>CAVUUS010000005.1:0-276990 GCA_963744755.1 uncultured Solirubrobacterales bacterium | reverse complement strand
GAGCCGCGCATCGGCACGGGCTCCGGCTGGCTACCCGCGCTACAGCTCAACTGAAGTCGCCCAAGGATCCGGCCCGGCGGTAGCAGATGTGCGTCGCGAGTGGGGAGTGGAGGACCTCGTTGGGCTCGAAATCGAACTCGGCGACGCCGTTGAAGATGCTTTCGCCCGACCCGAGTAGGACGGGGACGATGTCGAGCCAGAGCTCGTCGATGACCCCCGCGATCAGCGCTTGGCGGACGGTCGAGGCGCCGCCCGCGATGTCGATGCCGTCCGCGCCGGCAGTCTCGCGGGCTTGGGCGTAGGCGGCGTCGAAGCCATCGGTGACGAAGTGAAACGTCGTCCCGCGCTCCATCTCGATCGGCGCGTGAGGGTGATGGGTTAGGACGAACACGGGTGCGTGGTAGGGCGGCTCGGGTCCCCACCAGCCCGACCACTCCTCGTCCCACTCGCCCCGGATCGGGCCAAACATGTTGCGGCCCATGACGTAGGCGCCGCGGGGGCGCAGCAGACGCCGCTCGGCCGTGGCGTCCGCCTCGTTCGCGCGCTCGTCGCCAAGGTGCCAGCCGTGAAGCTCGAGGCCCCGCTTGCCGAGCGGGGCTTCACGGCTTTGATCCGGCCCGGCGACGAAGCCGTCGACGGAGATCGACATGTGGCAGGTGGTGTCGGCCATAACTCTCCTCCAAAGTGATTGTGATCTGCAAGCGGCGGCCTCAAACATCCTGGCGGATCGGCTGCGGCGCCTCGTCGCCGGCCGCCTGCTCACCCGAGAGGACGCCGGCCGCGGCCGGCGGGCAACCTCAGCCTCACCGAGCTGCTGGCCGACGGCGGCGAGGGCCTTGCCGCCGCCTACGCCGAGGCAGTCGCCGCCGAGGTGACCTGAGCCGGCTGGGCCCGCTCGACCTCCGCCTCGTATCGCTCGAACGAGTAGTCGTCCATCGGGAAGCTCCGGGCTGCCTTCCACGCCTGTTTCGCGCTGGTGGGGCGCAGGAACGGTGTGTCTCCGTGGTGGTCGAAGTAGTAGCTGTTCGCGGATGCGCACGAGCCCGACTGCCACAGGGACCGGGACAATCGGTGTACCGCGAACTGTGTCCAGCGATCGGCCGCCTCTGGGGTGACTTCAACGAAGGTCGCTTCACGCCGATGGGCTTCCTGGATCACGCGCACGATGTGGTGCGCGGCGGTCTCCACCAGCACGTGCCAGGTCCCGCCGGTCCAGCCGTACGGCCCGAAGATCATGAAGTGGTTCGGCAGCCCCGGCATGCTCACGCTCTCGTAGGAGCGGACCCGGTTCTCGGCGTAGAAGGTGGCGAGGTCGAACCCGTCTCGGCCGCGAACTGGATTCTGGCGGTAGTTCTCCGGGTCGGTCGACATCCGGAAGCCCGTTGCGAGCACGAGGACGTCGATCTCCCGCTCGCGGCCATCCACGGTCCGGATCCCGGTCTCGGTGACCTTTTCGATCGCGTCTGAGACCAACTGAACGTTGGGTCGGTTGAAGGTCCGCAGATAGGAGTTCGAGACTGAGGGTCGCTTGCAGCCGACCTCGTATTCGGGAGTCAATCTCCGACGGACCTCCGGGTCGCGGACCTGAGCGCGGTACCAGACGTTCCGGGCCAGCCATCCGGCCGTGCGGGTGATCCAGCCGAATCGGTCGTGGTGGACCACCACGCCCACCAGCCCCGCCTCCACGCCGCGCGTCACCGTGGCCCTGACCAGCTGCTGAATCCGGGGGACGCGGCGGAACAGCCAGTGGGCGGCGCGCGGCGTGGGCCAGTCGAGCTTCGGGCCCACCCAAATCGGCGTTCGCTGGTAGACGTCCAGGCGCGCCACGTCCTTGGCGATCTCGGGCACGATCTGCACTGCGCTGGCGCCGGTTCCGATCACCGCCACACGCTTGCCTCCAAGCTCCACCACTGGGTCCCACGCGGCGGAGCGGATCACCGTGCCCCGAAAGCGGTCCAGCCCCTCGATCGCAGGCTGCATCGGGTTGACGAACGCTCCGATCGCACTCACCACGAAGCGCGCCGTGAGCGTACGGTCGGGGAGCTCGAGCCGCCACAGGTGCGAATTCTCATCCCAGGTGCGCGACCGGACCTCGCTGTCGAGCCGGACGAACCTCCGAAGCTCGTACCGGTCCGCGCACTGGTCGATGTAGGACTTCACCTCGGCGCCGGACGCGAAAACCCTCGACCAATCGGGGTTCAGCTCGTACGAGAATTGATACGCCTGCGCCGGGATGTCAACCGCGATCCCGGGATAGCGATTGTCGCGCCAAGTACCGCCGATGTCCGATGCCCGCTCGAGGATCACGAGGTTCTCGATCCCGGCGCGACGTAGCGCGATGGCCATGCCAATGCCCCCGAGGCCCGCGCCGACGATGGCGACCTCGTGGTCGGGCTCGAGGCGACCGGTGCTCAGCTCAGGTCGATCGACCGACGTATTGCTCACAAGACCTCCGATGCTCCGTTGCCATCATGTGCCACTGCAACCGTAACATCAAACGTGACACATGCTCTCGGACTACCTTGTCCTCATGCCTGAAGCCCCCCCGGAGGATCTGACGATCGACGCCCTGGCGCGCGCGACGGGCACGACGGTGCGCAACATCCGCTCGCTTCACACCCGCGGGCTGCTGCCGCCGCCGGCCATCCGCGCGCGCACCGGGTACTACGGCCGCGAGCACGTCAGGCGCGTGAAGATGATCCTGACGATGCAGACCGAGGGATTCCAGCTCAAAGCGATCGAGCGTCTCCTCGATCGACCGGAGGCCGCTGCCGAGCAGATCTTCGACTTCGGACGGACCCTGCTCGAGGCCTTCGGTGGCACGGAGCCGGAGTACGCCACCTCGGATGAGCTCGCCGAGCGCTTCGGCGGTCAGTTCGACCCCGGCCTGCGGCGCAAAGCCGAGAAGCTCGGGCTGGTCAAGGGACTGGGCGAAGATCGGTGGGAGATTCGCAACCCGACGCTCGTTTCCGCCGGGGAGCAGCTCGTGGCGTTGGGCGTGCCACTCTCTCACGCCCTCGCGGTGGCCGAGAAGATCGAGCAGCACACCGCGGCGATCGCCAAGGCCTATGTACGCCTGTTCCAGGCTGACGTGCTCGGCGGGACGAACATCGGTGAGCGCTCGCCGGAGGAGTGGGAACGGATCCAGGCGAGCCTCGCGCGGCTCCGACCGCTGGCCGTGGAGGCGATCCGGGCCAGCTTTGAGCAGGCGATGGGCGAGCAGATCGAGGCGAACCTCCGCAAGGCCGTGGATTCGTAGCGAGCCGCCGACGGGCCCCCTCGACCCGGCGTCCGCGATGCGCCACTCTTGATGGCACATCAATAGTGGTATATTTGGCGCGATGGATGCGAGCACGCCGGGAAGTCCTCTGCCCGATCCGCGTCGGCTGGTGGCCGAGTCACCCTGGATCGCCGGGATGCCAGGGCTCGGTGCTCAGGCCTCCCGCTGGCAGCGCCAGCTACCAACGGTGCGGCGGCAGCTTGCCAGTGAGGCAGCGGCGCTGGCCCGTCCCCGTCTCTGGCTCGACACTGCCGCCTCGCTGGCCGCAACCGGGCGCAAGATCACCACCGCGCTGGCGCCGGACGCACCGGTGACCCTGCTGATGGCCGCCGCCGGCGCTGCCGGCCTGCCCATCGCCCCGCCAGGAGCCGGGCGCGGGACCGTGGATCGTGCCGCCCGGCTCGTTCGTGCCGGTGGCCCGGCGTACATCAAGCTTGGACAGTTCATCGCGAGCGCTGACGGGCTCCTGCCGCGCGAATGGGTGGCCGCGTTCGCCTGGTGCCGCGACCAAGCACCCGCTCTCCCTCCACGGATCGTCCAGCAGGTCCTGGCTGAGCAGCTCGGAGCAGGTCAGGCGGTGCTTCGCGACCTGGATCCCGAGCCGCTCGCCGCCGCGTCGATCGCGCAGGTTCACCGGGCGGAGCTGGCGGACGGAACCGAGGTGGTGGTCAAACTCCAGCGCCCCGGCCTACGCCGGCAGCTCCGGTCCGACATCGAAATGATGGCGCTGGTGGCTGCAGGGGCGGAGCGATTCAGTGCTGCCGCCAGGACCGCGAACCTGAGCGGGTTCGTCGAGCTGTTCGCCCAGCTCGTCCTGCAGGAACTCGACTTCCGCCTAGAGGCGCTGAACCTCGTCGAGCTCGGAGCCGCGTTCGAGGACGCCGGCATCGATTACTGCACCGTCCCACGTCCGATCCCCGGGATGGTGAGGGAGGGCGCGCTCGTGATGGAACGCGTGCCCGGCGTCTCCTATGACCGAGCCCGAGAGGATTTCGGCGACCGCCTCGACGGTGAGCGGATGCTCCAGCTCGCCATCCGCGGCGTGATCGAGACGACGCTCATCTACGGTGTCTTCCACGGCGACCTGCACGCCGGCAACGTGCTGATCGACGGGGGCGACCGGTTCGCGCTCGTCGACTTCGGGATCTGCGGACGCATTGACGCGGCGCAGCGGGCCGCCCTCGTGCGCTTCATGCTCGCCTTCGCGACGATGAACGCTCGTGATCAGCTCGACGCCCTGACGGAGTTCGGCGCATTACCGGCAGACGCAGACGTCGACAGGCTCGCTGAGCAGCTGCAGCTCGAGCTCGACGTAATCGACCCCGAGGCCGGGCACAGCCTGACCTACGACCAGCTCGGCAGCACCCTCAGCACGGTCCTGCGATTGCTCACCGCCCACCGCTTCAGGCTGCCCAAAGAGCTCGTCCTGTTCTTCAAGAACCTCCTGTACCTCAGTGGCTTCACCGCCAGCATCGCGCCCGAGGCGGACCTGCTCAGCCAAATCGGCCCGACCCTCGCCCACTTCGCCGGCAAGTACCCCGACGAACTCGCCTCGATCATCGGCCAGCGGCCCGCAGGGGCTGCCGGCGACGCGGCTCCGAGCACGGTTGGCAGCTGATGAACGCCTGGATAGCGGTGCTGCTCATCGTCGTCGTCGCGAGCGCGATCATCGGCACCCTGATCTACCTCCGCGGAACGCCGCCGTTGCGTTTACTGGGGCGCTACGGCAGCACCTGGATGGACCATTCCGAGGACCGGGAGCTGCCGGACCGTCCCGACGAGGACGCACGCGATGACCCAATCCCCCGCCGCCCACTCCGGGTACGTTTCAAATGAACCGGGGCGCGCGGGGGCGATGTGCGCGGCACGGCGGTGTGCGCGTCTATGCCGCCCAGCGAAAGCCGGTGGCCTCGAGGCGCGGTGCCAGCGGGCTGGCGGGCAGGCCGCCCGGCGGGTCGTCCTCGTTGTAGGCGCTCGGCGCCACGTCGTTGGGCGCGTCGGCGTGGAACAGCGCGGCCAGCAGCTCGATCTGCCCGCGGCCGACGCCCAGCTCTCCCATCCCGCCGCCGTACATCGGTCGCCGCTCCTCCGCGCAGCGCGCGTACACATCGAACAGCGCACGCAGGCTGCCGATGCGCGAGGGCTTGACGTTCACCACATGCGCCGGAAGCGGTGTCGCGCCGATGTCCTCGGGGCCGTGGATCGGCGCGTCGTAGGAGATGCGCTCGACGTGATCGCCGAGCCGCCGCGCGATCTCGGGCAGGTCATGTGGATCCTCCAGGTACGCGTCGGGGAACGCCGCCAGCACGCGGTCGTACAGCGCGCCCAGCGCCTCCCGATCCTTCACCTCCAAGCCGTAGTGGCCTTTGAAGTCGATCGTGTCGACTGCGTCGGTCGCCGCGACCTCGTCGATGAGCGCGGGCGACCAGGTCGCCTCCGCGTCGAGCTTGAAGCGCACGCCCGGCGAGCGGGCGAGCCGCCGGCGAACGTGCTCGATCGAGGGCTGCTCGCCGAGGCCCAGCGAGTTGACGAAACGCACCGGCCGCGGCTCGAGGCCGAGCACGTCGTGCAGGGCACGGCCGGCCTGGCGCAACGCGAGGTCTAGCGCCGCAGACTCGAACGCCCAGTTGCGATAGCGCCGGGCCGCCTCCCACTCCGGCGGCTTGAGCCACGGATCGAGCGTCGCGAGGTGCTCGCAGAAGCCGGCCAGCGTCCAGTCGCCCGCGAGCGGCAGCGCCAGCTGCGTCTCGTGCAGCGAGGTGCCGTCCTCAACGTGGACCGAGACGTCCTCCCCAAGCCCGTCGGCGCCGGCGCCGACCAGCCGCACATGGGTCGTCACGCGCTGGAACTCGTGGGCGAGGGCGGCGTGCAGCCGGTCGTACTCGCACGACTCGACGACGAGCGGCAGCTCCGCCAGCCGCGGCCAGAGTCTCATGGGTTGATCCTTTCTCTCGCGATGGTCTGTCTCGTTATGACCGCACCGAGGCCCGGATCCCATCGGTCGAGCCTGGCCGAGTCACTCGATCACGTCGAGCAGGCCGCCTGAAAGTTCGACCCGAAGGCCGCCCGCGGTCGCGATCTCGGCGACCTCCTCAGGGCGCTCGGCGCCCCCGGCCTGAAGGACAAGGCGCGCGACCTTGCCGCGGACGTGCTTGGCCATGTGGGTGATCACGGTCCGCCCGCCGTCGGGCGCCTCCGTGAACCCGCGGACAACGAGATGGGTCGCCCGGCGCGGCTGCCACGCCGCCGCGTAGGAGCCAGAGCGCAGGTCGAGCACCAGGCCACGATCGGGCAACGCCGCGCGTAGCGGCTCGCGCCAGTATGCGGCCAACCCGCCGATGCCGGACGGCTTGGCGCTCATGTCGAGCCGGTAAGCGGGGATCCGGTCGCCGGGCCGCACGACGCCCCACAGCGCGCTGGCGATCAGCACGCCGTCCCACGGCAGGTCCACCAGGCCGAGGGCCGCGAACAGCACGCCGGTGTAGAGCTCGGCGGCCGGGATCGCCGGGGCGGTGCGCAGGCCCGGGTCGACGGCGTCGATCAGCCGCTCGCGCGGCTCGCGCAGCCGTGAGTAGACGAGCGTCGAGAGGCCGGCCCGGCGGCCGCGATCGGGCGACGCCTTGCCCTGGGAGGGTGGGAGCAGCACCAGCACGACCGACAGGCTAGTTTCACCAACATCCGTGTTCATGATGTGCGCTGATTGTCACTACGACGCCGAACTGCAGCGGCACAACGAGGTATTGCGCCGGGCCATCGGCGTCCGCCCCCGCGACCGCGTCCTTGACATCGGCTGTGGGACAGGCAGACAACCCGACAGGCAGCGCGCACGGCCCGGGCAGGGAGTGCGTGTGGCGTCGACGTCTCCGCACCCGCGATTGAGCGGGCCCGCGAGCTCGCCCGGGCCGAGGGCCTACGCAACGTCACCTTCGAGCATGCCGACGCGCAAGTCGACTGCTTTGCGCCGAGAGTTTCGACCTGGCAATCAGCAGGTTCGGCACGATGTTTTTCGACGACCCCGGCGCCGCCTTCATCAACATCGGACGGGCGCTGCGCCCGGCCGGCCGCCTAGTGATGATGGTCTGGCAGGCCCACGAGCGCAACGAGTGGAACGTCACGATCGATCGCTGCCTCAGAGCGGCCGACGCGCCAGCATTGGTTCCTTTACGGGGCCGGATCCGTACTCGCTCGCCGACCGGCGCCGGCCGTGAAGACTCTTGCAGGCCGCAGGGTTCGCCGGCGTCGCCTTCACCGACGTCCAGGAACCGGTCTACTACGGTCCGGACGTGGCCACCGCCCTCGACTGGATCCTCGGCTTCAAGTCCACCAGCCAAGCGCTGAAACGACTGGACCCGGCCGCCGCACGCGCGCGCTCGAGCGGCTGCGCGCGGCGCTCGCCGCCCACATGAACGACGACGGTGTCTGGTTCAACTCCCGCGCCTGGATCATCACCGCTCGCCGCGACTGAAGGGGGTCCGCAGCATGGCGTTTGCGGCGAGCGTCACATGTCACTGCTCCTTTTCCTCCAGCAACGCGAACACTCCCGCGTCAGTAGACGACGACCGCGTGGAACGGGTACGTGACGTAGGCGTTGTTCCCGCCGGTACAGCCGACGGTGGCCCCGTCCGTGACGCAGGTCATCTGGTACTGCGTGCCCGTCACCGGGCTACTGGCCTGGACCTGAACGGACGTCTGTTCGCCGTTGGCCCGGTAGTCGCTCGCGTATGCCTTGAACACATTCTCGGCGAAGGGACAGCTGGTGCCCGGTCCGGCCGAGATGTTTTGATCACACGCCGTTAGCGCGCCTGACGGTGAAGGAACGGACGCGGTGGCCGCGGAGGGGCGCGCGGCGCTACCTGACGAGGACGGGGCGGTTCCCGGCCCCGAGTTGAAATACACAGAGGCGTTATTACCACCGGTGCACACATGCGGCACACCACCCGTGCAGTGCATGGTGTACGTGAGGCCAGTCACAGGGCTCGCCGCGACGACGTCGGTGCTGCCGCCTGAGCTCTGGTCATAGGCCGCCTCGACGTTGGCACCAAACGGGCACGAGGTGGCCGGACCGACTGACAGGTCACCACTGCAGATCGTCCGACCGCCACCGCCACCGGCGGCGGGCGGGGCGGTTATCTTGACGTGGTGGGGCTTGGGGTGGCGCGGCTTCGCGACAACCGACTTCGGCTTCCCAGTTGGTGTGGTGCTTACGCGCGTGATCGTGCCGGAACCTGAGGAGTGAGAGAAGACGCCCGCAGCGGCCAGCGCGCCGACGGCGATCCCGGCCAGCGCAATCAGGCCGAGGACGATCAGGGCGAGCGGGTTGCCCGACTTAGTCGCTGCGGGTATCGGTGTTGGTGTGCCGTAGCCGTACGGCGGGTAGCCCGGCGGCGGCGTGTACTGCATGCCCGGCGGGGGAAGCGGAAGCGGGGGTCCGATCGCAGTGGGCGTGTGCCCGGCACCAGGGAGCGGCGTGGACGCCGCAGGGGAGATTCCTTGCTGCACCGTCTGGAGCGCCGCAATGAATTCCCGGCCCGAGGCGAACCGCTGAGCTGGGTTGACTGCAAGCGCAGTCATGAAGAACTGGTCATAGCGCGGGCCGAGCGCCGGCACGGCTTGGGAGGCGAGCGGGCGAGGATCGTTGGCGTGAGCCCATCGGACAGCCAGCTCGTTCTCGCCGCTGAAGGGAGCGGAGCCCGTGAGGGCTTCGAAGAACAGGCAACCGAGCGCGTAGAGATCACTCCGAGGACCTGGCTCCTGACCCATGATCTGCTCCGGAGACAGATATCCGGTGGTGCCGACGACGGAGCCGGTCCGGGTGAGACCGTGGGAGTCCTCCGAGGGCTTTGCCACACCGAAGTCCGTGAGGTACGCATGTCGATCCCATCCACGGACCTGACCAGGACATTCGCCGGTTTCACATCGCGGTGAACGAGCCCGGCAATGCCATGAACGGCGTCGAGTGCGCTCGCGACCTGGCTAGCGACAGCGACGCACGCTCTGGCGCCAATCTGCCGGTGCGATCGATGATCGAGCGCAGATCCTGCCCGTCCACCCATTGCATCGCGAGATAGAGGCGGTCGTCGTGCTCGTCGACGTCGTAGACCTTTACGACGTTGGGATGATCCACGGACGCCGCCAGCTTGGCCTCGCGCAGGAAACGCCCGCGGTATTCGGCTGTCGGCTGATGTCCTCTCGGATCAGCTTCAGCGCCACGATGCGGTTGAGAGACCGCTGATTGGCTCGGTAGACCACACCCATACCGCCGGCACCCGCGAGTGACAGCACCTCGTAGTCGCCTACGACATCGCCATGTGTGAGTCGCCCATCAAGAGCGACCTGTGGTCCGTCACCGATCATCTGCGCACCCCTCGAGTTTGCCCGCATTCGGGCCGCCCCGTCGAAGCCCCGTCGAGGCAATCCCTAGCTTTCAGCCAAGTGATCATAATAATGCCTGCGGCGGGTCAACAGGATGTTTTTACGGGAGGTTTTGGACGGCATGGACGATGCGCGCATGGGGTCCGGATGGTGCTGGAGATTAGCGAGTCCCGCTTTCCGCTTGCGCACGTATTGCTCGTGGTCGCGATCCGGCCTGTGATGTCCGGCTCGCGGATGAGCGTGTGTCATAGCGCCACCTCAGCATCGAGCTCCAGGACGAGCTTCCGCTGGTAACCGACCTTAGCTCGAGCAACGGAACGTCCGTCGACGGTTCGGAATTGCAAGAGTCGTCCAGGCGGTCAGCCGCGATGCGGTCATCACCGTCGGGAGCATGCGGGTCAGCTACGCGAAAGCGCAACGGGCCCATCAGCGGCGCACGGACGCTTTCGACGAATCGCGATCCGGAGACGGCCGCTGACTATTGGACGCGCTCCGGACAACGACATCGTGCTCGACGAGCCCAACGTTTCCTGGCATCACGCGGAGGTTCTCCCCGGTCATCCGCCAACCATTCGCGATCTTGGTGCGCGGAACGGAGTGCGGTTTGGCGATCAACTGCTCAGGGGCGAGACTGCGCTCTCGGAAGGGACAGCAGCTGGCATTGAGCCATTCCGCGTGATGTACCAAGCGAGCGAGCTTGTCGTCGTCGATGAACGTGAAGGCCTCACACTCACCGCGCAGCACGTCGCGTGCAGATCGGGGAGACGACAATCCTTCATCCGACGAGCCTCGGCGTCAGCTCGGGCGAGTTGACCGCTCTTATAGGTCCGAGCGGTCGGCAAGACGACGCTCTTGAAATGCCTTGCCGGTGTCACACAGCCTTCTAGCGGAGCGGTGCTTGTGGCACTGATCCTCTTGAGCTCCGACGAACCGACGTTAGCTACGTGCCGCAGAGCGACGTCGTTCACGACCAGCTCACCGTCCAAGAGGCGCTGCTCTGCGCTGCTCGCCTCCGCCTGCCCTCTGACACGCGTCGCGCCGAGCATCAGACAGCAATCGACGACGTCCTCGAAGAGCTGCGCCTCTACGAACGCCGGCAGGTTATGTCAGCAAGCTCTCCGCGGCCAGCGCAAGCGAGTCGCCTGCGCGTCGAACTGATTAGCCAACCCATGATGCTGCTCCTCGACGAGCCGACAAGCGGCCTCGACCCAGCCCTGGAGCGTCGCCTGATGCTCACCCTACCGCCTGGCCGATAGCGGCGAGGCATCGTCTGTGTGACGCACGCGACCAGCAGCCTGTCCTTATGCGACACAGTCGTCGTCATGGTCCGGCGGTTTGTCCTCTTCGCCGGCTCGCCCGCCGAGAGCCTTGAGCATTTCCAGGTCGGTGCGTACGACTAGATCTCAACGCAATCGACCTAGCTGCTGTACCGCTTCCCGTTGCCGCGTCGTCGTTCCCTGCCCGGAGCCCCGTACGTAGCCGCCTGCTGTCTAGCGCCCCGCTGTTCCAGCACACCGCAGTCCTGACCGGACGTTACGCACGAACTCTCCTAGAGACCGACGTACCCTGGCGATCCTTCTCGGACAGGCGCCGATCATCGCGCTCCTGATCGCGCTGCTCTATCCGTCACAAGTGCTAGCCCTACCTGATCGCCATCCAACTCGCAGCGCTCAGTTCGTCTTCCTCCTCGTAACAGCAGCACTGTCGCTCGGCTTGATCGACTCTTGCCGCGAAATCGTCAAGGAGCGGTCCATCGTCCTCCGGGAGCTGGCGGTCGGCGTGCGCCTCGACGCCTACATGCTCTCCAAGGCCGCGCTCCTGTTTCTGCTTGCGGCCGTCCAGTGTGGGCTTGTCCTCGGCGTAGCATCGCTCGTCCGACCACTTCACGCGAGTCTTGGGTCGTATGGTGCGCTACTGGGCCTGCTTGTCCTCACGAGCTGGTCGACTGTGGCGATGGGGTTGGTGGTATCGACGCTCGCGCGAAGCGTCGATCAAGCCACGAGCCTGATTCCACTCCTCCTGATCCCGCAGCTGCTCTTCGGGGCAGCACTAGTTCCGTTCGCCCGCATGTCGGCTCCCGTCAAGGTCCTCGCGGATATGACGGTGAGCCGTTGGGCGTTCGCCGCCACCGGCAACGCCATCCATATGAATCTGCGCTTCGCAGACGCGCCGACCGTTGCTGCCGTCAGCGGCTACGGGACTAGCTTCTTTTCGCTCAACGCGCCGCTGCAGCGGCGGTGCTGACCGGCTTCACTGCCAGCCTCCTGCTGATCGCCGCGATCCTGCTTGCCCGTGAGACCGCTTCGACGAACTGAGCTCCGATGATGAAGAACACGCAATCAGTTTCGCGACGGCGGCTGGCGTTCAAACTCGGACTCGGCGGAGTCGTGCTGTTCCTCGCGATCTGGGCCACCGCCACCGCGCTGCGCGGCCCGCACAAGGTGAAAGTTGTGCAGGTCGTGGTGCGCGACCCTCAGAGGAAGAATCCGCCAACCCGTAAGCGGCATCTGCGAAGACGCGCTCGGCGTCCGGCCGCCGCGCTGGCTCCGGCGTCAGCGGGAACGAACGGTCCTACACGCCGCCGACGACGACCGGTCGCGCAGGCGTGCTAAGGCCGGGGCGCAGCCTCGTTCGCTCATCTTGTTGCTGGGTTGCCCGGGCCCGTCAGCGTGGCACTCGCGCCTGTGGGAGCAAATCACGTTCAGGTTCTGGGCGACGACCGGCCGGCGCACGGCTGGAGTACGACGAAGGTCCCGGTCCTAACCGCACTGTTGTCGCCCGAGGCGCCGCAGGGCTTACCCCCGCCGAACAGCAAGAAGCCGAGCTTGCGATCACCCAGTCCGACAACCAGTCGATTCTTGACCTGTTCGCACATCTGGAATCCATTAGTGGCGGTTTCGATCCCTGCTAGCGAGGCGGTCCAGGCTCCTCCTGCGACAAAGCGGCGACGGACGCACGATCGTTGCGACGGCCCCACCCCCACCCGGAGGCGTCACGACGTTCGGTCAAACGGCGTGGGCGCCCGGAGAAGCGGTCAAGTTCGACCAGGTTCTAGCCCGGGGATGCTTGCTGCCACCGAAGGACACCGCGTACGTCCTGGAACTGATGCAACACATCGTCCAGAGCGAGAGCTGGGGTCTCGGCAGCGGCGCTTCGGCGTCCCGGTGGCGTTCAAAGGAGGCTGGGTCCCGAGCCTGCGGGGTACCTAGTGCGCCAGTCCGGGGTCATCGACGTCGGATCATCTCGTGCCGTAGCCGTGAGCATCGTCGCCTATCCGTCGGGCGGCGGCAGCTTCGATTCTGGGACCCAGATGCTGACCGCCACTGCGCGCTGGCTCAGTCGCGAGCTCATCCTCAGTCCGCGCGCTGGCGCGCCGTGTCCCTAATGCTTCTCCAGCTCCCGGAACGCCTCTGCGTCCAGGAGGACGCTGCAGGCGTTCCCCGCCCGGCTGCCTCCGCGCGGGCGCAGTGGCGATGGTGAGCGGCATGGCGCTCGCATTCCGTGGCACATTCGGAGCACGTCCGCACGCAGATGTGAGCAGTCCGCGCAGGACGGATAGCTCGGCATGGCTGGCCGTGAGAGTTCGGTGGCGACCGTGCCGCAACGTCGACGCAGGTGAGACAGCAGGCGATACAGGCCCGAGTCCGGCCTCAGCGTCCGCGACGTCGTCCTCGGCCAGGGAGGCATCCGAACAGGACGTGCAGGCCTGGAGGGCGGCAAGGCTGCGATCGACAGCCTCGGCGACGGCGTCCAGATCGAGATCGAAGGCGACGGGCGAGGCGGCGAGCATTTCTCGGGTCGAACTCATGACGTCATCCGCGTCGGTAGCGCTGGTTCTCTTCGACCGTCCGCTCAGCGAGCGGCAGAGCTTCCAGCCTGGTGTCGGGGATCGGCTCACCGCTGTCCACCGAGAGGCCGTACGTGCCCGCTTCCAACCTCGCCTCAGCTCGCCCCAGGGCGGCCTGCTCCTGGCGAAGCTCCTCCCGCCGACCCTCATTGAACTCGTCTTGGTAGAGATCCGCCGAGTCCCTGTCTCCCGGCTCGATGCGATCTGAGCCTTCGAGCGAACCGTCGCGATCGAGCGCGGCCAGGGCGTCTTCGATCCGCCGCCGTTCGCGATCAAGCAATTCGCGCGCGCGTGCCGGGTCCACGGGTCAAGACTAACTCCTCCGGCCCACTCGCTACAGGGCGGGATTCCAGACCAGGGACCAGACCGGGGCGAGGCCGGAATTGGGAAGACCGCGCTGCTGGAGCATGCGGTGGGATCGGCGACGGGCATGACCGTCGTGCGCGCCGCGGGTGTGCAGTCAGGGAGAAAGACCCCTGGTAGACCACCGGGTTGATGGAGCTCGCGTCGCCAGCCCGTACCAGCTGTGTGGACCGCTGCTCGGTCGGCTCCAGAGCCTCCCAGGGCCGCAGCGTGACGCACTCGAGACAGTGTTTGGACTGAGCGCCGGAGCCCCCCGGATCGCTTTCTCGTCTGCTTGGCGGTGCTGAGTCTCCTCTCGGAAGTCGCCGAGGAGCGTCCGCTGCTGTGTGTTGTGGATGACGCACAGTGGTTGGATCAAGCATCGGCGCTGACGCTGGTCGCCCGGCGCCTGCTCGCGGAGCGGGTGGAAGGGCCCGCCGGCCGAGGCCGCCGCCGCCGCCGCCGCCGCCCGCAGGCGTAAATCACGTCTCGCCAAGCGGCGGCAGACGGCTGGAGATCCGGCGGCGGGTGCGACCCATCCGTGAGCCGCCATCCGTCAAGGCTCGAGCACGATCCGTGCGGCAACGCGGCCGGTCTCGACGTCAGCGATCGCTTGGTTGACTTGGTCGAGCGGTCGCGTTTCGCGGATCACGCGTGTCTTACCGGCGGCGTGCAGCTCGAACACCTCGCGCAGGTCCTTTCGTGTTCCGACGATGGAGCCCACAATCGTGATCCCGTTCAGCACGGTTTCGAAGATCGGGAGCTTGACCTCGTTGTCGGCCGGTAGCGCGACGAACACCAGCGTGCCGCCTCGCCGCAGCGACGCATAAGCCTGCTCGAACGCCCGCGGCGAGACCGCAAGCGCGATGGCTTGGTTGACGCCGCCGAGTCGCTGGATCGCCTCGACTGGGTCTTCCTTCTTGGCGTTGATCGTGAACTCTGCGCCGAGCTCTCGCGCAAGCTCGAGCTTCTCATCGGTCACGTCGACCGCGACCACACGCCCTCCGGCGATTGACGCGTACTGGATCGCGAGGTGTCCCAGACCGCCGATGCCGAACACAGCAACGAAATCGGAGGAACGGGTACCCGCAACCTTGACCGCCTTGTACGTGGTCACTCCGGCACAGGTAAGCGGTGCGGCGTCGAACGGGTCGAGGCCCTCGGGAACCTTGACGACGTAGCGGGCGTAGGCGGTGGCGTACTCACCGAAGCCGCCGTCGATCGTGTAGCCCGTCATCTTCTGCTCGAGGCAAAGCGTCTCGCGACCGGATACGCAGTAATCACAGTTGCCGCATGCGTAGCCAAGCCAGGGCATGGCGACGCGGTCCCCGACCGCGACTTCGCTCACACCGAATCCAAGCTTGGTGACGAGGCCGACACCCTCGTGGCCGGGGATGAACGGCGGGGAGGGCTTGATCGGCCAGTCGCCGTTGGCGGCGTGGATGTCGGTGTGGCAGAGTCCACACGCCTCGACCTTCACGCGCACCTGCCCGAGTCCGAGCTCCGGCATCGGGACCTGGTCGACCGTCAGCGGGCTGCTGAAGTCGTGGACCACTGCAGCGCGGTAGCTTTTTGGTGGGGCCTCTGAGGTCTCGGGTTCCGGGATAAATGTGGTGGCCATGCCTTTGTCCTTCTTTCTGGGTATTCGACCCGTGTCTGGTGGTTCTAGATTTGGGATGCGACCGGAGCGATGCGACTCGAGTCGCCGCTCGTCACGGTGCGCGAGAGACGAAATGCACACCCTCCAGGCCCTCGAGCGAGAAGCCCTCGGCGGCGCCTGCCGCGACATCGATCTGGAACCGCGGCGTACCCCATCGCTCGTGCTGTTCGGAGTCGATGTAGAACGGCGCGCCTCCGATCTCGCCGAGCCTCAGGTCGTACGGCCCGGGCGGCAGCTCGCCGTCCTTCAGGCAGATCGCGGAGCTGCCGTCGCAGCAGCCTCCAGACTGGAAGAACGCAAGTGGGCCATGGACAGTCTGGAGGCGACGAATCACTTCCAGAGCCGCCGCGGTAGCCCCGACAGCAGGCCCACTATCGCGAGCCGCGGGGTCCATCTCTAGAACAACCCCATCGCGTTCTGGTCGTAGCTGACCAGCAGGCACTTGGTCTGTGAGTAGTGATCGAGCATCATGCGGTGGTTCTCGCGGCCGACACCCGAGCTCTTGTAACCGCCGAACGCCGCGTGCGCCGGGTACTGGTGGTAGCAATTGGTCCACACGCGCCCGGCCTTGATCGCGCGACCCATCCGGAACGCCCGGCTTCCGTCACGGGTCCAGACACCGGCGCCAAGCCCGTACAGCGTGTCGTTGGCGATCTCGAGCGCTTCGCGCTCGTCGCGGAACGTCGTAACGGCGAGCACCGGCCCGAAGATCTCCTCCTGGAAGACCCGCATCCCGTTGTGGCCCTTCAGGACAGTGGGCTCGAAGTAATAGCCACCGGCGAGGTGCTCGCTGAGCTCAGGGCGCTTGCCGCCGATCAGCACCTCGGCCCCCTCCTCGCGTCCGATCTTGACGTAGCCTTCGATCTTCTCGAGCTGCGACGCCGAGACCTGCGGGCCCATCATCGTCTCGCGGTCGAGCGGGTCGCCCTGCCTGATCGCTCCGATGCGCTCGAGGCAGCGGCCCATGAACTCGTCGTAGATGGACTCGTGGATCAGTGCCCGCGACGGGCAGGTGCAGACCTCGCCCTTGTTGAACGCGTACAGGACCAGGCCCTCGATCGCCTTATCGAGAAACGCGTCATCGGCCGCCATCACGTCCTCGAAGAAGATATTCGGCGACTTGCCGCCCAGCTCCGTCGTCGAGGGAATCAGGTTCTGCGCGGCGTAGCTCATGATCAGTCGACCCGTCACGGTCTCGCCCGTAAAAGAAACCTTGGCGATGCGCTTGTTCGACGCAAGCGCCTTACCGATCCCGGCCCCCGGTCCGTTGACGATGTTCAGCACGCCGGGCGGGACGATGTCGCCAATCACTTCGGCGAGCTTGAGGATCGACCATGGAGTCGGACTCGCGGGCTTGAGCACCGTGCAGTTGCCGGCCGCCAGCGCCGGAGCGATCTTCCACGCCCCCATCAGCAACGGGAAATTGAACGGGATGATCTGACCGACGACGCCGAGCGGCTCCTGAAAGTGGTAGGCGTAGGTCTGATCGTCGATTTCGGAGATCCGCCCCTCTTCGGCGCGCACCGCGGCGGCGAAGTACCGGAAGTGATCGATCGCGAGCGGGATGTCGGCGGCCAGCGTCTCGCGCACCGGCTTGCCGTTCTCGTAGCTCTCCGCGACCGCAAGCATCTCGAGGTTCTCCTGCATCGCATCCGCGACCGCGTTGAGGACGGCGGCTCGCTCCGCAGGGGAGCGTTGCCCCCAGTCATCCTTGGCCGCGTGCGCCGCGTCGAGCGCCAGCTCGATGTCCTCCGCACCGGAATGCGCGACCTCGCAGAACGGCTCGCCAGTTGAAGGAGTCAGGTTCTCCCTGTATTCCCCAGTGCTCGGAGCGATCCACTCGCCGCCGATGAAGTTCTCGTAGCGCTCTTGCAGCTCGACCGGACTACCCGGCCGGCCGGGTGCCTCGTAGGTGCTTGAGTCGACGATCGCCATGGCTTCTCCTCGCAGTGAAATAGGTCACCACCTACTCAACCAACAGTCCGCGCGCGGGTCATCCGCACTACGTCGCACATTCGCGCGGGAAACCCGCACCCCGCCCCCGGCGACGAGACCGTGCCCTTCAGACAGCCACGAATCGACTGAGGGAGCGACGTCACAGCTCGACCGCCGCCGGCCAGCAGGGCGGGGGTCCCGCAGCATGGCATTTGCCGACTCTGCCCCCGAGCGGGGCGGCTCGTATCACTGCTCCCTCTTCTTCTTGAGGTGTTGGAGTGCGGCGCGGGCGGCGGCATCGCCGGGTACGCCGTGAACGGCTCCGCCGGGGAACGCCGCGGCGCTGCCAAGAAACAGGCCAGTGAGCGGCGTCCGGTAGGGAGATAGGGATGGGATGGGGCGGAACACCGCTTGGCGTAGGCGGTAGCTGCCGCCGCCAACGTCGCCGCCGACGAGGTTGGGGTTGCGGGCTTCCAGCTCGCGAGGGCCGAGGACGTGCCGGGCCAGGATCTGGTCTCGGAACCCGGGAGCGAACCGTTCGATCTGCTGCTCGATGGCCTCGAGGTGGCGGTCGCTGGTGAGCCGATCATCGCTGCCCTGCGGCGCGTGGGTGTAGGCCCAAGCGGTGTGTCGGCCGGCGGGTGCGCGTGAGGGGTCGGCGAGGCTCTGTTGCCCCAGGAGCAGAAACGGCGCGTCAGGCAAACTGGTCCGGGCCCCATCGATGGAGGACAGGATTTCGGGTTCACTACCACCGACGTGCACCGTTCCCGCCTCGCGTGCCTCGGCCGCCTCCCACGGGATCGGCCCGCCCAGAGCCCAGTCGACCTTGACCGTCGCCGGCCCGTAGACGTAGCGGCGCAGTGCTTGGCGATACCAGCCTGAGAGCGCATCTCCCGTCATCGTGAGCAGCGCGTTTGGCATGACGTCGGCGATCACAACCGCCGCGGCCAGCTCCTCGCCTCCGGCTAGCCCAACTCCCGTGACCCGGCCGTGCCGGCCGATCACCCGCTCCACGCGCGCGCTCGTCCGGATCGTGCCGCCGAGCGCGCGCAGGTAGCCGGCGAGCGCGTCGGCGAGGTGCTGCGCACCGCCGCGCGGGCTCGGCCACCCGACCGCGTGCCCAAGGAGATTAAGGTAGAACCCCGACACAGCCGAGCCGGGCCTGCCCGGCGGCACGTCACCGTGCATCGCCGCGCCGTAAAGCCAGGCCCGTGACCCGGGCGCTGCGAACAGTCGGCGTCCCAGCTTGACGGCTGAGCCGCTGAGCAGGCGCGTGAAGCCCAGGGTCGGTCGGGGTCCCGCCTGCGCCAGCAGCTGTGCCGCGCCCGCCACGGGCGGAAAGCCGGCAAGCATCATCCTGCGGACGGCATCAAAGGCTTCGAGATAGGGCGTAACGAATCGCGTCCAGGCTGCGCCGTCGCCCTGGTGCTGGCGATCAAGTGTCGCCGCTGTGGCCGCCACATCCCGGCAGAGCGCCACGGCGTCACCGCCTGGCAGCGGGTGGGCCATCGGGATCAGAGGGTGCACCCATTCCAGGCCGTAGTCGGACAGCGGCATCCCAGTGAACACAGGCGAGGCGACAGCGGCCGGGTACACGGATGAGAACGTGTCGTGGATGAACCCGGGCAGGGTGAGCTCTTCGCTCCGGACCGCACCTCCAGCCTCGGCGGCCTGCTCGAGTACCGTCACGGCGACCCCGGCCCGAACCAAGCGGATCGCGGCGGCGAGCCCGTTGGGCCCGGCGCCGATCACGATCGCATCGCCGCTCATCGGGCGATCTGCACCGCCAACTGGTGCAGCAGGCTCTGCGCGACGACGTTGCCCTGACCCCAGAAGGCGTGCTGGGCCTCGCGTCCGGCGATCCGGTACGTCTGCTCGATGTGCCACGGCATCGGATCCCAGGTGCCAGCGGCGCGGACCCACGCTCTGCCGTCCTGGACGTACAGCAGCAAGCGGTTGTGGCCGGCTCCCATGAAATGCCCCTCGTGTGTCGTGAGGTCAAAGCCGACGATTGCCTGGGCCCCCGCGGGCACCGCCTGGGGCTCGTTGTCGCCGAAACGGGCCAGGCCGTCCTCCAGCTCATTGACCCAGAGCGCGAGTCCGTCGGGATCGTCTGGGGTCAGGAGCGTGGTGATCGTCACGTAGCCGCGCGTGAACAGCGGGCGCCCTGAAGAGGTGCCGGCCGCGACCTCGATCTCGAACGTCTGACCATCCAGACCGCCAGCCCGCAACGGCGTGAAACGTCCGATCTCGGTGGCGTAGTCCGGCCACGTCTCCGGGGCGGTCAGCGCGACGATGACCGCGTCCGCTGACGGCATCGGCACCGGCGGATAGGTGTGCCAGACCTGGTCCTGCGCCGGCGCCCGCTCCGGGCTCAACGGACCGAGGCGGGCGAGCTTCATCCGGCAGGCGGGGTCGTAGGCGTTGCGTTCCTGCGCGGTCTCGAATGCGATGCCCCATCCGCGCCGCTGATCGTCGGCATACGCTGCCGGGAACCAGTCACCAAGTAACTGAACCGCTCCCTGGAGTAGCTCTTCCCGATTGAGCATGCCGGTGGGCGACACGTCGGTCGCGAACCGATGCGCTCCGAACGCGCGGTGAAAGGCGGGTAGGTCGCTGACGTGCAGAGGCCGGCGTCCGGACTTGCGATACCAGTACGTGGTGAGCACGCAGAACGTCAAGCGCAGGTCGTCCACGTCGCGATTGGTGGCCGGCCAGCGATAGTAGGCGGCGTTGAGGAAGTCGGTCACCCAGAAGGCGGCGTCCCGGCCCGCGATCGATGATCCCGCCATGCGCGCAAAGCGCAGCAGCCCGGTCCTGGGCATATCGGCGGTCGTCTGAACGTCCCCGTGCTCCTCCAGGTATTCGGGAATCTCTTCGACCGACGGATCGATGACGTGAGATGACATGGCAGCTCCTGTTCGGTGGGCATGGCGCCGAGGGTCCCGCTCGTACCGGAGCGGTGGACCGCGATCACCACACTCAGTCAACGACACTGATGGCAGGACAACATCCGGAATTCCCCCACCCCTGCCCTCGGTCCGCTACGGACATTCCCGCCCGCGACAGCGCGTTGGCGACGAGCGCTCGGCTGGCCGGGCCGGAGCGGAGGAACGGCTGACCATCGCCTTCGCCGCAGCCGGCGTCGGCGTCTTCGCGGAGACGCCGACGCTCGCGATGCCGCGTGAGGAACCTGCCGTGTTTGAACGCCCATCCATGCAGCCGGATCGTTGTCGAGGGGTGGCGAGAGCTCGGCGGCGAGCATCGTCTTCGGATGGAATCGGTGGGTCGGCCGCGTCTGCGCGCGGCGGTGTGATGTCCGCTTCGGCGGGAACCAGGCGCGGTCGCAGCCGGGTGTAGGCGAGCAGCCCGCCGAGCGTGGGGATCCAGAACGCGATCGCGTGGTAGACGAGCACGGCGGCGGCGGCGTGAGCCACGGGCGATCGGTAGAGCGCGAGGGCGCCGACGAGGCCGGCGTCGAGGACTCCGACGCCGCCGGGGATCGGAAGCGCGTTGGAGAGGTAGCCCACCAGGTAGGCGACGATGAGCGGGGCCAGGGGTGGAAGCGGGCCGATGGCGGCGAATGTCGTCCACAGGACGGCGATGTCGAACAGCAGATAGCCCGCGGCGCCGAACAGGCGCCAGCTGGGCGTGGTCAGAGCCTCGCGGGCGGCGGGGATCCCGAGGCCGACGTCTTCGAGCCAGGCCGCCCTGGGGTGAGTGCCGGACAGGCGGCGAGTGACTTTCGGCAGGCCGAGGACGAGGATGATCGCGGCGACCGCGGCCAGCACGGGGAGCCCGGCGCGCAAGGCGTCGTGGGGTCCGTCGCCGATCCCGAGCAGTAGGAGCAGGCCGGCCGCGGCGAGGGTGAGCACGTTGATCGCGCTGGTCAAGAAGAACAGGCCGCTCGAGCGTCGGACGATCTGTCGGGTCGGCATGCCGGCGAGATGAAGCAACCAGCCGCCTACGGCGAGCGAGCCGACGCCGCCGCCGGGCAGCAGGGCGCCGGAACCCATCTGCGACCAAGCCATCGCCCGTGCTGCGGATCTCGGTATCGGGCTGAAGAAGAGCCTGAAGATGACGACGAAGCTGAGACACGACGCGAGCTCGAGGGCGACCGCGGCGGCCACGAGTCCCGGGTTCATCTCCGCGATATGTCGCGCCACGGGGCGCAGTCCGGGAACCGCGAGCAGCATCGTGGCCACCGCCACGCCGAGCACCGGCACGGTCAGCAGTCGTAGCCGCAGATCGCGGCGGTCGAGCCCGGGGGGGCCCGGACGGTGCTGATCGGGCCGCCTACGCGGGGACCGATGCCGTCCGCGGGGGGTGCGGCGAGGGCACGAGCGATCAGCTCAGCGACCGACCAGCGGCGTAGGGGTCGTGGACCGGGCGCCGGTGGAGACGTGTTAGCGGCGCCGACTTCGGAGCTGAGCTCCGCGGCTAGAGAGTGGGTCTGAGAGGGTTCGTTCTTCATGACGGGCGCTCCATGGATGAGCCCGGACGGCCCCGCGGCGGGGTGCGAGGCCGGGCCGGCTTGGATCAGGTGGTTTCGATGCTGAGGTTGAGGTCACTGCGGGTTTGCGCTTGGGCCACTCGTGCGCGGGCGGCGCCGTCTGAGGGGAGGATGAGCAGCGCAACGAGCAGTCCGGCTCCGAAGAGCGCCGCGGCCCACTGGAACGCCGTCGTGTAGCCGTGGATCGACGCCGCGCTGGCGAGATGCGCAGTATGGGTGTGGGCGGACACGAAGCCGGCGGCGGAGCTGGCGAAGATCGTGCTCAACAGGGCCGTGCCGACCGAGCCGCCCACCTGCTGGGAGGTGTTGACCATCGCGGAGGCGATGCCGGCGTCAGCGCTCTTGACGCCGAGCGTGGCCGTGGAGAACGCGGGGGCGAAGATGCAGCCCATTCCGACTCCGGTGAGCAACAGCCCGGGAAGCACGTGACTGGCGTAGGCCCCGTTGGCGCTCAGATGCGTGAACAGGAGCATCGCGATGATCCCGAGCGTCATGCCGGCCGCTACCAGGGGCTTGGCTCCAGTGCGGTACAGGACTTTGGTCTGCACGGTCGTGGCCGTTAGGACGATCATGGCGGTCATGGGCAGGAAGCCCAGGCCGGTCTGGATCGGCGAGTAGCCGAGGTTCTGCTGCATGTAGTAGGTGAGGAACAGGAAAACGGCGAAGACCGCGGAGCCGGCCAGGGCGATGGTCGCGTAGGCGCCTCCGCGGGCTCGGTCCCGGACGATGTGCAAGGGCAGCAGGGGATGCTCGACGCGGCGCTCGAGAGCGACGAAGCCGCTCAACAGCACGGCGCTGGCCGCGAGCGCGAAAATCGTGATCGGGTCTGACCATGAGCTTGTCTCGGCGTTGGAGAAGCCGTAGACGAGCGCGAACAGGCCGGCGGAGGCGACCGCGACGCCGGGCAGGTCGATCGGTGCCCGGTCTGGCTGGCGCTCGTTGCGCAACAGACGCAGCGCCACGATCGCCGTAGGCACGGCTATCGCCAGGTTGACATAGAGGCTCCAGCGCCACGAGATCGCTTGCGTGAGCACGCCGCCGAGTAGCAGCCCGACGGACGCGCCGCCGGCCGCGATCGCGCTGAAGATCCCGAATGCCTTGGGCCGGTCGGGGGACCCCTGGAAAGTCACGGTCAAGAGGCCGAGCGCCGACGGGGCGAGCATCGCGCCAAAGGCTCCCTGCAACGCCCGGGCGGCGACGAGCATCCCGAACGACTGCGACAAACCGCCGATCGCAGACGCGACCGCGAAGCCCGTGAGTCCGCCGATCAGCGTCCACTTGCGACCGAACAGGTCGCCGAGCTTGCCGCCCAGGAGCAGAAGGCTGCCGAAGGCCAGGGCGTAGGCGGTGATGATCCACTGCCGGTTGTCGGTGGAGAAGTGCAGCGCCCGCTGCGCCGAAGGCAGAGCGATGTTCACGATCGTCGCATCGAGCACGACCATCAGCTGGGCCACGCCGAGCAGGGCCAGCACGGCCCAGCGGTTGGGGTCTGAAATCGGGGCTCGGGTGCGTGTGCTGATGCTCATCTGTGTCCTTTCCTGTGCAGTGATAGATCACGGTAGCAGAATCGTCCATGCTACAGGTATGACCTGTGAATCAGGGACTATGAGCACTACACCCACGATGCCCGATGCGCGCTATACTGTTGGCGTTATGCAAGTCGAGAACCAGCGGACCCCGGCCAGCTCGATGATCTTGCTGGCGCGACTGGCCAAGCAGGTCATGCGCCGCAGCAGCGCTGAGCTGCTCGGCATCGACCTGCGGCTATTGATGGCGCTGAGCTATCTGAACGACCATGACGGTGCCCCTCAACAAGAGCTCGTCGACGCGTTGTGCATGGATGCCAAGAACGTCGTGCTGCTGCTCAACGAGCTGGAGGACTGCGGCTACCTGATCCGTCGTCGCGACTCCGAGGACCGCCGGCGTCATCGCGTCCACATCACGCCCGCCGGCCGAGAAGCGCTCGAACGCGCCGCCCGAGCCCAGGAGGACATCGAGGATGACGTCCTTCAGGCCCTCAATTCCGACGAGCGCGCCACCCTCTGGAATCTGCTCACCCGCGCGCTCCACGGTGCTGAACACGCCGGGGCGGACGCGTGCAACCCGACCCTGACGTCGGCCCCCCAGTAATCTCGCTGCCGCGGACCCCAACGGGGCCTCAGCACCTACCCGGCCGCCAGCCAGCCGCCATCCACGTGGATCACCTGACCGGTGATGTAGCCCGCCCCGTCCGAAGCCAAGAACAGCACGGTCTCGGCGATCTCCTCCGGCTTGCCGAAACGCTTCAGCGGGTTCATCGCGATTGCCTCCTCGATGTGCTCGGGCGAGACTGCCCACTCGGTCTCCCATTCGCCCGAGATCGGGCCGGGAGCAAGCGCGTTGACGCGGATCTCCGGGGCCAGGTCCCGGGCCAGGGTGGTCGTGAAGCCGCGGATTGCTCCCTTGGCGGTGGAATAGGTGACGGGAACGAAGTTGATCGCGTTCTCGGGGTTTGTCCCGTTCCCGTAGGTGCTCGAGAAGTTGACGATGGCTCCGCCGCCGCCTTCGAGCATCATCGGCCTCACTGCGTGACACATCCGCATGGCTCCGATCACATCAACCTGAAGGAGCGCGTTAGCCGCGGCCGTGTCCAGTTCGCTGAATCTCACCGTGTCCGCCGCGTCGAGGCGGCCGGCGGCGTTGACCAGGACGTCTAACCGACCGTAGCGCTCAGCGACGTCGGCGACGAACGCGTCGACCGATCCCTGATCCGTGACGTCGAGGGAGCCAGCGTGAGCCTGCCCGCCCCGCCCCTCCAGTTCCGCCACGACTTCCGCGGCCTGGGAGCGAGAGGAGCGATAGCCGATCGCCACCGAGGCGCCCTCTGAGCCGAAGCCCCTGGCCACGGCTCCACCAAGGGTCCCGCCGCCCCCGGTCACCACTGCCACCCTGCCCTCGAAGCGCCGCCCATCATTCCATCGAGCACCCATGCTGCTCCCACCGTCGTGAATCTATGGCCAGGCGATTAGATCTCCCACGCAGCGGGAGGACCCCCCATGTGGCCCTGGTGCGAGGAACGCGCGGTTATCCGCCGAACTCGTCGGCAACCTGCTGGTAGATCGCCATCTGCTGTGCCAGCGCCTCGCCGCTGTAGGCCGGGACGACTCCGGGGGACTCGATGATTGCCGACGCGCGTGCGATGAGCCGCTCGAACTCATCGCTGAACCTGATTTTGGCGAGCGCTGGCCGGTCGCCGCGCAAGATCACGAACCCGTTTAGGTCGCCGCCATGGGGCGCGAGCAGCAACACGTCAAAGCTCTCGATCTGGCCGTCCTGCTGCAACTTCCCGTAGTACTCCATCGACTCCTGAAACACCTGGAGCGCTTGCTTCTCTCGACCCCGAACGACCGCACCCCAGCCAATGAACAAAGCCTCGCCAGCCATCGCCCTCTCCTACGTAGATGCCGAACCGATGTCAAAACTATCGGCCTGCGAGCGCGCCGTGCGAGAAAGTCGGAGTACTGGCCTGGAGCCCGCTGCAGCCTCGCGAGGGCCTGCTCGGTATCGCTCCGGACTTTTGGCCATTTCCGGTCTACGAACCCGACACGCGGGGAACGCTAGAGCTACGGGGGAAGCAACAGCCGCGGCGCTGAGGAGCGCACAACACTCGGAAGGAGTCTCATGGCTGACAACAGAGGCGTTACATATCGGGGCGCGGGCAAGGTCGAGGTCCAGGACATCGATTTCCCGAGCTTCGAGCTGAAGGACGGGCCAGGGGTCCCGTCGGAAAGCGTGGGTCGGGAGTGCCACCACGGCGTGATCCTGCGGGTCGTCTCGACGAACATCTGCGGGAGCGACCAGCACATGGTGCGCGGCCGGACCACCGCGCCGGAGGGTCTGGTGCTCGGACACGAGATCACCGGCGAGGTGATCGAGAAGGGCCGTGACGTCGAGTTCATCAACGAAGGTGACCTCGTCTCGGCTCCCTTCAATATCGCCTGTGGGCGCTGCCGCAACTGCAAGGAGCGCAAGACCGGCATCTGCCTCACCGTGAATCCCGCCCGTCCAGGCGGCGCGTACGGTTACGTCGACATGGGCGGCTGGCCTGGCGGGCAAGCCGAGTTCGTGATGGTCCCCTATGCGGACTTCAACTGCCTGAAATTCCCCGACAAAGATCAGGCGATGGACAAGATCCTCGACCTGACGATGCTCTCGGACATCTTCCCCACGGGCTACCACGGCTGTGTATCGGCAGGGGTGACCACGGGAAGCACGGTCTACGTCGCGGGCGCCGGGCCGGTCGGGCTGGCCGCCGCGCACTCGGCGCAGCTCCTCGGAGCTGCAGTGGTGATCGTCGGCGACCTGATCCCGGAACGGCTCGAGCAGGCCCGGAGCTTCGGCTGCGAGACCGTCGACGTGTCCGAGGGCGACCCGAAGGACCAGATCGCCCGGCTCATCGGCGAGCAGCTCGCGGAAGCGATCAACCCCCCGACGACGATCCCGGAGATCGACGTCGGCGTGGACGCCGTGGGGTTCGAGGCGCGCGGCCACGGGGAGCACGCGGCAGAGGAGATGCCCGCGACAGTGCTGAACTCCCTGATGGACCTGACACGGGCCGGTGGCGCCCTCGGCATTCCCGGGCTCTATGTCACCGGTGATCCCGGTGCCAGCGACGAGGCCGCTCAGCAGGGATCGCTGTCGATCAGGATCGGCCTCGGTTGGGCGAAGTCGCACAGCTTCACGACCGGGCAGACCCCGGTGATGAAGTACAACCGCGAGCTGATGATGGCGATCCTGAACGATCGCTGCCAGATCGCCAAGGCCGTGAACGCCACGGTGATTTCACTGGACGAAGCGCCGCAGGGCTATCAGGACTTCGACACTGGCGTGGCCAAGAAGTTCGTGCTGAACCCTCACGGGCTGATCAAGCAAACCTAGGAGACCGAGCGGAGCGGCGGCGAACCGCCCGAGCGGAGCGGCGGCGAACCGCCGCCGCTCCGGCTCCTACCGGTTCTCCTCGCGTTTCAGGGCCGCGATCTCGCTGCGCAGCTCGTCGGCCCGGTCGAGGACCGGCTGAAGCCGCGGGTCTTTCCCGAGCGTCCGCGAATGACCCATGGCGTAGGCGAATTGCATCGAGTTGATGAGCCGGCGGTATTCGGCCTGCAGCTCATCCAGGCGTTCGCTCACTGAGTCGAGACGCGCCAGTTGACGGTGTGCACCCGCTGGGCCGAGGTCAGGCCCTTGAGGATGAGATCCGACCCCGGCCCGAAATGCCATTGTCCGACGCGCTCGGTGTAGTCCTTCACCGCCGCCGACACCAGCACCTCACCGCCGCGCGCGCGTCCGGTGATACGGGCGGCCACCACCACCGTCTTGCCGAGGAAGTCGTCGCGCTCTTGAAAGACGTTGCCGGTATGCAGCCCGATCCGTACGCGAAGCTGGTGGTCGACGTGCTGGTCGCTGTAGACGCTGAAGAGCTGCTGCAGCTCGGCGGCGCAGGCGAGGGCCGCGCTCGCACTGGAGAAAACGATCATGAAGCCGTCCCCCTGGGACTTGACGACGACGCCGTCGTGGGCGGAGACCCGTTCGCGCACGAGCCGGTTGTGCTCGCGTATCACCTCGAGCCAACGCTGCTCGTCGAGGCGCTCCAGCATTGCGGTGGATCCCTCGATGTCCGTGAAGACGACGGTCATGCTCCCGTCTGGCGACGTTTGACCGCGGAACGGAAACTGGGCGACATCGGCTGCGGCGACCACCGCGGCCAACGAGGGCGAAGTCTCCTCGCTCGTTGGGTAGTCGGCCGCGTCCACGACCGAAATATTCTCGCAGCTCGGCATCGGTGCGAGCGCGCGTGTCAGTCGCCTGGGGCGTCGGGACGAGCCCGCGTGTCAGGCGCCTGGCGGGTCGGCGTAGACCCGCCACTCGCGCTGGACCACGAGCCCGACCGAGCGGTAGAGCCCGAGGGCAGCCTTGTTCGCCGCTTGGGCGTCGAGCGCGAGGCCGCTCGCTCCGGCGGCGACCAGGTCAGCGAAGCCGTGAAGCAGCAGCGCGCGGCCGAGACCGCGGCCGCGCTCGGAACGCGCGACCGCGAGTCCGCTGACGTAGCCGCGGCCACCGTCGAGGATCCGGCCGGCGACCCAGCCGACCGGGGCGCCTCCGCGCCGCGCGAGGAACGCGCGCAACCCCGGCCGCACCGCTTGACGCCACGCGTCGAGGTCGCGGTGCGTGTGGCCGGAAACCGAGGCCCAGGCCGAATCGACGTAGATCAACGCGTGGACCGCGTCGTCGTCGTCACCGAGCGAGTAGGGCGCGACGTCGATCCCGTCCGGCCACCGCGGCGCCGGCAGCGGCGGGGCGCCGGCCGGGCGCGCGAGCGAGAACGACGAGCGGACATGGCGCAGGCCGTGGCGCTCCAAAGCGTCCAAACGCTCGCGGTCGCCGCCGAACGTCATCACCTGCACCGGGCCGTGCTCGCGCAGCCACGGAACCAGGACGTCGATCGCCCTCGCCGCGCTCCCCGGATCGGCGATCAGCACGCAGTCCGTGCGCAGCCCCGGAGCTGCGAAAGCCCGGATGCGCCCTTCGTCGTCGACGTCGACGACACCTGTGGCGATCCCGCCCTCTTCCTCGACCCACTCGCCTACCTCTGCGGCGCTACTTTCGGCCGAGCCGAACCAGGCATGCTCCTCGGCAACGCCGAGCGCCAGGACAGCCTCACGGTCGGCTTCGGTGGCGAGACGGAGCACACGCGGAGAATGCCAGGCGGGGCCGGCCTGCGCGTCAAGGCAGCTTGACATCGGGATGCCGTCAGGCTATCTTGACGCCGTGGGCGACGCCACCCGACTCGCAACCGAGACGTCGAGCAAAGACCCGGCGGTCGGACTGCGTGCGGTCGCCTCGTTGCGGATGCTGCTGAGCTCGCTGGAGCAGCTCCAGGTCGAGAACGCGCGGGCGCAGGGCTGGTCCTGGCAGCAGATCGCCGCTGCGCTCGGCGTCAGCAAGCAGGCAGTGCATGAGAAGCATGGAGGCGACCGGCGGTTGCTGAGGCGCCCCGGCCGGTGAGACTCCTCCGGCGCTCCGAGCCGAAGGCGGTGCACCGGGCGACGCCGTTCATGGATGCCGCCGTGACCGCGAGCCGACGGCTGGGCCACGACTACGTGGCCACCGAGCATCTTCTGCTCGCGCTGTCCGACGATCGCGAAAGCGTCGCCGGGCGGGTGCTCGCCGCTCGGGGCCTCTCGGCCGGAAAGGTCGAAGCCGAGATCCTCGCGCGGATCGGCGGGGGCGAGAGTCCTCGCGGACGGCTCGATGGCGATGCGCTGGCCACTCTCGGGATCGACCTCGACGAGGTCCGCCGCCAGGTCGAACGCGCCTTCGGACCCGACGCGCTCGAGCGCACCTGGGCCGGGTGCACCCCGGTGGCGCCGCGTCTGAAGCGGGCGCTCGAGCTCGCCGCGCGCGATGCCGGCGAAGGCTCGCTGCGGGCCGAGCATGTGCTGCTCGGCGTCGCCTCGGTCAACGACGGCGTGGCGGCGCAGATCCTCGCCGCCCATGGGCTCGCGGAAGCCGATCTGCGCGCCGCCCTCGCCGGCAACGGACCGTAACGGCCCTCAGTGATCCTCTGCCTTGCCGCCAACCCGTCGATCGATCGCCTGTTCGAGGTCCAGCAACTCGAGCCCGGCGCGATCCACCGTCCGTTGGACTTCTTGGCGGTGCCGGGCGGCAAGGGGCTGAACGTCGCTCGGACCGCGGCGGCGCTGGGAGCCGAGGTGTCCGTCCTGACCCTGCTGGCCGGGCACGCGGGGCGGTGGATCGATGCGGCCCTCGGGAGCGAGGGGATCGAGCGCCGGCTGGCGTGGATGGACGGTGAAACGCGGAGCAGCCTGTCGGTCTCCGATCGCGAGACGAGCCGGCTGACCGAGTTCTACGAGGCCGGCCCGGAGTCGGGCGCGGAGGGCTGGGAACAGTTCCGCACGGCGCTGGGCGAGGTGCTCGCGGAGGCCGGGGACGCGTGGGCCGGGAACTGGATGACGATCTCCGGATCGATGCCCCGGGGCGGGCCGGATGACGGCTACGCGGCGGTCATCCGGTCCGCTCGGGATGCCGGATTGCGGACCGCGCTCGACGCGCGCGGCGCCGCCCTGGACCAAGCGCTGGGAGCCGGTCCCGACGTGGTCAAGATCAATGCGGCCGAGGCGGCCGAGCTGCTCGGGGGTCGCTGCTCGACCCAGAGCGAGGCACTGGCCGCGGGGCACGAGCTGCGCCGCCGGGCGGGTGGAGCCGGGCACGCCGCGGTGATCACCCGCGGAACCGACGGAGTCCTCTCCGTGGCGCCGGACGGATCGGCCTGGAAGGGGCAACTGGCGGCATGGGGGCCGTATTCGGTCGGCAGCGGGGACGCGTTCCTGGCCGGCCTGGTGGTGGCGCTTGACCGGGGAAGCCGCTGGTCGGAGGCGCTGGCCGCGGGGATGGCGGCGGGAGCCGCTAATGCCGAACGGCCGGGGGCCGGTCGCCTCGACCGCGATCGCGCCGCAGATCTCGTCGCGCTGGCGCGGGTGGAGCCCGCGTCCGCCCCCGCTTGATCACGTCCAAGCGCGCCGGCTGCTCGTTTCGTGCAAGATCATGCTCTCTTATGTCGGCTCTCTGCCTATGAGCGATCTGGGATGGGACGCGTGAACGCGATCGAACGCGAGATCGTGAGTCAGCCGGAGACATGGCGTCAGGCGGCGGCTCGGGCTCGGGACGCGGCGGCGGATCTGCCGGCCCACGGGGACAGGCTCGCGATCATCGGCTGTGGGACCTCGCTGTTCATCGGCCAGGCGCTGGCTCTACTGCGGGAGGCCGCCGGCCATGGCGAGGCGGATGCCTTCCCGGCCTCGGAGATGCCGGTTGACCGCGGCTACGACGCCGTGCTGGCTGTGACGCGGTCCGGGACGACGACGGAGGTTCTCCGCGCGCTTGAGCAGGTGCCGGACGGCGTCTCCACCCTGGCGATTTGCGCGGTCGCCGATTCGCCGATCGATCGCTTCGTGGCTCACAGCGTGACGCTGGAATTCGCCGACGAGGAGGCGATCGTTCAGACCCGGTTTCCGACCGCGGTCCTGGCTCTGATGAGGGCGCATCTCGCCGGTGGCGTCGAGGGTGTCGAGGCTCTCGCCCAGGCGGGGGAAGACGCCCTCGCCGCGCCTCTACCGGGGCGTCTGGCCGAGTTCGAGCGGTTCGTGTTCCTGGCCAGCGGATGGGCGGTGGGGGTGGCCAACGAGGCGGGGCTGAAGCTGCGCGAGGCCGCCGGGGCCTGGAGCGAGTCCTACCCGGCCATGGAGTTCAGGCACGGGCCGGTGAGCGCGACCAGCTCCTCGACGCTCGTGTGGGCGATCGGGCCAGTCGATCCGGACGTGCTGGAGGCCGCCGCGCAGGCCGGCGCGACCGTGGTCGACCACGGTCGCGATCCGGTGGCGGAGCTGATCGTCGTTCAGCGGACGGCTGTGGCGATGGCGCGGGCTCGCGGACTCGATCCCAACCAGCCGAGGCACCTGAGCCGATCCGTAGTGCTCGGCTGACATTCCTCGGCCCCGTCACGGAATCGACTGGGGCAGCTCCGGTCGCGTCGCGTCGGTGGGCGGAGCGAGCCGTGCGACGAGCGCGCGAGCAGCCGCGGCGAGCTCCGGTGGCCCCACGACCTCCATCGGCTCGTCGAGGAGGGCCATCCAGACGAGGAACTGACGCGACCAGGCGCCGCGGGTGCTGACGATGCAGGCGTTCTCGCCGTCGGGCTCGACCGTCGCGTAGCGGGCCGGGATCCGCCGGCCGGCGTTGCTCGCGGGCATCGCCAGCCTGATCCGGCCCGGGGCGGCGAGGTCGCCGCCGCCGGCGCCGGCGTTGCGGAGCTGCCGCTTGACGTAGGCGGCCGGGTCTCCGCCCGGCACGGTTCGCCGCCGACCGCGTGCCCCCGGCCGGACCCGCCCTTGGATCCGGTCCAGCCGAAACGTGCGCCAGTCGTCGCGGGCGAGGTCGAACGCGACGAGATACCAGCGATGGCCGCTGTAGACGACGGCACAGGGCTCGGTGTGGCGCTTGGTCGCTCGCTCGTCCTTGGCGATGTAGGAGAAGTGAAGTTGGACCCCGTCGCGGCAGGCCCCGGCGATCGTGGCCAGCAGGTCGGCGTCGATCCGAGGCCCCTCGAAGCCGAAGGCCGAGGTTGCGTCGGTGAGCGCGCTGACCCGGCGTTGCAGGCGCGAGGGCAGCACCTGCTCGAGCTTGGCCAGAGCGCGCACCGAGGTCTCCTCGATCCCCGCGATCGACCCCGAGGCGGCCGTCCGCAGGCCGACGGCGACGGCGACGGCTTCGGCGTCGTCAAGCAGCAGGGGAGGAAGCTCCCCGCCCGCCCCCAGCCGGTAGCCGCCGGCCACTCCGGGAGCCGCCTCGACCGGATAGCCGAGAGATCGCAGCTTCTCGACATCGCGGCGGATCGTGCGCGGTCCCACCTCGAGCCGGTCGGCCAGCTCCTGCCCTGTCCACTCGCGGCGGACCTGGAGCAGCGAGAGGAGCGCGAGAAGCCGGGCGGAGGTCTGGACCATCGTGGTGTGGAGCATGTCAGCAATTGCGGACCGAAGCTGACCGCGGTAGCGAACGACGCGCGCTATTGCGGACCTGAACTGACCGCAATTGTCGAGAACCTGGCAGCCATGTCAACCACCACTCTCACTCTCTCCCCGCCCGCCGAGCAGACGCGGCCAACCCTGCCCGAGCGGCCCGATGGCCGGGCGGCGTGGCTTGGTTTCATCGTCGTGGTCGTCGCGGCGGTGATGGACCTGCTCGACTCCACCATCGCCCAGACCGCGGCGCCCGCGATCCGGCGTGACCTTGGGGGCTCCTACGCCAACCTCGAGTGGATCACCGCGGCTTACACGCTCGCGATGTCGGCGACTCTGCTCCTCGGCAGCCGGCTGGGAGACGCTCTCGGGCGCCGCCGCGTTCTGCTCGTGGGGATCGGCGGGTTCGTCGGCGCATCGGTGCTCTGCGCGCTGGCGCCTTCGGCCGACGCGCTGATCGGCGCCCGCGCGCTTCAAGGCGCGATCGCGGCGATCATGGTGCCGCAGGGGTTCGGACTGATCCGCGAGCTGTTCGGAGACGAGGGGCAGCAGAAGGCCTTTGGCGTCTTCGGCCCCGTCATGGGCCTCGCCGCCGTCGCCGGCCCGCTGCTGGGCGGCGGTCTCGTCAGTCTCGACGTCCTCGGCTCAGGATGGCGCGCGATCTTCCTGGTCAACGTGCCCGTCGGCCTGGCGGCGATCGTCGCCGGCCGCCGTTACCTTCCCCGTGTGGCGCCGGCGACCGCGGGTGCCCGGCTTGACGCGTTGAGCGTCCTGCTGGCGATGGCGGGCGGCGTCGCGCTCGTCTATCCGCTGATCCAGGGTCGCGAGCACGGCTGGCCGGCGTGGTCGTTCGCGCTGATCGCGGCGGGAGTGGCCACGCTCGGCGCGTTCGCGGTGCTGCAGGGTCGGCGCTCGCGCCAGGGCCGCACGCCGCTGGTCGAGCCTTCGATCCTGCGCCGCCGCCCCTACGTCGCGGGCCTGGCCGTCGTGCTCGGATTCATCGGCGCGATGGGCGGGATGATGATCGCGCTCAACGTCATGTTCCAGACGGGACTCGGGTTCAGCCCGCTGGCCTGCGGAGTGGCAACGGTGACGATCCCGGTCGCGGCGATCGGCGGCTCGATCACGTCGTCGGCGCTGCTGGCCCGGATCGGCCGGACGACGATGCATATCGGGATCGTGACGATGGCGATCGGGCTGGTGATCGTCGATCTGGTCATGCGGTCGGCCGGCGGCGGCGTGAGCGCCTGGGCGCTCGCCGGGCCGTTTGCGATCACCGGCTTCGGCATGGGGATGGTGTTCGTGCCGATGTTCGACGTGATCCTCGCGGGCGTCGCCCCGCACGAGCTCGGATCGGCCTCGGGTCTGCTCGAGTCGGTACAGCAGCTGGCGATGTCGCTTGGTATCGCCGCCGTCGGCACTGTGCTGTTCGACCAGCTCGGAACCGGCCGGGGCCCTGGCGCGTTCGTCGGCGCCGCCGACCACGCGCTGCTCGTCGCGGTGGCGTTCCTGGTCGCGGCCGGTGCGGCCGTCTTCTGGCTGCCCAAGCACGCCCGGGCGGCTCACCATTAACCCCCTCGCCTCTCGGGGGCGTGCTACATAACACGCAAATAGTGCGGGTTATGTAGCACCCAACATCGAGCACCCGCGGACGACCCAGGACGCCACGAACGACTGCCCGCGGGATCGAACGGCTACTTGTCCACGGTGTCGACCACCTCGTAAACGCCTGCCACGGCCTCGCTCTCGACAAACGCCGAGATGTGGTCGACCCGCTTGTTCTCCTGCGCGTCGGCTTCCTCGCGCCAGCGGTGGTAGTCGTCCTTGGTCATGTCGAACAAGCCGAATGAGATGATCTCGTCCTCGTCCCGGATGTTGCGAGCGTGGTAGGCGCGCTGGAAGCCGGGTGGCATGACGTCGCCGGGTTCCCAGGCCTGCCGGAACTGCTCCCACGCGCCCGGCTTGAGGCGGCGGGCAGAAAACATGACGATCACGTCTCACCTCCGTGGTTGTAGGAATTACATTCGGTCGGGGAGAGCCTACGCTGTTGCTCGATGGATACGTCACTGAATCCGGCCCTGGCCGAGGCTCGCTTCTGCCCCCGCTGCGGTCGGCCGGCGGAGATCACCTTTCCCCGCCGGATCGTCTGCGGTCATTGCGGCTATGCCGCCTACTACAACCCGAAGCCCGTTGCCTGCGCGATCCCCGTCGACGAGGAGGGGAGGGTGATCCTGCTGCGTCGCGGCTTTGATCCCGGACGAGGACGGTGGACGTTCCCCGGCGGTTTCGTCGATCTCGGCGAGTCGGTGGAGGAGGCGGCGCACCGCGAGACTCGCGAAGAGCTCGGCATGGCGATTGAGCTCGAGGCGCTGGTTGGCGTCTACTCGCGCGCCGATGACCGCGTGGTGTCGATCGTCTATCGCGCGCGGGCCAAAGGCCGGCCACGGACGACGCCGGAGGCGACCGAGGTTCGGTCCTTCGCTCAGACGGCGATCCCGTGGGCGGACCTTGCCTTCTGGTCCACGGAGCAGGCCCTGCGCGACGCCTTCGCCGATCCGATGCTCGGTCCGCGGGTCAATCCGGAAGCGCGGCTCCGATGTGCTCCAGCACCGCCTCCAGCGCGGCATGGTTGCTCGTGACGACGGGTACTCCCAGCGCTTGCTCCACGCGCTCGCGCGCGTCGAGGGCCTGAAGGTTGGTACAGGAGGCGAATAGCAGGTCGATCTCCGAATCCCCAAAGCACTCGAGCGCGAAGTTGACGATCCGCTCGGGCTCGACGCGGCCGATCTCGAGATTCTCGGCGATGCCCATCCCGTGGATCGCCGCCACCTCGAACCCGTCCGCTTCCAGGCTGGCGCGGATCTTGTCGTTGAGGCTCTCGATGTAGGGAGTGATCACGCCGACCCGGCGGGCCTGACGCGAGACGATGGCTCGCCGCACGGCCGCCAGCACGCTGACCACGTGAGCGCCGGTTCGGTCCCCGATCCTCGCGATCAGTTCGTCCTCGTACGAGTTGCCCCGTAGCGCCCCCGCGCTGGTGCAGGCGAACACGACGACGTCCGGACACGTGGTGGCGAGGTCCGAGAGCGCGGTCGGGAGGTGCTCGTCGAGCATGACCGACTCCGCCTCCGGGCTCGTCTGGACCAGATGCATCCGCGCGGTATGCAGGGTCGCGGCGGCGGGAAGCCGCCGGTAGAAGTCGACCTCGGCGACGGTGTTCGAGGAGGGAACGATCAGCCCGACGCGGGTGCTCATCGCGCCGGGATGGGCTGATCACGGGTGCTCATCGCGCCGGGATGGGCTGATCACGGGTGCTCATCGCGCCGGGATGGGCTGATCACGCGTGCTCATCGCGCCGGGATGGGCTGATCGCCGGCGCGCGGGGCCCCGGGGCTGGCGGCGCGTTCGCCGGCGACCTCCGCCCCCAGGCCAGTCTCCGAGCGCACGAGGACCTCGTCGAAGGACTCCAGCGCTGCCGGCTCGCGTCCGCCCAGCAGGGTGCCGACCAGGCAGCCGAGGAATCCGATCGGGACCGAGAGGATGGCTGGGTTGGTGAGCGGGAACGGCGCCGCGCTGTCGGGGCCGGACCACACCTGCGGGGAGAGAATGATCAGCACGATCGCCGAGACCAGTCCGGAACCGATTCCCACCACCGCACCGAGCGTGTTGAACCGGCGCCAGGTCAGCGCAAGCAGCAAGGGAGGGAAGTTCGCGGATGCCGCCACGGAAAAGGTCAAGCCCGTGAGGATCTGGACGTTGAACGTCTTGCCCAGCGCCAACGCGAGGAGGGCGCCGACCGCGCCGACGGCGAGAACGGCCACTCGGCCCGCGTTGATCTCCTCGCGCTCGGTTGACTGGCCCTTGCGCCAAACCGACCCGTAGACGTCGTGCGCGGCGGCGCCCGAAGCAGCCAGCACGACTCCGGCCACCACGGCCAGGATCGTGGTGAAGGCAACCGCGCTGATCGCCGCGAAGAAGATGTCCCCTCCCGTGCTGCCGGGGCCTCCCCCGAGGTGCTGAGCCAGATACGGGGCGATCAGGTTGCCGCTCTTTCCACCGAGCTTCACCCCCGCGTCTCCGAGGATCGCCCTGCCGCCGAGGCCGATGATCGCGACGAACACATAGAAGACGCCGATCAGCCCGACCGCCCAGCCGATCGACCGGCGAGCGGCCCGCGCATCGGGCACGGTCAGGAAGCGCATCAGGATGTGGGGCAGCCCTAGCGTCCCCAACACGAACGCGAGCCCGGTCGAGATCTCGTCGACCCGGTTGGGGAAGACCAGCCCGGGGCCACCGAATGCGGCGCCCTTACCCGACTTGGCGGCGGCGCGGTCGAGCAGCCTGATCGGGTCGAAGCCGAATTTGGCCAGCACCCAGATGCCCATCGTCGCCACACCGACCATCAGCAGCGAGGCCTTGATGATCTGCACCCACGTGGTGGCGACCATGCCGCCCAGTACGACGTAGGTCAGGATCGCCGCGACGGTGATCAGGACGGAGGCCCAGTAGGGGATTCCCACCAGGGCCTCGATCAGGGAGCCGGCGGCGACGGATTGAGCCACCACGTACAGCGCGGCGATGCACATCGTCGAGATCCCGGAGGCCACCCTGACTCGCCCCGCGGAAAGACGCAGCGCCAGTACGTCAGCCATCGTGTAGCGGCCGGCGTTGCGCATCCGCTCGGCCAACAGCAGCAGCATCGGCACGAACGACAGCAGTGCGGCGATGCCGGTGAGGTAGCCGTCGAAGCCCGACAGGAACATCAGTCCCGAGACGCCGAGGAAGGCGGCGGCCGAGAGAAACTCGCCGGCGATCGCCATCCCGTTCTGCATTCCGGTGATTCCGCGTCCCGCCGACCAGAAGTCGGTGGCGGACCGGATGCGCCTCGCGGCCCAGAACGTGATCCCCAGCGTCACCGCCAGCACGGCGAGGAACACCCCGATCGTGAGACCGCGCGCCGGCGTGGAAGCCGCGAAGGACATAGATGGCGTCATGACGGATCCTGGCGGGGGCGTTCGGCGACGGTCAGCGTCTTCTGCGCCATCTCGTGGAGGCGGTCGGCGAAGCGCAGATAGACCCAGACCAGGATCCAGGCCAGTACGGTCAGGCCGAGCAGCCACACGTAGGCGACGGTCAGGCCGCCGTCGACCGACCGCCGCATGAAGGGGCGCGCGTAGGCACAGAGGATCAGGAACGTGCCGAACACGACCGCGAACAAGCCCAACGTCCCGAGCGTGACTCGTCTGCGCAGAGCGTGGACCCGCGCGAACTCAGGCGAACTGGCGATCTCGTGCCACCGCTCGGGCGAGGTGGGCGTCACCTCACCGCGAAGACTGTCTCCTCGCTCCTCCACGGCTGCCTAGTACCCGAGTCTCCGCGGCACAAACCGATCGCTGCGTTTCCGGGCGATCGTGCGCAGGACTTTTTCGTGCTCAGGGCTTTTTCTCGAACACCAGCCTGTAGTGGTCGAGCAGCTCGCGCTCGAAGCACACCTTGTTGGCGCTCACGCCGGAGGTGAACGCCAGCCGGAAGTCGGCGCTGGTGAGCCATCGAGGCAGCAGTTGGAGTTTGAGCCAGGACTTCCTGAGGCTTCTCCTCCCGATCCGCGCGTTCCATTGGCTGATCGTCTCGATGTAGTCCAGGCGACCGCTGATGCTCGAGACGAGGCGGAAGTGCGGATCGGCGCAGCGGATCACCTGCTCCTGGCCGAACGGCAGCCAAGAGCCGGGGAACTGACGCCCGAGCAGTGCGAGGTACCACTCGTCGGAATCTCGCGGCGGGACGGAGCGCAGGGCCCGCATGTCGACGCGGTCCGGCTCGATCATGTTCCGTCCGAACACCATCGTCTGCAGGTAGAAGCGCCCGCCATCGGGGAGCAGGTCCGCGACCTGCGCGAACAACCGCTCGTAGATCTCGTCCTGGCGCTTGGCCTCGAAGTCCTCCGGAGAGCAGAAGTGCTCGAATGCGCCGAGGCTCGCCACCGCATCGAACCCACCGAAGCGCTCGCGGCTCACCTCCCGCGCGTCGTGAAGCCGAACGTCCAGGCCGAGCCGGCGACAGGCCGCCGCCTGGGCGCCGGACAGCGTGACGCCGACTCCGGTGGCCCCGCGCTCGCGGGCGTAGGCGAGCAGCGCGCCCCAGCCACAGCCCAGATCGAGCACACGGCGGCCCGGTCCGATCCCGATCTGCGCAGCCACGTATTCGTGCTTGCGTCGCTGAGCCTCTTCCAGGCTGAGCGAGAAGTCGCCGTCGTACTTCGCTCCGCTGAAGTCGGCCTGCTCTCCCAGGCTGAGCCGGATCACGCGATCGGTCAGCGAATAGGTGAAGTCGATCTGGCTGCGGTCGGCCATCCCCGTACCGTAGCCCCAGGCGACCGCCGTGGGGTGGTTGGCTCTGCAACGATCCAGGGATGGACGCAGGCAACCGCAACCCGCGTTGGATCGATCTCGACGGTGCAGTCAATGCCCGGGCGGTCGTGCCCGGCGTGTTGCTCCGCGCCGACAACCTCCAGGCGCTGAGCGGGCGCGACGTGCGCCGACTGGTCGAGGAGGAGGCGCTCGAACTGGTGCTCGACCTGCGGACAGACGTCGAGGTCGAGCTTGAAGGACCGAGCCCTGTCGCCGCCGACGGGGCGGTGCGGATCGAGCATCGCTCGCTGTATCCAGACTCCGGAGGGCACACCGACCTCGACGCCGACACGATCAGCCCCTGGGAACGACCGGACGACAGCGAGTCGCCGGACGAGGCGCCAACCGTCCGGGCGTACATGAGCTATCTGAGCCGTCGCCCGGACTCGGTGGTCGGGTCGTTGCGGGACATCGCCCGCGCCGGCGGCGCCGTCCTCGTTCACTGCGCGGCCGGGAAGGACCGCACCGGCGTGGTCGTCGCGCTCGCGCTCGACGCGGCGGGGGTCGATCGCGCCGCGATCGTCAGCGACTACCTCGCCACCGCCGAACGAATCGAGGCGATCATGGCGCGCCTGGTCAGCTCCCCGACCTACCGAGCGGGGCTCGAGGGGCACGACCCGCAGAGGCACGCTCCGGTTCGCGAAACCATGGAACGCGTCTTCGAACTCGTCGACGCGCGCTTCGGCGGTTCGGTGGCCTGGCTCTCCAGCCACGGGCTGGGCGACGCCGACCTCGAGCGGCTCCAACGGCGGCTGGAGCCGGCCCGCACGGCCTCGCGACTGGGCTGAATGGGGCCTTCGGCACTGGCGAGAATTCGCCGGCGCGAATTCTCGGATCCGTCCGGTCGCCGGGGCCTTTTCAGGCTCGACCGCCGCTACCCTTGGAGGTATGGGTGTTTGGGTCCTACGTACAGAAACCAAGGGCACTGGCGCGACGATGGTGCCGCTGGAGAGCGTGACGACGCGGCCGCCGGTGGAGGTCAAGCCGGTGACCGTCCCGCGCAAGCCCCGGCCGCGGACGGAGGAGGCTCCCAAGCCCAAGCCGCCCCGGAGGTTCAGGGTGGTGGACCTGATCAGCAGGCAGCCGCTGGTGGACGGCGCGAGCGTGCGCGAGACGCTGGACGCGTTGAAAGGCGTCCGCAGCATCGTCGACGTCAGCGTGTACGTCTGGCAGGAAGAGAGCGATCGCTGGCGGATGTTGACGTTTGCCGAACGGCGCGCCCTCTGGGAGCTGGCAGACCGGTAGGAAGCGGGCGCGCCGTGTAGTAGCGTGGCCCGCTTGTGAGCACAACCACCTCGGCGCCGGAGCGCGCACCCTCCTCACGTCCTAGCGCGCCCGCATCGCGTTGGGGTCGAAGCTCGGATCCCACCCTGGCCCGGCTGTTTGCGCGCTTCGCCCTCACCGGGCTGTTGGCGATGGTCGTGATCGGCGCGGTGGCCGTGATGCTGCTGCAACGGTCCGCCACCTCGCGCGCGATCCGCGAGGCCAAGGACCTGACCCGCCTCGCCGGCCAGGGAATCGTGGCGCCGCTGATCACGCCCGGGGTGCTGGATGGCGCGCCGGCAGACATGGCCCGGCTGGACCAGGCGGTCCGGCTTCGGATCCTCCACGGGACGCCGATCGTCCGGGTCAAGGTCTGGAACGCCGCCGGGCGCATCGTCTACTCGGACGCGAGATCGATCATCGGCTCGGTATTTCCACTCGACGCAGAAGAGTCAGCGGCATTGCGCACCGGCGGCACCGTCGCCGACGCGAGTGACCTGAGCCACCCGGAGAACCGCAGCGAGCGCGGATTCAGCCGCCTGCTGGAGGTGTACCTCGGAATCCGCGGCCCCGGAGGTACCCGCCTGCTCTATGAGGACTATGAGCGCTCGAGCACCGTGTCCGCCAGCAGTCGCAGCCAGTGGACAGCGCTCCTGCCGGCGCTGCTCGGGGCGTTGCTGGTGCTGTACCTGGTCCAGGTGCCCCTGGCCTACTCGCTGGCGCGGCGTCTGCGGGCCAGGCAGCGCGAGCGCGAGGAGCTGCTGCGCCGGGCGATCGATGCGTCGGACCTCGAGCGCCGCCGCGTGGCGGCGGACCTCCACGACGGCGCGGTACAGCGCCTGGCGGGTATCTCCCTATCTCTGGCCGCCTCGGCCCGCCGACAGCGCGAGCCCGGGGGGGAGGGCGAGGCGATCTCGCGCGCGTTTGCCGACGCGGCGGCCGAGACGCGCGAGACGATCCGCGAGCTGCGCACCCTGCTCGTCGACATCTATCCGCCGACGCTCAAACGCTCCGGCCTGCCGGCTGCGCTGGACGACCTCGTGGCGCCGCTGAGGGCGGCTGGGATCGCCGTCTCGTTGCGCTTGCCCGAGGCGTTCGCGGTTCCCGATGACACCGAAGCCCTGCTCTACAGAGTCGCGCAGGAGGCGCTCCGTAACGCTCGCGCCCACGGGGAGGCGACCGCGGTGGAGGTGTGCATCGAACAGGAGGTCCGAGAGGCCGTACTGAGCGTCACCGACAACGGCCGCGGCTTCAGCCTGGAGACCGCGCAGGGGCGTGAACGGGGTGGACACTTTGGATTGCGGCTGATGCAAGATCTCACCGATCATGCCGGGGGTACGTTGGAGCTGAAGTCCTCGCCGGAGCGCGGGACCGTCGTACGAGTCACGGTGCCGCTCCCGTGATCAGACTCCTGATCGCCGACGATCACACGCTGGTGCGTGACGCCCTCGCCAACCTGCTAGGGGACGCAGACGACATCGACGTCGTCGCCACCGTCGCCAACGGACGCATCGCGGTCGACCGTGCGCTCGAGACCCGTCCCGATGTGGTGCTGATGGATCTGGAGATGCCGGAGCTCGACGGCATCGAAGCCACCCGCGAGCTCCAAGCGGCCTGTCCGGACACCAGCGTAGTGGTGCTGACCACGTTCTCTGACCGCGACCGCATCCTCGGCGCGCTCGATGCCGGTGCCCTCGGCTATCTGCTGAAGGACGCCGACCCCGAGGAGATCGTCCGGGGGGTGCGGGCAGCGGCGCGCGGCGAGTCGCCGCTGGCGCCGCTGGCCGCACATCAGCTGATCGCCGAACGCGCAGTCAGACGTCCGGCCAACGACCTGAGCGCACGTGAGGCCGAGGTGCTCTCGCTGGTGGCGGAAGGGCTGCCGAACAAGCTGATCGCATCTCGGCTGGAGATCAGCGAGAAAACCGTGAAGGCTCACCTGACCCGGGTGTTCGCGCAGATCGGAGTGACCGATCGGACCCAGGCCGCGCTCTGGGCCAAGCGCAACGACATCACCCGCTGACCGGGCTACCGATGGTTGGGACCGTCGTCTCCACCGTGGCGGACGTGGTTCGGACCGTCGTCTCCGCCGTGGCGGACGTGGTTCGGACCGTCGTCTCCGCCGTTGCGGACATGGTGGGCGGCGTTACGGTGAGAGACGCGATGGTTGATCCGGTGGTGCTCTTGACGTACATGCCCCGCAGGATCATCTGAGCCGTGGCTGGCCTGCGCCACGGCGGGGACGGCAATCGCGCCGGCGGCGCCAATGGTGATCAGGATCTTGCCTGGTTTCATGACTTCCTTTCTGAAGGAGAACCGATCGCCCAATGGTGCGCTTTGACAGGTCTTAATCGCAATTGGACCTTGGTCGCACTCGGCGGCGCAGCGATAGCATCGGACCAATGAACGAGGCCGAGATCGTGCTGATCCATGCCGGCATCGGCGATAACCGGATGTGGGATCCGATCGAGCCGCTGCTGACGCCAACGTTCACGGTGCGCCGCCACGAGTTACCGGGCTTCGGCGGTACGGAGCCCCCGCCCGGATCGTTCTCCTACGCGGACCATCTGGCGGCATCGCTGGTCGAGCCGACGGTGCTGATCGGAGCGTCCTTCGGGGGCCAGATCGCCCTCGAGCTCGCCGCAGCGCATCCCGAGCTCGTGACAGCTCTCGTGCTGCTCGATCCCGCGCTGCCAGACCACGTGTGGTCGGACGAGGTGCTGGCTTACCTGACCGCGGAGGAACGACTGGTGGAGGCGGGGGAGGTGCAGGCCGCGGTCGAGCTGAACGTGGCCTTCTGGGTCGGTGACGCCGAGCCCGAGGTGCGTGAGCTGGTGCGGACGATGGTGGCTCGCGGATTGGAGCTTCAGCTGGCCTCCGAGGGCGAAGGGACCGGCTCGGAGGTGATCGAGCTCGGAGCAGTGACGGCGCCGGTGCTCGTTGTGGTCGGCGATCAGGATCGCCAGGACTTCCACCGGATCGGTGAGCGGCTGACGGCCGAGCTCCCAAACGGTCGCTCGGCGCAGATCGCCGGGGCCGGTCACCTCCCGGCCCTCGAGCGCCCCGACGCGACGGCGGCGATGATCATCGAGTTTGTCGGTTCACATGCGCCGGCGCCGGGTAGCGCATCTGATAGCCAACGGACGGAAAGGATCGCGATGTCCGAGGAGACAACCCAGGCGGAGCCGGCTGGTGAGCCGACGGCTGGACGGCCTCGGGCGCCTGGAGGCGGGGACACCAACGACCTGGGCGGAGCCGACGGAGAGGGGGATGCCTACGAACGGGCCCAACCCGACTCGCAGCCCAAGACCAGCTCGGAGCCCGAGCCCGACGCCGAGCCGGCGGACGCCGGATAGTGCGGATGACCGTCAAGCCGAAATGCGCGGTCTAGCGGGCTGAAGGATGGCCTCGCGCAAGAATCCCAGACCCACTGCCAGTGCTGCGCGCCCAGGCTCGCGACCCGCCACCTTCGAAAGCCTGCGCCGCCTGCCGATCGTCGGGCGCGCGATGGACTGGGGCCTGGGGCCGAGCGCCGTCTCGCCGGTGACCAAGGGCGCGGGCGCCCGGATTGCGGGGCTGAAGGCCACCGAGTCGGTCTGTCCCTACTGTGCCGTTGGCTGCGGGCAGGTCGTCTACACCCGAAATGGCGAATTGATCGACATCGAGGGCAATCCGCGCTCGCCGATCAACCAGGGGACGCTGTGCCCCAAGGGGTCGGCCTCGCGGCAGCTGGTCCAGCAGCCCGGCCGGTTGACCAAGGTCCGCTACCGAGCTCCGGGGGCGACCGAATGGGCAGAGCTCGAACTCGACCAGGCGATGGACATGATCGCCGAGCGGATGATCGCGTCACGGGAGGCGGGCTGGCAGGACACCGACCGCGAGGGCTGGCGCGTGGACCGCACGCTGGCCTTCGCCCATCTCGGTGGGGCCACGCTCGACAACGAGGAGAACTACCTGATCAAGAAGCTCTACACCGCGATGGGCGCGGTGCAGATCGAGAATCAGGCCCGCATATGACACAGCTCTACGGTCCCCGGTCTGGGGACCTCGTTCGGGCGCGGTGGCGCCACCGGTTTCCTGCAGGACCTGCAGGAGTCTGACTGCATACTGATCGAGGGATCCTCGATGGCCGAGGCGCACCCGGTCGGCTTCCGCTGGGTGATGAAGGCCAAGGAGCGGGGGGCGCGGATCATCAACGTCGACCCGCGCTACTCGCGGACGAGCGAGCTCGCCGATCATCACGTCCCGATCCGGGCCGGAACCGACATTGCCTTCCTCGGCGGCCTGATCCATCACGTGCTCGAAACCGAGTCGTACTTCCGCGACTACGTGCTCGACTACACGAACGCCTCGACGATCATCAACGAGAGCTTTCGAGATACCGAGGACCTCGGCGGGCGCTTCTCGGGCTTCGATCCGGAGACCGGAATGTACGATCGCTCGAGCTGGATGTACGAGGGCGGCGAGATGGCCTCGGCCGCCGGTGTGCGCGAGCACTCCGCGCAGGCGTTCGAGGAGAGGTCGGGCGCGGGCATGCACGGCGCCAAGATCGAGCGAGATCAAACGCTCCAGCATCCGCGCTGCGTGTTCCAGATCCTCCGCCGGCATTTCAGTCGCTACACGCCCGAGATGGTGCAGCGCATCTGCGGCATCTCCGCCGAGGACTTCCAGATCGTGGCCGAGGCGCTGATCGAGAACTCAGGTCGCGAGCGCACGACCGCCTTCTGCTACGCGGTTGGGTGGACGCAGCACACGGCCGGAGTGCAGATGATCCGCACGGCGTCGATCCTCCAGCTGCTGCTCGGGAACATCGGTCGTCCCGGCGGCGGGATCATGGCGCTACGTGGCCACGCCTCGATCCAGGGCTCGACCGACATCCCGACGCTGTATGACCTGCTCCCCGGCTACCTGCACATGCCGCGCGCCGCCGAGGAGGAGCTCGATCTGAAGAGCTACATCGACACGGGCGGGGCGGAGCGCGGCTGGTGGTCGAACTTCGACAAGTACATCGTGTCGCTGCTGAAGGCCTGGTTCGGGGACGCGGCCACCGCCGAGAACGGCTACGGCTTTTCCGCCCTCCCCCGGATCAGCGGCAACCACTCGCACTTCGCCACGACGATGCGGATGCTCGACGGCGGCGTGGAGGGCTTCTTCGTGATGGGGCAGAACCCGGCGGTGGGGTCCCAGCATGCCGGCCTGCAGCGCCGAGCGCTGGCCAAGCTCAAGTGGCTCGTCGTTCGCGATCTGGCCGAGATCGAGACCGCGACCTTCTGGCGTGACTCGCCCGAGGTGCAGTCTGGCGAGCTGCGCCCGGAGGAGATCCAGACCGAGGTGTTCCTGATGCCGGCGGCCGCGCACGTCGAGAAGGAGGGCTGCTTCACCAACACCCAACGGCTCGTCCAGTTCCGGGACAAGGCGCTCGAGCCGCCCGGCGACGCTCGCTCGGAGCTGTGGTTCATGCACCACCTGGCCAAGCGGGTCAGGGCCCATTACGCGGGATCGACGCGCGAGCGCGACTGGCCGATCGTCAACCTGAAGTGGGACTACCCGGAGCTCGGCGAGATCGGCGAACCCGACGTCGAGGCGGTGCTGAAGGAGATCAACGGATACGAGGTGGCGACGGGCCGACCGGTGTCGGGGTTCGCCGAGCTGCAGAACGACGGCTCCACCGCCTGCGGCTGCTGGATCTACTCAGGCATCTTCGCCGACGGCGTCAACCAGGCCCGGCGCCGTGACCCGGGCGACATCCGTAAGGCGGGGGGTCGCGTCTCACCCGAGTGGGCGTGGGCATGGCCGGCGAACCGCCGGATGCTCTACAACCGGGCGTCCGCCGACCCGCAGGGACGCCCCTGGAGCGAGCGCAAGAAGTACATCTGGTGGGATCAGGACGAGCACCGCTGGACCGGCTACGACGTCCCCGACTTCCCGGTCGACAAGGCGCCCGACTACCGTGCCGCCGACGACGCCGAGGGCATGGACGCGATCAACGGCGATGACCCGTTCATCATGATGGCTGATGGCCGGAGCTGGCTGTACACGCCCAGCGGGCTGCTCGACGGGCCGCTGCCCACCCACTACGAGCCGATCGAGTCGCCCGTGCACAACCTGCTCTACCCGGACCTCGAAGCCAACCCATCCGCGATTCGCTGGCGGCGACCGGAGAACCCGCTGCACACGACCGGCGACCCGCGCTACCCGATCGTCGCCACCACCTTCCGCCTGACCGAACAGCACACCGCTGGAGGCATGAGCCGGAGGCTCCCGTGGCTGAGCGAGCTTCAACCCGAGATGTTTGCGGAGATCGACCCGATGCTGGCCGGCGAGCGCGGGATCGAGGACGGCGGCTGGATGACGATCGTCACCGAGCGGGCCGAGATCGAGGCGCGCGCGCTGGTCACCGACCGGATACGCCCGCTGCGGGTCGACGGCAGGCTCGTGCATCAGGTCGGCCTTCCCTGGCACTGGGGCTTCAGTGCCCCCTTCCCCGGCGACTCCACCAACGACCTGGGCGTCCTCTCGGGCGACCCGAACGTCTCGATCCAGGAGTCCAAGGCGTTCACCTGCGACGTCAGGGCCGGCCGGCGCAGCGCCGCGTCAACCGAACGGCTGAGCGGAGCGGCCCAGCCCGGGCGGCGAGTGGCTCCCAACCAGGACGACCCCGTCGCCGAGACGCCCAAAGAGGTGGCACCATGACCGCGACCGGCTCCGCCCCGACCGAGCTGGCCATCCACCGCGTCGGTGCCCAGCGGATGGGCTTCTTCACCGACACGACGGTCTGCATCGGCTGCAAGGCCTGCGAGGTCGCGTGCAAGCAGTGGAACGATCTGCCCGCCGACGGATCGCAGGTGAAAGCCGGCGGCTCCTACGACCACACCGGCGAACTGTCAGCCTCGACCTGGCGACACGTGCGCTTCGTCGAGCTGTTCACGCCATCCCCGGAGCTCCAGCGGGAGGCGATCGGTGCGCTGCCATCGATCCCGCCGGCGGGTGAGCTGCCCGACCTGGTCACGATGGCCGAGGGCGTCGGCAGCAAGTGGGTGTTCATGTCCGATGTGTGCAAGCACTGCACCAACGCCGGCTGCCTCGACGCTTGCCCGACCGGTGCGCTGATCCGCACCGAGCATGAGACCGTGGTCCTGCAGGCCGACGTTTGCAACGGCTGCGGCTACTGCGTGCCGGCCTGCCCGTTCGGCGTGGTGGACCGCGACCCGGTCGATGGGCGAGCCGGGAAGTGCACGCTCTGCTACGACAGGCTGCAGGACGGGCTCGAGCCGGCGTGCGCGAAGGCGTGTCCGACCGACTCGATCCAGTTCGGCCCCTACCAGGAGCTGGTCGAGCAGGCTGAGCGGCGGGTGGCCGAGCTGCACGGTCGCGGCATCGACGGCGCCTACCTCTACGGCGCCGGCGACGAGCCCGAGCATGAGCTCGCCGGAGGGTTGGGGGCGTTCTTCCTGCTGACCGAGGCACCGGAGCGCTACGGCCTGCCCGCCGAGGCCGACTCCCCGATCCAGGAGAACCTTGTCGCCGCGACCGCGGCCGCGGTCGGCGCCGGGATCCTGGCCGCCGCCGGTGCCGCCGTCATCTTCGTGGCGGCGGGGAGGCGCCGATGAGCGACGGCGACGGGTCGCTCGGACTGCCCGCGGAGCCGGCGACGCCCCGGCCGAGCGAGGAGCCACCGCCCACCGCGCCCGGTCGGCACGAGGGCTGGGTGGCAGAACACGACAGCCAGACCCGCGACGACACGCCGGCGCTCGGCACCCGGGGCGGGCCGGCGGCTTGGCGCCGCGCGGTAGAGGGTGGTGACGTGGCGCTGGCCAGGCCGGCCTGGGGCGACGCGGGCTGGTCCTACCTGTTCGGGGAGGACACGAGCTACGCCGGAACCGAGCCGACCGAGGGCGAGGTGGCGGCCGCGGCTCTGCGGATGCGGTCCGGGGCGATGCCCGAGACCGTTCAGGGCCCCGTGATCCACCCGCCGGTCTGGACCTGGGAGGTGCCGCTGTACTTCTGGTTCGGCGGGCTCGCGTCGGGGGCGTCGTTCTCCGCGCTGGCCGCCGATCTGGCCGGCGACGAGTGGACGGCGACCATCGCTCGGCGGGTGGCGCTCGGCGCGGTGCTCCCCGCGCCGTTGCTGCTGATCGCCGATCTCGGGCGCCCCGGCCGCTTTCTCAACATGCTGCGCATCTTCAAACCGCGCTCGCCGATGAACCTCGGCGCCTGGTGCCTGGTCGCGTTCAGCACCACCGGAGCCGGGGCCGTCGGCGCCGATCTGCTCGGATGGCAGCGCGCCGCGAAGAGGTTGGGGGGCGTGCAGGCGGTGCTGGGCTCCTACCTCGGGTCCTACGCCGGCGTGCTGCTGGCCACGACCGCCGTCCCGTTGTGGGCGCGCAGCCGCCTGTTCCTCGGGCCGATCTTCGTCTCGACTGCGACCGCCACCGGAGCGGCGGCCACGCGGCTGACGCTCGCGGCAATCGGCCAGGCCGAAGACGATCCCAGCCACGTTGCGCTGGCCCACCTGGAGACCGGCGCCATCCTGGCCGAGCTGGCGCTCTCGATGGCCAACGATCGCCGCCTCGGCCGCGCGGGCGAGAGCCTCTCGAGCGGCACTCCGGCCGCCCTTTTCCGCGTGGCGAAGACGTCGGTGCTGGCCGGGCTCGTGCTACCGCGGATCGCCCGGCGCCGGGGTGTCGGGCGCTCGGCGCAGAACGCCGCGAGCATCCTCTATCTGGCCGGCGGCATGGCCTTCCGGTTCGCCTGGGTGCAGGCGGGCAAGGCCTCGGCCCGCGACGACGACGCTGTCGCCCGGATGGCTCGGGGCCTGCTCACCGCCGACGAGCGGCTGCGGGATGCCACCGAGCAGCGGCTCGTCTCCGAGGACCGTGCGCCCCTGGCCGGCGCCGCGGCAGCCAAGGCTCTGCGCCTCTGGAGTGGGGCAGTGGGTCGCGCGAGCCTGCTGGTGGAGAGGCTTCTAGGACAGGGCACGGCCTGAGCGCAGAGGGGGACTGGAAGCGGCCGCCGATAGCGGCAGCGCGCACCGCGGGACGAGCTTCAGCCCCATGATCGCCCGGTGGACGCGGAGCGTTTGCTGATTGACGCACGTGTCGACGCTGACGCGGTAGTTGCCGGGCCTCAAGCTGATGGCAAACCTGCCGTTTACGGTCAGCCGGCTGCCGTTTCGCTCGAACACCGCCCGATTCGAGCATGGCCGCGCCCGACCCTGGATCAACGGGCCGAAGCAGCTCCGCGCGACCTCGCCGCTGACCCGGACGGTCGGCGTCGAGACCGGAGAACCCAGGCCGGGCGCGGGAGTCCGGGGCGCGTCCGAGCCGCAGCCGGCAACCGCCAGCACGATCAGACCGGCCGCCAGCGGCCCGAAGCAGCGCATCGGCGAAGTATTGCCCAGGACGACGTGGCGGTTCCGATTCCGTGGCGCTTCCACTGTCGCTCACAAGCTGCTATCACCGCGGGCATGACCGAGCGGCACAAGGTATCGATGCTGATGTTGCACTACGGCACCCCGCGAGATCTCGAGGCTCGGGAGCAGCTCGCGGCGGAACTGCGCGAGGCCGAGATCACCGAGCCCGACGATGTCGGCGTCTTCGAAATCAGGCTGGACGCCGATGAACAGGAGGACGCATTGCAACGCGTCCTCGATGCGCTCGCCGCGTCGGGCACCGATGACCACATCGTGTTTCTGGAGCATGCCGAGCTGCCCGACCATTGGCGGCACCGGAGCCGGCGGCCCGAGCGCTGAGCGGGAACGGCCGGCCGGCTCAGGCGAGCCGCGCGGCGATGGCCCGGCCGGCCGTCCGGCCGGAGAACAGGCAGCCGCCCAGGAAGGTGCCTTCCAGGGCGTTGTAGCCATGTAATCCGCCACCGCCGAAGCCGGCCACTTCGCCGGCCGCGTAAAGACCCGGGAAAGGCTCGCCACCCGGGCGCAGCACGTTTCCGTCGAGGTCGGTCTCGAGGCCCCCCAGCGTCTTGCGGGTAAGGATGTTCAGCTTGATTCCGATCAGGGGTCCGTGCTTCGGATCCAGGATGCGGTGGGGGGCAGCGACGCGGCTGATGCGGTCCGGGACGTAACGGCGGGCGGCGCGGATCGCCATCACCTGAAGATCCTTGCCGAGCCGGTTGGCGGCTTGATTGTCTCGTGCGGCGATCTCGCGCTCGATCGCACCGGCGTCGAGCAGCGGCTGCTCGGTCAGGGCGTTCATGCCCGCGACCAGGTCGCCGATGTTTCGCTCGACGACGAAGTCAGGACCATGGTCCATGAACTTCTGGATCGGATCCGGGACGCCGGGGAGGACGCGCTGGCGAACCGTGTCCGGGACGCTCTGCCCGGTCAGGTCGGGGTTCTGCTCGGATCCCGAGAGGGCAAACTCGCGCTCGATTATGCGGCGGTTGAGGATGAACCAGGTGTAGTCGTAGCCGGTCCTACCGATGTGCGCGAGCGTGGCCAGCGTGTCGAACCCCGGGTACAGAGGCGCGGGCAGCCGCCGGCCTGTGGCGTCGAACCACATCGACGACGGCGCCGGGAGGATCCGGATGCCGTGGTGGCTCCAGATCGGGTCCCAGTTCCGAATGCCTTCGACGTAGTGCCACATCCGGTCGCGGCCGATCCAGCTCGCGCCCGCCCGCTCGGAGATCCCCAGCAGCTTTCCGTCGACGTGGGCGGGAACCCCGGAGATCATGTTCTTCGGCGCGGGGCCGAGGCGCGCCGGCCAGTTCTCGCGCACCATCTCGAAGTTGTGGCCAATCCCTCCCGAGCTCACCAGAACCGCACCTGCCGACGCGCTGAATTCCCCCACCACCTGCCTGGAGCTGTCCTGTCCACGCCGGATCGCGCTCGGCTCGAGCACCGAGCCGCTGACTCCCGAGACGCTTCCGCCGCTCAGCGTGAGCTCCTGCACCCGGTGGCGAAACGCGAATCTCACCAGTCCGCGGTCACGCGCCGCCAGGACTCGTTCCACGAATGGCCTGATCAGGCCGGGACCGGTACCCCACGTGATGTGGAAGCGCGGCACCGAGTTGCCGTGCCCGTCGCCAACGCCCGCGCCCCGCTCGGCCCAGCCCGGGCTCGGCATCACGCGCACTCCCATCGCGCGCAGCCAATCCCGCTTCTCCTCCGTCGCGAACTCTACGTACGCCCGGGCCCAGCGCCGCGGCCACTCGTCCTCGGGACGGTCAAATCCGGCGCTGCCCAGCCAATCCTGCCAGGCCAGGTCGAACGAGTCCCTGACCCCCGCCCGCCGCTGCTCGGGCGAGTCGACCAGGAACAACCCCCCGAGCGACCAGAACGCCTGCCCGCCCAGGGAGACCTCGGGCTCCTGGTCGACCAGCAGCACCTGGCGCCCAGCCTCCGCGAGCTCCGCCGTGGCCGCCAATCCGGCCAGCCCAGCGCCGACGACGATCACATCGGCACGCACTACGCCTCCTCGCGGAGGTCTTCGGCGATGATCCGAGGGCTGTCGGTGATGATCCCTCGCCGCCGTAGCCCGGTGATGAAGGGCTCCTGATCGGCGAAGGCGACCATTCTGGCCACGTCGGCGCGATAGGCGATCGTCATCGGTTCGGCGGCGAGGTCTGTGATCTGCCCGTCGACCTCGAGCCGTGCGCCGCCATGCCCCGCGGCTATGTCGAGCTGGAGCTCATCGGTGGACGGGATCACGAACGCGGTGCTGGAGCCTCCGTGCGTCGGCAGCGGAGTGAGTAGGAACGCGTCGGTCTCGGGCGTGAGCAGCGGCCCACCCGCCGCTAACGCATAGGCGCTCGAGCCGACCGGAGTGCTGACGATGCAGCCGTCTCCGGCGATCCGGCTGAACAGATTCCCGTTCACCCGCACGGCGCAGCGGACCTGACCCTGCCCCGCGCGAACGACGACGATGTCGTTGATGGCGAACATCCGCGCCCCGCTCTGGCCGGTCGACTCCAGCGCGGGCAGCCACCGCGTGTGCCACTCGTCCCGGGCGAAGCGGTCCAGCGCAAGCGGCACCCGATCGGCATCGATGGCGGTCAGCACGCCCAGGCTGCCGCAGGCCACGCCGAGGACGGGTCGGTCGGCCGCCACGGCCGCCCGGATCGCCGCCAGCGTGGTGCCGTCTCCGCCGATCGAGACGATCAGGTCACAGTCGGCGGCCTGACCGATCTCGGCGACCTCGCGGTGCTGCTCGGCCACCGGTATCTGGACCAGGTCCACGTCCCGGTGTGCGGCCCAGTCGCGGAGCGCACCGAGCGGCACGTCGATATCCCGGGACGGGTGAACTACTACCCCGAGCCGCACCGGCATCCCGGCACTGGTGCACCGCCCGGCAACACTAGGCGAAGGGTTTGTTGCCGTAGCGGTCGAGGTGCACGATCTCGCCGACGGCGCGGCGGCGCGTCGGGCCGTAGCGGCCGCGGGGCCAGCCGAGCGGCACGACTGCGCACGGCGTCACGCTCCACGGCAGTCCGAGGGCCCGCCGGGCCTGGATCGTGCTCCAGATCGGCAGGGTGATCAGCGTCGCGCCGAGGTCGGCGGCGCGAGCGGCCAGCAGCAGATTCTGAACCGACGGATAGATCGAGCCGTAGTAGCTGGAGGCGGCGACGGGCGGGAAGGGCAGGCGGGGCCCACGCAGGCACGCCACGACGATCACCGGGATCTCCTCGAAGTGATCGCGCTGCCACTCGACGGCGTCGATTATGCGCAGCGTCGCCGGATCGTTGCGCTTGACGAACCGGCCGATCCGAGCGTAGACAGCCAGCGCCTGACGGTTGGCCCGGCCCAGGCGCGCCTTGACAACCGGATCGCGCACGACGATGAATTCCCAGTTCTGCTGGTTGGAGCCGGTCGGGGCTTTCGTGGCCAGTTCGATCAAGCGAAGGACGAGCGAGTCCTCGACGGGATCGGTCTTCAAGCGCCGGATGGCGCGCTGCGTGAGCATCGCCTCCTCCAGCGGCATGTCGAGCCTGGCGTCGGTCATAGCGCGGGACAGTACACCGCCGGGTCACGCCGATCCCGGCCCGTCGGAAAGCTCCGGGCCGACCTCGGAGGGTCTAGTCTGGGTCGGCAGAGCGAAGCCGGGACCGAGAGGAGACGGGATGATCGTGGTGGTGGGACGGGTTCGGACCGACGCGGACAAACGCGCGGAGCTGATCAGGATCGGCCAGGCCGTCGCGGCGCAGTCACGCGCCGAAGCGGGCTGCATCAGCTACGGCATCTACGAGGACACCGAGACCGAGAACGACTTCGTGTTCGTCGAAGAGTGGGAAGGCAGCGAGGCGCTGCAGCGGCACTTCGCCACGGTCCATGTCGGCGAGTTCATGCGGGCGATAACCGCCACGCTCGTCGCGCCCCCCGATGTCAAGTTCCACACGATCGCAAGCTCGATGGACCTGACCGAGGTTTCCCCGGCGGGCTAGCCGGCTGGCCGAGAACTCATTGAGCGCCGACGGGGTCCCGGCCGAAGCCGTCGGCGTCGCGCGTGAGCGGCTGTGGCGCGACCGCGAGCGGCTCCGGCGCGGCGCCAGGGGCGATGGCTTCGCGGCCCTCGATCGGCTCGGTGCGCACGGCATGCTCGGGCAGCGTGGTCGGACCGTCGAACCATGGCATGCCATGGCTGCTCTGACGCCGGTCAGGCCTGATGCGTCGCTCGCCGGGCGGGAGGTCCAGCGGTACCGCGGCGCCGCTCAGACGTAGCGAAAGCTCGGCCGCCTCGATCATGCGCACGACGTCCAGGCCCAGGTACATGTCCGACCGCGGTGCCCGCCCGGTGCGGATGGACCGGGCGAAGTCGGCCATCTCCATGCGCAGCGGCTCATCGGTGGCCAGTCGCGGCGAGATGATGTCTCCGGTTCGGTACGCCATCTGGTGCTCGCCGAAGTTCTGAGGATTGACGACCTCGACGCCGACGTCGTGGATTCGGATCGGCTCGTTGCTGGTGTCGTCGTAGACCAGCATGCCCTTGCGCCCCGCCACCACGGTGCGCCGGAGCTTGGTGGGGGCGAGCCACGACAGCTCCATCCGGACCAGCGTGCCGGTCGGATAGCCCATGTCGATGAAGGCCACATCCCACTCTCCCCGCACGACCGAATCGCGGCCGATGGCCCGAACGAACAGGGGCATCCCCATCCAATAGTGGAGGATCGAGAAGTCATGAGGCGCGAGATCCTGAATCACGCTCGAGTTGCTCTGGTGGATGCCCAGGTTCACCCGCGTCGAGGTCACGAAGTAGATCTCGCCGAGATCCCGGCGATCCAGCACGTCCTTCACCGCGACGACCGGAGGGGCGTACAGGAAGGTGTGGCCCGGCATGAGGATCAGGTCCCGCTCGGTTGCGCAACCGATCAGGTCGAGACACTGCTCGCTGGTCCGCGCCATCGGCTTCTCCACGAACACGTGCTTGCCGGCGCCGAGGCAGCGCAGCGCCAGGTCATAGTGAGTCTTGATCGGACTGGCGAGCAGGACTCCGTCGAGGGAAGGGTCGCCGAGGATGTCCTCGAGCCGGGTGGTGATCTTGACGTGCGGGTTGCGCCGCTGCTGGAGCGCGAGGCGCTCGGGATCGAGGTCGCAGATCACGGAGATCTCGACGTCCTCGATGTCCGAGGCCGCGCGCAGCAGGTTGGGACCCCAGTAGCCGAGACCGATCAGCGCGAGCTTGAGAGCACGTTGTTTTGCCATGACGTGCGTATCGGCAGCCAGCTCTGGGGGCGTAAGAACGTGGCTAGGAATTGGTACCTATGTCCAGAATTACTCTCTCCGAGCCACCGGATCCGCCGCAATCGACGGCGATCGCGCTCGTAGCGGACCCGCGCCGCATCCATCGGGGTAGGTACCAGGCCCGCTCTCCGAGCACCGCGAGGGTCGCGGGCAGCAGCACTCCGCGAATGATCGTCGCGTCGATCAGGATCGCGGCGGCCAGACCCACGCCCATCTGCTTGAACTCGATCAGTCGCAGGGTGGCGAACACGGCAAACACGCCGACCATCACCAGCGCGGCGCTGGTCACCGTGCCGGCTGTGCTGCGGACGCCGTCCAGGGCGGCCTCGCGGGCGCTGAGGCCGCGATCGAGCGCTTCCCGAACGCGGCTGAGGATGAACACGTGATAGTCCATCGAGAGTCCGAACAGCACGACGAACAGGAACAGCGGCAGCCACGAGGTGATCTCGCTGGTGCCCTGGAAGCCGAGGAGCTGATGGCCGAGGCCGTCCTGGAAGACGAGCACGAGCAGACCGTAGGCCGCCCCCACCGACAGCAGGTTCAGCGCGATCGCCTGGATCGGGATCACGATCGAGCGGAAGGTGAACAGGAGCAGCAGGAAGGCCATCCCGAGCACGAACGCGAAGACGATCGGCAGGTGCGAGTCCATCGTGGAATTGAAGTCCGCCGTGCCCGCGGTCTCGCCGCTGACCCCGGCTTGGACCCCCGGCACCGATCCCACGGTCGCGGGCACCAGCGCCCGCAGCCGGGCCAGGGCGGTGTCCGAGCGTGCGTCGGTCCCGCTTCCGCCCAGGGGGATGGAGACCGTTTCGACGCGATGATCGACGCTGATCCGGGTGGTCACGGGGGCGAGCAACCCGGGCGTTGACTTCGCGCGGGCGATCAGCCGGTTGACGGCGGCCTGGACGCCCGTTGAGCGCACGTCAGCGGCCTGCAGGCCCACGACCGCGGGCGCTGGGCCCCCGGGGAAGGCGGCCTGGATCCGGTCGTAGGTCCGCACGATCGGGATGTCTCGCGGCAGGGACCCGTTGCCGGGCAGCGCCGTGTGCAGGCCGAGCACGGGCGCCGCCAGCGCGGCCAGGGCCAAGGCGCTGAGGCCGCCGGCGAGGCCGGGCCGCCGCATCACCGGCGCCAGCACCGCGCCCCACACCCGCGACTCGGTGGCGGCGCCGCGGCGAAAGCGATGGAGCACCGGGATCCGACCCTTCTCGACGCGGGGGCCGAGGGCACTCAACAGCGCCGGCAGCACGGTCAGCGAGCCGACCACGGCGACGACCGGTGCCGGCCACGACGGTCACCCCGCGAGAGACGGCCGCCTACTTCGTCGTCGCCGAAGCCCTCGCGAATGCCCGCAAGCACGCCCAGGCGACGCGGATCTCGGTGCGCGCCTGGGAGGCCGCCGGCGACCGGCTGGTGGTGGAGGTTCTCGACGACGGCATCGGCGGCGCGGATCCCGAGCTCGGGTCGGGCCTGGCCGGGCTGCGCAAGCGTGTGGCGGCGATTGACGGCACGCTCGTCGTGACCAGTCCCGCCGGCGGTCCGACCACCGTGAGAGCGGAGCTGCCGTGCGTGTCGTGATCTGTGAGGACCTGGCGCTCCTGTGTGACGGACTGGGGCGACTGCTCGAGGCCAACGGCATGGAGGTGGTGGCCGCGGTCGCCGATGGCGACCGCTTCGTCTCCGCGGCGGTTGGCCACAAGCCCGATGTCTGCGTGGTGGACGTGCGCCTGCCGCCCAGCTTCCGCGACGAGGGCCTGCGAGCGGCGCTGACCGCGCGCGAGCGGATACCCGGGCTGCCGGTGCTGATCCTCTCCCAGCACGTGGAGCAGACGTATGCCGCCGAGCTGCTGGCCGACGGTGTGGGCGGAGTCGGCTACCTGTTGAAGGATCGCGTCGGCGACGTCGATGTTTTCGTCGCAGCCGTGCGCCGCGTGGCCGGGGGCGGTACCGTGCTCGACCCCGAGGTGGTGGCCCAGATCCTCGCCCGCCGGCGCTCGACCGCGATCGACAGCCTGACCCCGCGCGAGCGCGAGGTGCTCACCCTGATGGCGGAGGGAAGGTCGAACCACGCGATCGCCGAGGCGCTGGTGGTCACCCCCGGGGCGGTCGAGAAGCACGTCTCGAGCATCTTCGGGAGGCTCCAGCTACCGGCCAACGACGAGGACAACCGCCGCGTGCTCGCGGTCCTCACCTACCTGAGGAGTGGCTGATGGTGCCAGCACGGTGCCTTCGCGGTGGGTCTCAGCTCTGCGAGGCGCGGGCGCCGCCGGCGAGGTCCGCGAGCGAGATCGGGTGCGCGGGCGGCGCGTCGATCAGCATCCGCGTGACCGTCTCCAGCGTCGGCTTGACTTCGACGAGCTCGCCGGGCCGGATCGCGCGCCAGCCGGGGTCGGCGTCCATGACCTCGCTGGCCACGACGACGGTGGGACGGGCGCCGGCGTGCGCGGACTTGACCCTAGTGCCGTGGCTCGAGACCTGCTCGAGCGCACGGCCGGCCGGGCGCTCGAGCATGTGGAGCTCATGGGTCTCGGGATACCGCAGCGCCCATAGCCCTTCCGCGGTGATCAGCACGAAGTTGAGCGAGAGCACTGGCAGATTGGCGGCCACCCACGTGACAGCGGCTTCGATGCCGGCCCCGACGTCACCGTCGTGCTGCTCGATCTCGGTGGTGATCAGGGCGAACAGCCGCTCGGAGTCCGTGTCGCCCTGCACCAGGCTCATGGCCGCGCCGAGCCGGCGCTCGAGGCTGGGCAGGCCCTCGACCACGCCGTTGTGGGCAAACAGCCGTCCGCGCTGCTCGAAAGGGTGCGTGTTGCGCGGCTCGAGGCCGCCGGTGGATGCAAAGCGGATGTGGGCGACGAACGTCGAGGACTCCACCTCGCGCGCCTCGCGGGCGAACTCGCGGTCTCGGAACGCGGCCAGCGGCTGCTTGTCCACGTGCGGCCGGCCGCGGACGTCGTAGTACCCGAGCCCGGTCCCGTCCGGCTCACGGCGGCTCTGCTCACGCAGCGAGTCGGGCGCCTCCAGCAGCCAGAACGTCGCGGTCACCGGATCGGATCCGGCATGGAGACCGAACAGCCGGCACATCAGTGCTCGTCCGTTTCGAACAGGAGCCTGGCGCCGGACTGCCGGCCGTCGAGCAGGAACGTGCCCGTGGCCTGGCTGAGCGCGAAGGGCAACGTCTCGCCCTCCGCGGTCAGGACCAGCACCCGGGTGGCTTCGTCCTCGACGCGCGTGACCACTCCGTCTATCCGGACCGCGAGGAAGACGACGGTGACGGGCGCGCCGATGTGAGGGACTGCTCGGACACGGGCCATTGCGCAGAGGATGCCATCGTCTCGGCCCGCCACGCCTTCCAGTAGCGATGCATGCGCCGCAGGAAGTGCTTGGGCTTCTCGGCGTAGAGACGCTGTCCGAGGAACATCGCGTCGGTCTGCAGCTGATCCCGGCGCTGATCGATCAGGCCGAGGACGGAATCGGCATCGGTGGGGACCGCCGTCATCCCGGCCAGAGAGTCCCGCAGGACGGCCAGATCGTGATCGGCGCCGAGCAACTCGGACAGCCGATGGGCGTCCTTGGCGTGCCCGCGCATCGTCTCAGGCGGCACTTGGCGCAGCCAGCGCAAGTGGTACCAGAAGTCCTTGACCCGTTTACGCCAGTCGTGCAGGTTCTCGACAGTTGGCCCGACGCGGGCGCGCCGGAACGCCTTGCGTCCACGACGGTAGCTGCGTAGTAGCCCGGGGGCGATCGTCGACCACCCGCCCGCGCGCATCGGCCAGGCCTCGATGCGGGGGCGCGCCGCCCGAAGCGCTTCGCTCGCCTGGACCACGGCTTCGCCTTTTGAGTCCTCGTGCACCGAGGATGTCCGCTCGCTCTCGAGCTGCTCGCGGATTGAGCCGGACGCGATCGACCTCGACGCCGTCCGTGAGCTCGCTCAGGGCGTCGTCCAGCTGCTCGCGTGCGCTGCGGCGCAGGGCATCGCGAACCGGTTCCCGTGCCTCGAGTTGATAGGACATCTGATCCTCCTCCTCTTCGCGCCTCCAGGCTAACCTCTCTGCCCCGGCGCTACCCGTCGGGTGCAGCCGACAACCCTGCCTCGTTCGCGATCGGAGAGACATGTCGAAGGGAATGAAGGGCAAGGTCGTGCTCATCACCGGGGCGGCCCGCGGGATCGGCGCCGAGACGGCTCGCGCGCTGGCCAAGCAGGACGCCCGGCTGATCCTCACCGATCTGGACGGCCGGACACTGTCCGCGCTGGCCTCCGAGCTGGGCGACGAGCGCACGGTGAGCGTCGCCTGTGATGTGTGCGACCTCGACTCGATGCAGGCGGCCGTCGCGGCCGGGGTCGAGCGCTTCGGCGGCATCGACCTGGTCCTCGCCAACGCCGGGATCGCCAGCTACGGCTCGGTGCTGGCCGTCGATCCCGCCACGTTCAAGCGCGTGCTCGACGTCAACGTGCTCGGGGTCTTCCACACGGTCCGCGCGGCACTCCCAGCGCTGATCGAGCGCGACGGGTACATCCTGATCGTCTCGTCGCTGGCGGCCTTCGCCCCCGCGCCGGGCCTGGCCGCATACAACGCGAGCAAGGCAGGGGTGGAGCACTTCGCCAGCGCGCTGCGACTCGAGGTGGCCCACCGCGGAGTCGGTGTCGGAGTCGCACACATGTCCTGGATCGACACGCCGCTGGTGAGGGACGCCAAGGATGACCTCGGGTCGTTCCGGGAGATGCTCAGTGTGCTCCCGCCGCCGCTGGGCCGGACGACTTCGGTCGACGCGTGCGTGCGGGCGTTCGTGAAGGGGCTCGAGCGCCGGCGGCGGCGGGTTTACGTGCCCGGGTGGGTGCGCCTGCTCGGCTGGATCAAGCCGCTGATCACCTCGCGGATCGGTGAGCGCCAGACTCTGGAGCACGCGGAGACGCTGTTGCCCCAGATGGACGCCGAGGTCCAGGCCCTCGGTCGCTCGACCAGCGCGCGCAACGTTGCCCTGGAAGAGGACGCGGTCGTGCCCCGGTAGTTCGCTGCGGGGTCGTTGGCGAGCTATGAGAGGATTCGCGGCATGGAAGATGCGGTCGCGCGCTATGGCTCGGCGACGGAGCGCAACGACATCCCCGCCCTGATGGCCACGCTTGCGCCGGACCCGGTGTTGGTCTCGCCGATCTCCGGCCGGATGGTGTTCCGCGGCAGCCGAGACATCGAGATTCTCGCCACCGCCGTCTACGGGACCCTCCGCCGGTTCAGCTGGACCGAGCAGGTGGGGGAGGGCTCGACCCGGGTGCTGATCGGCGAGGGCCGTATCGGGCCGGTCAGGATCGGCGATGCGATGGTATTCGAGCTCGACGACGAGGGCCGGATCCGCCGGATCCGGCCCCATCTGCGGCCGTGGCTGGCCCTGACCGTCTTCGCGCTGAAGCTCGGGCCGAAGCTCACCCGGCATCCGGGCATCCTCTGGCGGGCGCTGCGCCCGGCCGGCAGCTAACTGGGCTCGGGACTCCGCTCCCACAGATTGGCGATCGCCTCGTTCAGGGTGGCGCTCGGCCGCATCGCGTCGGCGACACGGTCTGGATCGGGCCGGTAGTAGCCGCCGAGATCGACCGGGGCGCCCTGGACGGCGGATAGCTCCTGAACGATTTGTTCCTCCTTCGCCGCGAGCGTCTCGGCCAGATCGGAGAACCGGTCGGCCAGCTCGGCATCGTCGGGCTGATCGGCCAGCTCCTGCGCCCAGTAGAGGGCGAGGTAGAAATGGCTGCCGCGATTGTCGAGCTCGCCCGTCTTGCGGGAGGGCGAGCGGTCCTCCTCGAGCACCCGGCCGGTGGCCCGGTCGAGCGCGTCGGCCAGCAGCTTCGCCCGCGGGTTCTGGGCCTTGTCGGCCAGCATCTCGAGTGAGACCGCCAGCGCGAGGAACTCCCCCAGCGAATCCCAGCGCAGGTGGTTCTCCTGCTGGAGCTGCTTGACGTGCTTGGGGGCCGAACCGCCGGCGCCCGTCTCGAACAGCCCCCCGCCGGCCATCAGCGGCACGATCGAGAGCATCTTCGCGCTGGTGCCGAGCTCGAGGATCGGGAACAGGTCGGTTAGGTAGTCGCGCAGGACGTTGCCGGTCACCGAGATCGTGTCCTCGCCCGCTCGGGCCCGCTCGAGGGTGAACCGGGTCGCGGCGGCGACGTCCATGATCTCGAGCTGCAGGCCCTCGGTGTCCAGTTCGTCAAGCGCAGGCCTGACCTTCTTCAGTAGCTCAGCGTCGTGGGCTCGCGTCTCGTCGAGCCAGAACACCGCCGGGGCTCCCGTGGCCCGGGCGCGCTCGACGGCGAGGCGGACCCAGTCCTGGATCGGGGCGTCCTTGGTCTGGCACATCCGCCAGATGTCCCCGACGGACACCGCGTGCTCGATCAACGTTTGGTTGTCATCTGCGCTCACGACTCGCACATGCCCGGCGTCCACGATCTCAAAGGTCTTGTCGTGGGAGCCGTACTCCTCGGCCTTCTGGGCCATCAGGCCGACGTTCGGTGTCGTGCCCATGGTCGCCGGGTCGAACGCCCCGTGCTCGCGGCAGTGATCGATCGCCTCGGCGTACAGCGGCGCATAGCAGTGGTCGGGGATCACAAACTTGGTGTCCTGCAGCTCTCCCTCCGCGTTCCACATCTGCCCCGAGCTGCGAATCGCGGCCGGCATCGAGGCGTCGATGATCACGTCGCTGGGCACATGCAGGTTGGTGATGCCGTGGTCGGAGTCGACCATCGCAATCGCCGGCCCGTCGGCGTAGGCCGCCTCGATCGCCGCCTCGACCTCCGAGCGCCGATCCTCCGGCAGCGACTCGATCGACTTGGTCAGCGCCGCCATCCCGTCGTTGGCGTCGACGCCCGCCTGCTCGAGCGCGTCGGCGTGCTCGGCGAAGACATCGGCGAAGAACGCGCGCACCGCCCGGCCGAAGATGATCGGATCGGACACCTTCATCATGGTCGCCTTGAGGTGGACCGAGAACAGCACTCCCTGTTCCTTGGCCTCGGCGATCTCCGCGGCCAGGAACTCGTCCAGCGCGGCGCGGCGCATCACTGCGGCGTCGATCACCTCGCCGTCCTGGACCTCGATCGCCTCCTTGAGGACCGTGACCGTTCCATCCTCCGCCACGTGTTCGACGCGTACCTCGCCGGCCCGCGGCAGCGTCACCGACCGCTCCGTGGCACGGAAGTCGCCGTCGGTCATGGTCGAGACGTGCGAGCGCGAATCGCTGGAGAAGGCCCCCATCGAGTGGGGGTGCTTGCGGACGTAAGACTTGACCGAGGCGGGCGCGCGGCGGTCCGAATTGCCTTCACGCAGCACCGGGTTCACCGCGCTGCCCTTGACCTTGTCGTAGCGGGCGCGGGCATCGCGCTGCTCGTCGTCGGCGGGCCGGTCGGGATAATCGGGGATCGGATAGCCGAGGCCCTGCAGTTCGGTGATCGCGGCCTTCAGCTGGGGCACCGAGGCGCTGATGTTGGGAAGCTTGATGATGTTCGCCTCGGGGGTCTGCGCGAGCTCGCCGAGCTCGCCGAGTGCGTCGTCCACGCGCTGGCCCTCGTCGAGTTTGTCGGGGAACTGGGCGAGGATCCGGCCGGCCAGCGAGATGTCGCGCAGCTCGACTTCCACATCGGCGGCGGCGGCGAACTGCCTGATGATCGGCAGCAGCGAGTGCGTGGCCAGCGCGGGAGCCTCGTCGGTCAGGGTGTAGATGATCTTCATGGCTGGCGCGCACCCTACCGGGCCTGCGCACAGGCCAGAGCGATGGCCGGGCCATCAACCGATCGGTTGACGCCGCCGCCGTCCGGTTGATGACCGAGATCAACCTCCGGCCCGGGCCGATAGAGCCGAGCAGGCGATGTGCAGACGCGGCCGCGCTGGCAGGCTGGAAAGCATCGATTCAGCCATTCCAGGAGCCAGAGAATGTCAGTGATAGAGGTAGAGGACCTGCAGGTGCGCTACGGCCCCACCGTGGCCGTCGACGGCGTTTCCTTCACGGTGAGAGAGGGGGAGATCTTCGGAATCCTCGGGCCGAACGGTGCGGGCAAGACGACGACGGTCGAGGCCATCGGTGGGCTGCGCCGGCCCGGCTCGGGGCGGATCTCCGTGCTCGGCCTCGATCCCCAGCACGACCGCGACGAGCTCCGCCAGCAGATGGGGATCCAGTTGCAGGAGAGCCAGCTCCCCGACAAGCTGCACGTCCGTGAGGCGCTCGAGTTGTTCGCCGCCTTCTACCGCGAACCCGCGGACACCGACCAGCTGCTAGAGCTGCTCGGCCTGGCCGACAAGCGCGATACGCGCTTTGCCAAGCTGTCCGGCGGCCAGCGCCAGCGGCTCTCGATCGCCCTCGCACTGGTGGGCCAACCGCGGGTGGCGATCCTCGACGAGCTGACCACCGGACTGGACCCGCAGGCGCGCCGCGACACCTGGGCGCTGATCGATGATGTCCGCAGCCATGGAGTGACGGTGCTGCTGGTCACGCATTTCATGGAGGAGGCGGAGCGACTGTGCGACCGCGTCGCTCTATTCGACGCGGGTCGGCTGGTCGCGATTGACACGCCGGCCGCCCTGGCGGCGGGGATCGGCGCCGAGCAGGAGATCCGCTTTCGCCCCTCGCGGCCGGTCGACGAGCAGTCGCTGAGACAGCTGCCGGAGGTCTCGGAGATCGCCCATCGCGGCGAGCAGCTGGTGGTCATCGGCTCCGGGAATCTGGTCGGCGCGGTCATCTCCGCGCTCGCCCAGGACGGGATCGTGGCCGAGCAGTTGCGGGTCGAGCAGACCAGCCTGGAAGACGCGTTCGTGGCCCTGACGGGCCTCCACGCGTAATCGACACACGTCTAATCGGCACACGCCTAATCGACACACCACGCCTAATCGACACACGCTGGGAGGCAACAGAAATGTCAGTATCGGTATCCACACAGACACTGCGACCAGGCAGGCAACGCTCGCGCACATCGGCCTTTGGCCGGCTGGCCGGAACCGAGCTGAAGCTGTTCGTCCGCGAGCCGCTCACGCTGTTCTGGGGGTTTGTGTTCCCGCTCGTTCTGCTGATCCTGATCGGCAGCAGCGGGTCGGAGAAACCGCAGCATTCGCTGGGCGGGATGCGCTTCATCGACGCCTACGTGCCGGTGCTGATGGTGTTCGTGCTGGCCATCCTCGCGTTGAACGCGCTGCCGGCGGCGCTCTCGAACTACCGTGACAAGGGCTACCTGCGGCGGCTTTCGACCACGCCCGTCGGGCCGGTCAGGGTCATCGGCGTGCAGCTGGCGATCAACCTGGGGGTGTCGGCCGGCGCGATGGCGGTTCTCGTGGCGGTCGGAAAGCTCGCCTTCCACGTCGCGCTGCCGGCCCAGCTCGCCGGCTTCGTCGTCTCGCTGATCTTCGGCGCCACGGCGATGCTCGGGCTGGGGACCCTCGTCTCGGCGGTCGTGCCCAACCAGCGGCTGGCCGGGCTGGTCGGCTCGTTGTTGTTCTTCCCGATGATGTTCTTCGCCGGCCTGTGGGGCCCGCGGGCCCAGATGGGGCCCGGGTTGCGCCATGTCAGCGACTTCACCCCGCTCGGGGCCACGGTGGCCGCTGTCCAGGACTCGATCGGCGGCCACTGGCCGCATCTGGAGCATCTGGGTGTCTTGGCCGCGTACACGGTGTTGTTCGCGGTGGCGGCGGTTAGATTGTTCCGTTGGGAACGATGACGAATATCGATTCACCCGCAGATCATCGGGGCGAGTGGCTCGAGTTCTGGGAGCGCCGCCAGCCGTCCGCCTTCGCGGCGCTCCCCTACGTCATGCTGGTTCTGGCGTCGCTGCTCGACGTCGTGGTGCGCGGGGGACTGACCGACAAGGCGCTCGTCGACCTCGCGTTGGCCGCCGCCTCGGCGCTCTGGATGCTGTGGATGGCCGATCTGCATCCGGCCTGGGCCGAACGGCGGTGGCTGATGACGGTGTTCTTTGCCGGTCTGATCGGGTTGATGGTGGCGATGGTCGTGCGCGCGCCGATCTTCGGCTTCTACACGTTCACCGGGTACTTCTGGGTTTTCCGGGTGCTGCGCGGGCGCGGGCGTCTCGCCGGAGTGGCGGCGGTGGCTGCGTGCTCGGCGATCTCGCAGAGCGGCGGCGCTCCCGCGCTGACCGTCTCCGGGCTCGGAACGTTCGTGGTGATCTTCGTCATCAACGCCGGCGTGGCCGGTGCCCTGGCCTGGTTCGGGTGGGTCGGCAACGAGCAGAAGCTCCGCCGGCAAGGGGCGATCACGGAGCTGACCGAGACCAACCGCCGGCTGGAGGAGAGCCTGCACGAGAACGCGGCGCTCCATAGCCAGCTTCTGGTCGGAGCGCGTGAGGCGGGAATCGCGGAGGAACGCCAAAGGATGGCCCGGGAGATCCACGACACGCTCGCGCAGGGCCTGGCCGGCATCATCACCCAGCTCCAGGCGACCGAGCCGGCCGAGGGCGACCCGGCCACGAGGAATCGGCGCATCCAGGCGGCGATCGGGCTAGCGCGTGAGAGCCTGTCGGAGGCGCGTCGCTCGGTCCAGGCCCTGCGCCCCGAACCGCTCGAGGCCGCGCGCCTGCCCGAGGCGCTGCAGGATGTCGCCGCGCGCTGGTCGGCGCTGCACGGGGTGCCGGTGACGGTGACCACCACGGGCGCCGCGCACGTGATGCGCCCAGAGATCGACGTCGCCCTGCTGCGCACGGCCCAGGAGGCGCTCACCAACGTGGCCAAGCACGCCCAGGCCAGCCGGGTGGGCCTGACTCTTTCCTACATGGGGGACGTGGTCACCCTGGATGTCCGTGACGACGGCATCGGCTTCAGGGCGGCGGGTGAGCTGCAATCGGATCAAAACGCCAGTGCTCAGGCTGGAGCGAACGGCGGCTTCGGGCTGGCCGCGATGCGTCAGCGGATCCAGAAAGTAGCCGGAACGCTGGAGATCGAGTCCGAACCCGATGCCGGAACGGCGATCTCGGCCAGCGTGCCCGCGGTCCTGGCCGGGAGCGAACGATGAGCGAGGCGATCCGCCTGCTGATCGTCGACGACCACCCGGTCGTGCGCGACGGGCTGAGCGGGATGTTCAGCGGGTCGCCGGAGTTCGTCGTGGTGGGCGAGGCGGCGAACGGTGCCGAGGCGATCAGTCGCGCCGCCTCGCTGCGTCCGCACGTGATCCTGATGGACCTCCGCATGCCCGAGATGGACGGCGTCCAGGCGATCGCAAAACTGACCGCCGAAGGCAATCCAGCCCGCGTCCTGGTCCTGACGACCTACGACACGGACAGCGACGTGCTCTCGGCGATCGAGGCCGGCGCGACCGGATACCTGCTCAAGGATGCTCCGCGGACCGAGCTGTTCCGCGCCGTCCGCGCGGCCGCGCGCGGCGAGGCGGTGCTCTCGCCCTCCGTGGCCACCCGAGTGGTCGGCCAGGTCCGGGCGCCGGTGACGGAGCCGATCAGCCAGCGCGAGCTCGAGGTGCTCGAGCTGGTCGCCCGCGGCGCCACCAATCGCGACGCCGCCGCCAAGCTGTTCATCAGCGAGGCCACGGTCAAGACGCACCTGGTCCACATCTACGCCAAGCTCGGCGTCAACGACCGCGCGGCCGCGGTGACTGCGGCGTTCGACCGGGGGCTACTGACACCCCGCGGTCGAGCCTGAACGCCAAGGGTTTGTCCGCGGCCTGCTCCCGCCCGGGCCAGGGGCTGAGCCGCTCGGCTTGCTGACGAGGGTCCGGGGGTAGGCTGCGACACACGACGATGGGCGCCCCCGCTCTCACTCCCACGGCCGGCATCGTGCAAGCGCGGGCAAAGCTCCGCGAGTATGCGGTGCCGCAGGCGGAGCGGCGTCTCGGTTTCTCCGCCGAGGTGCTCGAGGATCTGTCCGAGCGCGCCCGCAGCCAGGTCCTCCCGGTTCTGGGATCGATCGATCCGGCCCAGGCGGGCTGGGGCCTGCTGGCCGCCGGGACGCTGCTGGCCCGAAACTCGCAGGCGCTGGCGCCGTCGATCGGTGACTCAGCCGACGATCCCTCGTTCATCGCCGGCCTGGCCTGGGGATCGCTGCTCATCGGAGTGATCGGCGACGATCTGATCGCCGCCTCCGAGCTCGCGACCGAGACCGCCGAGTGGCAGCTCGGCGCCAACTCCGCCGAGGCCCGGGGCCTGGCCAAGCAGCTGGCGCACGGCCTGTTGGATCTGTTCGCCTCGTCCGCGTCGCGTGCGCAATTGACAACCGACGCACTGACCCAGATCTCCGCAGCGCTGCCCGATCTGGATCAGCGCCAGGTGGGCTGGACCCTGTTGGCGTTCGGGGTCTGGGTCGGCAGCAACGTCGAGGCGGTCATCGCGCCGCTGACGCAGCGGCGCCGATTCGGGCGCCGGCGCGTCGATGACCCGATCCGCGCCGGGGGAGGCTGCAGGTTCGGCGGCGCGCTGCTGGCCGAGATCGGTAACACCCTGCTCACGCGGGCAGAGCGGCCGAAGCCTGCCTAGCCACGATTGATCCCACGGCTGTCGTCAGTGGCGCTGGGCCGAAGTCAAACGAGGGTGCTGGGCCGAAGTCAAACGAGGGGTGCTACATACCACGGACTATTTGCGGGTTATGTAGCACGCCCCCCGCGAGGCAACGGCTAGCGCGAGCTCTTCCTCATTGCCGTCGTTTGGCCTCGTCAGCTGTCTCAGCTCTGGATCTCGAACGCCACGTCGTCGACGTAGCAGTAGGACCAGTACTCGCCGGACTGGACCGAGGTGACGATCGGATGCCCGGCCGCCCGGGCGTGCTTGGAGGCATGCCGGTTGGGCGAGGAATCGCAACAGCCGACGCGCCCGCAGGTGCGGCAGACCCGGAGATGCACCCAGGATGCGCCGATCGCCAGGCACTCCTCGCAGCCCTCGACCTCGTCCGGCCGGTCGACGATTACCTGGTCGAGGTGGTTGCAGATCGCCATCGCTGCTCCTTTGGTCTGTCGGTGCTGGGTCTCGGTCAGGAGTCGGGGTCGGCGACGCGCTCGGGGTGGTCCTCGGAGAGATCGATGTCGCCGATGCGCTCGATCGCGCGGGTCAGCCGTTCGATCGGTTCGAACAGGTCGTCGCGGTCGGCCTTGTGCTCGAGCATGATCCGGATCTCCGCGATCTCGCGCGCCAGGAACTCGGCCTCGGCCAGGGACCTGGCGTTCACCTCCCGATCGCGCTCGGTCTCGGCTCGGTCGCGATCGGCCTGGCGGTTCTGGGCCAGCAGGATCAGCGGGGCGGCATAGGCGGCCTGGGTCGAGAATGCGAGGTTGAGCAGGATGAACGGGTACTTGTCCCAGTGGTGGACGAGGCCGATGACGTTGAGGGTGATCCAGATGATCACGATGCCGGTCTGCACGGCCAGATACCGGCCCGTCCCTAGGAACCGAGCCAGTTGCTCCGCGTAGCGGGCGAACGAATCCGGGTCATAGACCGGGCCGCCGGGGGTCCCGCGGGGGGTCCCGAGATCATCGCGTCTGGCCATCAGTGCGAGGTGTGGGTGATCCGCCACCCGACGGGAAGGACACGGTCCAGGACATCGTCGATCGTCACGGCGCCGACCAGCCGCCCGGTGGAATCGGTCACCGCGAGCGCCACGACGTCGTAGGAGGCCAACCGTCCGGCCACCTCCTTGTCGCTCACCTCCGCATCGACCGGGTCCCAGTCCTCGTCGATGCAGCGGCCAACCGGCTTGCTCGGCGCCTCGCGCAGCAGGCGCTGGACCCCCACGACGCCGATGTAGCGCCCCGTCGGGGTCTCGAGCGGCGGCTGGCAGACGAAGACCTGGGCGGCGAGCGGGACGGACAGATCAGGATCACGAATCCGGGCCAGCGCTTCGGCAACGGTGGTCTGGGGTGCCAGGATGACGGGCTCGGGAGTCATCAGCCCGCCGGCGGTGTCGGGCTGGTAGGAGAGCAGCCGCCGGACCGGCTCTGCCTCCTCGGGGTCCATCGCGCTGAGCAACTCATCTTGGAGCGTGGGCGAGAACTCGCCCAGCAGGTCGGCCGCGTCGTCGGCCTCCATCTCATCGAGCACGCGCGCCAGTCGCTCACGATCGAGGCCCTCGACGAGACGCACCTGCTCGTCCTCCGGGAGCTCTTCCAGCAGGTCGGCGAGGCGCTCGTCCTCGAGCGCCTCGGCCAGCCGGCGCCGGTGGCTGAGCGGCATGCTCCTGATCGTCGACGCCATCTCGGCGGGGTGCAGACCGCCGAGCGTCGCGGCCTGGCGGTCCAGCGGATCCTCGTCGCTGAACAGCTCGCCGGCCTCGCTCCAGTCGATCACCTCGGGGGGTCGCCGCAGGCCGGGGACTCGGCGGCTGCCGAGCGCCACGGTCGCCACCTCCCATGCGAACGGCTCGGGCGCCGGCCTGATCCCGACGTCGACCACGCGACGGTCGCGGAGCCTGCGGCCGATCAGCTCGCCGACCACCAGCCGCTCGCCCGGGCGCAGCTCGAACTGGCGCAGGTTGACCGAGCCCCGGCGCAGCCGGAGTCCGTTGCTCTGAATCTCCCCGACCCGGGGCGCGCCGATGAACACGCGTCGGCGCTGCACCGCCACGACGAAGCCGTTGACCTTCGGCGGCCGCCCGCCGAGCCCGAGGACGACGTCGACGACGCGGCCCACGTCGGCGCCATCGGCTCCGACCAGAGGCAGGCGGGTGAGCCGAGAGATGTAGATGATCTGGTCGCTCACGCACTCCATCGTAGGACGCTCGCCCCCTGAAGGCAGCACGGATTCCATCGCCGCCCCGCGGCCGCGCCTGGGCTGGGATGCCGTCGGCGCGCCGGTGCGTCAGCCGAAGGTGTGCGAGCGGGGCGGCGGCCCGAGTGGACGGCCGCCGTAGATCACGCGTCCGGCGCGGTTCTGATAGGTCAGCCACGCGACCGTGGCCTGCTGGTCGACGCCGGGCTTGCTGTAGTCGCAGACGCCGGACGCGAACGTGCTCTGCAGCTCGGCCCACTGACCGGCGGTGAACGTGACCGGGTAATCGGAGCGGGCGAGCGGCTTGCGCTGACACTTGTTGGCGTCCGTGGTGATCTGATCGCCGGCCACCGTGCGCGGCGTGCCGTACACGGGGACTACGGCGGGAGGGCAGAGACCGCTGGACAGCTTCTGCCCGATTCCGTCGAAGCACTCGTCTCCGACGTCGGCCGGGCGGTCGGCGATGATCTTGGCGGGCAGGGGCTTGGTGCTGTGGTCGTGTGCCACCGACCCGAGCCAGCGATCCATCGCGATCAGGCTCTGCACCGTGCAGTCGGTGTCGCCGATGATCAGCGTCGGGCCTTCCCAGATCGCCTGGTTGGCATGGGTGCCGTGCTCGCGATCGAGCCGGGCTCGCACCGCGAAGGCGCGATAGGAGTCGTGCGCGGCCCCGGGGTCCGGCCCCCGGCAGTCGATGATCGCGGTCCGGTCGAGATTGTTGGTCTCGTTGATCATCCCGCTGCGGTACGCGTTCGCCAGTGCGGTGGGATCGGCGGCGATTCGCTGCGCCGTCGGGTTGATGTCGATGTCGAGTCCGCCGATGCGCGCGTTCAGGTCGGCGAACTGGGCCGGGCTGATGGCGCCGCTGCGCAGCGAGCTGAGACCGTACTGCACGCCGACGTTGTCGACCGGAACGCCGGAGAAGCCGTGGCCGAGCCGGCGTTCGTTGGCCGACCAGACGCTCTTCGGGCGGGGGCCGAACACGTTGATCGCGAAGTCGGAGACCGAGCAGCGAGTCCCGGCCGGATTGGTCTGCGGCTGGTAGCGCTGCTGAGCGGTGATGCCGCCGCACGCGTGGCTCGGCACGATCGCGCCGAAGAAGCCGGCGTCGCTGATGACCGCGTCGAGCGGGGCGGCGTTGCCCTCGACGGGCGCCCACTGCGTCGGCAGCCAGCCGATGCCGGGACCCCAGTGCGACGGATGCTGGAGGTAGGCCAGCAGGAGGTGATAGTCCATGACCTGGGTGGCCGAGGACCACGTGTCCGGGAACGAGCAGGTCGGCAGGATGCCCTGGTAGACGCCCGGATACGCGTTGGCGATCCACTGCTGGGCCAGCGAGCCGCCGGAGCATCCGGCGCCGACCGTGTAGCGCAGGGTGCCGTAGGACTCGATCAGGTGCTCCTTGGCCATGACCAGCGACTCGGCCTGGGTAACCACGTCGCAGTTGTGCCCGCTGTTGTCGAGCGCGGTCGACATCACCGCAAAACCGTGGGCCAGCGCGTACTGGGCGCTGTCGCCGAGCGCGGCGCCGGACGGCAACTGGACGGGCAGGCCGAGCAGGTTGGCCGGGTTATAGCTCGTGACGCTCGGCGCGGTTCCGCTCCCGTAGTCGACATCGCAACTCGCGCCGTGCGTGATCAGCAGCTTGTGGTTCCACTGGCGTTGTGGCCGGGACCAGCGCCAGGGCTGACCCGGCTGGAACAGGGTGGCGATCTGATACTGGTCGCGGTCCTCGTAACCCGTCTCGATCCGCACGATGAACGGGACCTTGATGCCCTGGTCGGTGGTCGTGGTCGCGACGTCGGACGGAGGGTGCGCGGGGTCGAAGGGCTGGAAACCAGACTTGAGCAGGTCGGTCGACTGGTAGACGTAGCGGTACTGGGCTGGCGCGTCGCAGTGCGCGTCGAGCGCGCCGGCCGGACAGGTCCAGGGTTTGATCTGGGGCCCGGAGAAGACGGGACCCCCGATGGGATGGTTGGTGATCGTGATCCGCGCGCCGGTCCGGTCCGGCAGGGTGACGCTGAGCACGTTACGTCCCACGTGGAGGCCCGTGAGGACGCCCTCGAGGCTCCGGCCCACCCGGAGCGAGAACTGGGCCCTGACGTTGCGCCGGCCCAGCAGGATTCGCACCCGGCGATGGGCTGCACGCGGTGGAAGCGCCACCGTGACCAGCGCGTCGCCCCCGGAGATCAGATCGGCGCGATTGGAGAGCACCGTGATCTTCACGGGTACCAGCCGCTTGTGCCGGTGGCGGTGCTTCGCCGCGGCGGAGGCCGTGCCGGGGGCCGCGGAGGCCGTGCCGGGGGCCGCGGAGGCCGTGCCGGGGGCCGCGAAGGCCGCGAACACCGCGACGACCAACGCCAGGAGCAACGTGACCCGAGCTACCCGCGTCGCCGGCGTCAGCGGCGTCATGCGTGCGAGTGGATCAGGGAATCAAAGTCGAAGACCTGGTCAGCCGGCGGGAAGGTCGGCGGGGTCTGCGGCCCGTACTCGGGGATCGTGATGTCGTAGAGCGAGTGCATCGACTGGCCGCTCGGCAGCTTCTCGTCGAATGAGACCCGGATCCGGCGCACGAGCTTGTGCGCGTCGAGCCAGACGTCGACGGGCAGATCGCGCAGCGACGTGAGCTGCTCGAGGCGTTTGACGGTCTGGCGCGCAGCCGCGCGGGACGCCGGCGGGAGGGTATCGGGGTAACGGTCCAGGCTGATCGTTCCGTGGTACTGAGTCGTCGGGAAGTTCCCCACCCGGGCCGTGCCCACCTTGGTTACTCCGCCGGTCACGGCACGGAGGTACTGGAGCATCTGCGCGGGATTGCTGGAGGTGGGGCTCGCGATGCTGGACAGGCCCGGGATGCCCGCCGCGGACGCGACCTTGGCCACGTCGATCTTGACCCAGGGCCTGTTGACGCCGGGAAGCTTGTCCGCCAATGCGGGCGGGAACTTGATGTAGATGGTGAGGCCCTTGAGCAACTCGACCAGGCTGAGGCTGTTGCTGCCAAGAGCGCTCTTGATCGCCGAACTCGAGCCGAAATTCATCAACGTGGTGACCGTTCCCTGATGGGCCCGCCCGTCGAACGAACCCGTGCCGGTTGCCGTGATCGGCGTCGGGAGCGCCGACGAGCTCATGCGGAGCGAGAACGTCATCCGGTAGCCGGGCTGTGAGTTGGACAGCGAGGCGGCGCTGGCGACCGGATCGACGATGCCACCGACCGTGCTGCTGCCGCAACCGCCGGCGAGCAGGGCCGAGCCGGCGCAGAGGACCGCCAACGCGACAGCGGCGCCGGCGCGGCGCCGTCTGCGCGAGCGAACCGTTTCGATTAGCCGCCCCGTCATCCCGGAGGGACGGTACCCGGTCGGCAATGCCGGCGTGAGCGCGCGGACGCCGCCGCGCGACCGGGACGTCCGTTCAGCCGAGCTGAGAGACGCGCGGGACGTCGTCGGAAATCGATTGCCCGCGGGCCGCGGCCTGGTTGCCGATCCGGGCCAATGATGCGTTCGCATTACTGACGTCCTGCGGGTTCGCGCTTCCGCTGGTCAGCGAGGATCTGAGCGAATGGATCGCGCCCGCCGCCAGCGTCAAGGGTGACACCAGCACGCGCAAGATCCTGCTGCTCTGAGCGTCGTGCGCCGCGAGCTTCAGCTCGTGGTAGACAAACAGGGAGGCGAGCCCCGCCTTGATCAGCGTGAGCTTGTGCCGAAACGGGTGCTTGAGGTCGCCGTCCCTGACGGGACCCAGGATGAAGTGATGAAACGCGCCGAAGGCAAGCCCGGCGTGGAGGAGGAACTTGGTCTTGGCGAAGTGTGTGGTGCCGGACTGGGCGCCGCTGCTCGAGGAGGACGAACTGCCACAGCCCGTGACTCCCGCCGCCGCGATACATCCGATCACGGCGATCAGCACAACGGAGTGTCGAAGCATCGAAGCGCACCTTTCTCCTCGGAGGCGGGATCTCCGAGGCCTGCCGTCTGGACGCGGAGCACGATAGCGGCTGAAGGCAGACGCGCGGAGGCGGTAGGGTGCACCTGCACATTCGGGTTCACACCACACGTTTCAACCAGGGAGACAGAGATGCCGCAAGCCAAGCGCGGAGGTTCAACTTCGAAGGCGTCGGCGAAGCCCAAGACCAGCGGCGGCGCCGCCAAGCGCACGACCGCGAGGAGCTCGGCGACCAAGAGCACCGCGACCAGGTCGTCCGGGAGCACTGCGAAGTCCTCCGCCAGCAAGACCAATGCCGGCCGCGCCGGCAGTAGTACCTCCAGGGCGGCGAGCGGTGCGGCGAAGGTCGCCAAGGAGGCCACGGCCGCGACTGACGCACGCTTTGAAGCGGCAGCTCAGCGGGTGCGCAAGCTCAACGAGCGGATCATCGAGGCGGGCCGCGAAGCCGGCGAGTCGACGCTGACCAACTATGAGAAGGCTCTGAAGGCGATCGCGGGAAGCCTCGAGCGCGGCCCCGGCAGCAGCGACATCGAGTGGATCTCCAACCTGGCCACGGCTCAGGCGAAGTTCATCCGCGACGTGACGAGCTCGTGGACCAAGACGGCTCGGGATCTGCTCAAGTAGTCGAAACTGTTCATAGCGCATAAGTTCGGCGGGCAGCCTGCTTACAAGAGTGCAAGAAATGAGCACTCCGATATGAGACCCTCGGTTGGTGACCCGGGCCGAGCGAACCGCGAACCTGGTGGGCGTGATCTTGCCGCTGGCCGGCGTGCTCGCCGCGGTGGTACTGCTCTGGAACCGCGCCGTTGACGGCACCGATCTGGCCATCTTCGGCGCGATGTACCTGATCACCGCGCTGGGGGTGACGATCGGGTTTCACCGGCTGCTAACCCACCGGGCGTTCCAGACGTACCCATGGTTGGAGCGGGTATTCGCGGTTATGGGATCGCTCTCGGTCCAGGGTTCGGTGATGGACTGGGTAGCCGATCACCGTAAGCACCACGCCCACACCGACCGTGAGGGCGATCCGCACAGCCCCCACGTGGGCCACGGAAGCGGGCTCGGAGGCCTGGTGTTCGCCCATGTCGGCTGGCTGCTCGAGACGCAGGGTCAGGCCGACTGGAAGCGCTACGCCCCCGAGCTCTACGAGGATCCCAAGATGCGGAGGATCGGCCGCAGCTTCCCGCTGCTGGTGCTGGCGTCGCTGGCGGTCCCGACGATCGCGGGGTTCGCGCTGCACGGCTTCACGCCCGCCGGCGCCGTGCGTGGGCTCGTGTGGGGCGGCCTGGTCAGGATCTTCCTCGTGCATCACGTGACCTGGTCGGTGAATTCCGTGTGCCATTTCTTTGGGAGCCGGCGGTTCGACATCGAGGATCATTCGACCAACGTCGGGTGGTTGTCGGTGCTCTCGCTTGGCGAGTCCTGGCACCACAACCACCACGCATTCCCACGTTCGGCCTTCCACGGCCTGCGCTGGTACGAGATCGATCCATCGGGGTTGATCATCCTGCTGATGAAGCGCTTCGGGCTGGCCTGGAACGTCGTGCGGATCACGCCGGAGCGCCAGCGCGCCAAGGTCGTCGTCGACGCCCGCGCGTGATCGGAACGGGTCCCCGGCCGTTCGGCGGCTATAGACTCGCGGGCAGGGTGGAGATTTGCGGCAGCTGACCGGACTTGACGCGCAGTTCCTGGCGCTGGAGACACCGCGCCAGAGCGGCCACGTGGGCGGCCTCGCGGTGCTCGATCCGAGCACGCGGGCAAACGGCCGGCTCGAGCTGGGCGACGTTCAGCAGATGCTCGAGGAGCGGCTGCCGCTGCTGCCGCCGTTTCGCTGGCGCCTGAAGTCGGTGCCGTTCGGGCTCGACTATCCGTACTGGATCGACGATCCCGACTTCGATCTCGAGTACCACGTCCGCGAGCTCGCGCTGGCGCCGCCGCCGACCGATGCGAAGCTGGCCGAACAGGTGGCGAGAATCTTCGCTCGGCCGCTCGACCGCGCGCGGCCGCTATGGGAGCTCTACCTGATCCACGGGCTGCAGGACGGCAATGTGGGTCTGCTCACCAAGATCCATCACGCGGCCGTGGACGGGATCTCTGGGGCCGAGATCATGAGCGTGCTGCTCGATCTCTCTCCCGAAGGCCGAGAGCCGCCGCCGCCAGATGGCTCACGACCCGACGTCGAGCCGGGCGAGCTGGAGATGCTCGCCCGCGGGCTTCTCGGCTTCCCCCGGTACGTCGAGCGCGTAGCGCGCAGCCTGCCCTCGACGCTGCCCAACCTCGAGGACACCCCGATCCTGGGGGATATTCCCGGCGCGGCGACGCTGGGACGCAGCACCGCACGGATCGCCCGCGCCCTCCGCGGGAGCAAGACGCGAATGCTGGAGCGCACGACACTCAGCACGCCGCGCACGTCATTCAATGGCCGGGTCTCAGCGCATCGACGGTTCGCGTTCGGGCGGCTGTCGCTCGGCGAGGTCAAGCAGGTCAAGAACGCCTACGGCGTCACCGTCAACGACGTGGTCGTGACCCTCGTCGCCGGCGCCGTGCGCCGGTGGCTGGTGGAGCACGAAGAGCTGCCGGATATCCCCCTGGTAACCCAGGTGCCGGTCTCGGTCCGGACCGAGGAGCAGATGGGGACCTACGGCAACCGGATCGGGATGATGAGCGTCCCGCTGTTCACCAACGAAGCCGATCCCGTCGAGCGGTTGCAGAAGACCCACGAGGCGCTGCGCGTGGCCAAGGAGCGACACCGGGCGCTGCCGGCGGCGCTGCTGCAGGACGCCACCCAGTTCATCCCGCCCGCAGTGTTCGCGCGCGCGGCGCGGGTGTCCTTCTCGCTCGCAGCGACGCGTACGCCGATCTGGAACCTGGTCGTGTCCAACGTCCCGGGACCGCAGGTCCCCCTGTACTGCGCGGGAGCCAGGGTGGAGGCCAATTATCCGGTCTCGGTGATCACCGACGGTCTCGGGCTCAACATCACGGTGATGAGCTATTGCGGGCACCTCGACTTCGGGATCGTCGCCGACCGCGAGCAGATGCGCGACGTCTGGAAGCTGATCGCGTGGCTCGGCGAGGCGCTGGACGAGCTCCGGCCCTCCGGCACCCCGGCGGCCGATGGGTCCGCAACCACGGCCGCCGATCGGTCCGCAACCACGACCCCCGATCAGGCCGCAACCACGGCCGCCGATCAGCCCGCAACCTCAGCTGCCGACGGGCCCGCGCCGGCCGCGGTGGAACAGGAAGCGCCGCCTGTCAGCGAATGATCCGGAACACCCCGCGCATGAACGGGTGGATCCGGCAGAAGTAGGTGTAGGTCCCTGGGCGGAGGTTCTTCGGCGTCTGCCAGGACAGCGTGCCGATCGCCGGTGTCCCCAACCCGAGTTGGCCAGAGTCGTAGTTGCCGGGGCCGTTGGCCAGGGGATAGGAGATGCCCGTGTCGAGGCCGCACGGGTTCTGGCAGGCCGTGACCGCGTGGAACACCGAGCCCAGATACTCAGGCGTGGGGGAGAATAGGTTGAACGTCGCCGTGGGGCTGGCTTCCTGGTTGACGAAGGTGATCGAGTGGCCCTTGCGCACGGTCGGAGTGCAGCGCTCGCTGCCCTTGGCGGTGAAGTCGCCGGGCAGGAATTGGAACCGCGCGATGTCCACCGTTCGGGTCCGGCAGGTCGGGAACTTGCTCAGCTTGACGCCGAGCGGCATCGAGCCCCCGTGGTGGTTGTTCTCCGGCAGGTGGCCGTGCGTGACGTGTCCCTTCTCGTCCAGCCCGTGCGTGAACGGGTCGACCCCGGTCTGATCGTCAAAGGCCTCCCAGACCACCATGATCCCCATAGATTCGTACCACGACGCCCGCCGCGTCTCGTAGGTCGCGCTGACCCGCAGGACGTCGCCGGGTTGGACGGCGGGCCGCCAGTCCGCCGGCGTCCCGGTCATCGACATGTCCCACGAGATCGGTCCCCGCTTGTCGAAGTAGTGGGCTGAGGAGCGGAACAGCCGGACCGCGCTCGGAACCGTCCCCGGGACGGCGGCGCCGGTGGGGTGCGCGCCCGTTCTGATCAGGTCGAGGTCGTCGTAGAGGCCGCCGGGATGGACGTGGCCGGCGGTCGCCACCAGCCTGCCGGGGTGGGTGACGGTGAACTCGTTCAGCGGCGGGCCGGCGCCGTAGGGATTCTTGGCCATGTCCGGGAACGTGTAGCGTCCGCCTCGTCCGCTGTAGCGCTTGACGTCGAAGACGGGATAGATGTGGTGGCTCTCGACGTCCATCCAGATCGGATGGATCGTCGTGATGTGCGCGGCCGCCGGCGAGCTGAGTGGGACGAAGTCGAGGTCGTAGGTGATGTAGACCTTCGCCGGCTTGGCCGTCAGGTTGTGGATCATGTAGTTGATGACCCAGAAGTCCTTGGCGGCGACCGGGTAGCCGTAGCCGGCGGGAAACTCATAGATCGTCTTCTCCTCGCCGGAGGCCAGGAAGGGATAGAAGCCGCCCAACCCGTTTCCCTCGCCTCGGCCGGCCGCGCCGTTGCTCAGCCAGACGCCGTGGTGCAGGTGGATCACGTCGACGCGGGGCACCTTGCCGCAACAGACGCCGCCCGCCTTCGCGTAGTGGAGGTTCGGGGCCATCCGCGTGATGTAGCCGTCCTGGTTCGGCTTGGGCACCTTGTTGGTGTCAAGCAGGATCAGGTTCGCCCCCGGCGTGACCACGTACGGCCCGGCGTGGAAATGCAGATGCTGGACCCCACTGGCGGCGGCCGCGGTCGAACAGCCGAACGCGAATGCCGCCGCGACGACGACCGTCATGCTGAGTACGGCTCGCTTCAACTCTCCTCCTGGGGTAGCGCGTCTCCCGGGGGGAATTGAAGCAGGTCTGCGCTACCAGGCCTGCCCGGTACCGCAGTGCGGACAGTCGACCGAGGTCGAGACCGCCGCTTTGAACACGAAGCCGCAGTGGCAGGTGTAGAGCGCATCGTCCTGCAGCGGACCGTGATCACGGTGGCTGCGGCCTGGGGCGGCGGCGCGGCGCTGGGGCTCAGCCGGGCTGGGCCGAGGCTCAGTCCGCCGCCGGATGCTTTTCGCTCGCTTCGATCTGACTAGCACGTTCATATTGAGTAAACGGTGAGCACCGGGATTGGTTTCGTGACTTCGGGCATTTCTCCTCGCCGTTAACACGAAGCTAATCGGGACGGGCCGTCTTTGACGGCGGCTCGTTTGTCGGATATCGACACGTGGCCGTGCGGCGCCGTCGCAGATTGGCCGAGCGGAGTGTCCTGGCAGCCGCCTGTGGGAGAATTGGTGGTCGCATGGACCCGAGCCGCAAGCGTGCAATCCGTCTCACGGTCGCCCTCACGGCGGCCCTGCTGCTGGCGTCGGCTCTGATCTACACCAGCTTCAGCGCCGGCCGGGATGAGCTCACCGCGGGCCAGTTGCTCAAGCGTGCGAAGCCGGGGGTGTCCTACATCCTGGCCGGGACGGTTCTGAATGGCTCGGTCCACCAGGACGGCACGGCGCTGCTGTTCCGCGTTCGCGACCCGAAGCTGAAGGTGTCGGTGCCGGTGCGGTACACGGGGATCAAGCCAGACCCGTTCCGAGCCGGGCGGGGGGTGCTGGTGACCGTGAAGGAGCAGGGAAGCGGGTCGGCCTTCGTCGGCGAGCGGGATTCGCTGACCACGAAATGTCCTTCCAAGTACCAGGCCGCCGCGGCCTCCTACTGATGTCCCCGAGGCACAGCTGACCGTGGCCTTCCTCGGGCGTGCCTTGCTGATCCTGGCGCTGATCGTCACCGCCTACGGGATCGGTGCGTCTATCTACGGCGCGCGGGCCCGGCGCCCGGCCTGGGTCGACTCCGGCCGGCGCTCGGTCTACGCGCTCGCCGCGCTGGCGACGCTGGCCTTTGCGATCCTCGAACGGGCCTTCCTGGGGTCGGACTTCTCCTTCAACGTCGTCGCCGCCCACTCCTCCACGACGACGCCGACGTTCTACAAGGCCACCGCCGCCTGGTCATCGCAGGAGGGGTCGCTGCTGCTGTGGGTCTTCCTGCTGTCGATCTGGTCGAGCCTGGTTCTGTTCCTGACGCGCCGCCGTCTGGTTGAGATTGCGCCGTACGCGACCGCGGTGCTGCTCGGGTTCGGGGCCTTCTTCATCTCGCTGATGGTGTTCGACGCCAACCCGTTCTCGACCACCGCGCACGCGCCGGCGCAGGGCGCCGGACTAGATCCGCTGCTCCTGCATCCGAGCATGATGTTCCACCCGCCGATGCTGTACTCCGGCTACACGTTGATGGCGATCCCGTTCGCGTTCGCGGTCGGAGCCCTGATCACCGGGCGGCTCGGCTCGGAGTGGATCCGCGTGACTCGGCGCTTCGCGCTGGCGGCGTGGCTGTTCCTGGGGATCGGGATCCTGCTGGGCGCGCGCTGGTCCTACACCGAGCTCGGATGGGGCGGGTACTGGGCCTGGGACGCGGTCGAGAACGCCGCCCTGATGCCGTTCCTGTGCATCACCGCCTTCATCCACTCGGTCATGATCCAGGAGAAGCGGGGGATGCTGAAGGTATGGAACGCGTCGCTGATCCTGCTCAGCGGCACGCTGGCCATCCTCGGCACGTTCCTCGTGCGCTCCGGGATCCTCGACTCGATCCACGCCTTCGGCGCCTCGACGTTGGGCATTCCCTTCGTGGTCCTGCTCACTGTGATGGTCGGCGGCTCGATCGGGCTCGTGGTGTGGCGCAAGGACCAGCTGCGCTCCGATCACCGGCTGGACTCGCTGCTGTCCCGCGAGGCCGTGTTCCTGCTTCAGAACCTGGTCCTGGTGGCGATGATCTTCGTGATCTTCTGGGTGACCTTCTTCCCGTTGATCTCCGAGGCCCTGACCGGGACGAAGGTCTCGGTCGGTCCGCCGGCATTCCGGCCGTTCATCGTCCCGCTGGCGCTGGTGCTCGTGCTGCTCTCGGGGATTGGACCGCTGATCGCCTGGCGCCGGGTCACCGCGGCCAACCTGCGGCGAAGCTTCAGCTTCCCCGTCGTCTTCGCCTTCGCGGTGCTGATCTGGCTGCTGGTGGGGACGAACGCCGACTCGCGTCCGTTTGCCCTGATCATGTTCATGCTCGGGGCATTCGTGCTGGCGGGCGTCGCGCAGGAGCTGTTCCGCGGGACCTCCGCCCGGCGGGCGATCACCAAGGACTCATGGCCCGTCGCGCTGGTGCAACTGGTGCGACGGAACCGGCGCCGGTACGGGGGTTACACCGCGCATGCCGGACTCGCCCTGCTGCTGATCGGCGTGGCCGCCTCCTCGTCGTTCCAGCACTCCCGCGACGTGTCCCTGCGGCCGGGCCAGAGCGCGCAGGTTGACGGCTACGCGATCCGTTACGTGCGGCCGACCGCCACCGCGAGCGACGCCAAGCTTTCCTTCGGCGCCGTGCTCCGCGTCTCCAAGCACGGCAAGTACGTCGAAACGCTGCGCACCACGCGCAGCTTCTATCCCACCGGCTTCAATGGCACCTCCGGTCCGATCTCCGAGGCGTTCAACGGCCAAGCCGACAGCAACGTGGGACTCGACGCGGGTCTGACCCACGACATCTGGACGATCGCCAACCCGGATCTGGCCCCGCTGCAGCCGGCCATCAACCAGGGTGACAGGGTGTTCACCCGGTTGATGACGGGGCTAACGCCGGCTCAGGCCAGGAACCCGAGGATTCAGCAGGGCATCGCCGATTACCAGGCCAGGGCGATCATCGGTCTCACCTCTCAATACGTGAAGCACCCGTGGTCGATCGAGTTCCTGCTGATCGTCTCGCCGCTGGTCACCTGGATCTGGCTCGGCGCGATCGTCATCGCCATCGGTGGGCTGATCGCCCTCTGGCCGGCGCCGGCGCTGGTCCGTCGCCGCAGCGCCGCGGTGTATTCGGCTCGGCTGGCCCGCGAGCTCGCCTAGACATGTCCGGGACCGGGGCAGATCCGCCCGCGGTGGGAGCGTTGCCGTGCAGTTCGTGATCGTGCTGGCGATCCTGACGCTCGTCGTGTTCTTCGTCACGACGCCGATCAGGCGCGGCTGGTCCCCGGCGCAGGCCGCGGACGAGGCAGCCGGCGACGAGCGCGAGCGGCGGGCCGAGCTCGACGTCGAGAGGGAGATCGAGGAGCTCGACGCCGCGCGTGAGGCGAAGTACCGGGAGATCCGCGATGCCGATCTCGATCACCGGACCGGCAAGCTGTCCGACGCCGACTACGGGGCGATCGACAGCAGCCTGCGGGCCGAGGCGATCGAGATCCTGAAGGCGCTCGACGACGTGCAGGACCGGCAGGCCGAGGCCGCGCGCGGGCGCGCACGCTACGGCGGGGACTAGCTACCATCGGCGTGGCATGACCACGATCCTCGACATCCTCCAGGTGATCGTCAGCTTCGTGCTGATCTTCCTGATCCTGATGCATTCGGGCAAGGACGCTGGACTTTCCGGCGCCTTCGGCGTCGGATCCGGCGCCGGGCCGTTCGGCGGTGGCTCGCTGGTCGAGCGCAACCTCAACCGCTGGACCATCGGCTTCGCCTGCGTGTTCGTGCTGAACACACTGGTGCTGATCAAGATTTCCTAGCCCGTCGGGGAGCCTGGCCGAGAAAGCGAACCTGGAGTTCGCTTTCTCGGCCAGGCTCGCTCGCGGGACCGGCCCCGGGTGTCGCGCGCGTGGGACCGGGTGGGTCGCTCCTGAAGAACGGCCCGAGCTAGTACGCGGCCCGGTAGAGCGCGCGGAGCTCGTCGCGGTCCGCGGGTGGCGGCGTCAGGTGCAGCTCGGCGCGCCCCGAGGCCTCCTCGGCGCAGTGCTCGAGTTGCGCCTCGGTGACGCCGGCGTCGCGCAGGCGACCCGTACCGGTCAGCGCGAGCAGACGGCCGGCGAAACCCTCTGCATCCTCCCCCAGCGCGTCGTCGAGCCGTTGCATGAACTCCGGTGAGCGCGGCCTCAGCGCGCGCAGCGAGTGGGGCAGCATCAGCGCGTTGGCGCCGCCGTGCCCGGCCTCGGTGAACCGCGCCAGGGTTTGGGCGAGCACGTGGTGGAGTCCATAGCCCGTCGAGCCGATCACGTAACCGGCGAGCAGCGCGGCCAGCGCCAGCGCATCGCGCGCGGCGGGTTCCTCGGGACGCGAGCCGGGTTCCTCGGGACGCGAGCCGGGTTCCTCGGGACTCGAGCCGGGTTCCTCGGGACTCGCGTCGACGGCGAAGGCGAGCGACAGCAGCCGTGCCGACTCCAGGCCGGCCAGCGCGGCCACCGGATTGCCGCGTGGCGTGATGGGCCCCTCGGCGGCGTGGCCGAGCGCGTTCGCCGCGCTGGCGGCGAGCTCGGCGAGCGGCTGCGAAGCCGACAGCGCCGGATCGTTGATCACCAGCGCCGGCCGTACCCGCGCGGTCTCGGCGGAGACGCCTGTGGCGTGACGGTGGATGGCCGTCATCTCGGCCCCGGAGAGCGTTGTCGGGATCGCCGCGACGGTGCGCGGCGGGTCGGCGGCGGCCAGCGCCTTGGCTACATCGATCACCCGTCCACCTCCGAGGGCGACGAGGTGCCGGCCGTCGACCTCGGGCCGCAGCGCGGCCGCCAGATCGTCGACGCGGCCGGCCCCGACCTCGTGTACGGCGCCGGCGCCGGCCACCACCGCGGGGGCCATCGCCGACGCTCGCGGAGTGCTCAGCAGCGTGTAGCCAGACTCGAGCATCTCGTCGGCGCCGGCGAGCGACCCGCGTCCGAACACGAGCAGACGCTCGCCGTCATGCCAGCGAAACGGCTCAGCGCGGATCGAACCCGCCATCTCAGTCCTGCTGGCTCAGCCGGTCGACCAGGCGCAGCAGATCCAGCGGGCTGAACGGCTTGGTCAGGAACAGGTCAGCGCCGGCCTCCTCGGCCATCCGCTCGACACCGTCGCCGTGCGCCGCGGTCAGCATCACGATCGTGGTCTGACTCATCGCCGGCGCGGCGCGAAGCTCGCGACAGACATCGATCCCGCCCAGCCGAGGCATGTCGACGTCGAGGAACACGAGAGTGGGCAGCTCGCGCTCCGCCACCTCGATCGCCGCGAGCCCGTCCTCGGCCTCGTGGAGCTCGAAGTCAGCCACGTCCTCGAGCGTGGTGGCGATCAGCTTTCGGATGAATGGATCGTCGTCGACCACGAGCACGCCGCGTTTCACCGGACGCCTCCGGCCGGCGTCGGCAGAGTCACCGGATCTCAGAGGCGATCCGCAGGAACGTCTCATCGGCGATCGCCGAGAACGCCTCGACCACGTTTGGGTCGAAGTGGCTGCCGGACTCGGCCACGATCATCTCCCGGGCGACGCTCAATCGTGAGGCCGGGCGATACGGCCGGTCGCTGGTCAGTGCGTCCAGCACGTCGGCGACGGCGAACACGCGCGCCGCGATCGGGATCTGCTCGCCCGCCAGCCCGTCGGGATAGCCGCGCCCGTCCCAGCGCTCGTGGTGCGAGCGGACCACGTTTGCCGCCTCGCCGAGAAACTCGATCCCGCGAATGATGTCCGCGCCGATCAGCGGATGCTGCGCCATCAACGCCCTTTCCTTCTCGGTCAGGGAGCCGGCCTTGTAGAGGATCGCGTCGGGGATCGCCACCTTGCCGACGTCGTGGAGCAGGAAGCCGAACTCGGTGCCCGGCGCGTCGGCGAGCGGGATACGCAGCTGGCGCGCGATCTCCATCCCGTAGGCGGCGACGCGTTCGGCGTGCTTGCCCGTGTAGGCGTCGCGCGCCTCGACGGCGTTGGAGAGCGCGCGGACGGTCGCCACGTAGGAACGCTGCAGCTCCTGCGAGCGCGCCCGCTCCTGTTTGAAGGTCTCGCGCAGGTCCGCGGCATAGCGCTCGAGCTGGCGCTCCTTGTCTGCGGCCTCACGTTCGCGCCGCGACAACTCATCGCGCAGACGCTCGATCTCCCGGCTCAGGCCGGTCTCTCCGCTGACCGCCATTCGGCCGTCAGCGTACTCGGATCCGCCACCAGGTTCGGCAGTCGAGCCAATAAACAACCTGCTAGGCCGACGCGCGTTCCCCGCGCAGCGTGGCCAGCAGGGCGGCGGCGGCCTCCTGCACGGGCACGATCTCCATCCCCACCTTGCCGATACCCGGTGGCGTGGGGGTCACCCCGTCCGAGAACAGGATCACCGAACGCCGAAGGCGCCGGCCGCGGAGGTCGAGCGCCTGCAGGACGGCCTGCGGGTTGCGGATTCCGACGTCGACGAGCGCCACCTCGAAGCGCCGTTCCCCGCAGACCCTCGCGGCCGCCGCCCCCGTCACCTCCCACTGGTGCTCGATCCCCAGCTCGTCGAGCGCCGGCTCCAGCATCGGCTGGAGCTCGCGTCGCCCGACCACCAGCACGCGCGAGCGCCCGGCACTGACCGCCGCCCCGAGGACGTCGCGCAGCTCGTCCGCGTCGATCGGCTTGGACACGACCCACTCGCCGGCGAGCTCACGCCGACCCGAGAACACCGACACGAACACAATCGGGGTGTTGCGGAGCTCGGGATCCTCCCGGAGCACGCGCAGGACGTCGAAGCCGTCCATCCCCGGCATCAGGATGTCCAGAGTGATCGCGTCGAAGTGCTCGCTTCGCAGCAGCGCCAGGGCCTCGGCGCCGCCCTTCACGATCGTCGTGCTCACCTCGAGCGGCGCGAGCTGCCCGGCGATCAGGTCGGCGATCTCCCGCTCGTCGTCGACCACGAGCACGCGACGGCCGCGGATCGCTTCCAGGGACCGCGCCGACTCTGGCCCGGGGAGCGCGGCTGGGATCAGAACCCGGAACGTGGTGCCCTGCCCCGGCTGCGTCTCGACCTCGATCCGGCCGTCGTGCATGTCGACGAGGGATTTGACGATCGCCAGCCCGAGCCCGGTGCCCGGCGCCTTGGCGGCGCCGTTGCCGCCGCGGTAGAAGCGCTCGAACACGTGCTCGGCCTCCTCCGGGGTCATGCCCACCCCTGAATCGGCGACCACGATCTGAATCCAGGCGCGGTCGGCCTCGGCGCCGACGTGGATGCGACCCCCGTCGGGGGTGTAGAGGTGCGCGTTGGTGAGCAGGTTGGCCACGATCTGGCGCACGCGGCCGGCGTCGGCGAGCGCCAGCGGCAACGTCGGGGCGACATACAGGCCCACCTGCTGATGCTTCTCGGCGAGTCGCGGTCCCATCAGCTCGACCACCTCGCGCACCGCCTCGCCGACATCGATCGGGCGGCGGCTGATCTCGACGTGGTCGGCCTCGATCCGGGCCACGTCGAGCAGGTCGTTGACCAGGTCGACCAGGCGGTCGGTCGAGCGCAGGATGATGTCGACGAACTCGCGCTGGCGGTCCGACATCGACTCCGGCGAGCGGGCGAGCAGCTCGACGAACCCCTTGATCGAGGTCAGCGGGCTGCGCAGCTCGTGGGAGGCGGTCGCGACGAAGTCGCTCTTGGCGCGCTCGAGCCGGGCCCGCTCGCTGATGTCGCGCACGGTCCAGACGACCCCGTCGTCGGCGCCGAGCTGCGCGGCGGTCACGGCCAGCGTCCGGCCGCGATGATCGACCAGCGTCTCAGCGCTGAGGGCATCGGCCAGCGAGGGGAGCGGGCTCTGCTCGCCGTCGACGCGTTCGCCGACTGGAAGCTCGGGGATCAGCTCGGTGGCTCGCGGATTGACTGTGACGATCGTGTTCGAGGTCCGCTCGGTGACCAGGAGGGCGTCGCCCAGGCTCTCGATCGTCACCGCGAGCCGGTGCCGCTGCTCCTCGATTCTTTGCTGGGCCTCGGCCAGGTCGTCGCCCATGGCGTTGAACGCGGCGCCGAGATCCTGCAGCTCACGCGGGCCGTCGGGGTGTACGCGGCGCCCGAGCTGTCCCGCGGCGAGATCGCGGGTGGCCTGCACGAGCGCATCGAGCGGTCGCCGCATCCCCCCGACGAGTGCGGTGATCAGGCCGAGGGCACCGGCCAGCGCCAGGAGGCCCGCGATGGCGACCAGGAAGATCGCCCGCCGCGAGTCCGAGCGGGCGTGTCGGCGGGCGGCGTCCTGGCGGGCCTGTTGGCGGGCTTGGAGCTGCGAGGCCAGCGTCCGGGCCCTGACCAGGGGCCCCGAGGCCGCGTTGACCCCGGCCAGCGATCCGCGGGCCGCGAGCTTGCGCGCGCTGGCCTGGGCGGCGATCTGGCCCTGGACCAGCCGCAGGCTCGGTTGGTCGCCGCGGGCCAAGGCGACGGCGAGCCTCGCCGTCTCGGAGTACGCGCGGTCGATCTGGCGGCGGGCGCTCGGCGCCGCGCCACCGTGGACGTCGCGCAGCACCTCGGCCTGCGCGATCCCGGCGCTGGTCAGGTTGGCCGCCGCCGTGGCCAGCTGCGAACTCTGCACGAGCGCGTTCTCGTAGCGCTGACGCGCCTGGTACAGGCTCGAGACGCCAAGGGCGGCCACGACCGCGAGCACGAAGGTCAATCCAACCAGCGCGAGGCGGAGCGAACGGGCGATCGAGAGGCGCTGCATGCGGCGATTGTCCCGGATCGATTGGTTACCATTGTCACGTGAGCCTCGCGCGTGCATGGACGCGGCTGCTGTTCGGCGCATCCGGGGCGGCGCTGCTGGTCCCGGGGACAATTGCCTGCGCGCTCATGGTGCTGGCTCTAGCCGGCGGCTTCGCGCGGCTCGGGTCCATCGGCCAGGCGCTGTCCGGTCCCGCCACGCCGGCGTCGCTGCAGGCGGCCGGCGCGGCCAACAGCTCCCGTGCCGCCGCCAATCTCCGTGTCGCGCTGGCCGCGGTCGGCGCATCCCGAGCAGGCCTCGCCCGCGCCGGGGCGACCGGGACCTCGGGCGCGAGGGCCGGCTCGCTTGCCACAGGTTCTGGCAAAGGCGGCGCGGGGGCCAGCGGCGGTTCGGGCAGAAATGGCAGCTCCGGCGGCGGCTCGGGTGGCGGCGGTGCGGGGCCCGGCGGCTCCGGCGGCGGCTCGGGTGGCGGCGGCTCGGGCGGCGGCGGCTCGGGTGGCGGCGGGGGCTCGGTCGGCGGCGGCAGCGTGGGTCCGGGCGGTCAGGGCGGGGGAGGTGGCGTGACCCAGCCGCCGCCTCGCACGACGGTCGTCGACGGGGTTCTCGGCGTTGGCACTTCGGTCACCTCGCGCGTGCCGGGCCCGGTCGGCTCACTGGCCACGCAGATGCTGCAATCGGTGGGCGGGGCGGTCGACCGGCTCCTGCCCGCGCGCGAGCCGAGCACCCGTAGCGCGGGGGCATCCTTCGGTCTGCTCGGACTCTTTCGGCGGTGAGAGCTCGGGCACAAGCGCTGGCGCCGCTCCTCGCGTGCGCCGTCCTGGCCGCCTGCGGCGGGCACGCGGCCGGCGACTCGGGCTCTGGAGCCACGGCCAGGTACTCGAGCGCGGCCGGCGCCACCGCCGCTCGCTCGATCCCATCCGGTGACTGGGCTCAGTTCGGCTTCACGGCACAGCGCAGCAGCGCGGGTCCGGCGAACACCGGGATCACCGCCGGAGATCTGCGGCTCCTCCGGCGCCGGACCGTCCACCTCGACGGGACGGTCGACAGCTCCGCGATCGAGCTGCACGCGATCAAGCTGCGAGGCCGCAGGCGCGACGTGCTCGTTCTCACCACCACGTACGGGCGGACGATCGCGCTCGACGCGGGTAGCGGGCGCAGGCTCTGGGAGTTCGTGCCGGCCGGCATCCACTCCTACGAGGGCAGCTCGCAGATCACCACGGCGACGCCGACGGCGGATCCGAACCGCCGTTACGTCTACGCCACCAGTCCAGACGGACGGGTTCACAAGCTCGCCCTGTCAAGCGGGCGCGAGGTCAGTTCCGGCCACTGGCCCGCGCGCGTCACCTTCGATCCGACGCGAGAGAAGCTGGCCTCACCGCCGAGCCTCCTCGGCGCCTCGTTGATCGTCGTCACCGACGGCTACATCGGCGACGCACCCAGCTACCAGGGCCACGTGGTCAAGATCGATCGGGCCAGCGGACGAATCCAGGCGGTCTGGAACTCCCTCTGCTCGGACCGGCACCGGCTGATCGATCCACCCAAGTCCTGCCCGGCCAGCGACTCCGCGATCTGGGGCCGCGCGGGAGCGGTGATCGAACCGCACAGCGGACGAATCCTCGTGACGACCGGCAACGCCCCGTTCAACGGTTCCACCAATTGGGGCGACAGCGTGCTCGAGCTCTCGCCGAGCCTCCGCCTGCTGCACAACTGGACGCCCTCCAACCAGGCCAGCCTGAACTCCACGGACGCCGATCTTGGCAGCACCTCGCCGGCCCTGCTGCCGGTGACCGGTGGGCGGCGACTCGCCGTCCAGGGCGGCAAGAGCGGAGTCTTGTCGCTGCTCGACCTCGATCGGCTGAACGGCACCACCGGCGGCGCCGGACCGCGCATGGGCGGCGAGCTGCAGACGATCCAGGCGCCGGGCGGCGCCCAGGTGTTCACCGCCCCCGCGGTCTGGAAGCACGCCGGCGGGGTCTATCTGTTCGTCGCGGACAACTCCGGCACGGCCGCCTACCGGCTCGGCGCCGACCAACGCCTCAGCGTCGTCTGGCAGGACGGGAAGCCGGGGACGAGCCCGGTGGTGGCCGGCGGGTTGCTCTACGTCTACGACAGGGTCGATGGGGGCCTGGTGATTCGCCGGCCCACCAGCGCGCACGTGCTGGCCACCCTGCCGGCCGGGACCGGACACTGGAACAGCCCGATCGTGGTCGGCGGCCGGATCGTCCTGCCGCAGGGCGACGGCAACGACCACCTGACCAGCGGCGTTCTCAACATCTACCACCTGCCTGGCCGCTAGTCGGCCTCCCTGGCCGCGTCGACGAGCTCGGGCTGCGCGTCCGCGGGCAGGCCGATCGAGAAGGCGCTGCCCGCCCCCTCGCGGCTGTCGACCCAGACCCTCCCGCCGTGCGCGCCGACGATCTCGGCCGTGATCGCCAGTCCCAGGCCGCTGCCGCCCGAATCCCGCGAGCGCGAGGCGTCAGCGCGGAAGAACCGATCGAAGATGTGCGGCTGGGCCGCCGTCGGTATTCCCGGACCGGTGTCACTCACCGTGACACCGACCTCGGAGTCGGAGCGCCAGGTGGAGATCGTCACCTCGCCACCCGGTCGCGTGAACTTGATCGCGTTGTCGATCAGGTTGGTGATCGCCTGATGCAGTTGCTGGGCGTCGGCATCGAGTGACATCGGCTCCACGTCGAGGCTCAGCCGTACGCCTCTGCCGGTCGCCAGCGCCTGCAGCGGCGCGCACGCGGAGCGGACTGCCTGCTCGAGGTCGACCGGTCCGCGCAGCAGCTCGAGTCCGAGGCTGTCGGCCCGGGCCAGCGTCAACAGGTTGTCGACGGTCCGGCTCATCCGGTCGACCTCGTCCCGGACGCTCAACAGCGCGGCGTGTCCGCCGGCGGCGGGATCGGTCTCCCGGAGCGTCACATCGAGCTCGGCCCGCATCGCCGCCAGCGGGGTCCGCAGCTCGTGCGAGGCATCGGCGACCAGCTGCCGACGCGCGTTGACCCCCGCCTCGAGCCGGTCGAGCATCGCGTTGAGGGTGCTAACCAGCTGCCCGATCTCGTCCTGCGGATAGGGAGCCGAGAGGCGCTCGTCAAGTCGATCGATGCCGATCTCGTCGGTCTTGCGGCGGATCCGGTCGACGGGGCGGAGCGCGTTGCGCGCGAGCAGCCAGCCGGCCAGTCCCGCCGCGGCCAATGCGATCGGGACAGCGATCAGCAGCAGGATCAGCGTTTTGTCGCCCGCGTCGTTGATCTCCCCGAGCGGTTCGCCGACCGCGAGCAGCCGAGCGGGGCCGACCGGCGTGGTGATGACGCGGTAGGACTGATCGGAGTCGCCCAGCGCGATCTCGCGCGTGACGGTGCCGCCGCGGAGCGCGGCCGCCACGGCCGGCCCGGAAAGCATTGGGTCGAGCGCGGTGTCGCCGCCGTAGGAGACGAGCACCCGGCCCCGGGTATCGAGCACCTGCGCGTCCGAGCCACCGCGATGAAGCGCGGCCGCGCTGAGCTCGCGGAACCCGGTGACACCCTCACGCCGAAAGCCGCTGGCGATCGCGCGCGAGCTCGCCCGCAGGTCCTGGTTGATCGTCGAGCCGAGCTCCGAGCGCAGCCGCAGCACGAGAAAGCCGCCGAGCGCCGCCAGCATCACCGCCATGAAGAGCGAATAGAAGACGGTCAGCCGGGTTCGGATCGGAAGCCTCAAAGGGGCTCCAGGATGAAGCCGAACCCGCGCACGGTGCGGATCAAACGCGGGCCTGACGGCCGCTCGAGCTTGCGCCGCAGGTAGCCGACGTAGACGTCGACGACGTTCGACGAGCCGCCTTCGTCGGCCCACACGTGGGCGAGCAGCTGGGCGCGCGAGATCGGCTCGCCGGGACGCCGGAGCATGAACGCGAGCAGGTCGAACTCGCGCGGGGTCAGCTGACCGGTCGTGCCGCGCCAGCTCACCCGGCGGGTCACCGGGTCCGCCCGCAGCCCGCCCACGGCGATCGGCTGCACCCGCTCGGACGGTCCACGGCGGATCAATGCCCGCAGCCGGGCCACCAGCTCCCCGAAGTCGAACGGCTTGACCAGGTAGTCGTCGGCCCCGGTGTCGAGCCCCCGGATTCTGTCCTGCACATCGCCGAGCGCGGTCAGCATCAGCACGGGGACCCAGCTGTCGCGCTCGCGCAGGGCGCGGCACACCTCGTAGCCGTCGAGCCCGGGCAACAGGACGTCGAGAACCACCGCGGCGTACTCCTGAGCGATCGTGGCCGCGAGCGCGTCACTCCCATCGTGGGCCAGGTCGACGGAGTACCCCTCGCGCTCCAGCCCGCGCTGGATCGTCTGTGCCAGCTTGACGTCGTCCTCGACGACGAGCAGCTTGGTCAGCCGTCCCGGAGGCGAGGTCGACCCTGAACTTGATTGCACTCTGGGCACTGAGCGATTATCCTGAGAGCGCTCTTAGAGAACACGGAGACGTTCGGAGGGCGGATGCGGACTGTAGCTGCTGCACGGGGTGCAATTTGATCGAGCTGGGCGAACCCGGGGCTTAGGGGAGCACGGTGCTGAGGTCGGTACTGATCGCGGCGTTGCGGTTTCGGCTGCTGCTGGTCGCTGCGGCGGCAGGTCTGCTCGTGCTCGGCGCGCTGTCGCTGCGGCAGATGCACGACGACGTGCTGCCCGAGTTGGCCTCCGGGCCGGTGCTCGAGGTGCAGACCGAGGCGCTCGGTCTCTCCAGTTCGGAGGTGGAGCAGTACGTCACCGTGCCGATGGAGAACAACCTGCTCGACGGGATCATGGGGGTCTGGGACACCCGGTCGCACTCGATTCCCAGTCTCTCGACAGTCGATCTCTACTTCGAGCCCGGCACCACCGTGCTGCATGCCCGCCAGCTCGTCGCGGAGCGGCTGACCAACGCCTTCTCGCTGCCCAACGTCTCGAAGCCGCCCCTGCTGATCCAGCCCCTGTCCTCCACCGGCCGGGTGTTGATGATCGGCCTGAGCTCGACCTCGGTCGATCCGCTCGAGCTCTCCTACCTCGCCCGCTGGGTCGTCAAGCCGCGCCTGTCGGGCGTTCAGGGGGTGGCGAACGTGGCGATCTTCGGTCAGCAGGATCGCCAGATCCAGGTCCAGGTCGACCCGGCTCGCCTGTCCGCGCGTCACCTGACGCTGAGCCAGATCATCGCGACGGCCGGCAACGCCCAGCTGGTCTCCCCGCTCAGCTACCTGGAGGGCTCCGCCCCTGGGACCGGAGGTTTTCTCGACGGGGCCAACCAGCGTCTCGAGGTCCGGCCCGTGCTCCCGCTCGGCGCCCCCAAGGACCTTGCCGCCGCGCCGATCTCCGGCGCCCCGAGCCGCGAGCCCCTGGGCGCCGCGACCACCGTGGTGGCCGGACATCAGCCGCTGATCGGCGACGCCGTCGTTGGCGGCGGGTCGGGACTGGTGCTCGAGGTGCAGAAGCTCCCCGGGGCCAGCGTCGCCGGCGTCACCCACGGCCTGGAGCGGGCGCTCACCAACCTCGGACCCGCGCTCAGCGGTGTGCACGTCGACACCTCGTTCTTCAAGCCGGCGAGCTACGTCTCGAACGCGATGCACAACCTTCTGCTCGGGCTGCTGATCGCCGCCGCGCTGGCGTTGCTGGCGATCATCGCGCTGTTCCTCGACGCGCGCGCGCTCAGCATCGGCGCGCTCTCCGTCGGGCTCTCGTTGCTCGTGGCGACGCTCGTGCTCCAGGCGCTCGGCTACAGCTTCAACGCGCTGGTGATTCTCGGGCTGCTGATCGCCACCACGGTCGTCGTCGACGACGCGGTCGGCGCCACCGGCCAGATCGTCGGGCGCCTGAACGCGCGGCGGCAGGCCGGCGAGGAAGTGTCGATCGAGACGACGATCGTCGACGCCAGCATCGAGCTTCGCGGGACGCTCGGATACGCGACGTTGGTGACGCTGTTGTGCGTCGCGCCCGTGTTCTTCGCCCACGGGCTGACCGCGACGTTCGTTCATCCGATGCTCCTGGCGTTCGCGCTCGCCGTGGTGGCATCGATGGTCGTGGCCGTGACGTTCACGCCGGCCCTGGCGATGCTGCTTTACGACCGTGGCCGCGTGAGACAGCGGGCCGCCGGTCTGGCCCAGCGGATCGGCACCGGCTACGAGCGGGCGATCGGCGCCGCCGTGCGGGTGCCGCGGGTCGCGCTGGCCGCGCTGTGCCTGGCCGGCGTGGCGGGCCTCGTCGCCGTTCCGTTCCTGCACCAGCCGTCCGCACCGCGGTTCAAGGATCGGGATCTGGTCGTGGCGTGGGACGGCCCCGCGGGCGCCTCGCTGACCGAGATGGACCGGATCACCCGGCGGGTGATCGCCCGGCTGCGAGCGCTGCCCTCGGTCTCGGACACCGCGGCCACGCTCGGCCGCGCGGTCAGCGCGGAAGCGATCGTCGACCCGAGCTCCGGTCAGCTCTACGTGGCGCTGCGATCCGGCGCTGGTTACACGAACGCGATCAACCAGGTCCGCCAGATCGTCCAGACCACGCCGGGGATCCGGGCTTCGGTCAGTACCTACGAGGGAGCGGTTGCGAGCGGCGTGCTCGCCCCGAGCGACGACCGGGTGACGGTGCGGGTCTACGGCGAGGACTACGGGCAGCTGGGGGGCCTGGCCAACCAGGTGAAGAATCTGATGGGCCACGTTTCGGGACTCGGCCCGGGGCAGGTGCAGCTGCCCGCGACCGAGCCGAACATCGAGGTGGCGATCAACGACGACGCGGCGCTGAAGGCCGGCGTGCTCCCCGGCGACGCCCGGCGACAAGCCTCGACTCTGGTCTCCGGTCTGACCGTCGGAAACTTCTTCCAAAACCAGGCCGTGTTCGACGTCACCGTGATCGGAACGCAATCGGCGCGCAGCAGCGTCGACCAGGTCAAGGGCCTGCTGATCGATACCGCCGGCGGCGGCCACGTGCGGCTTGACCGGATCGCCGCCGTCACCGTCCGGCCGGATCCGATCGACATTCAGCACGAGGCGCTCTCGCGCTACGTCGACGTGAGCGCTCCGGTCTACGCCGGCTCCGTCGCGTCGGCTCGGGCCGCGCTGCGGGATCGCGTGCAGGGCCTCAGCTTCCCGTTGCAGTATCACGCCGAGATCCTCGGTGGGACGCCGGAGGACCCGACGGGCCACATGACGCTGTTGACCTACGTCGTGGCCGCCGTCATCGGCATCCTGCTGCTGCTCCAGGCTGCCCTACAGAGCTGGCGCTTGGCCGCCGCGCTGCTGCTGGTGCTGCCGGTCTCGCTCGCCGGTGGCCTGATCGTGGCCCTGGCCACCGGCAACGCAACCTCGCTGGGCGCGGACGCCGGCCTGCTGTCCCTGTTCGCCCTGGCGGCGCGGCAGGGGCTGATGCAGCTCGCGCACATCCGCCGCCGACACGCGCAGGAGGGCGGCGCGCTGACCTCGGAGATCGTCGTGAGGGCGGCGCGCGAGCGATTCGCCGTGTCGCTCGGAGCGACTGTCGTGACCGCCGTCGCGCTGCTGCCGTTCGTAGTGATGGGAGACGTGGCGGGCAACGAGATCACCCACGTGGCGGCCGCGGTGATTCTCGGCGGGTTGGTCAGCGTGACGCTGCTGAACCAGCTCATGCTCCCGGCGCTGTGCCTCGCCCTCGGCCCGAGCGCGGCGGCCGAGGCCGCGGAGGCGGCCGAGCCCATGCACGCTGACGCCGCCGGCGTCGGCGCCCCGACCCCGACCACGTCCTGAAAGGAATAGCCGATGACGCTTGCCAAACGCCTGGTCGTGATCGCCCTCGCCCTGCTCGCCCCCGCGCTGCTGGCCGGCTGCGGCGGCTCTTCGAAGCAGACGATCGCCCCATCCGGGCGGCTCGTGCCGGTGCCCGGCAGCTCGGCGGGCAAGATCGTCCTCAGCTCGGTCGGAGCGCAGCGGATCGGGATCCAGACCGCCCGGGTCAGCCGCGTGCCCGCCCCGCCGCCTCCCCCGGCGCCGCCGCCGAAGACCAAGCTGGTGCACACGACGAGGGGAGTCGTCAAGGTAACGGTGCCGGTGCCGGCCCCGAAGCCGACGCCGAGCCGCCTGAACGCGGTCGTCCCCGTCGCCGCGGTCATCTACGACCCCAGTGGCAAGACATACGTGTTCACCAGTCCGAGCACGCTCCAGTACACCGAGGTTCCCGTCACCGTCGACCACGTCAGCGGCGACTCGGCATATCTGCTGCGGGGGCCACGGCCGGGCAGCACGGTCGTGACGGTCGGTGCCGAGGAGCTATTCGGCGTCCAGACCGGGGTCCTGGCCCAGACGTGAGCAGCGCCGGCGAGCTCAATCTGGGGGCCTAGTGCGATTCATCGTCTTCACCGCGCTGCGCTTCCGCTACGTGGTGGTCGCGGCCGCCGTCGCGCTGATGTTCTTCGGCGGCCAGACGCTGGGCCACCAGAAGGTCGATGTGTTCCCCGAGTTCGCTCCGATCACGGTGGAGATCCAGACGGAGTGCCTCGGGCTGTCCCCGTCCGAGGTCGAACAGCTGGTCACCGTACCGCTGGAGAACGCGCTGCAGGGCGTCCCCCGGGTCTACGAGACCGACTCGGAATCGGTACCGCAGCTCTCGGCGATCTTCCTCTACTTCAGACACGGCACCGACGTGCTGCAGGCGAGGCAGCTCGTGCAGGAGCGCCTGGCCGCCGCGGCTCCGATTCTCCCCTCCTGGGCCGCGCCGCCCGCGCTCTACCCGATCGTGTCGGCCACCAGCCGCGTGATGCAGGTCGGCCTGACTTCCAAGACGATCTCGCCGCTCGATCTCTCGACGATCGCGTTCTACAAGGTGCGGGCCAGGCTGCTGCACGTGCCCGGGGTGGCCAACGTGGCCATGTGGGGGGAGCGCAAGAAGGAGATCCTGGTCGAAGCCGACCCGCGCCGGATGGTGCCCCAGCACGTCTCGCTGGGTCAGCTCATGGACGCCGCCGACAATGCGGTCGACGCCGGGCTGCTGACCTTCGCCACCGGCCATGCGATCGGCACGGGCGGCTTCGTCCAGACCCCCAATCAGCGACTCGACGTTCGCAACGTACAGGTGATCCAGACCCCGCGGCAGCTCGCCAACGTCCCCCTGGCGCGCCGGGGGACACGGACTCTGACGATCGGTGATGTGGCCGACCTGGTCTACGGCCATCCGCCGCTGATCGGCGACGCGGTGGTCAACGCCGGGCCCGGGCTGATGCTCGTGGTGGAGAAGTTCCCAGGGGCGAACACGCTGGAGGTCACCCAGGGGATCGACAGGGCACTCGCGGCCCTCGCCCCGGGACTGCGCGGGATCCAGGTCGACTCGCACATCTTCCGGCAGGCGAGCTTCATCCATACGGCGGTCCACAATCTCGCATTCGCCGTCGTCCTCGGCTGCATCCTCGTCGTGTTCGTGCTGCTGGCGTTCCTGTTCGAGTGGCGCGCCGCGTTCGTCAGCCTGCTGGCGATACCGCTCTCGCTCGGCGCCGCCGCGATCGTGCTCGATGCCGAGGGGGCGACGATCAACACGATGATCCTTGCCGGCTTCGGGGTCGCGGTCGGGGTCGTCGTCGACGACGCGATCATCGACATCGAGAACATCGTCCGGCGCCTGCGTCAGTTGCGCGCGCGTGGAAAACGCGTGACTCCTCTGCGGCTGCTGCTGGCGGCCTCGCTCGAGGTGCGGACGGCGATCCTGTACGCAACCCTGATCAACATCGTCGCCGTCCTCCCGGTGGTGTTCGTGGGCGGGCTGACCGGTTCGTTCTTCCGGCCCCTGGCGGTCGCCTACGGGTTGGCCGTGCTCGCGTCGATGGTGGTGGCACTGACCGTGACGCCGGCGCTGGCAATGATCCTGATGCCGAGCGCCCGGCTGGGGCCGGCCGATCCGCCGGTGATCAGCCGCCTCAAGCGCGTCTACAGGGCGCTCCTGCTTCCTGTGGTGCGCCGACCTCGCTGGGCGGCGAGCACAGTCCTGGTGGCCATCCTCGCGGGCGCGATCGTCCTTCCCGGCCTCGGACAGGACCTGTTCCCGTCATTCAAGGAGCAGGACCTGCTGATGCACTTCGACACCGAACCGGGGACCTCGCTGCCCGAGATGGTGCGCGTCGTCTCCCGCCTGCAGAAGCGGCTCTTGCAGACTCCCGGGATCACCCACGTCGGGGCGCATATCGGGCAGGCGCTGCTCGGCGAGGAAATCGCCGGTCCCGAGTTCTCCGAGCAGTGGATGTCCCTCTCGCCCCACGCCAACCTGAACCAGACCGAGAACGCGGTCCGGCGAACCGCCACCTCCTTCCCCGGCACCTTTGTCGATCTCACCACGTACCTGCACGAGCGGATCGACGAGACGATCTCGAACACCAGCCAGGATCTCGTCGTACGGATTCTCGGCCCCGACTTCGGCACGCTTCAGCGGCTCTCGGCGCAGGTCACGGGCGCGCTGCAGGGGACGCCACACCTGATCGACCTGCACCCGCAATCCCAGGGCTTCATTCCCCAGATTCAGGAGACGGTGAACGCGCCGGTGGCGGCCCGTTACGGTCTCACCCCGGGCGAGGTGCGCCGTGACGCGGCGACGCTGCTGGGAAGCGTAGAGGTGGGGGAGATCGCGGTGAACGGAATCGCCGTCGGCGTCTCGGCCTACAGCACGCCGGCGACGCGGCAGACGCTGGGGGACGTCAGCCGGCTGCTGATCGATACGCCGTCCGGAGGGACGGTGCCGCTGGGCAAGGTCGCGAGCCTGGTCGTCAACTCGACGCCCAGCGACATCACGCGGATCGACGGCTCCAACAAGATCGACGTCGACGCCAACGTGGCGGGCAACAATCTCGGCGCCGCGACGTCGGCGACGCAGAGCCGGCTGGCGAAAATCCATCTTCCGCTTGGCTATCACATCGAGCTGCTGGGAGAGGGGGCGGAACGCCAGGCGGCGCAGAGCCGGCTGCTGGCGATGGGGGTCGGTGCGGCGATCGCGATCCTGTTCCTGCTTCAGGCGGCGTTCCAGAGCGTCCGGTTGGCCACCTTGATGTTCCTCACGCTGCCCGTGGCCCTGGTCGGCGGCGTGCTCGCGGCCTGGCTCGCCGTCGGCACGATCTCGCTCGGCGCGCTCGTGGGCTTCTTCGCCGTGCTGGGGATCGCCGCTCGTAACGGCATTTTGATGATCAGCCACCTGCAGCATCTCGAGCGCGAGGAGGGTGAGCCGTTTGGGGTCGGCCTGGTGCTCCGCGGGGCCAGCGAGCGGCTCTCGCCGATTCTGATGACGGCGCTGGCGACCGCGTTGGCCCTGGCCCCGCTGGTGATCTTCGGCGATCGCCCCGGCCAGGAGATCGAGAATCCAATGGCGATCGTGATCCTTGGCGGTCTGGCCACCTCGACGTTGGTGAACCTGTTCGTGCTGCCGGCGCTCTACCTCCGCTTCGGCGGGACGACGCGCGGCCGCCCCGCGCCCGCGCCGGCGCCCGTCGCGCGCGATGAGCCAAGGCCGCTGGTCTCCGAGGCCGTGCTCCGGTCCGAGCCGCTCACCGAATGACCGAGCGGCCGAGCGGCGGGCTATAGAGTCGGTCCGTGCCCGCGCCTCGGAGCGGCGCTGGCCATCGAGGTCGGGTCGCTCGCCGCCGCCGCGGTCGTGGCAGCGGCATTCGACGTCGACGCGGGCGCGTTCTCTGGCGACGCGGTGATCGCGCTGCTGGCCCTGGGAATGGGGGTGCGCAACGCGACGGTCCGCACCTTCGCCGTGCCGGACCTGACTCTGGCGGCGCTGGCCTGGGTGCTGTACGTGCCCTTCTGGCGCCGGCCAGGATAATCGCTGCTCGATGGCCGATCCCGATACTGAAGTCCGAAGCCGAAGCCGAAGCCGAAGCCGAGCGGCCGAAGCCGCGGCTGAAGCCGAGTCTGAAGCCGAAGCCGAGGCCGAAGCCGAGCTGAGGCCGATACCGGCAACAGCACCGCGGCGTTCGGCGGTCGAACCGCCTGGGCGCGGAACCTCGCCGCCCCGGTGCGTGACTTCCTCAGCACCGAGACCGGGAGCGCCACGTTCCTGCTGCTGGCCACGGTGCTCGCGCTGGCCTGGGCCAACTCGCCCTGGTGGCACTCCTATGGCTCGCTGTGGTCCACGTCGCTGTCGATCCGGGTCGGCGACGGCCAGATCTCCGCCAGCTTGCGTCAATGGGTGAACGAGGGTCTGATGACCTTCTTCTTCCTGGTCGTCGGGCTCGAGGCCAAGCGCGAGCTCGACCTGGGGGAGCTGCGGCAGCGGCGCCGCCTGGCGATCCCCGTGCTCGCCGCGCTCGGCGGGATGACCGTGCCGATTGTCATCTACCTCGCGATCAACGCCGGCGGTCCCGGGGCCCGCGGCTGGGGCGCCGCGATGTCCACCGACACGGCGTTCGCGTTGGGAGCCCTGGCGCTGCTGACCCCGCGCGTGGCCACGCGCCTGCGGGTGTTCCTGCTCACCCTGGCGGTGTTCGACGACCTCGGCGCGTTACTGATCATCGCCATCGCCTACACCAAGCACGTGCGGCCGCTCGCGCTGGTCGTCGCGTTCGGGCTGGTGCTGGTGCTGGTCGCGCTGCGCTACGCCCCGCCCTGGCGCCGCCAGGTGTCGGTGGCGGTCGGCGTCGCGTTGTGGGTGGCGATGTTCAAGTCTGGGGTCGACCCGGTGATCGTCGGGCTCGCCGTGGGGCTCGTGACCAGCGCTTACCCGCCTTCCCGCGAGGACCTGGAGCGGGCGACGGCGCTGACCCGGTCCTTCCGCGAGCAGCCCACGCCGGAGCTGGCCCGAACAGCGCAACAGGGCGTGCTGTCGGCGATCTCGCCCAATGAGCGCCTGCAGTACAGCCTGCACCCGTGGACGGGCTTCGTGATCGTGCCGCTGTTCGCGCTGGCCAACGCGGGGATCCACATCACCGGCGGCCTGCTGGGGCACGCAGTGAGATCTCCGATCACGATCGGGATCGTCGTGGCCTACGTGGTCGGCAAGCCGCTGGGGATCCTGGGCGCGTCGTGGCTGGCCACACGCCCGCGGCTGCATGGCCAGCGTCCGCCGGTCAGTTTCCCCATCCTGGCCAGCGCGGGCGCCGTCGCCGGGATCGGGTTCACCGTCTCCCTGCTGATCTCGAGCCTCGCCTTCTCAGGCGAACGGCTGGACGAGGCCAAACTCGGCGTGCTCGCCTCGGCGATCATCGCGCCGGCGCTCGCGTTCGTCGTGCTGCGGATCATCCGCCTGTTGCCCGCCGGTGTGCGCGCCCGCCAGATCGCGGGCACCGCCGAGGAGATCCTCGACCTGTTCGATGAAGTCGACCCGGAGCGCGAACACATCCGCGGCCCGAAGGACGCGCCGGTCACCCTGCTGGAATACGGGGACTTCGAGTGCCCGTACTGCGGGCAGGCGGAGCCGGTGATCCGCGAGCTCCTGTCCTCCTTCGGGGACGAGCTCCGGTACGTGTGGCGCCACCTGCCGCTGAACGACGTGCATACGACCGCCCAGCTGGCCGCCGAGGCGGCCGAGGCGGCCGACTCGCAGGGCAAGTTCTGGGAGGCCTACGACCTGTTGCTGGCCCACCCCGGTGCGTTCACGCCGGCGGACCTGGGCCAGATCGCGAGCCAGCTCGAGCTCGATGAGCCTCGCTTCTGGGACGAGCTACGCCGCCACGAGCACGCGGCGCGGATCGCCGACGACGTGGCCAGCGCCGACGCGAGCGGAGTGTCCGGGACGCCGACGTTCTTCATCAACCGGCGTCGGCACCAGGGTGCCTACGACATCGACACGTTGACCGCCGCGGTCGAGGCGGCGCGGCGCCGGGCGCGGGTCCGGGCCGCGAGCCGGTAGCGCGGCTTGGCCAGCACCAACTGCACGTCGAGAATCCGCCGCTCGGCGAACCCGGCCTCGCAATAGGCCAGGTACAGCGACCAGACCCGGCGGAAGCGCTCGTCATAGCCGAGCGCGTCCAGGTCGTCCACGGCGGCGTTGAAGTTCGCCCGCCAGAGCTTGAGGGTCTCGACGTAGTGAGGGGTGATGTCCTCGAGGTGCACCGTCTGCATGTCGGTGCGGCGAGCCAGGCTGCGGGCAATCACCTCCATCGACGGCAGGCACCCGCCGGGGAAGATGTGTGTGTTGATGAAGCTCCTGGAGGCCTTCTCGACCTCGTAGGCCCGGTCGTCGATCGTGATCGCCTGCAGCAGCATGCAGCCGTCGGCCTCGAGCAGGTTCGAGCATTTGTTGAAGAAGGTGCCCATGTGCTGCCAGCCCACGGCCTCGATCATCTCGATCGAGACGAGCTTGTCGTAGTGCCCACGGAGGTCGCGGTAGTCCCGCAGGAGTACGGTGACCTGGTCCTCGAGCCCGGCCTCGCGGACGCGCTGAACCGCGTATTCGTGCTGCTCACGGGAGATCGTGGTGGTGGTCACACGGCAGCCGCGGGTCGAGGCCGCGTAGACGGCGAGGCCGCCCCAACCGGTGCCGATCTCGAGCAGGTGGTCGTCCGGGCAGAGGTCGAGCTTGCGGCAGACGAGCTCGAGCTTGGCCACCGATGCCTGCTCCAGGGTCATCGCCGGCGTCTCGAAGACCGCGCAGGAGTAGCTCATCGTCGGGTCGAGCATCCGCGAGAACAGCTCGTTGCCGAGGTCGTAATGCGCCGCGATCCCCCGCCGGCTGCGGGCCCGGGTGTTGCGCGTCACGGTGGCACGCAGGCGCTGCGCCGGCCAGCGCACCGGAGCGATCCAGGCGCGGGTGCGATCGATGCGCACGGCGTTGCGGGCGGCGACCCGAATCACCGCGACCAGATCCGGCGAGTCCCACAGCCCGTCCGCGTAGGCGTCGGCCAGCCCGATGCTGCCGCGCAGGAGCATCGGCCAGAACCGGGTCGAGCGGACGTGCACGGTGGCGGTCGGCGCGCCCCGCCCGTAGGTCTTGCGGCGACCGCCCTCGACGATGGTCAGGCTGCCGACCCTGATTCCACGGAACAGGAGCGAGACGAGCAGCCGGGAGCCCGCGATGATCATGCGCCCCCCGGCTGGGGATGGCGGAAGGGACGCACGCCGGCCAGCCTCAGGCCGATCGCCTTCACGTAGATGAGAGCCAGGACGCGGAGGGTCGCCGCCGGGTAGCGGAGCGTGATTCGCCTGACCGAGCTCGGGGTGAGCTCCCGGCGGCGCAGCGAAAGCGTCGCGTCGAACGCCGCCTTCCCGGCGTGGTGGCTTTCGATGTGGACCGACAACGTCTGGGCCGGGGTCGCGGCGCGGCAGATGTAGCGGTGATCCATTCCCATGAACGGCGAGACGTGAAGCCGCTTGTCGAATTCGCCCGAGAGCACCCGGGAAGCGGATTCACCACCGCTGACAACATACGCGTGTCGCTCGCCCCAGGGGGTGTTGGTCACCTCCGCGACGACCGCATCGAGGCGGTCGCCGGCGGCGTCGTAGCAGTAATAGAAGCTGACCGGGTTGAAGCAGTGGCCGAGGCAGCGCAGCTGCGTGAGGACCCGGACCGGCCCGTCGGGCCGCTCGCCCGTCTGCGTCTGGACGAAATCGCGTACCGCGCAGTCCAGCGGAACCGAGGGGTCGCCCAGGTAGTCCTCGCGGCGGAAGCGCAGAATTCCGGGATGGCGTTGGGTCAGCCGGCCGCCGAGCAGGCCGGGCAGCTCCTCCAGATCGATGTAGGCCAGCGCCAGGTCATGGCGGAACTCTCGCGCGGGTGAGGCACGACGATGCCTGACCGAGCCCTGGTAGATGCAGCTGGTAGTCATCACGATGAAATGCTAAGCGCTCTGGCCGACCATGCCGGGGTCGCCGATCGGACCGGCGTCATCGTCGGACTCGGGGTGGCGCTTGCGATAGCGGCGATCGGCGATCGTGGCCACCAGCACGCTCACCTCGAACAGGAGGTACAGCGGAACTGTCTCGAGCAGCATGGTGATCGGATCGCCAGGCAGCAGTGCGGCCACGGCGGCGCAGGCGCCGATCGCGTATCGGCGGTTCTTGCGCAGCTGCTTGGGCGTGATGAGCCCGCCGCGGGTTACCGCGAGGATGATGATCGGGATCTGGAACAACAATCCCATCGCCAGCAGCGTGGTGGCGGCGAACTTGTAGTACTGGCTGGCCTGGACGAGCACGTTGAACTGCGCGCTGTTGAAGTTCTGGAAGAAGCGCACCGCGGCGGGCAGGACCAGGAAGTAGCCGAAGGCGATCCCGGCCGCGAACAGCACTGGTATCGCGAAGGTGAGCGGTCGCATCCGCCTCCGCTGCTCCGGCCCGAAGGCCGGCATCAGGAACGCGTAGCCCTGGGCCAGCAGCAATGGCAGCGACAGGATCAGCGCGAAGATCAGCGTCACCGTCACCGTCGTGGTAAACGGCTCGCCGATACCGAGGGTGATCGGCTTGTCGCCCTGGGCGGGCGCCGATAGACGCTTCACATCGCGGGCCAGGCTCGTCTGCGCACTGGCCAGGGCGCTGCGGACGGCGGGCTTCTGGTTCGGCGTGTCGAGCACGCCCGCGACGGTCTGCAACTGCACCGCCACGTCCCGGGCGCTCCGCTGGACCTCATAGGTTCCGCCCAGGGGCCCGTGCCCGGCGCGCACCTGCTGCTGCGTTTGGTGCGCGAGCGGCGTGTTGATGAGATTCAGCAGCCGGTGGTTCTGCCAGAAGCACAATCCGAACGCGACCCCCACGACGAGCAGCGACACGATGATCCGTGTGCGCAGCTCGTCGAGGTGGCTGACGACGCTGAGCTGTTCGTCATGGGCGACCGGCGCGAGCGCGATCGGTCGGATGGCTTTGAGCAGGGGCATGCTGGATGGTTGGACAGAGAGCGGAGGCCGGAACCGGGCAAGCGACTGAAGGCGCGCTAGGCGACCGAGTGGAACGTCGGCTTGTCGGTGCTCTCGGTGGCCTTCTCGGCCGGCTCGACGCTCTGGGCCGCCGTCTGGGCGGTCAGCAGGTCAGGGCTCTCTCCGCTGATGGACTCCTTGAAGCCGCGCAGTCCTGAGCCGAGTGAGCGACCCATTTCGGGCAGGCGCTTGGCGCCGAACACGAGCAGCAGGATGAGCAGCAGAAAGGCGAGGTGAATTGGATTTTCGAGTCCCATCTCTGTGTACTCCGATCGTTTGAGTTGACTGCCTTGTCCTACGAGACGCCTGGTCGATCGGATCACTTCCCGAGACGATTGGCGATGGATCCGATCAGGTCAGTGTCGCGACGATCACCGGGCTGCCGGTCGGCACGGCGCTCCCGCCGGCCGGCTCCTGCGTAACCATGATCTGGCCCACGTGGCTGAGACTGCCCGGGACCTCGACGACGCGGCCGCCGCTGGAGCTGACGCCGAACAGAGCGCTGGTCGGAGCCGGGGCCTGGCCCGGGCGCTTGAGCCAGACCTCGTAAACGTGGCCCGGGGCCGGCGCGGGCAGGTGACGCACCACCAGCTCGCCGTGATCGCCGGCCAGACGCACTTGGGCGCTGCCGCGCGATTCGAAGACCTGAGCGCGCAGCACGCGCGCGGACGGCGCGCCGGACATCCTCAGGGCCAGTCCGCCGGCCGTGGCCAGGGCGAGCATCGCGGCGGCGCCGAACGCCAGGGCCGGGCGGGGAAACGCCAGTCGCCGGGCTCTCGCCGCGGGCGCGCGTCGCGGCTCGGCGGCGATCGTCGTGGCCTGGCGGAAATCGGCTAGCACCCGTCCCCGCAACCCCTGGGGCAGCGGGTGCTGGGGTGCGGCCATCGGCAGCGTCCTGGCCACCGCCTGGAACGCCGTGAGCTCGTCGCGACAGACCACGCACGTCTCCACGTGGGCGGCGAACCCTCGTGCCTCGCGGGGGTCGAGCGCCCCCAGCGCATAGGCGGCGGCGTCGGCACCGCAGGTGTGGGGGTCGAAGATCTGGTTCGAATGACTCATGCCAGCATCTCCGCCGGGTTTCCGAGGGCGAGCCGAAGCTTGGAGAGGCCGAGACGCATCCGGCCCTTCACGGTCCCGGCCGGCAGGGCCAGCATCTCGGCGATCTCGCTGTGGGTGAAACCGCCGAAGTAGGCGAGCTCGATGACCTGACGTTGTTCGGCGGGCAGGTCCTCGAGCGCCGTGCGCACGTGTCGCGCCTCGTCGCGCTGCTCGACCTGCTTGTCGGTCTGCTCGGGCGCGGGCAGCCGCTCGCTGATCCCGTCGTCGTGGACGTCGAGGGTGTGCCGCACCGACTCCCGGCGGAAGGCGTCGATCGCCCGGTTGTGGACGGCGCCGAGAACCCACGAGCGGACGCTGCCCCGGGTGCGGTCATACCGCGCCCCGCTGCGCCACAGGGATAGGAACGCCTCCTGGACGATGTCCTCGGCCATCGCGCGCCGCCCGCTCATCCGATAGGCGAGCGAGAACGCCACGGTGCCGTGGCGATCGAAGATCACCTCGAAGGCGCGTGCCTCACCGGCGTGGACGAGCTGCATCAGATCCTCGTCGGCCAGCGACCGGAGGTCGGAGCCGCGAGTAAGGCGAGACGGTCGGAACAAGTCTGATATCCGGTCTGATCGGTTCGATTTCCCGTGGTGACGCGGCCCGCTCGAGGAGGAGGGGAGTGCGGACCGCGCCGCCACGGAGTTGTCAGGCCTTGATCAGCGGTCCGGCCTTGGCCAGGACCTGGCTCTTGGTGAGCGGCTTGTCGAATCCACCGTCCGGGGTGACCGGCTTGTGAATCAGCAGGCCGACGGCCGCCGCGTGGCGCGCCTCGACCTGCACGATCGAGCCGGCCGCGGCGAGATAGGCCACGTTCTTCAGTGACGGGCCGGCGCCGTTGTAGGCGCCGACGCCGACGTTCTCCAGGACATAGGCGAGGCCGAGGAAGCTGGCCTGGTCGGTGACCGGGAAGTTGAACTTCGGCATCGCGGCGGGCTTACCGCCGGCCGCGGTGATCGCCTTGGTCAGCGCGTCGACGTGAGCGGTTTCCTGCTCGCCGAACAGCTTGGCCAGATCCTTCCCGCTGCCGGACAGTCCAACGGACTTGGCTTTCACGTTGTAGAAGTTGGCCTCGAGGTATTCGAGCGTGAGCGCGAAGTTGAGGATGTCGACGTCGGTGCTCCCGGCGGCAAACGCGTTGCTGACGAAAGGGGCGACGGCGCCGGCGCCGTAGACGGCGGCCGTGGCCATCGCGCCGCGCAGAATGAAGCTCTGGCGGGTTACGCCGGCGACTTCGATCCGCCCGAGCTTCTGATGCCCTGTGGCCTCTGGGGATGTTGACATTTCGGTGGGTTCCTTAGATGATCGGAAACGGAGGGCTAGGCGATGAACGGTTTGACGGCGGCCAGGACCTGCGCCATCGTCATCGGCTTCGCGAACGCGCCGTCGGGGGTGGGGGCCTTCTTCAGGACCAGGTTCAGCGTGGAGGCGTGACGCGCCTCGACGGTGTGGATCGCCAGCGCGGCGGCGAGGATCTCCTTGCTCTGAATGTTCCCGGCCTGCCCGAGGTACGCGGCGGCGCCGAGGTTCTCGACCGAGGCGGCGAGCTGCAGCACCGCGCCGGCGGATCCCAGAGGGAACTTACCCTTCGGCTTGGCGGCAGGGGTGCCCAGCGACTGCGCGACCTTGTGCAGCGCCGCGACGTGCTCCTGCTCCTCGGAGCCGAAGGTCTTGATCGTGCTCAGCGCGGACCCGGAGAACAGGCCGCTGCCGATCACCTTCTTGTAGAACTCGGCCTCGAGATACTCGAGCGTGAGCGCGTAGTTGACGATCGCCAGATCGCCGGCTCCCGACGTCGACGTGCTGGCCGCCTTGCCGGTCGAGGCGCCGGTCGACCCGCCGGCCGAAGCAGACGAGGACGAGGACGAGGACGAACCGCAGGCCGCGATGAACGCGCTGAGCGCGCTCGCCGCCGTGGCGGCACCCATCGTGCGCCCTGCCATCCGCAAGAACCGCTTGCGCTCTACATCATCACGCGCGAGCTCGACGACGGCGCCTTCTGGACGCTCGACGCCGGCATCACTCAAATCAGTCATCAGCAAAACTCCCTTGCATTTAGCCCGAAACCAGATGCTCGGGTACAGAACGAATACGGAGCAGGCCCCGGTTCGGATCATCGTGTGGCCCGGTCCATTCGATGATCCAGGCGCCGCCGGCGCACGTATCCTGTCCAGGATGTTCACGCGAATTTCTCTGGCCAGCGGCGCGTTGGGCGCGCTGGCGCTGGCGCTGGCGCTCTCCGCGGCCGTGGCCGTGGCCGGCTGCGGCTCCTCCGGCTCCAGCTCGTCTAGCTCCAGCAGCTCTCCGAGCTCGAGCAGCTCTCCGAGCTCGAGCAGCTCCCCGAGCTCGAGCGCGGCGACCAGCAGTTCCGCCCCCTCCGCCCCCGTGGACAAGGCGACGAAGGTAAGCGTCGCGATCGTCAACTTCGCCTTCAAGCCGGCGGACCTCACGGTCAAGGCCGGGACGAAGCTGACATTCACCAACCAGGACTCGACCGCCCACACCGCGACGACCAAGACGGCCGGATTCGACACCGGAACGTTGAAGCAGGGCCAGAGCGCCACGGTCACGGTCAGCAAGCCGGGCGCGTACAGCTACTTCTGCCAGTTCCACGCGTTCATGGTCGCCAAGGTGACCGTCGTCCAGTAGGAGTCAGCGAGCTGTGCAGCACCTGCGGGCGCGCGGGGACGGTCCGCAGGAGACGACGACGCTGGAGCTGTTCTTCGACCTGGTCTACGTACTGGCGGTAACCCAGCTCTCGCACGTCCTCCTGCACCGGCTCAGCTGGGCGAACCTGGGGCGCATGAGCTTTCTCCTGCTGGTCGTGTGGTGGGCGTGGATCTACACCACCTGGATGGTCAACTGGTTCGACCCAGAGTCGATCCAAGTGCGGCTCGTAGTGGTGGGGGTGGCGCTGTTCAGCCTGTTGATGGCCGCGGCCCTGCCCGAGGCGTTCGGGGCGCATGGCCTCCTGTTCGCGGGCGCATACGTCAGCCTGCAGGTCGGTCGCAACCTGGCCGGGGCGCTGCTGCTGCGCCGCCGCCACCCCCTCGCCGAGACCTTCGAGCGCCTGGTGGTCTGGAGCGTGGTCGCCGGGGTCCTGTGGGTGGCCGGCGGGCTGCTCCACGGCGACGAGCGGCTGTATCTATGGGGACCTGCGCTGGCGCTCGAGCTGGCCGCGCCGCTGCTCGGCTACTGGGTGCCCCGGCGCGGTCGCATCAGCGATTTCGGCCACGCGATCGAGGGCTCGCATTTCGCCGAGCGTTGCCAGGGCTTCATCATCATCGCCCTGGGCGAGTCGATCGTGGTCACCGGGGCGAGCGCCGCCCAGGCCGGCCTCCGAGCCGAGGTGGTCGCCGCGCTCGCCGTGGCGTTCCTCGAGACCTCGGCTCTGTGGTGGCTGTACTTCAGCGAGGTCGCGGTCAACTCGCGCCGTCAGATGGCGAACGCCCAGGACGCCACCGATCTCGCGCGCGACGCCTACACGTACTTCCATCTCCCGATCGTCGCCGGGGTGATCCTCACCGCGGTCGGCGCCGACTACCTGACGGTGGATCCGGGTCGCTCGCTCAGTAGCGCCGAGGTGGCGGTGACGCTGGCCGGACCGATCGTCTACCTGCTGGGTGAGCTGCTGTTTCGCCGCCGGATGATCGGTCGCTCCAGCCGTAAACGCTGGAGCACGATCGCCGTGTTGGCCGTCCTCTTCCCCGCCGGCACGCACGTCTCGGCGCTGGTGCTCGGGCTGATCGTCACCGCGATCCTTATCGCCCTCGGGATCTGGGAATACGAGACCTTGGGCGTCGGCGGAGGCGAGGCGCGCGGCGTACGCCCGAGCGCCCCGCTTCCGGCTAGCTCAGACGCCTAACGCAGACGGCTGGCTCGGACCGGCTGGCTCAGGCGGCGGGCTCAGACGCCTAGCTCCTCGGAGGCCATCTTCGCCCCCTCGAGCCGGGCTGCGATCTTCTGCATCGCGACGTCACGGGCGAAGTCGGGCGAGCCGTGCTTGGGCTTGACGTCCCGGCTGAATGGTGAGAAGCCGCAGTCGTCGGTGGCGCCGAGGCGCTCCACCGGGATGTGCTTGGCCGCCAGCAGCAGCTCGTCCCGGACGTGGTCGGCCGTCTCGATCTCAGGCGTCAGCGGGTTGATCACTCCCATGAAGCAGACCTGCGGGACACCGTTGGCGTCCTCCCGGCTGTACTTGGCGCACATCTTGTAGACCGACTCGCGATCCTCCTCGCTGGCGCACTGGATCAGGAAGTAGCCGGCGTTGAGGTCGAACATGTGGGAGAGCAGGAGCTCGTAGGGGACCTCCTTGCTGTGGACCGAGTCGCAGTCCCCGCCCGGGCAGGTGTGGACCCCGATGTTCTTCCGCTCCTCCGCGGTGAACCGGTCGAACAGGCGATTGTTGAGGTCGATGAACTCCTGCAGCATGTTCTTGCCCGTCCACGGGTTGCGGGAGTCGTTCTTGTTGGCCAGTCGTCCTTCGGTGAAGTCGACCGAGACGCGGGCGGCGCCGGCGGCGAAGCACTGCCGGATGTCCTTCTCGGCCTCATCGATCACGTCGTCGAGGAACTGCGCGCGGGAGTAGCCGGGGATCTCCTCCTCCAACGGATACAGCAGCATCATCATCGACGGGGCGATCACCGCCTGCTTGACCTCATGGGTGGCGATCTTCTTGTTCTTCTCGACGAACTCCGAGGCGAACGTCTTGTAGCGAAACGGGCCGCCGGTGACGCGCGGGAGCTGACGGTTGTGACCGTCGTCGAAGATCGCGAAGAACTGGCCGTCCCCGGCGAGATTTTCGGCCAGGCCGGTGCCGGCCAGCGTGTCTGTGAGGTTGTAGGTGGCGAAGCTCGACTCGCGTTGCTCCCCATCGGTGACGATCGGCTCGCCGGTGGCCTCGAGCCGCTTGATCGAGTCCTCGGCCGCCGCATCCTGCTGGGCTTGGAGCTCCTGGAAGTCGATCTTCCCCTCGTCGTAATCGGCGTAGGCTTCCTGCAGCTTCATCGGGCGCGGTAGCGAGCCAACGAGCTCGGTGGGGATAGGCATGACAAATCCTCTCCTGATGGGGGCGTAGGCAAAATCAACGGCTGGCGAGGTAATGGACGCGGCTCGCCGGCGATCAGACTGATCGATCTCCCTCAGTCGAGGCTGACCTTACTACCTGGTGTCCGGCCAAGTCAATATTGCTCCGGCAGCCCCGCGGGGAGCCCACGACGGGGCCGTTCGGCACCGGTCCGGGGCGACACCAGACCCGGGATCTCGGCCGAGACGGGCGACAGCGGGATCGCGCCGCTTACGAGGCGATACGCGGTTCGGAGCGCAGCACCAGCACGCCGACGTCGCGCGCCCGCAGCGCCGCGTCCTTGTCGCCCTCGCCGGCGGACACGATCGAGCCCTTCATCAGGATGTGCCACTTACGCCCGAAGCTCTCCGGGTCAGCGATCTGGGCGCGGCGGGCGAGATCCTCCAGGAAGCGTCGAATCCCGGCGAGATAGGCCACACCGGCGCGGTACACCGGGCCGGAGTGATCCGAGGTTTCGAGCATCACGTTGATGAACGTGCAGCCCTCGAAGTCCGCCGTTCGGAACCACTCATCGAACACGTCGAAGATCGCCAGCAGGCGGTCATCCGGGGTGGTCCCGCGGCGCTCGGCCTCGAGCTGCAGCCAGTTCCTCGTCCACAGCTCGTCGCGCCGATCGAGAAACGCGAGCACGAGCTCCTGCTTCGAAGCGAAGTGGCGATAGAGCGTCTGACGCGCAACGCCGGACTCGGCGATGATGGCGTCGATTCCGACCGCCTGGATGCCTCGGTGCGCGAACAGGTCGTAAGCGGCGGCGAGGATCCGCTCTCTCGCCGTGCCGGCCGGGGGAGGGCGCTCGCCGGTAACGGTCATGTCACGAGTCCCCATGGTCCGAATCTACCACCGCGGATCTCGCTCCGGCCGAGCTTGACTTACCGCAAAAGACGAGAGTATCTTTGGTCTTGGAGGGAGAACGATCAGTCTACAGCGGGCTGGCCGCTGGTCGTGCCCGACTGATCGACCCGAGAGGTGTCACCACTTGCCGCAGTCAAGCCTGGCATGACCGAGCACGTCCCCGCTCTGAGTCCGCTTGACGCCGTCCTGCGACGGCATGGCGCGACGATGGTGATGCGTCACGGTCGCTACATGGCCGCCAACTTCGGTTCGCCCGCGAGCGAGGCGGCGGTCTGTCTGAGCACAGTCGGAATCGCCGACCGCTTCGACCGGTCGACCTTCGAGTTGCGGGGGCCGCCACAGGACATCGATCGGGCGCTGCTCGCCTTGAGACGGATCGGCGAGCTCGCCTGGTGGACGAGCACCAAGCCGCGCCACGCGCTCGTCCGCTGCGAGGGGGTCGATGCCGAGCGCTGCGAGGCGGCGCTCCGGAGCCCGGCGGGGGCACTCGTGCGGGACGTCTCCACCGAGTACGCCCCGATAGCCCTGATCGGACCGCGCGCCGAGACCCTGCTTGACAAGCTGGAGGAGGAGATGCCCGAGCTGCGGCCGAGCATCCTGCGGGAGGGGCTCACCTTCGAGTTGTTGATCGGCGCCGAGAGCGGGCCGGCACTGTGGGCGGGATTGCTCGAGACGGGCGCGACGCTGCAGGTCGCGTGCGTCGGGCTGGATGCGATCGAGCATCTCGCGGCCTCGCAACGGGTTCGACATGTCGCAGGCCCTCCGGTGCACTGAGCCTCATCGCACGGGCACGGGCACGGGCACGGGCACGGGCACGGGCGCGGCGCAGGCCCGGGCGACGGAGCGGGCGCCGGCGCGGACCGGCGAGCGCCACACGCCGCCGAGTGTCGGCGGGTACTGGCCGGTGAGGGAACCCGCCTACGCGCCACGCGGCTGCGGGCCCTGCAGGACGCGCCGGCAGCGTTCGCCTCGACCTTCGAGTCCGAGTCCCGCCGGCCTCAGCGCTTCTGGACCAAGCTCGCGCTGGCCAGCGACCGCGCAGAGGAGAGTCTGATCCTGGTCGTCGACGACGGGCGGCAGTGGACCGCGATGGCGGCGTCGCACTGGTTCGACCGCCCACAGGGCATCGCCCAACTATGGGGCCTGTGGGTCAGCCCGCCGGATCGCGGGGGTGGCGTGGCGTCTGCACTGGTCGGCGAGATCGCCTCCTGGGTGCAGGCCCGGGGTGGCCAGCAGCTGCGACTCGGGGTGGTCGACCGAGCGGCCGAGCTGGAGGACTTCTACCGCCGGCTGGGATTCACGCGCACGGGGGAGACCAAGCGGTTGCCGACGGGAGGACCAGATACGGCGTTCTTCATGGCACGCCGGTTGCGTCGCGACGGCTGACGCCGGGAGGAGCCGACGATAATCGGCGGTTCGGCCCCTCGTCAAGATCACCGCTGGAGGCGCAACGTGCTGCTCTACAACTCGCAGATCTCTGGCAATTGCTACAAGGTCAGGCTGCTGCTGGCGCAGCTGGGAATCCCGTTCGAGGCTCGCGAGCTCAGCGTGATCGATCGCTCCAATCGGCCCGAGGTGCTCGGCGGGCTCAACCCCGCGCTGCGGGTACCGACGCTCGTGTTCGACGACGGGCGCACGCTGGGGGAGTCCGGAGCGATCATCTTCCACTTCGCCGAGGGCACCGAATATCTGCCTCAGAACGAGTTCGAGCGCGCGCAGGTGCTGCAGTGGATGTTCTTCGAGCAGTACGACGTCGAGCCGAACATCGCCGTCGTCCGTTTCTGGGTGATCGCCGGAATCGATCCGCCGCCGGCCGAGCTGAGGGCCAAGCGCCGAGGCGGCGAGCGGGCGCTGGCGGCCCTGGAGCAGCATCTGACCGAGCGCTCGTTTCTGGTCGGCGAGCACTACACGATCGCCGACATCGCGCTTTACGCCTACACGCACGTGGCTCCCGAAGGTGGATTCGACCTCGAGCCGTTCCCGGCCGTCCGCGCGTGGCATGATCGCGTCGCCGAACAGCCCGGGCACGTCCCGATCACGGCCTGACCACAAGGAGACCCGAGTTGTTGAAGACGCGTTTCACCGAGGCCTTCGGCGTCGAGTTCCCGATCGTGCAGGGCGGAATGCAGTGGGTAGGGCGCGCCGAACTGGTGGCCGCGGTGGCCAACGCCGGTGCGCTCGGGCACGTTGAGATGGCCGTCCTTGCCGAATGGCTCACGTGCCCGCTCCTTCGCTGCGGGCCGATCAGAGTAGGCTGGTGTGCGCCGGTGCGCGTGGTCAACGGCCGCACTCTCATTGCTTCCCGCGAGTCGTTGGCGTCGACGTCAGCTGAGCGGCGTCACTGCCGACGGGTTGCCGCTTGTCCTCGATTCGTGCCGGCCTCAGCGTCCGCGAAAGGATCAACCTATGAGGTATCACCGTATGGCCAGGATCGCCAAGCAGGCGATCGACAAGCGCGGCGGCGTCCAGGCGCTGAAGCAAGACATGCAGGAGGCCGCCGACGCTGCCAAGAGCAAGGGCACTCTCAAGGAGAAAGCAAAGGCGGCGGCGGAAGCGCTCAAGCAGCCAGGCAGCGCCCCTCCAGGCGATGGCCCGGCCGGACCGGTACCGGCCGCGCGGCCCCACGAGCCCCCGATCTCGCAAGCCCCCAACAAGCGGCTGACGCGAACTAGGACGCCCAATCTGGCTCGCGAATGAATCACTGCCGATCCGGTGATCGGTGTCCGGCCAGAGACGCGACCGTGTTGCGTTGGCGACGGCGGCGGGTCAGAGACGCGTGTCGACACCGACGTAGTGATGCGTTCTGAGCGATCCTTGTTGGAGCCGGACGATCCTCCGGATCAGGGCACTCGCACTTGGACTGCGCCCGAGGCGAAGCGAACGAGGTGCACCTCAGCGCCGCGACAATGACCTTGTCTGCGGCCATGCGGCGCGACGACCGTCGGCGCTGCTGCGTCGGCCGAGCGGCGGTAGCGCCGGGGCAGCGGAACGCGCGCGTACCGAGTCACGCGCGCGCTTCTCGCGCAAGCAGGCCATTTCACTCCATCACCGCGCTGACGCAGCCCACCCCGGAGGACCTGGCCAAGGAGATCGAGCGCTGCCGAGAGCTGACCGACAAGCCGTTCGTCAGAAGCCGCCCTACCGCACCGCTGGTTTCCTAGGTCGGTCCCAGCGCCAGCCGTTGTTATACCCGCAAGTGATCATCTCGCCGTCGCCAGCCAGTCCACTCGACCCGTGGTCAGAGTTGCGGCAGTACTCGCCAGGCTCGTAGCAGCTCCCTGAGTTAGTCAGTGGGTAGCACCCGGTGGGCGTCGGCGTCGGGCTCGGCGCCGGCGGGGTGTACTCAAGTCCTTGGATTTCCGCTCGCAGTGCGGCACTCTTGCAGGTTCTAACGTCCCACCGTGGAACGCACAGTGTCAACCGTTCGACCATCCTCGCCGACGATCAATCCGCCGCCGTACCGCGAATACGCTTGCAGGCGATCATCGGAGACAGAATCCTTACCCGAGTGGTGACCGCCGTTACTGACCCAGCTGTAGCTGACGGCGCCGCAGTGCTTGCCGGGGAGCCGAAGGCAGAACAGGCTGCCGTCAGGAACACCAGCGCCACAGTCGGGTCGTGAAGCGTTTCATGTCGAGACGGCCGGTGAACCAACGGTCACAACCGATTCCCTCGAGGATCGCCTGTCCCGTGTCTGCAGGGTCGCCTCCGAAGTGGTCCGTCTGCGCGTCACCGCCGAGGCAAAGCCATCGTCTGGCGGGGAGTGCCCGGGCATTCCCGCGAGCGATGTTGTGGCGTAACGTCAAGGCGCGGCCTTCCAGCCGAGATGCGCGGCGATGTTCAAGCCGGCGGGGATCAAGGTGATTCTTATCAAGGCGACCACCGTGCGCCATGCCTTGTCAAGTGATGTCGCCGTGCGCTTCCACGAAGCTGAGCACGCTGAGGTCCTTCCAATCGCTGCGCAGATCGCCGTGCGGTCGAACATGCCGGCGTAGAGCGGGATCAGCTGCAGTCCACCGCCAGACGGTCGCCGCGGATAGCGAGCACGCGAGCTTCGCGCAAGCCCGGCGCGACGGCCAGTCCCTCCTTGGCCGTCGCGACGATGTGACTGGCCATGATCTCGGCGTACAAAGCATTAGCCACGCTCTTCGTACGTCGCTTGTGCGTCAGCTTGCCGGTGGGTGTCTGCGCGACTTCGCGTTCAGGAATAAGTTCGCCCGGGGCGCCAATCTTCATCAGCATGGTTGCGGACGCTCCGCGAACGTCGATCACCGCGGCTCGCATCTCGTTGTCCTCAATGCGATCTCGATCGTCTCACGGCTTCGGGACTGTTCGACCAGATCTCGCCAATGCTCATCCAGTAACGCCTGAAGAGCCTGCCGCTCGCCTTCGCGTCGGCGTGTCTCGCGTTCAATCTCTTCAGCGGCGGCCTCGCCTGCCCGAGCCCGCGCCTCCCGCCGTTGCCCGCGCTTGAGAATTGAGATCCCAGCTAGCTGCGCGCGCGTGTGACGGCTTAGGACCTCCACCTCGTCGACAGCCTCAGGTCGTGGGCCCTGCGGCGGGGTGGCATCCGGAAACTCGTCTTCATGCACGAACGCCAGCGCAAGCATCTCGGTGTTGAGCTCCAACCAATGCTCCAGTTCCGCCTGTCGCTCGGCGGCACGAACCTGCCGCTCGTAGGCGGCCATTGATGGCGCTCGTCCGCCCGTCCGGCGCCGCCGCGAGCCGCCTGACGTGTAATACGTGACCGGCCCAACGCCGGTCGAAAACCCAGTTCTGCCAGAGCCGACGTGGATGCGTGCCGCGCGAGGACCGATGCCAGCGCGCACCCCCCGACTCGATGCGCTGATCCGCACCCCAGGTGCTACACGAATTCCAAATCCCACGTTGCCCATCCTCCCACCACTCGGCGCGAACGGACCGCCACGTCGATCTCCTTCATCCCTTGCTCCCAACGCCTGACTCAACCGGCGACACCCCGGGCGAGGATCGACGTGCCCGGGCTGGTGCTGATCACCTCAATTTCCCGAGTTTCGAGCCGCTCGCCCCAGGGAGACACCCCAAATTTACGATCCATTCCCGGACAGCGTGGAAACATCGACCCCCGCCACGCTCGCGGCCGTCCGCTTCGGAGGACAACACGGGCGACGCATGCCGCGCAGGCCGAACTTCAACGATCGCATCGACCCTCTCGGCCTCGCGGAGCCTGCCATCGCGTCGCCGACCATCCGGCCGCCGCCGACAAGCTGGAGATCCCGCATGCGCCTCGGCCCAGGCGAAGCGGAGCCGGCTCTGCGTTGTGCGTACACGGATCTCTCGCCTCCAGCCCCCGCTAGCTAGCGGCGACCAGGGGTCCCAACGACGCTGCGGGCGGGGCGGCACCGCGTCGAGTCCTAGCGCGGTCGGCGGTCGGCAGTGGAGGGGTTGCGCCGGGGCGACGGGGCCCTGTAGGGTTGCGACCGGCTTCGTTGAGGGATGAAGGGAACGTTGGGCGATGAGGCACGTGGCACGGGCGGGAATGTTGTTGGTGATCGTGATCGCGGGTTGCGGGAGTCAAACCCCCACCGTCACACAAACCGTGGCGAACCATCGACCACCGCGGCCGGTTCGCCGGGTTGCCCGCGTGAGGCATTGCGGGCAGATCACCCTAAATCAGCACGGAAGCTGTTCGTTCGCCCGAGCGGTCCAGCGAGCTTACAAAGCCGCGCCCGGTGCGCGGATCGCGGTGCGGAGCCCCGTGAGCGGCAGGAAGTACGCGATGCGATGCCAGAAGAAGAGGTCTCACGTTATCGATTGCGGTGGCGCGGACCGTGTCCTGGTCGCATTTGCATATGTGGCAACGGTGCCGCCTCCGAAACCACCGCCGCCGGCTGCCACGGCGACGACGGCTCCCCCCGCGACACGCACAGTCCCGCCACCCCCTGCCATTGAGGGTCCGAGCTCGACCAGCCATGCGACTGACGCTCAGTTCTGCACCACGCATCAATGCATCGCGAACTTTCCGAACAGCAACGGCGCGATCGTGAAGTGTGTCGACGGCGAGTGGAGTCATTCCGGCGGCTTGAGCGGGCGTGCTCGGATCACGGCGGGAATCCTAGCCCCCCGTTCCTCTTGGCCTTGTGACGCGTCCCATCTCCGCGCGCCAGCACCGCGCTCGCAACGTCAGCCCTAGTGGGCGCCGGCAACGGGATCCTGCATCACGCTCGCTCAGCGGAAGTCGGCCCCAGACAGAGAGAGCCCGGATAGGTGGCAAGAGCACCTCGGGTTCGCGGACGCGCTGCGGGCGGTGCAGGCCGGATTCGTGGCGGGCGAGTACGTCGTCGTCCTTCACGCCGTAGTTGAACGCGGCACAGACGATCTCCCGCGGCCGGTTCGCGCTGCGGGCCTACACGATCTTCGCCGCGGACCCGCAACACCGAACGCCCCAGAATCGGCGGCCTGGCCGAGAAAGCGAACGCATGGTTCGCTTTCTCGGCCAGGCTCGGATGATGTCCGGCCGGCCGCGTCTGGACGCTGTTGCTGCCGGCTTTTCTGGTCATGGTCGGCAGCCTGGATTGCCTCACTCGTGGTCAGCGCTGTTCTCGCGAGACGCTGACCTAGCCAAGTCGTTCTGGCTCCAGGCCGAAGCTGTGGGTGTTGCGCTGCCCTGGCCCTCGGCGAGCCAGTGCTCCGGACGCCGCTCAACATGGGCACCCGCTTCATGTGCACGGTCAGTCGCCGACCACGAACATCAAGCGGCGGATCGTCCGAGGCGCACGTCGGTGATGGCACGCACCGTCGCCTGGCGAGGGATGTCAAGCAGCAGCGCGATCTCCCGAAGGCGCTGCCCGGACCGTGGCGCCCGCCGTCCTCCTCGACTTCCACTGCACCGTCGTCGATCACAAAGAACTGGTCACCGACCTCACCGGCGGTGACGACGAGCGCCACGAGACCGACCTGATCTTCCGATCCTTCCGCAACACCGCGGGCGGCGTGGCGCGCAACCGATCAGCCAGCGCGCTGCTCGAGATCGAGCGGGACGGCGGCAGCTTCGAGGACGTGCGCGACCTGGTCGCCGGCACCCGCGGGCGCAAGGTCTATGAGAACGGCGATCCGGACGCGGGGATCTGGAGTGCCGGGCTCTGCCAGGGCCTGATCCACGACATCCCGACCTGCGCCGAGCTGGTCGAGCGGCTGGTGACCGAGTCCGACGCGATCATCGCCGAGCGCCTGGCCGGGATGGCCGGTCTGTTAGCGCCAGTCGACAGCGCCGCGGGCCCGTAAGCGCGGTATTCGTGCCCGCCCGTCGGTCATCAGACCCGCGGCCAGCGCTGCTCCGATCAGGTAGAGCAAGGCTTGGGCATCGAGCACGACTGACAGCCCCAACCAACCGGTGAGCAGTCCGGCCGTCAGGATCCCAATAGCCTGGCCGGCGTTCCCGGACAGACCGAGGAGGGCGAACGCGCGGCCGCGCTCGTGCCCGGGGGCGGCCAGCTGCGCGTGGCTGACCATCCCGGTCAGCAGCAATACGCCCGGCGCCCCGACCAGCGTGAACAGGATCCAATAGATCGGGGCGGCGGTGCTCAGCCGCGGGGCGTTCCAGAGCACGAGCTCGGTCGCCCCAAAGGCCGCCGAGGACCAGGCCGTCAGCCGACCCGGAGAGACTCCGCCGCCCCAGCGGCTCAGCGCGATTGCCCCGACGATCGCGCCGACGGCCTGGATCCCGCGCAGGAGCCCGATCTCGCCGGAGCCGCCGTGCAGCCGCTGGGCCACGAAGAGGATGAAGCACACGACGAACATTCCCTGGGCGATCTGATCGATGAACGAGACGATCGCCACCGCGCGGATCTGCGCGCGGCGGAGCAGCGCGAGGATTCCGGAGCTCGTCCGGCCAGCGGGTGGATCGGGAGCGGCGCTCGGCTCGCGGGGTTTGGGAGCGGCGCTCGGGTCGCGGGCTTCCCGACCGGTGCCGACGCGGGCGATCAGGATGCCGGCGAGCAGATAGGTGATCGCGTCGACCAGCACGATCGTGGGCAGCCCGGAGATCGCGAGCAGCAGGCCGCCCAGCGGACCGCCGACCAGGCGTCCCAGGTTCTGGCTCAATCCGACCAGTGAGTTGGCCGAGACCAGGTCCTGCGGTGGGACCAGGCTAGGCAGCAGCGCGTTCTTGGCCGGGTCGAACAGCGTGGCGAGCGCGGCCTGGACGAGGATCACCGCATAGACGACCGGCAGGCCACCGCGGCCGTTCACAGTCAGCAGTGGCAGCAGAGACACTGTTTGCAGACCGGTCACCGCGAGAAGCAGACGGCGCCGGTCGACCCTGTCGACCAGCCGGCCCGCCAGCGGCGCGAGCACGATCCCGGGAGCGAGCTCGACCAGGAACGCGACCGAGGTCCCGAGCGCCGACCCGGTCACTTGGAACACGACGATCGGCAGCGCGATCAGCAGCAGCCAGTCACCGGCGTCGGAGATCAGGCCGGCGAGCCACAGCGATCTGAAGCTCCGGTTGCTCAGGACCGGACCCGCCCGCCCCGGCATCGCGCGCAGGACCGAGCTCACGCGGCCGGACATTGCGCTCAGGACCGAGCCCAGGGGCCGGTGAGCCGCGGGAAGGCGTAGAGGCCGAGGTTGACCAGGTCGCCGCCGGCGCTTTCGTCTTCTCGGGTGGCTGCGATCAGCGGCCGGATCAGCTCGTCCAGCCGCTGCACCAGCACGCCGAGCTCCTCCGGGGTGACGCGCAATGTGTAGCTCGCGTAGGCGTCGACCTCGCGCCAGTCGCCGGGAACCTGGTCCCGATGGGTCAGGTACTCGCGGACCAGACGCTGTTCGAGCTGGAGCGAAGCTGCCATCAACGCCGCCTCGCTGCGCGCTTCGCGAGTACCCGGCTGCGGGCCGGGGCGCGGGATCGTGAAGCCGGTGATCCGCGCTCGCCACGGGCGCTTGCGTCCGTCCGTCTCGCCCGGGTCGGGCTCGACGAGGCCGTGGCGCGCCAGCACGCGCAGGTGGTAGCTGCAGTTCGACGGCGTGTCGCCGACCGCGCGCGCACAGACCGACGCCGTCGCCGGCCCGTTCGACATCAAATAGTTCAGGACGTCCAACCGGATCGGATGCGCCAGCGACTCGAGCGCCTCCGGGTCGGTGAGGACGGGACGATTCTGCTCCACCTGCGGCCTCCTTCTGAAAGACGCTTTCAGAGTTATAGCGAGTGCCGGGACGATCTGCAAGGCTCTTTCAGATCGCGGGGTCGGCGGCCGCGAGCGAGCGGGTACGATCGCTCCCGTGACCGAGCGGAGCGTGACGCGACCGAGCGGACCGTCCGGTGACAAGGCGGAGCGTGCCGTGACCGAGCGGGTCCCGACCGAGTTTCGCTATTGGGACCGGGTCGAGGACCGAAGCGTGCAGCTGGCCCGACGCGCCTGGAAGCTCGTCTGGGGCTTCGATCCCCAGCCGTCCGACGAGTTCGTGCGGCGGTTCGCCCACAGCTACTACGAAGCCGACCCGGTAGCCGAGGCGTTCGTTGACGAGGTGTACATGGCGCGCGGTGCCGGTAGCGGCCGGGAGCTGCTCGACAAGGCGATCGCGGACGGGATCGAGTCGGTGCCCGACGCGCCGGAATCGATGCGGCGGCTTTTCGCCGAGTTTGAGCAGGCGCCGGACTGGCTCGAGCCTGACCAGGTCGAGCTCGGCGCCAGGGTGTTCCGCCGCTACGGGACGGCGGTCTTCAGCTTCGCCACCACGAGCACGTTGGAGATGTACTCGGAGAGCTCGATCGCCAAGCCGCTGGCGCTGTCGGGCGGCTACGCGGGGGACACGGCCCACAAACGCCAGCTGGAGACCGCGCGGTTCTGGATCGACATCTCCGAGCCGGGCGAGGTGCTGGCCTCGGGCTCACGGGGGCGGGCGACCGCCCTGCGGGTGAGGGTCATGCACGTGTTCATCCGCCGCCGGCTGGTCAAGCACCCCGATTGGGACTGGGACGCGTGGGGGATGCCGATCAGCATCGCTGACGCGACGTTGACGCTGATGGGCGGGAGCGTGGTGCCGGGCCTGGCCCTGTGGAGCGTGGGGCACCAGACGACGATCCGGGAGATCGAGGCGCTGTTGCACTTCTGGCGCTACGTCGGTCATCTGCTGGGCGTCCAGCCGAGCTGGTACCCGGTGGACTTCCAGGAGTCGGTGCAGCTGATGTTCGCGGCGTTCGTCAAGCGCGCCTACGCCGCGGGGCCAGACGGACGGGAGCTGGTCGAGTCGTACCTGCCGGCATTCGCCCCAAAGCCCGGGAGCGGGCTTCGCAAGCGGATCCGCGACGAGTTCAACTACCGCGCGCAGATCGGCTACACGCGCTTCTGGTCACTGCCGTGGACCTACCGGCGCCACGAGATGCCGAACGCGTGGCCGTGGGCGCTCCATCCGCTGGCGCAGTTTCCCTTCGTGCTCACGCTCGAGACCTTCCGCCGTCTCGTCCCCCCGCTCGACGAAGCCGCCGACCGGGTCCAGCGCTGGCGGCGCGATCGCTGGTACGAGAACGAAACCGGAGGCCGCGACGCGGAGTTCCAGCCGCCCGAGCACCTGACCCGCTAGGCGCGGAGTTGCTCGAACAATGAGGTCCAGCGCTCGGCGTCGTACTTCTCGGGCAGGAGCAGCGAGATCTGCGTGACGATGTCGCCGTAGCGGCGCCGCAGCTCGGCCACCGCCTCCTCCGGCGTGCCGATCACCGCGAAGGTGTTCAGCACCTCGTCGTCGATGACCTGGCCGAGCTTGTCCCACTCACCGCGCTTGGTCATCGCGTTGAGCTCCTCCTGGAGCTCGCCCCAGCCGTGGAGCTCCAGCACCGGCCGGTAGGCGGGGGTCGAACCGTAGAAGGCGATCTGGGCTCGGACGAACTGAACGCCGGCGGCGATCTCCTCCTCCGTGTCGCGGGCCACCACGAAGGCCGGTCCGGCGATCTCGAAGCCGTCGAGCGTCTGGCCCGATCTCGCCCGCCCGCGCTCCAGGGCGGGCAGCGTCACCTCGCGCAGGTAGCGCTCGGTGGCGAACGAGTGCGAGATCAAGCCGTCGGCCACCTCGCCGGCCACCTCGGTCATCTTCGGCCCGACGGCGGCCAGGACGATCTTCGGCGGATCGTGCCCGCTCGCGCCCGGGTTGAAGAACGGCGTCATCAGGGTGTGGGTGTAGAAATCCCCCCGGAAGTCGAGCGGCGCGCCGGTCTGCCAGGTGTCCCAGATCGCGCGGACGGCCAGTACGAACTCGCGCATCCGCGGTGCCGGGTGGGACCACGGCATCGAGAACCGCCGGGTGATGTGCGGTTTGATCTGCGACCCGAGCCCGAGTGTGAAGCGGCCTCCGGAAAGGATCTGCAGGTCGTTCGCCTGCTGGGCGACGATCATCGGGTTGCGGGCGAAGGCGACGGTGATCCCGGTGGCCAACGCGATCTCGCTCGTGCGCTCAGCCGCCGCAGCGCAGGCGATCATCGCGTCCAGACTTGTCTCGGGCGCCCACCAGCCGTCGTAGCCGGCCGCCTCCGCCCGGGCCGCCGCGGCCGCCGCTTCAAGGACGTCCGACGGGTAGCCGCCCGCGTATACCTTCATCGCCCGCCACCTCGAATCACGGGCCTGGACTGTACGCCGTCGCGCGGTTCGAGCACCTGAACACCACTGAGCTCGTTAGCCGACCGGCCGCCGGTAGAGCGTGACGTTGCGGTCTTGACGACCGCCGGCGAAGCCCTGCGGGCGTCCGCCCTCGGCGTCCAGATAGGCCAGCGACCGGGAGATCGTGCCGAGATCGCCCGGAACCACGTGGTCGAGCATCCAGGTCCGCAGCGCGACGCCCCCGCCCTCGGTGGCGAGCACGGTGATCGCTCGCGCCTGCTGGGGAAAGTCGATCAGCGACGCCGTGGTGATCAGCCAATAGCCCCCGGCGATTGTCGCCCGCGGCTCGATCCGGTTGCGGTGGGTGTGGCCGGCCAGGGCGGCGATCACGTGGGGGGACCGGTCCAGGACCTCCAGCAGCTGGTCGCCGCCGGCCGAGCTGGTCAGCGGCTGGTGCGAGACGACGATCACCCAGCGCTGCCCGGCGTCGGCCAGCGCTCGCTCCAGCCACGCGGGCTGGAACGCGACGACGAGACCGCCGGAGCCGCCGCCCCGGCGGGCGAGGTCGAGCACGATCAGGCGGACGTGGGGGCCGACGTCCAACGTGTAGTCGAGCCGGTCGGCCCCGCCGCCGTCGCTCGACGCCCTGCCGCGCACGGCCGGGGAAGCGGCGCGTAGGCGGGCGACCACCTCGGCGGCGGGCATCTCCGTGCGGGCCGGGTCGGCGGGAACCGCCACGGTCGGGCCGGCCAGCGCCTTGCGCAGGAGCTCATCGACCAGGCCGGGAACCGGCGGGCCGTCCGGCGAGCTGCCCGCGCTCAGCTTCGCTCCCGGCGGCAGGGTCAGTCCGCGCGGCAGGTCCCAGAGCGCCCGGGAGCCGAGGGCGAGCGCGGTGGTCAGGGGAGTCGGCACGATCTCGCCGGCGACCAGGATGTCGTGGTCCCCCAGCACCGGGGCCCACGGCGCGCGCAGGCCGGGGCTGGGGAACGGCCGGCTCGCGCGGGCAAGCAGGGTGGGATGACGCGGCGCGTCGACGGCGGGCCTGTAGTAGAACGGGTCGGGGTCGAGCGAGGACTGCACGCCGTAGTAACCGTCCGGACCGCTGCCCGGGCGCACGGTGCCGCCGCGGAGCGCGGCGAGCGCGCGCTCGAGCTCGTTGCGCTGATCGTTGTCGATCAGGTCACCTCCCTGGATCACGAGCTGGGGCGCGAGCGCGCCGATCGCCCGCAGCGCTCCGGCCAGGACCTGGACGGTCAGCGTCTCCTGGGGACGGAACGTCGACTCGAACGGGTTGCCCAGCCGGTCCAGGAACGGCACCCGGGCCGGTGAGGCGGCATCGAGCACGTGCGAGTCGGTCACGTGCGCCAGGGTGGCGAGCACGCCGGCCGGCGCCGCGCGGGGGCCGAGCTCGAGCCGGTCGCTCAGCCGCTCTCCGGGCCCGACCCGGAGCTGTCCGTCACCCACCGGGTCAATCCATCGCGAGACCAGCGTCGAGCCGGACGCTGCCGCCGGGCGGCCGGCGCCCGCGCCGCAGCCGGTCAACGAGAGCGCTCCGGCCAGCGTTCCGGCCCCGGCCAGGGCTCCTGCCCCGGTCAGCGCGTCGGCGAGCAGGCGCCGCCGCGTGATCGCGTTCATGCCGAGAGTCCCGTGACGACCGACTCCCGTGAGGCCTGAGACGAGACCCAGAGGATCGCGATCGACGCTGCCGCGGCCAGACCCGCCACCACCGCGAGCACCTCGTCGACGGTCGGGTTGAGCGACAAGGTGGCGTAGTTGATGGCCAGGCGCGAAAGCGCGGGACCGAGCACCAGCCACTCGAGCACGACGCCGAGTAAGGCCGCTGGCACCACCAGCGCCAGCGCTGCTCCGAGCAGCAGTCTCCGGACCGCGCCCGCGCCGGCCCCGCAGGCTCGCAGGACGGCGATGCTGCGACGCCGCTCCTGGACCGTGAGCGTGCATGCCTGGACCAGCGCATAGAGGCAGACGAGCCCGTCGACCACGGCGACGGCGCGGAGAATCGTCTTCAGCGTGTCGACCAGCGGGACGCCGCGAGCCGTGGCGGCGGTTGCCTGGGCCGGCTCGGCGCCGAGCGCGCTCAGGGCGGAGAAGACCGCGTTCGGGTTGGCGCTCGGCCGCAACCGGACGGCGATCGCCGACGGCGCGGCGGGGTCGGCACGCAGGAGCGCCGCCGCCGGCACATAAGCCACCCGGCCATCGTGCTGAAGCGAGCTGACCGTTCCGGAGACCTTCAGTCGCAGTTCGGTGCCCGACGGCAGGGCCAGCCCGAGCGTCGAGCCTGGACTGAGACCTAGCGCGTCGGCCAGGCCGACGCCGACCTCGGCCTCCTCGGTGCCGCTCAAGCGCGAGCCGGTGCTCAGCGGCGGTGCCTCGAACGTGGTGTGGTCGCCCGGATAGGCGATCACGTTGATCGTCTCGCCCAGCGAGAACGAGTCCGCGGCCTGAACCTCGTAGCGGGGGGCCGCGGTTTGGACGCCCCGGATCCGGTCGACCTGCGGTGCCGCCGAGGGAGGCAGCGACGCGGTCAGCTGGTAGCGCTTGCCGAGCGCGCCGGGATCCGTCTCGAGCGTGGTCAGGGCGCTGGCCAGCGCGACCAGCAGTAGCACGAAGGCGGTCGAGAATCCGAGCATGGTCACGGTGGCGGCGAGCCGGGCCCGGCGCGCCGAGGCCAGGCGCAGGCCGAGGGCGGCCAGCCCGCCACCGGGTATGCGCAGCCGCGACCGGCCTCGCGTCCCCGCGGAGACGCCGGCACCGCGCAGGAGGGTGACGACGCTGCGCCCGGCGGCCGTCCAGGCCGGCCAGGCCGCGCCGAGGACGGGAATCGTCACGCTGGCCAGCCAGCCGGCGGCGACCGGGAGCACCAGCTCGCTTCCGGGCGCCGGTTCGTTCAGCATGGTCAGCAACCGGTTCGACGGACCCGCGGTGGCCAGCACCCCGAGCAGACAGCCGAAGCTGGCCGCCGGCACCGCCACGATCAGCGCCTCGAGCGCCTGGGCGAGCACCACTTGCCCGCGGGAGGCGCCCACGGCGCGCCGCACCCCAATGGCTCCCAGCCGCCGCTGGACCTCGGCCCGGGCCGATGCCGCCAGCATCACGGCCGCCGTAACCAGCGCGATCAGCGACAGCGCCACCAGCAGGTCGATCACGATCCCGGCCGCCTGATCCAGCAGGACCCGGACGCCGGCCCGGGTGGCGAATCGGATGTCGCGCAGGCCGAAGCTGCTGTCGCGGGCCTGGACCAGGACCTCGCGGCAGATAGCGGCGGTTGCGCAGCCAGATCTGGGCCAGGTTGACGCTCGGGTCGCGCTCGGCACCGAAGTGGGCGTCGATCTCCGCCCGGGAGATGTAGAACCGGGGCTTGGCCAACGGGAACCCCACGTTGTCCGGGCCCTCCACCAGGCCGACCACGCGCTGCGGGCCGAGCTCCCCGAGATCCATCGTGCTCCCTGGATGCAGCCCCCAGGCCTGGGCGAAGGCCAACTCCACCAGTACGCCGGAGGACGTCCCGCCCAGACCGTGCCCCGCGACGATCGCGTAGCCGCGACGCGAAGCGGGGGAGAGGACCTCGGCGACGGCGTCCTCCCGGTGGTGCCCGTCCGCGCCGACGTCGACATTCGTGACCTCCGAGCGCGTCGCGAATGCGGCCACGTCCGGCAGCGATTCGATTCGCCTGGCGACCTTCGTCTCGGACTGCGGATCGAAGCGGACGATCACGTCGGGCAGGTCGGCGGCGGCGGCCGCGCGGTCGAACCCGCGGCCGAGGCCATCCCCGACGACCAGCGCCGCCGAGAGCATCGCCGCCGCCAGGGCGATCCCGACCGTGCTGAGAATCGTGCGCCGCGGTCGCAGCCGCAGCGCGCGGCGGGCCTGGCGAAATGCCGCGGCGCCCGCCCGCAGGCCGCTCACGCCCCGGGCTCCAAAGGCTCCACGGGGACGTGGTGGCCCGCCATCGGCGCGCCCAGCCGGCCGTTCTCCAGGGCGAGCACGCGGTCCGCGATCGAGGCCGCGTCGTGCTCGTGCGTGACGATCACCACGGCCCGCCCGTGCATCGTGCGCAGCAGCTCGAGCACCGCCGCGCCGTTCTCGCGGTCGAGACTTCCGGTCGGCTCGTCGGCCAGGACTACGCTCGGGTCGTTGACCAGCGCACGGGCCAGGGCGAAGCGCTGCTGCTCGCCGCCGGAGAGCTCGTGCGGCAGGTGGTCGGCCACGTGACTGACCCCGAGTTCCTCGATCAGGGCGGCGGCTCGCCGGACGCCACCCTCGGGCGCGCCCGGCAGCCGCGCCGGCAGGAGTACGTTCTCGGCGCCGCTGAGCTCCTCGATCAGGTGAAACTGCTGGAACACGAAGCCGATGTGGTGCAGGCGCATCCGGGCCAGAGCACGGGCGCCGCGGCCGGTCAGACGGTCGCCGGCCACCAGGATCTCGCCCTGATCCGGCGCATCGAGTCCGCCGAGGAGGTGCAGCAGAGTCGATTTGCCGCTGCCCGAGCGACCGAGCACGGCGACGACCTCGTCCACCTCGACCGAGAGGCTCGCCCCGTTGAGCACGAGCCGCCTGCCCCGGCCGGCGCCGACGCTCTTGGTCAGGCCATCGGCGGACAGCACGGGCACGAGTTCACCGTAGCCGAGCGTGTAGCCGGGTCCAGGCGGTTGCGAGTGCGTGTTCAGAGTCGGTTAATAGTCGGGGGCGGGGGCCTCGCGACCCTGCCTACCAGGACTCCGCTCAGCTCCGGTTCTTGCCGGTCAATCCGAGAAGCCGTCGCCGTGGAGCACGCCGAGTGCCCGCAGCTGCGTGATCACCACCCGGGCGGCGCGCACCGGATCGACTTCGACCGTCTGGATGTGCACCTCAGGCGCCTCGGGAGGTTCGTAGGGCGAGTCGATGCCGGTGAAGTTCATGAGCTCGCCGCGGCGTGCCTTGGCGTAGAGCCCCTTGACGTCGCGCTGCTCGGCGATCTCGAGTGGCGTGTCGACGTAGACCTCGCAGAACTGGCCGGGGCTCACCATGTCTCGCGCCATCTGTCGTTCTTCGCGGTAGGGCGAGATGAAGGAGACCAAGACGATCATTCCGGCATCGACCATCAGCCGGGCGACCTCGGCGATCCGGCGGATGTTCTCGATCCGGTCGGCGTGGGTGAAGCCGAGGTCCTTGTTGAGCCCGTGGCGGATGTTGTCGCCGTCAAGGAGGTAGGTGCGCGCGCCGCCGGCATGGAGTCGCTTCTCCACCATGTTGGCGATCGCGGATTTGCCGGCGCCGGAGAGGCCGGTGAACCACACGACCGCGGGCCCGTGGGGATTCATCGAGCTGCGGGCCTGCTGGTTGACCTCGAGCGCCTGCCAGTGGACGTTCTGCGAGCGGCGTAGGGCGAAATGCAGCAGGCCGGCGGCGACCGTCGCGTTGGTCAGCCGGTCGATCAGGATGAAGCCGCCCATCTCGCGGTTCTCGCGATAGGGATCGAACGCGATCGGACGGTCGATCGTGATCGTGCAGGGCCCGATCTCGTTGAGGGCGAGCGTCTTGGTGGCCAGGTGCTGCATCGTGTTCACGTCGACGCGGTGCTTCGGATGCGCGACGGTCGCCCCGACCGTGCTCGTGCCCAGCTTCAGCAGGTAATGGCGCCCGGGCGTCAGCGGCTCTTCGGACATCCAGATCACGTCGGCTTCGAACTGGTCGGCGACACCCGGCGGCTGGTGACCGGCGGCTAGGACGTCGCCCCGGCTGACATCGATCTCGTCGCTCAGCGTTACGGTGATCGACTGGCCGGCGACGGCCAGGTCTAGGTCGCCATCGTGTGTGACGATCCGGGCGACCGTTGACTCGCGTCCGCCGGGCATCACCCGGACCGGGTCGCCGGGCCGGATGGTGCCGGTGAAGACCGCCCCCGAAAAGCCGCGGAAATCAAGATTCGGCCGGTTGACCCACTGCACAGGCATCCGGAACGGCGCCGCCGCGAGCTGATCGTCGACGACCACGGTCTCCAGGTGCCCGATCAGCGTGGGGCCCGCGTACCAGGGCGTGTTCGGGCTGAGCTCGGTGATGTTGTCGCCCCGCAGCGCCGAGATCGGGATCGCCGTGATCTCGCCAAACTCGAGCTCAGCCGCGAACGAGCGGTAATCGGACTCGATCTGGTGGAACACCTCGGGCTGGTAGCCGACGAGGTCGAGCTTGTTGACCGCCAGCACCACGTGCTTGATTCCCAGGAGCGAGACCAGGTAGCTGTGCCTGCGGGTCTGGGTCAGCACGCCCTTGCGTGCGTCGATCAGGATCACCGCCAGGTCGGCGGTGGAAGCGCCGGTGACCATGTTGCGCGTGTACTGCTCGTGTCCCGGGGTGTCGGCGACGATGAACTTCCGCTGCTCGGTGGAGAAGAAGCGGTAGGCGACGTCGATCGTTATCCCCTGCTCGCGCTCGGCCTGCAGGCCGTCGACCAGCAGGGCGAAATCGAGATCGCCGCCCTGGGTGCCGATCCGCGCGGAGTCGGCCTGCAGCGTCGCCAGGTGGTCCTCGAAGACCAACTTTGACTCGTAGAGCATCCGGCCGATCATCGTGCTCTTGCCGTCGTCGACGCTGCCGCAGGTGATGAACCGCAGCAGGCTCTTGTGCTCGTGCTCGTCGAGGTAGCCCTCGATGTCCGCCGCCACGCGCGTGCGCACGTCGGCCATCAGAAATAGCCCTCCTGCTTCTTGCGCTCCATCGAGCCGGCGGAATCGTGGTCGATCACACGGCCCTGGCGCTCGGAAGTGGTGGCCAGCAGCATCTCCTGGATCACATCGGTCAGCGTGGTGGCCTCGCTCTCGATCGCGCCGGTCAGGGGGTAACACCCCAGGGTGCGGAAGCGCACGCTTTTGAGCATCGGCTTCTCGCCCTCGCGCAACGGCATCCGTTCATCGTCGACCATGATCAGCGCGCCGTCGCGCTCCACCACCGGACGCGGAGCGGCCAGATACAGGGGGACGATCGGGATCTGCTCGAGGTGGATGTACTGCCAGACGTCGAGCTCGGTCCAGTTGGAGAGCGGGAACACGCGCACGCTCTCGCCGGGACGCGTGCGGCCGTTGTAGAGCCGCCACAACTCGGGGCGTTGCAGCTTCGGGTCCCAGCGGTGCGCGGCGGAGCGAACCGAGAACACGCGCTCCTTGGCCCGTGAGCGCTCCTCGTCACGCCGCGCCCCGCCGAACGCGGCGTCGAAGCGGTGCTCGTCCAATGCCTGCTTGAGGCCCTCGGTCTTCCACAGGTCGGTGTGCACGGCGGAACCGTGGGTGAACGGGTTGATCCCGCGCTTGACGCACTCCGGGTTTTGATGGACCAGCAGCTCCATCCCGGCCTCGGCCACCATCCTCGCGCGGAACTCGTACATCGCCCGGAACTTCCAGGTCGTATCGACATGCAGCAGCGGGAACGGCGGTGGCGAGGGATAGAACGCCTTGAGCGCCAGCCGCAGCATCACCGAGCTGTCCTTGCCGACCGAGTAGAGCATCACCGGGTTCTCGCACTCTCCGACCGTCTCCCGCATGATCTGGATGCTCTCCGCCTCCAGCCGCTGAAGGTGCGTGAGCAGGTGCCCCTCGGCGTGACCGAGCCGGGATCCCCCGGCCGAGTGCAACGCCGGCACGACCGGCTTCATGACCGGCCCTCCGCCGATGAGGCCAGCGCGGCGAGCATCCGCTCGGCCAGCTCGGGCCGGCAGATCAGCAGATCTGGGAGCAGGGTGTCGAACTGGTTGTAGACCAGCGGCGAGCCGTCGATTCTCGACGCGTGCAGGCCGGCGGCCGCCACGACGCCGACCGGCGCCGCCGAATCCCATTCGTACTGTCCGCCGGCGTGCAAATAGGCGTCGGCGGCCCCGCTCAACACCGCCATCGCCTTGAAGCCGGCCGATCCCATCGGCACCAGCTCCGCCTCCAGCGACGAGGCGACCTGTTCCGCCTCCTGCGGAGGCCGGCTGCGGCTTACGGCGATCCGCAGCGGGCCGCCGTGCGACGGTGCCAGCGGCGTCGGCTGAGCGCTCGAGCAGATTCGATCCAGCGCCGGCAGCGCCACCGCCGAGGGCCCCGGGATGCCGTCGATGGCCAGGGCGACGTGCACCGCCCAGTCCTCGCGACCCTCCCCATATTCCCGCGTGCCGTCGAGCGGATCGATGATCCACACCCGGCTGACCTCGAGCCTGGTCGGGTCCGCGGCCGCCTCCTCGGAGAGGACGGCGTCGCGGGGACGGTGAAGCGCCAGGGCTCGGGTGAGCAGCTGGTGGGAGATCGCGTCGCCGGCCGCACCGAGCTCGCGCGCGCCGAGCACGCCGGTCGCCCGCAATGACAGGAGAACGGTGCCCGCCGCGCGGGCAAGGTCAATCGCCAGGCCTTCGTCGGTCGGGCCGGTGGCCACCGACGGGTCCCCCAGAATGTCGCTCACCGAAAAAATGTACTCGAAAGGGCAGCGCGGTCAACCACGAGGCCAGCGGGCGCGGCAGCGCGGCCTGCGGCGGCGCGGCAGCGATCAGCGGAACGGAACCAGTGCGACGTCGCCGCTGGCGTTGGACGTCCCGGTGATGTTGACGTGGGCTCCGAGTTGATTACCCGGGGCGTGAGTGAGCATGCTCAGACCGGCGGCCGTCAGCGAGAATGCCAGGTAGCCCGCCTGGTGAGGACCTTGGTACTCCTGGCCGGTGCGCGCGATCACGGTGTTGCCGACTGTGATCGTCGTCGTCGCGAGGCACGCGGAGGCGGAGTCGCAGGCGGTGAGGATTCCGCCGACCCGGTTGTCCGCTTGCACGAAGTCGGTCTTGCCCAGTAGACGCAGACCGCCGCTCTGGCTGGCGGAACGGTGCGGGCCGGAACCGCTGGTGCTGAACGGGACCAGGTTCATCGTCGTCGTGCTCTGGGCCCCGACGGAGTTTCGGGCGGTCACGCTGACCGAGAGACGTCGACCCCGCGCGTGGGCGAGCATCGAGCGCCCGGCGGCGGAGAGCCTGAAGTAGAGGATCCCGCTGGAGTTTGCGCCGAGGTTCTCGCTCCCGGTGCGCGCGAGCACGGTTCGGCCGCGGCTCACCGTGGTGACGATCCGGCAGGACTTCTTGGCGAAGCAGCTGGCCGGAATGCCGGCGGACCCACTGGCCGAGACGAACGCGCTGCGGCCGTAGATCGCCACCCGCTGTGGCGCTCCGGCCGGGCGCGAGGTGGCCAGCACGTTGCCCGAGCCGTCGGCCGGCTGCACGGCGAAGGACGGGTTGCCGCTGTGAACCTTGATGGAGGTCTCAAACCCGTGCGTGGGCACGCTGCCGAGGAGCCGCAGCGACTTGCTGTTGGCGCCGGAGAGCACCCGCCAGGAGGCTACGTTGGTCGCCCCGTTCCAGCTCGCGAACAGCTGCATCGTTCCGTCCGAATTGGGTCTGAGCGCCAGAGCGGGCGTGGTCGGCGGCTGGGCGCTCCAGGGGAAGCGATACGCGCGATAACTAGAGGTCGGCTGGTTGAAATGAGCGCTGAAATCCTGCTTGCCGCTCGAGTTGTTCTCCGAGAAATACGGTTGCTGCCCCCAGCCGAGGAAGATGTCGCCGCCCGGCAGCGCCTGTGCGCCCCCTTCGAAGTAGGCCGAGATCTTGGGTGAGTGCTGGTATTCCTTGACCAGCGAAGCCGTCATGTTCTTGAAATTCAGGGCGACCCGGATCCCGCGGGAGCTGGAGTGGACCTGCGGTGGGCCGGCGCCGTCGTCGAAGATGGTGATCGTGCCGTCGGGCTGGACGACCGCGTCGTGCTGGAAGGCGGTCGTGGTGCCGGACCCCATCTTGAAGCTGGACTTCGTACCGCCAAGGCGCCAGATGATCTGCCCGGTGCTGCGGTCGACCTTGTAGACGGCGGAGGTGTTCCGAGCCGAGATGATCAGGTTGCCGTCGTGATCGACGTCGACCGAGTTGATGTGGAACGGGTCGATGATGTGGCCGCCGATGTGCGGGCCGATCTGCGAGGACTCCGAGAGGTTGATGTGGTCGAGGGCATGCCACTCGAACAGCACCAGCCCGGTCCTGATGTCGATTTCCTGCACCACCGAGTCCACCAGCGGGCGGCCGTCGGCGGTAACCCCATGCACCCGCGAGGTCGCGATCACGTAGGCCTGACCGGAGTTCGTGACGAGGAACTCGTGTAGGTCCATCCCCAACCCGTCCGCCGCGTGGACCACGTACTGCTGCTGGTAGTTGCGGTCGTAGATATAGCCCGCGCCGGAGCCGCTGCCGGAGCTGGATAAACCCTGCCACCACGTCAGCACCTGACGACCGAACAGTGACTGCACGCGAAAGTCGGTGCTCAGCTGTCTGCTCTTGATCGACGTGGGGTGATACCAGACCAACCGGCCGCTTGAGTCGAGGATCATCGGCCCGGTCTGGCTCGGGCCGAACTGCGGCGCCAGGAAGATGTCACCCGCTCCCGCCGGCGCGGAGTTCTGCGTGACCGTGAGCGCGGCGGGCTGGAGGTCGGGCCGCGAACGAAAATGCTGTAGCCCGTTCGAACCGGCGGGAACGTGGAAGAGCGCGCCGTACTTCTGAGGCGCAGCGGGATGCGCAATCGAGAACGTGAACGTCCCGCCGGAACCGCCGACGATGTTCAGGCCGGTGATGACTGTGACTTTCTCTCCGGCCACGAACGGGGTCGAAGGGATGAAGCTCCCGCCCTGGCCGTCGGAGTCGGCCTGAATCGTGCCGGTGTGCGTGCCGCTCTTGGAGCCGACGACCAGAACCGACCCGATCTGTCCGGGGGCGAGTCCGCGAAACGCGATCTGGGTCGCGGGCAGCTCATAGCGTGCACCTGCGAGCGGATACACGCTCACGCTGGCGGCCGCCTGGGCGGCCGCCCCGCCTGACAGCGCAATCAGCGCTGTCAGGCAGGCAGCCAAGAGCCGACATCGGGCCATCCGCTTCCGCACCGGCTCCGGCAACTACTAGTACTCGCAGGCCGGACCCGGGGGGCAGACCGGGAGCTTGTCGCCGCCGTTCGTCGCGACCAGATACCAGGCGGTGTTGAACCTCCCGAGGCCCTCTCCGTGAAGGTTGCTCGCCTTCTTGTCCTTGACGTAGGTGTAGAGCGCGCGCTTGTGGTAGGCGACCTGCCGCTTGCCGTCCTTGCGCTTGAACGTGCCGAGCTGCTTGGCGTTCAGGCCGGACTTGGCGGCGGCCACGACCTTGCCGCTGGCCAGCACGGGCTTCCAGGTCTTGGCGCAGCTCCCGTAGCACGTGCTCATGTTGTTGCCGTCGGCGTCGTTGACGTAGATCGAGAAGCCCTTCGATGTGGCGAGCACCTTCCCCAGCTTCGAGTTGGCCTTCTTGGTGGTGATCGTCGTGGTCGCCGCCGCTGCCCCCGCCGTCGCCTTGGTCGGGCCGACCAGGCGTGAGCTGCCGAGCCGCTTGCCCTTGACATCGAGCGCGACCACCTCGAACTTGGCGTTCTTGGAGCGGAACCGAATCGTCGTCTCGAAGCCCCGCGGCGAAACGCGCTTGATCGACTTCAGCTTCTTGCGCCCAGGCCCACCGAGGACCTGCCACGAGCTGACCTGCGTCGCCCCGTTCCACGAGACGAGGAGCGTGACCTTGCCGCCCGTGCGGTGCACGCGGATGCTCGGCCTGCTCAGCGGCTTGCCGACCCAGACGGCACGGCGGGCGCGGTAGGACTCGTCGACCGGCGGTAGCTGGACCTCGTAGAGCAGCTTGCCCTTGCTCGTGTACTCGGAGTAGAACGGAAGCTGACCCCAGCCGACGAAGACGTCCCCGTTGGCGAGCGCCTGCATCGAGCCCTGGCTCGGGACGTCGAGTCCCGGGCTGTGCGTGTAGGCGGACACCTCCGTGCTGGTCTTGGCCGTCAGGTCGAGCTTCACCACCAGGCCGCGGGCGAAGCGCGTCGGGTTCAGCATCTGGAGGTTGCTGCAGCATGAGTCGTCGAACATGCTGACCTGGTTGCCCGGCAGGAAGCGGGCGTCGTGCTGGAAGGAGAAGTCGGCGTTGGGGCCGGCCTTGAACGTGCTGTGCTTGCCGCCCAGGGTCCAGATCAGGTTGCCCGTCTTCCCGTCGACGTCGTAGAGGGCCGACGTGCTGCGAGCCGAGACCAGGATGTGGCCGTCGGAGTTAACATCGATCGAGTTGATGTGCTGCGGGTCCCAAACGAAGCCGGGTAGCGGCGCGATCGGAAGCTGCGAGTCGCTCAGGGCCACGTGGCTGGACATGTCCCACTGGAACACCAGCTTCCCCGTCTTGACGTTGATCTCCTGAACGACGTTGTGCTCGTAGACGCCCGTCGGCGAGCCATTGGGGAAGGCGCTGAGATCGGCCGTATCGCGCTTGATCGCGGGGAAGATCGCGGTGCCCTGCGGCGTGAGGATGATGTCGTGGAAGTCGCCGGTGTACCCGCCCTGGCCGACGATCTTCGCCACCTGCTTGTAGTGCTGGTCATAGATGTAGAACGCGCCCTGGTTGGCCACGGGCACCCCGGCCGGGGTCATCGGGGGTAGCTGGATCGCGCCCTGCCACCAGGTCAGGACCGGCTTGCCCAGGTAGGTCTGGGTCTTGAAGTCAAACGCCTCGGTCCCTGGGCGCACCGAGCGGAACCACACCGGGTTGCCCTTGTTGTCCGCGATCAGCGTGCCGGATTGGCCGACCTGCGGCAGCTGGGCGGTGAACACCCTGAACGGGGCGATGAACACGTCTCCGGGAGCGACGCCCTTTTGGCTGGTCAGGACCTGAACCTGCGGCGGCTGAAGCTTGGGTGCCGTCTGGAACTTCCACGCGCCGAGACCGGCGGACGCCGCACCGGGCATCACCGCGGCGAGGCCGATCGCGAGGATGCAGGCCGCCAGCCCGCGAAGTGCCGCTGTGGCCCGCCGAGTACGCACGGGCGCGCTTGTGAAGTTCATCCAACCAGTCCTTTCATCGCTTTGCTCCGACCCAGTCCCAGGACGCACGACGCACCCCCGGCTCCACGGAGCCTTCTGCTTCAACCGTTGTCGTGTGAGGAAGTTGCGGAATTATCGCGATCACGTTGCCAGACGCGCAGGCGGATCGCGCAAGACGCGGACATCGCGTGCCGCGGCGCGGAGTCCGACGATGACGCCGGCGGCGAGGGTGGGGCCACCATTTGCCGGGAGCTGCGTCCGAACTGTGAACCGCGCGAGCCTGACCAGGAGCACGCCGCGATCCTCGCGAACGTCGAGGATCGTGTCGACGAGACTGCAATCACGGGGGTCGGTGAGCGTGAGCTCCCAGGGGTACACGGCGATCTGCACCGGACCGGCCGCTCGTGCGTCGGAGACGAGCTCGCCGCCGCCGCTGATACGCACGGTCGATCCGGCCGCACTGCGCACTGCGGTGCCGGTCAGCACATTGGCGCCAGTCAGTTCGGCCACCAACGCGTTCGCCGGCGCACGCAGTAGCCCGGCTGGCGTCGAAAGCTGCGCCAGCCGGCCTCGGTCGAGCACGCCAATGCGCTTGGCCAGCGTCGTCGCTTCGTCGAACGCGTGGGTGACGACGAGCGTGGGCAGCCCAAGTCCGGGGAGGAGATCCGCCAGCTCATCGCATATGCGCTGGCGGGTGATCGCGTCGAGGGCGCCAAACGGCTCATCCAGCAGCAGCACCCGGGGCTCGCGGGCCAGGGCTCGGGCGAGAGCCACGCGCTGGCGCTCGCCACCCGAGAGCTCCGGCGGCCGGGCGGCGGCGAGGTGTGCGACCCCCAGCCGTTTGAGCAGGTCCGGCCTGTCGCGCTTGCCGGCAAACCGCACGTTTCCAGCCACGGTGAGGTGCGGGAACAGGCCGTAGTCCTGCGGGAGGTACCCCACGCGCCGATGCTCCGCCCGAACGTGCACCTTGTCCGCCGCGTTGAACCAAATCTCATCGCCCAGCGCGATTCGCCCGGCGGTTGGCCGCTCGAGGCCGGCGACGGCGCGCAGGAGCGAGGTCTTTCCGGCGCCCGAGGGTCCCACCAATGCGATCGTCTCGTCACCGACGGTCAGCGCCGCACGGAGATCGAAGTCCCGGCGCGGGAGGCTGATATCGATGTCGAGGAGGTCCATGAGCGGGCTAGCAGTTTCGAGGTGAGCAGAATCGCGGCGCTGGCCGCGATCAGCAGTACACCGATCGAGATCGCCTGATCGAGGTTGGCGTCAAATAGCGAATAGACCGCCAGTGGGAGCGTTTGGGTGGTTCCCTGGAAGCTGCCGGCGAACAGGATGGTTGCACCGAACTCGCCGATCCCGCGCGCGAACGCGACTGCCGCGGCGGCGCCCAGTCCGGCGCCGGCCAGCGGTAGCGCCACGCGAAGCATCCTGCGCGTCGGACCGGCGCCGAGCGTGCCGGCGACATCGATCAGCGTCTGGTCCACGGCCTCGAACGCCGCGATCGCTCCTCGCAGATAGAACGGGCTGGCGACGAACGCGATCGCGATCACGACCGCCGCCTGGCTGAACGCCAGATCGACCCCCAGCGCGCTGACCGTATGTCCGAGCAGGCCAAAACGACCGAACGCGACCAGCAGCGCGAGCCCCGCGACCGCGGGCGGCATCACGAGCGGCAGCTCGATCAACGTGATCACGACGCTGCGCCCGCGGAATCGACGCCTGGAGAGCAGGTACGCAAACGGAGTGCCAAACCCGATCGTCAGCGCAAACGCGATCGCGTTGGTCTTCAGCGACACCAGGATCGCGTCGGTTGCGACCTTCGTCTCGAACCCGTCGATCAGCCGGTGCGGCGGCTGATAAGTGACCAACGCGACAATCGGAAGGATCAGGAACGCCGTGGTGACCGTGATGATGGCCGCCGCGCCGACCGCGAGCGCGATGCGCCCGAGCGATCTCACGGCTTGCCGAAACCCGCCGCCTGGAGCGCCGCCTGACCCTTGCTCGAGAGCACGCTCCGCACGAACGCCCTGGCCGCGGCCTGGTTCTTGCCTGCCTTGACGACCACGATGACGTCCATGGCCAGCGGCTTGGCCCTCGCCGGCAACCCGATCGGAACGACCTTGCCGTCGGCCGCTTTCGCGTCGGTGATATAGACGAAACCGGCGTCGGCCTGGCCGAGCGCGACCTCGGCAACCGTCTGCGTCACGTCCGTGGTCTGGCTGACCACATTCTTCATCGCGGCGGCGGTGATCCCGAGGTTCATGAACGCCTTGCGGGCATAGTCACCGCAGGGAACGGTGGCATTACAGATCACGAGCTTCACGCCATGCCTCGTGATGTCACCGACCGATTTAATCCGCGCTGGGTTGCGCTTGGGCACGATCAGCACCAGCGTGTTCGTCGCGAACTGGGCCGGCTTGTCGACGAGCCCCTTGGCGTAGAGCGCCGCCGGCTGCTTCGGGCTGGCGGCCGCGAACACGTCGGCCGGCGCGCCCTGCTCGATCTGCGTCTCGAGCGCCCCTGATCCCCCAAACGTGTACTTCGCGCCCGGGTCGAGCTTCGAGAGGACCTTCTTCAGCGACGCCGCCGCGAATACTGTCGGTTGCGAACCGCCGGCCTGCGGAGCACTCCTCCGTGTCGAGGCGCTCGCGGAGCCGGTCGGGGTCGATCTGCTCGCGCTGCTCGAGCCGCCGCAACCAAGCGCCAGGGCCGAGACGCCGATCGTTCCCGTGGCGGCTACAAACCGCCCGACTCGACCCCTTCGCAACACCGCGTTCCTCTCCGTCTAGATGACAGAATTCGAGCAGCCTACTAGCATCCTGACATGGGTACCTCAACTTTGCGTCAGCGCCGGGTCGCCTGTGGGCTCACGCAAGCCGAACTGGCCACACGCGCGGGCGTGACCCGGCAGCTCGTCGCAGCCGTCGAAGCCGGTCGCAACACGCCGGCGGTTGACGCGGCGATCGCGCTGGCGGGCGCGCTGGCCACGACCGTCGAAGAACTCTTCTCCCGGCAGACACCTGAGACGGCCGCTGCGCTCGGCGGGCGCCTTCGCGATGGTGCGCTCCTACGTCTGGGGCGCGTTGCGGGCAGACTGGTGGCCGCCGAGTTGGACGACCACGGAATTTCGGGCGCCGGCTGGGCCAAAGCCGACGGTGTGCTGCAGGGTGGCGAACTGCGCCATTTTCCCGGGGCCACCCCGGCCGGCACCGTGCTGGCGGGCTGCGATCCTGCGATCGGGGTCGCCGAGGCGATGCTGGAAGGCCTCGGTCCGAGCAGCCTGCTCGCGATCTCCGCACCCACCGGGACGGCTCTGCGAGCCCTAGGCGATGGCGGTGTACACGCCGCAATCGTGCACGGCCGCCCTCACCACCTGCCCACGCCGCCGGTGCCCGTGGTTCGCTGGCACCTCGCCCGATGGCAGGTCGGGCTGGCCTATCCGAAACGGCTCCGTGGCTATTCCCTGGAGGCGCTGCTCGGCAGCGAGATACCGTTGGCGCGGCGCGACCCAGCCGCGGCCAGCCAGCAAGCGCTCGAGCGGGCACGAGCCGCCGCCGGCCTGAGACCGACCCCCCCCGGGCCGTACGCCCGCGGGCATCTCGATGCCGCCCGGATCGCCGCCATCCTCGGCGGCGCGGCAATCACCACCGAGGGAGCCGCCAGGGCTTTCGACCTCCTGTTCACCGCCTTGGAGGACCACGTGGTGGAAGTCTGGACCGCGGGGCGCTGGATCGATCATCCTGGCGTGGGAGCGCTAGCCGAGCTCCTCACTACCGCGGCATTCACCGACCGAGTCTCCCACTTCGGGGGCTACGACCTGACTCGGTGCGGCGCGCGCATCCGTGGAGGCTGACCGTCATCATCGACTGAAACACCGCCCACGGAGGCAAACTTTGAAGCTGAGCGCACGCAACCAGATCCCGGCGACCATCACGTCGATCACCCAGGGTGAGGCGATCGCCAACATCGAACTCGACGCCCAGGGCGTGCGGCTGGTCGCCTCGATCACCGTCGAGGCGGCCCGCGAGCTCGGCCTGGCCGATGGACGCGAGGTCATCGCCGTCGTGAAGGCCTCCGACGTGATGATCGGCACGACCGAGTGAGCCGGCGCTAACCCGGGGGCTGAGCCAGCCCGTGGCGGTAGGCGTAGTTGATCGCCTGCGGGCGGTCGCGGATGCCGGCCTTGGCAAACAGGTGGTTGATGTGGGACTTCACCGTGGTCGGGCTGACCACGAGGCGCTCCGCGATCTCGGCGTTGGTCAGGCCGGCGGCGATCAGAGCCAGCACCTCAGCCTCGCGCGGAGTCAGCCCATCCGGCAGCTCGGGCTCCGGTGCGTCCATTTCCCCTCCCGCCGGGTTGGCGCTGCCGTCGGCCAGCGCAGCCACCACGTGGTGCTGAACGGCCGGATCGAGCGCGGCGTCGCCGCCAGCGACGGTCACGATCGCCGCCCGGATGTCCTCGCCGCTGGCGTCCTTGGTCAGGTAGCCGCGAGCGCCGGCGCGCAGCGCCCCCAGCACGCTCTCGTCGTCGGCGTAGGTAGTCAGCGCGATCACCTGGACCTGCGGGTGTTGCTCGCGCACGCGCCGGGTCGCCTCGATTCCGTCGACCCGCGGCATCCGCAGATCCATCAGCACCACGTCGGGCTGGTGCCGGGCGACGAGCGCGATCGCCTCCTCGCCGTCCGAAGCAGTGGCCAGGAGCTCGATCCCGCCGAGCAGGCCGAGCAACGTGGCGAGGCTCTCGCGCACCAATCGCTGATCGTCGGCCAGCAGCACGCGAATCGGCTGGGGGTCCTGCCCGGATGCGGCGTCCCGGGGGATCATGTCGGCAGCCGCAGTTCGACCCGGAAGCCGTCGCCGGTGGGCTCGGCCAGGAGCTCGCCGCCCAGCAGCTCGGCCCGCTCGCGCATCCCGGTCAGGCCGTAGCCGTTTCCGGCCGGCCCGAGCCCCACTGGGGGCGGCGCGCCGGCCGGCGCATGATCCTCGACGACAAGCACGGTGGTGCTGGTGCCGTACTCGAGTCGCATCCGCACCCGCTCCGCTTCGGCGTGACGACGAACGTTGGTCAGTGCCTCCTGGGCGGTGCGGTAGACCGCCAGGCGGGCGTCGGGAGCGAGCTCTCGTGGCGCGCCCGTGACCTCGACCGCCACCGGCAGCCCGCTCTGCTGGCCGAACGCCTCCGCCAGCGCGCCCAGGCGCTCGGGACCGGGCAGTTCGTCGCCGCGGGCGGCGGCGATCGCCCGTCGGGCCTCTTCGAGTCCACTGGCCGCGAGGTGATGGGCCTGATCGAGCCCGCGCGTGACGTCCGCGTCGACGCCGCGATCACGCGCGAGCAGCCGCGTGCTCTCGAGTTGCAGAGCGAGCGCAGAGAGCGAGTGGGCGAGCACGTCGTGCATCTCGCGAGCCAGCCGGCCGCGTTCGGCCGCCGCTGCCGCGCGTGCCTCCCCCGCCTGGGAGGCCACGAGCGCCTGGTGCTGCTCACGGGCGTCCCGCATCAGGCGCATGACCAGGAACCAGGGCACCGCGCCCAGCAGCACCGAGGTGGCCGCGCCGCCGCGCCCGTCCACGATCGAGACGCCGACCAGCGTCACCAGCGAGAAGCCGAGGGTCAGCAGGCCGGCCAGCCGCTCGAGCCGGATCGCCGCCACGATCCCGACGAAGTACGGACCGGCCTCCCAGATCCCGTTCGGCTGGACGACGGCGAGCACCGCCGAGGCGATCGTGACCACCATCAGCAGCGCGACGCGTCGGCGGGTGGGGATCACGGCCCTGGGCTGGGTGCTGACCGCCGCGGCGATGAACGCGATCATCGCCAGCAGGACGAGCGGACCGCGGTGGTGCAGGCCCGGATGGGGTCGGGTCGAAATGCTCGAGACCAGGAACACCCCGAGATAGACCAGGCCGAGGCCGCGCAGGAAGATCGCCTCCGCGGGCGCGCGGCCGTCGCCGCTGCCCAGACGATCGTTGCTGGAGAACCACCTGATGATCGCGCGCAGCATGCGGGGCCAAACGATAGGGCGGTCGACGGGCCGCTTCATCGGCCGCGGGGTGGACTTCCGGGCCGGGTCCTCCGCCCGCGGGTGGAGGGCCAGGTTCGACCCGGACGCCGATGACGGGGCCGCCCCCGGCGCGTAGCTTGGCGACATGCTCACCAACTCACTTGAAGCCGCCGTCGCCCAGCGCCGCGTGCTCGACTCATCCCCACCCCGGAGCGAGCCCGTGATCACCGTGCGGGCGCTCCACAAACACTACGGCGATCGCCAGGCGGTTCGCGGAATCGACCTCACGATCAATCGCGGCGAGATCTTCGCCTTCCTGGGGCCCAACGGGGCCGGCAAGACCACCACCGTGGAGATTCTCGAGGGCTTCCGCGAGGCCAGCTCCGGCACCGTGGAGGTGCTGGGAGCGGACCCGGCGCACGCTGGATCACGCTGGCGTGAGCGGGTCGGGATCGTGCTGCAGGAGTCTCAGGCCGAGCCGGGGCTGACCGTGCTCGAGTGCCTGCGCCTCTACGCCGGTTACTACCGCGCCCCGCGTCCGGTGCACGAGACCCTGGAGCTGGTCGGTCTCAGCGAGCAGGCCGGGGAGCGGGCCGGCGCGCTGTCCGGTGGCCAGAGGCGACGTCTGGACGTCGCGCTGGCACTGATCGGGGACCCGGAGCTGATCTTCCTGGATGAACCGACGACTGGATTCGACCCGTCCGCGCGGCGCGCCGCCTGGGGGGTGATCGCCGGCTTGCGCTCGCTCGGCAAGACGGTGTTCCTCACCACGCACTACATGGAGGAGGCCGAGCGCCTGGCCGATCGGATCGCCATCATCGCCGCCGGGGAGATCGTCGCCCAGGGCACGCCGCAGACGCTCGGCGACCGCAACCGCTCCGGGGCCGAGATCACGTTCGCGCTCCCGAGCCCGACCGGGGCGGCGGACCTCCCGCCGGAGCTCGCCGGGCGCGCCCAGCAGCCGCAGGGCGGGAGGGTGGTGCTGCGCAGCCGAGAGGTCGCCGCCGACCTCCACCTCCTGTCCGGGTGGGCCCTCGAGCACGACCTCGAACTCGACGACCTCGAGGTTCGCCGGCCCACGCTCGAGGACGTCTACCTCCAGATCATCGACCGCGACCAATAGGAGTCACAGATGTTGCTGATCCTCAACCGGCTGTTCCGGATCTGGCGCGGCCGCCAGCCCAAGCAGCCAGGCGGTGCGACGGAGCCCCGCCCATCCGCCGCATCCCGCGGAGTCGTCGCGCTGCTGATCCATCAGGTGCGCTACGACCTCATCGCCAGCCTCCGCAATCCACGCGCGCGTTTCTTCACGTTCTTCTTCCCGATCCTGCTGCTGGTGATCTTCGCCGGGGTGTTCGGCCACGGAACCACGATCGTCGACGGCGTCACCGTCAAGCTGTCGCGGTTCTACGTGCCCGGCATCCTGGCCTTGTCGATCATCACCGCGGCCTACGGTGGTCTCGTGGTGTCGGTCGCCACCGCGCGGGAGACCGGCGTGCTCAAGCGCCGCCGCGCGACCCCGGTGCCGCCCGCGGTGCTGGTCGGCGGCCAGGCGCTCTCCACGCTGGCGATCGCGGCGGTCATGTCGACGCTCCTGCTGGTGATCGCCCGGGTCGGGTACCACGTAGGTGTCGCTCCCGGTGCGCTCCTCGCCGTCGTCGTCACGGTGGTGATCGGCACGCTCGCCTTCGCCTGCGTCGGCTACGCGGTGTCGGGGATGATCGGCTCGCTCGACGCCGCCCAGCCGATCGTGCAGGCGACGATGATGCCGTTGTACTTCATCTCAGGAGTCTGGATCCCGACCGATCAGCTCGGCGGCACGCTGCGCGGGATCGCGTCCGTGTTCCCGGTCGAGCACCTGGCCGCGGGACTGCACAAGGCCTCGGTTCACGCCTCGTTCGCCAGCGCGATCTCGGTGCAGGACCTGCTGGTGCTCGCGCTCTGGGCGGTGGGCGCCGCCGCGGTGGCGGCCCGGCGCTTCAGCTGGCTGCCCGGCACGGCTACCGCCTGATCGAGCCGTGCCGAGCGGCTATGGCACTGGGGCCGCGCCTCGCGGGCCCGAGCCCCCGTCAAGGCTTCGGGATGAAGGTGATCGTCCCAGCTTTCTCGAGGATCGCCCAGCTCACGTCGCCGAGGGAGGCGATTTGCTGTTTTCGGGCCTCCTCTTCGACGTCGCCACGGGTCAGCCGCTCTCGGCGCAGGTTACGCTCGATCATCTGCCCGTCCTGAACGAGGATGATCGGCTCGCCCTCGGTAACCGGTCGAACCTTTCCGGAGCGGAACGAGATCCAGCTGACCGCTATCGACAAGAGGGCGATGGTCGAGATCACGATCATGGTTCCGGTGACCGACTCGTCGCTCTGGGTGATGCCCTGCTGTACGAGATCGCCGAGCACCACGAGCAGGATCACATCGAACGGCTCGAGGGTGCTGAGTTCCCGCCGGCCCGCGATCCGGGTGATCAGAAAGATGAAGAAAAAGACGACGGTGGCGCGGATGACGAGATCCATCGGACTCAGGGGAAGATCGTCAGGGAGCGGTGCACACGGGTGAGCATCGTCGAGCCGTCGTCGAGCTCGACGTCCTCGCGCCGCTTGCCCACGTTGGTCGGATTGACCTGGAAGTACAGCCAAACGACCAGGCTGTGGCCGGCGGCAAGCTTGTTATATGACAGAACGACTCGCCCGTCTGCGTTGCCCTGGCCGGTTGGATTGGGCTCGAGCGAGTTGACGCTCATGGATTCCCACCAGCCGGGGTCGAAGACCAGCTGTGGCCTCCCGATGTCCTGATGCGCGATCACCTTCACCCGGACCTGGAAGATCAGTCCGCTGCGCAGACGCGCCGGCGCGGTGACCGCCAGATCGGCGGCCACCGCATGGCCCGAGGTGGTGGTCGGGCGCTGGCCGAAGACGTTCAGCAGCGCGAGTACCGGCAGGACCGCCACGACGCAGAGCAGCGCACGGCGATACCACACGTGGCCCGAGCGGCCCCTCAGGTCCCGATTACGCTCGAGCGTCAATCCGTCGGGAAGCCGGCCGGCCATCAGCCGCTCTATTCGCCTGCCGGTACCTCGCTCCTGCCGCGAGGAGTCGCCCACGTTGCGCGACCCGAGCGTTTAGGAAGACCGAGTTCGGGTGAGTCCAACCTGGTTGACAACCCCAGGAGGGAGGACCATGGAAACCGAAGAGCCGGGCACCGACCCGGGCCAGGAGTCCGGGGAGCAGGATATGCCTCATGCCCATGAGGGCAGCGACCGGCCGGGTGGCCAGGTCGGCGTCGGCGTCGGCGGGCTGGGCGGCGGACAGCCCGGTGGCACCCAGACCGATCAGGGCCGTGGATACGGTGCCGAGGGTGGCGCCGGACGCCAGAGCAGCGACCGCCAGCAGGAAACCCCGCACGGCCACGAGGGCAGTGACAGGACCGATAGCGGTCAAGGCGGTCAGGTCGGCGTCGGCAGTGGCGGCCTCGGCGGCCAGGAGTGGAGTGGGCGACGGGAGGAATCCAGCGGGCAAGGCGACGAAGGCGACGAGGAGTCAAGCGAAGGCTGAGCAAGCGTGACCATCGTGAGCCCCGCTCGGGCGGGGCTCACGATCTGCCCGCACGATCCGGGTACCTGCGGTTTCATGGGGCGTCCGCCGTGACGCGCGTGAGCAGCGTCGACCCGCTCGATTATTTGGTTTTGCTGCGCTAGAGTCGTGTTGCGCCTGCGGCTCCCGTCAGGGTCCCGCGAGAGCTTTTTATCGCTGGATCGACGGTCATCGTTAGCTGCGGTCTGCGTCGAGCCATCGCGCTTTCTACCTGATGAAAGGCGATGCGATGTCGTCGTACATGAATTGTCCGCGGTGCGGCTTGAGCGTTCGCCTGCGCACCGATCGACTGGCCTGGGATTGCTGCCCCAGGTGCCTGGGTCGCGCCGGAATAGAAGTGCCGGTCTTCGTTCTGAATCGACGGGTCTCGGCGCCGAACGGCGTGAAACTGTCGGCCGTGGCCTCCGAGGTCGCAGACGATCCCGGGCCGGCTCCCGATCACCCCCGCCCGAGTCAGCTCCTGATCGCGCGCGAGTATGAGGCCGATACCGTCATCCTGACGCTCTGGGGCGAGCTCGACGTCGCTTCCTCTCCGCGGTTGGAAGGCGAGCTCGAGGACGCAGAATCCTCCGGGAGGAGCCGCATTGTGCTCGACTTGAGCGGGCTCAAGTTCATGGACAGCACCGGTCTGACCGTGCTACTCCGCGCCCAGCTGCGCGCGCGTGAGAACGGTCATCACCTCTCGCTGCTCCGCGGACCGCGGACGGTGCATCACGTCTTCGAGGTGACCAACGCCGCCTCGCTGTTCGCCTTCGAGGACTGACACCCGCTGCGGGCTTCGTCGGTGGGCGGAGCTACCCTAACGTCATGATCGACGTGGGCCGGCTCGTGGGCGCGTACTACGACGAGCACCCCGATCCGTCCGATCCCGCGCAGGCGGTGGCTTTCGGGACGTCGGGTCACCGCGGCAGCTCGCTCGACGGGACGTTCACGGAGGATCACATAGTCGCGATCAGCGAGGCGATCGCGCGCTACCGCCTGGCGCAGGGGATTGACGGTCCGTTGTTCCTCGGGCGCGACACGCACGCGCTCTCGGAGCCGGCGTTCCGGACGGCGGTCGAGGTCCTGGTGGCGCGCGGCGTCGACGTCGCCGTGGACTCCGAGGGCGGATATACGCCCACGCCCGCGATCTCGCACGCGATCCTGAAGCACAATCGAGGAGGCGGTGCGAAGTCGGATGGAATCGTCATCACGCCGTCGCACAATCCGCCGGAGGACGGTGGGTTCAAGTACAACCCGCCGCACGGCGGACCGGCCGACACCGGCGTGACGAGGCAGATCCAGGACGCCGCCAACGAGCTGTTGCGTGCCGGCCGGCCCGGCGACCAGCGCTTGACCTACGAACAGGCGATCGAACGCGCACGGTCCTACGACTATCGCTCCGCGTACGTCGAGGACCTGCCCTCGGTGGTCGGACTCGACCGGATCGCCGGCGAAGGGGTCCGGCTCGGCGTCGACCCGCTCGGCGGCGCCAGCGTCGCCTACTGGCAGGCGATCGCCGCCCGCTACGGTCTCGACCTAGAGGTGGTCAACGACCAGGTTGACCCGACGTTCGCATTCATGCCGCCCGACCATGACGGCAAGATCCGCATGGACTGCTCCTCGCCCGACGCGATGGCCAATCTGGTCGGGCTCAAGGATCGCTTCGATCTCGCCTTCGCCAACGATCCTGACGCGGACCGGCACGGCATCGTGACGCCCGCCGCGGGCCTGCTGAACCCGAACCACTACCTCGCGGCGGCAATCGCCTACCTGTTCGGCGGTGCGCGGCCGGAGTGGGGAGCCGACGCCGGCGTGGGCAAGACGATGGTGTCGAGCAGCATCATCGACCGGGTCGTGGACGGGTTGGGCCGTCGGCTCGAGGAGGTTCCCGTCGGATTCAAGTGGTTCGTCGGCGGCCTGCTGGACGGCAGCTTGGCCTTCGGGGGCGAGGAGAGCGCCGGCGCAAGCTTCCTGCGCCATGACGGCGGCGCCTGGAGCACGGACAAGGACGGGCTGATCATGTGCCTGCTGGCGGCGGAGATGACCGCCCTGACGGGCAAGGATCCCGGTGAGCTCTACGCCGAGCTGACCGGCCGCTACGGCGCGCCGGTCTACCGCCGCATCGACTCTCCGGCCACGCCCGAGCAGAAACGCGCTCTCGGCGGCCTCTCGCCCGACGATGTGACCGCAACGGCACTCGCGGGGGATCCGATCGAACAGGTGCTCACCACGGCGCCGTCCGGTGCGCCGCTCGGCGGCGTGAAGGTCGTGACCAGGAGCGGGTGGTTCGCCGCGCGCCCTTCCGGCACCGAGGACGTGTACAAGCTCTACGCCGAAAGCTTCGATGGCGAGGCGCAGCTCGAGCGGATTCTCGAGCAGGCCCAGGAGCTGTTGGAGGGGGTGCTGGTGCGCGATGGGTCATGAGCCGCCGCGGCTCGCGCCTGACGACCGCGTCGGGACCCGGTTCGGCGAGTACGAGATCGACTCGCTGGTCGGCGTGGGCGGGATGGGCAGGGTCTATCGAGCCAGGGCAGGCGATGGCACGCCGGTCGCGCTGAAGCTCGTCAAAGCGGACCTGGCGCGCGACGAGACGTTCAGGCGCCGGTTCCGACGCGAGGCTCGGATCGCTCAGACCGTGCGTAACCCCCACGTGGTCTCGGTGCGGGACACGGGCGAGCACGACGGCCTTCCCTACCTGGCGGCGCAATTCATCGAGGGCATGGCGCTCGATCAGAAGCTCGAGCTCGAGGGTCGGCTGAGCCTGGCCGCGACCGTGAGGATCTGCGCGCAGGTCGCGGATGGCCTCCAGGCATTGTGGGAAGCCGGGATGGTGCACCGCGACGTGAAGCCAGGCAATATCCTGCTCGACCTGACCGGCAACGCATACATAACGGACTTCGGTCTGGCCAAGGACAGTGCTGGCACCGTCCTGACTCGACCGGGCCAGCCCCTGGGATCGATGGACTACATGTCGCCGGAGCAGATCCGCGGCGAGGCGGTCACCGGAGCGACCGACACCTACTCGCTCGGATGCGTGGTGTTCGAATGCGTGCACGGCCGGCCGCCGTTTGCCGATCGCGAGGGAATGGCCGTGCTCTGGGCTCACCTCCAGGACGAGCCCCCCAATCTGCAGCGACCCGAGATCCCGCCGGATTTCGCGCAGGCGTTGAACGCCGCCCTGCGCAAGCAGCCCGCCGAGCGACCCCGGACCGGCGTCGAATACGCCCATTCGCTCTCTCGGGCCGCGGGCATTCCGATCGCGGACGCCGCCGGCTGATCAGGCAAGGCCAGGCTCGCCGTCTCGTCATGCGGACCTTCGCACCTGCTTCGCTGCCGGCCCTCGTCGGGCTGGCGCTCCTAGTCGCCGGCTGTGGGACAGGCTCTGACCTGGGGTCCCACGCTACCGGGACCGATGCCTCCACCCCCGGCAAATCGGTGCACATAGTGATGAAGAGCCTTGACTTCAACCCGATTTCCGCTCGTGCCCGTGTCGGACAGACGGTGGTTTGGACCAACGAGGACGAGGCGCCGCACAACGTGACATACGTCAGCGGTCCGAGATTCTCGTCCTCGCGGCCGATGCTGCGCCTGGGCGAGAAGTTCTCGCTCAGGCTCACCGAGCCGGGGACGATCCACTACTACTGCTCGCTTCATCCGTGGATGAAGTCGACCATCGTCGTCTCTCCGTAACCGCCGGGCCGCTCAGGTTGCCGTTCCGACCACGGCCCGCGGCTCGGTGGCGTCGGCCACGTCGACCCCGAGAATGTGGCAGAGCAGCGCAAAGCCCGTCCCCAGCGGCGCCGCCGCCGTCGTCGTGCGGCGGTTCAACACGAATGCGTAGGCGGTGGTTCCGGAGTGTCCGGGTGCCGCCGCAGTCGCAGTCTTGGTCGCCCGCAGCGGACCGCACAGCCCCGGCGCGGTGGCTTCCCCGGTCAGGCTGTTGTTGAGTTCGCTGCGGTCGAGCACGTTGTCGTAGATGCCGTTGTGGTTGTAGTCGATGCCGTGCACGACCATGGCGGCGTTCCCGGCCCGGATTGCGGCGGCGACGCCCGGGGGGATGGTGAACGTGCGGGTGTAGTGAATGGTTCCGATCGACGGATAGCGCGAGAAATCGACGATGCTCTTTGGGCTGGTGTCCCCGGTCGAGGTCAGCGATACCTGCGGCGGCCCATAGAACTTGATGCCGTCGGTCGTGCTGATCGCCCGGTGCCCGTTGTGCAGGTGCGCTGCCGAGGCCGGCGGACAGATGCCCTTGCCCCCGGCATGGATGTGCATCGCGTGCGGCGCATTGAGCAGCCCGTGCGTGGCGACGCTCACCGTGACCGTGTTGCCGTTCAGCCGGACGGTCCCGGTGCCGCCACCCGTGACCTGGTTCGACGGCACAGGTTGTGCGGCGGACGCGAACGGCTGGCCTGGCGACGCGGCGGGAGCGCCCTTCTTGTTGGAGCCCGATCCCAACGCGATCACCACGAACACCGCGGCGACGATCAGCGCCAGGCCTCCGAGCCCGGGCACCAGGTAGCGCTTGCGCGGATTCCCGTTTGGCCCCCCGCCTTGACCGCTGGTGGCGGCGACCGGGACCGGGGCCGGTGGCTCGAAGGCCGGGGCCTGTGGCTCGAAGGCCGGGGCCGGTGGCTGGGAGGCGGGGGCCTGTGGCTCGAAGGCCGGGGCCGGTGGCGGCTCCTGGCGCGCCGGCGGGGGGGTGACATCCACGGGAACGGGCGGCCGCTCACGGATCGTCGTCTCTGGCGCTTCGACGGGCTGCTTGACCTCGGCGGCGGGATCAGCCAGCGCGGTTGCGTCCTCGGGCGTGTCGGCCAGAGCGGTCGCATCCTCGGGCACGGCCAGTGCGGTCGCCTCGGCGCCGGCGAGCGGCGTCGCCTCGCCGATCCCGACGATCGTCGGGGGCGCGGTGTCGCGCAAACCCCGCAGCGCGGCGGCCGCATCGCGCGCAAAGTCTCCCGCCGAGAAGTAGCGATCGGCCGGCTCCTTGGCCATCGCCTTTTCGAGAACCGGGGCGAAGGCGGGGTACGTCTCGCTGATGCTGCCCCGCAGCGGGGGCGGGGGCTCATGTACGTGAGCGAACAGGGTTGCGACCGAGTTCTCCCGCTCGTACGGCACGTCGCCCGTGAGCATCTGGTAGAAGACGCAGCCGAGGGCGTATACGTCGGTCCTGGCGTCGGTGCGGGTGCCGGTGATCTGCTCTGGCGCCATGTAATCGACGGTTCCGACGACGGAGCCCTTCACCGTCAGGCCCGAGGCGGTGTCGAACTTCTTCGCGAGCCCGAAGTCGGTCAGGTACGCGTGCTCCTCGCCGTCCTTCACGGTGATCAGGATGTTCGCCGGCTTGACGTCTCGGTGTACGAGTCCGCGGCGGTGGGCGGCGTCGAGCGCCGCTCCGAACTGCTCGAGGAGATCGACGGCCCGATTCGGCTCGATCGCTCCGTGCTTGAGCAGGACCTCGCGCAGATCGGTGCCGGTCACGAAGTCCATCACGAAGAACAGCAGCCCCTCGTGCTCGCCGGCATAGTGGATTCCGACGATGTTGGGGTGGTGCAGCGAGGCGGCGATCCGCATCTCCCGCTTGAACCGCTGGCGGAACTGCTCGTCCTCGGCCAGTCCGGGAGCCAGCACCTTCAACGCGTAGATCCGGTTCAAGGCGACGTTCGTCGCGCGGTAGACGAGGCCCATGCCGCCGCGGCCGATCATGTCGTCGATCCGGTAGCCCCCGACCACCGAGCCACGCTGCAGCTGATCTACCGCCATTGATGGATCCTCTCAGGACCGATAGCCCACAAGTGTGAGAAATGCTACTGCCAGGAGACCGTGTATACGGAATGCTCGCCGAGGAGCCCTTTGAAGTGGTGCTCACCGCGCGGCTCGAAGTGGAAGCTCGGGTCGGTTTCCGTGTACTGCTTCAGGGTGGAGGAGACGAGGATCTCGCCGGCTCGGGCGTATGCCGCGATCCGCGAAGCAAGCACGACGTTACGCCCCATGGGCTCATCGGAGGTGGCGATCACGAAGCCGGAGTGCAGGCCGACACGGAGAGCCAGGGCCGCGGGCGCGCCGTGACCGTCGGTTCCGCTGAAGGTGCGCTGGAGCTCGACGGCGGCATGGAGTCCGCCGTGGGCACTGTTGAAGGAGGCCAGGAATCCGTCGCGCTCGAACTTGATCACGCGCCCGTCGTGATGCGCCACCAGCCGATCCACCAGCAGATGATGGTCGCTGATCAGCTGTTCCCAACGCTCGGGACCGAGCTGCGAGGCGACCGTGCCGGCATCGGCGATGTCGCTCAGCATCAGGGTGAGCGATCCGTCCGGCGAGCTGAGCCGGCTGACGGCCGGCGTCAGGGGCTCGAGCGCCGAAGCGATCACATCGATCGAGGTCACGTCCGCCTGAGGTTCCACGTCAGTCCTTTTGCCGCCCCGCCGCAATTCCGGCGAGCATAGCTTGACACCCATTCTGAACGGCCTCAGAATCGCGCGAACGGATGAAGGGGGCCTTCGACCACGGGGACAGGATCAGCGCGTTTCCGCCGATTGCTGATTACGGGTTCCTGTCCGATTGCGAGACGACCGCGCTGGTCGCGCCCAACGGCAATGTCGAGTGGCTGTGCCTTCCGCGCATGGACTCGCCGAGCGTTTTCGGCGCGATCCTCGACCGCGACGCGGGGAGCTTCCGCGTAGGTCCGGCCCACGTGAGCGTCCCGGCGGCGCGCCGGTACATACCCGGCACGATGGTCCTCGAGACCAGCTGGGAGACCCGGATGGGCTGGGTGATCGTCCGCGACGCACTGAGCATCGGCCCCTGGCACCACCAGACCGAGCGGTCGAACACTCATAAGCGCTCGCCCACCGACCACGACGCGGACCATGTCATGCTTCGCCTGATCGAGTGTGTCCAAGGCTCGGTCGAGATCAAGGTCGAATGCGAGCCGGCCTTCGACTATGGGGGGCTCGCCGCCGACTGGTCTTACGCCGGTTCTGGTTACAACGAGGCCTTGGCGCGCTCGGAGGGCATCGACCTCGAGTTGCGGCTGGCGACCGATCTGCGACTCGGGTTCGAGGGGCCGCGCGCCCGCGCGCGGACGATGCTGCACGAGGGCGAGTTTGCCTTCGTGGCGCTCGGCTGGTCCGAGCACGCGCTGCCGAGCAGCTACGACGAGGCCGCGGCCTGGCTGGCCCGCACCGGGCGCTTCTGGCAGGAATGGCTGAAAAACGGCACGTTCCCCGATCATCCCTGGCGCTCGCATCTCCAGCGCAGCGCGCTCACGCTCAAGGGCCTGACCTACGTGCCGTCGGGCGCGATGATCGCGGCGGCCACGACATCGCTGCCGGAGACGCCGGGCGGGACGCGCAATTGGGACTACCGCTACAGCTGGATCCGTGACTCGACATTCATGCTGTGGGCGCTCTATCGGCTCGGTTTCGACGAGGAGGCGAACGACTTCTTCTACTTTGTGGCCGACGTGGTCGAGGCGGAGGAGGGTCAGCTCCAGGTGATGTACGGGATCAATGGAGAGAGCAAGCTCCAGGAGCAGGAGCTCGACCACCTCTCCGGCTACGACTACGCGAGGCCCGTGCGGATAGGAAACGGTGCCTACGACCAGAGCCAGCACGACGTCTGGGGCGCGGTGCTGGACTCGATCTACCTCCACACCCGCTCGCGCGATCAGTTGCCGGACCGGCTGTGGCCGATCATCAAGCGCCAGGTCGCAGCGGCGCTGACCCACTGGCGCGAGCCCGACCGGGGGATCTGGGAGGTTCGGGGTGAGCCGCAGCACTTCAGCTCATCGAAGGTGATGTGCTGGGTCGCCGCCGATCGGGGCGCGCGGCTGGCCCGGATCCGCGCCGACGACGCGACGGCGGCCCGATGGGAGGCGGCCGCCGCGGAGATTCATGCCGACATCTGCGAACACGGAATCGACGAGCGGGGCGTATTCGTGCAGCATTACGACACGAAGGCGCTGGATGCCTCGCTGCTGTTGATGCCGCTCCTGCGCTTCCTTCCGCCCGACGACGAGCGCATCCGGGCGACGGTGCTGGCGATCGCGGACGAGCTGACCGAAGAAGGCCTGGTATTGCGCTACCGGGTCGAGGAGACCGACGACGGCCTCGCCGGCGAGGAGGGCACGTTCACGATCTGCTCATTCTGGTTGGTGTCGGCGCTGGTCGAAATCGGGGAGCTGTCGCGAGCCCGGGGACTGTGCGAGAAGCTGCTCTCCTACGCGAGCCCGCTGCAGCTATACGCCGAGGAGCTCGACCCCATCTCCGGGCGTCACCTCGGGAACTTCCCGCAGGCCTTCACGCATCTGGCGTTGATCAACGCTGTCGTCCACATCATCACCGCGGAGCGCCGGCTCGAGCTGCGCGCGCTCGCCCGAGAACCCGAGCTGGACCTCCCCGGCGGCGTGTGAGCATGCAAACGGTCGAGCCCGCGGAGCGGAAGTCACCATTGACGCTCCTCCAGCGCCTGCGCGGGGCTCACGAGGCCGAGCTGTTCGGTCCGCGGGGGCGCCTCCCGCGCCGCGGTGAGCCGGACACGACCCACCGCACCGCCGTGCTCGTCCTCGCCGGGCTCGTTCTCGTGGGCCTGGCCTTGCGTTTGGCCGCTCCGCGGGGAATCTGGCTCGACGAGGCGATCAGCATCCACCAGGCCCGCCTCTCCCTGCACGACCTGTTTCAGAACCTCTACAACGGCGACCGCCAGCCGCCCCTCTACCACCTGACGCTGTGGCTGACGATACGCGCGTTCGGCCATGGGGAATTCGCTGTCCGGCTGCCCTCGCTGATCGCGGGTACGCTGGTGATTCCCGTCCTCTACGAGCTCGGCCGGGAGCTGTACGACCGCCGCACGGGTCTGATCGCGGCTGCGTTCGCGGCCGTCTCACCGGTCCTCATCTGGTACTCGCAAGAGGTGCGGATGTACGAGTACGTGGCCCTCTTCGGACTGCTCGCGGTACTGACGCAGCTGCGCGTCATCCGCAACGGGAGCATGATCAACTGGGCCGCGTACATACTGGCCAGCGCCGCCCTGCTGTGGTCGCACTACTTCGGCCTGCTGTTGATCGGCGTGCAGCAGCTCCTGTTCCTCGCCATCATCCTCCAACGCAAACGGAGCGGGGAACCGATCAAGCCACTGGCCATGGGCTTCGTCTATTCGCTGGCGATCCTGGTCATGCAGCTGGTGCCCCTCCTGGTCTTCGCTCACCACCAGTACCAGGTCACGGCAGGTGCGGCCGGCTCGCCGAGCGGGACCTACGACCTGCTGTCCTTCTACTCGGTCCTGGCGAATATGGCCTGGGCGCTGTGGGGCTACCAGCCCGATGCGACGACCGTGCTCCTGGCGGCGACCTGGCCGTTGTTCCTGCTCGGCTCGCTGGTTCTGCTCGGCCGCGGGGGATCACGCCAGACGACGACCCTCGCGGCAGCCGCGATCACCCTCGTCGCGCTGCTGATCGTCATCTCCACGTTTGACCGCTCGCTGTTCGAGCTGCGCAACTTCCTGATCCTCGTGCCGCTTGTGCTCCTGCTGATCGCGCGGCTGATCACCGGCTGGATCCGCAAACCGAGGGCGCGCTTGCTCCTGGCCGGCGGGGTGGCCGCGACGTTGCTCATCGGCCTGGCCGATCAGCAGCTCAACAAGGCCAACCCGCGGCTGTTCGATTTCCGCGGCGCGATCCAGCACATCCGGGCGGACGCCGGGCCGAACAGTCTGGTTCTGTTCGAGCCCTCCGATATGCGATATGTCCTCGAGTACTACGCTCCCGACCTGCGAAGCCAGCCCCTCTCCGAGTCGCTGTCCGCGCAACGGGAGGGGAGTCCGGTGTTCGTCCTCGCCTCGTTCCAGAGCAACCCGGCGTTCTTCAGTCAGACGAACAAGGTCGTAGGTCAGCTCACCTTTTTCCGGAAGCTCGTGCGCCGCTTCAAGACCCCGCAAACAACCGTCTGGGAGTTCCAATGAGCAGTCGGCCCTGGGACGTCCGTCTTCGGCGGGTGACATGGGATCCCGTGCCGAGCGGCTGGAGCGTGCGTCGGCGCGTTCGCATCCTGATCGTCCTCGGCGTGCCCTGCGCGGTGTGGTACTTCGGTTGGCTGCTCAACCCGGACCGCGTCGGCACCCCCGTTCTCTACGGGATCCTGATCGCCGCCGAGCTGTTCAACCTGATGCAGGCGCTGGGCTTCTGGTGGACCGTCGCGCATGAGCGTGTGCGGGAGAAGCGTGCGCCCACCCAGCGCTTGGTCGTGGATGTCTTCATCCCGGTCTACAAGGAGCCCCCGGACATCGTCGACCTGACAGTGGCCGCCGCCGTCGGCCTGCGCGGCGCCGACGTGAGGGTCCATGTGCTTGACGACGGCAACGACGACGCGATGCGCGACCTCGCGGCCCGACACGGCGTGGGCTACATCAGGCGCGCCGAGCACACCGGTGCGAAGGCGGGCAACATCAATCACGCCCTGACCAAGACGTCCGCGCCGTTCATCGCCGTGTTCGACTCGGACCACGTCGCGGATCCAGGCTTCCTCGAGGCGACCCTTGGGTGGATGGAGGACCCCAAGATGGCGTTCGTGCAGACGCCCCAGTACTACGCCAACACGGAGCACAATCGCATCGCGGCGGCGAGCTGGGCGCAGCAGGCGTTGTTCTTCGGCGCGATCTGCCGGGGCAAGGACGGCTTGGGCGCCGTCTTCTGCTGCGGCACCAATGTGCTGTTCCGCCGCGAGGCGTTCGAAAGCGTGGGCGGCTTCCCGACCAACTCGCTGACCGAGGACTTCGAGCTCTCGATCCACCTGCACGAGCGGGGCTGGAGCTCGGCGTACGTGCCCGATGTGCTCTCGCGCGGGCTCGGCCCCGAGGACACCGCCGCCTACGTCTCTCAGCAGCAGCGCTGGGCCAGGGGCTGTCTCTCTGGGATACCGCGCGCCCTGCGAGCGCGGCTCCCCCTGGGCCTGAAGGTGCAGTATCTGCTCTCGGGCCTGTACTTCCTCTCGGGGTGGACGGTCCTCGTCTACATGAGCTTCCCGGTCATCCGTCTGCTCGGCGGCGGCCAACCGATCGGCGGTATCGACGCTCCGGTCTTCCTGCTGCACTTCGTCCCGTATTACGCCGTGGCGCTGACGATGGCAGTGGTGGCCGGCGCAGGCTCCTACACGTTCGCCGCGTTCGCGCTCTCGGCGGCGAACTTCTGGATCCACATCCTCTCCACGATCTACACCGTGCTGCGCAAGAAGGGCTCATTCGTCGTGACCCCGAAGAAGGGAGCCGACGCCCGGCAGCCCGCGTCGGTGATGCCCGCGCTCGTCGTCGTCGGGATCTTGATCTCGGCGTGCATCTACGGCCTGATTCGCAACCCGGACGCCGCCACGATCAACAACGTCTCCTTCGCCGCCGTTCACATCTCGATCCTGTTGACAGGGTGCTGGGCGGCCCTCGAGAAGCCGCGCGCTTCCGCCCCCGGGTCGTTTGAGCCCGCCGAGGTCGCCGCGTGAGCCGGTCCGCGCGCGATGTGCTGGTCGTCATCGCGGCGTTGGCGCTGGGTGCGGTCGCCGTGTACTTCAACGCAGGCTGCGGCGGGGCGGCCTCCTCGACCCAAAGCCCGCCCTCCTCAACCCAAAGCCCGCCCTCCCAGACCAACGCCGCGGCGCAGCCCCAGGACCGGGCTGATGCCGCCGCCCGACATTTCCTCGACCTCTACGTCACCCGGGACGGACGCGTCGTGCGGCGCGACCAGGGCGACGATACCGTCGGCGAGGGACAGGCATATGGCATGTTGCTGGCGGCCGCCGTGGGTGACTCGCGTCGCTTCGACCTGATCTGGGGATGGACGAAAAGCAACCTCCGGCGTCCTGACGGTCTGATCGGTTTCCTGTGGCGCAACGGGCACGTCGTAGACCCGCAGGCCGCCTCCGATGCGGATCTGGACGCGAGCCGCGCGCTGCTGGTCGCCGCCTGCCGCCTCCACCGCCCCGGGCTCAGGTCCGAGGCGCTTCAGTTGGCCAAGGCCATCCTGCGGGTCGAGGTCGGGACGGCCTCGTTCCAGGGCGCACCTGTGCTCACGGCCGGTCCGTGGGCGATCACCCCGCCTCCGGTGACTGTGAATCCCAGCTACTTCTCGCCCGCCTCGTTTCTGGCGCTACGCGATGCGACGAAGGACTCCCGCTGGGGCGCTCTGGCCGCCAGCGCGCGCGCGATCACGAGCAAGTTGATGCCTACCACGTCGCGGCTGCCGCCGGACTGGGCGAGGCTCGAGGGTGGCAGGCCCGTGCCGATCGGCCTGCCGGACAAGCCGGGGTCGCCTCCGCAGTTCGGCTTCGATGCGGTGCGCACGCTCGTCCGCATGGCCGAGGATCCGGATTCGGCCGGCCGCCGGATCGCGGCCAGAGCATGGCCGGTCTTCGAGAGCCAAGACCCCACCAAGCTGCCGGTGGAGCACGATCTCTTCGGGCGGCCCACCGGTCACACCCTGCACCCCGTCGCGCTGGTGGCCGCGGCCGGCGCGGCCGATGCCGCCGGACAGGTGGCTGCGCGGGACGGTCTGCTCGACGAGGCCGAGGCGCTCGATCAGCGGACGCCCAGCTACTACGGCGCCGCCTGGGTGGCGCTGGGTCGGATCATGCTCACCACGAATCTTCTCGACTCGTCCTGCTCTTAGCCCTTAAGTTGGTTCGCCGGCCGCTCTGAGCACGTCCGCCCGGAAGACCGCCGCCGTCGGTCGGGTTTCGGGCGCTTTGGCCATCGCGCTCAGAATCACGTCTTCCAGCGCCGCGGGCACCTCGGGCCGCCGCTCGCGAGCCGAGGGCACCTCGGCGTTGACATGGGCCCACATCTTGGCCATCCCGCCCTTCTGGCCCGCGAACGGCGGCTCGCCCGTCAGCATCTCGAAGAGCAGACAGCCGAGGCTGTAGATATCGCCTCGAGCGTCGGGCTCGCTGCCTTCGATCTGCTCCGGCGCGACGTAGTCGACGGTTCCCAGCATCTGGTCCACCGCCGTGAGGCCCGGCTGCGTGTCAGCCCGCTTGGCAAGTCCGAAGTCAGTCAGGTAGACGTGATCTTCCGGAGTCATGATCACGTTGGAGGGTTTGACGTCGCGGTGAACGAGCCCCTTCTCGTGAGCCACCTCGAGCGCCGCGGCGATCTGAGCGGCAGCCCGCGCCGCCCGTCCGGGCGCCAACGGACCCTCGCTGTGAATCAGGCTGCCCAGCTCGGTCCCCTCCACCCACCGCGTGACGATGTAGACGGTTCCGTCTTCCTCGCCTGCTGCGTACAGCGGGACGACGTTGGGGTGGTCGAGCGCGGCCACCATCCTGGCCTCGCGGCGCAGACGCTCCCGAACCACAGGATCCCGCGCCGCCTCTTCCCCGACCAGCTTGAGGGCGACGTGGCGGTCCAGGCGCACCTGGCGGGCCCGGTAGAGGATCCCGATTCCGCCGAGGCCGACGACGTTCTCGACCTCATATTCGCCAAAGGTGGAGCCGGGAGAAAGCACCGGCTAGAGGTCGCCCTCGGAGATCAGCCCGGCGGCGAACGCCCGCTCGACAAGCCCCACTCGCGTCTCGGCCCCTGATGGTTTCTCGACGCCGAGCTTGGCGTAGAGCACCTTGAGGTGCGCTCTCACCTCACCGACGGACAGGAACAGCTCCTCGGCGACCTGCTCGTCGGTGGCCGGGCTGGCGAACCCGCTCCTGCCCTTGTAAGGCCGGCACAAGGCCAGCAGGACGCGGCGCTGGGTGGTTGACAGGGTTACCGGGCTCCGTGGCGGAGCCGCCGGAGGCGCCGGGGCTGCCGGCGGGCCTGGCGGGGCCGCCGCCGGGACCACCGGAGGCGCCGGCGGGGCTGCCGGCACCGGTTCCGCTTGCTCCGGCGTGGGGGAGTGGAATGCCACCGTCGTGTTCCCGAAGCGAAGCGTGTCGCCATCGTTCAGCCGACGCCTGCCCGTCACGCGCTCCTCGTTGACGAACGTGCCGTTGCTGGAGATGCCGTCGTCGACGAGCACCCAGGCGTCGTCGACCCGCTCGAACCGGGCATGCAGGCGCGAGACCTGGCTGTCCCAGTCGAGTCTGAGATCCGACGCCGGCAGGCGCCCGACCGAGAGGGACGCCGGCGCGGGATCCAACAGGAACACCTGCTGTCTGTCATCCCGGTCCCTGAAGAGGAGAAAGGGCCGGCCCGAGCGTTCGGCCTCGACGAAGGCCTTCAAGTCGGACACGGGGTGGGCGTCGGCGGGAGGGTTCACGGACACTTCGCGCATTATCTATGACAGACGTTAGGCTTCGGAGCCGATGGCCGGCGAGCAGCTCCGCGTGACCGAGGGGAAGGAACGAGGAACGCTCCTGAGCGTGGAAGCCGACCTGCTGATCGGCCGTCTCGCTCCAGAAGGAGAAGGCAGGCTCGGCGGCGACCCCGAGATCTCTCGGCGACACGCACGCGTTTCGCGCGGGTCCGACCAACAGCTCCAGATCGAGGATCTCGGATCATCGAACGGTACGTTCGTGAACAACGAGCAAATCGATTCTCCGCGAACGCTCAAGGTCGGTGACGTCATCAGCGTGGGCAAGACGGTCCTGCAGGTGATTGCCGGCTCCGCAGCGGCGCGGGAACCGTCGCCGCCTCCGGAGCGAGCCGCCGCCGCGGACGAGCCGCCGGGCCCGGGCGATGAGGCCGGCGACGCGCTGGTGGTGATCAGCGCCGGCGGCGCGCAGGGACGGCGTCTGATCGTGCGTGACGGGATCGTCATCGGACGAGGGGTGAGCGGGGATGGGAGGGTGAGCGACGATTCCGACCTCTCCCGGCGCCATGCTCGCGTTTACCGCGACGGCGGTCAGCTGATCGTCGAGGACCTTGGCTCGGCCAATGGGACGTTCGTGAACGGCGAGCGCGCGCTTGGTCGACAGGTGCTGGCGGCGGGCGACCTGTTGCGGGTGGGTTCGACGACGCTGCGGGTGACAGTTGCCGGCGGAGCGCGGGTCGCTTCCCCGCCTCTGGCCGAGCGGGCTCCTCCAAGCCCCCCGGTCCCTTCACCGCCTGTCGCCGAGCCGCCTGCTCCGCCGAGGCCGCCGATCCCGGCGGCCCCGGCGGCCCCGGTGCGGCCGGCGCGGCCGGCTGCTCCACGCGCCGGCGGGCTGGGCCCAGAGCTCCCGGTCGGGTCCGTGTTTGCCGGGTGCCGCGTCGAGGAGGTGATCGGGCGTGGCGATATGGGGGTCGTCTACGGCGCCGAGGAGCTCGCGCTCCAGCGCCGGGTTGCCCTCAAGCTCATCCTCCCCGAATACTCAGGTGACGAGCGCTTCCGCGAACGCTTCCGGCGTGAGTCGCGGATCGCGGCCGCGATCGACCACCAGAACGTCATTCCGATCTTCGACGCCGGTGATGAGGACGGCGTCCTCTACATCATGATGCGGTTCGTCGAGGGAACCGACATGCGTGCGCTGATCGCCGCGGAGGGGCGTCTGGAGCCGTTACGGGCCGCGCGCATCGTCCGCCAGGTTGGCGCCGCGCTCGACGCGGCCCACGCTCGCGCGATGCTGCACCGCGACGTCAAGCCGTCGAACGTCCTGCTTGCCCGCCACGATCACGCCTACCTGACCGACTTCGGCCTGGCCAAGCCGACGGGCTCAGCCGGTGGGTTGACTCGCCAGGGGACCGTGGTCGCACGCGCCGAGTACGTCGCGCCCGAGCAGATCTTGAATCAGCGCGTTGACGCGCGCGCCGACATCTATGCGCTGGGATGCCTTCTGTTCGAGGCGCTCACCGGGGAGTCGCCATTCGCCGGCGGGAAGGATGCGGGACCGCTGGCCCACCTCGACGCCCCGCCGCAATCGCCCCTCGATCTCCGGCCTGACCTGCCCCGTGGATTCGGCGACGTTGTGCTCCGGGCGATGGCCAAGGATCCAAGCGAGCGCTATCCGTCGGCCGGCGACCTCGGTCAGGCGGCACTCGTGGCGGCCGGAGGGTTGCGGCGGGCGGGTCCTCGGTCCGTCGTCGCCACCGGGGAGGCGGCTCCGACTGCGCCCGACCGGGTTTCGCCGGACCCGGCCGACGCTGATCGGGCAGCGGCGCTTCAGCCCGCGCGCGCGGGCGGCTCCGACCTGTATCGCTGGGCGATCGCGCTCGCCGCACTCGTGCTCGTGGCGGTCGGCATGGTCGGCGCGCTGCACGGCATCTCAACGCTGTGAACGTCTCAGGGCGAGGGGATCGTGGCCAGGCCGGCGTAGTAGCCCTTGACGAACGCTCCGTAGCCGTTCGCGGGGTCGCCGCGGTAGTTGCTGATCAGCGCGTGGCAGTTGCCCCAGGCGTCCCACGTCCAGACGGCGTAGCCGACTCCGTGGGCGTCGGCCCAATGTAGGAACGTCGAGATGTTGCTCGAGCCGCAGCTCGAGCCGTCGTAGGTCTCACCCGTCTCGCCGAAAATCAGGGGCACGTGGCGAGCGACCGGCGCCATCGTCCGGTCGAAGCACGACGTCGAGCTACAGGCGTTCTTGCCGTAGACGTGCGCCTCGGCGACGAGTTGATGCAACGGATCGCGCGGCTCGTAGGCCAGCCAGAAAGCGAGGTTGTTCGCGTAGTTGATGCCGGGAATCGCGATCGGCCCGCGGTACCCGGCCGCCCGCATCACCTGTACCGCCTGCTGCATGCCGGCCGTCCGGTATCGGACCTTCGTCGGCCCTTGGGTGGCCGGGCAGAGGCTGCCTCCATGCAACAGACAGCGCGCACTGACAACCGGCTCCCCCCAGGGCGCCAGCAGGACGTCGGGATCGTGCTTGAACGTCGCCGCCATGCTGGCCCACATCGCCGGCGAGTGGTCCTCGTCCGGGGCGCGGGGCTGATTCGTGGCGCGCTGGTGTCCCGGCGCTGCCCACAACAGCGATAGCTCCGCGTAGATGCCGTAGTGGTGCAGCAGCCGGACATAGTCGACGATCGCCTGGCGATAAGCGCGGCCACTGTGCGCGCGCTTCACGCCGCCAAGGCTCAGCCAGCAGTCCTCGTTCAGGGGGATGCGCACCAGGTTGACATGCCAGCCGGCGATCGCTCGGACCGAAGCCGGCCCACTGGGCCCGTCGAAGATTCCCCATCCCTGTATGCACGCATACTCCGTTCCGGACCGGTTGACGCCGCGCAGGCTCACCGGCTGACCGCCGCTGTCCAGCAAGTGGCGACCCGACACGTGCAGCCCGGACAACGCCTTCGCGGCGGCCGGTACGCCCGTGAACCACGCTCCCCCACACACGAGCACGACCGCGGCGACGAGCGCACGGCGGGCGGATCGCGCGTTGCGGGTCATCCGAGGCACCATCTTGCCAGGTGGCGAGAGCAGTCCCTCCGATAGGCCGGCGGCCTCAGCGACCGGCGACGGTCGATACGTAGGTGGCCACCGCCGCGATCTGCGAGTCGGTCAGCTTGCCAGAGAACGAGGGCATGCCCCCGCCTCCCGAGCGGACGATCCCGCTGACCGCCGCGGTGCTGGGTCGCAGCTGGTCGAGGTTCGGACCGACCGAGCCGCTCGCTGCCGCGGCTTTGAGCGTGTGACAACTGCCGCACCCGGCGCTCGCGAATACGGCGGGGCCCGTGGTCTGCCCGGTCGCGCTGGACTTCTTGGCACCGATGAGCGCCGGGCCGGCGAACAGCAGCACGACGACGAGCGCGGCGGCCGCCCAGCTCAATACGGCGAGGCCGCGATCGAGCAGGCGCAACATCAGGGCGACGGGAAGCCCGACTGGTCGATGTACCAGAGCGCCGAGAGCAGCCAGATATAGACGAGCAGCGCGAACACCAGGCCGCCGGCCAGGGGGAGCGCGCTGCCTGGAAGGTTGCGGGAGCGGACGACGAGCACCTTTGCGGCGAACGCCCCGTAGAAGACGCAGCCGAGAATCGAATGGATCAGCACCCGCGTGCTCGAATGCTGGAAGCCGAGCTGGTACAGACAGTGGTAGGCAACGGGCAGACTCAGCAGGAACGCGAGCCTGCCCGAGATCCGGTGCACGCTCCCGAGCCAGGTCGGGGCGGCACCCAGTGGCAGCCGGCCATAGATCCACAGCGCCGAGAAGAGCTGGACGACCGCGAAGCAGAGCGCAATCGTCGTCAGCCACACCTTCATCGTGATCGTGTTCGTGAACCCGAGCGTGATGGTGAGATCCGACGACGGGCTGTGCGCGCCCGAGTAGATCCCGAGCGTCAGAGCTATGGCAGCTCCGACCAGCCCGATGTTCAGCAGTCTCCGGGCCGCAGAGTCCGGCCTCGAGACCGTTGCCGACCCACGCTCCGACAGCACCTCAGGGGACTCTGACACGCCCAATTCACCTCGTTTGCTCTGCGAGGCGATCCTACCCGCGCGGGGCATGACCGTTGGCTAAATGCGAGTACTTCTGAGAGCATCCGACCGGGTAGGAGGGAAGCTGGTAGATCCGGAAAGGACAACAACCATGTCGACCCAGGCCCTGCCGTACGCGCACCTCGGCGATGCGCTCGCGACCGATTACTTCCAGGTGCGCGAGCAGTTCACCGACGAGCAGTGGGAGCACTTCATCGCCACGCGCCGCTTCGTCGACCACGAGGTCCTGCCGGAGATAAATCGATACTGGGAGGCGGCCGAGCTGCCGTGGCCGCTGATGCGCCGGCTCGCGGAGCTGGGGCTGCTCGGCGAGGACATCCGCGGGTACGGCTGCCCGGGGATGAGCCCGCTCGCGCGGGGGCTGGTGAACATGGAGCTGCACCGCGGCGACGGCAGCATCGGCACTTTCCTGGGCGTCCAGTCCGGGCTGGCGATGAAATCGATCGCCCTGCTCGGATCCGAGGAGCAGAAGCAGCGTTGGCTGCCGGCGATGGCACGACTGGAGGCGATCGGCGCGTTCGCCCTGACCGAGCCGACGCACGGCTCGGACTCGGTGGCGCTCGAGACGCGGGCCAGGCGGCAGGGGGACGGCTGGGTCCTCGACGGAGCCAAGCGCTGGATCGGCAACGGATCGATCGCCGACGTGGTGGTCGTGTGGGCGCGCTCCGAGGAGGACGGCCAAGTCAAGGGATTCCTGGTGGAGAGGGACACTCCCGGCTTCGAGGCCACCACGATGGAGGGGAAGGGCGCCTCCAGGGCGATCTGGCAGGCCGACATCTCGCTCGACGGTGCGCGGGTGCCCGAGTCTTCGCGACTTCCGGGCGCGGAGCGTTTCAAGGACACGGGCCGCGTGCTGATCACGACGCGCACGACCTGTGCCTGGGGCGCGCTCGGCCACGCCGTCGGGGCGTACGACGCGGCGCTGACTTACAGCAAGCAGCGCCAGCAGTTCGGCCGGCCGCTGTGTTCGTTCCAGATCGTCCAGGATCGGCTGGTGAAGATGCTGGCGGAGGTCACCAGCATGCAGCTCTACTGCATGCAGCTCGCCCGCCTCGAGGAGATCGGGCGGCTCTCGGACACGATCGCGGGCCTGGCCAAGCTCAACAACACCCGCAAGGCCCGCCAGGTCATCGCCGATGCACGCGACCTGCTCGGCGGTAACGGCATCCTGCTTGAGAACCACGTGATCCGCCACCTGGGCGACATCGAGGTCATCCACACCTACGAAGGCACCGAAACCATGCAGACCCTGATCGTCGGGCGCGACATCACCGGCGTCGGCGCGTTCGCCTGATTCGTGCAGCGGCGCGGTCGGTCGCTCCGTGTGAATCTCGGATTGGTTCGTGACCTTTGCTGGCGCCCCGACTCTTCCGAGACAGACCCAATCCATTTGAGGCTCTGCGGGCTCCACTCGTCATGGAGCACCGGAGGCTGAGCCTCTGACCGATCCGGCCACACTGCGTGTCTGCCGGAGAACCCACGGAGGACTCATGAGCAGCACGCGAGCACGATCGATGACCGCGGCTTTGACGGCGATGCTCGTCATCGCCGGCACCACCACGGCATATGCGTCCGGAGGAGGCGGTGGAGGTGGCGGCGGAAGCGCCTGCGCGCCGTTGGCCTGGAAGGTCCAGGCCGTGCACGCCGATAGCGGCAGCACTGGTATTGATGTTCAGGCCACGATTCGTAACTGCTCCGCCACCCCAGAGACCTTGGCGCTGAACGTGTCGGTGCCGAATTCGGCAACTGTCCCGTTCAAGTTCAGCTCCGGCGGCGCAGCGCTCCCGCCGGGCCGCTCGATCAGCATGAGCGCGAGCCCGATCGGCAGCACCCCTGGGCAGCTGCACTATGGACAGACCTACAGCGTGGTCGGCACCCTGACCCAGACGGGCTCTTCGCCGAGGACGCTCTCCACCCTCTCCGCGACAGTGACGATGCCGCCTGGTCCCGTCGGCTGACCGGACGGGTGGTCAACAGGTTATCCGTTGCCACCGTCAGGCTCGAGCGCGGCGACGTACGCGGCGTAATCAAGTTCCGTCTGGTCGGCGTAGGCCATGGCGAACTTGCCGATCGCCCGGTCGAACGGGTCCCCGGAACCGAGATATGCCGCGATCGCGACGGGGTCGCCCGAGCGAGCGTGGCCCTCGGCGAGTGCTGCCGCCGCAGGCGGAGGCGTACTGGGCCAGCTCGTCCGCGCGCACCTTCTCGATCGACACCGAGGCCTTCATGTCGCGGAGCTGACGCACGTAGTAATGGCGCGCGCCGACGTTGGTCCAGCCGAGGAAGATGTCGAGGAGGATCCCGCCTACGAGGACGTCGCGATCAAGTTCTTCGAGCACTTCGCGATGATCGCCGAGGCCATCAACGAGCGCGGGCTATGGGACGAGGCCGACGGGTTCTACTACGACTAGGTCCGGCGCCCGGGCAGCGCGACGCTCACCACGCTGCTGTCAAGGATCGTGATGCTTGACCCCAGATCGTCGCCACCAGCGTCAGACGCTTTCTCGACGTCGACAGGCCCAGAGTCGCCGACGACGGCGAGACGGCAGCAGCGCCCCTGACGGGCAGTCGGCAAGGCTCGGGAGTCGGGCATATGACAGCCTGCGGGGCTACGGCGGTCGCTGCTAGACGCACCGCTCTGGTCGCACATTGCGTCCGCTTATGGGTCGCGGGTTGGCTCGATGCCCGGCGTCGACGCGCGGGTCATACCGCGGCCTCGGTCGGGGACGTGACCACATCGGTGCTATCGTGACCACATGCGTGAGATCGGTGTCCGCGAGCTGAAGCGTTCGCTGAGCGAGACGCTGCGAGCAGTTGAGCGCGGTGAGCAGGTGCGTGTCACGGTTCGAGGTCGTGCGATAGCCGACATCGTTCCCGCCGGCGCCGCGGCCGGGGATGACCGCGTCCGAGCGCTCGTCGCAGATGGGCGGCTGACCCCTCCGGCGTCCGCGCGGCCGAAGCGGGCGCCGCGGCTGGCGAAGATCCCTGGCAGCGCGTCCGCCCTGGTCATCGGCGAACGGGACGCCGAGCGCTGAACCTGTATCTCGACGCCAGCGCGCTGGTCAAGCGCTATGTAGCCGAGCCGGAAAGCGATCGCCTTCGGGAGCTGATGGGGCGCGCCGACGGCTGGTTCATGTGCCGCGTCGGCTACCTCGAGACGGCTCGCGCCATCGGGTTGGCGGGGAGCGCATCAGCGGTTCGGGCGGTGGAGCAGGAGTGGGCGGCGTTCAATGTGATCGAGGTCGACCACGACCTCGTCGAGCGTGCGATCGAGCTCGCGCTCATCCACGAGCTGCGGAGTCTCGACGCGCTGCATCTCGCGGCGGCGCTCATCCTCCCCCGTGAGGATCTAGCCGTTGCGGTGTGGGACCGCCGTCTTCACGCTGCTGCGCGTGCCGAGGGACTCGGAGTCTTCCCCGAGACCTTTGACTGAGCACGATCCCATCAGAGGCTGAGCGCGATCCCGTCAGAGGCCCCGGACTACAGACATTTGCGCGCGAGATGGCTATAGGATCGCCATTCTGATGGCTCGACATCACCTCGCGCAACCAACTCGCGGGGGTGCTGCCCGGCACCGTCAGTGCAGCTCAGGTGGCGTAGCCCTCCGCCCGCGGCACGGAACTAACCGGACAGCGGCGGGCTGTGGTTGCCTTCGGTTAGGAGAGGATGACGTAGCCGGCCCAGCTGATCTTGGCCGCGATGACGGAGAGATCGTCGTCGACCGTCGCCCCAGGAGGCCTGCGTAGCGTTCGCCCGAAGCGGTCCCAGCGTGCGTCGAGGTTTGCGCAATAGAACTGTCGCTTGGCGAGGTCGACCAGGAGCGCGCATTGGGAGGTGTAGCCGCCCGGCACAGCCTCCTGTTTCCATCCGAGCGCATAGAACGATCCCATCGGCACGCACGTGTTGGCGGCCTGCTCGCACCGGCTGCGCCGGATGTTGCGGGCCAGGGTCCAATTGGCGTGCACGAGATAGAGCGGAGCGCGCCCGCTGTGGCACCGTAAAGGGGAGCCGTTGCAGATCCCGCCGGGAGCGTGGACGAGCGTGAACGATCCCGCCGGGTAACGCCCCGGGGTCTGGAGCACATACTGGCGGTTGCCGACCGTCCTGCCCGGGTGTTGGCGCGAGAACCGCAGCGAAGCGAGGACACGTGCCAGCGCGGCGCGGAGCGCAGGCGGGGCGTGCGGCGCGATGAGCAACGCGGCAGTGTAGGTCAGCCCGTCAGCCGAGATCGTGCGATCGCGCGCGTGCGGAAGGCCCAGCGCCAGGTCCGGACGGGTAAAGCTCGCGCGCGTGATCGGAAAGCGGGAGTCCGGCCCCTCGTCGTAGCTCCGCGGGCCGGTCACGGACCAGATCCGCAGCACCACACCATTCGCGGGAAGGCGCGTGGCTGGCGCGACGAACCGGATATTGCCGCCGTTACGTGTCTTGCCCGTCTGGATCCCACGGCGCGGTTGGAAGCTCGCGATCGTGACCTCATGAAACTCGGCCCTCCCCGGGCCGCTGTCGGCATGCTCGAGATACAGCCCGCGCGGATAACTCAGCGACCAGCCCGCCGAGTCAACGTACCGCCCGCCACTACTCGGGCGATACGAGGCTCCCTGCGCGAACGCCACCAAGCCGGCAGCCACGACAGCCACCACCAACCCGCCCAAGAGCAGCCGCCGAGTCACACCACCGGTTATACGCCAGATCGCACCATCCGTCACGCCGTGCCTCGCCCTTCACCCTGGATCACGAGCTCCTCCACGTGGAGCACCCCGCCGCGATAGATCAAGTGTGATGGTCAGGCGGCGCTACGGCCTTGAGATCATCGAGCGCCGCGCGTATCCGGCGGGCCACCTGGGGCGAGCCCGCTCCGGCAAGCCGGAGCTCATCGAACGCCAGACGCACATACCCCTCCCTGGTCATCACGCGCTCGATCAGACGCGGGTGGCCGTCTGAGTCACGGCGCCCCCTGACGGGAATTCGCGCACCGCAAGCCTCCGCAAGACGTCGTGGATGGCGTTGATCGCCTGCACCGACGTCGTCGGGTCCTGAAATGGACTCGAGTAGATACTCCGCTCGGCGATGTCGACGAGCTTGCGGATGCCAAACGCCGGCTCGGACTCATGGCTGCGCTCGCGTTCGACGATCACGCTCAGTCCAACCGCTTCTCGATAGTTGTCCGGAAGCGACCCGCGGACCCTGAGGAGTGGCGCGCCCCGCGGCACGAAGTCGCCCATCGCGGGAACCATCTCGAGCACGCAGTCTGCGCGCTTGGCGATCGCGACGAGCGCGCGGAAAAGCCCCGCGATGCGGGGCTTTCCGAGTGCGCCCGAGAGGACTCGAACCTCCACGGACCAATTAGTCCACAAGGCCCTCAACCTTGCGCGTCTACCAATTCCGCCACAGGCGCTGGGGGCGGTCAGTATAGACAGCGGGTCTGGGCGGGACCCGGGTTGGGTGTAGCTTGGGTGGGGCCCCGCAGCCGGCGGTTGTTTCCGTCCAGGGGCCGCGCTACATTTCCGAACACATGTTCGACCGGGTGAGAAAAACCCCTGGTAAACCCAGCGAGGAGTGACGGATGGACCTGACGAAGCGCCAGCAGGAGATTTTCGACTTCATCAAGCGCTATTCGGCCAAGTACGGCTATCCACCGACCGTGCGCGACATCGGCAAGGCGGTCGGTTTGGCGTCGTCCTCGACGGTACACGCGCACTTGGCGAACCTCGAGCGGATCGGGATGCTGCGCAGGGATCCGACGAAGCCTCGCGCCATCGAGCTGCTGGACCGGGCGGCCGCCGGCGTGCGCAGCTTTGTCAAGCCGGGGCTGCCGCTCGTTGGTCAGGTGGCGGCCGGCCAGCCGGTGCTGGCCGAGGAGAACATCGAGGACTACATCCAGACGCCGACGTTCGCTGGTGGCGAGGACGGCGAGTACCTGCTCCGGGTGCGCGGCGAGTCGATGAAGAATGTCGGCATCCTCGATGGCGATCTCGTCGTCGTCCGGCCGCAGGAGGCGGCGAGCGACGGGGAGATCGTCGTGGCCCTGGTGGGCGAGGACGCGACGGTGAAGCGGTTCTTCCAGGAGCAGGATCACGTGCGCCTGCAGCCGGAGAACGAGACGATGGAGCCGATCCGCAGCCGCGAGGTGCGCGTGCTGGGCAAGGTGGTGGGCCTGATGAGGAGCATTTCCTAGTGACCGCGCTCGCCGTGGCACCGACGCTGTTTGACGACTTGGGCGGTGAGCCGACGCTCGACGACGTGCTCGTCGACGTATGGGAGGGGCTCACCGCCCATAGAATCGTCAGCTGCCTGGTGTGCGGCGAGGAGATGAAGCCCGTATACGGCGCTCATGCGCTGCCAATAGGTGGGAGCTGCGCGGGCTGCGGCTCGACGGTCAGCTGAGCCGGCGGTTCGACGGGGGAGTCGCCTGACGCTATCCTCGGCGACGCAGGCTGAGCAGTCGCGGAGGCAGACGCCTTCGAGGAAAGTCCGGACATCGAAGGGCAAGGTGGTCGGTAACGCCGACCCGGGGAAACCCGCGGGAAAGTGCCACAGAAAAGACACCGCCTAAGCCTGGAGCCGCTGCAGCGCTTCAGGCCGGTAAGGGTGAAATGGTGCGGTAAGAGCGCACCGGCGTCGCGGTGACGCGGCGGCCAGGTAAACCCCACCTGATGCTAGGCCAAGCAGGACCGTTTGTAGGTTGCCCGCCAAGGTCCGGGTAGGCCGCTCAGATGGATGATTGCTCAAGACAAGATCCGGCTTATAGGCCTGCTAAGGAGAAGCCCCGCCTCGGTGGGGCTTCTCTATTTCCCTTGGCGCCAGAGTCATCACCCCACCGGGCAAGCGTGTAGGGTGTCGGGCGAGAGACGCGAGAGAGAGGAAGGGATTCCGTGCGGAAGGCCCTGTTGTTCGCCCTGACGCTGGTCGCCGCCCTGACGGCGCCGTCGTTTGCCGTGGCCAAGGATTACGCGCTGATCGCGCGCGACATCATCCCGTCCGGCGAGCCAGGCGGCGTCCCGGTGCCCGCCGGCGCGACCCGCCAGGCGATGATGTACGACGCGCTCACCCCGCTGTTCAGCCACGTCACCGACGCGCAGTTGCCGCAGTTCTTCAAGCCCGACACGCTCGGCGTCGCCACGCCGGGCCCGGTCAGCCACGAGTCGGTCCCCCGCACCGGCGTGACGATCACCCGCGACGGCTACGACGTCCCTCACATCGACGGCAAGACGCGGGACGACGTCACCTGGGGCTCCGGCTGGGTGCTCGCCGAAGACCGCGGTCTACTCCTCTCGCAAGCCCGGTATGACTCGCTGGTAGCCGCGATCGACGCGCCAGGAGTCAGTGCGCTCGGCCTCGTATCCGGCCTGAAGAACTTCAAGCCGTCCGCCCAGACCGAGAACGAGGTGTCCAAGCAGACGAACGTACTGCGCGCCCATGGCGCCAAGGGCCGCGCGGTACTGCACGACATCGACGTCTATCTCCAGGGGATCAACGCCTACCTCCAGATCCACAATCCCACGGAGGCTCCCTTCACCCGGACCGACATCTACGCCTTCAACGCGCTCAAGGACCAGTTCGTCGGCGAGGGCGGGGGCGACGAGACCCCGGGTGCCGAGTTCCTCTCCGGCCTTCAGCACAAGCTGGGCGCCAAGCGCGGACTGAAGGCCTGGCACGATCTGCGCGAGGCCAACGATCCCGAGACGCCGGTCAGCGTGCCGGGCCGCGTGCAGTTCCAGCCGCCGCCCACGAGCACCAAGGGGAACGTGATCCTGGACAACAACAGCCTCTCGGCCACGGCGACCCAGGCGTTGAGGACCCAGCGCAAGTCGCGCGGCCAAGCCAGCAACGCGCTGCTCGTCTCGGGCGCGCGCTCGGCCACCCATCATCCGATCATGGTCGCCGGCCCCCAGATCGGCTACTACTACCCGGGACTGACGATGGAGGTCGACCTGCAGGGGCCGGGCATCAATCAGCGCGGTGCGACTTCGGCGCCGTTCCCGGGCTATGTGTTCATCGGCCGCAGTCAGGATTCGGCGTGGTCGCTGACCTCGGCCAAGCTCGACCAGATCGACACCTACGTCGAGACGCTGTGCGGCAACAGCACCCACAAGTACATGTTCGACGGCAAATGCCGGACGATGCAGTTCTTCGATGCCGGCGCGCTCAACCCGGGGACCAGCACCGCGAAGGAGCTGACCTTCTACCGCACGGTTCACGGCCCGGTGTTCGGCTACGCCCGGGTGCACGGGAGGCTCGTGGCCCTCTCGACCAAGCGGGCCAGCTACGGCAAGGACGTCCTGGACCTGCTCTTCTACCACGACCTCGCCCACAACAAGGTCCACAACGTCCATCAGTTCTTCAAGGCAGCCGACCAGACGCCGCAGACGTTCAACTCGCTCTACGCCGACGACAAGGACATTGGCGTGTTCACCAGCGGGCTGGTCCCGATCCGCCCGGCGAATGTCGATCCGGCGCTCCCGATCGACGGCCGGGGCCAGGAGGAATGGCACGGTCAGGTCTCGGCCAAGGAGCATCCCCAGGGCATCAACCCGCCCAGCGGCGAGATCATCAACTGGAACAACCGGACCGAGGCCGGCTACGAGGCGTCCGACAACAACTGGTCACTCGGCGCCGTCCAGCGGGTTGATCTCCTGATCCACAATCTGGGGACGGGCGGACACCTCCACCCTGCCTCGCTGGTGGCTGCGATGAACGCAGCGGCCACTCAGGACGTCCGCGAGATGACCTTCGAGCCCGTGCTGTCGAGGCTCCTGCACACCGGTCACGCGCCGAGCGCCCGTGATGCGAAGATGCTCGCGCTGCTCGACGCGTGGCACAAGCACGGCGGCAGCCGACTCGACCGCACCGACGCCTCGGGTATCGGCAAGATCACCGACCCCGGCGCGGCGGTGATGGACACCGCCTGGCCGCTGCTGTCCGACGCGTGGGCCTCCAGCGTCCTCGGGCCGAAGCTCTCCGCGGACTTCGCCTCGTTCGTGACCCAGTACGACCTCCCCCCCGCAGGGCAGTACACCGGCTGGCACATCTACATGGACAAGGACCTACGGACGATTCTCGGCGGCAAGGTGCGCGGCAAGTTTGCGCTGCGATATTGCGGCGCTGGCAGCCTGAAGCGCTGCCGCGGGCTGCTGTGGAAGGCGATCGGCCGGGCCGGCAACCAGCTCGCCGCCAGCCAGGGGAACGATCCCAGCGCGTGGCGCTCGGATGCGACCCGCGAGCGGATCACGTTCGTCCCGGGAGTGCTCCCGTTCACGATGCGCTACACCAACCGGCCGAGCGGGATCCAGCAGGTGGTGAGCTTCGGCGGGCACTCCCCGGCGGATACCGGCCGCTGAATCAGCGCGGGCGAGCACCGGCGAGCCGCGTGAGCGCAGCTCCGTCCAGCCTGTGCGTCTGCCACTCGACGAGCACCTCGGCGCCGAGCTTGGCGTAGAAGTCGAGCGCGGGGGTGTTCCAGTCCAGCGCCGTCCATTCCAGCCGTCCGCAGCCGCGGTCCACCGCCACCCGCGCCAGGTGACGCAGCAGCGCCAGTCCGACCCCGGCGCGCCGGTGCTCGGGCGGGACGAAGAGATCCTCGAGCCAGATGCCGGGGAGGCATTCCCAGGTCGAGAAGGTCGGGTAGAACAGGGCGAACCCCACGGGCGCGCAGTCGATCTCCGCGATCGTCGCCTCGGCCGCCGGCCTCGAGCCGAACAGCGCCTGGTCGAGCATCGCCTCGGTGCCCGTGACCTTCTCAGGCGCGCGCTCGTACTCGGCGAGGTCGACGATCATCGAGTACAGCAACGGGACGTCGGCGCGCGCCGCGTCCCGGATCCGCAGTCCGTCGCTCAAGCGTCCTCGGGCGGCTCTATCTCGCGCTTGAGGATCTTCCCGGTCGGGCCCTTGGGCAAGTCATCGACGAACCACACCTTGCGCGGGTACTTGTAGGCCGCGACCTGCTCCTTGACGAAATCACGAAGCTCATCGGCAGTGGCCTCCTTGCCGTCCTTGAGCGCGACCGCGGCGCCGACCTCCTCGCCGTGCGTGTCGTGGGGGACGCCCAGCACCGCGACCTCGCGTACCGCTGGGTGCTCGTAGAGGACCTCCTCGATCTCCCGCGGATACACGTTGTAGCCGCCGCGGATGATCATGTCCTTCTTGCGGTCGACGATGAAGAAATACCCGTCCTCATCGACCTTGGCCATGTCGCCGGTGTGGAACCAGCCGTCGACGATCGACTCGGCGGTGGCATCGGGCTTGTTCCAGTAGCCCTTCATCACGTTGTGGCCACGGATCACGATCTCGCCGACATCGCCCTGATCGCAGTCGTTGCCCTCGTCGTCGACCACCTTCATCTCGACGCCGTCCACGGGGGTGCCGATCGAACCGGGCTTGCGTTCCTTGTCCGGATGGTTGAACGACGCGACCGGTGAGGTCTCAGAAAGGCCGTAGCCCTCGAGCACCTTGCAGCCGAACTTGTCCTCGAAGGCCTTCATCAGCTCGACCGGCATCGCTGAGCCCCCCGACGCGCAGACCTCGAGCGTGGAGGTGTCGTACTCGTCGGCCCCATCGTGATGAAGCATCGCGCCGTACATCGTCGGGACGCCCTCGAAGACGTTGACCTTGTCGCGCTGAATGATCTCGAGCGCCTTACCCGGATCGAAGCGCGGGATCAACGACAGCGTCCCGCCGGCGGTGGTCAGCGCGTTCATCGCGCAGGTCTGGCCGAAGGTGTGGAACAACGGCAGGGCCCCGAGCGCGACGGCATCGGATCCGAGCTCGAACAGGCCGACGGAGATCTCCGCGTTGCGGATCAGGCTGTGGTGGCTCAGCTCCGCGCCCTTCGGGGTTCCGGTCGTCCCGGACGTGTAGAGGATCACCGCGGTGTCATCGTCGTCGGTTTCCACCACGTCGGTGGCCGGATCGACGTCGGCCAGCAGCTTCTCGAACTCACCCGGCTTGATCAGCACGCAGTCCGCGCCCGCCTCCTCGGCGCCGGCCTCCGCGTCCTTGGCGAAGTCGTGCCAGGCGAACAGCACCTTGGCGCCCGGATCGTTCAGGTAGAAAGCGACCTCACGCTTTTTCAGCAGCACGTTCATCGGGACCACGACCGCCCCCACGCGCAGGATCCCGTAGTAACAGATCGGGAAGTAGGGGACGTTCGGCAGCATGACGCCGACTCGGTCGCCGCGCTCGACACCATGCTGGCCGAGCAGGCCGGCCACGCGTGCCGAGGCGTCGTCCAGCTGCCCGTAGGTGATCTCGATGTCATCGAGCTTGACGGCGACGTGGTCGGGGTCGCGTTCCGCGGACTTTGTGAGAATGCTCGCCAGGTTCATGTCGTGCAGCCTACCCGTATCCACGGGATGCAGGCCCAGACTCAGGCGCCGGTGGGTGCCGTCGTCGCCCACCCCGTTCAACGGTTTGAGCGATGATTGTGCATGATCCCGATGGACTTGTTGCCGAAGACCCTCACCAGGCCGGCCGCGCGAATCGGCGCGCTCGCGCAGAACGCGCTCGAGGTGGCTCGGTTCGGCGGTCTGGCCACCGGCGAGGAAGCGTCGCCGTACGAGGTGGTCAGCGAGCAGCGGGTCTACCGGTTGCGCCGCTACTACCCGGACGACGTGTCGGCCCTGGCGCCACCGGTGCTGCTGGTCCCGCCGATGATGCTCGCGGCCGAGATCTACGACGTCTCGGTCAACACGAGCGCGGTCACGCTGCTGCGTGAGCACGGAGTCGATCCCTGGGTCGTCGACTTCGGCGCCCCCGAGCGCGAGGAGGGCGGCCTGGAGCGAAACCTCGCCGACCATGTCCTGGCGGTGTCCGACGCCGTCGACCAGGTGCGCAAGGTCACCGGTCACGACGTCAACCTCGGCGGCTATTCCCAGGGCGGCATGTTCTGCTACCAGACGGGCGCCTACCGACGCGGGGAGGGACTGAGCTCGCTGATCACCTTCGGCAGCCCGGTCGACACTCGCGCTGCCGTGCCCTTCGGGCTACCCGAGCAGTTTGCCGGCTTCGCCGCCGGAGCGCTGGCCGGGCGGATCGGCGGAATGGCGCTTCCGGCGTGGGCGAGCCGCACCGGCTTTCGCATGCTCGACCCGGTCAAGTCGCTGCGCAGCCGGATCGACTTCGTTCTGCGCCTGCACGATCGCGAGGCGCTGCTTCCGCGGGAAGGGCAGCGCCGGTTCCTGGAGGCGGACGGCTGGGTGGCATGGCCGGGGCCCGCGATGGCCGACTTCCTCCGGCAGTTCGTAGCCCACAATCGGATGCTCGAGGGCGGCTTCGTGATCGAGGACCAGCTGGTCACGCTCGCCGATATCGACCTTCCGATCATGTCAGTGGTCGGCACCGTCGACGAGATCGCCCCGGCGGCGGGCGTCCGGGCGATCCGCCAGGCCGCCCCCCGCGCGCGCGTCTATGAGTTGGCCCTGCGAGCGGGGCACTTCGGGCTGGTCGTCGGGTCGACCGCCAACACCGTGACCTGGCCGACGGTCGCCGCCTGGGCCCGCTGGTGCGCGGGCGAGGGAGAGGTACCGGAGGCACTCGAGGAGGTGCCCGACGACGGCACTGTGCGCGACCTGGTGCCGGAGGTCCGCAACCGCGTCGGCTACGGCCTGGAGCTGGCGGGGGGAGTGAGCGCCGGGATCGCCCGGGCCGCGATCGGGACGGCTTCGCGGACGGCACGCAGCGTCCGCGAGATCACCCGGGAGGCCGCCGATCAGCTGCCGCGGCTGGCCCGGCTCGACCAGATCCAGCCCGGCACCAAGATCTCGCTCGGGCTGCTGGTGCAGGAGCGCCGTCGTCGGGATCCGGACGGCACGTTCTTCCTGTTCGAGGACCGCGCCTACAGCGCGCGCGACATCAACGAGCGGATCGACAACGTCGTGCGCGGGCTGATCTCGATCGGCGTCCGGCAGGGCGAGCACGTCGGCGTGATGATGGGGACCAGACCCAGCGCCCTCGCGTTGGCGGTGGCGATCAACCGGCTCGGTGCCGTGTCCGTCCTGCTGCGACCCGATGGCGACCTGGCCCGCGAGACCGAGCTCGGTCAGGTCGCGCGAATCATCGCCGACCCCGAGCGAGCCCCGCTGGCCGCCGGCCTCGGTGCGCTCCACACCTTCGTGCTCGGCGGCGGCGGGGGGCCGCGAGAGCTGGGCGTGCCGCTGACCACAGACATGGAGCAGATCGACCCCGAGGACGTGGAGCTTCCGAGCTGGTACCGACCCAACCGCGGCCGCGCCAGCGATCTCGCCTTCATCGTCTTCACCGGCGAGGGCTCTCGAACGCGGATGAGCCGGATCACCAACCGACGGTGGGCGCTCTCGGCGGTGGGGACCGCCTCATCGGCGGCGCTGACCGGAGCCGACACCGTCTACAGCGTCACTCCGCTCTACCACCCGTCGGGGTTGATGATGACGATCGGGGGCGCGATCGCCGGCGGCGCCCGCCTGGCGATGGCCACCCAGTTCGATCCCTTGACGTTCTGGGAGGAGGCGCGCCGCTACGGCGTCACCGTCACCTCCTACACATGGACGCTGCTGCACGACCTGGTGCAGGCGCCGCCACAGCCCGGCGAGCGCCATCACCCCGTCAGGCTGTTCATCGGCTCGGGCATGCCGCGAGGCCTGTGGCGGCGGGTGCAGTCGCGGTTCAAGCCGGCACGGGTGCTCGAGTTCTACGCCTCGACCGAAGCGGGGGCGATCCTGGTCAACCTCAGCGGCCAGAAGGCGGGCGCGATGGGTCGACCGCTGCCGGGCAGCGCCGAGGTTCGGATCGCCGCCTACGACATCGGCTCCGGAACGCTCGAGCTCCGAGAAAATGGGTTCGCCCGTGAATGCGCGGTCGACGAGGTCGGGATGCTGCTGGCCCGGGTTGGCCGCAGCGAGCAGACCAGCACGACGGCGCTGCGCGGCGTGTTCGGTCGCGACGACGCCTGGCTCATCACCGGTGATCTGTTCCGCCGGGACGCCGACGGCGACTACTGGCGCGTGGATGGTGTCGGCGACGTGATCCGTACGATCGACGGGCCCGTCTACACCGGGCCGATCCGGGACGCGCTGGGGGACATTCCCGCGGTCGACCTGGCCGTCGCGTACGGTGCCCTTGCCGACGGTGCCGCATCCGACGGTGCCGCATTCGACGGGGCCGACGCGGCAGACCGGGCAGGCCGGTCGGTGGCGATCGCCGCGGTGACGATCAGGGACGGGTACGAACTGCAGGAGCGCGACATCTCGCGCGCGCTCAGGTCGGTGCCGGTGCTCGAACGGCCGGCGATTGTCCACGTCGTCGCGGCGATCCCGGTGACCACCTGGTACCGCCCGGTCACCGGTCCGCTGCGCGAGGCCGGGATCCCCCAGCCCGGCGACGGCATCCAGGCCTGGTATCTCGACGTCGCTTCGGAGAACTACCGGCCGCTGACCGACGCGGCCCACCGCCGCCTCGCGGGTCAGGCCGCCTAGGCGCCGAGGACGGCGCCGCCGTCATACAGCTTGATCACGCGGACCGTCCCGGGGGGCGCGGCGTTCATGCAGAGCTGGCAGAGCACGCACTCGTCGAGGTTGTCCTGCACGATCTCGACCCCGGTCGCTCCCGCCTTGAAGATGTCGACCGGACAGACCTCGGCGAGCTTCTTCGCCAGCTCGCGGTCCGAAGCGACCGACTCGTCGACCTCGACGTCGATGAACAGCGCGCTCACGCTGTGGCTCCGATCTTGTCCTTCACGATCCCCGGGATCTCCGAGATCTCCTCCGCCACGACGATGCCCGCCTCGGCGAGCCGGGCGATCTTCTCCGTGGCCGTGTCGGCCTTGCCCTCGACGATCGTGCCGGCGTGACCGAAGCTCATGCCCGGCATCTCGTCCATGAACCGGCCGGCCATGAACGCCACGATCGGCAGGCGCGAGTTGTTCTCGGTCACGTACTGCGCCAGCTCGGCCTCCATCCGGCCGCCCGGCTCGGTGTAGATCACGATCGCCTCCGTATCCCCGTCGGCTTCGAACAGCGGCATCAGCTCGGCATAGCTCGAGCCGATGATCGCGTCGCCGCCGATCGAGACGGCGGTGGATTGGCCGAGGCCGGCGGCGGTCAGCGTCGAGGACATCTCCGTCGTCATGCCGCCCGAGCGCGAGATCACCCCGACCGAGCCGGGCGAGTAGGACTTGGCGGCGTCCTTGGCCGGGCCGCCGATCCCGCCCATCTTGATCACGTCGGGGACGATGATGCCGAGGCAGTTGGGCCCAATGATCCGTGCGTCCCGGGCGGTGGCCAATTCGACCATCTCGGCCACGTCGCGGCGCGGGATCCGCTCGGTGACGATCACCACCAGCTTGACGCCGTTCTCGAGCGCTTCGAAGACGGCGTCCTTGGTGAAGGCGGGGGGGACGGTCACCACCGAGCCGTCGATCGGCGCGCCGTGATGCTCGACCGCCTGGGCGACGGTGTCGAACACTGGGACGCCGTGCACGTCCCGGCCGAGTCGTCCCGGCGTGACCCCGCCGACGATCTTGGCGCCCCGGCCGTAGTCGAGGCACTCTCTCGTGAGGTTGACCGCTTCGCGCCCGGTGATGCCCTGGACGATGAAGGTCGTCGTCTCGTCGATCAGGATGCTCATGAAGTGGCATTCCCGATCTTCTCGACCGCGCGCTTGGCCGCCTCGTGCAGCGAGACGCTTCGGTCGGCGTACTCGACCCCGTACTTCTCGAGGATCTTGAAGCCCTCCTCCTCCCACGCGCCGGGAATCCGGAAGATGGCGATCTTCTCGGCCGGGTCGTAGCCCAACTCGACGCACGCCTTGATCACCCCGCGGGCGACGATGTCCACCCGGGTGTTGGAGACGATCGACATCATCACCGCGATCTTGTCGACGCCGGGCTTCTGCAGGACCAGCTTGGCCAGCCCCATGGCCTTGCGCACCGATGGGTTACCACCGATCTCGCAATAGTTGGCCGGGTCGCCGCCGTGGGCGCGGACGGCGTCGAATAGGGTCAGCGAGCCGCCGCCGGCGCCGATCACGAGGCCGAGGTTGCCGTCGAACTCGGTCACGTTTCCGGCCACGCCGCGGTGATCCTGGGCGTCGACCGCTTCGCCGGCCAGCTCGAACGGCGTGGCCTCGCGCGCCTGGCGCGTCTCCTCATCGCCGACCTCGAGCTCCTTCAGCAGGGCCTGCTGGCGCGGACGCGCCTCGTTCTCCATATCCATGTGGGCGTCGAGGGCTATGAACGAGCCGTCCTCCAGCTCGCCCAGCGGGTTGATCTCGGCCAACGTCATGTCGTACTGGAGGAACAGCCGGGCCAGGCGGGCCAGGATCGGGGTGAGGCGGTTCAGCGCCGAGCCGCTGATGCCCAGCGACGCGATCAGCTGCTTGGCCTGCCAGTCCGCGAACGGCAGGCGGGTCGAGAAGTGCGCGCGGGCGACATGATCAGGATGCTCCTCGGCGACCTCCTCGATGTCGATTCCGCCCATGTCGGAGAACAGCATCACCGGGCGCTTGCGGATTCCGTCCCAGACGACGCCGGCGTAGTACTCGTGCTTGACCGCGGCGCGTGAATCGACCAGCACTCCGCGGGGCATGTGCCCGTTGATCTCGAGCTTCAGCACCGCGTCGGCGTGGGTAGCGGCCTCGTCGACGGTGTCGGCGAACTGGACTCCGCCGGCCTTCATCCGCCCGCCGGTGAGCACCTGCGACTTGATCACCACCGGCCCCGCGATGTCCGCCGCGATCGACCGGGCCTCCTCGACGGTCCTGGCGAAGCCGTGCTTGGTCACCGGAATCCCCGCCTTGGCCACGACCGCGCGGGCCTCGTACTCGAAGAAGCGCATGAGCGGGCGGGGAGCCTAGCGGACCGCGTACGCAGTGGTATTCAGGCCCGCTGGGACAGCGGACAAACATAAAATCAACAAACTGACTAGACATACTTGCCCCAAGTGTGCTTTCCTCAAACTCGATCGAAAAACTGCACTTTGCAAGAGGAGCGAATGAAACGCGAATTCAGACATGGATGGGGCGCCGCGTTATCCGCGGTAATCGCCATTGGCGCCGGTGCGGCGCTGGCCGGCTGCGGTGGCTCGTCCGACGCCAGCACAGGCGGCGGGGCGAGCGGATCCGGATCGGTCGGCAAGGGCGCGACAAAGCTCACGCTGGTTGGATACTCGACGCCTAAGAAGGCCTACGACGCGCTGATCCCGGTGTGGGAGAAGACGGCGCAGGGGGAGGGCGTCAGCTTCCAGGAGTCGTTCGGCCCCTCTGGCGCGCAGAGTCGCGCTGTCGACTCGGGTCAGCCCGCCGATGTGGTGGCGTTCTCGACCGGGCCGGACATGAGCCGTCTGGTCAAGGACGGGATCGTCGCCGGCAGCTGGGACGCCAACGCCGAGAAGGGGATCGTCAACGACTCGGTGGTGGTGTTCGTGGTTCGCAAGGGCAACCCCAAGCACATAACCAGCTGGGATCAGCTGACCAAGCCCGGCGTCGACGTGATCACGCCGAACCCGTCCACCTCGGGCAGCGCTCGCTGGAACATCATGGCCGGCTACGGCGCCCAGCTCAAAGAGGGCAAGAGTCCCGCCCAGGCCCTGGACTACCTCAAGACGCTGCTGACCAAGAACGTGAGCGTCCAGGATTCGAGCGCGAACTCGGCGCTGAAGACCTTCACCGGTGGCAAGGGCGACGTGCTGCTCGACTACGAGAGCGACGCGATCGCCGCGCAGAAGGCCGGGGACAGCGTCTCCTACGTGATTCCCAAGCAGACGCTCTTGATCGAGACCCCGATCGCCGTCACCGCGAAGAGCTCGCACAAGACGCAGGCGCAGAACTTCGTCAACTGGCTGCTCTCGCCGAGCGGACAGGCGCTGTGGGCACAGCAGGGCTACCGCCCGGTCGTGGCTTCGGTGGCCAAGCAGTTCTCGAGCAAGTTCCCCACTCCGCCGGAGCTCTTCACGATCGACTCGCTGGGCGGATGGTCGAAGGTCAAGAAGGAGTTCTTCGACCCGGCCTCGGGTTCGGTAACCAAGATCGAGCAGCAGGCGGGGGTTCCCACTGCCTCCAGCTGACGCATACGTAGCGCCTGCGGCCCCCGGCCGCAGGATCAGGATCAGAGCCCGCCGCGGTGCCAACCGCGGCGGGCTCGGGCTCGGCGTGGCCACGCTCTACATGAGCGTGATGGTGCTGATCCCGCTCGCGGCGGTCGTCGCCAAGGCATTCAGTCAGGGTCTTGGCACGTTCTGGGACACGGTCAGCAACAGCTTCGCGCTGAAGGCCCTGGAGCAGACGCTGGGCACCTCGCTGGTGGTGGCCGCGATCGGAGCCGTGATGGGCACGCTGGTCGCCTGGGTGCTGGTGCGCGATGAGTTTCGCGGCAAGCGCTTCGTCAACGCGCTGATCGACCTTCCGTTCGCGTTGCCCACGATCGTGGCCAGCCTGACCCTGCTGGCCCTGTACGGGACCTCGAGCCCGGTCGGGGTCAACATCGCTTACACGCGCGCGATCGTCGGCCTCGCGCTGCTGTTCGTGACTCTGCCGTTCGTGGTTCGGTCGGTGCAGCCCGTGCTGCTCGAGCTCGACCGCGAAGTGGAGGAGGCGGCGGCATCGCTCGGCGCCTCCAACCTGACCGTGTTCCGGAGGATCATCCTGCCCGCTCTGCGTCCGGCCATCCTGTCGGGTACGGCGCTGGGGTTCGCCCGCTGCATGGGCGAGTACGGCTCGATCGTGCTGCTGGCCGGCAAGGTGCAGATCGCCAGCCTGGTCATCTACGCCGACATCGAGTCCGGCGCGCCGCAATCGGCCTCGTCGCTCTCGGTGATCCTGCTTTTCATTGCCCTGCTTGTGCTGTTCGGGCTGCGACGCTGGGGGACCCGCGGTGGTCATTAGCCGACGCACGAAGTTGTCGCTGCGGACCGTGGCGCTGGTCTACCTGCTGCTGCTCCTGCTGCTGCCCGTGGCCTTCGTGTTCGTGCGCACGTTCGAGCACGGACTGGGTGTGGCCTGGGACTGGATCACAACTCCAGCCGCCGTCAGCGCGTTCTGGCTGTCGGTGATCATCGCCCTGATCGCCGTGCCGCTGAACACCATCTTCGGGGTCGGCACGGCGCTGATCCTCACCCGCAGCAACGCCCGCGGCCGTGGGATCCTCGACGCGCTGATCGACCTGCCCTTCGTCGTCTCGCCGGTGATCATCGGACTTGCCCTGGTGCTGGTGTACGGGCACGGGGGCTGGTTCGGCAACTGGTTCATCAACCACGGGATCCCGATCATTTTCGCCCCGGCGGGGATGGTGATCGCCACGGTGTTCGTCTCGCTGCCGTTCGTCGTGCGTGAGGTCGCGCCCGTCCTGCTCGAGGTCGGAAACGAGCAGGAGCAGGCCGCGGCCACGCTCGGCGCCTCCTCGTGGCAGACGTTCTGGCGCGTGACGCTGCCGAGCATCCGCTACGGCGTCGCCTACGGCGTGGTGCTCACCACCGCGCGTGCCCTTGGGGAGATCGGCGCGGTGGCCGTGGTGTCGTCCAACATCGCCGGCTCTACTCTGACCCTCCCGCTGCTGGTTCAGCAGCGCGACGCCGACCTTGGCAGCTCGGCGGTCACCGGCGCTTATGCGACGGGGACCGAGCTGGCCATCATGTCGCTGATCGTTTTGCTGGCCATGACCATCTTCGCCCCCCAGAGGAAGGACGCCCGATGAGGATCGACGCAGTTGGGATCGCCAAGCAGTTTGGCGACTTCACCGCCTTGGAGGACGTAACCCTCGAGGTGCCGGAGGGCTCGCTGACGGCGTTGCTGGGACCGAGCGGATCGGGCAAGTCGACCCTCCTGCGGATCATGGCGGGCCTCGAGACGCCCGATCGCGGCACGATCAAGATCGACGGCGGCGACGTGACCGCGGCGCGCCCGCAGGACCGCGGGATCGGCTTCGTGTTCCAGCACTACGCCGCCTTCGCTCACATGACCGTGCGCGGCAACGTGGCCTTCGGCCTCCAGATCCGCAAGCGCCCAAAGGCCGAGATCAAGGCCAAGGTCGACGAGCTGCTGGAACTGGTGGGACTGACCCAGTGGGGGGAGCAGCGCCCCCACCAGCTCTCGGGCGGTCAGCGCCAGCGTATGGCCCTGGCTCGCGCTCTGGCCGTCGAGCCGCGGGTGCTGCTGCTCGACGAGCCATTCGGTGCGCTCGACGCCAACGTGCGCGCCGAGCTGCGGCGCTGGCTGCGCCGTCTGCACGACGAGCAGGGCGTCACCACCGTGCTGGTCACGCACGACCAGGAGGAGGCGATGGAGGTCGCCGACACGATCGCCGTGATGAACAAGGCGAAGATCGAGCAGGTCGGCTCGCCGCGCGACGTCTACGACAACCCGGCCAGCGACTTCGTGATGGGCTTCCTCGGCCCGGTCAGCAAGGTCGATGGCAAGCTCGTTCGCCCGCACGACGTCAGCCTCTCGCTGACCCCGCAGGACGGAGCCGTGGAGGCCACGGTCAAGCGCATAATCCACCTCGGCTTCGAGGTGCGGATCGAGCTGGAGATGCCGGGCGGAGAGACCGCCCGAGCTCAGCTGACCCGCGCCCAGACGCAGCAGCTAGAGCTGGCCGAAGGCGGAACGGTCTACATCCAGCCGCCGTCGGGCGCGGTGTTCGGCACGGCCTCGGGCTCGGAGATCATCCCCGGCAGCGAGGCCGCGGCCCTCGCCAGCTAGCGGGTGACCCAGGCCTCTGGGTCCTGCGTCAACTTGTCGATCGCCTCGGGCAGCGTCCCGCTGGCCACGTCGGCGACGGTGACGTGCTCGGCGACCGAACGCAGGCTCGCTCGCACCGCGATCCACACTCGCAGCAGCGCCTCCGAGGCGCCGGAGTACTCCGACTGCTCGGGCGGCCCGCCGCGGACGCTGGCCAATGGGCCCTCGACGGCTCGGATGATGTCGGCGATCGAGATCTCCTCGGCCGGCCGGGCGAGCCGGAAGCCGCCCTCCGCCCCGCGGTGCGACCGGACGATGCCCGAATGCCGCAGCTCGCCCAGGATGTTCTCCAGGAAGTTCAGCGGGATGTCCTGGGCGGTGGCGATCCGCTCGGCCTTCACCGGCTTCTCGTCGCTCGCGGCCGCGAGCTCCACCGCCGCGCGTACCGCGTAATCGACTTTGGCCGAGATTCGCATCTAACGATTCTTACACCGAGCTCGGAGCGAAGCCGTAGGCCTCGGCCAGCTCCGGGTCCTTCTGCGCCAGCATCTCGGCCAGGGACACCATGACCTGGCATTGCTTCCAGGTGGCGTCGTCCTGCATCTTGCCGTCGATCATGTGGACGCCCCGTCCGTCCGGGATCGCCTCGATCACCTTCTTCGCGAACAGGACCTCGTCGGGTGCCGGGCTGAACACCTTCTTGGCGATGTCGATCTGCACCGGATGCAGTGACCACGCGCCCACGCAGCCGAGCAGGAACGCGGCGCGGAATTGCGTCTCGCAGCCCTCGACGTCACGAATGTCGCCGAACGGCCCGTAGAACGGAAGGATCCCGGCCGACGTGCAGGCATCGACCATCCGGGCGATCGAGTAGTGCCACGGGTCCTGCTGGGCGCTCTGGCGCGGGGCGTCGGGGTTGTCCGGATCGGGGTCGTTGATCACCCGGTAGCCGGGATGCCCACCGCCGACCCGCGTCGTCTTCATCCGCCGGGAGGCGGCGAGATCGGCCGGTCCGAAGCTCATGCCCTGCATCCGTGGGCTGGCGGTGGCGATCTCCTCGAGATTGACCACGCCGAGGCCGGTTTCCAGCAGCGCGTGGACGAGAATCGGCCGCTCGAGCCCGGCCTTGGCCTCGAGTTGTGCCAGCAGCCGGTCGACGTAGTGGATGTCCCACGGGCCTTCGACCTTCGGGACCATGATGACGTCGAGCTTGTCCCCGATCTCGGTGACCAGCGTGGTCAGATCGTCCAGCACCCAGGGGGATTCCAGGCTGTTGACCCGGGTCCACAGCTGCGTGTCGCCGAGCTCCATCTCCCTGCCCACGCGAACCAGGCCCGCGCGCGCGGCCTCCTTGCGGTCGACCGGCACGGCATCCTCGAGGTTGCCGAGGAGGATGTCCACGGTCGGCGCGATATCGGGCGCCTTGGCGACCATCTTCTCATTCGAGAAGTCCAGGAAATGAATCATCCGCGAGGGCTTGAACGGGATCTCGAGCATCGGCGCGGGCGCGCCGAGCGCGAGGGGCTTGCCAAAGTCGCGGGGGTTTCTCACTGCACTTCTCCTGTTCGGTTGCCCGCCAACGCTAGCGATCAGAGGCCATCGGCGCTCCCTTAGGTCCCGGTCGTGCCGTCGCGCCGCCGGCCCCCGCGATCGATAGAGAAGCCCCCTTCGTGGACCAGGCGATGGTGATACGAACACAGCTGAACCAGGTTGTCGAGCTCGGTCGCCCCGCCCCTGGCCCAGTGCTGGATGTGGTGCCCGTGCAGGAATCGCTCGTGAGTGCACCCGGGGAAGCGGCAGTCACCATCGCGACTCTGCAGCGCGCGCCGCAACCCGGGCCGGATCGTCCGTGTGCGCCGCCCGACGGAGAGCGGCACGCCGTCCCGCTCCAGGATCCGGACGATCGACGCGTCGCAGGCCAGCCGGCGCACCGTCTCCGGGGGCAGCGCCGGTCCGCGCTCCAGCTCGCAGCGGTCCCGGACGTGATCGTCGGCCAGGCTCTGCGCGTCGACGTGAACGACGAACTGGCAGGGCTCCCCGGCGCGTCCCGACGCCTCGCCGCTCGCGAGCGCCGAACGCGCAACGTCGACGAGCGCATCGACGTACCGAATACTCGCGGGCTCCTTGACCTCCTCTTCGGCCTGCTCCTTGGCCTGCTCCAGGGCGGCGAGGAGCAGCGCTCCGTCCTCGGCCGGCAGCCGTCCGCGGATACGCAACGAGCCGTCGTCCTCCCAGTCCCAGCTGAGCCCGCGCGACTCGTGGGAGGCGTTTGCGCCTTCGAGCGTGGCCGACAAGGCGCCGCGGTAGCCGCGGACGAGCTTCTCGAGCTGCGCTCCCGTGGCGTGCTGGGCGATCTCGACCAGCTCCGCCTCGATCTCAGGAGTCGCCACTCGCGTGAGGGCACGCGCCTTACAGTAGGACAGCTCACCAGCGCCGAATGCCGCACGTAGCAGGGGGAGCTCGGTCAGCCGGTGCGCTACGCGGACCTGCTCTCGCGCCGCGCCGGGCGCAATCGAGCAGCGCCACGACAGCCATTGAGCGCACGAGCGCGCGCCCCACTCAGCCCAGCCTCGGCGTTCGTCCCATTCGGCCAGGAGGATGAGGCGACGGCAGCAGGCGGCGGCGATGTGAGCGGACAGCTCGCAGATTTCTCGCTCCAGCTCCTCGAGCGACATCGGGGGCGGGGGCGACTCAGGGGGATCCATTTCCAGAACACACGAACACATGTTCGTATGGTAGGTCGGGCGTCGGACGGAAAGAGCCGCGCCCGATCGCGGTCGCCGGGGCCATTCGCGTCTCCGCGGAAACGCTCGAGACCCCGACGGCTCCGGGCGCCAGCGTCTCCGCGGAAACGCGCGAGACCCCAACGGCTCCGGGCGCCGGCGTCTCAGCGGAAACGCGGGTCCACCACCCGGCTGGCATGCTCCGTGGCGCTTTATTACGACTCAGGAGTCAGAAAACATGCCCCAGATCGAGACCGAGCAGGCTGCCCGCGAGGCCAGCGGCGCCCATCCGTACGGCCGTTACCTCGAGGAGTTCGAGGTCGGCGCGGTGTACAAGCACTGGCCGGCGAAGACGGTGACCGAGGCGGACGACCATCTGTTCTGCCTGATCACCATGAACCACCATCCGCTCCATATCAACGACGTGTACGCCAAGCAGTCCCAGCAGGGCCGCAACGTGGTGGTCGGCCCGCTGGTCTACTCGCTTGCCCTGGGCATGAGCGTCTCGGACGTGAGCGGCAAGGCGATCGCCAACCTGGCCACCGAGGAGCTGAGCCATCCGGCGCCGGTGTTCCACGGAGACACGCTGTTCTGCGAGTCCGAGGTGCTCGCGGTGAGGCCGTCGAAGTCCAAGGAGGACCGGGGAACGGTCAAGGTCCACACGCGCGTGCTCAACCAGGACGGCGTGCTGGTGGCCGAGTTCAAGCGGCTGGTCCTGGTCCCGCGCAAGGACCCGGGGGCTCCGCTGGCGGGGGCCGAGAACAACGTCGAGTAGGCGCGGGCTGCGAACGGCCGTTCCCGTCACCGGCGCCATCGAGCCTGAGTTGCGGCGCGAGCGGGTAGATCTAATGGCACCATAAATGGGCCTGGTGCCGGGGTCGGGTACCCTCAGCAGCCCGCAAGCCGCTCTCATGAGGTCCGGAGCGGTCCATCGATTGATATGAATCGCGAAATTCACACACCGGTAGGCCGTCCCGTCACCGATGCCTCAAGGAGTGCCTGAAGCCCAATGAGCCACACTGCACCGACGCATCAAGCCAAGACGACCAATGAGCGCCTGAAGGCGTGGGTCGATGACATCGCCGCGCTGACCCAGCCCGACGAGGTCCACTGGTGTGACGGTTCGGCGGAGGAGTACGACCAGTTGGCGCAGGCGCTGATCGACGCCGGGACGTTCCAGCGGCTGTCGGAGGCCAAGCGGCCGAATTCGTATCTGGCCTTGTCCGATCCGGCCGATGTGGCCCGGGTCGAGGATCGGACGTTCATCTGCTCCGAGAACGAGGCCGATGCCGGGCCGACGAACAACTGGCGCGAGCCCGAGGAGATGCGCAAGCTGCTCGAGGGTCTGTTCGAGGGGTCGATGCGGGGCCGGACGATGTACGTGGTGCCGTTCTCGATGGGGCCGCTGGGCTCGCCGATCTCTCATATCGGCGTGCAGCTGACCGACTCCGCCTACGTGGCGGTCTCGATGGGGATCATGACCCGGATGGGCCAGGACGCGCTGGACTGCCTCGGAGCGGACGGGGAGTTCGTGCCCTGCGTGCACTCGGTGGGAGCGCCGCTGGCGCCGGGGGCCCAGGACGTGCCCTGGCCGTGTAACGCGGAGAACAAGTACATCGTCCACTATCCCGCGACGCGGGAGATCTGGTCCTTCGGCTCCGGCTACGGCGGAAACGCGCTGCTGGGCAAGAAGTGCTTCGCGTTGCGAATCGCGTCGGTGATGGCCCACGAGGAGGGCTGGCTGGCCGAGCACATGCTGATCCTGAAGCTGACCTCGCCCGAGGGTGAGGTCAAGCACATCGCCGGAGCGTTCCCCAGCGCCTGCGGGAAGACCAATCTGGCCATGATGATCCCGACGCTCGAGGACTGGAAGGTCGAGACGATCGGCGACGACATCGCGTGGATGAAGTTCGGCGAGGACGGCAGGCTCTATGCCGTCAACCCCGAGTTCGGCTTCTTCGGCGTCGCCCCCGGCACCGGTGCCATGACCAATCCGAACGCGATCGACATGCTCGGCAAGAACTCGGTGTTCACCAACTGCGCCAAGACCGACGACGGCGACATCTGGTGGGAGGGCCTCACCGGCCAGCCGCCGGACCACGCGATCGATTGGCGCGGCAACGAGTGGACGCCGGGCTCCGAGACCCCGGCGGCGCATCCGAACGCCCGGTTCACCACGCCGGCCGCTCAATGCCCTTCGATTGCCCCCGAGTGGGAGGACCCGAAGGGCGTGGCCATCGACGCGATGCTGTTCGGCGGCCGTCGCCCGACCGTGATCCCGCTCGTGCACGAGGCCCGCGACTGGGAGCACGGAGTCTTCATGGGCTCGATCATGTCCTCCGAGACCACCGTGGCCCAAGCCGGCGAGGTGGGCAAGCTGCGCTTCGATCCGATGGCGATGCTGCCGTTCTGCGGCTACCACATGGCCGACTACTTCGGTCACTGGCTGGCCATGGGACGCAGGGACGGCGCGCAGCTGCCGAAGATCTTCTACGTCAACTGGTTCCGCAAGGACGAGAACGGCAAGTTCCTGTGGCCGGGATATGGCGAGAACTCCCGGGTCCTGGCCTGGATCTTCCGCCGGTGTGAGGGCAACGCCGAGGCCAACGAGACCGAGATCGGGCTGGTGCCGCCGGTGGGCGAGGGCGGCATCGACACGGACGGGCTCGACGTCAGCCCGGAGGTGATGTCCCGGCTGCTCGAGGTCGACGTCGAGGGCTGGACGGAGCAGATGCCCCAGGTGCACGAGCACTACGCGAACTTCGGCGAGAGGCTCCCGGCCGAGCTGCAGGCCCAGCTCGAGGCCCTCGAGCGGCGGCTCGGTACCTGAGCTGAGCCTAACCTTGGGGGGATGGCCCTCCCGTTCATACCCTCCGACGCCGGCCTGCTGCTGTTGCAGGCCGGGACGGTCGCCGCTCCGCGCATCGCGCCCGATCTAAAGGCGCTCCACCGCGTGCGCGGCCGCGGCTGGGCGATCGTGCCACTGGGTTCGATCGTCCTCGTGATCTTCGCGATCCGCTACGTCTCGGACACGGCCACCGGTTTGACCTACCTGGCGCTGGTCGCGGTGCCGCCGCTGGCTGCGATCGCTCTCGGGTGGGCCAACCGAGGCGCGCGGGCCTGGCTGGCCGCCGCTGTGGTCCCGCTGTTCGTACTGACCTGGGCCGCTCCGCATTCGCTTGCCGGCGAGGCCGCCGGGGCGCTCCTGTCGGCGCTCAGCTGCGTCACTCTGGGGGTGCTGCTCGCCGCGGTCGCCCCGCACGGCTGGCTCAAGCTGGGCATCGTCGCGATGGCGGCGGCCGACGCCTGGCTGGTGGCCTCGGACCTGCTGCAGGCGCCCAACAACACGCTGGCCGCCGCCCATCCGGCCGGCGGCCTGCCGAAGCTGCAGAGCGAGATCTTCGGCTCGGTGACGATGGGCTACGGCGACCTGTTCGTGGCGGCCGTATTCGGTGCGTTGCTGGCCGCTGATCGGACGCTTCAGCGCTACGGGGCGCTGCTGACGCTGGTGATCGCGGCGGCCTTCGACCTGCTGTTCTTCCTCGTCAGCGAACTCCCAGCGACCGTGCCTGTGGCGCTGGCCCTGATCGTCCTCGAGGCCTGGGGCTGGGCGCGCCGCCGCCGGGCTCGGCGCCAGGCTAGTGCTTCGAGTCGCCGGTCGATGCCGGCGGCCGCGACTCCTCGGCAAGCGACGTGATGGCCAGCGTGCCGCGGGCGGCCTCCTCGAGCACGTCGGTGGCCTCTTCGGCAGACCGCGCATAGAGCTCGACCAGCAGGTGCACCACGATCCGCTCGTCGTCGTGCTTGTGGAAGCGCACATGGGTGAAGAACTCCCGGGTTCCGTGATCCCCGAACGCCGCGTAGGAGAGCGCGTCGCCGGCCTCCGGTCCCGAACAGGTCTCGACATCCTCGGCGTCGACGGTGACGGTGCAGGAGGCGACCCACGGGGTCCCGGCGATCATCCGCTCCCAGCGGTCTTCGATCGGCTCGACCCGGCCGTTGTGGAAGCCCAGGTGCGGCTGGTCGTGCATGCATTCGAGGCACTGCACGACCGCCTCCTGCATCTCGTCGACCACTTCACCGCGCTCGCCGCTCTCGGGATCGATCCGGTGAATCCCCTCGTAATGGACCTGAACCTCGAGATTTTGGGACCAGCACCGGTAGCAGCGCAGCCAGCTTCGGACCTCGGTTGATCCCTCCATTGCTCTGATTCTACGATCACGTCGTGAGCGACAACCTCGATGGGGCCTGATGGAGGCTCGCGACGAGCCGATCGGGGTGGTTCTGGCCGGTGGCCAGGGACGGCGCATGGGAGGGCAGAAGGCGACCGTGGCACTGGCCGGAGCACCGCTGATCGCTTACGCGCTGCAGGCATTGAGGGAGACCGTCGCGGACGTCCGGATCATCGCCAAGCCGGACACCGAGCTCCCGAGCCTCCCCGGGACCGCCGTCTGGATCGAGTCCCAAGCCCCGCGTCATCCGCTGGTCGGGATCGTCCATGCGCTCTCGCTGGCCGAAGGGCGCTCGGTGCTGGTCTGTCCGTGCGATCTGCCGCTGGTGACGCCGGCGCTGCTGCGGGCCCTGTGGCGGGAGGATCCGGGCGACGCTCCCGCGGTGCTGGCCAGCGCCGGCGGGGAGGTGCAGCCGCTGCTGGGCTGCTACCGCCCGGCGGCGCTCGCGCTGCTGCGCCCGCTGGCGATCGAGAGCCAGATCCCGCTCCGGGCTGCGGCCCAGGCGATCGGCGCGCGCCGGCTCGAGGTCGAGGACCCAGATCAACTGTTCAACGTGAATTCGCCGATGCAGCTCCTCCAGGCCGCCGAGATGCTCGATCGCCGCCGGCCCGCGTCCGTGGACCGCTCGCCTAACCGAACGTGAAGCTGTAGGCGCTGACGCCGCGCGGGACCTCGACGGTGAGGACGTGCTGCTGGGCCCCTGGCAGGGATACCAGCGAGTACAGCCGCTGTCCCGTGACGGTGAAGCTCCCGCCGGCCGAGACGTCCGCTCCGGCATCGGCTGCGGATATCGGCTTCCCATCGAGCAGCACGCGCCCTGTCCGGGGAGCGTTCGACGGGCTGGTCATGACCAGATACACGGCCGAGGCCTGGACTCCGGCCGTGATCGTGGCGCCCGTGGAGACGGCGGTGGCCGATTGCGGGCCGACGTTCCAGGTGCCACCCAGCGCGAACTGGTTGAGCTGAACGCTGCCGGGGGCGGAGTAGCTGTGGGTCCCGGTCTGAAGCGGCGAGACGAAGCCCTGGGCGCGCTGTGAGTCGAGATAGGTCTCGGGGGTAGCCAGCTGCGCGGCGGGCACGATCGCGTGGGCGCTCATCGGCGGAGGAAGGTCGCGGGCGCCGGCGTCGAACAGCAGCTGGCGCACGGCCGCCTCGTCCTGCTTGTACTCGCCCTCGCCGAACTGGGTGTGGCGCACCTCGCCCTTGGCGTCGATCAGATACTCGGCCGGCCAGTATTGGTTCTGGTAGGCGTTCCAGGTGGCGAGCTGGTTGTCCTGGACGACGGGGTAGGCCAGGCCGTCGGACCTGATCGCCTGCGCGACGTTGCCGGCCTCCTGTTCGAAGGTGAACTCGGGCGACTCGATGCCCACGATCTCGAGTCCGTAGCGGTGGTAGGTGGAATACAGCCCCTTCAGGAACGGGAGCGTCCGGATGCAGTTGATGCAGGTGTAGGTCCAGAAGTCGACCAGCACCACCTTGCCGCGCAGGCCGGCCATGGTCAGTGGCCGATCACCCGGGGTGTTGAACCACTGCTGGGTCCCGGTGAAGTCAGGCGCGGGCCCGAGGTCGGGCAGCGAAGGGGTCGAGACGCCGGGAATCGAGACCCCCGTCGTCGGGGGCACAGCGTGCGTCGAGGCCTCGCGCTGGCGCGCGGCGAACTTGGACTGGGGCCGCAGAGAGTTCAGCCGGCCCTGCACGGCCCCCGAGTTCTCCAACCCATGCGTTGGGTCAACCAGGAAGGCGAGCAGGGAGGAGTGGTTTGCGCCACCGGTTCCACGAGCCAGCGCGTTCTCGAAGTTCACGTCCAGGTTCGTGGCGATGGCCAGTCCGGTCAGGAGCAGAACCAGGCCGAGGGCCTGCTCGACCAGCTTGCCGCGGGCGTGGCGGCGCACCACATCCATCAACTTGCGCCCGCCGAGGGTGTACAGGGTCAGGACCGCGCTGAGGCCGACGGCGTACGAGATGGCAATCGCCACGATCCGGACCGACGTGTGCCCTGAGGCGCTGACCGAGATCACCGCGGCGAGGATCGGCCCGGCGCAGGGGGCGCAGACGAATCCGAGCGCCGCCCCGACGCCCAGCCCAGTCCAGAAGCCGGTACCGCGGGTCTTGGGACCGAACCGGGCCAGCCGCGAGAGCGGCGCCTGGACGCGCTGCGCCAGCGGCGGAATCAGCATGAGCAGGCCGAAGGCGATCAGCACGATCACCGCCAACGTGCGCGCTGTGCCGCTTCCCAGCCCGACGCCCTTGGTGATCTGGGCGAGCGCGACGATCGAGATCGTGAACGTGACCGCCAACCCGACGACGATGCCGAAGGGTCGTCGGCGGCCGCCCACCGCGCTGGCCGACAGCAGCGCCGGGAGCACGGGCAGCACGCACGGCGTGATCGCCGTTCCGGCCCCGGCGATCAGGGCGAACAACATCAAGACGAGCATTCGAGCCTCAGATGATGCTTCGCAATGGTTTCGAAAGCGTTAACCGCCGATCGCGGACATCGTCCGCGACGGCTGGATGAACCCAGGCTGGCCGACGTGGTGCTTGAGCTCCTTGCGCCAAACCGCGTCGCGGATGATCTGCTCGAGCTCATCGTCACCGGCGCCCGCGCGCAGCGGGCCACGCAGGTCTGTCTCATTGAGGGAGAACAGGCAGGTACGCAAGCGACCGTCGGCGGTGAGCCGGATCCGGTTGCAGTCCGCGCAGAACGGATCGGACACCGGGTTGATGAAGCCGATCCTGCCTCGGCCGTCGGCGAAGCGGTAGACCCGCGCCGTGGCGCTGGGCTCACGCGGCTCGGGCTCGAGCGGGTACACGGCGCTGATCGCCGCGCGGAGCTCCTCGCCGGTCAGCACCTGGTCGGGTGTCCAAGCGTGGTCGCCATCGAGCGGCATGAACTCGATGAAACGCACTTCGTAGGAGTTGCTCCGCGCGAACTCGGCGAACGGCAGGACCTCCTCCTCGGTGAAGTCGCGGATCGCCACGGCGTTGATCTTGATCGGATGCGCCTCCGGGAAGGAGCCGAGCAATGCGAGCCCGCGCAACACCTGGGGGAGCGCGTCACGCCGGGTCAGCTCGTAGAACCGGTCACGCTGGAGCGAGTCGATCGAGACGTTGAAGCGATTGACCCCGGCGCGGACGAGCGCCTCGGCGTCGCGCTCGAGCAGGAACCCATTGGTGGTAACTGAGATCTCGTGCACGAGTTCGAGCTTGGCCAGCATCCCCACCAGGGCTGGGAATTCCCGCCGCACCAGCGGCTCGCCGCCGGTGAGCCGGATCTCGTGCACCCCCATCGAGGAGAGCAGATCGACGAGCCGGACGACCTCCTCAAAGCTGAGAACCGCGTCGCGCTCGAGCCAGGGCAGGCCCTCCGCGGGCATGCAGTACTGGCAGCGGAAGTTGCACCGGTCGGTCACCGATACGCGGAGATCGCCGATCAGCCTGCCGTGACCATCCTGCAGCGGGTCGCGAGACACTGGGTAGAGGCTACCCTTCCGCGGATGCGGGCCTGGCCAGGTGGTTCGGCGATCGCGTCGATCGCGTGCGCGGCGTGCCTCTTGGCGGGCTGCGGCACGAGCGACCGCGACCAGGTGCGAGCCAAGGTCGATCAGTTCCTCAAGGCCACCGCTCGCAAGGACTACGCGACGCTCTGCCACCAGGTGCTGGCTCCGGGGCTGCTGGCCCATCTGGCCGCCGGCGGCATCCAGTGCGAGCAGGCGATGCAGATCGCGCTGGGGGCGGTGAAGAGTCCGGCGCTGTCGATCGGTCGAGTCGACGTCAGGGGAGACAAGGCATCGGTGATCACCCTGACCACGGCGACCGGTCAGCAGGCCTCGCTGGACGCGATCGAGCTGACCAAGACCGGCAGCGGCTGGCGTGTCGAGTCGCTGGGGACGCCCGTGATACCCAAGAAGTAGGCGGTCAGGCGGCCAGTTCGGCCGCCAGCAAGCCGTAGGCCACCATGTCCTGCCGCTCAGTCTGGCCGCGGGTGTGCGAGCGCAGCACCGCCTCCGCCGTGAACCCGGCGCGCTCGGCCACCCGCTGCGAGGCCCGGTTCCCGGTGGCGGCGAGCAGATCGATCCGCTCGAGCCTGAGCGTGGCGAAGCCCCACGCGCAGATAGCGCGGACGGCGCGGGTCGCGTGTCCCTGCCCGCGCGCGTCGCGGGCCAGCCAGTACCCGACTTCTCCGCGCGCGTGCTCCCACGAGAAACGCATCAGCGAGACCGAGCCGAGCAGCCGCTCCCCGCCGGCCAAGACGATCGCGAACGGCGCCATCACGCCGGCATGGACGGCGTCGTAGCGCTGGAGCATGTACGCGCGCGCGTCGGTCTCGCGGTAGGGCATGGGAACCCTGGTCCAGCGGGAGATCTCCGGATCCTGGCAGGCCTCGGTCAGCGCCGGGATGTCGGAATCTCGCCAGGGCCGCAGCGCTGTGTCCCCATCCACGAGCGGCTCGCCGGGCAGCACGATGCGCGGCACGAGACTAGGGCCGCTTCACCATCACGAACACGACCGCCAGGGCAAACGCGATCTGCCCGAAGGAAAGGGCCGTCCCGAGGTTGATCGCGCCGAGCGCGGCGGCCAGCGCGCTGGCCGCGACGAAAGCGCCGAACATGATCGCGAGGTCGAGTCGCACTGCGGCGATTGTGCCTGACTCGTCGCCGGCTCAGGTTTCCCGGGACCCCGCACGCCGCTCGAGGGCGTCGCTCAGCGCCGGGACATCGAGTCCGGGATCCTGCGTGGACAGATATCGCCTCGCCTCGCGCCGGCCACCGAGGGCCCGCATCCCCCGATCCCCGTGCTCGGCGAGAAAATCGGCCAGCGCATGGGCGCGGCGGGCGTCCAGGCGTCGGGCGCCCACGTCCAGACCGCGCCGATGCTCCTCTAGAGCATCCAGCAGCTCGTCGATGCCCGCGGGCGGCGGCACGGATGAGACAGCGAGCAACTCGGTGCCGGTGGCGCCCAGCGAGCGCAGCGCGACGCTCAGATCCGAGATCGCCCGGGTGGCGACTCGCCCTAGGTCTGCCTTGGTGACCACGAGCACGTCGGGCACCTCCATGATCCCCGCCTTGAGGAACTGCAGGACGTCGCCCGAGCCGGGTTGGACGACCACGGCGACGGTGTCGGCGAGTTCCGCCACGTCGGTCTCGGATTGGCCGACTCCGACCGTCTCGATCACGACCACGTCGAAGGCGGCGGCCAGCGCGCTGCTGGCGGCACGCGTGGCGGGGGCCAGCCCGCCGAGACGCTCGCCCGCGGCGGTGGAGCGGATGAACACGGACCGGTCGGCGGGGTCGACCTCGATCCGTGCGCGGTCCCCCAGCAGCGACCCGCCCGAGCGCCGGGAGGACGGATCGACGGCGAGCACGGCGACCGAGCGCTCGCGCGCCCGCCACCCCGCCACCAGCCGCGAGAGGAGCGAGGACTTGCCGACCCCGGGGGGCCCGGTGATGCCGACGATGTGGGCCGGCGCGTCGTGGCCCAGGGCCGCCGGCGAGACCGCCTGGAGCAGAGAAGCCGTCTGTCCCCGTGCGGCCTCGGTGCGGCTCTCGATCAGGTTGAGCGCCGCCGGCGCGGCGGACAGGTCCCGCTCGCGCAGGCGGTTGCCCAGTTCCGAACCGTCGGTCAAGCGGCGGCTTCGATGCCGTTGCGCGTCGCGACGAGGCTGATCATGTCGCGCATCATCCGGTTGAGATCCCAGTCCTTTGGCGTGTAGACGGCGGCGACGCCGGCCTCGCGGAGCTTGATCGCGTCGGCATCGGGGATGATGCCGCCCACCACCACCGGCACGTCACCGACGCCGGCCTCCGCCAGCGCCGCCAACACGGCGGGGATCAGCTCGCGGTGCGAGCCCGACAGGATCGAGAGGCCGATCACGTGCACGCCCTCCTGGGCGGCGGAGGTGGCGATCTGTGACGGCGTCAGCCGGATTCCCTCGTAGACGACGTCCATCCCGGCGTCCCGGGCTCGCACGGCAATCTGCTCGGCTCCGTTGGAGTGGCCGTCGAGCCCGGGCTTGCCGACCAGGAACTTCAGCCGGCGCCCGAGGGCATCGCTGAGCCGCTCGACCTCATCGCGCAGCTCGGCCACGGCCTCGCTGGAGACCGCCGCGGCCTCGCCGACCCCCGTCGGCGCCCGATATTCGCCGAACGCGTCGCGCAGGGTCTGCGACCACTCGCCGGTTGTAGCCCCCGCGCGGGCGGCGGCGATCGTGGCGGGCATGATGTTGTCCGACTCGTCGCGGGCCACGCGGGCCAGCTCCTTGAGCGCTGCGTCGACGGCGCTCTGGTCGCGCCGGGCACGCCAGCGTTCGAGTGCCTCGCGCTGCTGCTGCTCGACCTCCGGATCGACCACCAGGATGCCGCCATCGGCGTCGGCGGTCAGCGGGGATGGCTCGGTCGAGGTGAAGCGGTTCATGCCGACGACGGTCAGCTCGCCGGATTCGATCCGGCGCCAGCGCTCGCGGTGTGACTCGACCAGCGACGCCTTCATGTAGTCGACCGCCTCGACCGCGCCGCCGAGCTCGGCGACGCGCGCCATCTCGTCGCGAGCCCCGTGCGTGAGCTCCCCCACCAGGTCCTCCATGACAGTCGAGCCCTCGAAGATGTCCGGGTACTCGAGCAGATCGGTTTCGAAGGCGAGGATCTGCTGCAGACGCAGCGACCACTGCTGGTCCCACGGGCGCGGCAGCCCCAGCGCCTCGTTCCAGGCGGGCAGCTGAATCGCCCGGGCCCGGGTGCTGCGGCCGAGCGTCACCGCCAGCGCCTCGAGCGCGATCCGGTAGACGTTGTTCTCAGGCTGTCCCTCGGTCAGGCCGAGCGAGTTGACCTGCACGCCGTAGCGGAAGCGGCGGTGCTTCTCGTCGGTGACGCCATAGCGGTCGCGGCCGAGCTGGTCCCACAGCGCCGACATCGCGCGGAGCTTGGCGTGCTCCTCGATGAAGCGGACGCCCGCGTTGACGAAGAACGAGATCCGCCCGAACACGCTGCCCATCAGATCCGGGGGCACACGATCCCGGACGGCGTCGAGCACGGCGATCGCGTTGCTCATCGAGTAGGCGATCTCCTGAACCGGAGTGGCACCGGCCTCCTGCAGGTGGTAGGAGCAGATGTTGATCGGATTCCACTTCGGCACGTGCTTGACCGTGTAGGCGATCGTGTCGGCGATCAGCCGCATACTCGGTCCCGGGGGGAAGGCGTAGGTGCCGCGGCTCAGGTACTCCTTGAGAATGTCGTTCTGCGTGGTGCCCTGGAGCTTGTCCTGGGAGATGCCCTCGTCGTCGGCGGCGACGATGTAGAGCGCCAGGAGCCATGCCGCGGTCGCGTTGATCGTCATCGAGGTGTTCATCTGGTCGAGCGGGATCCCGTGCAGCAGGGTGCGCATGTCACCGCGATGGGCGATCGAAACGCCGACCTTGCCGACCTCCCCGCGGGCAAGCTCGTGATCGGGGTCATAGCCGGTCTGGGTCGGGAGGTCGAAGGCGACCGAGAGACCGGTCTGGCCCTTCTCCAGATTCCGGCGGTAGAGCTCATTGGAGCGCTGGGCGTCGGAGTGCCCCGCGTAGGTCCGCATCATCCACGGGCGATCGGGCTCGGGCAGGCGGGGGGAGGGCGGCTCCGACATACCGGCATTGTATGAGCGCGGCGCGGCGCAGGATTAGTTGCGCGCGGGCCGTGGCCCGTGAAGCCGGGTGGGCGAGGGGGTAACGTGAGTGGCATGCCCGATCAGAGTTCCGCCGCCCGTGAACACGCATTGCTACAGGAGATCACCGAGCCGCTGACCTCGCTGCCGGACGATCCGGTGGGAGTCGCCGCCGATGCCGACTTCCCCATCGTGCTCAGGGGTTACGACCGCGATGCGGTCGATGACTACGTGAGCAGGACCAGTCAGCTGGTGGCCGAGCTGCAGGCCCGCTCCTCGCCACAGGCCGCGATCCGGCGGGCCCTGGAACGGGTCGGCGAGGACGTCTCGGGCATCCTCCAGCGCGCGCATGACACCGCAGAGCAGGTCACGTCGGGGTCGCGTCGGGAGGCCGAGGACCGGCTCGAGGTGGCCCGCGTGGAGGCGGCGCGGATCGCCGCCGAGGCCGAGCGCCGGGTCAAGGAGCTCGACGTCGACACGGACCGGATCTGGGCCGAGCGCGACCGCATCGTTGCCGACACGCGCGAGCTGGCCCGTCAGCTGATCGAGCTCGCCGAGGTGGCGGCGGCGCGGTTCCCGCCGGCGGAGGAGCCGGACCCCGTTACCGCCGAGAAGCCGGCCGCCGGCTCCGCCGTGAAGCCGGCCGCCGGCTCCGCCGAGAAGCCGGCCGCCGGCGCGTAAGCTTTAGCCGCGGATGCGCTTGATCGACTGCATGCACCTCGGTCGGCCGAGGGTGATCGGGTGCTGGCAGGTCGACGACGTGTTGATCGACCCAGGTCCCTCCTCGTGCCTGCCGACCGTGCTCGAGGCGCTGGGAGACTGGCGTCCACGCGCCCTGTTGCTGACCCACATCCACCTCGACCACGCCGGGGCCAGCGGCTCGCTGGTGCGGCGCTGGCCGGACCTCGAGGTCTATGTGCACGAGATCGGCTCCTGGCACATGGCCGACCCGTCCCGCCTGCTGCAGAGCGCGACGCGGCTCTATGGCGATGACATGGATCGTCTGTGGGGTGAGTTCGAGGCCGTTCCCGAGGCCAACCTCCGGATCCTGGAGGGCGGCGAGCGGATCCTCGACTCCTTCGACGTGGCCTATACGCCCGGTCACGCCTCTCATCACGTGTCCTTCCTGCACCAGGGAACGGCCTACGTCGGCGATGTGGGAGGCGTGCGCATCACCGATACGGGTCCCACGATTCCGCCAACGCCTCCGCCGGATGTCGACATCGAGGCCTGGCATGAGTCGCTCGAGCTGATCAGGGCGTGGAAGCCCGAGCGGCTGGCGGTGACGCATTTCGGGTCCTCGGATGACGTAGTGGGGCAACTCGACGAGGTGGGGCGGAGGCTCGACACCTGGTCTGTGCTGGCCCGTGAAGAGGATCTCGAGGGGTTCATCGCGGGGATCCGCCGGGAGATCGAGCAGAGCGCGAATCCGGAGATCGCCGCGGCGTATACGCAGGCGGCGCCGCCGGAACAGCTCTATGCCGGGCTGCGGCGTTACTGGGACAAGGCCGGCGAAGATTAACCTGGTCCGGAGTGCTTGCGGCGGAGCGCCGGCGCTATGCTGAGGGCGATGACACAGACGGTTGAGCTGCCACGTGTCAGCGGACCCGGCAGTGGGTTGGGCGGCCCCTGGCGGGTGGTTGTCCTCAACGACAATCACAACACCTTCGATCACGTGGCCGAGACACTTGCCCGCGTGGTTCCCGGGGTCACCCTGGCGCACGGCTACCGCCTCGCCGACCGGATCCACAACTCCGGTTGCGCGATCGTGTGGAGCGGTCCCCGGGAGGATGCCGAGAACTACTGGGAGCTCCTGGACTCTGCGGGGCTCTCGATGGCTCCGCTCGAAAGCTAGGCCGAACGACGAGCCCCGAGCGGGCTCTCGATGGCTCCGCTCGAAAGCTAGGCCGAGCCGGAGGCGGCCGGGAGGCTCTTGGCGCGCTGGCGCTCTGGGCTGACCCGGACCACGTTCCAGACGATCCCGAGCTTCTCCAGCAGCGCGATCACCAAGCCCGTCGGGTCGGCCATCCGCTCCCAGAACCGCAGACCGTGGAAGGCCGAGGTGGGGAACGCGTGATGGTTGTGGTGCCAGGCCTCGCCCATCGACAGCGGCGCCAGCCAGAAAACGTTGCGCGACTGATCCTCGACGTCGAAGCGCCGGCGGCCGAAGAAGTGGCAGACCGAGTTGATCGACCAGGTCACGTGGTGCAGCAGGAAGACGCGCACGAGGCCGCCCCACAGCAGCGCGGTGAGCGCTGTGCCGATGTCGCCGCCGACGATCCAGCCGAGGGCGAACGGAATCGCGAGTCCGAGGGTGGCCCAGAGGAAGAACAGCTTGTCCATGACCCGCATCAGGTTGTCCTTGACCAGATCCGGAGCGAACCGCTCGCGGTCGGCCGTGCCCACGCTCTCGAACAGCCAGCCCACGTGGGCGTGCCAGAGCCCCTTGACCGCGCCCCAGAAGCCGGGTCCGGCCAGGTGTGGCGAATGTGGGTCGCCGTCGTGATCGGTGAAGGCGTGATGCTTGCGGTGGTCGGCGACCCAGGTGATCACCGAACCCTGAATGGCCATCGAGCCGAACGCCGCCACGATCGCCCGGAAGGCGCGCGAGGACTCGAACGCGCGGTGAGTGAACATCCGGTGGTAGCCGAGCGTCACCCCGAGCGCGGTGACGACGTAGAACCCGATCAGCAGGGCCAACTCGAGGGGGCCGATCGCCCGATTCCAGAGCAGCACGATGGCCAGGACCAGCCCGACCAACGGCGCCGGCACGCCGATGAGATTGGCGATCTTGTGTGCGCGGGTCATGCCAACGAGACAGGATACGGAGGTTGTGGTGCAACTTTCTCCTACCTCAGCCACGAGTTTCCCCAGCTTACTTGTAGCGTTCATCTAAGAAATGCTCGATCAGCCCTGGCATGAGCTTCCGCGGGAAATTGCCGTCGTGCTTCGGCCCGTGCTCGCCGACGTCGCCGACGAGATGATCGAGGCGGTCCGCACGATCCCGGACTACGCGCGGCCGCTCGAGGGCCAGTTCGGCGAGGGGCTGCGCGCGGGGGTCCAGGAGGCGCTGCGGCACTTCCTGGCTGAGATCGAGGCGGGCGGCCCGGTACCGCGGCCCGATGTCTACACCGTCCTTGGGCGCGGTGAGCTCCACGCGCAGCGAACGCTCGAGTCGCTCCTCAGCGCGTACCGGATCGGGGCGCGGGTCGCCTGGCGGCGCTTCGCGGCCACGGGGACCGAGGCCGGTCTGGCCCCGGACACGCTGTACCTGCTGGCCGAGTCGATCTTTGCCTACATCGACGTGCTGTCAGGCGAATCGGCCGAGGGCTATGCGCGGGAGCAGTCGGCGGCGGCCAGTGAGGCGGAGCTGCGGCGCCGTCGCCTGGTCCGGCTGCTGGTGCGGGAACCGGTCGTCGATCCGGCGATGATCGAGGCGGCGGCGGGAGACGCCTCATGGCCGTTGCCCCGGACGCTTGCGGTGCTGGCGATCGCGGGCCAACGCAGCGCCGCCGCGTTGCGCCTCCCGGCCGACGCGATAACCGAGCGGGTCGGCGAGCTGACCTGCGTGATCGTTCCCGATCCCGACGGGCCGGGACGGCGCGCGTCGATCGAGCGGGGGATCGTGGAGGCCGAGGCGATCGGCGGTCTCGGCACCACGGTCGCCTGGTCCGAGGCACTCACCAGCTTCGCGCGGGCGCGCGCCGCGCTCGAGCTCGGTGCCGGGCAGCCGGGACTGGTGGTGGCCCGGGAGCGAACCGGCGAGCTGCTGCTGGTCGGCGACCCCGAGCTGGCCGGCGAGCTGGCGTCGGATCGCCTCGCCCCGCTGGCCTCGCTCTCCGAAGGCGCACGCGCGCGCCTGACCGAGACGTTGCGGGTCTGGTTGGCCGAGCAGGGGAGATTGGCGCCGGTGGCCGAGCGGCTCGGTATCCACCCACAGACGGTCCGCTACCGACTGACCCGGCTGCGCGAGCTGTTCGGGACCGCGCTCGACGATCCCGACGGGCGCTTCTGGCTCGAGCTGGCCCTCCGCGTGGCGGAAGTCCGCCCGGCGGCGCAGCGCTAGCGGCTAGGCGGCGGCCTGGGGCTCCGGCTGCGGCTCGGTGACCGGCTCCGCGAGCGGAACCTCCGGCCCGAGCGTGCCGGCTGCGAGCTCGTCGTGCCAGACGTAGACGATCGGGATCTGGAAATGACCGGAGTAGCGGCGCCGGAACTCGGTCATCTCGGGGCCCTCCCAGAACCGGTACCAGTCCTCTTTGGTCTCGAACCAGGTCATTTGCAGGATCTTGTAGCGATCGTCGCGCGAGCGTTGGACCGAGTACTGGGTCGCGTTGTAACGCAGCGCGACCGGGGCGATCTCGGCCACCGCCGGGCCGAGCGTCTCATGCCGCAGGACCGTCGCATACCAGGGAATGTGGACCACACCGGCCATCGTCACGCTCCAACTTCGGCCCGGATCGCGCCCGGCCCGTCCGCGGTTTTGCCTTGCCCTTCCTCGGTGGCCCCGACGAGGATGGCGATCTTCCCGAGGTGCTTGTTGTCCCGCAACAGCTGGTGCGCCTCGGCGACCTTGTCGAAGCCCATGGTCTGCCAGAGCACCGGCCGTATCTTCGATTCCTCGATCAGCTCGTTGGCCTTGGTCGCCTGCCAGGCGTTGGCGAAGTGCGACCCCAGGATCTCCTTCTGGCGCATCCACAGATAGCGGACGTCGAAGTCGAGCTGGTAGCCCGACGTCGCGCCGCAGATCACCACCTTGCCGAACGGCTTGACCACCAGCACCGAGGTGGGGAAGGTCGCCTTGCCGACGTGCTCGAAGACGATGTCGGGGGGGCCGCCGAGAATCTTCTCGACGGCCTTGCCGAACCGCCGTGACTCCTTGAACCGGACCCTCTCCTCGTCATCCGTCTCGCCGCCAAGGCGCATCATCCCGCTGTACTCCGAGCGGTCGATGTAGCCGACGGCGCCGAGCTGCTCGATCAGCCGGCCCTTGTCCTCGCTGGAGACGACCCCCACGGCGTCGGCGCCGGCCAGCGCGCAGAGCTGCGTGGCGAACACGCCGAGGCCACCGGCGGCCCCCCAGATCAGCACCCGGTGGCCCGACTGCAGCCGGCAGCGGTCGATCAACATCCGGTAGGCGGTGAAATACGTCAGGCCATAGGCGGCGGCCTCCTCCCAGGCGAGGTGCTTGGGCTTGTGCAGCAACTGCTGGGCCTGGACCTTGCAGAACTGGGCAAATGAGCCCCACGTGGTCTCGTAGCCCCAGATCTGCTGGGACGGGGCGGCGAGGGGATCGAGGCCGTGAACCTCGGGGTCCTCGTAGGAGGCCTGGTTGCAGTGGATGACAACCTCGTCGCCGGGCTTCCAGCGCGTCACGCCCTCGCCGACCTTCCAGACGATCCCCGAGGCGTCGGAGCCGCCAATGTGGTGGCCCCACCGCGGGTGATCGCCGTACCGCCAGACGCCGACCGGTTGGCCGAGCGCGGCCCAGACGTTGTTGAAGTTGACCCCGGCGGCCATTACGCGCACGATCACCTCGAAGGCACCCGGCTCGGGCACCTCGATGTCCTCGAGCTGGAACGCGTCAGTCGGCTCGCCCTCACGCTCTTCGCGGATTACCCAGGCGGCCATCGTGCGCGGGAGCTCCCCCGGCTCGGTCTCGACGTTTGCGACTTGGCTCACATCCACGGCCACTGATTGTGCCCCTTCGGTCGGTATCAGGACGGTCGGGATCGTAGTGGACCTTCACCCGTGTAGGTCGGGAGCGGGCGGTGAGCGGCGACTACGCGGCCAGGTCGGCGCCGACCAGCTCCGGTTCGCGCTCGCCGGCGGCCTCGCTCGGCTGCACGACGCGCGTGGTCATGCGCCCGATCAGCGTCCAGGCCACCACCGCGCCCAGGAGCGCGACTCCGGCGCCGATGGTGAGGCCGACGCCCAGTGAGGAGACGAACGCCTCCCGGACGGCCGACACCACCTGCGGGGAGGAGTGGCCCCCGATCGTGCCGCCGCTGCCCAGCGAACTGGCGATCGCGGCGCGTGTGGCCGCCGGTGCATGGGGGAGGAGCTGGTCGATCTTGGTCCGGCCCAGGGTGGCGATCAGCGCCCCCATCACCGCCACGCCAAAGGTGCCTCCGACCATCCGGCTCATCGACAGCACCCCGGAGGCGACGCCGGCCTTGGTCCGGTCGACGGCGTTCATCGCGGCCGTGCTCATCGGCGACATCACCAACCCCATCCCAAAGCCCATCAGGATGAACCCGGGAAGCAGCAGCCCGTAGCCGCTGCGGACGGTCAGGTGGGACTGGATGAACAGCGCGACGGCGACAGTGAGCAGCCCGAGCGTCATCAACGGACGCGGCCCGATTCGGTCGGTCAGCCGTCCCGCGACCGGCCCCATCACGATGATCACCAGGGTCGAGGGCAGGAACCGGATGCCGGCCTGCAGCGGCGAGTAATGCAGGATGTTCTGCATGTAGAGGGCCAGGAAGAAGAACTGGGAGAGCATCGCGAAGGTGACGATGAACGCCACGGCCGTGGTCCCGAAGAAGGTGCGCGAGCGGAAGAAGCCGAAGTCGATCATCGGAGCCTTGACCCGGAGCTCGATCGGCACGAACGAGGCCAGAGCGAACGCGGCCACGGCGAACAGCGCGATCACCCGCGGGGAGCCCCAGTGCCAGGAATTGCCCTCGACCAGAGCCAGCACGAGCGCGGTCAGCCCGACCGTGATCGCTGCGATGCCGGCGAAGTCGACAGCCTTGCCCACGGACTCGTCCCGAGACTCACGCGCGGCGAACAGCGTCACCGCCACGGCGCCGATCGCAATCGGCGGGTTGATGAAGAAGATCGCCCGCCAGCTCACCTGTTCGGTGAGAAACCCGCCGACCACGGGGCCGATGGCCAGCGCCAGCGCGCTCACGCCGGCCCATGTGCCGATCGCCGTCCCACGCTGCTCGGGCGGGAACGCCTGCGTGATGATCGACAGCGTGGCCGGCATCATGAAGGCGGCCCCGATGCCCTGAACCGCGCGGAAGGCGACGAGCGTCGTGTCGTTGGGCGCGAACCCGATCGCCGCGCTGGAGAAGCCGAATACGACCACGCCGAACAGGAAGAGCTTGCGGCGGCCGAAGATGTCGCCGAGGCGGCCGCCGGTGACCATCAGCACGGCGAAGGTCAGCGTGTAGGCGTTCACCGTCCATTCCAGCGCGGACAGGCTGGCGTGCAGGTCTCGCTGGATCGAGGGCAGCGAGACGTTGACCACGGTGTTGTCGAGCATCACCATGAACAGCGCGAAGCACATCGCGCCGAGGGTCCACCACTTGCTGTTCTCGTCGGTGATCAGTCCGTTGCGGCGGTTCAGCAAGCGCTGAGTCACGAGGGGATTCCTTCCGGTCGGCATGCGGCGACCTGCTCGCGTTCCAGCAGCTTCGAGAGCGCGTGGGAGAGCGAATCGCGTTCCGCATCGGTCAATGTCTGAGTGAACTGTTCGAGGCCCTGGAGACGGGCGGCGTTGAGCCGGCGGGTGACCGAGCGCCCGGCTTCGGTCACCTGCATGCGCTTGATCCTCCGGTCCTCGGTGTCCTCATGGCGCTCGACGAAACCGCGGCGGACGAGATCGTCGACGGTGCGGCTGGCGGCGGGCAGAGACACCGGCACCAGCTCCGCGGCCTCCTTCAGGCTGAGGGGCAGCACCGCGTCCTCGAAGTGGTGCAGCAGCTTGATCTGGGTGAGCGTCAGCTCGAGTTCGCCGACCGCCTCGAACAGGTCCGCGTTGCAGTTCTTGTGCACGAAGACGATCAGCGCGTACAGGTCGCCGGCCAGCGCGAGCTCACGAGAAGTTGTTGCTTGCACGCATGCAAGTATTGCACACGCGAATGTGTTTCCGCATCTGCAAGGGTTATACGACGGCTCTAGGGCTGAAGCAGCGCGTTGCTGGCGCTGGGCCGCGGCCGCCCGATATGAAGCGCGGCGGGCTGGATCGCCGGGGCGCCGGCCAGGGAGGCATCGCTGCCTCCTGACTTGCCGGTCGAGACGGTGTACTCGCCGCGGCGGAAGTCGACGGTGACCTGCGCGGTCTCCTGCGGGTTGATCGGCCCCGTGGTTGCGAGCGGACGGCCGGAGTTGCCGGCCGTCTGGATGGTCAGCGATTCGGTCTTATCGGCCTGGTTGGTGACGATGAAGATCACGGGCCCGGCGCCGACCGAGGCGGGGGAGACCGAAACCCGCTGCTTGTTGATGTAGACGGTGAGGTCGACCGGCGTCGCAGGTCGCGGCTTGTTGGCGAATTTGGCACCGCCGCCGCACCCGGCCAGGGCGAGCACCCCGGTGGCGAGTAACGCAAAAGTCGTCCTACGCATCCTGACGTCGACTCTCCTCTTCGCTTCCCGCCGCGATTCGTTGCGCCGCGCGAGCCTCAATTGGGCTGAACCCTAACCGACTGTCTCGCCACACGCGAGCACGGTCGACATGGATCGGTGTCGAGACGGGTCCCGCTCGGTGCCGCGGTCAGGCGGGGTTTCCGATCAACGTCCGGCGCTGATCCGCGAGCCGCGTCAGCTCTTCCTGCAACTCGGTCCAGGATGCGTCCTCCACGACCGAATACTCCTCGCCGGTCAACTCGCGGACTCGCTCGCTGTATGCCGTCCATGCGCGACGCGTCTCGGCGTCGAGTGCACGGAGCTTGATGGCGTCTGGGGCGATCGTTGTCACGGTGCGACTCCTTTTGCTTGCTCTACCGATCCCGATGCTACCCCGCGGAGCGGTCAGCAATTCCCACTGACTTCGCCGAGTCTGCAAGCGAAGTCTCACTCCGTCCGGGCACGGGCGTATCACCGGTGCGATGGATCTGCTCGACCAGCCCCTGGCGAGGACCGAGTTTCTCGCCGTCGACACCGAGACGAACGGGCTCGCGGGCGACGACTGCGAGCTCACCGAGATCGGTGCCGTCCTGGTCGGCGGCGGCGAGCTGCACGACCGCTGGGAATCGCTGGTCCGCACCAATCTGGCCCTGCGCCGCGGGATCCAGCGATTCACCGGGATCACTCAGGCGATGGTCGACGGGGCACCCGCCCCCGACGCGGTGCTGCCGATCCTGGAGCGAGCGCTGAACGGCCGGGTGATGGTCGCGCACAACGCCCCGTTCGACCGGCGGGTGTTGCGCCAGGCGTTCGAGCGCTGTGGCCTGGACTGGCCCGATCCTCCGGTGATCTGCACGGCTGCGCTGGCCCGCAAGCTGCTGCCGCTGCAGCGCGAGCGGCGGCTCGGCGCCCTGGCCGACGCGCTCGGCGTGGAGGTCACGGTCACCCACCGGGCCCTGGCCGACGCGGAGACGTGCGCCGGCGTCCTCTGCGCCCTGTTCCCGCGCATGTGCGCGAACGCGACCACCGTCCGCGAGGCGCTGGCCATGCTCTCCACCCGCCGGCGGCAGCGCCCCCGCCGTGAGCGGGCGGCCGCCGGCGGGGCTCTGCCACAGCTCGAGTTCGGCGAGCTGCCGCGCGACCCGGGCGTGTACGTGTTCCGCGACGCAGGCGGATCGCCCCTGTACGTGGGCAAGTCGGTGTCGATCCGCAGCCGGGCGCGGGCGCACTTCGCGCCGTCGACGCCGCGGGCCGCCTGGACTCAGCACGCGGCTGTCGTCGATTACGTGGCCACCCGTTCGGAGCTCGGCGCGCTCGTGCTCGAGAACCGGCTGATCAAGCAGTTGCGACCGCCGGGCAACGTCCGGCTCACCCGACCCGACGACAAGCTGTGCTACGTCCGCTGCCGGCTCGACATCGCATTTCCGATCCTGGAGGTCGCCCCGGCGCCCGCCGGGGGCCACGCCGTCAGCATCGGGCCGCTGCGGGGGCGGCGGGTCGCCCTCGAGCTGGTCGAGCAGCTCGATTCGCTGTTCGGGCTGCGCCACTGCGGCCGCCGCCTACCCCGCCGCGAGCATCCGTCGGCGTACGGCCAGATGGGGCGGTGCCTGTCGCCCTGTCTGGGCGATCTGGACCCAAACCTCTACCGCCGGCGACTTGACGAGGCGTTGATGCTGTTCGCCGCCGGAGGAGATGCTCGCGACCGTCTGCTCGAGCACGTCCGCGCCCAGATGCGCTCGGCCGCCGCCGCGCAGCAATACGAGCGCGCGGCGTCGCTCCGCCGCCGCTCCGGCCGGCTGGCGGCGATCCTCCGGCGCGTCGAGGGCGTGCTGGAAGCCACCCATGTGCGCCCTCGCCTCCTGCTAGCGCGCCATCCGCTGGGCGTCGGCGGCGATGTCTTCTGGCTGGTGGGCGGGCGGCTGGTCGACTTTGGCGCGCTTCCGGATGCGCCCGATCGGGCCGAGCTGGTCGAGCAGCGGACGATCGCTGCGCTCACCCGCGAGCGCGCCGGAGAGCTCGGGGCGCTGGTCCCGCCGAACGAAGTCGACGAGATGCGGATCGTCGGCAGCTACCTGGCCTCGCACCCCGATACGGCGCAACTGGCGCTCGAGGCCACCCCCGACCGCGACCGCCTGGAGGCCTTTCTGGCCGCCGCGGAGCCGCTCAGCGAAACGGCAGCTCCAGCACCGTCGCGGTGATCTCGCCGGGGGTCTGGTCATCGCCGGCCGGGGCCACCCGGACCACGTCTCCCGCCGCCGCCTCCCGGCGGACCAGGGCCAGGGCGATCGGCCCAAACCGCGGGGACACCGCGGTGCTGGCCACGCGCCCGACGGTGCGTCCCTCGAAGCTGAGCGTCTCGCCGCCGGTCAGCGGGGCGGAGCAACGCAGCCCGCGCAGCTGCCGGTTGGGCTTGCCGCGGTAGAACAGGCGCGCGACGGTCTCCTGGCCGACGTAGCAGCCCTTGGTGAAGGAGACGGCGCGCTGGTTCAGTCCCGCTTCCTGCGGGATCACGCTGTCGTCGAGATCGATGCCGTACCGGGGCCGGCCATGCTCGACGCGCAGGCACTCGACGGCCTGCAGCGAGACCGGTACCGCGCCCGCCTGCCTGACGGCGACGCCCAGGCGGTCGGTGTCGGCCGAGTCGCAGAGCAGATCGACGCCGACGTCGGTCCGGATCGCCAGGGCGCCGATCCCATCGAACTCGACCTCGGCGTTGGCGTGCTCCGCCTCCGCTGGTGCCGCGGTACCCAGCAGCTCGGCCGCGTGGGGGCCGATCAGCGACAGCATCCCGCGCTCGAGCGTCCGCTTGTGCAGCTCGACGTCGTAGCCGACCGAGAATCGCCGGATCATGTTGAACAGCTCCTGCAGCGCCACGCGCTCGGTGTCAAGCAGAAGCTCGCCGTCGGCGTCGAGGATCCGCAGGTCGCCGAGCATCTTGCCCTTCGGCGTGAGGAACGCGGCATAGCAGCCCGTGCCTGGCCTCAAGCCCTCGACGTCGTTGGACACCTGACCCTGGAGGAAGGACTTGGCGTCGGTCCCGGTCAGCGCGAGCTTGCCGCGCTCCGACTGATCCAGCACGCCGCAGGCCTCCGTAATAGCCGAGTAGTCGCTGGTTGAGGCGAGGGTCGACGTCATCGCTGAACAGGATAGGCGGCGTCATCGCTGAACAGGAGAGGCAGCTCTCGGTTCCAGTTGACAATATTAAAATTTAGGCTTACCATAATCTTTGTCATGCCCCAGCGTGAACAAATTTCTGTCTCGTCAGCGATCGAGGACTACGCCAAGGCGATCTACGCGCTCGAGGCTCGCAGCGACAGCAGCGAGAGCAACGTCAGCAGCGTCAGCACGAACGCGATCGCCGAGCGCCTGGGCGTCACCGCGGCATCGGCCTCGGGCATGGTCAAACGACTGGACGAGCTCGGGCTGGTCGAGCACCAGCCCTACCGCGGCGTATCCCTGACTCCGGAGGGCCGGCGGGTCGCGCTCGAGGTGATGCGACACCACCGCCTGCTGGAGCTGTTCCTGGTCGAGAGCCTCGGGGTGCCGTGGGATCGCGTCCACGTCGAGGCGGAGGTGCTCGAACACGTGCTCTCCGAGGAACTCGAGGAGATGATCGCCGCCAAGCTGGGTCACCCGACCCGCGACCCGCACGGCGATCCGATCCCCACTCGGGACCTGACCATCGAGGAGCGTCCGACCCAGAGCCTCCAGTCGCTGCAGTCCGGGATGGCAGGCCGGTTCACCCGCGTCTCTGACTCCGACCCCGACATGCTGCGGTTCCTGGCCGATCGCGGGATCGCCCCGGGTGACACGTTCGAGGTGGTCGACAAGCAGCCGTTCGACGGGCCGCTGTTCGTGCAGTTCGGCGATCAGGTGCACGTGTTCGGCGGCGCGCTGGCCAAGGCCATGCGCGTGGAGTGCTCGGAGTGACGCCGACGCGCGCGCCCGTCGCGCCGCCGGTCATGGAGGGCGCGGTCACCGACGGTCACGCGGCCGCGACCTCGCCAGCGCCGCCCGACCCGAGCCCGCTCGAGCGGCTGCTCGCTCGCGGACGGCTGCGGGCCACGCTCTGGATGCTCGGCCCGGCCTTCGTCGCGTCGGTCGCCTACGTCGATCCGGGCAACTTCGCCACCAACATCCAGGGCGGGGCCAAGTTCGGCTACCTGCTGCTGTGGGTGGTGCTGCTGGCCAACCTGATGGCGATGCTGATCCAGTACCTGTCGGCCAAGCTCGGGGTGGTGACCGAACGCAACCTGCCGGAGCTCTGCCGCGAGCGTTTCCCCCGCTGGATGGCCTGGGGCCTGTGGGTACAGGCCGAGATCATGGCGATGGCCACCGACATCGCCGAGTTCCTCGGGGCCGCGCTCGGTCTCAACATGCTCTTCGGCGTCCCGATGCTGGTGGCCGGACTGATCACCGGCGTGATCGCCTTCGCGATCCTCGAACTGCAACGGCACGGCCACCGCCGCTTCGAGGTGGCGATCACCGCGCTGCTGGGACTGGTGTTCGCCGGCTTTCTCTACCAGGCGCTGAAGATCGGGCCCTCGGTGCACCAATCGCTGCACGGCCTGCTCCCCAGCCTGCATGGCACCAGCTCGCTCTACCTGGCGGTGGGGATCGTCGGGGCCACCGTGATGCCCCACGTGATCTACCTGCACTCGGCTCTGACCAACGGCCGGATGCCGGTCCGCAACGACGCCGAGCGCCGGCGGGTGCTGCGCTTCGAGCGGCTCGACGTGATCGTCGCGCTGGGCCTGGCCGGGCTGATCAACCTCGTCATGCTGGCTGTCGCGGCGAAGCTGTTCCACAACTCGAGCCTGTCCGGATTGAGCTCGCTCACGGAAGCGCACTCCGAGTTCGGGCGGCTGGTCGGCGGGGGCGCCGCGCTGGCATTCGCGGTCGCCCTGTTCGCCTCCGGGGCATCGTCGTCGAGCGTCGGCACCTACGCGGGCCAGGTCGTGATGGCCGGCTTCATCAACGTCCGCATCCCGGTGCTGGTCCGGCGGGCGGTGACCATGATCCCGGCGCTGATCGTGCTGGCCCTCGGCGTCAACCCGACCAGCGCCTTGGTCTTCAGCCAGGTCGTGCTCGCGTTCGGGATTCCGCTCGCGCTGGTCCCGCTCGTCGTCCTCACCGCCCGGCGCGACGTGATGGGCGTGCACGTCAACAGCCGCTTGACCAGCACGCTGGCCTACGGTGTCGCCGGCCTGATCACGCTGATGAACGGGTTCCTGATCTACCAGCAGTTGTTCGGCTAGCCTTCGCGGCCATGCCTCTGGCGGCCACCTTCACGGAGATCGTCGACTCGCTGCCCGACGACTGGACCGACCTCGAGCTCGACCTGCGGATCTTCGACGAGCGTCGATACGTCGACGCCGCCGTGCTGTTGGTCACCTGCAACGCCCAGCCGTACTCCAAGCACGACTGGCACTGGCGGTTGCTGGTGGCCCATCGCTTCGGTCACGCCGCGGCGGCTCCGGCCGTCCACGTCGCCTTGAAGCTTCTGGACGAGGCCGAGATCGACGGTGAGCTGGCCGTCCGCGAGGTCCGTACGGGCCGGGTCGAAGTGGTGCAGATGTGGGGCCGGCCCGAGTCGGTGCGCCAAGAGTTCCAGCGGATCCGCTCCCAATAGGGGGTGATCGCCCTGGGGCGATCACCCTTGCGAGATCGCCTGGGGGGCGATCTCGGGAGAATCGGTTTACCTCGGAAGGAGCTTGCCGTAGAACATCTTGGCCACGTCGGGCGCCCGCTTGACGATCCCGAACCTGACCTCCCACCTGGCCCAGGCTCGCAGGGTGGGCGGGTCGAGCGTGCCGAAGCCGACGCCGGGGCGCACGAACGAAGAGTGTTCGGCCGCGAGCTCGGCGGCCACCAGATTTGAATCGAGGCCGGGGACCAGCGACTCGAGGTTCGCCGCGCTGGCGGCCGGGTCTCCCAGGGTCACCCGGTAGCCGCGGACCAGCACGCGCAGGAGCGTGCGGGCCAGGCCCGGGTTCCGCCGCAGCGACGAGGCCGTGGCGCAGAGCACGAGTTCGGGATACGCCGGCGCCCCGTAGGCGTCGACGCGGAACACCCGGAACCCGGGCCGGCGGCGGCGGAGGGTAACCCCCTCGTCGTTCCAGAACGCGGTCGCCCCTGCCACGCGGTGGGCCAGCAGGACCGGCACAGCGTTGAAGCCGATCGTAATCGTCTTGACATGGCTCGGGTCGCCCTGCGCTCCGGCCACGATCGAACGCAGCACGGCGGTGTCGCTGGGCACCCCGGTGACCCCGACCGTCTTGCCCTGCAGCTGGCGCGGGCTGCGGATCTGGGGTGCGGCGAGGACCGCGGCCAGGGGGCGCTGGACCACCGCCATGATCCCCACGATCTCCTGGCCGCGTTCGCGGGCGATGGCCAGATCATGGATGTCCAAGATCGCGAAGTCGGCGCGGCCCGTCTCGAGCAGCTTGATCGAGTCGGTGCTCGCGGAGGGGGCCACCACGTGCAGGTGCACGTGGGCGTCCCGGTCGTAGCGGCGGGCGATCGCGGAGTAGATGCCCGCGTGGATCGCGTTCGGGGTGAAGTCGAGCACGAGGGTCGCGTTCTGACCGCCGCTTGAAGACGGGCTGGAGCCGCAGCCGGCCACGAGCACGGCGGCGGCGATCAGCGCGGCCCAGGCCATCCGCATCGCGGGAGCTCGCACGCGCATCGGCGGGCAGGATACGGCTCCGTAGAATCCGGAGCCGGTGACCCTGCACCAACCACGCCCGGGGGGAGCTCGCGAGCCAGCGTCGGTTCAGCGCACGTCGCTGTTCGCCGGGGTCGAGCCGCTCGAGGTCTTCGCCGAGCTGCTGGCCGAGATCGCCACCGACACGTCCTCGACCGAGTTCTACGACCGGATCTGCGAGGCGATCTGCAGGTTGACAACGATGCGCCGCGCCGCGATCTTCATGTCCGACGCGGCGCGGCGGCGAGTCCGCGCCGTCGGTGCCCACGGAACGTCGTTCTCCCAGCTGGCGGCCCTGCGCCCGACCCTGGTCAACACGCCGATCGCTCAGCGCGCACTGCTCGAGGACGCGGTTGTGGTCGTCTCGGAGGGGATCGAGGAGGCTGTGCCGCCGGACTACGCGGAGGTGCTCGGGATCACCACGCTGGTCTGCACCCCGATGAGTGCCGCCGGCCACGCCTACGGGGTGATCTGCGCCGACCGGGGAGGGGGGCGCTTCGAGCTCACCGACGGCGAGCGACACCTGCTGTGGACGCTCGGCAAGACCGCGGCGCTCGTCGCCACCGCCCGCAACGCCACGCGCCAGCAGGAGCGCGCCCGGCACCTCGGCGAGCGACTCGGTCTGGCTCGGGAGATCCACGAACGGGTGCTCCAGCGCCTCTTCGGCGTGTCGCTGGCCCTGAGCGCCGAGCTGCCGCTGGAGACCGTGGAGCGAGAGCGCTGCCGGGTCGAGATGCAGGAGGCGATCGGTGATCTGCGCCGGGCGCTCGAGCGGCCGCTGGCCCCGCTGCCTCCAGAGACCGGAACGACCCTGGCCGACGAGCTGGACCGGTGCAAGGCCTCGCAGACGGCTCGAGTGGAGGTGCACTGGCCCGAGTCGGCCAGCGTGCCGCTCGACCTCGAGCCGATCGCGCAGTCGTTTCTGGCCGAGGCGCTGCGCAACGTGGCCAAGCATGCCGAGCCGACGCGGATCGATGTCACAGTCGGGCGGGGCGCCGACACGTTCACCATCGAGTTGCGCAACGACGGCGTTCGGCACGGCCCACGCGGGGCCGGTATGGGGTTGCGGCTGGCCGCGTTCGAGGCGCTCCAGCAGGGCGGCGTGGTCGAGTTCGGTCCCGTCGGCGAAGGAAGCTGGCGGGTGCGGCTGGTGGTTCCGCTGCGGGACGAGGACGCCTCGTGAGCGCCGGCGGGCGGGCCGAGGACGGCTGGTGAGCGCCGGCGGGCGGGCCGAGGGGGCGAGTGGCGGGATGGTCGACTCTCGGCGTCTGCGGGTGCTGGTCGTCGACGACCACGACGTCGTGCACTGGGGATTCCGCGTGCTGCTGGGCGAGCAGCCGTGGGTCGAGCGCTGTCTGGCCGCGCGGACGGGCGCGGAGGCGCTCGAGCTGACTCGCCGCTTCCGGCCTCACGTGGCGCTGGTCGACCTGTTCCTGGCGGGCGAGTCCGGCGCCGACGTGTGCGAGTCGATCCGCGCCGCATCCGCCTCGACCCGCGTGCTGCTGATCTCCGGCGCCGGCCGGATGTCGCCGGCGGCGGCCCGGGCGGCGGGCGCGTCGGGGTTCGTCTCCAAGGATTTGGAAGCCCACGAGGTGGCTCAGGCGGTGCGGAGGGTGGGCCTCGGCATGACGACGTTCCCGCCGAAGGTCCGGCAACCGGCGCCGCTGCTGACCGAGCGCGAGCGTGAGGTGCTCGACCTGATCGCCGCCGGCTCCACCAACCGCGAGATCGCCGAGCAGCTCTACCTCTCGCCGCACACGGTCAAGGAGCACACCAGCGCCCTGTACCGCAAGCTCCGGGCGCGCAACCGCGCGGAGGCGGTCCAGCGGGCCCAGCGGATCGGCCTCTTGGGCTAGCGGCCGTGAATCCTGAGTACGTTATGGTACGTCAAACATGGTGATGGTCATCGGATGCGTCGTGGTGATCGCCGGCGTCGTGATCGGCTGGTACACGGTCGCCGGAAGCGGCATTCACCGCCACCCCTACGACCGCCGCGACACGCCGGGCGCCGGTCGCATGGAGGGCGAGAGCCCGCTCGATTCGCCCTGGCAGATGAACGAGTGGAACCGGGGTACCCAGTCCAGCCGCCGCCGGCGTAAGCGCTAGCGCCATCACGCATCCGTCGGTGAGAACGCCCTGAAGCGGATAAAGCTCGATCCGTTCCGGGTCGATGCTGGGCGTATGGGCACAAAGCCGACATGTCTGTCGAGTAAAGTGTTAAGCGTCGTGCTGCAGAACCTCGCGTTCGAGCGGTTACAGGGGAGCCAGTGGTGGCGTCCGCTATCGGTGTAGCGCGTCAAGCCGCGGGCTCGCTGTTGCTGGTGTCCACCCCGAGGCGACGGCGGGTGGGCGCGGAGGGGTTCTACGCACCGCCGGACCCGCTGCCAGACGGTAAGCCGGGAGACCTGATCCGATCCGAGCCGGTCGACGCCTACCTGGTCCCCGGCATCCGCCTGCGGGCGCGGGCGTGGAGGGTGCTCTACCAGTCGACATCCGCCACCGGCGAGCCGACCGCGGTCTCGGGGGTCGTGCTGGTTCCCTCCGGCGGGCTCGGGCTGCTCGGGCATGCGGGCAATCGGGTCCGTCCCCTGATCGGGTACGCGGTCGGGACGCACGGGATCGGCGACGCGGCAGCGCCCTCGCGCCTGCTCGCGCGCGGTCGCGAATGGGAGGCAGGGCTCATAGCGATGCTCCTGGCCCGTGGCTGGGCGGTCGCCGTGACCGACTACCAGGGCCTCGGCACCCCCGGAGACCACACTTACATGGTCGGCCGCGCGCTCGGTCCGAACGTCCTCGACGCGATGCGGGCGGCCCGTGAACTCCGGCCCGACGAGCTGCCGGTGCAGGGGCCCGCGGCGATCATCGGCTACTCCGAGGGCGGCGCCGCCGCGGCCTGGGCGGCCCAGCTGCAGCCGACCTACGCCCCGGATATGCCGCTCGTCGGGGTTGCCGCCGGCGCGGCGGCCGCCGATCTGGAGTCGGCTACGCCGAGCCTCGATGGCAGCTTCTTCTCGTTCTTCATCGCCTACGGCGGCATCGGCTACGCCGCTGCCTACCCCGAGCTCGACCTCGACTCGCACCTGACGCCGATGGCCCGAGCGGGGATCGAGGGGCTGCGGAACTCGAACGTGCTGCAGGCGATGCTCTCCGGGCCGCGGTTCATGCGGGCCTCCGAGCTGACGCAGCCGAACGTGCTCGAGCAGCCCGACTGGCGCCGGCGCCTGCGCGAGAACCGGCTCGGGACGATCGTGCCCGCCGCGCCGGTGCTGCTGCACCATGCCGCGCGGGACCAGATCGTCTCCTTCAGGCACAGCATCAACCTGCGTGACGACTGGCTGAGCCGCGGCGGAGACGTGCGGCTGTACGTGACCCGCGGCGGAGTCGACCACATCAGCGGGGCCTTCGCCGGCACCCCGGTGGCGATCGACTGGATCGCCCGCCGGCTCCGGCGCTCGGTCGGCTCCGGTGCGGGCGATGCCGTGCCCACGGCGCGTGCGGACCGGATGGCCGCCTGAGCGGGTTTTCAGCAACACCCCCGCCGGAGGGTCCCCGACCGGCACGCGCCCGGACGAGCTGCCAGCCTGAGCCCTGATCGCGGTAGCGCGGAGTTCCAAGAATTGTTAGGAGTAGTGCACTAGGTTCCGGGTGTGACCAATCCACTCGACGCTAGGCAGGAAGAGCTCATCGCGGACTCGCGGTGGGATTTCAGCGGCTTGCGCGCGCTCTATGTCAACTGCACGCTGAAGCGCTCGCCTCAGGTCTCCAACACCCAGGGCCTGGCCGATCAATCGATCGCGATCATGCGCGGGTGCGGCGTATCCGTCGAGGTGGTCCGGGCGGTGGACCACGAGATCGCCACCGGCGTTCAACCGGACATGACCGAGCACGGGTGGGAGCGGGACGAGTGGCCGTCGATCTTCGCGAAGGTGACGGCGGCCGACATCCTGGTGCTCCTCTCGCCGATCTGGCTCGGGGAGAAGTCCTCGGTCTGTACGCGGGTGATCGAGCGCCTGTATGGCAACAGTCACCTGCTCAACGACGCCGGGCAGTGGGCCTACTACGGCCGCGTGGCCGGGTGCATCATCACGGGCAACGAGGACGGCGCCAAGCACTGCGCGATGAACATCCTCTATTCGCTGCAGCATCTCGGCTACGTGATCCCGCCTCAGGCCGACTCGGGATGGCTGGGCGAGGCGGGCCCGGGGCCGAGCTATCTCGATCCGGGCTCGGGCGGTCCCGAGAACGACTTCAGCAACCGCAACACCGCCTTCATGACCTGGAACCTCATGCACATGGGGCGGATGATCAAGGATGCCGGCGGGATTCCCGCGCACGGGAACCAGAAAAGCCTGTGGGACGCAGGGTGCCGGGTCGACTTCGCCAACCCCGAGCACCGGGCCTGACCCACGGCGCCCGAGGGTTGCTACATAACCCGCACTATCTGCGGGTTATGTAGCACGCCCCCCGCGATCTGAGGCCCCCGCCCGCGCCCCCGCCCCCGCCCGCGCCCCCGCCCCCGCCCGCGCCCCCGCCCCCGCCCGCGCCCCCGCCCCCCCTTTCTCGTTGCAAGGCGAGGGGCGGCCACTACGAGGCCGGCTCGGCTTCGAATGGCGGAACGATGCGGCGGGCCGGATGCCGCCCCGGCGGCTGCGTCGGCGTCTCGCCGGCGGTGAGCTCGGGAATCGCGGCGCTCACCGGGTCGTCGGTGCCTACGGTGATCTGATGGCCGTGGTGGGTGATCTCGAGCGGCTCGCCTGCGCGCAGCCAGTACCGGGCCTCGTCGCGATTGATCTCGGCGTGTAGGCGTCGCTCGCGGTAGGAGATCCCGAATGCCAGCCGGGTCAGCTGTGGCGGCAGGCGGGGAGCGAAGCTGAGGGAGCCGCGGTGGTCGCGCATGCCGCCGAAGCCGGCGACGGCCGCGATCCAGGCCCCGGCCAGCGAGGCGATGTGGAGCCCGTCCGACGTGTTGTGCTCGAGGTCACTGAGGTCCATCTGGGCCGCCTCGAGGAAGTAGTCGTACGCCAGCTCGAGGTGTCCGGTCTCGGCGGCGATCACCGCCTGCGTGCAGGCCGAAAGTGACGAGTCTCGCACCGTGATCGCTTCGTAGTAGGCGAAGTCGCGCGCCTTCTCCTCGCTGGAGAACGCGTCGCCGCGCAGGTGCAGAGCCAGGACGAGATCCGCCTGCTTGCAGACCTGCTTGCGGTAGAGCTCGAAGTAGGGGAAGTGCAGCAGGAGCGGATAGCGATCACCGGTGGCCTCGAAGTCCCACGCCGCGTGCCGGGTGAAACGGGCGGCTTGGGGGTGGACGCCGAGACGTTCGTCGTAGGGGATGGCGATGTGGTCGGCGGCACGGCGCCAGGCCAATCGCTCGTCGGTGTCGACGCCCAATGACTCGGCGTCCTCGGGCGCGTATTCGGCGGCGTCGGCGGCGGCGCGCAGGTTCTGCTGCGCCATCAGGTTCGTGTAGACGTTGTCATCGGCGATCGCGCTGTATTCGTCGGGACCCGTGACGCCGTCGAGGTGAAATCCGCCGTCGGCGTCGAAGTGCCCCAGGGAGGCGAACAGCCGGGCGGTCTCGACCAGCAGCTCCAGACCCTCCTCCCGCACGAAGCGCTCGTCGTGCGTGGCTCTGATGTACCGGAGCGCGGCGTCGGCGATATCCGCGTTGATGTGGAACGCCGCGGTTCCGGCGGGCCAGTAGGCGGAGCACTCGTCGCCGGCAATCGTGCGCCAGGGGAACGCGGCGCCGCGCAGGTTGAGCTGCTCGGCGCGGCGGCGGGCCGCGGGTAGGGTGCTGTGGCGCCACTTCAGCGCGTCGCGCGCCGCCCGCGGGACGGTGTAGGTGAGCACGGGGAGCACGAACGACTCCGTGTCCCAGAAGGCATGCCCGTCGTAGCCGGTGCCGGTCAGCCCCTTGGCCGCGATCGCCCGGCCCTCGCCGCGGGCCGAGGCCTGCAGGATCGCGAACAAGGCGTAGCGCACCGCCTGCTGCAGCAACGGATCGCCGTCGATCTCGACGTCGGCGCGCTCCCAGAAATCGTCCAGGTAGGCGCGTTGCTCGGCCAGCAGGCCATCCCAGCCGGTGTGCGCCGCCTCGGCCAGCGCGGCATGGGCCTGCGCCCGTACCGAGGTCACCCCGCGCCGGCTGGACCAGCCATAGGCCAGCAGCTTGTCGATGCACAGACCGTTCTGCGCGTCCAGATCTGCCGCCATCGTGAGCCGGGCGACGTCCCCTCGGGCCTCGACCTCCGTGTTCAGATTGTCTGGGCCGTCGATCACGTGATCCATCGCCGCCGCCATCAGCAGCCCGCTGGCGCGGGTGGCGTGGATCAGGATCGCGCGCAAGCGCGAGGAGAGCGCCTCTCGGGCGACGAGCGGCGCCTCCAGCGCCGCGGCGGCGCGGGGATCACCGTCCTGCGCCTTCGCGCCCCCGCCCTCGTTGGCGATCAATTCGGATTCCACCACCACGCGGGTCGGCTCCGCGACCTCGACCGAGTAGCGGATTGCCGCAATCGCACGCTGGGTGAAGGAGACCAGACGGGTCGACGCCACTTTCACACGTACGCCCATCGGCGATTCCCAGTCGAGCCGGCGCTCGAGCACGCCCCGGCGCAGGTCGAGCACACGTTCGTGGGAATGTAAGCGCCCGTAGCGGACGTCGAGCAGCTCGTCGTTGACCAGCAGCCGCAGCAGCTTGCCGTCGGTCACGTCGATCACCGTCTGGCCGGCTTCCGGATTTCCGTAGCCGCGCTCGGCGTAGGGCAACGGCCGCGTCTCGTGAAAGCCCGCCAGATAGGTGCCCGGGAGTCCGGTCGGCTCACCTTCGTCGAGGTTCCCGCGCAGCCCGAGATGACCGTTGGAGAGCGTGAAGACCGACTCCGACTGGGCGAGCAGGTCGAGCTTCAGCTCGCGCTCGGGCAGCGTCCACGGGTCCACCTCGTATGGAGCCTGTTCGATCACAGCAGCTCGCTCAGATCCTCGACCACGATGTCCGCGCCATGGCTCAGCAGCGCCTCCCGCTGGCCGACGCGATCCACCCCGACGACGAACCCGAAGTTCCCGGCCCGCCCGGCCGCGACTCCCGCCAGCGCATCCTCGAACACGGCGCACTGGGCCGGCTCGGAGCCGACGGCGCGCGCGCCGGCCAGAAACGTGTCCGGAGCGGGCTTGCCCTTCAGCCCATCACGCTGCGCCACCACGCCGTCGATCACGGCGTCGAACAGGGCCTCGAGGCCGACCGCGCGCAGTACGTCGCGGCAGTTGGCGCTGGAGGAGACCACGGCCCGGGCAAAACCGGCGTCGGCGATCGCGTGGACGTAGCGGACCGATCCTTCGTAGGGCTCCACGCCCTGCTCGCGGATCAGCTTCAGCACGAGCTCGTTCTTGCGGTTGCCGAGGCCGTGCACCGTCTCGGCTCCGGCGGGGTCATCCGGCGTTCCCTCGGGCAGCTCGATTCCGCGGGACTCCAGGAACGAGCGCACGCCGTCATAGCGCGGCTTTCCATCGACATAGGCGTCGTAGTCCTCGCCCGCGTCGAACTCCCTGAACGGCTCCCCCGTGCGCTCCGAGCGCTGACGCAGGTACCCGTCGAACATCTCCTTCCAGGCCGCCGCGTGGACCTTCGCGGTCTGCGTGAGCACACCGTCGAGATCGAACAGGCACGTCCTCACCCCATCGGGCAGACCGAACATCCCGGCCCCTTTCCCCTCGGCGTTGGTCACAGTGGTGGCAGCCGCCAGTCACCGACCGCGAGTCCGCGGTCGCGCTCGCGCTGGTGGCGATGCTCGGCTTCGTGGAAGGACGGCTCGACGGCGGCGTAGACGCGGAGCTCGCCGATCCCCGCCGGCCGCATGCGCACGATCATGGCCTTGGCGACGGGCCCCTGGAGTGATTGATCCTCCAGGACATAGGTCGCGTCGATCTCGCCGATCCATACCTGATCCTGGTGCCAAGAGTCGCGGATCGCGTGGGTCGTCGAGGTCAGATCGCCGAAGTACTCGGTCAGGCGGGCTCGGATCGCGGCGCGACCTTCGGCGACGTGACCGTCGACCCACGAGAGCCGCCCGTCGGGCGCGAACAGCGCGGTGCACGCGTCGGCGTCGAGCCGATCGAACGCCTCCAGGAGCTGCTCGAGCGGCGATTTCGTGCTCCCCACGGTCAGGCACGATACTCCCGCGATGGAGATCGTGATCACCCGAGATCCGCACGAATTCGAGCGCGTGGCAGGACCGTTTCTGGCGGAGCGGCTCGAGTGCAACGTGCCGGCCACGGTGTTGATCAACATCCTCGACCGGCGCTTCGCGCCGGGCACCCTGCCGGTGCTCGCCTACGGGGTCGACGACGGCGGCGCCGTGCGATTTGCGGCGCTCCGAACGCCGCCGTGGCCGCTGCTGTGCAGCGAGCTCGCGGAAAGCGGGGCCGAGCCCCTGGTCGCGGCGTGGCTGCGGGCGGACCCGGAGGTGCCTGGCGTGTCCGCGACGCCGGCCACCGCGCGGGCGATCGCCGCCGCCTGGAGGCGGCACACGGGCGGGACCACGCGCCTTCGGATGAGCGAGGCGATGCACGCGCTCGAGCGCGTGGTCGATCCGCCCCGGCCGGCCGCGGGTTGCCTACGCGTGGCGGGCGCCGCGGACCGGCCGCTGCTGCTGGACTGGACTTCGGAGTTCATGCTCGAGGCGGGCGTGGCCAGCGACGCGCACGCCGAGGCGATGGTCGATTCGCGGCTGAATCGAGGCGGCATGCTGCTGTGGGAGGACGGTGGCCCGGTCTCGATGCTGGGCGTGACCCCGCCGGTGTCCGGCGTGGTGCGTATCGGACCGGTGTACACACCCCCGCCGCGGCGCCGGCGTGGCTATGCCGGGACGGCCGTGGCGGCGGCCAGCCGGCGGGCGCTCACCCAGGGGGCGAGCCGGTGCATGCTGTACACCGACCTGGCCAATCCGACCTCGAACAAGATCTACGCCGAGGTCGGCTACCGGCGGATTGCCGACTGGGAGGAGCTGGTGTTCGAGCTCGCTTGACTCCAGCCCTCGAGCAGCGCGGTCCGGACGAGCTCGCGCCAGGGCCCCGTCGCGCCGACTCGGGCGATCGTGGCGAACAGCTGACCCAGCCCTCGCGCCGGCCAGAGATCCTCGGGCGGCAGCGCGCCGCCCAGGATCAGCTCCACGAGCTCGCCCGGACGCTGGTCGGCCCGGTCGCGGATGGCGATCACGGCATCGGAATCGAGCCGCACCGGATTCGGACCGGCGAAGTCGGCGAGCAGCTCGCGGCCCAGCCGCAGGGCGGCGCCGGCGCGGTCGGCGGGCAGCCAGCCGAGCGTCTCCACGGCTTCTCCGAACTCTGCGTCGTCGCCGGCCACGAAGGCCTCGAGGGCGACCGCGTTTAGGTCCACCCGGCCGGCGTCGACCGTCGCCGTCGCGCCGAAGTCGAGGATGACCAGACCGCCGTCAGGGCGAACGAGGACGTCGCGAGGGTTCGGATCGGCGTGCACCAGGCCCGCCCGACCGGCGCCCACGACGAACGCGACGAGTCGAGCACAGGCCTGGTCGGGATCCTCGGCCTCGGGTAAAGGCACGCCGTCGACCCACTCGCTCACCAGCACACCGTGGTGGGCCAGCCGCATCACCGGCGCCGGCACCGAGAGGAACGGGTGATTGCGCAGGGCACGGTGGAAGCGGCGCTGCGCCGTGGCCTCGCTCTCGAGATCGAGTTCGTCGAGCACCCGCTGGCGAACCTCATCGAGCACGGCGGCGGCATCCACCGCGGGGAATGCCGCGCCGAGCGGCGCGAGCAGCCCCTCGGCCAGCGCGAGGTCCTGGCGCACGCCGGCGGCCAGCCCCGGGCGGAGCACCTTCACCGCCACGGGGCGCCCGTCGAGCACGCCCCGGTGGACCTGGCTGGTCGGGGTGATCGCCACCGGCTCGGGCTCGAGGGAGTCGAGCTCGTGGCTCGGCCGGATCCCCCAGGCATCGCGCAGCACCACCTGCACTCGCTTGAAGTCGACCGGCTCGAGCGCCGCCGTGCGGGCCGCCTCGAGCTCGGCGGCGATCGTCCTGTCATACGGGTGCGGAAGCCAGGCGGGCTCGATCGTCTCGGCCACGCGGGCCAGCAGGAGCCGACCCGAGGGGGCCGACCGGGCGAGCCGCAGGCCGACCCCGATCAGCGCATCGACGCGCCGGAAAGCCTCGTCGGTGCCGGTCAACTGCGCTCAGTCGGTTCGGTCGCGGTCGTACAGACCACCGAGCTTGCGGCGCTGGAGCTTGCCGGTGGAAGTGCGGGGAAGCTCGTCGACGAATTCGAGCTCGCGCGGGACCTTGTAGCGCGCGAGTGCTCGCCGGACGTGCTCCTGGAGCTCCTCGGCCGACACGGGGGCGTCGGGCTTGCGCACAACCAGCGCGGCCAGTCGCTGCCCGAAGTCCGGATCGGGCACGCCGAACACGGCGGCGTCAGCCACCGCATCGTGGGCCAGCAGCAGCTCCTCGACCTCCTGCGGGTACACGTTCTCCCCGCCGGAGAGAATCATGTCGTCGTCGCGGCCATCGATGAACAGGCGCCCCCCGTCGTCGAAGTGCCCGACGTCGCCGGTGCTCATCATGCCGTCGATCACCTCCTTGCCGCCGCCGCCCGTGTAGCCGTCGAACAGCATCGGACTGCCGACGAAGATCCGTCCCGTCTGGCCCGGCGGGCGCTCGAGTCCCTCCTCGTCCAGGATCCGGACCTTCACGCCGGCCGCCGGTCGCCCCACCGTCCCGGGCGCGGCCCGCAGGTCGGCCGGGGTGGCCAGTGTGCCCATGCCGACCTCGGTCGAGGCGTAGCCGTTGAAGAGGATGTCGCCGAACTCGTCCATCACCGCGCCGGCCAGTTCGGGGGCCAAGGGCGCCGCGCCGCTGGCGATCATCCGCAGCGAGGTGTGGTCGTAGCGCGCGCGGATCTCCGGCGGCAGGTCCATGATCCGCTTCAGCATCGTCGGGACGGCGAACAGCAGGCCGGCCCGGGTCCGCTCGATCTGCTCGAGCGTGGCCTCGGCATCGAACCGGCGCCGGATCACGATCGGCGAGCCCAGTCCGAAGCCGGCCATCATCCCGATCATCCCGTAGAGGTGGAAGAGCGGCGGCGCGACCAGCAGCGGCTCGCCCGAGCGCGGCGTGGGCTTCAGCCGCGCCAGGTCGAGCAGGCCGGCCAGTGCGAGCGGCGCGACGGCGGCCGGACTGATGGTGCGGACCGCGCCCTTCGGGGTGCCCGTGGTGCCGGATGTCAGCATCACCGTCCGACCGGGCGCTTGAGGCGCCGGGGCCTCGCCCGCGGCGAGGGCGATCAGTCCCTCGATCGTCGGGCGGCTCACCCCCTCCTCTCCCAGCGCGAGGATCCGCGTGCCGTCGAACTGCGCGGAGTCGAACACGGGCTCGAACTCGGCGTCGTAGATCGCCGCCCGTGCGCCCTCGCGGGCGAGCACGTCGCCGAGCTGCGGACCGGCGAAGTCCGTGTTCAGCGGAACGAGATCGCAGCCGAGGCGGGTGGCCGCGGCGGCGGCCTGGACAAAGCCTCGGTGGTTGCGGACCATGATCGCCACGCGCTGCCCAGACCCAAGGTCGAAATGATGGTGCATCGCCCCGGCCAGAGCGCGGACGTCGCGGTCGAGCTGGGCGAAGCTGAGGGAACCGAACTCGTCGATCACCGCGGCCCGCTCGCCGTAGAGCTCGGCGCCGGCGGCCGCCACGAAGGCCGGGGTGATCCCGTAGCGCCGTTGCGCGAGCAGGGCGCGGGCCAGGCGATCCGGCCGGATCGGCCGGACGGCTCGGGTCGCGGCAATCGTGGTGATTCCGCCGAAAGCCTCCTCGGCCAGCCTGAGGGCCTGCGCGGCCCGGGCGGGCGGTGCGGGCCTAGCCGGGCCGGCCGGGGGAGCGGCGGCGGCCTTGGCGTTCGCGTGGCGTCGGCTCTCGGGATTGGTCCCGCGGGAGTAACGCGCCAGCGCGGCCTCGACGGGGGCCTGGGCCAGTCGGGTGAACGGCCCTGCGGCCCGAGCCCAGGCGGGCGAGATCGTGCGCGGCCGCTGGACGATCGCCCGAGCGATGATCCCGGCCGCCTCCTCGGTGCTCATTCCGGGGACGCGGCTCCAGATCCGAAACGGGCCGAGCATCGGCGAGCGCACGAGCTGGAGGTGAATCGAGGTCACGGCGACTCCGTCGGCGCGGATCTCGGGCGCCACGCCGCCGAGCCACGCCTCGAACGCCGACTTCGACGCGATGTAGGCGCTCCAGCGCAGCGGGGGGATGTCGACGCCGACCGTGGACACGTTGACGATCTGGCCGCTGCCGCGCTCGCGCATGGACGGGATCAGGCCCAGCAGCAACCTCACCGGTCCGAGGTAGTTCACGTTGATCGTGCGCTCGAAGTCGTGGAAGCGGTCATACGATTCCGAGATCCAACGCCGGAGCGAGACGCCGGCGTTGGACACGACCACGTCGACGCGGCCATGCTGCTCGAGCACGGCGTCGGCCAGCGCGCCCGCCTGCTCGGTGTCGGCCAAGTCGCACGGATGGACGAACGCCTCGGATCCGGCGCCGACGATCTCGTCGCGGACCTGTTCGAGCAGCTCGGTTCTCCGCGCAACCAGCAGCACCTTGGCGCCCGCGGAGCCGAGCCGGAGCGCCGTCGCTCGCCCGACGCCGGACGACGCGCCGGTGACCAGCACGACCCGGCCGGACACCGCCTTACGCAGGCGCTGCTCGCTCACACCGGCGCTGGTGGCGCCGATCAGCAGCCGGAGCGGGCGGGGAAGCAGCTCGCTCATTTGCGCCGCATGACCCGCTCCATCAGCGGGAGCTTGATCGCATGGGGGATGTACTGGGCGGCGCGCATCGCCGTTCGGACCTGGAGGCCCGGGACGATCACCCGGTGCCCCGCGTCGAGGCCGTCAATCCCCTCGCGCGCGGCCTGCTGCGGCGTGATCCAGGCCGGCCGGGGCACGGCGCTCTCGAAGCTGTCCCCGGCCACCGACCACCCGGAGATCTCCCAGAAATCGGTGCTGACAGGCCCTGGGCAGAGCGCGCTGACGGTAATGCCCTTGCCCTTGTACTCGGCGTGCAGGGCCTCCGACAACGTCTTGACGTAGGCCTTGGCTGCCGAGTATCCGGCCGAGTAGGGGAGTGGCTGCATGCCGGCGGTGGAGGCGACGTTGAGGATCGCCCCCCGGTTGCGTTCCACCATGCCGGGCAGGAAGGCCAGAATCAGCGCCACCGGCGTCTCGACCAGCACCCTGACCTGGTCGATCTCTCGCTCCGGATCCGACTCGTGGAACGGTCCGTTGGTGGCGAATCCGGCGTTGTTGATCAGGATCTCCACGTCGAGCCCGAGCTTCGCCACCCGGCCGGGCAGGCGCCCGCGTGACGCCGGTTTCGACAGATCGCAGGCGATCGTCTCGGCGCGCACGCCGTGGTCGCTCGCCAGCTCGGCAGCCAGGGTCTGGAGGCGATCCTTGCGCCGGGCGACCAGGATGACATTGTGTCCTCGAGCGGCGAGTTCGCGCGTCACGGACGCGCCGATCCCGGCCGAGGCGCCGGTGACCAGTGCGGCCGAGGATGGGGTGGGCTGGGGAAGGCTCATCCGGCCACGGTACCGGCCTCTGTGGAACACTGCCGCGCGTGTCAGTGCATGTCAGGGCCGTCCGCGGGCCACGCGACCTGCGGGCCTTCGTCGGATTGCCGTTTCGCCTGCACGTCGGGACGCCCTGGGTGACGCCGCTCAAGCTCGAGCGCTACCTGTTCCTCAGCCGCAAGCTGAACGCCTACTTCAAGCACGGAGAGGCGGAGTACTTCCTCGCCCGCCGGGGCGAGCAGGTGGTGGGCCGGATCACCGCCCAGATCGATCGGGCGTTCAACCAGTTCCACGACAGTCGGTGGGGGATGTTCGGCTTTCTCGAGTTCGAGGACGACGCCGAGGTGCTCGACGCGCTCCTCGCCGCCGCGGGGGCGTGGCTGCGCCAGCGCGGCTGCGATCGGATCATCGGCCCGATGGACTTCCAGATGAACGACGAGAGCGGGGTCCTGATCGAGGGCTTCGAGCTTGCCCCGATGATCAAGCAGCCCTGGCACCCGCCTTACTACCACCAGCGGTGCGAGGCGGCCGGGCTGACCAAGGCCATGGACCTGTTCATGTGGCACCTCCACATCGCGGATCGCTCGAGGATGCTGCCGATCCTGCCGAAGCTGGCCGAGCGCGCGCGGACCAAGCACGGGCTCACGCTGCGGAAGATGTCGCGGCGGCACCTGCGCGCCGAGCTCGACGACTTCGCCAAAGTCTACAACGCCGCGTGGTCGCGCAACTGGGGCTTCGTCCCGTACTCCAAAGAGGACCTGGACGCCTACGCGATCGACCTGCAGCTGGTCTACGACCGGGACTGGTTCATGGCGGCGGAGATCGGCGGGGAGACCGTGGCCATGGCCATCACCGTTCCCGACATGAACCAGGTGCTGCGCAAGATGAACGGCCGGCTGCTCCCGCTCGGCTGGTGGCATTACCTCAATCGGGGAAAGATCATCGACCGGGTACGGGTCGGGTTCCTCGGCGTCCTGCCCGAGTATCAGCACACCGGCGCGGCCGCGGCGCTGTACGTCGAGCACTTCGACGTGGCCGAGCGCACTCCACGCAACCAGGGCGAGATGGGCTGGATCCTGGAGACCAACAAGTCGATGAACCGGGCGATGGAGGCGATGGGCGGGCGGATCGTCAAGCGCTTCCGGGTCTATGACCTGCCGGTCTAGCGCCCGGCGGGTCTACGACCTGCCGGTCTAGCGCCCGTCTCCGAACAGCATCAGCGTGGCGGTGGTGAGCGGCTCGGCCAGGTCGGCGAGCCGGTCGATCCCGCCCTCCAGCACCCGGCTGCGGATCAGCTCATCGACGCCCCCGGAATGCAGCTCGAACGCGGCGGCGGGCAGTTCGGGAAGCGAGGGATCCAGGCGGCGCGCGCGCTCGTGGATGCGCCGGGTGCGCTCGCTGAACAGGGTGAGGATCTCGGCCCGGCGGGCCAGGGCCATCGGGCCCGCGGCGAGTACCTCGACCGTCAGCGCCCGCGCGAAGGCGGGCTCGCTGGCCAGCACCGCGAGGTAGGTGCTCAGATCCGAGCGGACGTGTGCGCGCCAATCGTCCCCTGACTCGAGCGCCTCCCAGGCCTGCTGCATCTGCCCGAGCACGAATTCGACCCCGAAGTCGAAGGCGGCGATGAAGCAGGCCTCCTTGTCGGGGAACTGCTCGTAGAACGTGCTGCGCGACACACTGGCCCGATCGACGATGTCGGCCACGGTGGCGGCGGCGTAGCCACGCTCGGCCACGACCTGAGCGATCGCGTAGAGCAGCCGCCCTCGCTGAGACTGCTTGACCGCCGCGCGACTCAGCCGGTGTCGTCCGCTGGGGAGGCGGTCCAGAGGCTGGGCGGGAAACGAGCCTGAGGTCAACGGCCCCCGCCGGCGGTCGCGCTGCTGATCACGTACCCAAGCGTACAGGCGGCGGGGTCCCCCCGAACGGGGGGAAGACCTCGAACGCCCTGTACCCGTGTCCTGGTCGGCGCGTAGGTTGATTCGCATGCCGACCACCGCGATTGTCTTCCCCGGCCAGGGGAGCCAGACCCCCGCTATGCGAGACGAGGTGCAGCGCACCCGGCCTGACCTGCTGGCGCTGGCCTGCGAGGTCGTCGGCGAGGATCCGTTCCTGCGCGTCGACGAGGGCACCGGCTTCGCCCAGCCGGCGATCTTCTGCGCCAGTCTGGCCGGCTTCTCGGCGCTCGAATCGCCGGAGGCAGCCCTGATGGCCGGGCACTCCCTGGGCGAGCTGGCGGCGCTGGTGGCGGCGGGCGCGTTGACCGAGCGTGACGGGCTCGCCCTTGTGGCGCTCCGCGGGCTCCTCATGCAGCAGGCGGGCGAGCGCGCCGGGGACGGCGGGATGCTCGCCCTGCTCGGGCGCGGGGCGGCGGACCAAGCCGGCGATCTGGCCGCCGCCCACGGCCTGGCGGTGGCCAACGACAACTCCCCCCAGCAGGTGGTGCTCTCCGGCGCCCGCGCGTCGCTTCCCGCCGCCGCCGAGTCCGCGGAGGAGCTGGGCCTGCGCGCGCGAGAGCTGCCGGTCACCGGCGCCTTCCATTCGCCGATGATGGCGTCGGCAGTGCCCGAGTTCGAGGCCGCGCTGGCCGAGGTCGAGTTCGCGGCGCCGCGGGCCACGGTGTTCTCGGCCGTCACCGCCGAGCCATTCGACGACGTCCGTCTCCGCCTCGCCCAGGCCCTGACCATGCCCGTCCGCTGGCGGGAGACGATGGTGGCCATGCACGAGGCGGGCGCCGAGCGCTTCGTCGAGGTCGGGCCCGGACGGGTGCTCACGGGGTTGGCCAAGCGAACGCTGCGCGACGTGGAGCTGGTCAGTGCTTGAGAGCACCCTGGCACCGGTGATCGCGCCCAGCGCGACGCAGCGGACGGCGGCGATCCTCTCGGTGTCGACCGCGCTGCCGCCGGGTCGTCTGACCAGCGCCGATCTGGCTTCTCAGCTCGGGCTGAGCGAGGACTGGATCCTGTCGCGGACCGGCATCCGCGAGCGCCGCCGGGCGGGCGCCCACGAACGCCTGACCGACTACGCGATCCGCGCCGGCGCGGCGGCGCTGGCCCGGGCCGGGGTGGCCGGGTCGGAGATCGACCTGGTGATCGTGGCCACGATGACCCCCGATGAGCTGACCCCGAACACCGCCCCTCAGGTGGCCCACGCGATCGGTGCCGAGCACGCCGGAGCCTTCGACGTCGGCGCTGCGTGCACGGCCTTCCTATCCGGGCTCGCGCTCGGCGCGGGGCAGATCGAGAGCTCGCGCTCCGAACTGGTGCTGCTGATCGGCGCCGACTTCATCACCCGGATAACCGACTACGACGACAAGCGGACCGCGCCGCTGTTCGCCGACGCGGCGGGGGCGGTCCTGCTTGGCCGGGCGGATCTCGGCTCGGGGGCGATAGGCCCGGTCGTGCTCGGCTGCGACGGCTCGCACGCCGAGACGATCACGGCCTCGCACGCCGAGCGGAGGATCCGGATGGACGGCCCCGAGGTGTTCCGCAACGCGGTATCGCGGATGAGCGAGGTCACGCTGCAGGCGGTGGCCCGAGCCGGACTGGGCCTCGAGGACGTTGACCTGTTCGTCTACCACCAGGCCAACGCCCGGATCACCCGCGCGCTCGGCGAGCGGCTTGGACTGCCGCACGACCGGGTCGTCGATTGCATCGAGACCCTCGGCAACGCCTCCGCCGCGACCCTGCCGGTCGCGCTGGCTGTGGCCGAGCGGGACGGGCGGCTGCGCTTCGGCTCGCGGGTCTTGGTGAGCGCTTTCGGCGCCGGCTTCACCTGGGGCGGCGGCGTCGTCGAATGGGGTGGGGGCGCAATCGGTGCCTGACTCGAGCCGCAAAGGGTGTGCGCTGGTCACCGGCGCCTCGCGCGGGATCGGGGCGGCGATCGCGCGAGCGCTGGCCGCCGACGGCTGGCCGGTCGGGGTCAACTACCGCGCCGACCGCGACAGCGCCGAGCGCGTGGTGGCTGAGATCGAGCAGGCCGGCGGACGCGCCGTCGCCCTGGCCGGCGACGTGGTGGCGCCCGAGGCGCCCGATCGCTTGTTCTCCGAGCTCGAGGCGGCGTTCGAGGCGCCGGTGCTCGCGCTGGTCAACAACGCCGGGATCAGCCGCGACAACCTCACCCCCTCGCTCGGCGACGACGAATGGGCAGCGGTGATCGACACCGACCTTTCCGCCGCGTTCCGCTTCACGCGCCGGGCGCTGAAGCCGATGATGCGGGCGCGCTCAGGGCGGATCGTCAACATCTCCTCGGTCGTGGGGCTCCGCGCCAACGCCGGCCAGGCCAACTACGCGGCCGCCAAGGCGGGGCTGATCGCGCTGACCAAGACGGCGGCGATCGAGGTGGCCCGGCGCGGGATCACGATCAACGCGGTGGCCCCGGGGTGGATCGACACCGACATGACAGTCGGCGTCTCCCAGGAGCTGCTGTCGGCGGTCCCGGCTCGCCGGGCCGGCACCCCGGACGAAGTCGCCGCCTGCGTACGATTTCTCGTCTCCGATGAGGCGAGCTACGTGACCGGCGCGGTCCTGAGCGTGGACGGCGGTCTGGCCGCATGAGCCACTTATCCCATCTCGAGAAAAAGGAGCAGTAGACAATGGCCACAGTCACCACCGAGCAGGTCGAGGCACGCGTCTCCGAGGCGCTGGCCAGCTTTGGTCCGGATGCCAGTCAGATCAACCGCCAGGCGACGTTCGAGGAGCTCGACATCGACTCGCTGGACCTGGTCGAGCTCGCGCAGATCGTCGAGGACGAGTACGGCGTCGTGCTCAAGGGCGAGGACATGAAGGAGCTCAAGACGGTCGGCGATGCCGTGGATCTGATCGTGGAAAGAGCCGGCTGACCGAACGTGGAGCCTGTGAAGCGATCAGTCGTCATCACCGGGATCGGCGCGGTCAGCCCGCTCGGCGTCGGCGCGAGCACGCTGCACGAACGCTGGGCAGCCGGAGAGCTCGGGATCGAGGACGGGGCCGGCGCCTGCCGGGACTTCGACCCCAAGGAGTTCCTGTCGATCAAGGAGGCGCGCCGTCTGGACCGCTTCTCGCAACTGGCGCTGGTGGCCGCCGACGAAGCGGTCGCGCAGGCCGGGTGGGAAGGCGGTCTGCCCTATGACCCGATGCGCATCGGTTGCATCGTCGCCACCGGGATCGGCGGGATCTCGACGGTCGAGGTCAACCACGACGCGATGCGCCAGCGCGGCGCCGATCGGGTCTCGCCGCTGGGGGTGCCCGGCTACATGCCGAACGCCGCCGCGGCCGCGGTCTCGATGAAGCATGGGCTACAGGGACAGATGTACGGCGTCGTCTCAGCCTGCTCGGGCGGGGGGCACGCCCTGGGTTCCGCCCTGCGGATGATCCAGTACGGCGATGCCGATGCGGTGGTGGCCGGAGGCTCGGAGGCGACCCTGACCGAGTTCGGCTTCGCCTGCTTCAACGCCATGCAAGCGCTGTCGCCGACCGGGACCTCGCGCCCGTTCGACGCTCGCCGAGACGGCTTCGTGATGGGCGAGGGGGCAGGGATTCTCGTGCTGGAGGAGAAAGAGGCAGCCGTGGCCCGCGGCGCCCGGATCCTCGGGGAGCTGGCCGGATACGGGTCAACCTCCGACGCCCATCACCTGACCGCGCCGGAGCCCACCGGCGCGCCCGCCTCTCGGGCGATCTCGCTGGCCCTGACCGACGCCGGAGCCACACCTGCGGACGTCAGCTACGTCAACGCGCACGGCACCTCGACCCAGCTCAACGATGCCGCCGAGACCAACGCGCTGAAGCTGGCCCTCGGCGAGGAGCGAGCGCATCAGATCCCGATCTCCTCGACCAAGTCGACGATCGGGCACCTGCTCGGCGCCGCCGGCGCGGTGGAGGCGGTGGCCACAGTCGAGGTGTTGCGCTCCGGCGTGATCCCTCCCACGCTCGGCTACGAGGTGCCCGACCCGGCGCTCGATCTGGACTATGTCCCCGGCGAGTCCCGGGCCTTGGTCGCGGCGGACGGCGGACCCCCGGTGGCGATCTCGAACTCATTCGCGTTCGGCGGGCACAACGTCTCGCTGGTGCTGCGGGGAGTGGCGTAGTGAGTGCCACCGTCCTGCGTGTGCCCGCGCGGCGGCTCGATCCGCTCGAGCGCCTGCACGCGCTGTGCGACGAGGGCACCGTCCAGGTGGTGCGCTCGCGGGTGGCCTCGGCGCGGGAGGGTACGGCGCCGGCCGAGGGCGACGGGGTGGTCGGCGCCACCGGATTGGTGGCCGGACGGCCGATCGCCTGCTACGCCCAGGACGGCCGGTATTTCGGCGGCTCCCTCGGCGAGCGCCACGCCGACACCATCGTGCGCGTGCTCCAGACCGCGGAGCGGGCTCGGATTCCCGTGGTGGCGTTCGTCGAGTCCGGCGGGGCCCGGATGCAGGAGGGGACCGCCGCGCTGGCCGGCTACGGCCGGATCTTCCGGCAGACCGTCGCCCTGACCGGGGTGGTGCCCCAACTGTCCGTCGTCTCCGGTGCCTCGGCCGGGGGCGGCGCCTACTCGCCGGCGCTGACCGACCTGGTCGTGATGACCGAGGACGCCGCGATGTTCCTCACCGGACCCGGCGTCGTGCGCGATGCGCTGGGCGAGGAGATCGATGCCGCGGCGCTCGGCGGTCCGCGCGTACACGATCGCAACGGGGTCTGCCAGCTGGTCGAGCCCGACGAGCTGAGCGCCGCCCGCCGGATGCGTGAGCTGCTCGGATATCTGCCCTCCGCCGCGGGCGATCCGGTGCCGCGAGCGCTGCCTCGGGAGCCGGCGCTGGCCAACCCGGGCTCAGCCGTGCCCGGCGAGCCGCGCCGCGCCTACGACGTGCGAGCCGCGCTCGAGGGCATGATCGACGCCGAGTCTCTGCTCGAGCTCTCGCCGCGATGGGCCAGGAACCTCGTCACCGCGCTGGCCCGGATCGACGGCCGGCCCGTCGGAATCGTGGCCAACCAGCCCCATCACCTGGGCGGTGTGCTCGACGCCGAAGGGTCGGAGAAAGCGGCCCGGTTCGTCGGCTTCTGCAACTCGTTCGGGCTGCCGCTGATCGTGGTGGTCGACACACCGGGGTTCATGCCCGGCAGCCGCCAGGAGCGGGCCGGCGTGATCAGGCACGGGGCGTCGCTGGTCCGGGCGTTCGCCTCGGCGCGCGTCCCGAAGCTCACCGTCGTTCTGCGCAAGTCCTACGGCGGTGCCTACATCACGATGAACTCGCGCGATCTCGGCGCCGATCTCGTGCTGGCCTGGCCCGACGCGGAGCTGGGGATCATGAGCGCTCGGGCCGCCGTCGGTTTCGTGCATCGCCGGGAGCTGCGCCTGGCCGGTGACCCCGAGGCCGAGCGCGGCCGGCTGGCCGACGCCTACGCGCTCGAGCACCTGCGTGCGGACGCGGCGGCAGCCGCCGGCTTCGTGGACGAGATCGTCGAGCCTGGGGAGACGCGGGCGCGGCTGGCCGGAGCGCTGCGCACCCTCGCCGGAGGCCGGGAAGGTTGATCCTCAAGGGAAAGCGGTTGCTGATCACCGGCGTGATCACGAAGGACTCGATCGGCTTTCATGCCGCCGAGCAGGCGCAGAAGGAGGGCGCGGAGGTGCTGTTGACCAGCTTCGGCCGGGTGCGGCGGATGACCGAGCGCGCGGCGCAGCGGCTGCCCGAGCCTGCCGAGGTGCTCGAGCTGGACGTCAACAAGACCGAAGATCTCGACGCTTTGACCGAGTCGCTGCGTGAGCGCTGGGGCGGCGTGGACGGCGCCCTGCACGCGATCGCCTTCGCCCCCGAGGATGCGCTGGGCGGGAAGTTCATGACCGCCCCGGCCGAGAGCGCGATGCAGGCGTTCCAGACCAGCGCGTTCTCGCTGAAGGCGCTCGGGGCAGCGCTCGCGCCGCTGATGGAGCGCGGCTCGAGCATCGTCGGGCTCGACTTCGACGCCAGCGTGGCCTGGCCGATCTACGACTGGATGGGCGTGGCCAAGGCGGCGCTGGAGTCGGTCTCCCGCTATCTCGCCCGCGACCTCGGTCCCGCCGGGATCCGGGTCAATCTGGTCAGCGCCGGCCCGCTCGGCACGGTGGCGGCCCGCGGGATTCCGGGGTTCGAGCAGCTGGCCGAGCTGTGGCGCGCCCAAGCCCCGCTCGGCTGGGACGTCTCCGATCCCGTCCCGGTGGCGCGGGCGATCTGCTTTCTGCTCTCGGACTACGCGCAGGCGATCAGCGGGGAGATCCTGCACGTGGATGGCGGGTTCCACGCCGTCGGCGCTCCGAGTCAGCCTCCAGGCACCTAACCTCGACTGAGTGGAGCGGCTGCTCGAGGTCGAACGCAATGCTCGCGTCTGCGCGGTGCTGGGCGCGGTGGCGATCGCCTTCTCGAGCATCCTGGTCCGCCTCAGCCACGCCTCGCCGTCTACCGCCGCAATCTTCCGCTGCGCCTACGCGCTGCCCGTGCTCGGCCTGCTGGCGCTGCGCGAGGACCGGCGACTGGGGTCGCGATCGTGGCGCGAGCGCCGTCCCGCCCTCCTCGCCGGGGTGTTCTTCTCCGTCGACCTGATCCTCTGGCACCACTCGATCGGCGACGTGGGCGCCGGGCTGGCCACGGTGCTGGCCAACGTGCAGGTGGTGCTGGTGCCGCTGGTCGCGTGGGCCTTGCTGGGGGAAGTCCCGGGCCGCCGCGTGCTCGCCGCGCTGCCGATCGCCCTGGTCGGCGTGCTGCTGATCTCGGGCGCGCTGGAGCACGGAGCGTATGGACGAAACCCGACGCGCGGCGCCATCTTCGGTCTCGGCGCCGGCATCGCCTACGTCGGCTTCCTCCTGCTGCTGCGCCACGGCGGCTCCGACCTGCGCCGGCCATCCGGCCCGTTGTTCGATGCCACGGCCGCCGCCGCAGTGCTGTGCGTGCTCGCCGGCCTGGTCATCGGCGACGCCCATCTGGTGCCGAAGCTACCGGGCGCCGCCTGGCTGGTCACGCTCGCGCTGACCTCGCAGGTGCTCGGCTGGCTGCTGATCACCGCCTCGCTGCCCCGGCTGCCGGCGGCGCTCACCTCCTTGCTGCTGACCGTCCAGCCGATCGGGTCGGTCGCCCTTGGCGCGATGATCTTTGGGGAGTCGCCGAGCGGGCTCCAACTGATCGGCGTGCTGGTAGTGCTCGCCGCGCTGGTCACCGCGACGCGACCGCGGCGCAGGGTCGCGGCCCGGCGCGATGCAGCGGCACCGCTACCGGAACAGGTCGTCTGACTCGGCCCGGATCAGCGCGGCCGCTCCCGGCCCATCCGCGGCGGCGACATGCCGGCCGGCGCCACGGACCACCACGACCGGTTGACCGGCATCCTTGGCCCGGGCGAGATCGGCGACCGCCGCGAGCTGATCGGCCACCGCGATCAGCGTCGCGTGCATCTCGCGACCCGCGTAGTCTGGCCGCCCCCGCCAGTCCTCCACCGGCGCCAGTCCGGAGCAGCCGATCGCCACGTCGCATTGGCCTACCCGCCACGCGCGCCCGAACGAGTCGGTGATCACCACCGCGGCGAGGGCGCCGGTCAGCGCGAGCAGCCGCGAGCGCAGCGATCGGGCAGAGGCATCCGGGTCGCGTGGCAGCGTCAGCACCGTGTCCTCCCCGGGCACGTTGGAGGCGTCGACTCCGGCGTTGGCGCAGACGAACCCGTGATGGGTCACGGTGATGATCACTCCGCGCGTGGCCCGGATCACCGCGTGGGACTCGTCGAGCACGACCTGCACGAGCCTCGGATCCTTGTCCTGCTCGTGACCGAGCGCGATCGCCTCGGCTCCCGGCTCGACATCGCGCAGACGACGGGAGCATCCCTCGGCCTTGGAGACCACCTTGTGGGCGATCACGACCACGTCCCCGTCGTCCAGGACGGGAGCGCGCCCGGCATCTCGCAGCGCCCGCACGATCAGCCCCGGCAGGTCGTCGCCGGCTTCGATCTCGGGCAAGCCCGGCACTGGAAAGGCCGAGATCACCGCGCTTAGATCTGGCTTCGCGTGAGCTGGTTCAGCATCCCGCGGGTGTGGGCCGCTCCGCCGTGACTCGCGGCCAGCGCGATCCGCAGCGCGGCGAGGTCCTCGGGCGTGTCCACGTCGAGCGCCAGCGACGGCACCTCGACCACCTCTGGCGTGCTGCCCTGGGCCAGGGCATTGGCCACGTGCCGCGCACGACTGTCCGGTCCGAACGAGGGCGTCAGCGCGTCCGGCGGGGTCAGCAGCAGCGCGTTGGTGCCGCTGCCGTGACGGTCGGGCACGATCACCGCCGATCGTTGTGGGGCGGGCCGGGCGATCAGCTCGTCGACGTCCCCCGGGTCGAGCAGCGGGCAGTCCCCGGGCACCAGCAGGACGCGGTCGGCGTTCGACTCGAGCGCCTGGGCGATCCCGAGTAGCGCGGCCTCGCTGTGACCGATCGTTTCGTCCTCGAGCACGGTGGCGCCGTGACCGCCGGCGATTCGCTGCGCGCCATGGTCGCCGCTGACCACGAGGATCGCGTCGATCGAAGCGGCCCGGCGCAAGGCGATCAGGACGTCGGAGAACATCGCTTCGGCGAGGGCGCGTCGTGGCCCGGGAGTCAGCTCCTCGGCCAGGCGCTGCTTGGCCTCGGAGAAGCTCTTGATCGGGAGAATCGCCAGCGTGGACATTGGCGGCAACGCTACCCGCTATCGGAGCGTGAGCGCGAAGCGGAGCGTCTCCTCGGCCAGCCGGCGACGCGCATCGGGTCCGTCCATCAGGACGTCCGTCTCCAGCACCACCGTGGCGTCGGTTCGCTCATCGGCCACGAGCCCGTCGAGCAATCCGGCGTAGACGGCCGCGACGCCGTCGCTGCTGAGCTCGTGGCCCGCCCACTGCATGAAGGCGGCCGTTGGGCCCTTCAGCACCTCGCCGCGGTGCAGCGGGCTGACCGCGACCAGCGGGCAGCTGCGGCGGGCCAGCGCCCGCCGCAGGTCCGGGAGCGCCAGCATCGGCCCGATCGAGATCAGCGGGTTCGACGGCCCGATCACGATCGCCCGCGCGGTGGCGATCGCCTCCAGCACCTGCGGCGAGGCCGTGGCCGTCCGCGCGCCGCGGAAGTCGACGTCCTGGACGGGACCGCGCGCGCCCGTCCTGATCATGAACTCCTGAAACGGGAGCCAGCGCTCGCCCGCCATCACCCGGGTGCGGACCGGCAGGTCGCTCATCGGCAGCACGCGGGCGCCGACGCCTAGGGCGCCGGTGAGCGCCGAGAGCGTCTCGGTCAGGCGAGCGCCCGCGGCGAGCGCCCTGGCGCGCTCGATCCCGATGGCCAGATCGCGATCGCCGAGGTTGAACCACACGTCGACTCCGATCTCGCGCAGGCCGGCCATCACGTTGAAGCTGTCGCGGGCCAGGCCCCAGCCCCGCTCGTCGATCCGGTCGGCCAGGGTGAACGTCACGAGGTCGGGGTCGGGCGAGACGTAGGCGCCGTAGATCTCGATGTCGTCACCGGTGTTGGCGATCACGACGAGCTGCTCAGGACCGACGACGTCAAGCATTCCCCTGGCGAGCTTGGCCCCGCCGGTGCCGCCGGCGAGGACGACGACGGGCCCGCTCAAGCGGACCCACCGGTCAGGATCCAGACGCCTCGTGCCACCGAGGCGGAGTGTAGGAGGGGCCACGGCATTCGGTCCTCCTCGACCACTAAGGTGCACCTGACGATGCCTTCACGATGCGCTCGCGTTGCCCTCGGCGTGTCCTGTGTCCTGCTCGTCGGGGTCGGAGGGTTCGGCCTGCCGGGCGCCGGGGCGCGTCCGCATCCACCGGCGCCGTTCGGCGTGCGCTCGGCATCCCTGACCCAGAACGGGCAGCAGGTCACCTGGACCGTCAAGCTCGACCATCGCTTCACCGCCACGCGCTTGGAGCGGGCCAGGCGGACCCTGTGCCTGCTGATCGAGCGGGCGGCCAACTCCACCGTCTCTGGGGTGGCCTGCGTTGCGCCCGGCGGCCGCTCCGCGCTGCTCGTCTACCACCATGTGACCGCGCGGGGGCGGGGACGCGGGCAGCGGATCGCCGCCTCCGTCTCGCGTGTCGGCGCCAGCGGGCTGACCGCGAGCTTCCTGCCCGCGGCGATCGGCGCATCGTACGGCCGTTTTCGCTGGCAGGTGCTGAGCACGCTGCGCGCCCCAGGCTGTAGCCCGAGCGGAGGCAAGCTCGGCTGCACCTCGGTGTTCCCACGGCGCCCGGCGCTGGCCAAGCTGCACACGCCGGTCCCGGTGGGCTGTGTGCCGAGCGGGCCGGCGTTCGTAAACAACGGGCCGGCCGGGGTCCGCCAGATCGCGCTGACGTTTGACGACGGGCCCTGGTATGACACGCCGCAGTTCCTCGACATCCTCGAGCGCGAGCACGTCCACGCCACGTTCTTCCAGATCGGTCAGCAGGAGGGTCAGTACGGCTCGGTGGACCGGAGGATGCTGGCCGATGGCGACATGATCGGGGACCACACCGAGAACCACGCCAACGTCGCGGGCGGCGGTGCCTTCGCGCGCGGCCAGATCGCCGCCGCCGCCGCCGGGATCCGGCAGGCCACGCATGGCTTCACCCCGTGCCTGTTCCGCGCCCCCGGCGGCGCGGTCGGCCCCGGGCTGATATCGCTGGCGCGCTCGATGGGGTTCACGACGATTCAGTGGGACATCGACCCGCGTGACTGGGCGCGGCCGGGAGCGGGTGCGATCTACAACAACGTCGTGGCCAACGCCCACAACGGGGCGATCGTGATCCAGCACGACGGTGGCGGCGACCGCTCGCAGACGCTCGCCGCGCTGCCCGGGGAGATCGCCACGTTGCGCAGCCGGGGATATCAGTTCGTGACGGTGACGCAGTTGCTTGGACAGCGCGTCATCTATAAGTAGGTCATGGCCCAGCTTCCCGCCAGCGTTCGGGTCCGCGAGGTCGGACCGCGGGACGGCTTCCAGAACGAGCCCGAGGTACTGCCGACCGAGCTCAAGCTGCGGCTGATCGAGCTCCTGGGCGCCAGCGGCCTGAAGCGGATCGAGCTGACCAGCTTCGTTCGGGCCGACCGGATTCCGCAACTGGCGGATGCAGAGCAGGTGCTGGAGGCGGCGCGGCTGCCCGACGACGTCGCCGTCAGCGTGCTGATCCCGAACATCCGCGGGCTGGAGCGGGCGCTCGTCCACCGTGAGCGGTTTCAGGAGATCAACGGGTTCCTGTCGGCCTCCGAAGCGCACAACCAGACCAACCTCGGGCGTCCCGTGGCCGAGTCGCTGGCCGAGCTCGAGCGGACCTTCGCACTGGCGCACGCCGAGGGCCTGCGCTGCGAGGGCGTGATCTCGACCTCGTTCGGGTCACCGTACGAGGGTCACGTGCCGGTGGCCCGCGTCCTCGAGCTGGCGCAAGCGCTGGTGCAGGCGGGCGCCGCCGAGATCGCCTTCGGCGACACCACAGGGATGGCCAATCCCCGCCAGGTCAGTGAGTTCTTCGGTCAGGCGCGTCCGGCGCTGCCCGGCGTCGAGCTGACCGCCCACTTCCACAACACGCGCGGACAGGGCCTGGCCAACGTGCTGGCCGCACTGGAGGCGGGGGTGCAGAGCTTTGAGGCGAGCTTCGGCGAGCTCGGGGGCTGCCCGTTCGCCGACGGCGCAACCGGCAACGTGGCCACCGAGGACGTGGTCTCGATGCTCCACGAGATGGGGATCGAGACCGGGGTCGACCTCGAGCGGCTGATCGAGGCGGCCCGGGCCGCGCAGGAAGCCCTCGGCCGTCCGCTGGGAAGCCACGTCCTGGCCGCGGGGCCGGTCGACTGGCACTCTGCTTGAGCGCAAACCGCAGGCGGCCCGTCAGGCCTCGGCTCCGATCGCTAAGCGGGCACCGAGTCGGTGGCCAAACCCCGCCTGGGCGCGGGCATCCGCGCGAGGTAGCCGTCGATCGCGTCGGTCAGCAGCAGCCCGATCTCGACGATCCCGTCGAGCGAGGCTTTCTGGAGGGAGTCGACGGTGTCGGTGGACTGATGGGAGTTGGCCACGAGCCCACGCTGATCCAGGCAGCCGATCGCGATCGACGGCAGGCGGGCCAGTCGGGCCCGTAGCGCCGGGGAGTTGGCTCGACCGCGGGTGGGCGCCAGGTCGAGTCCGGGATCCTCCGCGGCCATCCGCCGGCAGAGATCGCGCAACCCGGCGAAGTGACGCACCGGCACCAGCGCGCCGTCGCTGTCCCACCAGCGCGGCTTTCCGCCGCCGCACGGCCCGAACCCGACCACGACCGTATTCCCGCTCTTAAGCTCGCCCCGGCGGGCGCGTAGGTACTTGCGCAGACCGATTCCGGCTCCATCGCCGGCGCCGGCGAGCACGATCTCGACCGCGGCCTGCGTCGGCGGCGCCGCGTCGAGCGCCCGCGCGACCGAGATCGCCGCCGCGACGCCGCTGGCGTTGTCGGCGGCGCCCGGACCGAAGTCGGAGCTGGCCAGCTCGAGCAGCAGCGTCAGCGCCAGCACCAGGGCGACGGTCGGCACCAGCTGGACCACGCCGATCACAGTGCCGTGCCCGCCCCCGAGGCGGAGTATCGCGGTCAGCAGCACCCACGCGAGGCAGATGGCCAGCCAACCGATCCAGCCGGGCCCAAGCCCGCCGGTCAGACGGCGAAGTGGCGCCACCACCGCGCGCAGGCCGTCCCGGTAGGCAAGCCCGGACCGTCCGGCGTCGTAGTTCGCGGTGAGAATCAGTCGAACTCGCTTGTCCCGCGTTCGAGGCGGGGGCAGGCCGACAACGTTCTGGCTGGCCCGCTCGGGCGTGAGCAGCCGCCCGAGCGAGGTCCCGACCAGGCCATCGGAGATCAGCGACAGCAACGCCACCAGGATCATCGCGCCGCCGACACGCGGCGAGTGGACGGAGACCAGGCTGCCCGCCAGGCCCAGCGCGACATGCCAGGCCTGGGCCAGCGCCCAGTTCGGCCGGCACCAGAACGGCTCGATCACCACTTCCCTCCCGCCGTCCCGCAGCTGAGCGGCCAGCGATCGGGCCGCCCTCAGCTCGGCATCGCTCCCGGCGCCGCGTCGGTCGGACCGAGCAAGCCGTGAGACTGTCGCCAAGGCGTCCACCGGCTGATCATGGCAAGTGCGTCCGCTCGCCGACGCGGACCATCCGATAGAAACGGCCGATGACCGCAGACGACGAACGCCTCCTGCTCGAAATCGCCTACGAGGCCGCGACGGCCGCCGCGACTGAGCTGTTGAGGAGGTTCGGCCATCGCCAGGACGGCGTGCGGGCCAAGAGCACCCCCACCGATCTGGTTTCTGAGGCCGATCTGGCGGCCGAAGCGGCGATCCGCTCGGTGCTCGCCGCGCGTCGCCCCGGCGACTCGATCCTCGGCGAGGAGGGCGGCGCCACCGGAGCGGGAGAACTGCGCTGGGTCGTGGATCCGCTCGACGGCACGGTCAACTTCCTGTTCGGCAATCCCCACTTCGGCGTCAGCGTGGCCTGCCAGGATCGCCACGGAACGGTGGCCGGCGTGGTGCTGGATCCGGTCCGCTCCGAGTGCTTCGCGTCCACGCGGACCGGGTCACCGACGCTCGGGTCCGACCTGGTCGGCGCGCCGATCCAGGGTTCGACCCGCGTCGAGCTGGACAGCGCCATGGTGGCCACCGGCTTCGGCTACGGGGCGGATATGCGCTCCCGCCAGGCCGAGGTCGTCTCCCGCGTTCTGCCCCGGGCCCGCGACCTGCGACGGGCCGGTGCCGCCGCGCTGGACCTGGCCTGGTGTGCATGCGGGCGCGTTGACGCCTATTACGAACGTGGAGTACACGAGTGGGACGTGGCGGCTGGGGCGCTGATCTGCGAGCGCGCCGGACTCGAAGTCCGGCGATTGTCCGCCCGCGACGAGGACCCCTGGGGGATCGTGGTGGCGCCCCCCGGGTTGATCGACGAGTTGGTGGGCCTGGTCGGCTGAGCTGCCTCGCCGCCGACCCATACAATCGCCCGTGCAAATCCGGGAGCGGCGGTGGCGAAATCGGTAAACGCGATGGCCTCAAAAGCCATTGTCCGAAAGGACTTGTGGGTTCGAGTCCCACCCGCCGTACTGAGGTTGGTCCGCTAGGCCGCGGCGGGCTCGGGCGGCGAGGACTTCGGGGACTTGCCCTGGCGGCGGCGCTCGGCCTCCTCTTCGGGGACCTCGACCTCGACGTTCCAGCCCTGGGAGAAGCCGCGCATGGCAAAGATGATCAGCAGAACCTGCACCGGGGCGATCAGCAGCGTGAACAAACCGAGGGTGTCCGGCGTGAGGCCCTTGCCGCCGAACAGCAGTTTCGGATCGGCGAAGCCGGTGTGGCTGCGGTCGAACCAGCTCGTGCCCGACGCCCCCAAACCGGCGATCAGCGCGATGATCAGCAGCAGCACGGCCATCGCCGCGGCGATCGGCAGGAGTCCACGCGCCCACCGCGCGATGTAGAACGCGAACAGCAGGTAGACCAGACACCAGGCGAAGTTGACCGGCTTGAGCCCCTGCAGCTTGCTCCACCCGCCGATGGTCACGATCAGCATCAGCACCACGGAGACCAGCAGGATCAGTACGACGATCGCCTTGGTGGCCTTGCTGGCCGCCTTGTCCCGGTTGGGATAGATGACCGTGTAGCCAGGCTGGAGGTTCCGTTCCTGGGCCATGTAGCGCGGACCATACAATCTGGCGCTGTCGCGTGCAGCACTTTCCCGCGGGCGTGGCGAAATTGGCAGACGCGCCGGCTTTAGGTGCCGGTGGGCTTAGCTCATGGGGGTTCGAGTCCCTCCGCCCGCATCCGCAGGTTCCGTTCGGATCACAGGGGAGACAGGACTCGAACCTGCAACCCCCGGTTTTGGAGACCGGTGCTCTACCAATTGAGCTACTCCCCTGTGGGGTGCGCAGTCTAGTGCTCCGGGCCGCGCGTCCGGTCCTCCGCGGAGGGCATACGATCTCCGTCGGCGATGAAGTCGCATACCGTCTACCGAACGTTCCAGACCGCGCGGCGGCGGGAGTTCGTGCGGATCACCGAGGATGTGGCGGCGGCCGTCAGCGAGGCAGGGATCAGCGAAGGGATGGCGCTCGTCTCGGCGATGCACATCACCGCCGGGGTGTGGATCAACGACGACGAACCCGGGATTCAGGCCGATGCGCTCGAGTGGCTGGATAAGCTCGCGCCGCCGAGTTGGAGCGAGCGCAACGGCGCGGTGGCCGAGGCGCTCCTCCCGGACCCGGGCGACTACCGCCACCATCGCGGCGGTGAGGACAACGGGGATGCGCATCTGAAGAACTTGCTCGTCCACCATCAGGTGATCGTCCCGGTTACCGCAGGACGTCTCGACCTCGGTCCGTGGCAGGCCGTCTTCTACTGCGAATTCGACGGCGGTCGGCCCAAGCGCCTGGTGATCAAGGTGATGGGGGAGTAGACGCCGTCCGGGTTACCATCCCCGGATACCTGCGGGCGAAGTGTTGTGGTTGCACAGAAGCCTTCCAAGCTTCTAGGGCGGGTTCGATTCCCGTCGCCCGCTTCAGTCGCTAAACGCCGGCCAGCAGCACCGTCAGCCACACGCTGGCCGCCTCGGCCACGGCTCCGGCGTCCTTGCGCAGGCTGTGGTCGCCGGGCACCTTCACGACGCTGCGGGTCTCCGCGGCCGGGGGCATGCCGAACTGATCGCCGGTCCCCTGGATGATGAGGACGGGCACGGTCACCGCCTCGAGTTCGGGCAGGCGGGTGGGCCGGGGCTCCGGACCTTTGCTGCGGCCCGGCGGGATCAGGGGGAAGGCCAGGCACAGCACGCCGGCGGCGCCGGTCGCCGCGGCCGTGCGGCAGGCGACGCGAGCGCCCGCGGAGCGCCCCCCGGTGACCAGCGGAAGGCCGGCCAGCTCGCTGCCGGTCAGCTGATCGGTCACCGTGATGAAGTCGGCGTCGAGTGCTCGCGCGGGGGCGGGAGAGCGCCGCCCAGCGACCCGGTAGGGCTGCTCGACCAGCGCCACAGTCAGCCCTTGTGCGACCGCCGCCCGAGTCACGGCGACCAGGTCGGGGGCACCGATTCCGCCGCCCGCGCCGTGACCCAGCACGAGCGCTCCGCGCGCCTCCGGGACCCGGTGCAGATGGGCTCGGGCCGGGCCGTGCGGCGTCGGCAGCTCGAGCACGCTCACCGGTTGCGTCGTCGCCGGCACGAGCGCGGTCAGCTGCCGGCTCTCATCTTCGACCACTCGGCCTTGTGGACTCGCTTGGCCGCCTGATACTCGGCCAGCGCCTCGGGCGAGTCGACGTCGCCGAGCGTGGGATGGCCGGGGACGAGACCATCGGCGGCCGCGACGCCGAAGTGCTTGGCCAGGACGGCGCCGAGCGCCTTGATCTTCATCTCTCCGAATCCGGGCAGGCCGGCGAGGTTGTCTCGCAGCTGCTCGGTGTCACCGGCGTCCGTCCACACCCTCGCGGCGTCTCCGTCGTAATGGTCGCGAACGTGCACGGCCAGCTCGTGGACGCGCTTGGCCATCGCCCCGGGAAAGCGGTGGATAGCCGGCTTGGCCCGGAACACCGGTTCGAGATCCGCGCTCGCGATTGCTTCGACATCCAACGATCCCAGCCGCTCTTGCAGCGCGAGCGGGCCGGCGAACGCCTTCTGCACGCTCACCTGCTGGTCGAGGGCGAAGCCGACGAGAAGGGCCATCGGATCCGAGGCGATCAGCGCGTTGGCTCGTTCGGACTCCGTGAAATGCAGTTGCTCTGGCATGGCCGGATCGTATCGTCCTGTATACGTTGGCCGATGTACCGGAACCCGAGCGTGAACCGGTCCCGGCGGCGCTCGTTGCGGGGCGCTGGGATACTCGCGCTTCTGCTGATCGCGGTGACGGTGATTCGCTCGGCGGGCGCGCTGAACAGCGACGGGGCTCGGGTTCATCACCTCACGATCAACAGCCGGTACGTCAACGGACTGATCCCGCTGACGCTGGTCACCCCGATCGGCGGAGGTCGGGGCCGGCCGCTGCTGGTCTTCCTCCACGGTCGTGGCGGCGACCAGAACACCGAGCTCTCGGCCGAGCTGTTCCGGGCCCTGCGCCGGCTCGGTGGGCGAGCGCCCGACATCGTCTTTCCGAACGGAAGCGACCACTCCTATTGGCACGATCGCCTCTCGGGGGCGTGGGGCACCTACGTCATGCGCGAGGTGATCCCCCAGGCGATCGCGGCGCTCCACGCCGACGGCTCGCGGATCGCCATCGGCGGGATCTCGATGGGAGGCTTTGGGGCCTTCGATCTGGCCCGCCTGGCGCCGGGGCGCTTCTGCGCGGTCGGCGGCCATTCAGCCGCGCTGTGGACCCGCGCCGGACAGACGGCACCGGGTGCCTTCGACAACTCCGGTGACTTTGCCCGGCATGACGTGATCGCGGCCGCCCGCGCCAACCGCAACCTCTACGGTCATGCCCGGCTGTGGCTGGACGGCGGGAGCCGGGATCCGTTTCACGGCGCCGACGAGGCACTGGCGAGCACGCTGCGGGTGCCGCTGCACGTGTGGCCGGGGGGACACGATTCCGCTTATTGGAACGCCCACTGGGGGGCGTACCTGCGCTTCTACGCGGACGCGCTGGCCGCGTGTGGGGGCTCGCGCTGAGCGGCGGCGAACTCCTTCGCGCACGCGACCATCAGCTTGGGCAGCAGCACGGCGTTGGGCACCTCGGTTCCCAGGTCGGCCACGGTCTTGTCGCTGCCGCGCGTGGTGTGCGCGATCACCTTGATCCTGCCGACCGCATAGATCGTGCGGCCATGCGCCGACCAGGGAAACTCCCTCTGCCGCAGAGGACCGCGCCAGGCGAACGCGCTGCGGCTGAGCGCCAGACGGCCGATCACGACAGTCTCGCCTCGGCGGAGGCGCTCGAGCGCCTTCGCTCTGAGCCGTGGCTCGATCGCCTGCTGCGAGATCGCCACCAGGTTCGCCCAGGCCGTCTGCTTCTCCTCGGACTTGATCCGGGCCCCGTCGAGGTCCAGGAGTCTGTGCATCCCGGGCGATTCGATCTCGAAGCGACGCCGCAGGTTCGTGATCGCTCCGCTGGCCCGGGTGACGTGTTTGACATAGGCCACGCTGGTCACGGCATCGAAAGCGAACACGTCCTCGTCGATCCGCAGAGATCCGTCGGTCAGGGCTATCTCGGGGATCTCAGGCATCTCCGACCTCGGGCGGGAGTTGCGTGTCGATGAATTGCCGGGCGACTCGCTTGGGGGCACGCAGTACCCACGCCTCGATGATCAGCTCCTCGAGCACATCGAGAGCTACCTCGTCCAAGCGCACCAGGATCGCCGCATATCCGTCGAAGTGTGGCGTGGTGAAGAACACCTCGGGGTCGTCGGCCAGCAGCGCCTCCTTGGCGCCCAGATGCTCCACCCGCACGCCGAGGATCGGACCGGTGGGCGCCGCGGCGCCGAGCGCGCGAAGGTCGGCGGGACGAAGCGGCCGCTCCCACACGAACAGCTTGTCGCGCACCCTCCACTGCGCGTTGTCCCGCGAGCTTCGCTCGCTGGTCTCCGGCAGCCCGAGCGCGATCCGACGCACGTCGTCCCAACTGGCCATGGGTCGCACACTATCCCGGCCCCGCCGGGGGTGACAATCCGCGCTGACCCGGACCGGAGGCGCGCCGGTGCATTAGCTTGTCGGCGGTGACATCGATCTTCCGGATGGTCTGCACGCCCGCGGCACTGGCCAGCGCCCCCAAAGGGTGGGCCGCCGAGACGCTCCGGGAGGGCGAGGTGGCGATGCTGGTCGACGACGGCGGCCTTGAGGCGATCAACCAGGCCGCGCACGCGTTGGAGCTCGTGACGATCTCGATCGTGCGCCGGGAGGAGTCTCCGGCCATCCAGGAGCGGACGGTGATCGCGTTCGCCGGCTCGCTGCCGCTGATCTGGGTCGCCGGCGGATTCAGCGACGCGTCCCGGGTCTGGGCCCGCGAGCGCGGGCCGATGACGCTGCTGGTGCAGGCCAAGGCCGAGCTCCCCGATTCGGAGCAGGCTCGCATCGGCCGCTTCGTAGCCCTGCTCGGACGTCAGACCGAATAGGCCGGCCAGCCGGTCTGGCCGGTCAGGCCGGCCGCGGGCTACCGGCCCGCTTCGGTCTCGCCGAGGTGCGCGCTCCAGCGCTCCTCGATCCGGCCGAAATGCCAGATCCCCAGCGCGATCGCCCAGGTCGCGACGAACATGCCGACGATCACGAAGCCGAGCAGGTTGATGTCGATGTTCTCGAACCAGTTCCAGAACGAGCCCGAGAGACTCAGGTGCTGGGCCAGCAGTCCTCCGAGCTCGATCGTGCCGATCACCAGCGCGATCGCCACCGACAGCCCGGTGATGGTGATGTTGTAGAAGACCTTGCGCACCGGCTTGGAGAAGGCCCAGCCGTAGGCGAAGTTCATGAACGAGCCGTCGATGGAGTCCAGCAGCGACATCCCGGCGGCGAACAGGATCGGCAGGCACAGAACCGCGTACCAGGGCAGTCCCGCGGCGCCGGCGCTGCCGGCGATCACCAGCAATGCGACCTCGGTGGCGGTGTCGAACCCCAGGCCGAACAACACGCCGATCGGGTACATCTGCTGCGGCTTGGTCACGGCCTTGGTCATCCGGCCGAAGAACCGGTTCATCAGGCCGCGGCTGTTCAGCTGCTCCTCCAGGGCCGCCTCGTCGTAGTGGCCACTCTTCATTTCGCGGAAGACCTTGAGGATCCCCAGCAGGATCACGATGTTGAGCGCGGCGATCACGTACAGGAACGACCCGGACACGGTCGTGCCGATCCAACCGGTCACCTGGTGCAGGCTCGAGCCGCTGTTCTTGACCGGCCCGTCGATTGCCCGGACGCCGAGCGAGATCAGGAACGCGAGGGCGAAGACGATGCTCGAGTGTCCGAGCGAGAACCAGAACCCGACGCTCAGCGGCCGCTTGCCCTCGCTCATCAGCTTCCGCGTCGTGTTGTCGATCGCCGAGATGTGATCGGCGTCGAACGCGTGACGCATCCCCAACGTGTACGCGGTGATCCCGATCCCGATCGTGAATGTGCCCGATGCGCCGAGGTGGTACTGATGCGGCGCGACCAGGACGAACAGCGTCAAGAAGCCAAACACGTGCAACCCGCCGACGACCAGGATCATCATCACCAACGTCCTGCGCTGGCCTCGATCCAGGGAGCCCCACACGGGGGGTCAACCTACGCCGAGGCGGTCGCTACTGCAACCGGTTTGCGGTAAGCGAGTAACCCGGATTACACGTTCCTTAGACCGGCGGAGGACTGCGGGGATTCGCCCGGCAATGCGCCGGAAAAGTTTTCTTCCGCCACGCCGGCCACGGCGCTAGGATGCGCGCCGTTCCGGCGATCAACAGGGGAGGACCGATCAATGAAGCGACTCCGTCAAATCACGATCGTTGCCTTTGGCCTCTTGTTGGTCCTGGCTGCTTCCGCGGCCCCCGCGGGGGCAAAGTCGTCGGGTGCCCGGGCCGCCTTCCTCGGCTACCACGAGCCCCTGTGTCAGAGCGTGCTCTCCCTGTGCACCGACCTCTACAACAATCCAGGGGGAGAGTACGTCGGCCACGACGAGCCCTCCGTGGAGTTCAAATCCGACCTCCCCGGTTCGGGCAACGACATCACCTATACCGTGACCCTGCCCAAGGATCCGAGCACGCAGCCGACCGAGAGCGGCGACGGCGCCACCTGGAACTTCCAGCTTCGGCCGACCTTCTGGTTCGGCCTGACGCTGTGCGACACCGCATCCGCGCCGGAGTTCACCAAGACCTGTGAGCGGGATTCCGACGCGAACAACCTCGTCGGCACGAACCCCGACGCACCCGACTACATCGGCAAGCACCCGGGTAACGCGTACATGGAGCTGCAGTTCTACGGGCCGGGGTACGTGCCCCAATTCGAGGGTTTCGGCTGCACCGCGACCCAATACTGCGCGGCCATGACCATCGACAGCCGCACGATCAACCAGAACACCGGGACCGAGAACACGGCAGCCTGCAACAACTACATCCTCGGCGGCCCGGAGCCGATCAACTGGGCCTACGTCACCAAGACGGGCCACTCGCAGGCGCCGGCCAACCCGTTCTTCACGGGCACGTTCACCGCCCCGGACTTCAGCGCGGTCAACCCCAACCTGGACAAGGACCTGCTGATGAAGCCGGGCGACCGGATCCGGATTCACATGCACGACACGGCGGCGGGATTCCGGACCGATCTCGTCGACCTGACGACGGGCAAGAGCGGCTCGATGACCGCGTCAATCGCAAACGGATTCGGTCACATCCTGTACACGCCGAAATCGAACGAGTGTCACCAGGCGCCATACGCCTTCCATCCGGAGTACTCGACCGCCAAGCCGCGCGGCAACACCTGGTCGGCGCATACCTACAACGTCGCGATGTCCGACGAGATCGGGCACTTTGAGAACTGCCGACGGCTCAACGCTGAGCTCAACTGCACCAAGCCCGGCAATCAGGACGCGGACGGGCTGGACAAGGACGACGCCGGCAACTTCTGCGTTCCCGGCGCCGACTCGACGCTGGTTCATATCGACGGATGCCTGAGCGCCGACGGGGACTGGGACTCGCAGGCGTACTCGCTCGACTGGCCGGGGACCAACCCCGATCCCGCGGTCGACAGGCGACTGCATCCCACGCCGTTGTTGTTCACCAGCCCGGTGGCCAACGGAAAGACCAACTTCAGCACGATCGCGTTTGAGACCGACCTGCCGCGCATCGAGGCGCCCGACTCCCAGGACAAGGCGCCGTTCTGCGAGCGATCGAGCGGCGCGAACTGCGTGAATCCTCCGAACGGCGCGAAGTTCTATCCGTTCTACACCACCGGGATGCACGACGGCACGTGCACCTGGCAGGAGGGTGGGAACTTCATCCCGGGGACCACGAACCACTTCGGCGGAAGCTCGACCACCGAGTTCGGCCCGCTGCTGCAGACCGTGTATCCCATCCCGGGCCCGAAGATCGCGCGCCGCTTCAACAACTTCAACAGCGGCGATCAGGCGAATCCCTGCCCGGCTGTCCGAGCCGGCTGACCGGTCAAACGCTAGTCGCCGAACTGCCGGCCGCCGTCAGCCTCTTTGTCGTCGGCCAGCAGGAATATCTCGACCGCGATGTCCGGGTTCATGTGGTTGGCGCTCATGAACGCCCGCACCGAGCGACCGGTCAGCTGCTCGAGGCCGGCGATGAGGTCGTTGCGCATCGTCATCTGATAGGCCAGGCGGGTGCTGAGCACCAGTTCCTCCCGGCCGTCCCTCACCAGGCTCCGCTCGCCCTTGGTCAGGGTGTCCTGCAGCACGACGGTGACCAAATCCTCGTGGAGGTAGGTCCGGGACTTGGTTGGGCCGCGGCCGGTGTACTCGCTCATCAACCGAACCACGAGGTTGGAAATCGCCGCGGCGGGCGAGCCGTCGCCTGGACGCTCGGTGCTGCTCATCTGGTAGACGCCTTCCCGTCTCTCCCTTGGGGCGGACGGCTGCGAGAGGGGGAGACGGATGGAATCCGAGCGCGCCGCCCGCGCCTTCGCCCCCGTCCCAACTACGGTCCGGCGAGAACTCGCGAGCGACCATCCTATCGACGGCGCGGCCTGGCCCGTCGCCCAAGCGCCTAGGCGACCACCGAGGCGACGCCGATCAGGTTGCCCGCGACGTCGCTGAACTGGCCGATCACAAGGTCTGTGCCCGGGTTCGGCTCGGGTCCGAGCAAGCGCGTCCCACCGAGGTCCTCGGCCTTCTGCAGGGCGGCTTCAACGTCGGGCACGCCGACGTAGAACATCGCGTGACCCTCGTAGGCCGTGCCGCCACCCACTCCACCGGGAATCCCGCTGCCGGTGGTGGTCGTGTCCACGAACCCGTAGTTCCCGGCCTCCGAGACGGCCGGCGAGACCGGTCCGCTGGTGTCGAACTCCCACCCGAACAAGTCGCCGTAGAAGCCACGGAGCCCCCTCGGGTCCTTGCCGATGATCTCGAAATGCACAACTGGACTCCCCATGATTCGCTCCTTGGATTATGAGACAGCGGTGACCGCTGTAGTGGTTAAACACAACTATACAGTTGTTATTCTGCATCAAAGAGCTAATATGAGCGAATGTCGACCAGCCGCACCTACGGCGATGCTTGCGCGCTGGCCCGCGCACTCGATGTCATCGGCGAACGGTGGGCCCTGCTCGTCGTGCGCGAGCTGCTGCTCGGCCCGCAGCGTTTCTCCGATCTGCGCCGGTCCTTGCCCAGGGCAAGCTCGAACCTGATCGCCGACCGGCTGCGCGAACTGGAGAGCCGCGGGGTGATCCGCCGTCGGAGGCTGCCGCCCCCGGCCGGTTCATCGGTGTACGAGTTGACCGACTGGGGAGCACAACTCGAACCGATCGTGCTCGCGCTGGGCGACTGGGCCGCTCGCGTACCCCTGCCTCCGACCGAGACCACGCTCAGCGCTACCTCCGTCCTGCTGTTTCTGCGCGGCGTCATCCATCCCGACCCGGACGCCCCTTCGACGGTCTATCGCTTCGAACTCGACGACCGCCCCTGGACCGTCCGGGCCGGTGACGGCCACGTGGACATCGAAGCCGGCGAACCCATCAGCCCCGATGTCTTCGTCCGCACGGACCCCAAGACGCTCAACGCGCTGCTCGGCGACCCCCAGGCTCTTGACTCCGCGATGTCCGACGAGACGATCGCCGTCGAGGGCGACTTGTCGGCCCTGCGACTGCTGCTTCAGTCAGCGAGCACGTAGGCGTCGACCGCTCAGGCCGCGGGAGAAAACGACGCGCTCGGACCGGAGCCAGCGTTGTCATCGTGTGCTGACCCGCAGCAGCGGCAGGGTGCGACCAGACCGCGAAGGCCGCTCACCGATCCGGGTCGCGCCCAGCGCGAGGTAGAACCCTTCGGCGTGGGGATCGCTCTCGATCCACAGGGAATCGAATCCGAGCTCGGCCGCGGTCTGCAAGGCGTGCTCACACAGGCGCCGCCCCGCCCCGAGTCCGATGAACCGTGGGTCAAGCCACAGGTCATCCAGCTCGCCCTCCGGCGGATCGCCGGCGAGTCGATACAGGCCCGCCAGCTCGCCTGCGAGTTCCAGAACGTACACGGGCCTAGTGGCCAGGTCCGCCTCGGTGAAGGTGAGAATCGGTCGCACGATTTCGAGGAACTCCGGGCTATAGCCCCAATGAGCCTTGGAGCGCATCGCAAGCGCGCTGAGGCTCTTCGCCTCCCCGGGAAGGGCGCGTCGGATGACCGGGTTGTGCTCCTTGCCAGCCACGTGCTGTGCGGATCAGCCGGGGACTGCCGCCAGGCCGAATGCCATCTCTGCGGCCTGGTCGAGCGACAGTTCGCGACCCGTCGCCCGCTGATGCTCCAACTCATCGGCTTCGAGCCGTGCGGCCAGGGCGCTCAGCGAGGCCGCCACGACGCCGCCGCCGAGCATCGCCGTCCGGCTGCGCCCGAGCTCGGCGCTGACGTGCTCGACGGCGCCGTACATCAGCGCCGCGTCGCTGTCACGGCCGAGCTGGGCCAGGCTGGCGGCAATCCCGATCAGCTGCAGCACGGCGTTGTTCGCGTCGGTGTTGTGCATCTCTCGCTGTAGCGCTGAGGCGTAGCGTCCGAGCGCCGCCTCACCGTCGCCACGACCCAGCGCGCAGTCGGCCAGGTAGCTCATCGACCCGATGGCGGCGTAGTCGGTCCGCTCCGGTCGAGCGAGATTGTTGCGCAGCCGCTCCTCGGCTTCGTCGTAGTTCCCCTCCGCCACGGCGGCGAACGCGAGGGTGCCCTCGAGCTGATCGCGGACGCGATGATCCGGGTATCCGACCGCCAGCTCGAGCGCCTCGCCGATGCACGCGCGCGCATCGGGACCGCGTTTTGCGCGCGTGAGCATGTGGGCGTGGATGCTCATCGTGCTGAGTAGGGTGGCGCAGTCCGCCGTGCTGCGGTGGCACCGCACCGCGGCCTCCGTCCAGCGCACGACCTCACTCGTCCGACCGGACAGAGCCTCGACCATCGCCCGAGCCACCATCATGCGCCCTGAGAAGACGTCGGCACCGTCTTCGCCGGCGGACAGCCTGACGATCTCCTCGGCCACGCCGGGGAGCCGAGACACGAAGTAGAGCGGGCGACTCGCCGCGCCCAACAGCCGGCGGTGGAGCCATGGGTCGGCCCCCGCGCTCCATCTTAGCGCCTGTCCGACTTCCTCCAGAAGATCCCGCGCGCGGGCAATGGTCGCGCCGAGATCCAGCAGCAACTCGACGCTCAAATGCTCCGCCGTTTCGGCAATCAGCTCAGCGTGACGCACCCGCAGCTCCTGCTCGCGGTCAGAGGTGCCGAGCAGCTCGCGGGCGTGGATCCTCACGCGGTCCGCCATCGTCAGGCGCCCGTCGCCGCGAGTCCGGATCAGCGAGAAATCGATCAGCGCCGCCATCGCGTCCCAGAGATCTACCTCGCCGCCGATTACGCGTTCGGCCTGCTCGATCGTCCAGGCATCGGCGAACACGCCGAGCCCCGCGAACAGGTCGCGCTCCTGGTCCTCGAGCAGCGAGATCGTCCAGTTCAGCGCAGCCCGCAGCCCTCGCTGGCGGTCGGGCATGTCCCGGCTCCCCCGCCCGAGCGCGTCGCCGTCGCGGGCCAGCGCGTCGAGGAGACCGTTCACGCCGGCCATCCGTACGCGGGCCGCGGCCAGTTCGAGAGCCAGCGGAAGTCCGTCGAGCCGGCGGCAGAGTGCCGCCACGGCGGCTGCATTGCCCGCATCGAGCGCGAACGAGGGGTCGGCCGCGCGAGCCCGCTCGACGAAAAGTTCGACGGCCGGAATCCCAGCCAGCACGGCGGGGTCGGTCTCGTCGAGATCGGGGACCGCTAACGGTTCCAAGGGGACCACGGTCTCCGCCGTGAGCCTGAGCGGCGCCTGGCTGGTGACCAGGATTCGAACTCCAGGTGCCGCCTCGAGCAACCGGGCAAGCGACGCCGCCGCCTCCAGAACGTGCTCAAAGTTGTCGATCACCAGCAAGGTTCTTCGCGCACGAAGGTGCTCGAGCACCGCCGCATCGGCCCCGCGTTCAGGGCGGCTCGTGGCGACGCCGATGGCCTCGGCGATCGCGGGCGCCACACCATCTGCGCCTTGCACTCGGGCCAGGCTGACGAGGAAGACTCCGTCCTCGAACGCTTCGAGCAGATCGGTCCCAGCCGCGATCGCGATCCGCGTCTTACCCGTGCCGCCGGCGCCCACCAGTGTCACCAATCGCTCTGGAGAACTGGTCAGCCGCCTTCTGAGGTCGGTCAGCTCGGCTTCTCGGCCCAGCAGCGGAGCGACGATCGAGGGAAGGTTCGTCCGGGCAGCCGCGATCGTGCGCAGCGGGGGGAACTGAGAACTGTGACGGCCGCCGACCACGAGGTGGAAGATGTTGCGCGCCGCTGGGAAGTCCTTGACGGCGTGCTCGCCAAGATCGTCCACCTCGGCGTCGGGCACCAGCGCTCGCGTGGCCGCGCTCAGCACGACCTGGTCACCGTGGGCGGCCGCGCAGAGTCGTGCGGCGTAATGCACGTCAACTCCCCAATATGTCCCATCCCGCTGCTGAGGCTCGCCGGTGTGGACCCCCATCCTCACCCGCACTGGACGTCCGTGCGGCCAAGCATGTCCAGCCAGGGCGATCTGCGCCGCCTCGACTGCGCCCACCGCGGCCGTCGGGCTGGCGAAGCTGACGAAGAAGGCGTCGCCCTCGGTGGCCACCTCGACTCCGCCGAACCGGGCCCAAACTTCACGGAGCAGCCGGTGATGGTCGTCCAGCACCTCGCCGTAGGCAGGACCGATCTCGTGCAGGAGGCTCGTCGAACCCTCGATGTCGGTGAAGACGAGGGTCACACATCCCGACGGGAGAGATTCTGACCGTGTCGCCGGGGGCACTGCCTGAACTTTAGTGGCCGGTCCCTGATCATCTCCGGGCACAAACCGGCTGAGACCGCCCACCGCTGCTCGGTTTTCGGCAGCGTTAGCTATTGGTGCATCCGCCCGGATCCAACGGGATCGGGTTGTCGGCGAGGGGGTGTGCTGCATATCCCGCACATAGTCCGTGTTATGTAGCAACGTCCGGCTCGCTGAGCCGTTGCCATCCAAGGACCGCGCGGCGATGATTCGGCGCTCACGATGCCCGGTATCGATCGCGTGCAGATCCACCACGACAAGGCGAATCAGGCGAGCGTCGGCGTTCCAGTCAAGCTCGGCTACGAACTCATCGATGAGGTCCGCGAACAGATTCCCGCGCCCGCCGAGATCGGCGAGGAGTGCCGGTGGCGGAGGACCAACACAGCCTGGCGCGTCCGGGGAGAACCTCGGATTTCCAGGAACAACGGTAAATCGGGGAGACAGGATTTGAACCTGCGACCGCCCGGCCCCCAGCCGGGTGCGCTACCAGACTGCGCCACTCCCCGTGGTGGAGCGATGATAACCGCCGTTGAGAAGCCCGCGTTCCGCTGAGTCCTGATGCTTGCACCCGCCGCGCTGCACCGTCGATTCTCCCGCCGCTCGACGGCGGATGAGGAGCTGATGCCGCTGGTCGCCCAGGGCGACGATGCCGCCTTCGAGGTCATCTTCGACCGCCACGGGTCGGCCGCCTTCTCCCTGGCCTACCGGATGAGCGGGCAGCGCTCGGTGGCGGAGGAGATCGTCCAGGAATCGTTCCTCTCGCTCTGGCGCCACGCGGATCGCTATCAGCCGGGCCGCGGGAGCGTGCGCACGTGGGTGCTGGGAGTCGTGCGCAATCAGGCGATCGATACATTCCGGAGGCGTGAGGCGAAGCAGACCCGCGATGTTTCCGACGCGGGGATCGCCGAGCGCCTGACAGCCTCGGAGCACACCGAGCTGGATCTGATCCGGGCCGAGGAGTCGCGTCACGTGCGCGCGGCCATGGACGAGCTGCCCGCCGAGCAGCGGCAGGTGATCGAGCTGGCGTACTTCGGCGGGTTCTCCCACACCGAGATCGCCGCGCTGCTGCAGCTTGCTCCGGGCACGGTCAAGGGGCGGATGCGATTGGGCCTGTCCAAGTTGCGCCTCTTAATTGGTGATCGGGTCGCGTCCGTGATATGACCGTGGCGAAGATGACCGATCACCGGGACTGCGACGGCGAAGCAGCCGCCTACACGCTGGGAGCCCTGGATGACGAGCAGACGCGCTCGTTCCTGGCCCACATTGAGGCCTGCGTGGTCTGCCGGGACGAGGTCACCGCGTTTCGCGCGGTGACCGACGCGCTGCCCATGAGCGCTACCCAGTTGGCCGTTTCGCCGGGGCTCAAGCGTCGCGTGATGAGCGAGGTCAGAGCCGACGCCCGCGCGGCCCGCCGCTCAGTGCCCCGGCGAGGTGGTTGGCTCAGCGTGCCTGCGTGGCTGCCGCGTCCTGCGCTCGGGGCGGCCGCGATTGCGCTCACGGCGGTTCTGGCGCTCGCGCTGGTCGAGCTGATCCCCGGCGGGTCGAGCCCGCGGACGATCCGAGCCACGGTCGCCTGGCGGTCCGGCGGCGCCGTCCTGCACGTCGGCGGCGGGCGCCCAGAATTGGTCGTGCGCCGGATGCCGCAGCCGCCGACCGGCAGGATCTACGAGGTCTGGCTGCAGCGCGGGAATCAGGCGCCATCGCCCACCAACGCGCTCTTCGACGTTGGTCCCTCGGGTGCGGCGGAAGTCTCGGTGCCCGGCGACCTGCACGGCGTCAGCCGCGTGATGGTCACCGCCGAACCGCCCGGCGGGAGTAGCGCGCCGACCCGGTCGCCGGTAATCGTGGCGCAGCTGAGCTAAACCCTCAGCGCCGAGCGGGCGCGGGCGCCGCGGCGTCCGGATCAGCCTCCGCTACCGGCGCCTCGCTCCTGGCATCGTCGGAGGTTGAAGCGCGGTTCCACGGTCGGGCGGTTGCGAGCCAGGCCAGGCCGCCTCCCAGCAGCACCGCGCACAGCGTCCAGCCAAGCGCGGTGGTGTTGAGGCCGACGTACTTCAGGCCGGAGGCGAAGATGGCGAAGGCGATCACCGGCCGGATGTACTTGTCCGGCACGCTCGAGGAGAGCAGCGAGCCGATCAGCACGGCGGGAACGCTGCCGATGATCAGGGAGATCGTCAGGCCGACCTCGATGTGCCCGAAGATCAGCGCTCCGATGGCCGCGGCCAGGGTGAGCGGGACGGCCTGCGTGAGGTCGGTACCCACCAACTGCTTGGCGCCGATCGTGGGATAGACGAACAGCAGCAGCACGATCATCAGCGAGCCCGAGCCGACGGACGTCATGCCGACGATGATTCCTCCGAGCACGCCGATCGTGATCGTGCGCAGCGGGTGCGGCGTGAGCTCGGCGACCTTCCCGACGCGGCGCTGGCCGCCGCGGCGATCGAGCACGAAGCGCAGCACCATCGCGCCCGCGCCGACCAACAGGGCCGTCCCGAGCGCCACCTCGATGTGCTGCTGGGCCGACTTGGCGTGGCCCAGCAGGTGCAGGAGGTAGGACCCGAGGAAGGCCGCCGGCACGGATCCGATGACCATCAGCCGCACCAGCCGAAGATTCACCGTCCCGGCGCGGAGATGTACCGCGGCGCCGATCGGCCGCATCACGAAGGCGGCGACGAGGTCGCTCGAGATCGCGGTCGACGGTTTTACCCCGAACAGGAGGATCAGCATCGGGGTCATGAGCGCACCGCCCCCGGCACCGGTCATCCCCACCAGCAGCCCGACAATCGCGCTGCCGAGCACGATGTACGGGTCGACGTGCACGCCGTCAGGTTCGCACAGCACCCGCCGGGAGGAGGGGTTCCTCCCGCCCGCCCGGCCCGGAGCCGTCGAAGCCGAGGAACGGTGGCGCCGGCCCGGACAGCAGCCAGCCGTCGGCGACCGAACGGATCAGGCCCCTGCGGGTGAGGTCCGACAGCGCGCTGGTGACCGTCGGTCGGCGGGCCGCCACGAGATCGGCCAGCACGGCGTGGGTGAGCTTCAGTGGGACGAGCACGCCGTCCCGGCGGACGCGGCCCCAGCGGCCGGCCAGGTGCCACAGCAGTAGGTAGAGCCTCGTGTCCACCCTCGGCTGGTGGACGATCGCCATGTTGGTGGCGAGCCAACGCGAGCGCCGCAGCGTCCGCTCGAACAGCCGGGAGGCGAGTTCGGGATAACGCGCAAAGTGCCCGGCGAAGCTTCCATCGAGCCACGCGAGTTTGGCGGGGATCAGGACTGACCACTCGCTGATCAGCGCGAGCGCCGGCGCGTCGGCGCCCTGCCATGGACGCAGGACATCGCTCTCACCGAGCAGCTCCACGCCGCAGCGGCCGTCGATGTCGACGTTGCGGATCAGCATCCCCTCGAGTACGACCAGGCCGAACGGCGCGGGGTCGCCCAGGTCAGGTGCCGCCCATGGCCCCGACGGAACGCGCGAGCACTCGACGACCAGCTCCTCGATGGCCTGCTCGCGGCGCTCGGATGGGATCGCCTCGGCGAGGTCCGTGTCCTCAAGCAGGAGCTGGCATGCGCCGGTCTTTGTCGCAGTGGTGGTCATAGCCGATTGCGCCTCGAGCGGTGACTCAGGCACCGTCATGGCCTACCCCGTCCAGAACTTCGGCAATCGCAGCCGGCGCCGTCCGCGAGTGTCCCGGTGCGGCTTAGAGCGCCGCGCTGCCGACCGGCGCGGGCACGGCCTCGGAGAGCTCGACCAGCGCCTCCGCGACCTCGGCCGGACGTTCAACCGGACCCATGTGCCCCGTCTCCGGCAGCACGATCAGGCGGTGCAGGGCCGGCAGTTCCTGTGCGATCCGGCGAGCGTGCGAAGGCGGCGTCAGTTTGTCGCTCGCCCCGGCCATCACCAGAGTCGGGACGGTGACGCGCGGCACGGCCTCGTAGAGATCCATCTCGCTCAAGGCAATTCCCACGGTCGAGCGTACGTCGGGAGGGCAGGCGACCAGCATCCGCTCATAGAAGGCGATCTGAGCCGGCGTCGCCGTCGGACCGAACGCGACGTAGCGGATCAGGGCGTGAGTGACCGGTGTGGAAAATCCCGGAACCTGGCCCTTGGCGGCGAGCATCCCTCGAGCCAGGGGCGTCCGGCCGACGGCGCGCGCGACCCAGGGGACCGGGATCAGCAGGCCCTCGGCCACGAGGCCGCCCACGCCGGTGTTCAGCAGCGCCGCAGCGCGCACTCGGCGCTCGACGTCGTGATGCTCCGCCCACGCGACGATCGACATCGCGCCAAGCGAGTGCCCGGCCACCACCGGCTTCTCGCCGTCTCCGCCGACCGCCTCCAGCACGGCTTCCAGATCCTCGCCGAACCGCTCCAGCGAATAGTCGCCGCCGGAGGCGTGCTCGCTGTCTCCGTGGCCGCGGAGGTCGTACGCCGCGACCCGGAAGCCGCGGGCGAGCAGGTTGTCGATCACGAGCGTCCAGTAGACGAGCTGCTCGGTCCAGCCGTGGGCCAGGACGATCAGGGGCCGGTCCGCCGCGCCAAAGCACTCGATGTGCAGCGTCGTCCCGTCGGCCGAGCGCGCACTCAGCCCCTGCCCACGGCGAGGCCCGAGCAGCCGAGCGTTGGCCGGGTCGCGGTCGACCGCCCGCCGGTGCCGCCGTTGTAGGGCAGCGCCGGCGGCCGCCGTAAGGGCGAGTCCGGCGCCGGCGGCGACCGCGGTTTGGCTGCGTCTGGGCGGGCCCATCGACGGAACGAACCCTACATCGACGTAGTAATTGACGGCGGGTTGTCCTTGCGTAGGATTGCGCGATGCGAATCGGCATCCTCACCGGGGGCGGCGACTGCCCCGGGCTCAACGCGGTGATCCGGGCCGTCGTCCGCAAGGCGATCGACGTCTACGACGACGAGGTGCTCGGCTTCAAGGACGGCTGGCGAGGCGTCCTGGAGGGCTCGTTCGAGCCGCTCAGCATCGAGTCGACCCGAGGCATTCTCCCCAGGGGCGGAACGATCCTCGGCAGCTCGCGCACCAACCCCTACAAGCGCGAGGACGGCGTCGCCGAGGTCCGCGCGACCCTGGAGCGAAACCGCGTCGACGGACTGATCGCGATCGGCGGAGAGGACACGCTGGGGGCCGCCAACCGACTCAGCGGGGACGGGATCAGCGTCATCGGCGTGCCCAAGACGATTGACAACGATCTCGGCGCGACCGACGTGACGTTCGGGTTCGACACCGCGCTACACGTCGCCACCGAGGCGATCGACCGCCTGCACACGACGGCGGAGAGCCATAACCGAATCCTCGTCGTCGAGGTGATGGGTCGAAACGCCGGTTGGATCGCATTGCACTCGGGGATCGCCGGCGGCGCCGACGTGATCTTGATCCCCGAGATGCCGTTCGACATCGACGAGGTCTGCCGGCTGATCCGGCGTCGTCATGAGCGGGGCCGGTACTTCTCGATCGTGGTGGCGGCCGAGGGAGCGCTCCCGAAAGAGGGCACGATGGCGGTCTCGACCGCGGAGGAGGACGAGTTCGGACACCCGCGGCTGGGCGGCATCGGCCACGTCCTCGAGCGAGAGATCGAGGCGCGGACCGGTTACGAGACGCGCGCGACCGTGCTCGGGCACGTCCAACGCGGTGGCACGCCGACGGCGTTCGATCGCGTGCTGGCCACGCGGCTCGGCCTGGCGGCGATCGATGCCGCGCACGAGCACCAGTGGGGCACGATGACCGCGCTGCAGTCGACTCGGATCGAGCTGGTCGCGCTGGCCGAGGCGGTGGCCGAGGTTCGTCGGGTGCCGAGCGAGGAATACGGGCGCTACGGCGTGCTGTTCGGTTAGAACTCGACTTGTGCGCTGAATTAAATTGTTGCGGCGGTTTGACCAGTGGCCAATCCGTCTATGCTGCGCCTCACTTGCCCGCGTCCGTCCTCACAGTCTCGGCTAAGTGACCGCCACCGACTCCGCCACCCGGCTGGACGAACTGTGCGTGAACACGATTCGCACGCTGTCGATGGACGCCGTGCAGAAGGCCAATTCCGGGCACCCGGGAACGCCGATGGCGCTGGCGCCCCTGATCTACGTCTTGTACACGCGCGTCATGCGCCACAACCCGTCGGATCCCGACTGGATGGACCGGGATCGGTTCGTCCTCTCGGCGGGCCACGCGTCGATGCTGCTCTACTCGATTCTGTACCTGACCGGGTATCCGCTGACGCTCAAGGACATCGAGAACTTCCGCCAGGTCGGCTCGCCGACCGCCGGGCATCCGGAGCGTAAGTACTCGCCCGGCATCGAGGCCACGACCGGTCCGCTTGGCCAGGGCATCTCGATGGCGGTCGGCCTCGCGCTGGCCGAGCGCATGCTCGCCGCCCGCTTCAACCAGGAAGGTCACGATGTCGTCGACCATCACACCTTCACGATCGCCTCCGACGGCGACATGCAGGAGGGCGTGTGCTCCGAGGCTTCGTCGCTGGCCGGGCACCTCGGTCTGGGACGCCTGATCGCCTACTACGACGACAACCGGATCCAGCTGGCCGGCCCCACCTCCCAGACCTTTTCCGAGGACGTGGGCCAGCGCTATGAGGCCTACGGCTGGCACGTCGCGAACGTCGGCGAGGACATGTCGCTCGACCGCCTTGAACAGGCCACCCGCGACGCGATGGCGGTCGAGGATCGCCCTTCGCTGATCATCGTCCGCTCGCACATCGGCTACGGCAGCCCGCACAAGCAGGACACCTCGAGCGCCCATGGTTCGCCGCTGGGCGAAGACGAGGTTCGACTGACCAAGGAGGCCTACGGCTGGGATCCCGACAAGCAGTTCTACGTTCCCGAGGAGGCACTCGAGCATTTCCGCGAGTGCTGCAAGCGCGGCCCGGAGTTCGAGTCGGAGTGGCAGCAGCGGTTCGATGCCTACGCCCAGGCGTACCCGGACCAGGCCCATCTGCTGCAGGCGATCGACGCCGCGGAGCTTCCGGACGGCTGGGACAAGGATCTGCCCCGGTTCGATCCCGGCGATGACCCGGTGGCTACCCGGAAGGCCTCAGGAGAGGTGATCCAGTGGGCGGCCAAGGCGATCCCGCACCTGATCGGCGGGTCGGCCGATCTGGCCACGTCGAACAACACCGACATCGAGGACGGGGGCGACGTCGAGAAGGGCCAGTACGGCGGGCGCAACCTCCGCTTCGGGGTCCGCGAGCACGGGATGGGAGCGATCGTCAACGGACTCGGCCTGCACGGCTTCCGCGCTTTCGGCGGGACGTTCCTCACGTTCTCGGACTACATGCGTGGAGCCGTCCGCCTGTCGGCGCTGATGAAGCTGCCTTCGATCTGGGTCTATACCCACGACTCGATCGGGCTCGGCGAGGACGGCCCGACCCACCAGCCGATCGAGCATCTCGCCGGCCTGCGGGCGGTCCCGCGCTTGAACGTGATCCGCCCCGCGGACGCCAACGAGACCGCGCTGGGCTGGCGATTTGCCCTGCGCAACCTCGAGGCGCCGACCGCGTTCGCGCTCTCGCGCCAGAACCTGCCGATCCTCGATCCCGACTCGATCCCGGACGATGCGATCGAGCGCGGCGCTTACGTGCTGCGCGACGCCGAGGGCGGCGAGCCCGAGCTGATCCTGATCGGCACCGGCTCGGAGGTCTCGCTCTGCCTTGAGGCGGCCGACGCGCTCAGCGACGTCAAGGTCCGGGTCGTCTCGATGCCTTGCATGGATACCTTCACCCAGGCAGATGAGGCCTACCGTGAACAGGTGCTCCCCGCCGCCTGCCGGGCCCGGATCGCGGTTGAGGCCCTGAGCCCGCTGGGCTGGGACAAATGGATCGGTCCCGACGGCCGGTTCGTGGGGATGGAAACCTTCGGCGAGTCGGGCCCGGCCAAGGAGGTCTACGCGCATTTCGGCATCACCGCGGAGCGCGTCGCCGAGCTCGGTCGAGAACTACTGCGTCGATGAACGCGACCACCGGGGTGAATGAGCGCCTTGCCGCGCTAACCGCCGCCGGAGTCAGCGTTTGGCTCGATCAGATCAGGCGCTCGCTGGTCGAGGGCGGCGAGCTGCAGCGGATGGTGACCGAGGAGTCGCTGCGCGGAGTCACGTCGAACCCGTCGATCTTCGAGAAGGCGATCCTCGGCTCCGCCGATTACGACGAGGACCTCCGTCAGCTGGCGGGCGAGCAACTCGACGCTCGGGCGATATACGACCGGCTGGCCATCCGCGATGTGCAACTGGGTGCCGACGTGCTGGCCGGCGTGCACGCCGAGACCGGCGGCCGCGACGGGTTCGTCTCGCTGGAAGTCGGGCCCGAGATGGCCCACGACGCGGACCAGTCACTCGCGGCGGCGCGAACCTACTGGAAGGCGCTCGATCGACCCAATGTGATGATCAAGATCCCGGGCACGCCCGAGGGCACCGCCGCGATCGAGCAGGCGCTCTACGAGGGGATCAACGTCAACGTCACCCTGCTGTTCGCCGTCTCGGCGTACGAGGCGGTGGCCGAGGCCTATATCCGCGCGCTGGAGCGGCGTCAGGCGGAGGGCAAGTCGCTCGACGTCAACTCGGTAGCCAGTTTCTTCGTCTCGCGGGTGGATACCAACGTCGATCGCAAGCTGGCCGAGCTCGGCCGGCCCGATCTGGGCGGGAAAGCCGCGCTGGCCAATGCGCGCGCGGCCTACCGCCGCTTTGAGCAGATCTTCAGCGGTCCGCGCTGGGAGGCGCTCGAGCAGGCGGGCGCCGCCGTCCAGCGCCCGCTGTGGGCCTCGACCGGCGTCAAGAATCCGGCCTACTCGGACACGATGTACGTCGACGGACTGATCGGCGCTCACACCGTGAACACGATGCCGATCGCCACGCTGCACGCGGTGGCGGATCACGGCGAGGTGGCCGGCCCTACCGCCGACCAGAACCCGACGGCTGACCTCCAGGCGCTGGCCGAGGCCGGTATCGAGCTCGATCGGGTGACCGACGAGCTGCTGGTCGACGGCGTGAAGCAGTTTGAGGAGGCCATGAATCGGTTGCTCGCCGGAATCGAGGACCGTCGCGATGGCGTTCTCATCGGGCGCCCTCCCACCATCCAGGCCAAGCTCCCGAAGCGATGGGTGACCCCGGTCGCCGATCGGGTGCGGCGCGCTGTCGCGGAGGACGTGGCGCGTCGGGTGTGGCGCCGCGACGAGTCGCTGTGGGGGGGTCCCGGGGTCCCCGAGATCGCCGACCGCCTCGGCTGGCTCACGGTCGCCGACACGATGCTCGAGGCGGCGCCCGAGTTGACCGCGTTCGCCGGGAACTGCCGCGAGGAAGGGTTCACCGACGCCGTCCTGCTCGGCATGGGCGGCTCGTCGCTTGGCCCCGAGGTGATCCGCCGCTCGTTCAAGGACATGCCGGGCGGCCTGCGGCTGCAGGTGCTCGACTCGACCCATCCCGACGAGATCCTCAAGGTGCAGGAGTCGCTCCCGCTCGAGAAGACGATCTTCATCGTCTCCTCGAAATCCGGCGGGACGATCGAGACGCTCTCCCAATACCGTCACTTCAAGACACTGGCCGGTCCGAACCAGTTCGTCGTGGTCACCGACCCCGGCAGCCCGCTCGAGCAGCTGGCCAAGGACGATGGGCTACGGCACTGCTTCCTGAACCCACCCGACATCGGCGGCCGCTACTCGGTGCTCTCGTACTTCGGGCTCGTGCCCGCCGCGCTGATGGGCGTGGAGGTCGAGGAGCTGCTGCATAGCTGCCAGGTGGGCGAGCAGACCTGCGCGCACCACGACTCCAGCGAATCGAACTCCGGACTGTGGCTCGGCGCGGCGCTTGGTGAGCTCGCGCGCGGCGGCGCGGACAAGCTCACGTTCATCGTCTCGCCCCCGATCGAGAGCTTCGGGCTCTGGGTCGAGCAGCTGATCGCCGAGTCGACTGGCAAGCACGGCCGCGGGATCCTCCCCGTCGCCGACGAGCCGCTGGGCGACCCGTCCGAGTACGGGTCTGACCGGGTATTCGCCTACCTGCGCAACGACGAGCAACCCGACGAGCAGCTCGACGCCGCGGTGGACAAGCTCGCCGCCGCGGGACACCCGACGCTGACGCTCTCGATCCACGGCGCAGCCGACCTCGGCCGCATCTTCTTCATCTCCGAATTCGCCGTCGCCGTCGCGGGCTGGGCGCTCGAGATCAACCCGTTCGACCAGCCCAACGTCCAGGAAGCCAAGGACAACACCAAGCGCGTGCTGGACTCGGGCTCGGTGCCGGAGCTGCCGGCGGCCGACGACGAGGCGCTCCGCGCGCTGCTCGGCGACGCCGGGCCGCCCCACTACGTCGCGATCATGGGATATCTGCCGTATTCCGAGGATCTGGACGACGCCGTCTCCGGGCTGCGCTCGGCGATCATCGCGGCGACCGGAGCGGCCACCACGTTTGGCTACGGCCCGCGCTTCCTGCACTCCACCGGGCAGCTGCACAAGGGCGGACCGCCTACCGGCCGGTTCCTCCAGTTGATCAACCAGCCGACCGGAGATATCGAGATCCCCGGGGCCGAGTATCCGTTCTCCACGCTGATCGCAGCGCAGGCTGCCGGAGACCTCCAGACCCTCCGCGGCCACGACCTGCCGGCGGAGCGCGTGGTCCTGGAGGGGGAGCCCGCCGCAGCGGTGCGCGCGCTGACCGACCGGATCACCTCGCTTTTGAAGGATTGAGCTTGGCCCAGACCAATCCTCCGGCGCTGGAAGAAGCTTTCGCTGAGAATCCTCTGATCGAAGGCCTGGAGCGCCTGCCGGTGCGCTCCACCGCCCTGGTGATCTTCGGCGCCACCGGGGATCTCGCCCACCGGAAATTGCTTCCGGCCCTCTACAACCTGGCCCACGAGGGCGCGCTCCCGGAGCACTTCGAACTGGTCGGCGTCGCCCGGCGAGCCAAGGACGACGAAGACTTCCGCAAGATCGCCACCGAGTCGATCGTGCGGTTCTCCCGCCGCCGCCCGGACCCTGACGTGCTCGCAGGGTTGCTCTCCAACATCCGCTACGTCTCCGGATCGTTCGACGACGTGCACGTCTACACCGAGCTGACCAGGACCCTGCGCGAGTTCGATGAGACCCACGGCGTCGAGCACAACAGGATCTTCTATCTCTCGACCGCTCCCGAGTTCTTCCCGGTGATCGCCGAGCAGCTCGCCCGGGTGGGTCTGAACGAGGCCGGTAACGCCCACGCCCGGGTGGTGATCGAGAAGCCGTTCGGGTATGACCTGGCCTCGGCGCGCCAGCTCAACACCAATCTGCTCGAGTGCTTCGACGAGTCACAGGTGTTCCGGATCGACCATTACCTGGGTAAGGAGACGGTCCAGAACCTGATGGCGCTGCGCTTCGCCAATGCGCTGTTCGAGCCCGTCTGGAACCGGAACTTCATCGATCACGTGCAGATCACGGCAGCCGAGGACATCGGGATCGAGGGCCGCGCGGACTACTACGAGGGCGCCGGGGCCCTGCGCGACCTCGTCCAGAACCACATGCTCCAGCTGCTCGCCCTGCTCACGATGGAGCCTCCCACGTCGTTCGAGGCCAACCGGCTGCGCGACGAGAAGCTGAAGGTGCTCGAGGCGATCGTGCCCCCCAGCGTCGAGGAGGTCGGCTCGATGGCCGTCCGGGCCCAGTACGGCGCAGGCTCCGTCGGTGGCATCCGCTCACCGGCCTACCGGGACGAGCCGGGGGTCGCACCGGACTCGCGCACGGAGACCTACGCGGCGCTCCGGCTGCATGTATCGAACTGGCGATGGGCTGGGGTGCCGTTCTATCTGCGCACCGGCAAGCGGCTGGCCCGGAAGGTGACCGAGATCGCGGTGATCCTCAAGCCGGTTCCCCATCTGGCCTTCCAGAGCTCGGGATCGGTCGGCGTGCAAGCCAACCAGGTCATCCTCACGCTGCAGCCCAACGAAGGTGTGTCGGTCTCGCTGGGCGCGAAGATCCCGGGCGCCCAGATGCGGATCCGTCCGGTCAACATGGAGTTCCGGTATGGAACCTCGTTCCTGTCGGAGTCGCCCGAGGCCTATGAGCGCCTGATCCTCGACGCGATGCGGGGCGACGCGACGCTGTTCACCCGCAACGACGAAATCGAGGCGCTGTGGGGGATCATCGATCCGATCCTGACCGCCTGGCACGAGGACACCACCTCGCCGATCCCGGAATACCCCGCGGGCTCGTCAGGGCCGGTGGAGGCAAACGCCCTGCTCGAGGAAGGGCGTCGGTGGCGGCGGCTCTGAGCGCCGATCAGGAGGGCTCCCCGCCGACCGGCGCGGCCGATGATGTCTGGGTCGCGCACGACACGACGCCGGATGCGATCGACGAGGCGCTGCGGCGGTTGCTGCACGAGCGGCACATGGCCAATGACGCGCTCGTGCCCGCCCGCGTCCTCAATCTCGTCGTGGTGGCCGACCGGGCGTGGAAGGGGGAGACCGCTAACCGGCTCGATCGCGTCGGCCGCTACCACGCCTCGCGCACCGTGCTGTGCACGGTGGAGGAGTCGCGAACGACGCTGGACGCGCGAGCCCTCCTCCACTACGAGCAGCCGCCGGACGGGGGCATCGGGCTGATCCGCGAGCGCGTCGAGATCGACGTAGGGCCGGGACACCTTTCGCGACTTGACTCGATCATCGACCCGGTGCTCGTATCCGAGCTCCCCACGGTGCTGTGGTCACCCCACAGCTACGACGAGGCAGTGGACGCGCTGCTGGGCACGATCGACGTGCTGCTGATCGATTCCGACGACGCGATGGACCCGTTCGACGCGCTGGAGCGAGCGGTGAAGCTGCTCGAGTCCGTCTACGTAGTCGATCTCGCCTGGCTGCGCACGACGCCGTGGCGAGAGCGGATCGCCGCCAGCTTTGACGATCCCGAGCGCCGGAACGCGCTGGCGCAGATCCTGCGGGTCGAGTTCGACCACCGGCCAAGCTCGGCCGCCAGCGCGCTGCTACTGGCCGGATGGCTGGCCTCCCGGCTCGGCTGGGAACCGGGTGAGCTCCGGCCGAGCGACCGCTCGGGCCTGCGGGGGACGGCGAGCCGACGCGACGGCCAGGTCGACATCGAGCTCGTGCCGGTCAATCTCGAGGTTCCTGGCCTGGCCAGCGTGACGGTGCGCTGCGCTGGTGACCTCTGCGTCTCGCTTGCGCGTGGACCGGGCGGTCTCCGCGCGCGGGAGCGCTTGGGGCAGGGCGACGATCCGCGGGAATTCCAGATCCTCGGCGCATCGCGCGGCGAGGGCGGGATCCTCGGGGAGGGAGTGCGTCAGGCCCTCCTGCGCGACCCCACCTACGGGCCGGCTCTGGCCGCGGCGCGGGAACTCGGGCCACGATGAGCGTGACCGTCGAAGTGGTGGAGGATCCGGCCGCGGTGTGCGCCGAGATGCTGCTCGACGTGGCTCGCGCCGGCGGTCACATCGTGCTCTCGGGCGGATCGACTCCGCGCCGCTCCTACGAGCTCGCGGCGGCGGATCCCGATGCGTGGGCCAACTCGAAGCTGTGGTTCGGTGACGAGCGCTGCGTTCCGCCGGACGACGAGCGCTCGAATTTCCGGATGTTCAAGGAGGCGCTGCTGGACCGGATCGGCGAGTCCGCGGCCCGCGCCGGCGTCCATCGGATCCGAGGCGAGCTCGGCCCGGACGCCGCCGCCGATGCCTACGAGCGCGAACTGCGGGAGGCCGGGCCGCCGCGCCTGGACCTCGTCCTGCTGGGGATCGGCCCCGATGGCCACACTGCGTCGCTGTTCCCCGACCAGCCCTCCCTCCAGGAGCGCTCGCGGTTGGTGCTCGGCGTACCGGAGGCGGGCCTCGAGCCTTTCGTCCCGCGGGTCACCCTGACACTGCCGGCGCTGGCCGCGGCCGAGCGGATCGTGTTCCTGGTCGCCGGCGAGTCGAAAGCCGAGATCGTCGCGCGAGTGTTCGGAGCCGGCGTGACGCCGGATACCCACCTCCCGAGCACGCTGCTGGTGGCGATGAGCGAGCGGATAACGCTGCTGGCGGACCCGGCGGCAGCTGCCCAGCTATGAGCTCGGTTGTCGGGATCGACCTGGGGGGGACCAAGGTCTGTGCGGCGCAGCTCCTCGACGGCCGGCTCGGCGAATCGCACCTGCTGCCGACCGATGTTTCCGGGCCGGAGGCTCTGATCGACCAGCTGGTGGCGATCGCCCAGAGGGTGGGGGACGATTTCGCCGCGGTCGGGATCGGGGTGCCCTCGGTGGTCGAGTTCGCCACCGGGCGGATCGTCGCGTCCGTGAACATCCCGTTGGTCGACGTCCCGCTGCGCAAGGTGCTGGGCGAACGCCTCGGCGTGCCCGTGTTCGTCGACAACGACGCGACGGTGGCGGCGCTGGCCGAAGCCCACGACGAGCACCTGCGCCTGGTTGCGCACAACCTGGTGATGCTGACGATCGGTACCGGGGTCGGGGGTGGCCTCGTCCTCGGCGGTCGGATCTATCGGGGCGCGACAGGCGGGGCCGGAGAGCTGGGCCATACCCTGGTCGGGCTCGAACTGAGCGGCGCCGTGAAGGCGCCCACACGGTTCGCCCAGCCCGGCTCGCTCGAGCTGGCCGCGTCCGGCCACGCGCTAGACCTGCTCGCCCAGCGCGCCGCGGACGATCACGCCGGATCGGCGCTTGGCCATGTCAAGCGCGAAGCCGGACAGGTGCTCGGCGCCGACGCCGTGAAGGCAGCGCGGGAAGGTGACGAGGCCGCGGCGCACGCCGTCGAGGTGTGGGCGCAGCATGTCGGCGTCGGGGTGGCCAACGCGATCAACACCTTCGACCCCGAAGAGGTCGTGATCGGAGGCGGCGGCGCACAAGCCGGCGAGGCCCTGCTCGAGCCCGCCTGCGCCGTGGCCCGAGGCTACGTCGTGCCGGGGTTGGGAGAGCGCACGACGATCCGCCTGGCCCGCCACGGTGTCCGCGCCGGCGTCCTCGGCGCGGCGCTGCTGGCCAGGCACGAGCTGGACGACCAGGAGGCCAAGGGATGAGGGTCGCGATCGGATTCGACCACGCCGGAGTCCCGCTGCGCCTGCGGCTGCTGCCACTGATCGAGGCTGCAGGACACGAGGTCCTCGACCTCGGAACCGATCGGATCGACCCGCCAACCGATTACCCGAGCAAAGCGCTGGCGGTCGGCCGGGCGGTCGTGTCCGGTCAGGCCGACCGCGGGATCATCGTCTGCGGCTCGGGCGCCGGAGTCTCGGTCGCGGCGGGCAAGATCCACGGCATCCGCGCGGCGACCGTCCACGACACCTACACCGCCCACCAGGCGGTCGAGCACGACGATCTCAACGTGCTCTGCCTCGGCGGTCGGGTGATCGGCGTGGAGCTGGCCGCGGAGATCGTTTTGGCCTTCCTGGGGGCGAGCTTCAGCGGCGAGGAGCGCCACCTGCGCCGGCTCGCCGAGGTCGCCGAGATCGAGCGCACCGGCGGCGCTGTGGGATGAGCCGGGCAACCGACAGGGAGGACTGAAGATGGCCGCAGAGATCGTGATCGTGCGTCACGGCGAGACCGAGTGGAGCGCCGCCGGCAAGCACACCAGCACCACGGATCTGTCCTTGCTGGAGGAAGGACGCCAGCGCGCCCGCCAGCTCGGACCGGCGCTGGCCGGACGCTCGTTCGCCCTGGTTCTCTGCAGCCCGTTACGGCGTGCGCGGGAGACCTGCGAGCTGGCCGGCTTCGGCGAGCGGGCGGAGATCTTCGAGGATCTGCACGAGTGGCACTACGGGGTGTACGAGGGCATGACCACCGAGGAGATCCGAGTGCAGCGGCCCGGCTGGTTCCTGTGGCGAGACGGTTGCCCCGACGGCGAGCTGCCGGAGCAGGTCGGCGCCCGCGCCGACCGCGTGCTCGAGCGGCTGCGATCGGCCGACGGCGACGCGATCGCCTTCGCCCACGGTCACATCCTGCGAGTGGTCGGGGCGCGCTGGATCAACCTGCCGGCCTACGGAGGGGCGCATTTCAAGCTCGGGGCGGGGGCCTTCAGCGTGCTGGGCCACGAACGGGAAGCGACGGCCATCTCCGGCTGGAACCACACCTAGACGCAGCGAGCTGCGGGGGGCCGTTTCGCTCGCCTCGGCCCGAGCGGGTGAGGTGCGGCTGAGAGGACTCGAACCTCCAAGGGGTTTCCCCCACACGGACCTGAACCGTGCGTGTCTACCAATTTCACCACAGCCGCGCGGGGTTGGCACGTTAGCAACTGAGCTGTCCCAGACGCACGCGGCACAGGCAATTTGCCCCGCACGGACGAGGCCGGACCTGCGAGTCTTGATCAGCCGCCGCGGGACGCTAACCTTGCCGGTCGGTTGGACCCTCGCCGCTATCGTCTAGGGGACTAGGACGCCGCCCTCTCACGGCGGAAACCCGGGTTCGAATCCCGGTAGCGGTACTCCCAAAAGCCCTGCTAACGCGGGGCGTTTCAATTTTCTTGGTCCATTCGCGGACCAATTCGGCCGAGACCGAGCCCACGAGAGGTCGCAGTTCGGCCCGATACGGACGCTGCCAGGACGTGCGATGGTCTTCGCCATCGACGGCGACCGGATTGTCGGCATCACCGCTTTCCGCGCGAGTCCGAACTGTTCCTGCGGCTGGGCCTGCCTGTCACCATCTCCGCCTGATGGCGTTCGACGAGCACCTCGCAGACCGGATCCGTGAGGCCCTGCGCGAAGTGCCTGACGTTCGCGAACAGCGCATGTTCGGCGGTCTTGCGTTCCTCGTCGGCGGCAGGATGACGTGCGGAATCGTCGGAGACGAGCTGATGCTGCGCCTGGGCGAGCACCGTGCGGACGCCGCCCTCGACGAGCCGCACGTCCGGCCGATGGACTTCACCGGTCGACCGATGCGGACGATGGTCTATGTCGCCCCGGGCGGCTTCGCCACGCCAAAAGCGTTGCGCCGCTGGGTTGACCAAGGGGTCGCACACGCTGGGACGTTGCCACCGGAAGCCCGCCGGCGTTGAACGGACCCAGGCTGGCAGGCCGGCCGTCCATTTACTGTGCGTGGCCTGGGATCGGGGTACTCCGCGTCGACGCGGTCGACATGTCGGGATTGATCGGCGCTCGGATCTGACACCGTGTAAGCCCGAGGTCCTCTCCGCGGTCAGCGTTCGAGGTGCGCCTTCAATCGCCGAAGATCAGCCATGTCGGCCTTGCGCATCGCCCGGGTCATGACGGGCGCCGTGACTGCGGAGAACCCGGAGGGCTCCCCCCTATTGCGGAGAGTCATCTTGGTCGCGCCGTCGGCCACGTCCTCCCAGGCGTACGTCGTTTCCATCGGGAACGGCCCTTTCGCGGTCGCCATCACGAAGCGACGGCCGGGCTCGAGCTCCCGGACGTCGTATGTGTAGTTCAACGTCCGGCCGAGGAACTGGGCGCGGAACTGAATCCGGGAACCGACGACGACCGGCGGAGGCGTGTCCCATTCGACCGCTTTGATGTTCTTGTACCAGGCCTTCGCATTCGACGGGTCGGCGGCAAAGGCGGACACCTCGTCGCGCAGACTGGCAATGTTGATCTCGGTCACCACGTCAACGGCCATCCGAGAAGTCTCTCACGGAAGTCGTTCTGTTCGTCACCCCGCGCCCGCCCGGGTCTGAGTTCGACGGACGCGGCATCTCTCGACTCTGGTGAGCCGGGAAGTCTGGTCGGCGTGCCCTCGCGGGACGCTGCCGTGTACCTAGTCCAGCTCAACATTCCTCGGTCCTTCTCCCGGCAGCGACCCACCGCCGTTCTGGTGCGTCATGGCTGACGGACTGCTCGCGGTCATATTCGTGTCGGCCGCGGCGGTCAGCCTCGCGACGAGCTGGCTGCTGGTCTCTCGGCTCGAGCGAATCGGAGCGCGGATCGGATTGTCCGAGGCGCTGCTCGGGATGCTGGCCGCGCTGGCGGCCGACGCCCCCGAGATCACCGCCAGCGTGACCGCGCTCGCCGGACATCACTCGCGGATCGGGGCTGGCGTCGTGATCGGATCCAACGTCTTCAATCTCGCCGCCCTGCTTGGGCTGAGCGCTCTCGTCGCGGGCGAGATCAAACTGCACCGGCGGGTGATCATCCTCGAGGGGACAGTCGCGATGCTGATCTCGACCGTGTGTCTTGCCGTCGTGCTCGGCGGCCCTGGACCTGGGATCGGTCTGCTCGCCGCGGCCGCGGTGCTGGTCCCGTACTTGATCGTCTCAGGCGTGAGCCCAGAACGGCTGAGTGCCTTGGGGTTGCCGGACGCGTGGACGAACTGGCTATCTGAGGCTGTCGTAGAGGAGGAGCAGGAGCTCGAGCCGGCGATCCATCCACCGCGAGCAGGACCTCTCGATGTGACCGTCGCCGTATTTGCGACGGGGGTCGTGGTCGGGGCAAGTGTCGCGATGGAGCTGACGGCCTCGAAGCTGGGTGCCCGGCACCATGTCGCGGAGATCGTGGTCGGGGCGCTGGTGCTCGCCGGCGTGACGAGCCTTCCCAATGCTGTCTCCGCGCTGTATCTTGCCGTCCGCGGACGGGGCGCAGCGACGCTCAGCATCGCCCTGAACAGCAACGCTCTCAACGTCACCGTCGGCCTCTTGTTCCCGGGGATTCTCGTAGGCCTTGGCGCACCCTCGGGACAAGGAGCGCTCGTCGCGGGCTGGTATCTGGGTCTGACCGCGATCACGTTGGTGTGCGCGTACACCGGTCGCGGGCTGCGTCGGACTCATGGCGCGCTGATCATCGGCGGCTATCTCGCGTTCGTCGCGGCCGTGATCATCATCAGCTGACGGAGCTGGCAGCGTCGCGATACCGGCGGCTCGCGCTCGCCCCGACGGTCGCTCGACTAGGCGCGCAGGTCCAGACGCCAGTCGTTGCACGTCATGAAGTGGCCCTCCGGGAACTCGACCTCGCACGCCTCGAGTACCTCGAAGCCGAGCTTGCGGCAGATCGCGTTCGACGGCGCGTTGTCGACGTTCGGGAACGCGTGCATCAAGTGGTGCGTCGTCGTCGCGCTTGGCGAGCTCGATCGCCTGCGCGGTCGCCGCCACCGCGATGCCGCGGCCCTGGAACTCCGGCACGACCATCCAGCCGACCTCGTAGACCTGCTCGTCGCGCCACTCCTTCGTCCAGAAGCCGACCGAGCCGACGCCGGCGCCGCTCGCCCCGTCGACGATCTTGAACATGCGATCGCCGCCCTCTGAGGTGCTCGTAGCGGCCCTGACGCTCGCGCAGCTTGTTCGGGCCCTCGGGGCCGCCGAGGTGCTCGGTCATCCGCGAGTCGCCCATCAGCCGCTCGAGCAGCGGCAGGTCGCCGCTGCCCCAGGGCTTGAGGGTCACCGTCGCGCTCACTCCGACCAGCGTAATGAGGTAGCGTCTCGATCCGGAGGTCAGGTCGGTGACCGGCGCGCGGCCAGCGAGCCGGCGCGTCGAGGACCCGGCGCAACTCGGATCGCAGGCCAGCATCGGCAGGTGGCGACTGTCGCGTCCAGCCGGCAGTGAGGCGAGGAGCGTGTCGATGCCCGCTAGCGCACGGGTTGCGTTCGCGAAAGATGGGGCGAACGCCTCATGACCGAGCGTCGTGCGCGGCCGTAGGTTGGACCGAAATCCCAAGCGAAGGAGTTGAAGATGCCGAAGGTATCGAAGGACAGCGCAGCACATGTGGAGCAGCACGGTCCGGTCGAGGACCGCCACGAGGACATCGACGGCTACACGGTCAACTTCGTGTCCTTCGGTGTCGACGTCGACGGAACGCCGCTGCTCAAGGGCCTGCCGGGCGATGCCTGCCCGTGCCCGCACTGGGGCTACGTGCTGAAGGGCAGACTCACCTATCGGTTCGCCGATCACGAAGAGGTGTTCGAAGCCGGCGACGCGTTCTACCTGCCGCCCGGCCACATCCCGTTGGCCGATGCCGGCAGCGAGCTGGTGCAGTTCAGCCCCAGCGAGGAGCTGCGCGCGGTCGACGCCGTGATGGCCAAGAACATGCAGGCGATGATGCAGGGAGGCTGAGCTGCCGTCGCGGCTCAGTCCGCGGGTTCCGGCAGGAACTCCTCCTCCGGGAGTAGCCCGTGTTGCATTGCAAACAGGCTCGCCCTGGCGCGTGTCGAGGCGCCGATCTTCGAGTAGATGTGCTCGATGTGGTTGCCGGCGGTCTTGGGCGAGATCACCAGCTGCTTGGCGATCTCCTTGTTCGACAACCCGCGCGCGACCAGTCTGAGCACGTCGACCTCCCGCGCGGTGAGACCCGCAGGACCCTCGCGGCGGCGCGAGACGCGATGGCCGGCGGCGCCGAGAACCGCCTCCGCGGCGTCAACGTCGAGGCGACCGGCCTTGACATCGGCGCGGAGCTCGGCGGCCGCCCCGTCCGCCGAGCGCTCGGGCCGGTGCGGGCGCGGCTCGCGCATCGCCTGGTAGGCGTCCGCGGCGCCGAGGATTCGAGCCGCGCGTGAGATGGCGGCGCCGGTGAGGCCGCGCGGGTAGCCGGAGCCGTCGAGGCGCTCCCGATGCTGCACCGCGATCGCGCCCAGCGGCGCGAGCGCAGACGATTGTTGGAGCATCCGCTCGGTCAGATACGGGTGCAGGCGCACGCGCTCCCAATCGCCGACGCCGAGCGACCCGCTTCTTGTCCCAGATCGCGTTCGAGACCCCCAGTCGGCCAAAGTCGTGCACGAGCCCGGCCCGCCGCAGCGTGCGCAGATCCCCGTCGGAGAGGCCGAGCTCCGCGCCGGCTGCGGCGGCGAGATCGGCGACCGCGCGTGAATGGCCAAGGGTGTACGGCGACTTCAGATCGACAAAGTTCGCGATCGCCAGCAACGCCGCGTCGAACCGATCCGATGAAAGAACGATTGCGAGCGTCGGCTCGGCGTCGATCACCGCGTCCCAGGTCTCGAGCTCGTCCATGACCCTGGAGGATCCTGTCGCCTTCGGCGCAGATCAGATCCGCCAGGTCGGGATCGAACTGGCTGCTGGCGCGCTCGCGCGCGAGTCGCTGGGCGGCTTCGACCCCACCGACTCGATATGCGACCTCCACGAACTCCGCAAGCTGCGCGATGCGCGCCGCGAGCGGGACCTCCGCGCCCTTCAGCTCGCCGGGCCAACCGCGCCCGTCCCAGGTCTCGTACGCCGCGCCGAGCGCGTCGTTCACGTCGCCCTGTCAGTCCGAGCTGCTCGCCCAGGAGTCGCGTCATCGCCGCGTGCTGGGCGATCATGTCGGCGACCTCCT
>CAVUUS010000004.1:0-547791 GCA_963744755.1 uncultured Solirubrobacterales bacterium | reverse complement strand
GGTTAGCCTGGTTCGGTCGGCAGGATGCATCGGCGAGTAAGAGAGGTCGGTAGACGCGTGAGAGGCGGGGCGAGGTCCGTGCTGGTCCGCGGTATCCGCTGGCGCCTGATGAGCTCGCTACTGGTCGTGATCACCGCCGCGATCGCGGTTGGGACGGCGATCGTCGGCCCGCTCTTCCTTCGAGCCGGCGGTGATTCCCTGGTTCGGCGGGCCGTGGCAGATGCCAGCGTGCTTGACACCCGCTTTGAGCTCGTCCCCGTGGCTGGTGCGGCGACGCTTGACGGGCTTGCAGCCGAGCGTCGCTCGTTGCTTCGAAGCGGGCACCTGACCTGGCTCTACGGACCTCGCGTGGTGCAGACGATGCTCACCCCAGTCCTCCTCCCCAGGATGACGGGCTCGCCGTATGCGAGCCGACTGACCTACCGCACCGGTATCTGCTCGATTCTCCACTTCAGTGCCGGCGGGTGTCCAACCGGTCTCCGGGATGTGGTCGTGAGCAACCGGACTGCACGAAAATTTGGGCTCTCGGTCGGGTCGACGATCACCGTAACGAACCTCAAGGACGAGCATCCTGTCCGGATCCGGATCACCGGCGTGTTCTATCTCCCGAACCTGGAGAGCGCCTATTGGTTCGGCGACCCGAAGGCCTACTTTGCCTTCGGGCAGAAGACCCCCGCGGAACCGAAGGCGCCCAGTTATCGCGAGGTCGACGATCTGTTCGTGGGCAGCCCCGCCGCCTTCGCGCTTCCCTCTGATTACGTGCGCTCATTCACCATCCAGAGCGGGTTGCGGTCCGGGGTGCTGGGGATCGGAAATGCTTCGGCGGTTCTGCGGGACATGCGTGCGCTCGAGCGGCACGCCGCGGACGCCGGTTTGGAGGTCGAAACCCGTCTGCCGGCGCTGCTCTCCGGCGCGCTCCATCAGCGGAGTCTGATGGGCACGATCGTGGTGGTCGCCGCGCTTCAGCTCGTCCTGTTGGCGATCTGGGTGCTGGCCTCGGTGCTTATGCGCAGCGCCGACCTTCGACGGGCGGAGCTGCGGGTCGCCCGCCTGCGCGGATTCCCGCCACGCACCCTGCTCCCGGTGTTGATCATGGAGCCGGCGGCTCTTTGCGCGATCGGGGCGGTGCTGGGCATCGCCGGTGCTTGGGTCGTCGTGCGCGTCGCCGCGGCGATCTTGTTCGCGCCAGCGACCACCGTGGGGCTCGACACGTGGACGTTCGTCGGCTTCGGGGCGGTGCTGCTGACGATCGGCGCCGTCCTGGGGCTCAGCGCGATGCGGTTGCTGCGCAGCTCCGGGCTCGCGGCATCGTCCTCGCAAGTCGCGAGTAGCCGTTCACGAGTCGTGATCGACGTCTCGATCCTCGCCGTGGCCTGTGTTGCGCTGATCGGCGCGTCCACCAGTGGGGCGCTCAGCTCCAAGAGCAATCCGATCGCGGCCGCCGCCCCTGCCGTGGTTGCACTCGGCGCCTCCGTCATCGCGGTGCGCATCGTTGGATATCTCTGTCGTCGGCTCACCGCGGCGACGCTCGATTCCTCCGCCGTGGCCAGCTTCCTGGCCGTCCGTCAGGTCGGTCGGCGGCCTACCGCGCTGCGAGAGGGCCGGACCCTGGTGATCGCGGTCGGTCTCGCTTGCTTCGCGGTGTGCGCGTGGTCGGTCGCGCGAGCCAATCGGCTGACGGCCGCGAGGTTCGCGATCGGTGCGCGCACGGTCGTCACCGTCACCGCGGACGATCGGCAACTCGAGCAGGCGGTCGACCGGGTGGACCCACGTGGGCGCTTTGCCATGGCGGTGATTGAGACGCACCCCTCGGGCACCCCGCTCATTGGCGTCGATGCCACGCGTCTGGCCAACGTCGCGGAATGGCCTCGCGGAACGACCCACGAGAGCGTTGGCGCCGTCAGCCGGGCGCTGACCCCGAGGGTGGTCTCCGAAGTCACCCTGGCCAACGGCGCCCTCGTGGTTTCGGCCAACGTGTCAGCTTCCGGGGCGGCGCGTCGAGATCTGACGCACCTCTACCTCGCGGCCTGGCTGTTCGATCCGCAGGACGGGACGCGCATTGTCGGTCTTGGAAGGTTGCGTCCCGGCAGGTCCACCTACCAGGGGTTAGCGCAGATTGGCTGCCCCTGCCGATTGGTCGGCATCGGGGTCCTGCCCAGGGCCACGCGAGTGCCGAGCTCCGGTCAGATTCACCTCGGTCTCAACGCGCTCACCTACCACTCCGGCACGGGCGTGCCACAGAGCGCCCGTGCTGAACTCACGCAAACGGCCTGGCGCTCGACCACCGCCGGCGTCCGTGTCATCGCAACTCACTCGGGGGTGGGATTCGACATTCCGATGACGGTGGTGGCCGGCGATAGCGGCCGGTACGAGGGCGACTCGCCCGTGATGGCCTCACTCGCCGGCCAACCCTCGGTTCTACCTGCCGTCGCCGGCAGCGGCGCCGGTTCGCTTGCCGTCGGCGGCGCGCAGCCTGGCACTCTGCCCGTACAGGGCCTTGACAACTACACGATCACCGTGCGCCCAGCGGTCGCGGCGGCCTCTCTGCCACGGATCGGGCCCGGCGGGCTGGTTGTCGATCTGGGCACGCTCGAACGCGCCCAGATAGGCCCGACCCATGCCGTGAGCAGCGAGGAGGTGTGGCTGGGCCCACAGGCGCCGCCGGACGCCGTCAGCCGGTTGCGGACGGCCGGGCTGCAAATCGACCAGGTGCAGCGCTCATCGACGCTCATCAGCGCGGCCGAGCACACCGGCCCAGCTCTGGCCTACGACTTCATGCTGTTGGCCACGCTCGTCGCATTGCTCGTCGCGGCGGTCGGCCAGTTTGGCGCGCTTGCCGCCGGTGGCCGTCAGCGCGCCACGGAGATGGTCGCGCTGGAGGTCACCGGGGTCCGGCGCCCGATCTTCGCGCGCTCGCTGGGGATCGAGGCCGGGATTCTCGCGCTGACCGCGTTGTTCGGGGTGCCAGCCGGCGCGGGTATCGCCGCGATCGTCCTGCCATCGCTGCCTCAGCTCGCCGCTGCCACCGGCGCCCCTCTGTCCTATGCGCTGCCGGTCTTCCTGATCCTGGCAGTGGCGCTGGGCGCGGTGCTGGTGGTCATGGTTGCCACTGCACTGGCGGCGCGCGGCATCCTGACGAGTATGTCTCCATCCCTTCTGCGTGCGGCGGTCGATGACGTCGATTGAGGCACAGACATCGGTCGGCGCGGACGTGGTGTGCGCTGGGCTGCTGCACGTCTATGCGAGCGAGCAGGGATCGGTTGCTGCCCTGCGCAACGCCGACCTCATCGTCAAGGCCGGAGAGATGCTTGCGATCGTCGGTCCCTCGGGGTCGGGCAAGACCACGCTGATGTTGCTGCTCAGTGGCCTGCTCCAGCCGACCGCGGGCTCGGTCTTGATAGGCGGTCGGGACATCACTCAGCTCGATGCGGCCAGCCTCAGCCGACTGCGCGCCACCGAGCTCTCGCTGCTGCTCCAGGACCCGTTGCGCAACCTCCTGCCTTACGGAACGGTCACCCAGAACGTCAGCTTCGCCGCGCGCGGCGCCCGCCGGCGCGGCTGGCCGCTGCGCTGGTCGACCGAGGAACTGGTCGAGCGGATGGGTCTGGCCGAGCTCGCCGACCGGCCCGTGTACCGGCTCTCGGCCGGAGAACAGAACCGGGCGGCGATCGCCGCTGCGCTGGCGACATCTCCGCGCGTGCTCTTGGCTGACGAGCCGACGGGCCAGCTCGATCCCCACAGTCGCGACTCCGTGATCGCGGCGCTGCGCGACGCGCGTGAGCTGAGCGGCGCCACGGTCATCGTGGTCACCCACGACCGGGCCGTCTCCGAGGCGCTTCCCCGCTCGCTGGCCATCGAGAATGGGGCGATCGGCGCTGAGGGCCGCGGCGCGGAGCGCTTCGCGGTCGTCGGCGGCTCCGGGACAATCCAACTGCCGCCGGAAGCCCTCGCCCGCTATCCGAGCGGAACCCTGCTGGCCGTCCATCTAGACGCCGACGGGATCGTCCTGCGGGCACGCCAGGCCAGCGCCGGGGAGGACGGCGATGCTTGAAACGTCCCGCTTCGTCATCGAGGACGTGACCGTGCGCAACCTCAACATCGTGCTCGTCAGCGGCCTTTCGCTCCGCATCGAGCGCGGCGAAGTGCTTGGCATCACCGGCCCGTCCGGCACCGGCAAGTCCAGCCTGATCCACGTGCTCGCCGGTCTCGTGCCGCCGAGCTCCGGTCGCGTGCTCCACCTTGGGCGCCCGGTGGCAGCACGCGGCGGCGCCGGATTCGGGCTGATCCTCCAGCACCATCACCTCCCAGGGATGCTGACCGCCCACGAGGCCGTCGCCCTGCCGTTGCAGGCCCGAGGTGTCGGCCGCTCGGAGGTCGCCGAGCGCAGCGACCGCATGCTCGTTGCCCTGGGCTTGGGCGATCAGGCCCATCAGCTGATTTGGGAGCTCTCCGGCGGACAACGCCAGCGTGTGGCGGTTGCCAGAGCGCTGGCCGGAGATCCCGAGCTGATCCTCGCCGACGAACCTGCTGCCAGTCTGGACCCAGAGTCCCGCACAACCGTCCTCAACCACCTCCTTGATGCCGCACGCGCCGGCGCGATCGTGATCATCGCCAGCAGCGACCCCGAGCTGATCGACCACTGCACTCGCGTGGTCACACTCTCGGACAGCTGATCACTGAGAGAGCGTCGCCCCCGAACTGAATTTGGGCCGCGACCCGTGTCGGAAACGAGCACGCACCGAATGCACTGGCAGCGGCAGGACTGCGTTTCGGGCCGCGCACTTGCGGCGCTCACGTCGCGTTGGCGCGCGGCCGAGGCGTCAGCGACCGAACCAGCGTGCTCGCCGGGTTGCTCCGAACGCCTGTTTCTCAACGGCGTACTCAAGTGAGGGGTCGTGCCGCTGGGCGTCCGGGGCATCGCCCCTGAGGAAGTTGACCTCGACCTTGCTCACGAGCCCGCCGCCGAACTCGGCGTAACAGATGCCTGATGCTTCGTACGGCGCTGGAGGCTCGGCACCCGAGATCGCCGCACCGATGTCGTCCGCGACGACGCGCGCGGCCGACTCCGCGAAGATCCCGGCCTTCGGGACCGTCCTCGGGCCGGTGCACACATCGCCGAGGGCGTAGATACCCGGGAACGCGGTCCGCAGATTGGTCTGGTCGACGGGCACCCAGCCGTTGACCGCGAGTCCACATGCGGAGAGGATGTCGGGCGCCCGGTGCACGGGGATACCGATGAACAGGTCGTAGGGCAGCGCCCCGCCACTCTTGAGTTGGGCTGTTCGCGTCGCCGGGTCGATAGCGGTGACGAGCTGCTCGGGCAACTCCTCGACGCCGCGGGCGGCGAGTCCGTCGCGGAACAGCTGCGAGACCGAGCCGGTCACCGGGACGGGGCGAGCCATCGGGAAGGTCGTCGACATCTGCACCGACTCGCGGATCCCGCGCAGTGTGAAGTACTCGTGCAGCAGGAAGGAGCCCTCGAACGGAGCCGGCGGGCACTTGAACGGCTGCCCAAGGACGGACAGGAGCACTCGCCCACCTTCGAACTCGGTCAGTGCGTCGCGCAGCCGCTCGGCGCCGGCGAGCGTGTAGTACTGGTGCCCGCCGGCCTCGAAGCCCGGAGTAGCGGCCAGGTCGTAGTCAGCGCCGAGCGCGACCGCGAGGAAGTCGGCGTCGTAGGAGCCGTGGTCGGTGGTGACTCGCCGCGTCGCCGGGTCAATGCCGGTGACCGTCTCCCGCCGGAACTCGACCCCGTCCTTCGCGAAGTCGCTGTAGGGAAGCTTCACGTCCTCGGCCGACTGGCGGCCGAACATCACCTCGAGCTTGGAGAAACCGAAAAAGAAGGCATCGTGGCGGTCGATCAGCGTGACCCGAACGCCGTCAGCGATCGTCTCGGAGAGCCGCGTCGCGAGCTCCAGGCCGCCAAAGCCAGCGCCGAGGATTACCACGTTCTTCTTCACCGGGGGGCCACACTACCCGACTCCAACTGGCGCGGTTTGACGATTCGCAGCGGGGTACCGGCTACGCCTCGTGCGATAAGCACGCTTCGCGCTCGCGCCGCCCGCGTGCGGCGCGGGAGCGGCCAACGCACGGTCCGTCGCCGATGGAGTGGCCAGCTGCGCGTTTGACCGAAAGGTCAATGCAATCGTCCACGAAAGTCGCGGATCGACCGGATGCTTCACAGCCCGGACATGATTCGCCACTGCGGCCGGGCCCGCTATGGACTACTCGGGCAAGACCCGGACTTCACTAACCCCCGGAACCGATCCAGCAGGCCACGCGGTGCAACACCAAGAATTGGAGAGACAACGGACGCAGCAGTACACCGTGCCAGCCGCCTGGGCTCCATCTCCTGCACCCGGCTGACCCGCTGCGTCACGCTCGTCTGCTAGGGCCGCATCGGCGTCGGAGAGCTGAGCACGTCCGCGAACGTGAATAGCCTGGGGAGTGTCAAGCCCCAAGCGCTGCGCGACGGTGGCCGGGTCCTTCAACGCAAACGCAAGCTCATCCTCGGTGAGCTCGAAATGCTCGACTGGCGGACAATGCTCCACATCTTTCCGCCCGGAACCCGGGCCCATGACCATGATCGGCTTACTCGCCATGTGATCTCCTCCCGCGCGTCGCGCGTACCGGCGTTTACGCTACCCAGGGCGGCTCCCTCAGGAGCCGCGCCGACGATATCCCGTCGCCCGCCGCGCGTGGAAATTTGATTCATCGCATGTATCCCACCGCTCTCGCCGGCGAGGAGTTTCCGCGCGACGCCGGCGCGATCGCTTCCGACTTCGCGACGAGCTGCAGCTCGTGATTACATCGGCGACAACGGGGCGGCGCCCGTTTCCGCGGAAACGTTGTGACTGCCATCGAGCTTCGCCAATTGCGTCGCGCAATGAGACACTCCGTGCCTGCAAGCAGGCCGCACAATCTGTGCTGACCGAGCATAGGCCACAGCGGGAGCCGAGGTCAGCCGTCTTCGGTCGCGAGAGCAGTAAGGGCTTCGGTCTCGTCCTGAGTCAGTGCAATGTCTGCGGCTGCGAGGTTCTGCTTGAGGTGCTGAACGCTGGTGGTGCCGGGAATCGGCAGAGCCTGCGGCGTCCGGTGGAGCTGCCAAGCCAGGGCGATCTGCTGCGGGCTCGCGCCGCTGCGCGCCGCGATCGGATCACCGCGTGAAACGGCTTGCCTTCCTCACCACCCGGTACCGCGCCCGGGTGCCACGGCGAGAAGACGATCCCGCGGTCCTGGGCGAGCTCTCGCACCCTCGCTCCCAGGCGGACCCCGATGTTGTAGTGGACCGTCGGCACCGAGCATCTCGGAGGATTCACGCGAAGTAAATGAACCGGCTCCCGGGGTAGTCTTGTCGATGCCCATGGTCTGCGGGAACGGCTTGAATGTGGCATCGAAGTCGCGAGGATCCGTACATCGCGTCGAGCGGAGGATCTTGCCGTGAGTTCTTGTGGACCCGCGTCGGGGTACGACGTTGTCGTCGTAGGCGCGCGGTGTGCGGGCTCGCCGACGGCGATGTTGCTGGCCCGGGCTGGGCTTCGCGTGCTCCTCGTCGATCGTGCGACGTTTCCCAGCGACACGATCTCTGGTCACATGATCAAGCCGGCCGGAGTGGGGTACCTGCAGCGTTGGGGGCTCCTGAATGACCTGCTCGAGACCGGCTGCCCGCCTATCCGCGGCCGCCACGTCCAGTTCGGCGAGCACGTGCTCGACCTTCCAGCGCCGCCACCGGGCACGCTGCCTCCGCTCGCACCGCGGCGCCTCGTGCTGGACTCGCTGCTCCTTGACGCAGCCCGAGCCGCCGGAGCCGAAGTCTGGGAGGGCGCCCCGATGCAGTCGCTTCTCTGGGATGAGGATCGAGTCGCGGGTGCGGTGATCCGGGATCGAGCCGGTGGGACGCGGGAGGTCCATGCTCGTCTGGTGATCGGCGCCGACGGACGCAACTCGAGCGTCGCCCGCCTGACCGGGGCTCGTGAGTACGAACGCGCCGAGACCGTCTCGGTCGCCTACTACGGCTACTGGAACGACATTGCCACCGATAAGGTGGAGATCTACTTCCAGCCCAGTCGGATGGTGGGCGTCTTCCCTACCCACGACGAGCTGACTCTGATCTTCGTGCAGTGGCCTGTGTCAGAGCGCGGCGCTATCAAGTCGGACATCGAAGGCAACTACCAGGCAGCCCTCCGCGAGATTGCGCCGCTGGCAGACCGACTCGCATCGGCCAAGCGCTCTGGGCGGCTCCTCGGCATGGCCGAGATACCGAACTTCTTCAGGGAGCCTTTCGGGCCAGGCTGGGCGCTCGTGGGTGATGCCGGGCATCACAAGGACCCGCTGGTTGCACGCGGGATAAGCGACGCATGGCGTGACAGCCACCTGCTAGCCGAGGCCGTGATCTCAGGATGGGAGGACGAGGAGCGGATGCACGATGCTCTGACGGCCTACCAGGGGGTGCGCGACGCAGCCTCCACGGCAGTCGCCGAACAGAATGTTCGGCTGGCGCGGCTCGACCTATCTCTGGACGAGATGCCCGACGCCTTCCATGAGCTCACAATGGCCGAGGTGGCGGGCGAGAAATCGTTAGCGCGAGCCTCCCTTTCCCACTCCTGAGCGTCAGGCCGCACGTTTGGCGCCGGCCGGCGGGGGTTCGACGAGGCCGTAGTCGCCGTCGTGGCGCAGGTAGAGCACCTTCCCTCGTCCGTCGGCCGCATCGATGAAGTAGATGACGCGGTGCTCCAGCACGTCCATCTCGTCCCGAGCCGTGGCGAGCGGGATCGGCTGGTCGTAGCGGCTCGGCTCGGGGACCACGATGTCGTTCTCATCGCCGAGCGGGCTGTCGGGCGGGTGAAGCAAGCCGATCCGCCCGTCATCGCGCCAGTGCACGACAACGTCCTCTCCCGTCCGGGCGTGACGAAAGAGCAGGAACTCACGGTCCAGGTCGAGCGGGACCCCGAGCGTGTACGTCGACGGCAGGGGCGTTCCAGCGAGCGCCGACGCGATCATGACCGCTGCGCTCGCCGAGATGGGGTGACGATGCTTAGCATCACTCCTTGCCGCGCAGCATCTGATCGCGCGAATCGGGTCAGGAGCCGTGCTCAGGCTACAGGGATCGGATCACTCAGCCAGGAGTCGCTCCCACAACGCCATGAGCGCGGCCGCAGCTTCGGTGCGGCGCTCCGGGGAGTCGTGGCCGCCGCCGAATGTGTCGAGCAGATACGCGCGGTGGGTGGCCATCAGTAACAGCGCGAACTCGCGTGGGTCGGCGGGCGGGTGTGGCGCGTTCGCGACGAGCTGCTCGAGCAGTCGGCGCGGACCGACGAGAGCGCGGTCCAGCTCGCTCGCAACTGCCGGATCGGCCGCGGCGGCGGCGTCGAGCGCGCGCAGCCACCGACCGTTGTCGGCATAGAGCTGGACCAGGCCGGCGACCATCGCTGTGATCCGGTGTTCCGCAGGACCGCGCAGGACCTGATCGAGGAGCGGGTCCTCGGAGTCCGGGAGCAGTTCGGGCGCCATCTGCGCGAGCCTGTCGAAGTGGCGGTAGAAGACGGTGCGCGTCAAGCCCGCCCGCGTCATGACATCACCGACGGTCAGGGCTGCGAACGGCCGGTCGAGCAGCAGTTCCCGGGTCGCGTCGAGGATCCGTCGCCGCGCGTCGTCGGACGGAACGCGTGAAGACCGTTGCGACATCGTGTCGCAGATTATGCAATCGTATTGCGACACTATGTCGCAACCTAAACCGGACACACACATCACACTGCCCGATGGGCGCAGGCTCTCGTACCTGCTCGCGGGTGCCGACAGCGGGCCGGTTGTGACCGTGCTTGACGGTCCGTGTAGCCGCGGGCTCGGGCGGGCGCTCGCCGCAACCGCGCGCGGACTTGGGATCCAGCTCGTGATCCCGGACCGTCCGGGTTGTCACGGGAGCACGCCGAAACCAGGTCGCGCGGTCGCCGATTGGCCCGCCGATCATCTCGCGCTGATGGACGCGTTGGGCGTTGACCGCTTCGGGATCGTGACGCAATCCGGCGGGACGCCCTACGGGATCGCCGTTGCCGGTGCGGTTCCAGAGCGGGTCTCCGCTCACTCGCTGCTCGGAGCTATTGCGCCGCTCGCGGAGAAGGCCCAATGGCGCGCAGCCGGGAAGGACATGAAGCTGGCGGCGTTCATGTCACGGCGCGCGCCGTTTCTGCTGCGGGCGGGCTTCAAGCAGCAGTACAAAAAGTTGCCAGATTCAGCTATGGGACTGTTCAAGGGGCCGGACGCGGAGGTCGTCCAGATCCCGTGGGTCAAAGAACTGTTCGTACCGACGACCGCGGAGCTGTTTGCGAACCCGGACGCGTTCATCGAGGAGGTCCGGATCCTTTGCAAGCCGTGGGGTATCACACCCGGGCCGGTCCGCGCCTCCCTCTGGACTGGTGAGTTCGACCGGATGCACCCGCCGTCGCACGCCCGTCGCGTTGCCGAACTGCTCGGCGGAGACCCGCCGGTAACCGTGGTGCCCGGCGTCGAGCAGATCGGCCTGCTCGTGATCTTCGAAGAAGCGCTGCGATTCGCAACATTCAGCGGTCCTTGAAACACATTTTTCGGGTCTTCCGATGAATCTCGCGGCGGCGCAAGCGGACCACGCTTATCCCAGATCGCGTTGGATACCCCGAGCCGGCCAAAATCATGCACCAGCGCCGCTCGGTGCAGCGTCTGCGCCTCGGCCTCGGAGAGACCGACGGAGCTCGCCGCCCGTATGCACAGTTCCGGACCGCGCCGGCGTGACCGAGCGTGTACGGCGATTTCAAATCGATGAAGTTCGCGACCGCCCGCAGCGCCGAGGAGGCGGTGCAGATCGCGAGGCGGCTCGACGACCCGGAGACGCTCGCGTTCGCGCTCGAGGGCCACTGGACCGCCGTCGAAGGCCCCGACACCGCGGGCGGCGGTATCGAACCGGGCGGGATGCTGGTCAAGCTAGGAAAGCAGACGCGCGACAAGGAGCGTGCGTTCGCCGGCCACCAATACCGGCTGAACGGTTTCTGGACGCTCGGAGACCGAGTCGGTGTCGACGTCGAACTGGACGCGATCGCGTCACTCGCGGATGAGCTGGGCCAGCCGACCCAGCACTGGGTCCGCGCCACCAATCAGACGATGCTCGCACTCATGGAGGGGCGACTCGCGGACGTCGAACAGCTGATCTCCGACACGATGGCGTTAGGCAGGCGTTCGCAGAGCTGGAACGCAGTTGTCAGCGAGAGGTTCGCACTGTTCGTCCTTCGGCGCGCCCAGGGCCGGCTCGCGGAATACGAGGACACGATCAAGCGGTCCGTGCACGAGTATCCGCCGCTCCTTCGTTTCCGCTGCGCGCTCGCGCACACTTACGGCGAGCTCGACCACAAGCGCGACGCCAGCGCCGTGCTCGACGAACTGATGACGCACGACCTCGCCAACGAGCATGTCGACGCCGAGTGGCTCCTCAGCATGACCCTGCTCGCCGACGTATGCGCGATCGTCGAAGACCAGGATGCCGCGGCGAGACTCCACGCGCTGCTCGCGCCCTACGAGGGCCTATTACACAGTGGCCCCGGTCGAGGCCACCTTCGGCTCGGTGGCCCGAGCGCTCGGTGTCGTTGCAAGCGTCCTCGAGCGCTTTGAGGATGCCGAGCGCCATTTCGCGGTGGCCATCGCGACTGAGCGGAAAATGAAAGCGCACCCCTGGCGCGCCCACACCCAGCACAATCTCGCCGCAATGCTGCTGTGCCGCGGGGCGGTCGGCGACGACGAGCGGGCTCTCGCGCTCCTAAACGAGGCCCGCGACATCTACGGAGAGCTAGCTATGAAGTCCTGGGCCGCACGCGCTTCAGAAGCTGTAGCGGTCGCGCGATGAGAACGCCTCGTTTCGTCGGCGAAGCATCTTGGCTGATCGGCGGTTGCTCATCGGTGCGCGACCGCTCGATCCAGGACTGCGTCGACACGGTCGGCGCCGACAGTGGTGCCATTGTGTGCCCGTAGTCGCTCACCGACTGCTTTGGCCGACTGCGCGTACGAGTCGTCTTCGAGCAGCGCCGTGATCGCCTCGCGGAGTTGCTCCACCGGCGTCTCTTGTTCGACTACAAGCCCCGCGCCGGCCGCGGCGATCGATTGGCCGACGAGCGGTTGGTCGATCGGAAACTGCGGGACGATCAGCAGGGGCAGGCCGTGTGCCAGCGCCAGCATCGTCGTCGCGTGACCGCCGTGGCCGATAACGCACGAGACCTCGGGCATCACGGTGCTGTGCGGGACAAACGCCCGCACGTCGACGTTTGCCGGCACGTTCAGGGAGTCAGCGTTGACGTTGCGATCGATCGTCGCCGTCACGCGCACGGGGAGGTCCGCGAGCGCGTCGAGGATGCGCTGCATCGCCTCCTGCTGGCCGGGGAACCAGACAGTGCTCAGGCTCAACAACACGTGCGAGCGGTCGTGACGTGGCGCGGGTGACACGGGTTCCTGCACGACACCTGTCCACCTGACGTTTGCAGGAATCGGCGTCGTCGCGGGGTCTAGCGCCTCGTCGGCGAGCACCAGCACTTCGTCCGCCGCGCTCCAGAGATCGAGTGGTGCGCGTCCCACTGGCGCCCCCATCTCGGTGATCGGACTGTGTGGAAGCGCCTGGCCAAAGAAGCCCCAGAAGCTGTGTATCAGCACCAACGTCGGGAGCCCGGCTTCCTGCGCCGCCTGGAGCGCGCCGAGCATCAGGCAGTCGCACACCACCGCATCAGCCGGATTTGCAGTTAGGGTCTCGGTCAGGTCACGCCCGGTCCCCTCGTCGAGGAACGTCTCGAAATGCACCATCGGGTCGCTAACCGGCGCGACCCGGGACCAAGCGCGTGCATGCCGAAACGCCGCGAAGTCCACCCCGACGCTCTCGACCGCCGCCCGCTGTTCGCTATGCCCGAGCACAGTGACCTCGTGGCCGCGGCCTCGAAGCTCGGCAGCGATGCGCAATAGCGGCGGAACGTTGCCGCCGCCGTCCCAGGTCACCATCAGTACGCGTGACATCTACGCCTCCTGTCTGAGTAATGCGTCAACCATCATCCGAATCCGTTGCTCAGTTCCCCGCCGACCGATCCCTGCGTCGCGCCTGAGCAGCTGCCATGTGTAGACATCCGTGGCCACCACGAGCAGATCCTCGATCGCACGAGCGTCGGGCACGCTGGCCAGCTGGGGCGCGAACACCGCTCGCACCCATCGCCGATGAAAGCGCCGGCCATCCTGCACCAGTCCCGCGATCCGCTCATCCACTCGCGCCTCCTCGAGCATGCGCATGACAACGTCGCCGCGCATTTCATAGTGCTTGACGAGCGTCGCCACCGCGAGGCCAACGTCACCCACCGGAGTCTCGCGCTCGGTCGCCACCTCGGCCTGCGCGCGCACCATCAACTCGTCGAACAGGACCTCCCGGCTGCCGAAGTGCCGCAGCACCGTGCGAACCGTCACGCCCGCCCGCTCGGCGACGTCCGCCAAGCCGATCGACAAGCTCAGCCGCTCGTGCCACAACGTTATGCCGGCGCCGAGGATCCGCTCGCGCGTCTCCTCGAACGCGTCCGCGCGCTGGCGCATCGTATACACTCGGCTCGAACTCATGTCACCAGTAGTAGACACCAAAATCGTTTTCCTGTCAACTCTAAACGACGCGAAAATCTGTGACCCGTCGGAAAGGGCCGGCTTCCCGCTGTCCGCGCACAGGAAGGCGGCTGGCGATCGACGTCCAGATGCGTGCTAGGTGCGGTTTGAGTGCTCGAGGATCTCGCAGAGAAGTCGGGCTGGAGTGTCCTCGGCGAGGAGGTGCCCGGCGTTGTCCTCCCATGACAACGGGGCATTGGGGATCCGTTCGGCGATCCAGTGGGCGTGTTCAGAAGGGAGGATGCGGTCGTGGCGACCCCAGAGGATGCGAACCGGGATGGAGATCGCACCGAGCAGATGCTCGTACTCCGCGGTGTCGGCTTGGCACAGGGGCAGCGTCCAGCCGCGCGTAATGCATAGGCGGCGAGGACGGCCCTGTCGTCGGCGGCACTCCGTCTTCCGCTCGTAGGAAGGGCCCCGCCTTCGACGCCCGACATGCGCGTCCGGACGGCAAATCGGGCCCAGAGCCGGGCGATCGCTCGCGTGCAGGATTTCGTCCCGACGGCTGTAGTCGGTCGCCCTAACACGCGAAACGAGGCGGGGCATTCCGGGGGGAGCGTCGCTGATCTGCGATTGTCTCGAAATGGCCCACGACGCTCGGCTGATCCTCGTCGTTGGCGTGTTGCTTGCGGCCGCGATCGCCGCCTCGCTGCTGGCATCTCGACTTCGGTTTCCGGCATTGATCCTGTTCCTCGGGATCGGGATGCTGATCGGCAGCGACGGATTCGGATGGATCGATTTCGCTGATTACCGGCTCGCGCGGCTGATCGGGACGTGTGCTTTGGTCCTGATCCTGTTCGAGGGGGGTCTGTCGACGGGCTGGTGGGAGATCAGGCCGGTGCTCAGACCGGCGCTGTCGCTGGCGATCGGCGCAACGATCATGACCGCGCTGATCGCCGGGCTGGTCGCAAACTGGCTGTTTGAGTTCTCGCTTCTCGAGTCGTTCCTGCTCGGAGCGATCCTCTCCGGCACTGATGGCGCCGCGATCTTTGCGTTGCTTCGGGGAATCGCGCTTCCATCGCGGCTGGCTCGGACACTCGAGGCGGAGGCGGGCTTTAACGATCCGATCGCGGTACTGCTCGTGCTGGGAACGATCGAGCTGATCGTGTCGCCGGGGTATGGATTCTGGGACGCGTTGTGGTTTCTGATCCGCGAGTTGGGCGTTGGATTACTCGCTGGGCTCTCGGTAGCGTGGCTCGCCAGGGCAACGATCCGCCGCGCCGGGAGTGTGCCTACCAGCCTCGCGCTGGTAGGGACCTTATCGACCGCCGCGATCGCGTACGGAAGCGCCGGTGCGCTGAACGGCTCAGGGTTCCTCGCCGTCTATGTGGCTGGCCTTGCGGTTGGCGATCTCGATCTCAAGGGGATGCCCGCAGCACGCGCATTCCATGAGGGACTTGCGTCCGTGGCGGAAATCGGCATGTTCCTGGCCCTCGGGTTACTCGTGTTCCCCAGTCAACTCGGCGCAGTCGCGGTCAAGGGCTTGGTCCTGGCCCTCATCGTGGTGCTGATCGCAAGGCCTGTAGCGGTCGCGCTGGCGACGGTCGGACACGCGTTCACACTGCGCGAGAGAGCGCTGCTCGGCTGGGCGGGTCTGCGCGGCGCGATACCCGTGATCCTCGCGACAATTCCGGTGATCGAGCACGTTCCACGCAGCCTTCAGTTCTTCAACATTGTCTTCTTCGCTGTTGTGCTATCCGGTACGGTCCAGGGAGTCACGATTGGCCCGCTCGCCTCACGGCTACGCCTCGTTGCGGGCGTAGAGGCGTAGGCCACGCACCCCGAAGGATGCGGGAGTGCCGCGTCGCTGACGCGTCGCTGCCCGAGCGTTCGCGGTCCTGGCATCCGCCAGAAGCACAGCGGAACCTCGGCCGGACTGTGCATAGGCAGGCGCGGCAGACTGCCACGCGAGACATCGGGGACTGTGACGATCGAGTTGCGCGAAGAAGCAGTCACGGTTTTTCCATCTCCAGCCCCGCTCGCAACGCCTGCAATCGGACCCTTCGAGTCACGACGAGCTCGACGATGGCCGTCGCCAGGGATGGGGCGCGGCAGTCGACCACGCCGGCGCTACCGGTCCACGCCTCAAGGGGCCACGCCGCGTGGTGTGACGGCCTTGGCGATCGAGCAGAAGGAAGGCAGCGCCTTCGGAGACGCTGACCAATGGGACGTGTGACACGCATCACGAGGGTGAGCAAGCAGCTAGACATGTGTCCGGGGCGGACATACATCCTGACGGCGGCACTGCACCGCCCATACGCACTCGATGCCCACCTTGCCAATGCGGGCGACGTCGCTCGCGGTGGCGGCCCGCACGAAAGTCACAACTTCGAGGCAGCTTTCGGATAATGTCGGCGACGTACCACAAAGGGAGGCAGCGATGCATGCGGTGCTCGTGAAGGTGAAGCTCTCGGATAACGCGGACCCCACCATTCTGCGCGAGCAGGTCGTGCCACGGGTCAAGGAGCTTCCCGGCTTCGTAGCTGGCTATTGGACCCGGAGCGATGGGGTCGGACGATCGATCGTCGTCTTTGACTCAGAGGAGAACGCGCAAGCCGCGTCCGACTTAGTGCCGTCGATGGTTCCTGCCGGAACCACCATCGAGGGCAACGAGGTGAGCGAGGTAGTCGCACACGCTTAGCGGCGAGGAGTAGCTCCGGCCGCCCCCAGGGTTGTCTCTGGTAGATGCCCTCAAGCGACCGCTGTCGCGATGATCGTGCGGCACCAGTCTCGACATCGCTGCTGCTAGCGAGTATCAGCAGGGACCGGAGACGGCGGCCGCGAGTGGCCCTCGCCACCCGAAAGCAGCCATGATCTCTCCGCCGGCGCCAGCGCCGCTCGCTGCCCAAATCGGACAACAGGAGCGGCGGCGCGAGGTTTGGAGCCCGGTGTCGATGGCCGTCGGGACCGAGTCGCCGGCGGGGCTGCTGCTCGACGCCTATTCCAGCCACGGCTGTCCCGTGGGTGCTTTCACGCGATAGCGATCACCGAGACTCGCAGCCGCTGACGAGCGCGTTCGTGGCGGAGCGCTTGCCATCGTGGCGTGGTACTCGTTCGGCGCGGGGGCGCTGGTGGCGGCGCGGCGGCAGGAGGCACCCTTTCATCCCGCGCGCGAGCGTTCGGCTCGGTCTGAGCGGGCGGCTCGGCGTCTGGCGGTTGACAGGGAGCGGGTGGTGGCCGGTGGGTGGTCGCCGAGGCCGATGGACATCCTGGTGAGGATCTCGCTGTAGGAGCGCACCGGGTCGCGGTAGGTCGCGCTGAAGAATCCGGTGAGTTCGAGGGTGGTGTGGCCGTGCACGCCGGACCAGACGGCTTCGCCGGCTGTGGTGACGTCGTGGACCGTCCATCGGCCGGTGTTGACGCAGGCGTGGATGCGACGGAGGAGGGAGACGAACGTGGATCTGGCCGCTCTGAGGTCGTCGGGATCGCCGAGTCTGAACGCGGCGAGTCCAGGACCGAACATCACCTTGTACAGGTGGGGTTCGCGCAGCGCGAATCGGCGGTAGCTCCAGAGATAGGTCATCCAGTCGGCTACGGCATCGTCGGTGACCGCGCCGCGGTCGAGCTCGGCTCCGAAGGCGATGAACCCGCCGCGCATCACCTGTCGCGTCAGCTCCTCCATCCCGCCGAAGTGGGTGTAGACGACCATCGTCGAGGTGCCCAGTTCGCGGGCCAAGCGTCGCGCTGACACGGTGCCCTCGCTCGCCAGCAACTGCGCTGCGGTGGCGATGATCCGTTCGCGCTGCTGGGGGTCGGCGGCTCGGGGCGGCACGCCCGGAAGCATATCTATAACACCGTCATTGACAACGGGGGCGCCGATGTGTTATGCATAACACCGTCATGTAAAGCGGTGGAGAGGAAGAGGACAAGAGATGCCCACCAACAAGGAAATCATCGAGAACGGCTATGCGCGCTTCGCAGCGGGCGACGCTCCCGGTGCGCTCGCCGATATGGCCGAGGACATCCAGTGGAGCCAAGCGGACGGATTTCCGGTCGCCGGCACCCATGTCGGCCCTCAGGCGGTTCTCGAAGGGGTCTTCATGCGACTCGGGGAAATCGGCGACGACTTCGCAGTAAGGCCCGAGCAGTTTCTCGCCGACGGAGACAAGGTCGTGGCGCTCGGGAACTACACGTGGAAGCACAAGAACTCCGGAGAGCCGGCCGCCGTGAAGATGGTCCACGTGTGGACGCTGAAAGGCGGCAAGGCTGTGAGCTTCCAACAGCACGTCGACACGCTCAAAGTTCGCGAGCTCAGCTGATCCACCCCCGCCCGCGACACCACCCGAGCCGCAGACCACCCGCCCAACGTCCGGGTGAGCACAGGCTCTGAGACAACGCGCGGGTTCGGGCAGTCGGCCACCGACGGCAGGCTGCGCGCCACGCGCTGACGAACGCGACCCATCCAGCACAACAGCCGGCGGGCGAGGTCATCGACGACGTCCCGATCACCGCGCCCGCCGGCGCCGGACGAGCGCTCCGCCACGAACGCACTCGTCAGCGCACGCCGGCTTGGACGATCGCTTGGCGCGAGAAGCAGTCACGAGCTCGACCGCCGAACCGCCCGAGACGGTAGCCGCTCCCGGACAACCTCAGTCACGCGGCCGCCCGCAGCATCGTGGCCGCTCTGGGCTCGAAGGAGGTCGTGCGGACTCGGAGGTAGCTCGGGATCGCCGGACGGTCCGGCAGGCCACGACCGGCGCGATCGCTTTGACCTCGTGTGGCGGCGGACGGCGCGCCATCGCAATGGCAAGGCACGCCGACCGAGGTCGCCCTGATCCGCGGCAGGAGAGCAGCTACTGTGCGGCTGGGTGCTCACGCGCCCAGCGCACGATACGACTCGAATCCGAGATCACGCTCCCGTCGTCGAGGACGAGGATCGGCACCTCGGGGGTACCACTCAGGTGGGTGATCTCGGCACGCTCAGCCTTCCGCGTCAGGCGATGCCACGGTACGCCGCGGTACCCCTTCACCGTCCGGATCTCGTACTCCTGTCCAGCCTCATCGAGCGCCAGAGCTGCCCGGCCGCAGAAGTGACCGGCCCTCCCCAACGCCTTCTTCTCACCGCAGGTGTAAAGGATCACTCAGGTGAGCTTAACCGCCCGGACTATGCGAAGGCCCCTGATCTGGACTTGGGGCGTTAGCTCTCGACACTCGGCCTTTGGCTGGGGCGACAGCGAGGGCGGCCACCAGCCTGCGTCGCCTGCCGGGAGCGCTGAATCGAGCAGTGGAGCCGACCATTCGTTCAAACGGCGTGAGACCGACCGACGGCCATACTTCGTGTTCAGAATCGTAGCTTGGAAACGACCACGCCCAAGGAAGCTGGAGAGCATGACCGCACTACCGCAGGAGCTGCGTGAGCTGATCAAATCAGGCCCGATGGCCCACTTGGCGACGATCAACGCGGACGGATCGCCACAGGTGACCGTGATCTGGATCGGGCTCGACGGCGAGGACATCGTGAGCGGCCATATGAACCACCATCTGAAGCTCCGCAACATTGAGCGGGATCATCGGGTTGTTCTCTCGTTCGACGCGCCTGCCGAGCCCGGCACATTCCTCAACCCCTACGCGGTGGTGAAGGCGACGGCTACGATCGAGCCCGGCGAGCACGCCTGGGACCTCCTCAACCGCCTCGCCAAGGTGTACGTCGCGCCGGGCACGGAGTTCCCCGCCCCGAAGGCCTCGGGCTGGCTGCTGCGCTACTCGGTCGACCGGATCAGCGGCGTCGGGCCGTGGGCGCCAAGCTCGCACTGACCGGCTGCCCGGGGTGTCTGCGACAGCCTCCCGCTTTGGCGGCCCCGTGGGACGTCCGCCGAAAGGTGCCCGGTCGCCGCTGGGACCAGCCATCGACTGGGCTCGCACACGATCGCTTGCGCCGCGAGTCGCGACCGGACCTCACGATCGGAATGGCGACCATGTGCACGCCCGAGTCGGCCTGGCTCATCGCGCCGGCTGGCGATCGCATTTGATCTTGAGCGAGCATCGGTGAGAGATACGCATCTGGCCGGGGAGGATGGGTCGCAGGTGGTGGAACGGGAGAGGTCCGGCTTCGCTGTCGCTGCGGCTGTGGTGCGTGTGAGCACCCGACCTGTGCCGCGCTGGCGCGTGGTCGATCGCGCTCGGGCGGCGGCGCTAACCGATGGGTGGGTCCGGCGGTGTGCCGGTCGCCAGGCCGTTCTCGTAGGCATAGATGACGGCTTGTACGCGGTCGCGGAGGCCGAGCTTTTGCAGGATGCGTGCGACGTGTGTCTTAGCGGTGGCCTCGCTGATCGTGAGCGTTTCGCAGATCTCGGGGTTGGAGAGCCCACGGGAGAGGAGGCCGAGGACTTGACGCTCGCGCGGTGTCAGTTCGTTGAGGGCGGCTGGTGGAGAGTTGGCAGTTCGTGGGCGGCGGACGAACTCGTCGATGACTCCGCGCGTGATGGCGGGCGCGAGCAGCGCTTCGCCGCTGGCGACGATCCGGACTGCGGCTGCGATCTCCTCCGGCGGTGCGTCTTTGAGCATGAAGCCGCTCGCGCCGGCGCGGAGCGCCTCGTAGACATATCCGTCGAGCCCGAACGTGGTCAGGATCAGCACTCGGCACCCAGCCTCCGCCGCGACGATTCGCCTGGTCGCTTCGATTCCGTCAAGCACCGGCATGCGGATGTCCATGAGAACAACGTCCGGGCGCAGCTGTCGGGCGGCGGATACGGCCTCGTGCCCGTCTGCGGCTTCGCCCACGACGCTTGTGCCGGGCTCGTTCTCGAGGATCTTGCGCAGTCCAACGCGGGCCAGTGCCTGATCGTCGACGAGGAGGACGGTGGTCATTGGATCGGGAGCAGCACGCGCACGGCGAACCCTCCGCCCTGTCGTCGACCGGCGTCGAAGCGACCGCCGTAGAGCGCCACGCGCTCGCGCATTCCGACTAGGCCGTGCCCGCCGCCGGGGGCTGCGGCGGCCTCTCCAGGCCCGTCGTCGAAGACCTCCAGCTCGAGCGCATCCGGACGGTAGTTCACGATGACTGTCGCCCCCGCGTCGCCCGCGTGCTTGAGTGCGTTGGTCAGCGCCTCCTGGACGATCCGGTATGCCGAGAGTTCGATCCCGACGGGCAGCTGGCGCCGGTCCCCGGTGATCGTGAGTTCGACTGGTAGGCCAGCTTCCCGCACCTGCGCGACCAACGTTGGCAGATCGCCCAGGAGCGGCTGCGGCGCGAGCGGATCACCGCTGTCGCTACGCAGCATCCCGACCAGCCGCCGCATCTCGGTCAACGCGTCGCGTCCGATCCGCTCGATCGTTGCCAGCACCTCGCGTGTGGACCCTTGCGTCGGCTCCAGAACCCGACGCTCGGCGCCCGCCTGCAAGGTGATCATCGAGACGTTGTGCGCGATCGCGTCATGGAGCTCGCGGGCGATCCTCGCCCGCTCATCCACTACCGCCTCACGCGCGGCAACCTCACGCTCGCGCTCGGCGAGATGCACACGCCGCTCGCGGTCGACGATCACGCGACGGACAAGCACAATCGCCACGAGGGTGACCCCGAGAAACTGGAGTGTTGGTCCGACCCGGGCGCCCGGTAACGCGGCCGTGACCAGCGTCGCGACCGAGATCGCCGCGACCCCAACCACAAAGCGTGGCGTGGGTGCCCAGACAGCCAGGGCGTACATCGCGCACGCCCACGCGATGAAGTAGCTGACAAGCGACGGCGCCCGCCACAGCGCCGCGACAAGCACCGCAAGCAAGCCAGCGCCGACGCCCACCGTGGCCGGATGCCGACGCCGGAACCCCACCGCCACTGTCATCGCGGCCCCTGCGAGCGCGAATCCCAGACGGTGCTGCCGGGCGCCGGCGCCGAGCCAAACCTCCACCTGAACACCAATGGTGAGAGCTGCCGCGAGCACCCAGTCAACCTCGACCGGATTGCGCCTGATGCGCCGGACGGCGCCAGCAGAGGGCACACGCATGACGCGAAAGTACCGCTCCCGTCACGGGTTGTCATCCGCCGTGCGGTCGATCTACCTGCGACCCGAGATCAGCCGACCGGCCGACACAAAGATCGCTCCATCCGCCGACGATTTTTGCGCGCCCACGGCCTAGCTTCCCGGGTGGTCAACACCCTCAAAGGAGCAGCCCATGAAACAGCAAGCCATGACGTCTCGTCTCGCTCTCGCCCTCACCGGCCTCGCGTTCGGCGCGTGGGAGACCGTTGACATCTTCCGGATCGATTTCCCTGCCATCGCCGCGTTGTTCGCGATCCTGTTCATCGGATCGACCGCGTGGTTCTGGCGGCGCCACAGCGCGCGAGCGGCGAGCTGCTTGCTGGCGCTGTTCGCGATCGAGAGCGCCGTCGCGCCGTCGCTGAAGCACACCGCGACCGTGACAAAGGCCACCGCCTTCTCGCTCGGCGTTCTCGGCATCCTCAGCGCCGTTGCAGTCCTGGCCGCACGTCGACGGAGCACTCGCACGCCGAGGGCCGTCGGGTGAGCAGCAACCGCAATCCGATAGGGCTGACAACCACCAAGTAGCCCCCGCCAGAGGCCCGCAATACCAGTTCCTGCACGGGAGTTGGCACGCGCCTCCGCTCGCCCGTCCCGCTCCCCGTTTCCAAGGAAGAGAGGAAGCCGCCAGCGAGCGCTTTCGCCATCGGGTACCGCCGATCCGCACGATCGCATCGGCGACGTAGGAATGCTCCGGCAGCGTCGGTGCCGGCCGAGTGCTGTGCAACGAACGCGATCGCGACGTCCCGGCCGGCGGACGATCGTCTTTGCCCTAGACCATGCATCCCCCTGCCGGCCAGCGAGTCCGGCGGTGCTGGCGAGGTCGAGCTCGCTGAGACGGGCGGCGCGGTTGCCACGCACGTCGTCTGGACCGCCGCATCGAAGCCACGCTGGTGGTCGTGGTCCATGATCGGAAATGGCTGGTCATCCAGACAGCTCCTTATCGCGTCGCGCCCAACCGTCACACGCAACCCTGATCGGCCCCGGCGCGACGCGAATGCCCGCGGGTAACGCCGCCATCCGTGGCGTCGTCACCCGCGACCAGATGCTCCCCAGGGTCAGACCAAGCACACCAACAAGACCATCAACACATACAACACCCGATCACCGACCGGAACTCGGCAACCGACGCGGTCGAGCTCACCGCGCCCGAGGACCCTCATATCGTTGCCCGCGACAGTTGCCCGCTGCGACCCCGCTCGCAGCGTACGAACGCAAGAGCCCGCTCTTGCGGGCCTTTCCTCTAAGCGGACGACGGGGCTCGAACCCGCGACCTTCGGCTTGGGAAGCCGACGCTCTACCAACTGAGCTACGTCCGCGCGGCCTGCATTCTATGAGCCTGCCGCGGCTTGGAGATGTGCCGCCCACTACCCTTGGCGGAGATGCGCCGCTTCCTCCTGCCGGGTCTGGTTGTGCTCGCCGCGGCGGGGCTGCTGGCGCTGCTGACCTTCGGCGTGGCCGATCAGGGAACGAGCTCTTCGATCGACTCGCAGGTGGCGCACGGGCGGTTTCCGATCGCGCCGCGGTTGCAGCTGGCCCTGCCCCAGCTTGGCTCATCGACCAAGGAGAGTCTGGCCGATCTGCGGGGGAAGGTGGTCGTCCTGAACGTGTTCGCCTCCTGGTGTGACCCGTGCAAGGCGGAGGCGCCGGTGCTCGAGCAGGCGCAACGCACACTGGCCGGCAAGAACGGGACGGTGCTGGGCGTGACGTACCTGGATAACTCCGATGACTCGGAGCGATTCGTGCGCCAGCAGCACATTACCTATCCCGTGATCCGGGATGTCAGCGGCAGCTTCGTAAGGTCGTTCGGGGCGACCGGCGTGCCCGAGACATTCGTGATCAACCGCAGCGGGCGGATCGTTGCGCTCCGACGCTTCCAACTCGATAACACATGGCTGCGGCAGACGCTGCCCCGGATTCTGGCCGAGCGGTCGTGACTCGACTGGGACGAGCCCGGCCGGTGTCACCCGCCCGAGCCGCGCTCGCCGCGCTCTTTATCGCCGCGGCGCTCGTGAGCTCACCGGCCGCCGGCGCGGCAACGACGACGCCGACGGCGCCGAGAGCGGCGCGCGCCTCCTACACCGACGTCTTGAACGACGTGATGTGCGTCTCCTGCCACGAGCCGCTGGCGCTGGCGCAGTCCCCCCAGGCGATCGCCGAGCGCAGCTACATCCGCCACCTGATCGCCCAGGGCTACACGAAGCCGCAGATCGAGCGCGCGCTGGTCACGCAGTACGGGGAGGCCGTGCTCGGCAAACCGCCGGCCGACGGCTTCAACCTGACCGTCTACATCCTCCCCCCCGCCTTGGTCGCACTGGGAATCGCGTTCCTGGCCTTGACCCTGCCGAAGTGGCGACGCCGGGCCCGTCAGGCCGCCGACACGCCGCTGGCCGCTGCCCCCGCGCTCGGCGCTGACGAGTCCCGGCGCCTGGATGAGGACCTCGCGCGGTTCGAGTGACTCAGGCCGAGCGAACCCTCACATCGAGTCGGGCGCCGAGACCCCGAGCAAGGCCAGCGACAACGCGATAATTCGCTGTGCGGCCACGGAGAGCGCAATCCTGAACGTCTCGACCGTCTCCGGCGTAGCCCCCACGACGTGGCAGTCGCGGTAGAACGCCGTGAACTCCTGGGCCAGCTCGAGCGCGTACGCCGCGATCCGGTGCGGCGCTCGACGCAGTGCGGCCTCGGCGATCTCGTCGGGCAGGGCGACGAGCTTCTTGATCAGGTCGCGCTCGGAGGGATGCAGCTCGGCCTCGCCCCACGCCGCGTCGGCGGCGAGCGCGCCGGCGATCCGCTCTTCTCCCGGTCGCGAGAGCATCGAGGCGATCCGCGCGTGCGCGTACTGGACGTAGTACACGGGGTTCTCGGCCGACTCGGTCCGGGCCAGCTCGATGTTGAGCTCGAGCGTGCGGTCGTGCGAGCGCTGGAGCATGAAGAAGCGCGCGGCGTCCACGCCGATCTCATCGAGCAGTTCGTCGAGCGTGACGAAGTCCCCGCGCCGCTTTGACATCTTGAACACCTCGCCGTCGGCCAACAGGTGGACGAACTGCAGGATCGGCAGCTCGACGCCGTCCGGATCGCCACCGATCGCCGCCATCGCGGCCTTCATCTCGCCCGCATAGGCGTGATGGTCGGCGCCGACCGGGATCAGCTGCAGCTCGAAGCCGCGCTCGCGCTTCTCCTGCAGGTAGGCGATGTCCGCGGCCAGGTAGGTCGGCTCGCCGTTTGAGCGCACGACGACCTGGTCGTGGTTGTCGCCGAATCTGGTCGTTCGCAGCCACGTGGCGCCCTCGGAGCGGTAGATGTGGCCGGCCTCCTCGAGTTGCGCCAGGACTCGCTCCACCGCCGAGGGCGAGCCCTCGTGCAGCGTCCGTTCGCTGAAAAACCGATCGAACGAGACCCCGTAGCGCTGGAGCGTCACTTTGATCTGCGCGAGCAGGATCTCCACCGCGCGGGCGGCGATCGCGTCCGCATCGCCGGTGGCGGCATCGGGGATCTCAGCGACCAGGTCGCGCACGTAGTCGCCCTGGTAGCCGCCTGGGGGAACCTCCTCCCCCCGCGCTCGCGCCTGCACCGATTCGCCGAGCAGCCGGATCTGATTTCCGGCGTCGTTGAAGTAGTACTCGCGGGAGACCGCGTTGCCGTGGTGCTCGAGGATCCTCGCCAGCGCATCGCCGTACGCCGCGTGCCGGCCGCTGGCGGCCACCAGCGGCCCGGTCGGGTTCGCGGAGACGAACTCGATCAGGATCCGCACAGCCGGGTCGGCGCCCCCCGCGCCGAAGCGATCGCCCGCCGCGAGCACCGACCGCAACGCCGAGCGGTGCCAGCCGTCGGAGAGCACCAAATTGAGGAACCCGGGACCGGCCACCTCCCACCGTTCGAGCTGATCGCCCAGGATGCGCTCGAGCTCGGCGCCGAGGCGCTCGGCGATGACCCGGGGCGGCGCGCCGAGTACGGGCGCCAGCAGCATCGCCGCGTTAGTCGAGTAGTCGCCCTGGCCCGCGCGCTTGGGGCGCTCCAGCCGCGGCTGGGCGCTCGGCTCACCCCCGCCGCCGCGCACAGACGCTGCGGCCGCGAGAACCGCGGCCCTGAGCTCCTCCAGCGGTGGGCTCATGCGCTGGTCACGCTCGCCGGCTGGAACAGCACCTCGAGCCGCTCGAGCGCATCGGGCGTGCCGAGCGCGACGAGCATGTCACCCGGCTCGACCAGCAGATCGGGCGCTGGCTGGGGCTCGAGACGGCCGTCGGTGCGCCGCAGCGCGACGATCACCGACTGCCCGCGCACCTCCTCAATGGTCTTGCCGACCCCCTGGCAGGACGGCGAGACCTCGATCTCCTCCATCCGGTAGTCGGCGACCTCGAACGCGCCCCCGACCTGCGGGTGCAGCGCAACCCGTGCCATCGCCGCGCCGGAAGTCTTGTAGGGCGAGATCACCCGGTCGGCGCCCGCGCGCAGCAGCTTCTTCTCGGAGTCTTCGGCCGAGGCGCGGGCGATGATCAGGATGTCGGACCGGAGCTCCCGGGCGGTCAGCGTGATGAAGATGTTGTCGGCGTCCGAATCTACGCAGGCGATCACCGCGGCGGCGCGTGCTATTCCTGCTTGCTGCAGCACCTCGTCGTCGGATGCCGAGCCCTCGATGTAGCGGACGCCCATGGCGTCGGCCAGCTCGCGGTGCTCATGGTTCTCGTCGATCACGACGTGCGTCGCGCTCGCCGTACGCAGATCCCGGACGACCTGCCGGCCGACCCGGCCGAAGCCGCAAACAATGAAGTGATCTGAGAAGGAATCGACCATTTTCTGGGTCCGGCGCTCGTCGAGAAGTCCGCTGAGCTGCCCAGAGACGAAGAACTCGGCGACCGTCGCGAGGCCGTAAAAGAGCGTACCTATGCCGAGCAGCTCGAGTCCGACCGTGACGATTCGGCCGCCGACATCCTTCGGGTCGGGAATCGTGCCCAGAGTCGTCACCGTGTCCAGCGTCCAGATGAACCCGTACGCGATCGAAGTTCCCTCGGTCAGCGCATACGCGAGCGTTCCCACCACGATCAGCACGGCGATGGCGGTCAGCAGAATCCCCAGCCGTCGCATGAAGAGCGACAGCTCGCGGCGCCTCTGGACCCGCTCCCAGGTAATCCGGCGGCGCGCGTTTATCTCGCTGAGCTCGGGCAACGGTCAGTAGTGATAGGGCTCGCCGGCCAGGATCTTGTGTCCCCGGTAGAGCTGCTCGAGCAGGACCACGCGCGCGAGTTGATGCGGGAGGGTGATGGCGCCGAGAGAGAACCGGTGATCCACGTGCTCCAGCTCCAACCCGAACGGGCCGCCGATCACGAAGCAGAGGTCTCGTCCGCTCTGGCGCCGGCGCTCGAGAAACTGGCTGAAGTCCAGGGAGTCCATCCCCTCGCCGTCGCGGTGCAGCAAGGAGACGAAGGCCCGCTCGGGCACCCTCCGCGCGACGCGCTCGTCCTCGCGCACCTCGATCAGCTCGAGCCGGGCGTGGCGCGCAAGCAGCTTCTGATAGTGCTGGACGTCATCGGCGAACGGTGGGCGCAGGCGACCCACGGCGACTACGGCGATCCGCACGATGGGATACTACGTCCATATGGAAGATCCCAACACGCCCGACCGCCACATCAACATCCACTTCTCGCCGGAGGTCATGGCGGGGCACTATGCGAATTTCGCCAACGTCAGCCACTCCGACTACGAGTTCACGCTGACGTTCGCGCGCGTGGACCACGAGATCGAGGACGAGGAGATCCCGGGTGTCGTGGTCTCGCGGATCAATCTCTCGCCGAAGTTCATGCGCGAGCTGATCGACGCGATGCAGGACAACTACTCCAAGTGGCAGACCCGCGAGGGCATCAAGAACCTACCGGAGTTCGGCGCGGGCCCTCCGGAGCAGGAGTAGCCCCGGCGCCTCGCGAGAAGGCCACGGCGGCGCCAATCCGCTCCAGCGTCGGCGGATGGCTGGCGATCAGGCCCGAGATCCACCTCGGCGGGTCGAGGTCGGCGACGTTCTGCACCGCGATCTTGCGCTCGAACGACACGAACGCGTCGGCGGCTCCGGAGAGCTCGAGCGAGAAGCGGTCGGCGCGCCGTTCGATCGCGCGCGAGAGCCGGCTGGAGATCAGGCCGATCGGCGCGGACACGATTCCCGCGGCGAGCGCCAGCGCGGGCAATGCCGCTGCGGTGCCCCGCTGTCGGGGCGCCAGCACCCAGCTCAGCTGCTGGATGGCCAGCGTCGTCGGGGCGGCCACCAGGGCGGCGAACGCCACGCCGCGGGGGACATCCCGATGCCGGACGTGCGCCAGCTCGTGCGCCACCACCACCCGCACCTCATCGCGGTCATAGCTTTCGAGCAGGGTGTCGAACAGAACGACGCGCTTGCTCGGCCCGAGCCCTGTGACATAGGCGTTGGCCGCGGTCGTCCGTCGGCTGGCATCGACCGAGTAGACCTGGCCGACCTTGACGCCGGCAGCGGCGGCCAGCGCGAGCACGTCGGCGCGAGTCTCGCCGTCGGGTAGCGGTGTGAAATCGTTGAACAGCGGATCCAGCAGCACCGGGGCTAGCGCGGCCAGGCCGGCGCCGAACACCACCGAGCCCAGGGCCGCCGGCGCCCACCAGCTCCGCGGATACCGGCGCGTGACCGCGACCACCGCCACGCCGCCGCCGGCCGCGAACGCGGTCTGGATTGCCGTTGCCTTGACGATGTCCTTGCCCCAGTCGCGCCAGGACTGGGTGGCGAGTCCGACCTCCAGCGAGCGACGGCGACCCAACGCCGAGATCGGTAGCGAAAGCACCGTGCCGGCCAGCGAGAGTCCGGCTCCGCTGGCCGCTGCGGCCGTGACCGAAGAGCGAGCCTGGGGCGAGGATCGGACCCGGCGGCGGACGTACAGGCCGAGAGCGGTGGCCCCCACCGCCGCGTCGGTCAGGCCGATCGCCAGCTGCGGTCTGGCGTAGCGCGCGCCACGCGCGATCTCGGCGGGGCTGAAGTAGGCGTCGGCCGGGACGTCGTCGGGCTGGATCGGGGGCTCCCGGGGCGAGAGCAGGCGGCGGGCAGCCTCGGCTGCGGCTACAGCGAGCGCCACCGGGCCGAGCGCCCGGATGCAAGAGAGGGGCCTCACCCGCGAGACTGTACGGATGCGGGTCGCCATCGTCTCCGACGTCCACGGAAACCGGCACGCGTTCGAGGCCGCGCTTGCCGCGGTCGCCGAGTCCGCGTGCCAGGAGGTCTGGTGCCTGGGTGACCTGGTCGGTTACGGCGCAGATCCGGACGCCTGCGTCGAGCTCGCCCGCCAGCACGCGGCGATCTGCCTGGCCGGCAACCACGACCTCGGCGTGATCGGGTCGCTTCCCCTGGAGCAGTTCTCACGAGGGGCGGCGTTGGCGGCGCGCTGGACCCAGGAGACGATCACCGCCCAGACCCGCAAGTTCCTGGAGTCGCTGGAGCCGAGCAACGTCGAGGAGGAGGTCGGGCTCTACCACGCGAGCCCGCGCGATCCGATCTGGGAATACGTGCTCTCACCGCTGCAGGCCGAGCTCTGCCTGGACGTTCAGAGCCAGCGCGTGTGTCTGATCGGGCACTCCCACGTCGCGCTCTCGTTCTCGAGGTTTCCCGGGTCCTCCGCCACCGGTCAGACGCAGTCGGAGGATGACGTGCTGGAGCTGGCGGAGGGCGAATGGCTCCTGAATCCAGGCAGCGTGGGCCAGCCCCGAGACGGCGATCCGCGCGCGGCCTGGCTCGAGCTGGACCTCGAGGCCTGGACCGCCGTCTACCGGCGCACCGAGTACGACATCGCCGGTGCTGCCGCCGCGATCCGCGCCGCCCGGCTTCCCGATTCCCTGGCCGAGCGCCTGCAGTTCGGCCAGTAGCGGTCGGAAGGCGGCTCCCAGCGGCCCTAACCGGCTCACGGCGCCCTAACCCGGCTCCCAGCGCCCCTAACCGGCTCACGGCGCCCTAACCGGCTCCCAACCGGCTCAGCCTCTAAAGTCACCCGCCGGATGCGCTATTTGCCTCGCGCGCTCCTTGCCGGCGGATTCGGGTTCGCCGCTGCCGTGCTCGTCGCCTGCGGCGGCGGTGGCGGTCTGCTCTCATCGGACCAGGCAGGGAGCCTTAATAACCAACTCGATCAGCTCGCCGCCTCGCTCAACGCCGGCCGGTGCACCACCGCTGTCAAGGCCGCGGTCAACTTCACCCAGGCTGTGAACAGCCTGCCTGGATCGGTCAATCCCACGCTGGCCAACAACCTCAAGCAGGGCGCGGCGACGATCGGCCGGCTGACCGTCCGCGATTGCGGCCAGCTGGCCGCAAAGATACCCACGACGAGCACGAAGACGAGCACGACCCCTACCGCGAGCACCCAGACGAACACGACGCCGACCAATACCGCGACGAACCCGTCGACCTCGGGCACCGGCACGAGCCCACCGCCGCAGACCACCAGCACTGCAACCACGGGCACCGGTTCGGGTACTAGCTCTAACCCAAACGGTGGGGCCGGTCTCCCCGGAAACACGAGCACGGGCACCACCGGGGGCGCCGGAACGGGCAACGGAAACGGAAGATGACCTCCACCGCGATGATCGCAGGGCGCTACCGGATCGAGGGACGCCTCGGGGTCGGCGGCATGTCGACCGTCCAGCTCGCCTTCGACCAACGCCTCGAGCGCTACGTGGCGATCAAGCTGCTCGCGGAGCATCTCGCCGACGACCCGGCCTTCGTGTCGCGGTTCCGGCGAGAGGCACTCGCCGCGGCGCGACTTGTGCATCCGAACATCGTGCAGGTTTTCGACTTCGGCTTCGACGAGCGCCAGCATCAGCACTTCATCGTGATGGAGCACGTTCCCGGCCACTCCTGCGCCGAGCTATTGCGCGATCGCGGTCACCTCGACGTCGAGCCGGGGGTGGAGATCATCTCGCAGGCCTGCCGGGGGCTCGACTACGCTCACCGCAACGGCGTCGTGCACCGGGACGTCAAGCCGGGCAACCTGCTGGTCTCCGACAGCGACGTGGTCAAGCTCGCGGACTTCGGAATCGCCCGCGCCACGGACCAGTCGAGCATCACCCAGGTCGGCTCCGTCCTGGGGACCGCGGCCTATCTCGCACCCGAGCAGGCGCGGGGCGAAGAGGCCGGGCCGCGCGCCGACCTCTATTCGCTCGGCGTCGTCAGCTACCAGCTGCTCTCCGGCCGCCTGCCCTACGAGGCGACCTCGCTCTCCGAGCTCGCGCTGAAGCAGCAACGTGAATCCCCAGCACGGCTAGACGAGCTGAACCCGCGCGTCCCCCGCGCGCTCGCCCAGGCGATCGCCATGGCGTTGGCGATCGAGAAGGAGGCGCGGCCCGCAGACGCGATGGTGTTCGCCGAGCTGGTCCGCCAGGGCGCGCAGGGGATTCCGCCGCTGGACGACGGCTCGGCCACCGCGCACCTCGGCACCGGCGCCGCCACGCGAGTCCTGTCGGGACGTGACGATCCCACGGCCGCCACGCGAGTCGAGCCGCGCGCCCAGCGGCCCCGCACGTCGCGCCCGACCCCGGCCCGGCCCGCCCGCACGCCGCTGCCCGTCCAAGCGACCCGGGATCTCGGGCCGCGCCAGGTTCGGTTCGACGACGGCCGCTCCGCCCAGCCCGCCAGGCGGGGGCGCCGGGGCGTGCGACGCCTGGTGGTGCTGCTCCTGCTCGTGGCCGTGTTCGTCGCCGCGGTCGCCGTGGCGGTGGTCGTGGCGACCGGGACGTCGAACACCGTCGTCCACTTCCGCTCCGTGGTCACGCGGGATGTCAACAGCGCGGTCCAGAGCGTGCGGGACATCATCAACCAGAACACGAAGTAGACGTCAGGCGCAGCCGGGGGCGGCGCCGGCGCGCAGGGCGCGCGCGATCTCGGGCAGGCGGCCGGCGTCGATCGCGCTACGCAGATCCTCCATCAGCCGGGCGATGAAGCTCAGGTTGTGCAACGTGATCAGCCGGGCCGCCGTCAGCTCGCCGGCCTTCAGCAGGTAGTGGAGGTAGGCCCGGGTATAGCCGCCCGAGCAGGCCGGGCAGGGACAGCCGGCGAGAATCGGCTCGGCCGACTCCCGCCAGCGCGCCTTGGCCAGATCGACGCGCCAGCGGCCTTCCGGGTCGGGGATCAGCGCCACCCCGTGACGGCCGAGCCGGGTCGGCATCGCGCAGTCGAAGGTGTCGATCCCGAGCTCAACGCCGGCGATCAGGTCATCGACCTCGCCGATCCCCAGCAGATGGCGCGGGCGCTCCGGCACCAGTCGCTCGAGCTCGCGGGTCGACCAGCCGACCACCTCGTACATCTGCGCCTTCTCGCGGCCCAGCGTTCCGCCGATGGCGACGCCGTCGCAGCGGCTGGCCGCCACCGCCGCGGCCGATTCGCAGCGCAGATCGGGCTCCACGCCGCCCTGCACGATCCCATAGACGGCCTGGTCGGGGGGACCGTGCCGCTCATGCCAACGCAGGCAGCGCTCCAGCCAGCGATGAGTGCGCTCGGTCGACCGCGCCGTGTAGTCGCGAGTCACGTGAAACGGCGTGCATTCGTCGAACACCAGGGCGATGTCCGAATGCAGCGCCGCCTGAATCTCCATCGAGGTCTCCGGCCCGATGAAGCGCACGCCGCCGTCCACATAGGAGCGAAAGCGCACCCCCTCCTCCTCGATCGAGAGGATCGCGCCGTCGGTGTGGGCCCCACGTGAGCGTCCCTTGATCTCGTCGGCGACGTTGCCGTGGCCCATCGAGAACACCTGAAATCCGCCCGAGTCCGTGATGATCGGGCGCGGCCAGCGCATGAACTCGTTCAGCCCACCGAACCGGGCGACCAGTTCGTGGCCGGGCGCCAGGAATAGGTGGAACGTGTTGCCGAGGACGATGTCGTAGCCGATCGCCTCGACGTCGCGCGGCTCGAGCGTCTTGACCACGCCCTTGGTGGCCAGCGGAATGAAGGCCGGGGTCCGCACCTCGCCGTGTGCGAGCCGCAGGACCCCGGTGCGGGCCAGCGAGGAAGGCGAGCGGGTCCGGACCGTGAACAAGGCCCGGACCCTACTTCGGAGCTGTCTGCGGCGGCTACGCGGCCGGGCTGGTCCCGGAGGCCCCGGCGGCCGGGCCGGTCCCGGAGGCCCCGGCGGCCGGGCCGGTCTCGGAGGCCCCGGCGGACGGGGCGCCATTCCCGTGCTCGCTGGCCTCGATCGTCTTGGGCGCGCCGCCGACGGCGATCGCCACCTTGCGTGGTGTCCGCTGCTCGGGCTTGGGGATCCGAACCTCGAGCACGCCGCGGTCGAAGCTGGCGGTGATCGAATCGGGCTTGACCCCGTCAGGCAACGTCAGCGAGCGGGAGAACGCGCCCGTGGCGCGCTCGACCCGGTAGTAGCCCTCCTTGCGCGCCTCGTGCTCGGCCTTGCGCTCGCCGGAGATCGTCAGGACGTTCTCGTCCAGCTCGATGCTCACGTCGCCCTCGGACAGCCCGGGCAGATCCGCCCGGAGCACATATTCCGTTTCCGTCTCGACCAGGTCGGTCGCCGGCACCCAGCCGCGCTGTGCGTTTCCCCCATTGTGCGTCGGGGTGTCGAAGAACGTGTTGAACAGCCGGTTCATCTCGCTCTGCATGGTGTGCAGCTCGCGGACTGGCTCCCATCGAATCAGTGCCATCTGTACCTCCTGCGAAACATTTTGCCTTGCAAGAGGCAATATAAAATCTGAGTCGCTCCCTGTCAAGTCTTATCAACCGAGCCAGGCCCTGCGGTCCTGCTACCGCATTGCTCGCGGAAGGCGGAAGGCGGAAGGCGGAAGGCGGGCGGCGGGCCGAACCCGGAGCTACTGTCGCTGGCCGGCCGGGCAGCTCGCCGTCACGTAACAGGCCAGCGGCGGCTCGGCCGGGACGTGGGGATAGGTGGCCAGCGTGGTGGCCACGACCGCGTTCATCTGGGAGAAGTCGGTGACGAAGGTCAGCGGATTGACCCCCGGCATCAGCGGGTGCGAGCAGACCGAAGCGGGCGAGAGCCGCGCCGGGTCGGCCGGTCCGGCGTGCGTCAGCGCATTCATGGCCAGCTGATACCCGGTGTTGTCGTAGGTACCGATCGCGAGATGCTCGCTGACGTCAGCCGGACAGACCTGCTGGATCGGGACGTTGGTGATCTGCCCTCCCCCGCCGTGCAACGCCGAGGACGGATTGCCGCCCACGTTCGGGACCACGACCTCGTCGGTGTTGGTGTAGATGTCGCTGTAGGAGATTCCGGGGAAGGTCTCCTGGATCGAGTTGACGGCCGCGATGAATGCGGCGTTGGTGCGCTGCTGCCAGATCGCCGGGGCGCAGCCGATGGCGCAGAGCGGGATCGCGTCGATCGTCCCGTGGTTGCTGGGCGATAGGCCGATCAGGTCGTCGACCATCGGGCGGGTGTCCGGCCAGAACCGCAGCGCCCACCGGGGAACCATGCCGCCCTGGGAATGCCCCACGATCTCGACTCTGCGCCCGGACAGCGCGTGCATCTGGCGGATCGCGTACACGACGTACTGGCCGGCGATCTGGATGTCGCCCATCGCGTTCCCGGGCAGGTTGATCGTGCAGTACGGCCAACGTTGCGCGCTCAGCGCCCGCTCCCAGTTCCAGCCGAAATCGGCAGTCGGATTGAGCGTCGTCCCGGGCACCAGCAGGATCGGCTCGCGCGTCGAGCCCGCCACGCCCGACGCGCAGACGAGCGCCGCCTTTAGCGAGCTTGCCGGCACCGACAGCGGCGGCCCGGGGGCGTCGACCGGTGCGTAAGCGCGTGCGGCGCCGCAGATCACCAGCGCCAACAACGACCCCAACACCAGGGCAACGCGAACAGACCGCAAATCAGCCTCCCTCGGCTCGCACGATGGGTCCGACATACCCAGGCGGAGCCGGCGCCGAAACCGCGTCCCACGCGGCCGCGGCCAACCCGCTGATGCCTCGCTGGGAGCCTGGTCGAGAAATTGGCCTATACGGCCCGTTTTTCGACCAGGCCCGCGATCAGGGACCGTCCGGTCATCGCCTCGGGCTGGTCGATCCCCAACAGCTCCAGGATCGTCGGCGCCACGTCGGCCAGCACGCCGCCGTCCCGCAGCGATAGCCCTGGCACGGTGACGATCAGCGGCACGGGGTTCAGCGAGTGCGCTGTGTTGGGACTCCCGTCGGGCTCCAGCATGTGGTCGGAGTTCCCGTGATCGGCGGTCACCACGCAGGCGCCGCCGGACTCGTGGACGGCTTCGATCACGGAGCCCAGGCACTCGTCGACCGTCTCGATCGCCTTCACCGCCGCGGGGATAACCCCCGTGTGTCCGACCATGTCCGCGTTGGCGAAGTTGATGATCCCGAAGCCGGGGGAGTCCTCCTTCCACGCGCCCACGAACGCCGCCGCCGCCTCGCGCGCGCTCATCTCGGGCTTCTCATCGTAGGTCGCGACGTCGCGTGGGGAGGCCACCATCTCGCGGCGTTCCCCGGACAGTGGCTCCTCCTCGCCGCCGTTGAAGAAGTACGTCACGTGCGGATACTTCTCCGTCTCCGCGACGTGCAGCTGCCGCAGGCCATGGTCTGCGATCAGCACCGAGAGCGTCGTCTCGGGATGCTCCGGCGGGAACGCGACGGGATACGGCCAGCCCTCCTCGTACTCGGTCATCGTCGCGTAGCGCTCGATCGGCGCCACTCCGCCGCGGTCGATCTCCTGGAAGTCAGGCTCGGCAAGCGCGCGGGTGATCTCGCGCATCCGATCGGGGCGGAAATTGAAGGCGATCACCGAGTCCCCGGGCCGGATCTGCGCCTCGTTACCGACCCGCACCGGCTTGATGAACTCGTCGGTCTCATCACGCTCGTAGGCGGCCCGCGCGGCCTCCGGGCCGCTGGTGGCGGTGTGCTCGGCGCGACCGTGCACGAGCAGGTCGTAGGCCGGCTGAATGCGTTCCCAGCGCTTGTCGCGGTCCATCGCGTAATAGCGGCCGATCACGCTCCCCACCCGGCCGGCCCCGGCGCGGGCCATCCACCCTTCCACCGTCTCGAGATACTCGGCGCCACCATGCGGAAGTGTGTCCCGCCCGTCGGTGAAGGCGTGCAGGACCAGGTCCGCCACGCCCAACTCCGCGCCGAGCTTGATCAGCGCCTCAATGTGGCCCCACCCCGAATGCACCCCGCCGTCGGAGACCAGGCCGATCAGGTGGACGCGCTCGGACCCCGTGAACGCCTCGCGGAGAGTCTCGTTTCCGGTCAGCGTTCCGTCGCTTACCGCCGCGTCGATCCGGGTCAGGTCCTGAACCACGACCGATCCGCCGCCCAGGTTGAGATGCCCTACCTCGGAGTTGCCCATCTGCCCCTCGGGCAGGCCGACCGCGGTTCCGCCGGCGGTCAGCTCGGTATGGGGATAGCTCGACCACAGCTCGTCGAACACGGGCGTGCGAGCGAGCGAGACGGCGTTGCCCTCCCCCTCGGGGGCCAGGCCCCAGCCATCGAGTACGACCAGCACCGTGGCGGGCACGGGTACGGCGCGAGCTCCCTCCGGCAGCTCCATCAGCCAGCGGCGCCGACAATCGCCGCAAACGACTGCGGATCGAGGCTCGCGCCCCCGACCAGCGCGCCATCGACATCGGGCAGCGCCAGCAGCTCGCCGGCGTTGTCGGGCTTGACGCTTCCGCCATAGAGCACTCGGGTCAGCTCCGCCTGCTCGCGCGAGCGGTCGGCGACCAGCGCGCGGACGAACGCGATCGCGTCCTGAGCCTGCTCCGGGGTCGCCACGATCCCGGTCCCAATCGCCCAGATCGGCTCGTAGGCGATCACGATTTCCCCCAGGCGCTCGGTCTCGATCCGCGCGAGGTCCTCCTGCACCTGGTGTCGGAGCTTGCGCTCGGTGTCTCCCCGTTCACGCTCCTCCTCCGTCTCCCCGACGCACAGGATCACCTGCAGGCCCGCCGCGAGCGCAGCCGGGACCTTCTGCGCCAGCGCCTTATCCGACTCTCCGAACAGCTGTCGCCGCTCCGAGTGTCCGAGCACGACACCGTGGATGCCGACCTCGACCAGCATCGGCGGCGAGACCTCGCCGGTGAACGCGCCGCTGTCGGCCTGGTGCATGTTCTGCGCGTAGACCTGCACGCGCGAGCCTCGGGTTGAGTCGACCATCGGCGAGAGCGCAGGGAACGAAGGGCAGATCGCCACATCGATGCCCTCGGCATCCGAGACCCGCGGGAGCAGCGCCTGGATGAACTCCTCCGCCTCGGCGATCGTCTTGTGCATCTTCCAGTTGCCGGCGATGAATGGCGTGCGCCGGTTTCCGCTCATGCCAGCGCCTCCACTCCGGGCAGCGCCTTGCCCTCGATCAGCTCCAGTGCGGCTCCACCCCCGGTCGAGAGATGGGTGACCTTGTCGGCCAGCCCGAACTGCTGGATCGCCGCCGCGGAGTCGCCCCCGCCGATCACCGTCGTGCCGGGCGCGGCGGCCACGGCCTCGGCGACGGCTCGCGTTCCGGCGGCGAACGGCTCGAGCTCGAAGGCCCCCATCGGGCCGTTCCAGAAGGTCATCCCCGCCGAGGTGATGCTGGCCGCGTACCCCTCCGCCGTGCGTGGCCCGATATCGAGTCCCATCATGCCGTCCGGAACGTCGACGCCGTCGAGCGGCGTCGCAGCCGCGTCGGCGGCAAAGCGTTCGGCGATGACGAGGTCGAACGGAAGCTCGAGCTCGGCCCGCGTGCCGGCGCCGCTGTCGAGCGTCCGCTTGGCCAGCTCCACGTCGTCCTCGGCGCACAGCGAGTCCCCGACCGGATGTCCCTGGGCGGCCAGAAATGGGAAGCACATCGCGCCACCGATCAGGATCTTGTCGGCGAGCGCCCGAAAGCGGTCGATCACCGCGATCTTGTCGCTCACCTTGGCGCCGCCGAGCACGGCGACCAGCGGCCTGGCCGGGTCCTCGAGCAGTCCGGTCAGCGTGCTCACCTCGCGCTCGAGCAGCAGTCCGGCGGCGCGCTCGGGGATCAGACGTGCGACGCCCTCAGTGGACGCGTGCGCGCGGTGCGCGGCGCCGAAAGCATCGTCGACGTAGGCGTCGGCGAGTTCCGCCAGCGCGGCGGCCAGCTGGGGATCGTTATCCGTCTCGCCGGGCTCGTAGCGCACGTTCTCGAGCACCAGCACGTCGCCGCGGGCGAGCTGCTCGGTGAGCGACCGCACCTCGTCGCCGACGACGCCGGGGGCGAGCGTGACCTTGGCGTCGGTCAGCTCAGCCAGACGGTCCACGGCCGGCCGAAGCGACAGCTCGGGCTCGCGATCCTTCGGTCGCCCGAGGTGGGAGACGAGCACCAGACGCGCACCGCGGGACCGCAACTCCTCGATCGTCGGCAGCGCCGCGCGGATCCGAGTGTCATCCGTCACCTTCTCGTCCGCCAGCGGGACGTTGAAGTCAACCCGTACCAGAACCCGTTTGCCGTCGAGATCGCCCAGGTCCCGAAGCGTCCTCACAGCAGCCTTTGCACGAGGTCCGCGACTCGGTTCGAGTAGCCCCACTCATTGTCGTACCACGCGACGACCTTGAGCATCGTCCCGTCCATGACGGAGGTCAGCTGGGAGTCGACGATCGACGAGGCGGGGTTCTTGACGATGTCGGAGGAGACGATCGGATCCTCGGTGTATTTGAGGAACCCCTTCAGCGGGCCGTCGTCGGCCGCCGCCTTGAGCGCGGCGTTGATCTCCTCCACCGTCGTCTCCCGGTTGCACTCGACCGTCAGGTCGACGACGCTGCCGGTCGGTACCGGGGCCCGGATCGCGAAGCCGTGGAGCTTGCCGTTGAGCTCCGGAATCACGGCTCCGATCGCCTTCGCGGCCCCGGTCGAGGCCGGGATCAGGTTGATCGCCGCCGCCCGCGCTCGGCGCAGGTCCTTGTGCGGCATGTCCTGCAGGCGCTGGTCGGCGGTGTAGGCGTGGATCGTGGTCATCAGGCCGTGCTTGATGCCGACCAGGTTGTGGACGACGTGCGCCACCGGCGCCAGGCAGTTGGTGGTGCAGGATGCGTTCGAGATCACGGCATGCTCGTTCGCGTCGTAGGCCTGGTCGAAGTTGACCCCGAGCACGACCGTGACGTCCGGGTCGGTCGCCGGCGCGGAGATGACCACCTTCTTGGCCCCCGCCTCCAGGTGCTTGGCCGCGCTCTCGCGGTCGGTGAACAGCCCCGTGGACTCGATCACCACGTCGGCCCCGATCTCGCCCCACGGCAGCGCTGCCGGATCGCGCTCGGCCAACACGCGGATCTCCTTGCCATCGACCCGCAGCCCGGAATCGGTGGCCTCGACTTCCCCCGGGAACGGGCCGTAGGTCGAGTCGTACTTGAGCAGGTGAGCGATCGTTGCGGGATCGACCAGGTCGTTCACCGCCAGCCATTCGATGTCGGCACCCCGCTCGTGGGCGGCCCGAAACACGTTCCGGCCGATCCGGCCAAAGCCGTTGATCCCCACGCGTACCGACATGGTCTGAGTCCTCCGGGTTTCTAAAGTGCGAGTGCGCCAGCCAGCGACGCCGACGTCCGTCGGCTTCAGAAGGCTATATCAATCGGCGTTCCTGACCCGAGTCGCGCCCGGTTCCGGTCAGCCCCGTTACCGTCGCGAGACGACCTCTACGCGCAGCCCATCGGGATCGCGGAGGTAGCAGGCGTAGTAGCCGCTGCCGTATTGGGAGCGCGGACCGGGAGCGCCGTCATCGGAGCCGCCGTTGGCCAGCCCGGCCCGATGGGCACCGTCGACGGCGGCCTTGCCGTTGGCGTGCAGGGCGACGTGGCCGTAACCGGGTCCGGGCTCGCGCCCGCGCATGACGATCCAGAACTCCGGGCCGTTGATCCCGTACGCCACGGCGCGGTCGGAGTCGAGCATACGGCGGGCGCCAAGGGCGAAGAACACCGCGTCGTAGAAGGCTGCCGATCGGGTCAGGTCGGAGACCTCGAAGCCGACGTGATCGATCATCCGGCCCGCTTGATGTCGCGGTGGATGACCTCGACGAGGTACCCCTCCCTCGGCCGGTAGCGCTCGGCCAGGTGCTCGGCGATCACGACGGATCGGTGGCGCCCGCCGGTGCAGCCGATGCCGAGAACGAGGTGGGCCTTGCCCTCCAATAGGTACTGAGGCAGCAGGTAGTCGAGCAGAGGGTGCAGTCGGGTGTAGAACTCGTCGAGCTCGCCCTCCCGGTTGATGTACTCGACGATCAGCGGATCGGCCCCGGTCAGGGGCCGCAGCTCGGGCTCGTAGTGGGGGTTGGGCAGGAAGCGGACGTCGAACAGCACGTCGGGGTCCCGGATCGGGCCGTACTTGAAGCCGAAGCTCTCGAAGGTGATGGCCAGGCGGCCGGGCGTGCGCGGCATCAGCTCGTCGGTGAGCTTGCGGCGCAGCATCGCCGCGGTCAGTCCGTCGGTCTTGATCACCACGTCGGCCCGGCGGAGCAGCGGCGCCAGCAGCTCGCGCTCGCGGTCGATCCCCTCGGCCACACTGCCGGTCGGGGCCAGCGGGTGGCGCCGACGGGTCTCCTTATAGCGGGTCTGCAGCGTCTGCTCGTCGGCCTCGAGGAACAGCACCCGATGCCTGACCCCCGTGGCCTTGAGATCATCCAGCATGCTGGCCAGTCCTTCGAAGTAGCTCCCGCCGCGCACGTCGGAAACGACCGCGGCGCGGGCGACCTTCGACCCTGAGTGCATGAAGAGGTCGACCAGCGACCGCAGCATCTCCGAGGGCAGGTTGTCGACGCAGAAGTAGCCCTCGTCCTCGAACGCCGCCATCGCCGTGGACTTCCCGGCCCCCGAGAAGCCGGTGATCACGACGAGGTCGGTCAAGGCCGAGACGGCCGACTCACCCGCCTGGTCGGCCTCGTCGTCGGAGCGTCCGTCAACCCTCTCGGAGGATCCGGTTGAGAAGGCTTCCATGACACAAAGCTTGACGTGTGTCGCGGACGCGCGTCACGGCACGGCGCGCGCCGGGTGGCCGTATGGCAGGATCCACCCGTGCACCGTCGCAGAGGGCGCATCGGCATGGTGGCGGCCCTGGCGTTTTTCTTCGGCGCGTTCTGGGCGGAACCCGGTGCGGCCGATCAGGCGCAGACCCAGCTCCCGGTGGTGAGCGCGCAGGTCGCCGGAACCACCACGGGACCGGCGATGCCGCCCGGCTTCCTCGGGTTCTCGATCGAGACCCGGGCTCTGCACGTCTACACCGGGCGTGACCCGACCGCGGTCAATCCCGTGCTGGTGCAGTTGATCCGGACGCTGAACCCCGGACAGACGCCGGTCCTGCGAATCGGCGGCGACAGCACGGATCAGACCTGGTGGCCGACCCCCGGCGTGATCCCGCCCGGTGGGATCAGCTACGGACTGACCAAGGGCTGGCTGCGCACGACCCGGGCGCTGGCCACCGCGACGGGGGCGAAGCTGATCATGGGCATCAACCTGGCCGCCGGGCGCCCGGCGCTCGCCGCCCAGGAAGCCCGGGCGATCGTGCAGGGCATCGGCCGCCAGAATCTCGCCGCGCTGGAGATCGGCAACGAGGCCGATCTGTACAGCCAGTTCGCCTGGTACCGCGACCGGCGCGGGCGGGTGGTGTTCTCCCGACCCCACAACTACGACCTGAACGACTTCATCCATGACTTCTCCCGCTGGCGGGCGACGATGCCGAAGGTCCCGCTGGCGGGTCCGGCTTTCGCTGGGACCACCTGGATGGACGGGCTGAACACCTTCCTGGGCGCCGAGCCGGGCGTCGATTACGTGACCTTCCATCGCTATCCGCTGCGCGGCTGCATCTCGGACCCCCTGTCTCCGTCCTTCGCCTCGATCCCCAATCTGCTGGCCGACTCGGCATCCGCCGGCCTCGCCCAGCAGGTACTGCCATACGTCGCCACGACGCACGCCCACGGGCTCAAGTTCCGCCTTGACGAGCTCAACTCAGCGGCCTGCACAGGCCGCTCCGGGGCCAGCGATACGTTCGCCTCCTCGCTCTGGGTGCTCGACACCCTGTTCAACCTCGCCTCGATCGGCGTCGACGGCATCAACCTGCACACGCTCCCCAATTCCGCCTACGAGCCGTTCTCGTTCACCCATAAGGGCAGAGTCTGGAAGACCTTCGTCCACCCCGTCTACTACGGGATGATGCTGTTCGCCGATGCGTTCCCGCCTGGGGCGAAGCTGCTTTCGGTTTCGGCTCCCACCGGCCCGGTCAAGGTGTGGCCGACGCTCGGAACCGACGGTCGGATCCACGTGGTCCTGATCAACAAGGACGCGACCACCTCCGTTTCGGTCCACCTGCAGCTGCCGGGTACCCCGACGCCGGCCACGGTCGAGACGATGACCTCCTCGGGCCTGAGCGCCGCGGGCAGCGTGACACTCGCCGGTCAGACCTACGGCGGGACCACCACCACCGGCAAGCTCACCGGACGGCAGGCCACGGCCCAGGTCAACCCACTGCTGGGCAACTACCTGATCACGCTGCCCGCCGGCAGCGCAGCAATGCTGACCCGCTAGCGACGCTAGACCCCGGTGCGGTGCAGCTCGCGGTGAAGCTCTCGCGCCAGCTTGCCGGGGAGGCCAGGGACGGCCTCGAGTTCCTCGCTGGAGGCGGCGATGATCGCGTCGGGTGAGCCGAAGTGGGCCAGCAGCGCGCGTTTTCGCGCCGGGCCGACGCCGGGAAGCTCGTCCAGGATCGACGCGGTCATCGCCCGGTCCCGGCGGCTGCGGTGATGGGTGATCGCGAACCGGTGGGCCTCATCGCGCACGCGCTGGAGCAACTGCAGCTCGGGGGTGTCATGGGCGAGCCGCAGCGGCTCTTGCCGGCCCGGGATGAACACCTCCTCGATCCGCTTGGCCAACGAGATCACCACTACGCCCCGCTCGCGAAAGCCCTCCAGCGCCCGGAGCCCCGCGGCCAGCTGCCCCTTGCCGCCGTCGATCACGATCAGGCTGGGGAGAGCGGCAAAACTCGGGTCGTAGTCCTTGTCGTGCGGCGAGACCTCGCGCTGCTGCTCCCAGCGAGCCATCCGCCGCCCCAGGATCTCCTCCATCGCCGCAAAATCGTTGGGACCGTCGAATTGGCCGACCTCGGAGTCCTCGAGAATTCGCCCCCGCGAATTCTCGCCAGGGCCGAAGGCCCCGAAGACCTTGAAGCGGCGGTAGTCGGACTTCTTCGGGGCGCCGCCCTCGAACACCACCATCGAGGCGACCGTATTGGTGCCCATCAGGGTCGAGATGTCGTAGCACTCGATCCGCATCGGGATCGTGTCGAGCCCGAGCGCGTGCTGCAGCCCGTCCAGTGCCTCGACCCGCTGCTGGCGCCGGCGCTCGGAGCGCAGCTTCTCCTGGTCCAGCGCGAGCCGGGCGTTACGCTCGGCCAGCTCCAGGATCCGTCGCTTGTCGCCGCGTTCGGCCGGGCGGATCTCGACCGGCATGCCGCGCCGCTCGCCCAGCGCCTCGGCCAGCGCCGGGGCGTGGCCCAATTCCCGCTGGACCACCAGCAGCGGCGGCACCATCATCGCGCTGGCGTAGTACTGGAGGATGAACGCCTCGGCCACCTCCGCGATGTCGCCGCCCGCCTCGTTGTCGAGGTAGAAGCTCTGGCGGTCCGAGAGCACGCCGTCGCGCACCTGGAAGACCTGCGCGTTGGCCTCCCCCTCGCCCACCGCGACGGCGATCGCGTCGAGCGTGCCGACCGTCTCGTTGGACACCCGCTGGCGCTCCAGCAGCGATTTCACCGCGCGCAGCCGGTTGCGCTCGCGGGCCGCATCCTCGTAGCGCTGATCGTCGGAGGCCTCCTGCATCGAGCGCTCGAGCGAGCGCTCGATCTCCCGGTATCGGCCCGAGAGGAAGGCGATAACGCCGTCGATTCCGGCCCGGTAGTCCTCGCGGCTGACGTAGCCCACGCACGGGGCCTCGCAGCGCTTGATGTAGTAGTCCAGGCAGGGCGATCCGGTCCGGCGACCGGGCTCCGGCCCCTCGCAGGATCTGAACATGAACACCTTGCCCAGCACCTCGAGGGTCGAGCGCACGCGCTTGGCGTTGCTGAAGGGGCCGAAGTAGGCACGGTCTCGCCGATGGCGCTCGCGTGTGAAGTACACGCGGGGGAAGTCCTCGTCGAGCGAGATCGCGATGTACGGATAGGACTTGTCGTCCCGCAGCCGGATGTTGAACCGGGGCTTGTACTGCTTGATGAAGTTCGACTCGACCAGCAGCGCCTCGGCCTCGGTCTGCACCACAAGCGCCTCGATGTGGTCGATCATCGGGACCAGGTCGCGGCCCACCCGGGTGCTCGGGTTGGAGAAGTGCGACGCGACCCGTTTGCGGATCGAGATCGCCTTGCCGACGTAGATGACCTTGCCGCGAGCATTACGGAACACGTACACGCCGGGCTGATCCGGGAGCTCTCGGCGATTGGCTGCAGCGACGACTGACATCTCTTTCGAGGATAGGACGCGGCGATCGCGTCCGGGATGGCGATCGGGCCTAGTCCGCCGTGAACGAGAGAACCAGGCCGGCCAGGGCGACGACCAGCGCGACAAACGCGATTGTGGAGCCCACCCCGGCGCTCGGCGAATTGGCGAAGTAGGCGGGCGGGGACAGGGCCGGGTTGACGATGTTCACCCCGTTCGTCGGCGGCGTGGACGTCGCGTGCAGCGTGAACGCCAGCCCGATCGCCGCCGCCCCGCACGCGACCAGGCGCGCAGTGCGACCACCCGCCGCCGCGATCACCCCCAGCGCCACCGCCAGCCCCGCCAGGAGCACGTCGGCGATCGAGTAGACCTGCCAAGCGGTGGGATCGTGCGGGATCCCACGCAGCGCCGCGGAGCCGCCGTAGCGGGCCAGCAGCGATGGTGAGAGCTGGTGGCTCCAGGTCAGAAACAGCGACCCGAACAGGATCACCGCAGCGCCCATGATCATCCAGTCGGCCAGCAGGCCGCGGGCGTTCCGGCCCAGCGCGAGCTGGCGGCGCACTCGGCCGCGACGGTCGGGCAGGCGGCGGCCCCCGCTGCGCCCCCGCCGCTGGGGGCGGCGCCGGCTCGGGCTCGGGCGCACAGTCGGGCTCGGGCTCGCGCGACTGCTGGGCGTCGCGCTCGCGGGGGGCCGGCTCGCGCGAGGGCCCGGGGTCGCGCTCGGGCTCGGGCTCGGGCTGGCGCGAGTGCTCGGGCTCGGGCTCGCGCTCGGGGGAGGCTCGGCCGCTGCGTCGGGTCTCACCGATTCCACCCTGCGGACAGTAACCCCCCGGCGGCCGTGCCCGAAGCCCGCAACCCGGGCTCAGCGACGGCGCGGCGCCGCCCACGCCGGTGGCACCAGCAAGCCTGGTCGAATTTCCTCCCGCATAGGAAGGAAATTCGACCAGGCTCGCCGCCCGGCTGAGGTCAGTACTTGCGCGCGGAGTAGACGACGGCGAACACCGCGTAGGCGCACGCGCCGATCACAACGATCCAGGCGATCGTGCCCGCGCCGGTGGCGAACATCCGGTGGCTGGCCGTGAACACCACGGCTGCGGCGCCGACCGCGACGTAGAGAATCAGGCGGCGCGAATCGCCCAGCGAGTACAGCGCCACCCGGTGCTCTCGGTAGAGCCGGAAGGCGATCCACGCAAACGAGGCCAGGAACGCCAGCGACGCCGCCTGCAGCGCCACGTTGGCGCCGGTCCCACCACCTGGGACGAGCACCACCAGCAACGCGAGGATCAGCACGATCGCGACGTTGCGCATGTTCGGGTTGATGTTGAACTTCATGGTGCCTCGCTGCTCGGCGTGTGCTGTGCATAAGCGTACGCCGTCGGCGGCACCGGGTCCGCAGCGACCTCGCCCTGCCCCCGCGAGGAGACGAGCGGCGGCCCGGCCTCGGGGATCACGGGCCGCCCGACCGTCGGCCCAGAGGCCGGCACCGACTCGGCCGGCACCCGCTCGGCCGCGAACCGGTACCCGACCCCGAAGTGCGTGTGGACGTAGCGCCAGCCGGGCGAGACCAGCTCGAGCTTTTGGCGCAGCTTTCGCACGAACACGTCAACCGATCGATCGCCCCGGACCATCGTGTAGCCCCACACGCGCTGGTAGATCTGCTCGCGTTCCAGCACGCGGCCGTCGACCACCGCGAGCTGGTGCAGGAGCTCGTATTCCTTGCGCGAGAGGCCGGCCGCACTCTCCCCAACGTAGGCGTCGAAGCGGTCCGGACGGATCGCCAGCTCCCCGGCGGTGATCGTCGACTCCTCCACGGGCACGTCCCCGACGCGTCGTCGGCGCAGCACGGCCTGGATCCGAGCGATCAGCTCCTCGGGGTGGCACGGCTTGGTGACCCAGTCGTCCGCCCCACCGCGCAGGCCGCGCACCCGCTCGGCCACCGGCGCGGGGCCGGTACACACGATCAAGGCCAGTCCCGGCAGGGCCAGCGCAATCCGCTCCACGTACTCGAGCCCGGTCAGCGCAGGGTTGACCACCAGCGCGTGCAGCCGGAGCGCCGAGAGAAAGTCCTGACGCGCGGCGTAGGCGAGCATCTCGCGTTGCCAGCCCAGAGCGTCCAGCCGTCGGTCCAGCACCAACTCGAGCCCGCTGTCGTCGTCGATGAACGCAACGCGAATCGCCGACCCGTCGTTTGTCGGTGCCATCTCGCCGCAAGTCTAGACGCGTCTGGGGACGCGCTCAGGGCGTCGGCAGAACCTAGCCGGCTACCTGCTCCCAGCGCTGGTACAGCTCCTCGACTGCGCGCCTGGCCTGCTCATGCCGGGCGGTTGAGCTGGCGCTTTTTTCTGGGGTGGACCATGCGGCTGGTGCGGAAAGTTCGTCCTCGAGCGCTCGGAGCGTGGCTTCTGCGGCCTCGATCTGCGCCTCGAGCTTGCGCTGAGCGCCGCCCCCGCCCCGGCCACCGTTCCCCGCGGCGGCGGGTTTATGGCGGGCCGGCTTCGCCGCGGCCGTGGACTTGGCGGCCTTGGACTTGACCGACTTGACCGACTTGACCGGATTGACCGACTTGGCCGGCCGGGCCGCCGCGCTGGCCGCACGCTCCTCCCGAATCCGCACGTATTCGGGCCAGCCGCCGGCGTAACTGCGCAAACCGCCGTCCTCGAGCGCGATCGTCCGCTGGCCCACGGCGTCGAGCAGCGCCCGGTCGTGCGAGACCAGCAGCAGCGACCCCTGAAACGCTCCCAGCGCTTCCTCCAGCGCCTCGCGGCTCTCGAGGTCGAGGTGGTTGGTCGGCTCGTCGAGGATCAGCATGTTCGCGCCCGAGTGGACGAGGATGGCCAGCGACAGACGCCGCCGCTCTCCGCCGGAGAGGCCGTCCAGCGGCTTCTCCGCCTCCTCCCCGGAGAACAGGAAGCGACCGAGCAGCGCCCGGGCGTTCTGGGGCGTCAACTTGGTCGCGTGCTGGGCCGCCTCGAGCACGGTGCGAGCCGTTCCAGCTCCGAGCTCCTCGGCGTGCTGGGAGAGGAACCCGATCCTCACGTTGTGGCCCGTGCGCAGCTTGCCCTCCACCAGAGGACCGCCGTCGCCGGGGGCCTCGCCCAGCGAGCGCAGGCCTCCGAGCGTCTCGATCAGCGTCGTCTTGCCCGCCCCGTTCGGCCCGACCATCGAGACGTGCTCGCCTCGCTCGAGCCAGAGCTCGGCGTCGGCCAGCAGGACCCGATCGCCGACGGTCACCCGCCCCTGCTCGAACTCGAACACCACCCGGCCGCTGCGCTCGGGCGGCTTGAACGCGAACTCGAGCGAGGCGCCATCGCCGGCGGAGCGCCCGATCCTGTCGATCTTGGCCAGCTTCTTGGCCCGCGATTGGGCCTGACGCGCACGGGTTCCCGCGCGGAACCGGGTGACGAACCGCTCGAGCCGCTCGATCTCGGCCTGCTGGCGCTCGATCGCCCGCCCGAGCGCGAGCTCGCGCGCCGCCTTCTCCTTGCGCCAGGCGTGCCACGGGCCGGCGAAGAATTTACCCCGCCCACTCTCGAGCTCCAGCACCGAGGTCCCGACGGCCTCCAGGAACCAGCGGTCGTGCGCGACCAGCACCACGGCGGCATCGAGCGCGACCAGATGCGACTCGAGCCACTCCAGCGAGGCGATGTCGAGGTGGTTGGTCGGCTCGTCGAGCAGCAGCAGGTCCGGCGCGCCGGCCAGCGCGCGGCCGAGCGACGCGCGCGTGAGCTCGCCGCCCGAGAACGTCTGCAGCGAGCGGTCGAGATCGGCGTCGTCGCGGAAGCCCAGACCGTGCAGGGTCGAGAGCGCCCGCTCACGCCAGGTGTAGCCACCGGCGTGCTCGAGCCGGCTCTGAGCCTGGGAATAGCGCGTTAGCGTCGCGTCGTCGTGGGCTCCGCCCGCCATCGCCGTTTCGAGCGACGCCAGCTCCTGCTCGATCGCCACGAGCTCGCGCGCGCCGGACAGGACATAGTCACGCAGGCTGAGACCGCGATCGCGCGGCGGGCGCTGATCGTGCAGCGAGACCTTGGCGCCCTTGGCGAACACCAGCTCGCCGAAGTCGACCGAGGCCTCGCCGGCCAGCATCCGCAGCAGCGTCGTCTTGCCCGAGCCGTTGCGGCCGGAGAGGGTCATCCGGTCTCGACGCTCGAGCTTGAACGAGATCCCGCGCAGCAGCGGCTCGCCGACGATGTCCTTCCCGAGGTCTGATCCGATCACCACTGCCATGACACTCATGGTAAGAAGCCCCGGCCGCGGACACTCGAAGGAGGCGCCCGGGCCTGACCTCTAGCATCCCGCGCCATGGCTGAATACCCCTTCGTACCCGAACCGCCGACCCGGCTTCTGCCCGCTCGGACGATCCAGATCGCCGGCCGCGGCGAGTTCTTCCTGCGTGACTCGGGCGGCGAGGGCCCAGCGCTGATGCTGCTGCACGGCTGGATGGCCAGCGCCGACATGAACTGGCACGGCGCCTACGACGACCTGGCCGAAGCCGGTTACCGCGTCCTGGCCATCGACCACCGCGGGCACGGCCGTGGCCTGCGCCCGCTGTCCCCGTTCCGGCTGTCCGACTGCGCCGGCGACGCCGCTGCCGTCCTGCGCGAGCTCGGCGTCGCCCCGTGCGTCATCGTCGGCTACTCGATGGGTGGTGCGATCGCCCAACTGGTCGCCCGCGAGCATCCTGATGTGGTCAGCGGACTCGTCCTCAGCGGAACCGCGCAGCACTGGCAGGAGCCACAGAGCAAGCGGGTTTGGCGCACGATGGGTGCGTTCGGGCTGGCCCTCTCCGTGGCCCCGCGGCCGATGCTCCGGGCCTCCCTGCGCCGTGCCGGTCTGGCCGATTCCACCCGCACCGCCTGGCTCCAGTCGGAGGTCATGCGCCACAGTGCGCGGGACATGGCCGAGGCTGGGCGCGAGCTCGGCCGCTTCGACTCGCGGCCATGGCTCGGAGAGGTGCGCGCACCCTCGGCGGTTGTGCTGACCGCTCGCGACGAGGCGGTCTCCCCCCGCAAACAGCATCAGCTGGCCGCCGCCCTGGGGGCCGAGACAATCGAGGTGCCGATCAGCCACCTGGAGATCACGACCGCGGCGCGAAAGTACAACCCCGCCCTGCTCCAGGCGATCGCCTCCGTGAGCGCCGCGGGCGTCGAAACGGCCCCGCGATCCGGTAGCCTTTCCTCGTGATGCGCCGCACCCGGATCATGACCGCGCTGCTGGTCGTCGCGATCACACTGCTGACGATTGCGCCCGCCGCATTCGCCCGCGCGGACGGCGGCGAGGGTCTCTACGGCGAGACCAACGACAAGGTGATCACCAACTCGATGTTCGCCGTGATCGCCTTCTTCCCGACCGTGATCGTGGTGCTGACGCTGATCCAGTGGCGGCTGGACAAGCGCAAGCACGCCAAGATGGACGCCGCCAAGCGCCGCGCCGCCAGCGCTGACTGGCGCGGCGGCTGGTAGTGCTGACTGGCGTGGCGGCTGGTAGTGCTGGTAGTTTCGCCGCCAGGATGAGCTACTTCATCACCGGCGCGACCGGGTTCATCGGCCGCCACCTCGTCGAACGCCTGCTGGCGCGGGAGGGTGAGATCCACGTGCTGGTGCGCGAGGGCTCCACCGACAAGCTCGAAGCGCTGAGGGAGAGGTGGGGCGCGGCAGCCCAGGACCGCATCCACCCGGTGATCGGTGACCTGTCCCAGCCGCGGCTGGGCGTCTCGGACGAAACGGTCAACGAGCTCCAAGGGAAGATCGACCACTTCTTCCACCTCGCCGCGGTCTACGACATGACCGCTGACGAGGAGCGCAACAGGGTGGCCAACGTCGAGGGCACCCGGCACGCGGTCGAGCTGGCCAATTCGCTCGGAGTCGGGTGCTTGCACCACACCTCCTCCATCGCCGCCGCCGGGCTCTACAAGGGCCTCTTCCGCGAGGACATGTTCGACGAGGGCCAGAAGCTCGACCACCCCTATCACCGGACCAAGTTCGAGGCGGAGAAGATCGCGCGCACGCAGGCGACCGTGCCCTGGCGCGTCTACCGGCCCGCGGTCGTGGTCGGCAATTCGCAGACGGGCGAGATGGACAAGATCGACGGGCCGTACTACTTCTTCACGGCGATCAAGATGGCACGCCACTACCTGCCCGGCTGGTTCCCGCTGGTCGGGCCGGAGTTCGGCTACACCAACGTCGTGCCCGTCGACTACGTGGCCGCGGCCATGGACGAGATCGCCCACCAACCCGGGCTCGACGGGCAGGCCTTCCACCTCTGCAACCCCAAGCCCCAGCGCTCCGGCGACGTGATCAACGCGTTCGCCCAGGCCGCTCATGCGCCGCAGCTTTCGATCAGGGTCGACACGAAGATATTGAAGGCGCTGCCCAAGGGAACCTTCTCGATGCTGATGCAGCTCCCGGCCGCGCGGGGCGTCCGGCGCGCCATGCTGGCCGATTTCGGGATCCCCGAGGAGGTCCTCGGCTACGTCGGGCTGACCGCCGAGTTCGACACCCGGGACACGGAGCGGGCGCTGCGGGACAGCGGTATCTCGGTCCCCCCGCTCGAGAGCTATGCCGCCAAGCTGTGGGACTACTGGGAGCGCAACCTCGATCCGGATCTGTTCAAGGACCGCAGCTTCGAGGGCGCCGTCATCGGCAAGACGGTCCTGATCACCGGCGCCTCCAGCGGCATCGGCAAGGCCGCAGCATTCAAGATCGCCCGCGCCGGCGGGATCCCCCTGCTGGTCGCGCGCAGCGCCGACAAGCTCGAGGAGACCAAGCGGCAGATCGAGGACATGGGCGGCACCGCATTTGCCTACACCGCCGACGTCTCCGATCCGGATTCGGTCGAGGACCTCTGCGCCCGGGTGCTGGCCGACCACCCCGCAGTCGACGTCCTGGTCAACAACGCCGGGCGCTCGATCCGCCGCTCGATCGCCCTGTCCTACGACCGCTTCCACGACTTCGAGCGCACGATCCAGCTCAACTACCTCGGCACGATCAAGCTGATCATGGAACTGCTCCCACACATGCGCGAACGCAAGTCCGGGCTGATCGTCAACGTCTCCTCGATCGGCGTGCAGACCAACCCGCCCCGGTTTGCCGCCTACGTCGCCTCCAAGGCGGCGCTCGACGCCTGGACGCGCGTCGTCGGCAGCGAATGCATCGCCGACAACGTGCACTTCACCACGATCCACATGCCGTTGGTGCGCACCCCGATGATCGCGCCGACCAAGATCTACGACAGCTTCCCCACCATCTCCCCGGAGGAAGCGGCCGACCTGATCTGCGAGGCGATCCGGGCCAAGCCCAAGCAGATCAACACCCGCCTGGGCACCTTCGGGGAAGTTGCCTACACGCTGTTCCCCAAGGCGGTCGATCAGATCCTCTCGGCCGCCTACAAGGTGTTCCCTGACTCCGCCGCCTCCAAGGGCCAGAAGGACCCCGACGAGCACGCCTCCACCGAGCAGGTCGCCCTCGCGCATCTGATGCGCGGCGTCCACTGGTAGTGGCTCCGCCGGTCAGCCGGCTTCCAGCAGGACTCCTTCGCGGACCCCGCCACAGCCGATCTCCAGCGCCGCGCCGAACAGCTCTGAGACCGCTTGCAAGATCACCAGTCCCGCGGGCAGCAGCCTGACCCGCTCGCGATCCAGCGCGAAGCGCCGGGCCAGGTCGGTCGTCCGCTCGCTGGCCAGCAGCCCAAGCGCGCGGCGGAAGCCATCGCCGTCCAGTCTCGACCCGGCCAGCCGCCGCAGCGAGGCGGCGCTCCCGCCGACCGCGACCGCCTCGGCCGGGCGCGGAACGTCCACGCCCGCCAGCGCCTCGGCGACGCGCTCGCGCGCCCGGGTCAGCTCCCCCCACGACGGCGGGTCCGATCGGAGAAAGGCATCGGCGATCTCGCCCGAGCCGACCGCGAAGGAAGCGCTCCAGCGGACCTGATCCGGGACTCTCCCGACGGCGATCTCCGACGAGCCCCCGCCCACGTCGACCACGCCGAGGTCACCGGTCGGCACGTGGCCGAGCGTGCGCGCCGCTCCGACGAAGGCCAGCCGCGCCTCTTCCTCCTCCGAGAGCACCTGCACCGCGAGGCCGCAGGCGCGCGCGACCGCACCGATCAGCGCCCTGCCGTTGACCGCCCGGCGGATCGATGCGGTGGCCACCCCGCGTACGTCCACCGCGCCGAGGTCGCGGGCGCTCTGCAGCTGGGCGGCGACGACCTGCACGACCTCGGCGACCTTCGAGGGCGAGATCGTGCCGTCCTCGCGCTGGTCGTGCCCGATGCGGGTGAACGAGCGCTCCTGATGGACCTCGAGCAGTCTCTCGCCGTCGCATTCCGCGACCAGCAGCCGAGTCGTGTTCGAGCCAATGTCGATGCAGGCGCGGCGCACGGGCGCGCCTACGGTAACGCTATCTCGTCGCCGAGGCAGTGGGAATTTCGTCCGTCGCCGTATCGGGCGGTGGTTTGCGCCCGTGCTCCGGGAATGATCGCTGGGCCCGTCGCGGCGCCAGGACCAGCCAGGCGCCCGCGGTCACGGCCAGCGCACCACCGCCGGCCACCGCCATCGCCACGCGCGGACCTGCGAGCGCCGCGATTGCTCCTCCGATCAGGATGCCCCCGCCCGGCATGGCTTGCAACATCGACTCGTTGAGGCCCATTATCAGGCCCATCCACTCGTCCTCCACCAGTTCCTGCAGAGCGGTGCGCGCGGCCACCGCCTCCACGCCGTTCCCACAGCCGGCGATCGTCGATCCGAGGATCGCCACGACGATCCCCGGCGCGGCGGCCATCACCAAAAACCCCAACCCGAGCGCGCCGGCGCCGCCGACGATCAGCGCGCGGGCGGTCAGCCGTCGCCAGCGCGCGTAGATCGCGCTGCCGATCACCGCCCCCGCGCCCCAGGCCGCCAGCATCGCTCCGTAGCCGCCGTCGCCGGTGTGCAGCGAGCGTCTGGCCAGCACGATCTCCACGGGAACCGAGATCGTGAAGAACAGGACGGCGGCAGCCTGCAGCAACAGCAGCCTCAGCGTCATCGGCTGCTCGCGCAGGTGAACGATCGCGGCGCGGAGGCGGCGGCCGGGCCGGCCGCCGGTCCGGACCGCCGATGGGCTGGGCAGCCCGCGGGTGCTCAGCAGCATCGGGCAGATCAGCGCGAACAGGACTGCCACCGCGACCAGGGTCGCGCTGGCGCCGGCCGTGGCCACCGCGACGCCGGCGATCGCCGGCCCGGCCATGAAGCACACCGAGAACGCCGCGTTGGTGGCGGCGTTGCCCTCGGGCAGCAGCCCGGCCGGGCTGAGCACGTCGACCGTCGCGGTCCGGGCGATCGCCCTGGCCGCCAGGGCCATCACTCCGTCGATCAGCGTCAGCGCGAGCACCGGGACCACCGAGAAGCGCCCGGCCATCCACGCCAACGCGAAGTAGACCAGCGCCTCTAACCCATAGAGGGCCGGCAGCGCGACCCGGGACGGGCGCTGATCCAGCCGAGCCACGAGCAGCGGGGCGAACAGCGCCGGCACGAACTGGGCGCAGAGGAAGTAGGCGGCCGCTCCGAGGGCGCTCCCGGTGCGGCGGTAGACCAGCACCGTCAGCGCGACGGAGCCCACGGACCAAGCGAGTTCGTTGAGCGCGTAGGCGGCCAGCAACCGCCTGAACGCGGAGACCTGGAGAACAACCTTCACGCTGTCCCCCAGTATGAGCCGGACGCGGCCGACATGCGAACTCGTCTCGTCTCTGTACAGCTTCGCTCCCCCCGGTCCTCGCGCTGCCATCATCCATCGCGTGTCAGATCCAGCCATCGTCGTCGATGCACTGCGCAAGAGCTACGGCGACTTCCAGGCGGTTCGCGGGGTCAGCTTCGAGGTGCGCCGGGGCGAGGTCTTCGGCCTGCTCGGTCCCAACGGCGCCGGGAAGACGACCACCGTCGAGATTCTCGAGGGCTACCGGGCGCGGTCGGCCGGCGAGGTCAGCGTGCTCGGCTTCGATCCCGGCCAGCGTTCCCGGGCGCTGCGCGCTCGGGTGGGGATCGTGCTGCAGAGCACGGGGCTCTACCGGCACATCCGGGTCCGCGAGGCGGTCGCGCACTTCGCCTCGATGTACCCGCATCCGCGCGACGTCGACGAGGTGATCCGACTGACCGGGCTCGTCGGCAAGGAGGACGCGCTCTCGCGCACCCTCTCCGGCGGCCAGCTCCGCCGCCTCGATCTGGCGCTCGCCCTGGTCGGCGACCCGGAGGTGATCTTCCTCGACGAGCCGACCACCGGATTTGACCCGGCGGCGCGGCGCAACGCTTGGGAGACGATCCGCTCCCTCAAGGGCTTGGGCAAGACCGTTCTGCTGACCACGCACTACCTCGACGAGGCCCAGGCCCTGGCCGACCGCGTGGCCATCATCAAGGATGGCCGGATCCTGATCGAGGGCGCCCCCCACGACCTGGGGGCGGGTTCCGGGGCCGCCCCGGTCCGGGTCGCCTACCGCAACGGCACCGGCGAGCTCGTCGAGGAGCAGACGGATGACCCGACGACCCTCCTGCACCAGCTCACGGCCGCCGCGCTGGCGCGCGGTGAGCGCCTTCAGGGCCTGACCGTCACCCGTCCGACGCTAGAGGACGTCTATCTGGAGCTGACCGCCGGCGACGACGACGCCGACCAGCAGCCGGTCGTCGCCGCCGCACCGCCCGCGGGCCGGCGCCGACGCGGCCGCCGCCGGCGCGCCGGAGAGTCCGACGATGGCTGAGATCACCGCGATGGCCTGGCGTCAGTACCGCCTCGAGCGCCGTCTGTTCTGGCGCAACCCGAGCGCCGCCTTCTTCAACTTCCTGCTTCCGCTGCTGTTCCTGGCCTTCTTCGGAGCGATCCTGCACGGGAACCAGCACAACCTCGACATCATCGTGCCCGGGATCGCCGGGATGAGCGTGATGTCGACGACGTTCACCGCGCTCGCCTTCAACATGACCTTCCTGCGCGAGCAGGGCGTGCTCAAGCGGATCCGTGGGACGCCGATGCCCGGCATCTCCTATCTGCTGGGAATCGCCGGCAACGCGGTCACCAACACGGCGCTGCAGATCGCCATCATCACCGTCGCCGGGCGGGTGTTCTTCGGGACGGGCTGGCCGCGTGACCTGCCCGAGTTGATCCTGTTCGTCGCCGCGGGCGTCGTCTGCTTTGCCTCGCTCGGCGTGGCCTTCTCCCACGCGATTCCCAACTTCGACTCGGCCCCCGCGTACGTGAACGCCGTCTTCTTGCCGGTCATCTTCGTCTCCGGCGTGTTCTACGACGCGGCCCACGCCCCCGGGTTCATCAAGGGAATCGCCCAGGCGCTCCCGCTCAAGCATGTGATCGACGGACTCTCCGGCGCGATGGTCAAGGGAACCTCGATCGCCACCAACATCAGCGCGCTCGGGGTGATCGCCGCCTGGGCGGTGCTGGGCATCGCGCTGGCGGTGCGCGGGTTCAGCTGGGAGCAGCGGAGCAGCTAGCCACCAAGGCGAGTGCGAACGCGGGTTCAGCTGGGAGCGACGGAGCAACTAGCCACCGGGGCGAGTGCGAACGCGGCGGGCGGGGCGCCGATCACGGCGACGTCCTCGGCGGCCAGCGCGGAGCGCTCCCATTCCGCTTTCAGCCACGAGTAGGTGATCACATCGTGCACCTCTTCGCCGTGGCGGTGCCAGCGCCGCAGAACGCCCTCCCGCTGAAAGCCGATCGCGGCCAGCGCCGCCTGCGAGCGTGGGTTGCCCAGGTCGGCGTACGCGCCGAGGCGCTCCAAGCCGAGCACGGCGAACGCGAGCCACGCGATCATCGCCTTACTGGCGCGATTGGCGCCGGTGCCCCAGTGCGCCCGTCCCAGCCATGTGCCGACGACGGCGCGACGATCCCGGCGCGCCAGCTCCGAGAGGCCGGTCACCCCGATCGGGCCGTGGACCGGGTCCACGATCAGGAACTCGAGCCGCTCACCCCGCTCACGCTCGCCGGCCAGGTCCTCGATGTAGGCGGCGGGCTCTTCGACCGACCGGTATGGGCCCCAGGAGAAGAACCGCGTGACCTCGGGGTCGGAGCCGAGCTCGAGCAGCGCCGGCGCGTCGGCGTGGGTCGCATAACGGAGCGTGAGCCGGCTTCCGACAATCTCCACCCCATCGATGCTATTACCTGCGCTCAGCGGCCACGCTCGCCCTCCCGTAAGCCGCGCTGGCGCGCCCGCGCCACCGCCGAGGCGTTCAGCTCACGCGGGCTTGTTCGCGAGGACCTGGTAGATCGAGGCCCAGCCGGTCTCGAAGCCCTGTCGCGCGGCGCGGAGGTAGAGCCGCCAGATCCGCACGCGCTCGATGCCGGCCAGCCTCACGGCTTCGTCCTGGTGCTGGTCGAAGTTGCGGATCCAGTGCCTCAGAGTCTCCGCGTAATCCTCGGCGAGGCCCTCGACGTGTCGGGTGACCAGGCCGGCGCGCTCGAGCGCCAGCTCGATCCGGGAGAGCGGCAGCGGGACTCCGTCGGGGAATACGAACCGCTCGGAGAAGTCGCCCTCGTCGGGAGTGTCGAAGTCCATCAGCTTGGCGATCCCGTGGTTGAGCAGGCGCCCACCGGGCCGGAGCATCCCCGCCAGTCGCTGCGCGTAAAGGTCGATCCGCTCCTCTCCCACGTGCTCGACCATGCCGATGCTGGCGATCGCGTCGAACGAGCCGGCGACCTCGCGGTAGTCGGCCACCCGGATCTCGACCCGGTCGGCGACGCCGGCCGCCGCCACGCGCTCGCGGGCCAGCTCGGCCTGCGGCTCGGACAGCGTCACGCCGAGCGCGCTCACGCCGTGCCGGGTAGCCGCATGGATCACGAAGCTGCCCCACCCGCAGCCGACGTCGAGCAGCCGGTCCCCAGCCGACAAGCCGAGCTTGCGGGAGACCATCTCTCGCTTGGCGTCCTGGGCCTCCTCGAGCGTCCGCGCCCCGCCACCGAAATAGGCGCAGCTGTAGGTCATGGTCTCGTCGAGGAACAGCTTGAAGAAGTCGTTGCCGACGTTGTAGTGGTGCCTGACCGCGGCGCGATCGCGGGCGATCGTGTGGCGCTCTCCCCGCAGCCGCAGCTCGGCCTCGGGCCGGCGGGGCGGCATCACCAGACCGCAGGCGCGGATCAGCGCGAGCACCAGCCGGGCCACCGCCACCGGCTTCAGCTCCGGAGGCTCGAACTCGTCCACGATCCGGATCCCCGCGTCGAGGTCGTCGACCTCGATCAGGCCGGTGGCGTAAGCCCGGCCGATACCCAGCTCGCCGGGCGCGCGCAACACGTGGGCGAGCGCCTGCGGGGAGTTGAGCCGGAAGGTCGGGGACGAGGGCTCGGTCGCCGCCACCTCGGTGCCATCCCAGAAGCGGATGGCGAACGGCCGGCGCGGGAACGCCGCCTCCAGTTCCTGCCTCAGTGGGGCGGTGCGACTGAACGCCACTGAAAACTAGGCGGCTGCGGGGGCCTTGCGCTGGCGCCGGGACGGGTCCACGCGGACGACGTCCCAGGCGAGCCCGGTCATCTCCATCAGGCGGATCGTCGCCGCGGACGGATCGATCTGCCAGCGCTTCAAGCCGTGGCGGTAGGAGGTCGGGAACGCGTGGTGGTTGTTGTGCCAGGCCTCGCCCCAGGTCGGGATCGCCAGCCAGGCGAGGTTGCGCGACTGATCGCCGGTCTCGTACTCCTGCTTGCCGAAGTAATGGCAGAGCGAGTTGATGCTGAAGGTCGCGTGGTGCAGGAAGAAGATCCGCGCTGCCCCGCCCCACAGGAGGGCTGTGAGGCCGCCGATGACCGAGCCCGTCAGTGCGACGCCGAGCCCGAACGCGACGGCCAGGCCGGCGATCACCCAGAGCACGAACGTGCGGTCGACGAACTTGACCCATGGGTCGGCCAGCAGGTCCTTGGCGTAGCGCTGCTCGTCGGCGACCTCCATGTCGCTGAACACCCAGCCCAGATGGGCGTGGGCCAGCCCGCGCAGCTCACCGCGCCAGCCGTGGCCGTGGCCGACGTGCGGGCTGTGAGGGTCGCCCTCGACGTCCGAGTACTGATGGTGCTTGCGATGGGTGGCCACCCAGTCGATCACCGGTCCCTCGGCCGCGGCGGATCCGAGGATCGCCCAGAACATCCGGATCGGCGCCCTGGTCTTGAAGCTCCGGTGGGTGAGCAGACGGTGAAAGCCGACCGTGACGCCCGCGCCGACGCCCATGTACATGATCGCCAGCACCAGTATGTCCTGCCACACCAGCATGTTCGCCGTCCAGCCGAAGTACATCCCGATCAGCAGGATCAGCGGGGGCACCGCGGTGATCACGCCGCTGGCCACGCGGTCGACCAGGGGCATGGCGACCGGACGAACCTCGGCCTTGGTTGGGGCAACAGCTCCCGGCTCGGCCGCCGGTTCGGCTACATCGGTCTGCATGTGAGACTCCTGTCGGATTCAAGCCACCCGATCGAGCAACGCTGAGCGCGATTGCCCCATCTCGCGCATACGTTGTCGTGAGCGGCCCGACACCTGATCCGGGTGTCCACCCGGTCCAGGGGCCTGACGTGTTGCACTGATCCTACTATTCCCTCGGCAGGAAGCGACTAATCCGGCAGCGGGATGCGATGTTTCAGCCCGGTGGATTCGCGTCGGGGACCCAGTCCCGGCGGGAGCCGGCCTCCCGTTGAGAGCCAGGATCCGGCCAGGATCAGCAGCAGACCGGCCACCGCGCCCGCGCCGGGTTGCTCTCCCAGGAGCACGACCCCGAGGGCCACCGCGACTACCGGATTGACATAGGTGATCACCGTCGCCCGGCTGGTGCCGGCCTCGGCGATCAGCACGGTGAAGATCACAAATGCGGCGGCGGTGCATACGAGTCCGAGCACGATCACGCTGAGGAGCGCCCCGGCCGATGGCGCGTGTCGGGGCAGGTCGAGGGCGGCCTCGGGAGCCAGCAGCACCGAGGCGATGGCCAGGCCCGCCCCGATCCCCGCCCGGGGGTCGAGACCGGCCAGCCCGTGCTTGATGATCATCGCCCCGATCGCGTAGCCGACCGCGGCGAGCAGGATCGCGCCCGTGCCCAGCAGTTCTCCGGGGCGTCCGGCGACGTCGATGCCGACCAGCGCGATCACGCCGGCAAAGCCGAGCAGCAGCCCGAACGCCCGCAGTGGCGTCGGCCGCTCGGACGGATCCAAACGGAGCGCCAGCAGAGCCCCGATCAGCGGGACCGAGGCGATCGCAATCGCGGTCAGCGACGAGGGGACGTGCTGCTCGCCGACGGCGATCATCGGGAACGGGATCGTCACCTCCGCCAACGCGTACGCGGCCAGCCAGCGCCAGCGACCCCGCAGCTCGCCCAGCGTGCCCGCCCGCGCGGCGAGCGCGAGGAGCACGACCGCCGCCAGCGTCACCCGTGCCCAAGCCAGCGGATATGGGGTCATACCTCCACGCACGGCGATCTTGATGAACAGGTACGGGATCCCCCAGATCGCCGACATCGCGGCGAAGGCCAACCAGGCGCGACGACTCATGGACCCAGTGTTGCATCGCCGCTCCGGCGTTGACTTGCCTACAGTTGTCCTACCAGAGTCCCGAGAGTCGCCAAGCACGAGGAGAACGGATGGGTTTCGACCAGTACCACGAACCGCCTGAGGAGCTGCCACCCGCGACCCGCACGTTCGCGCGCTTGTGCGCCTCCCTGACCGAGGAGGCCGAAGCGATCGGCTGGTACGAGCAGCGGATCGCCGTCGAGACCGATCAGGAAGCCGTGGCGATCATGCGCGACGCCCAGGGCGAGGAGTTCAAGCACTTCAGCATGGACCTCGAGTTCCTGTTGCGACGGACACCGATCTGGCGGGAGATCGCCCAGGGCGTGCTGTTCCAGGAGGGCGACATCGTCGAGCACGGCGAGGCCGCAGAAGCCGAGGCCGGCGACGAGGACGGCGGCGGCGATGAGACCGGCGGCGGGGTCACCGCCGACGTGTCCGGCTCGCTGCGAATTGGCAGCCTACAAGGGGAGTCGCTGTGAACCATCTGCTCAGGTCGCTGGCACCGATCAGCGACGCCGGCTGGAAGGAGCTCGACGAGGAGGCGCGTGAGCGGCTGACCGCCGCGCTTGCCGCGCGCAAGCTCGTCGACTTCGAGGGCCCGAAGGGTTGGACCTACTCGGCCACCAACCTCGGCCGCATCGCCGAGATCCCCTCGGCGCCGTGCGACGGCGTGGCCGCGGCGCAGCGACGGGTGCTCCCCCTGGCCGAGCTCCGGGCACCGTTCGAGCTCTCGCTGGCCGAGCTGCGGGACTTCGACCGGGGGGCGATCGACCCCGACCTCGACCCGCTCGACGACGCCGCGCACCAGATCGCCGTGGCCGAGAACATCGCCGTGCTGCACGGCTGGGAGGCAGCGTCGATCACTGGGATCTCGCAGGCCTCAGAGCACGAGCCGCTTCCGCTCGGCGACGTCGCCGACGGCTATCGCCGTCCGGTGGCCACGGCGGTCGAGCGGCTGCTCAGCAGCGGCATCGGGGGTCCTTATGCGCTCGCGCTGGGCCGCGAGGAGTACCGGCGCGTGGTCGAGACCGCAGAGCACGGCGGCTACCCGCTGTTCGATCACCTCAAGAAGATCGTCGGCGGCCCGATCGTCTGGGCCCCCGGGGTCAAGGGGGCGATCGTGCTCAGCGTCCGCGGTGGCGACTTCCTGTTCGAGTGCGGGCAGGACCTGTCGATCGGCTATTCCGGGCACGACGGCGAGGTCGTCCGGCTGTATCTCGAGGAGAGCTTCAGCTTCCGGGTGGCCACGCCCGAGGCAGCGGTGGCGCTGACGACCTGACCCAGTGATCAGTCTCAGAAATGAGACGAACCACTGGCGCTGCACCCGGTTTCACTCCACCGAGCCCACCGGGACGCACCCATGACGATCCGCGGCCAGCGATGACGGAGCCGCCGGCCATAACCGAGCCGGAGTTGGCCCAGCGCCTGGCGCTGAACGACGAAGAGTTCGCCGAGTTCTTCCGGACGCTGGCCGCCCGGCTGGGCCATCGGACCTACACGCCGGAGGCCTACGCGCACGCGATCGGATATCCGTGGTCGCGGCCGGCCCGGTCCTACCTGTTCACCGACGGCAAGGTGCAACTGCTCTCCGATCTCGCAGCAGGCCGCCGCGCCGAAGTCCTGAGACGGTTCACGGCCCGATCAGCCGGCGAGGCGCGGACGCCGCTGCTCGCTTTCGGCTCCAACGCCTCGCCCGCTGCCCTGCGGCGCAAGTTCGGCCACTTCCCCGACCCCGAGGATCGCGCGGTGCTGGTGCTCGCCGGCGGCCTCCATGATTTCGACATCGGCGCCTCGGCGCAGCCGACGATCTACGGGTCGATGCCGGCCACGCTGTTCGCCAGCCCCGACACTGTGCTCCGCGCCGCCGTGCTGTGGGTGACCGCGCGCCAGTTCACCCAGCTCGCCTGGTCGGAGCTCAGCTACGGCCTCGGGCGGCTGGCCACTCGCTTCGAGGCGGACGAGCCCGAACACAGCCTCGACTCGGTTATCGCGTTCGTCTCGCGCTTCGGCGCGTTCTGCCCCGATCGGGAGCCGGTCGCGCTCGCGGCGATCCCGGCCGAGCGCCGCAGGGCCGATGCCCTCAGCCAGGAGCACGTGCTGAGCGCCGCCGCGACGCTCGCGCTCGGACCGGACGCCGGCCCCGAATCGCTCGTCCGTCATGTCTTCGAGGACTTCCGCGACCTGATCCCCACGCTCGAGCGCACCGTGCGCCGCCACGCCGAACGGTTCTCGTCGCCCGCGTGGACCCCTCTCTTGGGGTCAGCTGCCGATTGGGGTTGACCGCCAGCCGGCCCCGGCGCTCAACAGACGCGAGATCTCGGGCGCGGGCACCGGTGGCGAGAACAGGTTGCCCTGTCCCAGATTGCACCGCAGGCGGCGAAGCTCGGACGCTTGAAGCTCGGTTTCGATGCCCTCGCCGACCACGACGAGCGACAACGCCCTGGCCATCCCGACGATCGCTTCGGTGATCGCGCTGTCCGATGACTCCGTGCCGAGGCCGTCGACGAACGAGCGATCGACCTTCAGTGCGTCGAGTGGCAGCCGGGTGAGATAGCTCAGCGACGAGTAGCCGGTGCCGAAGTCGTCAAGCACCAGGCCGACGCCGAGCGACCTCAGGGCAACCAGGTTATCGGCGATCACGTCGGCTTCGTCGAGCAGGACGGTCTCGGTGATCTCCAGGCTCAGCGACGCCGGATCCAGACCGCTGCCCTGGAGCACGCCGGCGACGATCTCGGGGAAGCCGCGCTGCATCAGTTGCAGCGGGGACAGGTTCACTGCGATCCCGATCGGCGCCGCGTCCTGATGCGTCCGGGCCCACTGCGCGGCCTGGCGGCACGCGCGGTCGAGCACCCATTGCCCGATCCGCTCGATCAGACCGGTCTCCTCGGCCACGGGTATGAAGTCGTCCGGAGCGATCAGCCCCCGCTGAGGATGGTCCCAACGAATCAGCGCCTCGACGCTCACGATCGAGCCGTCGCTCAATGACACCACCGGCTGATAGACGAGGTGCAATTCCTCTCGCTCGACGGCGCGGCGAAGGTCGTTCTCCACGCGGAGCCGAGCGATCGCCCGTCCCCGCGTCAGCTCGTCGAACAGCTCGTAGCGGGCGCGGCCGCGCTCCTTGGCCCGGTACATCGCCGCGTCAGCGTCGCGGATCAGCTCGTCGGGCGCCTCGCCCCCCTCCGCCAGTGCGATCCCAATGCTGGTGGTGACGAAGTACTCGTCCGCGCCAAGCACGAACGGCCGGGCGAACACCGCGGCGATCCGCTCGGCCGCCGCGATCGCATCGCGCTCGGTGGAGATCTCCTCCAGGACCAGCCCGAACTCGTCACCGCCGAAGCGGCCAACCGTGTCGCTCGGCCGCAGCGCGTGCTTGAGCCGCGCGGCGACAGCGGCGAGTAGCTCATCGCCAGCGTGATGGCCCATGCTGTCGTTGACCAACTTGAAATGGTCGAGGTCGAGGAACAGAACCGCGGCCAGCGAGTGCGGCTGGCGGCGCAGCCGCCTGAGCGTGTGCTCGAGGCGATCCAGGAACAGCAGCCGGTTGGGCAGACCGGTCAGCGGATCGTGCAGGGCCCGGTGATGGATGGCGTCCTCGGTGCTCTGGCGCTCCAGCGCGTCGGCCATCACGTTGGCCAGTGACAGCACGAAGTCGACGTCGCCGGGGCTGAATTGGCGGGGGCGGGTGCAGTGGACACCGAATAGGCCGAACGGCCCGTCACGCCCCTCGATCGCCACCACGAGGCTGCTGCGCGCCCCGTGATCGCGCAGTGGCTGCGCCTGCTCGAAGCGCTTCTCGACGTCCCAGTCCGGGACCACCACGGGACGCTCGCTCAGCAGCGCGTAGTCCCCCAGCGAGCTGGCCGGCTGGGCGCTGCCGATGGCCAACTCGGTCCAGCCGAGCCCGGCCAGCAGCCGAAACGAATCGCCCCCGGGCAGGACCTCGCCCACCAGGGCCATCTCGACCTCGAGGATCTCTGCCGCCGCGCCCAGGGCCTCCTCGATCAGATCGGAGACCGCACCTCGCTGCAGCGCATGCTCCCCCAACCGGGCGACGGCCGCCTGCTGAGCCGCGCGACGCTCGAGTTCGGCCTCGGCGTGCTTACGCTCGGTGATGTCGGAGAGGACGCCGTTCCAGCGAGTGCGGCCGAGCTCGTCGCGGACCAGGAGGGCGTCGTCGCGGATCCAGATCACCCGTCCGTCGCGATGGAGCATGCGGTATTCGACGGCGCTGCTGCATTCCGGTCCGTCCAGGGCGCTCACGGACTCCCCGGTCAGCACGCGCTCGCGGTCGGACGGATGCAGCCGGCTCATCCACAGGGACGGGTCCTCTTGCCATTCCCCGGGCGAAAAGCCGAGGATCGACTCGATCTGAGGACTCACGTAGTCCCACGCCCCGCCCGCGCCGGGTTGCGCGATGTAGATGATCGCCGGGATCCGGTCCAGCAGCGCGCGCACGTCGCCGTCCGCTTCGCCGAGCCGGCCTTCTGCGAGCGCCAGGCGGACGGGCAAGTCCCCGGACTCGAATAAAGCCTGCTGAACCAGCGTCAGGACGCGCACATCCTCATCCGGGGGAAGGCCCCTCACCCCCCTCCTATCGGCAGCTGGCGAAAATCCTGGTGCGGACTGACCACGGACCTGGACGGGGGGGTAACTACTGACTCCCGATTCGCCAGGCCCGGCTCAAGTACAGACGACTCCCGATTCGCCAGGCCCGGCTCAAGTACAGACGACTCCCGATTCGCCAGGCCCGGCTCAGGACAGACGACTCCCTATTCGCCAGGCCCGGCTCAGGACAGACGCTCGATCAGCACGCTCGGGTTCTCGCCGGCCATGTCCGACTGGTCGCCGACCGCCACGCACGTCGCCGGACTCGGACACGACACGGCCAGCAGCTCGGTGGAGGGCGCCGGGCTGGGAGTCGGCGTAGTGAACCAGTTCGTACTCAGCCAGCGCTCGGCGAGCGTCTGCCCGCCCGGACCGCCGGGCCCGGTCGCCCCGGCCGTCCCCACCGCGCTGCATGGCCCCCCGGGCAGGCAGGAGACGCCGGCGAGGCTGGCCGAAAGCAGCGGTACGCCGGCGGTCCCGGGCAGCGAGTAGAGGGCCCACAGTCCCCCGTTGCGCTGCTCGGCGACCGGGACCTGCGACTCCGACCCGAGCGCCGAGTACTTCCCCACGGCCACGCACTCCCGCCGACTCGAACACGAGACCGAGCTCAGCGTCGTGTCGAGGCGCCGACTCGGGTCGGCGGTCTTCTCGATCAACCACCTGCGGCCGTCCCACCGCTCGGCCAGCGGTGTCTGATGACCGTCGGTCGGCGTGTAGCTGCCGACGGCGATGCAGTCGCGCGTCGCGGGGCAGGACACTCCATTGATCTCGATCGCCTGACCGCCCGCGGGCGTCCGCATCCGCAGCGGCGACCACCGTCGTCCGTTCCAGCGCTCGGCGAACAGCGCCTGGTCGAGGTCGTCCCCCCAGTTGCCGACCGCGACGCACGAGGAGACGGCGGCGCACGAGACGGCCGTGAGGTTCGCCACCGTTCCCGGCGGGGGAACCGTCTGCCGCGTCCAGCGACTCCCGTCCCAGCGCTCACCCAGGGGAACCGTTGCGCCGGCGGAAATCGAGCCGGTCTGGGAGAATCCGACCGCCTCGCACGCGACCGAGCTGACGCAGGAGACGCCATTCAGCTCGCTGGCCATCGTCGCGGCGGAGGTCGGTAGCCGGGCCACCCGCCAGCGCTTGCCGTCCCAGCGCTCTGCCGCGATCGATCCGGACATGGAGCTCGAGCCCACCGCGGTGCACGCATCGGCGTGGGGACACGAGACGGCGTCGAGACCATCCAGGAGCGAGGACCGCGGGCTCGTCTGCGCCGCCCAGCGTCTGGCCGCAGCGTTCGGCGCGGTGAGCGCCAGCGACACGGCGATCAACGCTCCGACACCTTGCGTCAGCGGCCGCATCGCCTAGCCCGCGCCATCGCCGGCGGGCTGGTGTGCGGCGAACCTCCGCTCGAGGTCTCGCACGTCGGCCAGCCCGATGAAGTCCAGGAAGTCCGCGAAGCCGAGCAGGTCGGGAAGCGCTCCCATCGGGGTCCCCTCCGTCCGGATCTGGGCGAGCACGGAGCGGATCGCCGCCGTGGCCACCAGCAGCGCGCTCAGCGGAAAGATGACCACGCCGTAGCCGAGCTCGCGCAGGCGCTGGTAGCGCATCGCCGGGGTCTTGCCGCCCTCGGCGTAGTTGAACAGCAGCGGCACATCCGCGAGCTCGCCGGCGACGCGTTCGATCTCCTCCTCGGACTGCGGTGCTTCGACGAACAGCAGGTCGGCACCCGACTCGCGGTACAGCCGGGCGCGCCGCAGCGCCTCCTCGAGTCCGAGCTCCGCACGAGCGTCCGTACGAGCGATGATCAGGAACTCCGAGGACCGCCGCGCCGCCACCGCCGCGGCGACCTTGGCCGCCATCTCCTGCGCCGGGATCACCTGCTTGTGTTCCATGTGCCCGCACCTCTTCGGCATCACCTGATCCTCGATGTGGATCGCCGCGACGCCGGCCGCCTCGTACTCGCGGACGGTCCGGATCACATTGAGCTGATTGCCGTAGCCCGTGTCGGCGTCGGCGATCACCGGGATCCGCACGGCCTCGGCGATCCGATGCGCGTTGTCGACCATCTCGGACATCGTCAAGAGCCCGATGTCCGGCCGGCCGAGGCGCGCCGCGGCGGTTCCGAAGCCGGTCATGTAGGCCGCGTCGAACCCGGCCTCCTCGACCAGCCGAGCTCCGAGCGCGTCGTAACAGCCGGGGGCGAGCACCATCTCGCCTCCGTCCAGTCGGGCGCGCAGACTCTTTCCAGGCCCAGGGGTCCCGTCGAGCATGCCGCCCATCGGTCCATCTTACGAGCGGCGGCTGCGATCATTCGCGATCGTGAGCGCCAGCGAATCGTCGAAGCCGAGCGCGCGCGACTTCGACACCGACCAGGCGCTGCTCACCGAGGTCCTGCGCGAGGTCGTGTCGACCAGCGACGGCTCTCGTGCGATCGAGCTGCTCGATCAGACGGTCGAGCTGGGACGCGCGGCTCGGACCGGCGACGGGGCGGCAGCCGATCGCCTCGCGTCGCTGGCCGCGGAGCTTGATCTGGCGGAGACCGCGGTCCTGGTCCGCGCCCTGACCCGATGGTTTCAGCTGGTCAACCTGGCCGAGGACAACGAGCGCGTGCGCAGGCTGCTCAGCCGTGACGCGCGCGAGGCGCCGGCCCCCCGGCCGGGTTCGATGCGGCGGGCGATCGCCGAGCTCGCCGATCGCGGTCTCAGCGCGGCGGAGCTCCAGGCGCTGCTCGATCGCGCCGAACTTCGGCTGGTGATGACGGCCCATCCCACTGAGGCCCGGCGGCGGACGACGATCGACAAGCTCGCTCGCGTGTTCCGGGTGCTGCGTGATCTCGATCAGATCACCCACGCCGACGAGCCGGATGCCCGCCGCCGCCTGCTCGCAACCGTGCAGGAGCTCTGGGGCTCGGATGAGCTGCGGGCGAGCTCGTTGTCGGTGCTCGACGAGGTGCGCGGCGGACTGGTCCATTTCGCCACGCTGGCCGAGACCGTCCCCGTGATCTACCGCGAGCTCGAACAGGCGGTGGAGGAGTTCTACCCCGGTGCGCAGCTGACGGTTCCGCCGATCCTCAGCTTCGGATCCTGGATCGGCGGAGACCGCGACGGCAATCCGTTCGTGACGCCGGCGACGACGCTCGAGGCGCTGGCGCTGATGCGGGAGCAGTGCCTGCGCTTCCTTGAGGGCCGGATGTCGGTCCTGGCCGGCCGGCTCTCGCTGTCCGAACGGGTGAGCGGCCGGGTTCCCGGACTGGAGCCGCTCCTGACTCGCGGCGCCGCTCGCTTCCCCGAACTGGCGACGCAGCTCGCCGGGCTCAATCCCGAGGAGCCATACCGCCGCGCGCTCACGTTCGTACGCGAGCGTGTCCGGGCGACAATGCAGGATGCGCCCGAGGGCTACGCCGAGCCGTCGGAGCTGATCGGCGACCTCCGCCTGGTCGAGCGCTGCCTGGTCGAGGGCTCCGGCGCCCTGACCGCCAGCGGTGACCTCCACGACGTGATCCGCGACGTCGAGGTGTTCGGCTTCCACTACGCGCGCCTGGACATCCGCGAGCACGGTCGGGTGCACCGGCGTTCACTGGCCGAGATCTACCGCGTCCTGGGGATCTGCGAGGACTACGAATCGCTCAGCGACGAGGAGCGCATCGAGCTCGTCGGCACGCACATCGCCGACCGCCGCCCGTTGATCCCCGCGGACATCGCCCGGTTCTCCGAGAGCACGCGCGAGACCATCGAAACCTTCAGGGTTCTGCGTGACGCGCTTACCGGCGCCCATCGCGGAGCGATCCGCACATACATCGTCTCGGGAACCGAGGGGCCGATCGACCTGCTTGAGGTGCTCCTGCTGATGAAGGAGACCAGCCTCAGCCGGGCCGGCGGCGAGGGCGCGATGTTGCGGATCGTGCCGCTGTTCGAGGCGCGGGCGACGCTCGAGGCCGCCGCCGCGACGATCGACACGCTGTTGTCCCAGCCGGTCTACCGGGCCGCGTTGCGGGCGGTCGGCGACGAGCAGGAGGTGATGATCGGCTACTCGGACTCGAACAAGGACGCCGGCTACGTCGCGTCCTCGTGGGCGGCCTACCGGGCCCAGATCGAGATCGCTGAGGTCATGCGCCGGCACCAGGCCAGCTGGGTGTTCTTCCATGGCCGCGGCGGCGCGGTCGGTCGCGGCGGCGGTCCCACCAGCGGCGCCATCCTCGGTCTCCCACCCGGGACGGTAGAAGGCCGGTTGAAGATGACCGAGCAGGGGGAGGTACTGACCGCGAAGTATGCGGTCAGGGAGATCGCCCACCGCGAGCTCGAGCTGGCCGCCAGCGCGACGCTGACCGCCGGCCGACCGCCCGCACGCGCTCGCAGCGAGGAGTTCGAGCCGGTCGTGGAGGGGATGGCGAGCACGTCGGCGGACCTCTACCGGAAGCTCGTCCACGACGATCCTGAGTTCGTCCGCTTCTTCGAATTCGTCACCCCCGTCGATGAGATCTCGCGTCTGCGGCTCGGCTCGCGCCCGTCGCGACGACGCGACGGCGGCGGGATCGATGAGCTGCGCGCGATCCCGTGGGTGTTCGCGTGGACGCAGGCGCGGATCGTGCTCCCCGCGTGGTTCGGCCTGGGCACGGCGCTGGCCGAGGCCCGCGAGGGTCACGGACTCGAGCTGCTGCGGGAGATGGTGCAGGAGTGGCCGTTCTTCGCCAGCCTGCTGTCCAATGCGGAGATGGCGTGCGCGAAGGCCGACCTCGGCATCGCTCGGCGGTACTTGACGCTGTGGGACGACGCTGAGCCCCGCGACCGAATCTGGACCGTTCTCAGCGAAGAGTTCGAGCGGTCGGTCGACGAGCTGCTGCGGATCCGTGGCAGCGACCGGCTGCTCGACTCCGAGCCGGTGCTCCAGGCCTCGATCGACCGCCGCAACCCTTTCGTCGATCCGCTCTCATTCGTCCAGACTGAGTTGCTGCGCAGCCTGCGTGCTCGCTCCGAGGAGTTCGCCGACGAGCCAGGAGAGTACGGACGAGTGAGTCTTTTGACGATCAACGGGATCGCCAGCGGACTGCGCAATACCGGCTGACCGTCCACCGATTCTCCACCTCGGGGTATAGGACAAGTTCTACCCCTACGCCGATGTGCGGCGGCGAATCGGTTGGGATCATGGCGCCATGAATCAATCAGCTGTTGTGACAGTCCGCGGACTCAGCAAGTCATACGGCGGGCGCAAGGTCCTGGATGGCTTGAACCTCGACGTCATGCCGGGCGAGGTGGTCGGCCTGATCGGCGCCAACGGCGCCGGCAAGACGACTACGGTGGAGTGCATCCAGGGGCTCCGCCGACCCGACCAGGGAACCATCAGAGTGCTTGGACTGGACCCGATCACGCAGGCCGACCGGCTGCGCCCGCAGATCGGGAGCCAGCTGCAGGACTCGGCGCTTCCCGACCGCCTGCGGGTGTCCGAGGCGGTCTCGCTGTTCAGCATCCGCGAGCCGCACAACGGCGAGCGCCTGCTCGATCGGTTCGGTCTGCTTCAGCGGCGGGCTTCGGCGTTCGCATCGCTGAGCGGCGGTGAGCGCCAGCGTCTGTTCTTGGTGCTCGCGCTGCTCGGCCGGCCGCGGCTGGTGATCCTCGACGAGCTGACCCAGGGTCTCGATCCAGCCGCTCGGCGCGAGGTGTGGGGAGCGGTCGCCCAGCTACGCGCGGACGGAACCACCGTGCTGCTCGTGACCCACGAGCTCGATGAGGCCGAGGCGCTGTGTGATCGCGTGGTCGCCATGCGCGCTGGTCGCGTGCTCGACTCCGGGCCCCCGGCGGAGCTGATCGCTCGCCACGGTGCGCATGCCACGATCCGCTTCGGCCTGCTTGACGGCGGGAACTCCGACGCGCTGCTGGACGAGCTGCCGTGCCTGACCGGAGTCCGGGACGTGCGCCGGGAATCGGGACGCGTGACGATTCACGGAGACCGGAGCGCGATCGCCCACGTCGGTGCCGCGCTGGTCCGGGCCGAATCGGTGCCCGACGATCTCACTGTCGAGGTGCCCGATCTCGAGGCCGCCTTGCTGAAGTTGCTTGACGGGACCGACACACCGCGCGCGGGTCATCCCGACGCGCAAGAACTGGCAGGAGCGCTCCGATGAACACCGAATTTGGCCGAATGCTCCGTACGGAGCTGAAACTGATGACGCGAGACCCGCTCGTCCTCACCTTCGTGGTCGTGTTCCCGGTGGTGACGATGCTGATCATCGGCGGGTCCTTCGGGACCAAGAAGGACTCGTCCTTCGGCGGCGTCAATCCGTCTCACTGGTACGTCGCGTCCTATATGACCGTGGTGATCGCCGCGACCGGCTTGATCATGGTGCCCGTGCACCTCGCCTCCTATCGCGAGCGGGGCGTGCTCAGGCGTTTCGCCGTGACCGGGTTCCCGCGGTGGTCGTTCGCGCTGGCGCAGCTGGCGGTGGGGCTCGTCACGGTCGCCGCCGCCTGCACGATCCTGCTCGCAGTCGCCGCGCCGGTGTACGGAGTCCCCGCGCTGCATGGCTCCGGACGCGTGCTCGCCGGACTGGCCATGGGCGCCGTCGCGTTTGTCAGCATCGGCGTGCTCCTCGGCTCCGTGCTGCCGTCGGCGCGGGCCGCGCAGGCGGTCGGCCTGATCCTGTTCTTCCCCTCGTTTCTGCTCGGCGCGGGTGGTCCGCCGCCCCACGTGATGGGTTCGGCGATGAGCGGTATCGCCCGGTTCCTGCCGTTGACGCAGGTGACCGACGCGGTCCGTGATCCGTGGCTCGGGCTCGGCCCGGCGACGGGTTCGCTCGTCGCGGTGACGGTGATCGCCGCCGTCGCCACGTTGCTGGCCGCGCGGCGCGCGGCGCTGTGACCCGCGGCGCCGGATGGCTGGCCCTCGGAGCCCTGACGATCTTCGTCGCGATCGGGCTGGCGGTTCGGCTTCCCCACGACGCGGCGCTGGCCACGGTGGCGGCGCTGGTGTCGGTCGGGGCCGGCGTGCTGCTGGTCCGGTCGCCAAGGCGATTCGTGCTTCCGTGCGCCGCGGTGGCCACGGCCGGGGTGGCGGCGGCGATGGGCTCGACCGCAAGCAACATCGGCTGGTTCGCGATCTGCGTGCTCGGCGGCTGGTGTGTGGTCGCAGGCGGACTACGTCCGGGGGTCGCCTACTGGGCTGGCAGCGTGCTGCTCTTCGGCGGCGAGTGGATCTGGGGCAATCATGACCGGGGCTGGGGCGCCTGGATCGCCGGAGTCTCATTCACCGTGCTGGCCGCCGGGCTGGTCCGGCATGAACTGGACCTGGTGGCCCAGTTGCGCGCCGCCCAGGCAGGGCTGGCGGAACGTTCCCGCGCCGAGGAGCGCAACCGAATCGCGCGAGACCTCCACGACGTGATCGCGCACACGCTGACGGTGTCGCTGCTTCATGTCTCGAGCGCCCGCCTGGCGGTGGAGTACGACCCCGCGGACGCCTCACGCTCCCTCGCCGAGGCCGAGCGCCTGGGTCGGCAGAGCCTCACCGAGGTTAGGAGCATCATGGGCGTTCTGCGCTCGGGGGGCCAGGACCCGAGCGCGGCTCCCGCTCCCGGTATCGATGACATCGGCGAGCTCACCGATCGGTTCCGCTCCGCGGGCGCCGATGTCGCGCTCACGCTGAGCGGGAACACCGAACGCCTGCCGGCGACGATCGGAACTACCGTCTACAGGATCGTCCAGGAAGCCCTGACCAATGCGGCCAAGCACGCGCCCGGGGGCCGCGTCACCGTGCAGATCCTGGCCGCGGCGGATCGCGTCGAGGCGCTCGTCGACAGCGCAGGGCCTCCCGGCCGGGGCAGTGGCCTCGGACTGCAGACGATGCGGGAGCGGGCCGAGGCCGTCGGCGGGAGCTGCACCGCCGGGGCGGCCGACGGCGGCTGGCAGGTCCACGCGACGCTGCCCGTCCTCCCCGCGTCGACGGCAGGCCCGCGATGATCCGGATTCTGCTGGTCGACGATCAGGAACTTGTCCGCACCGGGCTCAGGGGGATCCTGCGAGAGCAGTTCGGGTTCGAGATCGTCGGCGAGTGCAGCGATGGCAGCCAGGTCAGCGCCGCCGTGCGGGGCAGCCGCCCGGACGTCGTGTTGATGGATGTCCGGATGCCGGTACTGGATGGCATCGCGGCGACGCGAGAACTGCTTCGAGAGGACGACGCGCCCCCGGTGCTGGCGCTGACCACGTTTGACGATGAGGTCATCCTGGCCGGCATGCTCCGGGCGGGCGCCGCAGGTTTCGTCCTCAAGGGCGTTCCGGCTGAAGAGCTGCAACGAGCGGTTCGGATCGTTGCGGAGGGCGGGGCGTGGCTCGATCCGAACGTGACCGCCCGCGTGCTCGCCGTCTACCGGGCGGCGCCGGCCGGTCCGAGCCGCGACACCGATGCGCTCGAGTCGCTGACCGCGCGCGAGCGCGAGGTCCTGACGCTGATCGGCCGCGGCCTCACCAACGACGAGATCGCCGCCGAGTTCGTGCTCAGCACCGGGACCGTGAAGACCCACATCAACCACATCTTCGCCAAGCTCGGCCTCCGCAACCGCGCCGCGGCCGTCGTGTTCGCGTTCGATCACCACCTCGCCTCACGCGAGCCGGGCGAAGCCGAGGGCTAGCCGGGCGAGGATGGGGGCTAGGCGGGCGAGGACGCGACGGGCTAGAGGCGAGCCGGCCCAGCTCGCTCCGGGCCCGGGCGGCGAGCCCGGAGCCGAACCACGCCACGAACGATCGCCAGTCCCGCCGCGATGAAGATCGCCTCAAAGCCACCGCGCTCCAACCCCTCGATCACCGAGCCCTCAGCGTGAGCGGTGAACAGCGTGGTCGCGACGACGAGCCCGCCCCCGGCGAGAGCGGCAGCCAGCTGCGGATGCATCCGCAGGCCTGACAGCGAAGCGACGTGGTTCAGCAGCGGCGCGACGTCGTCGGCGATGTTCCCGGAGGCTCCGTCGACGCCTCCGACCGTCAAGCGCGAGCGGAGCGATTCGCGGATCGCCAGCGCCAATCCGACGGCGGCCCCGGCGGCTAGCGCGCCCTGGGTGGCGACCCACCAGCCTGCCAGCTCGGCGGAGAAGTCGACCGTGTAGAGCAGGAGGCCCGCGCAGGTGACCAAGCCGGCGGTGGCGGCGATCAGACTTCGCCGATGGATCAGGGCGACCTCGGCATCCGGCATCACGACCGCGTCCCGGCGGCGCAGCGCGCGGGCGGCGGCGAGCACACCGGTGACCAGTGCCACCTGAGGAGCGCACAACACAGCCAGGATCGCCGGGATCCACAACGCCAGCGAACGACCGTTGCCCGGTCCCTGGTAACCGCCGGCATGCCCGATGGCCAGCTGCCCGACGACCAGCGCCAGGGCGGTGGCCGACAGCGCGAGGAAGGCGTTGCGCGCGGTTGCACGCGCGTCGTCGGCGGCCAACTCGGCGGCGAACTGACCCGCCAGCGCCGCCGGGTCGCCGAGTCGCGCGGCACCCGTGTCCTGTTCGCTGGCGATGTGGTCGGCGTACTCGAGCACGATCCGCCGCCGCACGGATGGACGAACCCGCCGCGCTTTCAGCTCGTGCTCGAGCTGCTCGGTGAAGCTCACGCGATCACCGCCTCGACCGCCGCCGCGAATTGCTTCCACTCACGCCGGGCGCCGACAATCGACCGGCGTCCCTTGGCCGTGAGCTGATAGACCCGGCGCCGGCGTCCAGCCGCAGTCGCCCACTCGCTGCTCAGCAGCTGGGCGCGCTCGAGCCGGTGCAGTGCCGGGTAGATGGTTCCCTCGGGAAGGTCGAACACGCCTCCGCTGCGCTGCTTGAGCGCCTGCGCGACGGCGTAGCCATGAGCCGGTCCGTCCCCCAGGATCGCCAGGATCATGCCGTCGAGATGTCCGCGTGGTTCCATACCCAGGCAGACTATGCATAGACGTTCTGCTTGTCAAGCCGCCGGTTCGCCGCGTTGCCTCCCGGGTAAGACTCAGGCACCCGTAACCGGTATAAGGAGGAAATATGACGGCCCCGATCGAGGACGTGGACAGCCTGCCCGGAAAATCGGTCTCCGACCACGAGCAGCGCAAGATCGGCGAGATCAAGGACATCTACGCCGTCGGCGGCGACGACAACCCGATGTATGTCACGGTCGACGCGTCGGTGGGAATGGCCTCCTCGCGCACCGTCTTCATCCCGATCGCGCGGCTCAAGGAGGAGCATGGCGAGGTGCTCGTCCCCTACAGCGCCAAGCACCTCGAGGAGTCACCGGAGATCGAGCCCGGCGACGAGATCTCCGAGGAGGACGACGCGACGCTGCGCGACTTCTACGCGATCGACCGCGGCGACGACGAGATCCGCACGGACAACGAGTCCTACGCGAACCGGGTCCCTGACGGAGACGAGCCGCCCAAGAAGGTCACCAGCAACGACTGACCCGACCGAAGGGCCCAAGACCGGAGAGCCCAAGACCGAAGGGCCCAAGACCGGAGAGCCCAAGACCGAAGGGCCCAAGGCCGGATGGCCCAAGACCGAAGGGCCCAAGGCCGGATGGCTCGCCCGCGCCCCCTCGGGCGGCCTGGTCATCACCGCGATCGCCTCGGTGCAATTCGGCTCGGCGATCGCGGCCAAGTTGTTCGCCCGGACCGGCCCGGGCGGCGCCGTGTTCCTCCGCCTGATCACGGCGAGCATCGTCCTGCTGGTCGTGTGGCGACCGACGCTGCGCGGTCTCGGACGGCGCCGGCTGCTGCTGGCCGGCGTGTTCGGACTGGTGCTCGCCGGGATGAACCTGAGCTTCTACCACGCGTTGCACCGGATCCCCCTGGGCATCGCGGTGACGATCGAGTTCCTCGGTCCGCTGGCCGTCGCGGTGGGGGGCTCGAGACGGCGGATCGATCTGCTGTGGGCGGGTCTCGCCGCCATCGGAATCCTCGCGCTCACGCACGGCGGCGGTCACGGCCTCGACGGTCTCGGAGTGCTGTTCGCGCTGATCGCCGCGAGTCTGTGGGCTGCGTACATCCTGCTGAACGCGCGCCTCGGACAGGCCTTCCCGGGAGGCACAGGATTGGCGCTGTCGATGTGTGTCGGGGCGGTGGCCGCCCTGCCCGCCGGCGTGATCGAAGGCGGCTCGCGCATCCTCGAGCCGCGGTCGCTGGCGCTGGGGACGGCGGTCGGGGTCCTCTCCTCGGCGATCCCCTACTCGTTCGAGCTCGAGGCGCTGCGACGGATCGCGGTCAATGTCTTCGGCGTGCTCATGAGCCTCGAGCCGGCGATGGCCGCGCTGGCGGGTCTGCTCGTACTCGGGCAGGGACTGTCGCTCCGCGCGCTGGCCGGGATCGCGCTGGTGGTGGCGGCGTCGACGGGGGCCTCGCTGCAAGCGCGTCAGCCGCCGGTCGCCGTCTGATCGTCAGCCGCTTCTGCCGCGATCCGGCCGCGCAATGGGATCGAGTTCACCCAACGCGGCTGACCCGCCGGCGCGTCATAGAGGCATTGGGGGATAACTGTTCATAGTGAACAGTTATCCCCCAACGCACCCCGGGTGGACCCTCCACGCGGGGGCGCCGCTCCGATACCGTGCCTGCGATGAGCGAGTCAGCGCTGACCGTGGCGGTCACCGGCCCGACCGGAGAGATCGGCGTTCCCTTCATGCGCGCGCTCGAGCGCACGCCTGAGGTGACCCGAGTCCTGGCGATGGCGCGTCGGCCGTTTGATCCAGCCGAGCACGGCTGGAGCAAGGCCGAATACCGCCAGGGCGACATCCTTGACCGTGGCGCCGTGGACGCGCTGGTGGCCGAGGCCGATGTGGTGGTCCACCTCGCCTTCATCGTCGTCAAGGCCTCGGCCGGCAGCTATGACATCAACATCGAGGGCTCGCGCAACGTGTTTGAGGCGACTGTCGCCGCGGGCGTGCCCCGCCTGATCTACACCTCCTCGGTGGCCGCCTACGGCTACCACGACGACGTCGAGGGACCGCTCACCGAGGACATGCCGCCGCGGGGCACCGAAGCGCACGCCTACTCGCATCAGAAGGCCGAGGTCGAGCGAGTGCTCGACCAGGCGCTCGGCGCGGACCCCGCGACGCAGGCCTATGTCTTCCGGCCCTGCATCGTCGCCGGCCCCGACGCCCCGGCGCTGGTGAACCAGCTGCCCTATCTGCAAATCCAGGACCGCCTGCCGGGGCCCCTGCTGGCGGCGCTCGGACGCGTGCCGGGCCTGCGGCCCGTGCTCCCCGACCACGGCATCCCGTTTCAGCTCGTCCATCACGACGACGTCGCGGACGCGCTGATCGCCGGCGTTCTCGGCCGCGGGTCCCCGGGCATCTACAACCTCGCCGGCCCCGGCGAGATCACGCTGTCGGAGCTCGCCCGCGAGCTCGGTTGGCACAGCGTGCCGATCCCCAAGGCCGGCGTCGAGTTCGCCGCCCGCGTGCTCGCCCAGATCCCGCCCCTCGCGGTCGAGGCCGGCTGGCTGGAGGCGCTGCGCACCTCGATGGTGATGAGCACCGACCGGGCTCGCGACCAGCTCGGCTGGGACCCGGTCTACGACGCTCGGCAAACCCTGCACGAGCTGCTCGCCGCGCGGCGGTAGGACCTGCCGGTGGACCCCGTCGTGGAGATCGCCTGGCTTGACGGCCACCGATCCGAGTGCGTTGTGGCTGACGTCCGCTGGTACTTGGACGGGCGCTCGGGCCGGGAGGCCTACGCGAACGGTCACATCCCCGGTGCGGTGTTCGTCGAGCTCGAGCGCAGCCTCTGCGGCCCCGCGGATCCAGCCCAGGGCCGGCACCCCCTCCCCCGCCCCGATTTGTTCGCGGAGCGGATGAGCGAACTGGGGATCGGCGACGACGACAGCGTGGTGGCCTATGACGACGGCGGAGGCGTGATAGCCGCGCGTTTGGTGTGGATGCTGCGGGCGATCGGCCACCCGGCCGCCCTGCTCGATGGCGGGCTCCTGGCCTGGACCGGTGACCTCGAGCGCGAGGCGACGATCCGGCCGCCGGCGCACTTCACCCCGCGGGCGTGGCCCGCGGACCGCCTGGCCCGGCCCGACGAGGTAACCGGTCCCGGAACCGCGGTCATCGACGCTCGACAGCCCGAGCGCTACCGGGGCGAGCAGGAGCCGGTCGATCCGCGGGCCGGGCACATCCCGGGCGCGCGCAGCCTGCCGTGCCGCGAGAACGTGGATCAGCAGGGCCGATTCCTACCGGTCGGGGAATTGCGCCACCGGTTCGCCCGGGCAGGAGTCCGCGAAGGAGACAGCGTGATCTCGTATTGCGGGTCGGGGGTGACCGCGTGTCACAACCTGATCGCGATCGAGCACGCCGGGCTTGGTCACGGCCGCCTGTACCCCGGGTCCTGGTCTCAGTGGAGCCGCGACCCGACGCGCGAGGTGGCCGTGGGCGAAGCCCCGTGAGGGCGGGGGCGGGCTCATCGCTCTAGGATCCGGCGCATGAGCGACGAGCAGGAGCCCGGCGAGGGCGGAGTAGCCCACCTGATCGTGCGCTGCCTGGAGAACGAGGGCGTCACGCATGTGTTCGGGATTCCCGGCGAGGAGAACATCCACCTGGTCGAGGCGCTGTCGGGGTCGTCGATCCGGTACGTGCTCGTCCGTCACGAGCAGGCGGCGTCATTCATGGCCGAGGTCTACGGGCGGCTGACCGGAGACGCCGGCGTCTGCTCGGCCACGCTGGGGCCGGGCGCGATCAACCTGCTGCTCGGCGTGGCCGACGCCACCACCAACTCGACCCCGGTGGTGGCGCTGTCGGCGCAGGTCGGCATGAATCGCACCTTCAAGGAGTCCCACCAGGGTGTCGACCTGGTGTCGATGTTCAAGCCGGTGACCAAGTGGTCGGAGCTGATCGCCACCCCCGACGCCGTGCCCGAGATGATCCGCAAGGCGTTCAAGCTGGCCCAGACCGAGCGTCCCGGCGCCGTCTATCTCGCCGTGCCCGAGGATGTCGAGAAGGCCGCCGCTCCGGACGGCGCTCGTCCGCTGGCGGTCAACCGGCCGCGTCCCGACGAACCGTCGGGCAGCCAACTCCGCCGCGCTGCCGACGTACTGAACTCGGCGGAGAACCCGATCGTGCTCGCGGGCCATGGAGCCGCGCGAACCGATGCGGGCGCCGCGCTGCGTCGCTTCGCGGACAAACTCGGCGTGGCGGTGGCCACGACCTTCCACGGCAAGGGGGTCATTCCCGATGACCACCCGCAGGCTCTCGGGGCGGTCGGCTTCATGCGCCATGACTACGTGAACTTCGGCTTCGATCAAGCCGACGTGATCATCGCCGTCGGTTACGAACTGCAGGAGTTCGACCCGGTGCGGATCAACCCGAATGGGGACAAGAAGATCCTCCACATCCATCGCTTTCCGGCCGAGGTGGACGCCCACTACGAGGTCGAGGTCGGGCTGCAGTCGGACATCACCAGCACGCTCGACGCGCTGGCCGCCGCGGTCGACCGGCACTTCGACTTCGACGCCGGCCGGCGGCAAATCCGGGCGATGATCGACGCCGAGCTCGAGCGCGGCCAGGCGGACGAGCGGTTCCCACTGGCGCCGGCCCGGATCGTGGCCGACACCCGCGAGGCGCTGGCGCGCGAGGACATCGTGCTCGTGGACACCGGTGCCCTGAAGATGTGGATGGCCCGGCTGTATTCGACCTACGAACGCAATACGTGTCTGATCTCCAATGGCCTGTCGACGATGGCCTGGACGCTTCCGGGGGCGATCGCGGCGAAGATCGCCTGCCCGGACGCCAACGTCCTCGTGGCCACTGGCGATGGGGCGTTCATGATGAACTCGCAGGAGATCGAGACCGCATTGCGCGAGCGGATTCCGATCGTCGTGCTGATCTGGGTCGACGATGAGTACGGGCTGATCAAGTGGAAGATGGACCTCGAGCTGGGGCACAATTTCGACACCGCATTCGGCAACCCGGATTTCGTGGCCTATGCCGAGAGCTTCGGCGCTCGCGGCTACCAGATCACCGCGGCCGACGAGTTGCTGCCCACGCTGAGAGAGGCCTTGGCGGCGGACACCGTCTCGGTGATCGCCTGCCCGGTCGACTACTCGGCCAACCTGCAGCTGACCGACGCGCTCGGCGAGCTCGACGAGTCACTGTCCTGACCGCCGCCCTGGCGAGCTCGACGAGTCACTGTCCTGATCGCCGCACCTCGCGATTGCGTCTGGCCGCCTCACGCCAGCCCACGGGGATCACGCCGAGGGCGATGGCCTGCTCGCGCCGAGCCCGGGTCAGGTCGTAGTGATCGTGCCACGGCTTTCCCGGCTTGGACTGAAACCAGGCTCGCTTGAGCCCGATCCGCTCGGCCATCGCGTGTAGCTCATCCAGCGTGTCGGCCTGCATGTGCCCGCCGCCGGTCCAGTAACCCCAGTCGCCCTCGACGAAGGCGTCGTCGACGTACACGCTCATGCGCGGGGCGCTCCTACCCGGCCCGCTCGGCCGAGCGCAGACCGGCGAGCGTCCAGACGGCGAACGCCAGGATCAGCGCCACCGCACATCCGAACCCGAGCCAGGTGTGGTCGTGCAGGCCCGAGATCAGCCCCCGGCCGGCGTCCAGGAACGCGGTCGCCGGGTTGATGCTGGCGACCGCGTGAATCCAGCCCTTGAGCAGTCCGAGCGGCACGTACACCGGCGCCAGGAAGAGGATCAGGAACACCGGGGTCTGCATCAGCGGACCGGCCTGGATCGAGCGAAATCGGAAGGCCACGCCGGCCGCCCACCCGTAACCGACCAGGACGAGCAGGACGGCGAGCGCGTACAGACCGAAGACGTCGACCCCGTTGCCGGTGATCCGCATGCCGGTGACCAGCGCCACGGCGGTGACGATGCTCAGCGTTATGGCGGCGCGCGTCAGCGCGACCAGAGCGTACCCCAGCGCGATCCCGCGCCGGTCAGGCGCGGCCAGCATCAGGCGGCGGGCAAATCCGCTCTCGAAATCGGACGCGAGCGAGAAGCCGGTGAAGAGGCCGCCGAACGCCGCCGACTGCAGCAGCACGAACACGAATTGGAAGGCCGTGTAGCCGGCCGGGAAATGGAAGCCCGGAACCGAGCCGAGCGCCGAGAGCCCGCCGGCGAAACTGGCCAGGAAGACCAGCGGGAACACGATCGACGGGACCAACAGATCCGGACGTCGAACGTAGGTGTGCAGGCTGCGCCAGGCGATCGCCAGCGCCACGCTCCACAATCCGCCCCGCCGATCGGTCCGCTCGTTCATGTTCGCTGGAGCCTCGCCCGCAGCGCGCTGGAAACCAGCAGCAGACCGATCACCAGCACCCCGCCGCCGACGGCGAAGCCTCGCCACAGCGCGGTCGCGTCCCAGCCGGTGATGAACAAGCTACGAAATCCCTCGATCAGGTAGGAGATCGGGTTCCAGGTCGCCACCGTGTGAAACCAGCCGGTCTTCAGCAGATTGCGCGGCAGGTTGCTCGACGACAGGAAGATGAATACGAAGAACAACGGGAACAGCCCCTGCACCGCTTCGCCGGAACCGGTGCGCAACGCCGCGAAACACCCGAGCGCCCCAAACCCCAGCGCCGCCAGCGAGCCGAGCACCATCACGACGAGCGCGCCGCCCAGGCCCGCCGCGATGTGCGCGCCGGCGATCAGCCCGATCAAGATGTACACCGCCGACTGCAGCGCCCCCAACAGGCCGACGCCGACCAGCAGCCCGCCGATCAGCGCCACCCGGTGCAGCGGGGTCAGCGCCAGCCGGTTGAAGAAACCGCTTTCGATGTCCTCGGCCAGGTTCGTGCCCGCGTTGATCAGGGAGAACATCCCGCCCTGGATGAAGGCCACGGCGATCGCGAACGAGATGTAGGAGTGGGTGGGGAATCCGGGCAGCCGGGTGGCGGCGCGAAGCCCGCTGGCATTCACCGCAAGCAGCATCGCGGGAAAGAAGATGATCGGGAACACCTGAAACGGCTGGCGCAGCGTCTTCAGCACCGACCGGCGCGCCAGCACGCCGATCTGGATCGACAGGACGCCGATCACGCCGACACGGCGTCGGCCGCCGCAGCCTCGCTTCCCTGGGCGGCCCCATCGCCTGCACCCTCGAGCGAGCGTCCGGTCTTGGCCAGAAAGACGTCGTCGAGGCTCGGCGCGTGGAGCCGGAGGTCGGCCACGGGGATGTTCTCGGCATCGAGCGCTCGGACCACGTCGGCCAGATCGCTGACGCCGGTCTTCAGGCGGACGCCGACCGCGCCGGGGGAAGCCGGGGCCTCATCGCCAAAGCGACGCAGTACAGCGGCCAGGCGCTCGCGGTCTCCCGAGCCGACCGGGGCGGCCTCGACCGTCGGGCGCCCGACCTCCGCCTTGAGGGCGCTCGGCGTGCCCTCGGCCACGATCCGCCCCCGATCGATGATGCCCACCCGGTCCGCCAGCACGTCGGCCTCCTCCAGATACTGCGTGGTGAGGAACACCGTCACCCCGTCGGAGGCCAGCCGTCTCACCTCATCCCACAGAGCCGTGCGGCTCTGCACGTCGAGTCCGGTCGTCGGCTCGTCGAGGAACAGCAACCGAGGTCGGTGCACCAGCGCCAGGGCGAGGTCGAGGCGACGCTTCATGCCCCCGGAGTAGCCGCCCACCTTGCGATCCGCGGCGTCCTGGAGGCCCACCCGGTCGAGCAGCTCGGTGCCGCGCGCCTCGCGGTCAGGTTTCGAGAGCCCGTGCAGAGCGCTCTGCAACCGCATGTGCTCGCGACCGGTGAGGTAAGGATCGAGCGCCGATTCCTGCAGCGAAGCGCCGATCGCGCGGCGAACCTCGGCGCCCTGCCGGACGACGTCGAGTCCCGCCACCCGGACCTGCCCGGCCGTCGGCGGCAGCAGCGTGGTGAGGACCAGCACGGTGGTGGACTTGCCCGCCCCGTTGGGGCCGAGAAAGCCGTAGATCTCCCCGGGCGCGACCCTCAGGTCGATCCCGTCGACGGCGCGGACGCCACCCTTGAAGTCGCGGACCAGCCCCTCGACCTCGATCCCATCGCCGCTCGCGTGCATCGCCTGACCATAGCCAAGCCCGTCCCGGCGAGCCGACCCTCAGGGCGTGAGCAATCCGCGCATGTAGCGCCGCAGATAGCGCAGCGCCAGTTGCTTTGACCAAAAGCCGCGATACCGGGCCAGCTCTCGACCGTTGCTCAAATAAACGCCCCAGCCGTCGGCGGTCGGACGCATCATCAGCGCCAGTGCGGTCATCGCGATCCTGTCCTCAACATCGACATGTACACAAGGTTACCCAGGTGCCGAGCTGGGGCTGGTGGCGTATTCGGAGGCAGCTCCGTCCGGGTGACGGAGGGGCCGCTTAGAATCGGCACGTGGACCCGCTCATCCACGATCGTCCCCCCACCCATCTCCGCGTCCTGATCGCCAACGAGCGCAAAGACCGGCTCGCGCTGGTCGCCCCGATCGTCGTCGCCCTCGGTCACGAGGTGATCGCGCGCGAGATCGAGGTCGAGGACGTGGGACCGGTGACCTCACGGGAACGGCCCGATGTCGCCCTGGTCGGACTGGGAGCCAGCTCCGAGCATGCCCTCGGGCTGATCGACCGGATCGTCCGTGAGGCCGCCTGCCCGGTGATCGTGCTGCTCCACGCGCACGACCCGGAGTTCGTCAAAGAGGCATCGAAGCGGGGCGTCTTCGCCCACATCAGTGACGCCGACGTCCAGGACTGGCAGAGCTCGATCGACATCGTCCTGCGGCGCTTTGCCGAATACCACGACCTCAAGGGGGCGTTCGGACGGCGCGCGCTGACCGAGCGGGCCAAGGGCATCCTGATGGAACGGCACTCGATCGACGAAGAGCGCGCCTTCGAGATGCTCCGCGAGCAGTCCCGGGTCGCCAACCGAAAGCTCGTCGACCTGGCCGCCGCCGTCGTCGACGGCCACCGTCTACTACCCAAGCACCCTTCGCCCGGCTCTGGCACCTAGGCGGATTTCAGCCGCGGTAGCGCAGTCCGTCTTCGGGCACAGGGCGCATTTCAGCCCCGGTAGCGCAGTCCGTCCAGGGCGATGTCGAGGATGTGATCGACCTGTCCCGGCTCGCTGGTGGGGATCTTGGCGATCCCGCCGACCATCTGAATGACCTCCGGGAGGTCGGTGTCGCTGCGCACGACGCGGGCCTCCTGAGCCCGCTTCAGCAGCGGCTCGCCGGCGGCGTAGAGGGCGGCTCGGCTGCTCCGGAAGACCGCCGCATCGCGCTCCACGTAGTCGAGCAGCTCCTGGGCCAAGGCCTGCTTCGTGGCCATGTAGCCCACGAATCGGTGCAGCCAGGCCACGAGCGCTTCCCAGGGCGCGAGGTCGGCCAGGTCGGCGGCTGAGCGGCACAGGGCCTCGACCTCGTCGACGTAGACGGCCTCGAGCAGGGCTTGCCGGCTGGGAAAGTGACGGTAGAGCGTCCCGATCCCGACTTCCGCGCGTCTCGCGATCTCCTCCAGCGAGGTGGCGGCTCCACCTTCGGCGAACGCCGCTCGGGCCGCGGTTACCACCTTCTCGTAGTTGCGCTGGGCATCCGCCCGCCGTGGGCGGGGGCGAAGCGGCTGATCAGTGGTGTCGGTGACGCTCATCGCGATTGGCCTTGACAAACCGGAGGATGCCTCCGTATAGTTCCGGAGGCTACCTCCGCTTAGTTCTGGAGGCTGCCTCCAGTTTACCACCGTTTATTACCCGCCTCAACAGTTCGGATCCAGATGAACATCGCCTCCCTCCCCACCGCAACCAGCAACCGTCGCCGCTGGATGGCGCTCGTCGTCGTCTGCCTCGCCCAATTGATGATCGTTCTGGATACGACCATCGTGAACGTGGCGCTACCGGCCGTCCAGCGCGACCTCCACTTCACTCAGGGCAACCTCACCTGGGTGGTCAACGCCTTCCTCGTCACGTTCGGCAGCTTCCTGTTGCTCGCGGGGCGACTCGGTGACCTGCTCGGCCGCAAGCGCGTCTTCCTGGCCGGGGTGGTCGTGTTCACGGGCGCTTCCGCTCTGTGTGGGCTGGCGCCCAGTCAGGGCTTTCTGATCGCCGCCCGGTTCGTCCAGGGCATCGGGGCGGCGATGCAGGCCTCCGTGATCCTGGCCATCATCGTCACCGAGTTCCCGCTGCCGGCCGACCGGGCCCGGGCCATGAGCGCTTATGTGTTCGTCGCCGTGGCAGGCGGCTCGCTCGGGCTGCTCGCAGGGGGCGCGCTGACCCAGGCCCTCAGCTGGCACTGGATCTTCTTCGTCAATCTCCCCATCGGCATCGCCACGATCGCGCTGGGCAGGGCCCTGATTCCCCGGGACGCGGGCCTCGGTCTGGAACACGGCGTCGACTGGCTCGGCTCGGTCCTGGTGACCGTATCGCTGATGACCGCCGTATACGCCATCGTCCAGGCCACCAGCCACGGCTGGGGCTCCCTCCAGGTCCTCGGGTTCGGCGGGCTGGCCGCCGCGCTGATGATGGCATTCCTCGCGCTCGAGGCGCGGATCGAGAACCCGATCATGCCTCCGCGCATCCTCCGGGTGCACGGCCTCGTCGGCTCGAGCGTCGTGCGAGGCTTCCTGGTGACGGGGATGTACTCGACGTTCTTCCTCGGCACTCTGTACCTCGAGCACGTGCGCCATTACAGCGCGCTGCAGACCGGCCTGGCCTTCATGCCCTGGACCGTGACGGTGGGCATCCTGTCCCTCGGCGTGACCGCACGCCTGGTTTCCCGCTTCGGCGCGATGCGCGTGCTCACCTTCGGCATGGTCATGGTGATCGCCGGCCTCGGGCTGCTCGGCACCACCGGAGTCCACACCGGCTTCTTTCCCACCATCTTCCTCGCCTACTTCGCCATCGGACTCGGGATCGGCAGCGCGTTCATGCCACTCCTGACGATCGCGATGGCCGACGTCCCCGCCGCCGACGCCGGACTAGGCTCGGGAATCGTCAACGTGTCCCAGCAGGTCGCCGGAGCGCTCGGGCTCGCCGTACTCGGCACGATTGCGACCAACCACTCCAAGAGCCTGCAAGCCGGCGGCCACACCATCGCGAGCTCGCTCGTCGGCGGCTACCACCTGGCCTTCGCGATCGGCGCCGCGTGCGTGGCGGTCGGAATCGTGACCGCACGCGCCCTCCTGCGCACCCCGGAACCGGCGGCGAGCGCGGCCGCGGCACGTCCGCAGCCGGTCAGCCAGATCGCCGGCGAGCGCGAGCCCGAGATCCAACGTCGGGCCGCTTAGCGCTAAACGCATCCTTCGCAAGGCGGCAGCCCTGATCGTGGCGTAGGCTCCGTGGCCTGAGTCGCCCGGCCTGGCTTGACCCGTCGGAGCTGCGCATCGGCCTCGGCTGTATGCGTCTGTCGACCGACGAGAGCCGCGATCAGGCGCTCGCCCACAAGACGATCGCGGCGGCCGTGGAAGCCGGCGTCACCGTGTTCGACACAGCGCGGGCGTACGGGCACGGGCCGGCCGAGCTCGGTCACAACGAGCGGTTGCTGGCCGCCGCGCTTCGCAGCTGTGGCGCGGAGCTGAGCGCGCGGATCGTGACCAAGGGAGGCATGACGCGGGCGGGCGGCGCGTGGGTGCCGGACGGGCGGACGAAGGCGATCATCGCCGACTGCGAGGCGAGCCTGGTCGCGCTCGACGGCATTCCGATCGACGTCTATCTCATCCATGCGCCAGATCCCCGGACACCATGGCGGAGGTCCGTGCGCGCGCTGGCGCGGCTCCGCGACGAGGGCCTGGTCAGTCGCGTGGGGCTCTCGAATGTCAGTCGCGGCCAGCTGGACGAGGCGCTCGAGCTCGCGCCGATCTGTGCGGTCGAGGTCGCCCTCAGCCCCTACGACGATCGCGCGCTCCGTGGAGGAATCATCGAGCGCTGCCAGGAGCTCGGCATCTCCTTGATCGCCCACTCACCGCTGGGCGGGCCGCGGCGCGCGGGCGCGGTTGCTCGTCGCCAGCCTCTGGTCGATGTCGCCCATGCGCGCGACGCTGCCCCGGCCGAGGTCGCACTCGCGTGGTTGCTGGGGCTCTCGTCGGTGGTGGTTCCGATCCCGGGGGCGCGGCGTCCCGAGTCAGCGCGATCGGCCGCGCGTGCGGCGCGGCTTCCCCTCTCCGATGAGGACCGAGCGGTGCTCGCCCGAGCGTTCGGCACCTCCCCTCGGGCTCACGCTCGGGGCGGGCCACCGCACCCGCCGGACGGAGCGGAGGTGATCCTCGTCATCGGGATACCCGGGGCCGGGAAGAGCCGGGTGGCCGAGAGCTACGTCGCGAGCGGCTATCGTCGCCTCAACCGCGACGACCGGGGCGGAGGCCTGCGTGAGCTCGCCGGCGCCCTGGAGCAGGAACTGGCCGCGGGCACGCGGAAGGTGGTGCTCGACAACACCTATTTGTCCCGCGCGACGCGCAACTACGTGATCGAGGTGGCAAACCGACACCAGATCCCGGCCCGGTGCATCTGGCTCAGCACGCCGCTCGCGCAGGCCCAGGTCAATCTCGTCGAGCGCCTGCTTGAGCGTTTCGGGACTCTGCCCACGCCCGAGGCCCTGCGGAAGCTGGCGCGAGCATCGCCGGGGGTGATGACGCCGACGTCCCAGATGCGCGCACTCCGCGAGCTCGAGCCACCGTCCACCGACGAGGGATTCGCCGACGTCGAGGTCGTGCCGTTCGCGCGCAAGAAGCCATCGGGAACTCGTACGGGGGTCTTCGTCGCTGCGGCGGTGTTGCGAGCTCCGGGCTGGGAGCGCGCGCTCGAGGGCGCCGCGCCCGAGGCGCCGCATCTGGTCTTCGACTGGAGCCCGGACGCGGCGTTGGAAAGCCTGGACCCGTGCGTCGCCCGCCTCGCCACCGCGGTCTCCGGCCCGGTGCAGAGCGCGATCTGCCCGCACGGCGGCGGCCCGCCGAGCTGCTGGTGCCGGCCGCCGCTTCCTGGGCTGGCGCTGGCGTTCGCGCACGTCCACGATCTCAACCCGTCGCGCTGCATCCTCGTCGGCGCCGGGCCGGCTCATCGCACGCTCGCGACCACGCTCGGCGCCCGATATGTCACCGTGTGAAGCGAACATGGCAGCGTCCGAGGAGATCATCGTCGACGCCGGTGGGCGCGATCTGCGGGTGACCAACCCCGACCGCGTGATCTTTCCGGAGACCGAACGCTCGGACGCGATCACCAAGCTCGACATCGTGAATTACTACCTCGCCGTCGAGGCGGGCATCATGCGCGCCCTGCAGCGGCGACCCACCACCCTCGAGCGCTGGCCGAAGGGCGTGCACCCCGGCATCGTCCTCTCGACCCGCGAGAAGGGCGGCGGCGATGCCTTCTTTCAGAAGCGCGTCCCGCGGGGCGCCCCTGACTACCTCCAGACGGCTCAGATCCAGTTCCCGTCCGGGCGCTCGGCCGATGAGATCTGTCCCACCGAGGTGGCCGTGGTCGGCTGGGCGGCGCAGATGGGCACGATCACGTTTCACCCGTGGCCGGTGCGCAGCGATGACGTCGATCACCCAGACGAGTTGCGCCTCGACCTCGATCCCCAACCGGGCACCGACTTCGCCGACGCGGTCCGGGTGGCCGCCGAGGCCCGCGCGTTGCTGGATCAGCTCGGCTACGCCGGATTTCCCAAGACTTCGGGCGGACGCGGCGTGCACATCTACCTGCGGATCGAGCCGCGGTGGAGCTTCACCGATGTCCGCCACGCCGCGATCGCCTTCGGTCGTGAGCTCGAGCGACGCCTTCCTGACCGCGTGACGACCAAGTGGTGGAAGGAGGAGCGCGGCCGGCGGATCTTCATCGACTACAACCAGAACGCCCGCGATCGCACCATCGCCAGCGCCTACAGCATTCGGCCGAAGGCGGGTGCGCCCGTCTCGGCGCCCGTGACCTGGGAGGAGCTTCCTGAGGTCGCCCCGGAGGACTTCACCGTGGCGAGCATGCCCGCTCGCTTTGCCCAGCTGGGCGATCTCCACGCCGCGATCGACGACACGGCGCACTCGCTGCAACCGCTGCTGGACTTGTACGCCGCCCAGGGCCAGGGCGACATGCCCTACCCGCCCGACTACCCGAAGATGCCCGGAGAGCCCAAGCGCGTTCAGCCCTCGCGTGACCGGGACCGTCCGCGAGAGTCAGCGTGACTGCGGGAGCTTGACCGAGCCGCGAACCGCCGCCGGCGCCGACGGCGGCGGCACGACCGGCCCGACGTCCCCATCCGGCGCCTCGTCGAGGTCGACGATCACCGGCGCGTGGTCGCTCGGGCCCCGGCCTTTGCGGGCCTGGCGGTCGACCCAGGCCGCCTGGACCCGGCCGGCCACGCTGCCGCTGGCCAGCACCAGATCGATCCGCATCCCCAGGTCCTGGTGGAACATGCCCGCCCGGTAGTCCCAGTACGTGAAGACGCGCTTGCCCGGCCAACGATCGCGTACCACGTCGTGAAGGCCGAGCGCCTGCAGCTCGGCCAGCGCCGCCCGCTCGGACGGCGTGACGTGCGTCTCGCCGACGTAGGCTTCCGGGTCGAACACGTCTTCGTCGGCCGGAGCGATGTTCATGTCGCCGCACACGATCGTGGCCTCCGGGCCGGCGGCCACCATCGCTCGCAGCGACGCCAGCCAGGCGAGCTTGTACTGGTAGTGCTCAGAACCAGGCGTGCGCCCGTTCGGCACGTACACCGAAACCATGCGGATCCCGGCGCAGGTCGCCGAGACCGCGCGCGCCTCCGGATGCGGGAAGCCGGGGGCGCCGGGAATTCCGGGCACCACCTCGTCCAGCCCCACCCGGGACAGGATCGCCACCCCGTTCCAGGCCGCCTCACCGTGGAGGGCGACGGCGTACCCGCGGTTGGCGAGCTCGTCGCCGAGCAGCTCGAGCAATGCCTCGTCGGTCAGCTTCGTCTCCTGCAGACACACCACGTCGGGCTGACGCTGATCCAGCCAGGGGAGCAGCCGCGGGAGGCGCTGCTTGACCGAGTTGACGTTCCAGGTCGCGACTCGCATCGACCTCACCGTAGCGCCACGGCACGCGCCACCGCCTGATCAACCGGTCAATCGGCTCCCAGCCATGGGCCGAGCGCCACACGGTCGGGGCCGGAGAGCCGATCGGAGGCATTGGCCGCCTGATGCCATAACGGGTAGGGCAGATTCGGCCGGCTGACCGCCTCGATCTCGGCCACCTCCTCCTCGGTGAGTCTGAGGTTGACCGCCTCGAGGTTGTCGACCAGCTGCTCCTCGGTGCGCGCGGCGATGATCAGGGTGGCCACGGTGGGACGGGTCAGCAGCCAGGCCAGCGTGACCTGCGCGGCGGAAACGTCGTGGGCCTCGCCGACCTTGACGAGCACCTCGACGATGTCGTAGAGCTTGTCCTCGTCGTACACGGGCGGCTCGTCCCAGTCGCCGACGTGACGCGAGCCGTCCGGGGGCTGCTGGTCGCGCCGATACTTGCCGCTGAGCAGGCCGCCGGCGAGCGGACTCCAGACCATCGTTCCGACCCCCTGATCGCTCCCGGCGGGCAGCAGCTCGAACTCGGCCTCCCGCGCCTGCGGCGTGTAGTGGATCTGCTGCGATACGAAGCGCTGGTAGCGCAGCCGGTCGGCCACGCCGAGGGTCTTCATCAACTGCCACGCGGTGAAGTTCGAGGACCCGACGTAGCGCACCTTGCCACTGCGCACGAGCGTGTCGAGCGCCTCGAGGTACTCCTCGGGCGGGGTCTCGCCATCCCACTCGTGCAGCTGGAACAGGTCGATGTGGTCGGCGCGCAGGCGACGCAGCGACGCCTCGCAGGAGGCAATCAGGTGATGGCGGGAGAGCCCAGCCTCGTTGGGGCTCTCGCCCATCGGGAAGCGCACCTTGGTGGCGACCATCAGCTTCTCACGCCGGGCGCCCTCGAGCGCCTCGCCGAGGATCTCCTCCGAGAGCCCGCGCGAGTACATGTTGGCGGTATCTACGAGGTTGACGCCCGCGTCCAAGCAGAGGTCGAGCTGGTCCCGGAGCTCGTGCACGCCGAGCTCGCCGACCGCCTTGAAAGCGCCCTGCCCACCGAAGCCCATCGTGCCGAGGGTGAGCGCCGAGACCCGCAGGCCACTGTTACCGAGAGTTCGATAGATCATGGCGCCAGTTCTACCCAGGTGCCAAAGGGGTCAGTCCTGCCAGCGCGATTGCAGCGCCGAGGAGATCTGCGGCGCCGGGCGAATCCGGATGCGTCGCGGCGGGATCGACCCGCCGCCGGGACTCGTGGCCGACGCCACGCAGCGCGGGACAGTTAATGAAGCCAATCGAACTCGACGCACCCAATCCCCCGGAGACCCAGCCGGATGAGTCGATCCATGTCGCCCGGCTGCCGCCGACCGATGAAGCCGGGGCGCCGTCCGGCCCGCAGACCGCGGCTGCAATCGCATTCCGGCCGGTAGCCCCGACGCTCGCTGCGCCGACCCCTACCGCCGCCCCGACGCTCGCTGCGCCGACTCCAACCGTCGCCCAACCGCTCGCTGCGCCAAGTCAGACCGCCGCCCCGCCCCCGCTCGTGATGGTCGTCGAGCAAATCCCCCGCGCGCGCACCAGGACCGTTGTGGCGCTGCTGCCTCTGGTGCTGGTGCTGGTCGCTTGCCTATGGCTTTTGATCGGGTCCGCCACGAGCGGCACCCCAACCCGCTCGCAAAAGCCTCCGATTCGGCTCACCGTGGCACAGCAGCGGGCCGCGGCCGCCGCGCGGGCGCGGGCCGCCGCCATCGCCCAGGCCAGGCGCGACCGCGGCACCGACGCCGCGCTCCAGGACACGATTCCCGCGCCGGCGCCGAGGACCGCCCCCGCCGCGCCGAAACCCTCCACGACGTCCGCCCCCTAGGCGCTCCCGGAGGTCCGCGCGCTCAACCGGCGGTTCTGCCCCAACCCTCGACGAACACCCGGGCCGCCTCGACGTCGGGATGCAGTGGCCGATCGCTCAGATCGGGGCTGAGCCGTTCGGCGGCGGCCTCGAACAGCGGGCGGGTTCCTGCGCCGACCGGTTCGTGGCTGGCCAGCCGCAGCGCGCGAACGGCGACGACTAGCTCGGTCGCGACCACGACGCGCAGCGCGTGCAGGGACTCGTGCGCGCGACGGGCCGCGATCGGGGCGAGGCTCGAGTGCGACTCGACGCCGCGGGAGACCGAAACGGTCTGCGCCGCCACCGGCGTGACCAGGGAGCGGACCTCGGCAGCGGCGGAATGAGCGGTGTACTCGAGCAGCAACGCCCCAGATTCCGGCCCTGGACGGCGCGCCAGGAACGGCGGCAAACCCGTGAGGCTCGTATCCAGGAGCGTGCTTACGCGCGCCGCGATCAACGCCGCCGACTGCGCCAGCGCGGTCCTCAGCCCGTCGATCGCGTTCGCCAGCGGCGCGGCATGCGGGTTGCCGTTCGGGAGCGCGATGTCCTCGCCTGGCACGATCAACGCGTTCTCGCCCGCGAAGTTCAGCTCGTGTCCGACCGTCTCCTCGAGCGCGCCGAGGGCGTCGTGGACCACGCCGTCCACCTGGGGCAGAGCGCGAAACGGGTACGGGTCCTGAATGCTCAGCGGTCCCGGTTCGCGCGCTCGGTCCTGGAGACCGTCGAGCAGCGCGCGCATCCGCTCCGCCACCGCGGCCTGGCCCGGGCGATGCCGCGCAGAATGGATCCGCGGGTCGAGCACCACCGGATCCGCGGCGGCCGCCTCGAACGAGAGGGCCGCGATCGACAGCCAGGCCTCGAGTAGCTGGCGCGCGTCGAGCACGAGCAGCGCCGCATGCCCGACGCTGACCGCATTGCTGCTGAGGAAGGCGAGCCCGTCCCTGGGCCCGAGCCGCGCCGCCGGGATGCCCGCGTCGGCGAGCCCTGCCGCCGCCTCCAGAAGCTCATCGCCCCGCCAGACGTGACCCTCCCCGAGCAGCGCGAGCGCGATGTCGGCCAGATTCGTGAGGTCTCCGGTCCCCAGCGATCCGAGCTCCCGCGTGGCGGGTGTCAGCCCGGCGTTGAGCGCGGCAACCAGCCCGTCGAGTAGCTCGCGAGCGACGCCTGCACCGCCGGCGGCGATCTGATTGGCCCGCGTGGCCATCGCCGCGCGGACGACCTCGGCCGGCAGCGGACGGCCCGCTCCGCAGGCGTGGCTGCGCAGCAGGTTGATCGCGTACTGCTCGCGCTCGTCCTCCGGCACGCGATAGGCGCGTAGCGCACCGACTCCGGTGGTGACGCCGTAGAGGTCCTCGCCGCGAGCCAGCAGCGCCGCGATCGCCGCCCGGGCACCGTCGTTACGGGCGTGGGCGATCGGGTGCAGTTCTGCGCACGCCCCCCCGCGGGCGATCCGCCCGACGGCCTCGGGAGTCAGCGAGGCGCCGTCGAGGAGGACCGGCTCAGATGCCCCCACGGCCTGATTCGGAGCTACCGGGTGGGTCGCCATCACCCGGGACTCTACGGCCGAGGACCGGGACCCGGCCGCCGGGTCCGTCGCCACGGTCGGAGCCTACGGGCTAGATCTGCTTCAGCCGCTCACGGACCGTGGCGCGGATCTGCCGTTCCACATCGGGCGCCGCTCGCACCAGCTCGTCAAGCACGGCCGGCGCCAGCATGAGCAGACGGGTGTCGGCCTGGGCGATGACCGTTGCGGTGCGCACCAGCCCGAATCCCGCTCCCCAGTCGAGCGCAGCGAGCTCGCCGAAGTACTGCCCGGGGCCGAGCTCGCTCATGGTTCGATCGCCGATCTTTATCTCGACGCTGCCCGAGAGGATCATGTAGAAGCTCCTCGTCCCCTGCCAGCGGTGGATCACCGTGTCGCCGGCTGAGACCTCGATTTCCAGGCCCGATCGAAGCACGACCTCGAGCTCCCGTTCTCCCAGACTCTCGAACAGGGGGATCTTGCGGAGCGTCGGCTCGTCGAAGTGACTGATCTGTCCCCAGCCGCTGGACATGTCGGTGCGCCGATCCGCGTAGCGGGAGATCGAATCGTGAGGGGCGCGTGGCGGGGTCGATGCTTGCGCGAACCAGTCCAGCGTGGACGTGACCGCGTCCGGCCCCGTCGTGTGGTTCATCACGCACATGCGGATCGCGTACTTTCCATGCAGCCGGGTGGAGGAGACCAGTCCACGCCCGGTCTGTTCGAATGAGGCGACCAGCTCGGCGTTCATCGCGGCGATCGTGTCCTCGTCGCTCACGCCATCGAAGCTGCGCCGAAAGCAGATGATCCCGAGGGATGCCGGTGACAGGAGCTCGAGCCGTGGCGCGTCGCGCACGTGCCGCTCCGCGAGCAGGGCGAGATCCATCGATCGGTCGATCGCGTCCCGGAACGCTCCGGTGCCGAAGTAGTTGAACGACAACCAGATCTTCAGGGCATGCGACGCGCGCGTCAGCTGCAGCCCGCGGTCGGAGAAGTTGACCTCCTCGCTCAGCCGATCGGCCAGGTAGTCCGGGTCGATCGTGAACGCATGCCTGAGCAACTGGCCTTCGCGGACCAGCACGCAGCCGCATTCGATTGGCTGGTAGAGCCACTTGTGCGGATCGAGCGTGACCGAATCGGCCAATTCGATCCCCGCGAGGCCCGCACGGCCACGTTCCGTCAACGCGGCGAAGCCTCCGTACGCGCCGTCGACGTGAAGCCACATCCCCCGCTCATGGCAGATCTCCGCGAGCTCGGGCAGCGGGTCGATCGCGCCCGTGTTGGTCGCGCCCGCATTAGCCGCCACCACCAAGGGCCGAAGACCGGCCTCGAGATCCGCGTCGACCGCGCCCACAAGGGCGTCCAGGCGGATCCGGTGGGAGCGGTCCGTCGGGAGCACCCGGACCTGGTCCGGGCGGAACCCCATCACGCGGGAGGCCCGGGCCACGGACGAGTGCGATTGATCTGAGGCATACGCCACGACGCGATCAGTCATGGGGCCGATCAGCGCCTCCCGTGCACAGGCCAGAGCGGTGAGGTTGGCGGCCGAGCCTCCGCTGACGAGCACCCCGGCGGCATCCGGCGGATAGCCGATCCATTCCTTGAACCAGTCGAGCACGGTGAGCTCCAGTTGGCTGGGACCGGCGGCGGACATCCAGAGACTCGCATCGATGTCCATCGCGGCGGTGATGAGGTCGCCCAGGGCGCCCGGGAACGTGCTGCACGCCGGAATGAAGGCGAAATACGCGGGGTGCGCCAGACGACTCATGGAGCCCAGCACGTCGTCCCGCATCTGCTGCATGAGGTCGTCCCAGGCACGCGCCTCGCCGGGCGGTCCCCCGCCCAGGCGGGTTCGCAGCTCGCTCGGCGCGCTCCGGCGCAGAGCCGGATGCGAGGAGCGCTCCGAGAGCTCCTGCACGAGCATGTCCACGGTCCGGTAACCCAGGTCGCGCATCTGCTCGGCCGTGAGTCCAAGCGGATCGTCGTTGAGATCCTCCACCACTACCTCCTTCGGTTCGAGGGCCTGACTGTAATATCGAGCGGTGCGGCAGGTGCTGAGACGGGTCGCGGCGAACCGGAAGCTGCGGCGAGTTGAGCTCGCATTCTTCGCATTCAGCTGTGCCGAGAATGGCGTATGGGTGTCGATTCTCGTATACGCGTACGAGCGCGGCGGTACCGCGGTCGCCGCTGCCATCGCCGTCGTGCAACTGCTCCCGGCCGCGGCTGTCGCACCGATCGCCTCCGCGCTCACGGACCGCCGGGGCGGCGCCGTCGGGCTCTGGGTGGGGTACGTCGCGCAGGCGATCTCGATTGCCGCCACCGCCGCGATCCTGCTGTCCGGCGCACCGTCCTTGGCGGCGTATTGCACCGCGGTGCTCGCCGCCTGCGCGGTGACCTTCACCCGACCCGCGCACGCCGCGCTGCTCCCATCGCTGGTCGACGACCCGCGCGAGCTGACCGCCGCGAACGTCGTCACCGGCTGGTTTGACAGCAGCAGCTTCCTGGCCGGACCGGCCATAGCCGGCGTCTTGATCGGGCTCGACGGGCCCGGGCTCGCCTGTGCGCTGTTCGCCGGCGCGGTCTCGCTCTCCGCGTTGCTGGTAGCGCCCCTGGTGGTCGGTCGCGGGGCCGCGGCCAAGGCTGCGCGGGAGTCCCGAGGCGAGGACGGCGACCGCGCGGCGGTGGTGAATGCCCTGCGCTCCGAGCCCGGAGCGACCACGCTGCTTGGAGCGGTCGCGGTGCAGTATGTCGGGCTGGGCGCGCTCGACGTGCTGGTGGTCGTTCTCGCGATCAGGGTGCTCGCGCTCGGTCCGTCCGGCGCCGGCTTTCTCAACGCCGCGTTCGGCGCCGGTGGCGTCGTGGGCGGAATCTGCGCGATGGCCTTGATCGGCCGCAAACGACTCGTGCCGCCACTCGTCCTCAGCGGGCTGGCCTGGGGCACGGCGTTCCTGCTGATCGGCGCGTGGCCGACCGCATTCGGAGCGTTCGGATTGTTGGCGGTCGCGGGCGCCAGTCGGACCGTGCTGGACATCTCCGGTCGTACGCTGCTGCAGCGCTCGGTGCCGGCTCATGTACGGGGCCGCGTGTTCGGCGTGCTCGAGGGCTTCTCGATGCTCGGCTTCGCGATCGGTTCAGCCTCGGTTCCTCTCCTGGCGCTCGCGGGCGGCCCGCGAACCGCGATCGCGGGGACGGGCCTGCTGCTCGCCGTCAGCGCCGGTTCGGTAACCCAGAGGCTGTCACGCCTTGAAACCCGCGCTCCACCGGTTGACACCGAGCTGGCGCTGTTGCGGGGCTCTTCCATCTTCGGGGTCCTGGCCACTCCGGAGCTGGAGGAGCTCGCTCGGTCGCTGACGCGCGAGCAGGCGGCCGCCGGGGACACCGTGATCCGCGAAGGCGAGTCCGGCGATCGCTACTACCTGGTCGGCGCCGGCAGGCTCACGGTCCGCGTACACGGAATCGAGACGGGAGAGCTGGTGCCCGGGGATGGGTTCGGAGAGATCGCGCTGCTTCGCGATGGCCTGCGCACCGCCGCTGTCACCGCCTCAGAGCCGGTCACGCTCTACGCGCTCGAACGCGCCGACTTCCTCGATGCCGTGACCGGCTCGCCACACGCCCGCCACGCGGCGGAACGGCTGGCGGGGCAACGGCTCGAGCGACAGCCTGAATCGGCGCGCTAGGCGCGACCATGGCGTGGGTCTCAGCGCGCTAGGCGCGACCATGGCGTGGGTCTCAGCTGGTGTTGGTGAACGACCCGCTGAGGGTCTGGCACATCTCGGTGAACACGGTTGGATCGATCGCCACGAGATGGTCGATCACGACGGAGGTGCCGTCCAGGCAGTAGCGCGCGGACGGCGACTGGGCGGTGAGGGCCTGGGTCATGCTCAGCGCGTCGCGAAACTGCGCATAGCTGACATGGGGACCTGAGCTGCCACAGGCGATGTCGGCGCTCTGCACGGTGTCCGGCGCCCAGCGGCCCATGATCGGGTCCCGCGATGGGCGCGCCACCTCGATGCCGGGGCAGTTGGTCGGCCAGCGGATCGCCGCCTTGATCCGCTGCGCTCCGCTGAGGCCAGGCGCGCTCATCAGCGCGAGCACGGCGGCCGCAATCGAGATCGCCGCGATGACCGCGACGCCGAGACCGAGGCGCCAACTCATCGGCGGAGACTGTCGGAGATCTGCCAGGGCGTCGAATCCGTAGCGGACCTACTGCATGGCCTTCATCGCGTGCGTGGCGCTGTGGGAATCGGGGACGACGAGCCCGGGCACAGAACCTGGTACCGCGAGGACGGCGATCGCAAGGGCGAGGAGCACGGCCGCTGTGCCCCAGGTTGCAGCACGCCGCCACGGGAGGATCTTCTCGAGTGCGATCAGGGCCGCGACGAACGCCATCCAGGCAACGCTCATCACGCCCAGGGCGAAGAGCGCGGCCATCAGGGCCCAGCAACAGCCGAGGCACCAGCCGGCGTGCCGTGAACCCATCTCCAGGGCTCCGAGCCGTCCGTCGCGCCACCTTCCGACCAGGAACCCCACCGGGCTCCGGCACTTGGCCAGACAGATGTCCTTCACTGGCGTCAACTCGTACAGAGCTGCGACGGCGAGCACGCCGGCCGCGAACCAGCGCCCTCCGGCGTGCCAGGCCAGGTCCGCGCCGAACAGATTCCGCCCCAGGCTGAACAGGCCGTACGCCGCCAGCCCCGCCGTGCCCCACACGAGCAGATACCCGCTGGTGAAGATCAGCGCCCGGTCAAGTCCGCGCTTGCGGGTCATCCGCGCATAGAGCGCGACCGTCGGGGCGAGCGACGGGAACATCATCGCCGCCATCATCACCACCCAGACGCCGAGGAACCAGCCGAGCGCGCCGAGGTCGGTGCCCGGTCCGGCGTCCATGCCGGCCATCCGGTCGGCAGTCGACCACCACGCGACGGCGGCCAGCGCGAGCAGCAGCGCGACCAGGCCCAGCCGTGCTCGCGCGGCGGCGAACGCGGCGGCGAGTTCGCCGCGGTCCGAGCGGCTCTCGCCGAGTGCGCCCGATGTCACCGCGCCTATGCCGCCCACGAGAACCGCGAGGTCGAGAAGGCAGCGTTCCCCTCATACTGGATCCCGAACGCGTCGATCTTCGACCGCGTGGCCCGCGACACCGCCAACTCCGACCCGGCGGGATGGAAGATGCCGGTGAGTCTCACCGGTTCGCCCGACTCCACCCCGAACGGCACGACGTCCTCGATCTCGAAGTCCACCGCGTCGCCGATCCGGACGGAGTGTCGCAGGCCGCTCTCCCGCACCTCGATCGACATCCGCTGCATCCCAAGATTCTCGCCCACGAGCGGCCCCAGCGCCTCCATCGGGCCGCCCAGCGCTCCTGAAAAGACCGCGCCGAGCTTGTCGGCCTGCTCGTCGGAGGCCGCGGCGTCGATGAACACGCCGAGCCGCCAGTTGCCCTCGCTCATGACCTTAGGCGTATCGGCAACGGCCGCGACGGCGAGCCCGCTCACGTCGGTCCCGTCCACCTCGCCGTCCTTGACGTTGAACACCAGCGTGACTCTGCAGCGTTCATGCGTGGCGCCAAGCGCCATCGACGCCGTGCATGGGCAGATCACATCGCACGAACACGTTTCGAAGTAGGACCCCTCGAGCTTCCAGGACATTTGCGGACTCCCAGGCCGAACTCGGAAAATGAAGCTCGATTGTCTCCCTCGGGCGCCCGCCCGTCAATCCCGAGCTCGGCGGTCTTCCGCCTTGGGCTGCAGACGGCCGCGGCGGGATCGGTGCCGCTGTCAGCGCGCCGCTCACCCGCGCGGGATCATTGTTGGCTCCACACCCAATGCAGAAGGAGAAGAAATGGCAAAGACGGTCGCGGTCCTGGGCGCGCGCAACCTTGGCGGGGCGATCATCGACCACTTCCTCGAGCTGGGCTGGAACGCCGCGGGCGTAGCGCGCAGCGACGACACGCTCGAGTCTGTGCGGCGGAGGGGTGCGCTGGCGATCGGGGCCGATGCAGCCGATCGGACCTCGCTGAGCGAAGCGCTGAGGACCGCAAGAGCGGAGCTTGGCTCGCTTGACGCGGTCGTGAACGCGGTGTCTGCCGCGCGCCCCGCGAAGCCGGGTCCGTTCGGCGGTGGCGCGCTCGCCGCGGCGGACCTGGATGCCTTCCGAGGCTGGACGGTCGCGGTTGCGGAGCAGGCGTTCGTATTCCTGTCGGTCGGCGCCGCCGCGCTGCGAGAAGGCGGCGCCGGCGCGCTGATCCAGATCACCGGCGGTTCCTCTCGCCGGGCGATGCCGGGCCGGGGATTGTGGGCGGCGGGCGCATTCGCCACCCGCGCCATGGTCCAGGCTGCGGCCCAGGAGCTGCGCGAGGAGGGCATCCACGCGGCGCTGCTGGTGGTCGACGCGACGATCGAGTCCCCGAAGACCGCGGACTTCACCCGCGACGTGTCGCCGGAGGCATTGGGCGACATGAGCCAGATCGCGCCGGCGGTTTCGTTTCTCGTGCACCAGGGTTCACGGGCGCTCACCCACGAACTCGTGGTGACACCCGCGGGCGAGCGGTGGGTGCCATGAGGCTCGACCCTGACGCGTTGCCCTGATAGACGAACGGCCCTCCGGTGCGGCGTGCGGCCGAATACTTCTCTCAGGCGGGTGCGGCAATACCATCTACGGGATGTCAGGTTCGCTGCCTGGGCGTGCCGCCGCGTACGCGTACTGGCTGCGGGCGCCCGGCTGTGGAGAGATCCGGCAGGTGACCCTGCCCGAGCCGGGACCCGACGACGTGATGGTGCGCACGGTGCGGTCCGGCGTAAGCCGCGGCACCGAGACATTGGCGTTTCGAGGCGGGGTGCCGCCGTCTCAGCGCGCCGCGATGCGGGCACCGTTTCAGGAGGGTGACTTCCCGGGGCCGGTCAAGTACGGCTACCTCAACGTCGCTGTCGTGGAGCAGGGGCCGTCGGAGCTGCGCGGCCGCACCGTGTTCTGCCTGTACCCCCACCAGACTGCGTACGTGGTGCCGGCCGCCGCGGTGACCGTCGTGCCCGAGGGCGTGCCACCCGATCGAGCCGTTTTGGCGGGCACGGTCGAAACCGCCGTCAACGCCCTGTGGGACGCTTCGCCGCTGCTCGGGGACCGCGTCGCCGTGGTGGGAGCGGGCATGGTCGGCTGCTGTGTCGCACGCCTGCTCAGCCGCTTCCCGGCGATGCAGGTCACGCTGATCGACGTCGATGCCAGCCGGGCTGACGTTGCCGCCGCACTGGGCGTCGATTTCGCGCTGCCGGCCGACGCCGCCGGCGGGCGTGACCTCGTCGTGCACGCCAGCGCGACGTCCGCCGGGCTTCAGCAATCGCTCGAGCTGCTCGCGCCGGAGGGCACGGTCATCGACCTGAGCTGGTACGGCGACCGGGAGGTCCGGCTTTCGCTCGGTGGCGCATTCCATTCCAGTCGCCTCGGCATCCGCGCCAGCCAGGTCGGCACCATCGCCCCGGCCCGCAGCGGGCGGCGCACGACGGCCGACCGGATGGCCCTCGCGCTCGACCTGCTGCGCGACCCGGCGTTCGACGCCCTCCTCACCGGACAGTCCCGTTTCTGCGATCTGCCCGACGTGATGGCGCGCCTCGCCGCGGGGAGCCTTCCGGCGCTCTGCCACACCATCACCTACGAGGGGGTTAGCCCGTGTTCAGCGTGACTGTGCGCGATCACATGATGATCGCCCACAGCTTCGACGGCGAGGTGTTCGGGCCCGCGCAGCGCCTCCACGGCGCGACGTACATCGTCGACGCCACGTTCCGGCGCAAGGCGCTGGACGCCGACAACATCGTCGTCGACATCGGCCGGGCCGCCGAGGCGCTGCACGCCGTGATGGCCGAGCTCAGCTATCGCAACCTCGACGACGAGCCCGCCTTCGCGGGAATGAACACCTCCACCGAGGCGCTCGCCCGCGTGGTGGCCGATCGCCTGGCCGAACGGGCGCAGGCCGGTGCCCTGGGCGAGGGCGCTCGTGAGCTCGACGGCCTGGTCGTGACGCTGCACGAGTCGCACCTCGCTTGGGCGAGCTACGAACGGTCGCTGTGAAGGAGGTGCACGTCGTCCTCCCGGACGACATCGACAACCCAGCCCGGCCGAGCGGAGGCAACGTCTATGACCGGCACGTGTGCCGTGGGCTTGCATCGCTCGGCTTCTTGGTGCACGAGCACCCCGTGGCCGGGCCCTGGCCGCGACCGGGAGCGGCCTCGCTGATCGCCCTCGCGGACGCGTTGAAGGGGATCCCCGACGACGCCGTCGTGTTGCTCGACGGACTCATCGCCTCGACGGCTCCCGAGGTGCTTGTGCCGCAGACGGGCCGATTGCGCTTGGTCGTGCTCGTGCACATGCCGTTGGGCCATCGCCCGCCGGCTGACCGGGTGCGGGAGGCTCGGATACGGGAGCGCGCGGTCCTCACGGCGGCCGTCGCCGTCGTCACGACCAGCGGGTGGACCCGGCGCCGGCTGTTGGACCTGTACCGGTTGCCCGCGGAGCGGGTGCACGTCGCGCAGCCCGGGGTCGAGGCCGCCGACCTCGCCGCCGGAACCGCGACCGGCGGGGCGCTGCTGTGCGTTGCGGCCGTGACCTTCGATAAGGGCCACGACGTGCTGCTCGAGGCGCTGGGGACGATGCCGGAGTTGCCCTGGCGCTGCGTCTGCGTCGGCAGCCTCGACCGCGACCAGGCGTTCACCGAGGGTCTCCGTCGCTGCTCGGTCGACCGCGGGCTCGGCGAACGCGTGTCCTTCCCGGGTCCACGGGTCGGATCCGATCTCGACCGCTGCTACGCCGCTGCGGACCTGTTGGTTCTGCCGTCGCGAGCCGAGACGTACGGCATGGTCGTGACCGAGGCTCTGGCCCGGGGCCTGCCGGTCATCGCCGCCGACGTCGGCGGAGTGGGCGAAGCGGTCGGTCAGGTCGCCGGCGGGATCCGGCCGGGGCTGCTGGTCCCGCCGGAGGACTCCGCAGCGCTCGGCACCGCGCTCCGCGGCTGGCTCGGGGACGCGGAGCTCAGAGGGCGCCTGCGTCGAGCCGCCCGCGAGCGGCGCGACTCGCTGTGCGACTGGTCGGCCACCGCGTCCGCGCTCGCCGGTGTCCTGGCCGCCGCGTCGTGATGAGCGTCCCACCCGTCCGTCTCAGCAGCGCATGGCTGGCTCTGCGCGAGCCCGCCGACGCCGCGGCCCGTTCACTGGAGCTCGTCGGGTGCCTGGGGCGAGCGCTCCCCGCCACCGGTCCACGGGTGATCCACGACCTGGGCTGCGGCACCGGCGGGATGGGCCGCTGGCTCGCGCCACTGCTGCCCGGGCCGCAGCTCTGGGTGCTTCACGACCTCGACCAGGACCTGCTGGCCCTCGCCACCGCCGAGCCTCCCGGCCCAGCCGCGAACGGGACCGCGGTCACGGTCGAGACGAAGCGGTCCGACATCACCCGGCTGCGCCCTGACGATCTCATCGCCGCAACGCTGATCACCGCCTCGGCGCTGCTGGACCTGCTGACCGAGGACGAGCTCGCGGCGCTGATCGCCGCCACTGCCGGGACCGGCTGTCCGATCCTGCTGACCCTGTCCGTCGTGGGTCGGGTCGAGATCGCCCCAGCGGACCCGCTGGACCGCCGCGTGGCCGCAGCGTTCGATGCCCACCAGCGCCGGGCGACGGATCGGGGCCGACTGCTCGGACCGGACGCCGTCGCGTTCGCCGTCCAGGAGTTCGGCCGGCTGGGCGCCGAGGTCCTCCTCCGGCCGAGTCCGTGGCGACTCGGCCCCGGGCAGGCCGACCTGGCGGCGGAGTGGTTCACCGGGTGGTTAGGTGCGGCGTGCGAGCAGCAGGGCGAGCTGATCGCCGAGGCCGCTGCCTATGCGCACGATCGCCTGGCGCAGGCACGGGCCGGACAACTCGAGGTCATCGTCGACCACGCCGACCTGCTGATCCTCCCCGGCGGTCAGTCGGTCTCGAAGCGGGAGGAGAGCGCATAGCGCAGCAGCACGACGTCACCGATCTGGCGTACCTCGGCGAGTGTCGCGCGACGGCCCGGGTTCCAGGGGAAACGCCCATCGCTGACGAACCGGGTGGCCCGCGAGTCGCCGACGAAGAAGGGTGCGACGACGAGCTGCAGCTCATCGACGAGGTTGGTGTCCGTCAGAAACTGGGTGTGCACGTTGCCGCCGCCCTCGACCATCAGCCTCTGTACGCCCCGAGCGCAGAGGTCCTCACTGAGGCTGCGCATCTTCACCCGCCGGCCACCGTCCACCACGGTCGCCACCGTTCCCAGTCGAGCGTGGGCATCAACCACGCCCGGGCTTGGGCAGTACACGAGCTTTTCGGCCTCGCCGGTGGTGAAGAAGTCCGCGCGAGGATCCAACCCCACTCGCTCGGTCACGGTGACCTTGATCGGGGACGGCATAAGGCCTCGAGCAGTCCGCGCGTCGCGGCGCTTAGGCGAGCGCACAAGCAGCCGCGGGTTGTCGGATCGCACCGTCGCGGCGCCCACCAGGATCGCGTCGCATGACGCACGTACGGCGTCGACCCGGTCGAAGTCGGCGTCGTTGGACAGCTCGAGGCGACGTGGCGCCGCGCTGCCCAGATAGCCATCGATCGACATGCCACAGCTCAGCAGGATGTATGGACGGTCAGACATGCAATGCTCGCTCCCGAGGGGTCGGACGATCCGTCGCTGCCTCACGTCGACGCCGAGCGCCCTCACGGTGCCGGGGGGGCGACTGGTTCTCCGCGGGACGGCGGGTACGACGGAACCATGAAACCACGAGGACCGCAGCGCCCGGCAGGCACGCCACGATCACCATGACACCGTAGACGACCGCGGTCGTGACGCCTCGATGCGCACCCAGACCGGCCGCACCGAACGCCCACGCCGCCACACCCTCGCGCGGACCCCAGCCGCCTAGGCTGGGCAGCACCATCGCCAGCATCACCAGCAACGTGATCGGCAGCATCCGGGGCAGTGACGCGGTGGTGCCGGCAGTCCGCGCCGCGATCATGAACGTGATCGCGTGGCCTGCGACGACCACGGCAGAGGCCAGCCCGATGCCCGACCAGGCTCTGCCGGCGAGCAGCGCGTCGCGGATGTCGCGAGCCACCGCGCTCCGGGCCTGAGCCAGCGGAAATCCGCTTGCCGGCCACGCCCGGCCCACGATCAGGACGCCGAGCACCGTGGCGAGCAATGCGACCGTCACCAGCGGCATCGCCGATCGCACGGGCGATGGGAACGCGAGGAGGACGACCACGGTCAGCAGCACCTGCACGACCTGCCCGGCTGAACGCTCCCACGCGACGGCCCTGAGCGCGCGGCCGACATCTCCGGCATCGCGACCGTGGCTGATGCCACGGTGGACGTCGCCGACGATCCCGCCGGGCAGCGTGACGTTGAGAAAGAGCGACCGGTAGTACGCCGCCACCGCGGCCGGGGGCGACAGCTCGACGTCGAGACCGCGGGCGGCGATCGTCCACCGCCAGGCACAGCAGACCGTGGTCAGCACCCCGATGCCGGTCGCGCTCGCCAGTGCCCCCACGTCGATCGAGCGTATGCCGTCGAGGAAGGGTCCCGTGCCCAGCCGCCAGACCAGCACGGCGAGCAGGACCAAGGGGACCACGACGCGCGTCCAGGCCCGGACGGTCCGGCTCATGCCAGTGTCCCCTGTGCTCGAGGGAGCGGCCGGCGGGCCGCTGCGGAGCGGGCGTGAGGCTGGCGGAACGGAGTCTCGAACAGCGAGGCGAACACCCGCGAGAACGCAATCGTCACCGGCAGCACGATCGCCAGCGCGACCAGGAAGGCCGGAACGCCCTGGCGCACCCGTCCGGCCACGATCTTGTCGTAGACGATGACGATGATCGGGGCGTGCGTCAGATAAAGGCTGTACGACGAGGAGCCCAGGCTGCGGATCGGCCGTGCTTCCAGCAGGCGAAGCAGACGACCCCGCCCGCCCGGAGTTCCGGAGGCCAGACCGGCCAGAAGGCACGCGATCGCCGGGCCGAACGCGAGGTCGACCCAGAACAGATGGTCCAGCGTCCACACCGAACCCTGCCACCAGATCGTCGCGAGCACGGGTGTCGCGGCAGCGAGCCCGAGCCATGGCCACGGCCACGGCCTGCCGGTACTGCCCGCCCCCACGATGCCCGCGGTCAGGATGCCGACCGCAAACAGCGCAGCGAGGTCCGGCGGAGACTGGATCACGAACGTGTCCAGGCGCGCGACGTGCGGGCCGACGACCCCCACGACGGCCACAACGAACGTGACAACCGCGACCATGACGATCGCGCCCCACCGGCGTACGATCAGCAACAGCAGCGGGAACAAGATGTACAGCTGGGCTTCGACGGCCATCGACCAGAACGCGCGGTTGGGGCTGGGCGCGCCGACGATGTTCTGCACCAGCAGGCCGTTGACCACGACCGATTTCGGATTGGGACCGCCCTGCCCGTTCTGAGCGACGACCAGCCACGCCACCGCGAGACTGAACGCGAGCGCGGCCCAGTACGCCGGGAGGATGCGTCGAGCCCGGCGGCGGGCGAACCGGGCCACGCCGTCGAGCCGCCAGCCGTGGCGCGCCGGCGACAGGGCCAGGGAGAAGCCGGAGAGCACGATGAACACGACGACCGCGAACCGGCCGTAGATGAACCAGCCGGCCCAGAATGGAGCATGGTCAACCGGATAGCCGGGGAAGGCGCGCAGGAAGACGTGGTTGATCACGACGTACAGAGCGGCCAGGCCTCGGAGGCCATCCAACCCGGGAATCCGCTGTTGGGGAGCACTCACAACGCGTCAGTGGGTCGTCTGCGGCGAGTCAAACGCCGCGAAGAAGCGGTTACGGAAGGCGTTCATCGGCCACACCGGTGCGTGCCGGCTGGGCTGTAGGCCAGTCCCCCAGCCCCATCCCTTGATCTGCTTCAGCACCTTCGGGTCGTGCGCGATGATCGAGATCGGCACGTCGTGATTCGGGTGCGGGCCGCTGACGATCGGCAACGGCTGATGGTCGCCGAGGACGATCATCACGAGGTTCTTCTTGCCGTAGTGCTGAACGAACGACGTCAGGGTGTTCAGCGAGTACACGATCGAGCGTCCGTAGGCCGCCTGCACGCGCGGTGGGTTGCTCCAGAACGCTCCCGTGTCGTGTTCCATCGGGATCCGGTTGTAGATCGAGCCGTTGCCGACCTGATTCCAGTTGACCTCGTCTGGGATGCGATTCCACGGCATGTGGCTCGAGACCGTGTCGACCTCCGCGAATAGCGGCTGGCGATGCGCTCTGCCGAGCTCCAGACGCTGAAGCGCCGAGAAGGTGTACTGGTCGGGCATCGTCGCATAGGTGAAGGTGGGGCCGTGATATCCGACCTGATAGCGGTTGTAGATCGTGTCCCAGTGGTAGAACGCCTTCCCCTGCGGCCACGGGCGGTCGTTCGACGGATCGTCGTCGACGGTCCGCCACCCGGCTCGTTTGAACGCGTCGGCGAGCGTGAAACGCTGGGCCGAGATCAGCTGGTTGTAACGGTTCTGGTTGTCGACCCAGAGCCCCGCCTGCAGGCTCGAGTGCGCCAGCCAGCTGATGCCGCCGAACGTCGCCGAGGTGAGGAAGCCGCTCTCAGCCGAGAAACCGGCGCTCCGCAGCCGCTTGTCCCCCTGAGTCAGCGCAGCATCGACCTCGGGCGCGAAGGACGAGCCCTGTACCGCGAGCTGGCCGTAGGCCTCCTCGAACACGAGCAGGACGTCCTTGCCGCGCAGCGCGCTCAGCAGCTGGTTGGTAGGAGTGCTTTTGACGGGGTCGTGCCTGATCTGGGCGCCGAACACGCTCCTGTCGTGGATGTCGGCGCGAACCGCGTTGACGTCGTCGACCACCAGCCCGGCGGAAAGCGTGGAGGCAATCGGCGTGTGGGATACGAACTGGGCGCCGAACGCCCAGCAGAGTGCCGAGGCCGCGCCGAGCCCCGCGGCCGCCCGCAGCGTCCAGCGGCGATTCTCGGCCGCGACTCGGGTCAGGCGCAGCATCGCCAGCGTCATCACGACGGCCAGCACGACGGTGCCGACCAGCGCGCCCACCTCGATCAGCTTCGTCTCTGTACCACCGACCAAGGAGCGCAACGTCTCGATCCCGTTTCCGAGCTGGCTCGTGTCTCCCAGCGGGTCGTACGGCCGGTCATACAGCGTGAACATCTCGTAGTTGACGACCTTCAGCACGACCACCAACGTCAGGATCAGTCCGCCGCTCACGGCGAGGATGCGGCGAGGGATCTTCGGCAGGGCGAGCGCCAGGGCGATCAGCACGAGCAACTCGAGCGGCACCCGGAGGAACCGGCCCAGTGTCAAATCGGCCGGCTGGTAGGGAGCCACGAGCGCGACCCACACGAGCAGCGCGGCGAGGGTCGTGAGCATGATGGCCATGGCCCGGGGACCGTCGAGGTGTCCGTGGCTGACTGGATCCTCACCGGACGCCGGCGCCCCGCCCGTCGCCATTCCAGGCACCGTTCCAGGCCGGTTGATCCGCAGCCACCAGACGTCGCGGCCGAACGACTCGGCGAGCAGGACAAGGGCGATGACGAGGGCGGCCCTGGTCAGCGTCGGGGTCAGGACCGCCGAGGCCGCAACGGCGAGAACGATCCCTTGTGTCGCCGCGACGACCTTGCGCCAGTAGCGCGGCGGCAGCGGTTGGCGCAGCCACGACCCCAGACACCCCGCGGCGAGGAACGCGTACCGTGCCGCGCCGATCGCGAGTACCCACGCTCCGGCCGAGCGGGCGACGTAGACGCTGAGGACGAGGATCAGGAACGCATCAACTTCCCCGTCGAGGCGCGCGCCCAGGCTCCCCTCCGTCCGGGTGTGCCGCGCGACCCACCCATCGACCGCGTCGAGCACCAGCGCCAGCGACGCGAGTGACACCAGCAGCGTAACCGGGGCAGGCTGGGCGAACGAGTCCGCGACCAGCGCCGCGACGCCGACTGCGAGGATGGCCCGAGCCAGCGTCACCCAGTCGGCCGGCCCCAGCCGGTCGGTGCGGTAGTGCGCGAGCCCGCGGGCCAGGGCGGCATTGGTGATCACCCCACAGGCGATTCCGACCGCCCAGGCTGTGGGGCTGAGGACGGCGCCTTCGAGGCTGACCGTGACGGCGAGGCCGGCGAGCAGCATGATCTGGACGAACAGGGCGGTCAGAGGGGCGGTCCGTGCCGTTCGCATCATGCGTAGATCCTGAGTGAGAGGGTCGCCTCGATGTCAATTAGGACGCCGTCGCGTGCCGAGCCCTTCCCGTGCACGGGTTGACATCCTAGGCAGCCGTGAAGCAAGACGAGCGCGCTCCGTTCGATCGGGCCCTGCACCGAGCCCGCGTATCGGCCTACCCTCCGGGCGACTACGTCGAGCAGGAGAGCTTCATGAGCGCCGGAGAGATTCGGGCCCTGGCGCGCCAGGCCGGCATCGCCCGCGGGGTCTCCGTACTCGACCTCTGCTGCGGAGTCGGGGGGCCCGGACGGTTCATCACTCGCGAGCTGGGTTGCTCTTACCTCGGGGTCGACCTCAGCTCCAGCGCAATCGACATCGCACGAGAGCGCGCCCGCGACCTCCCCTGCCGCTTCGCTGTCGCACGCATCCCCCCGATCCCTCCGGGGCCTTTCGACGTGGTGCTCCTGCTCGAGACCATGCTCGTCTTCCCCGACAAGGCGCCGCTACTCGCGCAGCTGTCCCGGGCGCTTAGGACCGGTGGGCGGTTCGCCTTCACCCTGGAGGAGGGCCTGCCCCTGACCGAGGCCGAACTGGGAAGGATGCCCGACGCCGACACGGTCTGGCTCACCCCCCTGGAGGAGATGCTCACTTGGCTGGAGCGGGCGGGGCTCGTCGTCCGCTGGCAGAACGACTGCAGCCACGCCCACGGTGCCATAGCGGACGCGTTGATCGATGCCTTCGCCGCCGACGCTGCTGACATCGCCGCCCAGATCGGAAGGCAGGCACTGGAGGAACTGCTGGCCGCCCACCGGCTCTGGAGTGACTGGCTGCGAGACGGACGCGTCCGCAAGCTCGCCTTCGTCGCCGAGAAGGCGCAGACGCTACGCACGGCCTCGTGACTAGCGGTGATGCGGGTTCGACTGAACACACCCGTCAACGACGAGAGCCGCTCTCCCGAGCGGCTCTCGTATGAGGTGGAGACGGCGGGAATTGAACCCGCGTCCGCAGTCGCGTAAAGGGTGGCGTCTACGAGCGTATCCGGCGCTCTAGTTCTCGCCCTCGACTCGCCTCGCCGGCGGGGTTGTCGAGGGCCAGCTCCTGAAGATTTCCTCGGATCGGCTGGAGCGAGCCTCACCGAGTAAGCCTGCTAGTTGATCCCGGAGATCCCCACCGCAGGCGAGTGGGGCCCGAGAGACACTACGGTCGACTACTGGTTAAGCAGCAGCCAGACCGAGGTCGAAATTGTGCGTGTCCGCACTTATTTTTTTCCGGGGGTTTTACGAGGCCACCCGGAACCTCGACTCGCAACCACCCCCACGATCCGACCACGTCGAAGCCTGTCGTCCCCGGGGGTTTGTCTACAGCACCCATTGTAGACCCCCGGCGCCCGCCGCCGAGAAACCGAAGTAAGTCCTAAGACCGCCCGGACCGGGGGGCAACGGTTCCTACAATCTGATACATGCTGGAACCAGATTCACCGTGGCTGGCTCGGCCGCTGCCGCAACCGGCCCCCGGTAGGCCGTCGGACGAGCGTCCGCGCTCGACGCTGAAGGGCAAGCTCGGCGCCGCCGGAGCTGCGCTGCTGGCGCTGCTGGCCAAGCTCAAGGTGCTGCTCCTGCTGCTTCCGAAGCTGAAGCTGCTCACCACCGCGGGGACGATGGTCGTGTCCGTCCTGGCCTATTCGACGATCTGGGGCATTCCGTTCGCCGCCGGCTTCGTCGTGCTCCTGCTCGTGCACGAGATGGGTCACGTGATCGCGCTTCGCCGTGAGGGGATCAAGGCCAGCGCGCCGATGTTCATCCCCTTCCTGGGGGCCGTGATCAGCGCCAGATCGCTGGGCGAGAACGCGCTCGCGGAGGCCCGGGTCGGGCTGGCCGGACCGATTCTCGGCAGCATCGGATCGGCATTCTGCATCCTGATCTGGCATCTCACCGGCAACGACATCTGGCGGGCGCTGGCCTTCACCGGCTTCTTCCTGAATCTGTTCAACCTGCTTCCGGTGGTCCCGCTCGACGGCGGCCGGGCGATGGCGGCGATGGCACCGTGGATGTGGTTCGCCGGCTTCGCCGGTCTGATCGTGCTGGCGTTGGTGTTCCCGAACCCGATCATCTTCATCATCATCGTGGTCGGCGGGTTCGAGACCTGGCGGCGCTGGCAGCAGCGCAAGACGGGTAGCCCTGAGGAGCAGAGCTACTACAAGGTCGCACCGATGGACCGCGCGCTCGTCGCCGCGGTCTACCTGAGCCTGATCGCACTGCTGGTGGTCGGCATCGACGCCACCAACCTGCCGCGCACCTTCTAGCGAAGGCCGGACGGCAGGCGCATCAGCCGCGGGCCGTCGCGAGCGGCGCGGCTGACACCTCGCGGCGTTATCTGTTCGCGTCGCGCAACTCGCGCTGCACGTCCCGGGCCATTTCGCGTGTCCGAATCGAGTCCCGTTTGTCGTACAGGTTCTTGCCCCGTGCGACGGCGATCTCGACCTTCGCGCGCGAGCGAGTACCGGAGAAGTAGATCCGGGTCGGGACGAGGGTCAGCCCCTTCTCCTTGGTCTGCCCGATCAGCTGCTCGATCTCGCGACGATGCAGCAGCAGCTTGCGCTCGCGCTCGGGCTCGTGGTTCGCCCGCGAGGCGGGGCCGTAGGGCGGGATGTAGACCCCGGACAGCCAGACCTCGCCGTCGCGGATCGTGGCATACGCATCCTTCAGCTGGGCCTTGCCCTCGCGCAGTGACTTGACCTCGGTGCCGGTCAGCACGAGTCCGGCCTCGAAGCGGTCGGTCAGGTTGTACCGGTAGGAGGCCTGGCGATTGCTCGCCACGTCACCAGCCCCTACTTTGCGTTTCCGTCCCTTGGCCACGGTCGTCTAGTCCTCGTCTGCGGCCCGGACGAGATCCACCCTGCCCCGCCGGACGTCGATGCCGTTCACCTGTACCGCGAGTGTGTCACCCAGCCGGATCGCGCCGCCACCTCGCGTCCCGATCAGGATCGTCGCCGCCTCGTTCAGCTCCCACCAGTCGCCGCCCAGGCGCCGGACCGGGAGCATCCCCTCGAATGAGCCTTCGGGACCGAAGGCGACGAACGCCCCGGCGCCGATCAGCCCCACCACCTCGCCCTCGAAGACCTGGTCGTGGCCTGACCGCGCAAGGGTCCGCTCGAGCAGGAAACAGCGCGCGATGTCGTCGGCGTCGCGCTCGATCACCATCGCCGCGCGCTCGCGGCCCGAGGCCCAGGGACCGGCCGACGCCACCCACGACGCCTCCGGTGCCGGCTCCTCGCCGCCGATCGCGGAGAGCAGGGCGCGGTGGCAGATCAGGTCCGGGTAACGCCGGATCGGCGAGGTGAAGTGGCAATAGCTCGGGGACTGCAGCCCGGCGTGCCCGCGGTTGCGAGAGTCGTAATAAGCCTGCTTGAGCGAGCGCAGCACCAACCGGGTCAGCGCCCGGCGCCCGTGGCCGGTGCGCGCCACCCAGTCGGCGACGTACTGCGAGGTCTCGCCGGCCAGGTCGGCGGCCTCCTGCGAGGTCATGTGGCCGCCGGGCGCCGGCGGAGTCGGCACGCCGAGTGACTCGAGCTGCTCGATCAAGCGCTCGACCGAGCTCGCCTCGGGCGGTTCGTGCACCCGGAACAGCGTCGGCACCCGGCGCTGCTCTAGCAGCTGGGCCACCTGCTCGTTGGCGGCGATCATCAGATGCTCGATCAGCCGGTGGGCTTCGGTCTGCGCCACGAGCTCGACCGCGAGGACGTGGCCGCGTTTGTCGAACGAGAACTCGGGTTCGGCCGAATCGAGCGACAGCGCGGACCTAGCAGCCCGTTTGGCGCCCAGGGCCGCAGCGGCGGCACGGGCCGCGGCCAGGGCATCGCCCCACGGCTCGGCGGCTCGCTCGGCACCGGCGAAGATGCGGTCGACGCGCTCGTACTCCAGTCGCGCGTCGGAGCGGATCAAGGATCGGTAGAACGACGCCTTCCTGACCGCCTGCCCCACCACCGACAGCTCGACGGTCACCGCGAGCCGGTCCTGGCCGGGCACCAGCGAGCAGGCCTGGTTGGAGAGCTCGGCCGGCAGCATCGGCTCGACGGCGCCGGGCACGTACACGCTGGTGCCGCGGCGATAGGCCTCGCGATCGACCAGCGAGCGCGACCGGACATAGGCCGACACGTCGGCGATGTGGACCTGTACCAGCCAGGAGCCGTCGTCCTGCGCCGAGGCCGAGATCGCATCGTCGAAGTCACGCGCGCTGACCGGGTCGATGGTGAAAGTCGGGAGTGCGCGGAGGTCGCGACGGTCGCCGATCTCGATCGGCGCCTCGGCCGCGCTCCGGGCCTCGCGCGCCACGGCCGGATCGAACGATCTCGGCAGGCCGCGGTCGACCATCAGCGCTTCGATCACGTCACGGGCGACGTCTGAGCGGCCGAGCGCTCGCGCGACCTGTGCCCTGCCCTGACCGCGCCCGGCCCGGCCACCGCGGCCGGATGGGGGGCGCAGCAGGACCAGGTCTCCAACCGTGTAGCGGCTGTCCCGGCTGACCACGACGCGCGAGGCGGGCTCGAAGAAGGGCTCGGCGACCAGGAACTTGCCTCGCCGCTCCAGCACCGCCACTCGGGGCGCGGGCGTCGCCGCCGTGGGCGCGGCGCTCACTTGAGCTCGGCGGCGAGGGTCTGCTCGCCGACGATCAGCGAGCGGTCATTCGAAGCGCTCGGCTTGGCCGCCACCTCGATGTTCGGCGTGATGCCGGCGCCCTGCTTGACCCCGCTGCCGCCGAGGTTCCGCCCGCTCGGCGTGAAGTATTCGCCGACGGTGATGTCGAGGGCACCGCCGTTGGACAGCGTCTGGATCTCCTGGAAGACGCCTTTGCCATACGTGTGCGTCCCGATCACCTTCGCCCGGCCCCGGTCCTGGAGCGCCCCGGTCACGATCTCGGCCGACGACGCGGTGCCGCCGTCAACCAACACGACCACTGGGATCTTGGTGGAGATCGCGTTGCCCTTGGCCACGTAGACCTGACGCGGCTGGCTGCGACCCTTGGTCGAGACGATCGTCCCGTCGGGGATGAAGATGCTGGCGACGTTGACCGCCTCGGCCAGCAGGCCGCCGCCGTTCTCACGCAGGTCGAGGATCAGTCCGCGCGCCCCTTGGTGCAGCATCTTGTCGACCTGCACGCGGAGCTCGTCCCCGGAGCCGTCAGTGAAACTGGTGAACTGCAGGTGGCCGAGCTTGATCCCGTGGTAGCTGAGCAGGTCCGAGGTGGCCACCGGAACCACCAGGTTCGCCCGCGTGATCCGCACCACGTGCCGGTGGGTTCCCGCGAGCACGGTCAACGTGACGCGCGTACCGGGACGTCCCCGGATCAGGTTGGAGGCAAACACCGAGGAGCGGTTGGCCAGCGACGTGGCCCCGACCGCGACGATCAGGTCGCCGCGGTTGATGCCGGCGCGCGCCGCCGGCGAGTCCGGGAACACCTGTGCCACGTGCTGACCGCGCGCATCATCGGTCACCGAGATCCCGATCCCGCTGTCGTGCGGGTTGGTCTGGTTCATGAACGAGTGGTAGTCGGTCGGCGAGAAGTAGTGCGAATAAGGGTCCTCCAGGCTCGCCACAGCCGCGGCCAGGCCCTTGTTCACCAGTTGGTCGACGTTGACCTTGCGGTAGTAGTCGCGCGAGAGCAGGTGCAGCGTGTCCTGGACGAAGCGACCGTCGTTCTGGTCGGTGAACGTGCCGCGTAGCCCGGCGGGCAGCCAGCTGGGGTGGCCGCCGAGGTAGACGCCGACCAGGAGGACGACGAGAATCGCCAGCGCGGCGGCGGCGATCCGCGGTGAGCGAGCACGGCGCGAGAACATGTCCTCAGAGGGTAGCTAGCCGCGCGCCGCGCCCGGCCACGGCGGCCGGGGACGAGACCGGGCCCGCGCCTGGTCTCCCGGTCGGCTTGCGGGTCAGCTCAAACGCGGAGGAAGCGACGCAGCGAGAGACCAGACCCGAGCGCCGACACGGCCACGCTCGCGCCGAGCAGGATCGCGATCAGGGCCGTGAACGGGAGCGTCTGTGGGGCTGCGATCAGCGTCCAGTTGTTGGCGAGCGGATCGAGCAGCGTGACCTTGGTGATCCCGAGCACGGCGATCGCCAGCAGCGCTCCGACGCTCCCGACGATCATGCCCTCGATCACGAACGGCCAGCGGATGAACCAGTCCGTGGCGCCGACCAGCTTCATCACCTCGACCTCACGCTTGCGCGAGTAGAGCGAGAGCCGGATCGTGTTGGCGATCAGGAGGATGGAGGCGAGCGTAAGCAGCACCGCCAGGGCGGCTGCGGTGATCGTCACCAGATTGGTGACCTCCAGGATCTTGCGGGTGTCGTCCTTGTGGTTGGAGACGTTCTGAATCGACGCATCGATGGTCCCGGTGGCCCCGCCGGACGCCGGCGGGGTCAGCGCCGAGCGGATCGAGAGCACGTTGGAGGGGTTGTCCGGGAGCACGTGGAAGGTGTCCGGCAGGGGGTTTGAGGCCAGGAGGGCATAGGCCTGCGGGTCCTGTTTGGCCTGCTGCCGGTAGGCCACCGACTTGGACACGAACTGCACCGACTTCACGTGCGAGATGCCCAGCAGCTCGCGGCGCACTCGGGCCTCGTCGGCGCCGGTCGCGCTGGTCTTCATGTACACGTCGACGAGCACGCGACCGCGGACGCTGTTGGCCGCCCCCTTGGTGGCCTGGACGATCGGGATGAACACGCCGAGCACGAGCATCGTCACCAGCACAGTGGCAAGCGCGGCGAAGCTCGGCGCCGCGTTACGGCGCATCGCCCGAATCGACTCGCGCAGGAAGAACCCGATGCGCATGGGCTAGATCCCCGGCGGGCGGGTGTTCGGCGAGCGGAGCCGCTGCGCGAACTCGCGCGTCGTCTCATCGCGGGCGTACAGGCCGGTGGCCTCGTCGCGGACGATCCGGCCGCGGGAGAGCTCCAGGACGCGCCGCCGCATCTTGTCGACCATGTTCGAGTCGTGGGTGGCCACGAGCACCGTCGTGCCGGTGCGGTTGATCCGGTAGAGCAGCCGCATGATGTCGATGCTCGTCTCGGGGTCGAGATTGCCGGTCGGCTCGTCGGCCAGGAGCAGCGGCGGGTGGTTGACGAACGCGCGCGCGATCGAGACGCGCTGCTGCTCGCCCCCGGACAGCTGATCGGGGTAATTGTGGAGCTTGGTCGAGAGGCCGGTCAACCGGAGGATGTCCGGGACCTTGGCCCGGATCTCTCTGCGGCCGCCGCCGGTGACCTGGAGCGCGTAGGCGACGTTCTCGTAGACCGTGCGATTGGGCAGCAACTTGAAGTCCTGGAAGACCACGCCGACGTTGCGGCGGTAGAACGGCACGCGCTTGCGCGAAATCTCGCTGAGATCGCGGCCGGCGACACGGATCGAGCCTTCCGTGGGCTCGAGCTCCTTGATCAGCAGGCGCATCACGGTCGACTTCCCGGAGCCGGTCGATCCGACCAGGAATACGAACTCCTCGCGATCGATCGAGAAGGTCGCCTGGTCGAGTCCGATGTCGCCGGCGTAACGCTTGGAGACGCCGCGGAACTCGATCACGGCGGAGCCGGCGGGCGCCCGACCGGAGGGCCTGATGGGACGCGCGCTCGGCGCGGTCGGCGCTCGGCCGGCGGGGGCCGAGGCCACCCGGCGGCCGGTGCGGTGCTTGGATTCTGAGCTAGCCATAAGGTGCGGCCAGACTAGCGGGGCGCCTCCGCCGGGGACCACCGAACGGGCTGCTTGCAACAGGATTTGCAGGCAGTTTCCTAAAGGCCTACTTAAACGTGCGCTCCCGCCGCCAGTTTCTACGGGGGTTTTCGCCCCAAGGTCGCTAACTTTGTGTCCTTGACGACAATCACCACGAAAATCCTTCCCAACCGGCTCCCGCTGCATCGGGTCGCCGTCGAGGGCACGCGCGCTGTCACGCTCCTGGTCGCCTTCGACGCCGGAGCTCGCACCGAACGTCCCGAGGAGAACGGGATGGCCCATTTCCTCGAGCACCTGGTGTTCAAGGGCGGCCAGAAATACGAAACCTACCGCGACGTCAACGAGGCGGCCGAGCGGATCGGCGCGGTCCTGAACGCTTACACGAGCCATGATCTCGTGGCCTTCCACATCACCGCCAGAGCGCAACGGGGGCTCGAGGCCGCCGACCTGCTCACCGACTTCGTCGGTCGCGCCCGGATCGACGCCGAGGAGATGAACCGCGAACGCGGTGTGGTCGTGCAGGAGATCGCGCGGGCCAACGACCAGCCTTCCACGATCGCCGAGCATCTGATCGACCGAGCCGTGTTCGGCGAGCATCCGCTGGGCCGGCCCGTGCTGGGCAGCACCGAGCACATCCGCGACACGTTCACCCGCGAGGGCATCGTGGCCTTCCGCTCACGCCGCTGGGCGCCGGAGCGGGGGGCGGCGTTCGCCGTCGGCAATCTCGAGGCCCTGGGAGACGACGGCGAGCTGGCCGACTACTTCGGGCGCTTCGAGTCCGAACCGGAGCCCGATCCGTACGAGCCGGCGCCGGAGTTCAGTCCTCGGGTGCTGGTCCAGGAGCGCGACTCCAACCAGTCGCACCTGCGGATGTCCTACCGGCCCGCGATCGACGTCTCGGACCCGAGCCAGCGTGCCGCCCTGGCGATCTACTCGACGTTGCTGGGCGGATCGATGGGCTCCCGCCTGTTCGACGAGATTCGCGAGCAACGCGGCCTCGCCTATTCGGTCAACTCCTTCCCCCACGCCTACGCCGACGTCCCCGTGCTCCAGCTCTCGGCCGGCCTGGACTCGAGCAAGTGCATCGAGGCCTACCGTCGGATGCGGGAGATCGTCACGGAGCTCCGGGTCGACGGGCCGACCGCGTCCGAGCTCGAGCGTGCTCGCGCGTACGCTGCCGGAGCACGGACGATCGCGTTCGAGAACAGCGGCGCGGTGGCTCGGAATGCCGCTCAGCAGGCGATCGTCTACGGCGAGGACGTCGATCCCGACCGCTCGATCGAGCGCCTTGACAAGGTCACCTTCAATGATGTCCGCGAAGTGGCCGCCGACATCGAGGATCGGCTGGCGATCGCCTGCGTCGGACCCCATAAAGCCGAGGAATTCGAGTAGCTCGGGCCCTCAGCGCGTGCGTCGGGCCGATTCGCCATGCTTGCCCGGTGCGGGGAGCACAGGCGAGAGGGTGGACACGGGCCGCGCTGGCCGCGGTGCTTGCGCTGAGCCTGGCGACGGCCGGATGCGGGGGCGGATCTGCTCCTGACGCCAAGCCGAGCCCGCCGCGAGCGCGCAAACCGGTCGCCGAGGCCTCGACGCTGCGAGCGCGCTCGGCGGCAGCACCGAAGCGACCGGCACTGCCGATGGCGCTGATCAAGCTCCGCCGATCTCTGATCCGGGCGCTGCGCAAGGCCGGCCCAAACGTCGGCGTTGCCGTGTACGACCTGACCAAGCAGGAGTCTCTGTTCACGCTGCGTGATCAGGTGAGACGTCCGCCGGCGTCGGTCGAGAAGCTCTACACGACGCTTGCCGCCCTGGACCGGCTCGGGGCGAACACGACTCTGCCTACCTCGATCGTCTCCTCCGGCCATCTCGGTCCAGGCGGGATCTGGCACGGAAACCTGTACCTGAAGGGAGGCGGCGATCCGACCTTCGGAGACGGAGCCTTCAACCGCACGTGGGAGCTGGGCTATGGATCGACCGCCGCCGAGCTGACCCAGCAGCTCCTGGCCATGGGAATCCACCGGGTTACGGGCAAGGTGATCGGCGATGAGTCGCTGTTCGATGCCCGGCGCGGCGGGCCTTCGACCAATTTCGCCCCGGACCTGCCCGACTTCGGCGGCGAGTTGAGCGCGCTCACCTACGATCACGGCTCCACGCTCGGCGGCGCCCACTCACCCGCCGCGTTCGCCGCCAGGCAGCTCGTGCTTACCCTCCGTGCCGCGCACGTCAAGGCCAAGGCGTCAGCCGATACCGGCAGGCCGCCGCGCGGCGCCCGCACGCTTGGCTCCGTCACCTCACCGCCCCTATCGGTGATGCTGCGGCTGATGGACGTACCGTCGGATGACCTGTTCGCGGAGATGCTGACCAAGCAACTCGGCGCCCGATTCGCGAGACAGGGAAGCATCGCCGCCGGCGCCCGCGTGATCGCTCGGTCGATCAACCACGTCTACCACCTCCATCCGAGAATCCGCGACGGCTCGGGACTTTCCCGGGACGATCGCTCCTCACCGGCGGAGGTCGTCGACCTGCTGCGGCGCGCGTGGCGCACGCCCGCCGGTAACCAGCTGGTCGCGTCGCTGCCGACGGTCGGAGTGACGGGCACGGTCAGGCGGATTGCCGTCGGCACCGTCGCGCAGGGGCGTTGTCTGGCCAAGACCGGCACGCTGAACGGCGTGACCAACCTCGCCGGCTACTGTCACGCGCGCGGACATCTGGGGATCGCGTTCGCCGTGTTCGTCGATGGGCCACCGAACTGGCAGGCGATCCCACTCGTGGGCCAGATGGTCGCCGCGATCGCGGCCTATTGATCAATAAGACATTGCGAAGATCGTGCGGGCATCGTTGCGCCGCGGGCGCCGCAGCGGGGACAATCGCCCAGTGGAGGTGAGGCCAATGGTCAACCGGCGCGAGTTACAGAGCTACCTCGCCCGCATCGCCGACCGCTGGCCGATCGAAGTGGCGCGGCTCGGCGGAGCTCAGGTGGCCGACGAGCAGGGCGCCCCGCCGCAGCGAGAGCGCGGGCCGGAGTACGTGATCGTCCTGGTCTCCTCGGCCTACAGAGGGATGCCCTGGCTGGAGCGGGTCTACCAGGCCGGGTCGCTCTGGGACGCCTTCGAGATGGGCTACGACGCCGACGTGCATTGCTACACGCCGGCCGAGTACGAGCGCAAACGGCTGACGCTGCGAGTCGTCCAGGAGGTGGCCGAGCACGGGATCGACCTCCTGTCCGAGGCTAATTGATCGAGACCATCCGCTCGATCGGGATTCGAGCTCGCGCGGCGATCGCCGGATCGACCTTGACCTCGTGCACGCCGTCGCGCAGGGCATCGCGCAGCTTCGGCATGGTGATCATCTTCATGAACCGACAGCTGGCCGCCTCGTTGGCGGCGATGAACTCGATCTCGGGGGCCGACTGGCGCAGCGGATAGAGCATCCCGGTCTCGGTGGCCACGATTGCCCTACCGCCGGCCCCATGGTTGCGCGCGTAGTCGAGCATGCCGCCGGTGGAGAGCATGTGCACGCCCTCGGAGTCGACGTCGCCCGCGGCCACGTACTCCATCACGCTGGTCGAGCAGCCGCACTCGGGATGGATCAGGAAGTCCGCTCCGGGGTGCGCGGCGCGCACCTCGGCGATGTCCGAGGGTCGAATGCCCGCGTGGACGTGGCACTCGCCGTCCCACACGTGCATCGTCCGCCCGATCGTCTTCTCGACGTAGGCGCCGAGGAACATGTCCGGGCCGAACAGGATCTCGGTGTCCTCGCCATGCTCGCGGTAGATGTGCTGCACCACCTGCACCGCGTTGGCCGAGGTGCAGCAGTAGTCGGTCTCAGCCTTCACCTCGGCCGTCGTGTTCACGTACATCACCACGATCGCGCCGGGATACCGCAGCTTCCAGCCGCGCAGCTGGGCGGCGGTGATCGAATCCGCCAGCGAGCAGCCCGCGTCGGGGTCCGGGATCAGAACCCGCTTCTCCGGGCACAGGACCGACGCGGTCTCGGCCATGAAATGGACCCCGCAGAACAGGATCGTCCCGGCGTCCGCCCGGGCGGCCTGCTGGGAGAGCCCGAGCGAGTCGCCGACGTAGTCGGCGACGTCCTGGATCTCGGGCAGCTGGTAGTTGTGGGCGAGGATGACCGCGTCGCGCTCGCGAGCCAGCGCCCTTACCTCGTCCTGCAAGGCCGGGATGTTCTCGAGCAGCAGCGGCGCGTCGGTCGCGAGCATCGGCAAGTTCATGGGAGCGCCTCGAGGAGGAGGGAGAGATCGAGTGCCGGTGCGCTGTGGGTGAGCGCCCCGACTGACACGAATTGTACGCCGGTGCTCGCGATCTCCCGAAGCGTCTGGAGCGTCACCCCGCCGCTGGCCTCGAGCTCGGCGCGTCCGGCCACCTGCCGGGCGGCGGCGCGGAGCTGATCGACCGTCATGTTGTCGAGGAGGATCCGCCGAGCGCCGGCGGCCAGTGCCTCGTCCACCTCGGCGGGCGTCCGGCACTCGACCTCGAGCGGCAGGTCCGGCGAGTGCTCGCGCGCGCGCCGGACCGCCTCCCCCACGCCGCCGGCCTGCGCTGCGTGGTTCTCCTTGATCAGAATCGCGTCGTAGAGCCCGGCCCGGTGATTGGTGCCCCCGCCGGCCGCGACCGCCGCCTTCTCCAGCGCTCGCAGCCCGGGCGTGGTCTTGCGCGTGTCGAGGATCCGCACGCCGGTGCCCTCGACGGCCTGCACGCATCGCGCGGTGAGCGTCGCCACGCCTGAGAGCCGTTGCAGGAAGTTCAGTGCGGTTCGCTCCCCGGTCAGGATCGCCGCGGCGGCGCCCTCGACGCTCAGCACCGGCCCCGTCTCGCGCCAGACGCCCTCGGCGCTCAGGCGCTCGCAGCGGATCTCGGGATCCAGCGAGCCGAACGCGAGCTCGGCCGCCTGAAGCCCGAACACGACCCCGGGGGCCTTCTGCGTGATCAGCGCCCGGGCCCGCGAGCCCGCGGGGACAGTCGCGGCGGTGGTCACATCCCCCGTGCCGACGTCCTCGGCCAGCGCGCGGGCGATCACCGCGCTCAGATCCTGGTGGTCCATCGGCGCCGAGGATACGGTTCCCTCGCCGATGCCGCGTCTGATACGTTCGCCCCGCTATTCGCGCCCGCGGGGGAATGCCCTGGCGCGATTCGTCTCAACAAGGAGGACTTTTTTGTTTTCGCGTCTGATCAAGCTCTCGAGCGCGTCGGTCGCCGCGTTTGGCCTGTTCGGTGCCGCAGCCGGCGCCGCCGGACCTCCGCCTCCGACGGCAACCAACGGCCATACCGTCCAGCAGGTGGCGGCCGGCCTCTCCACCCCGACCTCGTTCGCCTTCGGTGCCGGCAAGGTGTTTATCGGCGATGGCGGTACGCCCGGAGGCGTATTCGTCGTCTCGCACGGGGCGGCCACGAAACTGGCCGGGTCCCCGCCCTTCGTCGCCGGACTCGCCTGGCGGAAGAACGTGCTGTACGTCAGCGGCGGGTCCAAGCTCCTGGCCTGGACCGGTTGGAACGGCACCAGCTTCTCCAAGCGCAAGACGATCTACACGGCGCCGAAGGGATTCACCGGCTTCAACGGGATCGCGTTCGGCGCGAACGGCCGCCTGTTCGCGGGCGTCAGCCTGGCCAGCAACGGCGATCACGGGCCGCCGAAGACGCCGTACGCCTACGACGTCCTCTCTTTCACGGCGGCGGGCAAGGATCTGAGGGTCGAGGCCACCGGCCTCCGCCAGCCCTGGCAGATGGTGTTCCCGAAGGGCTCCTCCTCGCCGTTCGTCTCCGATCTCGGTCAGGATCATGGGGCCAAGAATCCGCCCGACTTCATCTACCGGATCAAGCACGGCTCCGCTGCCGGGTTCCCGGGCTGTAACTGGACGAAGCCGAAGCTCTGCAAGCACTTCGTCAAGCCGTTTGCGATGTTCGGACCCCACATGGACATCATGGGGCTGGGGATAATCGGGAGCCGCCTGTTCATGACGTCATTCATGGGCCCAGGTGGAAAGGGACCCGGTGGCGAGGTCTTCTCGATGCCGGTGGCGGGCGGCAAGGCGACGCCCCTGCTCACCGGCTTCGTGGCCCCGACCGTGGGTCTGGGCGTCAACCAGGGATGGGTCTACGTCGGCGAGTTGACCGGGCAGGTCTTCCGCGTCAGGCCGTAAGCCGAGCGGGGCCCGGCCCAGGCCGGGCCTCGGCGGTAAGCCGAGCGGGGCCCGGCCCAGGCCCGGCCACCGCTCCGGCAATTGGCGGAAACGGCGGGAGCATTTGCTAGGTTTCGCTAGGAACGAGCCCCGGGGACGGTGGCTCACGAAAAAATAATCAGGAGGGGCAACATGCACCTACGGGCAGCGAAGCTGCTTGGAGCCGCGATGCTGGCGTCGGGCCTGCTTGCGGCCACGGCGCAAGCGGACGGAGGACCACCGCCACCGGTGGCCAGCAACGGAGCCAAGGTCGATCAGGTGGCCAGCGGGCTGGGGACTCCCACGTCGTTCGCCTTCGGAGCCGGCACCGTGTTCGAAGGCGACGGCGGGAGCGGCGAGGGGCCGCCGAATGGCGGCGTGTTCGCGATCAAGAACGGGAAGGCCACGCTGATCCCGGGCTCGCCGAATTTCGTCGCCGGGGTGGCCTGGCACAACGGGGCGCTGTACGGCAGTGGCGGTACGCTCGGGCCGTCCGGCGTCACCTGGACGTTGTTCAAGTGGACGGGCTGGAACGGAACCACGTTCGAGCACCAGCAGGCGATCTACACGGCTCCGGAAGGGTTCCAGGGCTTCAACGGGGTCGCCTTCGGTCCCGACGGGCGTCTCTATGTCGGCGTTGACGTGGGTCTGCTCAACGGCAATGACCACGGCGCGGACAGCCTGTCGCCGTTCCTCTACGAGATCCTGTCGGTGAACGCGAACGGCAAGGACCTGAGGGTGTTCGCCCGCGGCATCCGTCAACCCTGGCAGCTTGCGTTCAGGGGTGACTCCGCGTCTCCGTTCGTGTCTGACCTCGGGCAAGACGATGGCGCCAACGATCCCCCGGACTACGTCCTGCGGGTCAGCGCGGGTCAGAACTACGGGTTCCCGACGTGCACGGTGTGTGCCGGCGCGCCGGCGCCGTTCAAGGTGTTCGCACCGCACACCGACATCATGGGCCTGGCGATCATCGGCAACCGCCTCTACATGACCTCGTTCGCGGGTCCGGGAGGCGCGGGTCCCGGTGGTGAAGTGCTCGTCATGTCGCTGAAGACGAAGCAGGTCGAGCCGTTCCTCACTGGCTTCGTCGCTCCGACGGTCGGGCTCGGGGCCAATGGCCACAGCCTCTACGTCGGAGAGCTGACCGGTCAGGCGTTCCGAGTCACGGCGCCGTAGGGCACGCAGCATCGACGCGCGTGATGGGTTCTGGCCGTTCCGGCGGCCAGAGCCCCGGCGCGTCCGGGAGGCTCAGCTGGTCTCGCAGAGGACCCGGAGAGTCGCGAAGCTCGGGTCCGCGGCTCAGCTGGTCTCGCAGAGCACCCGGAGAGTGGCGAAGCTCGGGTCCGCGGCTCCGTGCAGGCGGGCGCCCGCGCCGGTGAGCTCGCGCAGGTAGTCCACCACCTCAGCGGTCACGCGCTCGCCCGGCAGCAGCGAAGGCACCCCGGGCGGGTAGCCGGCGATCGCCTCGCAGGAGATCCGGCCGATCGCCTGCTCGACCGGAACGGCCTCGCTCATGCCGAGGAACGCGTCGCGCGGAGCCACGACCATCTCGTGCTCGGGCGCGGTGGGCGGCCGCACGACGGGCAGGGCCTGACCCGGCCGGGCAATTCGCTTGACCGTCTCGGCCAGGTCGTGGGCCAGGCGCTCCAGCGGCTCCACCGGCTGCCCCAGACCGAGAACGAGCACGATCGTCACGTGGGTCGCCAGCTCGACGTAGATGTCGTATGAGGCCCGCAGCGCGGCCGCCACCTCGTAGCCGGTGCAGCCTGTCCCGCGGACGTCGACGACGATCCGCAGCGGATCCCAGCCGGCGATCCCCGGCCGCCCGACCATGCCCTCGCCGACCACGCGGCAGCCCGGGATCGCCTCGATCGCGGCGCGGGCGTGAGTCGAGGCGTCGATGGTGCGGTCGAGCAGCGCCTCGCCATGCACGGCCAGCTGGCGGCGAGCCGCGTCGAGCGAGGCCATCAGCAGCGAGCTCGGGCTGGTCGAGCGCACCAGCCGGACCGCCCGGGCGACGGCGGCCGGGTCGATCCAGTCGCCGCGGGCGACCAGCAGCATCGCGGACTGCGTGAGCGAGCCCACGATCTTGTGCGTGGAGGCGATCATCGCGTCCGCGCCCAGCGCGAGCGGGGACTGGGGCAGCTTGGCGTGAAACCCGAAGTGCGCACCCCAGGCACAGTCGACGACCAGGGCGATCCCCGCCGCGTGCGCGACCTCCGCGCACCCCGCGACATCGGCTGCCATCCCGTAGTAGGTGGGTGAGACGATGAACGCCGCGCGGGCATCGGGCGCCTGCGCGACCGCTCGCGCAAGCGCGTCCGGCGTGACCCCGTGGGCCATGCCCAGATCCGGGTCGTACTCCGGGGCGACGAACGTGGCCAGGCCGCCGCTCAGCACCAGGCCGTCGATCAGGCTGGCGTGTGAGTTGCGCTGAAGCACGACGCGCGCGCCGGGCGGGGCGAGCGCCAGGCACAGGGCATGGTTACCCTGCGTCGCCCCGTTGGTCAGGAACCAGGTCTGGCGGGCGCCGTAGGCCTCGGCCGCCAGGCTCTCGGCCCGTTCGTACGGCGTCGGCGAGGGTCCGACATCGATGCCCTCGATGTCCTGCGGCACGTCGAGCAGCAGCGCGGAGTCGCCGACCGCGGTGCGCATCCCGGGGTCGGCGCCCTCCCCGCCCTTGTGGCCGGGTACGTGGAAGCGCAGCGACCCCCTGAAGCCGTACGCGGTGACCGCCTCGAGATAGGGCGCCGTCGGCTGCTGAGCCGGGCTACGAGGCATTGGCGGCCTTGAGTAGATACGCCCGCACAAACCCGTCGAGGTCGCCGTCGAGGACCCGGTTGGCATCGCCCATCTCGTAATCCGTACGGTGATCCTTGACCATCGTGTAGGGGTGCAGCACGTAGGAGCGGATCTGCGAGCCGAAGTTGACGTCCTGGGCCTCCCCCCGCTCGCGGGCGATCTCCTCGCGGCGTCGGCGCTCCTCGAGCTCCAGCAGCTTGGAGCGCAGCATCGTCATCGCCTCGGCCTTGTTGGACGACTGTGAGCGCTCGTTCTGGCACTGGACGACGATCCCGGTCGGCTTGTGCGTGATCCTCACCGCCGAGTCGGTCTTGTTGACGTGCTGGCCGCCGGCGCCGCTGGCCCGATAGGTGTCGATCTGCAGGTCGTCGTCGTCGATCTCAACCGCGGCGGTCGCCTCGACCACCGGCGAGACCTCCACCCCGGCAAAACTCGTCTGGCGCCGGTTGGCCGAGTCGAACGGCGAGAGTCGCACCAACCGGTGGACGCCCTTCTCGCTTCCGTACAGCCCGTAGGCGTTCTCGCCCTTCACCCGGAAGGTGGCCGACTTGATGCCTGCCTCCTCTCCCGGTGAGACCTCGAGCAGCTCGACGGCGAACCCGCGCTTCTCGGCCCAGCGCATCTCCATCCGCAGGACCATCTCGGCCCAGTCCTGGGCATCCGTCCCGCCGGCGCCGGCGTTGACCGTCACCAGCGCGTCGCCGGCGTCGTAGCGGCCGGAGAACAGGCGCTCCTCCTCGAGCTCCTGCAGCCGCTCCTGCACTGAGCTGACCTGTTCCTCGAGCTCGGCGGCGATCGCGGGATCCTCCTCGGCCAGCTCGGCCAGCGGCTCGAGGTCGTTGACGTCGGCTTCGAGCGAGGCGAAGACCCCGAGCTTGCGCGTCGCCCGCGCATGCTCGGCGCTGACCCGGGCCGCCTGCTCCTGGTCATCCCAGAAGCCCGGCGCGCCCATCTCCGACTCCAGCGTGCCTACCCGCTCGCTGAGTCCAGCTGGGTCAAAGATAGTCCGCGAGCAGGTTCAGCTGTTCGCGGATGGCGGCGAGACGCTGGGAAAGCGGCTCTGAGGGCGCGGTCGACATCGGCTCTCACCCTAGCAGCGCTCAGCCGTCGATTCTCAGCCCTCGATCTCAGCCCTCGATTCTCAGCGCTCGATTCTCAGCCGTCGATGTTCAGCGGTCGATGCTCTGCGGTCGAGGCTCAGCGGTCGAGGCGGCGCCCGTGCCGGCCGTGACGTCCGCCGCGCTGCTCGAGCGCGCGTTCGCGGTGCCGCTCGCGCTCGCGCTCCCTCCGCGCGAGGCTCTGCTCGACCTTCTCGAACTCCGGCGCGGGACCGTACAGCTGCCAAGCGCCTCGGAGCAGCGGCAGCAGCACCACGATCGCGATCCAGATCGGCCAGAACTGCCCGTGGGCTCCCGAGCTGAGCCAGATCGCCGCGCAGACCAGGAAGGCGCCCACTCCTCCCCCGGTCTGCTGCAGGAGCCGTCGCTGCAGATGGGCCCGGCGCTGGGCGATCTCGGCCTTCTGCTGGGCGGGGGTGGCCGGGAGCATCGGCAGATCGGCGCGGATCGCGCTCAGCTCCTGGTCGGTCTTGGCCCGGTAGGCGGCGCCGAGCCGATCGCTCATCTCCTCCTCGGTCAACCGGCCCGCGGCGAAGTGCTCGCGGATCTCCGAGGCCGCCTGCTCGCGCTGCTGATCAGAGACGCGGTAGGCGGGTGAGTCGGACACGGCTCAGGCGCCGTGGCACTTCTTGAACTTCTTGCCCGATCCGCACCAGCATGGGTCGTTGCGGCCGATCTGGTCGGCGTCGTCGAGCCTGCGCTGCTCCACCGGAGGTGGTAGTGGCTCCTGGAGATCCTCCTCGGCGGCGCCGGCCGTGGCCGCCGCCATCGCCACCGCGCTCTGACCGGCCGAGGTTCCCCCCGAATAGGTCACGCGACCGCCTCCGGTGGCTGAACTCGCCGCCCCACTCGGACGTCGCTGAGGGATCGGGGCCGGGATGGCACCGCTGCGGTCCTCGTCCTCGACTGTGACCTCGACGTGGAAGATCATCCGGGCGAAGTCGCCCCAGACGCTGTTCATCAGGTCGCGGAAGAGCTCGAATGCCTCGTTCTTGTAGGCCACCAGCGGCTCGATCTGGGCGAACCCACGCAGATGGATGCCCTCACGGAGGTAGTCCATGTCATAGAGGTGCTCGCGCCAGCGCTGGTCGATGATCTGAAGCAGCAGGAACCGTTCCAGCGCTCGCATCAGCTCACCGCCGAGCTCCTGCTCTCGGCGGTCGTACTGGGCCAGCGCCTCCTCCTCGAGCCGCAGGGTGAGGTCCTCGCGGTCGACGCGGTCGGGGTCGATGTCGGTGATCGTCTCGCTCGGCGTGAAGATCTCCTCCACCCGCCTGAGCAGTCCTTCGACGTCCCAGTCCTCGACGAAGTCTCCGGCGGTGTATTCCTCCACCAGCCGCTGGATCAATCCGACGACTTCCCCGCGCGCGGCGTCCGACATGTCGCGGCCCTCGAGCACCTCGTCGCGATAGGTGTAGATCACCTCGCGCTGCTGGTTGAGCACGTCGTCGTACTCGAGCGTGTGCTTGCGCATGAGGAAGTGCTGCTCCTCGACCTTCTTCTGGGCCTTCTCGATCTGCTTGGAGAGCATTCCGGCCTCGATCGGCTCCTCGTTGCCCTCGTCGTCGAGCGTGCCCAGCTTGTCCAGGATCTTGTAGATCCGCTCCCCGGCGAACAGTCGCACCAGATCGTCCTGGGCCGAGAGGAAGAACCGCGATTCACCCGGATCGCCCTGGCGTCCGGAGCGCCCGCGGAGCTGGTTGTCGATCCGCCGGGACTCGTGCCGCTCGGTGCCGATGATGAACAGGCCGCCGGACTCGAGCACCTGCTCGCGCGTGCCCTCGATCCGCCGTTCGATCTCGGGCAGGACCTTCGCGTAGTGCTCGTCGTAGTCGGGGTTTCCCGGCTGCAGGCCGAGCTTGGCCAGCTCGAGCTGGGTCAGGTGCTCGGCGTTGCCGCCAAGCTTGATGTCGACGCCGCGGCCGGCCATGTTGGTGGCGATCGTGACCGCACCGGGGGCTCCCGCCTCGGCGATGATCGCGCCCTCCCGCTCGGCGTACTCCGGCTTCGCGTTGAGCACCTCGTGCTTGATGCCACGCTTGGTCAATTCACCGGACAGGAGCTCGGAGACCTCGACCGAAATCGTCCCCACGAGCACCGGCTGGCCGCCCGCGTGCCGCGTCTCGATCTCCTTGGCCACGGCCGCCCACTTTCCGTCCTTGGTCTTGTAGACCTGGTCGTTGCGGTCGGCGCGGATCATCGGCTGGTTGGTGGGGATCTGGACGACCGGGAGCTTGTAGATCTTCATGAACTCGGTCGCCTCGGTCAGCGCCGTCCCGGTCATGCCGGCGAGCTTGTCGTACATGCGGAAGTAGTTCTGAAGCGTGATCGTGGCGAGGGTCTGGTTCTCCTCCTGGACGCGTACGCCCTCCTTCGCCTCGATCGCCTGGTGCAGACCTTCTGACCAACGGCGGCCCTCGAGGATCCGGCCGGTGAACTCGTCGATGATCTTGACCTCGCCGTCGATCACCGCGTAATCGACGTCCCGGCTATACAGCGACTCGGCCTTCAGCGCCTGGATCAGGTGGTTGACCAGATGGCCGTTCTCGGCACGGTAGAGGTGGTCGATCCGCAGGAAGCGCTCGGCCTTGGCGACGCCCCGCTCGGAGACCGCGACCGTTTTGTGCTTCTCCTCGAACTCGTAGTCGAAGTCGGCGACGAACTCCTTCTTCATTCTCGGGTCCATGCCCTCGGGCGTCTTGCCCGACACCATCTTGGGGGCCAGCTTGGCGAACTTGTCGTAGAAGTCCGCGGCCTGCTCGGGCGCCCCGGAGATGATCAGCGGGGTGCGGGCCTCGTCGATCAGGATGTTGTCGACTTCGTCGACGATGGCGAAGGTGTGGTAGGGCGACTGGCCCTCTTCGGGCTTCGGCCGGCCGCCGTGCTGAACCTTCTCCTCCAGCGTTGTGGCCATGTTGTCGCGCAGGTAGTCGAAGCCGAACTCCGAGTTCGTGCCGTAGGTGACGTCCGCCGCGTAGGCGGCCCGTTTCTCCTCGTAGGGCTGCATGTTCTGCAGGATCCCGATGCTCACGCCGAGCATGTCGTAGAGCGGCTTCATCCACAGCGCGTCTCGGCGGGCGAGGTAGTCGTTGACGGTGACCACGTGGACACCGCGGCCGCCCAGCGAGTTCAGCACGACCGCCAGCGTGGCGGTCAGGGTCTTGCCCTCGCCGGTCTTCATCTCGGCGATCGACCCGTCGTGGAGCACCATCCCGCCGATCAGCTGAACGTCGAAGTGACGCATGCCCATCGAGCGCTTGCCGGCCTCGCGGACCAGCGCGAAGCACTCGTAGAGCAGATCGTCCAGGCTCTCTCCGGCGCGAGCGCGTTCACGCAGCTCGTCGGCGGCCTCACGCAGCTCCGCGTCGGTGGAATGCTCGAGTTCTTCCTCGTAGCCGTTGATCCGCCCGACCCGTTGCTCGTAGGACTTGAACTTCTTCGCTTCGCCCATGCGTAGCGCGCGGTCCAGGAACGACATGCGTCTTAGCGTAGCAGTGGTCTCAGGGCCGAGCTGCGACTCCGAGCGTCCTCAGGTGGTCCCGAAAACCGATCCCGAAACCGGTCGGGGTGCCGTCGTAGCTCTGGATCAGAGACGGTCCGGCGGTGCAGCTCCAGCCCAGATCAGTGGCGTCCCAGGTCCAGCCGAGATAGCCGATCCCCTGCCGGTCGGCGAACCTCATCATCGGATCGATGTAGCCGTGCTGACAGTCGGTCTCGCCGAGCTCGCCGAAGATCAGCGGAGCGCGGCGATGGGTGGCCACGATCGCCCCGCGGCAGGCCGTGTCGCAGGGGCTGAGCCCGCCGTAGTTGTGCTGGGCGGCGATCAGCTGATGCAGCGGGTCGTGGGGCTCGTGGGCCAGCCAGCCCGAGACGTCCGAGGCGTAGTCGATGCCGCCCAGCAGCAGCGGCTGGCGCGCGCCGGCCGAGCGGACCGCGTTCACGAGCGACTGCATTCCGGCGGCCCGGTAGGCGGGGGTGCCGCCGGTGGCGGGGATCCGGCAGCCGCGCAGCCAGCATCCCCAGCCGACTCCGAACGGCTCGTTGTACAGATCGAAGAGCAGCTCGTGGTCGCGCTTGAACGTCGAGCCGACCGATCGCCAGAAGCGCGCGGAATGGTCGCGATCGGGCATCGGCAACTGTTTGTCGGCCGTGACCGAGCCGGGCGCCGCCCAGTGGAGATCGAGCACCACGTACATGTGCGCGGCGTTCAGGGCGCGCACGTACCGAGCGACGATCCTGCGATACGCCGGCCCCGAGGTCGGGCCCGGCGCGTTGACGCCGAGCCAGCAGTCCTCGTTCAGCGGAACCCTGACGACGTCGACGTCCCAGCTCTTGATCGCGGCGATCATCGCCGGATCGTCGATCCGGTGCGGGTGAGGACTGTCGAAGAACCCCCATCCTCCGATGCACGCATACTCCAGGCCGGAGCGATTGACCCCGCGCAGCGCCACGACGTGACCGGCACCGCGGCCGTCGAGCAGCCTGGTGCCCCGGACCCGGAGCCCGGGCGCACCGAAGGCGGAGCCCGCCCCGACCAGCATCGCCAGGACCAGGGCGCTCCCGGCTACCAGGGCCGCGAGCACCCCGCGGCCCCGGCACCTCGAGCGCGGGCTAGGCCGCAGGAGAGACGTCACCCGGCAGTTCGACAGCCGTCGGGGCGACCGGCGGCGGTTCGGCCGCGCGGGCCTCGCGCCGCTTGCGCCGCTTGTCGCGGTGGCGCTTGACCTGGACCGAGATTTCGTCGCTGACCAGGTTGATCGAATGGACCAGGTCACCCGAGGCGTTTCGGGCGCGGAGGGTGACCCCCTTCAGGTGGAGCGTCGCCTCGGCGATCTGCGAGTCCGCGATCGCCGGGTTGCGCTCCTCGTGCAGCTCTACCTCGAGCTCGGCGAGCTCCGAGACCTGGCGAGACACCTTCCGGAAGCGCTTGGTGACGTGCTCCCGCAGATCGTCTGACACCGGCAGATTTCGGCCCTTGACCTCGATGCGCATCGGCCGACCTCCTTGCTCGTGCTTGGAGCCATCCAGGTTAATCCGCAACCGGAGATTTGTCGATGCGAGAAACTACTGACGTGGCTCCCCGGATCACGTGGTCGTTCGAGCCCAGCGTGCTGCTCGGCGTCCTGGCCATCGGACTGCTCTACGTCAGGTTCTGGAAGCGTGCGCGCGCCACCGGCGAGCCACATCCGCCGGGCTTCGGGCGCCTGACGCTGTTCTTCAGCGGCCTGCTCGCGGTGCTCGTCGCGCTCGTCTCGCCGGTCGACGTCCTCGGTGAGCAGCTGATGGTGATGCACATGGTCCAGCACATCCTCGTGCTCGACATCGCGCCGATCCTGATGATCCTCGGATTGAGCAAGGGGATCCTGCGCCCGGTCACGCGGCGGCTGCACGCGGTCGAGCGCCGCGCCGGCTGGTTCGCCCACCCGGCCTTCGCGGTCCTGGCCTATGCCGGGCTGATGTGGCTATGGCACATCCCGGCCATGTACGACAGCGCCCTGCGCAACCAGAACGTCCACGCGCTCGAGCACGTCTGCTTCGCCCTCGCGGGCGGCCTCTACTGGTGGCACCTGCTCTCGCCGATCCGCAACCGGATGCGCCTCGGCGGCCTCGGTCCGATCGCCTACATGGTCAGCACCAAGCTCCTGGTTGGCGTCCTGGGGATCGCGCTGGCCTTCGCCCCGCACGCCATCTATCCCTTCTACGAGCACCATCACCACTACTGGGGCCTCACCGCCCAGGAGGACCAGTCGATGGCGGGCCTGCTGATGGCGCTCGAGCAGTCGATCGTGATGGGCACCGCGCTCGTCTACCTGTTCGTCCGGATGCTCGACGAGACCGAGCGCGACGAACAGCGCTCCGAACGCTACGAAATCGCCTGAGCCGACGCCGCCGCCGACGCCGCGGATGTCCGCGGCGCCGGCAGGCGTCATCGCTTCAGCGGCTCAGCACTTGGCTGCGCCGTTGACGGTCTTGGTCTCCTTCGTGCTTCCGTTCGTCGCGGTGTACGCGACCGAGTAGGGGCGGCTCTTACCCTTGCAGCCAACCGACGACAGGAAGCCGACGGTCTTGCCCTTGACCTTGGCGGTCAGCTTCTTGAACGTCAGGACCTGCTTGATCAGCGACCCGTAGACGCCCGTCTGCCCCGCGACCGCGGTCGATACGAACGGCGGCAGCGGCACATTGACGACGAGGTTCTTACCGACCTGCTTGGCCGTTCCCGGGTACGGCTGCGTGGAGCCGGTGTGGAGCTGGCCGCACTGCGTCCCGACAGCGGTGAAGAAGAACCACAGCTTGCCCTTGCCGGCGTTGTAGACGGTCAGGCCCGGGTTGCAGGGGCCACCGCCCTGGCTGAGGTCGGTCGGTCCGAGCAGAGAATTGACCTTCCCACTGGCCACCTGGGACTTCGCCGGGCAGTTCGTGTTGAACTTGGGTCCCTTGAGGATCGTGTTGAAGCTGCAGGTCGGGAAATCCTTCGAGTCCGACACCACCCCGTACATGGTGGTCTTGATGTTGATCAGCGGAGCGGCACGGCTTCCGGCAGTGGCGTTGTCCGCCGTCAGCGTCTCGGTCAGGCTGATCGGCACGGGCTTCTTCTTGCTGCCCGCCTTGCTCGAGAACGTGAGCTTTGCGGTGTAGGTGTTGAGCGCTGCGTAAGCCACGCTGGCGCCTATCAGCACGGCAAAGGCCGTGCCGATGATGATGATGCGTTTCAAACGTTTCCCCTCCTTTGGGGCTTTGGGGTGGGTGTTCTGCGCACCGAGCCGGCCGCTCATGGCAGGGGTTGAAGTTGTGGGAAGGCTTGCGGCTGGCCGGTGGTCGCCAGACCGAGCGGCGCCTGCGGCTTGCAAGGCGGACCGCCCGGCGTGGGCGTGTAGAAGGTTGACCGCAAAATCGCCGCAAGGGTACTGCTTATCGTCGAGCCGATGGTCGGCTGTGCGGTGCCGGTGCAGAGCGCACCGTCGAACACCGACAGGCCGTGCAGGAGTCCGGCGTATCCACCGGGCGCCATATATGGGTTGCCGCGATTGCTCGAGATGCGGTGGCTGTAGGCGGCGACCGTCTCCGGATTGACGGGGTTGGAGATCCGCAGGTAGTGCAGCAGCTTGGTCGAGGTGATGTTCAGCGCTGTCGCCTGCGTGGTCGCCGTGCTGTTGGCGAAGAACGCTGCCACCTCGCGCCGGTAGACGTTTATGTAGTTGACCACCGGGACGAGTCCGCCGAGATAGGGCTTCAGGCGGCGCAGCAGCGGCACGGTGACGTTGAGGAACTGCTCGAAGGCGGGGACGCCGCGGCGGGAGGCGGCAGTCAGTGGCCCGATGTAGGTCAGGACGTTGCGCAGCTCGGGCGCCAGTACCGCGCTGGCCTGCAGGGCCGGGCTGAGCTGGACCGCGGCGGGTCGCAGCTCGTCGATCAGGGGCTTGGCGGTGACCGCGAAGCGGTCCACCCGATCGATCGTCTGGCGGGTGGCCACCAGGAAGCCCGGGAACGCCCGGATCGCATTAGCCAGTGCGACGTCGCGGGCCGCGGTGGCGGCGAACAGGCGGTTGCCGTTGCGGACGAAGCCCTGCAGCTGTGACGACGACTGGCCGAGGGCCGAGAACACCTGGCCGCCATCGTGCAGCAGCGTTCTCGTCGCCGCACCGTCGCGCCTCAGAACCGTGAGGACCGACTCGATGTTCGTCGCGAACGGGTAGAGCTCCCCCAGCGCCTGGTTGAAATCCTCGCCACGATTGGTGAACGCGATGCCGTCCTGCTGCATCCAGGTCTCGAATGCCTTCCGGGTCGTCGGGTCGAACGCCGAGAGGATCTGGTCCAGCTGCACCGTCGGCGCGACCTGGGCCTCCGGCAGCGTGCCGCCGTCGGGGACGAACGGTCCGCGCCTGGTTCCCATCGACAGCTCCACGTAGGTTTCCCCCAGCAGCGATTTCTGGCGCAGGATGGCGCGCGTATCGGCCGGCCTGGGCGCGAAGCGGTGCTCGATCTGGATCACGGCATGGTTGAGCCCGGTCCGGCGGTCAAGACCGACCGAGACGACGCTGCCCACGCTCACCCCGGCGATTCGCACGTCTGCCTGGGCGCCGAGCTGGACCGCCTGGGGGAACTCGACGTTGAACCGATAGCCCTCGGGCACGAGCGGAACCGAGCCCCCGAACGAGATCCACAGGAACATCAGCAGGCCGATGCACGATGCCGCGAACGCGACCATCGTCAGCAGGCGAGCCGGGCTGGGGGCTTGCTTGTTCATCCGCTCACGATCGTCGGGCAGAAGCGCGACTTGATCTGGCTCCAGTCGGGGGCGTTCAGCAGCGTGACCAGCGGACCCAGCGCCGCGGAGGACTTCGTGAGCACGACCTCGAACAGCTGGAGCCCCGAGCAGGTGGCGACGAACACGCCGCGCACGATCGGGCCGTGGGCGTCCTGCGTGGCGGTCAGGCTGGCGGCGATGTGGCTCAGCCAGGAGCCCCAGAACAGGTAGCTCTGCGCTCCTGGCGACTTGTAGGCGAGCGTGTTGAACAGCGAGTTGAGCACCCCGATCGTCCGCGTCAGCGCCGGAGTTGCCTTGGCGAGGCTCGCCGACGCCGGCCGCAGCGTCCGAGCCAGGGGCTGTACCGCGACCGAGAACGGCCGCAGCTGGTCGCGAATCGGTGCCGTGGTGTCCCGGAACAGGGGTCGGGAGGCCTGAAGGGCGGGCGACAGCTCGCGGGCGAACGGGAGCAGATGTTGCAGCGCCGGGGCGCTCTGGTTGGCAAAGGCGCGTACCGCGCCGAGCGTCTGGGTCGTCTGCTGCAGGGTCCCGGGCAGGAGCGTCAACCCCGCCTGCAGGTTGGCGTCCTGGGAGGAGATCGCGGTGAAGTTGGTGTTCGAGGCCCGGATCAGCGAAGCCAGCTGGCCATCGACGGCGCCCACCGTACTAACCACCTGGTTCAGGTTGTGGATCGAGCGGCGGATGTTCTGGTTGCGCTGCGCCAGCAGCGTGGTCAACGAGGCGGTTTCGCGGTTCAGTGGGGCGAAGCGCTTGAACGTGCCGCGTAGCGCGGCGACGGCCGCCGGGCTCGGGGCGTCGAACGACGGGCTGTTACCCGAGGTGGCCAGCGCCGGGGGCCCCGAGTTGGCCACCGCCGACCCAGGGTCACGGAACGCCTGTGCGCCGCCTGAGAGCAGCAACAACAGGTAGTTCCGAGTGTCCACGTCGAGCGATGAGAGGATCTGGTCGACGTCGATGTCCGGAGCTGTGCTGGCGGCGCTCAGCTCGCCCCCGCTGGGCACCGCCCCGGCTGCGCGCGTCCCAGGATCGAGGGCCAGATACATGTCCTTCAGCGGGGTTCGCGGGCGCAGCAGCACCGTCGCGTCGCGATAGATCGGCGCGTACTTCTTGAAGATGTTCATGGTCACCACCGCGCGCCCGTTCTGCAGCCTGATGCCGCCGATCAGCCCCACCTCCACTCCGGCGACGGTCACCGCCTGCCCCTGACCCGCGGTGACCGCGGACCCGGTCTGGAATTCCGCCCGGACCGTGTAGTAGTTCTGACCGAACGTGAACGCGGGCTGGTGCTCGAGCACGTACCCGACGGTCAGCAGCGCAAGCGCGAACAGCGACACGATCGCCAGGAAGTCGGTGCGGTGGACCCGGATCGCGCGTTTCACGGCCCGGCCCCCGTCGCGGCTGCGTTGAGGTTCGGCGCCGCATTGCGGAAGCAGGGGACGTCGCGCCGCAGCGGAGGCGCGGTGCCGGTCCAGGCCGGGCGCGTCCCGAGCGGCGATAGCACGAAGTTGCCGTACAACGGCCCGTTCTGGGGCACGGTCGGCGTCTGGCCCCGGATGCCTCCACCGCCCGCCGACGATCGCACGTAGCGGCCGTTGCCGTCGAAGTTCTGGGATGCGCCGGCGATGCCGACCGCGCTCTGGAAGAGATCCTGATAGACGCGCTCGCCGGTTGGGTTCGATGAGTCGTGGATGACCTCGTTACCCGTCGGGGTGATGTCGCGCAGGAAGCACCGCGTCAGCTGATCCGAGGTGCCGACCAGCTGCCGAGTCTCGCTGATCGTCTGCGCGGTTCGCTGCACCGTGGGCGTCAGGTCGCTCAGCAGCCCTCCGAGCTCGCTGGGCGAGGCCAGCGCGGTGGACTGGGCCAGCCAGGGCAGCGCCGCGCCGATCGTCGGGTCGAGCTGGTGGAGCCCGGGCAGGATCTGGCGAGCGAATGCCTGAGTCGGAGCGAACGACGCGTCGAGAGCGGTGTCGGAAGCGTTGGTGTTGCGCAGCAGTGGAGGCAGCACCGCGATCGTCTGGCTCAGGGCCTGCGAACGGGATGCGAGCGTGGCCATGGTCGCGTTGAACGTGGTGATCAGGCTGCCGAGCGCGCTCGGGCTGGCTCCGAGCCCGCGGAACACCCGCTGGTTGCCCTGAATTACGCCGGACAGGTCGTGGGGTCGCTCTCCGAGTAGGGCCTGGTTGACGATCGAGGAGGCCTCAAACGCCTTCGCCGAGTACTTCAGCGACAGGTTCAGGCCCTGGGCCCCGGTGAGTCCGCGCACGGCCGGGTCCTGGCTGGCGTCCTCCGCGGGGGTTGGCGCGCCGTTCAGCGACGCGCCGAGACCGCGGAGCAGCGTCTGGAGGTTTGCCCGGGTGTCGGAGTTCAGCGCGGACAGGATCCGATCGAGCTGGACCGGACCGCCGGTGTTCGCCGCCGGGAGCACCGAGCCCGAGTGCAGGCTCGGCGCGCTTGGCGTGCCGGGATGCAGGTCGACGTAGAAGTTGCCCTCGAGGAAGATCCGCGAGCGGATGCTCGCGGTGGCGTCGGCGTGGACCGGCAACCCGTTGGGGTTGATGTCCATGGTCACCAGCCCCGCGTCGGGGCTGCCGGCCACGCGCTGCACGCTGGTCACCAGGCCGACCTCGACGCCCGCGATCCGCACCGGAGATGGGATATGGAGATCGGTGTTGCCGGTGAACATCGCCTTCAGCACGAACGGCGAGGACTTGAACGGCAGCGACCCGCCGAACACGGCGTAGCAGGCGACGGCGATGACCACGATCGCGATCACGGACGCCACGGCATTGGAGATCCGGGGCTTGTGGCGTCTCACGATCCGGCCCGCTTGGTGGTCTCCGTGTGCAGCCCGACGTTCCCCGGAGGATTTCCGATCAGCGCCTGTGCGCCCGAGTAGGGCTCGTTGCCGGCGGCACATTCCGCCGTCTGGCCCGGCGCATCGGTGTTCGGGTACGGGTTGACGTGAAGAGGGCCGTGCTCGTCGTTGCTGCTGGTGTCGGGCTTCAGATACGGCACGCTCGACGGGACGCTCTCGCTCCCCGGGATGTCGTCGATCGCCACCAGGTTGAACCTGAGCGCCGTGCCGGTGCCGACCTGCTCACCCAGCGTGCTGGCGATGTTGCGCAGGAACAGCGTCACGTAGTTGCAGGTTGCCTGCGCCGGCGTCAGGAACCTGAGCGGCGAGATCAGGCTGTGCAGGGTCAGCTTGACTCGGTCGAGGCCGCCGCTGACCGCCGGGTCTCTCCCAAACCGAGCCAGCGTCCGGGCCAGGCTGGTCGTCCGGCGGTCGAGAGCGATCGTTCCCGGCAGGTTTCGCGTTCCTGCCGCAAACGCGTCGGCCAGGATTGGCGCGCTGACCGGAAGCGTGGCGAAGCCGGGGCGCAGATCGGCGAACAGGGCGGCCGTGTCGGCGGCGAACGCCTGCTCGCGCGGGCTGTCGGCGATCACGGATTGGAAGGCGGGCGGAGTGTCCGAGATCCAGTTCTGCAGGTATGGGTAGGCCACCCGCGCGAACGCCGCGAAGGTCGTGTTGAGATTGGTGTACAGATCAGCCTGATCTTGGGCTACCGGAACCAGCGCCTTGGTGAACGCGCCGAGTCCGCGGAAGAAGCCGCCGAGGTCGGTCCGGCTCGAGGACAGGTTGCGCATCACGGGGCCCAGATCGGTGACCAACGGAACGAACGCGCCGATCGCATCGTTGATCGTGCTTCCGCGGCCGGCCACCGCGTCGCTGAACCCGCTGGTGGAGGCCGCGACGCCCGTGCGCGTCGGAGGGTTGAACATCGACAGCAGCTGGTCGAGATCGACCTCGGTGCCGGTGTGCCCGAGCGGCACGGTCGCCCCGTCATGCCAACTCTGCGGCGAGTGGCCGAGCGAGACATCGAGGAACTTGAGGCCGATCGCGCCCTTCAGCCGGATCGTGAAGTGCGTATCGACCGGCAGTGGCTGCACGTTCTTGTTCAGCTTCACGTCGAGCACCGCTATCGGCACGCCGGCTCGATCCCGGGCGCCATCGACCTTGATCACCGCGCCGACCAGCGAACCACCCATGTGGACCTCGGCGCCCCGGGTCAGCTCCTCCGCGTTGCGCACCTGGACATGCAGCGTGTAGCGGGGTACGAACGGCAGGCCATTGTTGGCCTGGAAGGCCAGCGTGACCGCGATGATCACGGCCAGGACGGTCAGCGCGCCGACGAGAATCGGATTGCCTAGCGGGCCCTGGTTGCGGCGGCGGATGCTCATCGCCCGTTTCCGATCAGGTAGCGCAGGAGTCCCGTCAGAGCCGAGCGACTCTTGCCGCCGGCGGTGCTACCCGCCAGAGCGCCGCCGGCAGGTGTGCCCGCCTGAGCGCCGGCCGGATTCGCCGCCTGAGCGCCGCCCGGGGTCGCCGCCCGAGAGCCGCCCGGGGTCGCCGCCCGAGAGCCGCCCGGGGTCGCCGCCTGAGCGCCGCCCGGGGTCGCCGCCCGAGCGCCGACCGACCCCGACGCGCCCGCGGCAGCCGGCAGCGGAGCGAGCGGCGTGAGAGCCGACGCCACCGCCGCGCTCGCGCCCAGCCCGCCGAAGTTCGCCGAGCAGCCGGGCACCGACTTCTTCTTGTAGGAGGTGCACCCACCGACCTGGGGCTCGGCGCGGACGTAATGTCCGAAGCTGTCGAACCCGTTCGAGGCGCCGGTGCCGTTGAACAGGACGCTCATCAGGTCCTCGATCGCCCCCGTGCTGTCGAGGCTGGCGGTCAGGCGGTCCAGCAGCGACGACGCCGGCACCGCCTGGCCGCCGAGTTTCTTCAGGCGGGTGGCCAGCGGCTGGGTGGCGATGAACGCCGGCTGGGACTGCGCCGCCGAGTTGCCCAGCGCGATCAGGGCCGGCCGGGCGGCCTTGGCGAACGGGATCAGGTTGGCGAACTGCCGGTCGATGGCCAGCGCGCTCTGCCCCAGCGAGGCCATCAGCGGCGTGCCCTGATTCGCCAGGCGTCCCAGCTGGACCATCAGCGGACGCAGCTGGCGCAGGAACGATGGGAGCAGCTGGAACGAGCGCGAGATGTCGGCCGCCCGCTGCGCGCTGGCCACCCCCGCGGTGTTGGCCTGCACGATGAAGCCGGCGATCTGCTGGCGCGCGCGGGCCAAGGGCGCGAGCACGGCGTCACCGTCCCGGGCCAGCTGAGCCAGAACCTTGTTCTGCCGAGCCAGGATCTTGAACACCTTGTCGGTGTAGCCGAGCGACGGGTTCGCGCGGTGGATCACTGCGTTCAGGTCCGAGCCGCGCGCCGCCAGGCCGGTCCCGAGCTCGTCCAAAATGATCGACAGCCGCTGGCGGATCGGCTCCTGCGAGATGTTCTGGACGATGTCGGAGTCGATCGGCGAGACCGTCTGGGACACCGGCAGGACATACGAGCCGGCCCCATCGCCGTGGTCGATCCTGGCCAGCGCCGGGTTCCGCGCTGTCCCCGGCTCGCAGTCGATGTAGCGCTCGGCGATCAGCGACTGCGGCCGGATCGCGCAGGTGGCGTCGGCGTGGAAGGGCGTGAAGGCGCGGTTGTCGATCTCGATCGTGACCGCGGCCTTCTTGTCCGGGGTCACGGCCAGCGACTTGATCGAGCCGATCGTCGCCCCGGCGATCCGGACGTCCTCTCCCGGCACGGCGAAGGCTGCGTCGTCGAAGATCGCCCGGACGAGATAGGGGCTGCCGGCGCCGCGGGAGGAGCCGGCGCCGGCTACCGCGGCAGCCACGGTGGCGGCGAACACGACGAGGATCACCCCGAGGCGCCTCATGGGCCCGGAGGGGTGCTTGCGGGGTTGCAGCCCGGGACCCGTGCCGGCGCAGATCCGTCAGGCGGGGGCTGGACGGCACCGCCCGGACAGCGGCCGTGGACGACCTGCAGGCCGTTATAACGAGCCGACGGCAGCTGCGGAACCAGCTGGTTCACGCCGTTCAGCCCGAACGTGCCGAACACCGGCTGCGTACGGGTGTAGTGACCGTTGGCGTCGTAGTAGGCGCCGGCCTGCCCGAGGTTGGTCAGCGATGCCACCACGTCGGGGGCGTACTCGCGCAGATAGTCGAGCTGGGGCTGAGACGTGTTCAGCGAGCGGATCAGGCGAGGGAACGCGGCGGTGGCCAGCTTCGCCAGCGCCGGCGTCCGCAGCAGCAGCTGGGTCAGGTCGCCGCTCCCCGGGGTGCCGTGGATCAGCGCGCTGAGCTGGCCGACGGTGGGGATCGACGCTTGCGCGAACTGGCGCAAGGCGACGCTGAAGGGCCGGAGTCGGCGGCTGGCCGGCTTCGATGCCTGCACGAACGGGTCGAGCGCGTCGAGCGTGCTGCGCAGCCCGGCGAAGGTCCGGGTCGAATGGTTGAGGGCGCCTGGCAGCAGCGACAGCGCCGACTCCAGGGCCTGGCTCTGGTTGGCGATCGCCGTCGCCGTGGCGTTCGTGTTGGCCACCAGCTCGGTGAGCTGCGCGCCCCGCGAAGCCAGCGCCTGCACCGTCCGCGCGCCCTGTACCAGCAGCCCGTCGAAGGCAGGCTCGCTGCGTGCGAGCTCGGCCGTCACGTTGCTGGTGCTCGACAGCGCCGGGGCGAGGTACTGGAGCGTTCGGTTCGCCGCCTGCGCGTGGCCTTGGATGCTGGCCCCCTCGCCGCGGATCAGGCCCCTGATCCCGACTCGAGTCAGCGGATCGAGCGCGTCGAACACCTGGTCCAGGCTCACTTCCGCGTACGCGTGGTCCTGACCGATCGTCCCGCCCGAGTGGATCGGGGGTGCGGAGCTCGGCCCCGGCTGGAGCGCGACGTAGTGGTTGGCGATGCCCGACAGCGAGTTCTCGTAGATGTGGGCGACTGTGCCCTGGGGCATCGGCGCCGCATCGGAGTGCAGGCCGATCACCACGGTCGCGGCGCCGTTCGGCGTCAGCCCGATCGACTGGATCGAGCCGACCCTGGCCGGACCGATGAGGACGTCGTCGCCCGTGACCAGCCCGCTGGCGTCAGCGAAGGTCAGGCGCAGCGTGTAGGAGGAGCCGTTCGCCAGCACGACGACGGCCACCAGCGCGATCGCAATGGCCAGCGCGCCGAGGCCGGCGAACCGGGCCGCCAGGCTGGGCCCGCGCGGGCGCCCGAAACCAGCCCTCTCATGGGGTTGAGTTCCCGTGACTTCCGGGGCAGTGGTACCGATCTGAGTCCTCTCCTCCGTCTCCGCGCCCCCGCGCCGCGTTGCTCATGCTTACACAGTTGGCGGGATCGTGACGCGCTTGCCAGATCGCGCTCATTCCGCGGGCGCCGGCGATCGACGCTGTGTGTTCAGCCGCGAGTGGCGGCGACGAGCAGCGCGGCGCCCAGCGCGCCTCCGAGATCACCAAGAGCGGCGACGTGCACGTCGGGTGGGCGCTGGTCGTTGAACAGGTGCGGTCGCATCGCCACCGCGATCTTCCTCACGTATTCGTCGCCGAACCGGACGCCCAACCCGCCGCCGATCACCACCGCCTCCACGTCGAGCAGATTGACCGCCGAGGCGACACCCGCGCCGAGAGCCTCCACCGCCCGATCGATCAGCTTCATGGTCAGCTTGTCGTGGGCCTGCAGCGCGTGCCACCAGATCGAGCTGGTCAGCCGCGTGCGCCCGCGATCCTCCATCAGCTTGAAGAGGTTGGTCTTGGCTCCCTTCTTGACCAGCCGCCGAGCCCGCGCTTCCATCGCGGCGCGGCCCGCATACGCCTCCATGCAGCCCCGGCGTCCGCACGGGCAGCGAGCGCCGCCCCGCTTGATCACCATGTGGCCGATCTCTCCCGCACCCCCGCGGCCGTGCCAGGACTTCCCGTCGAGGATCAGACCGCCGCCGACGCCGGTGCCCCAGAACACCCCGAGCACGGACTGATAGGGGCGGCCGGCACCGAGCTCGAACTCGGCCTCGGTGGCCACGCTGACGTCGTTGCCGACGAACACCTCGGTCTTCAGCTGCTTCGACAGCACCGATCCGAGCTCGAAGGTGCCCTCCCAGCCCGGAAGGTTGCGCGCGCTGGACACCGTCCCCCGAGCCGCATCGACCGAACCGGGGGAGCCGATCCCGCAGCCGCTCAAGTCGGCGGTGGCGACCCCGGCTGCCTTGGCCGCCTCCCCGATCGTCCCGATCAGCTCGGCGGCGACGTCATCCGGTCCGCCCTCGGTCGGCGTCGGTCGCCGCGCCTGACCGAGCACCTTGTGCTTGGAGTCAACGATGATCGCCTCGATCTTGGTCCCGCCGAGGTCAATCCCACCCCGTAGCAACCGGGGAGCGCGAGGGGCTGGCATCCGCGGATGCTCTCAGAGTGCGGGGACGTTTGCCACGCGCCCCGGGATTCGCCCCCGGGATTCGCGCCAGCGAATTCCGCCAGGCTGGGCGCCCCCCGGGCGACCAGCCCTAACCCCAAGATTCGCGATAGTCGGCCTGCTCCGGCGTCGGATCGTCGATCTCGACGCCGAGCGCGGCCAGCTTCAGGCGACCTACCTCGCGGTCGATCCCGTCCGGCACCGCGTGCACGCCGGCGAGCAGAGTTCTGCCACCGTCCAGGACCAGCGCCTCGACGCTCAGGGCCTGAAGCGCGAACGACACGTCCATCACCGCGGCCGGATGCCCCTCGGCGGCGGCGAGGTTGACCACCCGGCCGCGGGCCAGGAGATTCAGGCGCCGCCCGTCCTCCAGCACGTATTGCTGTACGAGCGGCCGCACGTCACGAACCTCCTGGGTGGCCAGGGCACTCAGCTCCTCGAGATCGAGCTCGACGTCGAAGTGCCCGGCGTTGGCCAGCAGCGCGCCGTCCTTCATCCGCTGGAAGTGCTCGCCGCGGAGCACCCGGCGAGATCCGGTCACGGTCACGAACACGTCTCCGCGCTCGGCCGCCTGCAGTGCCGGCATCACCTCGTAGCCCGCCATCCGCGCCTCGAGCGCCCGCAGTGGGTCGACCTCGCAGACGATCACCGCCGCCCCGGCGCCGCGGGCGCGCTCGGCGATGCCCAGACCGGCCCACCCGTAGCCCACCACGACCAGGGTGTGCCCGGCCAGCAGCACGTTGCTGGCGCGGACGATGCCGTCCAGGGCGGACTGGCCGGTCCCGTGGCGGTCGTTCAGCGCACGTTCGGTCCGGGCCTCGTTGACGGCCAGTACCGGACGCAGGAGCCGGCCCTGCTCCTCCAGGCGCCGCAGCCGGACCAGCCCGGTCGTGGTCTCCTCGGTTCCGCCGATCAGCGGCGCGAGCGCCTCGCCGCCGAGCTCGTGGGCCAGGACGAGCAGATCGGCCCCGTCGTCGATGGTGACCTGCGGGGCCCCCTCGATCAGCGTTCGCAGGTGGGCGCCGTAGGTGTCGAGATCCTCGCCGTGGATGGCTCGGACCTCGACTCCGTCGTCGTAGACGAGGGCCGCCGCGACGTCGTCCTGGGTGGAGAGCGGGTTGGCGGAGCACAGGGACGAGGACGCCCCGCCCGCGTGCAGCGTCCTGATCAGGTTCGCCGTTTCGGCCGTCACGTGCAGGCAGGCGGCCACGCGGATGCCTTCCAGGGGCCGCTCCGCCCGCCAGCGCTCGCGCACGCGCGCCAGCACCGGCATCTGCTCCGACGCCCAGGCGATCCGGGCGGCCCCGCTGGGCGCAAGGCCCAGGTCCGCGATCTCGTGGGGCGGGATCGCGGCCCGGGGCATGGACGCTGTGCGGGACTTCGCCGGGCGGTGTCCGCGGCCGCTACTAGTAGCGGTAGTGGTCGGACTTGTACGGGCCCTCGACCGGGATGCCGAGGTAGGCCGCCTGCTCGGGGGTGAGCTCGGTCAGCTTGACCCCGAGCGCGCCGAGATGGAGCCGGGCGACTTTCTCGTCCAGCTGCTTTGAGAGCGTGTAGACCTGCTTCTGGTAGGTGTCGACGTTGCCGTAGAGCTCGATCTGCGCCATCACCTGGTTGGTGAACGAGTTCGACATCACGAAGCTGGGATGCCCGGTTGCGTTCCCCAGATTCAACAGGCGCCCCTCGGACAGCACGATGATCGAGTGCCCGTCGGCGAAGATCCATTCATCGACCTGCGGCTTGATGTTGTTGCGCCTGATGCCCTCGAGCTTGGCCAGGCCGGCCATGTCGATCTCGTTGTCGAAGTGGCCGATGTTCCCCACGATCGCCTGATGCTTCATCCGCGCCATCTGCCCGGCGGTGATCACGTCCTTGTTTCCGGTCGACGTGATGAAGATGTCGGCGCTGTCCAGCACGTCCTCGAGCGTGGCGACCTGGTAGCCGTCCATCGCTGCCTGCAGCGCGCAGATCGGGTCGATCTCGGTGATGACCACACGCGCGCCCTGGCCGCGCAGTGACTCCGCGCAACCCTTGCCGACGTCGCCGTAGCCGCAGACCACGGCCACCTTGCCGCCGATCAGCACGTCGGTGGCGCGGTTGATCCCGTCGATCAGCGAGTGCCGGCATCCGTACTTGTTGTCGAACTTCGACTTCGTCACGGAGTCGTTGACGTTAATCGCCGGGAACAGCAGCTTGCCCTGCTCGGCGAACTGGTAGAGCCGATGCACGCCGGTGGTGGTCTCCTCGGTCACGCCCTTGATTTGCGCGGCGATCTTGGTGAAGCGCTGCGGATCCTCGCCGAGCGACCTGGTCAGCGTCTGCAGGATGATCTGGAACTCCTCCGAATCCGCGCCGGCGGGATCCGGGACGGCGCCCGCGGCCTCGTACTCGACCCCCTTGTGCACCAGCAGCGTCGCGTCTCCGCCGTCGTCGAGGATCATGTTTGGCCCGGTGTTTCCGTCGCCACCGCCCCAGGTCAAGGCCTGCTCGGTGCACCACCAATACTCCTCGAGCGTCTCGCCCTTCCAGGCATAGACGGGCACCCCGGCGGGCTGCTCCGGCGTTCCGTTGCCGACCACGACGGCGGCCGCCGCGTGATCCTGGGTCGAGAAGATGTTGCACGAGGCCCAGCGCACCTCGGCGCCGAGCGCGACCAGCGTCTCGATCAGCACCGCCGTCTGGACGGTCATGTGGAGCGAGCCGGTCACGCGCGCGCCGGCCAGCGGCTGGCTGTCGGCGAACTCCCGCCGCGTCGCCATCAGCCCCGGCATCTCGTGCTCGGCCAGGTGGATCTCCTTGCGCCCGAATTCCGCCAAGGACAGGTCAGCGACCTTGAAATCAAGTTTCTCCGTAACTGTGCTCATTGTCTCTCCAGCTTCTTGGTAAATGGTCGTATCGTCCTGGGCGTGGTCATGCCGTCGCCAGCAGCCGTTGATGCTTGTCCTGCTCGAACCGGAGCCAATCGGCGGCTTCCACGTTCTCCGGCCGCCGCGGCTTGGCTTCCAGCCAGGCCCGCACGGCATCGCGCAGCTGTGCGTCCTCGGCCATCCGAGCGGCGAAGGCCACATCGGACAGGCCTACATCGAAGCGCGCCAGCAGTTCCTTCAGCGTGCGCAGCCGTTGCAGCTCCTCAGGTCCGTACAGCCGGTAGCCGGAGGCGGAGCGGGACGGGGCAATCAGCCCCGCCTGCTCGACATAGCGAAGCATTCGGGCCGACCAGCCGGTCGTATCGGCCGCTTCGTTGATGGTCAGGCCATGCATTGACGACCCAACATTACCACGAGCGTGTCAAGGTTTGGACCGGTTCGTCCGGGCGGCTCGAACACTCGTCCAATCGCCCAGGAATGGCGTGGGTCGGTCGTAGCATGCTCGAGGTCCAAACTTGCACGTGGGTAGGCACGGATTGCCCCGACACCAACCTCGTCTAGCCAAACTGAAACGCGGGACGGCGATCTGCGCGGCGCTGGCGCTCCTCGTCCTCGGTGGCGCCAGCCTCGGCACGGCCGGTGCCGACAACCTGGCCCACGCGCGCTGGGGCCCGTCCGGAGCGAGCGGCGGACACGGCACGGCCGGTGCCGACAACATCGCCCACGCGCGCTGGGGCCTGTCCGGAGCGAGCGGCGGACACAGCGGACCCGGCGGCGTCCCCCGCGCGACGGGTGGCACCGGCGAACCGGGCCGCGGACGCGCCACCGGAGAGCCGGCCCGCACCGGTGCCGCCGGCCAGCCCACCGGTGGCAGCGATCACGTCCCGGCGGGCGGCGGCGGGGACAGAGGTCAGGCCGGCACGGGCGGCGGCTCGGACGGCGGTCAGGGCGGCGGTGCGGGCGGCCAGGCCGGCGCAGGCAGCGGGGACAGCGGCCGGGCCCATGGGCAGCGGCAACCCCGTGAAGCCGAGTGGCGGCGGTGACACCGCGAAGCCCGGCGACGGTGGAGACCACGGCCGACGGGGCGGACAGGCCCGCGGCGGCGTCGGGGTCGGCGGGAAGGGCGGTGACCCGCGCGCCAACAACGGGCGCTGTGCCGGCATCTGCCGCGCGGGTGATGGAGCGACGATCGTGCCCGGCACCCCCGTGTATCCACAGATTCCGACCCACCCGGTCATCCAGATCCCGGCGCCCACACCGACGCCGGTCGTCTCGGCTCCCACCCCCCTCCCGACCGGCACGCCCGTTCCCCAGCCCTCCTCGGCTCCGCCGCCGACGATCGTCGGAGGGGGACCCACGGGAGCTGGCGTCGGGAACGGGGTCGGTGCTCTCGGCGGCGCGCCGAACCGCTCGGCTCCCGGTCTCGCGGGGACGCTGGGGAGCACAGTTCGCCCCACCGGACCGCTGTTCGCCCAGGCGGGCACGGGCGCTGGCGCTTCGGCCGCGCTGACGGACAGTTCCAACGCCAACCGCGGAACCGCGCAGGCCTCAGGCGCGGGGTCGCCCGCGAAGGCGGGGCGCGTGCCCGCGCCGGCGTCCGACCCCACCCCGCTCCAGCGGATCGAGCGCGTGGTACCGAGCGCCGTCTGGATCGCGCTTGCCGCCTCGCTGGCCCTGGCGGCGCTCCTGGGCACGATGGCGCTGTGGTCTGGGTTCAGGATGCGCCGCCAGGGTGTTCGGCTCGAGCTGATCAGCGCCGCGGCGCTCACCGACCCACTGACCGGCGTCCTCAACCGCCGCGGGTTCACCGAGGCCGCCGAGCGCGAGCTAGCCCGCGCGCGCCGGCACGCCCGGCCGTTCACCCTCGCCTATATCGACGTCCGCAACCTCAAGGCGGTCAACGACACCGAGGGCCACCGGGCGGGCGACGAGCTGCTCCGGCAGACGGCCCTCCTGCTCAAGGGCGCCGCCCGCGCCGACGACGTCGTCGGGCGGATCGGCGGCGACGAGATGGCGATGATGCTGGTCGAGCAGAACGCCGCCGGGGCTGAGGTGGTCAAGGGACGGATCGTGCAGCAGATCGCCACCCGCCGGGCCGAGATGGGCCTGCGCGCGCCGTGGGACCTCACGATCGGCACGGCGGCGTACCCCGAGGACGGCGAGACCGTCGAGGATCTGCTGCGGAAGGCAGACATGCGCCTTTACGAGCAGCGCGGCATCGCCCTAGGCTGACTCGCTCGGACTGGCGGCCTGCAGAAACTCCCGCTATTCGGTAGGAACTGCAGGAGATGCATCGTTACTTACCCCTGAGGTAAGGAACTGTGCACTCGTCCCCCAGCCGCCCACCACGCCGCGACCCCGGCTACCGCCGCCCCGAGCCGCGACCCCCGGCCACCGCCGCCCCCAGCCCCTACCCCCCGGCCAGCGCCGCCTTCAGCTGCTCGATCACCTCGACCGGCGACGGATCGACACCGCGCAGCACCGCGAGATAAAGCGAGACCAGATCCCCCAGCAGCACCAGGGAGATGAGCCGGTCCAGCCTTGTCTCGCCGATGCTGTCGATCCGGAAGGTCGGGGCTCCGCGACCGGCGATCAGGCCGCGGGTGAGCTCGATCCGCTGGCGCACGCGGGGGTGCAGGTCCGAGTCGTCGAGGAACACGGCCGAGAATCGGCCGAGCTCGGCGGCCCCCTCCCAACCGACCACCTCGTTGTGGTCGAGCTCGGGCAGCTCGTGGGCGAAGCAGGGGCGCTTGGCGTTCTCGTTGATCTGGGTCTTCCACCGGTAGGCCACTGGGCTGGTCAGGCCCGCGCCGGCGATCTGCGGGATCGTCCCGTGCAGCCCTCGCGCGAGGTCCTTGGCCAGGCAGTCCTCGGCCCCCTCCGGGCCCCAGCTCGCCAGGAGCTCCTCGGCGTGGGCGGCGGCCACGTCAATCTCGGCGTGCAGGCGCTCGCCCGCACCGCAGAGTCCGGCCACCTCGAGCGCGATCACCAGCGAGTAGGCCACCGCCGACCGGGGCTGGAAGCCACCGGGCAGAGGGATCACCGGCACCCCCTCGGCGCGCGCCGCCTTGGCCAGCTTGCCGCCGGTCGTGGCGACGATCCGCCGCGCGCCGAGCGCCCCGGCGGCGTCGTAGACGGCCAGCGTCTCCTCGGTGTCGCCCGAGTAGCTCGCGCACAGCACGGTGGTGTCGGGCGTCGTCCAGGCCGGTAGCTCGTAGTCGCGCGCCACGACGATCGGACGCGAGGCTCGGTCCCCGAGGGCGGCCCGAGCCAAGGCTCCGCCGATCGCCGACCCGCCCATCCCGGCGACGACCATCCCGCCAGCGGAGTCGTGATGCTCGAGGCTCGCCGACTCCACGCGCCAGAGGGCGTCGCGCAGGTGATCGGGCATCGTCAGGATGTCATCGAGCTGGCCCGAGGCGTCCACAGCGGAAATCGCCTCGCGGGACAGCGCCTGGGTAGTGCTCAAAATTTGATCGCTCCCGCTGGTAGCTCCACGCCGGGGAAGATTCGCACGCCGGCCTTCAGGATGTTGTCCGGTCCGATTTGCACGCCTGCGCCGAGGACGACCTCGCCCTCGATCTCGCAATGTTCGCCAATCGAGACGTCGCGGCCCACGATGGCCGAGCGGACCACGCTCCCGGCGCCCACGGTCGCCCCATCGAGGAGCACCGCGTCCTCGATTTGGGCCCCCGCGCCGATGCTCACCCCGGCGCCCAGCACGGCTCTGGCCCCGACTGTGGCCGACTCGGAGATCGTGGCGCCTGCGGCGGCCACCACCGGCGCCACCAGCTCGCCATCGACCGTCGCGTCGGCCACCAGGGTCAAGCCGGCCTCTGCCAGCGCATCGCCCACCGCGGTGCTGACCCGGCCCTCGAGGATGTCGTAAGTGGCCTGCAGGTAGCGCGACGGCGTGCCGATGTCCAGCCAGTACCCGTCCGCCTCGTAGCCGAACAGCCCGGCTCCCACCAGCGTCGGGAACAGCTCGCGCTCGATCGAGATCGTGGTGCCGGCGGGCGCCATCTGCTCGAGCACTTCGCGTTGCAGAACGTAGACCCCGGCGTTGACCAGGTTCGTGTCGATCTGGTCCGGGCTCGGCTTCTCCAGGAACTCGTTCACGGCCTGATCGGCACCAAGTCGAACCAGCCCGTAGGCCGACGGATCCTCGACGCCGATCAGCGCCAGCGTCGCCCGCGCGCCCGTGCGCTGCGTGCTGGGCGAGCTGCGCGGACACGTCGATATCGGTGAGAACGTCGCCGTTGAGCATCAGGAAGCGCTCGTCGAGCAGATCCTCGGCGAACTTCAACGCGCCGCCGGTACCCAGCGGGGTCGGCTCCTCCAGATATCTGATCCTCATCCCCAGCGACTCGCCCTCGCCCAGAACCTCGCGCACCCCCTCGGCCATGAAGCCGCAGGACAAGATCGCGTCGTCGACTCCGTGGGAGCGAAGCCACTCCAGCATGAACGAGATGAAAGGCCGATTCACCAGGGGGACGACGGGCTTGGGAATCGTCGAGGTCAGCGGCCGCAGACGCGTGCCCTCGCCTCCGGCCAGGATCAGCGCCTGCAACTCATCGCCCCGCCGACGTGCCCCACTTAGTGATCACTTAGCGCCCGACGCCTTCGTAGACGAGGCCCGACGCGCGGACCATCTCCGGATCCACGCAGTTGCGTCCGTCGATCACCAGCTTCCCGGCGGCGCGCTCCGCCACGGCGGCCCAATCCAGCTCGCTGAACTCGGGCCACTCGGTGACGATGATGACCGCGTCGGCGCCCTGCACGGCGTCGAGCGCGGAGTCGGCGAAATCGACCCCGATCATCAGCTTGCTCGCCTCCGCTTCGGCCACCGGGTCATACGCGCGCACCCGGGCGCCGTCCGCCTGCAGTCGGGCGGAGAGCACCAGCGACGAGGCCTCGCGCATGTCGTCGGTGTTCGCCTTGAACGCCAGCCCGAGCAGCGCGACCGTCTTGCCCACGAGCGAGCCGAGGTGCTTGTGCAGCTTCCCGATCACCCGCCGCTTCTGCAGCTCGTTGACCTCGATCACGGCGGTCAGGAGCTGGAAGTGGTAGCCGGAGTTGCCGGCCAGCTGCTTGAGGGCGGATACATCCTTGGGGAAGCAGGAGCCGCCGAAGCCGATCCCCGGCCGCAGGAAGTGCGGTCCGATCCGCTGGTCCAGCCCCATCCCCCGCGCCACCTCGAGCACGTCGGCGCCGGTCTCCTCGCAGACGTTGGCGATCTCGTTGATGAACGAGATCTTGGTGGCCAGGAACGCGTTGGCGGCGAGCTTGATCATCTCGGCGCTGGCGATGTCGGTGCGGACCAGCGGCGAGTCCAGCGGGGCATACAGGTCGGCCACCGCGTCGCCGGCCCAACTGCAGTCGTCGCCGACCACGACGCGATCGGGAGCGCGGAAGTCCTGCAGCGCGGTGCCCTCCTTGAGGAACTCGGGGCAGGACACATACGTGAAGCCGGCCTTGCCCTGCTCGCTGAAGATCCGCTTGATCGCCGCGCCGGTGCCGACCGGAACGGTGGACTTCATCACGAATCCGTGAGTCTCCGAGGCGGGCATCGCGCCGACGACGGCATGAACCGCCGACAGATCGGCGTCGCCGGAGTAGGTCGGCGGCGTCCCCACGGCGACGAACAGCAGCCGCGCGTGCTCGAGCGCCGGCGCCAGCTCGGTGGAGAAGTGCAGGCGCTCGCTGCTCCGGGCCAGCGATTCCCCCAGCCCCGGCTCGTAGATCGGGACCTCCCCCCGCCGCAGCCGGGCGATCTTCTCCGCGTCGACGTCGACGCACCAGACCTCGTTACCCAGCTCGGCGAAGCCTGCCGCGGTCACCAGGCCGACGTATCCCGTGCCGATCACGGCGATCGGTTCCCGTTGCGCGCTCATCGAGGGCGTGAGGGTACAGACCGACGTAGCCCGGCGACCCTGAGCTCCGAGCCGTCGACCGACGACGGCCTACATGCGGAAGACGCCGTAGCCGACGTCGACCGGCGGCATCTCCGCCGCGCAGGCGGCGAGGGCGCGGGCCAGGGTTTCCCGCGTGTCCCGCGGGTCGATCACCCCGTCGTCCCAGAGGCGCGAGGTGGAGAACCACGGGCGCCCCTCACGCTCGTACTGCCCGCGGAGCTGCGCGCCGACCTCGGGCTGGCCGACCTCGCTCATCACCACGCCCGCCTGCTCGCCACCCATCACGCTGATACGGGCGTTCGGCCACATGAACAGGAATCGGGGCGAGTAGGCGCGGCCGCACATCCCGTAGTTGCCTGCACCGAACGATCCGCCGACGATCACCGTCAGCTTCGGCACCTTGGCGCATGACACAGCGGTCAGCAGCTTGGCGCCGTCCTTGGCGATCCCGCCCGCCTCGTACTCGCGGCCGACCATGAAACCGGTGATGTTCTGCAGGAACACCAACGGGATGCCGCGCCGGTCGCACAACTCGATGAAATGCGCGCCCTTGAGCGCCGACTCGCTGAACAGGATTCCATTGTTGGCCAGGACACCGATCGGGTGCCCGTCGAGGTGGGCAAACGCGCAGACCAGCGTCTCGCCGTACAGAGCTTTGAACTCGTGCAGCTCGGAGCCGTCCACGAGCCGGGTGATCAGGTCGCGGGCGTCGTAGGGCGTGCGGGAATCCAGCGTGACGACGTCGAGCAGAGTGTCGGGGTCGTGTTCGGGCTGCTTTGGGGCGGCTCGCTCCCAAACCGGAGCTTGCGGTCTGGGCAGCGTGGCGACGATGTTGCGGACGATCTCCAGCGCGTGGAGATCGTTCTCGGCGAGATGGTCGACGACGCCCGACCTACGAGCGTGGACCTCGCCTCCGCCCAGCTCCTCGGCGCTTACCTCCTCGCCCGTGGCCGCTTTCACCAGCGGCGGGCCGCCGAGGAAGATCGTCCCCTGGTTGCGCACGATCACCGTCTCATCGCTCATCGCCGGGACGTACGCTCCGCCGGCGGTGCACGAGCCCATCACGCAGGCGATCTGCGGGATGCCGACCTCGGACATGGTGGCCTGGTTGAAGAAGATCCGGCCGAAATCGTCGCGGTCGGGGAAGACCTCGCTCTGCATCGGCAGGAAGGCGCCCCCAGAATCGACCAGGTAGATGCAGGTCAGGCGGTTCTGCAGCGCGACCTCCTGGGCCCGCAGGTGCTTCTTGACCGTGGTCGGGTAGTAGGTGCCGCCCTTCACGGTGGCGTCGTTGGCGACGACCACGCAGTGACGCCCGTGCACCACCCCGACGCCCGTGACGATGCCCGCCGAAGGCGCAGCCCCGCCGTAGAGTTCGTCCGCGGCGAGCGGTGATAGCTCGAGGAATGGCGCCCCCGGATCGCACAGCCGCTCGACGCGATCGCGGACCAGGAGCTTGCCGCGGTCGACATGCCGAGCCCTCGAGCTCTCTCCGCCACCGGCCCGAGCCCGCACGAGCCGCCGCTCGAGCTCGGCGATCAGTTCCAGGTGCCCTTCGCGGTTGCTCATGGCGCCGCGTCAGCCAGTTGCGCGGCGGAAACCGCGGCCAGGACTTGACCGCGCTCAACGCGATCCCCCGGACTTACTGAGAGATTGGCCACCGTGCCCGGCCGCGGCGCGACGATCGAGAGCTCCATCTTCATCGACTCGAGCACGAGCAGGATTTCGCCCTCCGCGACCTCGTCGCCGTTCTCGACACGAACCTGCAGCACCGTCCCGGGCATCGGTGCCTCCAGTGCTTCGGCATCGGCGGCCGCGCCGGCCAGATCGAAGCGCGGCGGGCGCAGCTCGAGCTGGTGCCCGTCGCGGCTGGCCCAGATCGACTCGTCGTCGATCAGGACCACGTACCGCCGGGCGATCCCGGCGAGCTCGACGGCGTAACGGTCCTCGCCCAGGGATCGCACCTCCGCCGGAATCCGTTCGCCGCTGCCGGACTGCACCCATCCGTCCTGCACCCGAATCTCTCCGTGCTCGAAGGTTCGGCGCCAGGGACCCGGCGGGCGTGAGCTCCCAGCCGCCGCCAGTGCGGCGGCCAGCGGCATGTCGGCCGGCGGCTCCAGATTCAGCTGATCGAGCGCACGCTCGAGCAGCCCCGTGTCCTGGTCGCCGGCCCGGACGTCATCGCGGGCCAGGAGCGCCCGGCTGAAGGCCGCGTTGGTCCGCACCCCGAGCAGCTCAAAGGCGGCCAGGGCGCGGTCAAGACGGTCAAGGGCCTGCTGGCGGTCGCGCCCGTGTGCGATCACCTTGGCCAGCAGCGGATCGAATTCGGTCCCGATCTCCGAGCCCTCGCGGACGCCCGAATCGACCCGGACGCCGTCGGGCTCGCGGTATCGCCGCACCCGGCCGGAGGCGGGCAGGAATCCGGCCGCCGGGTCCTCGGCGTAGAGCCGGGCCTCGATCGCGTGCCCGCGCGGGGTCACCTGAGCCTGTCCGAGCGGCAGCGGTTCCCCGGCAGCGATCCGCAGCTGCAGCTCGACGAGATCAAGCCCGTAGACCAGCTCGGTCACCGGATGCTCGACCTGGAGGCGCGTGTTCATCTCCAAGAAGAAGAACTCGCTGGCGTCGGATGGCGTGATGAATTCGACAGTCCCGGCTCCCTCATACCCACACGCCTGCGCCAGCGCGACGGCAGCGGCTCCCATCTGGGCTCGGAGCTCCGGGGACACGGCCGGCGACGGCGCTTCCTCGAGCACTTTCTGATGGCGACGCTGGAGCGAGCACTCCCGCTCGCCGAGGTGGATCACGTTGCCGTGCCGATCGCCGAGCACCTGCACCTCGATGTGGCGCGGGCGGTCGATCCAGCGCTCAATCATCACGCGGTCATCGCCGAAGGCGGCCTTGGCCTCGCGCTGTGCGGCGGCAATTGCCTCTTGCAGGTCCTCAGCCCGCCGGACCACCCGCATGCCCTTGCCGCCGCCACCGGCCACCGCTTTCACCACCAACGGTAGGTGCGATTCGTCTCCCGGCGGGACGATCGGGACGTTCGCCGCAGCCGCCGCGTCCTTGGCCCGGGCTTTGTCCCCCATCAAGCCGATCGCGTCGGGCGACGGGCCGACCCAGATCAGCCCCGCCCCGATGACCGCCCGGGCGAAGCTCGCGTTCTCGCTGAGGAAGCCGTAGCCGGGATGGACCGCGCGGGCGTCGACGCGGACGGCCGCTGCGACGATCTCCTCGACGGACAGATACGAGCCGATTCGCACGGCCTCCTCGACACGGTCGACGTGCAGCGCCTCCGAGTCGCCGTCGGTGAACACGCCGATCGTCCGCAGGCCGAGTAACCGCGCGGTGCGCGCGATTCGCACCGCGATCTCCCCGCGGTTGGCGATCATCAGCGAGGTGAGTTCGTTCATTCCGGCGAGCGCGGCGGTCTCGGCCGCCGGGTCAGGCGCCGAGGGCGCGGGCGATGACCATCTGCTGTATCTCGTCGGTCCCCTCGCCGATAGTGAGGATCTTGGCGTCCCGATACATGCGGCAGACCGGGTATTCCTCGATGTAGCCGTACCCACCGTGGATCTGTACCGCTTCCTCGGCGGCGCGGACCGCGAGACGGCCGGTCTTGAGCTTGGCCTGGGCGGCGGTCAGGCCGAAGTTGCGCCCCTGGTCCTTGAGCACGGCGGCCTTGTAGGTGAGCAGACGCCCGGCCTCGATCTCCGTCGCCATGTCGGCCAACTTGCCCTGGATCGCCTGAAACTTGCTGATCGGCTGGCCGAAGGCACGCCGCTCCTTGGCGTATGCCAGGGCCTGGTCGAGTGCGCCCTGAGCCAGGCCAACCCCCATTGCCGCCACCCCGATCCGGCCGATGTCGAGGATCTCGAGGAACTGCCTGAGACCGGCGCCGCGCCGGCCCAGCAGGCTCGTCTCGGGAACCCGGCAGTCCTCGAAGCTGAGCGGGCGGGTATCTGACGCGTTCCAGCCCATCTTGCGATAAGGCTCGCCCTGCTCGTAGCCGGGCGTCCCGTTCTCGACGATCAGGTTGGATATCTCGAGATGATCGGGGGCGCCCCCGGTGACGGCGGTGATGGCGACGTGGCCGGAGATGTCCGTCCCCGCATTGGTGATGAACTGCTTGGCGCCGTTGATGACCCAATCACCATCCTGGGCGCTGGCCCGGGTCCTGGTATTGCCCGCATCGGAGCCAGCCTCGGGCTCGGTCAGGCCGAACGCGCCGAGCTTGCGCCCGGCCAGGAGATCGGGGAGGTAGCGCTGCTTCTGCTCCTCCGTGCCGAAGCGGTAGATCGGCTGCGCGCCCAGGGAGGTGTGCGCGCACATCGTGATGGCAACCGATGAGTCGACCCGGGTGAGTTCCTCGACGGCGATCGCATACTGCAGCGAGGTACCGCCGGCCCCGCCATATTCTTCCGGAAAGGGGATCCCCATCCAGCCCAGCTCCCCCATCTTCCGGACGATCTCGTACGGAAACGCCTTCTCGCGGTCGAGCTGTTCGGCCACCGGGGCGATCTCGCCCGTGGCGAACTCGCGGACCGTGCGCTGCAGCAGCGTCGTTTCGTCGTCGAGGTCGAAGATCACGCTGAGGACACTATAGAATGATCGTTCGTAGTTCTAGTGAACATTCGAAGTTCTCCTCCGGCCAGTAAGACCGAGTGACACCGCCATCTCCCGCCCGCCCGATCCTCCGCGCCCGCTACGACGGCAAGCAGCGGGAGGTCGTGGCCGCGGCCGCGCGGGAATTTGCCGATCGCGGCTTCCACGCCACTTCGATGCAGCACATCATCGCCGCGACCGGACTGACGGCGGGCGGGCTCTATCACTACATCGGGAGCAAGGACGAGCTGCTGGTGCGGATCTGCGACCAACTGCTGGAGCCGCTGCTCGCGCAGGTGAGGGTGATCGTCGATTCCGAAGCGTCGGCCGCCGTGCAGCTCCGGGAGATTGTCCGCGCGTGGATGAGCCATGTCGAGCACAACCGCGACCACATGCTGGTCTTCCAGCAGGAGCGGCTGGCCCTGGAACGCGGCGACCAGTGGCAGCGAGTGCGCGGCCAGCGCGATGCCTTCGAGGAGATGCTCCTGGAGGTCCTCGTCCGCGGACAGCGGAGCGGAGATTTCCGGTTCGAGGACAGCGACCTGACCCTGCGCGCGCTGCTCGGGATGGTGAACTCCACCGCTCTGTGGTTTCGACCGGATGGCCGGCTCAGCGCCGAGGAGATCGCCGACGGCTTCGTGCGTCTGCTCGTGGGCTAATGTTCGCCACTCAGGGAGGCTGGCAGCCGGCCGGCCCGAGGGGCAGCCCGAGCGAGAGGTTCAGATGGAGATCGAGATCCGCGAGCCGGAGAGCGAGGAGGAGACGGAGGCGTACTTCCGTCTGCGCTACGAGCAGCTCCGCAAGCCGCAGGGGCTGCCGCCGGGCAGCGAGCGGCGCGGGGAGATCGAGCGGGGTTCGACCCACCTGATCGCGCTTTTCCGCGGGAAGATCATCGGCGCCACGGCGATGATCGCCGGCATGAATCACGACCCGGAGTCAGGCGAGCGCTACGTCTTCGTGCACTGGCGGATGATGGCGATCGCTGACGGCATCAAACGCGCCGGCCTCGGCTCGACCATGTACGCCGAGATCGAGCGCCGCGCTCGCGCGCTGGGCGCCCGGGAGGTCATAGGCAACGCGCGCGACGACAAGCTCGGGTTCTTCCTGAGCCTCGGCTTCCATCCCACCGGACCGGGCGAGGAAGTGGCCGGGATCACCCATACGGCGATCGCCAAGCGCTTGGACGGCCCCAGCGGGTGAAAGAGGCTAGCCCGCCGCGCGGGTCAGCGACGCCGCGATGCCGATCAGCTGCCGGGGCGCGATGTCATCGGTGAGCGTGTTGGAGACCCAGTAGACGCCGCCGGGCGTGCGCCAGGCCACCATCGAGAGCTTGCTCGGGCCGTTGAAGAACTCCATGAGCTGTTTGCCGCCGACGGATTCGGTCTTGGTCGGATGGGCGAGGATCGGCGGGTGTTGCCAGGTCATTCCCTGGACTCCGTAGTACTGACCGATCACCGAGTTCTTCTCCAGCGTCATCCGGTACGCCTTGTAGACGTGGCCACCGTCGCGAATCCGGTATTTGCGCGGGTAGGAGTTGATGTACTCGATCGCCGGGTTGGGATATTCGTTGCAATTCGCCGTCAATGACGAGCAGTAACTCGTGCCCGACTCGATCACCTTCGGATAGAACACGGGCATCCCCACCTGCCCGAGCGCGGCGGCCTGAGCCTGGCCGTCGGCCGGATCCGCGATCAGGCCTCCGGTGCCGCCGCCCGAGGACTTGTGGCCGCGGTGCGCCGGTCTCGGCGCCGGTTTCGGCGCGGGTTTGGGGGCGTTCTTGGTCGCGGTCATGAACTGACGGAACACGTGCTCCTCGGCCGCGGGGTCGGCGGTCACATAGCAGGCCGCCACCGCGATGAACGTGGTCGTGCCCCGCGCCCCCGTTCCTCCGCCGCACGGAAGCAGGACCGCCGGGAAGGGAAGCTGCTTGATCGTATGCCCGGCCGAGAACGCGACCAGGTTGAAGAGGTTGATCAGGCCGTCGGTCGTGTGCAGATTGTGGTCGGTCTGGGTGTGCAGGCCGAAGATCTTCAGCAGCTTGCCGCGGTTGGCGATCAACCTGCCGGCGCCGTACTGATCCTTGGCCCAGCGGATGAAATCCTGCTGGCGCGCGTTGCGGACGATGTCGTTGTCGGTATGGCGAAAGCGCACGAACGCGAGCGCACCCCGAGGGGATTGGTTGGCGCCGCACAGCCTCTGGTACCCCGGCGCGATGTCGATGCTCGAGTAATTGGTCTGCAGCGTGTTGTTGTAGTACCGGTGGTCGACGTCGGTGTAGATACAGCCCATCGCGTCGATCAGGTCCGAGAAGCCGCTGAAGTTGATGTCGACTATGTGGTTCACCTGCAGCCCGGGGAAGACCTGCGTCTTCAGAACCTTGATCAGCAGATTGGGGCCGCCGACGCTGTAGGTCGCGTTGATCTTGTTGGTCGCGAAGGTCCCCCCCTCCGGGATCTTGACCTTCAGATCGCGCGGGATCGAGAGCACGTTGATCGTCGCGGAGTTCGGATCGAGCCGCACCAGCATCATCGTGTCGGTGTTGGACGCCGAGAACGGTTCGCCGATGCGGTGATCAGAGCCGATGATCAGGATCGTCTGGGGAGTTCCCGGATTCGGGATCACCACGTTCGCGTGCTTGAGCGCCGGCGTGAGCGCGAAGTAGCCGGTCAGCTGCTTGAACTGCAGCAGGCCGGCCACGGCGGTCGTGGTGGCGGTGAACGCGATCACGATCAGGGCGCCGATCCCGAATCGCCACAGCGACCCGCCACGTGAGTTGGGGATCAACTTCACGCCAGGCCGCCCTCGATCGACCTCAGGCCCTGGGTGGTGTCCTCGTCGCTCATGTAGATGGGTAGCGTGCGGATGAAGTCGGCCAGGGCGCGCCGGTAACGAGCCAGAGAGGACAGCGACACCCATTCGTCGGGGCCGTGGTGCCCGGCGCCGGCGGGACCGAACTCGACCGCCGGGATCCCCGCCTCGATGAACGACGCCGCGTCGGAAGCGCCGTCGCGCCCGACGCTCATCACCTCCCGCTCGGGCATGCCGCGGGCCACGGCCTCGCGCAACGCCAGCACGTGCCGCTCCGTCCGCGCGACCGTCACCGGAGGATGCAGGAAAGTGCGCGCCACCTCGATCCCCGGGATCATTCGCACCTGGTCGAGGATCTCTCCCGGGTCCTGTCCCGGCAGATAGCGCACGTCGACCGCCATCGCGCAGCGATCGGGCACTTTGTTGAGCGCATCGCCCCCCTCGATCCGCCCGAGGTTGATCGATGGACGGTCGAACATCTCCGAGGACTCCCGCGTGAACGGCAGCGACTCGATCGCCCGGAACACATCGATCGCCTTCAGCACCGCGTTGTCTCCGAGCCAGGGCGTCGAGCTGTGGGCGGCGCGGCCGTGAACGACGATCTGCATGGCGAGCACGCCTTTGGCCTCGACGCCGATGTGCAGGTCGGTCGGCTCGCCGGTGATCGCGAAGTCGCCGCCCAGCCCGCGCCGGACGACCTCGTCGGTGGAGCGCTCGTCGAGCTCCTCGGACTCCTCGTCGGGCACGCAGACGAAGCGCACCCGCACCCGGTCCTGCCCGGCGAGGTCCTTCAGCGCGCACATCATCGCCGCCAGGCCGCCCTTCATGTCGTAGGCGCCGCGCCCGATCAGCCGGTCCCCCTCCACCCGGGGATGAAATTGGCTCGGGTCGCCGGGAACGACGTCGAGATGCCCATGGAAGACGACGCAGGGCACCGGGGCGGCTTCGCCGGCCCGCACCGAAGGACCAAGGGGGGGCCCGGAGTTGGCCGCCACGCCAACTCCCGAGGCCGGCGAAGCCGGCCCAACCTCGGCGACCAGCACCGGCAGGCCGTTGTGATCGTAATCACGCACTTTGATGTCGCGGGATTCGAGCCAGCCCTTGACGAATCCTGCCGCGGCGACGAGAACGTCAGGGCGCGAGGTGTCGTAGGTGATCAGACGCTCGGCCAGGATCCGCTCATCGGTCATCCGGCAAATATAGGTTGGGACGCTAAGACTCGGCTATGCGCAGGAACTGCTCCCAGCGATGCTTGTCGCGCTCGGCCACCCGCCGCTTTTCGCTGTCCTCGCCGGCTGAATCGAGCTCCTTCTCGGCCTGCTGCAGCCGGTCGCGCAACTGGCCTGCGTCGAGTGATTCAGGCTCGTGCGCCTCCTCGACCAGCAGCAGCGCGCGACCGCCGGCGATCTGCATGTAGCCCTCGGACTGCGCGAAGCGCACGATGTCCGACTCGCTCTTGTAGAGCCGGAGCTCGGTCGGCTCGAGCATGGCCAGGATCGGGGTGTGGTTGGCCAGCACGCCGATCGAGCCCACTGCGGTCACCGTCGAGATCATCTCGACCTCGTCGTTGAACACCTCTCCTTCGGGCGTCAGGACCTCCACCGGAAACTTCGTATGGGCCATTACTCGGCCTTGTCCTTGCCCTCATCGGAGCTGTCGTCGCTGCCCTCGGACTTGGTGTCGTCGCCGCCCTCGGACTTAGTGTCGTCGCTGCCCTCGGACTTGGTCTCCTCGTCGCCCTCGGACTTGGTGTCGTCTCTGCCCTCGGACTTGGTGTCGTCGCCGCCCTCGGACTTCGTGTCGTCGCTGCCCTCGGACTTGGTGTCGTCGCTGCCCTCGGACTTGGTGTCGTCCTGACCGTCTTCCTTCTCCTCGTCGTCCTCGCCCTGGCCGGCGTCCTTGAGCACGTCGTCGATCGTGCCCTTCAGGAAGAACGCCCGCTCGGGCAGGTCGTCGTGCTTGCCCTCCAGGATCTCTTTGAAGCCGCGGATCGACTCGGCGACCGGGACGAACACGCCCGGCGTTCCCGTGAACTGCTCCGCGACGTGGAACGGCTGCGACAGAAAGCGCTCCAGCTTGCGGGCCCGGTTGACCGTGAGCCGGTCCTCATCGGAGAGCTCGTCGATCCCGAGGATCGCGATGATGTCCTGGAGCTCCTTGTAGCGCTGCAGGACCTCCTTGACCTCGTTGGCGACATCGAAGTGCTCGTCGCCCAGGATGTCCCGCTTGAGGATCGTGGAGGTCGAGTCGAGCGGGTCCACCGCCGGGTAGATGCCCTTCTCCGCGATCGAGCGCGACAGCGAGGTGGTGGAGTTGAGGTGGGCGAACGCCGAGGCCGGAGCGGGGTCGGTCAGATCGTCAGCGGGCACGTAGATGGCCTGAATCGAGGTAACCGAGCCGTTCCGGGTCGAGGTGATGCGCTCCTGCAGCTGACCCATCTCGGATTCCAGCGTCGGCTGGTAGCCCACCTGCGACGGCATCCGGCCGAGCAGCGCCGAGACCTCGGAACCGGCCTGCACGAAGCGGAAGATGTTGTCGATGAACAGCAGCACGTCCTGACCCTCCTCGTCACGGAAGTACTCCGCCATGGTCAGGCCGGACAGGGCGACCCGCATGCGAGCGCCGGGCGGCTCGTTCATCTGGCCGAACACGAGCATCGTCTTGTCGATGACGCCGGATTCCTTCATCTCGAGCCAGAGGTCGTTGCCCTCACGCGAGCGCTCGCCCACGCCGCAGAACGCGGACAGGCCGCCGTGCTCCTGGGCCAGGTTGTTGATCAGCTCCTGGATGATCACCGTCTTGCCGACCCCGGCGCCGCCGAACAGGCCGACCTTGCCCCCCTTGGCGTACGGGGCGAGCAGGTCGATCACCTTGATCCCGGTCTCGAACATCTCGGTCGTCGGCGTCAGCGCCTCCACCTTCGGGGCGTCGCGGTGGATCGGCCAGCGCTCGATGTCGTCCGGCATCGGCTCGCCGAGATCGATCGGCTCGCCGAGCAGATTGAAGATCCGTCCGAGCGTCTCCCGGCCCACGGGCACGGTGATCGGAGCTCCGGTGTCGAGCACCTCAGTGCCGCGCGAGAGTCCGTCGGTGGTGTCCATCGCCACCGCGCGGACCCGGTCGTCACCCAGATGCTGCTGGACCTCGCAGACGAGCACGTTGTCCTCGCGCCCGGCGATGTCCATGTCCTCCTCGGCCGCCGCCGCCTCCGGCCGGGCGATCGTGATCGCGTGGTAGATCTCGGGCAGCTTTTCCGGGAACACGGCCTCGATCACCACTCCCTGGATCTCCTCGATCCGCCCGACGTTCCGCTTTTCGCTCTGGCCCTCGGCGGAATTCTGCTTCTCATCTGTGGCTGCCATTACATCTCCAGTTCAGTGTCAAAAGGGTCTAGCTGAGCCCTTCGGCCCCGGCCACGACTTCCATGATCTCCTGCGTGATCTCCGCCTGGCGCGCACGGTTCATCTGTAGGGTCAAATCGTCGATCAGCTCGCCGGCGTTCTCGGAGGCGTTGCGCATCGCGGTCATCCGCGCGCCGTGCTCGGAAGCGGTGGACTCGAGTAGGGCGCGGTAGATCGAGACCTCGACGTAGTCCGGAACCAGTCGGCGCAGGATCTCCTCGGGATCGGGCTCGTATTCGACCAGCGCGCGCTTGTCCCTGGCCCTCACCTCGTCGTCGCCTTCGCCCTCGTCGTCGTCCTCCTCCTCGAGCACCGTCGCCTGCTGCAGCGGGAGCAGCGTTTCGCGACGCACCTCCTGGGTGATCGGCGAGATGTATCCGTTGTAGAAGATCTCGACCTGGTCGACGTCGTCGTCGATATAAGCCGCCATCAGCCGCTCGGCGATGTTGCGGGCATCGGCGTAGGCCGGACGGTCGGAGAAGCCGATGAAGGACTGCGCCGGCTCCTGACCGCGGAACGCCAGCGATGACGCGGGGCGGCGGCCGGCGGCGTAGTAGACGGGCTTGCGGCCGTTCGAATCATGCTCGCGTCCGGCCGCCACCCCGGCCCGCACGATCTGCGAATTGAACGCGCCGGCCAGACCGCGGTCGCCGGCGATCAGCAGCAGGCCGACCTTCTTCACCTGCTCGTGCTCCTGCAGAATCGGCAGCCCGGGAACTCGGCCCGCCGCCTCGGCCGCCTCGCGGGTCATCCGCCGGATCGCGCTCGCGTAAGGCCGCAGGGCCTCGATCCGCTGCTCGGCCCGGCGCAGCCGCGCGGCGGCGACCATCTCCATCGCGCGGGTTATCTTCTCGATGTTCTTGACCGAGGAGATCCGGTTGCGGACGTCGCGCTGTGATACCGGCATGGGCTTCTGGGCCGCGCCGGCTAGGCGGCCTCAGCCTCGTCTTCGATCGGGTGGCCTTCCTCGTCGAGGTCATAGCCGAAGTCCTCGGCGAACGTGTTGATCGCGTTGTCGAGCGACGACTGCGTTTCGTCGGACCAGTCGCCCTCGGCGATCTTCTTCATCAGCTCGGGCTCGCTGCCGGACACCGTGTCGACCACGTTGGCCAGGAAGTGCTCGACCTTGTCGACGGTGATCCGGTCGAGGTAGCCGTTGGTGGCGGCGAAGATCTGCACGACCTGGTGCTCGATCGACATCGGCGCGCGCTCGTCCTGGTTGAGCGTCTTGACCAGCCGCTCGCCGCGGGCCAGCGTGCGCTGGGTCTCCGGGTCGAGCTCGGATCCGAACTGAGCGAACGCCTCGAGCTCGCGGTACTGCGAGAGCTCGAGCTTCAGCCGCCCCGCCACCTTGCGCATCGGCGCGACCTGGGCGTTGCCGCCGACCCGGGAGACCGAGATGCCGACGTTGATCGCCGGCCGTACGCCCGAGTAGAACAGCTTCGGCTCCAGGAAGATCTGACCGTCGGTGATCGAGATCACGTTGGTGGGGATGTACGCCGACACGTCTCCGGCCTGGGTCTCGATGATCGGCAGCGAAGTCAGCGATCCGCCCCCCAGGTCGTCGTTGAGCTTGACCGCGCGCTCGAGCAGCCGCGAGTGCAGGTAGAACACGTCGCCGGGGTAGGCCTCGCGACCGGGCGGACGGCGCAGCAGCAGCGACATCTGCCGGTAGGCGTAGGCGTGCTTGGTCAGGTCGTCGTAGACGGTCAGCGCCGCCTTCCCGTTGTAGAGGAAGTGCTCGGCCATCGCGCAGCCCGCATACGGCGCCAGGAACTTGATCGGCGCGGACTCGTCGGCGGCGGCCATCACGATGATGGTGTTGTCCAGCGCGCCCGCGTCCTCGAGCTCGGCGGCGAGCTGCACGACCGTCGCCTTGCGCTGCCCGATCGCCACGTACACGCAGATCAGGTCGCGATCCTTGTTGTTGATGATCGCGTCGATCGCGATCGCGGTCTTGCCGGTCTGACGGTCGCCGATGATCAGCTCGCGCTGTCCCCGGCCGATCGGGATCATCGAGTCGATCGCCTTCAGGCCGGTGAGCATCGGCTCCTTCACGGGCTGGCGCTGCACAACCCCGGGCGCCTTGTGCTCCGCCGGTCGGGTCTCCGAGGCGTTGATCTCGCCCTTGCCGTCGAGCGCGTTGCCGAGGGGGTCGACGATCCGTCCGAGCATCTCCTCGCCGACCGGGATCTCCAGCAGCCGGTTGGTCCGCTTGACCGTGTCGCCCTCGACGATCCGCTCCCAGTTGCCGAACAGCACGGCGCCGACGTTGTCGGATTCCAGGTTCAGGGCAAGGCCGGTGACATCGTGCGGGAGATCGAGCATCTCGAACGACATGCAGTTCTCCAGCCCGTGGATCCGGCAGATGCCGTCCGCGACCGATAGCACCGTCCCGACCTCGGTCAGGTCGGCGCTTGAGGTGTCGAGACCCTCGATCCGGCTCTTGAGGATTGAGGTGATCTCGTCTGGCTTGATCTGCATTCAGTGGCTCCTTGAAAGGCGCGGTCAGCCGAGGCTTCAGCCCTGCGCGACCTGCTTGCGAAGTTGGTTCAGGCGGTTCCGGATCGAGGCGTCGAGGATGAAGTTACCCACGCGCAGTACGAGTCCGCCGAGGATCTCCGGATCGACCGTGGTGGTCATCTCGATCTTGTTCCCGGTCTGCTCGGCGATCCGATCCCGGATGCTGTTGATCGTCGACTTGTCCAGCTCGACCGCGCTGGTGACCTGCACCGGAAGCAGATGGTTCTCCGTGTCCCAGAGCTGGTCGAAGCGGTCGCGGATCCGGAAGATGGCGGGCATCCGATGGCGCTCGACCAGCGCCTGGAGGAAATTCGTGAACGCCGGCTCGGCGTCCGTGATCATGCGGTCGAGGCCGTCCTTCTTCTCCTCGGTGGAGAAATAGGGCGAGAACAAGAAGGTCGCCACCCCGCGATTCTCGTGCAGGGCGTCGGCGAACTGGCCGATCTCGTTACGGATCTCGTCGAGCTGGTCGTGCTCCTTGGCCACCTCGAACAGAGCCCGCGCGTAGACCTCCGCGATTTCTTCCACTAGATCCTCCCCGCGTAGGGCACGGCTAGCCGTGACTCCCGGAGCTGAGCGCCTCAAAGTCCAGGTCGCTGAGCGCGTCCTGCACCAGTCGCCGCTGGTCCTCGTCGGTCAGCGTCTTACGCGTGACCTTCTCGGTGGCCATGATCGTCAGGTCGGCGACCTCGCGACGGATCTCCTGGATCGCCCGCTTGGTCTCGGACTCGATATCCCGCTTGGTCTGCTCCATCAGCTGCTCCCGCTTGGCCTTGGCCTCCTCCTCGGACTCGTGCTCGTGCGCTTCCGCGGCCTTGCGGGCCCGGGAGATGATCTCGTCGGCCTGCTGACGGGCCTCCTTCAGGCGCTCGCGATATTCCTCGAGCAGCTTGTCGGCGTCCTTGCGGACCTTCTCGGCGTGGTCGATCGACTCCTCGATCGCGTGCTGACGCTTGTCGAGCGCCTCCGTGATGCGCGGAAACGCCAGCTTGCTCAGGGCGAACATCGAGATGGCGAACAGCAGCAGCGTCCAGATCATCAGCCCGACGTTGGGCGAGATCAGGAACGAGCCGCTGGAGGCGAAGTTAAGGAGCGGGGCGAGCATCTACTTGAGCACGTAGGAGATCAGCCCGGCGACCAGACCGTAGAAGAAGCACGCTTCGGTCAGCGCGAAGCCCAGCCACTGGATGCTGGTTATCTCGTCTCGCATCTCGGGCTGGCGCGTGACCGCCTCGATCACCTTGCCGAAGATGATGCCGATGCCGACGCCCGCGCCGACCGCGCCGAGCCCGCCACCGATTCCGATTCCCAGCCCAGCCCCGACGCCCGAGGAGGCCGCGATGATTGCTGTAAGCACTTTTGAGCTCAGCTCCTTCTGTGTTTAGTGGTGAGTGACCGAGCCACCGATATAGATGGCCGTGAGGGTGGCGAAGATGAAGGCCTGGAGCGTGGCCACCAGGCCAAGCTCGAACAGATAGACGGCGATCCCGATCGGCAGCGTGAACCAACCCAGGAATTGGAGTCCGAGGATCACCGCCAGGCCGCCGGACATGAACAGGATGATCAGGTGTCCGGCCAGGATGTTGGCGAAGAGTCGGATGGTCAGCGAGACCAGCCGCATGAACGTCGAGACGATCTCCAGCGGGGCGATCAGGAGCAGCATCGGCCCGTGCACGCCCGAGGGGATCAGGCTCTTGAGATAACCCCCAAAGCCTTGCGCGCGGATCCCCGTGTAGTTGAAGAGGATGAACACGATCAGCGCGAGCACCAGGGGAATCGACACGTTGGCGGTGGCCGCGTACAGCCCGAAGGCCGGGATGTGGGCTCCGAGGATGTTGAACTTCTCGTCCGAGTTGGTGGGAAGCGGCAGGTAGCCGATCAGGTTGCAGAACCAGATGAACAGGAACAGGGCGCCGATGAACGGAAACCACTTGGCCGCGAGCGAGGGCGACATGTTCCCCTTGGTGATGTTGTCCTTCATCAGCGAGAAGATCGTCTCGACCGCGGTCTGGACGCGGTTGGGGCGCGCCTGCATGCGCCGCGCGACCCAGATCATCGTGACCATGGTGAGGATCGCGGCGATGAACAGGTACAGCACGGCGCGGTTGATGCTGAACGGGCCCAGGTGCACCCAGTCGGTCAGCTTGAACTCGTTCTCGGGGTGGTAGGTGTTGTTCTTGTGGCTCTTGACCCCGAACGCGGCGGCGAGCACGATCACGCCGAGCACGTAGATGCCGCCGATCGAGAGCAGAATCTTCTTGCGCTGGCTCATCGCGACCTCGGCCGGGTCGCCGCGGTGATGGCCAGCTGCACGGTGAAGGCGAAGACGACGACGACGAGCGCGGTCAGGCCGGCATCCTGGCCGTCGGACTTGCGGGCCAGGATGACCGCGATGGCCAACGCGAACAGCCGGCCGAGCATGTAACCGAGCCGGATCCCGATGGAGCGATTGATTGGCGCCCCCTCGGTTGCGCGGTCCACGGCGACGCCAACCGCCCGCAGCGCGATCCACGTGCCCGCCCCGATTCCGTAGCCGGCGGCCGAGACGCCGATCAGCAGCATGATCGGGGCGGCCACGACAATCAATACGACGTCTACGTAGCGCAGCCCGATCATCGGCTGGTCAGCGACCGCGGCGGCGCTCATCGACGGCCGGCGTGCGGGGTCGGCGGTTGGGCATGGGGTCGGCTATAGCTGCTGGATCGGAGCATGTCTTTACGCGGGCTTAAAGCTACCGTCGCGCCGGCACGCGCGAGTTGGCAGACGATCGGGACCGCCACGGTGGCGATGCCAGTCTACGCGGACGCGCGATAATACGTGCTCTGCTTGCGGCCGGCATTGGTCCCGCCGAGGTTGTCGGATGACGGACCCAGCAGTGGGGTCAGGAGATTCTGGCGGCGGGATGTGCGGCGCTCGCACGTCGACGGGCCGGCTTCGGCAGCTGGCCCTCCGCCCACAGTGCCGCGAGGCCGGCCCGGGCGATTCCGAACGTCCCCTCGTAAACGAGATAACGCGGCTCCCAGCGGGGGAAGAATTTGGCGTTGAAGCGGTACAGGCTCTCAATTTGGAAGAAGGGGTTGGCCAGCGCGACGAGCTTTCCCAATACCCGTTCCCGGCGCTTTTCAGGACTATGCATCCATCTGGCGAACGTCGCGAAGTTGAGCGACATCTCCTCGATCTCGCGCTCGCGCAGGAGCTCGACCGCTCTGGCCACGAGGAACTCGGTGAGGCCGTTGGGCGTGCTCGGGTCTCGGCGCATGAACGACAGCGAGACGGCCGGGCGGCCGTAGCACGGGACGAAGTGCAGAACGCCACCGATCGCGTTGTTCCCGTCCCGGGCCAGGACCACGAGCGTCTCGTGCTCGGGGGCCCCCTGGAGCGAGTCCATGGCCATCGAGAAACCGCGCTCCGGCGCGCCCTCGCGGCCGATCTCGAGCACGCGCTCGATCTCGCTCAGCGTCGCCGGGCCCAGAGCGGAGAGGGTGTGCAGCTCGGCGGTATAGCCCGCCTTGGTCAGCCGGGTCACCGACTGACGGACCTTCCGGATCGGCCGGCCCTGCAGCGAGAACTTGTCGAGCTCGATGACCGCCTCGTCGCCGAGGTAGATCGTCCGCAGACCAAGCGCCTCGTAGAGCGGGCACAGCCGCTCACTGGCGCCCAGGGCGCCGAGCTTGAGGCCACTGGAGTCGGCAAAGGCGCGCACCTGGTCGAGCAGGCCGGCGAACGCGGCTGACGGCCCGACCGGGTCGCCGGAGAGCAGCAGGACGCCGTTCTGGATCCCGTAGCCGACGAAGGCGGTGCGGTCCTCATTGAAGAAGTAGTGCTTGTCCGAGCGCAGCTTGAAGAACGAGAGCGTGTCGGTTCCGTGCGCCCGGATCAGTGCGGCGGCGGCGGCGCGGGCCGCCGAGCTCGGCATCGCCCGGGGCGCGGCCAGCGGGCGGAAGATCACGTAGGCGATGCTGAGTAGGGTCGCGGCCTCGATCGCGTGCACGCTGAGCGGGATCCAGGCGAAGTAGTGATGGAGGGCCAGATGGCGTTCGAAGTGGAGCGGTCCGCTCTGCCAGCGCAGCAGGTCGCCGGTCTCACGGGCCACCGTGGCCAGCGAGGGATGGCCCTGCTGCGCCCAGGTGACGAGCCCCGCCACGCCGAGCCCGGCCAACCCCAGGAACGGCACGCGCCAGATCGCCGAGCGCAGCGTGATCGGATCGTGCCGGACCCCGAACCCGCGACCGCCGGCCAGCAGCACCGCGGCAGCCGCCCAGCTGACCAAGCTCTCCTCGAAGTCAAGCCCCTTGAGCAGGTCAAAGCAGCCGAGCGCGAGCATCAGCACGACAGCCAGCTGCCACGCTCGGCGGCGCCGTTTCAGCAGATATGGCGCTACCAACAGCAGCGCGACGCCCGCCGGGAGCGCCAGCGCGTGGAACATCCGCATCGTTTCGACCGGTTCCACTCCCAGCAGCAGGTGTCCGCGCCAGCGGATGTTCGGCGTCAGCGCCGAGGCGATGTTGATCAGGCCCACCAGCGCAGCCGCGAGCGCGGCCAGGGGCGGCAACAGGCGTGCGGGGTTGTTCGGCTTGGGGCGCAATGGGTCGAGGCTGCGAGGTCGGTGCTCGGCTCGCTCGCAGCGGTGCCCGAGATCGGGCGGGTGCTGCGTCGCGGTCCGACCTTCAGACCCAATCTACGTCATCGGCTCGGCGTGGTTACGCCGCCGGCTCCGCGTCCGGAAGCTGCCTAGTCCCCCGAGAGCTTCCCGCGGACGCTCCGCTGCTTTTCCACCAGCTCTTTTTCGAGCTGCTCGAGTTCGGTGCGACGGCTGCGAACCAACTCCAGCTGCGTCTCGATGTGGCCCAGGGCCTCGGCGAGGATCCGGTGCCGGCTCCGGGGATCGTCGGTCTCGTGGTATTCGCGGCGAAGCTCGGCCCGGGCGGTCTCGGCCTCGAGCAACTGCCGCAGCTGCTCGAGCGAGAGGCCGAGCAGGTCACGGAGCCGGACGATCTCGTTGATCCTCGCGACGTCGGCGCCGGTGTAGCAGCGGTGCTTGCCCTGGGCACGGTCTGCCGTGCCCCCCAACAGGCCGATCTCCTCGTAGTAGCGGATCGTGCGCGGCGTCGTTCCTGTCAGCTCGGCGACCTCGCCGATCCGCAGCGGACGCTCGGCGGTGCCGGTGCCGGTGCCGGTGGCCGTGGCGGCCATCAGATCGCCCCCGCCGGAGCCTTGGCCTCAGCCGCGGTCGAGCGCGTGGCCGAGGCCTGATGCTTCGGTCGCGCCGAGGCGACCACCGCTCCGAGCAGCGAGAACGCGGTCAGGCACCAGAGCGCCGTGTGCATGTTGGAGATGAACGGCACGAGTTGCGCGTTGGAGATGTGGTTGGCCACCCCCGAGAAGACGGCAAACAGCGTGTGCTTCGGCACCGAGGAGGTGACCACCGCCAGGACGAACGCGATCGACATCACGGCACCGGTGTTCTGGACCAGGACGCGCGCTCCGGCCGCGATCCCGCGACGGTGCGCCGGGACGACGCCCATCATCGCCGCCGTGTTCGGCGAGTTGAACATGCCCGACCCGATTCCCACGATGAACTGGAAGATGGCCGGGTACAGGTAGGAGGTGTTGCGGCCCATCGTGGTCATGAGCGCCAGCCCGAGCGCCACCACCAGCATCCCGCCGACGGCGAGGCCGCGGGACCCGCGCCGGTCGGCGTAGATTCCGGCGACCGGAGACGCGAACAGCATCCCGAGCGCCAGCGGGGCGAGCTTCAGCCCGGCCAGGATCGGGGAGTCGCCCTGAACGCCCTGGAAGTAGAAGACGAACACGAACATCAGGGCGAACCGCGCCAAGCCGTTGAGGAACGCCGCGGCAGCGGATGCCGAGAACAGCCGGTCCTGGAAGATCGAAAGGTCGAGCATCGGCTCCTTGACCCTCTGTTCGATCACCACGAACAGCGGCAGCAATACCGCGGCCGCGATCAGCGGCACGATCACCAGGGTCGAGCCCCAGCCGGAGATCCCGCCGCGGGAGACGCCGTAGACGAGCCCGGTCAGGCCGACCAGGAAGACGAGCGTGCCGGGCGCGTCGAAATGGGTTTCGGTGGATCGACCCGTGATCTCGCGCAGGACCGACCAGGCCCACAGGCTGCCTCCGAGCGCGAAGGGAACGTTGAACCAGAACACCCAATGCCACGAGATCGCGACCAGCGCGCCTCCCAGCACCGGGCCGATCACCAGCCCGACCGCGGCGACCATCGTGTTGGTGCCCATCGCGAGGCCGAGTTGCTCCCTGGGGAACGCGTCGGTGACGATCGCCGAGGCGTTGGCGAACAGGAACGCGCCGCCGATCCCCTGCAGGATCCGCCACAGGATCAGCACCGTCCCGCTGGAGGCGAAGCCGGCGCCCAGCGACGCGAACGCGAACAGCACGAACCCGCCGATATAGGCCTGCTTGCGTCCGAACTGGTCGGACAGGCGCCCGGCGGTGAGGACCAGCACGGTCGAGGCGATCATGTAGACCAAGATCACCCACACCAACTCGAGGATGCTGGTGTGCAGGCTCCGCTCGAGGTCCGGCAGCGCGATGATCAGCGTCCCGGAGTTGATCGTGGCAAGCAGCATCCCGAGGCTGGTGCAGGAAAGCGCCCACCACTTGTAGGACTTGTGCTCCGAATCGACTCCGATCCGCCGGCGGCGATCACCGGGGTCCCCCATCGGTTGCGATCGTCTCGATCTACGTGCTGGTGATGCTTCTAACGTTCGCAGTTCAGACACCGTCCTCGTGGCCAAAAGTGATTCTTACGTAAACGTCAGAATAGCACTCTCGTCAGCAATCGGGCCGGGTTGTCTCTCGTGGGCAATCGGGCCCGTTGTCTCTCGTCGGCAATCGAGGCGCGTTGTCTCTCGTCGGCGATTGGGGCGCGTTGTCATAGACGCCTTCCCCGGGCCGACCGGATCTCGTCGGTCACTGAGTAGCGCCAGAAGGTGTTGGGATATAAGCCTTCATAGTGAACAGTTTCATCCCAACGCCCGCTCACTTCCGTCCTGCTTCTCCACGCGCAACCCGATCGAGACGGATGCGTCCTCCGGCCCGGTCAGGTCTCAAACCCGGCCAGCGTGGCCAGGATCACGAACGCGGCCACCAGCGCGGCGCCCTCGAACGCCGTCGCCTCCCCGTCGCCGGTGATCTGCCAGACGATGATCGCGGTGCCGAGCAGCGCTCCGATGTAGACCGGCGCGAGCGCGAAGGTCAGCGAGGTTGCCGTCAGCAGCGAGGCCAAGACCAGCAGCGGGAACAGAAAGGCGGCGATCTGTGCCACCGAGTTCTTGACCACGGAGATGGCCAGGTCGGCCTGACCGTGGGCGGCCAGCACGATCCCGGCGACGTTCTCCACCGCGTTGCCGGCGATCGCCACGATCACCAGGCCGGCGAACGTCTGGGAGATGTTGAGCGTGGCGATGGTCGGCTGGAGCGCGTGGACGAACCAGTCGGAGACGAACGCGGAGGCGACGCCGGCCACCCCCAGCAGCACCACGCAGGTCACGAGCGGCACCCGCGGCCCCTCGGATTTCCCCCGTTCCCGCGCCCCCTCGGATTTCCCCTGTTCCCGCGGCCCCTCGGGTTTCTCCTGTTCCCGTGGCGTCCGGTGGCCCGCCGAGGCGCCCGGCTCGGCCGCTTCCGCGCCCTCGGGCTGCGGCTTGGCATCCGAGCGCAGATATCCCCACAGCCAGACCGCGTAGACGGCGAGGATCACGACCGCGCCGACGATCGAGATCGCCTTGTCGTGGTGACTCGCGGGGTCGTGCGAGGAATCGGCCAGCCCGATCAGGACGATGATGAACGACGACATCAGCAACAGGGTCGCCGTGTCGTTGGGGAGCCGTGGGCTGAAGCGCATGATCCCGTCGGGCTCGCGCGTCGCTCCGACCACCAGGACCACCCCGAGGACCAGCAGCGCGTTGACCAGGATCGAACCGAGGATCGCGGTCTGGGCCACGATCTTCTGGTGGTCCTGGAGGGCGAAGATCACCACGAAGAACTCCGGCAGGTTGCCGATCGTCGACTGCATCACGCCCGTGACCGCGGGACCGAAGCGCTGGCCGATCTGCTCGGTGGCGAGCGAGACGATCCAAGCCAGTCCGGCCAGGGCCAGCGCGCTGAGAGCGAACGCCAGGACTTGGGAGACCCCGGACGCGTAGCGCAACACGCCCGCCAGCGCGGTCGTGACCGCGGTCCCGATCAGGACCGCTCGCTCTAGCCGGGTCAGCTTCGACACGCGCTATCCCACCCGCTCGAACTCGTCCGTCTCGATGTCACGTCGGACCGCTACGTCGATCTCGTGCTCGGAGGTGTCCGGGTCGAGCTTGCGCATCTGCCTGGCCCGCAGGCGCCTGAACTTGAAGATCTCAAGCACGTAGACGAGATAGACGCTGGCGGCCAGCGCGCCCAGCAGGATCAGCCCCATGACCAGGCTCCAGCCGAGCACGAAGTGGCCGTTGTGGTGCGAGTAGGGGACGAAGCGAAGCGCCATCGCGACTCCGGCGAGCAGCAGCGTCCACGCGTACAGGTAAGCGACGGTCTTGCGCGGGCTGAAGCCGATCCGCGCCATGCGGTGGTGGAAGTGGTTGGCATCCGCCGCCCAGGGCTTGCGCCGGTACTTCAGACGCTTGGCCACCACGAAGCCGGTGTCCAGGAACGGAACGGCGAGGACCAATAGAGGCGCGGCGAGGGCGATGACCGCGCCGGTCTTCAGGGAGCCCACCACCGCAACGACGCCGAGGAGATAGCCGAGCAGGTTCGCCCCGGAGTCGCCCATGAACACCGAGGCCGGCGGGAAGTTGAAGAAGAGGAAGCCGAGCGATGCCCCTGCCGTGATGGCCGCCAGCCAGGCGGCTGCCGGGGGTCCGCCCGGCAGGGCGAAGATGATGATCGTGAAGGCGATCCCATCGATCGCGCACAGGCCGGCGGCGAGACCATCGAGGCCGTCCGAGAAATTGACCACGTTCATCAGCGCGACGAGCCAGATGCAGCTCAGGAGGCCGCCCTGGTTGGGGAATTGGAGCGAGCCGATGAACGGCAGCGTCACGTCGCTGACGTTCACGCCACCCTCGACGGCGATCAACGCCGCCGCGATTTGGCCGATCAGCTTCAGTAGCGGTGACAGCGGCTTCCAGTCGTCGATCGCCCCCACCAGCGTGATCAGCCCGGCTCCAGCCAGGATCGCCCAGGTGTGCACCGTCCCGCCGGAACCCTTCGGCGCGTGCGGCACGTGCTGCAGGTGGATCGTCGCCGGCAGCCAGATCACCGATGCGAGGATCACCCCGGCCAGGATCGCCAGCCCGCCCAGCTTCGGCGTGGGACGCTCGCTCAGGCCCCTCGCGCGCGGGAAGTCGATCGCGCCAACGCGGCGCGCCAGCCGCGCCGCCCACGGCGTCAGCAGCGCGGCGACCGCGGTCGCGACGAGGAAGGCGAGGACTGCATCCCAGTAGCGCATCGCTGGCACCATAGGATGTCAGCCGGTCCCGACCGCTTGTGGTTCGTCTCTGAGACGGACCGCTCGTCGCTCGGGGTTCGGTTACGGGTCAGACGACTGCGTGCGTGGCCAGGCCGGCGTACAGCGGATAGCGCTCCGCGATCGCGGCCGCCCGCTCGGCCAGCTCGGCGCGGCGCTCCTCGAACGAGCCCGGCTGCAGCGCCGCGGCGAGGAGCTTGCCGATCTCGACGAAGTCCTCGACCTGCAGCCCGCGCGTCGCCAGCGCAGGCGTGCCGATCCGCAGGCCGGAGGAGATCGCCGGCGGCCGCGGGTCGAAGGGAACCGCGTTGCGGTTGACGGTGATGCCGATCTCGTGGAGGCGATCTTCGGCCTGCTGACCGTCGAGCTCGGACTCGCGCAGGTCGCAGAGCACGAGGTGGACGTCGGTGCCGCCGGTGAGAACGCTGACTCCGCCGCCGGCGTCGAGCAGCGCCTCGGCAACCACCTGAGCGCCCTCGAGCGTGCGCTGCTGCCGCTCGCGGAACGCCTCCGAGGCGGCGATCCTCAGCGCGACGGCCTTGGCCGCGATCACATGCTCGAGCGGGCCTCCCTGCTGGCCCGGGAACACGGCGGAATTGATCTTCTTCGCGTACTCCTCACGGCAGAGGATCATCCCGGCCCGAGGACCGCCGAGCGTCTTGTGGATGGTGGTGGTGACCACGTCGGCGTAGGGGATCGGGCTGGGGTGCAGTCCGGTCGCGACCAGTCCGGCGAAGTGGGCCATGTCGACGACCAGATAAGCCCCGACCTCGTCGGCGATCTCACGGAAGCGGGGGAAGTCGAGCTGACGGGGGTAGGCCGACCAGCCCGCCAGGATCATCTGCGGCCGGCGCTCCCTGGCGACCCGGGCCACCTCGTCCATATCGATCCGGCTCGTCTGGCGGTCGACCTGGTACGGCGCGATGTTGTAGAGCCGACCCGAGACGTTGATCTTCATCCCGTGGGTGAGGTGTCCACCGTGGGCGAGCTCGAGCCCCATCAGCGTGTCCCCGGGCGTCAGCAGAGCGTGGTAGACGGCGGCGTTGGCCTGCGCGCCGGAATGCGGCTGCACGTTCGCGTGCTCGGCCCCGAACAGCGACTTGGCCCGATCGATCGCCAGTTGCTCGGCGACGTCGACGTACTCGCAGCCGCCGTAATAGCGCTTTCCCGGATAGCCCTCGGCGTACTTGTTGGTCAATACCGAGCCCTGGCACTCGAGCACCGAGACGGGAACGAAGTTCTCCGAGGCGATCATCTCGAGCGTGCGCTGCTGGCGGTCGAGCTCCTGGGCCAGCACCTCGGCGATCTCTGGATCGACCTCGGAAACGGGGCGGTTGAAGAAGTCCGGCGGGAGGTCCACGCTCACGGCATCCGACGATATCAGCGCGGGTGGCGGCCGACGCGGAGTCCGCCGGTCCGGCGGGCTCAGTCCAGGGCCTCGGCCAGCTCCTCAGGCCCGACGGCGCCCGCCCTCAGCACCGACCAGGCGCCGTCCTGCTCGTATGCGCGCAGGTCGACGACGGTCGACGGCGTGCCCGGCAGGTCTCCCCCGTCAATCACCAGGTCGACGGCCTGCCGCAGCAGTTCGGGCACGTCGGCCAGGCGCCGCGCGTCCGGTCCGCCGGCGCGGTTCGCGCTCGACTGCAGCGCCGGCCAGCGGACCCCCTCCAGTCGCTCGATCACCGGCACGCGCAATCCGAGCGTGGCCGGATCGTCTCCGGCGGCCAGCGGAAACCGCAGCGCCGGGTTGGGCAGCAGCACCGTCAGGCCCCCGGGCAGCAGCCGCTCGAGCGCCGCGCGCGTCCGCGAACCGAGTTCGGGCATCGTGGCCAGCGCCAGCTCGCGGTCGAAGAACATCACCGCCGAGGCCTTGGTCAGCCGACGGCGCTTGAGCAGATACAGCCGCTCGACCGCGATCCGGTTGGTCGGATCGCAGGCCAGGCCGTAGACCGTGTCCGCCGGGAACAGCGTGAGCCCCCCGACCGACAGGCAGCGCTCGAACGCCTCGGCCTCCGCAGCGCTCACCGCCGGCCGACCGTCACGCGGTCGTGGCCGGCCAGGTCGCGCAGGCGCGCGACCGTGCCGAACCCGGCCCGCTCCAGCAGCCCGGCGACCGCGTCGGCCTGATCGTGGCCGTGCTCGAGCGCCACCAGCGATACCTCGGCGGCGGAGAGCTCGCCGGCCAGGCGGCGGATCAGGTCGAGCCCGTCTCGGCCCGCGAACAACGCCGACGGGGGCTCGTATCGCGAGATCTCGGGGGCAAGCGGCGCGCCCGCCGCGACGTAGGGCAGATTCGCCAGCACGGCATCACCGCGCAGCCCGGCGAGCAGGTCGACCTGGCGGAAGTCGACGTCGAGTCCGAGCGCAGCGGCGTTGTCGCGCGCCAGCGCCAGCGCGTCCCGGCTCACGTCGCTGCCGCACACATCGAGATCGGGCCGCTCCTCCTTGAGCGCGAGCGCCACCGCGCCGCTGCCGGTACCGACGTCGAGCACGCGGGAGCCGGCTGGAAGCGAGAGGCCGACCTCGACCAGCAGTTCGGTCTCGGGCCTCGGGATCAGCGCGCGCCGGTCGACGCTCAGGGTGATCCGGCGAAACCCCTTGTGCCCCAGGATGTAAGCGACCGGCTCGCGTGCCGCGCGGCGTGCGATCAACCCGAGAAATCGCTGGCGCGGCTCGGTCCCCAGAGTCGCCGACGCGTCGATGACCAGCCGCTCCCGCCCCACCCCCAGAACCGATCCGAGCAGCAGCTCGGCGTCGAGGCGCGGGGTGTCGACGCCGGCCCGCGCCAGCTCGGCGGCGGCCATCGCGAGCGCGTCTCGCAGCGGCGGAGCGGCGGACGCCGCAGGAGCGTCAGTCACCCGTGCGGTCCTCCAGGCGGCGGCGCTTCTCATCGTCCTGGAGCGCCGCGGTCAGCTCGTCGAGCTCGCCCATCAGGATCGCCTCGAGATTGTGGACCAGCAGGTTGATCCGGTGGTCCTTGACCCGCTTCTCCCCGTAGTTGTAAGTCCGGATCTTCTCGGCCCGCTCGCCGGTGCCGACCTGGGCCTGGCGTGAGGCGGCCACCTCGGCCTGCTGCTCGGCCAGGGCGCGCTCGTACAGACGCGCTCGCAGCACCCGCATCGCGCGCTCGCGGTTCTGCAGCTGGGACTTCTCATCCTGCATCGAGACGACGATCCCCGAGGGCTTATGCGTGATCCTCACGGCGGAGTCGGTCGTGTTGACCGACTGGCCGCCCGGGCCGGAGCTGCGGTAGACGTCGATCTGGAGGTCGTTCTCGTCGATCTGGACTTCGACGTCCTCGGCCTCGGGCAACACCGCCACCGTGGCCGTCGAGGTGTGGGTGCGTCCCTGCGACTCGGTCTCCGGTACGCGCTGCACGCGGTGCGTGCCCCCCTCGAACTTGAACACGGAGTAGGCGCCGTCGCCCTTGATCGCGAACGTGTAGTTCCCCTCGCCGATCGACAACGGCTCGACGGTGAAACCGCGGCGCTCGGCGTACCGGGTGAGCATCCGGAACAGGTCGCCGGCCCAGAGGCTCGCCTCGTCGCCGCCCGCGCCGGGGCGGATCTCGACGATCACGTTCTTGTCGTCGTTGGGGTCGCGCTCGACCATCGCCAGGCGGATCTCCTCCTCGAGCGTGTCGATCCGCGTGCGCGATGAGTCGAGCAGATCACGCAGCTCGGGGTCATCGCCGTCCTCGGCCAGCAGCTCGCGCGCGCCCTCGAGGTCGTCGACCGCGTGTCGGTATTCGACGACGAGACGGGCCGCCGGCTCCAGCTCGCTGTAGGCCCGGCGCGCCGCGGTGTAGCGGTCCCGGTCGCCGATCACCGCGGGATCGGACAGCTCGCCCTGAAGCTCGTCGAAGCGCGCCTCGATCTGCGATGCCAGCTCATCGATCATTGGAGAGCCGAGTGTAGGCAGCGCGGCGGGCTAGGCCACGACTTCGACGCCGACCAGATCGGCCGCGCTGGCCGCTCCCGGGGTCTCCACCGCGAGCACCGCGTCGAGCGCCGCGATCGATACGGCGAGTTGGTTCAGATCGGGCTCGCGGGTGGTCAGCTTCTGCAGTTGCAGACCTGGGTACATGACGATCTGCACCCAGCGACGGCGGCGGTTGCGCCCCGCCCACTTGATCACCTCGAACGACAGCCCCGCGATCAGCGGCACCCCGAGAATCCTGGTCAGAACGAGGATCCACCAGGCCGGCAGGCCGATCGGGGCGAATACGAAGATCGCCATGATCATCACGATCAGCAGAAAGCTCGTGCCGCAGCGCGGGTGCAGCCGCGAGTATTGCTGGGCGCGCTCGGGCGTGAGCTCGTCCTCGGCCTCGTAACAGGAGATCACCTTGTGCTCGGCGCCGTGGTACTCGAACACCCGGCGCAGGTCTCCCAGGCGCGAGAGCAGCAACAGGTAGCCGAGGAAGATCGCCGTTCGCAGCACCCCCTCCACCAGCCAGAACAACACCGATGACCCGAGCTGATGCTTGATCAGGCTGGTCAGGCCGACCGGCACGACGAAGAACAGCCCGATCGCGAACACCAGCGCCACGACGACGGTTCCGGCCCAGACTCCGCCGGAGATCTCCTGGCTCTCGCCGTCGGCGCCCGTGTCGGGGAGTTGCGCGTTCGCCGAGATGCCGAGCGCACGCATCCCGATCATCAGCGACTCGCCAAGGGCGACTACACCGCGGATCACCGGCAGCCGATAGATCCGGCGCCGCTTGGCGAGGGGATCGATCTGGAACGAATGGACGCCGATCTCGCCGACGACGCCGTCCTGCGCCGATGGTTTGCGAACGGCGACCGCCCAGTTCGAGATGCCGCGCATCATCACGCCCTCGAGCACGGCCTGACCGCCCAGCGGCGCGTCGCGAGTCGCGGTCAGCGGGCCGGCCGGGCGCGCCTGGCTCGACGCGGCCGGCGATGACGCCGTCGGTCCCGCAGGGGCCGACGCGTCGCGCGAAGCGGTCAGGCTTCCGTTCCTGACGGCCTCGCTCATGACGACGCAGTCCGGCTAGGCGCCGGCGCTGGTGCCCGTGCCGGCCCCGGTGCCGGTGCGCGCGGCGCGCCGGCCCTTGGCGACGCGGCGCTGGAACCGCTCGACGCGGCCACCGGTGTCCACCAGCTTCTGCTTGCCGGTGTAGAACGGATGACAGGCCGAGCAGATCTCGACGTGAATCTCTGGTTTGGTTGAGCGCGTCTGGAACTCGTTGCCGCACGTGCAGCGCACGTGTGCCTCGACGTACTCGGGATGAATACTCGTTTTCATAGTAAGACCAAGTCTAGCGAGAGCCCTGGCGCTCCCGGGGGCGCTGCCGGGCGGGCGCGGCTCGTGCCGCTCAGCCGGCTGGACAGATCGCGGTTGCCGTGTTGTTCGCCGGGTTGTAGTCGTCGACCTGGTTCTGCGGGTCGATGGTCAGCGACGGCGCAGCGGCCGGGTCGCAGACGGGCCCGGTGAAGTGCAGCTTGCGGGTAGCGTGCGCGCGCAACCGCGTGACCGGGGTGGCCTTTACCTTGGTGCCGTCGGTGAACTCGACGACAAACGACCGCGCCGCCGTGGCGCCGGCGTTGTGGATCTTCGCGACGTAGTCGTCGATCTTCGGATGACCGGCCACCGGATTGACGGTGAACGACTGGACCAGCAGGTCAGGACGCAACTCGGGTTGCCGGCATGTGCCGGTGGTCCTCGTCGCCGTGCTCAGGACCTTGCCATGTGACCCCAGCCACCGGAAGCCGACCCGGAAGCGGTAGACCGCGGGCGCACTCAGGTCGGCCACGGGATGGTGGACGATCCAGACGTCGCCGGCACGGCGCCCCAGCGTGGCTTTATCCGGCGCGATCCAGGTACCGAGACCGGTGCCGGCCAACGGGGTGAACGCGCCGGCGCCGGCGGGCCGTGAGAGGAGATCGAACTTCATCTGGAGCTTCTGGGTTCCCGTGACGGGCCGCATCACCGCGGTGATCGAGACGGCCCGGGCCGGCGGGTCGAGCGCTTTCTGGCAGACGAGGTTTCGCAGCTGGGCGCGTGGAGCGGCCGCCGATGCGCCGGCCACCGCACAGACGGTGAGCGCAAGGACCAGCAAGACCGCGATTTGGAGGCGCTTCATGACACCCCCTTAACAGCGCCGGGGGCAGGAAGTTTCTGCTACGTAATTTGGTAGAGCGGCCCGTCGCCGCCCTCGGGCACCGTCAACCGACCGCCCTTGGCGGTGATCGCGCCGCACTGAACGCAGTTGGTGTAGTTCACGATCACGTCGACGGCCCCGGTCTCCGGGGCATCGTCGGGGATCTCGTAGACGCCGGCGGGGCACATCCATCGCCAACCCTCGGCGATCTCCCGCGGCACGTGCTTGTGCACGCGGATGTGGTTCGGGGCGTCGTCGCGCGTGGCGTTGCCCGAGATGTATACGGACGAGAGCTTGTCGAAGATGTACTTGCCGTCGGGCTTGGGATAGCTCTCGGCGGTCTTGCCCACGAACAGCGGCTTCTGGTCGTTGCGGTGCCAGGCCAGACGACCGCGCGGGAGCCGGCCCTTGGAGGCGATCGCCAGGTTGACCAGCGGTCCGCCCTTGATGAAGCCCTTCTGGAACGGCTGGCGCGTGTTGCGGACCTGGTAGAGCTCCTGCCCGATCGAGGACTGCTCCACCGCCTCCTCGTAGCTTTCCAGCGACTCCGCGTTCTTCAGCGACCGGTAGATCGCCTCGCCCGCGAGCTTGCCCGACTGGATGCAGTGGTGCACGCCCTTCAGTGCGACGGTATCGACCATGCCGCCCGAGTCGCCGACCAGCAGGGCGCCGGGCATGGTCAGCTTGGGCATCGACCAGTAGCCGCCGCCGGGCAGCGCCTTGGCGCCCCAGGCCACCCGCTCGCCGCCTTCGAGGATCCCGCGCACCAGCGGGTGGAGCTTGAACTTCTGCAGCAGATCGTGGGCGGAGGTGGTGGCGTCGGCGTACTCGAGGTCGACCACGAAGCCGATCGAGACCAGGTCGTCGCCGGACTTCTCGTCCTTCATCGGGTACAGCCAGGTGCCGCCGATCTGGCCGTACTTGGCCGAGAGCTTCAGCGGCCACGGACCGATCGTGTGAATCACCCGGTCGAGCGCCTTGGGGACCTTCCAGACCTCCTTGACCCCGAGCTCCCACACCTGCGGCTCGCGGCCGTCGGCCAGGTTGAACTCCTTGATCGCCGCTCCAGTCAGGTGGCCCCAGCAGCCCTCGGCGAGGACGGTGACCTTGGCCTTCATATCGGTGCCGGGCTCGAAGTTGCGCAGCGGCTCGCCGTCCTTGCCACGGCCCTTGTCTCCCGAGCGTACGCCCACGACGGCGCCATCCTCGACGATCAGCTGCGAGGCCGACGTCTCGGTGAGGATGTAGGCCCCGCCCTCCTCGGCCATGCGCGCCTGGTAGCGAGCCAGCGCCGAGACCGAGATGACCTCGTTGCCGTGATTCTTGAACGGTGGCGGCGGCGGGATCCGCAGCTTGGTCTTGCCGCTCGGCAGCATGTAGACGGCTTCCTTGGTCACCTCGCCGTAGGCGAAGCGCTCCTTGCGCCAGTCCTCCCGGGACAGGTCGGGGAACAGCTCCTGCAGCGGCTTCGGTCGCATCACGGCGCCGGACAGACTGTGGCCGCCGCAGGTCTTGGCCTTCTCGATCACGGCCACGGGAACTTCCCCCAGGCGCTCCATCAGCGCCTCGTCGTCGCCGAGCAGCTGGAGCAACCGGTTGGCGCAGGCCAGGCCGGCTGTGCCACCGCCGACGATCGCCACGCCGACGTCGATGCGTTCGTCCTCGTCGTCGAGCTCCCGCTTGATGAACTCCTTGACCGGATCGACCGGCGGCGGGAATTCGCTCGGCGCGTGCGGATGCTTGCCATTGCTCCCGGCGGCCATGGCCTAGCTCCCCTTCTTGGCCTTGATCGCGTCGGTCAGCTTCGGCAGGATCTTGTTCAGATCGCCGACGATTCCGAGGTCGGAGAACTCGAAGATCGGCGCGTTGGCGTCCTTGTTGATCGCCACGATGTTCTCCGAGGACTGCATGCCGACCTTGTGCTGGATCGCGCCCGAGATCCCCGCCGCGAGGTACAGCTTCGGCGAGACGGTCTTGCCGGTCTGCCCGATCTGAGCCGCGTACGGATACCAGCCGGCATCGACCACGGCGCGTGTGGCGGCGACGGCGGAGTTCCCGCCGAACGCGTTCGCCAGCGCCTCGGCCAGCTCGAAGCCTTCGGCCTTGCCGAGTCCGCGGCCACCGGCCACGAGCACGTCGGCGCCCTCGATGTCCACGTCGGCCCCACGCTGCTCGCCGCGCTGCACCATCGACGCCTTGGTCGACCACGGCGAGAGCTCGACGTCGACGGGCACGACCTCGGCCGAGCCGCCCTCCTGCTTCTTCGTCTCGAACGCGTTGATCCGGCCGATGATGATCCCGAGGTCGCCCTGGTACTTGGAGACCGAGATCTTGGAGTCGCCCAGGATCGGGCGCTCGGCCACCAGCTTGTCGCCGTCGGCCTTGATGGCGATCACCTCCATCGTGACCCCCGCGTGCTTGCGCGCGGCCAGCCCGGCACCGATCTCGAACCCGAGCAGGCCGCCGCCGAACAGCGCGTAACCATGCCCGTGGTCGTCGATCACCTTGGCCATCACGTCGATCACCGGCTGGGCCAGACCCTCGGGGCCGGTGCCCTTGAACACCTTGGTCGCGCCGTATTCGCCGATCGTCTGGCACAGCTCGTCGGTCAGGTCATCTCCGCCGACCACGACGGCGTGGCACTCGCCGCCGATCTCCTTCGCGCGGGCCGCGCCCTCGGAGACGGCGCCAAGCGAGTTCTTGTTGAAGGCGCCCTCGTAATGTAGGACGTAGGTCAGGACGTCTGACATGGTCTAGATCAGCTTCCTTTCATCAAGCCAGGCGACGATCTTCTCGACCGTCTCGTTCGTGTCCTCGTCCTCGATGATCTGACCGGCCTGCTTGGCGGGCGGGTCGTGGAAATCACCGCACTGGACGCGCGAGCCGTCGGCGCCCACGAGCGAGGAGTCGATTCCGACATCGCTCGTCCCGACCGCCTCCAGCGGCTTCTTCTTCGCGCCCATGATCGCCTTCAGCGATGGGTACCGCGGCTCGTTGATCGCGTCTCCGACCGAGATCACCGCGGGAAACTCGACCTGAACCGTGTCGTAGCCGTACTCGGCCTGACGCTCGCACCGCAACCCGCCGGACTCGACGTCCATCTTGATCACCTGGGTGAGCGACGGCATCTGCAGGTGGTCGGCCACCACGGCGCCGATCGTGTAGCACTCGCCGTCATCGGACTGCTGGCCGAGCAGCACCAGGTCGGGCGACTCCTTCTCCAGCGCCTTCGACAGCGCGTAGCCGGTGGCGGCCACGTCCGACCCGGACAGCGCCTCGTCGGTCAGGTGCAGGGAGCGGTCCGCGCCCAGCGAGACCGCCTTGTGCAGCGCGCGGACGGCGGAATCCGGGCCCATCGTCACGGCCACGATCTCATCCACCTCGACCGCGCCGCCCTCGCGGAGCTGCATCGCGGCCTCGATCGCGTGGGTGTCGTACGGGTTCAGGTTTTTCTCACCCGACCGATCCATGCGCCCCGTCGACGGGTTGATCCGCTTCTCGACGGCGGCATCCGGGACCTCTTTGACCAGGACGCAAATCTTCAACAGTGGCCTCCTAAAGATTCCTTGAACGAGCGGATTGTACCCGGTTGACTGACGAGTCAGTCGACCTGCTTTTCGTCTTATTTTTACTGGAAGTCAACCGCGTTTACCTGATCAGTCAATCGACTGGTCCCCACCCGGGGATCAGTCAACGGCGTTGACCTGACGAGTCAATCGGCCTGGTGAAGCTGGCTACAGGGGTGGTCCGAGGCTACGCCCGCACGGCGCCGCGGATGAAGTCGATGGCCTGCTGGGTGGACGCGCCGGGGGTGAACACCTCGGCGATCCCGAGTTCCTTCAACTCGGCCACATCCTCCGCCGGGATCGTGCCTCCCACGGTGACCACGACGTCGTCGACCCCCTGCTCCTTGAGGAGCTCCATGATCTTCGGCACCAGCGTCATGTGGGCGCCGGAGAGGATCGAGAGACCGACCGCGTCGGCGTCCTCCTGGATCACGGTTTCGACGATCTGCTCCGGCGTCTGGTGCAGACCCGTGTAGATCACCTCCATTCCGGCGTCGCGCAGCGCGCGGGCGATGATCTTGGCACCGCGATCGTGGCCATCAAGGCCGGGCTTCGCGACGACGACGCGGATCTTCTTCTCTGTGGAGGCGGCCATCTGAACCGTGCAGTCGCGGGGTCGTCTGCGACTGCGAGCGGCGTGATTCTAGTGCGCCGCGCCGGATAGCGGCGCGTGCCTCGCTCAACTCGGTGGCTCGTACGGACGTCTAGCGCGCTTGACCGTGTGAACACGGCGGCTCTACGCTGGCATGGGCGATGGGAAGCCTGCGAATGCGACTGGCCGTCGGGGTCGCCCTGATCCTGCTCGGCAACGTCGCGACCGCGGCGCCGGCGACGGCGGCGCCAACCCCGATCGCCGCCTCGAGCATCAGCGCGCCCGGCGACGGTTCCGAGTTGTTCTATTCGGGCGACAGCGGCTCCGGGAGCGTGGAGGTGAGCGGAACCGTGACCCCGACCAGCGCGGGGGCCACGGCCGACCTCTATTGCTACACGTCCTCGGACACGGCCGCGACCAAGGTGGCCGGCGGCATCGATGTCAGCTCAGGGCAGTTCGGGATGGATGTGTCGCTCGCATCGGTCGCCGGGCAGGCCTGCCGGTTGCGGCTGGTGCCGGTGGCCACCAAGCCGACCGGCGCCGGCGCCGGGCCATTTCTGGGCCCGCGGATCAGCGTCAGCGATCAGTTCTCGCACTCGACCAACGGCAATCTCTACGGCTACTACATCCTCGCCGGGATCCTGCCGTGGTCGTTCGCCTTCGACTCGGCCGGCGACTGCCCGATCCTGAACTCCTTCGCCACCGACCCGCTGACGCTGTCCAGCGTCTCGCTGTTCGCCGGAAACGGCTGCCTGCCGAGCCTGAGCGGAATCACCTCGGCGGTCAAATCGCGCTCCGCGCTGCAGATCGACGGCCTGAACGCGTATCCGCCCGCCGCGATCGCAGCACTGACCGGCGTCGTCGGGTTCAAGCCGCTGACCTACACGAGCACGTTCAACCAGGCACACGACACCGTCACTATCGACGAGATCGACGTCCCGACCATCTGCAATCCGCCCGACGGGTACCCGCCGACGCTCGTGAGCTGTCCGTCGCTACACGACTCGGGGATCGTCCTGCATCAGACCACGACGTTGCTCCCCGGGGGCCAGGTGGCCCGGGTCTCGCAACGCTTCCAGGACGTCGACGGCAAGCCCCACTCGATCGACCTGCTGTTCGGCCAGTCCGTGCAGGCCCCGACCGCCGGCACGCTGCCCGGGTTCGAATTCCCGGGCCAATCCGCATTCGCCAGCCACGCTATGCCGGATTCCTACGCGCTCTTCCCCGCCGGCGTCAACTCGATCATCGTGGTCAGCAATTCGGCCGGGGCGACGGGCACCTCTAATCCGATGGGGGCGATCACCTACGACCGGGCGCCCAAGTCCGCGGACTTCGTCAGCGCCGCGGGCGCCCAGGCGGCCACGTTCGATCTGCACTACACCGACAGCATCCCGGCGGGCGGGTCGGTCTCCCATGACTGGTCCTACTCGCAGGCGACCGGCGGGGCCGGACTGGCGCCGCTGGAGCGGATCGAGCGTGACCGCTTCCACGGACCGACGATCACGGTGACCGCTCCCCGCCAGAACCAGACCCTGCGAGCCGGCCGAGTAACGGTGCGCGGTGTGGCCTTGGACCTGATCGGAGTCACGTCGGTGACCGTCGGCGGCCACGGCGTTCCCGTGGGCCCGACGGGCGGATTTCAGAGGCCGGTGGGCCTGCGGCGCGGCCAGAACCAGATCGTGATCACGGCGACGAACGTCGCCGGGGTCGCGAGCATCGCGACCCTGAACGTCACCTATCGACTACGGCCGTGCGTCGTGCCGCGCCTGCGCGGCAAGGCGCTCGCGTCGGCCAGACGAGCGATCAGGCGCAACCTCTGCGCGGTCGGCAGACTGAGGCGGGTGCGCTCCAGCTCGGTCCACGCCGGTCACGTGATCTCGAGCGCGCCGAAGGCCGGCCGCCACCGCGCCCGCGGGGCGAAGGTCAGCCTCGTCGTAAGCCGCGGCCGATAGCGGCAAGCACACGTCGGCGCAGCCGGTTCCGGCGGCGCCGGGCTCGCCGGGCCTGACCGGATCGCGCGGCGCTCTCGATCGGCCCGGTGCGGCGGCCCTTCCGAGCCTGCCCCGATCGCGTCCCGCTGGAGATCGGCCCGGATCGCCGTCGCAACTGGCGTTCCCGCGCGGCCAGCACCGCGCTGAGGATTCCCCCGGCGGCGGCCGCCACGGCCAGGGCCACGACAGTCCGCAGCCGCCGCCCCAGTCGGTCGAAACGGAGGATCTCCCACCCCTGCTCGCGGGCGGCCCGGGAAAGCTCCCCGTCCGGATTGACCGCGACCGGGTGACCGACGGCGCTGAGCATCGGCAGGTCCGATTCCGAGTCGGAGTACGCGTAGGAAGCCGCGAGGTCGATCCCCTCCGCCTCGGACAGGTTCCGGATCGCTGTGGCCTTGCCGCTGCGGTAGATGAACAGCCCCTCCGGCTTGCCGGTATAGACGCCGTCCACCGCCTCGGAGAACCGCGAGCCGATCGCGCCGTCGAACGCCAGCACGCGGGCGAGCATCTCGGCCAGCTCCTGGGAGGCGGCGGTGACGATGTAGACGCGCCGGCCCGCATCCTGATGCTCGTGGGCAATCGTGAGCATCTTCGGATAGAGCCGCGGGAGCACGCCGGCGAGCACGTCCGCGCCGAGACGCTCGAGGTCGCGGACCCGGACGCCCTCCAGCGACCGCGAGATCCGGTCGCGCAGGGCCTGCGTGTCGGCATCGGTCGAGCCGCGCAGCCGGAAACGCAGGTTGGCCCACGCGTCGGCGATCAGCTGCCTTCGCCCCAGCAGCCCCGCGCGATAGGCGGCACGGCCGAACTGGAAGGCCGAAGAGCCCTCCATCAACGTGCGATCGAGGTCAAAAAACGCTGCCGCCGAGCTCACTGGGCGCCGCGAATTCTCATGGCGGCCGGCGACGAGTTGTGCACCGGGACGGCGCCGCGAGTTCTCATGCCGGCCGGCGATAAGTTGTCCACCGGGACGGCTTTTCCGGCATGGGCTCGCAATGCAAGTCGTCAGACTTGCACGATGACGGCGTCGCCCTGACCGCCGCCCGAGCAGATCGCCGCGCATCCGAGTCCGCCGCCACGTCGGCGTAGCTCGTAGACCAGCGTGCCGAGGATCCGCGCCCCCGAGGCACCAATCGGATGTCCGAGCGCAACCGCGCCGCCGTTGACGTTGACCTTCTCTTCGTCGATCCCCAGCAACCGGATCGAGTTCAGCGTGACCGAGGCGAATGCCTCGTTGATCTCCCACAGGTCGATGTCCGAGGCCTTCAGCCCGGCCTTCTCCAGCGCCTTTTCCGCCGCCTTCGCGGGGGTGCGGGCGAGATAGGCGAAGTCATCGGCGACCTGCGCCTGGGCCAGGATCGTGGCCAGCACCGTCTTGCCGTTGCGCTTGGCCCACTCGTCGCTGGCCACCACCACAGCCCCGCCGCCATCGTTGACGCCAGGGGAGTTTCCGGCGGTGTGGGAGCCGTCCTTGACGAAGATCGGGGGGAGCTTGGCAAGGGCCTCCAGGTTCGCATCCCGGCGCGGGCCCTCGTCGACCTCGACCACGGTGTCGCCTTTCTTGCCCTTGACGGTCACCGCGACGATCTCCTCGGGCAGGCGCCCCTCGTCGGTTGCGCGGACCGCCAGCTCGTGCGAACGCAGCGCCCAGCGATCCATGTCCGGCCGGGTCAGCTCGAGCTCGGCTGCGACCTCGCTGGCCTCCTGCGCCATGTGCTTGCCGGAGAACGGGTTGGTCAAGCCGTCGTTGATCATCGCGTCGATCGCCTTGCCATCCCCCATCCGGAAGCCGAAGCGAGCCTGCTTGAGCAGATAGGGCGCGTTGGACATCGACTCCATCCCGCCGCCCACGCCGACCTCGAGGTCGCCGGCGCGGATCGCCGCGTCGAGCATCCCGGCCGCCCGGATCCCGGAGGCGCATACCTTGTTGATCGTCTCCGAGGAGACCTCCTTGGGAATGCCGGCCTTGATCTGCGCCTGGCGCGAGGGGATCTGACCCTGGCCGGCCTGCAGCACCTGGCCCATGACCACGTGCTGGACCTGCTCCGGCGCGACGTCGGCGCGCTGCAGCGCCTCCCTGATCGCGGTGCCTCCGAGCTCGCTAGCGTCGAGTCCGGCCAGGCCGCCGCCCATCTTGCCAATCGGCGTTCTGGCGGCTGACAGGATCACGGTCTTAGGCATGCGGTTCTCCGGAGTCTTGTGACGAGGGTTCGGGAGCGGGACTCACGAACTACGGCGGTTTTGGACGACACCAAGATGCTAGCTTCCCGCGCCGTGGACGTAGAGGCCACCACCGAGAACCCCCTGGCCACCGGCGCGGACACGATCGCGATCGGAGTCTTCGAGGACGAGGGCGTCGCGCACGACGTCGGCGACGGCCTGCTGGCAGCGCTGCTCGACTCCGGGGAGGCGCGCCGCAAGCTCGCCCACGTCGCCATCACCCACCACGAAGGCCGGCGTCTGCTCCTGGTCGGGCTCGGTCCCAGGGACCGCTTCGATGCCTCGGTGGCCCGCAACGCGGCCGCCGCGGCAACCCGGCGCGCTCGCGAGCTGGCCACCAAGACGCTCTGCTGGGAGGTGCCGCATCACGTCGGCGACGACGTGGTGGCCGGACTGGTCGAGGGCACGCTGCTGCGCGACTACCGGTTCGAGCGCTACAAGCGCCCGGACGAGGATGATTCCCGCGGGATCGAGCGGTTGATCGTCAGCTCCCACCACGACGTGGCGGAGCCGGCGAGAGCCGGGGCCGTGATCGCCGGAGCCCAGAATCGCGCGCGGGACCTCGGCAACACCGCGGCCAACGACATGACGCCCGAGGCGCTGGCCGACTACGCCCTCGCCGCCGCCGAGCGACTGGACGGCCTGACCGTCACCGTGCTGGACGAGACGGCGATCCGCGAGGCGGGGATGGGCATGTTCGCCGCCGTCGCCCAGGGCTCCTCGCAGGAGGCCCGGTTGATCAGACTGCAGTACGACGGCGCCGGCGGCGAACCGCCGCGCCTGGCCTTCATCGGCAAAGCGGTCACTTTCGACACCGGCGGCCTGTCGCTCAAGCCGGCGGCGAAGATGCACGAGATGAAGTTCGACATGATGGGCGGGGCCGCGGTGATCGAGGCGATCATCGCGCTGGCCGAACTGCGGGCCCCGGTGTCGGTGCTCGGCGTCGTCGGCGCCACCGAGAACATGCCCGGCGGGCACGCGGTGAAGCCAGGCGACATCGTCACCGCGCTCGACGGCACGACAGCCGAGATCAACAACACCGACGCCGAGGGCCGCCTCGTCCTCGGCGACTGCATCGCCTACGCGATCCGCGAGGGCGCCGCACAACTGATCGACCTTGCCACGCTGACCGGCGGGATCGTCGTCGCCCTCGGGAACGTGTACGCGGGATTGATGAGCAACGACGACGCCTGGGCCGACCGGGTTGCCGAGGCCGCCGCGGCCGCGGGAGAGCCGGTCTGGCGGCTGCCCCTCCACGAGGACTACGCCGAGATGGTCAAGGGACGCTACGGCCAGATCACCAACCTGCCGGAGCGGCGCGAGGCCTCGGCGATCGTCGCCGCGGAGTTCCTGCACCACTTCGCCGGAGACGTCACCTGGGCGCATCTCGACATTGCGGGGACCGGCTTCGGCGTCAAGCGCCCGTTCCTGGCCGACAAGGGCGCCACCGGCTTCGGGGTGCGTCTGCTGGTCGAGCTCGCCCAGCGCTCGGCCGGAACCCGCGAGCAGTAGTTCGCCGGTCCTCAGATCCGGATGATCGCCAGCAGCCGGCGCATCAGGCCGAGCCGCCCCTCGACCCTGACGTGGCCGAGCATCACCTTGCCGAGCGCGGCGCGGCCTCGGGAGTTGATCGGGTTGGGGAGGCCGCCCAAAAGCGGCGCGACCATGAGGCTGGTCAAATCGGCCAGGCTGCCCTCGATGCGCAGGTCGGGCGTCCTCGCCGGCCCGTCCTCCACCAGCACCAGCTGCTCGCCGAACACGATCCGCACGGGCGGATAGGGCCCGTCGATCTTCAGCTCGATCTCGGCCCTGATCCCGGCGGCCAGCGCGGGACGCCGCCGTACCCCGCGCTCCACGATCGCGACGAATGCGGGGGCGATCCCACCGTCGGCCAAGGTCCCGAGCCGCACCTGGGGCGGCCGGGCCAGACCGGCCTTGCGCGAAGAGGGTCGCAGGCGCCCGGACTCGACGAAGTCGAGCTCGGCGGTGTGCGTCGAGAGCGACGGCGGATCGGTCGGCCGCTGGCGCTGTTCTTCGGCCACGACCGGATCGTACGCGGCGCCACGATGCACCGCCATTTGTGACAATCGCCCCCGTGCGCCATCCCCGAGACAATCGCAAGCGCTGGCTTGCCGTGGCGTCGGCCAGGCTGGCCGTGGTATCGGCCGGACTGGCCGTGTCGGCCGGGCTGGCCGCGCTCGCCGCCTCCGGCGCGCTCGCCGCAGCGGCGCCCGTCAACCCGTTGATCGCCAAGGCGCACCTCGACGGGCAGTTCCTGCTCGCCGGCCGGGTTACCAAGGCCCGGAACGTGGCGGGCGAGCACAAGGGGCAGACGGTGACGCGGACGTGGAAGTTCGTCGCGACCTGTCCCGTTGGCCCCTGCTCGACCTTGCATCTGACCCGGCCACGGCAGTCCGGCACCGACCGACTCGTGCTGACTCTCACGGGGCCGGGCACGTATACGGGGTCGGGGACCTTCTACGTCCCCCTGCGCTGCGGCGGCCAGATCTTTCGTCGGGGGGAGCTCGTGCCGTACAGCGTCAAGGTGATGGTCACCGCGACCGCCAGCACGGGAGCCGGCGTTTACGCCACGCGGCTCAGCGCCACCTACACGAATCGGCGGCGGATCAACCGCACGCCCTGCGTGGCGGCCAGCCTGGGCAGCGATGCCGTCGCCTACCACGGCCACCTGCTGTAGTCGGCGATCGCGGAATCAGCCGATCGCCTGCGGGAAGTTGAAGTAGTGGTGCGGATCGACCCGCTTTCGAGTCGCCTTCAGCCGGGCGTAGTTGTGCCCGTAGTAGGCCTGCTGCCAACCCTGCAGATGCGGGTCGATGTAGTTTTGATACGCCATGCCGGACACGAACGGGCGAAGCTTGTTCCATGCCTGGTTGATCCACGCCGCGCTGGCGCCGTTGCCGTAGTACTGGATGCAGAACAGCTGCCGACGATGGACGAACGCCGTAGCCCCGGGAGCAACCCGGTTGATCGCCCCGCCGTAGGCGTCGCATAGCAGCGCGCCGCCCGAGCCCGCCGTCGACTCGGCCGCCGCCACCATCGCGTTGCGGCCCGCACTCGACAGCCGTTTGGCCACATAGTCCGATTTGGCGTTGAAGGTATTGCGCGGCAGCGTGCCGCCGGGCCCGGCCCCGACTGTGTGGCAGGCGGCGATCGTGTCGTGTGAGCACCCGGCCAGCAGGAGCTGCAGCGACACGTAGGGCAGGTTGACGTGGCTGCTCAAGCTGGCGCCCGGAACCGACAGGAGCGGACCGAGCAGCCCGGGCAGCGCGCTGGCCGACCCCAGGTACTGCCCGTTGGCGTTGATCGTGGGGTGACCGCCGGAGTTCAGGTGCAGGATCGAGGTGAGCTTGTTGGTCACGTGAGGCGCCCAGTTCTGCCAAGCGTCGATCGCCGCGGTGGCCGCCGACCACGGCCAAGTGACGTTGAAGTAAGCCGCGCTGCTCGGCAGCGGATGAATATTGAAGGTGAACTCGGTGACCACGCCGAAGTTGCCACCCCCGCCGCCCTTCAGCGCCCACAGCAGGTCTGAATCGGTGTGCTTGTTGACGGTGCGCAGCCGCCCGTCGGCGGTGGCGATCTTCACCTCGATCAGGTTGTCGGCGGTCATGCCGAAATACCGACCCGCCAGCCCGAACCCGCCGCCGAGCGTGACGCCGGAGACGCCCACCGACGGGCACGAGCCCGCCGGCAGCGTCGCTCCGGCCTTGGCCAGCCCGGCGTACACGTCGATCAGCTGCGCGCCGGCGCCAACCGTGGCCGTGCCGGCGTGCTTGTCGACGTGGATCGAGTTGAGCTTGCGCAGGTCCAGCACCACGCCGCCGGACACCGTCGAGTAACCGGCATAGCTGTGTCCGCCCGAGCGAGCCCGGACCGGCGTGTTGTGCGCGACGGTGAAACGGATCGCGTTGCGCACGTCGACGTCGTTGATCGGGCGCGCCACCGCGCTGGGTTGCACGCCGTCGAAGCGCGGGTTGTAGATGTGCGATGCCCCGGTGAATCCGGGCTGGCCGCGCTTGAACACATGGCCTTTGATCGCCTGCTGGAGAGTGCGGGGGGCGGCCTTCGCGATCGCTCCGGTCGTCCTGGCCCCGGCCTTCCCAGCGGCCTTGGCCTTGGCGCCGCCGCCACAGCCGGTGGTCAGTGCCAGTCCCAGTCCGCCGACTCCGGCCAGGAATGCCCGCCGGTCAAGCCGATCGTCGTCTCTCTCCGCGGGCCTGCGGTGCTGCGGCGGCGTGGGTTCGTCCGGTGGCGGCACAGCCGAGGACATCGTGGCCAAGCCTATCCCCGCGGGCGGATGCTCAGGGAGGAAAGCACCTGGTCGACGACGGCGAGCTGCCCTCGGCGCGCGCTCCGCGGGCCCGCCACTACCACGTACAGGCAGAAGGGTCTTCCCCCCGATGTGAAGAAGTGCTGCATCCCGGCCTGACCCGGTCGCGGATGGGCCAGTCCCGTCATCTTGAACGCGGCCGGGTCGAGCCGGCGGGGGATCCGTCGCGGCGCGAACAAACCGTGTCCCGGCTGCAAGCCCGCCCCCGGGCGGTACTCGGCCAGCGCTACGAACGACGAGCCCGGGGCCATCCTTGCCGTGCTTACATCGCCGAACTCGCCATCGCTCAGCGACAGCGGGTAGTTGGCCAGATGCAGGGTGGCGACGTCGTGGGCACGAGCCCAGACGCGACCGCTCCACGCCGCCGGCAGCTTGACTCTTAATCCGTGCGCGTCGAGGATCACACCGCGCCCCAGAGCACGGCGAGAGCGAGCATCGCGCCGAGCAGGATCGCCCCGGCCCGGGCGCTCGGGGCCCGCCACCGCTCGAGCCGGGCATGCAGCGCGAGCAGTTGATCGGGGCGCTGCACGCGCGCGGCCGCCAGCGGCGTAAGCCCGCGGACCGCGCCGAAGCACCCGAGCACCAGCGCGCCGCGCGCCGCGTCCGCGGTCAGGAAGGCCGCCGCCAGGGCCACGTAGGTCGCCGCGCTCGAGATCACGGTGGTGATCGCCAGCCCGAGCTGCGCGCCGAAGCCGAGCCCGTAGACCCACCCACGGAATTCGTCCAGCCAGCGCTCGTTGACCTGACGGAGCGGACCGGGCGCGGACCCCGGGCGAAGATCGAGGCAGATCGCGACAGCCAGGACCGCGGCCAGCCCGATCAGCCTCGGCTGCAACCCCAGGCCGGAGAGCGTGAGCCGGCCGGCGAGGCCGACGACCGCACCGAGCAGCGATCCGGCGACCGTCGCGCCGAGCCCGAACGCCGCGATCGTCACCCCCCAGGTGGATCGGCGGCCCCGCTCACCGAGCGGGGTGATGCTCGCGAGCATCGACTCGCCTCAGGGCGACCAGGCCGCGGCGATCGCGCCGATGACCGCCGCCGCACAACCCAGGACCAGCAGCTTGGTCATCGGTCCGCCGGCCGCCGGCCGGGATACAGGCTCTCGTGTCCCGGACCGATGCCGGCCGCCGCGAGCGTCGCGTCGATGTCCCGCGCGCGCCGCTCTCCCGGCCGGACGGGTTCGGGGGTGCCGGCGGCCTCCTGGTCCTCGATCGCGTCGCTGACCAACGAGGCCAGCGCCGCCCAACTCGTCGCCACCCCTTCGCCGCGGATGAACCCGTCGACCAGCACGAAGTAGGGCGAGCCCGGGACGCCGTAGTCGGCCCACGCCTGCGAGGACATCAGCACCGGGACGCGCTCAGGCGCGAGCTTGCGCAGGCGCGCGGGACTCTCGCGATCGGAGCCGTGCGTGACGATCAGGGTCTCGATCCCGGGAGGCAGCCGCCGCTCCCCGAGCGTCTCCCAGAAGCCGGCGCAGGTCGCGCAGCCGCTGGTCAGGAACGCCAGCAACGTGGGCCGCGAGGCCGGCGCCTCCAGGGCCAGCGCCACGGCGTCCCCGGCTGGAGTGACCCCGCTCAGGGCGGGGGGTCGGAGTTCAGCCGATCGCTGCGGCGTTGACTGCGGCTCGGCCAATCCCGCGGCTCGATCCCCTGCCGCATCTCCCCTGCCCCGATCGCTCTCGGCCGCCGACAGGCGCCTGAGGATCTCGGCGTGGCTGCGCAGTAGCCCGGCCACCAGCACCAGCAGCAGGACAAGCAGCACCGTTTCGGCCGAGACGACTGCGACCATCAGGCCCCGCCCCCGCCCGGGAGCTGAACCGCCAGCCCCTGAAGGCAGCCGGCTTCATGCGCGCAGGTGTTGTCGTCGACCATCAGTGTCGAGTTGCAGCCCAGCCCGGCCACGGTCGACGGGTGCTGGCATATGACCAGCCGGCAGACCACCTCCGTCGTGCCGTGCACCTGGGTATTGCATTGCCCGTAGCGGAAGTGGTTGCAGTCCACGCGACGGCGGCCGCAGTCGCCCTGAGCGCACTGGCAACCGCCGGGGAAGGCCTGGCCCGGGGTGCGATTGCAGTCGAGGTAGTAGCGAACTCCCTCGTGATGGCACAACCCGCTGCCCTGGTAGGCCGTGCATTTCCACCAGCCTGCGATGTACGTGTGGGCCGGGCACACGTTGTTGCCGTGCTCGATCTCGCAACAGAACGCGGTGTAGCCGTCGTTGCAGCGGGAGTTGGGCGGACACGTGGTGGGTCCGATCAACGCCGAGGCGGTCCCCGGTCGGACCAGATAGCGCACGGGAGCGACGGCAAACGCCGACCCGGCCAGCGCCGCGCGAGAGAGCGCTGTCCGCCGCGAGAGTCGCCGCTCCAGCAGCGACCCAAGCGAGGTCGCGAGCCGTTCGCTCAGCCGACCCGGGCCGGTCATTGCGGGCTCCGCCCGGTCATTGCGCGCTCCGCCCGGTCATCGCGCTCCGCCCGGTCATTGCGGGCTCCAGGCTCCCCAGGCACGGGGAAACTCGGTGTAGAGCAGCACGGCTGCGCAAGTCGCCGCCGGGACCGCGACGAATAGCACGGCGGCCTGGGCCGCCGGCCGTCCGAGGATCCAGACGGCCCCATGCGGTCCGGCCACCGCCTCGCCGATGGCGAGGAGCGCGATCCCCACGCTGATGAACGCCTGCGCGATGGACGCCGGGGAATCGTCCTCGCCGAAGCATCCGCATGAAGCCCGGCGGCGAGCCAACGCCGCCGCGATCACCGCGAACAGCCCATAGATCACGGCGATCGCAAGCGCGCCCAGTCGGGACGGAGCGATCGCGCACCATCCACCGATCCCGATTTCGCCCAGCCCGACGGTCCGGACGGTCGCCCGGCCGAACGGCAGCCCGAGCACGACCAGCGCTCGGCGGGCGGGGTCCGGGGCCCGCAGCTTCGCCGACCCGGCCACGCACAGCACGAGCGCCGCGACGAGAAACGGTGGTGTCAGTGCCGAGGCCATCGATCAGCCTTTCAACCGGCGTTCCAGGATCGTCGTCGCCGCGCTGGCGGGATCGAGCTCGCGTGAGACGACCCGGTCGAGCAACGCCTTGACGGTTGGATCCTCGTCCACCCACGCCTCCAGCTCGCGGCGCATCCGATATGTGGCGATCGCGATCACCTCGTTCAGGAGGTTGCGCCGGCGGCGCTCGGAGAGCGTGCCCTCGGACTCGATGTACTCCCGATGCTCGGCCAGCTTTTCCGCCAGCTCCTCGATCCCCTGATCCCGGACCGCCTCCGTCCTGACGATCGGCACCTGCCACCCGGTTTGCGGGCCGAGGGCGAGGACTCCCTTGATCTCCCTGACCATCGTGTCGGTCAGCGGGTGATCGGCCTTGTTCACCACGATCACGTCGGGGATCTCCATCACGCCGGCCTTCAGCGCCTGGATCGAGTCCCCTGAGCCGGGCTGCAGCACGAGCACGACGGTGTCGGCGTGGTCGATGATGTCGACCTCTGCCTGCCCGACGCCGACGGTTTCAAGCATCACCAGGTCTCGTCCCGACGCGTCCATCAACAGCGCCGCCTGCAACGTCGCCTCGCTCAGACCCCCCAGCGCTCCGCGATTGGCCATCGATCGTATGAACACGCCGGGATCGAGAAAGTGGTCGTTCAGGCGGATTCGATCTCCCAGCAGGGCTCCCTTGGTGAACGGCGAGGACGGGTCGATCGAGAGCACGGCGATCGTCTTGCCCCGCGCCCGCTCGAACTTGGTCAGCGCGCTCAGCAACGTCGACTTCCCCACCCCGGGAGGACCGGTGTAGCCGACCATGGCCGCCTTGCCGGTGTGCGGGAAGATCTCGCGCACCAGCTCCCAGCCCTCGGGCTTGTCGTTCTCGACCAGCGAGATCGCGCGGGCCAGGGCGCGCCGGTCCCCGGCGAGCAGCCGCTGGGCGAGTGATTGCTCCGTCTGCGGCATCGAAGCGCGCATGATGCCAGTCGGCCGGTCGACAAGGTCATTACGATTGCGCGCGGTGCCCGCTCGGACCTTGAAGAAGCCGCCCGCGCCGCCAAAGGTCGTGCGCCAGCCGCCCTCGCCGCTGCGCGGAGGGCCGCTCGCGCTTCTGCGCTTCGCCCGCTCGCACCACATGATGAACCGGGGTTACATCCCGCTGATCGCGCGGTGGCTGTGGCTCAAGCTCCGCTGGCGCGGGCGGTTGCAGACGGACGGGCTCTGCTTCGTCTGCCCGGGCGTCAAGTTCGAGATCGGCCGGGACGCGACGGTCAAGCTCGGGCGCTGGTGCTGGCTCGGGCACGGGTGCAAGATCCGCGCCCACGAGGGCACCGTCTCGATCGGCGCCAAGTCGGTGCTGGGACAGGAGTGCACGATCTCCGCCTACCGCAGCGTCTCGATCGGCCGCGAGTGCATCGTCGCCGACCGCGTGATGCTGATCGACTTCGATCACGGCGTGGTCGAGGTCGAGCGCCCGATCCGGCAACAGGGGATCTACATGCGCGAGGTCCGCGTCGGCCACAACGCCTGGATCGGCTACGGAGCCTGCATCCTGCGCGGAGTGACCGTCGGCGACAACTGCGTGATCGGCACCAACGCCGTGGTGACCCGGGATGTCCCTGACAACGCGGTGGTCGGCGGGGTTCCCGCCAAGCTGATCCGGATGCGCGACGAGCCCGCGACGTTCCGTTGGGCCGATTAGTGGGAGGCCATCCGGGCGAGAGTCTCGTTCACGGGGCGCCCCCGAGCATCTTCCAGATCAGGGCGTTCAGCCGCTTCGGCTCGGTGTGGATCTGGTCGTGGGTCAACCGGGTAACCCGATAATCCGCCCCGATCAACCGCTGATCGTTACGCCGGTCGCGCTGAAACGCCCACCACGTGCGGTGCGTCCGCCAGCCATCGGTCTCGACCACCGCCCGCTGCTCAGGCCAGTAGAAGTCCGCGCGGATCGCCGGCTCCCCGTCCGGTAACCAGATGAACTTGTTGGACAGCGGCATCGGGATCCCCGCCGGTTCGATCATCGCCTTGAAGTCCCGCTCCAGTTCGCTCCAGGTGACGCCCGTACCGGCCTTGTAGCTCTCCATCAGCGCCCGGATCCGCTTGGCGCCGGCGCGGGTGCAGTTGCGCTCGATCTGCTCCTGGAGCGCGGCGAAGTCGAGCACCTCCTCCTGCTCGGCCTGCTCGAACATCCGCTCCAGCTGACGCTCTCGGATCACCTCGGCGACATCCAGCATCGTCCGCGCGATCGTCGTGCAGGGAATGCCGTGCACGACCGTCACGTCCCGCTCTGCGAGCGTCGTCGAGCGGTGCACGTCGATCCCCGAGTGCGCTCGACCGCTGCGACCGGACACCGTCACATCGATGCCCGACCGGTCCGTGGGTCTCAGTTCATGCAGCGCCGCCGCGCTGCGATGCGAGAGCACCGCAGCCGGACCACACGCCAGCACCGCGGCCATGAACCATCCCTGAGCGGGGAGCAACGACGGAGGGACGATCGAGACCACGCCCCGGTACATCCGATGCAACCGCCGGGCATCGACGCGACGCTGGATCGCCCGCAACCCCAGCCCCAGCTCTCCGATCTGATCCACCGCCAACACCCCCTGCTGCGACACCGCCACCGCCACGATCGCCACCTCGAGCCCTCCAAGGGTCGCCTTCACGGCAGCCTGGTCGAGAAAGCGAACGTGAGGTTCGCTTTCTCGGCCAGGCTCACCCATGCCACGAATCGTGAACCGAAAAACGTTACGCGTGAGGGTCGGCGCGTGCCAATCTTGCGAAGAAATCGTGGAAAAAACGCCGCGGCTACATCCCCGCCAGGACCGGCGCGAGGTTGCGAACCGCCGGCCCCATGTCGGGGTCGCCGCTCAGGGCCTGCCGCAGGGCCCGCGCGTGCTCGCCGGCCCGCTGGCGCGGGTACTCCCCGGCCCAATCGCGGTAGGCGATGAAGGCCCAGTCGCTCGCCTGGAGGGCCAGCAGCTCGCGCAGTGCCCGCTCGCCCGGCGAGACGGTGGAGAACGCGCGCAGCTCGGCCGTACGGGCCTGCCAGGCGAGGTCGGCCACGCGCGGGGAGCTCCACGTGCGCAGGTCGCCGCCGTCGCCCCAGCTGCTGACCCCGAGCCCGGGTGGCGCCGGGGTCGGCTCGTGGCGCTCTAGCGCGTCGTCCAGGGTAATCAGGGCCAGCCCTTGCTCGGCGGCCTGATCGATGACGGCATCGAGCCACTTCACCCCCTCGTACCACCAGTGCCCGAGCAGCTCGGTGTCGAGCGCGCAGACGCAGACGCCGCCATCGGCGACGCGGGCGCGCACCCGGCCGACGAAGTCCCGGGCGTGCTCCAGCACGAGGGCGCCGGCGCGGTCGGGGTCGTAGACCGACCCGTCGATCGCCCAGATCCGATGGTCGCGCTCGGTGCGGTGGCCGTATGCGCGGTAGCCCGGACTGGCGGGGTAGCCGTGATCGCCCCAGACGAGTCCGATGGTGGCGCGGTCGATCGGCCACAGCACCGGCCCGTCGTCGGTCTGCAACGGGCGCAGGTGGCGCGGGTCGTCCAGTCCGAAGCGGTCGGCCACCCCCCGCGCGTCGCCCAGTCCGACGCGGTCGGCCACCCCCCGCGCGTCGCCCAGTCCGACGCGATCGGTCAGCTCCACGCAGCAGGAGCGGACTCCGGCCTCCTCCAGCTGCTGATGCAACCACGGCGCGTGGGCGCACTCGGGTAGCCACAGACCACCGGACCATTCGCCGAAGCGCCGGCGGTGCGACTCGATCCCGGTCAGCAACTGAAGCTCGATTCCGGCGTCGGTGCAGAGCAGCGGCAGCACGGCATGGCTCGCGCTGGAGGTCCAGCTGGCGTGGGCGCCGAGCGCCCCGAGCAATCCATCCCCCCGTTGCTCCAGCTGCTCCAGCCGATCGGCGGCCGCTGCGTACTCGGCCGCGGACCGCTCGAGCTCCGCCACCGCGGCAGCGTTTCCCTCCGCGCGGAGCGCCTCGATGTCAAGCCGGTGCGATTCAGGCCGCACCTCGCGCAGAAATGCCAGGCAGCGGTCGAGCACACCATCGGCCTCCAGCTGGTCGCACAGCACCGGGGTCAGCGAGAGCGTGATCGGGGCCCGCCCGAGCACAGGAAGCAGAGGCAGATAGCTCGTGGCGATCGCCTCCCACAACCACTCCTCGCCGAATGGCCAGGTGCCGTAGCCCTCGACGTAGGGCATGTGCGTGTGCAACACGATCGCCAGCTCGCCGGGAGGCATCGGCCAAGGCTATAGACAGCCGCAGCCCCCGGACGAGCCAGGATCGTGCTTACCGGCCCGATATCAACCGGGCGGGCGGACTACCTCTTCCGGCAGTACCAGAAGCTCGCATCGATCGTCTCGCGATGCGGCAGCGTGTCGGCATCAGTGGTGCGGGCGTCATGCAGCACCAGCTTGTAGCGAGCCGTGGGGCTGAGCGTGACCGCATTGGGCATCAGCTTGCCGGCCTTGCTGTAGGCGCCGACGGCGTGGCGGTAGGTCGAGTTCGACCACATCGGTCCAGAGGAGAACTTCAGCTTCCCTTTCGAGAAGCTCCAGTGGTTGGCGCTGTTGAACCCGCCCTCGAGTGGCACCTGGTAGGTGCCGTTGCGATACAGCCAGAACGACTTGACGAACGAGGTCGAGAAGCTCACCGATCCGTTGATCGGCGAGACATAGCGGATGGTCTGGTAGCACTGGTAGTAGCCCGTGGGAATACCGGACTTGTGACTGCGTGCCCCCGCGGGCACGGCGAGTGCCAGTCCGGCGATTGCGGCGACGGACAGACAGGTGAGACTCTTGCGCATCTGGATCCTTCCATAGGGTTGTGAGCAGAAGCGGAGGCATCCGGCCCCAACCCGCGCCTGGCCACGAATATCGCCGACGACTGTCAGCCGGCCCCGAGCACGCCCGTCCGCACCACCCCCGGTACGCGAGCGTCACGGCGATAGTACTCGGCGCGGCTGCTCGTACCTAATCGACGCCCGCGCCAGTCACCGGCACACGGCCAGGAAGTCAAGCGCGGCGTCGAGGCCGCCGGTGCGGAGCGCAGCGGTACGCAGCGCACCGGAGCGGAGCCCACCCGAGCGGAGCGCGAAGTCGCTGGTGGCGATCGCCGGGGTGAAGCGGTCGTAGAACGGCTTGGTGATTCGCAGACGGGAATGGATCGCGTCCCAGCCGAGCCGCAGCGCCACGGCATGGGCGTGGAGCTTGCGGGCGTGGAAGACCCCGTACACCTCCACGTCGCCGAACACCGAGGAGACCAGATCGCAGAACTCCTCGGCGCGGTACTCCTTGATGTGCCAGGGGTTGTCGGACTTGACCGCGCCCGGGGACGCCAGTGTCAGCAGATTCGGAGTCGAGATGTAGGCGCTACCACCGGGGCGCAGCAGCGAGCGGAAGTGCTCGAGCACCGCCACCGGGTCCTGCACGTGCTCGATCGTCTGCAGGAACACAACGGCGTCGTAGGCACCCGGCTCCCCGTAGGTCTCGACCAGCCCGCGGTCGAAGCGAAGGTTCGGCGAGCGGTAGCGCAGCCGAGCGTGCTCGTGCGCCTCGGGATTGGCGTCCAGTCCCAGCACGCTCGCGGCGGCTCGCGAGAGCACGTCGGAGCCATAGCCCTCACCGCAGGCCATGTCGATCACGTCCTGAGCGGCGACCCGGTCAGCGATCCACTCGTAGACCACGAGGTGCCGGCGGTACCAGTAGTTCTCGGCCGGGACGTCGGGCAGCGTTCGCTCACCGGTCAGCTCGAGCGGCGGCACCCCGGCCGGCTGTCCTTGTTGAACGTAGGCGTTTGCTGGCACGCGGACAGGGTAATCTGCTCGCGCCATGGAGGCACTTCGCTCACCGGACGAGATCCGGGACGTCAACACCCGCTACCACGACGTCGCCGCCTCGAGCTACGACTCCAAATGGGGCATCGACTTCGGCGAGATCGGCCGCTCGCAGGTGCTCGGCAAGCTGAGCAAGCTGGTTGGTGATGAGATCGACCGCGGCTACGATCGGTCGCTGGAGATCGGGGCGGGCACGGGCTACTTCAGCCTCAACCTGATGCAGGCCGGCGTGGTGCGAGAAGCCACCTGCACCGACATCTCGCCGGGGATGGTGACCACGCTCGGCGCCAACGCGGCGCGCCTGGGCCTGAGCGTCAAGGCGGCGCGGGCGGACGCAGAGGCGCTCCCGTTCGCCGATCGGAGCTTCGACCTCGTGCTCGGCCATGCGGTGCTCCATCACCTGCCCGATCTGGAGTGCGCGTTCGCCGAATTCCATCGCGTGCTGCGCCCCGGGGGGCGTCTCGTTTTCGCCGGCGAGCCGTCGGCCTTCGGCGATCGCCTGGCGCGGATTCCCAAGCGCAGCGCGCAGTCGCTCTCCCCGCTGTGGCGACGGCTGATGCGGGCTCGCCCGGCGGCGCCACCGGGCGCCGACGGCCCCGAGGATCATCACGATCACCAGCTCGAGCACGTGGTCGACATCCATGCCTTTGCTCCGGCGGACCTGGCCGGGCACGCGAAACGAGCTGGGTTCGCCGAGGTCAAGGTGCGAGGCGAGGAGCTGGTGGCCAACTGGTTCGGCTGGTTCAACCGGGCGCTCGAGGCGAGCGCCACTCCCGAGGACGTCCCGATGCTCTGGCGCAAGTACGCCTTCCACGGCTACCTCGCGTTGCAGCGCCTGGACCATCACCTCCTGGAGCCGAACCTTCCCCCGGCGCTGTTCTACAACCTGCTGCTCTCCGCGCGGCGCCCGTAGTCGCCCGGCCCCAGCCAAGTCCACGCAACCTAAACTGGTTGCCTGATGCCCGACCGGCTCACGCGCGAGTTCCCGCTGTTTCCCCTGGGCATCGTCGCGCTCCCGAGCGAGCCGGTCCCGCTGCACATCTTCGAAGAGCGCTACAAGACGATGATCAATGAGTGCCTGGCCCATGAGCGCGAGTTCGGGATCGTCTGGCTCTCCGACGAGGGGTTGCGTGAGATCGGCTGTGCCTGCGCGATCGACCGCGTGCTCGAGCGGATGGAGGATGGCGGGATGAACATCCTGGCCAAGGGCACGCGACCGCTCCGCGTGCTCGAGCGCCAGGGCCATCTGCCCTACCCCGCCGGGGTCGTCGAGTTCGTGGAGGATCGTCCGGATACGCCGGATCCGGCCTTGCGCGAGCAGGCCCATGAGGCCTACAGCGACCTGGTCAGACGCGCCACCGGCAGCGACCCGGACCCAGGCGAGTTGTCCGAGATGGGGGCCTATCAGATGGCCGCGACCGTCGATTTCGGGCTGGACGCCAAACAGGGGCTGCTGGACCTCCGCTCCGAGAACGCTCGCCTACGGCTGATCATCCGTCTGTTCCGCGCGGCGATCAAGCGGCTGGACTTCGTAGACCGCGCGCAGACCCGCGCCCGCTCCAACGGCAAGGTCCGGTTCGGCTAAGCCGACGGCCCTAGCGCTCCGAGAATTCGCGCCAGCGAATTCTCGCTAGGCCCGAAGGGCCCAGGCCCGAAGGGCCCACCCTACGGTGCTCCGGCGACGATCGTGAAGACAGTCATGAACGCCCCGAACAGGATGCAGTAGATCCCGAACGGGATCAGATTCCGGGACTTGAAGTACTTGGTGAGGAAGTGGACCGTGACGACAGCGGTTGCGGCGGCGCAGACTGCCGCGATCACCGCCGGGCCACGAACGCCCTTGCCCAGCGGGCCCGTCAGGTCGCTGAGCTTGTAGAGGCCTGCCGCGAGGATCGGCGGCGTGGCCAACAGGAACGCGTATCGCGCCGCGTCGCTGTTATCGAGCCCGCGGGCCAAACCGGCGGTCATGACCACCCCGTCGCGGCTGATGCCGGCGATCAGCGCCGAGGACTGCGCCACGCCGATCACCCCGGCCTCCTTGAACTCCAGCGTGTCCAGGCGGCGGGCGCCATCGGGCTTGGTGCCCTCGCGGATGGCCAGCGCCCGGACCTCGGAGCGGCGGCGAAAACGTTCCGCCGCGATCAGGATGCAGCCGTTGATCATCAGGAAGATCGCCGCCGACAGCGGCTTGGCCAGGGCCACACGGATCGGGTGCTCGAGGACGACCCCGAAGATCCCCACGGGAATCGTGGCGCAGATGATCAGCCAGGCGAGCCGCTCGGTCGGGGTCTCGATCCGGCGCTTGGCGACCGTCGCGAAGAACGCTCGAATGATTGCCACCCAGTCCCGCCAGAAGTAGATCAGCAGCCCCACCGCGCTGCCGACGTGGAGCATCACCACGAACGCCAGCCATGGCGACTCGGACTGCGCCTGCCAGGCCACGACGTTGTGCCAGCGGAAGAGCGTCGGGAACAGGACGGTGTGCCCCAGGCTGGAGACCGGAACCAGCTCGGTCGCGCCCTGAAGCACGCCGAGCACGACTGCCTGGAAGGTCGAGATCAGGCTTGAGGCGAGCGTCAGCACGAAGCCGGGAACAGTAACCGGCTGGGTTACCCGATGCTAAAGCGGCGCATGAGGCATCTCTCACGAATCGCGGTCATCCGCTCACGCCGCACGCGCTCCGTGCGATCTGGGCGGCGAGCAGCTCAGCCCGAGCCAGCTCCCGGTGTCCGCTCACGCTCGTGTCGGCAAAGGTGATCGTCCCGTCGGGGAGCCTGACCGTGTAGAAGTAGACGCTGGGTGGCCGGGCCGGGAGCTTGAGCTTGGCTTTGGCGTCCTTGTCGAGGTCGTCCGCCACGTCGCGAGCCTGGATCAGCAGCGGGTCGGAGATCTTCCTGGCCTTCGCCCCGTCGCAGCGGACGGTTCCGCCGTCGTTGACCACCAGGGTCAGGGGGCGGCCCTGGCCGGCGCGGGTGAGCACGAACAGGTCCGCGGACTGGACTTCGAGTCCGCAGCCGCCCACGCCCCCGCCGAGCACCACCGCCGCGAGCGCCACCGCCGCGAGCACGCGTCTCATCACGCCGCCCGCACGACGACGGCGGCCCCGCCGCGACGCGGGTCGCCGCCGCCCCAGAAATCACCACCCGTCGCGCGCTGGACCGCCTGGACCCCTCCAAAGAACAGGTTGCGGTCGCGGAAGCGGGCGACCGTCCGGCCCGCCGCCTCCAGGGCGGCGACGTCGATGCCAGGCTCGACATAGACGACGCCCTCCTCGAAATGGAGCCGCGGCGCCTCCACCGCCTCGGGGGCGAGGATTTCATCGTCGATCACCCGGATGATCGTCTGCAGAATCGCCGAGCGGATCCGATTGGAGCCGGCGCTTCCCAGAACCAGCTCCGGCCTCCCCTCGCGCAGCACGATCGTCGGCGCCATCATGCTCGGGAGCCGCCGTCCCGGCCGATGACGATGGAAGCCGAGCGGGTTCAGATCCTGTTCGCCGAGCATGTTGTTCAGGTGCACGCCGGTGCCCGGAACGATCACCCCTGAGCACGAGCCGTTCGAGCACGTTACCGAGCACGCGCGTCCGGCCCGGTCGATCACCGAGATGTGCGTGGTCGACCCCAGCGGGCCGCCACCGGTCGGCTCTGACGGCTCGGCGATCGCCCCGCCGGACTCGACCCGCCCCCCGCCGGACGCTGCCCAACCCCCGCCGGACGTGGCCCGCCCGAGAAACCGCTGCACGAACTCCGGGTCGTCGAGCCCGGCGAGGAACTCGGGCGTTCGCTCGCGCTGCGCCCGCTCCATCACGGCGACCACCGACTCGACTCCAGGTGGTCCGGGAGCGGCGCCGAGCATCGTGAAGGCATGCGCCAGGAGGATGCCCCCCGCGGACGGGGGCGGGTTGGTCAGCACCTCACGATCCCGATACGGGACGCGCACCGGCGGGCGGTCGACCACCGCATAGGCCGCCAGGTCCTCCCGCGTAAGCATCCCGCCGCGGGCGGCCAGCCAGTCGACGATCGCCGAGCCGACGTCGCCGTCATAGAACGGTTCCGCCCCCTCGGCGCCGAGGCGCTCGAGCGCATCGCCCAGCTCCGGCTGACGAATCACGTCACCGGCTCGTAGCAGCGTGCCCTCGGGAGCGAACAGCGCAGCGCTCTCCGGCGTCGAGGTGGCGATATCGGCCAGGATCTCGATCACGTAGGCCTGCTGCAGGGTGAGCGGCACGCCGTCACGGGCGAGCCTGACCGCAGGCTTCACCAGTTCGGCCAGCGGCATGCTCCCGAACCGGCGCGAGGCCTCGCACACCCCGGCGGGAACGCCGTAACCGCCGACCGATGCGGCACCGATGTTGAACTCCTGAATCGCGTCGCCGAACGAGACGCGAATCGGGACCAGCGCGGCGCGGGCGCTCGGGTCGGCGCCGCGACCCGGCGCCTGCACAAAGAAATCGAGCAGCACCGGCGTACTATCGGGCGAGGCGATCAGCATGTAGCCGCCGGCGCCGAGTCCCGTCAGCATCGGCTCACAGGCAAACGAGGCCAGCATCGCGCCCAGCGCCGCGTCGACGGCATTCCCGCCGGCGCGCAGCGCTTCCGCGCCACACTGTGCCGACACGGGATGGCCCGCGGCGACGACGCCCAGTTGCGAGGTGCCGAGCTCCGGCTCGGCCACGAGGCGGACTTATCTCCTGGGAATGAACTCGGGCACGTCGAGCTCCACCGGAGACCCGGATGGGCTCCGGCGCCCGCGGCTGACCCGTGGCTCGCCGGTCGGCTCACGCAGCGAGTCGCTTCGGGAGGCTCCCCGCGTCTCGGCCTGCCGGGCCGCGCGGTCATGGGCCGCTCGTTCGTTCTCACGACGCCGCGGGTGCCCGCTGCCGTAGCCGGTCGCCACCACCGTCACCCAGACCTGGTCGTCGAGCTTCTCGTCGACCATCGCGCCGAAGATGATGTTGGCGTCCGGGTGCGCGGCCTCGGCCACCGCCTTGGCCGACTCGTTGACCTCCCACAGCGAGATGTCGCGTCCGCCGGTGATCGAGAGCAGGATCGAGCGTGCGCCCTCCATGCTCGTCTCCAGCAGCGGTGAGGCCACGGCCTGCTCGGCCGCCTCGATCGCGCGCCTGTCGCCCGTGCCCATGCCGATCCCCAGCAACGCGTTGCCGGCATTGGACATGATCGTGCGGACGTCGGCGAAGTCGAGGTTGATCAGGCCGGGCAGCGTCACCAGATCGGAGATCCCCTGGACGCCCTGGCGCAGCACGTCATCGGCGACCCGGAAGGCGTCGACCATCGACGTGTGCCGGTCGAGCACCGTCAGCAGCCGGTTGTTCGGCACCACGATCAGCGTGTCGACTTCCTCGGCCAGCGCCTCGATCCCGACCTCGGCCTGGTCGCGGCGACGCGTCCCCTCGAACTGGAAGGGCCGGGTGACGATTCCGACGGTCAGCGCGCCGAGCTCGCGTGCGATCTGCGCCACTACCGGCGCCGCACCGGTTCCGGTCCCGCCACCTGCGCCGGCGGCGATGAAGACCATGTCGGAGCCGCGCAGCATCGCCTTGATCCTGTCGTGCTCCTCCTTGGCGGCCGCCCGACCCAGCTCGGGGTTGGAGCCGGAGCCGAGCCCCCGGGTGATCGCGTCGCCGATGTGGAGGGTCTCGGGAGCCGCGGATTGCTGCAGCGACTGGAGGTCGGTGTTGATCGCGATGAACTCGACGCCGGCGATCTCCGCCTCGATCATCCGGTTGACCGCGTTGACGCCGGCGCCACCGACGCCGACGACGCGGAGCACGGGGGTACCGACCGTCCTGGGCGCGGCGAACGACTCGCTCATGCGCTCGGGGCGGGCGTAGACGTCGGGTTCCGCCACCCGCGCCGCGCCGGCAACCGCACCGGGCGCTTCGGACTTGGGACGCTCGAGGAAGTTCTCCGGGATATCGGCCGAGAAGACCTGGCGCAAGCGCTCCTGGGGCGAGAGCACCGATTCCGCCTCGGCCGGCGAGCTCTGCGCCTCGGCGGCCGGGTCCGGCTTCGTCACGTCGGATTCGGGGACCTCGAGCGAGGGGTGCGGGGCCGCCTGCCGATCCGATTCAGATCCCGAGGATCCCGAAGATTCCGAGGATTCCGGCGCGACGAGGGCTGACGACTCTTCGCCACCGGTTCCGGCGCCGGTGTCCTCTGCGGTCTTGCGGAAGAGCGCCGCGAGTGGTCCCTCGCGCATGCTCGCGCGCTTAGCGTTTGGCATTTGACAGGACCTCCTTCGCTAGCTGCCGGTAGGCGTGTGCGGCTAGACCGTCCGGATCGTACTTGAGGACGGACATCCCCTTCACTGGCGCCTCGGCGAACCGTACCGTCTTGCGGATACGCGAAGCAAACACCTGGTCACCGAAATTCTCCTCCAGCAGCTCGATCGCCTCCCTGGCATGCAGCGTGCGGGTGTCGAACAGCGTCGGCAGGATGCCTTCGATCTCCACGTTGGGATTGAGGTTCTCGCGGATCATGGCGAGCGTGTTCTGCAGCTGGATCAGACCGCGCATCGACAGATACTCGCACTGAACGGGGACGATCACCTTGTGCGCGGCCGTCAGCGCGTTGATCGTGAGCAACCCGAGGCTCGGCGGAGTGTCGATGAAGACGAAGTCGTAGTCCTCCTGCACGCCTCGCAGCGCCTTCTCCAGCGAGCGCTCGCGGCCGATCATCGTGGACATCGCGATCTCGGCGCCGGCGAGGTCGATAGAGGCGCAGGCCACGTCGATCTCGCGGTGACGAATGACCTCGCGCAACGGCGTGTGATGGACGAGTACGTCGTACATCGAGTTCTGCAGCGTGTCTGGGTCGATGCCCTGCGACATCGTCAGGTTGCCCTGCGGGTCCATATCGCAGCACAACACGCGGTGGCCTTCCTCGGCGAAGGCGACGGCGAGGTTGAGCGTGGTCGTTGTCTTGGCGACGCCGCCCTTCTGGTTGGCGAACGCGATCACCTTGGCGGTGGCCGTCACGGGAGGCTCCGGAGCGTCGAGGAACACATACGCGCCTGTATTCGAACGAACGGCGGGAAATCCTTTCCGCCAGGTAACTTCACGCTCCGTGCCAGAGCTACTGGATCACCGCCTGATCTTCGTCACGGGCAAGGGCGGCGTGGGCAAATCGACGGTTGCCACCGCGATCGGCCTGCTCGGCGCGAGACGGGGACTCCGCACGATTGTCGCCGAGGTCGCGAGCCAGGATCGGATCCAGCGCGCGTTCGAGCACAACGGCGCCGACTTCCAGGAGGTCGAGCTCGCGCCGGGCCTGTTCACGATCTCCATCGATCCCCAGCGCGCGATGGAGGAATACCTGCGGGTCAAGATCGGGGCGGTGGGACAAGCGCTGGGGTCGAGCAAGATCTTCCAAGCGTTCGCGATGGCCACGCCGGGGATGCGTGAGCTGCTCAGCGTGGGCAAGATCTGGGAGCTGGCCCAGCTTCGGCGACGGACCAGCGGCGCCGCGCCCTACGACCTCGTCGTCGTCGATGCCCCGGCCACGGGCCACGGCATGGGGATCCTGCGCACGCCAAGGACCTTCGCCGAGATCGCGCGCGTTGGTCCGATCGCGCAGCAGGGCAATGCGATCGCGGCCACGATCGCCGACCACGAGTTCACCGCCGTCCTCGCGGTCTGCACCCCGGAGGAGATGCCGGTGAACGAGACGCTCGTGCTCCGCGACGCGCTCGAAGACGACGGGCTCGAGCTCGCCACGGTGATCGTCAACGGCCTCTACCCCGAACGGTTCAACCGGCAGGATCTGCGGAAGCTGACCAGCGCCGCCAAGGGCGCCGAGTCTCCGCTGGCCCGCAGTGCGCTGCGAGCCGCGATCTCCGAGCACGCCCGAGCGGTCACCCAGAGCACCCAGCGCGCCCGCCTGCGCGAAGCCATCGACGCCCCGCTGATCGATCTGCCCTACGTGTTCGCCGAAGAGCTCGGCCGCGGTGAGCTCGAGCAGCTGGCCGACGTCCTGGAGTCCGACCTGCCGGTCGGCGACGGATCAAGGTCGGCGCGATGAGCGTCGCCGACCTGCTGGAGGGCAAGCGCGTGTGCGTGTGCGGCGGTTCGGGCGGCGTCGGCAAGACCACGACCTCGGCTGCGATCGCACTCGGCATGGCCGCCGAGGGCGCCAAGGTCGCGGTGGTCACGATCGATCCCGCTCGCCGGCTGGCCAACGCGCTCGGGCTGGAGGAGCTCCAGAACGAGCCCGTCCGCGTGTCGCCCAGGCGGCTGGTCTCCGAGGGACTGGAGATCAAGGGCGAGCTGTGGGCGATGATGCTCGACCCGAAGCGAACGTTCGACGAGCTGATCGATCGGATCGCGCCGGATCCCGGACGAGCCGCCGAGATCAAGGCCAACCGCGTCTACGGCGAGCTTTCCACCGCCGTCTCCGGCTCGCAGGAGTTCACCGCGGTCGCCAAGCTGTACGACCTCAACCGAGCCGGAGAGTTCGATCTGCTCGTGCTTGACACCCCTCCCTCCCGCAACGCGCTCGATTTCTTCGACGCCCCTGGACGCCTGACCTCGTTTCTGGAGGGGCGGGCCCTGAAGACCTTCCTGCGTCCGACCGGGCTTGGGATGAGGGTCCTCGGCCGGGGCGCCTCGCCGGTCTTCAGCGCGTTACGCCGCGTGACCGGGGTCGATCTGATCGGAGATCTCTCGACGTTCTTCCAGCTGCTCGGCGACATGACCGACGACTTCAAGCAGCGGGCGGCGCAGGTCGAGGAGATGCTGCACGCCTCGAGTACCGCCTTCCTGCTGATCACCTCGGCGCAGAGCGAGCCGATCGACGAGGCGATCTGGTTCCGCCGCACGCTGGCCGACAGCGGGCTCCCGTTCGCCGGGGTTGTGGTCAACCGGGTGCACCACGACCTATTGGGAGGGGCCGGACAGGACGATGTCGCCGCCGCGCTGGCGGAGCGGCTCGAGCCGAAACTGGCCGCGCGGGTGATCCAGAACTTCCACGATTACCACGTGCTGGCCCGGCGCGACGAGCGCAACATCGCACGGCTGCGCTCGGAGCTCGATGACCCTCCGCTCCTGCTCGTGCCGCACCTCGACGACGACGTTCACGACGTCGAGGGGCTGCTCCGCGTCCACCGCTACCTGTTTGCCACCGAGTCCGAGCGAGCGCGGATGATCGACCAGGTCGTCTCCTAAGTGGTCGGTCTCGCAATTACGCCCAGACGAAGGGCGGGTAAACCTCGGTCATCCAATAGGAGAACGTGTTGACTCGTAGCGACCAACGCAGGCCGATCGTCACAGCGTTGAACAGGCCCTGCGGGTAGCGACCGGTGAACAGGATCGCGAACCAGGCGACGAACACCGACAGGTATGCGACGAACATGATCAGGCCGGCGGCGATCGCGGCGGGATAGGCCAAAATCCAGTTGACCAGCGGCCGCCAGCGCCCCATCTGCTGCGGGTAGTCGATCTGGAGCCTGACCGGATATGCCGGATCGTGATCGAGCGAGAACGGCGGGTAGGCGTCGGTCAATAGGAACAGATACGCGCCGACGCGTACTCCCCAGCGCATGACCCCGACGATGTAGTTGAACACCCCTTCGGGGAAGCGGCCCGTGAACAGCACGGCGAAAAACGCCGCCACGAAAGCAAACCAGGCACCGATCCCCAGCACTATCAGGGCGAGGAAGTGCGGGATCGCCAGCAGTCCCTTCACGAAGATCAACCCGCGGCTGAGCTTCGGCGGGTAGTCCACCTCCAGCTGCACGGGGCCGTCAGGATTCTGCGGGGTCATACGGGTCTGCCCTCCAGGTCGATTCATCCTTGAATCAGCGCTGCCTCATGCGAGCGCCGCCCATCTCTGACCCATATCGGAAATCGCTGGGAATCCTTGAGCCCAGGCTACGGCCGGCCCGCTTGAGCCCAGGCTACGACCGGCCCAACGGCGGGATCGCCTCGAGTGCCGGTCCCGGCCCACCGGTGGTCGCCCAGCTCTCCCATGCCAGCACGACTGACTCCCAGCCCTCGCGCGGCACCACATCGCCCTCGCGGCCGAAGAGCGTGGCCCGGTGCTGGTGCAGCAGCTCCCAAACCGCCAGCTCGGCGAGACCGAGGCATTCGCTGGCTCGGGATCCCGGGTTTCGCTCCGCGGCGAGCGCCACCACGTCCCCCAGCTCGAGCCGCCGGCCGGTGCCGGCCTCAACCAACCGTTCCTTGAATTCCTCCAACCGAGTATTGGCCCCACCCGCGGCGACGCCGGCCGGACGGGCGAGGATCCGCTGCGTCGCGTCCTGGCCGGCGCGCTCCGCGTTCGCCCACCCTCGCCCGATACCGATCTCGTCGGTCCTCAGGGCGGGACCCTCGATGATCTTCAGCTTCGCGCGGTCCGGCGAGAACTTCCGGTCGTCCATCTCGACCGATCGGCCGGCGAGCCACGGAACGATGATCGTGGCCTCGAGCTGAGCACGCGTCAAATTGAAGGACCGCGCCACGTTCGGGAACTGCCGGACCTCGACGTGATACGCGGGGTCGGGGGAAGGCGCCGGCGGCACTAGCTTGCCGGACGGTGCACTAATTCATCCGCCCGCGGGCGATCGCCACGCAGGCTTCGCAGCGTGGCCAAGGCGGATTCCACGGGTAGCCGGTGACGTCCTTCCCGCACAGCGCCGTGTCGGGATCCTCGTCGGCGACGAGATGGCAGAGCTCCTCGAACCCCTCCTTGTCCCGGCTCGGGACGTTGACGCAGTCGGGGTGAACGTTCGGAGTCTTGACCTTCTCTGAGGCGCCCGGGGTCACCGGGTCAGGATAGCCCGGTCCGTCGGTGCATCCGCCTCGATCAGAGCTCGGATCCGAGGCCGCCGACCAATACGGCGCCGGCCGCCGACCAATACGGCGCCGGCCGCCAACCTATACGGCGGCGGCCGCCTCGGTCAGCAACTCGTCGGCGACCGCGCGGAGGTCAGCGTCGAGGTGTCCGCACAGCACGTCCCGGAGCAAGGCCCGCAGGTGCTCGGCGAGCTCGTCGACAAGCGAGTCCACGGGCCGGGCTGGGTCGGTGTTCCCCGGCGCCAGTCCCGCGATCACGGCTCGCTCGAGCGAGATCGCGTGTGCCGTGCGCTCGGCCAGCTCGACGCGCCCCGCGGGCGGGGCGCACAGGACCGAGAGGCGCTGGGCGAGGCGTCCACTCGACGGCCCCTCGGGCTCGAGCAGCGCCCGCAGCGCGAGCAGATGATCGGTCAACGCCTCAAACGGCGCCACGCGCTCGCAGCCCATCTCAAACCGCGCCAGCGCCCAGGCGACCTCGCCCCCCGTCGGCGCACGGCGGAGGATCAGGTTGCAGAACGCGCGCAGCTCGTCCTCCTGCCCGGCCGGAATCAGCGTGATGAACCGCGGCCGGCCACTGGCCCCGAAGGCAACCGACCTCCAAGCGCCATCGTCCGTGCGCGCCCAGGCGATCGGCCCCAGCGCGTAGCCGCCGCGTTCGAACAGGCGCAGCGCAGTCAGGACGCGCCGGAACCGGGCGCGGGCGATCGAAACCGGCGCCGGTGCCGAGCGCTCGCGTGTCACGGTCAGGCAGGCGAGCACGCTCGGCTCGTCGGAGAACCCGTCGGGGCCCGCGGCGCCCCAAACCGCCTCCGCCGGGCCGTCGACGAGCGAGTCGCCCTGGATCAGGGAGAGCCCGTCGCCGAGCGGGAGCTCGCGGGTGTCGGGATCGAGCGCGACGCCGAGCAGCGGCGCGATCACGGTGCTAACGCACCGCCCGTCGTAGAGCGCGCGCTCGAGCTCCACGTAGGCGGCCTCAAAGCGTTCGGAGTCCAGACCGAATTCGCTGCGTTCCTCGAACACCCGAGCCAGGAAACAACGCAGCGCCGCGTCGCCGCGATCCCGCGCCGCGGCCGGAATCCGCGCCTCGCCGCGCAACCGCAGGTAGGCCTCGGTGCCCGCGGCTTCGGACAGCGCGCGGGCGGCGGGAGCGTAGGTCGGCAGCGCGGAGAGCAGCCCCAGACGCTCGCGGATGAATGCGCCTGTCAGGGGTCGATAGCAATAGAGGGGCACGCGCCCCCGTCGGCCGCCCTCGGTCTCGATCACTTCGAACGGGATTTCACTGCCGCCCGCGGTCTCCGCCGTCAACTGCAGGGCGGAGTCAGCCGTGAAGGCCTCGAGGATCGCGTGCAGGGTGGCGTTGCGCACGTTCGCCGATTCTCCGCGCAGCCCGCGGATCCTGCCGGCGGTGACGCGGCTGCAGACTCGGGGCGTGTGCGAAGGGCCGGCGGTGACGCGGCCGCAGACTCGCGGCGGGGCTAGTCTCGCCGCTCGATAGCCGCGATGTGCCCGATGTTCTCGGCGTCGTCGGCATCATCGCTCGCGCTGGCGGCGAACCACGCATCGAGAATTTCCACGAGTTCAGCCCGCGACGTCGTGCGCAAGCTCAGGGCGAGCACGTTGGCGTCGTTCCAGCGCCGGGCTCCATCGGCGGTCGACGCATCGGCGCAGAGCGCCGCTCGGATCCCGAGCACCTTGTTTGCCGCGATCGACGCTCCGGTCCCGGTCCAGCACGCCACCACGGCCTGCTCGGCCCGCCCCTCGACCACGTCGCGAGCCGCCGCTTCGCTCGCCCATGCCCAGTCGGAGCGCTCGGCCTGGCTGAACGCGCCGTGCGGAATCGGTTGATGCCCGCGGCTGCGCAGCTCGTCTGCCAGCGCCTCGGCGACGCCGGTCAGCTCGTCCGCCGCGATGGCGATCCTCATCGGCCGAGGGTCAGGCTGCCGCTACTGCGGGCTCGCGCTCGGCGACCGGCTCGCGGCCGACCGCTTCATCCTGGGCGCATTCCGCTCCGAGCCAGCGCTGCCCGTACGTGCGCATGTCCTCAATCAGAGGGACCAGCGCGCGGCCCTTCTCGGTCAGGGCGTACTCCACCCGGGGCGGCACCTCGGGGAAGGTCTGGCGCTCGACGACCCCCTCCTCCTCGAGCGCGCGTAGGCGCAGCGAGAGGGTGCGGGGGCTGATCCCCCGAAGCGAGCGCTCCAGCTCGCAGAACCGCGAGCGACCTTCGGCCAAGTCCCGGATCACCAGCAGCGTCCACTTCCCGCATACGATCTCGGCCGTCCGGCAAACCGGACATGTGTCATTCGAAACCATCCGAATGCCTATTCTAGCGCAATGCTTCACGAACTGAAGCACGGCGCGACGGGCGGCAGGGATTGGCTGGGCGCCGCTCGCGAGCACGCCGGATGCTCGAGCGCTACACGAGCACGTGGGCGCTCGAGCGTTACGCGAGCACGCCGGGCGGCGGCGCCGATGAACGGGACGTAGAAGGTGTGGCGGGCGACAGGCCCGACTCCGACCGCTCGAGCGTCTCCGGCCCGGCCGTGGTCGGCCCCCCGTCGGTCTTGACAAGGTCCGCCATCGAGGTGGCGGTGCGGCCTTCCGCGGCCACGAGCAGCTTGAAGTCGTGCGGGCTCGAGGCGACGCGGATCGCGTCCTCGAATGCGACGCGGCCGGCCTGATAGTGCCGCAGCAGCGCCTGGTCGAAGGTCTGCATCCCGTAGTACTCGCCTTCGGCGATTACCTCGCGGAGGCGGCTGGTCTGCTCCGGGTCGAGGATCATGTCGCGGGCCCGGCCGGTCATCCGGAGGATCTCGCACACCGCCACGCGCCCACCGCGGTCGGGAGTCTGCACGAGCCGCTGCGAGACGACGCCCTTGAGCGTGCCGGCCAGCATCGCGCGGGCCTGGCTCTGCTCGTGTTGCGGGAAGAAGTCGATGATCCGGTTGACGCTCTCGGCGGCGTCGAGCGTGTGCACCGTGGAGAGCACGAGGTGCCCGGTCTCGGCGGCCGACAGCGCGGTTCTGACCGTCTCCTCGTCGCGCATCTCGCCGATCAGGATCACGTCGGGGTCCTGGCGCAGGACTCGCCGCATCGCGCGGCTGAAGGACGCCGTGTCCATCCCGACCTCGCGTTGGTTGATGATCGAGTTGCGGTCGGTGTGGAGATACTCGATCGGATCCTCGATCGTGACGATGTGACGCGACTTGGTCTCGTTGATCTGGTCGATGATCGCCGCCAGCGTCGTCGATTTCCCGGAGCCGGTGGTGCCGGTGAGCAGAAGCAGCCCGCGCTCCTCGTCGGCGAGCTCACGAATCACCGCCGGGAGGCCGAGCTCGTCGACGGTGCGCACCGCGTACGGGATCACTCTCGCGGCGATCGAGGTCCAGCCGCGCTGGCGGAACGCGTTGACGCGGAACCGGGCCAGGCCCTCGACCGCGTAGGCGAAATCGACCTCGTGCTCCTGATCGAACTCGGCGAGCTTGGCATGGTCCGTGAGCATCTCGCGGAGCACGCGATCGGTGTCCTGTGGCGTCAGCGGGTCAAATCCCTCCAACGGCTCGAGCCGGCCGTGGATGCGCGCGAGCGGCCGCGAGTTGACCTTCAGGTGAAGGTCGGAGCCCTCCTTGCGCAACAGCAGCCCGAGTGCCGGTTGAAGCTCGAACATCCAGTCCAGCATCGGCCGGCCGGTCGAGGGCCTTGAGTCGGGACTGGACCCGTTTGGACGCCGCGCGGCTTGCGGAGACCGCCGGGATGACCGCCCTCGAGGGGGCGATCATCCTCGGACGATTCTCCGACCTAAGCCACGTCCCGAAGCTTCTGCGCCTCGGCGAGTGACTGCAACTTCTTCAGCGACTGATTCTCGATCTGGCGAATCCGCTCGCGCGTCACGTTGAACGTGCGACCGACCTCGTCGAGCGTGCGCGGATGCTCGCCGCCCAGGCCATACCGGAGCTCGAGGACTCGCCGCTCGCGATAACTCAGGTTTTCGAGCGCCTCGCGGAGGGCCTCCTTGGTGAGGATCTCCGCTGCCCGCTCGTACGGCGACTCGGCACGCTCATCGGCGATGAACTGACCGAACTCCGATTCCTCTTCGTCACCGACCGGCTTCTCGAGCGAGACCGGGGCCTGCGCGGAGCGCTTGATCGACTCGACCTCTTCGGGTTCGATGCCGGTCACCTCCGCGATCTCCTCGGCGGTCGGCTCGCGACCGAGCTCGGTCACAAGCTTGCGCTCGGCGCGACCGATCTTGTTGAGCTTCTCGACTACGTGCACCGGGATGCGGATGGTCCGTGCCTTGTCGGCGAGCGCGCGAGCGATCGCCTGCCGGATCCACCACGTGGCGTACGTGGAGAACTTGAATCCCTTGCGGTAGTCGAACTTCTCAGCGGCGCGAACGAGTCCAAGCGTTCCTTCCTGGATCAGATCGAGGAACGGAAGACCCTGGTTTCGGTAGTTCTTCGCGATCGAGACGACGAGTCGAAGGTTCGACTCGACCATCTTCTGCTTCGCATCCAGGTCACCGCGCTCGATCCGCTTGGCCAGATCGACTTCTTCTTGAGCCGTCAGCAGCCGCACCTTGCCGATGTCCTTCAGGAACAGCTGAAGGGAATCGGTCGTCATGTCCGGCTTGAGGTCGAGAGCTGTCTTCGGCTTGCGTCGCCCGCGCTTGTCGGGCGCGCGCTCTACCTCGGCCGCGGCGAGGGCCGGGTCGACCTCCTCGACGAGCTCGATCTCAGCCCGCTCTAGGAAACCGTGAAGCTCCTCGACGTCGGCCTCGTCGAGATCCAGCTCGGATACCGCGGTGGCGATATCGGCATACGTGAGCACGCCGAGCTGCTGTCCGCGGTTTACGAGGCCCTTGATCTCTTCGAGTTCCTGCAGTTCCGCTACTGACATCTGATTCCGTTTCCGTCGTCGCACCGGTGCCTGGAGGGCATCGATACTGCTGGATCACTGAGCGCCGGCATGCCCGCTGAGGGCGCATGCCAGCCACTCAAACATACGCGAGTATAAAACTATCTTTTCTGAAGTCAAGGCGGGACGACCGCGGATCTAGCCGGGTCTCGTTCCACGCCAATGCCGCACAAACGGCATTCCTATGAATACGTATACGTAAAACGGAGCCCACCGTTTCAAGTTGCGCTCGAATTTGCTCGACTAGCGCGGTTTCATTGATTCCGGTCCAATCTTTCCCGCCAGAGGCGCGGTTTAGTCCTAACCACACGCCGATCTCGATCGTGCGCGATCATGTGAAGGAAGATGAACGACGAACGTCCCTCAGAGGTCCTCGGCGCGCTGCCGCGCACGCGCCCGCACCGGCGTAGCGACAAGCGGGCGAGGCGCCCGGAGCCGGCCAAGCCACCTACCGCCGTCACGACCCAGGCGGTCGACGCCGTCGAGGCCGCGGTAGCCGCGGGCGAGCCAACCGAGACCAACCGCCCGCGCGCCGCCAAGGCAAAGGCGCCGACCGCCGCCAAGGCCAAAGCGCCGACCGCTGCCAAGGCCAAAGCGCCGACCGCCGCCAAGGCCAAAGCGCCAACCGCCGCCGAGGCCAAAGCGCCGACCGGCGACAAGGCAAAGGCGCCGACCGCCGCCAAGGCCAAAGCGCCGACCGCCGCCGAGGCAAAGGCGCCGGCCCGACGCAAGACGCCGTCCTCCGCGGCCAAGCGGGCCGACACCGCGCGGGCGAGGATCGCGGCGCCTCCGGCCAAGCCGGCCGCACCTCCGGCCAAGCCGGTCAAGTCTCGCCGCTCCGACGTGCTCGGCACCGCCGTTCAGGCCGCCGCTGAGCTGGCCGAGATTGGGCTCACCGCTAGTGCCCGGGCGATCCGGCGCGCGGTCTCGCGCCTCCCCCGGCCCTAGAACCCGGCGAACCCGGCGCGCGAACCCGGCGACCCGGCCGCGAACCCGGCGACCCGGCCGGGAACCGGACGAACCCGGCGCGGATCTGTCGCATCCTGGCCGCCCGGCCAGGTGGGCATAACGCCGCGCCAAATCTGCGTATACTGCCGCCACCTTCCAAGCCGAGCGATCGTCCGTCCGCGGACGGTCGGCGGGGGAACCACTTGCGGGCCTCAGGGTCCGCAGGGGCGAATCGGTCCGATCGTGGACCGTAGCGCGAGATCAGCGCGAGCCCGTCAGCTCACCCCGTAGGCACCAAGTGAAGAAAAACGGAAATGGACCGGCTGATCGTGATTCGTCGCGCAAATCTGTACGTCATCGCCATGCTGAGCCTGGGCGCCGCGGCATTGCTGCCTGCCATCGCCATGGCCAGCGGCCCCCCGTCCGGCGGGGCATCGCTATCCGGGGGAACCTCCTCGTTCTCGTCGTCCAGCAGCGCCGGATCGAAGGGAAACGCCGCCGCACAGGTGCGATCCGGCAACGTGAGTGCATCCGGCGGCGGAATCCACGTCGCCACCACCGCCTCCGCGATGCTCGGCAACCGGATGCGCTTCTCCGGCAGCGTCTCGCCTTCCGCGTCCGGGAAGATCGTCGAGATCGAGCGCTCCGGTCGGCAGACCGGCGGAACCTGGCAGCCGACCGCGCACGGAACGGCGGGCTCGAGCGGGTCGTTCGCGGCTGTGTGGCACGTGAGCCACATCGGTCAGTTCCGGATCCGGGTCGTGATCGAGAACACGCCGGGAGTCAGGCCCCATGCGGCCACCGCCTCACCCTCCCTCACCATCACCGTGTTTCGACCGTCGCTGGCGACGCAGTACGGGCCGGGCTTCTACGGCCAGAAGACCGCGTGCGGTCAGAGCTTGCACGTCCACACGATCGGTGTGGCCAACCGCACGCTGCCGTGCGGAACGCCGGTGGCCGTGTACTACCGCGGACGCACGCTGGTCGTGCCGGTGATCGATCGCGGTCCGTACGCCAACGGCGCCGACTGGGACCTCACCGAGGCCACCGGTAAGGCGCTCGGGATCGCCGGCACCGCGCAAATCGGCGCCGTCTCGCTCCCGCACAAGTAGCTCCGCGCTCCTCACAAATAGCGCAGCGCCCCCCGCCAGCGACCGCCCGGGCGTACCTACTCGATCAGCCTCGGGCCACGCGGTGGAATCGGGTCCCTCGCCGGATTGCCGGCGTGGACGCCCACACCCTCGGCCGTGGCGGCGAACCGCGACTCCTCCGCGACGTCCATCAGCGTCGCGCTCTCACGCCCGTCCTCGCCGAGGACGGCCAGCCCGACGCTGATCGTCATCGGCGCGCCGCGCCACGGCGGTTCGGCCCGGACGGCATGCTCGATCCGAGCCCCCAGCGCCTGCGCAGCCGTACGGTCGCTCCCGGTGGCGATGATCCACGCCCGGGAATCGCTCTCACAGGCCAGGATGTCCTGCCGGCGGACGACGGTCCGGACGGCCTGGGCGAACCGGCGGAAGGTCATCGAGGCCTCGCCCGGATCCTCGACCGCGAGAACCCGGTCGGCGTCCTCGAGCTCCACGAGTAGCAGGGAGAGCGCCGCGCCTGAGTTCTCGGCCCGGTCGATCTCATCGTCGATCGCGCCGACCCACAGCGCCTCGCTGCGCGCCGACTTGGAGCGCGTCGGCCTCTCGAGGCCGCCGGGCCAGCTGCGGACACGGCTATCGGCCGACATCTCGTCGAGGTGCCGCCGCGGCGCACCGCGCTCCGGCGGCGTGCCGCCATTCGGGGGCACGGGCTCGGCCTGCGCGGACTCGGCGGCCGGGCTCGGCGCCGGGTCCGGGGCCGGGGCCTCTACAGGGTCGACCGCCTCGGGCGGCTCGCCGGGGGCTCGCGGGCTCGACGGCCAGGCGATACCCCCCGCCCGCGGCCCGTCGGGAACCGCCGGAGCATCCGGCGTCTGCATCCCGACCGCTTCATCGCCGGTCGCCCCCACCACCGGCTCGGCGTGCAGCGGCTGACGCTCCTTCCGCCTCGGCCCGGCGAACCGCGCCAGCGCCGCGCCCCGGACCGCCTCCGTCACGTGAGCCAGCCGCTCAGCCAACTCCGAGACCAGCTCCGCGTCGGGATCGCGCAATTCCGTCCGGATCGCGCTCCAGAGCACGGCCATCAGCGCGTCGACGGCGCGCGAGACATCCTCCGACCGTGCGGAGCCGGCGATCCGGCCCACCTCTCCGGCAAGCGCCGCCAGCGGTCCGCCCGGCTCGATCTCGCCCAGCGCGCGGTCGCTGGCCAGGGCGCGGATCACCCCCGCGCATAGGCGCGGGCCGGTGCCGGCGAGCTCGCCGGCCAGGATCTCCGCCGCGTGATCGAGGGGAGCCTGGTCGACCAGCTCGAGCAGCCAGCCCTTGGCCAGATCGTCGACTCGTGCCAGGAGCAGGTCGACCGGTGCATCCGCCACCGGCCGAGCGCGTCGCCTGCGTGGCGTGGCCTGATGCATCTGCCCTGTTTATCACGCGCGCCGACGGCAAACTCATCGGGCTCCCGGGGCCGCGAGAATGTGGGCGATGACGGGGCTGCTCACGATCGCCGGGACACGGCACCGAGCGCTGCCCGCGGCGGCTCGGCTGCCGGTCGAGGAGGTCGCGATCGAGCACGCGTCAGGGAAATCGGTCAGAATCGCGCACTTCTTGTCGGGACGCGGGCGCGAGAAAGCCGGTCGGACTCGTTGATCTCTTCCATCAAGCCGGGCGCGAAGAAGCCGGTTAGACCTGCTGTCGTCGCCGCGGCGGTGGCCTCGGTCGGGGCGATCGTCGGGGTGCTCGTCTTCCGGCGCAGCCGGCGTGACCGCCTGCCCGCGCGGGCGCTCATCGTCTCGCCACGCAACTCGACGGTGTTCGCCCGTGACGGCGCCGTGCGCTCGGTGCAGTCCTCCGAGCTGACCGTTTCGGCTGACGACCTCGAGCGCCTGTGGAGTCCGGCGAACCTGGAGAACCTGGCGCGCACCTATTGGCACTTCCTGTCGAGGGTCACGCTGGGAATCATCCGGGTCATCTACGGCGACGGCGAGCGTCGGGTCGTGCTGCTGGGGCGTCCGTTGACCCTGCTGCGTTTCGGGGCGCCCGAGTACGTGCTCGAATCCGACCACGGGAAGGTCAGCTGGCAGATCAAGGGTGGCCTCCTGGTGACGCGGTCCGGGCGGGAGTCCGGCGGCTTCCTGGCGCTGGACGTCCGCCGCTGTCCCGGGGTGGACGAGAACGGCCAGAGCAAACTGCTGATCGAGGTGGAGGTGTCGAACTTCTACCCGTCGATCGCCGCCAGCTTCAGCCAGCTCGTCTACGGGGGCACCCAGTCCTTCATCCACGTGCTCGTGACCCATGCGTTCCTGCGCTCGCTGGCCAAGCTCGAGCTGGCCGAGTCCAAGGTCGGCCGCCTAGCGCCGCCCGAGCCGGTCGGCGCCCCTCCGCCGGCCTAGTGGCCTCTCATTAGCCGTAGCGCTCGCCGACGATGGCGCGCAGCTTCGAGCGATCGTGCCGGGCCGAGATCCGGCGGACCGTGCCCGAGCGGGCCCGGGTGACCAGCGATTCGGTGGTCGCGTGGTCGCCCTGGTAGCGCACGCCCTGGAGCACATCGCCGTCGGTCACGCCGGTGGCCGAGAAGAACACGTCCTCCCCGCCGACGAGATCGTCGCGGTCGAGCACTCGAGCGACGTCGTACCCGGCGTCGATCGTGGCCTGGCGCTCGGTTTCGTCGCGCGGCCACAGGCGGCCCAGGAGCTGGCCACCGATGCACTTGATCGCGGCGGCCGAGATCACGCCCTCCGGGGTCCCACCGATGCCCCAGAGCAGATCGACCGGTGAGTTGTCGCTGACCGCGAGCATGGTCGCCGACACGTCCCCATCCAGGATCAGGCGGACGCGGGCCCCCGCATCGCGGACCTGGCGCATGGCGTCGTGGTGGCGCTCCCGATCCAGCATCACCACCATCACGTCGCGGATGTCGGTGCCCTTGCGTTGCGCGATCAGCTCGAGCGTCTCGGGGAGCGGGCGGTCGAGATCGAGCAGGTCGGCGATGTGCGGACCGCCGGCGATCTTCTCCATGTAGAAGCAGGGGCCGGGGTCGAACATCGAGCCGCGCTCGCCCAGCGCGATCACCGCGAGCGCGCTGGGCATCCCCAGCGCCGTCAGCCGCGTTCCCTCCAGCGGGTCGACGGCGATGTCGACCTGCGGTGGCGTGCCGTCGCCGATCCGCTCGCCGTTGTAGAGCATCGGCGCCTCGTCCTTCTCCCCCTCCCCGATCACCACGAGGCCGTCCATCGGAACGGTGTCGAGCACCAGCCGCATCGCATCCACGGCCGCCTGATCCGCTGCCTCCTTGTCGCCGCGGCCCACCAGCCGGGCAGCGGCCAGCGCCGCGGCCTCCGTTACGCGGACGAGTTCGAGCGCCAGATTCCGCTCGGGTCTGACCGAGCTGGCCGCACGGCTCATAGGACGCCCGGAGGCTTGCGCCTCTGCCCACCGCTTTCCCGCGAACGAAAGATCGCGCCGATCAGGATCAGAAGGCCGCCGAGCAAGGCGACGAACCAGCCGTAGCTGACGCTGATCTGCCCTGGCGGCGAACCCGGCTTGTCGACGACGCCACGGAACAGCACAAGCGTCAGCGCCGCCAACGCGGTCACCGCTGTCAGCTCCCCGCGCGGCCACGACAAGGCGTGACCTCGAATGATGATGTAGGCCAGGATCGCGGGGGCCAGCGCGGCGAGCAGGAGCAGGAACCGCATGACGCTGAGCGCCGCCCAGCCGGTGCACCCTCCGCCCGGGCCTCTGCACCCGTTCAGGATCGTGTACTTGTCGCCGAGGCTGTACCACTCGAGGAACAGCGAGACCCCGAGCAGGATCCCGCCGACCGTGGCAACCAATTCGCCCCTGTCGAGCTTCCGGATGTCCATCGCGCGCAGCCTAACTTACTCAGAGACCGGCCGTGGCCAGTGCGGGCCGTGCGACGCCGCTCTGCTTCGCAGCCTCCCGCACCGCGCTCGCGACCGCATCGTGGACGCTCTGGTGCAGCACATCCGGGACGAGTTCGTCGTCCTGCGCCAGGTCGGCGATCGCGCGCGCCGCGGCGAGCTTCATCTCAACGTTGATGCGCGACGCGCCGGCCTGCAGAGCCCCCCGGAAGATCCCGGGATAGCCGAGGACGTTGTTAACGCTTCGACCGTCGGCGGCGAACGCGGCACCGGCGCGCTCGGCGTCCTCGGGGTAGATCTCGGGCTCTGGGTTCGACAGGGCCAGGATCACCTGGCCGGGGCGGATCATCGACGGAGCGATCAGCCCCGGCCGGCCCGTCGTCGCCACCACCACGTCGGCCTCTCGCATGACCTCGTCCATCGTGGCGATCTCGATCCCGTGCTCGCGCGCGCGAGCGTGCGAGGCCTCCAGCGGGTCGAATGCCAGCACCCGCCTGGCTCCGCCGTCGACCATCAGCGCGGCGATCCCGAAGCCCGCCGCTCCCAGACCGAGCTGCCCCAGCGTCGCTCGCTCCAGCTCGATCCCGGCGCGCCGGCACGCGACGATCGCCGCGGCCACCGACACCACCGCGGTCCCGTGGACGTCATCGTGCATCACTGGCGCCGACAGCCGCTCGATCAGCTGGCGCTCGATCTCGAAGCACTCCGGCGCGGAGATGTCCTCCAGGTGGATCCCGCCGAACGTCGGCGCGATTCGCACCACCGTTTCGACGAACGTGTCGACGTCGCTCGCGTCGATCAGCATCGGCATCGCCGAGATCCCGGCGAACTGGCGATAGAAGACGGCCTTGCCCTCCATCACCGGCATCGACGCAACCGGACCAATGTTGCCCAGCCCCAGCACGCGGGTGCCGTTGGTGCAGATCGCGACGGTGTGCGAGATCATCGTGTACCGGCCCGCCAAGATGGGGTTCTCGACAATCGCCTCGCACACGCGGGCCACGCCGGGCGTGTACACGTCGCGCATTTCCTGCACGGTCTTGACCGGCGTAACCGCCTCGATCCGCAGCTTTCCACCCTCGTGCCGGATCAGCGCGCGATCGCGGTAGAACAGCACACGCACTCCGTCGAGCCCGTCCAGCGCGGCCGTGATCGCGTCGGCCTGCGCGTTGTCGAGGACCTCGACGGTGATCTCGCGGATCGAGCTCTCCCGGCCGACCGAGACCGTCACGACGTCGCCGATCAGGCCCTTCGTCTCGGCGATCGCCCCGAAGACGATCGCCAACTGACCCGGGCGATGCGGAACCTGGACTCGATAGGTGCAGTCGAGCATCGGCGCAGCCTCGACTCTAACTGCTAGGTTCGCGCCGGTGTCGACCGAGCCCGTGACGTTTCGCCGGCTGCTCCCGGAGCCGGCCGAGCTCGGGGTCGAGGACCTGCTCGGTTCGCTCGACTTCGCTGCCCGAGCCCCGGCGGAGCGGCCCTACACGGTGGTCAACTTCGTCGCCAGCGCTGACGGTCGCGCGAGCTACGGCGGGCGCTCCGGCGCCCTCGGCGACGACGGTGACCACGCGATGTTCCACGGCCTGCGCGAATCCGTCGACGCGGTGATGGCGGGGACCGTCACGCTGCGGACCGAGGGCTACGGGCGGATCCTCCGAAAGCCCCAGCGGCGCGAACGGCGTGTCGCCCGCGGTCGGAGCCCCGAGCCGATCGCGTGCATTATCAGCCGCAGCGGCCAGGTCCCGACCGAGATCCCGCTGTTCGCGGAGCCCGAGGCGCGGGTCGTGATCTTTTCAGCCGTCGAGCCGGACCTGGACTCAGCGAGGGCCCAGGTGGAGGTCGTACGGGTCGATCCGGCCGAGCTGACGCTGACCACGGCGATGCGGCGGCTCCGGGCCGACTTCGGCGTGAGGTCGCTCCTGTGCGAGGGCGGCCCGACGCTGTTCGGGGCGCTCCTGCATGAGGAGATCGTCGACGAGCTGTTCCTGACGCTCGCGCCGAAGCTCGTCGGTGGCGGCTCCGGCCCGGCCGTGACCAGCGGGCCCGAGCTGGCCGAGCTCCAGCCCCTTCGCCTCGAGTGGCTGCTGGAGCGTCACGACTCGCTCTACGCCCGCTATGCGCTCACCCCGCGCCAGTAGCGCTCGCCTCGCCCCGAGCGCTCGCCACGCCCCGAGCGCTCCCCTTCGCCCCGGTTTTGTTTCCGTTTATCGGCGGGATGGAACAATCAAGTCCATGGCCAGCCCGATCGCAGCGCACGAGGGCCTGACTGCGCAGGAGACCGTCGCGGCACTCGGGGAGGCCCGAGAGCGGACGCTCGCGCTGGTCGCCTCGATCTCGGACGACGGGCTCGAGCAGGTCCATTCCCCGCTGATGAGCCCGCTGGTCTGGGATCTCGGGCACATCGCCGCCTTCGAGGATCTCTGGCTGGTTCATCGATTCGGCGGACGCCCACTCCTGCGCGATGATCTCGCCGACGTCTACGACGCGTTCGAGACGCCGCGCGCGAGCCGCGGGTCGCTGCCGTTCCTGCGACCGGCCCAGGCACGCGAATACCTCGAGCATGTCCGCGCCCGCACGCTCGAGGTGATCGACGAGCGCGGAGTCGGCGATGGGCTGGTGCACGAGCTGGTGCTCCGCCACGAGCACCAGCACGACGAGACGATGCTCCAGACGATCCAGCTCGCGGGCCTGCCCGACTACACGCTGGCCGGGTGCCGGACCGCGCCCGACGGCCCGCTCGCGCGTCTCACGGGGCTCGAGCTGGTGCGCGTCCCGGGCGGAGAATGTTCGATCGGGGCGCCGGCGAGCGGGTTCGCCTACGACAACGAGCGCCCGCGGCACCGGACCGACGTGCGCGACTACGAGATCGCCAAGGTCCCGATCAGCAATGCGTCGTATCTGACCTTCGTCGAGGGCGGAGGCTACGAGCGTCGCGAGTGGTGGTCGGACGAGGGCTGGGCCTGGAAGGAGGAGTACGACATCACCAGACCGGCCGCCTGGACGGCGGACCTGGCGTCCGAGTGGCGGTTGGGCAGGCTCGAGCCACTGGATCCAAGCAGTCCGGTCGTCCACGTTTCCTGGTTCGAGGCCGACGCCTTTGCGCGTTCGCACGACGCCCGCCTACCGACGGAGTTCGAATGGGAAAAGGCGGCGACCTGGGATCAGCAACGGGATGCCGCACGCCGCTTCCCCTGGGGCGAGGAGGATCCGGTGCCGGGCGTTCACGCCAACGTAGACCACCTGGGCGCGGGCGTGATGCCGGCCGGCGCCCACCCTGCGGGCGCGTCGCCCGTGGGCTGCCTGGGCATGATCGGGGACGTCTGGGAATGGACGTCGAGCCCCTTCGACGGCTATCCGGGCTTCATCGCGCATCCGTACGAGGAGTACTCGAAGGTCTTCTTCGGAAGCGAATACAAGGTGTTGCGCGGCGGCTCCTGGTCCACCCGCGCGCGGGTCATCACGCCCACATTCCGCAATTGGGACTACCCCGAGCGCCGGCAGATCTTCGCCGGCTTCCGGATCGCGAGGAATTCGAATTGAAGTCCGTACTCAACACCGCCGACATCCAGATCGACTCGTGGCTCTCAGAGGCGGAGGAGCGATCCCTGGCCAACGACGTGCTCGACGGACTGACCCGGCCGTTCAAGGAACTGCCGCCCAAGCACTTCTACGACGCCCGAGGGTCCGAGCTGTTCGAACGGATCTGCGAGCTCCCCGAGTACTACCCGACGCGAACCGAGCGGCTGATCCTGGAGCATCACGCGCTGGAGATAGTGGAGGACACCGGAGCCGGTGAGCTGGTCGAACTCGGCTCGGGCTCAGCCGAGAAGGCCCGGATTCTGCTGGCGGCGATGGCCGCGGCGGGGACTCTCCGGCGCTACGTCCCGGTGGACGTTTCGGCCAGCGTGGTCCAGGATGCGGCAGTCCAGCTGGTGGACGCCTACCCGGGCTTGCAAGTCCACGGCGTGATCGGCGACTTCGAACGGCATCTCGATCGCGTCCCCGACCCCGTTGGCGTGCCCCGCTTGGTCGCCTTGCTGGGCGGGACGATCGGCAACTTCCCTCCCGGGACCCGTCGCGGGCTGCTGCGGAAGATCAGCGCGCTGCTGGGCCCTGATGACCGGCTTCTGCTGGGGACCGACCTGGTCAAGGACCCGGCGGTGATCGAGGCGGCCTACGACGACTCCGAGGGAGTGACCGCCGAGTTCAACCGCAACGTGCTGCACGTGATCAATCGCGAGCTCGGCGCCGACTTCTCCCCGGACGCCTTCGACCATGTCGCGTTCTTCGATCGCCGGCACGAGTGGGTCGAGATGCGCCTGCGGGCGCGCCGACCGTGCAGCGTGCTGGTCGCGGAACTCGGGCTGCGGGTCGATTTCGCCCCCGGCGAGGAGCTCCGTACCGAGATCAGCGCGAAGTTCACCCGAGCTCGGCTGGAGGCGGACTTCGGCGCCGCCGGGCTGGCCCTCGACCGCTGGTACACCGACGATCAGGAGCTGTTCTCGCTCTCGCTGGCGCGTCTGGCCGGATAGCTCTCACGCTCCCGGTTGGCCGGGTAGGGTTGCGCACGTCGATGACCCAGGAGCTCTCCCCGTCGGACCGGTCGGCATTGAGCGCCGAGCGCGGCCCGATCAACATGGCGGTCGGCGGCCTGCTCGTCTTCGAGTCCTATCCACCGCTGACCCGCGCGATGCTGTCCGAGCGGATCGGCGAGCGGATCCACCTGCTCCCTCGCCTGCGCCAGCGCCTCGAGGAGCCGCCGCTCGGGATCGCCAACCCGGTGTGGACCGACGACACCGGCTTCGATCTCGACTGGCATGTCCGCCAGGCCAGCCTGCCGGAACCGGGCGGCGCGGAACAGCTCGGCGCGCTGGTCGGGCGCGAGTTCTCCCACCGGCTGGACCGCTCGCGTCCGCTCTGGGAAGCCACGTTCGTCGAGGGGCTGCAGGGCGGTCGCAAGGGGCTGCTGATGAAGGTCCACCACGCGCTGGTCGACGGCATGGCGGCGATCGGGATGGCCGCCCTGGTGCTCGACCCCAGCGCCGAGCCGCTGGAGATCCCGGCGCCCGAAGAGGAGTGGTCGCCACGGAAGTACGACATGCGCCGCCACGTGGCGCGGCTGGCCTCGCGTCCGCTGGCCCGCGCGCCGAAGCTGATGTTGGACGGCATGCTCCGGGCGATGGACCCCGATCCGCGCCGCGCGGCCGGAGACATGCGGCGGGCCACCGAGGTCGCGCTCGAGCTCGCCCGTAACCGCCCGCAGGCGCCGATGACCGCGCTCAACCGCCCGATCTCGCCCAACCGGCGGTTTGCGATCGGGCACGCGGCGCTCGGCTCGCTCAAGCGGGCCGGTCGCGCCGCAGATGGAACCGTCAACGATGCCGTCCTCGGGGTCGTGGCCGGGATGCTCGGGCGCTACCTGACCGCGTCGGGCGATGCCGTGGCGGGCTCCGATCAGCGCTCCCCCGTCGCACTCGTCCCGGTCAGCGTGCGCGACGCGGCCGACAGAGGGGAGCTCGGAAACCGGATGTCGACCGTGTTCGTCGACCTTCCCGTCGATGAGCCTGACCTGAGCGAGCGGATCCGCCTGATCTCGGCGCAGACCCGCGAGCTGAAGGAATCGGCCGCCGTGCGCGCCGGCGCGTTGCTGGTCGGGGCCTCCGGCTGGGCTCCCCCGCTGGTGTCAGGCATGCTGGCGCGGGCGATGGGCCAGGTGCGCGCGTTCAACATCGTCGTCTCCAACGTGCCCGGTCCCCAGCAGTCTTTCTATCTCGCCGGCGTGCGCATGTCCGAGATCTACCCCGTGGTGCCGCTGAACCCCGGCAATCAGGGCCTGACCATCGGCATCCTCAGCTATGACGGCCAGGTCTGCTTCGGGCTCCTGGCCGACCGCGATCTCGACCCCCCGCTGTCCACCGCCGCCGAAGGCCTCCGCGCCGCACTGGCCGAGTTGCCGGATCCCGCCTGAAGCCGCGGTCGAGTAAGCCGCTAGCTCCCCCGGAACTCGGGCTTGCGCTTCTCCACGAACGCCGCGGCGCCCTCGAAGAAGTCCTGCGTGCGGCCGAGGCCGTGCTGGAGCTCCGCCTCCAGCTCGAGCTGGCCGTCGAGGTCGCGGTAGATGAACCGGTTCAGCGCCTGCTTGGAGGCGGCGTAGGAGCGGGTGGGGCCGTGGGCGAGCCGTTCCGCCAGCGCGTTCGCCTCCTCCATCAGCCGCTCGTCGGGGTGGACAGAGTTGACCAGCCCCCAGTCGAGGGCCTGCGCGGAGGGCACGCGCTCGCCGAGCAGCGCCAGCTGGAAGGCCCGGGCCTTGCCGACCGCGGCCGGGACGAGGGCGGTGGAGCCGCCGTCGGGCATGAGTCCGATGTTCACGAAGGCCAGCCCGAAGTAGGCCGACTCGGCGGCCAGGGCCAGGTCGCATGCGAGCGCGAGCGAGCAGCCGATGCCCACCGCCGGCCCGTTGACGGCCGCCACCACCGGCTTGGGCAGGCGCCGGATGCCGGCGATCACCGGGTGATAGATGTCGTGGAGCTCCTTCTGGATGTTGGGCATCCCGTCCTCGGCCGGCTCGAATCCGGCGCGCAGATCGGCGCCGGAGGAGAACCCCCGGCCCGCTCCGGTGATCAGCACTGCCCGCACCGACTCCTCGGCGGCCTCGCCCCTGACCACTGCCAGCAGCTCGCCGCCGAACTCGGGCGTCCACGCGTTCAGCGTCTGCGGGCGGTTGAGGGTCAGGCGACCGACCCCGCCGGTCTGCTCCCAGAGGATCGTCTCGTAGCTCAAACCAATCAACTCCTTCGTAGCGGGTTAGTTGCGTCAGGCCGACCAGGCTCGCGCCAGCACGCGACGCCAGTTCTCCCAGGCGATCGACTCGATCTCGGCCTGGCTGAACCCGGCCGCGGCGAAGGCCTCGAGCAATCGTGGCAGTCCATCCGCCCCGGCGAGCGAGCGCGGGATCGTGGCGCCGTCGAAATCGGATCCCAGTGCCAGGTGACGCACGCCGATGCGCTCGGCGACGTAGCCGGCGTGCTCGACGATCAGCTCCAGCGGCGTATCCGAATCGTCGGCGAAGTCGGCGCGCAGAAACGGGCAGGCGAAGACGATCCCGACCAGGCCGTCCGAGCTCTCGATCGCGTCGAGTTGGGCATCGGTCAGATTGCGCGAGGTCGGGCAGAGCGAGTGCACCGCCGAGTGGCTGGCCACCAGCGGACCGGCATCGGCCCGCGCGATGTCCCAGAAGCCGGCCTCGTTGAGGTGGCTGAGATCGACCAGGATCCCCAGCTCGGCGCAGCGGCGCACCAGCGTCAGGCCGGCCGGGGTCAGGCCGGGGCCGGTGTCGGGCGAGCTGGGCGAGATGAACGGCACGCCGTGGGCGAACTCGTTGGGCCGGCTCCATACCGGCCCGAGCGAGCGGAGCCCGGCGGAGTACCAGAGCTCGAGCGCCTCCAGCCCGGGGTCGATCGCCTCAGCCCCCTCCAGATGCAGGACCGCCGCCGGCGGCCCGGAGCCATCACGGGCGGCGTCGACGTCTTCGATCGTCCGGGCCAGGCGGAGGTGCCCGGCGCGCTCGAGCGCAAGCAGGCGGCCGGCCGCGGCGCCGGCGTAGGCGGCGGCGTCCCGGTGCTCGACCGGGGCGGCCAGCTCGAACTCGATCACTCCATCGTGCCGCTCGAGCGGGTCGCCGCGCTCGTGCGCCGAGGGGGTGAAGACGGCGAAGATCGCGCCGCGCAGTCCCCCCGCGCGCATTCGCGGCAGGTCAAGGTGTCCCCCGCTGCGTCCCTCGGCGATCCCGGCGTGGTCCTCACGCGTCACCGCATCGTTGTGCCCGTCGAAGACGGCGATCATCGGCGCACAGTACCGCCGCCGCGCCGGAGACCGGAGCCCCGTGTGCGAACCTTTGACCCATGGAGAAAACGGCACTCGGAGAGATCGGGATCTGGACCAGCTACCGGGCGATCGGCGAGGAGAACGCCGGCGCCGCGGCCAAACTGTTGGAGGACCTCGGCTTCGGCACGTTCTGGCTCGGCGGGTCGCCCCGGCTGTCCCAGCTGCGACCCGTGCTCCAGGCCACCGAGCGATCGATAGCGGCGACCGGGATCGTCAACGTCTGGGACTACGAGCCGGCCCAGCTCGCGGCGGAGTACGCAGAGCTCACGCACGAGTTTCCGGGACGCGTGCTGGTCGGGATCGGCATCGGCCACCCCGAGGCCAAGGACCGGTACGCCAAGCCGCTGACGACGATGCGTCGGTTCTGCGACGGGTTGGACGCCGCCGAGAAGCCCGTGCCGGCAGATGAACGCTGCATCGCAGCGCTCGGACCGAAGATGCTCGACCTGTCCGGGGAGCGCTCGCTCGGCACCCACCCCTATTTCGTGCCGGCGGAGCACACCCGTTTCGCGCGCGAGCGCCTCGGGCCCGGCCCTCTCGTCGCTCCCGAGCTCGCCTGCGTGGTGGATGCCGATATCGAACGCGCTCGGGCCAGCGCGCGGAACTACGCCAAGCTGTATCTCGGGCTGAGCAACTACACCAACAACCTGCTCAGGTTCGGCTTCACCCAAGAGGACATCGAGGGCGGGGGTTCGGACCGGCTGATCGACACGATCGTTCCGCAGGGCAGCGCGGAGCAGATCGCCGCCGCCGCCCGCGAACATCTCGACGCTGGCGCCGACCATGTCTGCCTGCAGACAGTCGGGGTCAGCGGCGTACCGCACGAGCAGTGGACGTCTCTGGCCTCGGCGCTGATCTGATCCGGCTCGGCGCTGATCTGATCCGGCCCTAAAGCCCGAGACCGCGAACTCCTGGCTCGTCCCAGCCGAGGTGGTGGGCGAGCTCATGGCGCACGGTCCGGCTCACCTGTGCCTTGAGCAGCTCCGGGTCGTGCCCAAAGTCGCGGGTCAGCGTGTCCCGGAAGATGACGATCCGGTCGTGGAAGAAGTCCCGGGCCACGGTGTCGCCCTGATAGAGCCCGTAGGCGTGGTGCTGGCGGCCGCCGTCGGAGACCACGATCGCGACATGCTCGAGCGCGCGGTGAAACTCGAGCGGCAACTCGTCGACGGCGGAGCGGACCAGCGCCTTGAAGAAGTCGTCCTCGCTCGCCCACCAGTCCTCCGATTCGGTCTCTCGCTCGCGCTCGGGTTCGTCGGTCCGCTCCCATGCGGCCTCGGCCGCCAACCGCTCGGTCCGCTGCACCAGCGCCTCGAATTCCGCCTCGGACTCCGGATCCTTCCAGCCCGCCAGGCGGATCATCACCAGCACGACGGTCCCGCCGATGATCACCGCACCCGCGGCGAACACCGCGACCCCCTGAAGCAGCCGCACCGGAAACGAGTCGCTGAACCCGGCCATCAGGCTGATCGCGCCGAGACCCACCGTCATTGCCGCCAGTGCCGAGGCCAGGATGCGGCGCAGGGTCGGCGGATCTCCCGGCATGGTCTAGCGGAGGGTGCGGGCGATGACGAGCCGCTGGATCTCGTTCGTGCCCTCGTAGATCTGGGTGATCTTGGCGTCACGGAACATCCGCTCGACCGGGTACTCCTTGACGTATCCGTACCCGCCGAGGACCTGCACCGCCTCGACCGTGACCTTCATCGCCACGTCGGAGCAGAACAGCTTGGCCATCGCCGAGTACTTGCCGACGTCGGTGTCGGCCCTGTCGACCTTCGCGCACGCCTGGTAGAGCAGCTCACGGCCGGCGGCGCACTGGGTCTCCATGTCGGCGAGCTTGAACTGGATCGCCTGGAACGAGTTGATCGGCTTGCCGAACTGCTTGCGCTCGCGCGCGTAGCCGGCCGCGTAATCGGTGGCCCCCTGGGCAATCCCCAGCGCCTGCGCGGCGACCCCGAGCCGCGAGCGGTCAAGCGTGCCCATCGCCACCTTGAAGCCCTCGTTCACGGTGCCGATCACGTTCTCCTCGGGAACCCGCACCCCGTCGAAGATCGGCTGACCGGTCGGGGAGCCACGGATGCCCAGCTTGTGCTCGAGCTTGCCGACGCTGAAGCCCGGGCGATCGGCCTCGACGACGAACGCCGTGATCCCTCGGGAGTGGCCGGCCTGGCGGTCGGTGACCGCGAAGACAACATAGAAGTCCGCCACGCCGAGGTTCGAAATCCAGTTCTTGGTCCCGTCGATCACCCACTCGTCGCCGTCCTTGACCGCGCGCGTGAGCATCCCTCCCGGATCCGAGCCGGCCTCCGGTTCCGACAGGGCGAACGCCGGGGACCACTCTCCGGTGGCGCAGGGCGGGAGAAACCGCTGCTTGAGCTCCTCGGAGCCGAACAATCTGATCGGCAGCGTTCCGAGCTCTTGAACCATCAGGATCAGGGCGGTGGAGGCACAGGCCTTGGCGATCTCCTCGACCGCGATGTTGAGCATCAGCGTTCCGGTGCCGGTTCCGCCGTGCTCAATTTCGAACGGGAGCCCGAGCACGTCCTGCTCGGAGAGGAGCTTCCGCAGGTCGTGCGGGTAGGCGGCATGCTCGTCTATTTCCGCCGCGCGAGGGGCGATCCGCTCGCGGGCGATCTGACGAATGGAATCGCGGAAGTCGAGATGATCCCGCGGGATTGTGTAGAGCTCGGCCAGCGCTGACATCCGCCACAGATGCTACGTGAAGGCCGCCGTCGGGACCCGGCGGCCAGCGCTCACCCCCGGCCGCCGTCGGACCCGGCGGCCGGCGCTCACCACTGGGTCACCACGATCCAGCCGGCGGCGCCCGCCGCCGGCTGGATCGGGTACCGCGATAGAGCTAGTAGCCGGTGGGGTGGCGCTCGACGTAGCCGGCGTTCGACTGCGCCGACGCGGTCCAACGCGAGCCGCCGGTCGAGCTTTGCGCGCCCGTGTCGAAGCGCAGCCCGGCGACGTACATGTAGACGTGGCCGCTGTTGGCCCAGATCGTGATCCACCTGCCCGCCCCGCGGGAGCCGTAGCTCTCCAGCTGGCTGGAATCCTCGGTCTGGGAGAGCAGCCCGCCGCCGTGCAACGCGTAGCTGACCGACCCGGAGCAGTCATAGCCGGAGGAGTTCCAGCTGCCGTGGCCGCCGCCGTAGACATACGGCTTGAACGCGATCTTGTTGGCCGCAGCGATCACGGCCTTGACCCGCGCGGGAGCGCTGGCCGGCGCCACCGCGAGCCCATGCACGACCTTGCCCTTGGCCCCGGGTGTGGTGGCGAGGGGCTTGGTCGAGTGGGAGACCAGCGGAGATGGAGCGAACGAGGCCCCACCGGTGCTTTCCGCCACGACGGCGGTTCCATCGCGATCGGCTACGACCGCCCTGATCTTGGTTACGAAACCGGAGTTGACCACGCCGTCGGCGCGCAGGTGATAGCGCCGTTCGAAGCGCTTCACGTTGGCCTCGGTCTGGGGCCCGAAGGTGCCCACGACCGGGGTCGCGAAGCCCGCTCGGGTCAGGAAGTCCTGCAGAACACGCACGTCATGGCCGCTCATGCCCGGTCGGAGGGTGCGCTGACCGAGATGCTGCGAAGCGGCGAGCGCCGGAGCACTGATCGATGCGGTGGCGGCAAATGCTGCCACCGCCACAAATCTCCGGTACCGCGCAGCTGGGATGTACGTCAAGGCTGAACCCCTTCTCTTTCTCAGGCCTACGGGGTTAGCTGTCGGGCTCGCGCTGAAAGAGTCTGCGCTACGCCGAATAATTCGGCGATTCGCCCCCGGGGCCTGCTGGCCCCCATGGGTTCCCCGTTCCCCGGAGCATGAGCAACGGGGATTCGGCTGGTATTTCGGCACGCGCAGAGTAGCGAAGCTGCAAGATAGATGCCACGCGCAGTGTTATGGCCCGCCGCCAGGCAGTCGCTACGCTCCGCTGCGATGGACCCCGACTACACCCCACGGCAGGTCGCTGAGCTACTCGAGCAGGGCGCGATCCAACTGATCGACGTGCGCCAGCAGCACGAGCACGCGGCTGGCCGGATCGACGGCGGGCGGCTGATCGAGCTGACCGCCCTGACCGCCCAGGCCGACACGCTCGACCCGGCGACTCCGGTGGTGTTCTACTGCCGCACCGGCGCGAGGTCGGCGATGGCGACCGACGCGTTTCGCCGCGCCGGCTACGACGCCCACAACATGGCCGGCGGGTTGCTCGAGTGGCACGCCGCCGGCCTCCCGCTGGAGCCGGCGGACGGGCACGTCGCCGATCCCTGAGCCGCCTTCAGGCCCCGCGCGGGCCGGGGCTTGGCACCCTAGGCGACCGTCCATGTGTCGCTGCCGTGCAGCAGCGACGCGAGCTCGTCCTCAGAGGCCGCGTCAGGGCGCTCAGCGCTGCGGCCGTAGACCGGACGGGAGACGTCACGGAAGACGCCGATCGGCGTCGGGCTGGTCGGGTCGTCGGAGAGCTTGGCCAGGGCGAACGCGAGCCCAGGGTCGTCCCGCTGCGGATCGTGCACGAGCAGCGCATCTTCGCCGGCCTCGGCGACCTCGACGATCCTCAGTCGACCGTCGGGAGCGACGACGACTCCGCGGCCGGCGTCCGGCCCAAAGCGAATTGGAGCCCCGGCCTGCAGCCGGATCTGGTTTTGGTCCTTGGTCTCCTTCTCGGTCAGGGCGAAGAAGGCGCCATCGTTGAAGACCGGGCAGTTCTGATAGATCTCGACCAGCGCGGCGCCCTCGTGCTGGGCGGCGGCGCGCAGCACGTCGGTCAGGTGGCGGCGGTCTCGATCGATCGTCCGCGCGACGAACGACGCCTCGGCACCGAGGGCCAGTGCCAGCGGGTTGAACGGGTGGTCGGCGACCCCGAACGGCGTCGACTTGGTGATCTTGCCGAGCTCGGATGTCGGGGAGGCTTGGCCCTTGGTGAGGCCGTAGATCTGGTTGTTGAACAACAGGATCTTCACTGGGACGTTCCGGCGCAGCGCGTGGATCAGATGGTTGCCGCCGATCGACAGCGAGTCGCCGTCTCCGGTCACAACCCAGATCGAGAGGTCTTCACGAGCGGTGGCCAGCCCGGTGGCGAGCGCCGGCGCGCGCCCGTGGATCCCGTGCATGCCGTAGGTGTCCATGTAGTAGGCGAAGCGCCCGGCGCAGCCAATCCCGGTGATGAACACGATGCGCTCCGGCGGGATGCCCAACTCAGGCATGAACTGCTGCACGGCCGAGAGCACCGCGTAGTCGCCGCATCCGGGGCACCACCGCGTCTCCTGGTCGGACTGGAAGTCGGCCTTGGTCAGCCCGTGCGGGGCGCCCCCGCCGCTCGCCGCCTCGCGCCTGGAGTCGACCGCGCTCACTGCCGCTCCGCGATCTGCTGCTCGATCTCGGCCGAGAACAGCGGCTGTCCCGCCACCTTGCAGAAGGACTCGACGTCGACGAGGTACTTGGCCCGGAGCACCTTGGCCAGCTGTCCGGTGTTCATCTCCGGCACCAGGACGCGGTCGAACGAGCGCAGGACGTCCCCGGTGTTGGCGGGCAGGGGGTTGAGATGGTGCAGGTGCGCACAGGCGACCGCGTGGCCCTCTTGCCGTGCCCGCCGCACGCCGGCGCGGATCGCCCCCTCGCTCGAGCCCCAGCCGAGCACCAGCAGCCGAGCGCCCGGGTCGGCGTCGACGCTGAGCGGCGGGAGCTCGTCGGCGATCCCGTCGATCTTGGCCGCGCGCAGCTCGGTCATGCGCGCGTGGTTGAGACCGTCGTAGGAGATGTTGCCCGTCCCGTCGGCCTTCTCGAGCCCGCCGATCCGGTGCTGGAGGCCCGGCGTCCCCGGCACCGCCCAGGGCCGCGCCAGGCGGTCGTCGCGGGTGTAGGGCAGGAACGGTGGCGCGTCGCCGGCGCGTGGCTTGGCGATCGCCGGATCGATCTGCGGGAGACCGGCCACCGCCGGAACCTGCCACGGCTCCGACGACGACGCCAGGAAGCTGTCCGACAGCAGGATCACCGGCGTCCGATACCGGACGGCGATCGCCACGGCCTCGAACCCCGCATCGAAGCACCCGCCCGGCGTACTCGGCGCGATCACCGGCAACGGAGATTCCCCGTGCCGGCCGTAGAGCGCCATCAGCAGGTCGGATTGCTCGGTCTTGGTCGGCATCCCGGTCGATGGCCCGGCCCGCTGGACGTCGATCACCACCAGCGGCAGCTCGAGCATCACCGCGAGCCCGATCATCTCGGCCTTCAGGTCCATCCCGGGGCCGCTCGTCGCGGTCACCCCAAGGCGGCCGCCGAACGCGGCGCCCAGGGCCATCCCGGCCGCGGCGATCTCGTCCTCGGCCTGGATCGTCGAGACGCCCAGCCCGGCATGACGCGAGAGCTCGTGCAGCAGCTCCGAGGCAGGGGTGATCGGGTAGCTGGCCAGCACCAGCGGCAGCCGGCTGCGGACGCTGGCGGCGATCAGTCCCATCGCCAGGGCCGCCGTGCCGTTGACGTTGCGATATGTCCCCGGGGGGACGTCGGTGGCGGCGTTGACCCGGTACTGGACGTCGAGCAACTCGGTCGTCTCGCCGAACGACCAGCCGGCGTTGAAGGCCGCGAGGTTCGCCTGCATCACCGCGGGCTTGCGGGCGAACTTCTGCTCGATCCACTGCTTGGTCACGTCGGTCGGACGCCCGTAGAGCCACGAGAGGACACCCAGGGCGAACAGGTTCTTGGCTCGCCCGGCGTCGCGCGTGCTGGCTCCCTCGATCGCTTCCACCGCCCGGGTGGTCAGCGTGGTCATGGGAATCCGATGGACGCGGTACTCGCCCAGTGAGCCGTCCTCCAGCGGGCTGGTCCCGTAGCCGGCCTTCTCGAGGTTGCGCTTGGTGAAGGCGTCCTCGTTGACGATGATCGTCTCCCCGCGCGGCAGCTCGGGCAGGTTCGCCCGCAGCGCGGCCGGGTTCATCGCCACGAGCACGTTCGGCGCGTCGCCCGGCGTGAGGATGTCGCGCGAGGCGAAGTGAATCTGGAACGCCGAGACGCCGGCGAGCGTGCCGGCCGGGGCGCGAATCTCCGCCGGGAAGTTCGGCAGCGTCGCGAGGTCGTTGCCGACCATCGCGGTTGCATCGGTGAAGCGACTCCCGGCGAGCTGCATGCCATCCCCGGAGTCCCCCGCGAAGCGGATGATCACCCGCTCCCGCTCTTCAACTGCCTTACTCACGTCCTCGCTTCCATGTGCGCCGAGTTGCTCCCAGATTGTAGGGGGCCGGGCCGACGCACCTTCCCGGACGTCAAACGGGGGCGGTCGGAACCCGACCACCCCCGTGACAAACACCGTGAAACTGCAGTTCGCCCCAAGGGGCGAATAGCGCTAAAGCTTGATGACGTTGATCGCCTTCGGGCCCTTCGGCCCCGACTCTTCCTCATAGGACACCTTGGCGCCTTCAGAGAGCGAGCGGTAGCCGTCGGCTGCGATGCTCGAGTGGTGCACGAACAGGTCGCGACTGCCTTCATCGGGCGTGATGAACCCGAAGCCCTTCTCGTCGCTGAACCATTTGACAGTTCCGGTTGGCATTGTGGAGTTGTCCTCCGTGGCTTGTAGTGCTGCTACCGCGGAGGATGTTTTCGATCACCGCCCGGGCCTGCACCTGCTTGACGCCGTCCTCTCTGGGGACAGCCTTACGGCGCGGCACGGTAGCACGGTCGGCTGAGGCGGGGTGGGCACGGACCGCGTTGCTCATCCGCGAGCGACACTTCATGCTTCGTCCGATGGAAGATCCGATCCGGATCGGCAACGCAGTATCGATTCCGCTGGCGGAGATCGACCTGCGCGCCTCGCGCTCCTCGGGTCCGGGAGGCCAGCACGCGAACGTGACCGCGTCGCGGATCGAGGCCAGCTTCGACGTCGGCGCCTCGGCGTCGCTGACCGAGGCCCAGAAGGCGAGGATCATCGCTCGCGCGGGCCCGCGCGTGACCGCCGTTGCCCAGGACGCCCGCGGCCAGGCGCGCAACCGTGAGCTCGCCCTGGAGCGGCTCCGGCGGCGGCTGGCGGCGGCGCTGGCGGTGCAGCGTCCGCGGCATGCGACGAAGCCCAGCCGGGGCGCCAAGCAGCGACGGCTCGAGGCCAAGCGCCAGCACGCCGACCGCAAGCGAGCGCGCCAACGTCCCCGGCCGGATGAGGATTGAAAGTACGCTCAGTTACATGCGCTGGCTCGTCGATGGCATGAACGTGATCGGGACCCGGCCGGACGCGTGGTGGAGGGACCGGGACGCCGCGATGCTGAGGCTCGTCGATCTGCTGGAGCGATGGGCAGCGGTCGAGGGGGAGGACGTGACGGTCGTGTTCGAGCGCAAGCCCTCGCCGCCGATCCGCTCGACCGTGATCGAGGTGGCGCATGCCCCGAAGCCTCGTCGCGACGCCGCCGACGACGAGATCATCCGTCGTCTGCAGGCAGATCCGCATCCGGGCGCGGTCCGCGTGGCCACCTCGGATCGCTGGCTGGCCGATCGCGCATACGCGCTCGGAGCCACGGTCGAAGGGGCCCATTCGTTCAGAAATCGGCTGGAAACCGGGTGACCTCGGGAGTCGGGCACTCCGGCTTGCGACAATTCCGTTATGGCGGACGATCCTCCCCGCAGACCAACACAGACGCGAGGTCGTCAACCTTCCCCCGCGTCCACCCCTCCCGGTTGGAAGGTCACGCCGGCTCCGGACGGGCGCGGCAAGAACCCGGCCGAGAAATCGAAGGGACCCAACCCTCGCTGGCTGGTCGCGCTGCTCGTGGTCGGCCTGCTGGCGCTCAACCTGTGGATCTCCTCGCAGGCGCTGAAGCCCAACCCCCGTGTACGGGTCCCCTTCTCCCCCACCTTCACGAGCCAGGTCAGCAAGTACAACGTCAGCGAGATCTCGGCCACCGGCGACTCGATCCAGGGCACGTTCAAGAAGGCGATCAAGTACCCGCCTGACGATCCGAACGCGCCCACCACCACTTTCTTCTCGACCCAGATCCCGTCGTTCGAGCCCAATCAGCAGCTCTCCGATCTGCTCCAGAAGCACGGCGTCACGATCGACGCACAGTCGCCCGATCAGGGGCCCTCGTTCCTGACCAGCATTCTGTTCGGCTTCGGGCCGACGCTGTTGCTCGTCCTGCTGTTCGTGGTGTTGATGCGGCGCGCGGCGGCGGCGGGTGGCGGAGCCGGCGGCCTGATGTCGTTCGGGCGGTCGCGGGCCCGCCGGGTCGAGGCCATCGACCAACCCGTCACCTTTGAGGATGTGGCCGGGATCGACGAGGCCAAGGAGGAGCTCACCGAGATCGTCGACTTCCTCAAGAACCCGGAAAAATACCTGCGGCTGGGAGCCAAGATCCCCCGCGGCGTCCTGCTCAGCGGCCTCCCCGGAACCGGCAAGACGCTGCTCGCCCGAGCGGTGGCGGGCGAGGCCGGCGTCCCGTTCTTCCAGATGTCGGCCTCCGAGTTCGTCGAGATGATCGTCGGCGTCGGCGCCTCGCGCGTGCGTGACCTGTTCGCCCAGGCCAAGGAGGCGGCCCCCGCGATCATCTTCATCGACGAGCTCGACGCCGTCGGACGCTCGCGCTCATCCGGCGGCCCCAACATCTCGGGCGGCCATGACGAGCGCGAGCAGACGCTCAATCAGATCCTCACCGAGATGGATGGTTTCGATCCGCGCAGCGGCGTGATCGTCCTGGGCGCCACCAACCGCCCGGAGATCCTCGACCCGGCGCTGCTCCGCCCGGGCCGGTTCGACCGCCGGGTCGCGGTGCAGCCGCCGGACCGCGCCGGGCGGGAGGCGATCCTCAAGGTGCACACGCGCTCGGTGCCGCTCGGACCGGGCGTGGACATCGGCTCGATCGCCTCTTCCACCCCGGGGATGGTCGGCGCCGACCTGGCCAACCTGGTCAACGAGGCCGCGCTGCTCGCCGCCCGCCGCGGCCACGACGCCGTCTCCCAGGAGGATCTCAGCGACGCGCTGGAGCGGATCGTGCTCGGCGCCGCTCGTAATGTGATGATGACCGAGGAGGACCGGCGCCGGACGGCCTACCACGAGGCCGGCCACGCGCTGGTGGGGATGCTCACCAAGGGCGCCGATCCGGTCCGGAAGGTGTCGATCATCCCCCGCGGGCAGGCCCTGGGCGTGACCTTCTCCGCTCCCGATCTCGACCGCTTCAACTTCGACCAGCGCCATCTCCAGGGTCAGATCAAGGTCGCCCTCGGCGGCCGCGCGGCCGAGGAGATCGTGTTCGGCGATCTGACCACGGGCGCCGAGTCCGACATCCAGCAGCTCACCCGGATCGCCCGCTACATGGTGGGCCGCTGGGGCATGAGCGAGGCGATCGGCCCGATCGCGGTGCTCCCCGCCGACGGCGCGGGCATGCTGTTCCCCGGGGTCTCGGAGACCTCGGCGGCGACTCAGCAGTTGGTCGATGAGGAGGTCAGGCGGATCGTCGAGTCGGCCCACGCCGACGTCAAGGATCTGCTGCAAGCCAATCGCAGCAACCTCGAGGATCTGGTCGCCGCCCTGCTCAAGCACGAGACGCTCGATGAGGCCGACGCCTACGCTGCTGCCGGGCTGACCCGCAACTCGGCCGACAACGGCGAGCGGGCGATCGCCGCGCCGGCGTCCGTGTCCGCCGAAGACGCTCAGGCGCCGGTCGCCAGCTGAGGCCCCCCGGCGCCGGTCGCCAGCTGAGGCCCCTCAGGCGTCGGTGGCCAGCTGAGGCCCTCAGTCGCCGAGCCGCGTGATCCGGGCGAGCGCCTCGTGGCACTCGACCACGCGGCGCTTCACGGGATCCTTGTCAGGCCGATCGTGGACGAGGTCCCAGGTCCGATCGGCGATCTCCCGGGCGTTCTCGGGTGTGGCCGTCTCCCACAGGCGGTTGACCAGCTTCAGCTCAAACTCCTGGATCTGGTCGGCCGGGTTGCCTGGCTCGAGCCGGGGCAGCGGCTCTCCCGTCGCCTCCTTCCACATCCCGGTCGCCACGAGCAAGCGGTTTCGCAGAGTGATCTGGTCCATCGGGGCCATCATCCTAAATGCCCACGCCCCAGGCGTTCAGATCAAATGCCTCATTTGGCCAGCCGGGCGGTGATCCTGGCGAAGGTGACGGTGAACGCGTCAGTGGCCGTCTGCGTGGCGGTTGCCAGCATGTTGGCCGCACGGAGCTCTCCCGCGCGCGTGCGCGCGGTGCGCGCGGCCGACGACAACCTCCGGAAGTAGGCGCGGACGATCCGCACGAGCCGCGCGTGCAGTCCGGCCACCTGCACCGGCGGATGGATCGCGCTCAGCCCCTTGGCCAACTCGCCGATCGCGCCGGCCAGCAGCGCGATCGATCGTGACAGGGCCGCGGGCGTCCGGGCCCGCCTCGGGATCGCCCGCTCAGCCTGCCCCAGCTTCGCCTGCTCCGCGCTCAGCTGCTGCAGGTAGGTGCGACCCGCCTGGGTCTTGGGCCGCGGGGTCGGGGCCGGGTTCGGCTTGCCGAGCAGTCGGCTGGTCCCGGCGCAGCCGGTGATCAGCAGTCCGATCGCGGCCACCGCGATCAGGCAAGCTCTCACGATCCAGACCCGAGCTTGGGCAGGTCCTGCTCGAGGCTGAGCGCATCGGCGAACAGGTCACCGTGCTCGGCCACCCGAGCCAGCACCTGCTCGGAATCGAACGTCAGCCGGGCTGGATCGCCGGCCTCGCGGCAGTCCGAGACCTCCTCCCAGCGCAGGGGAGTCGAAACCGTCGGGCGCTCACGGGCGCGGAGCGAGTAGACGTTGACGGTCGTCTTGTGGGCGTCGTTCTGGCTCCAGTCGACCAGCACCCGCTCCGGGCGCAACCGCTTGGTCATGCGCGAGACCACGAGCTTCGGCATCCGTTGCTCGAGCAGCTCGGCGATTCTCCGGGCGAACGGCTTGGTCACCGAGTACTCGGCCTGCCGGTTCAGCGGGAGGTAGACCTGCATCCCCTTGGAACCGGATGTCTTGACCCGGGTCTGCAACCCGAGCTGATCGAACAGGCCGTGCAACACCAGCGCGACCTCGCAGCACTCGACGATACCCGCCGGCGGCCCCGGATCGAGGTCGAACACCATCATCGTCGGGCGCGCGGCCGCGCCCGCCAGCGACAGCGAGGTGTGGAGCTCGAGGTCGGCCAGGTTGGCCAGCCAGACCAGTGTCGCGCGGTCCTGGGCCAGCGTGTAGTTGACGCCACCCACCTCAACCGTCTGCACCCACTCGGGCCGGTGGGATGGCGACTGCTTCTCATAGAAGTATGGTGCCTGCGCGCCATTCGGATAGCGCTTGAGGGTCAGCGGCCGGTCGCGCAGATGCGGCAGCACGGCGTCGGCGATCCGCGCGTAGTAGGCGATCACGTCGCCCTTGGTGAACCCGGTCTCGGGATACATGACCTTGTCCCAGTTGGTCAGCTTCAGCTGACGCCCCTCGACCTCCACCAGCAGGTCGCCCTGCGGCAGGCGCTCCACGCTCTCGAACAGGGCCTCGGGCGAGTCGGTCGGCGCCGGGGGTCCGCCGTCGGACCGCGCCGGAGTTGACTCGAGCACGACGTCTTCGGCCGACTTGTCGAGGCGCAGTCCCTTGAACGAGGGCGCGCGCATCACGCCGTCGCCGGTCCACTCGGTGAACTCGACCTCGCCCACCAGCTCTGGCTCCGCGAACTGCGCCTCGCGCGGCATCCTCAGTCCGGGAGGAGTGCCGAACGGGCTGGTCTTGCGCCGCAACGGCGCCAGCTTCTTCGCCAGCTCGTCGAGGGTGCGGTCGGTGAAGCCGGTGCCCACGCGGCCGGCGTAGGTCAACGGCGCGGGGTCGCCGGCCTCCGCACCCGGGGTCATGTGTCCCATCAGGAGGGCGCCGATCCGGTCGGTCCGGCGTCCCTCGCCCGGCAGCCAGCCGCCGATCACCAGCTCCTGCCGGCGGGTGTGCTTGATCTTCAGCCACGTGCCGGGCCGCCGGCCCGGCTCGTAGCGGGAGTCGCTTCGCTTGGCGATGACCCCCTCCAGGCCCTGCAGCCGGGTCGCCTCCAGCAAGCGCTTGCCGTCGCCGTTGTGCGCCGCGGGCACCCGCCAGGCCGGGCCCCCTAAACCGAGCGACTCGAGCTGCCGGCGGCGCTCGCGGTAGGGCAGATCGAGCAGCGAGTGCCCGTCGAGGTAGAGCAGGTCGAAGATCGCGTAGACAACCGGGGTACTGGCGGCGAGTCGGCGCACCGACCCGGGCGAGGTGACGTGCATCCGCTTCTGCAAGCGCCCGAAGTTGGGCCGCCCGTCCTCGCCGAAGGCGACGATCTCTCCGTCGAAAACCGCCTCGCGCATCCCGAGGTCCTCGAGCAGGCCACGCACCTCGGGGTAGGCGTCGGTGATCTCGCGCTGGTTGCGGCTCTCGAGCCGCAGGCGGCCCGGCTTGGCGTAGGCGATCGCGCGGACGCCGTCCCACTTGATCTCGAACGACCAGCCATCCGATCCGGCCGGCGGGTCCGCGGCGCGCGCCAGCATCGGCAGCAGGCGCTCGGGCATCTCCTGCCGATCGGGATCGTCCGGCGGATCCATCCGGTGAATCATCCAATCGCTGCCCTCGCGGCCGATCGGGAATAGCCCATAGCGCCCGTGCAGACGCTCGCCATGGAAGGTGACCTCGACCTTGCGCTCCTCCCACTTGTGCGTCTCGAACGTGCCGCGATCCCAGATGCTCATCGTGCCGGCGCCGTATTCGCCCCTGGGTATCTCCCCCTCGAAGTCGAGGTACTCGAGCGGGTGATCCTCGGTGTGCACCGCGAGCCGGTTCTCCGAACGGTCCGGCGGGATTCCGTTGGGGATCGCCCACGAGGCGAGCGCGCCGTCGTGCTCGAGGCGGAGATCCCAGTGCAACCGGGTGGCGTGGTGCTCCTGCACGACGAACCTGGGGGCGGCGCCGTCGGATCGCGCTTCAGCGGCGCCCGCGGGCTCCGGACTGGTGGCGAAGTCGCGCTTGTGTCGATAGGTCTCGAGGGAGTCTTTGGCCATTGTTCGCCCGCCGAGAAGGAGCGTACGATCTTCGGACGGGATCGGGTTTCTAGCCTTCTTCAGGTTCTTTTACTTGCAAGGGGGATCATTTCGGCGATGGCGCGCGTACTGGTGGTCGATGACGAGCCTGCCGTGAGGCGGGCGCTGGAACGAGCCTTGAAGCTCGACAGCTACGAGGTGGACCTGGCCGCGGACGGCGAGGAAGCGCTCGACGCGATGGCCAGCAACCCGGCCGATGCGGTGATCCTCGACGTGGCCATGCCCCGCCTGGACGGGCTCGAGGTGTGCCGGCGGATGCGCGCCGCGGGCGATCGGACCCCGATCCTGATGCTGACCGCGCGCGACGCGATCGACGACCGAGTCAAAGGACTCGACGTCGGCGCCGACGACTATCTGGTCAAGCCGTTCGCCCTGCGCGAGCTGCAGGCGCGACTGCGGGCGCTGCTGCGTCGCACGACCGACGGGGGCGACGGTGAGGTCCTGCGGTATGCCGACCTCGAGCTCGACCCGGTCGCCCACGAGGTCCGCCGGGGCGGTCGTCTGATCGAGCTCTCCAAGACGGAGTTCCTGCTGCTGGAGCTGTTCCTCCGGCATCCTCGCCAGGTGCTGACCCGCACGACGATCTTCGAAAACGTCTGGGGCTACGACTTCGGACCGACGTCGAACGCCCTCGGCGTGTACATGGGCTACCTGCGCCGGAAGACGGAGACCGAGGGCGAGTCGCGTCTTCTGCACACCGTGCGTGGCGTCGGCTACGTCCTGCGGGACTGAGCCATGGCGCTGCGACGCAGGCTCGGATTGGTGGCCGGCGCGACGGTCGGCATAGCCATCGTCATGGCTGCGTTCGTCTGCTACTTCGTCGTTCGCGGACAACTCCGCGATGGCGTCGACGATTCGCTGCGTGCCGAGGCCGCGGCCGTGGTCCAGACACACAGCCTTCACCCTCTGCTCAGCGACCTTCCGGAGATCCCGCCGAGCGCGGGCGGCCCGGCGCCGTACGCCCAGGTCCTGGTGGGGAATCGGATCATCGTCGTTGGCGCGCGCGGCCTGACGCTGCCCGTGACCGGCGCGACGCGCTCCGTCGCCGCGGGCACCAAGGGCGAGATGATGTCCGACACCACCGCGGGCGGCAGCGACCTGCGGGAGATCACGATCCCGATCCAGGACCCCGGGTCCGGCGAGACCGCGGCCATCCAGATCGCGCGTCCGCTCGATGGCGTCGACCACATCCTCTCCCACCTCCGGCTGATCCTGCTCGTGCTCTGCGCGGGCGGGATCGCGCTGGCCGCGCTGCTCGGCCGCCTGGCCGCCAAACGCGTGCTCGCGCCGCTGGCCGAGGTCACGCAGACTGCCGAGCTGATCGGCGAGACCGACGACCTGACGCGTCGGCTCGCCGTCCACGCCGACGACGAGGTCGGCCAGCTGGCCACCCGCTTCAACATGATGCTCGAGCGGCTCCAGCGCTCACGCTCGGAGCTCGATGACTCGGTGCGGGCCCAGCGCCAGCTCGTCGCCGACGCGTCGCACGAGCTCCGCACCCCGGTGACCAGCCTGCGCACCAACGTCGAGGTGCTGCTCCAGGGCGGAGAGCTCGGCGAGGAGGACCGCCGCCGGCTGCTGGCCGACGTGGTCGAGCAGAGCGAGGAGCTGACCGCCCTGGTGGCCGACCTGATCGAGCTCGCACGCGGCGACCTGCCCGCCGACTCGACCGAGGACGTCCGCCTCGACGGGATCGTCGAGGAGGCGGTCGCGCGGGCGCACCGCAACTCTCCCGACATCGAGATCAAGGGCACGCTGGCCCCGGTGATCGTCGAGGGCGCACCCGAGCGCCTCAGCCGGGCCGTCAACAACCTGCTCGACAACGCGGCCCGCCACTCTCCCCCCGGCGGCCCGATCGAGATCGCCGTCGACGCCGACGGCCTGCGGGTCCGGGACCACGGGTCCGGCGTCGAGGAAGCCGACCTCCCCTACGTGTTCGACCGCTTCTACCGCGGCGCCAATTCCCGCGGGCGGCAGGGCAGCGGGCTGGGTCTGGCGATCGTGCGCCAGGTCGCAGAGCAGCACGGCGGCGGCGTCAGCGTGGCCAACCATGAGGACGGTGGCGCGGTCTTCACGATCCACCTGCCCACCACGATCCCCGACCGCGGGGCGAACGAGGATCCGATCCGAGTGTCCGTGACCTAGCGTTGGGGCTAGCCGACGTGGGGTGTCGGGGGCCGGGCCAGCCGGGCCTGCCTGGCGCTGCGAAAGCGATTTCGCAAGAACCAGAAGGCGGCAGCGAAGACCGGGATCACCGGCAACAGCAGCAGGGCCCGCTGACGCGGCTCGCCGAAGATCACCACCAGCGCGATCTCCGCCGCCACGGCCGGTATCGCGGAGAGGAACGTGGCGTGGGAGCGGAAGCCGGAGAAGTGCTCGCGGGCGGTCACCTCGACCACCCCGGCGGCGATCACGATGATGCCGACGATCAACGCCGGACCGCCCTGGATCAGACCGACCACCAGCCCGATCAGTCCGGCGAAGATCAGGATCTCCGAGACCGGAAGCCCGCCGAACGGCCCCGGCGGCCGCTCGCCGACCGTGCCGGTCGTCCCGGCGGATCGCTGCGTGACCACGGGCCGGGTCTGACGCTCGGCGCGCTGCTCGCGCCGCTGCGACCGCGTGGCCTGCGGCGCGCCCCCGGGATTTCGCCGTTTGCGCGAGCGCCGCTTTGACTTCTGCCCCGCCATTTCAAGATCAGGATAGGGAGATCCCGATTTGCGCCGTGCACTCCCATTCCGCACTAGAGTCTGGGTATGAGCGCCCAGAAGCCGCTCGAGCTCATCTTGGCGAGGAACCTGCTCTCCAGCATCTCGACGCCGGCGTTCCTTGTCGGCGAGCATGGCGCGCTGCTCTACTACAACGAGGCGGCCGGGGCGATGCTCGGGCGCGGATTCGAGGAAAGCGCCAACATGTCGGCCTCCGAGTGGACCGACGAGTTCGGCCCGTTCGGAGCCGACGACAAACCGCTTCCATATGACGAGATACCGGCTACCCTCGCCGTGCGGGACAATCGTCCTTATCACGGAAAATTTCGGATCCGGGCAGCGGGCGGTACTCATCGAGACATCGCCGCCAGCGCGATCCCGATCGTCGGGCTAGGAGGCTCGAGCGGTGCGATCGTGATTTTCTGGCCAGTCGACGGATCCGAGCAGGGAGAGAGTGGATGAAGATCAAGGTTTGGGGTGCACGCGGATCGATTCCGGCGCCGGGGCCAGAGACGATGCGCTACGGCGGCAACACCTCATGCGTCGAGGTCACGCTGTCCGATGGGAGCACGCTGATCCTCGACGCCGGCACGGGTATTCGCAACCTCGGGCTGGCCCTGCCGCGGGTCGAGCAACCGATTCACATCCTGCTCACTCATCTGCACCTCGATCACATCCAGGGCCTGATGTTCTTCGCCCCCGCCTTCCGGCCGGAATCGGAGATCACGATCTGGGGGCCCGCCTCGCCCGAGGCCTCGCTGCAGGACCGCGTCGCCCGGTACATCTCCGCCCCGCTGGCCCCGGTCGAGGTCCGTGAGCTTCCCTCGCAGGTCTCCTTCCGCGAGGCGGAGCCACTGGAATGGGAAATCGGACCGGCCACCATCCGCGCCCAGGCGGTCAACCATCGCGGCCCGACGCTCGGCTTCCGGATCGAGGATCAAGGCAGCGTGCTCAGCTACATCCCCGATCACGAGCCGGGGCTCGGGGCGCCCCTGGCGGAGCTCGAGGATGCGTGGATCTCCGGATTCGAGCTCGCTCGCGGCGCGACGATGCTGATCCACGACTGCCAGTACACCGACCAGGAGTACCCGGCGCATCTCGGATGGGGGCACTGTCCGCTGTCGGACGCACTCGGATTCGGCCAGCGCGTCGCGGCCAAGAAGCTGCTGCTGTTCCACCACGATCCGCTGCACTCCGACGACTTCCTGGACTCCTTCTCCGGCGAGGTCTCGATCCGCTGGAGTGAGATCGGCGGCAGCCCGGACTGCATCGAGCTGGCCACAGAGCGCCGCGAGATCGAGATCGCCGAGCCGGCGGTCCCGATCGCCAAAGTCTCGTAGCGCTTCCGACGCTCAGACGAAACTGGCGGACGGGTCGGGGATCCGTCCAGCGATAGCCCCGGGGCTAAGGACCCGGGCTGACTCGCCGACATAGCAACTGGGAACCGGGCCCAAGCCACCGTCGTCCGCATCGGTGGCGGACTCGACAACTCCGGTGAAACACGTCCGTCCACCCATAACGCAGCTCAGCGAGCGCTGCCGGGATCAGCGCGGAGTCACGCTGATCGAGATGCTGGTGGTGCTCTTGCTGCTCTCCGTGGTGGCGGGATTGCTGATGTCTCCGCTCGTGCTCGGGCAGCGCGAACAGACCAGGGACGCCAACTATGCCTTTGCCCAACAGGATGCGCGCAACGGGCTCGACGCGATGGTCAGCCAGATCCGTCAGGCCACGAGCATCATCAGCAGTGGGCCGAACTTCGTCGAGATGACGATCACGCTCGGCGGGGTCGCCGAACATGTTCTCTACGAGTGCGACATTCCGCAGCCGGGCACGGCTTACCGCGAATGCCTGCGGGCGCAGTCGGCCGCCGGTAGCCCACTGCCGGCGCTGACCAGTGCGCGGGTGGGTATCACCGACCTGACCAACGGGACGGTGACCAGCCCGGTCTTCAGCTTCGGTCCCGATCCCGTCGCGCCCTACTACATGACGGCGACGGTCAGCATCCCGGCCTCGGACGGCGCCGCCAGCGGCCTCAATCATTCGATCGTGCTCAGCGACGGCGCGCTGATGCGCAACCAGAACGTCGGCAACTGATGCTGGCCACGGCGCCTCCCGGGCGAATCGGTCAGTCCTGCGACGTCGCCCCAGCCGCCGGCCAGGCCGGCTTCTCCCTGATCGAGCTGCTGATCGCCATCACCGTGCTGGCCATCGGAATCCTCTCGATGCTGATGGCCTTCGACGTATCCCGCAAGCTTTCGCTGGTCAGCGAGCGCAGCGCCGCGATGGCCCACGTCGCCCAAAAGGAGATCGAGCGGATCGAGGGCGTCTCGTACAGCCAGATCGGCCTGACCAGCACCCCCGGCACCTCGACCAACCCGGCCAACCCCGACTACTACGTGGCCGCCGGCCCACCGGCGACGTTTGCCTGGGATCGCATCCTGCTGTCGTCGGAGACCCTCGCCATCGACGCCACCGGCGGCACGATCGCCCCTACCGGGAGCTGGTCGCAGGGCCTGTTGAGCGGCCAGATCTACGATTTCGTCACCTGGACCAGCGACCCGAGATGCGCACCCGGCTGCCCGGCGACGCAGAACTACAAGCGAATCACCGTGGCGGTGACGATGCCGGGCGGCCTGCACCCCACCCCGGTCTTCGTCTCGAGCGTGGTTGCCGATCCGCAGGCCGCTCCTGCGGGAGGGATCAGCAACGGGAGCAGCGGCAACCCGTTGAACGACCCGAACACGACGTGCCAGAACACCGTGGGCACGCGGGTGTCGTGCACGTCGCCGATCGACTCGGGCAACCCGAACACCTTCTACCTGCACGACTGGCCGGCCAGCAGCAGCGGGGCGCCGCAGCTGCCGTTGGCCAGCCACGCGACGCACCCCACCGTCGGCGTGGCCGGCGGCCTCCTCTGCACGGCCGTGCCCGCGCTGGCTGCACTCCTGGCGAACATCACCGGTTGCCCCGTGCCCGACCTGATGGACGCCAACCCGCCGGCGGCTCCCAACGGGACGCTAGCGCCGCTCTACCAGTACTCCACCGATCAGGCCACCGCCGGTTACCCCGGTGGACGGCTGCTGCAGCCGACCTGCGGCAACGGGACCGGTTGTGGCACGAAGTCGACCTCCGACTGCAATAGCGGCGCGTGGGCGGGGAACCTGGTCAGGGTTCAGAGCCAGTTCTGGGTGAGCTCGCCGGTGACCGCGACGACGACGCTGACCGGAGACGCCGGGCTCAGCATGTTCACGCAGACCGCGAACAGCGCTCAGGCGGCGGTCAGCTTCTGCGTCGAGATCTACGATGTCCCGCCGTCCGGCTCGGCCGGCTCGGTAGCGGACCTGCTGGCCTGGCCCCCTGTCGACCTCGGCGGGGCCGGCTACGTGGCCGCCATCGATCCCCAGACCGGGGGCAATTGGCCCACCGGCGCGAGCCAGGTCTCGTACATCTTCAACTTCCGCGGCTCCTCCGGCGCGGTCAGCATCGCGGCCGGGCACCGGTTGGGGGTCCGCGTCTGGATGAAGGCGAACCTCAACCTGCCGATCGCGCTGCTCTACGACAACCCGCTCGAACCGAGCGAGATACAGCTGAACAGCCAATGAGCCCGACGCGCCATGCAGCCCGGTCCCACGCGGTGAGCGACGAGCGCGGCGCCGCGATGATCATCGCGGTGATGGTGCTGCTGATCACCTTCGTGCTCGCCGGTGCGGCGGTCACCGTCGCGGTCCAGAACAACATGTTCTCTCGTGCCGACGTCAACCGCAAGAACGCCCTGGAGGCGGCGGAGGCGGGCCTTCAGGTCGCGCTGTACCGGCTCAACATGCTGCGCCCGGACGACAGTCACTGCGTGGGCGACGCCGTGGCCAGCCCCAACTCGACTGGGACCTGCGCCAGCTCCAGCTACACGCTCGGCAACGGCTCGTCGTATAGCTACGTCATGACTCCCTTGGCGGGCACCGGAGCGGCGTGCGTGGGGCTGACGGTGATCGGCGACACCAACATCTCGCAGCGCTGCGTGACCGCGGTTGGCGTCAGCGGCTCGGTCGCGGTCCGGTCCCAGATCCGCGCCGCGGCCTTCGGCGCCCGGCCGTTGTTCCCGGTCAGCGGAATCACCGGACTGACGGGCCTGACCAACAGCAACAACGTCCAGATCGGCGGATGGGAGGCGTCCAACGGCCAGATCAGCGCCTCGAACAACGCGGTGATCACCGGCAGCCTGGAGCTCGGGCCGGCCGGCAGCTACAGCCACGCCAACAACGCGAGCAACCCGCCCCAGGTTCCGCTCTCCGGGCCGATCGTGCTCTCGCCGGTCAACCCGGGGACCTCCAATCAGACCTCGCTGGGCGGCTGCCCGACGCGCGCGGCCGCCGGCTTTCCCGCCTGCAACGACGATTATCGGATCAGCAACTACTTGAATAATCCGTCTCATCCCACCGCGCCCTACGACCAGCCGACGGGGACGGTGGCCTTCAATTCGGCGACCCGCGCCTTCTCGATGATCAACAACGCCTCGATCACGCTCGGCGGCGGGATCTACAACTTCTGCTCCTTCTCTGCGGCCAACAACGCGACGATCAATCTGGCCCCGGGCACGAAGACCGAGATCATCATCGACTCTCCCGACGACCCCGGGTCGGGTTGCCCGGCGGCCAGCGGCACGTTGAACGCCACCAACAACGTGACCTGGAACACGCTCTCCACCGACCCGACCGCCCTGCAGATCTACGTATACGGACTGAACAACGCAAGCAACGTCGTGAACTTCTCCAACAACGGAGTCTTCTCCGGCGTCCTCTACGCGCCACAGTCGACGATCAACCTGAGCAACAACGCCCAGTTCACGGGCGCCATTTCCGGCAACATCGTCAACCTCTCGAACAACTTCCAGTTCAACTGGGGCGCGACGGCCGGCACGCTGCAGGCGACATCGACCGGGCTCTATTACCGGACCGCGTGGGCCCAATGCACACCCCAGCCCCCGACCCCATCGGCTCCGGGCTCGGGCTGCGGCTGAGCCGCCGAAGGCGAGCATCCGCTGGGGCTGCACGCTCTACCCTCCTGGCAGATGGCCTGCCGGCTCGCGAGGATCCTCAGCATGGTGCTTGCCGCCACGGCGTTGACGGCGCTTAGTGCGGCGCTGGCGCCCGCCCCGGCCCACGCCGACGGCGACCCGGCCAGCGACGTGCTGCTGGGCGAGGACGTCTTCTACCCGTACTCGCCGCAGGTCACGGCCTCAATCCAACACACGCTGAACGCCGAGACGGCCGCCGCCCGCAAGGCCCATGCTCCGATCAAGGTCGCGCTGATCGCCTCGCCGGTGGACCTCGGCGTGATCCCGAGCCTGTTTGACAAGCCGCAGCAGTACGCCGATTTCCTGGACCAGGAGATCAGCTTCCAGACCAAGCAGCCCCTGCTCGTGGTGATGCCGAGCGGTTACGGCGTGCGCGGGCTGCCGGCGAAGGCCGTGAGCGCCGTGGCCGCACTGCCCAAGCCGGCCGGCAAGCAGAGCGACGATCTCGCCCACGCGGCGGTCGTGGCCGTGGCCAAGCTCGCCGCCGCCCAGGGTCACCCGATCACCGGCGTCCCTGGCGTCCCCGGCGGCGCCTCCTCGGGCGGCGGGTCGGGCAGCACGATCCTGATCATCCTGATCGCCGCCGCGTTTCTGACCGCAACCGCGCTCGGGGTGCTCACCCTGCGCCGGCGAAAGGCCACGACCTGAGACGGCCAGCGCCCCATGGGCTCATGTGGAGAGCGATTGGATCACGAGCCTGGTCGAGAAACTGGCCGATATGGCCCGAAATCCGACCAAGGCTCGCGCGGGGCCCGGCCACCGGCTCAAGATCGCGCGGGACGGATTGCCGCCTGACCGGCGCTAGCTCCAGCGGTTGCGGCCCGCGCGGAGGGCGCGCAGCTCCGAGACGCCGTATGGGGCGTCCTGGTCGGGCTCGCGGTTCAGGGCTCCGGGCAGAACCCGCACCGGCAGGTCGGCCTCGTCGACGCCGCCGGCCCCGTCCGGCCACATCCGGATGACGCGCGCGCCCGGCCGCGAAGCGACGGCCTCGGCGAATCTCGTACCCCGGTAGAGCACCGCCGCACCGTCGTCGGCGGCGTAGCCGGGCGGCAGCGCGCCGGTGGCCACCGCAGACCGATACACCGGCAGGCGCTCAATCTCTCCATCGAGATGCACCGTCAGGCTCCCCTCCAGCAGGCCGAGCCCCGGCACCGCCTCGGGCCACCCGCCGCTCATGCTGACGCCGCCCTGGAACCAGCACATCGCCCCGGCGCTCAGACCCGCCAGCACGATCCCCCGCGTCCAGGCAGTGCGCATCGTCTCGTCGAGACCATGCTCGCGCCAGATCGCCAGCATGTTGCGCATCGAGCCGCCGCCGACGTAGATCGCGTCCTGCTGCAGCAGGTGCTCGACCGGATCGATCCGATCGCGACGGAGGTGGAACAACGACAGGATCGTGGGCTGGCAGGGCCAGTCGCCGAAGCGCTCATAGAAGCGGGTGACCTGCTCGCGCGGGTCGCCGCTGGCGGTCGGCAGGAAGCAGATCCTGGGCACGGGCTTACCGGTCAGCTCGATCACGAACCGGTCGAGCGCGGGCGTGCGCTCGTGCATCGTGAACCCGCCCCCGCCCATCGCAAGGATCCGCCGCTCGACGTCGCCTTCGCCACCGACTCTCACGCCAGCCCTCCGAGTTCGGCCGCCAGGCCGAACTCGCCAGGCCGGACGAAGTCCGGCCCGTCGTCGCCTTCGCCACCGACTCTCACGCCAGCCCTCCGAGTTCGGCCGCCAGGCCGAACTCGCCAGGCCGGACGAAGTCCGGCCCGTCGTCGCCTTCGCCACCGACTCTCACGCCAGCCCTCCGAGTTCGGCCGCCAGGCCGAACTCGCTAGGCCGGACGAAGTCCGGCCCGTTCACGCCGCGATCGCCGCCTCGCCGCTCTGGACCTCGAGACCGGTCACAGCGCCAAGATAGCGGACCGACAATTCCCGCTCGATAGCTCCTCCCTCCCCGTCGGAGCTCACGTACATTGCCCGCGCTTCGGGCCGCGAGGACACCACTTCGGCCAGCTCAGTCCCGATGAAGTGCAGCGCAGCGGCGTCGCCCGCTCCATAGCCGGGGGGCGCGCCGGCGGCGATCGCGCCGGTGAACTCGGAGCGCCGGCCCGCCTCCTCGTAGTAGTGAACGGCGTTGCTCCAGGGAAGGAAGCCGAGGGCCGGAATGTGCCGCTGCGGTCCCTCGTGGAAACCGCTCACCGCGTGGGAGAACCAGCACAGCGAGCCCGCCGAGCCGCCACAGAGGACGACCCCCGCCTGCCACGCCTCCAGCAGCGCCTGATCGATGCCATGCGCCCGCCAGGTCCCGAGCAGTGACACCAGGCTCCCGCCGCCGACGTAGATCAGATCCTGCGCGAGCAGGTGCGCGCGCGGATCGCCGACGCCGGTCTCGCGCCGGAACAGCGAGATGTGCGACGGTTCACATCGGCCGGCCGGGAACGCGCGGTAGAAGCGCACCACGTAGTGGTCGGCGTCACCGCTGGCGGTCGGCAGAAAGCAGACGCGCGGATGCTCGACGCCGGTCAGCGAAAGCACATGGTCGTCGAGCAGAGTGTTACCCCACTCCATCGAGAATCCCCCGCCCCCGAACGCGACGATCTGTGGCGACCGTGTCCGCATATCGGGAACGTAGGCCGCCCAGCGCTCCGGGTCATTGGCCCGGTGGCCAAGCTTGATTGGCTCCGGGGTGGCCAACGGATAGGGTCAAGCCGGTGAAATTCCTGGAAACGGGCGGGTGAGACGAGTGCGCGAGCCGCTCCAGCGCATCCGCGAGGCCGCCGCCCTGCTCGCCAGTCCGGGCGATCTCAGCGTCAGCGGACGCGAGCTATGGCGGGTCGGCCGGGGCGTGCTCAGCCTGGTGATCGCGATCACCAATCTGATCGGAGCCTGCGCCGTCCTGGTGATCGCCGCTTTCGTGGTGCCGATGCCGACCGTCGGCCGCGCCGACCACGTGCGAGTGGTCAATGCGATCGCGGCGGCGATCTATGTCGCGATCGCAGTGCCCGCCGGCGTCGCGCTGGGGACCCGCGGTCTGCGGCGCCTGCGGATCTGGCTGCTGGAGGAGCGCCCGGCCACCCCCGAGGAGACCCGTGCGGTGCTGCGCGCGCCGCTGCGTCTGTTCGCGATCACTGTCACGCTCTGGCTGGCCGCCGCGCCGGTGTTCGGGGCGCTCAACCTCGTCTACTCGACGGCGCTCGCCCTGCGGGTGACGATCATCGTGGCGACCACGGGCATCGTCACCGCGGCGTGCGCATACCTGCTCACCGAATTGCTGCTGCGACCGGCGGCGGCGCGAGCGCTCGGGGACCGCCCGCCTGGACGTCTGGTCGTCCCCGGGGTCGCCACCCGCGCCGTGCTGGCATGGATCCTCGGCAGCGGATTGACCGTCTTCGGCGTGGTGGCGATCGGCGTCCTCGCCCTGACCGGCGATCCCTCGGCGACCCGGCATCAGCTCGGCGTCGCGATGGTGGTCCTCGGCGGCACCGGGATCGCCGTCGGCCTGCTCGCCGTGACCATGGCCGCGCGCGCCACCGCCGATCCCGTGGACTCCGTCCGCCGGGCGCTCCAGCGCGTCGAGCGCGGCGACTTCGACGTGCGCGTTCCGGTCTACGACGCCACGCAGATCGGCCAGCTACAGCTCGGTTTCAACCAGATGGTGGCGGGACTGGCCGAGCGCGAGCGGATCCGGGAGGCGTTTGGGACCTACGTCGACCCCGACGTGGCCGCCCGCGTGCTGGAGGAGGGCACCAGCCTGACCGGCGAGCAGGTCGAGGTCACGATCATGTTCATCGACATCCGGGACTTCACCGGCTTCGCCGAGCAGACGGCAGCCGATCAGGTCGTGGCGGCCATCAACGAGCTCTTCGAGCAGTTCGTCCCGGTGATCCACGACCACGGTGGCTGGGTCGACAAGTTCGTCGGGGACGGCCTGCTGGCCGTTTTCGGGGCACCGCGGCGCCTGCCCGACCACGCCGATCAGGCGCTCGCCGCGGCGCTCGAGATCGCCGCCAACGTGAAGTCCACCCACGGGCTGACGATCGGGATCGGCCTGAACTCGGGGCCAGTCGTCGCCGGCAACGTCGGCGGCGCGGGACGACTCGAGTTCAGCGTCATCGGCGATGCCGTCAACGTCGCCGCGCGGGTCGAGGCGGCCACCCGGCAGACCGGGGACACGATCCTGCTCACGGAGCGCACCAAGGAGCTGCTCGAAGGCAACCACCCCGAGCTCGTCGAGCGCACCGACGTCGCGCTCAAGGGCAAGACCGAGGCCGTCCGCCTCTACGCCCCCGTGCCCGCAGACGACGGCTAGGCGGAGGCCGAGGTGGGGCTCTCGGCGGCCACCTCGCGGAACAGCCCGGTGACCACGAACACGACCTGCTCCGCGATGTCAACCGTGTTGTCGCCCACGCGCTCGAGGCAGCGCGCGACCAGGATCATGAACATTGCCCACTCGCGCAGGTCGAGGTCGTCGCCGACCTCGACCGCCCGGCGGAAGATCTGGCGGTTGAGCCGGTTGATCTCGGCGTCCTGGCGGACGAGATCCTGGGCGAGCTCGACGTTGCGCTGCGAGAACGCCTCCTTGGCCTGGGAGACCTGTGCGCGGGCCAGTTGTCCCATTCGCTCGATCGCGTCGAGGATGTCCTTGTCCTTGGGCTGCTCGTAGCCCGACAGGGGCACCAGCTTGGCCACGTTGACACACTGGTCGCCCATCCGCTCGACGCAGCGGATGATGTGCAGCAGCGCCGCCACGATCCGCAGGTCGGTGGCCACCGGCGCCTGGCGGGCCAGCAGCGAGAGGATGCCCTGGTGCACCTCCAGGTAGCGGCCGTCGATCCGGTCGTCATCGGCGACGACCATCGACGCGAGCTCTACGTCCTGGTAGCTGAGCGATTCGAGTCCGCGATCGAGCTGTTGGATCACGATGTCGAGTCCGCCCATGGTCTGGCGCTCGAGCTCCTTGAGCGCCTCGCGGAACTGGTGGCGTGTCTCTTGCACAGCGCTACCCGAATTTCCCAGTGACATAGCGTTCGGTTCGCTCGTCCTTGGGGTTGGTGAAGATGGTGCTGGTCGGGGCGTGCTCGACCAGCTCGCCATCGAGCATGAAGGCCGTGGTGGTGGCCACGCGCGCCGCCTGCTGCATGTTGTGGGTCACGATCACGATCGTGTAGCGCGCCTTGAGCTCGTCGATCAGCTCCTCGACCTTGAGCGTGGCCACCGGATCGAGCGCCGAGCAGGGCTCGTCCATCAGGATGACCTCGGGCTCGACGGCGACCGTGCGGGCGATGCACAGGCGCTGCTGCTGACCGCCGGAGAGGCCGACGCCCGGTTCGTTCAGCCGGTTCTTGACCTCACCCCACAGTCCGACCGCCCGCAGCGCCTTGTGGACCCGCTCGCGCAGGTTCTCGCCGCGCTGTCCGGTCAGCCGGAGCCCCGCGGCGACGTTGTCGAAGATCGACATAGTCGGGAACGGGTTCGGCTTCTGGAAGACCATCCCGATCAGCCGGCGAACCGACGTTACGTCGACCGAGGCGTCGTACACGTTGAACTGGTCGAGCGTGACGCTCCCCTCGGCGCGGGCCCCCGGGATCTCCTCGTGCATCCGGTTGATGCAGCGAACCATCGTCGACTTCCCGCAGCCCGACGGCCCGATGATCGCGGTGACTTCGTGGGCCGGGAAGCCGATGCTGACCCCCCTGACCGCATGGTTCTCGCCGTAGTAGGCGTGGAGGTCGCTGAGCACAACGCCGTGGCCGTCGACCGCGGTCGCCGATTCGCCCCCGCGGGTCTGGGCCCCTTCTCTGTTCTGGGCCGGCGGCTCTGCAGTGGACAACTCGGCTGGCTCCTCGTTCTTCGTGTCAGGGGGGATCATGCCAGGCGGCTCCTTCGTTGGGCGAAACGAGCGATCAGGTTGAGGATCAGGATCATGGCCACGAGCGTCAGTGCCGCTCCCCAGGCCCGGTCATAGAAGTTGTTGGTGTTCTGGCCCAGGTCGTTGAAGATCTGGCTGGGGAGCGAGTTCATCGGCCCACTCAGGTTTCCGGTGAGCACGTGGGCCGCGCCGACCGTGAACAGCAGCGGAGCGGTCTCCCCGGCGCCGCGGGCGATGGCCAGCAGCGACCCGGTGACCAGGCCCGATCTCGCCGTGGGCAGGACGACCCGGGTGACCACGCGCCAGCGCGGCGCGCCGAGGGCCAGCGCTGCCTCGCGCAGGCTGGCCGGGACGAGGTTGAGGACGACCTCGGCAGAGCGGGTCACGATCGGCAGCATCAGCAGCGCGAGCGCGAGCGCGCCCTTCCAGCCGTTGGCATCACCGCCGACGTGGCTGACCACGAGCACGATGTAGATGAACAGGCCGAACACGATCGATGGAACCCCGGTCATCACGTCCACGAAGTAGCGCACGATGTTGGCGAACCGTGACTGCTTGCCGTACTCGGTCAGATACAGCGCGACGCCGATCCCGGTCGGCACCGCGAGCACGGTGGCCAGCGCGACGATCTCCAGTGTGCCCAGGATCGCGCTGCGGATCCCGCCGATGTTGCAAGGCGGCGGCGGCGGTGCGCCGGGGACATGCGGGAAGCACTGGCTGAGGTTCGGATCCGAGGTGAAGAGGCTCCCGTTGACCGAGCCGAGTCCCTTCTTCAGCAGGTAGTAGAGGATCAGCACCAGCGGGACGAGCGCGATCGCGGTGCCGGCGGCCAGCACTCCCCGCATGACCTTGTCGGTGCGCCGGCGTCGCGGGTCGATCGACGGGAGGCCAGGGAGCTCGGTCGTGGTCGTGCTCATACCGCGTCCGTTCCCGGTTCGAGCTCGGAGATCCCGGGCAGCGCCGCGCCCCCGCCCGGCCGGCCCCAGCCGCGTCGCCCGCCAACCCGCCCGGCGCGCACCACGTACTGGCGCGCGACCAGGTTCACCGCCAGGGTCAGCACGAACAGGATCAACCCGGCGGCCAGCAGCGAGGACTTGTACAGCGGGGTGCTCTGGGCCTCGCCGAACTGCAGCGCGATCACGCCGGCCAGCGACTGCCCCTGCTGGAAGATCGAGTGACCGAGTGTGGTCGATCCGCCGATCACGTAGGCCACCGCGATCGTCTCGCCGAACGCGCGGCCGAGGCCGAGCATCGCCCCGCCGGTGATCCCGGGCCGCGCGTAGGGCAGGACCGCCATCCGGAGCATCTCCCAGCGGGTGGCTCCGAGAGCGAGCGCCGCCTCCTTGTGCTCGGCCGGCACGGTGGCGATCACCTCGCGGGAGATCGCCGAGACGATCGGCAGGATCATGATTGCCAGGATCAAGCCGGCCACGAAGTAGCTCGGTCCCGCCACCTGGCCGGCCCAGAAGGGCAGGAAGGAAAATGTGTCGCCGAGCCACTGCTGAAAGCCGCGCAGCTTCGGGGCCAGCACGATGAAGCCCCAGAGCCCGTAGACGACCGACGGGACCGCGGCCAGGAGGTCGACCAGGATGGCCAGTGGCGCGCGCGCCCGGCGGGGGGCCAGCTCGGTCAGATACAGCGCCGTGGCCACGGCGACGGGCACGCCGATCAGGAGCGCGATGCCCGCGGTCAACAGCGTCCCGAGGAGCATCGGCCACGCCCCGAACGTGCAGCCATGGCCGGTCTGACACGCCGCTCCCTGGCTCAGCTGCGCGATGTCCCAGTTGTTGTGGAACAGGAAGTTGATGATCCCGACGTGACTGAACGCGCTCGAGGACTGCCCCACCAGCACGACGAAGAACGCCGCCAGCAGTACGAGCACGCCGGCCGCGATGCCGGCCAGGCCGAACTGCAGGATCTGATCGGGCAGCCGACCCAGCGGCGAGCGCCCCAGAGAGGAGCGCCCACCGCTGATCGTTACGTGAGCTTCCACCAGCTCGCTTTCTGACTACGAGACCGGCGACCCGTTACAGGTCAAGGTCGCCAGTTGCGCCTTGTCCTTGGCCAACAGAGGCGCCGGCAGTGGCGCGTAATCGAGCTGCGCCTCCACCATCTGCCCGGCGCCGAGGCCGTAGGTGAGGAACTTCTTGACCCCCGAGGCGGCGCTCTTCGAGCGACCCGCCTTGCACATGTCCTTGTAGACCACCACGAACGTCTGGGAGGTGATCGGGTAGGACGCCGTTCCCCCGGCGTTGATCGTGCTGACCGTCAGGTCCGGCGGGACCGCGGCTCCCACTGCCGCGGCCGAGGCGGCCTGCAGTGTCGGCTGGACGAACTGTCCCGCCTTGTTCTTGATCGCCGCGGTGGTGAAGCCGTTCTGCAGCGCGTAGGCCTGCTCGACGTAGCCGATCGAGTTAGGCGTCTGCTTGATCGCCGCGGCCACGCCGGCGTTCTTCGGCGCGCCCGTGCCCACCGGCCACTTGGCCGTCTTGTCGGGCACCCCGGCCACCTTGGTCCACTGCGGGTCATACAAGGACAGGAATGTGACGAAGCCCTTGGTCGTCCCCGACGAGTCGGAGCGGTGGACCACGGTGATCGTGCTGCTGGGCAGGCTGACGCCTGGGTTCAGCGACTTGATCGCCGGGTCATCCCACTTCTTGACAGTGCCGAGGAAGATCTCGGCCAGTGTCTTGCCGTCGAGCTTCAGCCCGGCCTTCACGCCGGAGAGGTTGTAGGACACGGTGATCGCGCCGAAGGCGATCGGGAATTGCAGCACCGGGCCCTTGCCGGCCTTGACCTCCTCCGGCTTCTCGGCCGGATCGCTCCCGGCGAAGTCGATCGTCGAACCCTGCAGACCCGCGATTCCGGCGCCGGAGCCGAGGGGGTTGAAGTTGACGGTCAGTCCTTGCTTGGAGAGGTTTTGGCCCCACTGGTCGTAGATCGGGGCGGCGAACGTCGAGCCGGCTCCGTTGATCGTCGCGGAGCCTGCCGACGTCGATACCGGCTGGCCCGACGACGCCGAGCTCGACGATCCAGTCGAGCTTGAACTGCTGCTGGAGCCGCATGCGGCGATCCCTAGCGACGCGGCGACGGTCACTGCGACCGCGCCTAAGCGACTTTTTCTCAACGTCTTTCTCCTTGATTTGATGTGCGCCTGAGTCTCCGGGCAACCGGAGCCTCAGGTGTTATCTAGTTGTGAACCGGCGGTATTCGTCCTGTTGATGGTCCGCGGCCAGGCGGTAGCCGAAGCCGAAGTGCGTGTGGATGAACCGCCAAGCCGGCAGCGCGCTCTCGAGCTTCACGCGCAGCTTGCGGACGTAGACGTCGACGGAGCGATCGCCCGGGCGCAACTCGCGCCCCCAGACCAGACTGAACAGCTCCTCGCGAGACACGATCCGGTCAACCCGCCGCGCCAGCTCGGTGAGCAGGCGCAGCTCGCGGATCGAGAGCGTCAGCGCGCGGCCGCTGGCTCTGGCCAGATGCTCATCGGGATAGATCTCGAGCGGCCCGACCCGCAGCACGTCCTGGTGGGAGGATGCAGTGGCAGCCATCGCGGGGGATGCTCCCTCCACCGCCTCGGCTCGGCGTTACGTGCCGGTGAACGCCCTGTGAAGAAGTTGTGACCGCACTCGGGCTTGAGCGCGTCCGCCGGCGGCTCAGCGCCGGGACGCCGGGCCGGACCGGTTACCGGGCCAGCGCGGGATCGAACTCGGGATCCAGCTCGAGTTCCACGGAGGCGACTTGCACCGGGACCTCGTCGATCCCCATGACGGCGTCGGGCTCCGGCGCGAACCGGTAGCCCACACCGAAGTGGGTGTGGATGTAGCTCCACTCCGGTGAGGCGGTCCTGAGCTTCTGGCGCAGCTTGCGCACGAAGACATCGACCGAGCGGTCACCGTGAGCCATCGCGTAGCCCCAGACCCGCTCGTAGATCTCCTCGCGGCGCAGCACCCGGTCGGACTGCGAGAGCAGGTTGAGGATCTCGAACTCGCGCGCGGTCAGCTCGAGGCTGGACTCGCCGGCGTAAGCCTGGTACAGGTCAGGGCGGATCGAGATCTCGCCGACGACAGTCGCATCCTGGAGGTCGGGAATCTCGCTACGACGATGGCGGCGAATCGCGGCCTCGACCACGCAGATCAACTCCTCCGCGTGACACGGCTTGGTCATCCAGGCGTCGGCGCCGAGCCGGAGCCCCCGCACGCGCTGGGCCACCGACGATTGACCGGTGCAGATGATTACCGCGAGCCCGGGCAGCCGTGCGCAGACCCGCTCGATGTACTCCCAACTCCCGGGCCCGAGCACAGCGAGATCGATCATGATGGCGTTCAGCCTCAGGGACACGAGCGCCTCGGGGGTGGCCGGACTGGAGAGCGCACGGAGCTCCCATCCCAGCGCATCGAGACGGTTCGTCAGGACCTGCATGAAGCCCGGGTCGCGGTCGATCACCGCCAGCCGGAGCCGGTTCTGCGAGCGCTGGGGAGTCGGCGCACTCTGAATCCCCGTTGGCGCGCCGCTCACGTGGGGCGACATGCCGACCACTTTAGAGCACGCGTCGGCCAGCCAGGCTTTCGCAGCCCGCCCGGTAACACCTTGGTTACACGCAAAATGCGGGCAAATCGCTAGAGGGCTGCTCTACGAGCTCGTGTGGCGCCGGCGAGCATCGACAGACTGAAGCGGTCTAACAGCGCTACAAGCTGGTCGAGTTGGCCAACCGGCAGTAGGCTCTCGGCGGTGCAGGTCCAGGCGTCACGGCGCGGCCGCCTTCGGCTTCGGCGGCTCGTGCTGCTCGCGCTCACCCCACCAATCGCCGCGCTCTCCTCGCCGGGGTCGGCGGATGCCCACGGCCTGGTCGGCCGCGCTTACCTGCCGGTACCGGCATGGCTGTTTGCCTGGGCCGCGGGGATCGTCCTGATCCTGTCATTCCTCGCCCTCGGCTCGCTGTGGTCCTCGCCCCGCCTCGAGCGCTCGACTCAGCGGCGCCTGTTTCGACTCCCGGCCTGGGCAGAGCCTGCTTGCGGAGCGCTCGGGGTCGCCCTGTTCGCCGTCGTCGTGCTGAGCGGCATTCTGGGTAGCCAGCTGCCCACGGCGAACCTTGCCCCCACGGCCGTCTTCGTCCTGTTCTGGGTCGGGCTGCCGGTGCTGAGCGCGATCTTCGGGGACGTGTTCCGGCCACTGAACCCGTGGCGCGCGATCGCCCGCGCGACCGTCTGGCTGCTGCGGCGCGCTGGGCCGCGGCGCGCTGGGCTGCGGCGCGCTGGTCCGCTGCGCCCTGGGCTGCTGCGCGGACTCGGCCCACCGCGCCCGTATCCGGACCGGCTCGGGCGCTGGCCCGCCGCCGCCGGGATCGCCGGCTTCGCCTGGCTGGAGTTGGTCTTCGTCGACAAGGACCATCCCGCCACGCTGGCCGTGCTGGCCGTCGGATACGCGCTGGCGCAATTAGTGGGGATGGCGTGGTTCGGGATCGAGCGCTGGACCGAGCGCGGTGACGGCTTCGCGGTGGCGTTCAACCTGTTCTCCCGCCTGTCGGCGCTCGAGATCCGGGACCGGGCCCTATGGCTGCGGCACCCGCTGTCGGGACTGGCCTCGGTCAGGGCGATGCCCGGAACCGTCGCGCTGTTGGCGACGATGATCGGGACCACCTCGTTCGACGGCTTCATGAACGGCCCGATCTGGCGCTCGGTAGCGCCGTCGGCCGAGCGCGCCGCCCGACACCTCGGCCTCGGCGGCACCGCCGCGCTGGAGGTGACGTTCACGATCGGCATGGCCGTCTGCGTGCTCGCGTGCGCCGGGCTCTACTGGCTCGGAATCTGGGGAATGGAGTCGGTCTCGGGCGGCCGGGACCGTGGGCAGCTCGGAACCGCGTTCGTGCACTCGCTCGCGCCGATCGCCTTCGGCTACCTGCTCGCCCACTACTTCTCGCTCCTGGTCACCCAGGGCCAGGCGACCGGATACCTGATCTCCGATCCGTTCGGCACCGGCTCGGACATCTTTGGCACCGCCGGCTTCCGGATCGACTACGGGCTGATCTCGGGCGCGCTGATCTGGTATGTCCAGGTGCTGGCGCTGGTCGGCGGACACGTCTCCGGCCTGGCGCTGGCCCACGATCGCGCGCTCGTCCTCTATGGAGACTCGCAGCGCGCCACCGATTCGCAGCGCTGGATGCTCGTGGTAATGGTCACATTCACCTGTCTGGGTTTGTGGCTGCTCTCGGCGGTGAACACGTGACGCGGAGACTCCGCGGCCGCCGGCGGTCCGACAGGAACGTAACTTCGGCTTCGCGCGTCCCTAACCTCGAAGCGTGATCATCAAGGCCATGACCAACCGGTTCAAAGGATTTCCGCGGGCGGGTGCGGGCGCTGGGCTCGCGGCGCTCATGCTCGCACTGGCCGGATGCGGGTCGTCGTCGGGGTCGAGCTCATCCAGCGGAGCGACCTCGGCGAGCCCCACTGCGTCGACGGCGCAATCCACCTCCACGACCGCCGGCGGGGCACTGCCGCCCGCGGTCGACGAGCTCGCGGCCGCCGAGCACCCGCGGACCGGCCAGTTCCCGCCGGCCGCCGGTCACACCCTCCAGCAGCTGTCCCGCGCGGCCAAGTCGGCCGTGCAGCTCGGGCCGGCCACCGGCGTGTTCGTGCCGGGGGCTCGCCGACTCGCGTTCGCCCTGAACGCGAGCTCGGGAGCGTTCGTATACGCGCCGACCGCCGTCTATATCGCGACGAAGCCCGGCGCCGTCGCCCGCGGCCCCTTCCTCGCCCCGGCTGACCCGATGGGGGTGCAGCCGCAGTACCGCAGCCAACAGAACTCCGGGCCTGGGGGGATCAAGGCGATCTATGGAACCAAGCTGCCGGTGCCCCATCCCGGGACCTACGCGATCCTCGCTCTGACCCGGACGGCCCACGGCGTGATCGGCTCCACCGGCGAGGTCGCGGTCGCCGCCTCCTCGCCGATCCCGGACGTGGGCCAACGCCCGCCTGACATTGCCACCGACACGGCGGCCACCACTCACGCCGACATCAAATTGCTGACCACGCGGATTCCGCCCGAGAGCATGCACTCGGTGTCGCTGCGGTCGGTCCTGGGCAAGCGCCCGATCGCGCTGGTGATCTCGACGCCGCAGCTGTGCGTATCGCGGGTGTGCGGGCCGGTGACCGATATCGCCGTCCAGCTCCAGCGCGAGTTCGGCCAGCGGATCGACTTCATCCACCAAGAGGTCTACGTGGACAACCAGCCCTCCAAGGGCCTGCGGCCGCAGCTGAAGGCGTTTCACCTCCAGACCGAGCCATGGCTGTTCACGATCGATCGGCGCGGCGTGATCGCCGCCCGCCTCGAGGGGGCCTACGGCCTGAACGAGGCGCGCCAGGCGCTGCTGGCGGCGCTCAAATGAGCCGGCGGGCGGCGCTCAAATGAGCCCGCGGTATCTCGGGCCGGCCCTGCTCGGTGCGCTTTGCGCCGCCGCCGGGCTGGCCGGTTGCGGATCCTCGGCGGGCGGGGCGGTGAGCGTGCCCACCGTCGGCGCGGCCCGAACCTTCACGCTGGGCGGATTCACCCCCACCGCCCCCGTCGCCGTCGGCCGCCCGACCACGGTCTCGTTCACCGTGCGGATGCCGAACGGCCAGCCGCTGACCGATTACAAGACCGGTTCCGGCCCGCACACCGGCGTGCATCTGATCTTCGTGCGCAACGACCTCGCCTACATCATCCACAAGCACCCGCCGATCGCGGCCGGCGGACTGCTGCGGCAGAGCGTCACATTCCCGGCCCCCGGTCCGTACCACGTGCTCGTCGACCTCTACCCCAATATCCGGGGCGAGGCGCCGAACTTCCAGCTGTTCGGCACCGTCCGGGTCAAGGGCAGATACGTCCCGGACCCGCTGCCCTCCTTCCACGCCGATCAGGTGATCGACGGCTACCACTTCCACATGCAGAAGCAGCCGCACCTGCACGCAATTCAGGCGCAGTTCGTCAAGGTCGACGTCACCGATCGCGCCGGCCACCCGGTCAAGTTCGTGCCATGGTTCGGCGCCCTCGCCCACGCGATCTTCTTCCATCAGGGCTCGCTCGACTACTTCCACACCCACATCTGCGCGCCTCAGGCGACGAACTGCGGCAGCCTGCCCGGGGTGGCGGCCAGTCGGGTCACCGGCGCCGCGACCGCACCCGGGAAGCTGACGATCGGGATCCTCCTGGCCGTGCCGGGGACCTGGCGGCTGTTCCTGCAGCTGCGCCAGGGCGGTCGGATCCTGACCGCCCCCTACACCCTCAAGGTGAGCTGACGCGCGACGGATGCTCTCCCGCAGGCGGTTACTCGTCCTCGCGGCGGCGGTCGCGGGCGCGCTCGCATTCCCGAGCGCGGCGGCCGCACACGCCTACCTGATCAAGACCTCCCCCGTCGCCAGCGGCGTGCTCGACTCGCCGCCGGCCGCGGTCGCGCTGACCTACGACGAGGCGGTCGAACCGCGCTTCGCCATCATCTCGGTGACCAGCGCGCAGGGGACGCAGGAGACCACCGGACCGGTGCGCCGGTCGGCCGCCGATCCGGACACCCTGGTGGTACCGCTGCGCCCACGCCTGGCCGAGGGCTGGTACCTGGTCTACTGGCGCGCGATCTCGGTCGACGGCCACCCCGTCCAGGGGGCATTCACCTACGCCGTCGGCCCGAATCCGGGCCCGGCGCCTCAGTTCCCGGTCCCCAACGTGTCCGCCACCGCGGTGACCCCGCAACTGCTGATCGCCCGCTGGGTGATGTTCATCTCGGTGATGGTCTCGATCGGGCTGTTCGCGTTGCGGCTGGCGATCGCCCGACCGGTGGTCCGGCGCGTTCCGGGGACCAGTCTGCGCCCGATCTCGATCGCGGCGATCGGCTTCTCGCTCCTCGGGCTGATCGCGATCCCCGCCTACCTCGACATCTCGACCGCCAACGATTCGCTGCGCTCGGTGTTCGACCTCGGCACCCTGGTGCCGCTGTTCCGCGTGACCGCGTTTGGACGGGCCTACTTGGACCTGGAGGCCTGCTTTGCCCTGTTCTGCCTGGCGGCCTGGGTGTCGCTGCGGCTCGACCGCCCGGAGCGTTCACGGCGCTCGGTCGCCGAGCTCGCCGCCAACGCCGGCGCCGGGCTGGCGGCGGCCGCGGTGTTGATCGTCCCGGGCGCGGCCGGCCACGCCGCGCAGACATCACCCCGCGGCCTGTCGCTGCTGTTCGACTGGCTGCATCTGGTCTCCGGCTCGCTCTGGATCGGCGGGCTGCTCGGCCTGCTGCTGCTCTGGCGCGCGGTGCCGAAGCATCAGCGCGTACCGGTCCTGTCCGTCGTGGTTCCTCGTTTCTCCAACGTTGCGCTCGTCTCGGTGCTGGTCCTGCTGGCCAGCGGGACCGGGGCCACGATCGATCACATGCCCGCGCTGGACGCGCTCTGGGACACCAGCTACGGGGTGGCGATCCTGGTCAAGATCGGCCTGCTGAGCGTTGCGGTGGCCCTGGCCTCGGGGAACCTGCTGCGCACCAAGCCGCGGCTCGTCGCCGCCCAGGAGCGGCCCGAGCTCGGCGCCCCGGCCTCGAGGCTGCTGGTCCGCCTGATCGGCGCCGAGGCGATCATCGTCGCCGGTGCCGTGTTCACCGCCGCGGTTCTCTCCAGTCTGGCGCCGCCTCCGCCCACCTTCGCGCTGCAGAATTCGGCGCTCGCCTCGGTCGGCCCGGGTCGTGTGGCCGAGACCGTGCAGCGGGCGGGTTACCGGCTGCAGGTGCTGGTCTCGCCGAACAAGGCAGCCGCACCGGATTCGTTTTCCCTGCGGATCACGAAGGGCGGCAAGCCGGTCCAGGGCGCCAGCGTGACGCTCACCTTCAACCACACGGAGATGCAAATGCCCCAACAGGAATACCAGTTGAAGGAGACGGGCCCGGGCGTCTATTCGCGCGCCGCTCCGGCGCTGGTGATGGTCGGCAAGTGGGCACTGGCCTTCCAGGTGACCGCGCCCGGAGCGCCGCCGTTCACCGCGCTGATCCTCGACCAGGCGAACGGCTGATGGAGGGCTCGCCCCGTCAACCCGCAGAACCCGGTGAGCGCGCGGCCGGGCTATATCTCGCCCTCGCTCTCCTCGCGCTTGGAGCGGGCATCACCGCGGTGATCGTCGCTATCGTTCTAGTCGGGAGCGTGCTATGAGGACGTCGGTTCGCTCCCGAATTCAGAAGGGCACCTGATGGCATCAAGGACCAAGCAAAAGGAAGAAGCCCGCGCGCGACGCCTGGCCGAGGAGCGCGCTCGCGCCGAGCGCGCCGCCCGCCAGCGCCGTCTGCAGATGCTGGGCGGCGTCGTCGTCGCGGCGATCGCCGTGGTCGGCGTGGCGATCGCGATCTCCAGTGGCGGCGGTGGCAAGTCAGGCTTGAAGACCGGGGCGGCCAAGAACCAGACCGTCGCCTCCGTCTCGCAACTGCTCACCGGCATCCCGCAGTCCGGGGTGACGCTGGGCAATCCCAAGGCGCCGGTGACGATGACTTACTACGGCGACCTCGAGTGCCCGATCTGCAAGGACTTCACCCTCAGCGGCGGCTTCCCGCAACTCGTCCAGAACGAGGTCCGGAGCGGAAAGGTGAAGGTCGTCTACAAGAGCTTTGAGACCGCCACCCCCGATCCGGCGACCTTCCAGACCCAGCAGGTAGCCGCGCTCGCCGCCGGGGCGCAGGGCAAGTTCTGGGAATTCACCGAGCTCTTCTACCACGAGCAGGGCCAGGAGAACACCAGCTACGTGAATCAGGCCTACCTGGACGGGCTCGCCGGCCAGGTGCCGGGACTGAACCTCACCGCCTGGAAGGCCGGGCGGAGCAACCAGAACCTGATCGCCCAGGTCAGCTCCGACGAGCAGGCGGGCCATACCCAGGGCGTCACCGGCACCCCGACGCTGCTCTTCACCGGCCCCAAGGGCACGACAACGGCAACCTCGGCGGTGCCCTCCTACTCGGACCTGCAGACGTCGATCAAGAAGGTCGCGTGAGCCTTCGCGGTTTCGGATCGTCGTGAACGCCAGGACGCTCAGGCGGGTGATGCTGGTCCTCAACGTCATCGGCCTGGGCGTGGCCATCTACCTGACCTACGTCCACTACTCCGGGACCAAGCCGGCCTGCACGTTGGGGGGCTCGTGCCTCAAGGTCCAGACCTCCCAGTGGTCGAAGCTCGACGGCGTGCCGGTGGCGCTGATCGGCCTGATCGGCTACATCGCGATCCTGGCCAGCCAGTTCGCCCCGGACCGCGAGGAGACCCGCCTCGCCACGCTGGGAATGACGCTGATCGGCACCGGCTTCAGCGGCTACCTGACCTACCGCGAGCTGTTCTCGATCCACGCGATCTGCGAGTGGTGCGCTTCGAGCGCGGTGATCATGACCCTGTTGTTCATCGCCGCCGGGTTCCGGTACTGGATCGGCCCGGGAACCGACGCCGAGCTGCAGCCGGCCGAGGCGGCGCCGGCGGGCACGGCCGCTGTCGGCGCGGGTCGTTAGGGACCCTCGGCGGGCGTATAGTCGAGCCGCGATGGTCGCGTTCGCCCACCTCGGCCACTGGTACGTACAACTGCTGTTCGCTATTCCGTCGATCGGCATCATCGGCTACATGGCCCGCGACTCGCTGCGCCGGCGGGCCGCCGCCCGGCGCGAAGGACGGGAGACCGAGGCGCGCGAAGGCGCACCGGTTCCCGCGCCCCGCGGTCCCGTCGACGGCTGACTCTCGGCACGTCATGACCCGCGTCGGCAGCCGCCGGTCGGTCCGGCAGGTCCTGGCCGTGACGGCGGTCCTGCTGCTCGGCGTCGCCGCCACGAGCGCGCCGTCGGTCCCCACCGCCCGCGCCGATGGCGATCCCGCCAGCGACGTGCTCCTCGGGCAGGATGTCTTCCTTCCCTACAGCTCGATCTCGCCGGTGCTCCAGCGTCGTCTGTTCGCCGTCGCCGCCGCCGCCAGGCGCGCCGGCTATCCGATCAAGATCGCCCTGGTCGCCGCGCCGACGGACCTCGGCGTGCTCCCGTCGCTGTTCGGGCGGCCGCAGTCCTACGCCCGTTTTCTCTCCAGCGAGCTGACCGGGGTGGTGGCCGCACCGGTGCTCGTGGTGATGCCGGGAGGCTTCGGCTTGGCCGCCGGAGGTCATGCCCTCGGCGTCAAACCGCTCCGAGGGATCACGGTCGGCCCCGGCGCCGACCGGTTGGCCACGGCCGCGCTGACGGCCACCGAGCGGCTCGCCGCGGCGGCGGGCCATCCCCTCCCCGCGGCCGCGGCCACGCCCGCCTCCGCCCTGGGCGCCTCCTCGACGACGATCCGCCACGCCCTGATCGCGATCGCCATCCTTGCGATGCTCGCGGTTGTCGCGATCGCCGCCGCCGTCCGGGCCCGTAGCCGCCCTGAACGCTAGGGCGTTGGCGGATGACGAGCCATCGAGCTTCCCTGGCCTTCACAGGCTGGTCACAGGAACTTGGCCGATAGGTCACTGAATTCCCCCGTTTGCGGGTGAATCTGTCGGTTCATGAACGATCAGAACAATCAGTCAGTCGATCTCGACTGCTTTCATCCGGCTCGGTATCGCGCCGATGCCCTCCCCACGCCGTTCGGCGCCGATCCTCGCTTCCATGTTCTCTACTCCGGTCCCCTCCGCCGCGAGTGCGGCGTCGAGCTGCTCGCCGACGCATTCCTGGCCGCTCGGGACCGCGATTCGCGCCTTCATCTCGTGGTGCTAGGCGATGGTCCCGCCGAGCCGGAACTGCGCAACCGCGTCGATGGCGCCGCGACCTTCCTGGGGTGGCTGGAGCCTGACCGACGCGCCCCCATTTTTTCGAGCGCCGACCTGCTCGTCCTGCCCAGCGGGACCGACCCATCGGGCCGAGCGATCCTGGAGGCGCAGGCCAGCGGCCTCCCGGTCCTCGCGGTCGACGCGGGGCCGGCGCCCAGGTTGATCGAGCCGGGGCGCAGCGGATGTCTCGTCGCCGCCGAGGCGGGCGCCCTCGCCGCCGCGATTCGCGGCCTCGCTCGCCGAGCCACGCTGTGCGAGCGCCTGGCCAGCGGCGGGCTGCGCGCCTCGCACGGCGGCGGCGTCGCCCGGGCCGCCTGACCCCCTCACGCGAGCCGTCCGGCCGGGCGCGCATGATGGCGCCGTGAGCTGGAGAACGACGCGCGCGACCGATGACGCCGAGCACACCCACCACCAGATCGCGGTCATCGATCTCGGCTCCAACTCTTGGCGGCTGGTCGTCTTCACCTACGGCGCCGGTGGCTGGTGGAAGCGCACCGACGAGCTCTACGAGACGGTCCGGATCGGCGAGGGCTTGGGTGCGTCGGGGCGCCTCAGCGAGCAGGCGATCGATCGCGGGATCGAGACCCTGGTCGTGTTCGAGCGCTTCTGTCGCGCCAGCAAGCTACGCGGCGACGACATCCACCCGATCGCCACCAGCGCGATCCGGGATGCGTCCAATCGTGACGAGTTCCTGGAGCGGGCGAGGGACGCGACCGGGCTCGAGATCGAGATCCTCTCCGCCGAGGACGAGGCCCGCTACGGGTACGTCGCGGCGGTCAACACCTCGACGCTGACCGACGGCGTGGTGCTCGACCTCGGGGGCGGCAGCCTGCAGCTGGTACCGGTCGCCGATCGCCGCGCGCAGGCGTTGTGCTCGTTCCCGCTGGGAGCTGTCCGCCTGACCGAGCGGCTGCTGCCGGGGTCCGGACCCGCCCGCAAGAAGGACCTTCAGCGCGTCCGCTCGTTCGTCCGCGAGCAGCTCGAGTCGATCCCGTGGCTGTCCGGCGCGGGTGGGCGGCTGGTCGGGATCGGCGGATCGGTGCGCAACCTCGCCGCGGCGGCGCAGCCCGCCCTGGACGGACTCGACATCGGCGTCCAAGGCTTCGTGATCACCCGTGCGGCGATGGCGGAGATCGTGCAGGGGCTCGCAGAGCTGCCGGTGGCCGAGCGAGGCGGAATCGGCGGCATCAAGCCCGGTCGCGGCGACATCATCCTCGCCGCCGCGCTGACGCTCGAGACGATCATGGAACTGGGCGAGTTCGACGGGCTCGAGGCCACCGAGGCCGGCCTGCGCGATGGCCTGTTCCTCGCCCGCACGCTCCTGTCCGACGGCGAGCCCTTGTTCGACGACGTCCGCGAGGCGGCGGTCCGCAACCTGGCGATCCAGTACGAGTCCGATCTCGCCCACGTCGAGCACGTGGCCAAGCTCGCGCCGCAGATGCACGACTCGCTCGTCAAGGCAGGGTTGTTCAAACCCAAGCCGGGAGAGCGCGAGCTGCTGTGGGCCGCCTCGATGCTCCACGACGTCGGCATGACGATTTCCTACGACGATCATCACAAGCACTCGCGCTATCTGATCGTCAGCGCCGAGCTCCCGGGCTTCGACCCCCGCGAGCGGGCCCTGATCGCGCAGATGACTCGCTATCACCGCAAGGGAGCGCCGAAGCTCGGTGAGATCGCCGCCCTTGCGCAGGACGGCGACGAGGAGCTGCTCGACCGCTGCGCGGTGATCCTGAGGCTGGCCGAGCACCTCGAGCGCGGCCGCGACCAGTCGGTCAGCGAGGTCCGCCTGCGCACCAACGGCGACGGCGTCGATCTGCACCTCGAGGCGGCGGGCGACCTCACCTTGCCGCGCTGGAGCGTCGAGCGCTACGGCGACAGCGAGGCGTTCCAGCGCGTCTTCGGGCGGCGCCTGCTGATCGGCTGAGCGATTTTTGCCGGCCAGGGCTTGCTCGTCTCGTAGAGTGCAGGGATGCTCTGGTTGCTGCGACACGCCGAAGCGCAGAACGGCATGCCTGACGACGATCGGCCCTTGACCGAACGCGGCGTGCGTCAGGCGGAGAGCGCCGGCCGGGCTCTGGCCCGGCTGGGCACGACGCTGGAGGCCTGCCTGAGCAGCCCCAAGCTGCGCGCTCTGCAGACAGCGCAGCTCGTCTGCGAGCCACTCGGCGTGCCGGTCACGGTCGAGCCGGCGCTCTCGGGGCAGCCGTTCGACGTGGCGAGCCTCACCGCCGGCCTCACGGACGTGCTGCTCGTCGGGCACGATCCCTCCTTCTCGCTGACCCTTCACGACCTGACCGGGACCCAGGCGCGGATGCGGAAAGGCGGACTGGCGGGGATCGAGAAAGGCGAGCTGATCGTGCTGATGCGACCGGCTGAGTTGATGGCGATCGCGGGTGCCGAGGAGCGAGTGAGTTGAGCGAGCGCACGGTCGAGAGCGTCGAGGCTCCGGAGGAAGACGAGACCGACACGGGCGCCGAGGCCACGGAAACCGGGGACGACGCCAAGCGCCAGACGCCGACCGACCTGACCGACCCGAGGCTCTACGCCAACCGCGAGCTCTCGTGGCTGGACTTCAACGATCGCGTGCTCCAGCTCGCCGAGGACCCGACCGTCCCGCTGCTCGAGCGCCTGAAGTTCCTGGCCATTTTCGTCACCAACCTCGACGAGTTCTTCATGGTCCGGGTGGCGGGCGTGCACGACCAGGTCGACGCTCGGATCGATGCCCGCGGACCGGACGGGCTCTCACCGACACAGGTGCTGGAGGGCATCGCCGCCGAGGTGCGCCGACTCGATCGCCGTCATGCCCGCCAGTTCACCGAGGTGATCCTGCCCGAGCTGGCCGAGCATGGGATCCGGATCGTCAGCCCTGACGATTCCGGCGCCTCGGCGGACAAGATCGAGCAGCACTTCCGCGAGCAGATCTTCCCCGTGCTGACCCCGCTGGCGATCGGGCCGGGCCGCCCCTTCCCGTACATCTCGAACCTGTCACTGAGCCTGATCGTGCGCCTCCGCGATCCCGATCTCGAGCACGACGCCTACGCCCGAGTGAAGGTCCCGAAGGAGGTCCTGCCACGGTTCGTCGAGATCGCGAAGCACACGTTCATCCCGCTCGAGGACGTGATCGCCCGTCACCTGAGCGCGCTGTTCCCCGGGATGGAGATCGTCAGCCACGACCTCTTCCGGGTCACCCGTGACGCGGACTTCGAGGTCTCCGACGAAGCCGATGACCTGCTCCAGGCGGTCGAGGACGAGCTTCGCCGCCGCCGCTTCGGCGAGGTCGTCCGCCTCGAGGTCGGCGCCGGCATCGATCCGGCCCTGCGAACCCGGCTGATCGAGTGGCTCGGCGTCGAGGACCTGCAGGTATACGACGTCGAAGGCCTCCTCGATTTGGGCGACCTCTGGCAGATCGCCGGGATCGAGGGGCACGGCAACCTGCGACAGGCCTCCTGGACGCCGATCACGCACCCGGCGTTCGTGCCCAACCCGGGTCAGAGCGACGACCAGCCCGACGTGTTCGCGCCGATGCGCTCGGGCGACGTGCTCGTCCACTATCCCTACCACTCGTTCGCCACCAGCGTCGAGCGCTTCGTTCAACAGGCCGTCGACGATCCCAACGTGCTGGCGATCAAGATGACCGTGTACCGGACCTCGGATGACTCGACGCTCGTCCCCCGCCTGATCGAGGCCGCCGAGAAGGGCAAGCAGGCCGTCTGCATGGTGGAGCTCAAGGCCCGCTTCGACGAGCGCCAGAACATCCGCTGGTCGCGAGCCCTGGAGGAGGTCGGCGCCCACGTGGTGCACGGCATCCCGGGTCTGAAGACCCACGCCAAGGCGATCCTCGTGGTGCGCCGGGAGCGCAGCGGGATTCGTCATTACGTGATGATCGGGACGGGGAACTTCCACGCCAAGAACGCGCGCCTGTACGAGGACTTCGGGCTCTTCACCACCGACCGCGAGATCGGCGAGGAGGTGGCGAATCTGTTCAACACGCTGACCGGTTACGGTCACCCGGAGCGCGAGAAGAAGGTGCTGGTGGCGCCCGGCTCGATGCGCGGCCCGCTGATCGAGCAGATCGAGCAGACGATCGCCGCCCACCAGGCCGGAGAACCGGCGCGAATCGCCATGAAGATGAACTCTCTGGTCGACCAGCGCTGTATCGAGGCGCTCTACCGCGCCTCGCAGGCGGGGGTGCCGATCGACCTCAACGTGCGCGGGATCTGCTGCCTGAAACCGGGCGTGCCCGGGGTCAGCGAGACCATAAAGGTGGTCTCGATCGTCGGGCGCTTCCTCGAGCACTCGCGGATCTACTCGTTCCAGTACGGGGACGAGCGCAGCTACTACATCGGCTCGGCCGATCTGATGCCGCGCAACCTCGACACGCGCGTCGAGCTGCTCGTTCCGATCGAGGCCGAAGAGCTCAGGGGCGAGCTTCAGGACACCCTCGAGCGCTGCTTCGCCGATGACTCCAACGCCTGGACGCTGGATGCCGAGGGCCAGTGGCACCGCCGTGAGCGACGGACTCGCTCTGTCCACAGCGAGCTGATGGAGCGTACCCTCGCCAACGCGGCGGCCACCGCGAGCGGACCGACCGCGTAGCCGGACCGACCGCGTAGCCGGACCGACCGCGTAGCCGGACCGACCGCGTAGCCGGACCGACCGCGTAGCCGGACCGACCGCGTAGCCGGACCGACCGCGACCGCGCCGGGCTGCGAACGCGAGCCCGGCGCGGCGTCGGTCGGAGTGCTTAGCCGCCCGTGGGCGAAGTCGACGGGCGCGTGCCGAGCGTCAGCTTGATCTGCTTCGTCTGCCCACCCCGGGTGACGGTGAGCGTGATCGTCTGACCGGGCGAGTAGGTGTCAACCGTCGCGATGAACTGCTCGGTGGTGGTGATGGACTTGCCGTTGACGGCCGTCACGATGTCCCCGGGCTGAAGTCCCGCATGCTGCCCGGGCGAGCCGGCCTGGACCGAGCTCACCTGCGCTCCGCCGGACGAATGGCCGTTCAGCTCGACGCCGACGTAGGAGTGGCGCACGGGATGACCGGCGATGATCGCGTTGGCGATCCGCGTGGCCGTGTTCGACGGCACCGCGAACCCGACGCCCGCGCTCGATCCGGACTGCGTCTGGATCTGGTCGTTGAGGCCGAGCACGTGGCCGCTCGCGTCGAGCAGCGGTCCGCCCGAGTTGCCCGGATTGATCGCCGCGTCGGTCTGGATCGCCCCGGTGATCGTGTAGTTGTTCGGCGCCGTGATGCTGCGTCCAACCGCGCTGACGATGCCCTGGGTGGTGGTCTCGGGAAGGCTGAACGGGCTGCCGATCGCCACCACCGGATCGCCGACCTGCGCCGCCGAGGAGTCGGCCAGCGGGATCGGATGAAGCTCGGAGGCGGGCACGTTCACGTGGATCACCGCGACGTCGGTTGACGGATCGGTGCCCAGCACCTTGGCGGTGGCCGTCTTGCCATCCTGGAAGTGCACCCTGACGGAGGACGCGCCGGCCACGACGTGCTCATCGGTGAGGATGTCGCCCTTGGTGTCGTAGACGACGCCGGCGCCCTCACCCTCGGTCTTCTGAGAACCGCCGCCGAAGCCGAGCGGGCCGGTGGCCCCGCTGGTGTTGCTGATCACTGTGATGTCGACCACGCCCGGGCTGGCCTGGCGGTAGATCTGGTTGATCGTCTGACCCTTGTTGCTGCCGCTGAACGAAGTGGGCACCGCGGAGGCGCCGGTCGTCTGCAACACGGTAGTGGTCGTGGTCGAGTGGGTCGTGCCGCCCCCGCCGGCAAGCACCAGCGCGATCAGGCCGCCGGCGACCGCGCCGACGAGGGCTGGAATTACGGTCTTGTAGCGACTCATGGTCGATTATCTCCTGACGAAACGAAGCTCATATTCATCCAATAAAGCACTCATCGGTGAGAAACCGCTCAGAGCTCGATCAGAACTGCGTAAGAGCGGACGATCTACCGCGTGGCGCCGGCGGCCCGGAGGGCGGACTCGAGTTGTCCCGTCTGCACAGTCCGAGTCTCAAGTTGGCCGGGCTCCCCGGGAACGGGGGAGCCCGTGGGCGGAGACTCCCAAGCCAGTTTGAGAGAACCGTAAGAGTCTGCTGGGTCTCAGTCCGCTGGGCCTCGGCCGGCTGGGCCTCAGTCCGCGCGGCGCACCAGGAAGGCGTCCATCTCGCGCGGAACTCCCTTGGCCCGGAAGCCGCGGCGGCGCTTGACCTCGAGCCCGCTCAGCCCGTCAGGGGAGATCGCCGCCAGGACGGCGTCGGAGATCAGCACCTCGTCGGGACCGGCCGCCTCGCCCACGCGCGCCGCGATGTTCACATCGGTGCCCAGGTAATCGCCGCCCAGCTTGCGCGGCTGACCGCAGTGCAGCCCGGCCCGCAGCCGTGCCCGATGGCCCGCGACCTCGACACCCGCCAGCCGGTCCTGGATCGACAGCGCCGCCTGCACCCCTGAGATGGCGCTGGCGAACACCGCCATGTGCCCATCCCCCAGGCGCTTGACCAGCCGGCCGCGGTGCTTGTCGATCGCCGGCTCGACCACGGAGGAGACCTCCCGCAGCAATTCCAGGGCGAGCTCGTCGCCGACCTCCAGCACCCACGCGGAGAAGCCGACCAGGTCCGTGAACAGGATCGTCGCCTCGACCACCCCGGCGCCCCGGCCGACCCGCTGGGACAGCGTCTGCCAGACCTGGAGCGCCGCCAGCCCGGCCTCGCTCGAAGCGGATCCAACCCCGCGCGCGCCGTCCTCGCCGGGCGCACCCTGGCGCTCGGAGAGAAAGCGCGCGATCACCGCCGAGGGCCGGTCTTCGGCGGTCGAGAGCTGATCGCCGAAGTTCTCATCGCCCGGGAGCAGCTCGCGAGCCGTCCGCAATGCCCGCACCAGCCCTGGTCGCCGGTTGGCCCGGCGCAGCGACTCCGCGGCGCGCGCGGCGCGTTGCGCCGCCCGGGAGGGGCGCTCCGGCGGGTCGTCGCGCGAGCGCTCCGGCGGGGCCTCCCCGGAGCCCTCGGGCGGGTCCTCCTCCCCGCTCACTCCTCGCCCGCCAGCTTCACGAAGTAGTCGAGCGCGGCGGGGTTGGCCAGCGACTCCCGGCTCGCCGCGCTCTCGACCGGAGTGCCCATCAGGATCCGCTTGACCGGTATCTCGAGCACCTTGCCCGACAGCGTCCGCGGAACCTCCTCGATCTGGCGGATCTCGTTCGGCACGTGACGCGGCGAGCAATCGGAGCGGATCCGCGAGCGGACCTCGGCGATCAGGTCGTCGTCGAGCGAGGCTCCGTCGCGCAGCACCACGAACAGCGGCATCCAGCCGTCGGTGCCCTCCCTGGGGAGGTCGACCACCAGGGCATCGACAACCTCCGGGATCGAGAGCACCGCGCGGTAGATCTCGCTGGTACCCATGCGGACGCCACCGCGATTTATGGTCGAGTCCGAGCGCCCGGAGATGATCGCCGTCCCACGCGAGGTGATCTCGATCCAGTCGCCGTGGCGCCACACGCCCGGGTACGTCGAGAAGTAGCTGTCGTGGTAGCGCTCGCCGCTCTCGTCGCCCCAGAAGTAGATCGGCATCGTCGGCATCGGCTTGGTGATGACCAGCTCGCCCACCTCGTCGATCAGCGGCTTGCCATCGGGATCCCAGGCCTCCACCGACGCCCCCAGGCATCTGGCCTGCAACTCGCCCAGGTAGACCGGCAGGGTCGGCACGCCGCCCACGAACGCGGTGCACATGTCGGTTCCGCCCGAGGTCGAGAACAGCCACGTATCCGATCCGAGCTGGTCATAGACCCAGCGGAACCCCTCGGGCGAGAGCGGCGAGCCCGTCGACCCGACCGCCCGCAGCGCCCCGAGGTCGCGGCCCTGCCCCGGCTCCACCGACTCCTTCATGCACGACGCGATGAACGCCGCGCTGGTGCCGAAGCAGGTCATCCGGGCGGACTCGGCCAGCTCCCACAACGTGCCCAGGTCGGGATAGCCGGGGTTGCCATCGAACAGCACGATCGAGGCGTCGGTCAGGAGCACGCCGACCAGGAAGTTCCACATCATCCAGCCGGTGGTCGAGAACCAGAACACGCGGTCGCCGGGCTGAGCGTCGAGGTGGAGGTGCCCCTTCTTCAGCTGCTCGATCAAGATCCCGCCCTGGCCGTGGACGATCGGCTTGGGCAGTCCCGTGGTGCCCGAGCTGTAGAGCACCCACAGCGGATGGTCGAACTCGAGTTGCGCGAACGACAGCGGTTCGGAGCCGAGGAACCCGTCCTCCCAGCCCGAGCCGTCGAGGTAGCCGAGCCTGACCACCCGCTCCAGTGACGGGACCTCCTCGGCGATCGCGGAGACGACATCGCTGCGATCGTGGTCCTTGCCCCCATAGCGGTAGCCGTCGATCGCCAGCATCACCTTCGGCTCGATCTGACTGAACCGGTCGATCACGCTCCGCGCGCCGAACTCGGGCGCCGCGGAGGACCATACGGCGCCGATCGACGCACAGGCTAGGAACGCCGCCAGGGTCTCGGGGATATTCGGCATGTAGGCGACGACGCGGTCGCCCGACTGCACGCCCAAGGTCCGCAGCCCGGAGGCGATCGCCGCCGTCTGCTCGCTGAGCTCTCCCCAGGTCCAGGCCGAAAGCTCGCGCAGCTCCGATGCGTGCTGCACGGCCAGCGCGTCCGGATCCTTGCCCCGGAAGATGTGCTCGGCATAGCTGACGCGGGAGCCAGGGAACCACTTGGCGCCCGGCATCGCATGGCTGTCCAGGACGGTCTCACCGGGCACCTCGAAGCGCACGTCGAAGTACTCGACGATCGCGGCCCAGAAGTCCTCCAGCGAGTCGGTCGACCAGCGCCACAGGTCGTCATAGGTCTCCAGCGACAGGTCCCGGGTGTCATTGCACCAGAGACGGAAGCGAGTCACGCCCGCGCGCTCGGCCTGCTCGGATGACGGCTCCCAGAGGAGCTCGGGTGCGCTCATCGCCTGCAGTATCCCAACCGCCGGCGCTGCGATGATCACGCGATGCCCGAACCTGCGGACCTGGACATCCTCGCCCCGTTCTCCGGGACGGTGATCGCGATCGCGCACGAAGCCGAGGAGGCAGTCGGCGCGGGGTCGGCTCTGGTCGTGCTCGAGGCGATGAAGATGGAGCACGAGGTGATCGCCGACTGCGATGGAGTGGTACGGCGGGTCGCGGTCGCAGTCGGGGACAGCGTCGAGGATGGCCAGCTGCTCGCCGTGCTCGCACCCGGGCGGCCGGCGGCGGCACCCGACGCCGACGGGGCCGAGCCGGCCTCCGCTGCGCCCCGAGAGGACCTCGCGGCAGTCCGCCGCCGCCACGCGCTGACCCTCGACGACGCGCGGCCGGACGCGGTGGCCAAGCGACGCGAGAAGAACCGGCGCACCGCGCGGGAGAACCTCGCCGACCTCGTCGACGCGGGGACCTTCGTCGAGTACGGCCCGCTGATGTTCGCCGCTCAGGAGCGGCGGCGCTCCAAGCAGGAGCTGATCGAGCGCACGCCCGCCGACGGCCTGGTCGGCGGCGTCGGTGACGTGGACGGGAAACCGGCGGTGGTCATGTCCTACGACTACACGGTGCTCGCCGGGACCCAGGGAATGCGCAACCACCTCAAGAAGGACCGGCTGTTCGAGCTGGCCGAGCGCCGCCTGCTGCCCGTGGTCCTGTTCGCCGAGGGTGGAGGCGGGCGGCCCGGCGACGTCGACATGCCGATCGTGGCCGGGCTCGATTGCCGGGCATTTGCCCTGTTCGCCCGGCTGAGCGCACTGGTTCCGCTGGTCGGGATCGCCTCGGGCTACTGCTTCGCCGGTAACGCCGCGCTGCTCGGGTGCTGCGATGTCGTCATCGCCACCGAGGACTCGAGCATCGGGATGGGGGGCCCGGCGATGATCGAGGGTGGCGGGCTCGGCGTGCACGCGCCGGAGAACGTCGGACCGATCGAGGTCCAGAGCGCCAACGGGGTGGTCGACCTGCGGGTCGGCGATGACCGCGCCGCGGTGGCTGCGGCCAAGCGCTATCTGTCCTATTTCCGTGGCGCCGTGCCCGCGGCCGAGCCCGCCGACCAGACGATGCTGCGCGACCTGATCCCGACCAATCGCAAGCGCATCTACGACGTGCGCAAGGTGATCGACGCCCTGCTTGACGACGTGTTCGAACTACGCCGCGGCTTCGGGCTCGGGATGGTCACCGCGCTCGCCCGGATCGACGGGCGGCCACTCGGCGTGATCGCCAACGACCCGAGCCACCTCGGAGGCGCGATCGACGCCCACGGAGCCGACAAGGCGACCCGGTTCATGCAGCTCTGCGACGCGTTCGACCTGCCGCTGCTGTTCCTCTGCGACACCCCTGGCTTCATGGTCGGCCCGGCCGCCGAGCGCACCGCGACCGTCCGTCACTTCTCGCGGATGTTCCTGACCGGGGCGAACCTGCAGGTGCCGACGGGCACCGTGATTTTGCGTAAGGGCTACGGCCTCGGCGCCCAGGCGATGGCCGGTGGGGGCTTCAAGGCCCCGCTCTTCACCATCGGCTGGCCAACCTCCGAGTTCGGCGCCATGGGGCTCGAGGGCGCCGTCCGTCTCGGGATGCGTCGCGAGCTGGAGGCAATCGAGGACGCGGAGGAGCGCGGACGAATGTTCGAGGCCACCGTCGCGGCTGCCTACGAGCGCGGCCAGGGAATCAACATGGCCGCCTATTTCGAGATCGACGACGTGATCGACCCCGCCGACACGCGCCGCTGGATCGCCACGCTGCTGCAGCCCGGGTCGGGCGAGTGGTGGCGCAATCCCGGCAAGCGTCGGCCCAACATCGACGCATGGTGACGGCAGGAGGACCGGCGAGCGAGCCGGGCGGGAGTCACTGCCCGCCTCATGCCCGGAGCGCTTCGGTCGGGCTCAGGCGGGCCGCCTTGGCCGCCGGGTACAGACCGGCGACCGTGCCGATCACCAGACCCGCCGCGGGCGCGGCGATCAGCGCGTAGAGGGGCACGACCATCGGCTCGTTCTGGGCGATCGAGTAGACCAGGGTGGCCCCCGCGCCGAGCGCGAGCCCGGCCACCCCACCCAGCGCCGCCAGCAGCGCCGACTCGGTCAGGAACTGGGTCGAGATGTGGCGGCGAGTCGCTCCGAGTGCCCGGCGCAGGCCGATCTCCCCACGCCGTTCGAGCACGGAGATGACCATGATGTTGGCGATCCCGATCGCGCCCACCAGCAGCGCGACGGCGCCCAGCCCGAGCAGCAGCGTGGTGAACTGCCCCTTCGCCGCCGCCCGCGCCTCGAGCGCGTCGGACGGGCGGCTGACCGTGACGCCGTCGGCGTTCTGCGGGTCGGCGGTCGGCGCCAGCAGGTTCGAAACCTGGGTCACCGAGTTGACGTCGGCACGCACGTAGATCTCCGTCGGAGACGGCTGGGTCCTGAACAGCCGCTCGGCGATCGGCAGGCCGATGAACGCCGTCGAGTCCAGACCCGGGTCGAGCAGCACCGGCGCCATCACGCCGACCACGCTGAACCAGGTGCCGCCCAGGAACACCTGGAGGTGACCGCCCACGTGCTGGACCTGCAGCACGCTTGCCGCCTGGGCTCCCAGCACCACCTCGGGGAAGTTCTGGCCCGCGGCGTCGAGGAAATGGCCGGAGGAGAGCGTTGTGCCGACCGTTTTCGGCAGGTTGGTCGCGGTCGCGTCGACGGCGATCCCGCCGGTCTGCTCGGCGGGCACGTACGGCGTCCGCCGGACGGTCGCGGAGGACACCTGGTACACCGCCGCGTCGTTCTGGACCGCGCTCATGTGGTCGATCATCGGCACCGAGGTGCTGGGCAGAACCTCATTGGCCCCGAAGAACGTGGTCCCCGGCGCCACCGTGAGCAGGTTGGTGCCGAGCCGGTCGATCGTGGCCAGCAGGTTGGCCTGGCTCGAGGCCGAGACGCCGACGACGGCGACCATCGCCCCGATCCCGATGGCTATCCCCAGCGCGGAGAGCGCGGCCCGCAGGCGCCGGGTCCGGAGCCCCTGGAGCGCCACCGAGAACAGCTCGTGGGGCGGCAGCCGGGCCGCCTCGATCTTCAGCCGCGGCGCGGCTTCACTGGCCACGCTCACGACGGCAGGTCCTTCACGATCTCGCCGTCGCGCATCTGGATGCGCCGTGGGAAGCCCTCCGCGATGTGCTCGTCATGGGTGATCAGCACCAGCGTGGCGCCCTCGGAGGCCAACCCGTGCAGGAGGTCGAGCACCTCGCCCCCGGACTTGGAGTCGAGGTTGCCGGTCGGCTCGTCGGCGAGCACGATCACCGGCTGCTTGGCCAGCGCCCGGGCGATCGCCACCCGCTGGCGCTCGCCGCCGGACAACTGCTGAGGATGGTGGGTGAGCCGATGCCCGAGCCCGACCCGCTCCAACGCGAGCACCGCGGCGGCGCGTCGTTGCTTGATCGAGACCCCGGTGTACAGCATGCCGTTGGCCACGTTGTCGACCGCGGTCATCGAGTCCTGGAGGTGGAAGCTCTGGAACACGAATCCGATCTCGTGTGCCCGCAGCCCGGCCAGTTGGGCGTCGGAGGCACTCACCACGTCGCGGCCGGCCACCTCGACGGTGCCGGCGCTCGGTCGCTCGAGCGTGCCGAGGATCGTCAGCATCGTGGTCTTGCCCGACCCGGAAGGCCCCAGGACGGCGACCTGTTCGCCGCTGCCGATCTCGATGCTGACTCCCCGCAGCGCGAACACGCCGCCGGCATATTCCTTCTCGACGCCGTGCAGGCGCAGCGCCGCGCTCATCCTTGCGAGTCGGTTATCTGCAGACCCGGATAGATGCCCGCTCCGGAGACCTGGACGAATCCCGCCGCGAACAACCCGGGCGTGACCGGAATCAGGCGGTGCCCGGCGCTCGCCTCCTGGACGGCGTAGCCGCCGCCGGAGGTGGCCAGCAGGGCGGTGACCGGGACCGAGAGGACGTTGTTCTCGACCTGCTGCTCGAAGTTGACGCTCACCGCCGCCTGGTCGAGCCCGGCCTCCGCGCGATGTCCCTTCAGCGCGATCGTGACCGGGACCGTGGCCGAAGGCGTGCTCGAGGACGAGCTGCCGCCACCTCCACCACTTCCCGATGAGGAGCTGCTCGTGCTGCTGCTCGCGCTCTGGGCGACCGGGCTCACGCCGGTGATCTTGCCCTCGACGGTGCCGCCACTGGGCAGCTCGACGGTGACCGGCTGGCCCACGACCGCCTCGCTCTGCTTGGTGGCGTCGAGGTCCACCGTGACGACGGGCTGGGTCGAGGTGGTCTGCAGGATCGCCTGGGCGCTGCCGCCGCTGGCGGAGCCGCCGCTCCCGGAGCCGCTGCTGGTGGAGCCGCTGCTGGTGGAGCCACCGCTGGCCGAACCGCCGCTGGCCGAGCCGCCGCTGCCGCCGCTGGCCGAGCCGCCGCTGCCGCCGCTCGCGGAGCCGCCGCGCGTCGAACCGCCACCGCCGGACGATCCGGTGCCGCTCGAGGCGCCCGTGCCCGCCGTGCCTCCGCCGGCGCCGCGGCCGCCTCCGGACACCCCCGAGCTCGAGCTGCCGCCGGTCTTGCCCGTGGACGAGGCGCTGCGCTGCAGGAGGAGCGTCTCCGCCTTGAGCAGCGCGATCAGCGCCGCGAGCGTCTGCTTCGAGGTGACCGACGTCGAGCCCGTGCCACCTCTGCAGAGCGCGGCGATCTTAGCCTCGGTCGCGCGCATGGCCTGGGTCTGGGTGCCCGAGCCGCTGGCCGCGGTGGTGGGGCAGGTCGACGGCTTTCCCGACCCCGTGGCAGGCGTGGTCGAGGTCGTGCTCGACGGCGTCGCGTTGGTCGTGAGGGAGACGAACTCGGCCCGTGGGGCGACGACGGTGCTGGCGCCAGACGTCGTGCTCGTCCCGGTCGAGGCGCTCGAGGCGCCGCCGGTTGACCCGAGGACGGTGTCGACCTTGGTGATCCGCTGCGGGCCGGGCAGGAACACGATCTGACCGAGCGTCACCGTGCCGGTCTGGGTCTGGCCGAGCGAGGCCTGCCAGCGCTCCACCGCGGCGGTGGTCGCCGCGTCGAAGGTCTGGTTGACGGTGATCTGATGACCGGGATCGAACCCGAGCGTCTTCAGGTTCGACTTGAGCTCCTGGACGTCGAGTCCGTTGCCGACGCCGGCCGACAGATCCCGGAACGCCGGCGTGCCGCCGTCGAACAGCACGACCGGAGCTCCATCGACTCGGTACAGGGGCTGCCCCGGGCTGATCACCTTCCCCACCGTGGGGAGCGAGGTGATCGTGCCGCTGAGCCGGTTGAACACGGTCTGGGCGTTCGCGTAGCCGAGGGTGCCCGACTCGGAGTCAGTCGAGACCAGATCGCGGCGGGCCACCGTCGCGGCGCCCGATGACTTCGCGGGCTTGCTGGCGCCCTGGCTGGAGGACGGGCCCGCGCCGAGCACGACGCCCACCGCCACCGCCGACGCCGTGACTATGGCCACCCCGGCGCCGATCCGCTGTCGGGTGGACCGGCGCTTGGCCTGGCCGGGCGTCGGGGGCTCAGGCACCGGGGGCTCCCCCGCCCGCGGGCGCGCCAGGTCCACCCGGTCCGCCCGGTCCACCGCCGCCGCCGCGTCCGAACCGAGGCCTGAGGCTGGCGCAGGCCTTGCTGGCCGCCTGGAACGCGGGGCTGTTGCGGTCCACCGAACCGAACTGACGAGCGAAGCCGAAGCCGCCGCCGGCGCCGCCCGGAGTCGGGTCCGGGATGTTGACGCCGTGCGAGCGCATGCACTGAGCGAACTTGACCAGCCGCTGCTGCGCCTGCTGACGCTGGGCGGGGGTCAGGTTGGGCCGCGTGAACGCTTGCGAGAAGTAACTCCGGCAGGCCTGCATCGCCGCCTGGACCTTCGCCTGCGGGTAGTCGCGCAGCGAGCGGAAGACGCCGCCCCCGCCCGTGCCGCTGGTCGGATCGGGCACGTTGAGCCCGTGCGAGCGGAAGCATTTGGCCAGGTTCAAGCGGGCCTGGTATTGAGCGCCCGAGGTCCCTCCCGCGCTCCCTGACGCCGAGGCCGCCGCCGTGGCGGAGGAAGAAGACGAGCCGCAGGCGCTGAGCCCGACGACGAGCGCGAGCGAGACGGCGAGAGCGCCGAGCGTCCGGCGCGACAACAGAACTGCATGGAAAGGCATCAGTGTTTGCTCCTGGGAGGTTGGCTGCCCGGTGCTGCGAGCCTGCGAAGGGCGTTGGCGCGGTTGTAGCGCGCCGGACGTCAGCTCTTCGTAAGCGCCCGAGACCTTCGTCCGACGACAACATTCCCCGCTGCCCGGTCGGCGGGCAGCACGATCGTCACCTCGAGTCCCCCATCGGGCGGAGCGCCCAGGCCGATTGATCCGCCGTGGGCCTCGGCGACCGACCGCACGATCGAGAGGCCCAGGCCGAAGCCCTCGCCGGCGCGATCGACACGGCGGAAGGGCTCGGTCAGCCTCGCCGCCTCGCCGGCGGCGATCACCGCCCCCCCGTTGCGGACGCGTAGCACCACCTCGCCGTCCCGCGTCAGCGTCGAGACCTCGAGGTAACCGCCAGCCTGGTTGTGGCGAATTCCGTTGTCGATCAGGTTGGCGATCATCCGCTCGAGCAGGCGCGGCTCGCCGTGCGCCCAACCCGGCGCGAGCTCGGCCGCCACCCGGATCTGCGCGTCCTCCGCCCGGGCGCGCAGATCGGTGATGCAGTCGCCGGCCAGCGCGGCGAGGTCGACCGACTCGTCGCGACCGGTCACGGCCTCGGAGCGCGCGAGCACCAGCAGGCTCTCGATCAGCCGCTCGCAGCGGTCGACCGTCTCGCGCACAGCCTCGCCCATCCCCCGCAGCTCGACGCCGCCGGCGTCCGGGTCGGCCAGTGTGACGTCAACCTCGGTGCGCATGATCGCCAACGGGGTGCGCAGCTCGTGCGAGGCGTTGGCCACGAAATGCCGCTGACTGGCGAAGGCGGCGTCGAGCCGACCGAGCATCCCGTCGAAGGTGTCGGCCAGCTCCTTGAGCTCGTCGGCCGGTCCGACCAGCCCGATCCGCTCGCCCAGATTCTCGCCGGAGACGCGTCGCGCGGTCGCGGTGATCTCGCGTAGGGGCCGCAGCGCGCGTCCGGCCAGCAGCCACCCCGCGCCGACCGAGATCATCGTCATCACGCCGAGCGCGGCCAGATACTCCACCACGAGCTGATGCAGGGCATCGCTGCGAATCTGGGCCCGTACCGCGGACACGAGACCGGCCTCGGGCGAGCCGGGGCCGAACACGAGCGGGCGCCCGCTGAACGGCGGAGCGGTCGGTGGCGCGAGTCCGAGCCGCCGCAGCGCCGTCCGGAAGTCGTAACGTGCGTCGAGGTTGTGACGCACGAGCGCGTATCCGATCGTCAGCAGGACGGCGCCGGTGATCAGGAAGAGCAACCCGTAGGCGACCGTCAGCCGCAGCCGGATCGTCGGCGCGGGACCGGCCGAGCGCAGCCTGCTGAACGGCCGGGCCATCACTTCATCCGGTAGCCGACGCCGATCACCGTTTCGATGACCGCTGGTTCGCCGAGCTTGCGTCGGAGCGTCATGATCGTCATCCGCACCACGTTCGTGAACGGATCGGTCTGCTCGTCCCAGACCCGCTCCAGCAGCTCCTCGGCCGAGACGGTCGCGCCCTGCGCGGACATCAGCGCATCGAGCACGCCGAACTCCTTGCGCGCCAGCTCGATCCCGCGCCCGGCCCGAGTCAGGCTGCGACGCGCCGGGTCGAGCTCCAGATCGCCGTGACCGAGCACGGGCGGACGGCTCGGGCTCGATCGCCGCCCCAGCGCCCGGATCCGCGCGACCAACTCGGCGAAGCGAAATGGCTTGGCCAGGTAGTCGTCGGCGCCGAGGGACAAGCCCTCGACGAGATCCTCCAGCGCCCCCGCCGCGGTCAGCATCAAGATCCCGGTCTCCGGTCGCTCGCCGCGCACCGTCCGGCAGACCTCGTCGCCGTGGATGCCGGGCAGATCCCGGTCGAGCACCAGCACGTCATAGCGGACCACCCGAGCCTTGATCACCGCGTCGGCGCCATCCGGAGCCAGGTCGACCGCCATTCCCTCGCGTCGCAGTCCGCGCGCGATCGCATCTGCCAGCCTGCGTTCGTCCTCGGCGATCAACACGCGCATCTCGCCAGCATGACGCGGCGCACGTAAGAACCGCATAAGACGCTGGTGGGGCCCCAGCGAAAGATCCCACCGAATCCCTGGTGGGCCCCACCGAAGATCCCACCGAATCCCTGCTGGGCCCCACCGAAGATCCCACCGAATCCCTGGTGGGCCCTCCGAAGATCCCACCGAATGGGTGACGTTCAGGCGCTACCCACTAGATTCCGCTTATATATACGACTCCGTTCAGGATTACACCGAACGACGTCACAACGAATAGGGATACGCTGCATGCCCACTGAACAGAACATGGCCGAGCGCAGCATGGCCGTCGGCTTGCGCGCGCTGAACCGGCTCGCCTCCTCCGGCCTGGTCGACCGTTTCGGCCTGCGCGTGCCGACCGAGCGCTTCCTCCACAGCGCGTCCAAGACCACGATGCGCACGGCCGCCAGCGCCGGGCGGACGTTCGCCGCGGCGCAGAAGCTCTCGAGCCCGGCCCGTCAACCGCGCGTTCGGCCCAGCGACCTGTTCGACCTGAACCCGTCCGACGAGCAGCAGATGCTCTCCGAGTCGGTACGTGACTTTGCGCTGTCCAAGCTGCGGACCGTCGCGTCCGCCGCCGATGAGGCGTGCGCCACGCCGCCCGAGCTGCTCGCGCAGTCAAACGAGCTCGGCTTGACCATGGTGGGCGTGCCGGAGGAGCTCGGCGGCGCCGTCCCCGAGCGCTCAGCCGTGACCTCGGTGCTGATGAGCGAGGCGCTGGCCCAGGGGGATATGGGGATCGCGCTGGCCTGTCTCGCACCGGCCGGAGTCTCCACCGCCCTCAGCCTGTGGGGCGATGGCGAGCAGCAGGCCACCTACTTGCCGGAGTTCGTCGGCGACAACGTCCCAGCCGCCGCACTGGCCTTGCTCGAGCCGCGCCCGCTTTTCGACCCGTTCGTGCTGAAGACCGTCGCCCACCGGCGTGGGGATGGCTACGTGCTGGACGGCGTCAAGTCGATGGTCCCGCGTGCCTCCGACGGCGAGGTGTTCGTGATCGGGGCGGCACTCGAGGATGGCAGCCCAGGGCTGTTCATCGTCGAGTCGAAGACGGCGGGGCTGAGCGTCGAGCCCGACCCCGGGATGGGCGTGCGGGCCGCCGGAACGGGAAGGCTGATCCTCGACGGCGTTCATGTGCCCGCCGGGGCATTGCTCGGCGAGGGTTCGCGTGAGGTCTACGCCGAGTGCGTGCAGCTGGGCCGCCTCGGGTGGTGCGCGCTCGCGGTGGGCACCGGCCAGGCCGTGCTCGACTACCTGATCCCCTACGTCAACGACCGCATCGCCTTCGGCGAGCCGATCTCCAACCGCCAGGCGGTCGCCTTCAACGTGGCCAACGTGGCGATCGAGCTCGAGGGCATGCGCCTGGCCACCTATCGCGCCGCCGCCCGGGTCGACCAGGGGTTGGCGTTCAGCCGGGAGGTCGCGCTGGCCCGGAGGCTGTGCGCCGAGCGCGGAATGGCGATCGGCTCCGACGGCGTGCAGCTGCTCGGCGGACACGGTTATACGAAGGAGCATCCAGTGGAGCGCTGGTACCGCGACCTGCGAGCCGCGGGCATGATGGAAGGAGCGCTGGTGGCCTGATGATCAATCTCGAGATCCCCAAGAAGTTCACCATGCTGGTCAGCCAGTCGCACCAGGTGGCCACGGAGGTGTTCCGCCCGCACTCGCGCAAGTACGACAGCGAGGAGCACACCTACCCGAAGGAGCTCGACATGCTCGCCGCGCTGATCGACGGCATGAACGAGTCGGGCGCGCTCGGCGGCGCCGGCGCCGGCACGGTGGGGGCGGGCTCCAGCGGCAGCGAAGGCAACGGCGCCAAGCCCGAGACCGGCAACCGCAATGGCAGCAACATGGCCAGCCTGCTCGGTCTGATCGAGTTGTGCTGGGGTGACGTCGGGCTGCTGCTGGCGATGCCGCGCCAGGGCCTCGGGCAGGCGGCGATCGGCGCTGTGGCGAACGACGAGCAGCTGAAGCGCTTCGGTGGCAAGTGGGCGGCGATGGCGATCACCGAGCCCGAGGCGGGCTCCGATTCCGCCGCGATCCGCACTACGGCCGTCCTCGACGGCGACGACTACGTGCTGAACGGCGAGAAGATCTATGTCACCTCCGGCGACCGGGCCGAGCTGATCGTGGTCTGGGCCACGCTCGACCGCTCGCAGGGCCGGCCGGCGATCAAGTCGTTCGTCGTCGAGCGCGACAACCCCGGGCTGAAGCTCGACCGGCTCGAGCACAAGCTGGGGATCCGCGCCTCGGACACCGCGAACTTCCGCCTCGAGGATTGCCGCGTCCCCAAGGACAACCTCCTGGGCAGCCCCGAGATCGACGCCAAGCGCGGCTTCGCCGGCGTGATGCAGACGTTCGACAACACCCGCCCGCTCGTGGCCGGGATGGCCGTCGGCGTGGCCCGGGCCTGCCTCGAGCGAACGCGCGAGCTGATGGCCGAGGCCGGCATCGAGATCGACTACGACGCCCCCGCGAACACCCAGCCTGCGGCCGCATCGGAGTTCATCGCGATGGAGTCCGACTGGGAGGCCGCGCGCCTGCTGACCCTGCAGGCCGCCTGGATGGCCGACAACAAGAAGCCCAACTCGCTGCAGGCCTCGATGGCGAAGGCCAAGGCGGGGCGCACCGGCACCGACATCGCCCTGCGCTGCGTCGCGCTGTGCGGCAGCGTCGGCTTCGGCGAGGGCGAGCTGCTGGAGAAGTGGGCCCGCGACGCCAAGATCCTCGACCTGTTCGAGGGCACCCAGCAGATCCAGTTGCTGATCGTCGCGCGGCTGCTGCTCGGCAAGACCTCAGCCGAGCTCAAGTAGCGCCGCCGGATCGCGCCGGATTCAGGCGCCGTCGGATTCAGGCGCCGTCGGATTCAGGCGCCGCCGGATTCAGGCGCCGCCGGATTCAGGCGCCGCCGGATTCAGGCGACGCCGGATTCAGGCGCCGCCGGATTCGCGCGACCGTCGCCGGCTCGTTGGCGGGAGACGCGTCGACCTTGCGCAGGCGCATGACCCGGAGGCCGTGCGCCTCGATGATGGCCTGCTTGTCGGCATCGTCCTTCTGCCGGATCCGCGTGTCGTGGAAGGGGCTGTCGACCTCGATCACGAGACCGTGGTCCGGGAAATGGACATCGACCTCGATCCACGACGGCAGGCCGGGGATGCCGGTGTTCGTCAGGTGCCGGGGCAACCCGTGTCGTCGGATCAGCTCGACTACCTCGTCCTCGTCACCCGACCGCGTAGGCGTCGGCCCGGGCGCGATGATCTCCGCGAGGCGCTTGGCCGCCGCGCTGTCGGGGCTTCGCTCGATCTGTTTCTGGAGCTTGCGGTGCGTGATCCAGCGCTGCACTTCCGCCTCGTGGACGGCGCGTCTCAGCGCCTTGTCGCTGTGGAGGGTGGCGGCCATGCCGAGAAGCGCCCGAGCCGGCGTGACCACGGGGATGCCGTAGCGCTTCGTCGTGTCCCGGCGGTCGATCTCGCTGACCGCTCTCACCCGGATTCCAGCCCGCGGCCGGATTTGACGCGCGACCAGCACATGAACCGGGTCGCCGTCCTTCAGATACGGCCAGAAGCCCCAGACGTGCGCGGCTGACACGTCGTCCAGGAAGGCGTCCTCGCCGATGGCGTAGACGGCGGCGAGGAGGCGGCCCTCCGTCGAGAGCTCCTCGCGTCCGACCGCGTACACACCGCGGTGCTTGCGGTACAGGCGACCGCGCCGCAGCCAGCGCGTGATCGCGCTTGCGGTCACCCCCAGGGTCGACAGCTGCCGGGCGGTGATCACCCCCTGTTGCCTTCGAGCGACCCGGCTGATCTGCAGTTCCTTTCGCATAGCGCAAGTTTCTGCAGCCCGTGGGTCCACGGCCACATCGTGCAACCGCGCTCTGCAACCAAACAAGACCTATTTCAAACGATTCAGCACATTCCAGGCCAACCGCACCTCCTCGATAGTCGTGCTCATCTGGCCGACCGCCAGCCGCAACACATAGCGCCCGTCGAGGACCGCGTGTGAGATGAAGATCTCGCCGTCGGCGTTCACCGCTTGCAGTAGCGCCCGGTTGCGCTCGTCCGGGCCCTTCAAGCGGAAGCAGACCAGCGAGAACGGCCGCGGCGCGCACAGCTCCCAGTCGGGATCGGCAGCGACCCACTCTTCGAATGCGGCGGCCAGCGCGACCCCGCGGCGCACGTGCTCCTGCAGCCCGGAGCGCCCGTGGCAGCGCAGCACCGCCCACAGCTTCAGCGCGCGAAAGCGCCGTCCGAGTGCCGGGCCGTACTCACTGATCGACAGGGCGTCCTCCGCGTCGGGCGTGCGCAGGTACTCGGGGATCAGGCTGAAGGCGGCGCGGAAGTCATCTGGGCGCCGCGTCCACAGCAGCGAGCAGTCCATCGGCGTGAGCATCCATTTGTGCGCGTTGACGACGAGCGAGTCGGCGCGGTCGACCCCGGCGAACGCCCAGCGGTGCTCGGGACAGACCATCGCCGTGCCCGCGTAGGCGGCATCGACGTGCAGCCACGTCCCCGAACGCGCGCAGGCGTCGGCGAGCGACGGCACCGGGTCGACCGAGGTGCTCGCCGTGGTCCCGACGGTGGCCACCAGCGCGGCCGCGTCATCGAGCGGTCCCAGAGCACCGACGTCCAGCCGGTAAGCGCTGTCGCAGCCGACCTTGCGCAGGCGCATCCCCAGCATCCGGGCCGCCTTCTCGACCGACGAGTGCGCCTGGTCTGAGCAGACGACCAGGTCACGGCCGGTGGCCTCACGGGCGGCGATCAGCGCCGCCAGCGTTGACGTCGACGCGCTGTCCTCGATGTGTCCGTGCCAACCGGCGGGTAGGCCGAGCAGCTGAGCCACCCAATCGAGCACGACGCCTTCGAGTTCGGTCGCCGCCGGAGCGGTGCGCCACAAGATCGCCACCGAGTTGATCGTCGCCGCCAGCAGCTCGGCCAGGATCGCCGGCTCGGACGCGCTGGTGGCGAAATAGCCGAAATATCGTGGGTGCTGCCAGTGCGTCAGGCCGGGCGCGATGATCTCGTCGAGATCGCGCAGCAGGGCCGAGAACGGCTCGGGGTCCGACGGCGGGTAAGACGGGAGGCGCGCCCGGATCTCCCCCGGCTTGACCTGCGCGAGCACCGGCCGCTGCGAGACCTCCTCCAGGTACCGCGCCGCCCATTCCAGCGCCGCCGGCCCCTCGCTTCGCAGGAACGCCCCGCGCGGTGCGCTCCGCAGGGACGCCCCGCGCAGTGGGTCAGGATTCTCCGGCGGACCGGTGCTCAAGCCGCGGTGACGGCCGGAAACTCGAACCGCACGCCCGTGAGCTCCTCCGAGACCTCCCACAAGCGCCGCCACGTCTCCTCGTCATAGGCTTTGCCGGCGGCGCCGACCACGTGCGGGTAGCCGCGTTGCTCGCCCAGTCCGTCCGGCCCGACGAACGAGCCGCCGGGCAGGTCGGGGACCGTGGCCGCATAGAGCGTCGGCAGCGCGCCCATCTCGGCGCTCTGGGCGATCACCTTGTTGCCCACCAGCATGATCGCCTTCTCGTAGAACTTGCCGGGCCCGGCGAACTGCAGGTTGGTGGCGGCGTAGCCGGGGTGCGCGGCCATGCTGCGCAGCGGGCTGCCGGCCGCGGTGGCGCGCTTCTGCAGCTCGAAGGCGAAGATCAGGTTGGCCAGCTTCGACTGCCCGTAGGCCGTCCAGTTGTTGTAGCTGCGCTCGCGCTGGAGGTCGTCGAAGGTGATCTTGCCGAGCCGGTGGGCCCCGCTGGAGAGCGTGACCACGCGCGGATCGGGCGCGGCCAGGATCCGCTCGAGCAGCAGCCCGGTGAGCGCGAAGTGGCCGAGGTGGTTGGTGCCGAACTGGCTTTCGAAGCCGTCCTTGGTCGTGCGCCGCGGCGGCGCCATCACGCCCGCGTTGTTGACCAGCAGGTCGATTCGCTCGTGGGAGGCCGCCGTGCGCTGGACGAAATCCCGCACCGAGGCCAGGTCGGACAGATCGAGCGCCGAGACGGTCACATCGGCGCCGGGGGCGTCCCGGCGGATGTCGGCCACGGCCTGCTCGCCCTTGCTGGTGTTTCGGCAAGCGGCGATCACCTTGGCGCCTTTGCGGGCCAGCTCGCGGGCGGTGATCGCGCCCAAGCCGCTATTGGCTCCGGTCACCACAGCCACCCGGCCACTGAGGTCGGGAATGTCCGCTGCGGTCCACTTCGACGACGCCATCAGCCACGCATCCTACGCGCGATCGACTCCGAATAGGCGGGACCCCGGAAGCGCAGAACCGGGTCGTCGGACAACTCGATCCCGTCGATCACCCGGCTCGGGTCGAACACGAGCACGTCGTCGCCGGTCTCGCGTTCGGTGTCGAGCCCGGTGATCTCGAGGCGGCCGGCGTTCACGCGGCGGCCACCCTTCGGCCAGGCGGCGCTCGGATCGTCGACCGGATCCCCGGGGCCGGCGATCTGCAGCTCGAGCGTGAAGCGCACGGGTCCGGCGGAGAAGCGGTCGCGCAGATCCTGCTGGAGGTAGTCGGGGTCCCGGCGCTTGGCGGCGCGCGGGGACAGCTTCGCTGCGGTGAACTCGGGCAGCAGCGTGTAGCGCACATACCGCTCGGAGCCGGTGTCATCGATCCATCTGAACGCGTGGATGCCGTAGTAGGTGATCCCGGCGTAGCTGGTCCGGGGCAGCAGCGTCGGGGCGAGCACGGGCAGATTGCGCAGCGCCTCCGGGTGGCGGGCCAGGAACCGGGCCATCTTCAGCGGCGCCCGCGCACCGGCGCCCTGAGCCTTGATCAGCTCGATGAAGGCCTCCGGGGTCTTCACCGGGAACCGCGGCGAGGAGACCGCGACGATGTCGGTCCGCGACCCGTCCGGGAGGTACAGCTTGACCGCCATCCCGCGGGGATCGGGCATCCAGTCCGGGTGATGCGGGTCGCCGCCGCCATTGGAGAAGCGGAAGGTCGCGGGAAGCTCGCCGCTGCGCATGTGCGCGGCTCGGGTCAGCTCCGCGGCCTCCGGGGCCGGGGTGAAGCTGCCGCGGCAGACCAGCCCCTTGGCGTGCAGGGCCCGGTAGCCGGGATGGCGGCCGAAGACTTCATTGACCGCGTCGATCGCCTCGGCCGGAGTGAGCGTCATGGCCGCCCGCCCTGAAGCACGCGGAACTCGATCCCGGCGCGCACGAGCCGGTCGATCAGCGCCTGGCCCATGGCCACCGCCGTTGTGACCTGCCCAGACGTCTCGGGCAGGTCGTCATGGGCGAGGCAGAGCGCGCATTCGGCCAGCATCTTCGAGGTCTCGCCGTAGCCGGGGTCGCCGCCGCTGACCTCGGTGACCACGCGCTCGCCGCCGCCCTCGCCCACGAACTTGACCTTGAACCAGGCCTTCTCACGCTGCTCCGGCGTCGGGCCGTCCCCGGGGTCTTTGAGCCTCAGCAGCAGCTTGCGCGTGGCGCCGAGCTGCGCGGCGGCGATCAGGCCGCCGGCGCCGACCGCGAAGCCCGCCAGCATCGGCAGCTTGCCCAGCACGAGGTAATGGCCATAGGAGAAGTCCGGCCCGTAGCGATCGAGCGCGCGGGCGGAGCGCAGCACGTGCTGCGGGTCGATCGTCGGCGCCGGCATCACCCATCCACCCGCGTCCGAGTCGCGATGCGGGGCGCCGCTGGCGCCCTTGACCGTGCGACCGGCGGGTCGCTGCTCGAGTCGCTTGCGCTGCTTGGCCACGGCGGCGCCCTGACGCAGCCGGCCCATGATGTGAACCGCCGAGTGGTAGGTGCCGCCCGAGAAGGTGCCCCCCGCCCGGACGAAGCCATCGATGTGAATCGGCACGCCCTCGGGCAGCTGATTTACGGTGAACAGCACGCCTAGGTCGTAGGGGATCGAGTCGAAGCCGCAGCTGTGGATGATCCGCGCGCCGCTGCGCTGCGCCTGCTCGTGGTAGGCCAGCCACATGCTGTCGACGAACTCAGGCTCGCCGGTCAGATCGACATAGTCGGTGCCGGCGGTGGCACAGGCCGCGACCAGCGCCTCGCCGTAGTGGATATAGGGGCCGACCGTGGTGATGACCACCTTGGTCGACTCGGCCACCGCCCGGACCGAATCGAGATCGGTGACGTCGGCTTGCATGAGCGGGAGCTCGGACAGCCCGGGGTCGATCTCGGCGAGTCTGCTGCGAACTCCCTCCAGCTTCTGGAGGTTGCGGCCGGCGAGCGCCCAGCGCGTGCCCGGCCGCGCGTTGCGGGCGAGGTACTCGGCGGTCAGCTGACCCGTGAACCCGGTCGCCCCGAACAGGACGATCTCATGTTCGCGCCGCCCCCGGTCCGCGGTCGACTCAGATTCGTTCGCGCTCATCCCCGCCCCCGGTCCGCGGCTGACTCAGACTCGTTCTCGCTCATCCCCGCCCCCGGTCCGCGGTCGACTCAGATTCGTTCGCGCTCATCCCCGCCCCCGGTCCGTAGTTGCCTGATCGCCGGCGGGGACCAGCTCGCGCGCGGCGGCCAGCGCCTGCTCGGGGGTGACTCCCGCCCGCGCGGCGACCCAGCACGAGACAGGCGCCGCCACGCGCTCGGAGGAATGGGCCGCGACCCCGGCGACGTCAAGCAGCACGGCGAACTCTTGCGGGCTCGGCGGCGTCGTGCCGAGCTTCTCGGCGTAGGCGGCGATCCATTCCTTTGCGTTCATTTTTGGTAGCCCGGGCCGGCTACGCAGCGGACGCCGCCAGGACGCGCGGGACTCTACCGCCGTCCCGCCGCCGGAGCCCGCGCGGCACCCTTGACCGGCGCGGCCGGTGGGTGTATGAAACGCCACACGTGGACGATGAGGAGGGCTGTTCGATGCCAAGGTTTCCGGGGAAACGATTGGCGTGGCTGGCAATCTCGCTCTCGCTGTTGGTGGTGGGCTCCGCCTGGGCGGCCTTCCAGGGCCTGCCGTCCAACGGGACGCAGGTCAACAGCGACGCGACGGCGGGTATCAATCCGTCCGATCCGGTCGACCTGAGCGATCCGACCAACGCCGATGTCGTCGGCGGCGCGCTGACCGCTGGAGGGCCCGCGGTTCCGTGGGCGATCTTTCGCCAGAACCCGTCGGGACCGGATCAGATCTTCGTCCGCTCGTTCGCGGCGGGCGCGTGGAAGACCAGGGGCATCGGCACGGTCGGCGGCAAGTCGAACGGCTCGCCATCCAGCGCCTCGCTCAACTTCGACCAGGGCCAGGACGGAGAGGTACCCGCGATCGATTTCGCTGGAGCGGGCCGGACCGTGCCGTGGGCGACGTGGTACGAGGACGTGAGCGCGTTCGGCTCGCACAAGAACATCTTCGCCAGCCGCTTCGACAACATCGGCGACGTGAACCAGGACAAGTGGATCTTCGGGGGCCAGAGCCGGGGCGCGGGCACCGGGTCCGTGCCGGTCCCGTCGCTGAACATCCATACCGATCGGGACGCCGAGAATCCATCGGTCGCCGGAGGATCCGCGATCGATCCGACCAAGCCGGGCCCGTGGGTGACCTGGCAGGAGATTGGCGCGGGCGCCCCGGGCACCGGCAAGAACCAGATCTTCGTGGTCAAGCCGATCGGTCCCGGGACGACCGTCTGCCCTGCGGGTACCAAGCCGGCCCCTGCGAACCCGGCCGCGGCCCCGCTCGGCGGCTTCTGCTGGCAGCAGGTCGGGGTCGAGCGACTGGGCGCCGACCCGTCGCTCAACGTCGACCGAACTCGTGACGGGATCGAACCCGATGTCGCCTTCACCGGGACCAATGACTCGGTTCCCTGGGTCGTCTGGTACGAGCAGAACAACTCGGCGGTGTCGGGGCTGCACAGCAATGAGATGGTGTTTGCGGCCAAGGGCGTGGCGCCCAGCACGACGCCGCCGCCGACCGGAACGGTGGATGGGGGCTTCAACTGGGTGGCTGTGGGCCGCACCGGCCAGGGCGTGCTCGACGCGTCCGCCGGCGGTGGGCTGTGTGGCGCCAGCGCGAGCGCCGAGGCCGGCTGCTCGCTCAACAACGACCCCAACCAGGACGCCGAGGACATCCGGGTCACAAGCGGCACGATGACGGCCGGCACCCCGACCTCACCCTGGGTGGTCTGGGACGAGGGGTCGCAGTCCGCCCCCGGCAACAACAGCGTGTTCGTCGCCCACCTGGTGGGCAGCCAGTTCGTGATCGCCAACAACGGGTTGCCGATCGGCACCGGGGACCGCGCCGACATCACCTTCTCGGGCAACACGCCGTACGTGAGCTGGCACAACAACAATCAGGTCGTGTTCGGACATTTCGCCACTCCCAACCTCTTCCTCAAGGACAATGCGCCGGTCGGCACCAACGCCAGCGACGCGGTCCGCGCGCCGATTTCCTCCGCCTGCACCGCCAACCCGTTCAACGGGGACGGCGCCGCCTGCCAGGGGGGAGCTGTGGGAACTCCGTTCTTCCTGTTCAGCGACGGCACCCCGGGCAACGCGAAGCTGTTCTCCGACGCGTATCAGAGCGATCCGCCAGTGGCCGGGACCCCGAGCGCCGTCACCACGACCGGCGCGACCCTGAACGCGACGGTCAACCCGCAGGGCGGTCCGGTCAGCGTCTCCTTCGAGTTCGGCCCGAGCACCGCCTACGGACAGGCGACCGCCCCGCAGACGATCAAGCCGACAGACACGGCGACGGCGTTCACGGCCGCGATCGGCGGCCTCGCGCCGGCGACGACGATCCACTACCGCGCGGTGGCCAGGACCGACTTCGGCACGGTCCTCGGAGCCGATCAGACGCTCAGGACCGCGACCCCGCCGGACCGGACGCCGCCCAGGGTGACGTTGTCGATCACCAAGAAGTCGGTCAAGCGAAAGCACGGCCACATCAAGGTGCAGTTGAAGCTCAAGATCTCCGTCAACGAGGCCAGCACGGCGAGCATCAAGGGGACTACGGTCACCTTCTCCAAGCACAAGCACCACACGGTGACGCCGTTCTCGACCCACGCCAGCTTCTCCGGCGCGGGCAGTAAGACGATGACGCTCACGCCGTCGGGGAACGGGGCGAAGATCCTGGCCGCCCTGCTCCGCGCGCATAAGAAGGTGAAGATCACGATCACCGCGACGGTGACCGACAGGGCTCACAACAAGACCAGGAAGACGACGCACGTGACGCTGAAGTAGCAGCGCCTTCCTTTCGCCGCCTGGCATGATCCCGCGATCCGACCGGCGAACGAAAGGCACAAACATGACAGTCCTCGACGGGAAGGTGGCGATCGTCACCGGCTCGGCGCGCGGGATCGGCCGGGCCACCGCCGAGCTCCTCTCCGAGCAGGGTGCCAAGGTCCTGATCAACGACCTCGACGGCGACGTCGCCGAGCAGACGGCGAGCGAGATCGCCGGCGACACGCTGGTGTTCGCCGGCGACCTGACCCAGGATGGCGTCTGCGATCAACTCGTTCAGAAGGTGGTCGACGAGTGGGGCAAGGTCGACATCCTGGTCAACAACGCCGGCTACACGCTGGACGCCCCGATTCACAAGATGAGTGATGAGTGGTTCCAGAGGATGCTCGACATCCACTCGATCGTCCCGTTTCGGATGTGCCGGGCCGTCGCCCCGCACATGCGCGAGCCGGCCAAGCAGGAGCGCGAGGAGGGACGTGAGGTGTTTCGCAAGATCGTCAACGTCTCCTCGATCTCCGGGACCATGGGCAACGCCGGACAGGCCAACTACTCCTCCGGGAAGGCGGCGGTCGTCGGCCTGACCAGAACCCTGGCCAAGGAATGGGGCCAGTTCAAGATCAACGTCAACGCCGTCGCGTTCGGCTACATCGAGACCCGTCTGACGGCGCCCAAGGAGGCCTCGAACGTGATGGAGATCGGCGGGGAGAAGGTCCAGCTCGGCATCCCCGAGCAGCTCCGCGGGATGGCGCCGATGCTGATCCCTCTCGGACGCCCCGGGACGCCGGCCGAAGCCGCCGGCGGGGTGTTCTTCCTCTGCTCGCCGTGGGCCAACTACGTCCACGGGCAGGTGTTGAACATCACCGGCGGCCAGTTCGGTGGCATGACGACCTAGGACCTGCCCAAGACGCCGCCGGGCGGCCTTGTTGGCACTTCCGGCCGTGCAGCAGGCGGCCCCATACAACCGATAGGAGAGCGGGATGGCCAGCAAGACCTACGTGATCGGCGTCGGGATGACCAAGTTCGACAAGCCGGGCAGCAAGGAGGGCGACTACCCGGATTGGGCCAGAGAGGCCGGCGAGAAGGCGCTGGCGGATGCCGGCATCCCGTATGACGCGGTCGAGCAGGCCTACGCCGGCTATGTCTATGGCGACTCGACCTACGGCCAGCGCGCGGTCTACGGCCTGGGATTGACCGGAATCCCGGTGGTCAACGTCAACAACAACTGCTCGACCGGTTCGAGCGCGCTGTTCCTCGCCCGCCAGGCCGTGAAGGGCGGCCTGGTCGACTGCGCGCTGGCGATCGGCTTCGAGAAGATGGAGCGCGGCTCGCTGGGGATGAAGTACACCGACCGCACGCCGGCGATGGACAAGCACTTCGCCCGCATGTTCGAGATCCGGGATCCGGAGAGCTCGCCGTTCGCGCCCCAGATGTTCGGCAATGCTGGCCGCGACCACATGGAGAAGTACGGCTCCAAGCCCGAGCACTACGTCTGGATCGGGTGGAAGAACCACAAGCACTCCGTCAACAATCCGTTCGCCCAGTTCCAGACCGAGTACACGCTCGAGCAGATCAGGGACGCCCCGATGATCCACGAGCCCCTGACCAAGCTCCAGTGCTCCCCCACCTCCGACGGCGCCGCCGCCGTGATCGTGGCCTCCGAGCGTTTCGTCGATCAGCACCACCTCGGCGATCACGCGATCGAGATCGCGGGGCAGGCGATGGTCACCGACCTGACCAGCAGCTTCGACGCCGAGGCCGACTGCATCAAGATCGTCGGCTACGACATGAGCAAGAAGGCCGCCGAAATCGCCTATGAGGAGGCTCAGGTCGGGCCCGAGGACGTCCAGGTGATCGAGCTGCACGACTGTTTCAGCGCCAACGAGCTGATCACCTACGAGGCACTCGGGCTGGCCGCCGAGGGCGAGGGCCACAAGCTCGTGGAGGCCCAGGCCACCACCTACGGCGGGTCAGGTCCGGTCGTCAATCCGAGCGGCGGCCTGATCTCAAAGGGCCACCCCCTCGGCGCGACCGGCCTGGCTCAATGCTCCGAGCTGACCTGGCAGCTCCGCGGTCAGGCGGATAGGCGCCAGGTCGACAACGTCGAGGTTGCCCTCCAGCACAACATCGGCCTCGGCGGCGCGGCCGTGGTCAGCATCTACCGCCGGGCTGCCTAGCCGCCCAACGCCTGGCGGAGCGCCTGCTCCACCGGATCCTCGCCCCCGTTGACATAGAGCACGCGTCCGTTGGCGCCAGGCTCGTGAAGGACCGCATCGAGCACGGCCGCCACGTCGTCGCGGGGGACCTCGCCGCGAAACGGCGTCGGGTCGATCCGGACCAGACCGGTGCCCGGGTCGTCGATGAGGCGGCCCGGCCTCAGGATCGTCCACTCGCGGTCGCTGTTCATCAACGCCTCGTCGGCCTGAGCCTTCGCCCGCAAATAGACGCTGAACACGTCGTCCCCGCCCGGAGGATCCTCGGCCCCGACCGAGCTGATCATCACGTAGCGCGGCACCCCCGCAGCCTTCGCCGCCGCGAGCAGCTTGATCGCGCCGTCTCGGTCCAGGGTCAGCTTGCGCTCGGCGCCGCTTCCCGCTCCCGCGCCGGCCGCGAACACGACGGCGTCGGAGCCGCGCACCGTCTCGGCGAGCACGTCCACGGTGACTCGCTCCAGATCGCAGACCATCGGACGCGCCCCGAGCGCCACCAGCTCATCGATGTGCGCGGGGTTGCGAATCAGCCCGACCACGGTGTCGCCGCGCTGACTCAGGCGGCGCACGAGTCGCCGCGCGATCTGACCGTGCGCTCCTGCGACGGTGACCTGCATGATGCTCAGCCTGCCTTCCTGATTGGGACTCGCAGTTGCCAATAGGCCCTACAGCCCCAGCGTCTTGGAGATGATGTCCCGCTGGATCTCGCTGGTCCCGCCGTAGATCGTCGTCACCACGGCCGTGCGCAGCTGGCGCTCCATGTCGTACTCCACCGCGTAGCCGTAGCCGCCCATCATTTGCACGCCCTCCAGCGTGGCCAGCTTGGCCGTCTCGGAGGCCTTGAGCTTGCACATCGAGGCCTCACGGGGAAATAGGGTGCCGGGGTTGGCGTCGACGCGAGCGGCGGTGTCGTAGATCAGCAGGCGCGTGGCCTCGATCTCCGTGGCCAGGTCCGCGAGACGGTGGCGCAACACCTGGAAGCTGCCGATCGGCTTGCCGAACTGTTTGCGCTCCTTGACGTAGGCCAGCACGTCATCGAATGCGCGCTGGGCCATTCCCAGCGATTGCGCCGCGATGATCAGGCGCTCGTGGTTGAGACCGGCCATCAGCTGCATCCAGCCCTTGTCCTGCTCGCCGACCAGCCGCTCGGCCGGCACGTGACAGTCCGTGAAGAAGATGTCGTTGACCTCGCGCCCGCCCATCGTGTCGATCCCGCGGATGTCGATCCCGTCCAGGTCGGTCGGCACCGAGATCATGCTGAGGCCCTCGTGCTTGTTGCCGTTGCGGTCGGTCCGGCAGACCAGCAGGATGTGGTCGGCCGCGTGCGCGGCGGTGATCCAGGTCTTCTGACCGTTGATCACGTACCCCCCATTCGAGCGCTCGGCACGGCAAGACAGGTTGCCCACGTCGGATCCCGCCTCGGGCTCGGACATGGCGACGCACTCGACTCGCCCGCCGGCCACGCCGCCGAGGATCTCCTGCTTGAGCTCATCGCTGCCGAAGCGCTCGACGGCGCCCGCGGTGATCATGCTGACCGAGAAGAAGCCCATCGGGATCAGGCCACGCGCGAACTCCTCACAGAGCAGGCACATGTCGACCGCACCGCCCCCCGAGCCACCGTACTGCTCGGGGATCGCCACACCGAGCCAGCCGAGGCCGGCGATCTTCTCGTAGAGCTCCTGGTTGTGGGGCTCGGCGCCGTGCTCGGTAAGCCGGTCACGCTGCTCGCGGGTGCCGCACTCGCGCTGGGCGAAGTCGCGAATCGTCTCGACAAAGGCGCGCTGCTCGTCGGTCAGCGTCTGGATGCTCATCGGGCTCCTCGGGTCGTTTCGATGCCGGCTGCCATGTCTGCGCCGATCTTACTTGGCAGCAAGTGGAACTGGGATCCATGGTACGAAACTGGTACTCTGCGTATCATATGACAGCTACGACCGGCACGACCGGATCCCTCTTCCCCACCGAGGCCGAGGCCGAGAGGCTGCTCGTCGGCCCCGAATCGATGACCTGGCGCTCGGCCAGCGACGCCCGCCTGTACCTGGTGATGCTCTATCCCCTGTTGCTCCAGGTCGCCCATCCGACCGTCGGCGCCGGCGTGCGCGATTTCTCCGACTTCGAGGAGCGCCCGTGGGACCGCCTCCTGCGGACGCTGGATTACGTCAGCCTGATCGTCTACGGCGGGCACGACGCGATCGCCACCGGCCGGCGACTGCGCGCCATGCACAAGGGTTTCACCGGGGTCCGCGAGGACGGGGAGCGCTACTACGCGCTCGAGCCCGAAGCCTACGCCTGGGTTCACGCGACGCTGCTCGAGTCATACGTGGCCGGGCACGCGCACTACGGCCGCCCGATGAGCCGCCCCGAGGTCGATGCGTTCTATCGCGAGTACCGCGGCCTGGGCCGCCTGCTGGGCGTGCGCGAGCGCGACCTGCCCGAGACCTGGGACGGCTTCCGCGAGTACTTCGACTCCGTGGTGGAGGGCACACTGGTCCGCACCGAATCGGTCGACCGCGTGCTTCGCTCCGTCAAGCACGCGGCCAACCCGCTGCCCCCGATCCCCGATCCGCTGTGGCGCGTCCTGCGACTCCCCGCCTCGTACTCGCTGTGGGTCGGAGGCATCGGCCTGATGGCACCCGAGCTGAGGCAGCGTCTGGGGATCGAGTGGTCGCGGACCGAGGAGCTCAGCTTCCGCGGGCTGGGTAAGTTCACGCGGACGCTCACGCCCGTGATGCCAAGACGTCTGCGGATCATGGGCCCCGACCAGCTGCGCCTCCGGCGCCGGGCGATCGCCCGCGGACCCCTGGGGGGCGAGGCCGAGACCAGCCGGCCACCGCGCTCGAACCTGGCCGCCTGAGAGGGATCGGGCCGTGCCGCCCCAGGCCGCACGACGGCTGGCCCTGGCTTTCGACCCCGCGGTCACGACGGCGCAGGACGCGATCTCCGAGCGGATTCTCGACGCGGCCTTAGCCCTGGCCGGCGCCTCGGGCCTGCGTAATCTGACCATGGACGATGTCGCCCGCCGGGCCGGCGTGGGCCGGATGACGGTGTACCGGCGGTTCGGCGGCAAGGAGGCACTCGTCGATTCCCTCGCCGTCCGGGAATGCCGACGCTGCCTGGCCACGATCGCCGCCTCGATCGACCCGGACGCCGCGGTGGAGGACCGGATCGCCGCGCTGAGCACCACGACGCTCGCGCTGATCCGTGAGCATCCCCTGCTCGCGCGCCTGGCCCGGGTCGAGCCGGAGGATCTGCTGGTCGAGCTCACGCGCGACGACAGCGCCGTGTTCAGGCTCGTCCGCGCGTTCCTGATCGAGCAGATCCGGACCGGGCAGGAGGCGGGCGAGCTACTCGGCGGGGATCCCGCGCTGCTGGCCGAGGTGGCGCTGCGATTGGGCGCCTCGTTCGTGTTGATGCCCGATAGCGCGCTTCCGCTCAACGACGCCCACGCCACGCACGAGGCCATCCGCGGCCTCGTCAAGCCGTTCATCGCGCCCCGCCCGTAGCGTTCATCACGCCCCGCCCGTAGCGTCCATCCCGCCCGCCCGTAGCGTTCGTCGCGCTCCCGGCTCCAGCGCACCTCTGGCTGCGCTCAGCTGTTCGCTACTGGACGGGGCGCCCGCTTAGCCACGCTAAAGCTGCGCCGGTTCAATCATCTGAGGAGCGGGTCCGTCGCTACACTGCACCACCGTCGAGGAGCGCCGATGAAGCGCACGAAGCACGAGCCGCGCACGGCTGATCCCTCATCGTCTCCAGGTCATCGTGAAGCGCCAGCTCCTCATGCTCCTTAACCAAATCCGTACGCGGCGTCTCGCTGTGCTGCTGGTGATCGCTGGGCTCGGCGTAGGCCTCGGTCTGTCGTTGCAGAGCGCCAACGCGCGCCGCGATCCGCGTCGTCACACCGCCCCGCGCCGTCACACCGCCCCGCGTCGTCAGCCCAAGTCCACGGTGGGCATCCCGGCAACCCGTCCGAACATCGTCTTCGTGCTGACCGACGACCTCTCGATGAACCTGCTCCGGTACATGCCCCACGTGCAGGCGATGCAGCGGGCCGGACTCACCTTCAAGAACTACTTCGTCTCGGATTCGCTGTGCTGCCCGTCCCGGTCATCGATCTTCACCGGCGACTTCCCCCATACCACGGGAGTGTTCGACAACGTCGGGCCGCAAGGCGGCTTCGGCGCCTTCTACGCCCACGGCGAGCAGAATCACACCTTCGCGAACGCGCTCCAGCGCCGGGGCTACGAAACCGGGCTGATGGGCAAGTTCCTCAACGGCTACCTGCAGGTCCCGGGCGGAGCGCCGGTTCCGGACACCTATGTCCCGCCGGGCTGGAACGAATGGGATGTCGCCGGCTTGGGCTACTCCGAGTTCAACTACACGCTCAATCAGAACGGCACGCTCGTGAGCTACGGCCACCAGCCCGCCGACTATCTCACCGACGTGCTCGCGAACCGGGGCGTCGGCTTCATCAACGGCTCGGTTGCCGCGCACCGCCCGTTCTTCCTCGAGCTGGCGACCTTCGCCCCGCACAGCCCGTTCACGCCTGCGCCCCGGGACGCCGCCAGCTTCCCCGGTCTGACGGCGCCGCAACCGCCGGACTTCAACGTGCTACCCAGCCACGCGCCGCGCTGGCTGGCCAACCACCCTCCGCTCACCCCGGCCCAGACCGACCAGCTCGACACGGTGTTCCGACTCCGGGCTCAGTCCGTGCAGGCGGTCGACACCATGATCGGCAACATCGAGCAGGAGCTGGTGGCGACCGGGGTCGCGAACAACACCTACATCGTGTTCAGCTCCGATAACGGGCTGCATCTGGGCGACTACCGCCTGATGACCGGCAAGATGACCGCCTTCGACACCGACATCCGCGTGCCGCTCGTGGTCGTCGGCCCGGGGGTCCCGGCGGGCGCCACCACCGACGCGATGGCCGAGAACGTCGACCTGGCCAAGACCTTTGCGGCGATCGGAGGAACCGACGTGGTCAGCGACGGGCACAGCCTGCTGCCGGTGATGGGCGGGATCACGCCCGCGGATTGGCGCAGCGCAGTTCTGGTCGAGCATCATGGCCCCGACCTCTCTGGCCGCGATCCGGACTTCCAGCAGACCGCCAGCGGCAACCCGCGCACGTACGAGGCGATGCGGACCAAGCGCTTCCTCTACGTCGAGTACGACGACGGCGAGCGGGAGTTCTACGACCTTCAGAACGACCCATTCGAGCTGCACAACATCGCCGACACGCTGACCCCGTTCGATCGCGCCCTCCTGCACATCGAGCTGACGAACCTGAAGCGCTGTCACGGCGGCCAGGCCTGCTGGGCGGCCTCGCACGTCAACTTGGGAATCCAGCCGCTGCGTCGGTCGGCTCCCCTACAGTCCGGCGATGCTCGTTCGCCTCGCCGACACGGACACCGGCACCGACGCTCGCGGTGACGCCGCCGCCTGCGCGTCGATCTACGCGCCGTTCGTAAGCGACAGCGCCGTCTCGTTTGAGGTGCAGCCGCCGGGCGCGGCGGAGATGGCCCGGCGGATCGCGGCGGCGCACGCCTGGCTGGTCGCCGAGGACGACGGCGAGGTCGCCGGCTTCGCCTACGGGGGGTCGCACCGGGCCCGGGCCGCGTATCGCTGGGCCACCGAGGTCAGCGTCTACGTCCACGCGCAGCACCGCCGCCGGGGCATCGGCCGCGCCCTCTACGGGGAGCTGCTCACCCTCCTGGCCCGTCGCGGTCTGCAGGTGGCCCTGGCCGGTATCACCCTGCCCAATCCCGGCAGCATCGCCCTACACGAGGCACTCGGCTTCGAGCCGGTCGGCGTGTACCGGCGGATCGGCTGGAAGGCGGGTGCCTGGCACGATGTCGGCTGGTGGCAGATCGAGCTCGTGCCGGCCCAGGACGGCCCGCCGCCGGAGCCTGGGTGATCGCCCTGGAGCCGGATCACCCTTGGTCGAGCAGCAGCGCCAGCGTCGGGCAGGCGTCGACGGCCTTCCGGGCCAGCCCGAGCAGCTCCGGGGGTACCTCGGCCGTGTCGATGATCGGGTAGCCCCAATCGTCGAGCCGGATCAGCTCGGGCAGCAGCTCGGCGCAGAGGCCGTGGCCCTCGCACATGATCGGGTTGACCCGCAGGGCGCGACTCATGTCACCGAGGCCAGCGGTTCGGCGAACGGCAGTCCGGCGGGCGCCGCCGTGCAGCGCGTGGTCCGATGCTCAGCCAGTTCGTCGGCGAACACCCCGATCGCGCTGCGCACGAACCGCACCGCGCCGTCGGGGTGATGGCAGGCGCCGCGACCGCGCACGTCCTCGCACCACCGGCGGACGCGGAGCAGGTGATCGTCGCCGGCGCCGTCGGCCAGCGCACCGAGGGCATCCGCGATCGCCCGCAGTCCGTGGACGCAGGGGCCGCACTGGCCCGCCGACTGCGCCGCGAGGTAGTCGATCACCCGGGCGCTCTCGTGCAGCCCGCACGAGCTCTCGCCCAGAGCGATCAGGACTCCCGCGCCGAGCGAGCTGCCGACCTGACGCAGGTCCTCGCGGGAGAGCCGGATCGTCAGCGCGTCCTCCGCCGCGACCCAGGTGCCGAAGTAGCCACCGATCAGCAGTGCCCGGAGTGGCTCCAGCGGTCCTCCGGCGGCGGCCAGCAGATCCCGCAGCGAGGTCCCGAAGGCCAGCTCGTAGACGCCGGGAGCGGCGACCGCCCCGGAGATCGTCACCAGCGCCGATCCGGGGTCGGCGGCGGTCCCGAGTTCCCGGTACCAGCGCGGGCCGTAGCGGCCGACCAACGCGATCTGAGCCAGCGTCTCCGGGTTCTGCACCAATGTCGGGCGCCCCCGGTAGCCGCGCTCGTACGGCCGCGGGGGCACGAGCGTCGGCGCGGCGGGCCCACCGTTCAGTGCGTGGATGATCGCGCTCTCCTCGCCGGTGACGTAGCCGTCGGGTCCGGTGACCACACGAATCCTGACTCGGCCGTCGTCGCGCACGGCTATCGCTGCGTCGAGCGCTCGGGCCACGGCGCTGGCCCGCTCCCCGAGCCTGACGATGATCTCCCGCGCGCCGATCTCCCCGGCGGCGAGCACGGCACCATCGAGCACGAGGTGCGGCAGGCGGGCGATCAGCACCTGATCCTTGGCGCTGGCCGGCTCGGTCTCGCTGCCGTTGACCACGAGCGCGGCGCCGCGCCCGCCCCCGGCCACGGAGCGCAGCTTGATCGCGGTTGGAAAATCCGCCCCGCCGCGGCCGCGCAGCCCGCTGTGGTGGATGGCGTCGGTCAGCTGCCCGCGGGACAGTCGGGGGAACGGGCCATGGACGCGCCGGTGATCGGCCAGGGTCAGCGGGGCGCCGCCAGGGTCGAGTCCGGCCAACAGCCTGGGCAGACGAGCGGGAGCCGGGCTCACGGTCCCGCCGATCCTCCGGCGGCGCTCGTGGCCGACAGCGTGCCGGCGACCGCCCCGGTCTGGTTGTCGATCTGGAGATTGGCCTGCAGGTTCATGCTGGACCCCGAGGAGTCAGCGACGCGGGCGACGAACTGGCTGCCCTGGAGCTGAACCACCCGGCCAGCCATCACCGAGGGAAGGCCGGCGGCGACGAGGTCGACCTGGCTTCCGGTCAGCGACAGCCCTCCGCCCGCGAGCGGAGCCCCGGCCAGGCGGACGCGGAGCCGGCCGGCTCGTCCGCCGCTCAGCCGCAGTGCGATGTCGAGGATCGTGCCACCCGCCTCCGAGGTCTGCTTGAGGGTCCCGTTTAGCCGGGCCGCGAACGGCAGGCCGAGCCCCCGTGCGGAAGAGCGGCCGGGGCGCGCCGCCGCCACCACCGCGGCCGCGGGGCTCGCCAGCAAGGTCGTGGGCGTACCCGCGCGGCGAGCCCAGCCGGACTCCAACGGACCGAGGAGCGTGAAGATGGCCAGCCCGATCGGCGTGAGGCCGCTCAACACGAGCGCCGGCATCCTCACGTTGTCGGCTACCGCTCCGGACCTGGCGATCCGCAGCAGCGTCGCGATCACCATCGCCGCCACGCAGGCGACCGTCAGCATCAGCATCCACACCTGGTTCGTGTCGCTGCCGGCGCCGAGCCCGTGTAGCACGGCGATCGGCCAGCTCGCGTAGGCCAGCCAGTGGACGGCGCGCCAGGCCCGGTAGCCCAGGCGCCGCCGGACGAGGCTGGTGATCAGCAGCGCGATCATCAGGTCGAAGGCGAGCGCCCCGAGTCCGAGCCACAGCGGCCGATAGGTGCCGGTGAAAGGGATCACCGCGTCCACGATCGAGATCGGCGCAAAGCTGTCCAGGACGCTGGTAATCACGTGGAGCACGAGGAAGCCGATGGCCAGCAGGGACAGGTCCCGGTGCAGCGAGTCGACGGCGAAGCGCGGCCAGCGCGGAGCCGCGGCGAAGCGCAGTGAGCCGAGCACGCCCAGCACCACGACCGCCGTCAGCAGGAGCAGCGACACCGCCCCCGTGGCGCGGGTCAGGTACCAGTAGGCCTGGGAGCTGGTGGCGGCGATCCCCAGCATCAGCGGGCCGGCCCGAAGTCCTCGCCGGACGACGGCCGACCGGCCTCCGGCGCGAGGTCCTCGCCGGACGACGGGCCACCGGCCTCCGGCGCGAGGTCGTCCCCGGAGGACGGCCAGCCCGCGAGATGCGTGACCGCGCCCTCGACGCTGACCAGCCGGCTGGGGAGGGCCATCGAGGCCAGCCAGGCGGCCGCCGGCGCCCCGCGCACGATCGCCGCTGTGCTGGCGATGTTCGCGTCCAGGCACGATCCGGCCGCCACGCTCACCGTGCGCCAGTGGACGGCCGCGGGCGTACCGGTACCGGGATCGATCAGGTGATGAACCGGCCCGGAGGCGGTCCGCCAACGACGCACGGTCGAGCTCGAGGTGGCCAGACCCCCGCCGCTGAGCGCGATCCACTGGCCGGGGGCGCCAACGCTCGAGCGGTGATCGTCGGTCACCCGCACCCGCCACCCCGACGCCGGCGGCGATCCCGCCACCGCGACATCGCCGCCGAGGCTGACCAGCACGCCGCCCCCGGATGCCTCCTGCGCGTTTACGGCAGCACGATCGGCGGCCAGCGCCTTGGCGGTGGCACCCAGATCGAGCTCGACGCCTGGCGCCAGGCGGATCGTCGAAGCCGCCGCATCGACCTCGACCGTTCGCCAGCCGGGGACCGAGACGACCGAGATCGGCCTACCGGGCTCGATCGAGTCGAAGTCGCGGTCGTACCCGAGCGAGATCAGCGCGCCGCCCACCGTGGGGTCGACCTCGCCGTCGGTGATCCGCGCGGCTCGCACCGCGGCGCTGACCGCCTCCAGGAGCAACCGGCCCACCCGCAGTGCGCTACCCCCGGCGCGGTTCAGCGCGGTCAGCTCGGAGTCCTCCCGGAACCGGGAGCAGGCGAGATCGAATTCGGCGACCGTCCGCCGGACCTCGGCGGTGGCGCGATCGAGGCTGGCCGGTTCGGTGACCGCGACCACCGCGGTACCGCCCAGCGCTGGGAAGCTGGTGCTCGTCTGCGTCTCGCTCATGAGTCGCTCGTCCGAGCTCAGGAGCCACCCGAGACGACCGGCGGATTGCTCGGGGCGGGGGCCGGCGCCTGGTCCGGCGAGACCTGGGATTGGCCGGGCGGGGCCTGGGATTGGCCAGGCCCCGCCTGCGATGGGCCGGGCGAGGCCTGCGATGCGCCGGGCGCCGCCTGAGAGGAGCCCGGGGGTGGGCTCGGCTGCGGGGCCTGCGCGGGCCCGCCAAGGCCCAGCTCCTTCGCGCCCTCGAGCGGCGGCAGCTTGGTGCTCGCCCTCCTGTGCGCCGTGGACGCGACCGGCCGCGCCCGACCCGCCCCCGTCTTGGTCGAATGTGCCGCGACCGACCGGCCTGGGGCCACCGCCGAGATCAGCGCGGCGAAGCCGGCCGTGAGCGCCGCCGCCGCAGCGATCAGCCAGCGACGCGTGCGCCCGATCCGCGCGATCGCGGCGTCACGCTCGCGCTGCGCGAGGGATTGATTGCGTTGGCTCATCCTTCGACCTCTATCACTGACCATGCTCGAAATGTAGGACCAGACCATCACCCTTCGGTAAGAGAAGTATGAGAATCCGCCTACCGCGATCGGCGCTACGGCGCCCTGGGAAGATCGATCGTGAACGTGGATCCATCCACGACGATGCGTCCCCGGTGGCGCTCGACGATCGTCTTGACGATTGACAGGCCGAGCCCGGACCCGGGACGGTCGGTGGCATCCGGGCCGCGCCAGAAGCGCTCGAACACCCGGTCGCCCTGAGCGGGATCCGGACCGGGACCGGCGTCGCGCACGCTCAGCAGGGCTCGGTCGCCGGCGCGGACGAGGCTGACCTCCACCTCCCCGCCCGCGGGACCGTGCACCAGCGCGTTGTCGATCAGGTTCTCGACCGCCCGCCGCAGCGCATCCTCGTCGCCGGCTACCCGCACCTCGGTCAGCCCGTCGGCACGCAGCCGGCCGTCGTCGTGCTCACGCTCGCGCACGGCATCGCCGACGAGCTCGTCCAGTTGCAGCACGCGCAGCTCGCGCGGGGACTCCTCTCGCTCCAGCACGAGCAGATCGTCGACCAGCTGCGACAGCCGGAGGGCATCGCGCTGGAGGTCGGCCAGCACGTCGTCGTCGACCCCATGGCGAACGGCGTACTCGACGTTGCCGCGCAATGTCGTGACCGGCGTCCGCAGCTCGTGTGAGGCGTCGGCCAGAAACCGCCGCTCGCTGGTCCGGGCCGACTCGAGCGAGGCCAGCATCCGGTTCAGCACTCCAGTCAGCTGTCCCACCTCGTCCGCCGCGCCCGGTTGCGGCAGCCGCCGTGCGGCGTCCGCGGTCCGCTCGATCTCGCCCGCGGCGGTGGCCAGCCGGCGCAACGGGCGCAAGCCGCGGCGGGTCAGGGCGGCCGCGCCAAATGTGGCCAGCAGCGCCACCAACACACCGCTGAGGGTCAGGACGAAGCCGAGATGGTGCAGCGTGTGCGCGATGTCCGAGGTATCGGAGGCGACCAGCACAGCGCCGCCGGCCGCCGGGCCGAGTTCCAGCGCGATCGGAGCCGCATACAGGCGCCACGGATGCCCGGCGATCTCGGTGCCCTCAAAACCTGTCCGGCCCCCCACCAGTGCCGCGCGCGCGACCCGATCCTGGGGCAGCAGCCGCGCCCCCAGCGTGAACGAACGCGCGAGAATGCGCCCCCGCGCGTCGATCACCTCGACCGCGATCTGGCGCCCCGACACGGGGCTCTCCAGCGCGCCGGGATCGTTCAGCACCGCGGGCGCGGAGACCGCAAGCTGAGCCACCTCCTCGGCTCGCTGCCGGAGAGCGCTGTCGAGCGAGGCGTGGAGCTGATGGCCGACCAGCAGCACCGTGGCCAGCCCGAACAGGGCCACCGCGGCGATGATCGATCCGGCCGCCGCCACGACCAGCCGTGCCCGCAAAGTGCGGCGAAATGAGCTCAGCGCCCCCCGCATTCGCGATTATCTCCGACCGCCGTCGTTGTAGCAGAGGGGGCTCGCTGGGCAAACCGCCAACTTTTTGGCATTTTGGAGGTTGTCACAGGGGAAAGGGGGATAGCTTTTGCTAGTTAAGTAGTGATTTTGTCCTAGACAGGGGTGCTTTTGGTAGCGCACGATTTGGCCGGGACGGCCGACGCTGTGAGGGTTCTGTTGATCGAAGACGATCCACGGACGGCGTTGCTGATCAGCGAGTTGCTGCGAAGCTCGTGGGCCACCGGACTGGTGTTCGTGCATGCCGAGCGCTTGAGTGACGCTACCCAGGAGCTGCTTGACCGTGGGGCCTCCGTCGTGGTGCTGGACACCTCCGCTTCGCCGGAGGATCCGCTCCTCAATGTCGACCAGGTCCGCACCGCCGCCCCCGACGTCCCGATCATCGTGCTCTCCGACCATGTCGACGAGGACATCGGCGTGCGGGCGATCCGCGCCGGCGCGCAGGATTACCTGTTCAAGAGCGACCTGACCGCCGCGCGGCTGAGCCGCTCGGTGCGCTTCGCGATCGAACGCAAGCGCTCCGAGGTTCAGCTCGCGCACCGCGCGCTGCACGACCCGTTGACCGGACTTCCGAATCGCGCCCTGTTCCTCGACCGCCTCGGCGTGGCGCTCGACCGCTCGCGCCGGACCAACGGCACGGTGGCGGTGCTGTTCCTGGACGTCGACAACTTCAAGCAGGTCAACGACTCGCTCGGCCACGCCGCCGGCGACCAGCTGCTCGCCGTGCTGGCCGACCGGCTGCGGGCGATGTTGCGCCCGATGGACACGGTCGCGCGGTTCGGCGGCGATGAGTTCACCCTGCTGTTCGAGGACCTGGACGGCGAGCGGGAGGTGGTGCTGGTGGCCGAGCGAATCAGTCGTGCGGCTCGCGTACCGATCCGGCTCGAGGAGAACGAGGTGACGATCACGGTCAGCATCGGCATCGCGATGGTCGACGATCCCAGCGTGCCGCCCGACACGGTGATCCGCGAGGCGGACGCCGCGATGTACCGGGCCAAGGAGCGCGGGCGCTCTCGCTACGAGCTGTTCGACGAGGCATCCAAGATGCGCGCGACCAAGCGGCTCGAGCTCGAGTCGGAGCTTCGCCACGCCGTGGAGCATTCCGAGCTCCGGGTCCACTACCAGCCGCGGTTTGCCCTCAACGGCGAGAGCCGCATGACGGGCTTCGAGGCGCTCGTTCGCTGGGAGCACCCCGAGCGGGGGTTGATCTCCCCGGGGGAGTTCATCCCGCTGGCCGAGGAGACCGGGATCGTGATCCCGATCGGCGAGTACGTGCTCGACAGCGCGCTGCACGAGCTGGCGGGCTGGCAGAGCATCCAGCCCGATCTGACCATCTCGATAAATCTCTCCCCTCGCCAGCTCGAGGACACCGGCTTGGCGTCGACGCTCGCCGCCGCGCTGCGGGCGGCCGACCTGGAGCCTGGAACGCTGTGCGTCGAGATCGCCGAGAGCGCGCTGGCCCACAATCCCGAGGTGGCGATTCGGACGCTGCAGGCGCTCAAGGCGGTCGGCGTGAGGATCGCGATCGACGATTACGGGACCGGCGCGGCCTCGCTCGAGACGCTCAAGCGGATGCCGATCGACACACTCAAGCTGCACGAGAGCTTCGTTACCGGACTGGGCGGCGCTCCGGCGGCTGCCTCGATCGCCGGCGCGGTGATCGAGCTGGCGCACGCGCTCGGCTTGAGCGTCGTAGCCGAAGGGGTCGAGACGGATCAGCAGCTCGGCGAGTTGCGATCCCTGGGCTGCGACTCGGCGCAGGGGTTCTTCCTGGCTCAACCCGTGTCCAGCGACCGCGCGCGCGCGATTGTGGCCGGCGACTGAGCTCCACTCACGCGCGGAGGGCGAATCCGGCACCGCGGACCGTCCTGATCAGCGGCGGCGGGCCGAGCTTGTGGCGCAGCCGGGTCACGTAGCGATCGACCACGTTGGACTCCGCTCCACCATCCCAGATCTGATCCAGCGCGCGCTCACGGGTGACCGTGCGGCCGGGCGTTCGCAGCAGCAGCTCGAGCAGCGCGACCTCGCGCCCCGTCAGCTCGATCGCGCGGCCCGCGCGCGTGGCTGTCCGCGACCCCAGATCGAGGGTCAGATCGGCATAGGACAGCAGCGGCCCCGCGTCCGCGCCTCGACGGGTCAGCGCCCGGATCCGCGCGATCAGCTCCTGCAGCGCGAACGGCTTGACCAGGTAGTCGTCGGCTCCGGCCTCGAGGCCGGCCACCCGGTCGGGTACCGCGTCGCGGGCGGTCAGCATCAGGATCGGGGTCGGCAGGCCCTTGCCCCGCAGGCGCCGGCAGACGGCGAGACCGTCCATCGCGGGCAGTGCCACGTCGAGCACGATCACGTCCGGAGCACTGCGCTCGGCCTCGACCAGCGCGGCACTCCCGTCGGCGGCCAGAGTCACCGTGAAGCCCTCGGCCACCAGCGTGCGCTCGAGCATCCGGCGCAGCGGCGGATCATCGTCGACGACGAGCACGCGCTCGCCGGTGCCCGCGTGCCCTGGATCAGCCACCGGCGACGTCGCGCCGCAGGAAGACCAGGAACGCGGCGCCCAGCGCCGGCACCCCGTAGAGCGCACAGACCCAGGCGGCGCGGACGATCGGCGCCCAGTCGATCGGGGTGCGCAGGAGTCCCTGCCACGCGTTGAACTGGGTGCTGAGCAGATATGGCTGCAGACCGGTGAGCCCGGGCAGGATGCCGATCAGCTGCATCAGCAGCGAGAACATCAGCGTCCCCACCACCGCCGCCGCGCTGTTGCGGGTGATCGCTGAGAGCAGCAGGCCGATGCAGACGATCGCGGCGATCGGGATCAGGTAGACAAGCAGGCTCGCGTAGACCAGCCCGAGCGCCTTCGGCGCGGAGACCGTGGTCCCGGACAGGCTCTGCAGCGGATTGAAGCCCGACTGGATGCTCCCCGCCACCACCGCGACGGTGCCGGTGATGAAGATCGCCGTGACCGCGTAGGTCGCGGTGGCCAGCGCCTTGCCGGCGAAGATCTGACCACGCTCCAGCGAGCGGGTGAAGATCGTCTTGAGGGTGCCGTTGTGATCCTCGGAGGCGATGATGTCCCCGGCCACCAGCGCGGTGATCAGGGGGAACATCCAGACTGCGCCGAACAGCAGTAGCACCAGCGGGATCGCCAGCCCGCTCCTGGTTATGTAGCTGCCGAACGGGACGTCGTTCGGACCGTGGTGGCGGAAGTGGGTGGCCAGCACGAACAGCAGCGGCACGACCGCCGCCGCCCCGAGGCCGATGTAGGTGCGCTTCTGGTGGCGGAGCTTGAACAGCTCCCAGCGGTAGACGGTGGCGACCCCGGGCTTCATGGCGCCGCCTGCACGGCCTCGGGGTTGGCGTTCGGCGCTTCCGCGGCGTCGCCCTCGGTGAGCGAGAAGAACAGATCCTCCAAGGTCACCGTCTCCGGCGCCATCGCGCGGATCAACGCGCCGGCCTCGATCAGGGCCTGGGAGAGCTCTGCCACGGCCGCCTCATCGGCGGTGAAGCTGATCCGCTCGTTGTGTTGGCGCACATCGGTGATGCCGGGCTGTGCGCGGCAGACCGCCAGCGCCCGCTCGTCGTCGGTGGTGGCCAGCTTGTAGGTGGCGCCGGCGCCGCGCTTGAGCTCGGCGATCGCCCCCTCGTAGACGATCGCTCCGCTGCGGACGATCGCCACGCGGTTGCACACCTCCTCGACCTCGGTCAGCAGGTGGCTGGAGAGCAGCACGGTCATTCCCTGGTCCGCCAGTCGCCGGATCAGCAGCCGCATGTCGCGCATGCCGGCCGGATCGAGTCCGGTCGCCGGCTCGTCGAGCAGCAGCAGCTTTGGGTCGCGCAGCAGCGCGGCGGCGATCCCCAGCCGCTGACGCATACCGTGCGAGTAGCCGCCGACGCGGTCACGGGCCCGCTCGGTCAGGTCGACGGCGTCAAGCGAGGCGGCGATCCTCCCCTTCGCGTCGCCCCCGTCGAACGCGGCCAGCAGCTCGAGGTTGCGCTGTCCGCTCAGGTAGGGGTAGAACGCCGGGGCCTCGACGAAGCCGGCGACGCCCTCGAGCGCGTCGATGCTCTGGATCGGGTCGCGCCCGAACAGGCGAACCGTCCCGGCGCTCGGTGTGATCAACCCCAGCATCATCCGCAGCGACGTGGTCTTGCCCGCGCCGTTGGGCCCCAGGTAGCCGTAAACGTCGCCGGGGTTGACGGTGAGGTCAACCCCGGCGACGGCGGTCAGCTCGCCATAGCGCTTGACCAGGCCGCGCACCTCGATCGGCGGCGGCCCGTCAGCGTTGGGCGCTGCGCTCATAGGCCTCGCGCGGCCAGGTCCGCCGCTGCCGGCGGAACCGATCCCACCACGGTGTATGCGACCCCGCCCCGCGTGAAGCGGACGACGGTGCCCAGGGCGGTGTCGAGCTCCTGGGCGGTGGCGCCATGGATCGAGACGGTCGGGAGACTCAGGCCCCGATGGTCACCGCTGGACTTCTTGGCGATCGTCGAGCTGCCGGCGTCCGGGGTCTGCTCGATCACCGCGATGCCGCCGAGGTTCTGACCGTAGGTCACGAGGGCGGCCGGCTTGCCGCCCCAGTCCAGCAGCGTCACCGAGCGCCGGGGCAGGCCGACCAGCTGCTTCGGCGCCACCAGCGTGAACGGAACGTGCTTGGCCACAGCCGCGGCGCCCTGCAGCTCGCGGTGGCGGCGATCCTTGGCCGCAGCCCCCTTGGCCATGCTGTCGTGGCCGCTGCCGGGAGTCGAGACCTTGACCACCTTGGCGCCGCTGGGAGGCGAGATCGCGAAGTTGGAGGCGGAGACGGCGCCGTAGCTGATATCGGTCGCCTTCAGCTCGAGCACCGGCGTGCTATTGCCCCGGGCGTAGACGGCAAAGCGCAGCGGGGTGCCCTTGAGCGCATCCCAGGCAAGCTCGCCCCGGCCGAGCAGACCGCCGTCGTGCTTGGGCGAGACGCGGACCGTGTAGGTCGGCTGCCCGGCCACGTCGGTGGGAATCGCCCGTGAATAGTCGACGCGCTTGGCCAGCCTGTTCAGATCGGACTGGATCTCGGCGATCGAGGGGATCGAGGCGGCGTCGGACCCCGTCTTGTCGCGCTTGCCGTGGTCGGCAGGCAGCTTGCCCTCGTAGACGGTGTTGGAGCTTGGGTCGGAAATCCAGAACGAGCCACCTGAGACCACCACCTGGGCGTCCCCGTTGTCAGACTGGAGCTCCAACCGGAGGTTGTGGCCGGAGAGCCACAACCGGCCCGTGGCGCCGCTCAGCAGCGGGTCGGACCCTTGCAGGTTGGAGGCGTCGATCAGGTGGTTGGTGAAGCTGATCCTCGCCGTGATGCCGGCCACCTTGGGAGCCGCGAGCGCATCATGGATCGCCTGCGCGAGCCGTTTCGGCTTCGGAACGGGCCCGTTGCTCGATGCGGCCACCGCGATCGCGGAGCCGGCGACGACAGCCACCAGCAGGCCGGCGATGCTGGCCAGCAGGCGACGGGTTGACACTGTGCGCAGGAACTTCATCGACATCCACCTTTCTCGGGTGAACCTCAAGTTAGGCGATGAGCTTGAAATTACTCTGACAGACGCCCGGGTCCGGCAAGACGCTGCGCAGCCGCCAGGCCGGTGTCGGCGTTATGAGACGATCAACGGCACGATGAGCTCAGAGCCAGCCGCCCCGGCCCCGCGCCTGCCACCGGGTCCCCGCCTGCCCCGCCTGCTGCAGACCGCCGGTTTCATGTTCGCCGGACCGCGCTTCCTCGAGGCCTGCCGGCGGCGCTACGGCCCGGCCGTGACGTTCAGCACCGTGTTCGACAACGGCTTCGTGATGGTGTTCGACCCGGCCCTCTGTAAGCAGGTGTTCCAGGGCTCCGCCCAGCAACTGCACGCCGGCGAGGCCAACGCCCTGCTCGGCCCGATCCTCGGCGCGCGCTCGGTGCTGCTGCTCGACGGCGCCGAGCACCTCCGCCACCGCCGCCTGCTGCTGCCGCCGTTCCACGGCCGCCGGATGCAGGTCTACGAGGAGGAGATCCGCGCCGCCGCCGACCGCGAGATCGACCGCTGGCCGGTCGGTGCGCCGTTCGAGCTCCTCCCCAGCATGCAATCGCTCACCCTGCACGTGATCCTGCAGGCGGTGTTCGGCTACCAACCCGGCGCCGCCGAGCTCGAGCTCCGCGAGGCGCTGCGGGCGATGGTCGAGCCGCTCGGCCGCCCGCGCGGGCTGCTGCTGATGGTCCTGCTCGAGCGACTCGGGAGGTTCGGGGCCCGCCAGCGCGCCACCCAGCAGTTCGAGACCAGCCGCGACGCGGTCGACGAAATCCTCTACGCCGAGATCCAACGCCGGCGCGCCGAGCCGGACCTGGCCGAGCGCGACGACGTGTTCTCGGCCCTGCTGCTGGCCGAGGACGAGAACCAAGTGCGCCTGACCCCGAGCGAGGTCCGCGACGAGCTCGTCACCCTGCTGCTGGCCGGGCACGAGACCACGGCCACCGGGCTGGCCTGGACGTTTGACCTGCTGCTCCACAACCCGGCCGTGCTCGAGCGGGCGCGTGAGGGCGACGACGCCTACCTCGACGCCGTGGTCAAGGAATCCCTGCGCGTGCGGCCGGTGATCCCCGGCGTCGGACGGGTCGTGCGCGGCGAGCCGTTCCGCCTCGGAGAGTGGGTGATCCCACCCGGCGTCGAGATCAACCCCTCGATCCGCATGATTCACCGGCGGGCGGACCTGTACCCGGACCCGGCAGCGTTCCGGCCCGAGCGGTTCCTCGGCGCTGATGCGCCCGATACCTACAGCTGGCTGCCCTTCGGAGGTGGAACCCGCCGCTGCCTCGGCGCGAGCTTCGCGCTGATGGAGATGCGCGTCGTGCTCCGCCGGGTCCTGGAGCGCACGACGCTCCGGCCGGCCGGCGAGGCACCCGAAGAGGTACAGCTCCGCGCGATCACCCTGGCCCCCAAGACCGGGGTCCGCGCGGTGATGGACCAGGCCGCGCTCCCGGCCCCGGCGCTCACCCCGGCTTAGCCGGTCCCCGCCTAGACCCGGACCGCCCTCAGCTTCTCCGGGTCGCGGACGAGATCGAGCTCGGTCACCCGGTCGCCCTGCACCCGCAGGCCGAGCACCGCGATCACCCGCAGCCCGGCCACGACGACCAGTCCGGCTCGCCCATCGACGAGCGCCGGCCGCGCGAGGTGGGCGAAGCGCGAGCCGCGCTCGAGCAGGACGGCGGCCACCTCCTTCGAGCCCTGAACCTCGCCCGGCCCACCGGCGGCGAGGCGGTCGGCGCGCAGGACGACGTCGGGGTGCAGCACCGCGACCAGCGCCTCGAACTCGCCGCTGCGGGAGGCGGCCAGGAATGCGTCGACGACCTTGCGCTGCTGGGCGATCTGGTCGGCCCGCGCCTCGGTCCCGGCCCCCTGGACCCGGCGACGGGCGCGGCTGGCCAGCTGCCGGGTCGCGGGGACGCTGCGATCGACGATCGGCGCAATCTCGTCGAACGGGATTCCGAACATGTCGTGCAGGACGAACGCGAGCCGCTCGGGCGGCGCCAGCGTCTCCAGCACTACCAGCAGCGCCAACCCGATGGAGTCGGCGAGCAGCAGCTCCTGCTCGGGATCGCTGGCGCCGACCGGCGTCACGATCGGCTCTTGCTCCCAGACATCGCCGGGCGCCTCGCGGCGCGCGCGGCGACTGCGCAGCATGTCCAGGCAGATCCGGCTGACCACGGTGGTCAGCCAGCCGGTCAGGTTCTCGACCGCGTCGACGTCGGAGCGGTTCAGCCGCAGCCAGGCCTCCTGGACCGCATCGTCCGCGTCCGTGCTCGACCCGAGCATCCGGTATGCGACAGCGTGCAGGTGGCCCCGGCTCTGTTCGAATTGCTCGGCCTGCCACTGCTGCGCGTCCATCGGGTCACGTCCTCTCGTCGGCGTTCGTCATAGCAGTGACGAACCGGAGGGCCGCGATGTGACGAACTACATCCGGGGAGTCAGCGCTTCCGGTCGCCCTTGAGCTTTGAGCGCTTGGCTCCGCGCCCCTGGACGACGCTGTCCGGCAACGGAACCGGCGAGAGCTTCTCGGCCGCCGTGCCCGCGAACAGCCGCGGCTCGGCCTTGGCGATCAGGGCCTCGAGCTCCTGGCGCTTGCGCGGGGACAGGTTTCTGGGGCGCCCGTGGCCCTCGCGCAGCAGGGTCACCAGGCGACGTCGCTCCTGCGGCTCGAGCTTGTCCAGGTGCTCCTTGGCGAGGACGACGATTTCCCCCAGCGCGAGCAGTCGCATGATCGGCAGGCGCTTGAGGTAAGGCAGGCGCCGGGCGGCTCGAGCGAGCCCCTGATTGACGAGTGGCGAAGACATGACTCGAGTCTACGCAGGCTTGATCTCTGGGACAGCAGCCAGGGCGCACTCTGGGACAGCAGCGAGGGCAAACTCTGGGACAGCAGCCACGGTCGATTCTCGGACGGCGGCCGGCGTTGCGATGAAAAGCTTGGCTAGAGTCACGCCGATGCGCGATGCGGTCATCTGTGAACCCCTGCGCACGCCGGTCGGCCGCTTCGGCGGGATCTTCCGGGACGTTCCCGCCCAGCGGCTCGCCGCCACCGTGATCACCGCGCTGCTGGAGCGCACCGGCGTCCCACCCGAGCAGATCGACGACGTGCTCCTCGGCCAGTGCTACCCCAACGGCGAGGCTCCGGCGATCGGCCGCGTGGCGGCGCTCGACGCCGGGCTGCCGGTCGAGGTCCCGGGCCTCCAGCTCGACCGCCGCTGTGGCTCGGGCCTGCAGAGCGTGATCGAGGCCTGCATGCAGGTCCAGACGGGCGCCGCCGACCTGGTGTTGGCCGGAGGAGCCGAGAGCATGAGTCAGACCGAGCTCTACTCGATCCAGCTCCGCTGGGGCGCGCGCAGCGGCGGCGCGATGCTCGACGATCGGCTGGCCCGCGCCCGGGTCACCGCTGGCGGCGAGAACCACCCGGTGCCCGGAGGGATGCTCGAGACGGCCGAGAATCTGCGCCGCGAGTATTCGATCCCGCGGGAGGACCAGGACGAGCTGTCGCTGCGCTCGCACCAGCGCGCGGTCGACGCCCACGAGCGCGGCGACTTCGCCCAGGAGATCGTGCCGGTCGAGGTGACCGATCGCAAGCAGGGCACGAAGCTGATCGACCGCGACGAGCACCCGCGTCCGGATACGACCCTCGAGGGCCTGGCCAAGCTCAAACCGGTGATGCTGAAGAGCGACTCCGAGTCGACCGTGACCCCCGGGAACTCCAGCGGGCAGAACGATGGCGCCGCGGTCTGCGTGGTCACCCATGCCGAGAGGGCGGCCGAGCTAGGACTGAAGCCGCTCGGTCGGCTGGTGGCCTGGGGCGTGGCCGGCGTGCCGCCGCGGACGATGGGGATCGGCCCGGTCCCCGCCACCGCGAAGACGCTGCGGCGGGCCGGGCTGGAGCTGAAGGACATGGACCTGATCGAGCTGAACGAGGCGTTTGCCGCCCAGGTTCTCGCCGTGCTGCGCGAGTGGGAGCTCCCGGACGGTGTCAAGCGGGTCAACGTCAACGGCTCCGGCATCTCGCTCGGCCATCCCGTCGGCGCCACCGGCTGCCGGATCCTCACCACGCTGCTGCGCGAGCTCGACCGCCGCGAGGGCCGCTACGGCCTCGAGACGATGTGCATCGGCGGCGGCCAGGGCCTCGCCGCCGTGTTTGAGCGCGTCTGACCGCCTGGCGACGATCGCCCATCTGATCGCCTGGCGACGATCTCTCCGGCTACGTGCGCGTGACCAGCACCGTCCCGGCGATCACCAATGCGAGCCCGGCCCAGCGGGCGGGCGTCAGCCCGACGGTGTGCAGCCCGAACCAGCCGAACCGGTCGGCGGCGACCGAGACGATCAGCTGAGCGGCGATCAGCACCGAGGTCAGACCGCCAACCCCGAGCGGACGGACGGCGACCAGCGAGACCGAGACGATCGTCGCCCCGGCCAGACCGCCGATCAGGTGCTCCGGCTTGAACCCACCGATCCCCGACAGCCGGCCGGGGTGGCCGATGGTGAGCAGCAGCACGCTGACGATCGCCGTCGAGACGGCCAGGCTGACCAGCGCGGCACCGAGATCCGACACGTGCGCCGAGAGCGACGAGTTGGCTGGAGCCTGCAGCGCGACGAGCCCGCCGGCGGCGAGCGCGCAGATCACGGCGACCGGTCGAGACATGCGCCGTGGCCTTCACCGCGCAGCGGCGAATCCCTGCTCGGAGCGGAGGCCTGGATACCATCCGGAACCTTGCCCCGCGACCCCGCCAGCCCCCCTTCGCCAGATGTCGAGCAGCGCGGTCTGCGTGAGGTGATCGAGGTCCTCGCCACGCTCGAGCGCGGGGCCGGGTCAGCGGGCGAGCGGGAGGCTGCTCGGTGGCTGGCCGATCGCCTGCAGCAGGCGGGCTGCGACACCCAGGTCGACGAGGAGGACTACCTGCCCGGCTACGCGGAGGTGATCGGAACCCTCGCCGCGGCCGGGGCGCTGGCCGGCATCGCCGCGCTCGGCCGACGCACCCGCAAGCTCGGCGCCGTGGCGGCGGCGGCCGTCGCCGCGGCGATCGCCGATGACATCTCCAACGGCCCGCGGCTCTATCGCCGCGCCAAATCGCCTCCGGAGCGGACCTGGAATGTGGTCGCCCGCTGCGGCGATCCGGACGCCGAGCGCACGCTGGTCGTGCTCGCCCACCACGACGCCGCCCCCACCGGGGCGATCTTCGACGACAGCGCGCAGGCGTGGTTCGGCGAGCGCTTTCCCGGAGTGCTCGAGCGGATCGACACCTCGCTGCCGCTGTGGTGGGCGATGCTGGGCAGCCCGGCCCTGGTCGCCCTCGGGGCGGCCCGCGGCAAGCGCGGCATGACCCTGACCGGGCTGGCCGGCTCGCTGCTCGGGGCTGCGGTATTCGCCGACGTGGCCCGCAGCCCGATCTGCCCCGGGGCCAATGACAACCTCACCGCGGTCGCTGTGCTGGTTGGACTGGCCGAGCGGCTGGCGTCCGAGCCGATCCGTGGCCTGCGCGTGCTGCTCGTCTCGTGCGGCGCCGAGGAGGTGATCCAGGGCGGGATCTACGGCTTCGCCACGCGCTACTTCCCAACGCTGGCGCGCGAGCGCACCTGGTTCTTGAATCTGGACACCGTCGGCTCGCCGAGGCTGGTGCTGCTCGAGGGCGAGGGCCCGGTGGTGATGGAGGACTACCCCGACCGCACCTTCCGCGACCTGGTCGCCCGGGCCGCCGACCGGGCCGGCGCGCCGCTGCGGCGCGGGATGCGCGCGCGCAACTCGACCGACGCGGTCATCCCCAGCCGCGCCGGCTACCCGACCGCGACGTTGACCTCGATCGACCGTTACAAGGCGTTGTCGAATTACCACAAGATGTCCGACACCCCGGAGAACGTCGATTACCTCACCGTCGCGCAGGCGCTGACCGTGAGCGAGGCCGTGGCTCGCGAGCTGGCCGCCAACCCCTGGCTCGGTCGCGGGTAGACGCCCGCGCCGGATAGGCTCGCCGTCAATGCCGCTTGCCGCCGAGCTCGAGCTGCCGATGTTCGACCACACCGATCCCGCCCTGCGCGGGGAACGCTTCCGCGAGGCGATGGCGGCCGTAGACGCCCACGACGGATGGCTGGCTGCGTGTCCGTTCGGCTTTCTGGTCCTCGACCGCGAGGCCGGCGAGCTGTTCCTGCGCACGAAGCGCGCCGTCTTCCCGGGGCTGACCATCGCGGAGCTGTTCTCGATCGCCGACGGCCCCCTGTACGAGGAGATCGTCAAGAACATCATCAACATCAACGGCGACGACCACCGGCGGCTGCGCAATCTGGTCAATCCCGCGCTCTCGCCTCGCGCGGTCGACCGCTACCGCCCGGCGATGCGCTCCTTCCTGGAGGAGCTGCTGGCCGACCTGCCTGACGACGGCCGCTGCGACTTCATCGCGGCCTTCGCCAAGCCCTACCCGTCGCTGGTGATCGCCGCGGTGATGGGCGCTCATCGCGACGACGCACCCCGCCTGCATCACTGGTCGAATTGGATCCAGCGCCAATTCGACGCCGCCAGCCTGCTCTCCGAGCGGCCGCTGATCGAGGAGGCGGTGGCCGAGTTCTACGAGTACGAGGACGCGCTGATCACCCGCCGCCGGGACGACCCAGGCGATGACCTGATCTCGGCCCTGATCACGGCGGAAGCTGAGGGCGACCGGCTCAGCGACGACGAGCTGCGCAATCTGGTCCTGAACATCCTGGTCGGCGGCGTCGACACCAGCCAGAGTCAGCTCGCCCACGCAATCCGGCTGCTGGCGGCTGCGCCCGAGCAGTGGGAGCTGCTGCGCGCCGATCCTCGCGGGCGAGCGCTGGCCGCGGTCGACGAGGCGTTGCGCTACGAGCCGATCACCCCGTTCACCGCGCGGATCACCACTGACGAGATCGAGCACCGCGGCGTGAGCTTCCCGCCCGGGTCGATCGTTCTGGTCTCCGCCTGGCACGCCAATCGCGAGGGCCTGGAGCCCGACGTGTTCGACATCACCGCCGACCGGGGCGGCGCGCGCGCGCTCACGTTCGGCGCGGGGATCCACTACTGCGTCGGGGCCAACCTGGCCCGCGCGGAGATGCAGGAGGCGCTGGCGCTGCTGGCCGAGCGCGTCCGCTCGGTCAGCCTCGACGGCGAGCCGGAGTTCGGCACCCCGTCGGGAATCTACGGCCTGGAGAAGCTGCCGGTCCGCTTCGAGCTGGACCGCTGAGCTGGACCGCTGAGCTGAGCCGTCCCTCGACCCCGGAGCCAGGGGCCCTACGCGGTCACGAGGCCGGGCGCGGTCGCGGTCGCGAGCGGAACCGCGGTGGCCAGGCGCCAGAGGGCGTCGTCGCCGAGCGGCTCGCGGACGGCCTCCCCCGCTCCGACCAGCTCCATCAACGCCCGCTCGGCCGCGTCGCGGTCGGGCGTGTCATTGCCGTCGGTCATCAGCGCCGCCACCTCCTGGGTGCTGAGCCCGTCCGGGAAGTACGCCAGCAGCGGGCCCGGGGACTCCGGCGGCGGCCGACGATCCAGCGCCGGATCGATGTTCGTGATCAGGACGTCGTACGCCTCGACGGGCTGAAAGCCGCCGGCCACGAGGCGCAGACCATCTCGCTCGAACACGAGCGAGGGCGCGGTGAAGCGGACCGGCCCGTCGCTGGCCGCGGTCTTGCCCTGTAGCTCGGCCGCCGACCCGCGCGCCGTCCGCGCCTCGGCGCGGTCCGCCTTGTAGGCCTCGCTCACCTCCGCCGAGTCGAGCGACGCGATGATCGCCGCCGCGTCGATCCCCGGCACGGTGGCCAGCACCGCCTTCAGCTGGCTGTCGTCGTCGAGCACCAGCGGCGTGGTGAAGTTGGCCAGCTGGAGGGCGCGGAACACCTTCCATTCGCTGCCCGGGCTGGCCAGCCGAGCGGCGACGATCGCCCGGCAGGCCCGCGCCGTGGCGCTGACGCGCGCCTTCGGCGCCGGCGCGAACGGCATTCCGTAGCGGCGGCGGAACTGCAGCTGGCCGAGCGCTCCGCGCAGCGGCGTGTACCCGCGCGCGACGTACTGGGAGGCATCCTCGGTCAGCCCGATCACCACCAGACGCCAGTCGAGCTGATCGCCATAGCGCCACTCGATCACCCGCAGCGGGGGGCTCTCGGAGTAGGCCCACGGACAGGCGGGGTCGCTGTAGAGGGTTACGGAGATCGAACGGTTGATGCCTCAATTATATGCACGAGTTCGTCCCCGCCGGCGCCGGCGCCTCCTCCCAGCAGATCCGAGGCGTCGCGCACCGCTGCGGCGCTGAAGCCGCTGGCCCGGAGTTGATCCTCCGCCTCGGCGGCGCTCTCGAAGTGCAGGTGCACCCGGCCCCGGACGAACGCGGACAGCGCCGTCCGGAACGCCCGCACATAGACCGCCTGCTGGTCGCCGAGGTGCAGGTCGGAGAAGTAGCGCCCCTCGGGAAAGCGCTGCAGGACGCGGGCGAACCGCTCCCAGATCCCGATCACCGACGCGCGGTCGAGATAGCCGAGCAGCCCCTCTGTGATGATCGCCACCCCACGGCCGGGGTCCAGCGACTCGGCCAGCCCGACCAGGCTCGCCGAACCGTCCTCGCGCAGGGCGTCGAGCTCCTGCACGCGATGGTTCTCGCCGAGCGAACCCATGTCGGCCAACGCGGCCCGCTTGCGGGCGATCATTCCCGGCAGGTCGGTTTCGATATAGGTCAGCCGGGATCCATACCGGTTCGCGAACCGCCAGCCCCGCGGCGAGAGCCCGCAGGCCACCTCGATCACCTGGCTGACCGCCCCGGAGTCGATCGCGCTCTCCAAGAGCTCGTCGATCGCCTGGTGTCGCGCCAGCAGGTAGCGCTCGAGCGAGACGCCCACCAGCGCACCGGCGAGCGTCATCACCGGCCGCAGCGACTCGTACAGGATGCGGCCCTCGCGCGTTTGCAGGCGCGGGTGGGAGAGCCCGTTGCGCGCCCACACGTATCCGGTGTAGTGGGCCGTCGGGCTGATCGACTCTGATCCGGTACCTGGCGCCGCCAAGGCGCGGATCCTAGGCCACCGCGGCTTCCAGGCGATCGAGCAGCTCGGCCTGCGCCGGGTTGATCCGCTCGCGCGCTTCCGCCAGCGGGAACCATTGCGCCCGATCGACCTCGGGGAATTCGCTCATTCGTCCTGACCGCGGGGGCCACTCGAGCTCGAAGCTGTTGCTCGTGACCGAGCTCACGTCGAGGTCCCCGGGCAACGCCCACGCATGCACGCGCTTGCCCGCCCGTTGGCGTATCTCCCCGAGGTCGAGCGGGTCTCCGGCCGGGGGCGGGGTTCCGAGCTCCTCTTCGAACTCGCGGCGGGCCGCGCTCAACGCCTCCTCGCCCGCGGCGTACTCGCCCTTGGGAATCGACCACGCGCCGGTGTCCTTGCGCGCCCACAGCGGCCCGCCGGGGTGCACCAGCAGGACCTCGAGCGCGCCGTCACGGACGCGGTACAGCAAGATCCCCGCGCTGGCAGCGGCCACGCCGTCATCGTAGTTGCAGCTCGTAGCGCTGGTAGGTGATCGGCCGACCCCAATCCGCGCGCTCGCGTTCGGAGACCACGCGGAATCCGGCCGCCAGGTACATGCGCGCCGCCACCGACAGATCGCTGAACGTCTCGAGCTCGAGTTCGGCGAGACCGGCGGCGCGGGCATCGTCGAGCAACTCGGCCATCAATGTGCGGCCGAGCCCGCGTCCGCGCAGCGAGCGATCGAGCAAGAACCACCGCACCCGCCCGACCCCGTCGCGCTCGAGGGTGAGGGCAAGCGAGCCGGCCAGCTTGCCGGAGAGCTCGATCAGCCACACCGATCCGGCCGAGGTGGGCCAGCCGCGTTTGGCCGCGTCGCGCACGCCGCCGGCGACGCCGGAGACGAACCGGTCGTTCATCCCGAATTCCGCCGTGTAGATCCTCCGGTGGAGCTCAGCGATCGCCTCCGCGTCCCCGGCCCGCAGCTCCCGGCGGATCACCACCTCGTCGATTTCCGGATCGGAGGCTGGCTTCAGCATGAGCGCATAGTCTGACGCGGACCATTCATCCAGGCAAGACAATTATCGGATCGAACTGTTCTTGAAATAAGCTAGATCCACCGTGGAGATCCGCCAGCTCCGATACTTCGAGGCCGTCTCGCGCCACCGGCATTTCACGCGCGCGGCGGAGGAGCTTCACATCGCCCAGTCGGCCCTCTCGCACCAGGTGCGCCGGCTCGAGGACGAGCTGGGAATCGAGTTGCTCCATCGCACGACACGGTCGGTCGAGCCGACTCAGGCCGGCACGCTGGTCGCGGCCCGGGCGCGCACGATCCTCGACCAGTCGGACATGTTGCGGGGCGAGGTCGACGAGCTTCGCGGCCTGGTGCGCGGTCGAGTCACTGTCGGTGCGCTGCTGTTCGGCGGCCGGCTCGACATCCCGGCGCTCCTGGCCAGCTTCACGTCAGATTTCCCCCAGGTCGAAGTGGGGCTGCGCGAGGGAACCGCGCAGCGAATGGTCGACGGGCTCCGGGACGGCAGCATCGACCTGGCCTTTGCCCTGGAGGCCGAGCCGCCCAGCTGGCTGGACCGGCTCGAGCTCTCGACCGAGGAGCTGGCCGTGGTGATGGCGCCCGGCCACCGGCTGTCCGGCCGGCAGCCGCTGCTGATCGCGGAGCTGGCCGGCGAGCCGCTGATCGCGTTCGAGCACGGATCGTCGGTGCGTCAGCTCGTCGATCAGGCGCTGCTCGCCGCCGGAGCCGAGCCACGGATCGCGCTCGAGGGCAATGATCTCGCGCTGGTGCGCTCGCTGGTCGCGCAGGGGATCGGGCTGGCGATCCTGCCCCGCTCCTTCGCCGAGCTGCCCGGCCCGCCGGTGGCGCTGCGGCCTTTGCGGCCGGAGCTTCGGATGACCGTCGCGCTCTGGTGGCGCCGGGACCGGCACCTCTCGCCGGCGGCTCGGGCGTTCGTCGAGTTCGCTCGCGTCCGCCGGCCCACGCCGGACGCCTGACCGGCGGAGAACCTCGTTTCCTTATGCGGCGAGCAGCAGTCTGATCCTCGACTCGCCGCTACCGGAACACCACACCGCCGCCAAGCTGGCTAAATTGATCGAGGCGATGAGCGCTCGCAATCCAGCGGGCGGCGTCGATGGCTCGGCCGCTGGTAACGGCATGGTCATCAGTCGATCCTGATTGTCAGCCAACTTTCGGATCGGCGCCAAAATCGCGCCAGGCCTACGGAGAGGGGACCCGGCCCGTTCAACGGAGGTATTGCCGAAGTGAAAAAGCTTGCGAGATGGTGCTTCAACCACAAGTTCGTGGTAATCGGGGTGTGGTTGGTGGCCGCGGTCGGGTTCAACGCGATCGAGTCGAGCGTCGGCAGCGCGTACAAGGACGACTTCAAGCTCCCGCACACCGACAGCTTCGACGCTATCCGGCTGCTGCAGAGCAACGCTCCCAAAGCCTCGGGCGATACCGACCAGATCGTGATCGCGGCCAAATCGGGTTCGCTCACCGATCCCGCCGTCCGCGGCCGCGTGCAGTCGCTGCTGGCCACGGTGGCCCGGCAGCCGCACGTCAGCTCGGTCGACAACCCGTACACGGCGACCCACCAGATTTCCAAGTCCGGGCGGATCGGCTACGCCAACGTGACGTTCGACGTCCAGTCGAACAAGCTCTCCAACGCAAAGTCCAAGACCTTCGTCAAGCAGATCACGGGCGCCTCCGACCGAAGCGTCGAGTTCGAGGTCGAGGGTCAGATCGCCCAGCAGGGCAACCAGGACAACTCCTCCGGCAGTCTCGGCTTCGGCTTCATCGCCGCCGCGATCGTCCTGTTCATCGTCTTCGGATCGTTTTTGGCCATGCTGATTCCGCTCCTCACGGCCGCGGTCGCGCTCGGTACCGGGATCGCCGTCGTCGGCCTGTTCTCCCACGTCTTGACGATGGCGTCGTTCGCCAACCAGTTGGCGCTGTTGATCGGGCTCGGCGTCGGCGTCGACTACGCGCTGTTCATCGTCACCCGCTACCGGCAGGCCCTGCTCCGCGGCCTCAGCCGCGAGGATTCGGCGGTCCAGGCGATGGACACCTCCGGCCGCGCGGTGCTGTTCGCTGGGGTGATCGTCTGCATCGCCATGCTCGGCATGTTCGCGTTGGGGGTCAGCTTCCTGTATGGAGTCGCGGTGGCATCGGCGATCGCAGTCGCGTTCACGGTGCTCGCGGCGCTGACGCTCGGGCCAGCCCTGCTCAGCCTGTTCGGCCGGCTGGTGCTGCGCCGGCGCGACCGTAAGGCGCTCAAGGAGCACAGGCTCAGCGCCAGCGACGAGTCGCCGCTGTGGGCTCGCTGGACCGGCTTCCTGCAGCGACGGCCGGGGACCATCGCCGCCGTCGCCGCGGCCGTGATGATCATCATCGCGATCCCCTTCTTCTCGATGCGGCTCGGCTCCTCCGACGCCGGCAGCGACCCCGCGAGCTCGACCACGCGGAAGGCCTATGACCTACTGGCCAAGGGCTTCGGCCCCGGCTACAACGGGCCGCTGCAGCTGGTGGCCAAGATCAACAACCCGAGCGAGCGTGCCTCGTTCATCAAGATCGACCAGGCGGTCGCTCACACGCCCGGCGTCGTCGGCGCCTCGCCGCCCAGATTCCTCCCCGGCGTGGCCGGCCGCTCGCCGGTCGCCGTCGCCGACGTGATCGCCCAGGGCTCGCCGCAGGACGCATCGACCGAGGCCCTGCTGCACCGGATTCGCAACCACGTGGTCCCGCAGGCCAGCGCTGGGACCGGGGTGCGCGTGCTGGTCGGCGGCAACACGGCCATCTTCGACGACTTCAGCAAGATCCTCACGGCCAAGCTGCCGCTGTTCATCGGCATCGTCGTGCTGCTCAGCTTCGTGTTGCTGGTGGCCGTCTTCCGCAGCCTGGTGATTCCGCTGACCGCGGCCGTGATGAACATGCTCTCGGCCGGCGCCGCGTTCGGCGTGGTCACCGCGGTGTTCCAGTACGGCTGGGGGGCCTCGCTGCTCGGGATCGACAAGACCGGGCCGATCGAGTCGTTCCTGCCGGTGCTGGTGTTCCCGATCGTCTTCGGGCTCTCAATGGACTATGAGGTGTTCCTGATCAGCCGCATCTACGAGGAATGGCATCGCCGGGGCGACAACCGCGAGGCGGTCTCCCACGGACTCGCGGCGACCGGCCGCACGATCACGGCGGCCGCCGCGATCATGGTCCTCGTGTTTGGCGCCTTCATCCTCGGCGGTCAGCGCGTGATCGAGCTGTTCGGAGTCGGACTGGCCAGCGCCGTCTTCCTCGACGCGCTAATCGTCCGCTCGGTGCTCGTCCCGTCGCTGATGCTGTTGTTCGGCGACCGCAACTGGAAGATTCCGGGGTGGCTCGATCGGATCCTGCCGCACTTCAACGTCGAGGGATCGAGCAGCGATGCGGGCCGGGGGCCCTCGCCGCCCCTTCCCGGCGATGGGAGCCCGATTCCCGAGCCGGCCCGGTAGGCGCTGTCTGGCGACCCGCTCACGGCCGGACGTGAGCGAGTTCTTATCGAGCTCTTCGCCCGCTTTCACCTGGTTCACCTGATCCGGTGATCGAGTAAGGACATGACTACCCAAACTCCCCTTCGCCCCGCGGAGCCGCCGCCGCACCGCCTCCCCCAAACGGAGCCCGCCGTCACGGCATCGCTCGAGATCGCCGAGGAACCGATCCGCGACTCGCTCCCGCTGCTCGATCACCGCGCGCGGAGCCGCGCGCTCATCCCCCGGGTCGCGCCCCCAGGCCACTACCTGGCGATGCAGGCGGGCCGTGAAGAGCGGCTGATCCCGTTGGATGACCAGATCATCCATGTCGGGCGCGGCGCCGGCTCGGACCTGCGCTTCGAGGACGCGGGCGTTTCCCGCCGCCACGCGATCATCGTCCGTTACGGCAACCACGTGCGCGTGCTCGATGACCGCAGCTCCAACGGCACGTTCGTCAACGGCTGCCGGATCATCGCCATCGACGTGGCCGACGGCGACGTGATCCGCCTCGGCCGCGTCACGTTCCGGTATCTCAGGCTGCGGTGAGAATCGCTCAGGTCTAGACGTTGCCCGAGAGATCGGCGCCAGCCGATCTCTCAATGGAGTCCGCGCCAGCGGACTCCACCACGTCCCGGGCCACCAGCGCGGCGTAGTGACCGCCGAGTTCCAGCAGCTCCTCGTGAGTGCCACGTTCGACGATCCGCCCGCCATCCAGCACTACGATCTGATCGGCGTCGCGGATGGTCGAGAGCCGGTGCGCGATCGTGAGCGTGGTACGGCCCTCTGACAGCCGCTCGAGCTCGGCCTGCACCGCCGCCTCGGTCTGGGTGTCCAGCGAGCTCGTGGCCTCGTCCAAGATCAGCACCGGCGGGTTGCGCAGCACGGTCCGGGCGATCGCCATTCGCTGCTTCTCGCCGCCGGAGAACCGGTAACCGCGCTCGCCGACGACCGTGTCGTAGCCGTCCGGCAGCGAGGCGATCAGGTCGTGGATCCGCGCGGTGCGAGCCGCGTCCTCAATCTCCTCATCGGTGGCCTCCGGGCGGGCGAAGCGCAGGTTCTCGCGGACGCTGGCATGGAACAGGTAGGTCTCCTGCGAGACGACCCCGACCGTCGCGGCCAGCGAGGCCAGGCTGGCTTCGCGGACGTCGACGCCGTCGATCGTCAGGCGCCCTTCCTGCGGCTCGTACAGCCGCGCCACCAGATAGCCCAGCGTCGTCTTGCCCGCGCCGGTCTCCCCCACCACCGCCGTTCGCGTCCCCGCCGGGATGACGAGATCGACGTCGCGCACATTCCACGGTCCTTCCGCCTCGCCCGAGTAGCGGAACGACACGTGCTCGAAGCGAATTTCCCCCAGGACCTCGGCGGGGCGCAGCTGCACCGGATGCTCGGCCTCGACGATGTCGACCGGGAGATCGAGGTACTCGAAGATCCGATCGAACAGCGCCAGGGACGCCTCGATGTCGGCCCCCACCCCCAGCAGCGACTGGATCGGGAACAGCAACCGGGTCTGCAGGGTGGTGAAGGCGATCACCGTCCCGATCGAGATCGAATGTCCGATGAAGCTCTGACCGGCCAGCCAGTAGATGATCGCGGGCTGGATCGCGAAGGTCATCTGGATCGTCGACATCACCCAGCGGCCGGCCATCCGCGAGCGGACCTCGAGGTCGGCGATGCCCTTGGACTCGCCGGTGAAGCGCTCAGCCAGATCGCCGCCGCGGCCCATCGTCTTGCCGAGCATGATTCCCGAGACCGACAGCGATTCGGAGACCAGCGCGGAGAGGTCGGCGAGGCGGCGCTGCTGCTCGGTCGTGATCTTGCGGCGGACCTTTCCGACGCGACGCGTCAGCCACACGAACAGCGGCACGAAGATCAGCGAGAGCAGCGCCAGGCGCCAGTCGAGCAGGAGCATCGCGGCCAGCGCGGCGATCACCGTGGTGGCGTTCTGCGCGATCGTCGTCGCGGTCGTGGTCACCACGCTGTCGAGACCGCCGATGTCGTTGGCGATCCGCGACTGGACCTCACCCGTGCGCGTGCGCGTGAAGAAGGCGAGCGACATCCGCTGCAGACGCGCGTACACCGCCGCCCGCAGATCGTGCATCACGCGCTGTCCGACCGCGTTGGAGATGTAGGTCTGCCAGACATTGAACGCCGCGTTGGCGATGGCGATGGCGATCATCCCCAGCACCAGCTCGGTCAGCAGCGTGTGCTCGTGGTGGAAGATCCCCTTGTCCAGGACCGCGCGCAGCAGGAACGGCGAGACCATGCTCAATCCCGAGGAGAACACGATCATCACCAGCACCGTGGTCAGGCGCCCGCGGTAGGGGCGGAACAGGCGCAGGATCCGCCCGCGATCGCGCTCGCGCGTGGGGTCCATCAGCGGCGGCGGCTTCTTCCCGCTCCTGCCGCCACCGCCGGTCAACGCGCGCCGCACGGACCCGGGCCCCGAGCCATGGCTGTGTTCTCCAAACGCACTCATCTCCCCTCATGATGACGCGTCGGAAATCGCTTCCGCCGGATGCGCCTCGCACGGGCCGTCCCCGGAACGCTTCGACCGGCGCCAAAATATCGCCGCGTCACGGTGCGGCTACCGGGGCTTGCGTGAGACTTTTGCGATCGAAAAGAAGCCGTTAAGCGGCTGAGACATACTGGTCCGGTGTCCGGACCCGAACTCGGTCTCGCCCTGTCGGTCTTCCTCGCCTGCGCGGTCGAGGCCGTCGAGGCGCTGACGATCGTGCTCGCCGTCGGTCTCACGCGCAGCTGGTCCTCCGCGCTGTACGGCGTCGGCGCCGCCGTGCTGGCGCTCGCCGCGATCGTCGGCGCGCTCGGCCCCGCGCTGACGTCGTTGCCGATCAACGTCCTGCGAGTCGGGGTCGGGGGGCTACTGCTGGTATTCGGCCTGCAATGGCTGCGTAAGGCCATCCTGCGCGCCGCCGGCCTGAAGGCCCTGCACGACGAGAACAGCGCGTTTGTGCAGGAGCGCGAGGCCGCGGTCGCCGCGGGCCGGCGACCCGGCTCGGCGATCGATGGCTACTCGTTTGCCATCGCCTTCAAGGGCGTGCTGCTCGAGGGGCTCGAAGTGGCGTTCATCGTGTTGACGTTCGGTGCCAACCAGCATCGCGTCGGGCTCGCCGCCGCCGCCGCGGGGGTGGCCATCGCCGTCGTCGTGCTGGGCGGCTTCGTGGCGCGGGGTCCGCTCGCCCGCGTGCCGGAGAACGCGATGAAGTTCTCCGTCGGCGTCATGCTCACCTCGTTCGGGACCTTCTGGGGCGCCGAGGGCGCGGGCGCCGACTGGCCCGGAGGCGACGCCGCGCTGCTCGCGCTGATCCCGGGCGTGCTCCTGGTGGCGCTGGCGATGGTTTCGTGGCTGCGCGCGAACTCGAGCCGTCGAGACCGAGCGACCCCGGGCGCGGCGGGCACCGGCACTCGCGCCGCCGGCGAACGGCCCACTCCCGTGGGCGAGGTGGCATGAACCGGCTGCGGCGCATCGGGCTGGCGATCTGGGATTTCGTGGTCGGCGACGACTGGCGTACCGCCGTGGGCGTCGTCGTCGCGCTCGGGGTGACGGCGCTTGTCGCCGGCGCAGGCGCATCCGCATGGTGGGTGATGCCGCCGGCCGTGATCGGGCTGCTCGCGATGTCGCTGCGGCGGGCGGCCCGTTAGGCGCTCGCATCAGGCCCCGGCGCGTATCGAGCTTGCCCGGCTCCTACCAAGCTCGCATTCCCCGAATTTGCCAGCGATTTTGTCCGCCCGCTCAGCGCTGCGGGGGCGACTTTCTGCGAGGATCGCCGACGATGAACGGATCTGCCGTCCGCCCGCACAGCCGCGAGCCGGGCGATCAGCCGGCCCGAACTCGCGTTCCTCGGCTTCGATGCCGACAAGGTTCATAGGTGAGCGTGTGGAGCTCGGCAAGCACGACATGCGGCAGTTCGAGACGGCGACGTTGACGCCGCGCATCGCCACGAGCGCGCAGATCCGCCAGCTCGCGCAAGCCTCGCCGTTCGGCGGCAGTCCGTTTCCGCCGATCGCCGACTACGCGTTCCTGTCCGACTGCGAGACCGTCGCCCTGGTCGCCCCGAGCGGCAACGTCGAGTGGATGTGCCTGCCTCGAGTCGACTCGCCGAGCGTTTTCGGCGCGATCCTCGACCGCGGCGCCGGATCCTTCCGGCTCGGCCCGGCCGGGATGACCGTGCCCGCATCGGTTCGCTACCTGCCCGGCACGATGGTGCTGGAGACGAGCTGGGGCACCGGCTCGGGCTGGATCATCGTGCGCGACGTCCTTCTGATCGGCGGCTGGCACCACGAGACCGAGCGCTCGCACACGCACCGCCGCGCACCGACCGACTATGACGCCGACCACGTGCTGCTGCGCACGGTGAAATGCGTCAACGGCGAGGTTCAGGTCGTACTCGAATGCGAGCCGGTATTCGACTATGGGCGCAAGCCGGGCAACTGGGAGTACTTGGGCACGGGATACCACGAGGGCGTCGCCACCCACCCGGAATGCGACATCGAGGTGAAGCTGATGACGGACATGCGGCTCGGCTTCGAGGGAGCGCGGGCCACCGCCCGGCACCGGATGAAGGAGGGCGAGGAGATGTACTGCGCGCTCTACTGGAGCGAGCACGCTCCACCGCAGAACATCGCCGAGGCCAAACGCCGGCTCGTCTGGACCGCCCACCACTGGCAGCACTGGCTCGACCGTGGCAACTTCCCCGATCATCCGTGGCGCACCTATCTCCAGCGCAGCGCCCTGACGCTCAAGGGCCTGACCTACGCGCCGACCGGCGCGCTGCTTGCCGCGGCCACCACATCGCTCCCCGAGGCGCCCCAGGGCGAGCGCAACTGGGATTACCGCTACAGCTGGATTCGCGATTCCACCTTCATGCTGTGGGCGCTCTACACGCTCGGGTTCGACTGGGAGGCGAACGACTTCTTCTACTTCATCGCCGATGTCGCCGGCGGCCTGGAGGACCTTCAGGTGCTGTACGGGGTCGGTGGCGAACGCCATCTCGACGAGCACACGCTCGATCACCTGACCGGCTACGAGGGCGCCCGACCGGTCCGGGTCGGCAACGACGCCTACGAGCAGGAGCAGCACGATGTCTGGGGCGCGCTGCTCGACTCGGTCTATCTCCACACCCGCTCCCGCGACTCGCTCGATGAGCGGGTCTGGCCGATCCTCAAGCACCAGGTCGAGATGGCGATCGAGCACTGGCGCGAGCCCGACCGTGGCATCTGGGAGGTGCGGGGCGAGCCGAGGCACTTCACCTCCTCCAAGGTGTTCTGCTGGGTCGCCTGCGACCGTGGCGCTCGCCTGGCCGAGATCCGGGAGGACTGGGAGCACGCCAAGCGCTGGCGGGCGGCGGCCGACGAGATCCACGCCGACGTCTGCGAGCACGGCATCGACGAACGCGGCGTCTTCGTCCAGCACTACAACGGCAAGGCCCTCGACGCCGCCCTGCTGCTAATGCCCCTGCTCCGCTTCCTCCCTCCCGACGACGAGCGCATCCGCGCCACCGTAAACGCGATCGCCGAGGAGCTGACCGAGGACGGCCTGGTCCTGCGTTACCGGACCGACCAGACCGACGACGGGCTCCACGGGCACGAGGGCACCTTCCTGATCTGCTCGTTCTGGATGGTCTCGGCGTTGTGCGAGATCGGCGAGCTCGACCGCGCGCGCAATCTGTGCGAGCGCCTCCTGGGCTACGCCAGTCCGCTCGGCCTCTACGCCGAAGAGCTCGATCCCGAGACCGGCCGGCACCACGGCAACTTCCCGCAGGCATTCACGCACCTGGCGCTGATCAACGCGGTGATGCACGTGATTCGTTCCGACGAGGCACTCTCGCTCGCGCAGGCCCGGACGAACAACTGGCGTTAGCGGGCCCTGGGCCCTTCGGGCCTAGCGAGAATTCGCTGGCGCGAATTCTCGGAGCGTGCCGGCGCCTAGGTGGTGGAAGCGCCCACCGGAGCCGGGGTCAAGGCGCCCGGACCGGGCCGGGCCTGCACGTCCCGGGCCTGCAAATCCGCCCCGCAGGCGGTGCAGCGGCGCCGGTCGTCAACCCCGCCCCCGCAGTCCTTGTGCTCGAGGATCACCGGTGGCCCGAGCGGGGCGGCGTGTCGGTCGCCCCACTGCAACAGCGCGACGATCACCGGCCATAGGTCGACGCCCTTGGCGCTCAGCCGGTACTCGAAGCGCGGCGGACGCTCCTGATAGGGCTCACGCCTGAGGATCCCCGCCTCGACCAGCCGTTCCAGCCGCGCCTGCAGCACATTGCGAGCAACGCCCAGCCGCCTCTGGAAGTCGTCGAACCGTCGCGTCCCCAGAAACGCCTCGCGCACGATCAGCAGCGTCCAGCGCTCGCCCACCAGCTCCAGTGAGCGGGCGATCGAGCAGTCCTGTCCGGCGTAGTCGGCCTTCAGCATGCACCAACTCTAGCGCAGGTGGGTTGCTTGAAGCAACTCTGTGCTGTAGAGTGGGTTGCGTGGTGCAACTAACCGGTTCGAGAGGAGCACGTATGTCCCGCCGCGCCAAGGTCACGATCACCGTCTGCGTCGGCGTCTTCATGGCTTCGCTGGACCTGTTCATCGTCAACATCGCGTTCCCGGATATCGAGCGCAGCTTCCACGGCTCGAGCCTCGGCGGCCTCTCCTGGATCCTCAATGCGTACGCGATCACGTTCGCGGCGCTGCTTGTCCCCGCCGGGCGCTGGGCCGATCGCGCGGGCCGAAAGCACGCGTTCCTGCTCGGCCTCGGCATCTTCACCCTGGCCTCGGCGGCGTGTGCGGCGGCGCCCTCGGTGCCGGCGCTCGTCGCCGCGCGAGTGGTTCAGGCCGCCGGCGCGGCGCTGCTGTTCCCGACTTCGCTCGGGCTGCTCCTCCCCGAGTGGCCGGTGGCCAAGCGCGCCGCCGCGGTCGGGATCTGGTCGGCGGTGGGCGGAATCGCGGCGGCGACCGGACCGCCACTCGGCGGGATCCTCGTCCAGGCCGGCTGGCGCTGGGTGTTCATCGTCAATGTTCCGATTGGGATCGCCGCTCTGGTCGCTGGTTGGAGGCTGTTGATCAACAGCCGCGACGAGCACGCGATCGGACGGCCGGACACGATTGGCGCCGGCCTGTTCACCGCGGCGATCGCGGCGCTGACCCTGGCCATCGTCCAGGGCCAGTCCTGGGGCTGGGGCGGCGGCCGCGTGCTCGGGCTGTTCGCGGCCTCGGCGACGCTGATCGCGGTCGTCGCCTTCCGCTCGGCCCACCATCCGATGCCGCTGATCGAGCCGGTGATCGTGAAGACGCGGGCGATCGCGCTGGCCAACGTCGGCGGCGTGCTCTTCTTCATGGCCTTCGCGACGATGCTGCTCGGCGGGGTGCTGTTCCAGACCTCCGTCTGGCACGTGTCGGTGCTGCGGGCTGGATTCCAGATCGCTCCCGGGCCGATGATGGCGGCCATCTTCGCGTTCCCCGGCGGGATCCTCGGCCAGCGCTTCGGTCAGCGCTATGTCGGTGCCATGGGTGCGCTGCTGTTCGCGCTGGGCGGGCTCTGGTTCCGCTCACACATGGGCGTCCATCCCCATTACGCGACGGCCCTGCTGCCTTCCCAATTGCTGGGCGGCGCCGGCGTCGGGCTGGTGCTGCCGACGCTGTCGGCCGCCGCCACCAGTCCCCTGCCGCCCTCACGCTTCGCCACCGGCTCCGCGGTGCTCGGGATGGCGCGGCAGCTCGGGTCAGCCCTGGGGGTGGCGATCTTCGTGGCCATCCTGGGCCACCCGACGCCCGCCACCGCCGTCAACGCGTTCCGTGACGCCTGGGTGTTCCTGATCGCCAGCGCATTCGCCGCCGGAGTAGTGCTGCTGTCCGTCGGCCCGGTCCGGATCGGTTCGGCCGCCCTGGCCCAGTCGACCGTCGTCTCGTCCGCCGGGGCGGCAGTCGCTCCCGCCGGGGCGGCAGCCGTCCCCGCCGAGGGCACGCTCACGCCGGACGCGGTCGCCATCTAGAGACACCAGACCTCCCGGACGCGCGCTGGCCGTCAACCCGAGCGTGATCCGTGTTGCAAAGTGGAGCCTGGCCGAGAAAGCGAACGTGAGGTTCGCTTTCTCGACCAGGCTCCCTTAGGCCGCGGCCAACAGGTCGCGCGGCGTCCCGCGGGGGCGCGGGTTCAGCCGTGCAGCCGGACCGGGAGCGTCTTGAGCTGGTTGATGAACGGCGACTCGGCGTGGGCCGGCCGCCCGTCGAGCGCGATCGTCGGGAAGCGGGCCAGCGTTTCCTCGAACAGGACGCGCAGCTCGAGCCGCGCCAGGGCGGTGCCGAGGCAGAAGTGCCGGCCGCCGGCGCCGAAGGCCTGATGCTCGGGGTTGCGCAGAACGTCGAAGCGGTCCGGGTCCTCGTAGCGCGACTCCTCGCGGTTGGAGGAGACGTACCAGAGCACGACCTTCTCGCCCTTGCGGATCTGCTGGCCGCCGAGCTCTGAATCGCACGTCGCGGTCCGGCGGAAATGCGCGAAGGCCGGGAACATCCGCAGCGATTCCTCCACCACGCCGCCGATCAGGGACGGATCGGCCACCACCATCCGCAGCTGCTCGGGGTCGTCCATCAGCGCCCGCATCCCGCTGCAGAAGGTCGATTTGGTGCTGTCGTTCCCCGCGGCCACGAGCAGGAAGAAGCCCATCACGATCTCATGCTCCTCGAGCTTCTGGCCATCGATCTCCGCGTGCACCAGCACGCTGGTCAGATCGTCGGTGGGATTCTCACGGCGCGCGGCGATCATCTTCCCGCAGCGGTCGAAGATCTCCGGCAGATCCTTGGCGATCACGTCGGGGATCCCGCCCGGGTTGAGGTCCAGGTCGCCGGCGCCCAGGGTCGAGTTCATGAGGTTGGCCCAGATCGCGTCGTCCTCCTCCGGGATCCCCATGAAGCTGCCGATCACCCGGGACACCGCGGGCTGCGCGACGTCAGTGACCAGGTTGCAGGTCTCGCGACCCTCGAGCCGGTCCAGCACCCGACGAACGATCTCCCGAATCTCCGACTCGTGAGCGGCGGTCCGCTTCGGGGTGAAGCCGGCCTGGAACAGCATCTTCAGCTGATCGTGCTTGGGCGGGTCCATGCCGATGAACATCGCCTGCAGCAGCTCGAGCGGGAACCCGGTCGTGGCCGCCGTGATACCGCCGGTCTGGGACGAGTAGGTCCGCCAGTCGCGGCTGACGGTGTGAATGTCCTCCGGCTTGGTCACCGACCAGAAGCCGGCCTCCTCCGGAAACTCGGTGATCGACGCGCTCCAGTGCACGGGGCACTGGGATCGCATCTGCGCGAACAGCTCGTGCGGTGGCCCGTCGAGCCAATGCTCGCGGTCGCACACCAGCACGCCATCCAGCTCGCGCGCACCCGCCTGGAGCGAGCCATCCAGCCCGCCCGCCGGGGCCGAGCCATCTAGCTCGCTCGCGCCCGCCTGGGCCGAGCCATCCAGCTCGCTCGCGCCCGCCTGGGCCGAGCCATCCAGCTCGCTCGCGCCCGCCTGGGCCGAGCCATCCAGCTCGCCCGCCGGGGCCGCCTGGGTCGGATTGCTCTCAGTCGCTGACACCGGAACCTCCTCCTAGCCTAACTCTCTCCCCGGGATCCTACTGGCTGGCTAGCCAGCCCGGCGACTTCTCCGACGATTCGCCCAACCCCTCATCGAATGAACATCCGCGGGAGGGTCAGGGGACGCTCGCGCAGGGCGCGGGAGACCTCACGGGCCAGCTCGCCGCCCAACCCGCGGGCCGGAATCCGCCGGCGCAGCGCGCGGAGCCACTCTCGCTCCAGCCCGAAGCGGAACAGACCGCCGCTCACGTCGACCAGATCAGCCAGCCGAAGCGCCTCGATCTCGACTCCGCGCGCACGCTGCCGCCGCAGCTCGTGGTGCCGATCGATCGCGCCCGCGCAGAGCTCGATCCGCGTCGGGCTCCAGCCGTGCTGCTCGAGCACCGCGCGGGCGAGCGCGGCCCCGTCGGCCACGTACACGTCCGCGGTGGCCACACCCGGATACAGACCGATGTCATGCAGAATCGCGGCCACGGTCAGCACCTCGCCGTCGACGATCCAGCTCCGCCGCGCAGCGAGCTCCGCCGCGATGTGCCGACAGCGCAGACTGTGGCGCTCCATCGGGCCGCCGGTCTCCCCGGTGGCGGCGCGCAGGCGCGAGAGCGCGTCCTGCTCGGCGGGCAGGAGCGCGAGCTCGTCGAAGGTCGACTGCAGTTCCGCCATCCAGACGGTGTTCTAGCGCGGTCGGGCGGTCGCTGCGCGCTCGAGGGCCAGGCGAGGGTCGACCCCGCGCTCGTCGCCGCCCGGGAGTACCTGCACGTGGCGTCCACGGGAAAACGACGCGACGGCGGCGATCAGGCAGGCGCCGATCGCGAAGGCGAACGCCTCGTGCAGCCCGGTCCGGAAGGGCGGCGAGATCAGATGCGGGAAGAACGAGCGCCCGGTCAGCACCGCCTGCGTGTGGGCGGACAGGCCGGCGAGCACGTGCGAGCCGAGCAGGTGCTGGATCGGGTTGTACCCCAGGAACGCCGCGAACAGGATCGAGACCGGAGGCAGATTGCCCGCTTGGACCGCCGCCGCATGGGGGACGCCGTGGGCCTCGAGACCGCTTGACATCGCGTGGGGCAGGGTGGCGGAAAGGCCCACGATCATCAGGGTGAAGAACACCCCGATCGAGAGCACCTGGGCCGAGTTCTGAAAGGTCTGGTTCATGCCGCCGCCCGCGCCGCGGTGCTCGGGAGGCAGGCTGTTCATCACCCCGGCCCGGTTGGGCGAGGCGAACATCCCCATCCCCACGCCGTTCAGGAACAGGATCGCCGCGAACATCGGATAGGGGAAGTCGATCGGGATCCGGGTGAGCAGGAAGAAGCTGAGCGCGGAGCCGACCATCCCGCCGGTGGCGAAGCCGCGGGCGCCGAAGCGGTCGGACAAGAAGCCGGAGGTCGGGCCGGAGAGCAGCATCCCGACCGTCAGCGGGAGGATGTAGATGCCGGCCCACAGGGGCGTCTGGGTGAAGTCGTATCCGTGCTGCGGCAGCCAGATCCCCTGCAGCCAGATGATCAGCATGAACATCAGACCGCCGCGGGCGACGGCGGCCAGGAAGGTCGAGAGCGTCCCGAAGGTGAAGGCGCGGATCCGGAACAGCGGCAGCCGGAACATCGGGTTTTCCACGTAGCTTTCGATCAGCGCGAAGGCGACCAGCGAGGCCACCCCCGCGCTGAGCAGGGCGATCACCCGCGGGCTCCCCCACCCGGTCGCGGCGTGGCCGTACGGGCGGATCCCATAGGTGACGGACACCATGATCAGGATCAGGCCGAGGGCGAAGGTGATGTTGCCGGCCCAGTCGATCGGCGCCCGGCGTGGCTTGGACAGCTCCTCGAGCTTCAGATACGCCCACACGGTCCCGAACAGCCCCACCGGTACGGAGATCAGGAAGACCAGGCGCCAGTTGATCGGCGCGAGTAGGCCACCGAGCACGAGCCCGATGAACATGCCGCTGACGCCGACGATGTTGTTGATCCCCAGCGCCATTCCGCGCTGGTTGGGCGGGAAGGCGTCGGTGATGATCGCCGCCGAGTTGGCCAGCAGACAGGCGGCGCCGATGCCCTGGACGATCCGGAAGACGATCAGGAAGGTCGCCCCGGCGCGGCCGGTGAGCCAGTCGATGGTCAGCAGCAGCGAGGCCGCCGTGTAGATGACGAATCCGAGGTTGTAGATCTTCACCCGCCCGTACATGTCCCCGAGCCGGCCGAGGCTGACGATCAGGACGCTGGAGACGACCAGGAAGCCGAGGATCATCCACAGCAGGTAGAAGCTGTTGGCCGGAACCAGCGGGTCGAGGTGGATCCCGCGGAAGATGTCCGGCATGGCGATCAGGGTGATCGACGCGTCGAGCGTCGCCAGCAGGATCCCCAGCGTGCAGTTCGACAGCGCGATCCACTTGTAACGGTCGCCGCGCGGGTCGGCCTCGGTGCCGCGTACCAACTCGACCGGTGCGGTGCCGTTACCGCTCGACAACTGCTAACCGGTCTCCTGCGCCTGGGCCAGCTGCCCGTCGACGGCGATCCTGCGGGTCAGCGGGCGCCGGCCGGGGATCAGGGTGGAGGCGAGCACGCAGACGAGCAGGAAGGCCGCCTCGAGCGTGAACGATTCGGTGAAACCGGTGACGGTCGGGTGCCCGTGGGCGACGTTGTTGGCGAGGAAGGTGGCCACGATCTGACCACCCAATGCGCCGCCGAGCGTGCGCATCACGGTGTTCATGCCGGTCGCGACACCGGTCTGCTCCGGAGGCACCGCCTCCACCACCAGGTTGCCCAGCGCCGAGAACGCCAGCCCGATCCCGATCCCCAGCAGTCCCGCGCTGACCAGCATGTCGTAGGGATGTCCGTGAGCCACGGCGAGCCAGCCGAACGACAACGCGGTGATGCCGCTGCCCACCAGCACCGCGAGCTTGGACCCAAAGCGGCGCGCCACGCGTCCGGCGAAGGTGCCGAGCACGCTCATCAACAGCGCCGCCGGCAGCAGGTAGAGGCCGGCCACGACGACGGAGGCGCCGAAGCCAAATCCCGTGCTCTTGGGCAGCTCCGCGAACTGCGGGAAGACCAGAAACGACGCATACATCCCGGCGCCGAGCAGGAAGGCGACCAGGTTCGTTGTCCACACCCCGCGGATCCGCATCATCGTCATGTCGATCAGCGGCTGCGCGCTGCGCACCTCGACCCGGACCCAGGCCAGGGTCAGCAGCAGACCGGCGGCGAGCAGACCGAGCGTCTTGCCCGACCCCCACCCCCACGTCGTCGTCTCGGAGATGGCGATCAGAACGCAGATGAAGCCGGCGGACATCAGGGCGGCGGCGAGCCAGTTGACGCGCCCGGGCGTGCGGACCGGCGACTCGGGCACGAACCTCCAGGTGCAGACGGCGGCGGCGAGCGTGACCACCAGCGGAATCCAGAACAGCCAGTGGTAATTCAGGTGCTCGATGATCAGGCCGCCCAGGATGATGCCGATCCCGCCGCCGACACCGAGGATCGAGGAGAGGAGTCCGATGCTCCCGGCCACGCGCTCCCTCGGGAACTCGTCCCGGACGATCCCGAACGCAAGCGGGAAGATGCCGCCACCGGCACCCTGGATCACCCTCCCCACGATCATCAGGCCGAGCGAGCTGGAGACGGCCGAGACCAGTGTGCCGACGGCCAGGATGACCAGGGTCACGAGCAGAAGTCGCTCCTTGCCGTACATGTCGCCGAGGCGCCCGAGAATCGACGTGCCGACCGAGGCCGACAGCAGATAGCCGGTCAGCAGCCAGGTCACGCCCGTCTCGTTGGTGTGCAGGCTGTGCTGAAGCGAGCTCAGGGCGGGGATCACCGCGGAGCTCAGCATCGCGTAGGCGACACCGGCCAGCGCGGTGACGGCCAGGATCAGGTTGGGATGAACTCCATGGTCTCTGACCTCGGTCCTCGACACGGGCTGTACTCTAGCGGAATGATCATTCCGCTGGCTGGCGCCGAGACCACGAAAAGCGCCCCGGAGCCTCGCGTGCCCGAGTCGCTGAGCGCCGCCGAGCGCGAATGTCAATGGGCGAAGCTCGACTCCGCGGCCAAGCGCGAGCGGCTGCTGTGCGCCGCGGCCAAGGTCTTCGCCAGCGAGGGAATCGAGGCCTCGATGCCGGCCGTCGCCGCTGCCGCCGGCGCGGGCGTGGCGAGCGTCTACCGCCAGTTCCCCTCCAAGCACGAGCTGCTCGCGACGCTGGTCCGCCGGCGGTTGGATCAGATCACCGAGGAGGCGGCGCTGGCCCAGGCCAGCGGGGGCGATCGCTGGTCGGCGCTCGTGGCGATGCTGTGGAAGATCGTCGAGCGCCAGGCCTACGACGACTTCATGGGCGACGCCCGCGTCGCCGTGGCCGACCACCCCGAGGTCCGGCGCGCGACGGATCGGACGATGGCCGCGCTCGATCGGCTCCTGGTCGCCGCCCGGGCCGAGGGCGAGCTGCGCGCCGACGCGACGTCCCTCGATCTCCGGCTGCTGTTCGCCGCCACGCGGGCTGCCAAGCAGGTCGAGCCCGCGGCCTGGCGCCGGACGCTCGAGCTGTTCATCGACGCGCTGCGCAGCGACTCCAAATAGAGTCCGGGCCATGAAGATCCGCGCGGCCGTGCTCGAGCAGTTCGCCCAGCCGTTGCGGGTGACCGAGGTCGAGCTGACCGAGCCGAAGGCCGGCGAGGTGCTGGTCAGGCTCGAGGCGTGCGGGGTCTGCCACACGGACATGTACACCGCCTCCGGGGCCGACCCGTCCGGGTACGCCCCCACCGTGCTCGGACACGAGGGCTCGGGCATCGTCGAAGCGCTCGGCGAGGGTGTCAGCGACCTCGCCACGGGCGACCGCGTGGTCACCCTGTTCTCCCCGCAGTGCCGGGAGTGCGAGCACTGCCAAAGCCCGCGGACGAACCTGTGCCTGGCCATCCGCGAGCAGCAGAACCAGGGCTACCTCCCCGACGGCACGACCCGCCTGCAGCGCGACGGCGAGCCGATGCGCCACTTCATGGGCACGAGCACGTTCGCCGAGTACACCGTGATGCCTGAGATCGCGCTGGCCAAGGTCCCGCCCGAGGCCCAGCCGGACCGCGCTGCGCTGTTCGCCTGCGGACTCTCGACCGGGCTGGGCGCCGCGATCAACACCGCCAAGGTGGAGGAAGGCTCGACCTGCGTCGTGTTCGGGGCCGGGATGGTCGGACTCGGGGCGGTGGCCGGCTGCCGCCTCCAAGGCGCTGAGCGGATCATCTGCGTCGACCTGTCTCCTGAGCGACTCGAGCTGGCCCGCGGCCAGGGCGCGACCGAAACCTGGGTGGGCGGGCCGGACACGGTTCAGCGCGTGCTCGACGAGACCCGCGGCTTCGGCGCCGACTACACCTTCGAGGCCACCGGGCTGGTGGCGGTCATGCGCCAGGCGGTCGAGTCCGCTCGGATGGGCTGGGGCCTATGCACGGTGGCGGGGGTGGCCGGCAAGGGTGAGACGCTCGAGATCATCCCGCGCTACCTGATCACCGGCCGCCGCGTGTGCGGATCCTCTTTCGGCGGCGTCAAGGGTCGCGATCAGGTCCCCGAGCTCGTGCAGCTCTACCTCGACGGCCGGCTCGATGTCGACCCGTTCATCTCGCACCGGATCACCCTAGACCAGGTCAATCACGCTTTCGAGCTGATGGAGAACCAGGACGGCATCCGCAGCGTGATCATGTTCAACTGACCCGATGCGCCGCGCCGTGGCCCTGTTCGCCGCCGGGCTCCTGGCCGGCTGCGGAGCCTCGGCGCACCACCCGGTCGCGCCGAAGCTGACGGCGATCGGCGCCGGGCTCAGCGGACCATCGGGGCTATCGGCCGCGGTCTACGCCCGCGGGGTTCCCACCGTCGCCGCGTTCACGCTTGACCCGAACGGACGGCTGTGGGCCGCGGCGGCCGGGCTCGGCGGCCACGCCCACGACGGGGTCTACCTGATCGACAAGGCCGGCGCGGCGGCCAAGAAGGTGATCGCCGGGCTCGATGATCCGCTCGGCCTGGCCTGGTACCGCGGGCGCCTCTACGTGGCCTCGGTCGGGCGCGTTACCGCCTACGGCGGCTTCACCGGCACCCGCTTCCTGCGCCGCCAGACCGTGATCCGCGGCCCGCTCCCCCGCGGCGAGAACAACGGCCTCGTCCTCGCTCCCAGCGGTCGGTTCGTGATGGGCATCACCGCACCGTGCGATCACTGCCGGCCCAAGTCCAAGTACGCGGGCTCGATCGTCTCGTTCCGCCCCGACGGCAGCGATCTGCGTGTGTACGCCGCCGGGATCCGGGCGCCGATCGGGCTCGCCTACTACCCGGGTACGAACAATCTGTTCGCCACGATCAACCAGCGCGGAGACCTCGGCTCGCGAACGCCCGGCGACTGGCTCGCCGTCGTCGCACCCGGAACGAACTGGCGGTTCCCGGAGTGCTACGGCCAGGCCGGGGCGCTCTGCGCGGGGGTGCCGCGCCCGCTGGCGGTGCTCGATCCGCACGCGGCGGTGGGTTCGGTGGTGATCTTGACCGGTCAGCTCGGCTCCCAAGTGGGGACGGCGGCGCTGGTCAGCGAGTGGAACACCGCAAAGGTCGTGCGGATCGGGCTGACGCGGCGAGCCGGCGACTTCACCGCCACCACCAGCCTGTGGCTGAAGGGCCTCCGCAACCCACTGGCGCTGGCGTCCGGACGCGACGGCTCGGTGTTCGCCGGCGACTGGGCCAGCGGGACCATCTACCGGATCACTTCCCGCGGACCCTGACCGACACCGGGCTGCCGCGGACCCTGACCGACACCGGGGCGGACCCTGACCGACACCGGCGCGGCCGCCTGCTGAGGCGCCTCAGCAGGCAGCCGGGTCGTGCTCACATGTTGGGGCAGTTCTTCGACCCGCTGCCGGCGCGGCCATAGGGGTGGCTACGCGGCGCGGGCGGGGCCGACCGGGGCGCGGTCTGGCCCGGGGTGGTGTCTGTCGTCGGGGCCTTCGGCGTGGTCGCCGTGGTCGAGGCCGCGCTGGCGATTGCGGCACCGCCGCCGGCCAGCGCGCCGGTCGCGGCGAGGGTGGTGAGGACACTCTTGATTCGCATCTTGGTTCACCTCCTTGTGGTTCAGGCTGGCCAGACCATGATCGCCGAAACTAGGAACTGTGTAGGAAAGCGATAAGTATCCGGGCCGGGCCGGGTCGAGAGGCTCAAGAGCCGGGCCGGGTCGAGAGCTCAAGAGCCCGGCCGCAATGAGAGCTCAAGGGCCCGGCCGCAACGCGGCCTCTTCGCCGGTTCCCGAGGTCAGCCGCAGCTCGTGCTCGCCGATCCGGACGACGTCACCCGGGTGCAACTGCCGGCCCCGGCGCGTCTCCCGATCGCCGTTGACCGACACGGGCTCGGTGGCCAGGAAGCGCTTGACCTCGGCGCCGGTGTCGATCATCCCGGCCAGCTTCAGCAGCTGGCCGAGCCTGATCATCTCGCCCCGGATCGGCACGTCGCGTGGCACAGGCAAAAGCTACCGCTGTCCGCCGCGTGGCCGCTTCATTACCTCTGACGTAATCGACAGTCCCCCGCCGCCCTGGGACCTTCCGCCCATGACAACTCAGACGCTCACCCAGAAACCGGCTAGCTCCCCTCCCGGGCTGCTCGCCCGAGCGCGGGTCAATCCCTGGACCGCGCTCCCGATCATCCTCACCGGCACGTTCATGGTCGTGCTCGATTTCTTCATCGTCAACGTGGCGCTGCCGTCGATGCAAACCCACCTGCACGCATCCAATGGCGCGCTCGAGTGGGTCGTGGCCGGCTATGGCCTCACCTCGGCGGTATTCCTGATCACTGCCGGACAGCTCGGCGATCGGTTCGGCCGCCGGCGCGTGTTCTCGCTCGGGCTGGCGCTGTTCACGCTCAGCTCGGCGCTCTGCGGGGTCGCGCCCAGCGCCGGAGTGCTCGTGGCCGGCCGCCTGATCCAAGGGGTCGCCGGCGCCCTGCTCATGCCCAACGTCCTCTCGCTGATCGGCGTGCTCTACACGGGCGCGGACCGCGCCCGCGCCCTGTCCGCCTACGGGATGGTGATGGGTCTGGCCGCCGCCGGCGGCCAGCTGATCGGCGGGGTGCTCGTGCAGCTCAACCCCGCCGGACTCGGTTGGCGCAGCTGCTTCCTGATCAACCTGCCGATCGGAGCGGCTGCGCTGGCGCTGGCGCCGCGGCTGGTGCCCGAGTCCCGGGCTCCGGAGACGAGCCCGATCGATCTGACCGGCACGGCGCTGGTCACGGGCGGGCTGTGCGCGATCGTGCTGCCTCTGGTCGAGGGCCGCCAGCACGGCTGGCCGCTGTGGACCTGGATCTCGCTGGCCGCCGCGCCGGTGCTCCTCGGCGCGTTCGTGCTCCGCCAGCGTCGTGTGGCCGCCGCCGGCCGTACGCCGATGCTCGAGCTGAGCCTGTTCTCCCGCCGCGCGTTCAGCGCCGGGCTGCTCGGGCAGCTCGTGTTCTGGTGCGGTCAGGCTTCGTTCTTCATGGTCCTGGCGCTGTATCTCCAGCAGGGCCGCGGCCTCAGTGCGCTGGACTCCGGGCTGGTGTTCACGATCCTGGCGGCGTCCTACCTGGCCGCCTCGTTCGGCGCTCCCGCGCTGACCGAACGGCACGGACGGCGCGTGCTGGCCGTGGGCGCTCTGGTGCTCGCCGCCGGCCACGGCGTGCTGCTGGCCACGGTGGCGGACGTGGGCACCGGTGGCTCGGTCGCGGCGCTGGTCCCGGGTCTGCTCCTGATCGGCGCGGGCATGGGCCTGGCCATCACGCCGCTGGCCACGATCATCATGTCCTCGGTGGGGCCTGAGCAAGCCGGTGCCGCCTCCGGCGCGCTCTCGACGATGCAGAACGTAGGCAACGCGCTCGGGGTCGCGATCATCGGCGTTGTCTTCTTCGGCGCCTTGCACGGCGGCTTCGCGTCGGCGTTCAAGCTGAGCCTGGGGGTCCTGGCGGCAACCCTGGTCGGCGTCGCCGCCCTGACCCGGTTGCTGCCGGTCGCGGGAGGTGCGCGATGACCACGGCTACGCTTGTGCGGATGAGCGAGAACCGGGTCGGCACGATGCTGCGCGACTGGCGCCGGCGGCGGCGGCTCAGCCAGCTCGATCTCGCGCTGGAGGCGGGCGTCTCGGCGAGGCATCTCAGCTTCGTCGAGACCGGCCGGGCCAACCCCAGCCCCGAGATGGTGCTCCAGCTGGCGGAGCAGCTCGAAGTCCCGCTGCGCGATCGCAACCAGTTGCTGCTCGCCGCCGGGTACGCGCCGCAGTTCGGGGCGCGCTCGTTGGACGATCCCGACATGGCCCCGGTCCGGGATGCGCTCGGACGGGTTCTGGCCGGCCACGAGCCGTACCCGGCGTTCGCCGTCGACCGCGGCTGGAACCTGGTCGCGTCAAACGGGGCGCTGGCGCCGCTGTTGGAGGGCGTCTCACCGGAGCTGCTGATACCCCCGGTCAACTGCATGCGGCTGGCGTTGCATCCCGAGGGGGTGGCCCCGCGGATCCTCAACCTGAGCGAGTGGCGGGCGCACCTGCTGGACCGGCTGGAGCGCCAGATCACCTTGACCGGCGACGAGGACCTGCGCCGGCTGGTCGACGAGGTCGGCGGCTACCCCGGAGGCGAGGATCCCGCCCTCGTTTCCGCTTCGGGCGAGATCATGGTCGAGCTCCGCCTTGACAGCGATGCCGGCGAGCTCGCGTTCTTCAGCACCGTGACCACGTTCGGAACGGCGGTCGACATCACGCTCTCGGAACTTTCGATCGAGGCGTTCTTCCCCTCGGACGCCGCTACTGCTGCGGCCTTGGGGACCGCGGTAGCGGTCGGTTAGCGGCGTTCGCAGCGACCGCCGCAACTGCTGCAGCACTGAGTACCGCGGTAGCCGTCGGCTAGAAGACCGGCTGCTCGCGATAGTCGCCCCAGACCTCCTGGAGCGCCTTCACGATCTCGCCTTCCGAGGCCCCGGCTCGGGCCGCCTCGATCAGCCCCGGAATCAGGTTCTCCTCGCCTCCGGCGGCGGCCTTGACGGCGTCCAGGGTCGCGCTCAGCACGTCTTCGTCGCGGCCGGACTTGGCGGCGCGGACGCGCCCCAACTGCTTGCCCTCGAGCGTCGGGTCGATCCGCAGCGTCAGCGTCTCGTCCCCTCCGCCCTCGGTGTAGCGGTTGACTCCGACCACGGTTCGCGTGCCGGAGTCGATCTCCCGCTGGAGCTGGAATGCGGCGTCGGCGATCTCCCGCTGCGGGAAGCCCTGCTTGACCGCCTCCACCATCCCGCCCAGCTCGTCGATCTTGTGGAAGTACTCGTAGCAGAGCTCCTCCATCCGATCGGTCAGCGCCTCGACGAAGTACGAGCCGCCGAGCGGGTCGATCGTGTTGGTTACACCGGTCTCTCCGGCGATGATCTGCTGGGTGCGCAGCGCGATCCGCACCGCCTCCTCGGTCGGGAGCGCGAGCGCCTCGTCGTAGGAGTTGGTGTGCAGCGACTGGGTGCCGCCGAGCACGCCGGCCAGCGCCTCGATCGCCGTGCGGACGATGTTGTTGAGCGGCTGCTGGGCGGTCAGCGAGACGCCCGCGGTCTGGGTGTGAAAGCGCATCCGCCAGGACTCGGCCTTCTTGGCCCCGTAGGTGTCGCGGAGCTCCCGGGCCCAGATCCGGCGGGCTGCGCGGTACTTGGCGATCTCCTCGAAGAAGTCGATCTGCGCGTTGAAGAAGAAGCTGAGCCGCGGCGCGAAGTCGTCGACGTCAAGGCCGCGGGCGATCGCGTGCTCGACGTAGGTGAGTCCGTCCTTCAAGGTGAACGCCAGCTCCTGCGCCGCCGTTGATCCCGCCTCGCGGATGTGGTAGCCGCTGATGCTGATCGGGTGCCACCGCGGCATGTGCTCCGTGCACCACTGCACCATGTCGGTGACCAGCCGCATCGCCGGGTCGACCGGGAAGCACCATTCCTTCTGGGCGATGTACTCCTTGAGGATGTCAGTCTGGATCGTGCCGCCGAGGTTCTCGGGCGAGACGCCCTGGCGCTCGGCGGCGACGACGTAGAACGCGAGCATGATCGCCGCCGGGGCGTTGATCGTCATCGACACGGTCACGTCGCCCAACGGGATCCCGTCGAACAGCGTCTCCATGTCGCTCACGGTGTCGATCGCCACGCCCTCGCGTCCGACCTCGCCCAGCGAGCGATGGTGATCGGAGTCGTAGCCCATCAGCGAGGGCATGTCGAAGGCGGTCGAGAGGCCGGTCTGCCCGTGCTCGAGCAGGTAGTGGAAGCGCTCGTTGGTCTCCTCGGCCGTGCCGAATCCGGCGAACTGCCGCATCGTCCACATCCGGCCGCGATACATCGAGGGGTACACCCCGCGGGTGTAGGGGAACTGGCCGGGCATGCCGATCGAGTCCTCGGTGGAGGACGGCAGATCGCGCTCGGTGTAGAGCGGCTGGATCGGCTCGCCGGAGAGCGTGGTGAAGGGAACGTCCCGCTCGGGCGTCAGCCCGTAGGCCTCGCGCCACTGCTCCTCGGAGACCGGGACCGGCCCACCGACTGATCTGCCTATGTTGTCCGTGACGGCCATCGTTTAATGATAGGGCCTCAGATAGTAGGAAGTCAAACTATTCTCCCGCGAAGTCGCCGGCCGACTCGCGCACGGGGCGCAGCAAATCGTTTATCGCCTCGAGTTTTGCCTTCCCCAGCGGAGGGGTCCCGAAACTGATCCCGTGCAGCGCCTCCGTGGCGGCCTCGGCCACCTCCCGCCCGGTCTGGCTGATCGTGGCCAGCGTGGTCCGGCGGTCGGTCGGATGCGGCGCTCGAGCGGCGTAGCCGCGCTTCTCCAGCCCGTCGACGATGTTGGTGACGCTGGTGGGGTGGACCTGGAGCCGGGACCCCATCTTTCCGAGCGGCAGCGAGCCGGTCCGGGTGAAGTACAGCAGCATCAGCGCCTCGTAGCGCGCGAACGTCAACCCGAACGGCTCGAGCGCCTCGTTCAACCGCGCCAGCCACACCTGCTGGACGCGCATCACCGATGTCACCGCCATCATCGCCGCCAGCGGCTCAGCGCCCCAGTGGGCGCGCCACTGCCGGCCGGCTTCCTCGATCGGATCGAAACGCAACGCAGGGGGCATGAGATCGCGGCCCGGCGTCAGACGGTCTCCCCCGGGCGCTGGAAGACGATCTCGGGAATCACCGCCGCCGGCGAGAGCCGCAACACGAACCGCACCGCCTCGGCGATGTCCTCGGGGCGAATCATCTCCTCTGCCGGCACCGAGGACCTGACGAACTCGGTCATGTCGGTGTCGACGAAGCCCGGGCAGAGCGCCACGGATTTAATCCCCTCTCCGTTCAGCTCCTTGTTCATCGCCTGCGTGTAGGCGATCACCGCCGCTTTCGTGGCCGAGTACACCGACAGCCACGCCGCCGGCGACTTGCCCGCGATCGAGGCCAGGTTCACCACCAACGCCTGGCGATGCTCGGCGCCGGCCGCCCGCAACAGCTCCAGGCACTCCCGGTAGAAGAGGATGATCGCCCGCACGTTGACGTCGAACTGCATGTCGATGAACTTGGTCTGATTCTCGCCCGCGGCGGCGCCGACGCCGAGGCCACCGCTGTTGACCAGCACGTCGAGCCGGCCGTAGCGCTCGCGGTGGAGCTCCACCACGGAGCGGATCGCCGCCTCGTCGTTGAGGTTCGCGGCCAGCGATTGCACCTCGCACCCCGCGGCCTGAAGCGACTCGGCAGCCGCGGCCAGCCCTTCCGGCTTGCGCGCGCTGATGGTCAGGGCGTAGCCGTCCTCCCCCAGGGCTTGGGCGATCGCGAGCCCGATGCCGCGAGAGGCTCCGGTGATGATGGCGGCACGGTCTGGCATTTGACATGTCCCTTCTGAGGAGGAGCTGAGGCGCGCAATCTAACGTTCGGGGCCGACCAAAGGAGAACTCATGCGCGTGGACTGGTACGGACAATCGGCGTTTCGCCTCAGCACCGGGGACCAGACGATCTTCATAGACCCCTTCGGCGACATGTCACCGGTGGCCGCGCGCGGACTGCAGTTCGATTACCCGGCGATCGAGGGCGTCGCCGCGGATCTGCTGCTGGTCACCCACGAGCACCTCGACCACAACGGCGTCGAGGCGATCGAAGGCGACCCGGCGACCCTGCGCTCGACGGCCGGCACACACGAGTCGCCGATCGGCGAGGTCGTGGGGATCGCCTCCGAGCACGACGAGGCCGCCGGCACGCAGCGCGGACCGAACACGATCTTCGTCTTCGAGCTCGGCGGCGTGCGCAGCGCCCACTTCGGCGACTTCGGGCAGAGCGAGCTCCGCCCCCCGCAGCGCGACGCGCTCGGCCGGGTCGACCTGCTGATCGTCCCGGTCGGGAGCGGCCCGACGATCGGCGCCGAGGGCGCGAGGGCGATCGTGCAAGCGCTGTCGCCGCGGTGGGTCGTGCCGATGCACTACCGCACACCGAGGATCAGCTTCCTGGAGACGGCCGACGAGTTTCTGGCCGGGTTCGACTCCGTGGAGCGGTGCCCGGAGGCGGGCTTCGACACCGAAGCGCTGCCCGCCTCCGACGGTCCGCTCGCGGTCGTTCCGGCGGCGCCCTGAAAGCGGCTCAGCGGCGGCGGGCGGCCGGCTCCAGCCCAGGGTTGGGCCAGCCTCCGTCGACCGCGTTGACGTTGACCCCAGGCGGGACGATCTCGTCGATCCTGTCCAGCACTTCGTCGGAGAGCACGACGTCGGCCGCGGTCAGCTGCGACTCCAGGTGCTCGATCGTCCGCGGCCCGATGATCGCGGCGGTCACCGCCGGGTGGCGGACCACGAAGGCCAGAGCCATCTCGATCAGGCTGATCCCGGCCTCCTCCGCGAGCGCGGCCAGCGCGTCGGCCTGCTCCAGCTTCTGCTGGTTGCCGGGGAGCGAGAGGTCGTAGCGACCGGGGATCCGGTCGGCCCGGCGCGACTTCGGCACGTCTTCACCCTTGCGGTAGCGGCCGGTCAACCAGCCGCCGGCCAGCGGACTCCAGGGAATCACGCCCATGCCGTAGCGCCGGCAGGTCGGGAGCACGTCGGCCTCGATCCCGCGCACGAGGATCGAATATGGAGGCTGCTCGCAGACGAACCGCTCCCGCCCGCGCCGCTGCGCCACCCACTGCGCCTCCACGATCTGGCTGGCCGGGAACGTCGAGGAGCCGATGTAGCGGACCTTGCCCGCCCGCACCAGATCGGTCAGCGCACCCAGCGTCTCGTCGATGTCGGTGTCCAGCTCGGGCCGGTGGATCTGGTAGAGGTCGATCCAGTCCGTGCCCAGGCGCCTGAGACTGTTCTCGACCTCCTTGATGATCCAGCGGCGTGAGTTGCCGAACTCGTTCGGGTCATCGCCCATCGTCCCGTGGACCTTGGTGGCCAGCACGACGTTGTCCCGGCGCCCGCCGGCCAGCGCCTTGCCCACGATCTCCTCGGACTCGCCGCGCGAATAGACGTCGGCGGTGTCGACGAAATTGATCCCGGCGTCGAGCGCGCGATGGATGATCCGGATCGAGTCCTGGTGATCGGGATTGCCCCATTCGCCGAACATCATCGCCCCCAGGCACAGGGGGCTGACCCGGACTCCGGTGTTGCCAAGCGTACGTAGTTCCATTCCTGGATCCTAGCGAAATGAGGTAGTCGGCCAGACTACTGAGAAGTAGTCCGACGGACGCTGACTAGTAGTCGTACAGACATCCATTTGGTAGTCTTTGAGACTACCGATGGAGGTGAACCCGTTTATCTACTCGCATCCCGTCGCGCCGCAGGACATCATCGACCGCGACGAGGAAACCGAGATCCTGCTCCGCCACGCCGCGGGCAAGCACTATGTGCGGCTCTACGCGCCACGCAAGTACGGCAAGACCAGTCTGCTCAAGCGAGCCCTCGGCGAGGCGGAGCGGCGCGAGGAGATGGTCCCGATTCTCGTCGATCTGTACCGGATCTCCTCGGTCGCCGATGTCGCGATCCGCTTCGAGCGCGCGTACTCGAGGCAGCTGAAGGGAAAGCTGCGGGCCCGGGTCGAGGAATTCATGCAGCGCACCGGGATCGGGCTGTCGCTGGGGGCCTACGGGATCAGCGCCAAGCTCCAGCTGGGCGCCAAGGTCGATCCGCTGCCGGCGCTCCACGCTCTGCTCGACCTGCCGCTGCGACTCGGCGAAGGCGGCCGTGGTCCCCGTGCGTTGATCGCCCTCGATGAGTTCCAGGACATCCACAAGATCCCCGATCTCGATGGACTCCTCCGCAGCCACATCCAGTTCCACGGCGACGTCGCCTCCTACGTCTTCGCCGGATCAGAACCGGGGATGATGGAACAGCTGTTCGAGCACAAGGACCGCCCGCTGTATGGCTCGGCGGTTCCGCTGCGCCTGGCTCGACTGCCCGGAGAGGAGATCGCCGCCTACGTCAGCGATCGCTTCCGCGAGGGCGAGCGCGCCGCCGGCGAGGCGCTCGGTCCGCTCGTCGACGCGGCGGACGGCCACCCTCAGCGGGCGATGCTGCTCGCCCACCGGCTGTGGGAGGAGGTCCCCCGCGGCCGCGCGGCCGAGCTCGGCGACTGGCAGCGCGCCCACGCCGCCGCGCTGATCGAGCTCGACGCCGAGTTCGACGCCGCCTGGCGCGGGTTCGACACCTCCGAGCAGAAGACGCTACGCGCGGTGATCGCCGGTGCGGGCTCCCCCTACCGCGGGGAGGTGCTGCGTCGCCTCGAGCTGACCAAGGACATGGTCCGCAAGGCGCTTCCGCGCCTGACCGGCCGCGCCGAAATCGAGAATCAGGCCGGCAAGCACCGGATCGTCGATCCGCTGTTCGCCCAGTGGATCGAGCGCGTGCACGACGGCTGGGCCGAGCCGATGTTCGACGGCGCGGGGGCGGAGTAGTCCGGTCACGAGGTCAGGCCGAGTCGCTCGGCTCGCTGGACGGCCTCGGTCCGGTTGCGGACCCCGAGCTTGCGGAACACCGCGCTGGTGTGCTCCTTGACCGTGTGCTTGGACAAGTGCAGCGCCTCGGCGATCTCGGGATTGGTCGAGCCCGCGGCCATCAGCTCGAGCACGTCGCGCTCGCGCTCGGACAGGCCGAGCGCGCCCTGCGGTTCCTGGCGCTCGAACACGGTCTTGCCGAGGCCGACGAGGTGCACCGCGCGGGCGATCTTGGCCGCCGGCCAGTCCTTGTAGGCGAAGCCCGACGCGCCGGCCGCACGGGCGGCGTTAGGGGAGATCGCTCCGGCGCCCGAGAACAACAGCACCCGAGTGCTCGGCTCGGCGGCCCGGATCTGCTCGCAGATCTCCGCCCCGGACTCCTCGCCGATGAACAGGTCGACCACGGCGATGTGCGGCCGGTAGCGCGTGGCCAGGCCGACGGCCTCGAGCCCCGTGCTGGCGGTCAGGCAGCGCTCGACCCAGGGTTGCTGGGTCAGCATCAGCCGAATGCCCCACTGGACGACGTCGTGGTCGTCCACGACCAGCACCCGCAGTCGCTCGGGGCTGCGGATCTGCTCAGCCACCGTGCGGCACCACCAGGCGCACCTGCCACGTCCCCGGCTCGCGCTCTCCGAACTCGACGATGCCCCCGCTCTGCAGCGCCTCGAGCGCTGCCAGGCGCAGGCCCATCCCCGCGTGGCGCGAGCGTCCGGCCACCCCGTCGTTGGCCACCTCCAGCACGAACGCGCCGTCGAGCCGGCCGATTCGCACGCTCACCTGCGTCGGGGTCGCGTGTTTGTGGGCGTTGCGCACGGCCTCGGTCAGGACGGACTGCGCCAGCGGCTCGAGCGCGGCTGGAACCTCGACCTCGCCGCCGGCCTGCAACTGCACACCGAGGTCGGGATGGACGCGAGCCAGTCGCTCGACCTCGGCCAGGAACGTCGTCTGGGTCGCCCTTGGGGCACGTCCGAGCGGCCGCTGCAGCGCCTGCCGCAGGTCCCCCAGCGCGGCCTGGGTCTCGCTGGCGCAGCGCTCGCGCGCGTCGGCGGGCAGGTCGCCGGCACCGTCGAGCGCCATCGATACGCCGAACAGGCGCTGGATCACGCCCTCGTGGATGTCCCGGGCCAGATCGATCCGGTGCTCGAGCTGCTTGGCCTTCTCGGACTGGGTCGCCACGATCCGCGCGAACGAGGCCAGCGCCGCCGCCTTGCCCAATGTCCAGAGCAGATAGCGCTCGGCATCGTCGAGCGGCGGCGCGTCCAGCAGGCGGTCGGCCAGGATCACCCCCAGCGGGCGCCCGGCGGCCGTCATCGGCGCGCATACCAGACGGACCGGTTCGGGGAACAGGGCCGCGTACTCGGTCGGGATCTCGTCGCGGACGTCGCCGACAACCTCCATCACCTGATCCTCGATCAGTGCGCGGGCGGTGATCGGCGCCGATTCCACCGTCACGTACGCGTTGGCGAACTGCTCGAGCTCGAGCCCGTATGCACCCGCGGCGCGCACGCGCCGACTGGCCGAGTCGTAGCGAAAGATGATCGCCCGGCGCATCCGCGCGAGCCGGCAGACGGCCTGACACAGACGGTCGTAGAAGTCATCTCCGGTGGCCGGGTCCTGCTCGGACTGCGAGAGCACCTCGACGAACAACTCCAGCGCTTCGATTCCGACGGCGGCGCGTCCGCCCGCCGGGGTGGGTTGACTCATGGCCCGAGCAAGGCTACCGCCGGTCCCTGCCAGAACGGCTAGGAGTCGTGGTGCAGAAGCCCGAGCCGGAGGGCCTGGTGCGGCGCCAGGTACACACGCCAGCGCTCATCGCAGCGCGGGCAGTGACATTCCACCGACGGGTCATAGCCCTCGAGTGCCGCCTCCCACTGGACCTCTTCGCTGCACAAGCACAGTGGGCAGGCGAGCGCCGCGGTCACGAGTTCGTCCGGGTCATCGGCCCGGAACCGTGCGGTGTCAGCAAGCAAGGTCATCTCTCTCCTTAAGCCATCAGTGCCTGGACGCGCGAGATCGGGCGCTTGCCCCAGCGGCTGAGGGTGGCGAAGTCCAGCAGCCGCTCCAGGTACTCGCCCAGCGGCGAGACGCGGATCCCAGCCGGCTCCAGCCGGGCCCGGGTGGCCGAATCGTCGAACACGGCGCCGATCGAGAAGTAGGGGAAGTACATGCTGGAGCCTTCGATCGCCGAGCGTTGGGTTTCACTGCAGTCGCGAGCGGCGAACGTGGCGTAGTCGGACGGCGAGAGGACCTTGGGCAGCGGCCGGCGGAAGTAGCGGCTGGCCAGCTGGGCGATCTCCCACATCGTGCTCGCCTGTTTGCCGGCGGTGAGGTGGTAGGTCTCGCCGACGCCCTGCTCGTCCTGGAGGAGCTCGTGGATCGCGTCGGCCACGTAGTCGATCGAGACCACGTCGACGGGCGCGCTGGGGATCGCCGGGACCGCCTCGAACAGCCCGCGCGCGAACGCACGCAACGGCCAGTAGAGGACGTTGAAGGCCGAGGTCCAGCCGCTGCGTCGGTCGCCCACGACGATGCTCGGGCGCATGATCGTGAACGGCAGGTCCGACTGAGCGCGGACCAGCGCCTCGGCCTCGAACTTCGACTGCTCATAGGAGTTGTGAAACGCCTGGCCGACGTCGTGGTCGGACTCGGCGAAGCGGCCATCGTGGTTGCCCGCGATGTACGCGGTGGAGACGTGGCCGTAGCGATCGAGCCCACCACGCTGCCGGGCCAGGTCGGCGAACTCGAGCATCCGGCGAGTTCCCTCGAGGTTGATGTCGCGCGCGTCCTCGAGCGGCAGCGAGAACGACACCGAGGCGGCGCTGTGCACGATCGTGGTGACGCTCTCGGCCAGCTGCTCGCGGCGAGCGGGCGCGAGGCCCAGTCCGGGGGCGGTCAGCTCGGCGGCGACGGCCTGGACCCGGCGCGCGTAGCGATCGGCGCCGCGCCCGAACAGGTTGGCCAAGACCGCGTCCAGCCGCTCGCGGGCGGCCTTGTCGTCCTCGGCGCGGATCAAAGCCACGATCCGGCGATCGTCGCGTTCGAGATACCGGGCGAGCAGCTCCATACCGACGAAGCCGGTGGCGCCGGTGAGCAGCACGGCTCCGTCCGCGCGGGTCACGGGCCGGCCTGCAGCGATCGGAAAGCCCAGACCAGGCGCTCACGCGTCTCGCTCGGAGCGATCAGCTCGTCGATGTAGCCGGAGCTGGCCGCGACCTCGGGACCGAGGTGGGAATTCTCGTAGCGCTGCGCCAGGCGCTCGCGCTCGGCCTCCGGATCGTCGGCGGCGGCCAGTTCGCGTCGATGGATGATGCCCACGGCGGGCTTGGCCCCCATCACGCCGATCTGCGCCTGCGGCCAGGCGAACACGTAGTCGGCGCCGAGGTCCTTGGAGTTCATCGTGATGAAGGCACCGCCGAACGCCTTGCGCAGGATCAGCGTCACCCGCGGGACTGTGGCCTCCGCGAAGGCGTGCACGAGCGTCGCGCCGAAGCGGATAACGCCCTCGGACTCCTGGCGCGTGCCGGGCATGAACCCTGGCGTATCGACCAGCACCAGCAGCGGGATCCCGAACGAGTTGCATTGCTTGACGAAGCGGGCGCCCTTCTGCGAGCTGGCGACGTCGAGCACGCCGCCGAGATAGCGCGGCTGGTTGGCGATCACACCGACCGTGCGCCCGTCGATCCGGGCCAGCGCGGTCACCAGGTTGCGCGCCCAGCCTGCCGAGATCTCCAGCATCTCGCCGCCGTCGACGATCCCGCGGATCACCTCGCGCACGTCGTACACCCGCCTGGCCTCCACCGGCACGCAGGCCGACGGGTCGTATGAGCTCGGCGGCCGCGAGGCAAGCGCGGGCGCCGGAACCTGGCGGTGTTGGGGCAGGTAGCCGATCAGCTCGCGGGCCAGGAACGCGGCGTCGAGATCGGTCGGAGCCACGAAGTGGCAGACGCCGTTGCGCTCGTGTACCCGCCTGCCGCCCAGTGCCGCCGTGGTGACGTCCTCGCCGAGCGCCTCGCGCACCACGCCGGGGCCGGTCAGGAACATGCTCGACTCCTCGGTCATCACCACGAAGTCGGTCAGCGCCGGAGAATAGGCGCCGCCGCCGGCGGATACGCCGGTGATGATCGAGATCTGCGGGACCCGCCCGGACAGCTGGACGATCCGCCGGAAGATCCTGCCGTAGCCGCCGAGCGCGGCGACGCCCTCCTGCATCCGGGCACCGCCGGAGGCGACGAACCCGACCACCGGCGCCCGCGCGCGGTCGGCCAGCTCCATCACCCTGACGATCGTGTCGGCGTGGGCGGCGCCGAGCGAGCCTCCGGCGTAGCCCGAGTCCTGGGCGTAGCAGAAGACGGGGCGGCCGTCGATCATGCCGCTGCCGCCGATCACGCCGTCGCCGCCCCGGGCCTTTTCGCCCATCTGGGTGGAAAGGACGTCCGAGCGGATCAGCTGCAGAGAGCCGGAGTCGCACAGGACCTCGAGCCGTTCCAGCGGGGTGAGGGTGGTCGACTCGGTGCGGGGAGCGAGGGCCAGAGTACTCATGCGATCCCCCAGTCGATCACGGTCGCGCCCCAGGTGAAGCCGCCGCCGAACGCGCCGAGCAGCACCCGGTCACCGTCCTTCAGGCGCCCGTCCTGCTCGGAGCGGGCCAGGGCCAGCGGAAGGGTCGCCGCGGACGTGTTGCCGTATTCGCCGATGCAGTCGACCACGCGGCCGTCGGGCAGGCCGAGGCGTTCGCCCACGGCGGAAAGGATTCGCGAGTTGGCCTGGTGGTAGACGAACAGGTCGATCTCGTCGAGCGTCACCGCGGCCGCGGCGGCGGCCTGCATGGTGGCCAGCGAGAGGCGGGCGACCGCCTCCCGGAAGGTCTCGTGACCGGCCATGTGGATCAGCCGCTCTTCGCGCTCGACGTAGATGAATTCGGCGCCGGCGCCGTCGGCTCCCAGGATCACCGGTCCGATCCTGCTCTGCGCCTCCGTGGCGATCAGCACGGCCGCGCCGGCGCCGTCGGCGAACACGGCGGCGGTGGAGCGATCGTCCGGATCGGTGATCGTCGTCATGAAGTCCGCGCCGATGACCAACACCGCTCGGGCTCTTCCGGACTCCACCTGGGCCGACCCGACGGCCATCGCCGACAGGAACCCGGTGCAGGCGGAGCCGACATCGAACGCCCCGGCGCGATCGGCCCCGAGCAGATGCGCCACCAGCGGAGCTGCGTTGGGCATGATCTCGTCGGGGGTGGTGGTGGCCACGAGCACCAGGTCGACCTCGGCGGCGAGCACGCCGGCTCGTCCCAGCGCGACCCGGGCGGCCGCGGCGCAGTGCGCGTCAAGGCGGTCCGCGGGGCCGGCCACGTGCCTCTGACGGATCCCGGTCCGCCGCTCGATCCAATCGTCGCCCACGCCCAGGCGAGCGGCTATCTCGTCGTTGCGGACGATCCGCTCAGGCAGGCTGATCCCGACCGCGGCGACTGCCGCTCCTGGGCGCACTGCCGGCCCCAAGGGGGCGCGGACGAGGGTTTCGCTTGGACGGGCGATCGTGGTCACGACCTCAAAACTGGGCCAGGCGACGTCGGCCCACAACCGCACCGTATGCGATACCCGACAGGCGGGGGGGTCGGTGATCGCCCCGTTGCAGACACACCGAGGGCCACCGGCTCCCGCCGGCGGCCCTCGAGGCTGCCTGGTTCTCCGGTTCCTGCGCGACCCTACGAGCCTGGCAGGACCTTCGTTCCCTCGATCTTGACGGCGCCCAGCGCGCTCGGGTTCAAGCCGAGCAGATGCAGGCACTCGGTCGTCCCGGCCGGCAGCAAGGCGCGGTTGTACTCGACGTCGTAGAAGACGCCAGTCGTCTTCGGGTTCCCGCCGGTCATCTGTCCGGTCATGCCGGGGTCCGAGTCGGACGGGACCACCGGCGGTTAGTGACCGACCGCTTGGCCGGGGCCGTCGCGAGCGTCGCCTAACAGGGCGAACCCGGCGCGAGCGTCGCCTAACAGGTCGAACCCGCCGCCAGCTCGTCGATCAGGCCGGCGAGCGCCTCCAGCAGCTCGGGCACGAATTCCCGCTGAGCGCCCGGTAGTGACTCCAGAAACGCACGTTTGCGATCGCCTACCCAGCGCTCCTGCGCGTGGAGCAGATCGCGGCCCGGCTCGGTCAGCGTGACCGCCACCGCCCGTCGGTCCTCTCGCGTACGTTGGCGACGGACGATCCCGCGCCGCTCCAGCGTGTCGAGGATCCGCGTGGCGGTCGATGCTGTCACTCCGGCCTCCTCGGCGAGCTCGGCCACCCGTGCGGTGTGCCGCGCCGAGAGCGCCTCGAGCAGCGCGTATTGGGACAGCGTCAGCGTCCCCTCGGTCGAGCGCGGCTGGGCCCCTCTGGCCCGGCGGACAGCTCGTGCGAACTCATCGAACGCGACGAAGAACTCCTGATCCTCATCGCCCGTCCGGATCGCCACGGTCTCGTTCGCGCCCGTGTCCATCAATCCTCAGCCTAGCACTGCTGGCATGCTAATATTTGGCATGCTACTAATTGTCCGGTCAACAGGAGAGAACCATGTTCCGGAACATCCTCGTCGCGGTCGACGGCTCCAGGCACGCCGACCTTGCGCTGAGCGAAGCGATCGATCTCGCGACCGCCAACAACGCGCGCCTGACGATCCTCACCGCGGTCCCCAAGCTCCCGGCCTGGACGACCACCCCGATGGCCGTGGCCACCGCCCAGGTCGTCGCCGAGGACCTCGAGCGCGAGTCAGCCGAGCTGCTCGAGCGAGCCGTCGCGCAGGTCCCCGCCAACGTGCCGGTGACCAAGATCCTCAGTCACGAACCCGTGCGACACGCGTTGCTGGCGCGCCTGCGCTGCGGAGAGCACGACCTGCTGGTGATGGGGTCGCGCGGCCGCGGGGCGGTGAGCGCCTCGCTGCTGGGCAGCGTCAGCCATTACGCCTTGAACCACAGCCCCGTCGCCGTGCTGATCGTGCACGACGACGAGGCTGAGGAGGCCGACCCGATCTCAGCTACTACACGTGACCTTGTGAAACTCCCCTAGGAAATCGGGGAACAGCTTCGCCGAGGGTGCGCGCCCGTACTGGGCGTCGCCGCCGAAGGTGTTGCCGTTGGTCATGTTGCCGAACTCCCAATCGCACTTCCCGACCAGCGTCCAGTACGGGTAGAAGTGGCCCGGAGCGTCGCGCGGAGGCACGGTGCAGCCCGACGGGGTGTCGGGGGTGCAGGTCGACTCGACGAAGCCGAGGTCGGTCTGCATCTGGAACTTCGCGTACTCGGCGTGCGCGGCCCCCGTGGTCGGCGGGCGGTACCTGAACGGCGACGGCGTGTTGGTCGGGGTCGTGCTGGTCGGCCACTCGGTCCAGTACGGCGTGCCGTCGAAGTCGAGGTCGCCGCCGGCCGCGAAGTCCAGGCACCCGGTGATCAGGTTCGGCGATCCTTCGGCCAGGCCACCGTGGGTATCGCCCTTCGGGAAGCATGGAGCGTCAGTCGGCTCCACGGTGTCGCGGCCGTCCCCGCCGGGCGCGGCGTTCTCGTACGCCCCATGGCAGTTGTTGAAGAACGGGTCGACCCGGCCATCACTGAGCGGCTGCTCGGCCCGATCGGTGATGCTCGTGCAGGGCTCGAAGTGGCCCGTCTCCACCGACGTGCTTATCACCTCGGTGCCGGCCCCCCACGGGCTGGTGTTCTCGCTCTTGGCGGTGTTGTACTCGGGCTCGAAGTTGAACGGGATGCCTTCGCAGTTGACGTCGCTGGTGTTCATGAATCCGTTGGCCGCGGAGGCTTGCATCACTCCGGTCTGCTGCGTGGTCAGGTCCTCGACCAGCGTCTCCAGCGCCTTGCCCCCGCCGGACGCCGGCGCATCGAAGATGTGCACCCGGATGCGATCGCCGGAGTTCATCAGCAGCGTCTGAGAGTTGGGCGTCAACGACTTCAGGTTGACCACTTGCGGGCCGGCCGGTCCGGTCGGGACGCCGTTGCGCTGGATGAAGGCGAAGTTCTGCGGCTCGGGGCAGTCATTGTTGATTTCGAACCCGGGCTTGGCCTCTAAGCTGTCGATCGTCAACGCCGAGCCCCAATGCTGGTTGTCGAGGCTGGGGGCGACGGCGAACGGCGCGTAACCCGGCGGGTAGAACTGGAGCTCCATGAAGGCGCTGCCGCCTCCGAGGAAGTCGCCGTGCGCCGCGTTGGCATCACTGTTGGGCGTGCACGCGTTCAGCGGGTAGGACTGCGGATCGCACAGGTTCATCGAGAGCCACATCGCCGGCGTCAGCTCGAAGTTGTGGCTGACGTCGGACCCGGGATGGTCGGTTGTCGGATTGGCGGCCGGGTCACGGGGCAGCGTGAACGTCCAGGTGGTGTCGCTGCCCGAGCCGGGCCGTGAGCTGATGAAGTTCAGGTCGGGCTCGTCGTGGCCGATGTAGTGGCCGTTCTCGTCGAAGCGCCCGTCGGCCTGGCTGGAATCGCGGACGTCGCGGCAGACAAGGTCCGCCTTCACCGGCCGCTGGATCGGGCTGAAGCCGTTGCAGTCCAGGCTGCCGTACGCCTTCGGGCGCACGGTCCCGCGCTGGCCGGGATGCTCACTGCGCGCCGTCGCCCCGAGGGCAGAGGCACACCACAGAAGAACGGCCGCCACGGACAGCGTCACCACCATTGGTCCAAAGAACCGACCGCGAACCCGATTAGCCACTTGACCGCCTCCCACAGTTAGCTCCCGCGGGTCCGCCAAGTGGTGCCCGCGCAATTTCGGTGCGTAAGACTATTCACAGAGTATGAGCTGGTCAACCGGGAAGTGGTGCGATGTGGCCCGTGGGCGACTCGCGGCCTATTCCACGCCTATTCGACGGGCGCCACGAGCTTGGCGAACAGCGTGTCGAGCGTGGCCAATGGATCCTGGCAGAGCCCGGTGTGGACCTCGGAGGGCTGGATGATCGTGCTCGAAGGCGCGACCAGCCAGCCGAACCGTTCCGAGGGGGGCATCGAGGCGATCGCGCCGGCGGCCGGGTCGCCCTCGGCCACCCTGACCAGCGCGTCGAGGTGGTCGCCAACCTCGGCGGCGGACACGTTGGGAGCCAGGGCGGCCAGGCGGGCCTCGTCCAACGCGACCCGCGCGCCGAGGAAGCCCAGCTGCCGGCAGAACAGGACGACGCCGACGTTGAATCGCTCGCCGCGCTCCACCCGCGGCACGAGCCGTAGGATCGCGTAGGCGAAGGGGCTAGGCGTGGCGGGCATCCTCGGCCTCCTGCGCGAACGCCGCCACCTGGGCCCGGGCGCCCAGATACGAGACGTACGCCTCCGGGGCGTCCTGGCCGAACCAATCCCGCGGGACCAGTGCCACCGCTTCGGCGATCAGCGCCGAATCGACCTGCGGAGCGAGCCGCTCGGCCGCCGCGAGGATCGACCCGGCGTGCGGCAGCAGCACGTGCTCGGCGATCAGCGGGAACGGGCGCAGTGGGTCGGCCGCGGCGAGCCCGGCGTGCTGTAGGTAGAGCGCCGCGCCGTGATCGATCAGCCACATACGCTCGTGCCAGAGCAGCAGGTTCGGGTTTCGCGGCGTGCGGTCGACGTTGGTGGTGAAAGCGTCCAGCCAGACGATGTCGGCGGCCAGCTCCGGAGCCGGCTCCCAGCCACCGCCGGGGGTGTATGGCAACGCTCCGGGTAGGAAGTCGACCCCGAGGTTCGTCCCGGCGCTGGCCACGATCAGGTCCTGGATCTCCGGATCGGGCTCGGCCGCCGCGAAGCGCGGATCGACCTCGACGGTGACGAGCTCGGGGATCAGCAGACCCAGTCGCCGGGCCAGCTCGCCGACGACCACCTCGGACACCAGGGCGCGTGGACCCTGGCCCGCGCCGCGGAACTTGGTCACGTAGAGCCCGTCGTCATCCGCCTCCACCAGCCCGGGGAGCGACCCTCCCTCGCGCAGCGGCGTGACGTACCGGGTGGCGGTCACCGATCTCAGTTCGCTGCCGATCACCGGCGCACCGTACCCGCTCGGGCCGGGGCAGCGGCCTCAATACCATTGAGATATGCGACTTTCGGTCCTCGACCAGTCCCCCATCTCCGAGGGCTCGACCGGCGTCGATGCCCTCCGCAACACGATCGATCTGGCCCGTCTGGCCGACGAGCTGGGCTATCACCGCTATTGGGTGGCCGAGCACCACGGCGGCCCGATGCTGGCCAGCGCCAGCCCCGAGGCGCTGATCGGCCCGATCGCCTCGGCCACGCAGCGGCTCCGGGTCGGCAGCGGCGGCGTGATGCTCCCCCACTACAGCCCGCTGAAGGTCGCCGAGACGTTCACGATCCTCGCCGCGCTGTTCCCGGGGCGGATCGACCTCGGTCTGGGACGCGCCTCCGGCACCGATCCGCTGACCACCTTCGCGCTCCAGCGCGACCGCCGTCAGGTCTCGCCGGACGACTTTCCCCAGCAGCTGGCGGAGCTGCTGGCCTACCTCGACGACAGCCTGCCCGAGGACCATCCGTTTCACCGGCTCGCCGCGATGCTGCCCGGTCTCCCCGAGCGCCCCGAGCCATGGCTGCTCGGATCCTCGCCCCAGAGCGCGATCTGGGCGGCGGATCTGGGGCTTCCCTACGCCTTCGCCGACTTCATCAACCCGGGCGGGGGCGAGCTGGCCAAGATGTACCGCGAGCGCTTCGCGGCGGCCGGGCACGAGCAGGCATCGCGCACCGCGGTGGCCGGCTGGGTGCTGTGCGCCGACACCGACGAGGAGGCCCGGCATCTGGCCGCCAGCAGCCGGATGACGCTGCGGCTGCTGCGCCAGGGTGAGCTGATCAGGGTCCCATCGCCGGAGACCGCGCTGGCGTACTTGGCTCGTCTCGGCCAGACATCGGGGGGCGGACTGCCCGGGCGGCGGGCGATCATCGGCGGCCCCGAGACCGTCCGGGCCGGGCTCGAGGAGCTCGCCGCCGAATACGGAGCCGAGGAGGTGATCGTCGTCACGATCACCTACGACCACGGCGCTCGCCGGCGCTCCTACGAGCTGCTGGCCGAGGCGATGGGCCTCGAGCCGGCCGATCTCACGGAACCGGGCCGGGCGGCGTTGAATCCATCATGAACGCCCAAATGCTTTACACCACCCTGGCCAGCCCGATCGGCGAGTTGCTGCTGGCCGGCGACGGCGAGTCGCTGAGCCATCTACACATGCTGGAGGCCCCGCGCCCGTTCACCGCACCCGCCCACTGGCGCCGCCAGAACGGATCCTTTCCCGAGACCACCCGGCAGCTGTCCGAGTACTTCGCCGGCGAGCGCCGGGATTTCGACCTGCGGCTGACGCTGCACGGAAACCCGTTCGAGCTCCGGGTCTGGGAGGCGCTGCAGGAGATCCCCTACGGAGCGACGGCGAGCTACGGCCAGATCGCCCGGACGATCGGCGCGCCCACCGCGGCCCGCGCGGTCGGCCTGGCCAACGGACGCAACCCGGTTGCCGTGATCGTGCCGTGCCACCGAGTGATCGGCGCCGACGGGAGCCTCACCGGGTACGGCGGCGGACTCCCGCGCAAGCGCTATCTGCTCGACCTCGAGGCCGGCGCGCTGCCGCTGGTCTCGGCACTCAGCGCCTAGTCCGACGGAGCGGCTAACCCAGCGTGCGGGCGGCGGCGTCGACGAAGCCCCTGGCGATCGACTCCCCCACGCCGCCCACCGGCAGCAGCCGCGGCACCGAGAGGTTGGCATCGAGCGCGAGTTCGATCCGGACCCCGTGGCGCTCGAGCACCCGCCAGGTCACCTCGAATCGCTCCGGGTCCCGCGAGTCGTGCGGCACCCGCGCCAGCTTGATCGTCGTCGGGTCGGGCGAGGTGACGGCCAGGGTCAGCCGGAAGTCCCGCACGAGCGGGCCGGAGGCGACGTGCAAGGTGGCGTTGACCTTCGTCGGCCGGCCCTCGTCGTCGCGTTCGAGCACCGCCGCGGCGCGAACGCCGTCGGGGTACCAGGTCGGGTACTCGTCAACGGCGCGGAGCAGGTCGAGCACCTGCTCCGCGGTGGCATTGACCGACGTCCCGGCGCGGGCGTGGAGCTCCTTCATCCCGCGGTATCAGACAGGGTCGATCCGAGGCTGTCAAATCAGTGCGCCAGCACCGCACCCGCCTCGGCCGGCACCGGCCGGGCGCGGCGCTCGAACAGCAGACCGGCCACCAGCGCGCCCACGGCGAAGATTCCGGCCGCCCAGGCGAAGGCCGTGGTGTAGCCGTGAACGGCGGCGCCGGCGAGCGCGGCCGGAGTCGGGTGCCCGCCGCCGAGGTAGCTCGTGGCCGCGGTGGCGGCCAGCGTCGAGAGCAGCGCCGTGCCCAGGGACCCGCCGACCTGCTGGCTGGCGCTGATCGTCGCCGAGGCGACGCCCGAGTCGGCCGGCCGCACGCCGAGCGTCGCGGTGTTGATCGAGCTGGAGATCACGAGGCCGATGCCCACGCCCATGACCAGTAGCGCGGGCAGGATGTCGGCCGCGTAGCTCGAGTGCAGACCGAGCCCGGTGAGCACGAACATGCCGCCTGCCCCGAGCAGCATCCCGATCACGACCAGCGGGCGCGCGCCGAACCGCCCCAGGAGCTTCGTGTTGGCCAGGATCGCCGAGGCCATGATCAGCACGGTCATCGGGAGGAAGGCCAGCCCGGTGCTGATCGGTGAATAGCCGCGGGTCTGCTGCAGGTAGTAGGTGAGGAACAGGAACACGCCGAACATCGCCGCGCCGGCGATCCCGATCGACAGGAACGACGCGCCCCGGTTGCGATCGGCCAGAACGCGGAGCGGCAGCAACGGATGGTCGCTGCGGCCCTCGAGCCAGGCGAAGACCGCGAGCAGCGCCGCTCCGCTGACGAGCATCCCGATGGTCAGGTGACTGCCCCAGCTCGCCGTCTGCGCATGAGCGAACCCGAACACCAACGCGAACAGGCCTCCGGAGACGGCCAGGATCCCGGGTACGTCGAGCTTCGGCTTCCGCGCCGGGGCCTCGTTGTCCAGGAGTCGGAGCGCGCCGATCACCGCGACCGTCGCGAACACCAGGTTGACGTACATCGCGAAGCGCCAGCTCAGGGTCTGGGTCAGGACGCCGCCGAGCAGCAGACCGACCGAGGCGCCGCTGCCGGCGATCGCACCGAAGACGCCGAACGCCTTGTTGCGCTCGGAGGGCTCGGTGAACGTCGTGGTCAGCAGCGAAAGCGCAGCGGGCGCGAGCAGCGCGCCGAACGCTCCCTGGAGTGTTCGCGCGGCGGTCAGCATCCCGAACGACTGCGCCGCCCCGCCGACGGCGGAGGCGACGGCGAAGCCGGCCAGGCCGGCCACGAACGTCCACTTGCGTCCGAACAGGTCGCTGATCTTGCCGCCGAGCAGCAGCAGGCTCCCGAAGGCGAGCGAGTAGGCGGTGACGATCCACTGCCGATTGTCGCTGGAGAAATGCAACGCCTTCTGCGCCGACGGGAGCGCGATGTTCACGATCGTGGCGTCGAGGACGACCATCAGCTGGGCGATCCCGATGATCGCCAGGATCAGCCAGCGCCGCTGGTATTGGGGATTCAGCTCTGACATGGGTGGCTCCAATCTGACAAATGGATAATGGCTATCCGCTTCTGTCGCGCAGCCTACCACATAAGTGGATAGAGTCAATCCGCTTTGCTACGATACCGTCGCGGATGGCCATTTCCCGGGAGGAGAAGCCGCTGCGGCGGGACGCCGAGCTCAACCGGCTGCGGATCCTCGACGCCGCCCGCGACCTGTTCGCCGAGCGCGGCCTCGGCGTCACGCTCAACGACATCGCTCATCACGCCGGTGTCGGCGTCGGCACCGTCTATCGCCGCTTTCCCGACAAGTCGCAGCTGATCGAGGAGTTGTTCGAGCAGCGCCTGGAGGACCTGGTGGCGCTGATGGACGCCGCGGTGGCCGATCCCGATCCGTGGCACGGGTTGATCACCTTCCTCGAACGCGCGCTCGAGCTCCAGGCCGGCGACTTCGCCTTCAGGCATCTGGTTCTCGGTTCCCCGAGGGGGCCTGAGCGCGTCTCGCGGATCCGCGCTCGCCTGCTCCCGCTGGCGACCAGCCTGGTCGCCCGTGCGCAGGAGACCGGGCAGCTCCGGGCCGATATCGCCCCGTCCGATATCCCGTTGATTCAGCTGATGCTGAGCACGGTGATCGACGGTTCGCGAAACGTCGAGCCGGAGCTCTGGCGGCGCTACCTGCAGATCGTGATCCAAGGGTTGCGGGCCGATCCGGGTCCACCCGGGCCGCTGCCGGTCGGCCCGCTGCCGCCCGACAGCGTCGACCGGGTGATGACCACGGCCAAGCTGCCGCCCCGATGACCCGCGCCTCACCCCCGGCGCGGCCGCGGCTCCGGGTCGCCGTGGTCGGCCATGTCGAGGTCGTCGACTTCATCACCGTGCCCCACCTGCCGCGGGCCGGCGAGTTGATTCAGGCCGAGACGGTCTTCTCCCGCGCCGCCGGCGGCGGCGGAGTGGCCAGCGCGGTGCTGGCCGAGCTCGGGGCAGACGTCGACTTCTTCTGCGCGCTCGGCGACGACGAGCGCGGCGCTCGAGCCGCGGCCGAGCTGACCGAGCGCGGCGTTCGGGTCCACGCGGCCTGGCGCGCACAGCCGACGCGCCGGGCCGTGACGCTGCTCGAGCGCGGCGGTGAGCGAACGATCATCACGATCGGCGAGCGACTCGAGCCGCGCGGGGACGACGACCTCGAATGGGACCGCCTGCGGGGCGCCGACGGGGTGTTCGTCACGGCAGGCGACGCGGGCGCCCTGGCCCATGCTCGCGCCGCCCGGGTACTGGTGGCGACTCCCCGCGCCCACGCCGCCCTCCAGGACGGGCCGGCGCTCGACGCGCTCGTGTTCAGCGCCCATGACCGCGACGAGACCGCCTGGGCCCGGGAGGTGGGTCATCGCGCGCGGCTGCTGTTGGCGACCGAGGGGGCAAAAGGTGGGCGCTGGCGAGGTGAGTCCGAGGGCACCTGGGCGCCGGTCGAGCCGCCCGGGGAGATCGTCGACTCCTTCGGCTGCGGCGACTCGTTCGTCGCGGCGCTGACCTACGGCCTGGCCGGCGGAATGACGATCGCCGAGGCCGCGGCTCTCGGGGCGCAGTGGGGCGCTCGGGCCCTGACGTACGCCGGAGCCCCCTCGCCACCCCCGGATCAGCCGACACCCCCGGATCACCCGAAGCCACCCCCGGATCACCCGACACCCCCGGATCACCCGACACCCCCGGATCACCCGAAGCCACCCCCGGATCACCCGACACCCCCGGATCGGCCCGAGCCACCCGCGGACCCGCCGGCGCCGCACCCCGGGGTCTGAGCCAACGCACATGCGAAGATCCGCTGATGGTCGACCATGCGCGCAGAGTGATGCTCGCGGCGGTCGCGGCGGTCGCGGCGGTCGCGGCGCTGGCGCTGCTGGCCGGCGGGTGCGGCTCGAGCGGTGGGGCCAAATCGCATGCCGCCACCCCCACCACCGCGCCCAGGCCCGCGGCCGCGCCGCCACCGGCCGCCAAGCGCGGCCACGGGGCCATCACGATCCCGTCGCCGCGGCCGACCGGACGCTCCGCTGACCCGGCCGCGGTCAAGGTGATCGAGGACTGGTCCGATGCGCTCAGGCACGGCGACGTGACCGCAGCGGCCCGCTTCTTCGCGCTGCCGAGCACGATGATCAACGGCGTCGATGCCAACGGGCAGGTGTCCGTACTCGCCATCCGCACGACAGTCCAGGCGCTCGCCGCCAACGCGTCGCTCCCCTGTGGGGCCAGGTTCGTCTCGGCCGATCAGCGCGGACGCTATGTCAACGCGCTGTTCCGGCTCACCGGCCGTTCCGGCCCGGGTGGGAGCGATTGCGGAGGCGGCCCCGGCCAGACCGCCCGGACGAACTTCGTGATCGCCCACGGGCGGATCGTCGCCTGGATCCGGGCACCCGACGACCCGGGAGACAACGGCGGGCAGACCGCGCCCCAACCGGAGCCCGCGCCCCAGCAACCCCAGACGCCGCCGGGCGTCGTACCCGTCGCCTGAATCGACCGGCCAGCAGGAGAGACCGATGCGAACCGATGTGACATTCCAGTCCGACGACAGCTACTGCGCCGCCTGGCTCTACCGGCCGGAGCGAGCCGGGCGAGTGCCGCTGATCGTGATGGCCCACGGCTTCTCGGCCACTCGCGAGCTCCGCCTCGACGCCTACGCCGAGCGCTTCTGTGCCGCGGGCTTCGGCGCCCTCGTGTTCGACTACCGGCACTTCGGAGCCAGCGCCGGCGAGCCGAGGCAGCTGCTCGACATCGGCCGCCAGCACGCCGACTATCGTGCCGCCGTGACCCACGCCCGCGGGATCGACTGGGTCGACCCGGACCGCATCGCCCTGTTCGGCAGCTCGTTCTCGGGCGGCCACGTGATCGTCGTCGGGGCCGAAGATCCGCGGATCGCGGCCGTGATCTCGCAGTGTCCGTTCACCGACGGCCTGGCGTCGTTGCCAAAGCTGGGCGCCGCCAACATCGTCAAGGCGACCATCGCCGGCCTGCGCGACCAGGCCGGCGCGCTGAGGGGATCCTCGCCGGAGTACATCCCCGCGGTCGGCGAGCCGGGAACCTTCGCCGTGATGACCGCTTCCGATGCCAAGCCCGGCTTCGAAGCGCTGCTGCCTCCGGAGACGCTGTGGGAGAACCGGGTGGCCGCGCGGATCGCGCTGTGGGTCGCCGCCTACCGCCCGGGGCTCGCGGCGGCGCGGCTCCACTCTCCCGCCCTGTTCTGCTTGACCGACGGCGACACGGTGGCTCCCGCCGGACGGTCGGCCGCCCTGGCCGGCCGGGCCCCCCGGGGCGAGATCAAGCACTATCCGGTTGGTCACTTCGACATATACCTAGGGGCGCCGTGGGAGCAGGCGGTGGCTGATCAGACCGAGTTCCTGACCCGCCACCTCCTGCCGTACTGACCCGGAGTCGGCGCGCGGCCTCCTCCTCGTCATAGCTGACCAGCTCCGGGAACGCCAGGAACACGGCGCCGACGCCGACCACGCAGGCCAGGCCGCCGGAGACGACGGAGGTCATGGCCGAGGTCAGGCCGGCGACCAGGCCCGACTCGATGTCCCCCAGCCGCGGACCGCTGGTCACGATCAGGCTGAACACCGAGCTCATCCGTCCTCGCAGCGCGTCCGGGGTGACCGTCTGGTTGATCGTCGAGCGGCAGAACGCGCTGACCCCGTCGGCGAATCCCGCGACGGTCAGCAGGGCGATCGCCGGGACGATGTCGCTCACCAGCCCGGCCGCGGCGATCGCCACCCCCCAGGCCAGCACCGCGACGATCACGATCCTCCCCAGCCGGCGAGCGTGACCGATCCAACCGGAGGTGAGGACGGCCAACGTCCCTCCCGCCGCCACGCCGGCGTAGAGCAGGCCGGTCCCGCTTGCGCCGGCGTGGTAGACGGTCAGTGCCAGCACCGCGAACAGCGCCCGCGGCATCCCGAAGGTCATCGCCACCAGGTCGATGGCGAAGCTGCCGGAGAGGGCGTTGTTGGAGCGCACGAAACGGAGGCCTTCGGCGATCGCTCCGATCACCGGTGGCGGCTTCGCGGTCAGCTTCGGCCGCTGAGGTGCGATCGCCAGCGCCGCCGCGAGCATGGCCAGGCAGCTGACCGCATCGACGAGGTAGGCGCTGGCCACGCCCGAGGCGGCGATCAGGAGACCGCCGACCGCGGGGCCGACGATCCCGGTCATCTGGGCCAGCCCGTAGCTGAAGGCCAGCCCCGTCCGCAGCCGCTCGGGACCGAGCACGTTCGGGATGATCGACCCGCGGGCCACGCCGTCGAGTGCCGAGCCGCCGGCCAGCAGGCCACCGATCACCAACACCAGGACCACCGGCGGGTGGCCGGCCAGCGCGGCCACGGCCAGCGCGCAGGACGCGGCGATCACGGCCACCTGTGCCGCGGCGAGCAGCCGGCGCCGGTCGGTGCGATCGGCGATCGCACCGGCCAGCAGCGAGACGACGATCATCGGGCCGAGCTCGAACGCACCGAGCAGACCGACCAGCGCGGCCGAACGCGAGATCACGAAGATCTGGTAGGGCAGCGCCACCAGTGCCGCCTGGGTGCCCAGGCTCGAGACGATCTGGCCGATCGCCAGCAGCCGGAAATCGCGCGAGTCGCGCATCGGTGAGACGTCAACGGCGATCCGCTTGAGCAGGGCCAGCACCGGCCCGATCTTGGCAACCTGGGCGATCGCCCGGGGGGCGATCACCCGTTGGGGGCGATTCCCCCGGCTACGCCAATGGATCGAGACGCTTGGTTGTTCGCCAGACCAGGCTCTGGTAGCCCGACCCGAGCACGCGCGTCATCGCATCGAGGGCCCGCGCGTCGGCGCCGATCAGGATCCGGGCGCGACGGCGCTCGATCCCGCGCACGATCGTGGCGGCAGCGCTCTCCGGGGTGGTCCGGGCCACCTTCCTGAAGGCGTCGTCGAGCTCCTGCGAGGTGTTCTTGTCGCTGCGGGCGTCGCGGGCGATGTTGGTCTGGATCCCGCCCGGGTGCACACAACTGACCCCCACCGGATGCCCGGCACTCAGCATCTCCTGGCGCAGCGCCTCGGTGAACCCGCGCACGGCGAACTTCGCCGCGTTGTAGCCGGCCTGGCCCGGAACCGCGAACAGCCCGAACACGCTCGAGATGTTGACGAGGTAACCGTCGTGCGACTCGATCAGGCGTGGCAGGAACGCCTTGCTTCCGTAGATCACGCCCCAGAAGTTGATCCCCATGATCCACTCGTAGTCCTCGATCGGGGTGTCGAGCACGTCCTTGGCGAGCGCGACGCCGGCGTTGTTGATCACCAGGTTGACCGCACCGAACCGCTGCCCCACCTGCTCGGCGTGCTCATAGACGGCCTCGCGCGAGGCTACGTCGAGCCCGTAGCTCTCGACCTCGGCGCCGCGGCCGCGGGCCTGCTCGGCTGTCGCCGCGACGCTCTCGGCATTGATGTCCGACAGGGCTAGCCGAGCTCCCCGGCCGGCCAGCTCCAGCGCCAGCGCCTGGCCGATTCCCGATCCGGCGCCCGTGATCACGCACACCTTGTTGTGGAAGTCCCGCATCGCCTACGCCACCGCCTCGAATTGATAGTCATCGGCCCGGAACTCGTCTGTGGCCCGGCGGTACTTGAAGGTGAAGCCCGGCCACAGCGTCCGGTTCTTGCCGTTTTCGTCCAGGTACCAGCTCGAGCAGCCTGACGACCAGACGGTTCCCGTGAGCTGGTCCTGCAGATCGGCGTTGAACCGCGCCTGCACATCGGCCTTGACGTCGACGAACGACGCGTCGCGATCGCGCATCGTCCGGATCGCCTCGAGCACGTAGTGGACCTGGCTCTCGATCATGTAGACGATCGAGTTGTGGCCGAGACCCGTGTTGGGGCCGACCAGGATGAACAGGTTGGGGAAGCCGGCCACCGTGGTTCCGAGATAGGCCTCGAGTCCGCGCTCGCGCCACAGCTGGGCGAGGTTGGCGCCGTGGCGCCCCTGGATGTTCAGCGCGCCGAGGGGGTCGCGGACCTTGAAGCCGGTGCCGTAGATGATCGCGTCGACCTCCCGCTCGCTGCCGTCCTGGGCCACGACGCCACGCTCGGTCACCCGTGCGACGCCGCCGGTCACCACCTCGACGTTGTCGCGGTCAAGCGCCGGGTAGTAGTCGCCGGACATCAGGATCCGCTTGCAGCCGATCGTGTAGTCGGGGGTGACCGCGCGGCGCAGTTCCGGGTCCTTGATCCCGCGGCGTATGTGCAGGCGCCCGAGCAGCTCGGCCGCCTTCATCGCCTTCGGGTGCACGGTGAAGCCGAGCACGCGGCTCTCCAGGCGCCAGTAGATCAGGTCGCGGTAGGCGCGTTGGAGCCGAGGGAAGCGCCTGAACAGAAGGCGCTCGAGAGCGGTCGTGGGTCGATCGGGCTTGGGCAGGACCCACGGCGGAGTCCGCTGGAACAGGTGCAGCCGCTCCACCTGGCCGGCGATCTCCGGCACGAACTGGATCGCGCTGGCGCCGGTGCCGACCACGGCGACCCGCTTGCCCGTCAGGTCGTACTCCCCGTCCCACTGAGCCGAGTGGAAGAATTTGCCCTCGAACTTCTCGACGCCTTCGATCTGCGGATACTCAGGCCGGCTCAGGGGGCCGAAGCCGGCGACCACCACGCGGGCCGTCAACCGTGATTCCCCATCGTTGACGTCGAGGTGCCAGAGGCCGTCGGTCTCGTCGAACCGTGCCCCGGTCAGCTCGCTGCCGAAGCGGATGTGCCGGCGCACGCCGTACTTGTCGGTGCAGTGCTCGAGGTAGTCCCGGATCTCCGGCTGAGTGGCAAACATCCGCGACCACTTGGGGTTGGGCTCGAAGGAGAAGGAGTACAGGTGCGACTGCACGTCGCAGGCGCACCCCGGGTAGGTGTTCTCCCGCCAGGTGCCGCCCACGGAGTCGGCCTTCTCCAGCAGCAAGAAGTCGTGCTCGCCGGAGGCTTTCAGCTTGATTGCCATGCCGAGCCCGGCGAAGCCGGTTCCGACGATGATGACGTCATGATGAGTCTGTGTGGCGGTCATTGCAGCGCTCTCCCAGGTCGGCGTTCCGTGGTTACACTACCGTAACTTACACTAGTGTAATCTGTGGTCAAGAGCTACCGTGACGAACCGCACAGATCGCCCCACGCGCGCCGTCCGCCTGCCCCGCCCGCAGCGCCGCCAGCAACTGCTCGACGTGACCAAGCGGATCGTCGGCGAGAGCGGGCTGCACGCCGTCTCGATCGACCGGGTCGCCCGCGAGGCCGGGATCAGCCGGCCCATCGTCTACGAGCACTTCAGCGACCTCGGCGGCCTGCTCAGCGCCCTGCTGGATCGCGAGGGCCAGCGCGCCCTGGCTCAGCTCACCGCCGTGATGCCAGGCGAGCCCACCGAGGGTCCCGTCGTCGATGTGCTGCTGGCCGCGCTCACCGGCTACCTCCAGGCGGTCCAGTCCGATCCGGTCACCTGGCGGCTCGTGCTGATGCCGCCGGAGGGCGCGCCCGAGTTCCTGCACGAGCGGATCGAGCAGGGCCGCGCGGCGGTGATCGCCCAGCTGGCGAAGCTGATCGAGGATGCCTTCGACCCCGGCGACTCGCCAGCGCCGCAGGCGCCAGCGCCGAAGCCGCCATCACCAGATCCTGAGCTGACCGCACACTCGATGTCGGCCCTGTCCGACTACTGGGCCCGGCTCTTGCTCACCGACCCGGAGCATTTCGACCTCGACCGCGTCCTGCACCACGCCCGCTGGGCGCTGGCCAACTTCGCCCCGGCCGATTAGGCCGCGGGCGCCAGGTTCTCGCCGCGCTGCGTCATCGCCGCGAGGATCCACGCGATGAACACCGCCTGAAGCGGCAGCCGGGCCTGGAGCGCCGTCTCTCCCCCGGGCACGTCCGAGAACTTGTCCGGGTTCATGGCCATGTAAACGTTGGCCGGGAACACCGCGATCATCGTGGCGATCAGCAGCAGCCCGGCGCGCCGGCGGGTGGGCGCCAGCATCAGGCCCGCCCCTCCGGCGATCTCGGCCACGCCGCTGGCGTAGACCATCGCGCCCGGGGCCGGGATGTACGGCGGCACGATCCGCTTGTAGACCTTCGGGATCACGAAGTGCATCGTGCCGGCGAAGATGAAGAACGGACCGCAGTAGGCGCGGAGCTTGTTCATGGGCGGGGCACGCTATCGCACCACCCCGCCCCGCCCTGATCGCGCTTCGGATAGCGTGATGGATCCGTGAGCGAACCGGTGCAGATCGAGACGCTGAGTGTGCCCGTCGGGGGCGGACAGATGGCCGCGTTTCGCCTGGGCCGGAGCGAGGACGGCAAGCCACCGGTGATCGCCGTTCACGGCATCACCGCGAGCAGCCGCGCCTGGCTGCCGGTGGCGCAGGCGCTGGCGGGCCGGGCCACCCTGGTGGCTCCCGACCTGCGCGGCCGCGGCGCCAGTCGCGCCCTGCCGGAGCCGTACGGAACCGAGACCCACGTGGCCGACCTGGTCGCGTTGCTCGATCGGCTGGAGCTCGCCCGCGCCGTGTTGGTCGGCCATTCGCTCGGCGCCTACATCGTCTCGCGCCTGGCCGTCGAGTATCCCGAACGGGTCAGAGCGCTCGTGCTGGTCGACGGCGGCCTGCCGATTCCCGGGAGCCAGGACGTCGATCCGCAGGAATTCATCGACGCGTTCCTCGGCCCGGCGCTGTCTCGGCTGAAGCTGCGGTTCGCCAGTGTCGAGGCGTATCGCGACTGGTGGCGGGCGCATCCGGCAGTCGCCAACGGGGACGTCGCCGAGGAGCACCTCAACGCCTACGCCGACTATGACCTGATCGGGCGAGCGCCCGAGCTGCGCTCGTCGGTGCTCGAGGCGGCGGTCCGAGCCGACGCCGCCAGCCTGGCCGAGGCCGGCGAGTGGGCGTCCCGCCTCCCGGTGCCGGCCACGCTCGTGTGCGCGCCGCGAGGTCTGCTCGACGATCCCCATCCGATGCAACCGCTGGGCGAAGCCGAGCGATGGGCCGCCGATCGCCCTCGGCGTCGCGCCTACCGGATCGACGGCGTCAACCACTACACGATCACCCTGGGGGCGGCCGGCGCCGCCGCGGTCGCCGACCTGATCGCGAGTACTGCCTCGTCGTGACCGAGCGGGTGCGCACCGCCCGCGCCGCTGTCCGGGCCAGCGCCCGGCGGAGCAAGGCGCATCGAGCCTTCGCACCACTGCGGATCGGCCGCCTCGAGTGCGCGGCGTGGGTCGCCTACTACCGCCGCGAGTGGCTGGCGCTGCTGATCTCCTCGGTCGGGCTCACGCGCCACATGTTCGGCCTGCCGTGGCCGGCAACGCTGCGGGGCGCCTGGTTGGTCCTGCGCGCCAACCAGCTGTGGGCGCCTCATCCCGACAATGACCCCGAGGGCGCGCGGGCGACGATGGAGCGGTTCTACCGACTCGTGGCCCGGTATCACAACGAGACCTTCGACCCGGCGGAGGCGGCGGTGCTCGAGGTGCGGTGGTGGCGCGTACACCGCGAACACCAGCACGGCGAGTCCCTCGACGAGGGTCCGCTGATCGACGCGCTGAGCGCCCTCTACGGCTACGTCTACGGCACCAGCCAGGCCCAGGTCCGCGCCGCCGCCGAGCAACGGGCGCTGGCGATGCGCTATTCCGATCAGTGGGTCGCGGCGGGACGCGACCTCGCCAGCCCGCTGATCGACGAGGAGCGCGCGGCGCTGGTGCGCTCATACGCCGCCCTCCTGGCCGCGGTCCATCGCCCGTAGCCGGCGCTTGCCAGGCCGGCCGGGCCCGGCGGAACCTTGACTTGGGTAGCCTCCCGGCAATGGCTCGGAGGTCGGTCCTCCCAGGGTTGCTGGCATCGCTGCTGGTGCTCGGCAGCGGCAGCGCAGCGCTGGGCCGGACGCTGCCGCTGCTGCCCCTCGCCCACGGGCAGGTCAGGGTTCTGCTCGGGGACAGCCCCTACTGGCTCCCGGTATCGGGGGCCACCGAGCTCAGCCTGATCGCCGGGCCAACGCGTGGATCGGGGAAGGGGCTCAATGCCTACGTGGCGCTGCAGAGCGACGCCCAGGGCTGCGCCCGCTCGGCCGGCGCGGACCATGGCCGCATGCTCACCTTCCCGAGTTTCTTCTCCGGACGGTTCCTGCTGCCCCGGCTGAGCGCACTCGCGCCGAACGGCGGGGCGGAGCGCGGCATTCACCTGGCCCAGACCTCGGCCACGATCACCCAGCGCGGCCGGGTGCGCGCGTGCGTCTGGATCGCTCCCAAGCCGACGACCAACACCCGCCCGGTCGTCCAGGAGATCCCGTTGCTGAACGGCCTGTTCGCGGCCTCAGCGGCGGCCTTGCCGGACGGCAGCACGGGACCGCCGAGCTCCTATTCCGTCGATGGCATCTACGTGGGTCGAGCGCTGCGCTTCGACGTCGCCACGACGGTCTGCGGCCTCACCACCCATGATCCGAGCCAATCCGTGGCCGTGGGGGATCGGGCCTCCGAGTCGATCACGATCGGGTCGGGTGACTGCCCCGCCGACGCTTCAACCTTCAGCTTCTTCGCCACCGGCGGACGCTCGCTGGGCAAGCTCACCTATACGCTGGCCGACGCCGCCGCGAGCCCGCTCGTCGTGGGCCACCTCGGCGCCTGCGACCTGAACGGCGCCGCCGCGACGACGCTGGCCGCTGCCCAGACGTACGTCGGCGCCGTCGGGTGCCGGGTCGGCCGCCTGCTCAGGGCGCCCTACGACCACGCGTTTCCCCGCGGCTACGTGACCGAAGCCCAGGTCGACGGCGGCATCGCCGAGATCGCGCCGCGCGGGACCAAGGTCGACCTCGTGGTCGACGGCTGAAATCCGATTAGGATCTCCTCGATGCCCGGAGCCCGGATTCATCACATCAACTGCGGGACCATGTGTCCCCGCGGCGAGCGCCTCGTCACAGGCGAGGGGGGTGTGCTCTCGCGGGGGCGGTTCATCTGTCACGTGCTGCTGATCGAGCGCAGCGACGGTCTGGCGCTGATCGACACCGGATTCGGCACCGAGCAGGTGCAGAATCCCAGCAAGCTCGGGATCCCGTTCCGGGCGTTCCTGAGCCCGCGTCCGACGATGGCCGAGACCGCGGTCGAGCAGGTTCGCGCCCTCGGCTTCGATCCCGCCGACGTGCGCCACATCGTGCTCACCCACCTCGACGTCGACCACGCCGGCGGCCTGGCGGACTTCCCCGCCGCCGAGGTCCACGTCTTCGGCCCCGAGTACGAGGCGATGAAGCACCCGCCGCTCAAGGAGCGGGTGCGCTACGGGCTGACGCGCGCGGTCATCCACGACGAGCCGCGCTGGGTGCGCTATCAGGTGCAGGGAGACTCCTGGAACGGCTTCGAGAGCGTGCGGGTGCTGCCGGGCGGCGACGAGGAGATCCTGCTGGTGCCGCTGCCCGGACACACCTTCGGCCACAGTGGCATCGCCGTGCGCCGGGACGACGACTGGTTGCTGCACTGCGGCGACGCCTACTTCCATCGTGGCGAGGTCGAGACCCCCGTGCGTCGGCCCGTGGGTCTCGCCGTGTTCCAGGGCGCGCTACAGGCCGACGGCAAGCTCCGTCGTGAGAACCAGGAGCGGCTGCGCGAGCTGGCCCGGCGCCAGGCCGGGGATGTCGAGCTGATCTGCTCCCACGATCCGGTCCTGCTCGAGCGCGCTCAGGCCGCCGCCCGCTAGGCCGGCGCCGGCTGGGGCGCGCTCCGCGCCGCCGCCGCGGCCCGGCCCGTGATCAGGTCGGCGGCGCGCTCGGCGATCATGATCGTCGGGGCGTTTGTGTTGCCGCGCACCAGCGTCGGCATCACCGAGGCATCGACGACCCGCAGCGACTCCATCCCCAGCACGCGCAGATCGGCATCGACCACCCGCCCCATCGCACAGGTTCCGACCGGGTGATAGAGCGTCGTCGTGTTGCGCTCGATCAGCCGCACCAGGCTCGCGTCGTCATCCGCCCCGGCCGGCGTGATCGCCCCGGTCGAGACCTCCCGCAGCGCCGGTTGCCCGGCGATCTCCAGGCATCGCCGCACGCCGGCGATCGCCGTCGCCCGGTCCGCCTCGCTGACCAAATAGTTGTGGAGGATCCGGGGCTTGGCCGTGGGCACACGCGAGCGCAGCTTGACGAAGCCTGTGCTGGTCGGCCGCAGCACGCAGGCCGAGAGAGCCCACCCGTCGACGAGAATCTCGCTCGCGCCCGCGTCCGGGAACAGGATCGGGAGGGCGTGGAGCTGGATGTCCGGCGCCTCGAGGTCCTCGCGCGTGCGCAGGAACCCGCCGGACTCGGCGAAGTTCGAGGTCAGCGGCCCCCGACCCTCGGCCTGCAGCAGCATCAGATTCTCCTCGCTCTCCGCGCTCAGCAGCGAGGGTTGATCGGTGGTGTAGGTGATCCAGGTCGCCGGATGGTCCTGGAGTCCCTGGCCGACCGGCAGCTCATGGATTGCCGGAATTCCCACGAGCATCAGGTCATCGGCCGGCCCGATCCCGCTCAGCTGCAGGATCTGCGGAGATTGGTAGGCGCCCGCGCTGAGAATCACCTCGCGCTCGGCGCGAATCTCACGGGTCTGCTCGAGCTGGTCGACCTCGACACCGACGGCCCGCATCCCGTCGAGCAGCAGCCGTGTGACGTGCGCGCCGGTCTCGACCGTCAGGTTCGGCCTTCCCATCGCCGGGTGCAGATAGGCGACAGCCGCCGAGCAGCGCATCCCGCCGCGCTGGGTCAGCTGATACCAGCCCGCGCCGTCCTGTTCGGGTCCGTTGAAGTCGTCGTTGGCGGGGATCCCGGCCTGCACGGCCGCTTCGATGAACGCAGCGCAGGTGCGGTAGCGCGAGCGGCCCTCGCTGACTGTCAGCGGCCCCCCCGCGCCGTGGAGCTCGCTGGCGCCGCGCTCGTTGTCCTCGGAGCGGATGAAGTAGGGCAACACGTCGTTCCAGCCCCAGCCCTCGAACCCCATCGCGGCCCAGCCGTCGTAGTCGGCCCGGTGTCCGCGGATGTAGACCATCGCGTTGACCGACGAGGAGCCGCCGAGCGTGCGACCGCGGGGCAGGTAGCGCTGGCGCCCGTCGAGCCCCGGCTCGGGGTCGGACAGGTGCGACCAGTCGTACTTGGAGGTGCCGATCGGCAGGACGCCGGCCGGGAGATGGATCTCGTCGGCCAGATCGGGCGGACCTGCCTCGATCAGGCAGACGCTCACATCCGGATCCTCCGAGAGGCGGGCGGCGAGCACGCAGCCAGCGGATCCGGCCCCCACGATCACATAGTCAAACCCACTCATCTCTTGCCCTCTCTCGAGCGTTGGTCGCGGACCATTCTCGGGGTGCGGGACGACTGACGTCAAGCTCCGAGCTCTGAAGGGGTAGCGTTGCCGCCAGCATGCGCGCCCTGATCGCCCTGACGGCGGTGCTCCCGTTCATCGGCTCCCCCGCCGTGCAGCACCCGATCGCGTATCCCGCCCCGCCGCGCCACCCCTTCATGGCGCGCAATGGCGCGAGCAACATCCACGACGACGCCTACATGAGCAACACCTACCAGCGCCCCGGGCCGCTCGGGCGCGGCACGACGGTGCTCTCGGGCGCAGCCTCGGGGCTGTGCGCCAGCGTCACATTCGACACCCGCCGGCGGATCGTCTCCGTCTGCGTGTCGCCGGCCGGCCCGACGCTGGAGATGCTTGACCCGCGCACGCTGAGGGTGCTCACCACGTTCCCGCTGCCCAAGCGCAACCCGCTGGCCGGGGGGAACATCTTCCAGGACTTCAGCGGGGGCGGGTACTTCTACCTGGACAACCGCGACGAGGCGGTCATCCCCACCACCACCCGCCACGTGTATGTCGTGGCCGAGACCGGCGCCAGGCCCGGCTTCCGGCTCCGGCGCGACTACGATCTCAGCCACGTCGTGCCATCCGGCGACAAGATCACCTCGGTGCTGCCCGACTGGTCCGGGCGGCTGTGGTTCGTCTCCTTTGACGGGGTAGTCGGCACGATCGACCCGGCCCACGGCACCGTCCACGCGATCAGCACCGGCGAGGAAACCGAGAACTCGTTCTCGGTCGACGAGACCGGCGGCGTCTACATCGTCACCGACAAGGCGCTGTACCGCTACGACGCGGGATCACACGGCCGGCCCGTGGTGAGCTGGCGCCGCGTCTATGCCAACTCCGGGATCCACAAGCCGGGGCAGGTCGACGCCGGCTCCGGGACAACGCCGACGCTGATGGGATCCCGTTACGTTGCCATCACCGACAACGCCGATCCGATGGACATCGTCGTCTACCGGCGAGCTCGCAGGGTCGCGGGATCACGTCGCGTCTGCGTCAAGCCGGTGTTCGGCCGGGGCGCCAGCGCCACCGAGAACTCGCTGATCGGCACCGACCGCGCGCTGATCGTCGAGAACAACTACGGCTACACCGGTCCGACCGCGACCCTGGGGGGCGCCCTGACCAGCCCCGGGCTCGAGCGCGTCGACATCAACCGGAGCGGACGCGGCTGCCACAGGGTGTGGAGGAGCCCGGAGCGGGCTCCGAGCGTCGTGCCCAAGCTCTCGCTTTCGGCCGGCCTCGTCTACACCTACACGAAGCCGGCCGGGGTGACGGACCCCTGGTACCTGACGGCGCTCAACTTCGCCACCGGCAAGACCGTCTACCGCCTGCTCGCCGGGACAGGACTGACGTTCAACAACAACTACGCGCCGGTGTCGATCGGCCCAAACGGCAGCGCGTACGTGGGCATCATCACCGGGTTGGCCGAGTTCCGCGATGCCGTCCCGCCTCCGTTCCGCAAGGCCCGGCCGGTGCGCCGTCTACACGGACGCGGCTAAGCGGTTCAGGATCTCCGCGTAGATCCGTCGCAGACCGAGCGGCGCGAACAGGCCCTCGAAGATCCCCGCCACCCCGCCGGCGCCATCCCAGGACGCCTCGAGCGTGACCTTGCTACCGCTGCCCTCCGGCGTGACGGTCCAGGTGCTGACGAACGAGGAAAGCTCGTCGCGCTCGCGTAGCGAGCCGTCCGCTTCCTCCACCCTGAGCCGGTAATCACGCTCGCGGCCGCCCGCCGCAAAGTGGTAGGCGAAGACCGTTCCGGTCCCCTTGCCGCCGGCCTCCACGCGGTAGGCGCTGTAGTTGTCGGGCAGCAGCCCCTTGCGCTCCGACCGGTAGTCGCGGAGCAGCTCGAGGACACGATCCGGAGGAGCGCCGATTTGCCTGCTGGCGCGCGCGGTGACCGTGCCCATGGTTCGCATTCTGGCATTCGCGCCGCGGCGGAGAGCCAACGGCCCTCCGCCTCAGGCATGATGCGCCCATGCTCGCCATCTTCGCCACGGACTTCAATTCCAAGGACCCGCTGAGCGCGCTCAGCATCGACGAACGTCCGAAACCGGACGCCCCAGACGGGTGGACGACGATCACCGTCAAGGCCGCCTCGCTCAACCACCACGACCTCTGGTCGTTGCGCGGCGTCGGCCTGAAGCACGAAGCGCTGCCGATGATCCTGGGCTGTGATGCCGCCGGCCTCGACCCCGAGGGCAACGAGGTGATCGTCCACTCGGTGATCACCTCGGATGGCTGGCGCGGCGACGACACGCTGGACCCGAAGCGCTCGCTGCTATCCGAGCGCCACCAGGGCACCTTCGCCGAGCGCGTGATCGTGCCGAAGCGCAACGTGATCCCTAAGCCGCCCGAGCTGAGCTTTGAGGAGGCTGCCTGCCTGCCCACGGCCTGGCTCACCGCCTACCGGATGCTGTTCACCCGCGCGGGGGTTGTCCCGGGCCAGACCGTGCTGGTGCAGGGGGCGACAGGGGGCGTGGCCACCGCCCTGACCGTCCTCGGCAGCGCCGCCGGTGTCCGGATCTGGGTGACCGGACGCTCGGAGGAGAAGCGCAACCGGGCGCTCGAGCTGGGGGCCGCCGAGGCGTTCGAATCCGGCGCGAGGCTCCCCGAGCGGGTCGACGTGGTGATGGAGAGCACTGGCGAGGCAACCTGGTCGCACTCGATCAAGTCGCTCAAGCCAGGAGGAACCCTCGTGGTCTGCGGCGCAACCACCGGTGACGCCGCACCGGCCGAGCTGACTCGTATCTTCTTCCTGCAGCTCTCGGTGGTCGGCTCGACGATGGGCACGCGTGACGAGCTCGCCCGGCTGGCACGGTTCTGCGTCGACGCCGACATCCGACCGGTGATCGACAACACGATGCCGCTGGCCGAGGCGCGTCAGGGCTTCGAGGCCATGCTCGGCGGCGAGGTCTTCGGAAAGATCGTCTTCACCCTGTGAGCGTGGCGTTCGTCACCGGTGGTTCGGGCTTCATCGGCGGCCGGCTGATCGAACGCCTGCGGGCCGACGGCCACGATGTCCGCGCGCTGGCCCGCTCGGCCGCGGCGGCCGACCGAATCGGTCAGCGCGGCGGCGAGCCGGTCAGCGGCGATCTCTCTGACGCCTCGGCGATGCAGGCCGGAGCCGCCGGGTGCGAATATGCGTTCCACGCCGCCGCGACATTGGGCGACTGGGGAACGCCCGAGGACTTCGAGCGCGGGAACGTGATCGGCACCCGGAATGCCCTGGAGGCCTGCGCCCGGGCGGGGGTCCGCAGGTTCGTCCACGTCGGCACCGAGGCCGCGCTGCTGGCGGGTCAGTCGCTGCACGACGTCGACGAGACCGCCCCGCTCAGGCCCGACTCGCCCGCGCTCTACAGCGCGACCAAGGCCCGGGCCGAGCAGCAGGTGCTGGCCGCCAACCGCAACGGCTTCGAGACGGTGGTGATCCGGCCGCGCTTCGTCTGGGGGCGCGGGGACACGACGCTCCTGCCCGCGATGGTCGACATGGTCCGCGCCGGCCGCTTCGCGTGGATCGGCGGCGGCCAGAACCTGACCTCGACCACACACGTCGACAACGCCGTCGAGGGGTTGGTGCTGGGCGCGCTCCGCGGCCACCCCGGCAACGCCTACTTCGTCACCGACGGCGAGGAGCCCGTCGTGTTCCGCGAGTTCGTCGGGCAGCTGCTTCAGACCCAGGGCGTGACGGCGCCGAGCCGCAATATCCCGTCCTCGGCAGCGAAGCTGCTGGCCATTGCCGGCGAGACCGCGTGGCGGCGGTTGCCCCTGCGCGGCCGGCCACCGCTGACCCGCTTCGCCTACTGGGTGTCCTCGCAGGAGTGCACGATCCGCATCGACAAGGCGCGCTCGCAGCTGGACTACCAGCCTGTCCGCACGATCGCCGACGGCCTGGCGGAGCTCCGCGAATCCCGTGCCTGAGGCGCGAGATCGCCCCCGGCGTTTCCTGAGGTGGTCTCCGGCGGCGACGGCTCCTAGCCGCCGGCGCCGGGAGGGCGACGGCTCCTAGCCGCCGGCACCCCGCGGGCGACGGCTCCTAGCCGCCCAGCCCGCCGAGAATCGCGAACGGGTTCCCGGGCGTGCCGTCGGCCAGCGCCGGCAGGCTCGCCTCGACGGTCACGCTACTGCCCTCGGGCGCCAGCCCGCGGACGCGGACCGCGAGTTCGTCAGCGCTCGACTCGTTGACCGCGCCGAGCAGCAGATACCGCCAGCGGTGGACCACCGGCAATCCGCTCGAGCGCAGGCGCTCGGCCAGCTCGAGCGTCTGCTCATGGGTCGGGCACTGGATGCGGACCTCATACTCGGGATAGCCCTGCGCCTCGGACTCGGCCCGCTCGCGCTCCATCAGCGCGGCGTGCTCGGCCAGCCGATCGGCATCGGTCTGTGGCAGCGGCAGATCTGGATCCTCCCACTGCTCGGAGGTCGGGTGCCAGTGCTTGAGCTCGGACTCGAGCTTCCAATCGTGTTCGGCGGCGACCCTGCGGATCAGCTCCTCGGCGCGCTCGGCCTGCTCCCGAGTGCCCGTGTAGCAGAAGACCTCCGCTCCGTCGACCGAGACGATCACCCGGTTCTCGAAGGACTTCTCCAGGTCGTGCTCGATCTCCGCCGCGTTCAGCCGCTCGCTCAGCGCGTGGGCGATCCCGTCCTCATGGAATTCGACGCGTAGGCGCCAGTCATCGTTCATGACGGGCAGAGTAGGCGATCGTCAGCCGGTGGGCAGCTGCACGTCGACGACGATCTCGAGGGAGTCCTTGACCTTCAGGGCACCCATCAGACCGCGGTAGGGCTTGATGCCGAACTCGCTCTGAACCACGGGAAGTGTGCCGGTCAACCGGGCTTCGTCGGTGAGCTCGAGCTCGAAGCTCTCCGGCCGCTGATGACCGACGATTGTCAGCTCGCCGCGCACGGTGATCCCGCCTGCAGTCTCGATCGCGGTGGAGCGGAAGCTGATCGGTTGCCTGCGCAGCACCTTCTCGTCGATGGTCTTGCGGATGTCGGCCCTGTCCTTGTCGCTCAGGGGCTTGACGCCGCCCACCCCCTCGCGGATCTGGAGCGAGCCGCCGTCGGCGTCCAGCGCGATCGAGGTCAGAATGCCGTCGCCGTTGACCTCGACCGTCCCCTCCCACGTGCCGAGCTCCATGATCAGGTCGTGGCCGACCTTCTGGGCCATGCCCTCGCGATACGTGCGGACCTCGAGCTTCCCGCTGTCGGGACCGAGCTTGTGCGTACCGGTGGCGAGCGCCATCGGTTCGATCATAACCGTCCCTCAGAAGCGAGGCAGGAACACCGCGCGGGCGTTCAGCTCGGCCAGGGTGCCTGGATCGAGGTCGAGCACCATGTCCAGGTCCGAGGCGGATTCGAAGCCCGAGCCGTTCATCCGCAGCTCGAGGATCCGCTTGGCCTTCTCGGCGTCGATTCCCGGGAGCGTCACCAGCACCTCCGTCCCGACGTGGTTGACGTCGACCAGCCCGCCATCGAACGATCCCGGCACGTCGGGGCGGCCCACGCCAAGGGCGATCGCGCGCTTCGGGTCCGTCCGGGCGATCTCCAGGGCCCGGTCGCGCACCTCGACGCGCTGCTGTGCCACGAGCAGCCGGGGGTCGTCGGCGAGTGCGAGCTGACGGCCGAACTCGCTTCGGATCGACAGCGTGTGCGCGCATCCGGCACCGGCCAACAGGATCAGCATCAAGCCGGCCACGTCGTTCAGCGGGCGATGGCCGTGCCCGCTGCTGACCGCGACTAGAACACCCGCGATGATCGCCAGCCCCAGATACACGCCGGCGAACAGCCTGTACTTGCGGGCGTGGGTGCGGACCGACGCGTACAGGAACGGAGCCCAGCTGAGCAGGCCGAGGCTGGCCACGGGCACGATCGCCCAAGCCGCCGGCAGCTTCTGCGGTTGCTGGTCCGGTGAGGGCTGTTCGCTCATCGCTGTGCCCGCGAGGCTACTGGTATGCCCGAGCCCCGCGGGCCGTTTCGGCGTTGCCTGGGGGTGGCAGCGCCGAAACGGCCCGCGGGGCTCGGGGGCTCGGCTTGCGGGGGCGTGCTACATAACCCGCAAATAGTCCGGGATATCGGACACCTCCGGCGCCGGCGAGGACTGCTTAGCGCGTCGGGGCACCGGCCGCGGCATCGAGGAACCTGCCGCATATGCCGCGGCCGAGCTCGTTCCAGGCCACGATCCCCCGCCTTGTCTGCTCCCGGAGCCGTTCGGCCGGCAGCCCGGTGGGGTCCGTGTCCAGATCGTCACGGTGCTGATCGATCCAGCTCTCGTAGTCGGCCAGGGTGACCTCCGCATGGAACTGGATGCCCCACGCCGAATCATCGATCCGGAAGGCCTGCAGGCAGGCGTCGCTGCGAGCCAGCGGCGTCGCTCCGGGCGGAAGCAGGAACTCGTAGCTGTGCCATTCCAGCGCCGGAAAGCTCGGTCCGAGCGCCCCGATCACCGGATCCTCGCGCGCCTCGTCGAGGACTCGCACTTCGCGCCAGCCGATCTCCGGCCGCGCCGCGGGCCGCACCGAGGCGCCGGCCGCCTGGGCCAGCAGTTGCGCGCCCAGGCACACGCCGAGCACTGGCACCTTGCGCTCGAGCAGGCGCTCGAGCGCCGCGTTCTCCGTCCCCAGCCAACGATGCTGGGCGCCCTGATCGGCGTTCTGAGACCCGCCGAAGCTCATCACCGCGTCGTACTCGCTCGGGTCGGCCGGCGGGCGGGACTGCTCAGTGATCAACCAGCGGTCGATCGTCACGTCCCGGGTCAGCGCGGCATCCGCGAACACGCCGGGCCCAGCGTCGATCTCATGGACGATGGCCAGCGCGCGCACGGATCCCGAGTCTGCCAGCGCGCAGGCGGCCGGGGGCGCTGCCGCCTGCGCGCTCGCCGGGCGGGCTACGCCGCCTGGGCGTAGGCTGCCTCGGCCTCGGACCCGTCGTAGTCCTCGACCGCGACAGCCGACTCAGCCTCGGAGGCCGCCGGGCGCAGCACGACCGCGGTCACCAGCACCGCGACCGCCAGCAGGCCCACGCCGACGCTCAGCGCCAGGTGCAGCCCGCTGGTCAACGCATCAGCGTGCGAGCCGCCGTGCGCCTGCAACGCGCTGACGCGACTGCTCGACACCGTGGCGAGCACGGCGAGGCCCAGCGCCCCGCCGACCTGCATCGAGACGTTCACCAGCCCCGACGCGAGGCCGGCGTCGCCCTCGGTGGCACCCGACATCGCGATCGTCATCAGCGAGGGGAAGCTGAGGCCCGCCCCGATGCCGAGCAGGACCATCGCGGGCAACAGGTTGACGATGTAACCCGCGTGGACGGGAGCCAACGCGAACACGACAAGTCCGGCGGCCATCAGCACCAGCCCGGGCAGCAGCGTCGCCCGCGGGCCGATGCGCATGTTCAGACGCGGCGTGATGGCCAGCGAGAACACGCCGATCGCCACGGCGACCGGGAGGAAGGCCAGTCCGACGTCGAGCGGGCCGTAGCCGAGCACCCGCTGCATGTAGACGGCGCCGAGGAAGAACATCCCGAACATCCCCGCGATCATCAGCATCTGCACCACATTCGCGCCTGAGACGCTGCGAGAGCGGAAGACGCGCAGTGGAACCAGCGGCGTGCGGGCCCGAGTCTCGCGGAGGATGAAGGCGAGCAGCAGCACCACCGCCAGGGCGCCCGTGACCACGGTGTGGAGCGAGCCCCAGCCGAAGCCGCCGGCTTCGACGATCGTGTAGACGGCAAGCATCAGTGCGCCGGTGACCAGGACGGCGCCAAGCCCGTCGGCGCCGCGGCGCAGGCCGCTGCCGACGTCGGACTCGACCAGGCGCACCGCCAGAACGGCGGTGAGCGCGCCGATCGGAAGGTTGACGAAGAAGATCCAGTGCCAGTTCAGCGCCTGGGTGAGGATGCCGCCGCCCAGCAGCCCAATCGAGGCGCCGGCCGATGCCACGAAGCTGAACACGCCAATCGCCTTGGCCTGCTCGCGCGGCTCAGGGAACATCGTCACGATCACGCCGAGGATCACCGACGAGGTCATGGCCCCGCCCGCGCCCTGCACGAACCGGGCGACGACGAGGAGCGCCGAGCTCTGCGCGAGCCCGCACAGCGCCGAGGCGGCGGTGAAGAGCACGATCCCGGCCAGGAATATGCGCTTGCGGCCGACCAGATCTCCCAGGCGACCAGCCAGCAGCAGCAGCCCCCCGAACGCGATCAGGTAGGCGTTGACCACCCAGGCGAGGCCTGAGGTCGAAAAGCCCAGGTCGCGCTGAATCGACGGCAGCGCCACGTTCACGATCGTCTGGTCGAGCACGATCATCAGCATTCCAGCGCAGAGGACCACCAGGGCGATCCAGCGGGCGCGGTCGTTCGTCTTCGTGGGCATCGGGTGGGCGCCGATCCGGGCGCCGTCACCGGAAGTGACTGAGGGGGAGGAGTTCATCTGTCGTAAGTTAGCAGATGATCTGTTTTGAGAACATCTAACAACAGACTTTTTCCTGTAGTGATGCTCGACCGGCGACGGCGGGACGCAAGACTGATCGCACCCCACGCGGATCGGCGGGTGAGCGCGGTAGCGACGCGTGCCGTTACGGCCGCGGTTCGCGCCGGCGGAGGACGGCCGTTACGGTCGCGGTTCGCGTCGGCGGCTTGCGGCCGTTACGGCCGCGGTTCGCGTCTGCGGAGCGCCGGATGGCACTCGGCCGGCTCCGAGAGAGGGCCGGAGACAAGCCGGACCAGCGCGCCGAGGAACGCCTCGCGCTCGTCGGCCGGCAGCCCCGCCAGCACTTCGGCCTGCACCGCGTCGATGATCTGCTGCGCCTCGGTCAGCTTCTGCCGGCCGGCGTCGGTGACGGCGATGATGCGCGCCCGACGGTCGGTTTCCGATGGCCGCCGCTCGGCCAAACCGAGCCGCTCGAGTTCATCGACGGTGACCATCATCATCGTCTTGTCGATTCCGATCAGGTTGGCCAACTGCGTTTGGGTGAACTCGCCGGCGAGCGCGGTCGAGAGGACGCAGACCCCCCGGGAGCCCAGCCCGAGCGGCTCGAGGGCCGCCGCGGTCTCGCTGTTGTAGGCGTGGCTGGCCTGAGCCATCAGCCAGCCGAGATTCGTGGTCAGGCACTGCGGTGACCGCGCCTGCGGCACCGCTTCCGGGATCTGACTCTGGACGGACATCGTGAGATAAGACTAGCACCGTTAGGTTTGCCAGCAGATCATCTGCTAGCAGACGGCTTTACCTCACACGTCCGTCTTAGCCCATTCATAGCGGTGGCTTCAGAGCCCCGGCGATGCTGCCTGACGTCAACGAATCCTCGAGGACGGCAGACCTTTGATCTCCACCACCGAAACGCCCGCGGCAGACTGGACCTCCCCTACCCCGGCACGCCTGCCGTTGATCGAGATCGTGATCCCGGTCTACAACGAGCAGGCCGTGCTCGAGTCGTCGGTCCGGCGGCTGCATGGCTTCCTGACGGCGAATTTCCCCTACGCCTGGCGGATCGTCATCGCCGACAACGCCAGCACGGACGCCACTCATTTCATCGCCCGTGAGCTGGCCCGCGAGCTGCCCTGCGTCGGGGTGCTGCATCTGCGCGAGAAGGGCCGCGGTCGCGCGTTGCGGGCGGCGTGGTCGGCCAGCGAAGCCGACGTCGTCGGCTACATGGACGTCGACCTCTCCACCGACCTGCGGGCGCTGCTGCCGCTCGTCGCCGGGCTCATCTCGGGCCACGGCGACGTGGCTATCGGCACGCGGCTGGCGCCCGGCTCGCGAGTGTGCCGCGGACCCAAGCGCGAGCTGATCTCGCGGACCTACAACCGGATCCTGCGCTTCGGCCTGGGCGCGCGATTCTCCGACGCCCAGTGCGGGTTCAAGGCGATCCGCGCCGACATCGCGCGGCGCCTGTTGCCCGAGATCGTCGATCAGGGCTGGTTCTTCGACACCGAACTCCTGATCCTGGCCCAGCGCCGGGGACTGCGCATCCACGAGGTCCCCGTCGCCTGGGTCGAGGACCCGGACTCCTCGGTTGACATCGTCCGCACCGCGCTCGACGACCTCCGTGGCGTCGCCCGGCTGCGGCTGGCCACCCCGGCGTTCCGCTTCATGCTGATCGGGATCGCCTCGACGATCGTCTACGCGCTGCTGTATCTGCTGCTCCGGGGCCCGGCCGGACCCGCTGCCGCCAACGCGATCGCGCTCGCGCTGACCGCCGTGGCCAACACCCAGGCCAACCGCCGCTTCACCTTCGGCGTCCGCGGCCGTGCCGGGCTCCTGCCACAACACGCCGCGGGTGCCCTGGTGTACCTGCTCGCGCTCGGGCTGACTGACGCCGCGCTTGGCCTGCTGCAGCGGATCGACCCTCGCCCGGCCGTCGCGGTGGAGGTGACCGTGCTGGTGCTGGCGAGCGCGTTCGCGACCCTGACTCGCTATGTCGCTCTACGGAGCTGGGTGTTTGTAACGGTCTCCAGCGGAACCCTCTACCAAGTCGGCTAAACCCACCACTCCGGCGAGCCTGGCCGAGAAAGCGAACCTGGAGTTCGCTTTCTCGGCCAGGCTCGGTGAAAAACCTCGATCGCACCCCCGGTCAAGGCTTCGATCGCGCTCGGCTAAACCTCGATCGCGCTCGGTGAGGCATCGGCCACGCTCGTCGGTCAGGGCTTTGGCCGCGCGCGGCGTCGCTTCGGCGCGCCGCCGCCCCCCTCGACCACCCGCCGCAGGGTCTCATCGTCCCATTGGTGGGTGCGCAGCAACCGGTAGCGCTCGGCCGACAGCCGCATGTAGGCCTCGGTGGGGGTCGCGGTGCCGATCAGGTCCGCCTCGCGTAGCATCGCCACCACCGGCCGGTACTCGTGCTCCAGCCACAGCGACGCCAGCGCCTCGCGGTCGATCGCCTCGCCGCGCTCCTGCATCAGCCGGAAGCCCCACGCCTCGACCCCCTCGGCCAGCTTCGCATAGTCCCACGGGTCGGTCACAGAGATCTCGGCGCGGGCCGAGGCTGGGAGCGGAACCCGTTCGAAGAACACCCGTTCATGGCTCTTGAAGGGCAACTCGGCGAGCGTGATCGGACCGGATCCGCCCACCCGTGTTGTCACGTCGGTGACGATCGCGTCGATGTCCGGGCGCCCCAACGCCCGGGCCACGGAGACCCGGTGATGACCATCCCGGACGAAGTAGCTCTCGCCGATCCGGATCAGGTCCACCGGCGGCATCGGCTCGCCGCGCCGCATCGCCGTCGCGATCTGCTCCCACCGCGAGCGCAGCTGAGCCGACGTGGGCCGGAACTTGCGATCGAACTGACCGCCGCGGTCGACGGTCCCGATGATCGCCTCGAGCGGCACCACCATCGGCCCGATCTGCCGCTCGCTCGCAAACCCGAGCGCATCGAGGACCTCTTCAAACGGGAGGACGAGGCCCACGTCGTCGCCGATTCCGCGCAGGCGGGCGGCCAGGTGCGATAGGGCCGCGCGTCGCCGCGCGCGCAGGAAGTCGTGCTGGGCGTCGACCTGCGGCATCCCCGTGGAATGAGGGTCCGGCATCGGCCCAGCGTACTGCTAGCTCGGGCTTGCGCCCTCCTTCGCGAGCAGGCTCTGGCCGCTATCCGAGTCGAACAGGTGTAGGCGTGTCGAGTCGAACCACAACTCGACCTCCTCGCCCTGCTTGACCTTGCTCTCGGCGGAGAGGCGGGCGACGACCTGGCTGCCGTCGCGCGACTGAGGCAGATCCGCGGCGCCGGCATCCTGCGCCAGCTCCTCCAACTCGGTCGAGGACACTCGATCGGAGGCCACGGTGATGTAGGCGTAGAACTCTGAGCCCATCGACTCGAGTACGTCGATCTTAGTCTTGAAGGTCATTCCGCGCGAGCGGTCGGGGACGACCGCCGCGTCTTCGAAGTTCTCTGGCCGCAGCCCGGCGATCACGCCACCCCGACCGCCACCCGGGCCGGAATCGATTCGTTGGCGCAGCTCGTCGGGGAGCTTCACGTCGCCGATCGGCAGCTTGACGTTGTCGCCGTCGAGTTCGCCCGGCAGGAAGTTCATCGAGGGGGACCCGACGAAGCCGGCCACGAACAGGTTGTTCGGATGGGAGTACAGATCGCTGGGCGGCCCTACCTGTTGCAGCACGCCGGCCCGCATGACAGCGATCCTGTCGCCCAGGGTCAGGGCCTCGGTCTGATCGTGAGTCACGTAGATCGTCGTCGTGCCGAGATGCTGCTGGATCCTCGAGATCTCCGTGCGCATCTGGACGCGGAGCTTGGCGTCGAGGTTCGATAGCGGCTCGTCCATCAGGAAGGCGCTCGGGTTCCGGACGATCGCGCGGCCCATCGCGACGCGCTGGCGCTGCCCGCCGGAGAGGTTGGCTGGCTTGCGATCCAGGTGCGCCTCCAGATCCAGGATCTTCGCGGCCTCCGAGACCTTGCGGTTGATCTCCTCGTCGGAGGCCTTGGCTAGCTTGAGCGCGAAGCCCATGTTGTCGCGCACGGTCATGTGCGGATACAGCGCATAGTTCTGGAACACCATCGCGATGTCGCGGTCCTTCGGCGCGAGCTGGTTGACCTCGCGACCGCCAATCTTCAGCGATCCGCCAGAGATGTCCTCGAGCCCGGCCACCATGCGCAGCGCGGTCGATTTCCCGCAGCCCGACGGTCCGACCAGGATCATGAACTCGCCATCGGCGACCTCGAGGTTCAGGTCCTTGACCGCCTCGAAGCCGTCCGAATAGCGTTTGGTGATGTGCTCGAGAGCAATGTTGGCCATGGCCTCTCCTCTTAGCGGGCCTCAGCCCTTGACGGCGCCTGCGGTCAGGCCGGACACGATCCGGCGCTGGAACAGGAGCACGATGACGATGATCGGAATGGTGACGACGACGGCGGCCGCGGCGATCGAGCCGATCGGGGCGGTGAACTGGGAGGCACCAGGAAATGCCGCGATCGCCGCCGGCACGGTCTCTGCGTTCGACGTCGAGGTGAGCGAGACCGCGAACACGAAGTCATTCCAGCAGAAGATGAACACGAGGATTGCGGTGGTGAACACGCCCGGCGCTGCAAGTGGGGCGATCACCTTGAAGAACGCCTGAAACGGCGTCGCCCCATCCACCTGGGCGGCTTGCTCGAGCTCCCAGGGGATCTCTCTGAAGAACGCGGACAGGGTGAAGATGGAGAGCGGTAGGGCAAACGTCATGTAGGGGATGATCAGGCCGGGCCAGGTGTCGTAGAGCCCGATGTTGCGCCACAGGTTGTAGAGCGGGCCGACGATCGAGATCGGCGGGAACATCGCGATTGCCAGTGACGCGCCCAGGATCACCCGCTTGCCGGGGAACTCTAGGCGGGCGATCGCGTACGCGGCAAAGCAAGCCAGCACCACGGCGATCAACGTCGAGATCAGCGCAATTCCGATCGAGTTCCGCAGCGCGTCGGTGAAGATGCTCTGCTTGAAGATTCCGCTGTAATTGGCCGTCGTCCACTTCGACGGCAGGAAGTTGCCGTCGGCGATGGTCGACGGATCTTTGAACGACAGCGAGATGATCCAGACGACCGGGATCAGCGACGCGACGACGATAGCCACGATCGCCAGAGACCAGCCGCCGACCTCACGGGGGGTGCGTTTCATTTTTCTCCTCCCGGTGCGGCGGCGGCACCGAAGCCCTTGATGAATAGGAACGCGATCAGTGCAACCAGGAGGAAGATCAGCACCGACACGGCCGAGCCGAGCCCAAGGTTCAACCGGTTGAGCAACTGGTTGTAGGCGAGGATCGAGACCGTCTCCGTGCTGTGCGCGCCCGCGTTGAAGATGTAAACGGTGTCGAAGATCCGGAACGCGTCGAGCGTCCGGAACAGCAGCGCGACGAGGATCGCCGGCTTCATCAGCGGAATCGTGATCCGCCAGAACCGCTGCCATGTGCTGGCCCCGTCGACCTTCGCCGCCTCATGCAGCTCATCGGGCACGAGCGCCAGCCCACCGAGCAGCAGGAGGGCCATGAACGGCGTGGTCTTCCACACCTCGGCGATGATGACGGCCACGTAGCTCCCGAGCGTGGAGGTCAGCGGATCGGTGGTGGACCCGATCAGACCTAGGCTGTGCAGGAGACCGGGGATCCATCCCGAGTCGCCTTCCCAGGCGTAGCGCCACGAATAGGCGGCGACCACGGTGACGATGCCGTACGGGATCAAGGCGATGGCTCGGACCGGACCGCGGGCGAAAATTACCCGGTGCATGGCCAACGCGAGCAGCATCCCTATCACCAGCTCGATCGACACAGGGATGACGGTCAGGAGCACCGTGTGCCATACGTCCTGCCACCACAAGGACGAGCTGAGGACGGTGCCGTAGTTGTCGAGCCCGATGAATTTGCTCGCCTTGGGGAAGCGCAGGTCAGAGCGCTGGAGCGAGAGCACGAACGCGTAGATGATGGGGTACGCGCTGACCGCGATCATCACGATCCCGGCCGGCGCCACCAGCCGAACGCCCAGCCGGCGCTCGGCCCGCGCGCGGTCGGTCACCTTCTTCTTCGGCGGTACAACGGCTTCATTTGACGTCGCCGCGCTCGTGCTCATATCAGCGCTCCTGACGAGAGCGCGTCCTTGATCTGACTGGCCAGGCTCTTAACGACCTTCTGTGGGTTGATCGAGCTTGGGGGCGAGAGACCTTTCTGAATCGCCAATGAGACATCCGAATACGCCGGGGTCTGCGGCCGGACGCCGGGATCCGAGAGCTCCTGCTTGATCAGAGCGTGGAACGGATACGCCTTGGCAAGCTTCGGATCGTCGTAAAGCGAGGCGAGAGTTGGCGGTAGGCCGCCCTTGACCGCGTCCACCAACTGGTTCTGGCGGCCTACCAGGCAGCGCACTGCGGCAAAGGCCGCGGCCGGATGCGACGAGTAGGAGGAGACGCCGAGATTGATGCCGCCGATCGTGACCTTGGCCGGCTTCCCGGCGTCGACCCGCGGGTAGAGCGCCCAGCCCATTTGCTTGGCCAGCTTAGGCTTGTCAGCCACGATGCTCGGATACACGAAGGGATAATTCAGCTCGAACGCGGCGGCTCCGGTCTCGAATCCCAGCCGCCCCTGATCCTCCTGGGCGTTCGACAGCCCGGGATCGGCGCCGGCGGACGTCGCGAGGTCGTGCATCACCTTCGCTGCCTCAGCCACCGGTGGTCCGATGGCCACGGTGCTAGGGCCACTGAGGATCTGGCCTCCGGCCGAGTCGACCAGCGAGTTGAACCACACGGTCAGCCCCTCATATTGACGTCCCTGAACCTCGATGTAATGAGGCTTGCCCTGTTTTGCCAGCGCATTGGCCTCCTGGATCATCTGGCTCCAGGTGGTGGGAGGTTTAGGGACGAGGTCCTTCCGGTACCACAGCAGCTGCGTATTCGAGTTGAGCGGCCCGGCATACAGGGTGCCCTTCCATGTGGCGGTCTTGATCGGCCCGCCCAAATCGCCCTGGGTGACGGCGGTCGCATCGTCCTTCGACCACGGCCTGATCCAACCCGCATCCGCGAACTCCGCGGTCCAGTTGACGTCCATGCCGATGATGTCGATCGCGCTGTCCTTCGCCGCCAGCCTGCGCACGAGCTGTGTGCGCTGGGAGTCGGAGTCGTTCGGGAGACTGTTGAGAACGATCTGGTAACGGCCCCCGGACCCCGCGTTGCACGTCTTTGCCGCCGAGGCGAATGAGCCGGACGGCTCGTTGAAGATGTACCAGTTGAGCTGCGCGGTCTTGCTCGATGAGCCACCGCATCCGGAGATTGCCGCACAGACGATCAGCAACGCAGCGATGCCGAGCAGTGGGCGAGCGGGAACCGGGTCTCTCCTCCCCTTCCTCACGGCGGCGAGCCTACCCCCGCCGATCACCTTTGTAAACCCAGAATCATGGTTTCACTTCGCGATCCAGCCCCCGTGAGCAGGAATGATCTCGGGGTCCGCACCATCCCCGGCTCGAGCCTCGATGACGGCTTCGCCGGCACGCTCGACACGCCGGGGCTCCTCTCCGAGGTTGACCGCCGCGACGTAGTCGCCTCGGGCGAGAACGATCGTGTCGGCCGGCGATTCGAGCAGCTGGGCGGGAGACCCGAGCGACGGCCTCAGCCGCACCAGCTCGCGGACTAGGGACAGGTGCGAGGCCGGGTCGCGCTCCTGCTCGGCGACGCTCGGAGTCGTGCTGTCGCCGACCGGCAGCCACGGCTCGCCGGTGGTGAATCCGCCTTTCACAGAACCGTCCCACGGCATCGGCCGTCGGAACGCGTCGCGGCCGGCGCGATCTTTTGGCGGCCCATCGCCGCGGCCGTCGAGCAGTCCGAGCTCGTCGCCCTGAAATAGAAACACCGGACCCGGGAGCGCCAGCAGCAGCAGCGTGAGAGCCCGAAGATTCTCCGGCCCGGCGCGATTGCCAAGCCGGCTGAAGTCGTGATTGGAGAGGACCCAGCCTTGCTTGCCGGCCGCCAGCGCAGCGGCGATGCCGGTGCGCAGCGACGCGGCGTCGCCGGCCAGCAGCATCGCCTCGAACGCGAACATGGCATCGAGGGCCTCCCGGTAGGGGCCGAGCTGAGCCGAGGGCAGGTAGACCTCTCCAATCAGTGCCGCATCGCCAACCGCCTCCCGGATCGAGGCCAATGCCGACCCGACGTCGGGAGCGTTCCCCGAGTGGGTGTGGAGCAGAGTGGCGAACTCGTCCGGGAGTGGCAGCCGCGGCCGGTCGGTCGCCGGGGGGTCGTCGCGCAGCTGCTCGTCCTTGAGCAATCGGTCCAGCGCGTCGAGACGGAAGCCGTCGATGCCGCGCTCCCGCCAGAATGCCAGCGCGCTCGACATCACCTCGCGCACCTTCGGATTGCGCCAATTGAGATCCGCCTGCTCGGGAAAGAAGGAGTGGAGGTAGTACCGCCCGCTCTGCGGATCGAGCGCCCAGGCCGGGCCCCCGAAACTCGCCAGCCAGTTATTGGCTGGGGCGTCGGCCCAGACGTAATACTCCGGATGCTCGCGAAACCATCGATGCCGAATCGACGTGTGACACGGAACGAAATCGAGGACCACGCGCAAGCCGAGCTCGTGCGCTCGCCGCACGAGCTCGTCCAGGTCCTCGAGAGTCCCGAACTCCGGCTGGACCGCCGTGTAGTCACTGACGTCGTAGCCGAAATCCGCATCGGGCGAGGGATAGATCGGCGTCAGCCAGACCGCGCCGGCACCCAGACCGGCGATGTGCTCCAGGCGCGATGTGACTCCAGGAAGGTCGCCGACGCCATCCCCATCGCTGTCCTGGAACGAACGCACGTAGACCTCGTAGACAACCGCGTCCTCCAGCCACATGGGACGAGAGCCTATAGCGCGCAAGAACCCGCCTGATCGTGCGCGGCGGGCGAGTTGGCGCCTTGACGGGGGGTCGAGCCGCGAGGCGAGAGAATCGGCCGATGAACAACAACCCCGGCGGCGCCGTGTACGGAACGATCACGGTTGGCGCACTGCTCGCGGCCGAGAGCTCGCAGCGCGAGACCTATCTCGAGACGATTAGCGCCGTCATACTCGCCCTCGTCCTCTACTGGATCGCCCACTCGTATGCGGGGTTTGCCGGCGGCCGGCTGAAGGAGGGTGAGCGGCTCACGCTCGGGGGGCTCGGGCGGGCGATGCTCCACGAGGTGGCGATCCTCACCGGGGCCTCGATGCCACTGCTCGCGCTGGTCCTGTTCGACATCGCGGGCGCGTCGTTGTCCAGCGCGGTCACGGCCGGAACCTGGACCGCGGCGGCGATGGTGGTCGTGATCGAGATGGTCGCCGGCATCCGGGCGGAGCTGGCCGGGCGGGAGCTGATCGGCCAGACCGCGCTCGGCGCGCTGCTCGGGTGTCTGGTGATTGCCGTTCACCTGATCCTGCACTGATGCGCGCTGTCGCTTTCTGAGAGGCTCTCGCGAGCACGATTTCGTCAGACCGACACGGAGGCACCACGATCGCCAGAGAGGAAGCACCCATGCCGTCCGCAGACGCGGGAACGGGTTCACGCACGATTGCCGACATGATGGGCGCCGCCAGCACCCGGTATGCGGATCGGCCGCTGGTCCGCCACAAGGTCGACGGCGCCTGGGTCGACGTCAGCTTCGCCGAGGTCGGCGCGATCGTCTCCCAGATCGGGCGGGGGCTGATCGACCTCGGGCTGGCGCCGGGCGAGCGGGTCGGCATCCTCTCCGCCACGCGCCCGGAGTGGACCTACGCCGACTTCGGGGTGAGCAGCGCCGGGCTGGTGGCCGTGCCGATCTACCCGACCAATTCACCTCAGGAGTGCGCCTGGGTGCTGGGAAACTCGGAGGCTCGGGCGGTCATATGCGAGAACTCCGACCAACTGGCCAAGGTGCTCGAGGTCCGTGAGCAGCTGCCGGAGCTCGAGCAACTGATCAGCTTCGAGTCAAATCCCGCCGCGATCTCCCTGGCCGAGCTGCGCGAGCGCGGGCGCCGCCACGCCGAGAGCGAGCTGACCGAGCGCGCCGCGGCCGTCGGACCCGGCGACCCGTACACGTTCATCTACACGTCGGGGACCACCGGCCCGCCGAAGGGATGCGTGCTCACCCACGGCAACTACCGGTCGGTCACCGACATGTGCATCGACATCGGCGTGTTCGATCCCGACCAACCCGAGCTGACCTACCTGTACCTACCGCTCGCGCACGCATTCGCCCTGCTGGTCCAGATCCTCAGCGTCGAGCTCGGCGGCACGATCGCCTACTTCGGGGGGGACACCAAGCAGATCGTGCCGGAGCTGGCCGAGATCCAACCGACCTACTTCCCCTCGGTCCCCCGCATCTTCGAGAAGATCTACACGCTGGTGACCTCGGGCGCCGACCCGCAGTGGCTGGCCCGGGCGGTCGAGATTGGCGGCCGCGTCCGCGACGCCGAGGTGGCCGGCGACCTTGTGCCCGAGGACGTCCAGGCGGAGTTCCGGCAGGCCGACGAGCTGATGTTCGCCAAGGTGCGTGGGGTGTTCGGCGGGCGCGTCCGCCAGGCGGTGACCGGCGCCGCCCCGATCGCGCCCGAGATCCTCCGGTTCTTCTGGGCCAGTGGCGTTCCGGTGCTCGAGGGCTACGGCATGACCGAGACCTCGACCACGGCCACCTACGCGACGATCGAGCGACACCGCTGGGGCACCGTGGGCAGGGCGCTCCCGGGCCTCGAGATCCGGATCGCCGACGACGGCGAGATCCTGCTCAAGGGCCCGAACATCTTCGCCGGCTACTACAAGAACGACGACGCGTCGTTCGGGGCGATCGAGGACGGCTGGATGCACACCGGCGACCTCGGATCGCTCGACTCCGACGGCTACCTGTCGATCAACGGCCGCAAGAAGGACATCATCATCACGGCCGGCGGCAAGAACCTGACCCCCGCCAATCTCGAGAACGACATGCGCCAGTCACGCTGGATCTCGCAGGCGGTGATGCACGGCGACCGCCGGCCGTTCCCGGTGATGCTGATCACACTGGACGAGGAGGAGATCGTGCCCTGGGCGCAGGACAAGGGGATCGAGGACACCTCGATCGCCTCGCTGGCCGGCGAGCCGGCCGTTCGCGAGCTGATCCAGGCCGAGCTCGACGCCGCCAACCGCAGCTACGCCAACGTCGAGCAGGTGAAGCGGTTCTTCATCCTCGAACACGATCTGACCCAGGAGACGGGCGAGCTCACCCCCACGCTCAAGGTCAAGCGCAACGTGGTGAGCGAGAAGTACGCGGACCGCTTCGACGCGCTCTACGGCTGAGGCCATGCTTGCGCGCGCCGCGATCCCCGGTTAGGGTCGAGCCATGCCCGCAATCACACCTCAGAAAGCACTCCCGGCGCTCCGCCTGGCGATCGGTGCAGGCGCATACGCCTTCCCCGATCTGACCGGAACGATCTTCGGCTTCAACATCAAGAACAACCACGAGGCCGTCTTCATGGGCCGCCTGTTCGGCGCCCGCGATATCGCCCTAGGCGTCGGCGTCATGGCCGCCAATGAGGACGGCAAGCGCCTGTGGTGGCAGCTCGGCGTCCTCTGCGACGCCGCCGACGCGGCGGCCGGAATCATGGGCCTGAGAGCCGGTGCTCCCAAGCGCGGCAACATCATGGCCACCGCGACCGCAATCAGCGCCGTCGGGATCGGGATCGCGGCGCTGGCGCAGAAGACGTAGCCGATATCGACGTAGACGGGCCGGGCGGCCGGCGCCCCGGCGCTGCGCTGCCCAGACCGCGCTTCGCGCGGTCCGATGCACGGGTAGCTGGTGTTTGAGGGTTCGTGACCGCCCGCAGGCTGCTCATCGCCGTAGGCCTTTTCGCCGGACTGGCGAGTGCTTCTCCGGCTGTCGCCGCTGCCCGGGTGCTGCACACGGTGCTCGAGGACGACGAGCTCTCGCTGTTCTCACCGCAGGCCCTCGGCCAGTACGTCAGCACCCTGCGCTGGCTCGGCGTCGACGAGCTGCGGATTTCGGCGGAATGGAAGATCGAGGCTCCCGACCCTGGCTCGCCCCATCCGCCGCCGGGCTTTCGCGCCGGGAACCCGCGGTCCTATGACGCATTGCCGGGCATGCAGGCCCTCGATCGCGCGGTGCGGGCCGCCTCCGCGCAGCGCCTCGGCGTGATCCTCGACCCGGCCTTCTCGGCTCCGCTGTGGGCCACTCGGAGTCATCGAGCCTCCGGAAGCGCCGCCGACCCCTGGTACAACACCGACATCGACGTCGGCCGGCTCGCCACCTGGGAGGCGATGCTGGCCCAGCGATACAGCGGCGCCTACACGCCGTCCGGCGCCGAGGCGCCCCTCCCCCGCGTCGGCACCATGACCCTCTGGAACGAGCCCAACCAGGAGGGATACCTGGCGCCGCAGTGGGACGCCGGGGTGCCGGTCAGCGCCGACTGGTACCGCGCGCTCACCGAAATCGCCTATCCGGCGATCAAGCGGGCCTCCCCGAGCACCACCGTCCTGATCGGCGACACCAGCTCGGTCGGCGCCGACGCTCAGGCCGGCAACGGCGGTGCGCCTCCGCTGGCCTTCATCCGCCGCTTGGCCTGCGTCGACGGTCAGCTCGAGCCGGTCACCGGCGGAGCCTGCGCCGATTTCCACATGATTCCGGCCGACGGATACTCGCAACACCCCTACGAGCGAAACGCGCCGCCGTGGGTTCCGACGACCGGCTCGGACGGGGCCGAGATGGGCGACCTACCGCGCCTGCAGGCACTGCTGGACAGGCTGGTGGAGATGCGCCGACTCGCTCCCGGAGCCGCGGACCTGTGGCTGACCGAGCAGGGCTACGAGTCGAACGCGCAGCTCACCGATCGCCCCTGGACGGAGACCCAACAGGCCTCGCTGAACTCGGACGCCGAGTACCTCGCCTGGCGCGACGGCAGTGTCGCGTCGTTCTCGCAGTTTCTGCTCCGCGACACCCGGACCAGCCAGACCCTGGCCGTCCGGGTGCAGTCGGGCAACCCGCACGCCCTGCTGGCCGGAACCTGGACCTCCGGACTCACGCGGGATAACGGCACGCCCAAGCCCGCGCTCTGGATGTTCCGCTCTCCGGTGGTCGCCCGGATCGTCTCGTCCGCCCCGTTCGCCTCGTGGCTGCCGAGCAGCCCGGCGGGAGCGTCGAGCGAGGCGCTCGAACTGTGGGGGCGCGTTCGACCAGCCAGATCGCCGACGCTGGTCGTGCTGCAGGTCTCCGACGACGGCTCCGGGGCATACCGGAACGTCGGACAGGCGACGACCGACGGCAACGGGATCTTCGATGTGCGGATCGCCGTCGCGGCCAGGCTCGACGCCCTGTTGCGGTTTGCCTGGCGGGCGCCTGACGGCCGCTGGCAGACGTCGCCGGCCGTGACCCCGACGGCGTTCCCTACCTCGTGAGCCAGTCGCGCCGTGACAACCGGGACTTCGCGGCAGGGGTATCGTGGGAGTCCTGCCTCAGTTCGCCGGCGGCCTCGGCCGCCATCCGCAGAAACCGGAAGGAGTCCTGACATGACCAGCCTCGCTGAACCACAGCTCGACCGTATCTCCGATCTGCTCGGTGACGACGCCGACGATCTGCTGAACCACCGCTGTGAGGGCATCGACAGATCCCTGCTCTATCTACCCGCCCCGGATTTCATCGATCGGGTCCTGGTGGAGAGCGATCGCAGCACGGCGACGCTGCGCAACCTCCGGCAGGTCTTTGATCACGGTCGTCTCGCCGGGACCGGATACGTCAGCATCCTCCCCGTAGATCAGGGGATCGAGCACAGCGCGGCCGCCAGCTTCGCACCCAACCCGGCGTACTTCGACCCGGCCCGAATCGTCGAGCTGGCGATCGAGGGCGGCTGCAACGCGGTCGCCTCGACCCTCGGCGTGCTCGGCGCGGTCTCACGCAAGTACGCGCACCGCATCCCATTCATCGTCAAGCTCAACCACAACGAGCTGCTCACATATCCGAACCGGTTCGACCAGGTCATGTTCGGCAGCGTCAAGCGGGCCTGGGAGATGGGCGCCACGGGCGTCGGGGCGACGATCTACTTCGGCAGCGATGAGAGCACCCGCCAGCTGCGCGAGGTCAGCGAGGCATTCGAGCAGGCGCACGCGCTGGGCATGTTCACCGTGCTCTGGTGTTACTTGCGCAACCCGGAATTCAAGGCGGACAAGGACTACCACCTATCCGCCGACCTGACCGGCCAGGCCAACCATCTCGGCGTCACGATCGAGGCGGACATCATCAAGCAGAAGCTGCCCGAGAACAACAACGGGTACGGCGCGATGAACCAGAACGGCACCAGCTACGGCAAGACCTCCTCGCTGGTGTACAGCGAGTTGACCACCGACCATCCGATCGACCTGTGTCGCTTCCAGGTTGCCAACTGCTACATGGGCCGCGCCGGCCTGATCAACAGCGGCGGCGCCTCCAGCGGCGAGTCGGACCTTGCCGAGGCCGTCCGCACAGCTGTCATCAACAAGCGCGCGGGCGGTACCGGCCTGATCACCGGCCGCAAGGCCTTTCAGCGCCCGCTGGACAAGGGAATCGAGATTCTCCAGGCGGTCCAGGACGTCTACCTGGCCGAAGAGATCACCATCGCGTAGCCCCTATCAGCGGGCGGCGAGGCTCGAGATCTGGGCCTCATGGACGGTGCGCTCTACGACCCGGGCCGACGCGCTCAGAGGTAGCCGACGTACGATCTGCCGGTGGCGGACGGGCGATGATCGAGCTGCTCCTGCCCGACCGCGTCGCGTCGGTGGACACGCGCGTCCTCGACGACCCGGAGGATCTGTTTGCCGAGGAGGCGGCCGAGGTGGACCGCGCGGTGCCGCGCCGGCGCGCCGAGTTCGCCGCCGGACGTCGCTGCGCGCGACTGGCGCTGGCCCGGATCGGGATTGCGCCGGCGCCGCTGCTGCGCGGCCAGGATCGCGAACCGCTGTGGCCGGCCGGTGCGGTCGGGAGCATCACGCACTGCGACGGCTACGTGGCCGCCGCGGTGGCGGCAGCCGATGTCATTCGCAGCGTGGGGATCGACGCCGAGGTGCACGCGCCGATTCCCGACGGGGTGCTGCAGCGGATCGCCCGGCCGGAGGAGCTTGAGTGGATCGGCACCCGTGACGGCGACGGAGTGTGCTGGGACCGCGTCCTGTTCAGCGCCAAGGAATCGGTTTACAAGGCCTGGTATCCGCTGGCCCGGCGGTGGCTGGGCTTCGAGGACGCCACGCTCACCTTCGCGCCCGAGCTCGGCACGTTCACGGCGAGGCTGCTGGTCGCCGGCCCGATGATCGGAGGCCAGCCCCTGAGCGGCTTCGCCGGCCGCTACCTCGTCCGCGACGGGTTCGTGCTCACCGCGATCACCGTGGAGCAATAGCGGGGACTCACCACGTCGAGCACTTAGCGTGGAGCGTTTCCGCGGAAACGCGAACGCTGGCGCCCGGTCAGGTGCCAGGCGGCTTGTCGAGCAGGATGCCGTAGACCCGTCTGACGTGTAGGCGCACCACGAGCCGCTTGGCCTCGATCATCTGTGCGAAGAACGCCGGCTCGTCCTCGATCTCGCGGTAGAAGGAGCCATGGACCTCGAGGAGCTCCCGGCTGGCCGCATCGCCCGGCGTCGCGGCCACGTCACTCAATTTCGCGTCGCATTCGGCCACGGTAAAGGACCAGAAGTGATCGCCCGAGACATGCAGCGCGGCGCGAGGATCGCGGCGCAGGATTCGGCCCTTCACCCGGTCGGCCGTCGTCGAGACGCGGGCGATTCGCCGCTCCGCATCCCAGACGTACAGCACGTTGGTCATGTGCGGATAGCCCTCCCGGGTCACCTCGCTCAAGATCCCCTGGTTGTTGGCCGCGATCAGGTCCAGCAGCTGTTGTTCTTCAGGCATCCAGTACCTCGTCGGGGACCGCGGGACCGTCGCCTGCAGGGTACGCCAAGATCCGCCCGTGCCCGTGACTCCGAGCCCCGATCTCCTCCCGCTGCCAGACGGGTTCTTGGCCGGACACGCCACCACTCCGCCGGGCGACACCGGCTGCACCGTCGTGATCTGCCCTCCGGGGACGCGCGGTGGCGTCGACGTGCGGGGCGGTGGCACGGGTACGCGCGAGCTCGAGCCGCTGTCCCCGCTGGCCAACGCCGAGGGCCCGACCGCCGTGCTCCTGACCGGCGGAAGCGCCTTCGGTCTCGGAGCCGCCGACGGCGTCGTGCGCTGGTTGGAGGAGCGCGGCCTGGGACGGGAGACGCCGATCGGGGTGATCCCCCTGGTCCCCACCGCGGTTATCTTCGATCTCTCGGCGGGCCAGGCCGGCGCGCGACCCGGACCCGAGGAGGGCTACGCGGCGTGCCAGGCGGCCCGGGCCGGGGTTCCCGAGCGCGGGCGCGTGGGCGCCGGAGCCGGCGCGGCGGTGGGCAAGCTGCTCGGCCGAGAGCGCGGAACGCCCGGCGGGGTCGGCTATGCCGCCACCCGGCTCGCCGACGGCGTGAACGTCGCGGCGATCGCGGTGGCCAACGCCGTCGGCGACGTGCTGGCCGAGGACGGCAGCGTGCTCGGCGGCCCACGCGGCGAGCAGGGTGAGCAGCTGCGCACCGCGGACCTGGTGCGGCGGATGCCCCAGCTCCCGGACTGGGCGACCCGGCCCGGGCAGAGCACGACCCTGGTTTGCGTCTGCACCGACGCGCCGCTCGACAAGCGTGGCTGCGGGATCGTGGCGCGGGTCGCCAGCGCGGGGATCGCCCGAGCCGTCGACCCGGCCTTCACCCCCAGCGACGGCGACGTCGCCTTCTGTCTCTCCTCAGCAGCTGCCCCGCCACCCGAGACCGGGCCGGCCAACTCCTGGAGGCTGACCGTCCTCGGTACGGTCGCCGCCACGGTCACCGCGGCGGCGATCAGAGACGCGATCCGGCAGGCGGGCCGTCAGGGCTAGAACAGGCCCGGGTCGGTGGGTGAGGAGTTCAGAGGGAGGCGGCGCTCGAGGGCAGCCTTGGCTTCGGTGAACGGGTGAGCCGGCGCTCGAGGGCAGCCTTGGCTTCGGCGAACGGGTGAGCCGGCGCTCGAGGGCAGCCTTGGCTTCGGCGAACGGGTGAGCCGCCGCGACGTGGAAGTTTGGCGCTGGATGCACGCCACACGTGCGTCCAGCGCCAAAGTTCGGTCTCGGGGCCCTCTGTGTCCTCGGGCAGAGCCAACCGACGGCCTGCGGCTCGCGGCGGGTCGTCACGGCGGGCCGTCACGGCGGCGGCGTTGCGCCGCGGAAGTCGTTATCGAACGTGGCGCTGACCCCGCGGACCACCGCCGGAGACGTGGTGAGGATCCCCAGCTCCCGGTTGCGCTGCAGCGAGGTCGGGGTCAGGTTCTGTGAGCCGATCAGCACCGAGCGATGGTCGGCTTCGATCAGCTTCGCGTGGATGTAGATCGGGTGCTCGCCGTGGTAGACACGAATGCGAGCCCCACAACTCTTCAGCTGGCCGAAAGCGGTCAGCCACTCCGAGTCGTAGGTCATGACCAGGCGGACGTCGACGCCGCGGCGCGCTGCAGCGCAGATAGCGGCGATGGCCGGCGCGTCGGTCAGCTCCTCGGACTCGACGTCGAGCGAGCGCCGGGCGGAGGCGATCTGGCGGACGAGTGCGGTGGTGGCGCCGGGAGACCAGACGAGGCCGCCGGCGCCGGCCGACGGCGTGAGGGCCTGCGCGCGCCAGTCGGCGGCGAACACCCGCTCGATCGCCTGAACGTCCTTGGCCCGCGCGTCGATGACCGCGAAGTCTCGGGTGTTCGCGTAATAGCGGCTGGTGAAGTTCAAGGTCATGATCGCCGTGCGCCGCCCGTCGACGGTCAGCGTCTTCTGGTGCGTGTAGGCGAAGTACGGCGCGGAATAGTGGACCGGCACGCCATGAGCGCTCAGGTAGCCGAAGGCGGCGCTGTTCGTGCTCGTGCGTCCGCTGTAATAGCCGCCGTTCAGCAGGACCCGGACCGCGACTCCGCGCCGGGCCGCCGCGGCGAGCGCGCGCTCGATCTGCGCGTCGGCCAGGTCGTACATGGTCAGGTCGACCCGATGCCGGGCCCCGGCGATCAGACGCAGGAATGGCTGGATCGGGTGCGCGGCCGGCTCGGTGACCAGGGTCGGAGCTGAACCCGCGCCGGCCGCAGCCCCCGAAACGGCGCCGGCGGCGCGGGAGCCAGCGGCCCGCGAGCCAGCGCCCCGCGAGCCAGCGGCCGGCGAGCCGGCGGCCCGGGAGCCGGCGGCCGGAGGAGCTGCGGCCCCCTGGACGGCGCAGCCGGCCAGCGCCGGCGCCAGCGCGCACAGGCCGGCGAGGATCCACGACGAGGTCTTCACCCCCACCATGATGCGTCACCGTCCGGACCAACGCCCCGAGGATGGGATCAAACCTACGGAACGCAGAGCCCGTGGCGGCGAGAAATAGCTGCGGCCCGGGCGGGCATTACACCGAGCCCGCCCGGGACGCCCGGTCATGGATCACCACTACCTACATACGTCCCAGGACTTATTAGTGTCTGCCTGGGTGGCGCGACACTCCCGACCGCCGGGGCTGGCCGCCGGCCACCGAGGTGGCCTGCGCGTAACCCGACTGAGCGCTTGCGCACTCCGGCCGAGTGGGCGATCCGCCGGACCACGGAGTCTACCGGCGCGCCGGCCCGTGGCCTCAGGTCAGCCGGCCCGTGGCCTCAGGTCAGCCGGGCCCCGCTCTCAGAGTCGGCCGGGCCCCGCTCTCAGGGTCGGCCGGCCCGGGCTCGGGTCGCCCGGACCCGATCTCAGGGCAGCCGACCGGACCAGCGCACCGAGGCGCCCGCCGCCGCCAGGAGCAGCAGCAGGCCGGCGATCGCGAATTCGTAAGTGACCTCACGCTGGCGGGTGACGGAGCCGAGCTGGCTGCCCAGGCGGCCGTAGATCGAGCTGACCTCGCCGGCGCTCTGGGCGTTGAACGTCCGGCCGCCTGACACCCGCGCGATCTGCTGCATCAGCTGTGGATCGGGGGGTACGAGCACCGGCGGACCGAGTGGGTCGGGGTTGGGCAGCATCCCGCCGGGGGTGCCGAGCGCGACCGTGTAGACCGGGATCCTGGCCTGCCCGGCCTGCCGCGCGGCGGTGACGGCGTCGAAGCCGGCGTTGGCGGCCCCGTCGGAGAGCAGGACGATCGCCGACGGGGCGTGCCTGTGGTTGGCTGCGTGCAGCAGCTGCAGCGCCAACTCGAGGGCGTCGCCGGTCGCGGTCGCCCCGTTGGCCGATTGAGCGTCGATGATGGCGCGCGCGGCTGCATGGTTGGTGACCGGCCCCTGCACGGCGTCTGCGGAGGTGGAGAAGGCGATCGCGCCCACCCGCACCCGGCTCGGGAGCTTGTCGATGAAGGTGTTGGCGGCCTGCTCGGCGGCGGCCAGCCGCGTCGGCGAAACATCGTTCGCCGCCATCGAGCCCGAGTGGTCGGTGACCAGCATGATCGACGCTTGGTCCACTGCGACTCGATACGTCGTCCGCGGCTTGGCCAGGGCGATCGCCAGGGCGCCGAGAGCCAGCAGCGCCAGCACCGTCGGCACGTGCCGCTGCCACGACGAAGCCGCCCCGGCGGCCTCGCGCAGGGAGGGCAGCGCGGTGAAGCGGATCGCGTAGCGGCGGGTCCGGCGCTGGGCGTACATGTAGGCGGCCAGCCCGATCGGCACCAGGAACAGCGCGAACAGCCAGACCGGTGACCCGAAGCTCATGAGCATCGCCCCCCGGGCGATGCTCGCAAGCTACGAGCCGCTAGGCGAGTAGCCCTCATGAGCGCAGCTGCCGTCCCAACGCCAGCAGCCAATCCTCAGCCGTCGACAGGGTGACGTGCCTGATCCGCAGGCGCCGGAGCTCGCTCGCCGCGGTCTGGCGCCGCTCGCGTTCGAGCTCGGCGAAGCGCTCCCGCAGGCGCCGACTCGAGGTGTTGACCTCCAGCCGGGCGCCGGTCTCCGGATCGACCAGGGCCAGGTGCCCGAGGGCAGGCAGTTCGCCCTCGCGGGGATCGAGGATCTCGACCGCGAGCACCGAGTGGCGGACGCGCAAGGACCCGAGCGGGCGCTCCCAGCCCTGTTGCTCGCGGAAGTCCGAGATGACCACGACGAGACCCGGCTGGCGGGCCAGCCGGCCGACCCTGGCCAGAGCCCCGGCCAGACCCGCGGGATCGTGCTCGCCGTCGCGGGCCACGCCCTCGGTCAGGGTTCGGCGCAGGGCGACGATCGCGGGCTTCGATCCGCGGGGCGGGAGCACCCGTGGCCGCGCGGCGCCGAACGCGACCAGGCCGACGCTGCCCGCCCGGCGCACGCCGAGGCGCCCGAACACGAGCGCCACCCCCTCGGCCACGTCGGCCTTCAGCCGCCGGGCGGTGCCGAACGCCATCGAGGGCGAGACGTCGAGGGCGATCCAGGTGGTCATGGATCGCTCCGGGACGTGGAGGCGGACGTGCGGCTGTCCGCCGCTGCGCGCGGTCGCCGCAGCGTCGATGTGGCGCACGTCGTCGCCGACCTCGTACGGGCGCAGCTGGGCGAGCTCCATGCCCAGGCCAATGCCCGCGGCGCGGCGGTCGCCCGGCAGCGTCCGCGCGACCAGCCGGTTGACGCTGACATCGAGGGCCTCGACCAGCGGCTGAGGCAGGGGGCCCGGCCCCTGTCGCGCCGCGGGCGGCTCGAGCAGGGTCGGACTCAAGCCGGTCGCACCACCCCGGTGGTGAACTCCCGCGGACGGGTCAGGCTCTCGGCGCCGGGTTCCGGCACCGCTGCCACCACGCGGTCGATCACCTCGTCGGCGGTCACACCCTCGCTGAGGGCGTCGTAGGAGAGGACGATACGGTGACGCAGGACGTCGGCCGACAGGTCGCGGATGTCCTGGGTGACGACGTGGCCGCGACCCCGCAGCAGGGCGAGCACGCGCGCCGCCTGGACGAGGCCGATCGGACCGCGAGGGCTGGCCCCGAACTCGATCAGCCCGGCGGCATCCGGCAGGCCGTAGTTGGCCGGGTGCCGGGTGGCGTCGGCCAGCGCGACGGCATAGCCGATCGCGTCGCGGTCGACCAGCACCCCCCGGGCCGCCGTCCCGTAGCGGCCCAGCTCGGGCAGTGACAGGCACTTGCGCACCACCGGCGGTTCGGCCAGGCTGCGACCGACGACGGCCGCCTCCTCGCCGACGCTGGGGTAGTCGACGAGGATCTTCATCAGGAAGCGGTCGATCTGGGCCTCCGGGAGCGGGTAGGTGCCCTCGGACTCGATCGGGTTCTGGGTTGCCATCACGATGAACGGCAGCGGCACGCGGTGGGTGGTGCCTCCGATCGTCACCTGTTGCTCCTGCATCACCTCGAGCAGGGCGGACTGGACCTTCGCGGGAGCGCGGTTGATCTCGTCGGCAAGCAGGAAGTTGGTGAACACCGGACCGAGCTCGGTGTCGAAGCCGCCGGTCGTGGGCTTGTACACCCGCGTGCCGACGAGGTCGGCGGGGACGAGGTCCGGCGTGAACTGCACCCGGCCGTAGCTTCCGCCGAGCACGGCGGCCAGCGTCTTCACGGTCAGCGTCTTGGCCAGTCCCGGGACGCCCTCGAGCAGCACGTGGCCGCCGGCGAGCAGGCTGACCAGCAGCCGTTCGAGCATCGCGTCCTGCCCAACGATCACCCGCTTGATCTCGTACAGGGCCTCCTGCAGCGCCTCGCGCGCCTCCTCGCGCAGTTCCCCGGTTTGCTCGTACTCACTCATTCGTTCTCCTTGGATGATTCCTCTAGATCAGTCGGCCGAACCAGCGCAGGGAGAGGATGCCGCCGAGCAGCAGCAGCACAAGTCCCACCCCGGCGAAGCTTGCGGTTATCTGTTGTTTGACCTGCTTGTGCCCGATCCGGGCGGCGAGATGGGCGTAAACCGCGCTCAGCCCGCTCGCCCCTTCGGCCGTGAACGCCTGCCCGCCTGAGAGACGCCCGATCTGCTGGAGCTCGCTGGGGTCAAGCGGGACCGGCACTCTCGTCGTCCTCGATCCATGCCTGACGTCGATGGTGCCGTGCGCGGTTCCCAGCGCGACGGTGTAGACCGGGATGTGCGCTCGCGCCGCCTGACGGGCGGCCTGGAGCGGGTCGGCGCCAGTGGTCGAGGTCCCGTCCGAGAGCAGGACGATCGCGGACGGGATCCGCTTTCCGTCGGGGGACCGCAGCCGCGAGAGCACGCTGACCGCGGAATTGATCGCGTCCCCGATCGCGGTGTGTCCGCCCGAGCGAACCTGCGTCAACGCCTGGATCGTCAGCGAATGGTCGCTGCTGGGAGTCTGCAGCACGGTGGCCCGCTGGTTGAACTGCAGCAGGCCGACCCGCACGGAGCCCGGAACGCTCCGGGCGAAGCGCTGCGCGGCGCGCGCCGCAGAGATCAGGCGCGAGGGCGGCACATCGGTGGATGCCATCGAGCTGCTGATGTCGTTGGCCAGCATCACGGCACCGTCCGTCACGGGAACGGCGACGCTGCGCTGGGGTCTGGCCGCCGCCACGATCAGCACGATCAGGGCGAGCGCGACGGCCAGCATCGGGACGTGCCGGCGCCAGCGCGGGCGGTTGGGCGCCACCGATGGCACCAGCGGCTCGGTCACGAACGCCCGAGCCGTCTCCCCGCGCCGACGCTCGAGCCCGGTGTAGGCCATGATCAGCAGGGGCATCGCGAGCAGCGCTAGCAGGACGAGTGGCGCGGCGAAGCTCATGGAAAGGTGGCGGGCTGGGTGGTCAGCTTGGCCGGCAGGCTGAAGGTCGCGTTTCCCCGCCCGATCTGAAGCTGCACGCGGTCACCCGCCCGCAGCCCGCTCAGCAGCGAGTCGACGTCGCCAGGGGATTTCACCGGCCTGCCGTTGATACCGAGAATCAGGTCACCGACCCCGACCCCGGCATGATCGGCGGGGCTTCCCGGTACGACCGACGCCACCAGCACGCGGTCGACGGGAAGGCTCTCCATCTGCAGCCCCAGCCACGGGGTCGATCCGGTTGCCCGACCGGAGCCGGACCCTCCGGACGAACTGAGCGCGAGCGCGCCGCCGGCGATGACCAGCGCCAAGAGCGCCACGAGTGCCACCATACGGCGACGTGCTCGCGGAAGCCTCAGATCACGAACGCGCCTCCCCAGCCCGCGAACGGCCGCCACGACGCGCGCCAGCGCGGGCCTCGGCGCGCGCGCCAGCGCGGGCGACGGCGCGGGCGACGGCGCGGGCGACGGCGGCCGTGATGGCTCGACTGGTTCAACCGGCTGGGGGGCGGGGCGGTTGGCGCGATTCGCCTCCGCCTCCGCGGAGTCGCGCTCCCAGTCGCCCGACCATAGATGCTTGGGTGTGCTCATCAGCTGGCAAAAATAGGCCAGGTCGGTGAGAGCTTCTTAAGAGCTTTGTACGTCCCGCACTTACGCTCCGGCTCGCAGCGAGACGATCGACGCCGGGTTGATGCCCACCGACGCACCGCTGACCTTGTCGGTTAGCCAGGCGATCTGCATGATCGAGCCGCGCGACGCCGCGATGATGATCGCCTCGACCTCCTCCAGTGAGCCGCTGACCTCGTACCGGTCCCCGGTGACAAGCGAAATCTCGGTGGTTTCCAAATGATCAGGCACGGTCACGCTGGGCTCGACACGACGACCGGCTCGGGACTGACGACGATCCGACCAGCCAGCAGCCTATCGACCACCGCCCACGCCGCGTAACAGAGCGAGCCGAACGTGGCGGTCACGGTGAGCAGCACGCCGGCCGCCGCCGCCGTGGCCACTCCGTGGGCGCCGAGGATCAGCACGGTCGCCGCCGCACCCAGACTCGGGCCGATCGGAAGCTGGCCGAGCGTGAACATGGCGATCAGCAGGGCGATCGCGTCGAGCAACGAGATGTGTGCGCCGATGCCCCGCAGTACGAGGTAGTTGCGGGCGATCTGACAGCAGATCGACACCAGCACGAGGACGATCATGCGCTCGCGCCCGCTGCGCATCACGGCCAACCCGGACCAGAGGCCGACTCGGCGGCGCTGGGCGACCCGTCGCAGCCCGAGCACGCCGGTGAGCGCGATCGCGATCGCGATGATCGGCACCCACCAAGGCGCGCCGACTGCACTGACCAGGGTGAATGAGAAGATCGCGGTCAGCGCCAGCTCGACGCTGATGATCGGAACCTCGGCGGCCAGCAGGGCCGGGACGCGGGGGCTGGTATCGGGGGCGGAGCGCCGCAGCGAGGTCAGCCGGGCGGCCAACCCGAGCGACCCGTTGAGCACGCTGGCCAAGTAGCCGACGCCCGCGGCCCTGAACAGGACTCGCCGGGTGACGGTGGCGCCGGTCGCGCGGACGCAGACGTTCCAGGCCTCGGTCCGGCTGAGCAACGCGACGATCTGAAGCAGGACCGCAACGATCAGTAGCCAGATCGGCAAGGCGTGCAGGGCGGCGGTGAACTGGCCCCGTCGGCCCGCCAGCACGACGACCAGCGCGCTCGTCACCGCGAGCATCCCGACGACGCTGAGCAGCGCCCGCCGTCGCAACGAGAGCGATCGCCGACACGCCGGTGGTGGCGCCACTACCAATCCCGTCAGCCGTCCTGACTGCGCTTCTTCGGGGGGGTGGGCTCGACTGCTCGGGCAGCCGCCGCCTTCCGGCGCTCCGCCGCCTCGGCCTTCAGCACCGCCTGCTTGCCGGCTACGGCCTCCATCTGCGCCTGACGTCGCTCGGCCGATGTCGGCCGATGCTTGGCCGGCTGGACCGTCACGGTCACCTTTCGCTTTGCTGCCATCACTGCCTCCTTCATTCCTGCTTGGTCCCGGGTTCTCCCGCGCGTACACCGGTTCAGGCAATGCCTGGCGGGTGGTCAGCGCCCCGCGATCACTGCGGGCTCTTTCCCGGGAGCACGTGCTCGCAGCGACAAACGCGCGCTGCGACCTGCGGTTCCGTGGCCACCGATGCCGGCGCCGGCGGGGTCAATGTTGCGGTAGCCATGGCTAACCGCCTCTCTGTGCTCTTCCCAATGGGATGTCGCCCCGAAAGCGAGAAGAGCAGGACTCACCGAGCGCACTATCAAACGTACCACACCCCCAACTCGCCAACTCCAGCGTCCCTCGGCGCAGTTCAGGCCTCTAGCGACGCGGTGATCTCGAGCCACGCGGTCTCGAGCCGCTCGCGCTCGGCCAGCACCGCCTCGAGTTCCGTGGTCAGCTCGCCCAGCCGCGCGTGGTCGGTGGCGTGGCTCGAGATCTGCTCGTGCAGGGCGTGCTCGCGCTCGGCGCTGACGTCCAGGGCGCGCTCGAGCCGCTGGATCTCTTTGCGACCCGCGCGGAGCGCCGCCCCCGGGGACCCGGGAGCCAGATCGGCCCTGGCCGGGGCGGGCCGTGGCGAGGGCGCCGCAGCCGGTGCGAGCGCCGGCCGGCGGCGCTGCTCCAGGTACTGCTCCATCCCGCCCGGCAGGTGGCGGAGCTCGCCCGCGCCCGTGAGCGCGAACACATCGTCGGCCACCCGCTCGACGAAGTAGCGATCGTGGCTCACGATCACGAGCGTGCCCGGCCAGCCGTCGAGCAGGTCCTCGAGCGCGGTCAGGGTGTCGATGTCCAGGTCGTTGGTGGGCTCGTCCAGCAGCAGCACGTTGGGCTCGGCCATCAGCAACCGCATCAGCTGCAGCCGCCGCCGTTCGCCTCCTGAGATCTCGCGGACGAAGGTGCGGGCGCGGTCCCCGCGAAAGCCGAAGCGATCGCAGAGCATCCCCGCGGTGATCTCCCGCCCGTCGCTGAGCGTGGCGCGCCCGCGCACCGCCTCGAGCGATTCGAGCACCCGCAGCTCACCGGGAATCTCGGCCGTGTCCTGAGACAGATGGGCCAGGCGGACGGTCTGGCCGCGTTGGACCGAGCCGTGGCTCGGCTCGAGCTCGCCGCTCAAGACTCGGAGCAAGCTCGTCTTGCCCGATCCGTTGGCTCCCACCAGCGCGACCCGGTCGCCCGGGCCCAGCCGCCAGGTCACTTCGTTCAGGACCGGGGGGCCGCCGAAGTCCAAGGACACCGCCTCGGCTTCGAGCACCTTGTCCCCCAGCCTCGCGCCGGCGAAGCGCAGTAGCTCGGCCTTGTCCCGGACCGGCGGCTCGTCGGCGATCAGGGCGTTGGCGGCCTCGATCCGGAACTTCGGCTTGGCAGTGCGCGCGGGTGGACCGCGACGCAACCAGGCCAGCTCCTTGCGGACGAGCTGGCGCCGGCGGTCATCTCTCACCGCCGACTGGCGCTCGCGCTCGGCCCGCGCCAGCACGTACGCGGCGTAGCCACCTTCGCCCGAGTGGATCTCCCCGTCGGACACCTCCCAGGTCGCCGTGCAGACCTCGTCGAGGAACCAGCGGTCGTGGGTGATCACGAGCAGCGACCCACGCCGCGCCGCAAGGTGCCGGGCCAGCCAGGAGATCGCCTCGACGTCGAGATGGTTGGTCGGCTCGTCGAGCAGCAGCAGCTCGGGCTGGTCGAGCAACAGCCGGGCCAGCGCGATCCGCCGCCGCTCGCCCCCCGAGAGTCCGGCCAGGGCGGTGTCCATGCCCTCGGGGAAGCGGCGCAGCTCGACGCCGCCCAAGAGCCCGTCGAGTACCTCCCGAAATGCCGCGTCGGCCGCCCACTCGTGCTCGGCCCGGTCGCCCACCAGGGACGCGCGGATCGTGCCGTCGGCGCCGAGATCGTCTCCCTGGGGCAGCAGCGCCAGCCGCAGGCCGCCCACGCGCGTGATCGCACCGGCGTCGGGCACCTCGTCTCCGGCGATCAGGCGCAGCAGAGTCGACTTTCCCTCGCCGTTGCGCCCCACCACGCCGATCCGGTCGCCGGCGGAGACCCCGATCGTGATCCGGCCGAGGATCGTCCGGCTGGCGTAGTCCTTGCCGACGGCGTGGAGATTTACAAGGTTGCGGGCGGGCATCGCAGGTGCGCGCGGATCTTGTCAGCCGCCACCGACCCGGGCCCTGATTCGAGCGCCTCAGGTCTTGCTCTTGCTGCCGCGCTTGGCCTTGCCCTTGGCCTCGCGCTTACCGTCGCCATCGGCCTTGCCGTCGCCATCGGCCTTGCCTTCGGACTTGGCGTCGCCGTCGCTCTTGCCTTCGGCCTTGGCGTCGCCGTCGCTCTTGCCTTCGGCCTTGCCGTCGCCGTCGCTCTTGCCTTCGGACTCGCCGTCGCCGCCCTCGTCCTCGAGCTCGCGTTTGAGCACCTTGCCGGTCGGGTTGCGCGGCAGCTCGTCCAGGAATACGACCTCGCGGGGCACTTTGTACCGGGCCAGGTTCTCCTTGACGTGGCTCTTCAGCTCATCCTCGGTGGCCTTCTTGCCTGACTCGAGCACCACGAACGCCCGCAGCCGTTGGCCGAACTTCTCGTCCTCCACGCCGATCGCGGCGGCCTCGGCCACCGCGTCGTGGCCGGCCAGCACGTCCTCGACCTCCTTGGGGAACACGTTCTCGCCGCCGGAGACGATCATCTCGTCGTCGCGCCCCTGCACGAACAGCCTGTCGGCCTCGTCGAAGCGGCCGACGTCGCCGCTGGCCATCAGTCCGTCGATGCGGTCCTTGTCGCCGCCACCGGTGTAGCCGGCGAACAGCATCGAGTTCCCGACGAAGATTCGCCCCGTCTCGCCCTGTGGCACGGGCTGGCCGTCCTCGTCGTAGAGCCGCACGATCGAGCCGCGGGCCGGCTTGCCGGCGGTGCCCGGCGCCGCGCGCATGTCCTTCGGAGTGGCCAGCGTGGCCGCGGAGACCTCGGTTGACCCGTAGAGGTTGTAGAGGTTCTCGCCGAACTCGTCCATCCAGCGGTTGGCCAGGTCCCCGGGCAGCGCCGATCCGCTGGCGCAAACCGCCCGCAGCACGCTGGTGTCGTATTTGTGGCGAACCTCGTCGTCCAGCTCGAGGATGCGCTGCAGCATCACCGGCACCACCACCAGCACCTCGCACTTGTGTTCCTCGATATCGGCCAGGCACTGCTCGGGGTCGAACTTGCGGCGGAGCACGAAGGTCGAGCCGAGGGCCATGTCGAGCGCGAAGTTCGAGAACCCCCAGGCGTGGAACAGCGGCGCCGCGATCCTCACCCGCTGACCCTCGTGCAGCGGGATCCGCTCGAGCATCGCAGCCGCCGGATCGAGCGTCTTGGCCATGTCGCCGCGCTGGGCCCCCTTCGGCGTTCCGGTGGTGCCGGAGGTGAGGATCGTCACCTTGCCGGTCCGCCCGGGCGCCGGCGGCGAGGAGGGATCGCCCTCCCGGACCAGCGATTCCAGCGTCCGCTCGTCGGGATCATCCTCGTCGTGCCAGGCCACAAAGCGCATGCGCTTGGCGCCAGCCCCTTCGGCCAGCTCGGCGAACTCCTGGTCGTAGATCAGCGCTGCCACCTCTTCGCGCTTGCACACCTCGGTGATCTGGGGACCGCTGAAGGAGGTATTGAGCAGCAGTACGTCGGCGCCCAGCTTGGCGACGGCGAACAGGCCGTCCAGGAAGCCGCGGTGATCGCGGCACAGCAACCCGACCCGATCGCCCTCGCTGATGCCCTCCGCCGCCAGCGCGTTGGCGATCGCGTTGCTGCGCCGGTCGACCTCGGCGTAGCTCAGCGTCCCGATCTCGTCGATCACCATCGGGCGATTGCCGTGCCGGATCGCGCCGACGATCACGCCGGTGGCCGGCGAGGCCCCCCAGCGCGCTCCGGCCAGCGCGATCCGCGCCAGCTTGTCCGGGCGCATCGGGGCGACCAGGCCCGCCTGCGCGAGGATGCCCACGTTGACCGCCTCGTGCGCCAGCCGTTCCACGGGGTTCGGGCCATCCGCCGCCGGCGGGTCGGTGCCCTCCAGCTCGCGCTTGACCTCCTGCAGCGATTCCCGGACGCTCGATGAGACCATCCGCGCGGAAAGGACCTCGGCGATCGAGCCGAGGATGACCCCCGGAGCGTTGTATGACATCCGCAGCTCCAGCTTGACCTTGCCCGAGCCGGCATCGCGCAGCCGGATCCGGCCGCGCTGCTCGATTCCGGTCACGCTCGTCCAGGAGATGTCGCGACACTCGTCGTACTCGATCACCTCGACGAGCCCGCCCACCTCGGCCGAGCCGACATGCAGGCGCACCCGGTAGCGCGCGCCGAGGCCCTGCTCGACCTCGTCGTTCTCCGGCTCGAAGCCGGTCACCCAGGTGAGCACGCGGGGGTAGTTGGTGGGGTCGGCCAGCAGCTCCCACGCGGCGGCGCGGTCGGCCGCGATCGTGATGCTTTCCTGGACCCTCATCCGATCACCGGAAGCCGGCGCTCCTCGGAGAGCGAAGTGAGCACATCCTGCATGCTCTCCTGCAGGTCGCCGGCGATCTCCTGCACATCGGGGTCATCGCCGTAGCGGTCCTCCAGGTCGATCTTCGGTAGCACCTGGATGGTGATCTTGGCGGGGAGCGGGACGTGGCCGAAGATGCCGGGCATCAGCCCGAACGGGAGCCCGAACATGATCGGCATCGTCTTCAGGCGCAGCATCTTGTCCACTCGCGTCAACTTGGCCAGCCGCGCGCCGCGGGTCAGGAACAGCGCCGTCTCCTGACTGCCGATCGACACGACTGGCTGGATCGGCACGCCGAGGCGCAGCGCCAGCCGGATGAAACCGGTGCGTCCGCCGAAGTCGACCTTGCCCGACTCCCAGCTCGGCCGGAACACCTCATAGTCACCGCCGGGGTAGACCAGCACCGCCGCGCCGGATTTCAGCGCCAGCTCGGCATTGTTCGGATCGGCGGCCACCGTCCCGTACCGGCGGACCATCGGACCCAGCGGCGGCAGCATCACGCCGTTGTGCGCGAGCTGGTAGAAGGTCCGCTCGACGCCGAAGTAGGTACTGAAGGCCAGCACGAACACGAACAGGTCCGGCGCCATCATCCCGCCGGAGTGGTTGCCCACCAGCAGCACGGGGCCCTCCCGGGGGATGTGGTGCAAGCCCCGTACGTCCGCGCGGAAGTAGAGGCTGGCCAGCGCCCACAACCCGGGCAGCGTCTCGCGGATGTAGTCGGTGTCCCGCTCGTCGAGGTCCGCGGCCGGCACCAGGCTGCCGACTCGCCTGGTCACCGCGCCGACGGCGCTGGAGAACAGCCCGGCGGCCCGCGCTGCTCCCGCTGAAGGCACCAATTCGGTCAACACCCGGACCCCTGGCGACCCATCGATCTCCTCATGTACCCGCCAGTACCCGCATTTGGCCGGCCGGAACCGCGTCTCGCGCGCGGAGGCTCGCGGTCACCCGAGTGCCGTGTCTGGGCGAGAGGGTGACGTTGCGCCGGATCGGGCGCTCGGCGTCCGGGCTGGCGGCCGTCAGCCGGCGCTGACCGAGCATCGTCTCCAGCACGACGCGCATCTCCATCTCGGCGAAGGCGGCCCCGAGACAGCGGCGGACCCCGCCGCCGAACGGGACCCAGCCGTAGGTGGTCGGCGGCGACTCGAGGAACCGCTCCGGCCTGAACTCGAGCGGCTCCGGGTACAGGTCGGCACGGGTGTGAGTGAGCCAGATCGCCGGCGTCACGTCGCTGCCCACCGGCAGGGTATAGCCGTCGACCCGCAGCTCCGAGTTCAGGCGCCGGCCCGCCAGCGGCACCACCGGCCGCAGCCGCAGCGACTCCTGAATCACGGCGCGCAGGTAGCGGTCCTCCCCGCCCGCGTCGACCTCCGCGGTCAACCGCTCGAGCACGAGCGGGTGGCGCAGAAGCAGATCGATCGTCCAGGCCAGCGCCGTGGCGGTCGTCTCGTGGCCGGCCAGCAGCAAGGTCAGCAGCTGGTCGCGGATCTCCTGGGCATCCATCTCCCCGCCGTCCTCGAACCGGGCCAGCGTGAGCAGCGAGAGGATGTCGTCACGCTGGTCCGCCGTCGGATCGCGCCGACGCTCGGCGATCTCCGAGAGCAGCGCCTCGTCGATCTGGCGGGCCTGCTCGCGCAATGCGACCAGCGGGCCGGAGCGTCCGAAGCGCCGCGCCAGCAGAATCTTCAGCTGCAGCCGTGAGGAGGACGTCGCGCCGAGCAGGCCGGGCAACAGCCCGCGCAGACGCTCGCGGCGCTCCGGCTCGGTCACCCCGAAGACGGCGCCCAGTATCACCTCGAGCGTGATCGCCTGCATGTGGGGATGCAGCGCGAACGGCTCGGCGATCGGCCAGCCGGCGATGTCGCGTTCGGCGATCTCCCGGACCGAGTCCTCATAGGCGCGCATCCGCTCCCCATGGAATGGAGGGAGCATCAGCTTTCGCCGCTGCAGGTGCTCGGCGCCCTCGAGCAGCAGAACCGATCGAGGGCCCATCACCGGTCGCAGGGCAAACGTGCGGCCCGGCGGCAGGCCGTGATCGCGGACTGTGTACAGGGCCCGGATCGCCTCGGGGTCCGACACCATAACCAGCGGCGTCTGGAAGCCCAGGAATCGCACGCTGAACGTATCGCCGAAGCGCCGTCGGCAGGACTCCATGAACGAGATCGGGCGCAGCAGCCAGCGCAGGGTCTGGACCAGCGGCGCTTCGGAGGGGCCCGGCGGGAGCGGGCCGGCAGCCAGGGAGTTCATCGGGACCCCACACTAGTCCCTTCACGTCCTCCTATGATGGAGGTGTGCCCACTCCCCCGACATCACGCAGCGTCAAGATCGGCTCCGACGAGCGGACCGGCTGGTCCTCGGAGCGCCCGCGCCGCGACGGCGCACCTCCCCGCCCCGCCGACATCTCGGCGCGCAACCGCGTTCTCGCCCCCGCGCACCGTCTCCGATACTCCCCCGGCAGCCTGCTGGTGATCGTCGGCGCCGAGGCCGCCGACCCGGCTCGATTCGCCGAGCGGGTGATCGAGGAGCGGGCCGCCGTGCTCTCTCCGAGCAAGGTCCGGACCCTGCTGGCCGGACGGGTGAGCGAGCATGAACTCGACGCTCGCGCCGCCGAGCTGTTGCAGGCTGCGGTCCTCAAGCGGCTACAGAACGGACAGTCGGTCGCCCTGGCGCTCGAGGGCTTCGACGTCGAGGAGCGCGAGCGTTACGTCCGCCTCGCCCACGGCCACCGCCGCCCCCGTCACCTGATCCTGATCGAGGCGCCGAGCGCCCAGGTGCTGGACCACGAACGCCCCGAGCTCGATCAGCTCCGCCGTGCCCTCGACGACGGCGAGCTCGGCTCCGAGGGCTTTCAGACCTCGCTCCGCCTCGGCGGCAGCGCGCTGTCGGAGCTCAAGCGGATCGTCTTCCAGCCTCCGCCCCGCGAGGACTGACCGGGGCCGCGGCCGCGGTGGTCTGGAGGATTGCTTCGATGATCTGCGGCCACAGCGGGCGCGGCAGATCGTGCGCCATACCGTCCAACATCACCAGTTTGGCCCCGGGGATCGCCGCGGCGGTGGCCCGACCGCCGGAGGGCATGATCAGCGGATCGCTCTTGCCGTGGATGACCGTGGCCGGGAGGCTGAGCCGGCGCAGCTTGGGAGCTCGGTCCGGTGCGGTCTGGATCGCCGCGAGCTGGCGAGCGGTCCCGGCGGGCGTCACTCCGCGCTCGAAGCAGCGCTCGGCCAGCGAGCGCAACTCGGCCTCCGGCGGCGGATAGCGCTTGGACCCGATCGCCCGGAACGTGGTCATCATGTCCTCGACGTAGCCCTCCCGGTCCTTGCGCGGCCGCCGCAGGATCATCGGAAGCATCTTCGGTTTCGGCAGCCCGACGCGCCAGCCGCCTGTCGTGGACATGATCGAGACCAGCGACCGCACCCGCTCCGGGTGGTTGATGGCGATCAGCTGAGAGATCATCCCGCCCATCGACGCGCCGACCACGTGGGCGCGGTCGATGCCGAGATGGTCGAGCAGGCCGACAGCGTCGTCGGCCATGTCGTCGAGCGAATAGGCGGCGCCGCGCCGGTCGCGCAGTATCAGCTGGCGCAGCGTGGGGGGCCTTGACTCTCGAAAGATCGTCGAGCGGCCGTTGTCGCGGTTGTCGAACCTGATCACCCGGAAGCCATGCCCGGCCAGCGTCGAGCAGAACTCGTCCTCCCACACGAGCATCTGCGACCCGAGCCCCATCACCATCAGCATCGCGGGGGCGTCGTCGGACCCGAACGTCTCGTAGCAGAGCTCCACGTCGCCCACGCGGGCAAAGCGTTCGCGCGAGCCTGTGTCGAGATCGGATTCGAGCACTCCGCTTAAGTCTGACAGCTTGGGCATCATCCGCGTCGTGCCGAAACCCGCTCTGTCACCGCACGCCCCGAAGTGATCGTCGCCGGTCGGTTGTTGCGCGGTCCGGGTGCAGCGCCGGGATGGGTCGAGGTGCGAGAAGGACGCTTCGCCGGGGTCGGCACGGGCGAGTCACCGGGCCGGGCGGACATACATCACGACGGGCTGATCGCGCCGGGGCTCGTCGACCTGCAGGTCAATGGCGCGATGGGAGTGCAGACCGTGGACGGCCCCGAGGCGCTGGAGCGCATCGACGCATATCAGCTCCGCAGCGGCGTCACCAGCTACCTCCCCACGATCATCACCACCGACGACGCCACCGCCGAGCGGGCCGTAGCCGAGCTCGCCGAGCGCGCCGCCGATCCAGCCTCGCCCGTCGCAGGGATCCACCTGGAAGGCCCGTTCCTCAGTCCCGGACATCCCGGTGTGCACCGCCCCGAGCTGCTGCGCGTGCCCGCCGACGGCGTGCCCGCCTACTTCGACCATCCGGCCGTGCGACTGGTCACGCTGGCTCCGGAGCTGCCGGGCGCCCTGGACCTGATCGAGCGGCTGGTCGCCCGGGGCGTCACGGTGTCGCTGGGCCACACCGGCGCCGATGCGGCCACGGGCGAGCGGGCGGCGGCCCGCGGCGCCCGCCTGGTGACGCACCTGTTCAACGCCATGCGACCGCTTCACCACCGCGACCCCGGGCTCGTGGGATGGGCGCTGGTCAGCGACCCCGTTCAGCCCTGCGTGGTGGCCGACGGACTGCATGTCGCCCCGCTCGCGCTGGAGCTGATCCGGCGGGCGGCCGGCTCGCGGGTGATTCTGGTCACCGACGCCGGCGTCGCGGCGGGCGCCCGGCCGGGCGAGTACGTCCAGGCGGGCATCAAGGTCCGCCTCCGGCCGGACGGCCGCGCCGTCAACCGCGATGGCACGCTGGCGGGCAGCGCGATCGCGCTCGACGCGGCGGTGCGCAACTGGTCCGCGCTGGGGGGCGCGGATCTGCCGGCCGCCGTGCGGGCGGCCACCGCGCGACCCGCCGCGGCGATCGGGCTGGCGGTCGGGCTGGAGCGCGGGAATCCGGCCGACCTCGTCCTGCTCGAGGATGACGGGCGCCTCGTTCGGGTGATGCGGCACGGCGAATGGATCGCGGGTTAGGCATGCCGGCGGCTCGTAAGAGCGATGCGATCGAGCTGAAGGTCGGGGACCACACGGTGCGGATCTCCAACCCCGACCGGGTGTACTTCTCGGTCCGCCGGGAGACCAAGCTCGACCTGGTCAACTATTACCTGAGCGTCGGCGACGGGATCGTGCGCGCGCTCCGCGAGCGGCCCTGCATGCTGCACCGGTTCCCCCGGGGCGTCGACGGCGAGAAGGTTCATCAGAAGCGAGTTCCGCCCGGCGCGCCGCCGTGGATCGAGACGGTGCGAGTGGACTTCCCATCCGGCCGCCACGCCGACGAGCTGTGTGTCACCGAGCTGGCCAGCGTGATCTGGGCGGTGCAGATGTCGACCGTCGAGTTCCATCCCTGGAACTCGCGGCGGGCCGATGTCGAGCGCCCGGACGAGTGGCGCATCGACATTGACCCGATGCCCGAATGCGACTTCGCCACCGTGCGACGCGTCGCCCACGTCGCGCACGAGGTACTCGACGAGCTCGGCGCCGTCGGCTGGCCGAAGACCTCAGGCGGGTCGGGCATCCACGTCTACGTCCGGATCGAGCCGGAGTGGGGCTTTGCCGACGTCCGGCGCGCCGCCCTCGCCTTCGCTCGCGAGGTCGAGCGCCGTGCCCCCGCTGAGGCGACGACGACCTGGTGGCGAAAGGACCGCTCGCCCGAGAAGGCATTCGTCGATTACAACCAGAACGCCCGAGACCACACCATCGCCAGCGCCTACTCGGTCCGCGGAGTGCGCGAAGGCACGGTCTCCACGCCGATCGCCTGGGATGAGATCGACGCCGTGGTCCCCCGCGAGCTGACCATCGCCACAGTCCCGCGGCGATTCGCGCAGCTCGGCGACCTGCACGCCGGAATCGACGACTCGGCGTTCTCGCTCGCACCGCTGCTGGAGTGGGCCGAGCGAGATCAGCTGGCGGATCCGGGCGGACCCGACGCCTGAGCGTTCTTGCTCAGGCGGCGCCGCAGAGTCGGTCGTCGACCACGGCCACCGCGACGGCATACGCGGCGTGGGTGCCAAAGCTGGTGGCCAGGACGGCCTTCGGCCAGCGCCAGGGCGGCGGGGTGCGCCCCAGCAGCGGGAACAGGCTCAGGGTTGCCGTCATGAGGGCGCCGCCGAACAGTGTCACCGCCCACGGCTCGTCGACCCTCCGCCGCAGGAGCCCGTGGAGCAGCCCGAAGGCTGAGCCGTAGCTCCAGCGCAGCGCCAGCCCCAGTTCCTCGTCCTCGCGGCCGGTGACCTGGGGCAGGTGCATGATGCTGGCCACGATCCGCCCCGGCACCAGGCTGTCGTCGTAGTCGAGCGGCCCGGAGACCTTGGGCCTCAGCCGATGCTCGAGCGCATAGGCCAGCGTCATCGTCGCCGTGCCGGCCGCGCCGGCGATCACGCTGCGCAGCGGCCGGGGCAGGCGGCTCGAGTGGGTCATACCGTTACAAGCTTCGTCAGACAAAAGCGCGTCAGGTCTGGCAGACGGGACACCAGTACGTGGTCCTCCCGCCGATCGTGGCCCGCTCCAGATGGTGTCCGTCGCGGGGGCAGCTGCCGTCGCGCCCGCGAGCCGGGATGAACCGGCCGGTGTGGGCGCCGCCCTTGCGGATCGCCGAGCGCACGGCGCCGCGCAGGTCGCGCCGGAGCCGGTCGAGATCCTCGACCGACAGGTCGCTCACGCGTCGCCCCGGCGCGATCCGGGCCTGCCAGAGAATCTGATCGGCCAGCAGGTTGCCGATGCCGGAGATCGCTCCCTGGTCGAGCAGCCGCGCCTTGATCGGGGCGCTGCCCCGCCCGATCAGGCGACGAAAGTCCTCCCGCCCCACCTCGGCCGCGTCCGGCCCGACGTGGCTGAAGTCCGGGTTCAGGACCGCCCGACCCAGGCGGCGCTTGTCCCTGAGTGCGAAGCGAGAGCCGTCTTCGAACTCAACAGCGAACCGGTCCCAGCGCGGCGTATCGCCCGGGGCCTCCAGCACGATGTGGCCGGACATGCCCAGATGCAGCCCGAGCGTCGGCCCGTCGTCGGTCTCCAGCCACAGGAACTTCCCCCGCCGGCGAGCGCTGACCAGCTCGTGACCGACGAGCGCAGCGGCGATCTCGCCCGGCGGATGGGGACGGCATACATACGTGTCTCGATCATCCACCCGCTTGATCCGGCGGCCGAGGATGGCATCCAAGGTCTGACGAGCGCGTTCGGCCTCGGGCAGTTCAGGCATTGGTTGAAGCGTAGGACGAGCTCGTGGTCACGGGCTCGGATCAGAGCTCGAGCGTCAGCGGCTCGCCTGCCCGCCAGATCCCACACGGCATCAGCTCGGTGTTGCGCGACGTGACCACTTCGCCGCCGGCGTCCACGGCGATCAGCCCGCCACGGCCGCCCCCCAGCCGGACTTCGTCGAGGACGGCCCGTGCCGCGAGCGGGAGTGCCATTCCCTGCTGCACCAGCGCCGCGAGCAGGCGGGCGGCGCCCGCGCGAATGAACGCCTCGCCGTCGCCGGTACAGGACACCGCCACGTGCCGGTCGGCCCAGGTTCCGGCTCCGATCAGTGGCGTGTCGCCGACCCGACCCGGAGGCTGCCCGCGGATCCCCCCGGTCGAGGTCGCGGCCGCCAGTACCCCGTCGGCGTCGCGACACACCGCGCCGACCGTTCCGTGCTCCACCGCGGCCGGCCCGGGGTCGGGGTCGGGGTCGGGGTCGGGGTCGGGGTCGTTCAGGATGGTGCGCGTTTGCTGCTGCGCCAGGCGACCCCGCTGGCGCTCGGTGATGAAGCCCGAGGGTTCGATCTGCTCCGCACCACGAGACGCCGCGTGAGCGTCGGCCGCCGCGCCGACCATCAGCACCTCGGGATCCTCCAGCAGCGAGTAAGCGGCCATGACGGGGTGCTTGGTGCGGGTGATGGCCGCGACCGCCCCGGCGGCTCGATCCGCGCCGCGCATCACCGCCGCGCTCAACTCGACGGTGCCGTCCGCGCAGAGCGCCGAGCCATATCCCGCGTTGAACAGTGGAAACGCTTCCAGCACGATGACGGCCGCGCGCACGGCGTCGATGGCTCCCCCTCCGGCCTCGATGACGGCCCCAGCGGACTCGAGCGCCTGCTCGAGGGCGGCCCGGCGGCTGTCGCGTCGGTCATCCAGCTCCTGGCTGAAGTTCCCGGCGCCGGCATGGATGACCACAACGGGCCGCGTCATGGTCGGTCCCCAGATGGCACGCACCGGAGCTTAGGCGGCGAGGCGCGCGAGTGCGGGTAAGACGCGGCCATAAACGGGCTCTCATGCGTCGCGCTCGCTACTCCGACCCACTTTTCGGGTTAGTTTGCCGATATGGAGGGAGTTTCCGCAGGCGGCGCGCCCGACCGGCCTTCTCGCGCGGGGCGAGCGCTCCGCGTGTGCTGCGTCTTCGCGTTGCTGACGGCGACCGTTGCGGGTTCGCTGTCGGAAACTGCGTCGGCCGCCGCCCGCAGCAAGAGCGTGCGGTACCGCGGCTACCGGATCGACGTTCCAGCGACCTGGCCGGTGTTCGATCTCAGTTCCAACCCGACGGCGTGCGTTCGCTTCAACCGCCACGCGGTCTATCTGGGGCGGCCTGGCTCCGCGCAGCGCTGCCCCGCCCACGCGGTCGGGCGCACGGAGGCGATCCTGATCGAGCCATTGACCGCGCGCGCCGCGTCGCCCGCCGCCGGCGCGAGTCTCGGCGCCTCCCTCACGGGCGGATCGGTGACGCGATTGGTGGTGCCCGCGCGCGGTGTGACCGTCACCGCCACGTGGGCCGGGCATCGCCAGACGGTCGCCCGGGCGCTGCACCGCCGCTCGCTCCCTGTTCCGGCGGCGCACCAGGTGGCTCGGTCGGCGTCGGCCGGCCGCCGGGGGCGCGCGCAGGCGGCCGCGGTCTACACGGGCCTCGGGTTCGACGCATGCACCGCCCCGAGCACGTCGACCATGGCCGCCTGGGGTGCCTCGCCGTATCACGCGGTGGGCATTTATCTCGGCGGCGCCGATTCGGCCTGTTCCCAGCCGAACCTGACCCCGGCCTGGGTCAGCCAGCAGACGGCGGTGGGCTGGCACCTGATCCCGACCTATGTCGGCCTGCAGGCGCCCTCGAACAGCTGCGGTTGCGCGGGAATCGTGCCGGGCAAGGCGTCGGCCGAGGGCACCGCCGCGGCGCTCGATGCGGTCCAGCGGGCGCAGGCGCTGGGGATCGGAGCCGGGAGCCCGATCTACGACGACATGGAGGCCTTTCCGCTCAGCGCCAGCAACAACAAGGCCGTGCTGGCGTTCTTGTCCGCCTGGACCACGCAACTGCACGCCAGCGGCTATGTCTCCGGCGTCTACAGCAGCTCGAACTCCGGCATCCATCTGCTGGCCTCCCAGACCGGCACCGCCTTCCTCGAGCCGGATGACATCTGGGTGGCCAACTGGAACGGCCAGCAGTCGACCAGCGATCCGAACCTCCCCGCCGGAGATTGGGCCTCCCATCAGCGCCTGCACCAGTATCTGGGCGGCCACAACGCCACCTATGGCGGCGTGACGCTCGATATCGACAGCGACTATCTCGACGGCGCCACGGCCGGCACGCCGGTGACGCTGACCCCGACCCCCACCCCGACGGCGACAATCGCGCCGATGGCCAACGGCAGCATCCGGGTCAGTGCCGTCTGGCCGGGGCAGGTGGGAATCCAGTCCTGGCGCCTCTACGGGGGCGACAACCCCGCCGCGCTGACCCCGTCCGGGCCTCCGAGCAAGGGCGGCGCGAGCACGCAATTCACCGTTCACAACGCATTCGCGTTCTTCGCCGTGCAGGCGCTGGGGTCGGCCGGGCAGGTGCTGGGGACCACGCCGCTGCGAGCGACGCCCGCGCATCTGGCCATCTACGGGCGCGGCGTGTTCGTCCCGCGGCGCGGCCTGGCCGGACTTCCCGTCGGCTGCTTCACCAGCGGCCCCTGCTCGCTCACCACGACGATCTCGGTCGGATCCGCGGTGCTGGCCACCACGGGTCCCGAGTCGGTCCCGGCGGACAGCGGCGGCATCGTGTACTTCAAGCTCACGCGGGCCGGTCGCGCCCGGCTGGCTGCCGCCGGTCACCGCCTCGCAGTGCGGGTGAGAGAGCGTGACGTGTCCGGCAAGAGCGTCACCACAAAGCTCAATCTGGTCCCGTTCCAGACCCAGGGCCGCCCTCCCCGCCGCAGCCTCGCCGACTCCCCCACGCTGAGGCTCGTCGGCGCGACGGAGTTCGTCTTTCGCCACTCGGTCGGCGGCATTCTCGCCGGCTGCTTCTCCGCCACCCCGTGCCGAGTGTTGACCAGGATCACCGCGGGCGGCAGCACGATCGCCAGCACCACCCCGGAATCTCTCGGCGCCCATCAGGCCGGCTACCTGATCTTCAGGCTCACTGGCCATGGCCGCGCCCTGCTGGCCAAGGCGAAGGGCAACCAGCTGGGCGTGACTGTCACCGTCTCCAGCGTCGCCACCGTCTCGGGCGCAGGCGGAGGAGCAGGCGCCGGCGTAGGCGCCGCTTCTCAGGCCAGCGGCCACGTGGTGCTGGTGAGCTACAACTGAGCGCGCCGGCGCCCGGTCAATCAAGAGCCCCCGAGAGGATTTGAACCTCTGCGCCCGGGTTCGAAACCCGGTGCTCTTCCGCTGAGCTACGGGGGCTGGGGAAATCGTCGACCGACGATGTCCCCGGGACCCTGCTCGGGCCGGTGCCATCAGAGCCAGCGCTGCCGCGCGATCATCGCACGGGAGCGGGCGCCGTTGGCGCGTTCCCGGTCACCGAGCCGCTCCAGCCGTTCGATCTCGACGGCCAGAGCGCGGCCTTTCCTGTCCTGTAACAGCGTTTGCAACGAGAGCTCCGGCCAGCGCAAACCTGGCCGCAAGACGCGAGCCCTCGTCGATGTCTGACTACGTGACATCGCAGCCTGCTCCTTATATGTGTTGTTGGGTGAGGGGAAACCGCCGGAGACCCCACTCACCCTTCGGCCCTGGAGCGAAAAGCGTCTAGGCGGAGGGCGTTGGGAGCCCGGCGCTCACAGTGTCATTCAGTGCGAGCACGTCAACGTGCACACGTGCGGCGCAGTGAATTGTCTGTGACATATGTAAGGGCCTTTCTCTCTCGAGTGGGGCCTCATCTGGAATTGGGGTTTCTCAAGTTGCATCACCTTCAAGTTGGATCAGGGCACAAAAAAAGCGACCCATTGGGTCGCCTCGCCGACTTGCTATGCGCCGTGGAGCTAGCGCACGCGCCTCGCAGCGAGGGACACGGGGAAACCGGCGTTGCGCGTCATCGCGGCGTAGTGCCGGACACGCAGGAACGACGCAGCAGCTGCTGCTCCGGCCTGGTCGTTTTGTGTGTTGATCGAGTTCGAGAACATAGGTTGACTCCTTGCTGCGGGCCAACAGTAACTCACAGAATGTGAGTTTGCAAGGGGTGTGGTGAAAGAAAGTGCACACTCGCGACGGAACGACGTCGCGAGCGCCGCTAAGAGCCGCGGGTGCTCGTCTCCATCTTTCGGTCGCGGCCGTTGGTCTCGGCGGCTCGGGCCTGGATCGAGTCGGGCTGGGTGACGGTGCCGATCAGCCGGGAGAGCTCTTGGCTTGTCCTGGTGGCCTCGCCGACATGGTGCGCGACCGCCGCGAGGTGCACTCGCAGCTCCTCCATCAGTCTGTCGCGCTCCTCCAGGAACTCGCGCTCCTGGCGACGGAGCTGCGCCTCGAACGCCTCGCTGCGGGCCTCCGCGGCGGCGAACTCCTCGGCTCGATGTCGCTCGATCTCCATGTCTATTTGCCGCGAGTAATCCCGCGAGGCCCGCTCCGCGTCGCCGGCGACCGCCGCCGCGCGCTCGAGCTCGGTCTCGGAGGCGCTGGCCTGTCGCGAGGCTCGCGCCCAGCTCGGCAACGCGGGTTCCGGCGGCCTGCTCGGCCCGGGTGGCTCGGCCGGCGCCGGCGGCTTGGGATCCGCCGCCGGCTCGGGCGCCGCCGCCGGCTCGAGTGCCGCCGCCGGCTCGGGGACCGCGGTTGGCTCCGGTTGCGGGCTGGGCCGCGCGCCGCCCCGAGCCGATGAGGACTCGAAGTCACGGCTGCGGATCAGGAGCAGCGTGAGCACCGACGCGACCAGGGCTACGATCGCGCCCACCAGGAACACCTCGTTGAGGCCCGTGACGAAACTGGACCTGATCGCATGAGTGACAAGCGGCCGGGACTGGGTCGGCAGGGCGCTCAGGCCGGAACGGGCGCCGCCGCCCTGGGCGACGCTGGAAGCCAGTGCGTGGACCTGGCTCGCCGTGATCTGCGGCGCGTGACCGAGGGCCGAGAGAATGTGGGTGCGCACGGTGTGCGAGAACAACGAGCCGAGACCCGCGATGCCGGTGGCGATGCCGATCTGGCGAAAGGTCGAGTTGATCCCGGAGGCCATGCCCGCCCGCTCGGGCGTGACCACGCCAATCGCGGTCGAGGCCAGCGGCGGATTGATGATTCCGACCCCCGCGCCCGCCACGATGAAGCCGGGGATCAGGTGGGACCACCCCGACGCCGGGGTGAGGCCGCGCATCAGCAGCAGACCGACGCCGACCAGCAGGAGTCCGGGGGCGATCAGGAAGCGGATCGGCACGTAGGCGGTGAGCCGTCCGGACAGCGTCGAGGTGAGCAGGATCCCGCCTGAGATCACCAGCAGGCGCAGGCCGGTCTGGAACGCGGAGTAACCGAGGACGTCCTGGAGGTAGAGCGTGATGTAGAGCAGCAGCGAGAACATCCCGGCCGAGAGCGCAAACGCGGCGATCGCGCCGCCCGTGAACGTCGGCTTGCGGAACAACGACAGGTCGAACATCGCCCGCTCGCCCTGGATCCGCTCGGCGATCACGAACAGGATCATCAGCACCGCGGCGCCGATCAGGCACGCGACGATCACAGTGGATCCCCAGCCCTTTGTGTTCCCCTTGATCAGCGCGTAGATCAGCGCCCCGAGCGCGCCGCTGAAGGTGATCACTCCGATCACGTCGGGCCGGTGGGCGCGAGGCGGCTTGGACTCCTCCACCTTGGCCAGGGTCATCACGATCGCGATCACGCCGATCGGCACGTTGACCAGGAAGATCCACCGCCACGACAGCCCGGTGGTCAGCGCGCCGCCAACCACGGGCCCGATCGCCACGGCCAATCCGGTGATCGCGCCCCAGACCCCGAACGCGGTCCCGCGTTCGCGGCCCTGGAACGAGCTCCCGAGCAGGGCGAGCGAGGTGGAGAACATCGCCGCGCCGCCGACGCCCTGCGCACCACGCGCGAGGTTCAGGAACAGTGGCGTGGTGGCCAGGCCAGAGAGCAGTGAGCTCACGCTGAAGATCACCAGCCCGATCACGAACACCAGGCGCCGGCCGAACAGATCGGCCAGCGACCCCGTGGTCAGCAGCAGCGCCGCCAGCATCAGCGCATATGCGTCGACCACCCACTGAAGGTCGCTGAAGCTCGCCTTCAGGGCGGTCTGCATGTCGGGCAGCGCGACATTGACGATCGTGACGTCCAGCAGCAGCATGAACGTGCCCAGGCACACCGCGATCAGGGTCCACCACTTGCGATCCATCAGGCTGAGCTCCCTTCGCGCCGGCGGATCGGCCGGATCGGAATTACTTGTATCCGCAACAAACCGGTCTTACCCACGCGAGCCGATGCTTAACCACAGGCGGTCGGACCCCGCCCTCAGGCCTCGCCGTTCAGCTCGGCGATCGCCGACTCCCAACGGGCCAGCGCCCCCTGCACCACGGACATTCCCGCCGACGGGATCCAGTGCGCGACCCGGCGGAAGCCCGCCGCCTGGCAGCGCTCGAGCACCGCCGCGTCGGCGGGCACGCCCATCGTCATCAGCTCGATCGGCCGATCCGCTCGGGCCCGTAGCTCCTCGGCGCGTTCGAACAGGTCGTCGCTGCGCGTGAAGTTCGGGACCCAGGCATCCCCGAAAGCGAGCACGCGGTCGAGCACGGTCGGCCCGTTGCCGCCGACCAGCACCGGGGGGTGCGGCCGCTGTGCCGGCTTCGGCCACGACCAGATCCGGTCGAAGTCGACGAACTCGCCGTGATAGCTGGCTTCGTCCTGCGTCCAGATCGCCTTCATCGCGTCGACCCGCTCGTGAAACAGACGCATCCGGGTGCGGGGGTCGGTGCCGTGGTTGCGCATCTCCTCGCGGTTCCAGCCGGCGCCCACGCCGAACTCGAAGCGGCCCCCGGACATGTGGTCGATCGAAGCCACCTCCTTGGCGGTGACGATCGGATCGCGCTCGGTCACCAGGCAGATCCCACTGCCGATGCGCAGGGTCGAGGTCGCCTCGGCGGCGGCGGTCAGGGCGACGAACAGGTCATAGCAGTGGCTGTACTTCTGCGGCAGCTCCCCACCGCCGGGGTACGGGCTGTCCCGGCTGGCCGGGATGTGCGTGTGCTCGGCGAAGAACAGCGAATCCTGGCCGTGCTCCTCGACCAGGCGCGCGAACGCGCCGGGCGGTACTGCATCGTGAGTGGGGAAGTATGCGATTCCGAAGTCCATGGTCTCGAGTTTAAGCCGGGCGACGGGGCGGACAATCTGGCCAGCGACGAAAATAGTTGCGTGTCCAAGTTGGGAGCCATCCGGGCCGTCGTCCGCGGCGAGGTCCAGGACGTCTCGTTTCGCGAGGCCACGGTCGCCCGCGCGCATGAGCTCGGCGTGCGCGGCTGGGTGCGCAACCTCGAGGACGGCACCGTGCAGGTCCACGCCGAGGGCGAACCGCCCGCGCTGGAGAGGTTTGAGGAGTTCCTCCGCGACGGTCCTTCGCCCGCGCGGGTCACCGGCGCCGACGTCAACCCGGTCAAGGCCGAAGGTCACGAGCAGTTCGCAGTCCGCGGCGTGAGCGCCGGTGTCTTCGTCGTGCAGGAGCACGCCGCCACGGCGCGCCATTTCGACTTCCGGCTCGAGGTCGATGGCGTGATGCGCTCCTGGGCCGTGCCCAAGGGCCCCTCACTCGACCCCGCCGTCAAGCGCTACGCGATCGAGGTGGAGGACCACGACGTCGCCCACAACTCCTTCGAGGGCGCCACCGGCAAGGGCGGCGTGATCATCTGGGACCGTGGCACCTACGAGCAGGGCGGCCGCGTCGCGTGGCCGGACGCGCTCGAGCGCGGCCACGCCGTGTTCGTCCTGCACGGCGAGAAGCTCCGCGGCGGCTTTGCCCTCCAGCGCACCCGCGGCGGGCCCAAGCCCCAGTGGCTTCTGATCAAGCGCCGTGACGAAGCGGCGCGCCCCGGCTCGGACATTGCCGCCGAGCGACCGGAATCGGTGGCCAGCGGGCGGACGCTGGACTCGCTGCTCGGTTAAGGGGGCCTTCGGCCCTGGCGAGAATTCGCTGGCGCGAATTCTCGGGGGCGAGGACCCCTTACTGACTCATTCCGGTGTCTACCCAGCGGGAGAACGCCTCGATCTTCTCGGCCGGCCAGGCGCCGTCGCAGGGCATCGATCCGTCGCGCAACCGGGCCAGGATGCCGTCGGCGTTCGTTTTCACGTCGCCGTAGGCGCCCAGGTCGAAGGCAAACTGCATCGACCGGCGGTCGGATGCGCGGAATAGTCCCTTGATGTGCCGGTCGAAGCTCACGGTCTCGTCGGGGCCGGGCAGGGCCGCGACGGCTTCGGCGTCCGGCTCGCCCGGGGCCAGCGCCGAGATCCGCCCGCCCGGTGGACCGGCGCAACCCCATCCCCACTTGGGGACCGGCATGTTCGGCGGCGGATGCGCTCCGGTTTGGGAGTTCTCCACCGCCAGTCGGGTGCCCCATTCGATGTAGGCGCTGAACGCCGAGCGGAACTCCGCGTCGGCCGGCAGGCCGGCCTCGTCGGCGGCCTGTCCGATCAGCGCGGCCCAGCGGGCCCGCTGCGCCTCCGTCAGGCACTTCCCCAGATGCTGGGAGATCATGTGCGAGTAGCCGCCGTGCTCGTCGCTGTAGCGGGTCGGGCCACCGAACACCTCGGCCAGCCAGGTGGCCACTCGCTCGGGGTGATCGGGAGCCATCCGCGCGAACAGCGGACCGATCAGCGGGTCGGCGCTGACGTATTTCTCGTAGAACAGCCTGGTCATCCGGGTCAGGGCCGGCAGGCCGCCGGCCCACTCGAACAGCGTCGGCGTCTCCGATTCCGGCGGGTCGTGGAACTCGATGTACCAGTGCATGCCGCTGCAGAACGGCTTGTTCTGCGAGTGACCGCAGCGGCATAGGCTGTAGTGCTCGAGCGAGGACCCGGCCGCGCGCGCTTCCGGATCGCCGAGCCCGTCGGCCAGGGCAATCCCGCCGACGATCCGATAGGGACCGTCCTTGGACACCTCGATCCCGGGCGCGCGATCCTGGTCGACGTCGTCGCGTTGCTCGACCCCGGCGATCGCGTAGCTGAGCGCGCCGGACGGGCAGGCGCGGACCACTCGGATCACGTCCCCGGCGGGCGCGCCGTCTGGGGTGACGAACGGCTCCCCGCCGGCGTGAAACGCCGCTGACAGGCGGTCGGTGCAGGAGCCCGAGTGGGCACATATTCCGCGGTTGTCGAGCACGGTGAGCTCCCCGCCCTGATGCGCGTCAAGGCGGTCGGGGACCCGCTTGGGGTCCTTCTCGCCGTCGAAGCCGATCCGGGCGTGGGTTCCGTCGCAGAACGGCTTGCTGGCGGAATTCCCGCAGCGGCAGAGCGCCATCTGCGGCCGAGCGGGGATCGGCTCGCCCAGCCACGTGGTCAGCACCTCGACATTGGTGGCGAGGTAGGGCCCGTGGAGTTCGCTCTGAATCTGGCGCTCAAGTCCGGCCTGTATCGCCGCCAGCTCCGCCAACCTCGCGGCCGCATCATCCGCGGGAGCCAGCTCTGCGGCCAAGCCCTGGAGCCCGGCGATCGCCTCCTTGACCTCGGCCGGCAGCCCTGGGGCAAGGCCGAGCTTCGTGGCGCGTACGGCCAGACCCCAGAGACGCTCATCGAGCACGGCTTGCGCCGCCGGCCAGTGGGCGGGCAGCGGCTGCGGGGTGGCCGACCCGAAGACTGGGCCGGCCGCCATCCGGCTCAGCGCCTCGCCGAGCGGTCGCACGACGGTGTTCAGCAGCCCGCCCGCGACGCCGGCCAGCCGCTCGCGTTCGGCCTCGGTCTCCGCACCCCCGGCGAACAGACGGCCGAGGACGCAGAGCATCGTGTCGTAGCCCTCCGCACACAGAGCCGCGGCCAGGTCCGCCGTCCCGTCCGGCTGGGACCGCTCGGGTGAGCGCACGAATGGCGCGATCAGCTCCGTGGCCGGCCGGCCGTTTGCGCTCGCACGCGTTTGCAGTGCAGCCACGGCGGCCAGCGCGCTCGCCTGATCTACGACGGCGACCGGGGGCGCACCGGCCCCGAACACGTCAACGCTCACCTGCGCGTCGGCCGGTCCGATCAGCAACGTCGCCTCGGGGATCGCGCGCAGGGCGCCGTCGATCCGGTAGTAGAGGTCGTCGAGCGGCTCGCCACTCTCGGGCGGGCCCGAGCGGCTCAGCCGGGGCGCGCCCCCGACCGCGGTGAGGAGATTTCCGAGCTGCACGACGCTCCCCAGTCCGGCCAGCCCGCTGAGGAGCAGGTCGCGCTTGCTGCGGCGGGCCAGGTCGGCCTGATCGTCGGTCAGCCCCCCTTCGGAGGCGTCGCTCTTCAGCGACGCTGCCTCGAACAGGCTGGCCAGCCCGATGGCGTGCTCGAGGTCGGCCGCCGCCTCGAGCACCGAGATCAGCTCGGCCCGGTCGGCCACCGGCCGCAGGTCTGGGCGCGGCGGCGGCGGCGCTTGCAGCGGCGGCGCTGGCGGCCCGCTGGCCGCCGTCGGCGGCGGCGCAGGCGGCCCGCTGGCCGCCGACCCGGTTGCTCCGCCTGGGGGCGCGGCGGCGTGCGCCTCCCCGGCCGAAGTTGCCGGCGCTCGATCTATGTGCTCGGTCAGCCTGGCCGCGGAGCGCAGGACCGCATCGCGCACGGACGCTATTTCGGCCGGTGCCGCCGGATCCTCGGCCACGCGGCCCGCGAACGACGCGAGGTCGCCGAGGCGCTCGCGGATCAGCAGCCAGGCAGCGCGCCTGTGCGGGAGCAGGTAGTCACTGTCGTAGAACAGCTCGAACGCCGGGCCAGCGTTCACCCCCGGCCGGTCGGCATAGGCCGGCATCCGGGTCAGCAGCTGCCCGACCGGCTGGAGCACACCGAGCATCAGTCCCACTGCGGTGTCGGCCAGCACCTGTGCCTCCTCCAAGGTCTCGTGGCCGTGACCGAAATAGCGGGCGAGGATCTGGAGCATGACCTCGTAGCCGACGTTGAAGATGTCGGCCACCGCCGCCGTCATCGGCTCGTTGCACAGCGACTCGACGTCCACGTCGATGTCCACCGGCGGGCGCACGAACGTCGGGGCGCACGGCCGGGCGGGCTCAAAGGCGGGATCGGCGGCCTTCATCGCCCGGTACTGGTCACGCAATGCCACGAAGCGACCGTAGTGCGAGTGCTCGACGTCGCCGGTGGCTCCCTCGCCCTGCTCGACGATCACCTCGATCGCCTGCTGGGCCGAGGCCAGATCGGTGACCGGGAGCAGCTCCGGCCAGCCGAACGTATCGGGTGTGGCCTGCGCCCGCGGCGGCCCCACGAAGATCCGCCCCTCGCCGTACTTCTGCACCAGGCGAACCAGTCCGGCCTCGAGCGACCGATACAGGTGACCCACCGTGGCGAACTCCTGTCGAGAGGGAACGATGTCGTCCTGCCCCATCAGCGGCACCGACTCGTCAAACGGCGTGAAGCCGGGCGCGTCCTCCAGTTCCATGCCCTCGGGGCGCTCGAGGTACAGGAAATGCTCGAGCGCGACCTCGCCGAACGGCACGAGCGCCAGTTGCACCCCGGCCGGGTAGTGATGGATCGGCGCCGGCAGGTTCGGGCGGCTCACGTGCGGCGCGTACCCGAGCGCGGTGAGCACGTTGGTGACCAGCGCGAAGTGCAGCATCTCCTGGCTGGCGATCGCGAACAGCTCTTTGCGCCAGCCGTCGACGATGGCCAGCTGCTCCGGAGTAAGCCCCTCCTCGACCGACTGCTTCAGACTGAACGCGGCAAACAGGTACTCGCACATGATCCCGTGCTCGAGCTCGGAGGCCTCGGCCAGCATGTACACGAGCGCCTCGCGGTGCTCGATCACCAACGGCGCTTCCTGCATCACAAACCTCCGGATCGTGGCCCGGGCAGCAAAATGTGAAGCCGCTCCCCTCGACGATTGGCACTCAAACTGTACATCGCCGCTGACTATATCGCCCGGTTCGCCGCATGAGCTCGCCGGGGCCAGACGCGCTTCCCGAAACCCTATCGGCCCGAACCGCCTACCTTCTCGGGCGCGCGGCCGACCGCGCGCACGCGATGGGCGTGGAGGACCTGGCACCGCTCGACATCACCCCACGCGAGTACAGCGTCCTCGCCGTCCTGGCCGAGCAGTCGCCGCTGAGCCAAACCCGGATTGGCGAGATCCTTGGTCTCGATCGCACGACGATTCTCAAGCTCGGCGCCGAGCTCGAGCGCAAGGGACTCGTCGAAAGGGCCCGTGACGAGCACGACAAGCGCGCCTACGCCGTTGCCTTGACGACCGCCGGCGACCGGCTGCGCGGACACGCGCTCGCGCGACTGCTCGCCTGCGAGGGGCGGTTCCTGGCGCCCCTGGCCGCCGACCAGCGAGACCAGCTTCACGACCTGCTGGCCCGCGTGACCGACCTCTGATCCCGAGAATTCGCACCGAGCGAATTCTCGTAGAGTCCGACGGCCCGCGAAATCTCGCCAGGGCCGAATTGCCCCATTCTCAGAACACCACGGCGGCGAGGATCGCCCTGACGACCTTCCGCGAGCTCTCGCGCAGCTCACGCAGGTCGCGGCCCTGCTCGATCGAGATGACCAGCAGTTCGCGCAGCCCCCCGACGATCATGATCGCCACATCGAGCGGCAGCGATTTCGCCCCCAGCTCCGGCTGCCCGCGGCGGCTCGTCTCGACGAGATCCACCAGCACCTGGGCGAAGCGCTCCATCAACGCCCGCTGCCGCGCGGCGCCCTGGCCGGCCAGCCCCGGCAGCTCTCGCACGAAGCTCTGCTGCAGCGCGGGCCGCTCCATGACGCTCTCGATGTAGGCGTCGAGGGCCCGATCGACCTGCTCGTCCCAGGGCTGCCCCGGGTCCACCGCCGCGACCACCAGCTCGATCGCCCGCTCCGCCGTCTGCTCGAACAGGACCAGGAAACAGGCATCGCGATCGGCGAAATGCTCGTAGAACGTCCGTCGCGAGGTCCGGGCGATTCGCACCACGTCGGCGACCGTGGTTTCGCGGTAGCCCTTGGCCTCGATCGAGGCGGCCATCGCCGCGACCAGGCGCTCGCGGGGAGCGCTGGCGTCCGCGCTGACCATCGTCGCCCTGGGCGCTCAGACGGCGAGCTTGCGCCGCACGACGACCTGGCCGCCTCGGTGCGGAATCATCGTCACGTTGCGCATGCGCGGGTGCTCGGCGGCCGGCTCGGGCGCCTCGAGGTCGACCCGGGCGGCGATCGCCCGCAACACGACGCGCTGCTCGGCCATCGCCAGCGTCGCCCCCAGGCAGCGGCGGATCCCGCCCCCGAACGGCACCCAGGTATACGTCCCGGGCTTGACGGCCGCTAGGCGTCCGGCCTCGCCCGACCGGCCATCCACCGGGTCATCCGGCTGCTTACGCTCGAGGAACCGCTCGGGCCGGAACGTGTGCGGGTCGGGATAGACGTCCTCGCGGTGGTGAAGCGCGACGATGCTGACGGCCACCGCGGTATTGGCCGGCACCACGAACTCCCCCAGCTGCCAGGGTCGCTGGACCAGCCGGCCGACGGCAGGGATCACGGGACGCACGCGCATTCCCTCGTAAATGGTCGCCTCCACGTAGCCGGCGGCGGCGTCATCCCCGCTGCGCACCAGCTCGCGCAGCCGGTCGTAGGCCGCCGGCGTGCGTACCAGCCGCTCGAACGTCCAGGCCAGCGAGTTCGCAGTGGTCTCGTGACCCGCGAGCAATAGCGTCATCAGCTCGTCCCGGAGCTCCTCGTCGCTCAGGGGATTCCCCTCCTCATCGCGCGCCTGCAGCAGCAGCGAGAGGACGTCATGGCGATCTTCGCCGGCGCCGGCCGCCCGGCGGGCGCGGATCACCGCGTAGAACCTCCGGTCGACGAAGCTGAGTACCGCCTTCATCACTCCGCGCGGCTCGCGATGGCCGAAGTTCTGCAGTTCCACCAGCGGTTCGAGCGGATGGGTGGAGGCCTTCAGGAACCAGCGGATCGCTTTGCGCAGCCGATACTCATGGCTGCCCGGGACGCCGCCTCCCTCGATCCCGAACACGCCGCTCATGATCACCTCCAGAGTCACCGCCTGCATCCGCGCCGCCATCGAAATCTTCTCCCCGGTCGCCCAGCCGGCGAGCTCCCGGTCGGCCACTCGCTCGATCATCTCGACGTAGCGAGCCACCGCGTCGCCGTGAAACGGCGGCAGCAGCAGCTTGCGCTGGCGCATGTGCCGCTCACCGTTCAGCGTCAGCACCGAGTTCGGTCCCAGGATCGGCCGCAGCGGCGACTCGCCGGTCATCGACGGCGCATCCGAGGCCTTCAGGAGCGCCTTGACGTGGTCGGGATGAGCGGTCATCACGAACGCCGTGTCCCGGGTGAGCAGCTGCGTCTGCCAGACGTCGCCGTACCGCCGCCGCGCGGCCAGATTCGACTCCAGCGGCCGGCGGGCGAAGTCCAGCGTCTGCAACAGCTTCGGCAGGCGCCGGGCCGGGGGCATCCGGATCGCACTGCCTGGGTCGGCCGGGCCGGACGGCGAGCTGGGGGCGGACCGTTCGGCGACCTCCGGCGAGGCCGCATCTCGCGTCGTTAGGCTCATGGTACGTCAATGTACCAGGCAGCGACGGTGCCGGCCGCGAACCGGGGAACGGGGCCGACGGCGTCCCCCGAGTGGGTGTTGGGATGAAAGTTTCCCCAATGGAAACGTTCACCCCAACACCCTCCCGGGCGTGCCCGAGGTTCCGATACCGTTTAACCATGGGTGGCGGTGAGAACAGGAGGGCACGATGGCTTGGCGGGTGAATCCCGACGCGTTCTGCAGCGAGCCGGGATGTACGCGTCCCCGTGCGTTCGGATCCGATCTGTGCTTGGCCTGCCAGCAGGGCTGTGGGTTCGTCGAGCGGCGCCTGGCCGAACGGGAGGAGTCGCCCCCCTCGCCGGCCATGATGATCGACCTCGAGAACTGGCCCGTCCTACCGGAGGACTAGTCACTTCCGTTACTTCAGAACTCGCGGCCGAATTTCTGAAGTCAGGACACTTAGCTCGAGGTCGCAGCGCGATGTGAGAGGACCGGCGCGTTTCAGGGCCCGCAGACCGAGGACGGACGCGTTCTCTAGCCTTGGCCGCGTGGACGATCAGGACGGCGAGCCAGCTGTCGCGCCGCAATTGAGCCGGCGTCGGTCGGCTGCCGCCGAGCGCTGGAATCTGACGGATCAGATCGTCCTGATCGGCGCCGGCGACCCGATCGGGATCCCGGGCCGGGCCGACACCACCTACCCGTTCCGCGCGCACTCCGAGTACTACTACCTGACCGATCGCGACCGCCCCGGCGGCGTGCTCGCGTTCGATCCCCACATCGGCTGGCTTGATTTCCACGCCCCTGTCTCGGCCAGCGAACGGCTATGGCTCGGAACGCCGGATGAGGGGCTCGGCGGGCCTACCACGCATGAGCTCGGGGAGTGGCTGGGGGCGCGCCCGGACCGCCCCGTCGCCAGTCTCGGCATCGCGCTCGACGGTGTCGAGTTCGACGCCGGGCTGAGCCGCGAGCTGCGTGCCTCGCTCGACCGCATCCGCCGCCGCAAGGATGAGGTCGAGCTCGAGCGGATGCGCCGCGCACAACGCGCGACGCGAGCCGCGTTCGCCGGCGTCGTCCCGCTGCTCCGGGCGGGGACGAGCGAGCGGGCGGTGCAGATCGAGCTGGAGGCCGAGGCGTTTCGGGGCGGCGCGCGGGGCATGGCATACGACACGATCGTCGCCGGCGGGCCGAACTCGGCGGCCCTGCACTTCGCCCCGACGTCGCGTCAGATGCAATCAGGCGAGCTGGTTCTGATCGACGCCGGAGCCGATTACCGCGGCTACGCCAGCGACATCACGCGCACCTATCCGGTCGGCGGGCAGCTCAGCTCCGAGCAGCGCGAGCTGCACTCGCTGGTCCGTGCCGCCGAGGTGGCGGCGATCGAGCGCTGCGCGCCGGGCTGCGAATGGCGAGCCGTACACCTGACCGCAGCCCGAGTGATCGCCGATGGCCTGGCCTCCTATGGGATTCTCCGCGGCGACCCGGACTCGCTGATCGACGCCGGCGCGGTGTCGCTGTTCTTCCCCCACGGGATCGGCCACCTGCTCGGGCTCGGGGTCCGCGACGCGGGCGGGATCCTGCCGGAGCGCCGCGACAATCCGCCGCCATTTTCAAGCCTCCGAATCGACCTGCCCCTCGAGCCCGGCATGGTCGTCACCGTCGAGCCTGGCATCTACTTCGTGCGCGCGCTGCTCCGGGATCCAGAGCAGCGACGCCGACACCGCGATCATGTCGTCTGGGAGCGCGTTGACCGGATGCTCGACTTCGGAGGCATTCGCATCGAGGACAACGTCCTGATCACGGAAACCGGCCACGAGGTGATCACGGCCGACGTGCCCGTGCTCGGCTGACAGTCCCGTTCAGCCGTGCTGGCGCGGATGGGTCGGAAGGATCAGCGGGGGGCGTGGCTTCTGGCCGAAGTTGAAGTCGCGGCGTAGGTCACCGAGGCCGGGGGCGGACTCGCGCACGTCCGGGCGGGGGTCGGGCCGCCCGTCGGTCTTGGGATTGAGCCGCTGGCCGCCGAGGAAGTCGTCCTCGATGAACTTCGCGAAGGCGTCGAAGCTCAGTTGCTGGTGGTCGATGTGGTGGCGGCGCGCGTACGGGCTGATCAGCAGTCCGGGGACGCGAAAGCCGTAGCCGTTGAGATCGACGACCGGTGGCCGGACGTGGTCGTAGAAACCGCCCCAGTCATCCCAGGCCAGGAAGATCGCCGTGCTCTTCCACTCCCGGCTGTGCCCGATCGCGTTGATCAGGCTGGTGACGTAGGTCTGGCCTTTGCGGATCGACGAGGTCGGATGCTCGCTCACGATCCCGCTCGGAATCACCCATGAGACGGCCGGCAGCTGCCCCTTGCGCGCCGCGGTGAAGAACGCGCTGGTGTCGCGGATGTTACCCAGCTGATGGTCGTGGCGGACGGTGTCGAAGCTCGGGAGCGGATTCCAGATTCCCGGCGTGCGGGCATCCTGCGGCGCGTACTGGCAGAACATCTCGCCGCTCTCACAGTCGGGCTCGGGGCCCTTCTTGAGGTAGTAGCCCCAACTCACGTGGTGGTGGTGCAACAGGTAGGTCAGGTCGGTCCAGGCGTAGTCCGGTGGCTTGTGCGGCGGCCCGATGTCGGTGGGCAGGCCCGGGTTCTCGATGCCGGAGGCGCAGCTGAACGGGTCGCCGGCGCGAAGGCACAGCGCCGACCACTCAGAGACCAGGAACAGGTGAGCGGGCAGGCTCCACGACGCGTTCGGCTCGAACATGTGGTCCTGGAGCACGAAGTTTCGCGCGTAGGCCCAGTAGTTCGGGATCTCGCGCTGGTCGTGGTAGCCCATCATGTCGGTCGGTGTCGTGGCGACGCAGTCCTGCGGATCCAGCACGTTCGTGCACGACTCGCGCGCGCGAATGAACCCGTCCATCCTGCCCGCGTCGTAGTCGGTGTTGTACGCCCCCTGCTCGTGCGGACCGCCGTAGTCGACGTCATGCGAGTCGTGGTACGGCCGCACACACGTGTGCCGCATCGGGTCGGGGATGCACACCGTCGGAACGCCATTGCGCATCGATATCCCGTCGGCGCCGGGGAACGTCCCGAAGTAGTTATCGAAGGACCGGTTCTCCTGCATGATGATCACGACGTGGCGGATCTTGTGGATGCCCTTGGCCGCCCCAGCCGCCCGGGCGCCCGGTACCCACGCGGCCATCAGCGTCACCACGGCCACCGCGACCACCGCGGCCACCGCGACCGCGCTGCCGGGCACGCGCAGGCAGTCGGGCAGCCGCGCCGGCAGGGGCGCGGGCAGGCGCGCGCAGCTCACGACGCGGTCACCGGGACGGAGACGGCCAGGACGCGCCCGGTGGCGCTCAGCGCTTGGACCGCGAATGTGCTCTCGGAGCTGCTCAGGTTGATGCGCGTCTCAAAGCCCCGCTTCGGCGCGATCGCCGCGGCCCCGAGCGGCCCGGCGTTCGGGCCGGCCAGGACCTCCCAGCGCGCGACAGTCGTGGCGCCGTTCCAGCTCGCGTAGACCGAGACCTGTGTCGGGCTCGTCCGTCGCGCGGCGACGGTGGGACGGGTCCGCGGCGTGGCGCTCCAGGGGAACCGATACTCCCGGTAGCTGCCGTCGTCCGTGGGCAGGCTCGCGTCGAACACGAGCTTGCCGCCGGGCGAGAACTCGGAGAAGTGGGGAGTCGAGCCAAAGCCTGCGAACACATTGCCGCCCGGCAGGTGTTGCACGCTCCCCTCGCTCTCGGCGAGGGTGCCGCGCCCCGGCCGGCGGTACTGACGCACCACCTCCGCGACGCGGTGTCGCATGTCGAGGCCCAGGAGCAATCCCCGCGAGGAGGCGGCGTGCGCCGGGGGCCCGGCCTCGTCGTCGAACAGGCTGACTTGGCTGCGACCCACCATCTGCGCGTCGTGCTGAAAGTAGAAGCGGGCACCCCGGGTCAACCGGAAGCTGCTCGCCTTGCCGCCCAGTTTCCAGACGATGCGACCGCCGGCGCGATCGATCAGGTACACGGCGGATGTATCGCGGGCGGACACGAGCACGCGCCCACCGGGCAGCGGCTGGATCGAGTTGATGTGGAAGGCGTCGTAGTCCGCGCTGTTGGCCGGCGTCGCGTAGGAATCTTTCAGCGGGATGTGACCGAGCGCGTGCCACTCCCACACGACCAACCCGGTATGGATGTCGACTTCCTGGACGATCGCGTCGAGCAGCGGCGCGAGCGCGCCGGCAGCGGTGCCGGGCAGGTGCACCATCACGGGCGAGTAGGCGGTGAACAGGGCATCCCCGGAGCGGGTGAGAACGAACTCGTGGAGGTCGGTCGGGTATCCGTTACCCGCCCGCACAGTCCTCAGCGTCCGGTAGGAGGTGTCGGCGATAACGCCCTCGCCGAGCCCGAACGCCGACGTGGTCACCGGTCCCTGCCACCAGGTGAGTACCTCGTGTCCGGCGAATCTCTGGGGGCGGAAATTGGTGGCGACGTCGGGTGGGCTCACCTGATGGAACCACACCAGGCGGCCGCGGCTGTCGACGATCATCGGTCCGCCGGGTCCCACCGGTTTGATGGTGATGGCGTTGTTGCTCTCCGGGTGGACCACCGGCGAGGGCAGCGGGGTCAGGAAGATGTCGCCGCCGGGGCTCCCCGATCCCCGGTGCACGGCGATCCGCGGTGGGAGCAGGAACGGGAGCCCGACGAAATGGTCGAGCTTGGCCGGCTGGATCACCGGGATGTCGAGCACCGGCGGGATCGCGGCCAGATGCGCGACCGTGAACGAGAACCCGATCGGCCGGCGGCCGGCGATGCGCACGCGCACCGCGACGCGCTCGCCCTGGTCGAGCGGCCTTCGCATCAGGAAGCTGGCGCCGCGCCGTCCGCTGTAGGCCTTGAGCGTGCCTGGGTGGGCACCGCTCAGCGCCCCGCGCACTCGCACCGACTGGATCATGCTCGGCTTGGCGCCGAGGACGCTGATCTGGGTGCTCGGCGACGCGTCCGGAGTCCCAGGGACGGGCGAGATCGCCACCGCGGCGGTGGCGGGGGCTGCGACGATCAGCGCTGCGGGCAGCACGATCGCTGCACCCAGCGCCAGGGGCAGAGCGATCGCTGCTCCCAGCGCCGCGAGCAGCCTCGGTGGCGAGCCGCCTGATGGCACGCGACGACTTATAACCGGGATGTGACGCTCTGTCAAACAGCGCGTCACCAGGAGGTTATGATCCGGCCCGTGAGCTCGACTAGCCGGCGGACACGTCAGCGCGAACAACGCGAGGGCACCCGGCGTGAGATCCTCGTCGCCGCCGACCGCTTCTTGCGCGAACGCCCATATCGCGAGCTGACGATCGACGTGGTGATGGCCCAGACGGAGCTCACCCGCACCGCCTTCTACCGGCACTTCGACGACGTGACCGATCTGGTCCTCCGCCTGATGGCCGACCTCGGCACGGAGCTCGGAGCTGTCGCCGAGCGCTGGGGCGCCAGCGCCGGCTCGAGCGTCCCGCTTGCCGCGCATGAGGGCCTGACCGGCATTGTCGACTTCTTCATCAGGCACGGGCCGCTGGTGCGTGCGGTGTCCGAGGCCGCCGCCACCGACGAGCAGATCGAGCGCGCCTACCGGGCCTTGCTCGAGTCGCTGATCGAGACCACCGTCAGGGCTCTCGACCGCCTCGTCGACAGCGGGCGGCTCCGGGTCCCCGACACCCGCGCCCTGGCGCGAGCGCTCAACCTGATGAACGCGGCCTACCTGCTGCACGAGTTCGGCCGGCCGCCATTCGGAACCCGCGAGGTCGCGCTGGCGACATTGGAGACCGTGTGGTTACGTGTGGCCGGTCCGCCCGCCTGGACGGCTGATCGAGGAGAGGACCAATGACGCGCCGAACGCTGTGGCTGGTGCCTTTTGCCCTGGTGGCCTTCGCCGGCCTGTCGCGGGCCCTGCCCGATGCCGGCGCCAGCGCGGCGCCTAACCCGCGCGGTCCCGCGCAGGCCGCCGAGTATCAGCGCGCGATGCGCCTGGGGGTGCAGGCCTACGTCTACGGCTATCCACTGCTCGATACCAACCGGGTGTTCAGGACGAGCACGAGCGTGAACGTGCCCGACGGCGCCGGCGGCGGTCCGGTCAACCAGTTCAGTCATATCCGCCGGCTGGCCAACCCATCCGACAAGACGGTTGTGGCGCCCAACCACGACACGCTCTACTCGATGGCCTGGTTGAGCCTCGCCCGCCAGCCGATCATCGTGCACATGCCCGTGGTCCACGGGCGCTTCGTCGTGTTCGAGTTGCTCGACCCATACACGGAGAACTTCGCCGAGATCGGCTCGGTCGGCCATCCGGCCGGCGACTACGCGGTCGTTCCCCCCGGTTGGCACGGACACCTGCCGCCAGGCGTCAAGCGGATCCGATCGCCATACACGCGCGTGTGGATCATCGGGCGGACCTACATCAAGAACGCCGCGGACACGCCCGCCGTGACCAGAATTCAGAACGAATACTCGCTGACCCCGCTGGGCTCGTGGGGCCATCCCTACCGGCCGACCCCGCCCAGGCATGTTGACCAGCGTCCGAACGCGTTCACGATCCCGGGCACGCGCACGGGCGCGAACCCACTCGCCTTCTTCGATGCCCTGGGAGACCAGCTGAAGCGGTTCCCGCCTCCCGCGGCCGACCGGCCGCTGCTGCGTCAGCTGGCCAAGGTCGGGATCGGACCCGGACAGCATCCCCGCACCGATGCCAAGCTCGACGCGGCCACCCGCCAGGGCCTTCACGACGCGATCGCCGCCGGCGCGAAACAGATCATCACCGATCTTCAGACCGAATTCGTGACCATGGCGCCGAAGCACAACGGCTGGCTGGTGGCGCGCACCGGAAGCTACGGGACCGACTACACGACCCGCGCCGTCGTCGACTCGATCGGGCTGGGCGCGCCGCTCTCCTCCCTCGCTATCTACCCGTTCACCGTCACCGACCACGATCTGACGCCGCTCACCGGCGCGACCCGCTACGTCGCCCATTTCTCCGCCCGGGACCTGCCGTTCCCGGTCAAGGCCTTCTGGTCGATGACCCTGTACGACTCACACGGCTTCTTCGTGCCCAACGCGGCCAAGGTCTATCTCCTCAACAACCGCTCCAACGTGCGCTACAACGCCGACGGCTCGCTGGACATCTACATCCAGGCGACACGCCCAGGCGATCCGCGTCAACGCCAGAACTGGCTGCCGTCTCCGGCCGGCAAGGCGTTCCGCCTGATCATGCGCCTGTATAAGCCCAAGAACGTGGCGGGGATCCTCAGCGGTCGAACCTGGGAGCCGCCGACGATCCTGCCCTGCCTGCCCACCGGCGCGACCTCCGCGGGAACGGCCTGCGCGAGGTGACGGCGGTCGGCTCGACCGGGCCCCAGCGACGGCGCTCAGCTCGACGGGCCGGAGCCGGCCGGCACCCCCAGCAAGGCCGCGCTGGCGGCCGGTAGCGAGACGACATACCCGTCGCGCCCAGGCACGACTGAGCTCGTGCGCACCGCCCCCGACAGCCTCCCGGTGGCCGTCTCGGCCCCGAAGCTCCGCGCGCCCAGGGTGATCCCGACGCTGGCATTCAAGCCCGGGGCCGTGAGGCGCTCGAGCCTGCCCGCGCCGCCGCCGGGGACACGCACCGCGATCACCCGGGGGTGGGCGCCCTCGTTGATCATCAGCACGTGGATCCGCCCACCGGGCAGCCGGGTCGCCCAGATCCTGAGGTCGGCTCCGGTCGCGCCCGCGACGTGCAGCAGCCGCGACCCCGCCGGAGCGGCCCGGGCGAACATCAGCAGTCCGTAGTACTCGGGCGAGACCGAGGCGATCCATCCTCCCGGGGCTCGGCTGAAGCGGAACAGCTCATATCCGGCTCCGGGGAACGTATGGATGTTGACCCCCTCGATCCCGATCCGGACCATGGCAAACAGCGTGTCGAGCGCCCACAGAGCCGAGGCGAACGTCTGGCTGACGGCACGGTCCGCGCCGCAGGAGACGGTGTTCAGCTCATCGATCCGCAACGGGATGCCCCGTGCCCGCGCGACCGCCACCGCCTGAGCGAAGCTCTGCGCCAGCCCGACGGAGGAACGCGGAGAGAGGAGGTGCTCGACCGTCGGATATCGGGGCGAACGGCGGCCAACGAAGCACAGCTGGAGCGGATAACGATGAACCGCCGCGACTCTGACCCGCGGCTCCGCGGCCAGAAACTGATCGAGGTAGGGCAGGAATCCAGCCCCGCCGGAGGCCGGCCCGGCCAGCGGGAGGTCCGGCAGCGCGGCCGGGAACTTCGCGAAGTCGCGCATGAACGCGGTGATGCCGTAGGTGGCTGGGCGCCCTCGGACCGTCTGTCCAGCAGGCGTCCGGTACCAGGTGAAGCTTCCGTACAACTCCGGTTCGTTCCCGAGCTCGAACGCCCTGACCGAGCCGGGCTCGCTCCCGGCGATCAGCGCGCGCGCCTCGGCCGCCGCGAGGTGTGGGCTGTCGACCTCGAGGTTGAGCGCGAAGATCACCCGGGCGCCCAGTGATCGCACCAGCGCCCGCGTGACCTGTAGCCAGTCCGGCGTCAGGGTGTAGCTCACGCCGGGCGGTCGGGCCATCCCCGGCACCGGCCACCAGGTCGAGTCGGCACTGTCACCGCCGATCCGCAGCACCGGGCTCTGGCCGGGGGTGACGTTGCGGATCAGCTCTTTGAACACGGGATTGACCGCCGCCGGGTCTGTGCCCGCGTAGGCCGCGACCGCCGGGTACTCGAGCGAGAAGCCCAGGAAGCCGTCGGGCACCGCTCGACCGAGTGGCCGGAGCGAGACCGTGACAGTGGTCGGACCGTGTGGCCGGCCGGCGCTCGATCCGGACGAGCTCAGGAAGCTCACCAGCCCCAGCGCCAGCGCCACCAGCGAGACGACGGCCACCACCGGCAGCACCGGTACTTCCACGCCGAAGAGCTGCCTACCGGCGGAGGGCTTCACACCAGGAGTTTCGCCTCTGCGCTGGCGCTGGGCGCAGGTATCCGGGTGGCCCGGCCCTCCGCCTCCCGCCCGGATCTGGAAATCAGCTGGTCGGCAGCGACACCGTGACGTTCGAGAGCTGGACAGTGAATGCGCCGTTGCTGGCCCGGTAGTACGGCGCGTCGCGGCCGAGCAGCTCGAGCTTGACGGTGTCACCCGCCGCGAACTGGTACCCGTTGCCGTGGAGCTGGAAGGTGATCTGCCCCTGCTGGTTATCGAGCAGCCGGTAGATGCCTCGGCTGATCAGCCGCTGGGTCCCGTCCGGCAGCACGTCCCACAGCCGGGCGGTCAGTTCGCCATACAGGCCGGTGGTGTTGACGGTGCCGGTCACGGTGGGCAACCCCAGCAGCGTGAACCCGGGGCTCGTCATCGTGTAGACCGCGGTGCCGGGATCGGTCTCCGCGGTGACCGTCTTGCACGCGTCGGTGGTGCCGGCGATCGGGTCGAAGTCGGCGGCGATCACGGGGTTGCCGCCGGCCGAGGTCACCGTCTGAGCGGCGGGCGAGCCAAACGTCTGGGTGCCGGGGTGCAGAGCCTTCCAGCTGGACGCGGTGAACGGCCCGCCGCCCGGCGCCGTGTTCGGGCAGGTCTGCGTGTATGCCGTCACGGTTCCCGAGGCGGGCGGGTGGCCGGCGCCGCGCAGCTCGGCGCCGAAGAAGCTGGCTCCCTGGTCGTTGAAGGCCTGATCCGTGTTGACCTTGTTCGAGCCTCGGCTGTGCCCGAGATCGCCGAACTGAAGCGCGGCGTAGGCGCCGGTGGCGCGCGCCGCGTTGTAGATGCGCAGTGACTGCTCCGGCGGGAACAGGTCGTCGGTCCAGCCGCTCTGCAGCAGCTCCGGGGCGGGCGTGCCCGAGAGGCCGTAGCCCTGGTGGTAGGTATAGATCTGATCCGCGATCGCCTGCGCCTGGGGGCCGTACGGCTCACCGGCGTTGATGACGGCGTCCCAAGTGGTGATATCGGCTTGCGGATCCACCCCGGGCGGCGCGATGTAACCCTTCGATTGTCCGAGCGCGTAGAGCCCCGTCACATAGCTCTGTATCTCCACCCCGAACGGGTTGCGGCTCTGCAGCGGAGGCGCGACCTGCGTGTCGAGGAAGCGTCCGTTCGGAAGCAGCGCGTCGACCAGATCCGACCAGGGCCAGCGGGGGTACGCCGCGCGGATCGACAGTGACCTGCCGGCCGGGCTCGTCCATGGCGCAAAGCTACCGTCGAGGCGGCGGATGCGATTCTTGAGATAAGCCAGCTCGATGCTCTGACCGCCGCCATAGGAGATGCCGGTGACGCCCAGCCCGTTGCGGTTGGCAATGCCCTGGTCGACCAGCAGCCCGAGCAGATACTGGGTGTCGCGCGCCTCGTAGCGCTGATCGGCCAGATGGATCCAGCCCCGCGCGCAGTCCGGAGTCCGCGAGCTGGGCGAGCCGCACGAGTTGCCCCACCCGCGCGAGCTGTAGTTCACGACGGCATAGCCGTGCTGGGCGTAGTAGGCATTGTTGTAGTCATAGGTCTCGTTGCCGTCACCGGCCGGGGTCGCCGACTCAAACGACGTCTTGTCGTTACCCCAGCCATGAAGCATCACGATCGTCGGGAACGGGCCGTTTCCCGTCGCCGGGAGCGTCACGTCGACATCGAGCGGCACGCCGTCGAATGAGGGCACTCGCTGGGGAAGCGTGGTGGTGGGACAGAAGCGAACGCCATTCTGCGCGGTGCACGGATGGCCGAACGGCGCGGGTGCCGCAGCGTTTGCCGCTGCCGGAAGGGCGATCGCGATCGCCAACGCGGTGATGCCCGCCGCGATGCGCGCAGCGACCCAGCCAGAACCCTGCACAGTCATCCTGATCTCCCTCTCGTCCGTGTACGCGCGCCCTAGGTCGCGTTCACGGGCGCTACGCGCGCCCTTGATCGCGTTCACGGGCCCGGCTACCCGAAATCAGTCCCTTCAAACCCTGTGAATTTGCTACGCGCTACGGGTAGGCGGTAGACGGTGGCCGTCAGCAGCGCACTCGAGCGATATCGCACCGTCTCCACGCTGGGGTCCGGCGGGATGGCGACCGTCGTGCTGGCCGAGGATCGGGTCCTGGGCCGACAGGTCGCCCTCAAGCGGCTGACGGTGGCCGGGGATGTCCGCGGGCTCTCACGCCTCCGCCGCGAGGCGCTGATCGGGGCGTCCCTGAGTCATCCCAACCTGGTCTCGATCTACGACATCGTCGCCACCGAGGACGGCGAGCAGGTGATCGTGATGGAGTACATCCCGGGTGAGACGCTGAGCGAGGCGCTCAATCGGGAGGGCAAGCTCCCCGCTCCCGAGGCGCTTCGCGTGCTCGAGAACGTCGGCGCCGCGCTCGACGCCATCCACGCCCAGGGCATCGTTCACCGCGACGTCAAGCCGGCCAACATCCTGCTGGGCACCGACGGCACGGTCAAGCTCGCCGATCTGGGAATCGCCTCGGTCTCGGACCGCACGCGGATCACCACGACCGGCGCCATCCTCGGATCGTTCAGGTATATGGCCCCGGAGCAGCTCGATAACCAGAAATCGACATCGGCGATCGACATCTACGCGCTGTCTGCCGTGGCCTTCGAGGTCCTCTCGGGCCGCAAGGCCCGCGGGGAGCCCAACCCACTCGCGCTGGCCCATGCGATCGCCACGCAGCCGCCGCCCGACCTCCAGAAGGCGTGGCCGCAGGCGCCCTCGGACGCTGCCCAGGTGCTCCGGCGGGGCATGTCCCGGGACCCGGCACAACGGCCGCCGTCGGCGAGCGAGCTGACCGGGCGGCTGCGCGCGGCGCTGTTGCCCGAGTCAACTGTCCAATTCCCCGCGCCGGCGCCGCCCCCGGTCGCGCCCGCGCCCGTCCCGGCGCCGCCCCCGGCCGCGCCCGTGCCCGAGTCGGCATCGCCGGCTCCGGTCGCTCCCGTGCCCGTGTCGGCATCGCCGGCTCCGGTCGCCCCTGTGCCCGAGGCGGCATCGCCGGCTCCGGTCGCCCCTGTGCCCGAGGCGGCATCACCGGCTCCGGTCGCCGCGCGGCAACTGACTCCCCTGCCCCGGCGGCAGCCCCCGCCCCCGGCCCAGGTGTCGCCGCGCTCCTCGAGTCCGCCCGACCCGGCGGCCACGCGCTCACGGCGTGGGCCCGTGGTGGCCGCCCTGCTGGCGCTCGTGGCGGCGGCCGTGGTCCTCGCGGTGGTCCTGAGCGGCGGCTCATCCCCGAAGCACCCGAGCACGGCCAGTGCGCCGCCCCGCTCCAAGCCCGGCGCCGGGCGGGCCCACGCGCCGGCCAAGAAGGCAACCGGTGCGGCTGCCACCGCTGGGGCGGGCGCAGCGGATACGAGTACTGCCGCCGGTTCGAGCGGATCGGCCGCCGGCTCGAGCGGATCGGCCGGGTCCGGCAGCAGTTCCGGGACCACGACGCCCGCCTCGCAGCCCTCTTCGAGCGGCTCCTCATCCTCGGCGGCCATCTCGCCCCCCGCAAGCGGGTCGAGCGCGAGCCCGGTCTCGTCGGTGGAGTCGTTCTACACCCTGGCCGCCTCCCACCGCTATCCCGAGGCGTGGGCGCTGGCCGACCCGACCTTCCGCAACCAACTGGCCGGCTACCAGAGTTTCCAAGCCGGCCAGGCGGGCGACCGCTCGATCACATTTGACTCCGCGAACGTAGTGAGCCAGACGGGCAATTCGGCCACGGTCGCCGTCCGGACGACCTCGGTGCGCACCGACGGCACCAAGCACTGCGCGGGCACGGTCGATCTCCAGCGCTCCAGTGCCTCCGCCGGTTGGCTGCTCCACCTGATCCACATCAACTGCAGCTGATGACGCACCTTCTAGAAAGCGAAATCGGGGCCGGTTCATGGCCGGCGATCCCCGCCTGATCGTCCAACTGCCGAAGGGCAGCGCGGTCGAGCGGCAACTGCGCGAGCACGCGCCGGCTAGCGTGGCGAGCGGACAGGTCGTGGTCATCGCCGGACCGACCGATCCCCAGGGCAACCTCGAGGCGTCGGTCGCCGGCGAGGTCGTCTTGTCCGTGCCCTCGCCGGAGGCGTTGGTCCGTGACTCCGCCGAGGTCCGCCGGGTGATCGGGCAGGCCGGGACCGGCGTCGAGCCGCTCGTCGTCGTGGTCGAGGCCGCGGAGGAGCTACGTGAGGACGAACTCGGAGCGGTCCTGGAGACGGCCGGTCACACCTCGCGCGCAGTGATCCTGCGCATCATCCGCGACGGCTGATCCGACCCGGTTGTCCTCAGTCGGGCGGCCCGGCGGAGATCGGACAGCACGACCCGCTGCGCCTCGGATATGTTGGCGGGACCTTGGTCAGGTCTCGTGGTTTCTTGATCGCATTGGCGGCGGCCGCCGTCCTAGCCGGAGCGGCGATCGCGGCCGATATCGTCGGCTCGGGCCGGATCGGTCCTGCATTGCACATCACGGGCAACGGCCGCTTGCTGCGACCGCCGGGCCGACTCGTGACCCTCGGCCATTTCCCGACCGGCGGGGCGCTCACCCCTGACGGGCGCTTCTACTGGACCGTGTCGACCGGGCGGGCGTTGAACGACATCCGGATCGTGGCGCTCGGCGGCAAGAACCCGCGCGTGATCCAGACGCTCCCGCTCCCGGGCGCCTCCGGCGGGATCACGATCGACGGCAAACGCTCCCTGGTCTACGTGTCCGGAATCCCGGACTCGACCGACACCGATCAGATGCGGCCCCGTCTCCGGGGTCGCGGCGGTGACGTGATCCACGTCTTCCGCTACAACCGCCGGAGCGGCAGAGCCGCTGAGACGGGGACGATCGCCGTGCCGCCACCCGCCTCGGCGCCGGTCCCGCAAGCCTTCCCACCGAAGAAGTCAGGACAGGAATCGTGGCCGGACCGGCTGGCTGTGTCCTCGGACGGTCGAACGCTGCTCGTGCCGCTCAACCTCGCCGACGCCGCGGCCGTCGTCGACACCCGCTCGCACGCGGTCCGGTATGTCCCCACCGGTCAGTACCCGTACGGCGCGGCGATCTTGCCGGGGGGCCGCACCGGATTGGTTTCGAACGAGGGGCCGGGCACGGTGTCGGTGGTCGCGCTCGCCACCGCGACCAAGGTCAAGGACATCCAGGTAGGCGTGAACCTGTCCCACCCCGAGGGGATCGTGCTGAACCCCAAGACCTCACGCGCGTACGTTGCGATCGCCAACGAGGATCAGGTCGCCGTCATCGACACGAAACGCATGAGGCTCGACCGAGTGCTCTCGGTCGACCGTTTGCAGGGCGGCGGGGAGTCCCCCGTTGCCGTCGCGGTGACGCCGAACGGCCGCCGGCTCATCGCCGCCGAGTCAGCCGCGGACGAGCTCGCCGTGTTCGCGCTGCCTTCCGGCAGACCACTCGGCCGAATCCCGACCGCGGCCTATCCCGCCGACGTTCAGAGCACCCGCAACCGCCTGCTGTGGATCGCCGCCAAGGGCCTCGGCGCCGGCCCGAATCCGAACGGCCCCAATCCGCTCGCCACCAACGACAACAACCTGCTCGCGCACCCGGGAACCGCCGTGCTCAGCTCCGGCCGTGCGGGCATCCTGCCGTTCCCGAGCGATCGACAGCTCCGCGTGTTCACGCGGCTGGCCAACCGTCAGGTGATCCCTGCCAACTCCCAGGCGGCTCCCAAGCGGACTCCGCTGCGCAGGGGCGGTCCGATCAAGCACGTGTTCTTCATCATCCGTGAGAACCGCACTTACGATCAGGTCCTCGGCGATGACCGGCGCGGGGACGGCGCTCCCGCCCTGGCCCTGTTCGGCAAGCGGATCACCCCCAACATCCACGCGCTCGTGCGCCGCTTCCCATTGCTCGACCATGTCTATGCCAACTCCGAGGCGTCGATCGACGGCCACTTCTGGACCAGCGCGGCGGCGGTCTCCGATTACACGCAGCGGAACTGGGAACAGAACTACGCGGGGCGCGACCGGCCGTATGACTTCGGGGCCTACACGATCAGCTGGCCGGGAACCGGGTTCCTGTTCGACCGTGCCCAGCATCAGGGAATCTCGTACTTCAACTACGGCGAGGCGGTCGCCGGCACGGTGCCGCCGAACGTGCTGAAGATCGTCGGCGTCGTCGATAAGGACGCCACCCCGTCGCAGGGCAAGCTGGAAACCCAAAAGTTCGCCCGTTCGAACCTCGGGTATCCATTCGGCTGCTATCCGAACGATCTCTCGATTGGCACCGATTCGATCGCCGCCAGTCTCGCCCACCTGCAGAAGGAGACGTTCGACTCCTCGATTCCAGCCGGGGCCTCACCCAGCTCAGAGTCGCGTTTCTCCTGCTTCAAGACGGCGTTCGAGCAGCAGGTCGCGTCGGGCGCGGTGCCCGCTTTCAACTACATGGTGCTACCGAGTGACCACACCACCGGCGTCTCGCCGGGCACGCGCACCCCGCGCTCGATGGTGGCCGAGAACGACTACGGCCTCGGGCAGATCGTCGACCTCATCTCGCACTCCAAGGTGTGGCGGTCCTCGGCGATCTTCACGATCGAGGACGACTCCCAGGACGGCGCCGACCACGTCGATGCCCACCGCATGCCCGCCGGTGTCTTCAGCCCGTACGCAAAGCGCGGAGCCGTGATCAGAACGCGCTACGACATGCTGTCGGTCATCCGCTCGATCGAGCTGATCCTGGGGATGAAGCCACTCGGGCTGCCCGACGCGGTCGCGACGCCGATGTACGACGCCTTCCAGCCGACCCCCTCCAACGCGGCCCGCTACAAGGTCCGAGCGCCGACGTACCCACTGCTCAGTCGAAATGCCAACACGGCGGCCAACCGTGCCTTGAGTCGGGGCCGCGACTTCGTCCACCCGGACCAACTCCCCCAGGACGTGTTCGACAGGCTCCTCTGGTACTCCGTCCACGGCACCGGATCGCATCCACCCCCACCGGGTCCTAATGCCACGCCCGGCCAGTGACGGAGACCGAGGTTCTCGCCTAGGCGTCACCGCCTTGCAGGCAATATGACCGGCCACCCGCTTGATCCGCTCAACGCTGAGGAGATCCGGGAGGCGGTGGCGATCCTGCGGCGCGAGGAGGGCGTGAACGAGCGCTGGCGGTTCGCCTCGCTCGAGCTGCGCGAGCCGTCCAAGCAGGCGGTACGTGAGTTTTCGCCCGGCGCGCCGGTGACGCGCGAAGCCCGGGTCGTGTGCTGGAACTGCGAGGACGGGAAAGCGTACAAGGCGCTGGTCTCACTCACCGACGATCGCGTCCTCGAGTGGCGCCACGAACCGGACGGGCAGCCGAACATGACCGTCGACGAGTTCAACGAGGCCGACCGGGCGCTCCGGGGCGAGCCCCGGGTGATCGAGGCGCTGGGCCGCCGCGGGATCACGGACATGGATCGCGTGCTGATCGAGACCTGGGCCTACGGCGCCCACCTACTGCCCGAGGAATACACCGACCGCCGGCTTGGCTGGGCCGACGTCTGGTATCGCCGGGCGGAGGGCTCGAGCCCGTACGCCAACCCGGTGTCGGGTCTGCACGTGATCGTCGACCTCAACCGCATGGAGCTGCTCGAGATCGAGGACGACGGCGGCGTCGACATGCCGGACACGATGGGCGAGTACGTCCCGCGCCTGGTCCCTGGACAGCGGCTGCGCGAGGACATCAAGCCGCTCGAGATCGCGCAGCCAGAGGGCGCTTCGTTCACCCTCGAGGGGAACCTGTTGCGGTGGCAGAAGTGGTCGCTGCGCATCGGCTTCAACTACCGCGAGGGTCTCGTCCTGCACACGGTCGGCTATGACGACGACGGCCGTACGCGCTCGGTGGCGCATCGGCTCTCGTTCGCCGAGATGGTGGTTCCCTACCGCGACCCCTCCCCCGACCACTACCGCCGCACCGCATTCGACATCGGCGAGTGGGGCCTCGGCTTCATGACCACCTCGCTCGAGCTCGGCTGTGACTGCCTCGGCGAGATCGCCTACCTCGACGCGGTGCTGCACGACACCAGGGGCGAGCCGTACACGATCCGAAACGCGATCTGCATCCACGAGGAGGACAACGGCGTTCTGTGGAAGCACGTCGACTCCCACTTCGGAGCCGAGACCCGCCGCCAGCGTCGGCTTGTCGTCTCATTCCACGTCACTGTCGGCAACTACGAGTACCTCGTGTACTGGCGCCTGTACCAGGACGGCAACATCGAGTCCGAGGTCCGCGCCACGGGCATCATGGTCACGACCAACTTCCCGGAGGGACAGCAGCCACCGTACGGGACGCTGGTCGACGAGCGCACCTACGCGCCGTTTCACCAGCACTTCCTCGTGGCACGGCTTGACCTGGACGTCGACGGAGAGCGGAACACGGTGCTGGCGACCGAGTCCGAGGCGTTGCCGATCGGACCCGAGAATCCGCACGGCCTGGCGATCGTGCAGCGCTCGACGCCGCTGCGGACCGAGCAGGAGGGGATGCAGGACTACGACTGGGGCAGTCAGCGCGCCTGGACGGTGATCAACGAACAGGCGCGCAACCGGCTGGGCACACCGGTCGGCTACAAGCTCGTGCCGGGCGCGTGCTTCCCGCCGATGCTCGATCCCGAATCGCCCGTATTCCACCGTGCTCAGGCGATCGGACACACGCTGTGGGTGACGCCGTTCCGGGAGGAGGAGCGCTGGCCCTGCGGAGAGTTCATCGTGCAGAGCCGCGAGGATCGCGGGCTACCCGTCTGGACGGCGCAGAACCGCGCAATCGAGGCCACCGACATCGTGCTCTGGTACGTCTTCGGCATCCACCACATCACCCGGCCCGAGGAGTGGCCGGTCATGTCCGTCGACACTGTCTCCTTCTGGCTGAAGCCCGTCGGCTTCTTCGACCGCAATCCGGCCCTGGACGTGCCGCCTCGGGCTACTTGACTTCCTGCGGGACGTGCCGCCTCGGGCTACTGGACTTCCTGCGCCAGCGCGATCGCCCCGAGCACGCCGGCCCGATCGCCCAGCGCTGGTGAGACGAGATACGAACCGATCTCCTCGCCGAGCAGGGGGGTCTGGAGGTAACCGGCGACCAGCTCCCGCAGTCGTTGCTGGACCTTCCCGAGAAGCTGACCTTGCTCGAGCACGCCGCCTCCCACGATCACCCGTTCCGGCGAGGCGACCATGACGATGCTGAGGATCCCCAGCGCTAGGTAATCCGCCTCGATCTCCCAGGCCTCGTGGTCACCAGGAAGCTCCTCGGCCGCAACCTGCCAGCGCTTCTCGATCGCCGTCCCCGATGCGAGGCCCTCCCAGCAGTCACCGTGGACCGGGCAGGTGCCGGCGAACGGCTCGCGATCGCGCTCGCGCGGGATGCGGATGTGCCCGACTTCCGGATGGACGAGACCGTGCCAGGGCTTACCGTCGATGAGCAATCCGGCGCCGATTCCGGTGCCGACGGTCAGGTAGCAGAGGGCCCCGACGCCCTGGCCGGCCCCCCAACGATGCTCGCCCACCGCCGCCGCCGTCACGTCGTTGTCGAACGCGACGGGCACGCCGAGCCGATCGCGGATCACGGTGGCCACCGCAACCTGCTGCCAGCCCGGCTTCGGGGTCGTCGTGACGTAGCCCCAGGTCGGCGAGCTCGGGTCGAGGTCGACGGGACCGAAGGAGCCGATGCCCACCGCCTCGGTCGCCGGGGCATCCTCGAAGAACCGAACGATCTGGGCCAGCGTCTCCTCGGGCTCGGAGGTCGGAAACTGCTGCTCGTGGACGATCTCGTCGGGCCCGCTGCCCACCGCGCAGACACACCAGGTACCGCCCGTTTCGACACCGCCGTACAGCTTGCTCACCGGGGTCATCCTACGCTCGGTGTCGTCCCGGGCGTGCCTTGGCTGGGTTACGAGCGTTTACCGTCACCGCAGGCCGGAAAGAGAGTTCTGGAGGCAGACCGGCGGAAGGAGACGGCATGCGTCAGGTCGTATTGGCCGCGGCGGGACAGCTGCGGATCGAGGAGGGCCCACTGCCACAGCCGGGTCCGGGCGAGCTGCGCGTCCGCGCGCAGGCGGTGGGGATCTGCGGCTCTGACCTGCACGCCTTCGCCGACGAGCACCCGTTCATAGAGCTCCCCGTGGTGCCCGGCCACGAGGCCGCCGGGTTAGTCGACGCAGTCGGCGACGGGGTCGAGGGCTTCGCCCCCGGCGACGCGGTCCTGCTCGAGCCGAACCTCGTCGATCACCAGTGTTTCTACTGCCGAACCGGCCGTTACAACCTGTGCGAGCACCTGCAGGTGGTGGGCTGCCAGACCAGCGGCGCGCTCGCCGATGCATTCGTGGCGCCGGCGGAGCGCTTTCATCGGATGCCCGGCGAGATGACGATGGCCGAGGCGGCGATGGTCGAGCCGCTCTCGACGGCGACGCACGCCGTCCGAGTTGCCGAGGGCGTGCGGGACCGCACGGTGGCCGTCCTGGGGGCAGGCTCGATCGGGCTGCTCACGATGCTCACCGCCCGCGCCGGCGGTGCCGCCGCGATCGCCGTCACCGATCCGCTGGAGGGAAAGCGCGCGATCGCACGGGATCTGGGGGCCGACCTCGTCGTCGACCCGACGGCGGGCGACGCCGTCGGCCAGATTCGCGCGGGGCTTCCCTGGCGACCCGACGTTGTCTTCGACTGCGTCTCGATCCAGAGCTCGATCGAGCAGGCCATCGAGCTCGCGCTCAAGGGCGGCACCGTCGTCGTCGAGGGCGTGCCCCGCGGGCCGGTGTCGATCCCGCTGCACCTCGTGCAGGACCGAGAGCTCCGACTGCAGGGCACCGCGATGTACACACGCGAGGACGTCGAGCGGGCGATCCACCTGATCTCCGGCGGCCAGGTGCCCGTCGGGCGGCTGGTCACCCGGTCCTTCCCGCTGGATCAGGCCGAGTTGGCATTCCGAGCCGCCGCATCGGGCATCGACGGCCAGCCCGCCGTCAAGATCCAGCTCGAGCCACAGAGTTGATTCTCGGCTGCCGTTGAATAGGCGCCACGTCGAGATTGATTGAAGTAGTGGCTTTCCGTCATCTAGTGCACACTTACTTACTCGTGGGGTAAGGACCTCTACGTCCCCCATTCGTCTGTCTCCTGCAGTTCCTTTCGGTATGCGGGAGGAACTGCAGGTCAGCGACCGGGGAGACCACAGCGACCCTTCGGCGCGTCCGCCGAGCAGTTCTTGAGGTCGTGAACGCGCCAAAACGGCAGGCCGCGGAATCAATCGCCTATCCCACGTGATGGTCCTGCCAGATCAGGGACCCGCCGTTCACCGACACGGTCACCGTGTAGTCACCTGGCGGCGGCATCCGACCGTTGGCGCGGAGGATCAGCGTCTGCGTCGTAGTCCCCACCCGCGCGCGGTGAACGCGGGCGACCACCGCGCCCTGGCGCTTCAGGATGATGCTGACGTCCCGCCGCGTTCCGTGGGTCGCCCGCATGTGCACGGCGATCCCGCGCGCCGCGGCGCGGAGGCCGCGCCAACTGAAGCGCAGCAGCTTCGACCGCGGAACCGGCGTCGGGGCGAGCGAATTGCCTGGCGTGATCGAGGCGCAGCCGTTGACCGCCGGCTGTCCGTTCAGTCGCTGTGCCAGGAAGGCCGCTGCCTGGGGTTCGAAGGCCACCGCTGCGAGCGTGTGCGTGTCGCCGGTGTACTCGTGGAACTGCACCGAGACGCCGCGGCGGCAGTACTCGTAGGCGAGCTGCCGGACATCCCGGCTGATCATCACGCCGTCACCAGTTCCGTCGGCATTGCCGACGCCCAGGAGCATCGGCATCCTCGGCGTGCCGCTGCGGCCCATGATCAAGTGGTCGCCGACGGAGACAAAGCTCGGGAGCGCTTTCAGCACGTCTGCGTACTGGGGCTTGAAGAGCTTCTGGTAGGTCAGTCCCGGATAGCGGCCGAGGAATTGCGCGATGCACGCGTGCTTCACCTGGCCTGTCAGCTGCCGGCCGTAGGCTGACAGCGCCGGCCGAAGGTTCAGGCCGACCGCCCGGGCGGTGGCGACGGTGCTGGGCGGAATCGTCGAGGCCCAGCTCGGGCTCCCATTGATGTAGGTGAGATTGTGCAGCAGGTCGACCGGGACGCCCCCGGCCGCCGCGGCCACGATGTGCAACGACGGCGCGTAGCTGTGAGCGAGCTCGGCGGCGAACTCGGTGGCGATCGATCCGCCGGAATAGCCGGTGATACCGACCGGCGTTGTCCTCGCCTGCAGGTGCAGGTACCGCTCGGCGGCGCGGATGCTATCGAGCGTGTCGTAGCCCGATTCCTGCCCGGCGGTCCAGTCCAGGCCCTCCCCCTCGTAGTCGGGGACCAGGACGGCGTAGCCGCTCGTGACGTAGTTGGAGATGAAGACGAGTTGCGAGCGGGTGACGTCGCCCGCCGGACCGCCGCCCTGCAGGGTGTAAGACGGATCGCATTGCGCGCCAAGCGCGTCGTATGCCGACTGATACGAGACGATCTTCGTCGGGGTGAGGGCCGAGGTGGTGGAGCGGATGAGCGTCGTCACCGTGACCGTCGGCTGCCCGAGTTCACCGCTCGTCCGGTACAGGATCTGGGTGGCGGTAACCGGGACGCTCACTCCGGTCACCGAGACCGAACGGGTGCGCAGCACCGTGCCCGGGGCGATCCTCCCGAGCGGCCGGGAGTACCGGTAGAACGAGTCCTGTCCGGGAGGCGTCAGGCCGGCGGCGGCCGCGGCGGTGAAGGCCGACACCAGTGCCGTCGCCACCAATGCCACCCCCAGGGTGCCGACACGAGCCAGCCGCGGAACCGCCGCACTCGCGCCGCGGGCCAACCGCCGATCGCCTGCCGAATTCACCATCATGCTAGTCAGCCCACCAGTCGCGGCGGCCATCGACGTCTTCGCGCGGAGCCTCCCCGAGGCTGGGCGCGCCGATGACGAGGATCTCGAGGCCCTCCGGCCCGGCCTCGTAGCCTCGCCACAGACCGGGCGGGACGCGCACCGCGTCCCATTCCTTGAGCTCGACGATCTCGTCGTCGACCTTCATCCGCCCGCTCCCACGCACGACCACGTACACCTCCTCCTGCTGCTTGTGCGTATGGCCGTAGGGAAAGCGGTAGCCGGGCGGGACGCGCTGGTAGCTCAGGCCAGATTTCTCGAGCTCGAGCGCGCGGGTCGCCAGGCGAAACTCCAGGTCCGGCGCGCCGTCAAACTTGGACCCGACGTCCTCCAGGTCCTCCTTGAGGTTCTTGAGCGTGAACGGCACGGCACAAGCTTATGGCACCCCTGGCTGAGGTCGCCGATCTAATGCGTCATCGCCGCGGTGCGTGTGACGTCGCCAGAGATGATCGGCGCCGATCGCCGCCAGAACGACGAGCGCCGGCTCAGCCGGCTCGCGGAATCTGACGTCGCCGTAGATGATGATCGCGCTGACGGTCACCAGGATGAACGGGCTGATCAGGATCCACGCCGGAACCGCCCGCCGTAACAGCAGGACGAAACCGTAGATGCCAAGCAGCACGAGCACGTAATACATCACGAAGCCGAGCTCGAGCGCGATCGCCGATCGATCTGGGAGCTGGACCAGCTTGCTGCCTGGCAGCAGGTTCCGTCTGAGTCCCCAGACGCGTGCCAGGCGTGAGGCGGCGACGATCGGCAGCCGTCCCAAGTGGTGCAGGGCGTAGTGCACGCCGTCCGACTGAGCGCGGTCGAGCGCGGCCGCCTCGTTGCCGGGGTAGGGCTTGATGCACGCGTTGTCCCAGCTCCCGATCTTGCTGCCGTAGAACGTGGAGTGGCAGTTGGCGCCGGCGATCGCCGACGCCGAGTTGGTCGAGATCGGGACGAACTGATCGAAGACGATCCAGTTGCGAACCGTCCAGGGCGCGATCACGACGACAGCGGCACAGCATGCGATCAGCGCGGCGCGTCCGCCGCGGGGACGGCGAACGATCGGGGCGAGCAACAGCGGGACCAGCAGCACCGCTTCGCCGCGGGTGAGGATCGTCAATCCGAGCAGCACCCCGAGCGACACCGCCCGCCTGCCGCCGGGAGCGTCCATCAACCGGTACCCGCTGAGAAGAGATAGCGCGACCAGCAACCCATACAGGGTCTCGCTGAGCAGAGCGCCGTCCGCGGTGATGAGCATCGGATACACGGCGGCGATCCCCGCAGCCACCAGCCCGACCCGCGCGCCCGCAAGGCGGCGCCCCATGAGCCCGACCGCCACGATCGTACCGGCGCCGAAAGCGCTTCCCATGAGCCGCTGCGCCTCTTGACCCGTACCGCCCAGCTTGGCCAGCCCGGCGAGCATCAACGGGTATAGGGGTGGGTGCGCTGCCGACGGCCTCGTGACTCCGAGCAGCGCATAGTCGACGCTGATGAAACCCCGGCCATGCGCGAGGACGAGCGCCTCGAAGTGGTAGAACAACGCGTCATCGCCGACCGGCGGAGGCCAGGGCGCCATCAGCACCGTGTACAGCACGCGCAGAACGACGCCGACGGCCACGATCGCGCCGAGCCAGAACCCGAAACCCCGCCTCATACCAGCCAGCTGCTAAGCCTCGTGGCCCGGGTCGAGCTCTTTCGCTCGCTGCAAGCTGAGCGTGTCCGAGCGGCGGTCGCTGCCCGCGGCAAACGGCCGGAGCATGAAGCCGACGTGATCGCCGACCGGTCGCCGCTCGAGAATCGTGCCAGCGAACCAGCGGCCGCACTCATCGAGTAGTGGCAGGCCACCTGGGCCGACGTGCCACCGGCAGCGCGAGAACTTGTCCACCTCGTCCTCCGTCTCGCTCCCGAACACCCGAGCCAAATCGAACGACGTCTCAGGAACGATGTGCACGGCCAGCGCATCGGCGCGATTGGCGACTCGCAGGGTGTGATTCTTGTTCGATATGAACACCACGAACCGCGGCGGATCGATGCTGCACTGGGAGGCGAAGCCGACCAGACAACCGGCAAGCTCGTCGCCGGCGACGGTGGTCACGATCAGCATCGGGTAGTCCAGACCGCCGGTCAGCTGCGCGAACGTCTCCTCGGCCTCGCTCATCGAGGCGCCACCCTAAGCGATCAGCCGAGCTCAGCGCGCCTGAGCCGGGTCCCGACTGCTGGGGTCGGCCGCCGGCTCCGGAGCGCCGCCGTTGCCGCTCCCATTGTCCGACCCGCCACCGAGGCGCTCCTCGGACTCCGCGTCGAAGCCGAAGATCCGCTCCGGGTCGATGCGCAGCCGGAGGTTGCTCCCGGGTCGCCGGGAGTCGTATCCCTCGGTCCGCGCCACGAACTTCGTATCCGTCCCCTCGATTGAGGCGTGCACGTAGGAATCGGCGCCCAGCGACTCGACCAGCACCACCTCGCCGGGGACTCCCTCACCGGAGTCGTCGGTCACCGCCACGTGCTCGGGCCGGATTCCGACGATGATCTCGTTGGCGCTGCGCTCCCCGGCATCCTGCGCCAGCTTCTGGGGCAGCTTGATCGTCTGCGAGCCGAGCTTGACCGAGCCGTCGCTCAGCGGCAGGCGGATCAGGTTCATCTGGGGCAGACCGATGAAACCGGCCACGAACGCGTTGACCGGATTGTCATAGAGCTCCCGCGGCGGCGAGTACTGCTGCAGCTTGCCGTCCTTGAGCACGGCGACCCGGTCGCCCAACGTCATCGCCTCCCCCTGGTCGTGGGTCACGTACACGGTTGTCGTCTCCAGCCGGCGTTGGAGCTCGGCGATCTGCACGCGCGTCTGCACTCGCAGCTTCGCGTCGAGGTTGGACAGCGGCTCGTCCATCAGGAACGCCTTCGGCCGGCGGACGATCGCCCGGCCCATGGCCACCCTCTGGCGCTGGCCGCCCGAGAGCTGGCGGGGCTTGCGATCCAGCAGCTCCTCGATGTCCAGCATCTGCGCGGCCTCGCGGACCCGCTTGTCGCGCTCCTCGCGGTCGGTGCCGTGCATCTTCAGCGAGAAGCCGATGTTCTCGCCCACCGTCTTGTTGGGATACAGGGCGTAGTTCTGGAACACCATCGCGATATCCCGGTCGCGCGAGTCGACCCCGCTGACGTCCCGGCCGTCGATCTCGATCGTTCCGTCGCTCAGCTCCTCCAGCCCGGCCAGCAGCCGCAGCGCGGTGGTCTTGCCCGAACCCGACGGACCCACCAACACCATGAAGCCGCCATCCGGCACCTCCAGGCTGAGGTGGTCGACCGCGAGCTTGTCGCTGCCCGGGTACCGACAGCAGACGTCGTGATAGGTCACCTCGGCCATCGGTTGGTCCTCCTGCGGGTTGGCATCACTTGATCGCTCCCATCGACAGCCCTCTCACCAGCTGGCGCTGAGCGATCCAGCCGGCGATCAGCACCGGCACGGACGCCAGCGTCGCCGCCGCGGCCAGCTTGGCCCAGAAGAGGCCCTCGCTGGTGACGAAGCTGACCAGGAAGACGGGCATCGTCGCCGAGCGGATGGAGGTCAGGTTGAGCGCGAAGAAGAATTCGTTCCAGGCGAAGATCGCGCAGATCAATGCGGTCGCCGCAAGCCCCGGCGCCACGACGGGCAACACCACCTCGGTCAGCTCGTGGCGCAGATCGGCGCCGTCCATCCGCGCCGCCTCCAGTATTTCGCTTGGCACCTCGAGGAAGAACGAGCGCATCATCCAAACCGCGATCGGCAGGTTCATCGCCGTGTAGAGCACGATCAGGGTGGGGATGCTGTCGAGCATTCCTATGTCCCGTACCGCCAGGTAGATCGGCACGATCGCCGCCACCACCGGCAGCATCTTGGTCGAGATGAAGAAGAACAGCGCATCGCGCCAACGTCCGACGGGCCGCATCGACAGCGCGTACGCCGCCGGCGTGGCCAGCAGCAGCACCAGCAGCACCGAGACCACGGTGGCGATCGCCGAGTTGGCCAGGAACGGTCCCATCCCGGCGCTGAACACGGCCTTGTACTGATCCAGCGTCGGGTGGAAGATGAACTTCGGCGGGTTGGTGTAGGCGGCGGACTCGGACTTGAACGACGTCAGCACCATCCAGAAGACCGGGAAGAAGAAGATGATCGCCGCGAACCAGGCCACCGTGGCCCAGGCGACACCGCCCAGGCGCTCGCGCAGCGATCGCCGTCGCCGTTGCCGGGTGCTCGGCGCGCGGGCCGCGACGGTGGCCATCAGCCGCGCGCCTCGTTCTCGATGAACAGCCGGAACACCGTGCGCAGCGCGATCGTGGCCACGATGATCGTGCCGACCACGGTGACCACGCCCAGGGCGGCGGCCTGACCGATGTCGAACCCCTGGAACGCGCGCTGGTAGATGTAAAACGGCAGGTTTGTCGTGGCAGTTCCCGGACCGCCCTGGGTGATCATGTAGATCGCGTCGAAGGTGTTGACGACGTAGATCGAGCCGAGCAGGACGCCGAGCTCGAGGTAGGAGCGCAGGTGGGGCAGCGTGATCTCGCGGAAGCTCTTCCACGCGGTGGCGCCGTCGACGCGGGCCGCCTCCAGCACGTCCCGCGGCTGGCTCTGCAGCCCCGCCAGCAGGATCAACATCTCGAACGGCGTCCACTGCCAAACGACTGTGGTGATCACCGAGGCCATCGGATGGGCGCTGACGAAGGCCACGGGACTGGCGCCGAACCATCCGATCACCCAGTTGACGATCCCGTACACAGGATCGAACATCGTCGTCTTCCACAGCAGTGCGGCCGCGGTGGGCATGATCAGGAACGGTGAGATCAGCAGCGTGCGGACGAGCCCGCGGCCGAAGAACTTGCGATCGAGCAGCACGGCGAGCCCGAGCCCGAGCACCGTCGCGATCAACACCGAGCCGAAGGTGATCTCGACCGTGTGCAGCAGCGCGCCGTAGAAGACGGGGTCGGAGAACACGTCGGAGTAGTTCCGCAGCCCGACCCAGTGCGGCGAGCCCGGCTTGGCGATGTTCCAGGACTGCAGCGAGTAGTAGACGGTGAGCAGGAACGGGATCTGTGTCACCACGATCGTGAACAGCAGCGCAGGCATCAGCGGGATCCGGCGGATCCAGCTCTCACTCGCGCGGCGGTTCTGACCCTCGGCGCCGGGCAGGTGAACGGCTCGGTCGGCGGTGGTGGTGGCCATTACTTGTGGTACTCCTTACCCACCGTCTTGGCGTACGACTGCGAAGTCGACAGCGCGCTCGACACCGACTCCTGCCCGGCGATCGCCGCGGTCACCTGCTGGCTGACCCGGGTGCCCAGATCCTGAAACTCGGGGATGTCGAGAAACTGCACGCCAACGTAGGGCACCGGGCCGACTGTGGGGTGGTTCGGGGTGGCTTCCTCGATCGATTTCAGCGTCTGAGGCGCGAACGCCTTGGCCGCCTGTCGGTACTGCGGGATCGAGTAGGTGGAGAGCCGGCTGCCGGGCGGCAGACTGGCCCAGCCCAGCTTCGAACCGACGAGCCTGATGTAGGCCTTCGAGGTCGCCCATGAGATGAAGCGCCAGGCGGCCTGCTTGTTGGGCGAGGTGACTGGAACGCCAAGCGACCAGGAGTAGAGCCATCCGGCATGCGGGGTCTTCAGCATCGGCGCCGAGACGTAGCCCGTCTTGCCCACCACCGTGCTGGTCGACTTGTCCTCTACCGTTCCGGCCGCCGAGGTCGCGTCGTACCACATCGCCGCCTTGCCCTGGCCGTACTGCGTCGCGCACTCCGCGAAGCCGTCGCCCGCAGCGCCCGGCTCGCCGTAATTCTTCAGCAGGTCGACGTAGAAGTTCACGGCCCGCTTCACCGGGGCTGAGGTCAACTGAGCCTGCCACCTGTCGTTGTACCAACTGCCACCGAACGTGTTGATCACCGTGTCCAGCGGAGCCAGGACCTGCCCCCAGCCCGACTGACCGCGCAGGCAGATCCCCGCGGTGCCGGTCTTCTTGTCGGTCAGCTTGCGTGCGAAGCCGGCCACCTGCGTCCAGGTCGGATGGGCGGGCATCTTCAGCCCTGCCTTCGCGAACAGGTCCTTGCGGTACATCAGGAACGAGGACTCACCGTAGAACGGGACTGAGTACATGTGCCCTCGATAGGAGAGGGCATCGCGGATCGAGGGGATGAAGTCGCTCTCGTCGTAGCCCTGGGTGCGGCTGATGTAGGGCTGTAGGTCGGCGATCCACCCGTAGCGCGCCCACATCGGCGTCTCGTAGTTGGAGATCATCACCACGTCGAACTCGTTGCTCTTGGTCGAGACCGAGGCGGTGATCTTCGCCCGCGACTCATTCTCCGGCAGGGTCACGTAGTTGACCTTGATGTCCGGGTTCTGCTTCTGGAAGGCGCTGGTCAGTGCTTCGACGTCCTGCATCTGCGGGTTGGCCACGATCGCCACGCGCAGGGCCACGCCATGCGGTCCGGCGCCACCGCCGCCTCCAGCCCCGGCGACTGAGCAGCCGGAGAGCGCGAGCGCCAGGACCACCGGCGCTGCCGCTGCCACGAGACGCAAACTCCTGGCGATACCTCTCCTCCTCAAGATTGGCACTGCCGGTGCGTGGGTAAGACTTCCCGCGTATGCACCGGCTAAACGCGTCCGGTCGGGAGAGATGAGGGCGGCGGTCTGGCAGCAGCCGGGCGAGCTCTCGATCGAAGAGCGACCCGACCCCGAGGCCGGCCCAGACGAGATCGTCGTCCGCGTCGGCGCGTGCGGGATGTGCGGCACCGATGTCCACATCGCCGAGGGCGAGTTCCCCCCCACCCCCTACCCGATCGTGCCCGGCCACGAGTTCGCCGGCGAGGTGGTGAGCGTCGGCAGCGAGGTGCAGGACATCGCTGTTGGCGCCCACGTCGCGGTCGACCCCTCGCTGTTCTGCGGCCACTGCGACTACTGCCGCGTCCAGCGCGGGAACCTCTGCCGCAACTGGAACGCGATCGGCGACACCGTCGACGGGGCGTTCGCCGAGCTGGTCAAGGCCCCGGCCCGCAATGCCTACGAGCTGCCCGAGGGAACCTCCGCACGCACCGGGGCCTTGGTGGAGCCGCTGGCCTGCGCCGTGCACGGCATGCGCCGGCTCGAGCCGGACACCGGCGACTCGGTGCTGGTCACCGGCGCCGGGACGATGGGCCTGTTGCTGCTCCAGTTGTTAGGGCAGGGCGGCGCTGCGAGCGTGACCGTGGTCGACCGCAACGAGCGTCGGCTCGAGCTCGCCCGCTCGCTGGGAGCGAGCGCGGTCGAGACGGAGGTGAAGGCGGCGATGGGCGATCACGGGGACGGCTTTGACATCGTGGTCGATGCCACAGGCGTGGCCCCGGTGGTGCAGCAGGCGCTCGGGGCGGTTCGCCGGGGCGGCAAGCTGATGATCTTCGGCGTCGCGCCCGAGGAGGCGCGCGTCGAGATTTCGCCTTTCCGGATCTACAACGACGAGATCACCCTGGTCGGCTCGATGGCCGTGCTCTACACATTCGTTCAGGCGATCGAGCTGCTGCGTAGCGGCACCATCCAGACCGAGCCGCTGCTCACCCACACCTTCCCGCTCGACGAGTTCGAGGATGCGCTGGCGGCGATGCGAGCCGGCGAAGGCCTCAAGGTCCAGGTCCTGCCAAACTCCTGACATGACGAGCAAAGCCGACTTCACGCCGGAGGAATGGGAGCAGGTCCTCGAGGGACCACCGAGCGCGGGCATGATCGTGGTCACCGCACAGCGCGGCGGCACGATCCGCGAGACCCTGGCGATGGCCAAGGCCTACGCCGAGGCGCGCCAGCAACACGGAGCCAGCCAGCTGCTGGACGAGATCGTCTCGGCGAAGCCCGAGGTCGATCACACCCGCTACAAGTCGGCCGAGGAGCTGAGGGAGCACGGTCTGCAGCATCTGCGCGACGCGATCGCGCTGCTCGAGCGCAAGGCGACCCCGGACGAGGTGGATGACTACCGGCGGTTCGTGCTCACCCTGGCCGAGAAGGTGGCCAACGCCCACCGGGAGGGCGACACCGCCGTCAGCGACGCCGAACGGGAGGCCATCGACATGATCGCGGCCGCCGTCGGCGCCTCCAACAGCTAGCCGACACGAGGCGTGATCCGGCCGGTGCGACGCGCTTCGAGCATCCGCGCAACGATCTCGCTCGCGCTCTCGGCTGACTCGCGCGGCGTCGCGGCCCGAGCTCTGGCGGCCACGTAGGCGACCATGAAGACGTCGCCGGCCCCAGTGGTCTGGACGTCGGTGACCGGCCACGCTGCGGAGACGCGCTCGACCCGTCCATCGAAGTAGACGTCGGAGCCCGCGGAACCGAACGTGACCAGGATCTCGGGCACGCGAAGCCGTCTTGCTGTCTCCTGGCTGAACCTGCCGCCGGCGAGCACCTCTGCCTCATCGTCGTCGAGCTTGAGGGCGGTCAGCGAAGGCAAGATGCTCGGGTCGTAGTCGGCATCCATGGTCAGGGTTCCCAGCCGCGCGGCGCGCACTAGTCCCTGCCCGTCGTAGGCCAGGCAATGGCCCGAGTCGACGAGGTGCCGCAGGGTGTCCGCCGGAAAGTCGCTGCGCAGGAGCGGAGCGACGTGGATCCACCGGGTGTCGAGCTCAGCCCCTTCGAGGTCGCCCCGGGTCCACGACGGTCCGATTGCCTCGACGGTCATGACCCGCCGTTCGCCGGAGTACCGCAGGGCGAACGCGCTCGTTGTCCGCGCCGGGAGCACCGTAACGGGGACGCCGAGATCTTCCAGCACACCAGCGAAAATGGGCTCATCCTCGGGCGCCAGACGTGTGACCACCCGGCCGTACCCCCCGGCGGCCCGCAGGGCGACGGCGGCGAACGACGGGCAACCGCCGGGGCTGGGCGGCTCGTCGTTGATGCGGTCGACCGCGAAGTTTCCCAGCACCGTGACGCCGGCCGGCCGTGAAATCATCTGCCTCTCTCGACGAAGTACGAGCCGTGGCCCTGCCCGCTCGAGAAGAAGCGGCTGGTGACCGTCTTCTTACGCGTGTAGAAGTCGACCGCGTCGGTGCCGTGGGCATGCAGGTCGCCCAAGAACGAGTCCTTCCAACCGGAGAACGGGAAGAACGCGACGGGCGCCGCGACGCCGATGTTGACGCCGATCATTCCCGCCTCGACGTCGTGGCGGTAACGGCGTACGGCCGCGCCCGACTCGGTGAAGATCGAAGTGCCGTTGCCGAAGCGGCTGCGATTGACGATCGTGATCGCCTCGTCGAGCGAGTCGGCGCGGACGATCGCGAGCACCGGTCCGAAAACCTCCTCCTGCACGATCGCCGCGTCCGGCGCGACGTCGTCAAGGATCGTCGGGCCGACGTAGCTGCCGTCGGCGGGGAGCCCTGCGGCCGCGGGCTCCCGGCCGTCGACGGCCAGCCGGCCGCCGTCGGCGACGCCGCGGTCGATCCACTCGCGAATGCGGTCGCGTGCGGCGCGGGACACCACCGGCCCGACGTCGGTGCTCTCCCGCAGCCCGTCGCCCACGGTGAGCGCCTCGGTGGCGGCGACCAGCGGCGGCAGCAGGCGATCGTGGGCGTCGCCCACCGTGACCACGACGGAGCCGGCCATGCAACGCTGGCCGGCGGCGCCGAAGGCCGAAGCGATGATTCCCGGAACCGTCTGATCGATGACCGCATCGGGCATGACCACCATGTGGTTCTTGGCCCCGCCGAGGGCCTGCACGCGCTTCCCCGCCCGGGCCGAGCGCTCGTAGACGATCTTCGCCACCGGGGCCGATCCCACGAACGAGACGGCATCGATCCCTGGGTGCTCGAGGATCCCCTCGACGACCGTCCGGCCGCCGTTGACCAGGTTGACCACGCCGGGCGGAAGCCCCAGCGCGTCGAGCTCCTCGAAGGCGATCTGCTGAGTCAGCGGCACCTGCTCGGAGGGCTTGAGGATGAACGCGTTCCCGCAGGCGATGGCGAAGGGCAGGAACCAGAACGGGACCATGGCCGGAAAGTTGAACGGGACGATCGCCGCGCAGACACCGACAGGCTGGCGGATGGTCTCGGCGTCGATGTTGTGCGAGACGTCCTCGAGCACGCGGCCCTGCATCGTCGTGGGGATCGCGCAGGCGGCCTCGACCATCTCGATCATGCGTGCCACCTCGGCGCGGGCGTCGTCGATCGTCTTGCCCATCTCCGTGGTGACCGAACGCGCCAGCTCCTCCTGGCGAGCGACCAGCCGCTGACGCAGATCGAACAGCTTGCGCGCCCGGGCGATCGTGCTCACCGCACGCCAGGCGGGCAGCGCCGCACGCGCCGCCTGGACGGCGGCGTCGAGGTCGTCCGCCGAGGACATCGGCACGCGCGCGAGGACGTGGCCTGTGGCGGGGTTGGTCACATCGAGGGTCTCGGCGCAGGACGATGGCGTCCAGCGGCCGGCCACATAGTTGTCGATCACGCGGGTGGCGGTGGCGGAGTCAGTGGCGCTCATGGCGGACGGTCCATTCGTGGCCGGAATCATTGCCGATCGCCCGAGCTTCCCACTTCGCGAGCTCGTCCGCGCTGATGCCCGCGGCTCGCCAGGCGGCGATCGCCGCCCCCTGCCGGCCGGCCTCGTCGCCGAGCGCCGCGGGGACCACGGGCGGAGGCTCACCGAAACGGGTCTGCGCGCGCAGAAGCTCACGCAGCGGACCGAACAGATCGTCGCCGGCCGCGGCCATGCCGCCACCGATCACGATCATCGCGGGGTCGAGCAGCGTGGCGTAGTTCGCGAGCGCCAGCGCCAGCGCCTGAATCGCCTCGCCCCACACCGCCACGGCGATGGCCTCGCCGGCCGCCGCGCGCCGGGCGACCTCCTCGGCGCTGATCGGTTCTGTGTCGTGCCCGCTCATCGCGTGGTACCGACCCGAGATGTGCCCGGCCGAGGCCAGCGTCTCGAGACAGCCCTGTCGCCCGCACCCGCAGGTCGGGCCGTCCGGGACGACCGCGATGTGGCCGAGCTCGCCGCCGAGACCGTGCGCGCCGGTGTAAGGGCGGCCCGCGATCACCACAGCCGCGCCGACCCCGGTGCCGAGCGTCAGCAGCAGGTAGTCGCGCTTACCCCGGGCCGCGCCCAACAATCCCTCCGCCAGGGCGGCGGCGCGGACATCCTGCACCACCGCGACGGGCGTTCCGAGCCGGGCACGCGCGAGCTCCGCGATCGGCACGTCCCGCCAGCCGAGGTTGACGGCGTTCAGGACCACCCCGCTTCGCTCGTCGACCAACCCAGGAACCGCCAAACCGAGCGCGAGTGGCTGCGGTGCCCCCCGGCCGAGCTCGGTGAGGAGGTCGAGCACAGCGTCGATCACCGCCGGCGCTCCGGCCCCGGCGAGCGTGGGACGTCGCGTGACCGCTCCCACGCGCCCATCCCGCTCGATGATGGCGCCCTTCAGGGTGGTGCCGCCGACGTCGATCGCGACCACGCGCTCAGGCGGCCGCGTCATCGCTGTTCATGCGACCGGCTGGCGCTCTTCCCGCCGCTGCCGGTCGATCGCCGCGAGCGTCTCATCCTCGGGAGGCCACTTGCCCCCGTTCTCCCAGTAGACGCGGATCGCCTCCAGCGGCCTTCCCTTGGTCTCCGGGGCCAGGCCGGCGATGAAGACGAACGATATGAGCGCCAGACCCAGGAACAGCGCGAACGTCCCGGTACCGCCCAGATCGTGCAAGACGGTCAGGAAGTAGCGTGAGATCAGCAGGTTGGCCAGCAGGTCGGCGGCCAGCATCGTTGATGCCCCCGCGGTCCGCAGGCGCGAGGGGAAGCTCTCCGACGCGTACACCCACACCATCGCTCCGAAACCGAAGTTGAACCCAGCGGTGAAGAACAGGATCCCCACGAATCCGAGGGCGGAGCGCAAGCCGCTGAAGTGGCTGCCCTGGGCGTAGAGGATCACCATCAGCAGGTTGGACGCGATCATCACGCCCACGCCGATCAGCAACGTCAGGCGACGGCCGAGACGATCGACGACCAGCACCGCGAGGACCGTCGCCAGCACGGAGAAGACCTCGATCAGCGCCTGGATCAGCAAAACGAGGTGACCGTGCCACCCGATGTCTTGGAAGATGAACGGGCTGTAGTACGTGATCGCGTTGATGCCGGTGATCTGGACCAGGAAGCCCAGCACCAGCACGAATATGGTCGGCCGCAGGTAGGGCAGGCGCAGCATCTCGAGCAGTCTTCCCCCGCGCTCGGCGCCGAGGTCGGACTCGATCTCCCGCACGCTGCGTTCGGCATCAGCGCCGGGGTCGACCCGTCGAAGCGTCCGTAGCGCTTCGTCGCGGCGGCCTCGCATCAGATACCAGCGCGGCGTGTCGGGCAGTCGTAGCAGCACGAGCAGCACTCCCGCGCTGGCCACAGCCGAGAGGCCGAGCATGATCCGCCAGGATCCGCTCGAGGCGAGCGCGTAATCGGCGAAGTAGGCGACCGTGATCCCCACCACCGTCGCCACCTGGTACCCGACGATCAGCGCCCCCCGGATCTTGACCGGCGCAGACTCGGCGATGAACACTGGCGCCGCGACGGTGGAGATGCCGATGCTCACGCCCAGCAGAAACCGGGTGATGTCGAGCCAGACGATGTCCTGCGCTACTCCCTGGAGAATCGCGAAAACGGTGAATCCAACGGCGATGATGACCATCGCCGCCTTGCGGCCGAAGCGGTCGGCCAGCCGGTTGGCGATCAGGGCGCCGAGGATCAGGCCGATCCCGGTGAACGTGGCGATCCACTCGGTCGCGCCGGTTGACAGCTTGAACTGGTCAGGGATGAACAGCAGCGCCCCCGCGATGCTTCCGGTGTCGTATCCGTAGACCACCCCGACTGTCGCGGCCGTCAGCGCAATCGTGATACCGAGCCCGTGGCGCTTGCCTATCTGGGTCTCCGCCATCGCTCCTCCTCTCAGGACGTGCGTTCCTACTCCCCCACCCGGCGAGCCTGCAAACCCGCCGGACGGACGGGTTGGCGTGTGTCGGGGTCAGCGTGTGTCGGGGTCAGCGTGTGTCGGGGGTCAGCGTGTGTCGGGGGTCAGCGTGTCTCGGTCACCTTGTTCAGGCCGCGGGGGGCGTCGGGGTCATATCCCCGCGCGACCGCCATCGCATGAGCCATCTGCTGCAGCGGCAGGATCTGGAGCACCGGCGCCAGGCGCTCGTCGGTGTCCGGCAGCCGGACGGCGGCGGCCGCCCACGGGGCGACTTCCGTGTCGCCGATGATCAGCACGTCGGCGCGGCGGTCTCGGAGCTGCTCGAGTACTGGAGCAAGGGCGGCACCACCTACGCCGGTCGGGACCACGGCGATCACCGGCCGGTCCACGTCGACCATCGCCAGCGGTCCGTGCATCAGGTCGGCGCCGGAGAACGCGTGCGCCGACAGGTACGAGGTCTCCATCAGCTTGAGCGCGGCCTCGCGTGCGGTGGCATAGGCGTAGCCGCGGGCGGTGACCACCAGCCGCTCGACGAAGCGGTAGCGAGAGGCGACCTCGGTACCGCTGGCCCGCTGGAGTACCGCTTCGGCCAGGCCCGGGAGCTGGTGCGAGGAGGCCGCATCGCCGCCCCGCCAGAACTCGATCAGCAGTTGGAGCGCGAGCAGTTCGCTGGTGTAGCTCTTTGTCGCCGCGACCGCCCTCTCCGGCCCGGCCAGGATGTCGATGTGCAGCTCGCTCGTCTCGGCCAGCGGCGAGCTTGCGGCGTTGGTCACCGCCAGAGTCATTGCGCCGCAGGCACGGGCGGCCGTTGTCGAGTCGACGAGGTCGGGCGAGCCTCCGGACTGGGAAACGGCGATCCAGAGCGCGTCAGCGAGGTCGAGCCGGCTGCCGTACGTGGTCAGCGTCGACGGCGAGGCCAGACCTGCGGGCAGCCCGAGCGTGATCTCGATCAGGTACTTGGCATAGAGCGCCGCGTGGTCGCTGGTTCCGCGGGCGGCGAGCAACACGAAGCGGGGGCGGCGGTCGGCGAGGCGGGCTGCGACCTCGCGGACACCGGTCATCCCGTCGTCGAGCAGCCGCTGCAGCGCCTGTGGCTGTTCGGCGATCTCGGCCGCCATCAGCGCTCCGGGGGTCCGACTGGTCGCGGCGGGGCTCATCGCCGATCAGACGGCGACGTGTGGTTGAGCGCGATTCGCGGGCTCGGGGGCTTCGGCTTCGAGGAATTCCTCGCGAATCTGCTTGGGTCCAAATGGCCACTGGGCCTCGGCTTTCGCCCAGGCAAGGAAGGCAACCAGGCCGGTGGCCAGGACCACGAGGGAGAAGATGATCGGGGTATTGCCGGAGGACGTGTACACGTAGATCCAGCCGGCTAGCGCGATCAGACTGGGCAACGGGTAGAGCCACTGCCGATAGGGACGCCGCAGGTTCGGCTGCCGGCGGCGCAGCACCGTCAGGGCGGCCACCTGGGCGATGCCCTGGACGATCACGAACACCGCCAGCAGGACCTGAATGACGGTGGTGAGTGTGAAGAAGCTGCCCACCGCGGTGATCGCGCCCATCATCAGCAGCGCGACATGGGGAAAGCGGTGGCGCGGGTGCAGCCGGCCGAACGGCCGGAAGAACAGACCGTCGCGGGCGGCGTGGTATGGCACTCGCGAGCCACCCAGAAGCCCCGCGAACACCGATCCGAACGCCGTTACCAGGATCAGGACCGTGGTGATATCGGCGGCGGCCTTGCCCCAGGTGCGCTCCAGAACCAGGGACGCGATCGACTGGGATTTGGCGGCCTGCTGCCACGGCACCACTCCGAGGACGCCGATGTTCATGACCAGGTAGGCGACCATGATCGCCAGAACCGAGTAGATGATCGAGCGCGGCAGCACCCGGCCGGGATCCTCGACCTCCGCCGCCATATACGACGTGGTGTTGTAACCCAGGTAGTCATAGATGCCGATCAACAGGCCACCGCCGAGCCCCGCCCAGAACGGACCACCGAAGGCAAACGCCTTGTGGGGATAGGTGAACGCCAAATGCGAGTGGAAGTTCGTCAGCGAGGCCACGATCACGATCAGCAGGCTGAGCAGCGCCACCACCCACAGGACCGTGCTGATCACACCGGCTTCCGACACGCGCCGGTACAGGGCGAACAGGACGATCGCCACCACCAGCAGCGAGATCGCGTGGATCTCGACCCACGACATGCCCGGGATCAGATACCCCAGGTACTGCACCAGGCCGATCACGCCGGTGGCCATGATCAGCGGGATCGTGAACATCGCCGTCCAGACGAACAGGAACGGCATCAGCCGTCCCGACCGGTATTGGAAAGCCTCGCGCAGATACAGGTAGGTGCCGCCGGCGCCCGGCATCGAAGCGCCCAGCTCCGCCCACACCAGCCCGTCCGCCAGCGCCAGCAGCGCGCCCACGATCCAGCCGAACGCGGCCTGCGGGCCACCCAGCGCCGCGATCATCAGCGGGATCGTCACGAATGGCCCGATCCCACACATCTGGGTCATGTTGATCGCGACCGCCGAGCGCAGACCGATGCGCCGCTCGAACCCGTTCCCCTGCGCCGCCTGCTCGAACCCGTCCCCCTGCGCGATCTCCGGCGCGCGGCCGCCGGTCGCCGCCGGCCCTTCGCCGTTCGTCGATTCGCCCGGGGATCTTCTCACGCGCTCCTCCATCACTGGCTTCGCGAGGTGCTGATCGACTTCCCTGTCGCCGCCGAGCGCAAACAGATCGCGCTCCGTGAGCTGGGGTACGCTCGCGACGATGGCTTCGGCGGCCTCGAACGAACCGGCAGGTGCTGTGAACGAGCGGATCCTGCAGGAGCTCGCGCCCCAGGTCCTCGCCGCCGTGGCCCGGCGCCACGGCCGCTTCGACCTCGCCGAGGACGCAACCCAGGAGGCACTGATCGCGGCCGCGCAGCAATGGCCGGCCGAGGGCGTGCCGGATAACCCGCGCGGCTGGCTGATCGCCGTCGCCACCCGCCGGCTGATCGACGCTCTGCGGGCCGAAGCGGCGCGAGCCCGACGCGAGGAGGCCGCGTTCACCCGGGAGCCTCCGCCCGGCGCCGGCGTGCCCGATGAGGACGACACGCTGACGCTGCTGTTCCTCTGCTGTCATCCGGCGCTGTCGCCGCCGTCGCAGCTGGCGCTCACGTTGCGCGCCGTCGGCGGGTTGAGCACCGCGCAGATCGCTGCCGCGTTCCTCGTGCCCGAGGCGACGATGGCCCAGCGCATCAGCCGTGCCAAGGCGACGATCGCCGACGCCGGCTTCGAGCTGCCGCCGGAGGATGAGCGCACCGCGCGGCTGGGCGTCGTGCTGCACGTGCTCTACCTGATCTTCAACGAGGGCTACACCGCGACGTCCGGGGCGCGTCTGCAGCGGCGCGAGCTCGCGCGCGAGGCGATCCGCCTGACGCGGATGGCGCGCGCGCTGCTGCCCGAAGACGGCGAGGTCGCTGGGCTGCTGGCGCTGATGCTGCTGACCCAGGCGCGCAGCGGCGCACGCGATCGACCCGACGGCACGCTGATCCCGCTGGCGGAGCAGGATCGCCTCAGCTGGGACGGAGCGCTGCTGGAGGAGGGAACCCAGTTGATCCAGCGGACGCTGTCACACGCCCCGCTGGGCCCCTACCAGCTGCAGGCGGCGATCGCGGCGGTCCACGCCGAGGCCCCGACGGTCGACGAGACCGACTGGCCGCAGGTGCTGAAGCTCTACGACCTCCTGCACGCACTGGCCCCGAGCCCGGTCGTCACGCTCAACCGCGCCGTTGCGGTCGCGATGGTCGACGGCCCGCGCGCCGGGCTGGCCGACCTCGACGCGCTGGACGGCGACCGTCGCCTCGCCTCGCACCACCGGCTCGCGTCCGTCCGGGCCCATCTGCACGAGATGGCGGGCGACACGCAGGCCGCGCTGGCCGGGTACGAGGACGCCGCCCGCCGCACCACGAGCATCCCTGAGCAGCGTTACCTGCAGGCCCAGGCGCGGCCGGCTGCGCGCCGATGTCGAGAACCCGCCACCGGCTCCGACCATAGGGTGAACACCCCGACTCACAAGGAGCTTCCCGAATGCGCTACATCCTGCTGATCTACCAGAACCCCGAGGCTTGGAACGGCCTCTCCCAAGAGGACAAGGAGGCCTTCATGCACGCCGCCGGCGACATCGTCGAGGAGCTGTCGGCGACCGGCGAGTGGGTCGGCGGCGAGGGGCTGGCCGACGCCTCGCAGGCCCGCTCGACGCGCGTGCGCGACGGCATCGTCACCGTCACCGACGGACCGTTCCTGGAGGCCAAGGAGGCGCTGGCCGGCTACTGCATCGTCGACGTCGCCACGGCGGAGCGCGCCGAGGAGATCGCCGCGCGCTGGCCAGACGCCCAGCACTGGGGCATGGAGATCCGCGCGCTGATGCACGGCGGCGGCGAGGAGGGCTGACCGATGCTGACCCTCTACGAGCATCCCTTCGCGCTGTACTGCCAGAAGGTTCTGATCGCGCTGAACGAGCTGGGCGTCGCCTATGAAGTCCTCGAGGAGCAGCGCGATTTCGACCGCGCCGAGCTGGCCGAGCTGTGGCCGCCGGCATCGATCCCGGTGCTGCTCGACGGCGACCAGGTCATCGGCGAGACATCGATCATCATCGAGCACGTCGCCAGCGCGCAGCTCGTGCCGTCGCTCGAGGCCCGCAAGTGGGACCGCGTCTGCGACCAATACATCTCCGACTCCGTCCAGGCGATCGTCTTCGACACGATCGAGGAGCGCTCCAACGAGCGCGCCGTCGCCCAGGCGCGCGGCCGGCTAGAGATGGCCTACGGCATGCTCGAGGCGCAGCTCACCCAGCACGAGTTCCTCGCCGGCGACGACTTCACGATCGCCGACTGCGCGGCCGCGCCGGGGCTGTTCTACGCCCTGGCGATCCACCCGTGGGACGAGGCCGCGCACCCGCAGCTGACGCGGTACTACCGCGCGGTGGCGCACCGGCCGTCCTTCGCCAAGGTGATCACGGACGCGCAGCCGTACCGGCACCTGTTCCCGCTGCCCTGGCCGGACGACTTCGACCGCTACCACTAGCCTCCCGGCTCGGTCGATGTGACCACCAGGCGCGGAGGCGCACAAGGATCGCCGAAGTCAACCGCTCACGCGCGATCGGCGAAGGCGTTCTCGAGCGCCGAGCTCAGGCCGATCGCCAGCGCCCCGGTCAGCACCGCGGCGTCGCCAAGCGTCGAGACCTCGACCTTGGGCGGGAACGGAAGCGACACCGCCAGACGTTCACGGATCGGCACCAAGAGCAGGTCGCCGTTCGCGCCGATCCCACCGCCGATCACCACGAGCTCCACGTCGGTGACCGCCGCGATCGGCGTGATGTGGACGGCGATCCGACGCGCCGCCTCGGCGACCACGTCTTGCGCGAGCGGGTCGCCCCCTCGAGCGCTGCCAAAGATCGCCGGCACCGCATAGGGCGGTTCGAGGGTCGAGTCAAACCTACGCTCACCGGCCAGACGGGCCGCGAACGCGGACAGAGCGGCCGCGCACGGGTCATCGGCATCCTGTCCCTCGCCGCCGAGCGCGTAGTCGAGCTCGCCTGCGGCGCCGCGGTGGCCGGCGACCAGCTCGCCGTGAATCACCAGCCCGGCGCCGAGACCGGTCCCCACCGACAGGAACGCGAAGTTCTCGACGCCACGCGCGACACCCCGCCAGCGCTCGCCCACCGCCGCCAGGTTGATGTCGTTCTCGACCGAGACCCCGACCCCGAGGCGCGCCTCCAGCTCCTGACCAACCTCGAGTCCCTCGAGGCCGGGGATGTTCTCCGCCAGCCGCGCCGCCCCGGTGCTCGGATCGATGACGCCGGGAACGCCGATCACCGCCCCGTCGATCGCCTCCTCCGACAGCGCTGCCGCGGCCACCAGCCGCTGCTTCAACTCGGCCGCCGCGCCGAGCAGGGCGACGGCGTCGGCGCCGGCGGTCTCGAGGTCCTGGCGCGCGCGCACGTCGCCGTGCAGGTCGCAGATCGCGCCGCGCAGGAACCGGGCACCCATGTCGAGCCCGAGCACCAGCCTGGCCTCAGGCACGGACTCGTACAGCGTCGCGCCGTACCGTCCGCGGTGGGCCTCCCCGTCGAGTTCGCGCACCAGCTTCGCCTCGAGCAGCGATCTGAGCGCCAGCGAGACGGTCGGCTTCGAGATCCCGACGCGGCGAGAGATCTCGGCGCGGGAGATCGGGGCGTCGGCGCGGATCGCCTCGAGCACGGTGCGCTCGTTGAGCGTCCGCAGCATCGCGGGGGTGGCCGATGTCGCGTACGCCACTGCTGCCTTAGCCACCGAGCCGGTCCCCGGTCCCCGGGTCGAAGACGTGCGCCTCGCCTTGACGCGGGACCAGCGACACGCGCTCACCGCGCTCAGGCGGGTGTCTCCAATCGGTCCGCGCGATCAGCTTCGTCTCGACCCCGTCCAGCCGAGCGACGCAGAACGCATAAGCGTCGTTTCCGAGTTCCTCGACCACCTCGACCTCGGCGTGAATGCCGTCGCCGTCACCGAGCTCGAACGACTCCGGCCGCAACCCGACGACGAGGTCCCGTAGGCCTCGCGCCCCGGCCGCGGACGTGATCTCCCGGGAGAGCTCGAGCTTGACCCCACACAGCTCGGCCAACCCGTCTCCGTTCATGTGCGCGGGGAGCAGGTTCATCGCCGGTGAGCCGATGAAGCCGGCCACGAAGAGATTGGCCGGCCGGTTGTACAGCTCACGGGGCGGACCGCACTGCTGGAGATGGCCGTCCCGCAGCACCGCCACCCGCTGTCCCATCGTCATCGCCTCGACCTGATCGTGGGTGACGTAGAGCATCGTCACGCCGAGCCGGCGTTGCAGCGCGGCGATGTCGACCCGCATCTTCACCCGCAGCTTGGCGTCGAGGTTGGACAGCGGCTCGTCCATCAGGAACACCTGCGGGTCACGGACGATCGCCCGGCCCATAGCCGTGCGCTGGCGCTCGCCACCCGAGAGCTGACCGGGCTTGCGGTCCAGCAGCGGGGTCAATCCGAGCATCTCGGCGGCCTCGGACACGCGGCGCTCGCGCTCGGCCTTGCCCACGCCGGCCATCTTGAGCGGAAAGCCGATGTTTGCGCGCACGTCGAGGTACGGGTACAGGGCGTAGTTCTGGAACACCATCGCGATGTCGCGGTGCTTGGCCGGGAGGTCGGTCACGTCACGCCCGCCGATGTAGATCGCGCCGGCGTCGACCTCCTCGAGTCCGGCCAGCATCCGCAGGGCGGTCGACTTTCCCGATCCCGACGGCCCGACGAGAACCAGCAACTCGCCGTCGTCGAGCTCGAGGTCGAGCCGGTCGACGGCCGGGTCCTCAGAGCCGCGGAACAGCCGGGTGGCCTGCTCGAAACGGACCTCAGCCATTGGGCCTCCCGTGCGGGCCGGACGCGATCGGCCGGCCATTGGTGATCCGCGACCCGTCCCCCTCGATCGAGGCGAACGCGGCGTCCAGCTCGGAGCGGGCGCGCGACAGCACCGCGGCGCTCGCCCCGAGCGCGTCGAGACCGAGCAGCGCGGCGCCGACGATCGGCGCGGACGGGGCGACGAGCACTCGCGCGCTCGAAGCCAGCTCGCGCACGCCGTCGGCAATCCGCTCGATGACCCACGATGACGCCGCCCGGATCAGCCCGCCGCCGAGCACCACGTCCGGAGCCGCATCGGCGAGCTCGAGCCGCTGCACCGCGACGGTGGCGAACGCGATCACCTCATCGGCCAGGCGACGCACGATCTCGGCCGCGACCGCGTCCTCCTCGGCGGCCGGGAACACCACGCGCGCCAGCTCGCTGAGCCGGTCGCTGGGCAGCTGCTCCAGATGGATCGCGCGGGCGACGTCGAGCGGCTGGCTGAGCTGGTAGTAGGCCGGCACCGCGGACTCGAGGATCGTCCGCGGCCCCCGGCCGTCCACGCTGCGCGCGGCGGCCACCAGCGCTGCCAGTCCGACGTCGTAGCCCCCGCCCCAGTCACCGGTGATCCAGCCCAGAGCGGGGAACCTGGCTTGACGCCCGTCCGGAGCAAGCCCAACGGCGTTGATGCCCCCGCCGCACACCACGGCGACCCCCCAACCGCGGTCGGTGCCCGATCGCAGGAGCGCCAGGGTGTCGTTGTCGACGACCAGGTGCTCGCTCCAATCGAGCGCTTCGATCGTGGCTCTCAGCGCGGCCAGCTCCTCAGGCAGATCGGCGCCGGCGACCATGATCTGGGCCGCCGCCGGCCGCGGTTCTAGGGCCTCGAGGCCGGCCGCCGATAGCGCGTCGGCGAGCAGGCCCTCGAGCAGCGCTACGCAGCCATCGATCCCGACGTAGTGGGGCGAGCAGCCACCCCCGCGCACGAGGGCGAGCAGCCCTCCGCCGGAGTCGACCAGCGCGAGGTCGGTCTTCACGTTCCCGCCGTCGACGGCTAGCACGAGCTCGCGCGGAGCGCTCATGGCTGCGCTCCGGTCCGAACCCCGCCGCGCTCGTCCTCTGCCGCCAAGAGTCGCCCGAGCAGGCCGTCGGCGAGCCGGTAGTCACGGACGAGCGGGTTGGCGAGCAGCGCGAGACGGGCCGTGTCGGGGTCGCCCGTGGTCGCTGCCGTGGCCGCCAGCCGCTCGTAGGCGGCGACGTGCTGGACGAGGCCGAGCAGTTCGGGCGCGAGCCGCGGCTGAGGCAGCGCGACCGCGCCGTCACGGCCGATCCGGGCGGGAATCTCGACTACGTCGTCGTCGGCCAGCCCGGCGAGCGTGCCGGCGTTGCGCATATCGACCACCTGGGCGTCGCCGCTGTCGCCCACCAGCGAGGCAACGAGCTGCGTCGCCGCCTCGCTGTAGAACGCCCCCCCGCGCTGCTCCAACAGCGCCGGCTTGTCCACCACGGCCGGGTCGCGGTATAGCTCGAGCAGTTGACGCTCGATCTCGGCGACCGTCCTGGCTCGCGGGGTCGTCATGCGCTGTTCATGCACGACCTCGCGCTCGGCGTAGAAGTAGCGCAGGTAATACGACGGGATCGCGCCGAGCTGCTCGAGCAGCCGCCGCGGGAGTCCGATCTCGTGCGCGAGCGCGTCGCCGTACGAGTCAAGGACATCGGCGAGCACGTCGCGGTCGTCGAGCCAGACGGCGCGGATCCACGTGAGATGGTTGAGGCCGACCTGGTCCACCAGCACCCGCTGCGGGGCCACACCGAGGTGCGCCGCGATCTGCCGCTGGAAGTTGATCGCCACGTTGCACAGCCCGAGGGCGCGATGGCCGGCGTCGAGCAGCGCCCGGGTAACGATCCCGACCGGGTTGGTGAAGTCGACGATCCACGCATCGTCGGCCGCGAGCTGGCGCGCACGCTCGGCAATCTCCATCACGACCGGCACGGTGCGCAGTGCTTTGGCGAGTCCGCCCGCCCCGGTCGTCTCCTGCCCCACGCACCCGCACGCCGCGGGGATCGTCTCGTCGCTGAGGCGAGCCGCCTGCCCCCCGACGCGGATCTGGATCAGCACCGCGCCGGCCCCGTCGAGCGCGCGGTCGAGCTCGCCGGTCAGTTCGAGCGAGCCGGCGAAGCCCTGGCGCTCGAGGATCCGCCGCGAGAGCCCGCCGACCACCTCGCGCCGCTCAGCGTCGATGTCATGCAGGACGAGCTCACGCAGGTCGATCCGATCGCGCTCGCGCATCAGCCCGGAGACGAGCTCCGGCGTGTACGTCGATCCTGCTCCGATCACGGCCAGCTTCATCCCTTCACCCCCGTCAGGGTGATTCCCTCGACGAACGCCTTCTGGGCGAAGAAGAACAGGATGATCACCGGCGCCATGAACACCAGCGTCCCGGCCATCACCAGGTTCCAGTCGACCGAGTAGGTGTTGCGGAAGGTGGATAGCCCGACCGACAGGGTCCAGTGCGCGGGATTCTGGACCGTGTAGAGGAGCGGGCCCCAGAAGTCGTTCCAGCAGAGCAGGAAGCTGAACAGCGCCACCGCCGCGATCGCCGGCTTGGCCAGCCGTGCGATCACCGAGAACATGATCCGAAATTCTCCACAGCCGTCGACCCGTGCCGCGTCGGCATATTCCTGCGGAATGGTGAGGAAGAACTGGCGCAGGAGGAAGATCGAGAAGGCGTCCCCGAACCAGTTGGGAATGATCAGTGGCCAGACCGAACCGACGAGGTGGAGCTTCGAGAACAACACGTAGACCGGGACCACGGTCACCTGTGGCGGCAGCATCATCGAGACGAGCACGCTGATGAACACGAGGTTGCGGCCCCGCCAGCGCAGGCAGGCGAGCGCATATGCGACCGGGACGCTCGAGACCACCACGCCGACCGTGGCCAGGAACGCGTACAGGAACGTATTGGCGGCGTAGCGGAACATCGGCGCCGCCTTGAAGACCCGAGTGATGTTGGCAAAGTGAAACGGCTGCGGCCACAGGTTCGAGGTCAGCGCCTGATGATCGGTCATCAGCGCCGTAAGGATCATGAACACGAACGGCGCCAGGAACATGAGCGAGAGGGCGATCAGGATGCTGTGGTCGGCGATCGCGATCAGCATCCGCTTGCGCCTGACCGCGGCCGGGATGGTCCGCCGGACCAGCGGCGGCCGGATCTCCGTTGCGGTCGCGTCGACGGTCGCCATCACCCACCGCCTCCCTGGGCGTGGACCCAGCGGTTCGCGTTGCGCAGCACGAGCAACGTGACCCCGAGCGAGACGACGAGCAGCAGCATCGACATCGCCGCCGCGTAGCCCATGTTGAAGTAGCGGAAGCCCTGCTGGTAGAGCAACATCGGATAGAACAGCGTCGAGCCGTCGGGGTAGCCGAGCGTGATCGACGAGTCCCCGGCGCCGCCCGCCGCGCCCGGCGGCGCGACCGTGCTCGCAACGTAGGCCTGGTCGAAGTACTGAAGGCCCTGGATCATCGCGATTACGATCGAGAACAAGATCACCGGGCTGATGCTGGGCAGCGTCACGTACCACAAACGCCGCAGCGGGCCGGCGCCGTCGAGATGGGCCGCCTCCTGGAGATGTTTCGGGACGTCGAGAATCGCAGCGAGGAAGATCACCATCGCATTGCCGATTCCCCACACGCTCAGCAACGTCAGCGACGGCTTGGCCCAGTGGGGTGACTGGAACCACAGCGGGCCGGTGATGCCGATCTTCGACAGCAGCGTGTTGATCGGCCCAGTGCCAGGGTTGAACAGGAACACGAAGCCGAGCGTCGCCGCCACCGATGGGGCGAGCGTGGGCAGGTAGAAGATCGTCCTGAAGATGCCGACGCCACGTCGCGCGCGCGTCACCATCATCGCCACCGCGAACGCGAACAGCACCTGGAGCGGCACGGCGATGCCGAGGAACCACAGCGTGTTGGAGATGGCCGGCCAGACCTGCTTGTCGCCGCCGAACAGGTACCGGTAGTTGGCGAGGCCGATCCATCGCGGGCTCGACAGCAAGTCGTAGTGGGTGAAGGACAGGTAGGCGTTGTCGATCAGTGGATAGCCGAAGAACACACCGAAGCCGACGATCCATGGCGCCATGAACAGCAGCACGGTGCGCCGGTGGCGCCACGCCGCCTTCTTGCGGGCTCGTTGCCGCGCCGGGGTGAGCGGCGGCAGCGCCGAGCGGGGGGCGGCCCCCAAGCGCAGCGTGCTCACCGTCGACATCCTGCGGTGCTGTTCACAGCCACCGCCGTGATCACGGCCGCTGCCGAGATCACGCCCGCCGCCGAGATCACGGCACCCCCGTTCCGGCGGTCGAGTTCGCCACCTGGGCCTTGATCTGGGAGTCGACGCCCTGCAGCGCGGTGGTCAGGCTCGAGGGAGAGATCGATCCGTCCTCCCACTTCGTCTGGAAGCTCTGCAGCATCTCCTGGTTGGCGGACCCGATCGCGGTTATCGGGTCGGTCGCGGTGTTCGGGTTGGCGAAGATCTTCAGGAACGTGTCGAACGGCGCGTTGCTCACCAGGGTCGGGTCCGACAGCGCCGAGGTGATCGTCGGTACGTTGCCCAGACCCGCGGCGAATCGCACGATCGCGCCGTTGTTGAAGGCGAGGTACTTGGCCAGCAGCCAGGCGGCGGCCGGGTGGGCGGCGCCCTTGGGGATCCCCATCACGTTGCCGGTCGTGTAGCCACCGCCGTACAGGTTCGGCTGTGACGGGTCGACCGGCGCGGGCGCGGTCCCGTACTGGATCTTGGCGTGATCGGACTTGATGAACTGCACGCGCCACTCGCCGTCGAGCTCCATCGCGATCCGGCCGGTCTCGAAGTCGTTGCTGGCCGAGAACTCGTTCCCGGCACCCGCCAGGAACCGCGTCAGCTTGCTCGCCGTGTAGAAGTCGGTGAGCTGTTTGTCCCACAGCAGGTAGGAGGCCCAGTGCGGGTCCGTGGCGATCGAGGAGTGCCCGCCCTGATCCCAGTGCGCGTTCCACAGCGGTGCGTAGTGGGCGGCGGCGTTCTCGTAGAAGCTGCTGGTCGGCACGAACCCGGCGACCTTGATCGAGCCGTCCGGGTTGAACTGCGTCAGCTTCTTGGCGTCCGCCGTCAGCTCCGCAAACGTCTTCGGCGGCGCGGTGATGCCGGCCTTGGCGAACATCGCCTTGTTGTAATACAGCCCATAGGCGTCGGCAAGGTCAGGGAGTGCGCAGCGGTCGCCGTTGAATTGTGTGTAGGTGCGGACGGCGGACGGCATCACGCCGAGGTTGACGTGATCGCGGGCGATGTACGGGCCGAGATTGGTCCACGCTCGCGAGCCGCAGTACTGGCCGAGGTTGTCCGACGACTGGGACATCGTCAGGTCAGGCGGGGAACCGCTGCGGATCGCCGCGGTGATGTTGTCGTCGGTGACCGCCCCGCGGCTCGTGACCTTGATGTTCGGATACAGCTTGTGGAAGCCGGCGATGACGCTGTTCATCACCGCGAGCTGGCGCCCGGTGAACGGGTTCCAGAAGGTGATCGTGACGGGCTTGCCATCGTAGGCAGCCGGTCCGGCACCGGATTTCGACACGCCGGATTTCGACCCGCCGGACTTGGAGCCGCTGGATCCCGAGCTGCCGCCACATGCGCTGATCGCCAGCGCCGAGAGGCCCACTGCCAGCATTGCCGCACTGCGTCGCATCACGTCGCTCCTCTACTTTGGTAAGGAACCCTTCCGAAGTTGCGGGAGACTTTAGTTCTGCTACCGGGGTAGTGTCAAGTTGTGGGGTTGCAGCCGTAGGTCTTGTAAGGAGGCCTAACGAACGATACGGTTCGCGCTGTGGGCTCCGTACGGTTCAGCCAACTCGAGTTGGAGGTCCGCGAGCAGGGCGACGTGCTGGCGGGTCGGACCGAGGCCGGCTGGGGGCCAGCGTCGCGAGCAGCGGAGGTGCTGCGACGTCACGACGTCGACCACCTCGTGATCGCCGCGCGAGGGACGTCGGACAACGCCGCCCGCTACGCCCAGTACCTGCTGGGAATCGACGCCCGGCTGCCGGTCGGGCTCGCCACGCCCTGGCTCTACTCGAGCGACACCCCGCCGCTGCTGGCGCGGGCCGCGGTGCTCGCGATCTCGCAGTCGGGACGCTCGCCGGACATCGTCCGAGTGGTCGAGGTGGCGGCTTTGCAGGGTCGGCCGACAGTGGCGATCACCAACGACGTCGAGTCGCCGCTCGCCGCTGCGGCCGACGTGGTGGTGCCGCTGTTTGCGGGCGAGGAGCGTTCGGTCGCGGCCACGAAAACGTACCTCGCGTCGTTGCACGCGGTGGCCCAGATCGCCTCCCTGCTCGGTCCTCACCGGGATTATGCGCCGTGGTTCGCGCGCCTCCCGGAGTTGGTCAGCGCGACGGTCGAGGGGCAGCTCGCGGGCAGGGCCCGCTTCGATCGTCTGGCCGGGTCGGCCGGGCTGACCGCCGTTGGCCGGGGACTGCATCTGGCGACCGCGTCAGAGACCGCGTTGAAGGTGCGCGAGCTGAGCGGGCTGGGCGCCGAGGCGTTCTCGCCCCCCGATCTGATGCACGGCCCGATCGCCGCGCTGCGGGCCCCGGTGGCACTGTGGTTTCTCAGCAGTCACGGGCATCAACAGCCGGGCCGGGTGGAGTTCTCGGCGCTCCGGAAGGACTCTGGTGTGACCGTCGCCGTGACCGACGACCCCGCAATCGCGGCCTTGGCCGACATCGGTGTATCGCTCCCCGCCGGGCTCCCAGCGTGGGTGGCGGCGATCGTCGCCGTGATTCCGGGGCAGGTGGCGGCGCTGCGGCTCGGGCAGCTAGCCGGGGTGCCGCTCGACCGGCCGCACGGTCTGCGCAAGGTGACCCTCACACGATGACGCTCCGGCGTCGTCTCTCTGGCCTGGGGCTCGTCGCCTGCTTCGTGGTCATCGGCGCGGGATCGGACCTGACCGCTACCACTGAGGTTCCGGGTCCGCGCGCGGGGTGCCGTCGAGGCGCTTGGTGCTCTCCCGCCCAAGACGTTTAGAACGCCTCTTGCGAACTGGCGGCGCGTTGCAGGAAGTCTTCAGCTCTTTATCGAATGGAGCAGCCAGACATGGCCAGAGGAGTGGTTACAGCCATAGCCGCGCAGAAGGGTGGGACCGGTAAGACGGCGCTAGCCGGAAGCCTGGCTTCTCAGTGGGCTTACGCCGGGTTCCGGACTCTGGCCATCGATCTCGATCAGCAGGCGAACCTGACTTTCGCCTTCGCCGTTGATCCGAATGCCCTCGACGCCACGGTCGTTGACGTACTCGCACCGCGAAATGCCGTGCCAGTCGGCGAAGCGATTCTCAGCGGTGTCCTCGGCGTGCCAGGACTTGACCTGCTGCCCTGTGATGAACGGGCCGAGGCGCTGGATACGCAACTGCGCTCCGAGACAATGGGCGTGTTCAAGCTGAAGGACGCGCTGGACCCGCTTCTGGGGGACTACGACCGAGTGCTGATCGACTGCCCCCCAAACGTGGGAGAGCTGGCTGTCTCTGCGTTGCTTGTCGCAGACGAGATCGTCTGTCCGGTGAAGATGGGAGACAGCAATGCGCTCCGGGGTCTCAGCCGCCTCACCCAAACCGTTGAGAAGCTCAACCGCAGAGGTGCGCAGGCGCGTTTCAAGAGCCTGGTGAGGGTCGAGTGCGATCACTCTCAGCTGAGCTACCGCCTAAATCGCGAGGCTCTCGAGCGGCTCGCTGGGACTTTGGAGCTGCCGGTGGCGGCGACCGAGTTGCGGGCACGGGCGGCGTGGCGGACCGCGATCACTCAGGATGTGCCGCTGATCCTGCTTGATGGGAGCGACCGCGGGACCCGCGATGCGCAATCAGACGTCCACCGCCTGACCACGGAGCTCTGGCCAGACGTAGCCTTTCCATACCCGAGTGAGATCAAGACGCAGAGGCGGGCCAGCGCGGCTACAAGCAGGAGGGCCGCGTAGTGCCACTGCGACCGGTGTCGGAACTCGGGCTCATGGAAGTCACAGACCTCGCCTCGCGGCAGTCCGAGACCCCTGTTGCTAAACCTCAGACACGGGCACGGAAGACCGCGGCGCAATCACCTCGTCCCGGCCCAAGCGCGGCCCCGCGAGGAAAGCGGACCGCCCAGGCGGACCATGGACGCGAAACGAAAGGTGGCCGGCAGACTGGCCGCAGCAAGGCCAGCGCCACCGGCGCCAGCGTGCCGAAGCTCTCCGGAAAATCTCAAAGCGGAGCCTCACCCAGTTCGGCGAGATCGGACACGACCCCACGAGGAGCCGCGAAGCCGCCGAAGCGCGCCAGCAGCCCCCGAAGCCGAGCCGCCAGCTCCAACGGAGCAGTGAGTCGCACAACCTCACGCGCACAGAAGAAGGTAGTCAGCGCAACCCCACGTACGAGCGCCGCCAAGGCCTCCGGCCCGAGCGATGCCGCGAAGCGAAATGGGCTTCTCCTGGCGAAGATCGGTATCCCGGTAATGACCAGTGCGGTAGGTATAGCCGGCGGGGTCCTACTGAGTGGACGAGGGTCTCAGCGTAAGCGCAGGATCCTCGGGACCTCCCCCACCAAGGTCAACATCGACCTCAGTCGGGCAAGTGCCCGCCTCGACAAAGCCAGCCGAAGAGTCGGCAAGCTGGCCGGCGAGATGCGCAGCGTCCGCGAGCGGACAGAGCAGCTCGGACGCCATCTCGGCTAGGCGCCGGTCCGGGAGCGATTGGTGTCGAGTTCAGGCGCCGGGCGCGCGATACTCAACTGAAAGCTTCACTGCGCGGTCAACCTCCTCCGGCGTCAGAAGCACGACCGTTCTCGTGGTCACCGCGCCGGACGAGTTCACGGCAATCGCCATTGCCGTCGCGCTCTCGTTGTCCGGGAAGTCCGCGATCACGTAGACATCCCGGTCGCCGAACCCGAAGAAGAAACCGTCGAGGCGTCCGCCGACGCTCTCCACCGCCTTCGTCACCGCCTCTCTGCGGGCAGTCCCGCCCTCCGACTGGACGCCCTTGACCCCCTCCGTTGTGAGCGAAGCCTCGATCAAGAACTTGGACATTGCGTACACCCCCCAGCTTGGTGTTTTGGAGACTCTCCCATTCGGGGGCGGGGAACGCAACCGCTCGTGTCATACGCGAGCTGCACCGACCAAGCGCATCGGGAGAACTCCGAATCTTCGAGCGCAGGATTAGGCCGGAACCGCTGCGGGGTCGGCAGGCTCCAGTGTGTCGGTGACGAGCCCGTGTTTGATCGCAAACAGGCTCGCCCGGGCTCGGTTCGAAACCCCAACCTTCGCGTAGATGTGCTCGATGTGAGCGCCGGCGGTCCGCCGTGTGATCACGAGCTCCTCGGCGATCTCGCGGTGTGTGAACCCTCGAGCGAGCAGCCGTAGCACCTCCACCTCGCGTGTCGTCAGTCCGGCGGGCCAGGTCCGGCGCCGCTTCGGCGAGTGCCCGGCGGCGCGGAGCACTGCGTCAACGGCATCGCTGTCAAGCCGTCCCGCGCGAACCTCCGCGGTGATCACCGCGGCGGCTTCGTCGGCGTCGTGGACGGGCCGGTGCGGGCGCGGTTCGCGCAGCGCGTGATAGCAGTCGGCGGCCGCGAGCAGTCGAGCGGCCGGCCCGATCGCGTCGCCCGAGAGCCCTTTCGAGTAGCCGGATCCGTCAAGGCGTTCGTGGTGCAGCGCGGCGATCGCCGCGACAGGCCGGAGCGCAGGCGAGAACGACAGCGTCCGCTCGGTCAGGTACGCGTGCATCTTGACCCGCTCGAGCTCTGGCGGCGTGAGCGGTCCGGGCTTGTCCCAGATCGTGTTCGGTACCCCGAGCCTGCCGATATCGTGCAACAGGCCTGCCTGCCGCACCAGCGCCACCTCCGCGTCGGGCAACCCTGACTCGCGGGCCGCGACGGTCGCCAGGTCCGCCACGCCCCGAGAGTGCCCGAGCATGAACGGCGACTTCAGGTCGATGAAGTCGGCGACCGCTTCCAGAGCGGACTCGAGCGCGGCGCCTGTCAGCCTGAGCGCGGCCGCCGGCTCGAGGCTCATGACCATGCCCCACATCGGCTCCTCGCCGACACCCGCGAGGACGTCGCCGGCGGCAGGACAGAACGCGTCCACGAGCCCCGGATCGAACTGGCTCCCGCTGCGCTCGCGCGCGACGGTAACCGCCGCGTCGACACCGCCTGCCCGGTGGTAGACCTCGACCACGTCGGCGAGCGTGATGATCCGCGCCCCGAGCAGCAGATCGTCTCTGCCTACGCCGTCCGGTGCCCCTTTGCCGTCCCACCGCTCGAACGTCTGGAACACGACGGCGAGCACGTCCGCGTCAAGGCCGAGACCCTGCCCGAGCTGGTCTGTTGCGAGGGTGTGGTTGACCAGGATCTCGTTCGCCGCCTTGTACCAGCCGTCGCCGCGGACGGACATCGCGATCTTCACGCGTTCCAGCGCCGAGCGCCCTGCGCCCAGGTGGCTGAACATGAACCGCATCTCCTCCAGGCTGCCGCCGCCGTTCACGGTGCGCGCATCGGCCTTGAACACGGTGTCGTCGCCGAACCAGCGCGCCTGCTCGTACGCGTCGACGTGGCAGCCGATCCACGCGAGCAAGCCGGCGTAGTACAGCGAGGCGCGCTCGCTCTCTTTCATCCCGAGCAGCTCCGCCAGCCTCATCGAGATCAGCGTCTGGCGCATGACGTGATCGGTCAGACGGTCGAGCCCAAGGTCCGTTCCCAGCGACAGCGTCGCGAGCAGCTCAGCCATGCTGATCGGCGACCCGGCGCCCCCGATGCCCATGCGCCAAGGCTACTCCCATCGAGCGCCTGCGACTAGGCGAGGTCCAGAACATTGGGATTCGTCCCGATGGCGGCGGCACCGTCGATCGTCAGGCTGATGCGATACCCGCACGCCACCCGGCGAGCACCTTCCGAACCCTCACAACAGGAGGATGACGATGTCGAGCAAACTGATTGCGATCCCGAGCGAAGATCGCATGGCCCCGGTGCCGGCAGACGCGTTGATCGCCGCCGTCTGCCACCGCGAGTTCGATGCCATGGCACGCCTGCTCACGCCCGACGTGAAAATGCGCGCCGTACTCCCCTCGCGATACCTGGAGGCCGTCGGTGACGAGGTCGTCGCGTGGTTCACACGCTGGTTCGGCAGCACCGAGGGATTCGAAGCGATCGACGCCCGCAGCGACAACATCGCCGGCAGGGCACGAGTCCAGTGGCGCATTCACGTCGCGCCACATCCGATCACCAGCGCCCGAGGCTGGCACGAGATCGAACAGGTCGCGTTCTGCGACATGTCTGCTGGCTCGATCTCGCGGATAGACCTCGTCTGCTCGGGGTACCGGCCACTCCCGCCCCCTTGCGCCCACTGCGATGGCTGACACACGTGGCGGTGAGCTCTCGATGGCCGAGCGCAGGCCGCGGGCGGCGGCGATCGTAAGCGCAAGCCGTAGAGCCGCGACGGCGGCCAATTCCGGAGGCTGGGACGGTCAAGGCACCGGACCGTGCTCGCGCCCAAGATGGGTATCGGGGACGTCGAACATTGGTAGTTCTCCCGATGCGCGCGCTCAAGGTCGCGCGTAGGTTGGTCGCTTGTTAGGCACCGACCAGGAGGAGACCGCATGCCGCGACACGTAGTGCACGCACCATTCTCTAGATCCCGGCTGAGAACGGCGGGACTGACGGTACGCCGTGATTTCCACCGGGGCGCGATGCGAAGCCTGGCCGCTTGCGGCTCGGCCCAGCGTTCCCCGGCAAACGATTGGAGGTCGTTATGACGTTGCTGCTTAGTCGGCTCCGGAGGCCTGTCGCACGCCATCCCGCAGCCGCGCTGGCCCTAGGCCTCGTTGGCGTGGCCCTTCTGTTCAGCTCGCCCGCGAGCGCTCAAACCAGACCGTGTTCTGACGATGTGATGAGCGCCCCGACCGGCCCCGCGACCGTGTCGGCCGCGGCCACGACGTCGTATGGCAGGGTGCTGGTCGTCGGTTCAGGCGACTACGCCGGCTGCTCGCTGTATCTGCTCACCTCAGACCAGCTCCATGCGCTCACCGGCGCGCAGTTCGCGTGCAGCGACAACCCGAACCCCCTCAATACGCCTTGCGACACCGACCTCTGGCCGGCGCTTCTCACCAAGGGCGATCCCCTCGCAGGGTCGGGAGTCAACCCCGCGCTTCTCGGGACGGTGACCCGCACCGACCTCGACCTGCCGAGCGTGGCGTCGGTGAGGCAGGTGACCTACGCCGGTCTGCCGCTCTACCGCTTCTTCCTAGACCAAGCGCCCGGAGATACCCAAGGCGCCAACCTGGACGATCCAGTGACCAGCCCTGCGGGCATCTGGTACCTGGTCGATCCGAGCCGGGGCACACCCGCGACCGGTCGGGCCCTACTGCAGCTCGAGCGCGCTCCGGTGGGCGGCACCGGGCCCGAGCAGACCGTGCTGGGGGCAAGGATGAACAATGACTTCAGCGTCTTCCCCGACGCGAGCTTCCCCGTCTACACCTTGAGCCGGGACCGCGGCCAGCAGCGGGGCGACGCCAGAAGCCACCACAGGCACGCCGGGCGGGCGCACGAGAGCGCCTGTCAGGGACTCTGTGCCGTTTTCTGGCCACCGCTTCTCACTTCGGAGCGGCCTGAAGTCGGGCCGGGCGTTGACCAGCACGCCCTCGGGGTGATCGTGCGACCCGACGGCAGCCACCAAGTGACCTACAACGGCCAGCCGCTGTACCTGTTCAACCAGGACGCCTACATCGGACCCCCCGTCGGAGTCGGAACCAAGAGCATCAACGGAGCCGGTGCGCACACCCCGTGGGGCGTGTTCAACACGATCCCGCCGCTGCACTAGAACTCCCTAACTACCGCACCGAAAGCCCCGGCCGACTCGATCGACCGGGGCTTTCGCACGCCGTCCACCTCCAGCTCAACAACTTTCGCCTACCTGCAGTAGGCGATTTCGCATTGCCTCGGTATGCGGTTCTGAATTCCTACGGCATGCGAACCGCCGGAATGCCTGTCGGCCCGCGGCGCGTGCCACCCTTCCGGGATGTCGCACCACATGACCTCGCTGAAGGCCCGGCGGCTCGAGGCGAAACGCCGGCGTCTGCGGCGCCGGCTGGCAACGGGTTTCGGCCTGTTGGCCTTCGCGTTTGCCTGTGCCGCGGTGATCGTCGGGGTCAGCTCCTCTAGCGGATCAAGTTCACGCGCAGCGGGGTCCTCAATCCCGAGGACAACTCCGATCAGGGTCGGCTCGGCGCCTCGCTTCGCGATCAATCGCCACTCTGCGCTGGCGGTGGAGATCGCGGCAGTGCGACGGTTCGCCTCTCATGGACTGCCGCTGTACTGCGGGGGTTCGCAGAAGCGAATGGTCGCGCTGACCTTCGATGACGGCCCAGGTGTGGACACGCACTACGCGATCAAGAAGCTCAGCAACGCGCACCTGCACGCGACCTTCTTCCTCGTCGGCAAGGAGATCGTCGCCCGGCCGACGCTCGCCCGGCGCGAGAAGCCGGTCGCGGCATTCGGCGATCACACGATGACGCACCCGTTACTGCCGGCGCTCCCCTACTCCGCGGCGGTGGAAGAGATCGCCGCCGATCAGCGGCTGATCGAGCGGACGGTGAACGAGCCGGTGCTGCTGTTCAGGCCGCCCTACGAAGGTCACACGCCGGCAATCGACGCCGAGGCCAAGCGGCTCGGCATGGTCGAGGTGATGTGGGACACCGACAGCCAGGACTCGCTCGGCGCGAACTACCTCGGCATCGAACACAAAGTGATCGCGGGGATGCACTCGGGCTCGATCATCCTGATGCATGAGAACCGCGGGCAGACGATCCGCGCGCTCGAGGTGATCTTCGCCGCCCTGCGGAAGCACCATCTGAAGGCCGTGACCGTGCCACAGCTGATCGCCGAGGACCCGCCTTCGCTCGCGCAGCTGCGGCGGGGATATGCCGGGTGCCCCGTCCGGTCGCGCAGTCACGGCAGCGGCGGCTGATGGGGCGCCGTATAGGAGAGCATGCATGCGCGTGAGCACCCCTACTCCCTCTCTATCGAACCTGGGTGGGGTCGACGGGGTAGGTCTCCCGCGCTTGGCGTGAGCTATCAGGCGGATCTGGGACGAGGGTTGGTTGCTCTGCGGGTGCGTGGTGGTCGGGCTCGAGCTCGGCGCGGAGGGTGGCCATGGGATTAGTTCTCCTTGGGTGACTCGGGTTGTTTCGTGGTTCGGTTTCCGCCGACGCTGGCGGGGATGATCGTCTGGATCAGCCCGGTGACGACGTCGTAGACGTGAGCGGAGACGGTCACCCGTCCGGGGATCGCGGCCGCGGAGCGCAGGCGCTCGACGTCGTGGGTGACGGTCGCCGCCGGGTCGAGGACGGCGTGCTCACGGAGGGTCGACTCGTCGGCGCCGATCAACTGGGCGTAGTTGCGGCGGAAGGTGTCGTCGGCGAGGGCGCCGGTTCCGCACTGGGTGTGGTGGATCACGGCGACCTCGAACAGCGGCCCGTCGGGGACCACGTTCTCCGCGAGTTGGGCGATGAAGGCGACGTCATTGATCACCTCCGGGGTGACCCGCCCGCCGACGTTGCGTGCGACCATCGCGTCGCTGAGCCCGAGACCGAGGAAGTGCGCGGGGTCCACGCGCGGATCGAGGCACGTGATCACGAACAGACTCAGTTTGGGGAAGACCACGGCGCCCTGGTGGCCGCCGGCGGCGGCGAAAGCGCGATTGCGCTCCAGCGCGGCCCCGGTGTTGGCGGCATCCGGCTGGCTCGGGCTGGTCAAGTCAAACCCGCTCGCCCGGCCGATCCCGCTCGCCCGGCCGATCCTGGGGCCGGCGCCGGTCATGCGCCGCGGGTTTTCTGGGTTGCTCATGGTGTGCTGTCTCCTGTCGCTGGGGGTGGGTCAGCTGTGCGCTGCGGCCGTGGCGGGAGTGCCGATTGCCGGCACCTCTGGCGTGTCGTCGCGGTCGGTCGTCGGTTGCGCGGGCAGCAGCGCAAGCGCCATCACGGCGCCCGCGGCGGCGACGCCCGCGGCGACGTAGTTGGCCACGTGGAAGCCCTGGAAGAACGCCGAGTTGGCGGCGTTGTGGATGGCTGAGGCCAGCAGCGGATGGCCGGCGTGGGTCAGCTTGCCTGCGACTGTGAGCGCGGCACCGACGGATGCGTGCGCGGTCCGCGCGACACCGGCAGGCAACCCCGCGGGGAGCGCGCCGGTGAGCCGGCTGGCGTACAGCGACGCGTAGACGCTGCCGATCACGGCGACGCCGAGGGTGCCGCCCAACAGGCGCGTGGCGTCGTTGACCGCCGATCCGACCCCGGCCTTGGCTTTGGGGACGACGCCCATGATCGCCTCGGTCGCGGGCGCGCTGGTGAGACCCATCCCGGTTCCGAGCACGACCATCTGGGCGGCGATCGTCCCGTAGCCGGTCGTGGCCGATGAAGTCGAAACCCACAGGTAGAACGCCATCATCGAGAACAGACCGGAGGCGACGATCAGCTTCGTGCCGAACCGGACGGCCAGCTTGGTGCCGAGGATCGAGGAGATCGCGACGAATGAAGCGACCGGCAGCAGGCGCACGCCGGTCGACAGCGGGCCGTAGCCCTTGAGGAACTGGAACATCTGGGTGACCAGGAAGATGAACCCGGACAACGCGAAGAACGAGATCGCGACCGAGGCGCTCGCCGCCGTGAACCGAGGGTTGCCGAACAGGCTCAGGTCCAGCATCGGCTGCTCCGTCCGCCGCTCCCAGGCCGCGAACGCCGCCGCCAGGACCGCGGTCAGGGCGAAGCTGCCCAGCGTCCGCGCGCTACCCCAGCCGTGATTCGGGGCCTCGATGATCGTGTAGACGAGGAGCCCGATCGTCGCGGTCGACAGCGCGAATCCGGCGCGGTCGGTGCGGGGCGCGCGTGGGTCACGCGAGGTCGGAACATAGCGGGCGACCAGGAGACCGGCGGCGGCGGCGATCGGCACCATCGCGAAGAAGATGCTGCGCCAGTCGGAGAGCTCGAGCAGCCATCCGCCGACGATCGGCCCCAGCGCGATCGCCACGCCCGTGATCGCGCCCCACAAGCCGATCGCCCGGGCCCGCTCGCCCCGCTCGGTGAACACGTTCGTGAGCAGCGAAAGCGTCGAGGGGAACACCATCGCCGCTCCGACACCCATCACCGCACGCGCCGCGATCAGCGCGCCCGCGCTGTCCATCAACCCGCCCGCCAGGCTCGCCAGACCGAAGACCGACAGTCCGGCGAGCAGCATCCCCTTGCGCCCGAACCGGTCAGACAGGCTGCCCACGGCCAGAACCGAGCCGGCAAACAGCAGGTTGAAGGCGTCCACGACCCACTGCAGCTGCGAGTCGGACGCGTGCAGCTCGCGAACAAGCGTCGGCAGCGCGACGTTGATGATCGTCGTGTCCAGATTGATCAAGAACGCCGCCAGCAGCAACGAGATCAGGATCAGGGGTTTGCGGTTCATCGCTCCTCCACGAACATATCTAGCTTGCGTCATGCAAGGCAGCCTACAGAGAGGCCCTGGCTTTTGTCAAGCAAGTTAGCTACGCTTGGAGGATGCTCCAACGCGACTATCCGGACCAGGTCTGCTCGATCGCCCGATCCCTTGAGGTCATCGGGGAGCGCTGGACGCTGCTGATCCTCCGCGACGCCCTCGTCGGGTTAACCCGCTTCGAGGAGTTCCAAGCGAACCTCGGGATCGCCTCCAACGTGCTCACCAACCGGCTCAAGCGGCTATGCGACGAGGAGCTCCTCGAACGCGTCCCGGATCCGGAGCGACCCGGGCGGCCGAAGTACGTCCTCACCGACAAGGGACGCGAACTCGGACCCGCCCTGATCGTGCTCATGAAATGGGGCGACCGCCACTACCCCACCCCGGGCGGACCACCCCGACTCACCCTCCACGCCGCCTGCGGAGGCAACATCGGCCCAGACCTCCGCTGCGACCGGTGCGGCAAACACGCCGCACGCGGGGAGATCGAACTCCCGCCCGGCCCGGGCGCGCCACACGGGGAGCATGCCCGACGGTAACGAACAGCCGCTCGGGCCCGGGGCCGCCGATCGAAGATGCTGGGAGGCAATCTGAGGCCTGTATCTCGAACACGACGGCAAATCAGCGAAGTCGGGGTCCCCGGAGTGATGCATGCCTGAGCTCAGGTAGACAGCCGGTCGGGGCGCTCGACCAACGCGGTGAGCGAGCGTGACGCCGTCATGGCTAAGACCTGTTTCCCACGAAAGACTTTACGCGGCCCTTCCACTTGCCTCGGGCAAAAATCGGCCATGTGGCGGATATAGCCGGGGGGTTCGACGCCTAGCGTCCTCGCAGACAACAACTCTTTGGAGGTTGTGATGAGGATCAGGTCAGCGATAGCGCTGGTTGCTTGCGGGGCGGCGGTGGCAGCTTCGCCGGCGGGTGCGCATACGTTCAGCGGCTCCTGCGCGACGCTGGGAACGGCTCGGACGGTCCATCCGCTGACGCCGATCTTGCTGGCGCCCGACAGCGTCACACTTCGCGCCTCGGGCACGTGCTTGGGGACGCTCGACGGTCGGCAACTGCCGACGGCGGGCACGCCCGTGGAGCTGACCAGCGCCGCGAGCCTCGCGGGCGGCGATGACTGCTTCTTCGGAGCGCTCGTCGACGCACCTTTCACGCTCAGCTTCACCACGGCAAGAGGCGATCCCGCTGCGCTCCACGGCAAGGGCTCCTTCGCCGATGTCGGTCCGGTGATGCCAGGCGTCTTGCGCGGGGTAGGGGGCGGCTTGGGCGCCGCGTTGGATTACTTCGCCGGTGGGCCCGAGACGGTGCAGGCATGCCTGGCCGGTGAGCTGCAGTCGCTGACCGTCTCAACCGAGTTGTATACGGTCACACCGCTCGTGGGTTGAGGCGTGGGTCGCGTGGGAGAATCGTTGCGTGTCCTGGGGCGGCCGGCCATCTGGAGCGACGGGATGAGCGAGACCGCGGAGTCGTTCGTACTCCCGGCGGGGACCGTGACGTTCCTGCTGTCTGACATCGAGGGCTCGACGCGGCTGTGGGAGACCGAGCCGGACGCGATGGCGCAGGCCGTCCCGGCCGTGTACTCGATTCTCGACGAGGCGGTCAGCCGGCACGCCGGGGTCAGGCCGGTCGAGCAGGGTGAGGGCGACAGCGTAGTCGCCGCCTTCCCGCGAGCCTCGGACGCGCTCGGCGCCGCACTCCACGCGCAGCTCGCGCTGCACGCGCAGTCCTGGCCGGGAAGGATCAAGCTGGGTGTGCGGATCGCGATTCATACCGCCGAGGCGCAGCTGCGGGACGAGGGAAACTATTTCGGCGTCGCGCTGTCCCGATGCGCGCGTCTGCGCGCGATCGCGCAGGGCGGGCAGACGCTGCTCTCCCGCGCGGCGCACGACCTCGTCGCCGATCGCCTCCCCGATGGCGTCGAACTGGCGGATTGCGGCAGTCACCGGTTGCGGGATTTGGGGCGCCCGGAGCACGTGTTCGCGCTCGTGCACCGGGATCTGCCGGGCGAGCTGGTCGGGCTGCGCTCGCTGGACGCGCTGCCGAACAACCTGCCCGACCAGCTGACGAGCTTCGTCGGGCGCACCCGAGAGCTCGGCGAGATCCGCGACGCGCTAAAGGACACACGGTTGCTGACGCTGACGGGTGCCGGCGGCTGTGGCAAGACGCGGCTTGCACTGCAGGCGGCGGCTGACTCGCTCGAGCAGTTTCCCGACGGCGCGTGGTGGGTCGACCTGGCGCCGCTCGCCGATCCCGCTCTCGTCGGCGACGCACTCGCGGCCGCGGTTGGCGTGCGGCCGTCGCTGGGGATGACGGCGCTCCAGGTGACGTGCGCTCACCTGGCCACTCGCCGCGCGCTGATCGCGCTTGACAACTGCGAGCATCTGCTCGAAGCGAGCGCGGACGTCGCCGAGGCGCTGCTCGAGGCGTGCCCGGGGGTGACGGTGCTCGCCACCAGCCGCGCGCCGCTGCGCGCTGGCGGCGGAGAGCGAGTGGAGGGTGCCCTCGTTGTCGCTGCCGGCCCGCGAGCCGGCCCGCGAGCCGGTTCCGGCGCTTGCCCTGTGTGACGCGGTGCGGCTGTTCATCGAGCGTGCCCGCAAGGTGAGAGCGAACTTCGCGATCACGGACGCCAACGCGCCGGCGGTAGCCCAGATCTGCCACGAGCTCGACGGGATCCCGCTGGCGATCGAGCTCGCGGCAGCCCGGATCAGGATGCTGTCGGCCGAGCAGATCGCGGCCGGGCTGGGCGACCGCTTCCGCCTGCTCACTGGCGGGGCGCGTTCGGTGATGCCGCGCCAGCAGACGCTGCGAGCCTCCGTGGACTGGAGCCACGCGCTCCTGAGCGATGACGAGCGCATCCTGTTCCGCCGTCTGGGCGTGCTGGCCGGGGGGTTCGGGCTTGACGCCGCCGAGGCGATCGGCGCCGGTGACGGCCTCGATGCGTACGCGGTGCTCGACCTGCTCGCCTCACTCGTCGACAAGTCGCTCGTGCAGGCGGAGGAACACGGGCCGCTGGTGCGCTACCGGATGCTCGAGACCGTGCGCCAGTACGCGCTCGACCAGCTCGGCGAGGCCGGCGAGTCCGACGCAACCCGCGACCGTCACCGCGACACGTTTATCGAGCTCGCCGAGCGGGCGGCGCCGGACCTCGAGACCGCACGCCAAGGCCAGTGGCTCGATGCGCTCGATCTCGATGCCGCAAACTTGGCGGTGGCGCTCGAGCGGGCCGCCCTGAGCGATCCCGAGCGGGCGCTGCGTCTTGTCGTCGCGCTGACGTTCTGGTGGCGCGCGCGCGGGCGCTTTGCCGAGGCCGAGAGCAGCTACGCCCAGGCGCTCGCCGCCGGCGCGGACTGCCCGAACGCCCTACGGGCGCGGGCGCTGTGGGGCCGTGCATCCCTCGCCGCGAACGCGGGCGCGTACGACACCGGCGCCGAGCTCGCCGCGGCGGCGCTTGAGCTCGCCGAGGCCGACGGCGATGCGGCGACCGCCGCGCGGGCTCTCAGCGCGATCGGCATCGTCGAGCTGTTCGCCGACCCGGCACGCGCGCGGCCGCCGCTCGAGCGCGGCGCCGCGCTCGCGCGCGCGGGCGGGGACGCTTGGGCGGAGATCGAGGCGGTCCAGCTGCTCGCCAGCACATACATGTTCCAGAGCGAACATGGCAGCTGCCGGCGCGCACTGGACGAAGTCGACGCCCTGGTCAAGCACCAGGGGTACGGCGATCAGGTCGCCCGCGACGCGCTGGATCGTGGGCTGATGGCGTACTTCGAGGGGCGCGTAGCCGAGGGCCGCGCGAACCTCGAGCGGTCAGTCGCCGTCGCCGACGCGGTCGGCGAGCCGGTGTTGGCAGGAATCGCCGACGCCGAGCTCGGGCTGCTCGACACGCTCCAGGGTGAGCCGCAGCAAGGCCTTGACCGCATCCTCCCCCGTTTGGAACGAGCCATGAGCGTGGGCGCCGGGATGACGATCCCACATCTCCTGATCGAGGCGGGGGCCGCGGAGATCGCGCTCGGGGAGCTCGACGCGGGTCGCCAGCGACTGGAGATCGCGATCCCCCCGATCGAGGACAAGGACGTATTCCTCGCCGGGTGGGCCCTCTCGATCCTCGCCGACGCCCAACGCCAGCTCGACAATCCGGCCGCCGCCGAATGCAGCGCCGCGCGCGGTGCGGAAATCTCAGAGTCCGCGGGGAACCCGCTGATGGTGGGAGCCAACCGCCAAGTGCTCGGCCGGCTAGCGGCGGCCCGGGGCGAGTGGAGCCGCGCCGAGCAACACGCCCACGCGATGCTCGACGCGTGCACGCAGACCGGATGCCTGACCTGGGTCCCCGAGACGCTCGAGGCGCTCGCCGAGATCGCCGCCGGGCTCGAAAGCGATCCGGAGGCCGCGGGGCTGCTCGCCGCAGCCGCGCGCGGCCGACGCGACCTCGGCCTCGCCCGGTGGAAGGGAGAGGGTGACTACTGGGTGACGTTGACGGAGGAGCTGCGCGCCCGGCTCGGCGAGGGGTTCGCCGCCGCGTGGGCCTCGGGTGAGGCGCTCTCGCTCGAGCAAGCGATCGGGTGGGCTCGCCGCGCGCGCGGCGAGCGCAAGCGCCCGGCGGTCGGATGGGAATCGCTGACGCCCACCGAGCAGCGGATCGTCGAGCTCGCGACCGAGGGGCTGACCAACCCGCAGATCGGCGAGCGGATGTTCATCAGCCGGACCACCGTGAAAACCCACCTCGAGCACATCTACGCAAAGCTCGGCATCCACGGCCGGACGGAACTCGCCGCCGCCGCCACCACCCGCCAGGCCGAGCAATCGTCGAGGCAGCAGGAAAGGTGACCCAAATGGCCAGTCGCGGGACGCATTCGGTCAAGCGCCGGCGGCTGCGGCAAACGCTTGCCACCTGGCTGACGGCGCAGCGCGTGACCAGTGCCGCTCACGCAAGTGGAGAACGGGACAACGCGCCCGATCAGCCGCCGACATGACCGCATCGGACCGGCACCGGCAGCGCGGTCGAGAAGCAACCGCGCGGAGCGCAATGCAGGTGTCGTGCGTGGTTCTGTGTCTGGTCCCCGGCGACCGACCGGCCCCTGTGGGCCAGAGACGAAACCATGACTACGACCAGTCAGCGCGAGGCACCGTTCAAGAGCCGTGTGTGGCTTCTGATCGGCCTGCTCATCGGTCGGTGCGGGCTGCCCAGCAGTTCGATAGGTGTGGAAGAGTCTGATTTCAACATCGCCGCCGGGGGATCATGTAGCGCCTTCAGCGCCGCCGGCTCCAAGCGCGTCAGTGCCGCGGCAAGTCGGCGGTGCAGCCAGCGTCGTGCCCCGAGGTGCAGCAGGACGTGATCGCGCCAGTGGCGTGGCCGCAGCTGCAGGCGGACCTCAACGGAGGTTGCCGCGCCCGTGGGTCGTAGGAGCCACTCGAGCTTGGCCTCGGTGCCGTTACTGGTCGTCGCCTTGCCCCAGAGCCGGCCTGCCTCGGCGCCCTGGACTCGCGTCACCGCGTGCCGCCTGATCCCGGCCGGGCCGCGCAGCACGACCACGCCGCCGGTCCGACGCCCGCGCGGCCCATACAGTTGAACGATCTCGAGTCCACCATCGGTCAGGTCCTGATGTGCATCGAGGTCGAGCAGCACGCGCAGGACACCCTCGGCCGGTGCGCGAACCTCGTCGCGCGCGACGATCAGCGCCGTGCCAAGCGAGGATGCCCGCTTCATCGGCCGAGGACCCGCTCGAGCAACCAGGCACCCCAGGCCGCGTCCCTGCGCCGCGCCGGTAGCTGCAGCACGGTCGAAACGGTCAGGACCAGGCCACTCGCCATGAACGCTCGCACCTCGTTCGCACCAGCACCGGTCACCTCCGCAACCACGCGCTCCAGGTCCAGGTAGCGCCGCCGGACCGCACCTCGGATCTCGTCGTGCGATGCCGCCGCATACGCCTGCAGCATCACGAGCCCGACGCTCCGCTGGCGCCGCAACAGCAGCCGGTAGGCATCGCCCAATTCAAGAAGCGACGGGCTCCTGTCGCCACCCGAGCTGCGGAAGGCGCCCTCGATCTGCGTGAAGGTCTGCTCGACGACGCTCAAAAACAGCGCCTGCTTTGTGCCGAACATCTGCACCACGCGCGGGTGGGAGATGTCTGCGCGCATCGCGATGGCCTCGAGGCGGGTTCCAGCCAGACCGGTCTCGGCGAACTCGATTGCTGCAGCATCCAGAATCTCCTGGCGCCGGACGGCTGCCGGCTTGCGCCTCGCGCGGATCGTCGCGTTCGGAGCTGAGCCGCTCAGAGGGCGTCGACCCCCTTCAGCTGCGCCTTGACGAACTCATTGTCGTGGAGGCAGCGGTGCTCGCTGATCAGCCCGTCCTCACCAAAGAGCAGGCGGTCCTCACTGTGGAAGGCGACCCCTACGCCGGTGCCTGCCCGCGTGCCATCCAACCGCCAGTCCACGAGCACCGCGCGGCGCACCGCAGTCGGCATACAGCCCCTTACTCGCGTGCCGCACATGCTTCACGCGGCAGCGGCCTGCTCTATCTGGCGCAGGACGAGGCTGCTGTCGTACAGGCACCGGTGTTCAGCGATCAGTCCGTCGGGCCCGAGGTCCAGCCGGTCGTCGCCGTGGAAGTCAAGACGCGCTCCGGTTCTCGCGTGAGTTCCGGTAAGTCGCCACGCGACCACAACCGACCGCCGCGCGACATCGGCGTACACACCAACGACCGCAAACGTGTGGTCCGGGACCGAACGGTCCAGCCGGCGCACAAGATCGCGGATCGCCTCACGTCCGTACGCGGTCTCGCCGATCGCCGGCTCGTCATAGATCAGGTCCTCGGCGCACAACGCGGCCACCGCGTCGGCGTCATGGTCGTTCCACGCCTTTTCCCAACGTCCCGCCAGCTGTTCGACCGCCCGGATGTCCGCAACCGCCGTCTCAGAGATCATCATCACGCAGTCAGCTTACAAACTAGTTAGTAAGCTGTCAAGTCAGGTTGCCGGCCGCCGCGAGTCTCTGACATCCACCAGACCCAAGAGCGTCGGGCGCCTGGGTACGCTCTCGGCGCCGCCGACACGCCGATCGTCGCGACGTTCCACTAGCCACCAGCGGCCCGGCGTTGCTGCTCTCGGGCTCATCTGGGTAGAGGGCCTGGCCCCGCTACTCGCCACCAGCAAGGCGCGCTGCTTCGTTGTGCGTCTGTTGCCGCACCTGATCGGTCTGACCTCCCTGCTTTTCTGCGTCCCCGGGTACGCGCAGTCTGGCGGCGCGGGACCGATCCTCAGGCCCGCCTTCCGATCATACGAGGGAGGACGCCGTGGTCAGCGCAGGGGGTGAGCCGCCCTCGTTTTCGCCACGAGCGCGACTCGCGACTTCGACAGGGAGCCGCTCGCTGCCGGCGGCCCTGCCTGCCGCGCGATCAGCCAAACCATTTGCGAGCGCGCGCAAATATGCGTCCTCGAGCCCGGCCGCTCTGCAGCAGCTCACGCGACAGCGTGTCGAGCCAGATCGATACGCCGGCATCGTGAAGGGCGTGCAGGTTCGGATTCGGCGTCATCGGCGGTAGGTCATGCGGTCGGCTCGCCGGCCAGCGATTCGAGCGGAACGTCGGGATCGCGCAGCGCCTCTAGCTCAACCGGTCGGCGGGAGCGGATCAGGGCCTGGACGTGCTCGTTGACATCCCAGACATTGACGTTCATGCCGGCGAGCACACGGCGCTCTAGTATCCAGAACGCGATGAACTCGCCGCTCGCGGGGTTGCCGCGGAACACGACCTGATCCCAGCTGGTCGCGTAGCCCGAGTACTCCATGCCGACGTCGTACTGGTCGGAGAAGAAGTACGGGATCCGGTCGTAGCTGACCGGCTCGCCGAGCATCGCCCTGGCCGCTGCTGGTCCCTGGTTGAGCGCGTTGGACCAGTGCTCGACCCGGATGTTCCGCTTGAACGACGGGTGCCATGCGTCGGCGACGTCCCCGGCCGCGAAAATCTCGGGGAGCGTGGTCCGCAGCTGGTGATCGACCACGATTCCGTTCTCGATCTTCGCCCCCGCGGCAGCGGCCAGATCCACTCGGGGGGATACGCCAACGCCGATCACGGCAAAGTCGCAGTCGATCACCCGCCCCTTGGTCGTGCGGACCCGCTGGAGAACAGAGTCGCCCTCGAGCGCGTCGACGCCGTCGTCGAGGACCAGCTCGACGCCATGATGCGCGTGAACGTCGCGGTAGAACGCGCCGATCTCCGGGCCGAAGATCCGCTCGTTGGGGAGCGCCAACGGGTCGATCAGCGTCACCTCGAGTCCCCGCTGGCGGGCGGATGCGGCGAACTCGCTCCCGATCCACCCCGCGCCGATCACGGCCACATGTCCCCCCGCGTTCAGGCGTTCGCGCAGCACGTCGCAGTCGGCCAGCGTCCGCAGGTAATGGACGCCCGTCAGCTCGGCGCCGGGCACCGACAGCCGCCGCGGTTCGGCGCCGGTGCTCAGCAGCAGCCGGTCATAGGCCAGCTCCCGACGGTCGTCGAGCGTGAGTCTCGAGGCGCCGGCGTCGATGTCCGTCACCGTGGCGCCGGTCAGCAGCTCGATCTCGTGTTGCGCGTAGAAGTCGCTTGGATGGACATAGGTCTTTTCGCGCTCGGACTCGGCGCGTAGGTAGTCCTTGGTCAGCGGCGGCCGTTCATACGGTCGCTCGTTCTCGGCTCCGATCAGCATCACGTTTCCGTCAAACCCCCGTTCGCGGAGCTCTTCGGCTGCCTTCGCGCCGGCGAGGCTGGCGCCGACGATCACGAACGTCTGCTTGCTCATCTGCGGCCTCCGGTCAGGCTGAGAAATTCCTCGCGGGTGCGCGGGTCGTCGCGCACCAGCCCGTGCAATGCCGAGGTCACCGTGCGAGCGCCGGCCGTCTGCACGCCGCGCAACGACATGCACAGATGCTCGGCCTCCAGCACAACGCCGACGCCCTTCGGCTCGAGCTGCTCCTGTAGGCAGTCGGCGACCTGCGTGGTCAAGCGCTCTTGGAGCTGCAAGTCACGAGCGAAGTGTTCGACAACGCGCGCGAGCTTCGAAAGGCCGAGGATCCGCTCGCCCGGCAGGTAGGCGACATGGGCGACGCCGTGAAACGGCAGCAGGTGATGCATGCACAACGATTGGAAGGGGATATCGCGCACGACCACGAGCTCGTCATATCCCTCCTCGTTGGGAAAGCTCGTGAGGTTGAACGGCTCGGGCGTCAGCAGCTCCGCGTAGGCGGCCGCCATCCGCCGCGGCGTCTCGAGCAGCCCGGCGGCGCTGAGATCAGCCCCGAGCGCTTTGAGCAGCTCGCGCGCCGCTCGCTCTGCCGCGACGAGGTCCACCCGCTGGACCTCGTTGAGCATGGGTGTAGGTGCAGCGACGGCGGTCGCGAGTCCGTGGCCGTTCGCGGATGGGTTCGAATTCATAGCTTGTTAGCGTCGCCAGCGAGCTCGGTCTTACCTTCGACGGGGCTTACGGGAGCGTCCGGAGCAGATCGAGCAGGCTTGCGTGCTCCTCGGCGCAGGCCGGACAGCCCTGCAGATGCTCGCGCATTCCGGGGACCCGCCGGTCGGCGCTTTCGCCGGCGAGCTCGTGTTCGACGTAGATGTCGAGTAGCTCGAAGCACTGCTCACAGGTCAGCTCCGGACCGGACGGGCCGAGCAGGCCGGCGATCAGGCGTTCGGTATCGCGATTTGGTGCGGTCATGCGTCTGCTCCGATTGAGGCGCGCAGCTTGCGGCGCGCGTCGTGCAGGGTCTTGTAGAGCGCTCCGCGCGTCGTGCCCAGCCGTTCGGCGAGCACGTCGATCGGCACATCGGCGAGCACCAGCGCGCTCAGCACCTCACGCTGGTGGGGCGAAAGCTCGGTCCGGATCGCGTCGATGATCGCCCTCAGCCGCTCTCGCTGCTCGAGGTTTTCGGCGGGCTCGAGCGTTCGCGCCGGAAACCCGGCCCAGGCGTCCGGCTCGACCGGCAGCTCCCGGTCCTGCCACGCGCGGCGTCGCGTTCTCACCGCGGCTTCCAGCATCGCGAACTTGTACGCCCAGGTGGTGAAGCGGCTCTCGAACCGGTACTCGTCGAGTTTGCTCAGGACCGCGCTGAGCGCGTCATCGGCGCTCTGCACGGCGAGATCGTCGATCGTCTCCCGGTTCGCGCCGTCGAGCATCGCTCGGCGCCGCGCGAGCTCAAAGCGGGCGGCGCGTAGCAGCAGCGCGTGCAGCTTCGCGGCGGCCTTCTCTCGCTCGGCGCCGTCGCTGCCCAGCGAAGCCAACCATGCCCGGGCCTCGGTCTCCCGGTCAACCGCTGCTGGAGCGACGGTGCGCTGCACCTCCGGGACGCTACTACCCGACTTGGTCACCACTCACCGGATCTCGGCTCGAGCGGCGCGAGTATCCGCGCTGCCAGATGCGGAGGACAGCCGCCATCCACAAGCTCGAGCAGCTCGTGCAGGTCAACCTCACGCTCGCCGGCGAGGCGCTGCGCGACCTCAGCGGGAAAGCCTGCGCTACGCAGGCGCTGCGCCCGCCAGGCCGCCCAGCGCACGTGATCACCCGCCGAATCCTGTGGAGGCTTGTTGCCGATGCGCACAGGCCCTCCAGGGCTAGGAGCCGCCGACGTCGAGTGCCGCCAGCAGCACCAACACCAGCGTCGTGGCGGCGACAACGCCATGAGCCCCGACGAGCGCGATCGGGAAATGCTGCTCCGCGGGCAGGCTGCCCTCAGAGACGGGCCCACCGCCGGTGCCGGCCCGGGCAGCCGTCTGGCGGCGCTGTAGCCAGAGCGCGAGCATCCCGAATCCGAGGCTCGCCACGATCAGCAGCAGCGCGAAGGCGACCCACGCGAAGCCCTTGGTGTCGCTCGCCAGATAGATGATCCAGAGCACGAGACCGGTCGCCGCGAGCAGCATGTGGGTGAAGATCAGCGGCGGGCGGATCCGTCGCCCCGGCTGGCCTGCCGGCTTGAGCCCTCCGCGCTGCAGCCAGATCCCCAGCAACCCGAATCCGCCCAGCGCGGTAATCACCCAGACGATCAGTGCAGCCCATTTCATACGGTCGCCACCTCCATCAGTTCACGGTTTGACGTTCTTGTTCGCGCAGCCGCCCCGTGGGCCGGGCCTGATCGGCGGCGGCCTCGTCGCCGTCGAGCACCCGCGTGCCGTGCACGAATACCAGCGCTCCTCCCCACCAGCCGCCGACGGTCATGACGCCGAGTCCGCACAGCGTCAGCACCAGACCGGCGGTCGTGACGCTGCCGTGCTGGTAGCCGTGGTACTGGCGCCAAGCGGCGAGAGCGAACAGCACCACCGCGCTCACCATCGCGGTCAGGTGCAAGGTCGCCGTTCGCCACCGTGCGCTGCCCCACTCGATCGACAGCCAGTCCACCAGCCCGCTCAAAGCAGTGGGCACCGACACGATCAGGCCGCCAATCAAGGCCAGCCACATCCCCTTGCCGGCCGCGAGCTTGATCGCACCCGCGTAGCCGATAACCGACAAACCGCCCGCCAGGACGTACATGCCGATCGTCGCATCGGTCAGCGGCGGGTGCAGCGGATGGCCCGGCAGGCCGCGAACCACCACCATCAGATCAAGCCGGCGGCGACCGCGCTCAGTCATCGCCGCGCACCTCTCGAGATAGGAGACCTCACGTCCTTTTAGCTGCCGGTCGCGCGAAGTTCTTACCTTTCCATCTAAAGCTTCGCGACCAAAGCCCGAGCCAACGAGGAGCCCACCATGACGGATCGACCCCCGCTGCCCCCATTCTCAGCCGACACCGCCGCCCAAAAAGTTCAAGCGGCGGAGGACGCCTGGAACACGCGCGACCCCGAACGTGTAGCGCTCGCCTACACCGAAAACTCGACCTGGCGCAACCGAGACACGTTCGTCACCGGCCGCGCCGAGATCGTGGCGTTCCTCACCTCGAAATGGGAACGCGAGCTCGACTACGCCCTGCGTAAGAACCTCTGGTGCTTCGAAGACAGCAGAATCGCCGTGCGATTCCAATACGAATGCCGCGACGCGGACGGCCAGTGGTGGCGAAGCTACGGCAACGAACTCTGGGAATTCGACGAACACGGGCTAATGACCCGCCGGGAAGCCAGCATCAACGACCTACCCATAGCCCCGCGCGATCGCCGCATCCTCGGACCACGCACGAGCGCCGACGGCCATCACGAACCGCCGCTGCAATAGGCCCGCCGCACGGGTACCTCACTGCGTGCGCAGCCGCGCGCGCCGCGCAATCCGGGTGCGCGGGCGTTGCTCGCGAGATATACGTCGCCCGGGCCAAGCAAAAGCATTGCCACATCAGCTGGTCAGGCCCGGCGGATCGGTGCCATGGTGGGCACTGGATCGATCTTGAGGAAGTCGATGATGAGCGTGTTGCAGAGCGTCGGCTTCTCGACGAGCAGCCCATGCGAGGTTCCGGGGATGATCGCGAGCTCGCTGTCGGCCAGGCTGCGGTAAAGCTCGATCGCATGTTCGAGCCTGACCTCATCGTCGTCGCCGAACATCACGAGCGTGCGGCTTCCGATCCGCTTGAGCCAATCTTCGCCCGCCGGGTCGGCGCGCCAGACCCGCGTCTCGAACCCGCCGTCGACGGCGGTCGGCCGGTCTCGAATGCCGCCGCACGCGCGCTCGGCTGGACTCCGCGACACCCATCCTGGTCTGAGGAACTCGGACGCTAGAGCATGCGCATCGGCCTGCACCTCACCCACTACGGGCCCGCGGCGCTCACCGCACGCCTGCCGCTCGTTCTCCGCGACCTCGCCGTCCAGGCCGAGGACGCCGGCCTACACAGTCTGTGGCTGATGGATCAGCTAGAGCCCCGCTTCGGTCCGCGCGAGGATCCGATGCTCGAGCCGTACACGACACTCGCCTGGATCGCCGCGCACACCGACCACCTGCAGCTCGGGGTGCTGGTCAGCCCACCGAACATGCGCGACCCACGGCTACTCGCACGCACCGCGCAAACGCTCGACCTGCTCTCAGGCTCACGCGCGTGGCTCGGACTAGGAGCCGGAAGTGGCCGGATCGCTTCACCCGCCTGGAGCAGACGCTCATCATGATCAACAGAGCGTTCGATGAGGCACCAGCACCGTCGCGCCGACCCGACCAGGCGGGTCCGCTCAACCGGCGATACACGACGGCTAACGACCGATGTGGTCGCGGTGTGTCGGCCGCGGCGAATGTCGTGCCGCCGGCGATGCAGGTCAACCCGCCGGCCCGTGAAACGCCGCGAGCTCGAGCCATTCAACCCGAGTGGGCGGATCCGTGATGCCTCCTTCTTGAAGTGCCCGGCCCAGCCGCTCATTCATGAATCGTTCCTGCGCACCGCGCGATTCCCAGACCTCGAAGACAACCCAGCCCCCGGGTTTCCCAGCGCCAGCGTGGAACTGCAGTCCCGGCGGCCAGTCGCCTTGGCCGCTGTTCATATCTATCCCGAGTTGCGCGTTAGCCGCGTCGTACTGGGCGCGGCCTACGCCATCGAACTCAAGAATGAGACCCTCAGCCATCTCATCACCCTCCAAGCGTCGCTGCCTCGGAGGCGATACTCGTGGATGGCGAGCGCCGGAGTCAAGTTGCTCGATCTAGACCAGCGGTCTCCGTCCGAGCTCGTGGCTTTGACCCGGCGGCACCCTCGGCGTGTCGGGTTTGGCCTGAGCTGCGCCATTTGAGCGAAGCAGGTGTTCGATCGCACTGGCGATGCCCCTGCTGCTCGCCCACGAGCAGGTCGCGGCCGGGTCATCCCCCGCGAGCAATCGCTTGTCCCGACCTCGGCGACATCCAGTCCGAGCCGACTAACGTTTTGCATCGGCCGTAGACGGCGCCCGCAGCGGCCTGCACCCGTCGCGACCTACACGTCATGGGCGGCGGGCTCGCAATTAGCGAGACACGCGCCAAGGATCAGGACCACATCCGGCGCGAGAACCCGAAGGTCGGCGCGCAGACGCTCCAGCGAAGGCAGTTGTTGCAGCGGGTTCAGGTTGTAGGGCGACGCCGATAAATGGCCGTGTAACAGCAAAACGTGTTACACGCCCAGGCTGAATTTGCCGATCTTGTTACCCGTTTTGTTACACGGTATCGGGCGGAGCGCGCCGCTGGCCGAGTCGAGCGTGACGGCTCGCGACCAGCAGCGAGATGCGCGGGTTCCGCGCGAAGCAGGGAGGTTCGCCGGCTGGATCGAGATGCTCGTGGGATGGTGGAAGCGGGTCCGCGTGCCGGGGGCGCTGCGGAGCCTGGGTGCTACGCCAGACGGTGCTGGTAGGCGTAGCGGACGGCTTGGGCGCGGTCGCGGGCACCGGTTTTGTAGAAGATCCGGTTGATGTGGGTCTTGACGGTTGCGTTGCTGAGGACGAGCTTGTCGGCGATCTCCTGGTTGGATAGTCCGGCGGCGATCAGCTTCAGCACCTCGAGTTCCCGTGGCGTGAGCTCGTCGGGTAGGTCGAGCGCTTGCGTCGGTGTTGGTTCACCGGCGAGCGTGGGCGGAGTCTGGTCGAGGATCGCGGTCACGAGTCGCTGCTGGACTGTGGGGTCCAGGTGCGTGCGGCCGGCGATGAGTGCTCTGATCGCGTGCTCGATTTCTTCGGCGGTGGCGTCCTTGGTGAGGTAGCCGCGCGCGCCGGCTTGGAGCGCCGGGAAGAGGAACTCGTCGTCGGCGTAGGTCGTCAGGACCAGCACGCGCGTGTCGGGAAGCGAGGCGAGGATTTGGCGGGTCGCTTCGGCTCCCTCGAGGCGCGGCATGCGCAGGTCCATGAGCACGATGTCGGGTCGCTCGGTGCGGGCGCGTTCGACTGCCTCGATTCCGTCGCCGGCGGTAGCGACGATCTCAACGTCGTCGATCAGCTCGAGCAGCATCGCGAGCCCGTCGCGGACGACCGGCTGGTCGTCTGCGATCAGGACGCGGATCCTCACGCGGGCACCTCGATCTCCACGCGCCAGCCGTCATCCGTTGGGCCAGCCGACATCGTGCCTCCGGCGCGCTCGATCCGCTCGCGCAGCCCCGTCAGCCCGCGGCCACCGCCCATTTCCTGGAGGGGTGGAGTGGCCGATGCTCGATTGTCGACCGACAACTGGGTGCAATCGGGCCCGTAACGCATGGTGACTGTCGTGCAGGCGCCTGGTGCGTAGCGCGCGACGTTGGTCAGGGCTTCCTGCGCGCCGCGGTAGAGCGCGAGGCTCGAGTCGGCCCGGAGCGTGCGCGCCTGGCCCTCGATCCGTAGTGTCACGTCGAGGTTCATGTCCGCCTTGTAGCTCTGGATCAGCGCGGGAAGCTGGGAGACCGTCGGGAGCGCCCCACCGCGCAGCGCGCCAACGGCCTGGCGGGCGTTGGCGAGCCCGGCCTTGACGAGATCGCTCGCACGGTCGATCGCATCGCTCAGCGGCGGCGCGGCACGCTCGCGGTCGGCGAGCTTCCGAGCGCCCTGGAGCTGGATCGCGGCGCCCGATAGCGAATGGGCGAGCACGTCGTGGAGCTCTGAGGCGATCCGGCCGCGCTCGGCGATCGCCGCCGCGCGGGCCTGCTCATCGCGCACGTCCTCGAGCTGGGCGAGGAGGATCTCGGTCTGGTCTTGGCTCTCCCGGGCCCGCTTGAGGAACAGCGCGACGACTGCGAGCAAGATGCTCACCAGGATTTGGGCTGCGATGGCCGACGAGGAGCTTCCAGCCACGGCGCTAACGATTGCCAGCAAGACAGTCACCATGCCACCGATCGCAACGCCGACTCGGAAGGGCAGCCGGGTCAGCGCCATGAACACCGCAACGCCAGCCGCGACCCCAGTCGCTCCCTTGATCTGAAGCCCGGCGATCCCGACACCGGCCGCGCCCATCACTGCGATCACGCCTGCCTGGAGCGCGAGGCTGCGCTCGGGGAAGCCGTCGCGGATAGCGATCAGCAGCATCGCGGCGAACACGCAGAGCGTGAGCAGCACGGCCAGCGCCTTGCCATGGAGACCCGGGACCGGGTGGCTGTTGGCGCTGCCCAGCACCACCACGAGGATCACCGCCCACCCGAGCGGACGCAGCAGCTCTCGCTGACGCTGCAAACGCTCCTGAGCCCGCGCCTGGGCCTCTGCTATCCGCTCACTGTCGGGAATTGACGTTAGCTGTGATTCGGGCACTGCGATGCGGACGATAGAGCGCGATCCGGCCCGCACGGGACCGGCCGGGGTGTGGATCTCGGAGCGCCGGCGCTCATGCCACGGCCGGGATCGTGGCTGCCGTGGTCTTCATCGCGTGGCGGCCGCGGAGCTGGACGATCGCGATCCGGGTGCCAACCTCGAGCAGCGCCATCAGCACCAGCGCCACAGGCCAGGCCGGGGCTCCGATCTGGTGGGCCATGCTGAAGCTGGCGACCGTGTGCCGAGCGCCGTGCGAGAGCGCGAACGCGAACACCATCCGCGAGCCGATACCAGCGATCAGAAGCGCGCCCGCGATCCAGCCAACGCGAGCGACGGCGAGCCCGTTCTCGCCCGCGCAGACGTGAGTAGCAAAACCGCTAGCCACACCCAGCATCAGGCCGACAGTTCCGAGCGCGCCGATCAGCACGATGTCATTGCCGGCGGTCGGGATCGAACGCACGTACAGATGCGCAACGTAGGCGAGGATCGCCAGGGGGATGATCACGCTGCGACGGTCAAGCTCGCGCTCCCGAGCCTGACGGAAAACGATCAGAACGAACACTGCGTTGATGAGATAGTCAGTAGTTGTCATGGCTGCCATGATCGGCTCCCAGCGCCCGTCTGTCGTCGGCCTCAGGGTTGAACCACCGGTTGATTCAAGCTCAACCCACGGGTTGATCGCCGACCCGCTCGATCATCCGCGACACGGCACCGCCCTTCTTGAAGGTCACGCACAGGCGGAACACTCCGCTACGCCGCGACACACCCGTGCCCCTGGCGAAACAGACTCGCAGGACGCCGCGGCTCAGTCCCGAGATTCGCCACGAGCAGGTCGCGGCCGGGTCATGCCACGAGCAATCACATGTCCCGAACTCGGCGACATCCAGGGAGTGTCCGACCAACTGTGTAGGCAATGACGTGAAAGGAGCGTCATGCCTTCAACCAAAGAGAAGAAGTTCAATCAGTCAGAGCTTGTCTCTGATCGGTATGGCGCCGGCGAGCCGTTAGGCGAGCCGGCGCCCCCGTCTGGGATCCTTGATCGGGTGCCGGATGAGATCCGCCGAAAGCTTCCAGACGAGGTCGTCGATGAGCTGCTGGCGGGCGCGCGGACGGAGGAGGAGATCGTCGGGCCCGGGCGGTCGAACAGCTGGCGGGACGCTTTGAACGGTGCCTCGCGCTGACTGGTCGCGGCCAAGGACGGCGCCGGTCCCACACGGGCCGGTCGGTCACCCCGGCGACGAGAACCCGGAACTGGACGACCGCGCTGTTGCGGGACGGCGTTGAGGATGGTTCGGCCGCCGCGCGTTTGCAGGCGCGGGTGAAGCATCCTTCGCGAGAGCTGACAACGGTTAGGGGTTCAGATGGCGTTGCGGTGCTGCTCGTGGCGGCCCGCGGCCGTTTGGCGTGTGAGGAGGCGAGCGTGTTGGGTCCGCCGCGGTCGATCAGCTGGGCTGAGTGTTGGGTCGCGAGCCGGGAGAGGTGGATCTTGGTTGCCATGTCGGCGATGAGCATGTGGATCGCTTGGTTGGCGGCGAGCGGCTCGCCGAACTGCTGGCGGGTGGTGGCCGTGGTCGATCGCGAATTCCCTCGCTGCGCGCGCGAGGCCGGTGGCGAGCGCCGCGACGCCGGTGCGGGTTCGATTCAGTGAGCGCATCGCGAGCGAAAAGCCCTGGCTCTGTTGGCCGATCAGCGAGTCGGCGCTACTCCATGTCAGCTCCTCGTTCGTCGTCTTATCGTTCGTGGTCGTCTTCGCGCCTGATGCTCGGGCTGCGGGCTCACAGGGTGAGCATCACCTTGATGGCGCTGCGTTCGTCCATGGCCTCGTAGCCCTTCGGGGCCTGTTCCAGCGGCACGGTCATGTCGAACACCTTGCCGGGCTTGATCTTCCCGTCCCAGATTTGCCGGACCAGATCGGGCAGGAACCGGCGAACCGGGGCCGGTCCCCCGTGGAGGTGGATGCCGGCGAAGAACAGGTCGATGCCGGGGATCTTCACGTCATAGTTGACGCCGACGAAGCCCATGTGCCCGCCGGGACGGGTGGCGTTGATCGCCTGCAGTGTCGACTCCTGCGTCCCGACCGCCTCGATCACCGAGTGCGCGCCGAGCCCGCGCGTGAGGTCGTTGATCTTCGCCACGCCCTCATCTCCACGCTCCTCGACGATGTCCGTCGCGCCGTAATCGCGGGCGAGCTTCTGCCGGTCGGCGTGGCGTGACATGGCGATGATTCGCTCAGCCCCCAGCTGCTTGGACGCCAGGATCGCCATCAGACCGACCGCACCGTCACCGACTACCGCGACGGTCTTGCCGGGCCCCACTTCGGCCGCGACCGCACCGAACCAGCCGGTGCCCAGCACGTCGGAGGCAGCCAGCAGGTGCGGCGTCAGCTCGGCGCTGGGCTCACCCGGCAACTTCACGAGCGTGCCGTCGGCGTAGGGGATCCGCGCCATCTCGGCCTGGGTGCCGATCGTCTGCGCCACAAACTCGGCGTGCACGCACTTCGATTGGTAGCCCGACCGGCAGATCTCGCAGGTGTTGTCCGAGATCACGAACGACCCGATCACGTGGTCACCGACCTGCAGATTCGATACCCCTGAACCGATCTGCTCGATCACGCCCATGTACTCATGGCCCATCACCTGATGATCAGCCGGCTCCACGCCCCGATATGGCCACAGATCCGATCCACAAATACAGGTCGACGTCACTCGGATCACGGCGTCCGTCGGATCGACAATCTTCGGGTCTTCACGGTCCTCCACCCGAACCTCGCCGGCCTTATGCATCACTACTCCACGCATACTCGCATCTCCTTCGCTCTCGGATTGATCTGCCCGACGATTGGGATCGGGGATGTCCTCGATGCGCGGGTCGTCGGTGTCGCTTCTCATGTTCGGTTCACCGTGACACGGAATCGGCCTAGGTGAGAGGGCTGCTTGTTCCAGGTACTGACAGGGCACCCCAAGGCTGGGCCGCCCGGGCTTATCCTCAAAGTCGTGGACACCAAGGCCGAAGTCCGAGACTTCCTCACCTCGCGGCGCGCACGGATCACGCCCCAAGCCGTCGGCCTGAAGGTCTTCGGCCCGCGTCGGGTGCCAGGACTCCGCCGCGAAGAAGTCGCCACTCTCGCCGGGCTCAGCGTCGACTACTACAACCGCCTGGAGCGCGGGAACCTCGGCGGCGCCTCCGACAGCGTCCTCGACGCCCTCGCCGACGCTCTGCAGCTCGACGAGGCAGAACGCGCGCACCTGCTCGACCTCGCCCGCTCGAGCCAGCCCACCCCCCGCGGTCGCCGCCGCTCACCCACCCAGACCGTCCGCCCCAGCGTCCAGTGGATGCTCGACTCGATGACCACAGCAGCCGCGTTCGCCGAAAACGGTCGCCTCGACGCCCTGAGCGCCAACCAACTCGGCCGCGCCCTATATCCAGGCCTCTTCGGCCGAGACCGCCAGGCCCCGAACTTCGCGCGCTTCATCTTCCTGGACCACCAGGCGCCAGACTTCTACGCCGACTGGGACCGCGCCGCGAAAGACTGCGTCGCGGCCCTTCGCTCCGAGGCCGGCCGCACCCCGCACGACCGCGACCTCTCAGACCTCATCGGCGAACTCGCCACCCAGAGCGAGCACTTCCGCGCGCTCTGGGCCACGCACAACGTCCGACTGCACACCAAAGGCGTCAAAGGCTTCAACCATCCAATCGTCGGCGAGCTACAGCTCAGCTTCAACCGGCTGGAGCTGCTCGCCGACCCCGGCCTCGTGATCGTCGCCTACGCCCCCGAGCCCGGGTCGCACTCCGCTGAGACCTTTTCCCTGCTGGCGAGCTGGGCAGCCACAGAACAAGCCAGCCGCACCGCCCCAACGGATTCTTCGATGGCGCACCAGGCGGATCCGGACGCCCACTAGCCAAACTCGCTGGGTCCAGGCCCGACAACCACCGACCCGGGGCCCCCGGAGAGTGGAGCGCGGACCGAAGCAGGTGCTCCCAGCCGCAGGCTGTGAACCCGCTCCTCGCCACGAGCAGGTCGCGGCTCGGGTGGCCCCACGAGCAAACCCTTGTCCTGACCTCGGCGACATCCAGTCCGAGCCGACCAACGTTTTGCATCGGCCGTAGGACGGCGCCGCAGCGGCCTGCACCCGGTCGCGACCTGCACGTCAACGGCGGCGGGCTCGCAATTCGCAAGACGCGCGCCAAGGATTAGGACTACATCCGGCGCGAGAACCCGAAGGTCAACGCGCAGACGCTCCAGCGGAGCTGTTGTTTGCAGCGGGTTCCGGTTGCAGGGCGATGCCGATAAATGGCCGGTAACAGCATAACGTGTTATGCGCCCATTTCTCGCACCAGGCCGGACCAGACGAAAAGCGCGCGATTTGCAGGCTTTTCTATAGCGGGGGCAGGAGGACGGCCGACCTCAACCGTCGCCGGGTCCTCCTCCTCTCCCAGTTGCGGTACGCATCAGCGCCGGTTCTCGTCAGCGAATCGAAGCCGGCCGCGGGTGATGACAGCGATCGCGGGTCCTAGCGAGGACCGGCGAGCGCCTCGAGCGTGTTCACAATCGCCGTGACGTCCGGCTGTCGTTGGATCGACGTGCGGATGTGTTCGGCGCCTGCTCGAAGCCGTGGATCCTCGAGGAGCGCGAGCACGGCTTGACGTATGGCCTGGGCGGAGATCTCATCGGGATCGAGCGCGATCGCGGCGCCCGCGTTGACACAACCTGCCGCGAGTCGCTGCTGGCTCGGCGCACCTCGCGGCAGGATCAGGAGTGGCAGCCCGAAAGCGAGTGCCGCGAGCGTCGACCCCGCGCCGCCGTGGGTGATCGCGGCTGTGCAGCGGTTGAGTACTCGTGCTTGCGGCAGGAACGGCACCGCGCAGACGTTCGCGGGGAGCGGCTCCAGCGTCCCGGGGTCGTTGTTGGTTCCGACGGCCACGACCGCGTCGACCGCAAGATCGGCGACGCCGCGCGCGACGGCCGCGAGGACCTCGGGTGCGCTGTTGAAGGTCGGAACGGTGCCTAGCGTCACGTAGAGGAGCGGTCGCGCGCCGAGGTCGTCCAGCTTGTCCGGCAGGGGTTCGCCAGAGTCGAACGGCCGAAACCGCACCGTCTGACGACGTCGGATCCGTGCCGCGTCCTCGGTTTGGAGGAGCGGGGGAGTCAGGTCGAGGTAGAGGTGGTCGAACAGGCCGGCTGGCGATGTGGGGACGACGTCGTGCGCACGCCACAGTTCGGCAGTGGCGTCGTCGATCATCTGAAGTTCGCCGGGGTTCCAAAGCGGAGCTCCCCAGCCGTGGGCGACGGCCGGTACCCCGGCGACAGCGGCCAGGACCGGGCCGCCCCACTCGCCCTCTTCATGAATCACGAGGTCTGGGCGCAGGCGGTCGAGTTGACCCAGCAGGTCGCGCAGGAGCGCGGGGGCGGCAATCGACCCGAACATCGCGATCCCGCGGCTCGACGGCGCGACGTCAGGCATCGTCGCGGCTGCCTGCGCCACTATCTCGGCCTCGTCGAGGCCGGCTGGGAGGAATGTGATCCCGGCTGTCGCGGCCGTTGCGGCGGCCGCGCTGCCGGACGCCAGAGTCACATCGTGGCCGGCTGCGACGAGCGCGCCGACTAGCGGCAGGAGCGGGTTCAGGTGCCCGGCCGAGGGCACCGAGGTGAAGAGGACCCGCAACCGTTTCGAGCGCGCCACCACCGTGACATCGTATGGGCGTGGACATTCGCCAGCTGCGGTACTTCGTCGTCCTTGGGGACGAACTGCACTTCGGTCGCGCGGCGGCGAAGCTGCACATCGCGCAGCCGGCATTGAGCCAGCAGATCAAGGCGGTCGAAGCCGAACTGGGACTCCGGCTACTTGAGCGCACGAGTCGCGGAGTCACACTGACGGACGCCGGAGCGCGGTTCCTGACCGAGGCGCAGAAGGTCGTGGCGCGTTTCGACGAAGCGGTCGAGACGATGCAAAAGCTGAAGGACGGCACGACCGGGTCGTTGCGGGTCGGCGTCTTTCCCGGGCCGCTTCGCACACTCCTGCCGCCGGTGCTCGTCGAGCTTCGCAGCCAGCGGCCGGGCCTGGACGTCGAGACGCGTTTCATCCCGACCGACGATCAGCTCACCGCTCTGCACGACGCCCGGCTCGAGATCGCGCTTCTGCCTGACGTTGGCCAGCTGAGCGTGGAACCGCCGCTGGCCGCGATGGTCGTGGGTGGCGAGCCACTCGGCATTGCCGTCGCGGCATCGCATCCGCTGGCACAGAAGGCCTGCCTCGACGCGGCCGATGTGGCACAGCTCCCGCTCGTCTTCATGGCCCGCGACGGCGCACCGCTGATCTACGACGCGGTGTTCGCCGCACTGCGGAGTGCCGGCGTCCAGCCACGCTCGGTGCTCGAGGCCTCCACGCCAGAATCATCGCTGTCTCTCGTTGGTGCCGGGCTCGCCATGTCGGTCAAGACGCAGAGCGAGGTCGACGCCGCCCCGGAGGCCGTCGCCTGGAGGGCGCTGGAGAACTTCGACCTCGAACTCACGATCATCGCCGCGTGGGACACCAGGCGCGTCACCCCCGCGCTCCAGTTGCTCCTCGACCTCCTCGCGCGATAAGCCGCCCTTCTCGCCCGAGAAGACACCGGTCTTGGACACCGGCTCCCCGCCGTTCTTCACTTGTCGGGTTACCGAGATTGGAGGAACCGATGGCGACCGAGACGATGACGGGGACCGGACTGCACCACGAGATTCGCGGCGAGGGCCCGCCGATCCTGTTCGTTGCGGGGCTGCCGGGCGATGCGGCTCAGTTCGCCACCGTCGCCGACGAACTCGCGCGCGATCACACGGTGATCACGTACGACCGCCGCGCGAACTCGCGCAGCGCCCGCCCGGCCGCATGGCGGACGACGTCGATCGAGGAGCAGGTGGCCGACGCGGCAGCGATGGTCCAGCTCGCTCAAGGCCCCGCCGTGGTGTACGGCTCCAGCGTTGGTGCGATCGTCGCGCTCGAGCTCGCGCGGACCCAGCCGCAACTCGTCACCACCGCGCTGTTGCACGAGATGCCGCTGATGTCGGTGCTTGCCGACCCGGCGCCGGTGGCGGCGGCGATCGGGGAGGTCCTTGAGCCGGCGTTCGCGCGCGGGGGGCCGGACGCCGCGCTGGAGGCTTTTCTGCGTTTCGCGCTGGGCGACGAGATCCTCACTCGCATCGATCCCGGCGTCCGTGCGCGGATGCTGGGCAACGGCGAGGTCGCGATGACGATCGAGCTGCCCGTCCTTCAGGCTTACCGGCCCGACCCTCGAACCCTCGGCGGCGTGTCGGCACGCCCCCTCGTCGGCCGCGAGCAGCCACAGGCGTTCTTCCACGAGGCTGCGGCCTGGCTGGCGCAAGCGCTCGAGAGCGATGTGGTCGAGGCACCCGGCGCCCACGGACCGCAGTTCGAGCGCCCCGAGGAGCTCGCCGCGCTGATCCGCAACCTCGGCGCCCACCTTCAGTAGCGCCAGCACGCGCCCCGACCCGCAAACGGAAGGAACCCCATGACGAAGATCAAAGCGATCGCGGCCGGCCTCATGGCCGCGCTCGCCACTCTCAGCCTGGCCTCGGCGCCCGCGAGCGCCGGCGGCAGACCGGTGTCGATCCAGGGCAAAGGCACAGGAACGATCCGCCTCAATACGACGACCGGGGCTGTTACCGGCAAAGAGTCAGGCGTCAGCAGCCATATCGGGCAGTACAAGCTCCGCTTGCAGGGCGTCGTCACCCGCTCTGCGGACGGCACCGTCACCGGCCACGGCACCGTGACAATCGTCGCCGCGAGAGGTGACCGGATGACGGGAACCTTCACGCTGACCGGCCAGGACCAGACGAACACGGTGGACGTCACAATCACCGGTGGTACCGGACGGTTCGCGAACGCCAGCGGAACGCTGACCGTGGTCTGCGTCGCTTCGGCACCCCCGCACCAGGTAGGGCCGATACTCGTTCTCGAGCACAAGTGCACGATGACGGGCGAGATCAGCGACTAGCAGACGTTTCAGCAGCGGGGGCGGGATTCGAACCCGCGACCTTCGGGTTATGAGTGGCTTCAGGGGTGTTAGCTACCTGCCGTTTTGCAGGGATTTCGTGAAATTGCGTCGGGTTGCGAGAGGTCAAATTTGCTTGTTTTGGTACCCGTTTGGTACCCGTTTCGCCGCCTCGTCGGAGTCATCTGGCGGCCTCGCGCAATGCCCTGGTGTAGGCGATGCATATGGCCTTGATTCGCTCCTCGGGCATTCCGAGTCGGAGCGCCCGCGCAGCCATCCGAATCCCAGGCGCCCCGCGACGACCAAAGAGCTCATCGAGGTATCCGAGCGCCTCGGCAGTCGGCGGTCCGGCGATCGGGTGCCCGAGCAGATCTCTTGATGGTCGAGCCGACGGCGGTCGGCGACGTCACCTCCATGATCCGAACGACGTCAGCTGCGTCCTTGTCGTCGAGTCGGCCGGACTTGCCGCTCGGCGACGCGGTCGTGGAGCTTGTGTGCCTTCGCAACAAGCAACGCGGCTTCGCCCGCGACGTCGACGGTGACCGATCGCTGATCGCGCTGGGTCGAGCGCCGACACTGTCATCGGGCTCTTATCGACAAGTGCGGCTTCCAATCCACGCGCACGTCGCGCTGCCCGGTTCCCGTGAGGACCAAGGCGGCGCCGCGCCGCCCTCCCGGTGGCGCGTATCCCTCGGGGACGATCAGGTCGACGGGGATCAGGAACGGCTCGCCGCCGATTTCGGACTCGGCGACCCAGATCCCGGGCTCGATGTGTCCGTTGTCGGCAATCGCGAGGTGAAAGCCAGCCTCTGTCATGACGGCCTCGATTACGGGCGCCGGCGAAAGCGAGGTTGGTCGACCACCAAGTCGCCGTCAGTCGTGTACGGAGCGACAGCGATCTCCCCGGCGCCGGTGCGGAGGTAGATGGCTTGCGCACCTGCGACGACGATTGCCGCCTCATGCGGAGCCAGCGCCAAGAGCGCGTCGAGGAGAACCCGCCGCGCTTCGACATACCGCGGATCGAGTTCGATCGAATCCGATTCGGTGATCTTCGTCGTCCGGCGTCATGAACTTCAATCGGGCTCGGCGAGGTCGCGCAAGCGGCCCGCCGCCAGTGTTCCTCGTTCTCCGTCATCCACTTCACGAGCGCCTCGCCTTCCGCCGGCATCCGGCCGGTGCCGGTCAGGCAATCCGCGGCGGCCTGCGACGGCGCGACGTAAGCAACGTCGTCTTCCGTAACAGTGCGCACCCAGACGACCGGGTCGAACGGCCGCAGCAAGACAATGTTCGCGGCCTCGTCCGTTGGAAGCAGGTTCAGTTCCTCCGCCATCCCGGAGAAGTCCTCAACGTAGACGAGCAACAGCGCGGGCGCCGCGACGGGCGCCCAGCGGACAGCCGCGAATGAACCGGTGACGGCCGACCGCCTGTTCGAGCCGATATTCCTCAGGCGTTCGAGTGCCTTTCTTGCGCCGTCGGCGGCGATGAAGCGCCGTGTTTCATTGCTCTTGAGAACGTCATACGTCTCGACCCAGCGTCGCAACAGAGCCGGGTAGTCCGCGGCGATGACCTCTCCCTTTCGTGAGCGGTCGACCAGCGCGTCCCGGTCCAGGGCGTCGAGCAGACGCGAGACATAGCCGGGCGCGAGCTCAGTCGCGTCGGCGAGTTCGCGGACGCCGTAAGGTGGGCGTACGTCGATCAGCGTCCGCACGAGCCGTCCAGCTTTCGGCCCGCGAACACGTGCCACCTCCCTTTCCCGCGGCTCTGGGTTGCGCGTCGCGCCGATGTTTCGCACGAAGACCGCTGGGTAATCCAGCCGGATCCAGGCGTTGCCGGTGAGGTCGATGTAGTTGATTCCTTCCTCCCGAAGGAGTTCCTGTGTTCGAGCGCTCAGCCACGTCGCCACGACCAGCAACGGGACGTTTCCGGCGAGGCTACGCAGCGTGCGGCTCAGCCCTGGCAGCAACCGTTCAACGTCGCGCGGCTCGAACGACCGCTTCGCCTCGACCGCGAACGTCGCATTGGCGTTCGAACCCCGGAGATCGACGACGGCGTCGACTCGGCTGGGCGTCTGGCCATAAGGCCCGACGATCTGCCGTTCGGCTCGCTCCGCCGTCCAGCCGGACGGAAGCCAGCCGCTGAGCAGCTCGACGGCGCGGTCGATCAGTTCTGTTTCCTCAGTTGTCGCGTTTGCCAGCATAGCAAACTCCATAGTATCGAAGATCGTTTGCTAGATCATTCTGTTTGCGACATTGGCAAACGCGATGTTTGAGAGAACAGGGCCCACCTCACCATCGCATCTCGGCGCGGATCGCATCAGCGGCCTCAAGGGCGCGTTCGCCCGCCGATCGACAATCGAGATAGAGCTGCACTGGATCGGCGACCTGGATCCCGTTGCGGTCGCTGGCCAGTGACAGGACGAACGGATCTCGAGTCAGCTGCATCGGTGACCCGACCCGGCGCCGGCCTGGAGGTGATAGGCGCGAGCTCGTTCGGCCCAGAGGTCAGCATCGTCTCGCCGGATCCAGACGACCACGTCGACGGGCTCGACCGCGGGGCGAACGAACGAGGCTCCGGCCACCCCGCCGACGGCGTACGGCACGTTGAGTTTGTGAGCCGCTGCCTGGAGAGCCTTCATGGCCTCCGGCGCGTCGCGCGCGCCGATCTCCCACGTGACCCGCCGCGGCCGGCGCAGCGCGACGGCCCGCTCGAAGGCGTCGAGCAGCCGTGCAGGCTCCGGCAGCCGAGCGAGTCGCAGCCGAGCGTCCCGCTGGATCGGACCCGATCGCCACAAGGCCATCGTCCGCCAGGGCGCGCATCGTGCGCGAGACCATCGCCTCGCTCAGCTCAAGCCGGGTCGCGAGTTCGCGAAACGACGGTTGGTCCGTTAGCGTGGAGAAGCAGCCAGCGTGGCACGCGGCTCGCGCGGTTCGCGAACGGCGCCGCCGGCGCCGCGCCGACCGGCACGACCTTCCGTCGCGGCGGCCGCTCGACGATATAGAGGCGGTTCGTACACGAACAGCTCTCCGTCCGCCGCCGCGTAGGACGCCCTGCGCTCGCGCAAGTACGCCCGTGCCTCCGGCGAAGAACGCTCGAACGCGATCATGATCGGGCGGCGGGAACGGCGAGCCTCTTCGGCGAGACCTTCCGCCGCGGCGCGAGTCAAGACATCGACGCGTCGGACCGCGAACGACCGCACGCGTCTGCCGTCGATCGACAGCGACGCACGGGCCTTTCCGACGCTGATCTCGAACGGTTCTGAGCTGGTAGATCCTTGCAAAATACTGATGCTTGAGTATAGGTGCAAATATCGTATAGCTGCAAGTGCTTGGCGATGCTTGCCACCGCCACCCCGTAGCTACGGGCTATTGCGGAGATACCGCAGGCGCTGGATCGACTTTTGGGCCAAATGCAAAAGGTGCCCCCTTCTACGCATTAGGTCGGTCCAACTCCGCACTAAGTCAAGGCCGTCTGGCGCCCGGATAGTCCGGTTTTGCAGGGATTTCTATGACCTACGGCGGAGTTGGGCCCGAATCGTCCAACTCCGCTCTAAGTCGTCTTTAGGTTCGGACCCGTCGCCAGGTCGGAAACAGGCGTTTTGCAGGGATTCCCTCGGGACCTAGCGCGGAGTAGACCCCGATTTCGCCCGGTGACTTAGGTAGTGGGTACGGACGTCGCGGGAATCACGCATGCCGCTCGGAGCGTCGACGGCGCCGCCGATCCCGGTCGGATCGCCGGCGGCCGGTCGTATCCTGGGACCGTGGAGATCGAGATCCGAGCCGGCTTCTGCGACCCGGACGGCGAGCTCCTCGCCGTGCTCGAGCGCTCGGGTTGGCGGCGCATAACGGCCCGGCGAAGGGGCGAGATCGCCGACGAGATGCGTGCGCGTCTGCGAGGCGGCCGAGCGTCGGGATCGCCGAGGCGTGGCAGAGGCGCCCCGATCCGCCGCGGTTCGTGATCGGCTACCTCCACCCTTCCGTCCCGCTGAGCGTGCGATGACGGCGCCCGGGTCCCCGCCGACGATGGCCCCGGCAGACCTCCTGATCGGGCTGCTCGAGCGGGTCCCGATGAGCGAGGCGCAGATCGCGCGGGCGACCCAGGCCGAGCCGGCGACGATCCAGGCGTGGCTCCGGCGGCGGGAGGCTCCCGCCGGGCTCGAGGCTCAGCGGCTGACCGAGCTCGTGGCGTTCGTCGAGGAGATGGCGCGCAACATTCGCGGCGACGCCCTCGCCGGAGTGGCTCGATCGCGACATCGACTTCCTCGACGGCGGAAACCCGCTCGACGAGCTCGCCGGCGGCGGCTACGAGCGGCTGATCCAGCTCGCGCTCGGGCTCACCCACGGCGTCTTCACGTAGGCGAAGGCGGGATTCTTCGTCGCCGGGGCAATACCTGATCGGCGTACTGAACGACAGTCCCCTCCGCTTCCTCGCGCTTGCAATGACCACCGAAACCTCGATCGACGTGATGGCGGAGCTCGGCATCCTCGAACCTCACGAGGTCGCCCAGCTGCTCAAGCTCCGCCACTCGACCGTCCTCGACCTGAGCCGCCGCGGCGTCCTGCCGGCGTTCAAGATCGGGAAGCACTGGCGCTACCGCCGAGCCGACCTCGAGGAGTGGATCGTTCGCCGGCGCGACGCCGCGTAGCCTCGGGGCTCACGTCACCGGCGAGGGGCGCCTGCTACGCAGCCGCCACGAACTGGTCGAACCGCGTCTGAAGCCGGACTGGATCCGGACGGTCCGCCGGCCGCCGCGGCACCGCGATCGCGTGGCCGTGGAAGCCCTGCAGGCCGGTCGTGAGCATCGGGCCATCGACCTCGTTCAACAGTCTTCCGGCGATGTGCACGACACCCGCCGGATCGATGCCGAGCAGTTGCGGTCGTACGCGAGGTGGGTCGCCTCTGCAAGCTGCGCCTGGGCGTTGCCCGCGTCCCCGGCCACGTCAGCCGAATCGAAGCCGCCTACCGTTGTAGGCTGCTCCAGTGGGCCGCCAAATCGACACGGACGACGTCATCGACGCCCAGGCGACGGCCGAGCTGCTGGGCCTCGCCCAACGGAACACCGTCTCCCTCTACCAGCGGCGGTATCCGTCGATGCCCCGGCCCGTCATCGACCTCGGCCAGGGACGCTGCAAGCTCTGGTTGCGCAGCGAGCTGGAGGAGTGGCGATCCGAGCGGCCGAACCAGCCCGACCCGGCATGAGTTCGTCCGACCTGATCAGTGGCTCCCGCTCCGGGGAGATCGTCCCCGGCGACGTCAGCGGCGGGACGAACACCAGCCACACGATCATCGTCGGCGCCCTCGCCGCGCTCCTCGACGCGGTGCCGGCCGACGCCCCGGCGGCGGCGTACAAGCAGGCCGCGATCGAGGCCAACGTGCTCGGCAAGGACACCGAAGCGGCGCGGCGTCGCACCTACCGGTACCTCCGCGAGCTCTACCTCCTCCGCCCCGACTCGCTGCTCTTCCGCGCGCTGCGCGATCTGTGGCCGGTCGATCCGCCTGCGCGGCCGTTGCTCGCGGGTCTGTGCGCGCTCGCTCGCGACGCCGTCTTTCGTGCTAGCAGCGCCGCCATCACGAGCAGCTCTCCGGGCGACACGCTCGCGGTCCGCGGATCTGGCCGATGCGGTCGGCGAGCGTGTTCCCGTCGAGCTATGGCGACGGCACGCTGGCCAAGATTGGCCGCAACACCTTCTCCTCCTGGGAGCAGACTGGCCACCTCGCCGAAGCGGAGCGCGCGCACGAAGGTACGCACGCGAGCCATTTGCCGGCCCGCCGATGTCGCCTACGCGCTGCTGCTGGGCCATCTCGAGGGAGTGCGCGGCCGGGCCCTGTTCGAGACGCTCGTGGGCCAGGGTGCTCGACCAGCCCGACGTCCCACCTGTTGGACCTAGCGGCGTCCGCCTCCCAGCACGGGATGCTGGAGTTTCGCCACGCCGGCGGCGTGGTCGAGGTCGGGTTCCGGCGAGCTGCTGCGTCCGTTCGACGACGCTGGGCAGGGCCGTCTGCTGTGAGCTACGTCGATGAGCTTCTCGACGCGTACCGCAAGTTCGTCGCACTGCCCGTGGCAGCAGAACCTGGCGCCGCCACAGCGGGTGTGGATGGCGGTCTACCCGCCGGAGCACGAGCGCCGCCTTCGCCTCCATCTGCCGGCGTTCAAGGCGGCCACGAACGAGCACCATCACCCATGGGCGCTGATCGACATCACCACGTCGTTCGAGACGCTGGATGGCAGGCCACGAGTACCGCGACGCCTACTTCGAGGATCCCGACCTGCTGGAGACGGCGCTCCCGGCGTTCTTCGACCACCTCGTCGGCGACGTGCGTTCCCAGCTCGGCAGCCACTCCGCAGCCCGACGGCGTCGTCGCGCTCCTCGGCGCCGGCACGCTGTTCGGGCTGGGCGACGCGGTGAAGGTCTCGGCCCTGATCAACGCCGTGAACGACGCCATTGCCGGCCGGCTGCTCGTCTTCTTCCCCGGCGAGCATCGAGAGCAACAACTTCCGGCTGCTGGACGCCAGAGACGGCTGGAACTACATGGCCATTGCGATCACAGCCAAACGGGAGCGGTCGATGACGATCACCAACCGGGAGCTGTTCTACCGCGATCCGACCGAGACGAAGATCCCGAACGACGGCGTCGCCAAGGTCGTGCGGCCCGAGACCGACCAGCAGTGGGACGTGCTGCGCTGGGAGCTGCGCAGCTTCGTCTGCGACGGCCAGTACGCCCGCGGCCTCGAACGGATCCTCGGCAGCTTCCTCGACGAACCTCAGCCAGGCCCAGCAGCCGGCGGTGTGGGTGAGCGGCTTCTACGGCAGCGGCAAGTCGCATCTCGTCCGGGTCCTCGAGTACCTCTGGCGCGACGTCGAGCTGCCCGGCGGCGACCGCGCCCGCGACCTCGTCACCCTCCCCGACGACGTGCGCGACCACCTCACCGAGCTCTCCACCGCGGGCAAGCGCCTCGGTGGGCTGTGGTCGGCGGCCGGCACGCTCGGCGTCCGGGAAGAGCGACGCAGTGCGCCTCGCCTTCCTGTCGGTGCTCTTCGACAGCGCCGGGCTGCCCGAGGAGTACGCTCGCGCCCGCTTCACGATCTGGGCGCAGGAGAACGGCTACCTCGACGGCAGTACGCGCTGCGGTCGAGGCTGAAGGCCGGACGCTCGACAAGGAGATCCACGACCTCTACGTGTCGCCGGTGATCGCCAAGGCGCTCCTCGACGCTCGACCCGAGCCTCGGCGGCTCGGTCAAGGACGTGCGCGACCTGCTCAAGACACAGTTCCCACCGACGACGAGGGACGTCACCGACGACGAGATGTTCGACGTCATGGACGACGTCCTGCGGCTCCAGTCGACCACGAACGGGAAGCTGCCGCTGACCCTGGTCGTGCTCGACGAGATGCAGCAGTACATCGGCGACGACAACGACAAGGCGCTCGACGTGCAGAACATCGTCGAGGGCTGCTCGGCGCGGTTTGAGAGCCAGGTGCTGTTCGTCGCCACCGGCCAGAGCGCGCTCACGGCCACGCCGACGCTGCAGAAGCTGATCGACCGCTTCCCGCTCCCGGTCGAGCTCTCCGACAACGACGTCGAGACCGTCGTTCGCGAGGTCGTGCTCCGCAAGAAGCCCGAGCACGTCCCGACGCTGAAGTCGACGCTCGACGCGGTCAGCGGCGAGATCGATCGACAGCTCGGCGGCACCCGCTACGCGCCCCGAGGCGGCGGACAAACCCGACCTCGTGCCCGACTACCCGGTGCTGCCGAACCGGTGGCGCTTCTGGTGAGATGGCTCCGCGGCCATCGATCGCGCCGGCAAGTCCGGGCTGCTGCGATCGCAGCTCGGACTCGATCCACGGGGCGTCCGCACGGCGTCGCCGAACCGACCCGATCGGCCACGTCATCGGCGCCGACTACCTCTTCTTCGACGAGCAAGGCACACGTCGACATGCTGCATGAGCGGCGTACTGCTCCAGCGAGATCGACGAGCTTCATCCAGCGCATGATGAGCGAGGGCGGAGACAGCGCGACTGAAGGCGCCGCATCTGCGCCCTGATCTTCCTCATCTCGCAGATGTCCGCAGCCCGTACCTCGGCGGCGAGACGCGGGCTGCGAGCGACGGCGCCGTTCCTCGCGGACCTCCTGGTCGAGGACCTGGCCGAGGACGGCGCTCGGCTCCGCAAGCGCGTGCCCGAGCTGCTCGACGAGCTCGTCGCCGACGGGCGGATCATGCGCATCGACGACGAGTACCGCCTCCAGACCGAAGAGGACGCCGAGTGGGAGAAGGACTACCGCGAGCCGACTCGCCGCCATCCGCGACGACGCCACCCGAATGAACCAGCTCCGCAGCGAGCGGCTCGTCGCCGCGGTCGACGGCGCCGCTCGGCAGCCTCAAGCTCACCCACGGCGTCGAGCAAGACACCCCGCAAGATCGACATCCACTGGGGCCAGGACGAGCCCGCCGGTCGACGAGGGCGACGTTCCGGTCTGGATTCGCGACGAGTGGTCGGTCACCGAGTCGACAGTGAAGAAGTCGGCGGCCGAAGCCGGCGACGACAGCCCGATCGTCTTCGTCCTGCTTCCCAAGCACGAGGCCGACCAGATCAAGGAAAGCCTCGCGAGCTTCGCGGCTGCCGAGGAGACGCTGCGCCGGCCGACCCCACAGACCGACGAGGGCAAGGCCGCTCAGCGGGCCATGCAGACCCGACTGGCGACCGACGACGAGCGCCTGGGCATTCTGTTCGAGGACGTCGTCGCACGCGCTCGGGTCTTCCAGGGAGGCGGCGCCGAGCTCACGACCTCGACGCTTCGCGACGCGGTCGAAACCGCCGCCAACCGCTCGCTCATCCGCCTGTTCCCGAAGTTCGGATCGGGCGACAACGCCAACTGGGGCAAGGTCGTCACGAAGGCCCGCGACGGCGCGCCCGACGCGCTCGACGCCGTCGGCCACGACGGCGAGCCAACCACGCAACCCGGTCTGCAAGGAGGTTCTCGCGGCCATCAGCCCGGGTGGCACCAAGGGCGCCGAGCTCCAGAAGCGCTTCGCGAGCGCCGCCGTTCGGCTGGCCGAAGGACGCCGTCAACGGCGCCATCTTCACCCTGCTCGCCGCCGGCAACATCCGGGCCGCGCAGGACGGCAAGGACCTCGCAGGCCCGAAGGAGCTGCCGCCGACCCAGATCGGCAAGGTCACGCTCTACAAGGAGGACGAGCCGCCCTCGGTCGGTCAGCGTCTCGCCGTCAAGGGCCTCCTCACCGCCGCTGGCATCGCCTACGAGCCGGGCCAAGAGGGCGCGCAGCTCTCGGCCCTCCTTCAACGGCTCAAGGACCTCGCCGGCCGCGCCGGCGGGCCGCCGCCGCTGCCAGAGCCGCCCGACACCGACCACCTCGACGCGCTACTGGCGCTTGGCGGCAACCAGCGGTTCCGCGCCGTCGCCGATGACCACGATCGCCTCAGCTCCGACCTCGAACGCTGGCGGGCCGCCGACCAGCAGCGGGAGAAGCGAGAGCGCGAATGGCATGACCTGCAGCGCCTGCTGCGCCACGCCGACGGCCTGCCCATCGTCGCAAAGGTGGCACCGGCGAGCGCGGCGATCCGAGACGGGCGCCAGCTGCTCCAGCAATACGTCGTCAAGCGCGACAGAAACCAGCGCCAATTGCTGTCCGCCTCCTCCCAGCCGGGGAGCGGCGTCCCTGCCCGCCCGCTCCTCCCGAATGGCGAGGAATTGAGGAAATGCGCCCCCGCCGCCGCGCGCGGCACGCAGCTCCCCGTCTCGGCCGGGGCGATCAAGATATTGGCGAAGGGTCCAGGCGCGATGCTCCTCGCGACCGCCAGCGCGGCGAGCTCGGCCTCGGTACCCGAAGCGGTCAGCACGATCTCAGTCCCGGGGACGCCGAATAGAGCGACAAGCCTCGCGCGAAGAATATCGAACCAGAAATCGACGCGCGGATGCCTCTCGTCGCCCGCGGTCAACCCCCTCCAGGCCGCCTCGACCGCGCGATAGGCGCGCGGCGTGATGCTGGAGGCCGTGGTCGAGGAGAAGAAGACCTCGTCCGGCCGCATCGTGGCGGCGACGCCATAGCGATTGCGCCCCGTCGCGGAATCGAGCGCAATCCGCTCGTCTCCGCCGGCCGTCAGCATGAGCGCGGCGCCGGAGATGGCGGCGGAAAGCGCGCGTCCGGACGGCGGGGCCTTCTCGAGATACATCGGCGACTTCCTGCCGGCGGGCGTCGGCCGGCGCGCGAAGGTGTTGGGAACGATGGCCGCAAACTAAGCGCGCCGACTTACGCCAGGCTGTCGCGGCCGACGCCACCACGAGGGGAGCGCCAACGGCGCCCAACCGGACTCTCTCGTGACGCCAAGCGAAGAGCAGCTGTCGCCCCGGTGCGACAATATCAGCGCAACGGCTATTTCACCGATGGCAAGCGGCTCATCTGGGAGTACCCGCGAGACGCCGGCAAAGGCGAGCAGATGGACTTCGTGGAAGCGATGGAGCTGAACGAGGATGGCCTGATCCGGCGCCACTGCGTCTATTGGGGCTGGTTCGGCGTCCGGGTCCTACGGCGCGACGAATATCATCGGTGATGCGCCCGACGCTTGCACGGCGCTCAACGGCGCGAATTAAGGCGCCGCCCGCCGCCGTGGCGCCAAAGCGCCCCCGTCGCTTCACACTTCTTTACCTTCGCCAAGTTCGGCCGAAACTTTCTCCCGCTAATTTGATCTTCGACAAGAAGTTTGAGGCCGCCCGCGGCCGGGAGTTCGAAACTTGTTTGCAATCGATGATGCGCGCCCAGCGCGCAAGGCGTCGTGGTTAAGTCTTGGCGACCGCTCCGGCGGCTCGTTCCGCGAGGACAACTCGGCCGAGAGCTCGGCGCAGCTCATGGCGCGCAGGCAGCTCGCCGTCTCCCTCGTCGTCGCTTTCGCGCTTCTGGCGGCGGCGGGATTGAGAATGGCGACGGGGCCCCATGAGAACAGTGCTGGAATGGCTGCGCGCCCTCAAGTCATGGATGGCGAGGCGCCGCACAAGGCGCTTGCGCAGCCGCGGCCAGGAATGATCCCGGGCTAGCGCAAAGGAGCGATCGGCGTGACGGAGCCGGGCGGCGACCGCAAAATTCATCGCCGTCGTCTCGCGCGACGACGAGCGCAGGTTTCGCGTGGCCTTCCCCGACCTTCCGGGCCGCACCGCCTTCGCCGAGAGCTTCGAAGAGGCGTCAAGCGCCGCCGCCGAAACGCTGGCGCGCATCCTCGACGAGGCCGAGCGCGACGGCCGCGCCTTGCCCGCGCCCTCCTCCTTCACGGCGGTCCTGTCGGACCCCCGATACCGCGACGGCGTCGCGATCCGCGTGACCGCGGTTCGGCGCCCGGCGCGGATCGCGTCATAGCGCGCGGGGCGGGAAAGGGCGGACGCCTTACCCCGAGGCGCGCGTGGGAATTGATGTCACGAGGGCCGACCGGCTTTCGCCAGCGATCGCCTATGGCGCGGCCGGCGCCTGCGGCTGCGGCGTCAGCTTCACGGTGTGAGCAGCAGGACGAAGGCCAGTCGTCTTCCTAACCGCGAACCTCAAAGGATTCGGGAATCTCACGTTGTCGCGCAGGCCCGCGGGGTAGTCGTCGGCACTTGCGGATTATTGGGCCTCCACCGCCCGTATCCCGAGATAAGCTGTCACAGCGCTCGTCCCGCACGCGCATGGCCGACGGGTGTGCGTGAAATTCGCCGTTCTTGACGCACACACGCCCACCGCTTCCATCGCCGCTATTACGTAGCTATTTGTTCCCACGCCGCGCGCTCGCTCCGCTTAGGATCGCTCACGACATGGGACTGAACGTCAAATATCATCACAGATCGGTCGGGCGGAGCGTAGGGCGGCCACATGGGAACGCCCTTGCCGTTGGGGTCTCCGGTTCGCGCGAATGCAATCCAGGCCTGCTGCATCGCCTTGGAGAGCGGTTCGGCGCTGGGCGCGTTGCGGCTGTATCCTGTCGTTTCCAGCCGATCGAAGATGAAGGGGTTTTCGGCGCCGTGGGTGGCGCGCGCGTCCGGATCGTCGGGGCGGCGCCAAGCGATCTGATAGACATAGGTTTTGTGGCCCGACGCGCACTGTTACTGTCGAAGAAGCCCAGGCGCATCTGCCCGAACTGATCGCCGAAACGCAGCGGGGCGGAGAAGTCGTCATCACTCAGCATAATCAGCCGGTGACGAAGCTTGCGCCGGCCTGCTATAGCCACCGGACAGGAGCCGTATCGCTTTCCACTATTCGGTCTGCTCAAAGGACAGATCGAATACGCGCCCGATTTCGACGCGCCGTTGGATGACTTTCGGCCATACATGGAATGAGGTTGCTTCTCGATTCGCACGCCCTGATTTGGATGCTGGAGTTATTGCCGGCGAGAATTCCGGCAATCAGCCGCCCGGCGTGAATAACGGGGACAGCGATGACGTCGGAGCCAGTAAGAGTTGCCAGCGCGTCGTCGCCGACGGCGAGGACCTTCGCCGTTTCGTTGGGGCGAAGCTGTTCGACCACCTCGCGGCAGCGCTGGTCAAAGAGATGGCGCGGGCACGGGGGCTGGCCGGACAGAAACATGCGATGAGCCAGCTCCTTCACAGGAGTTCCCTGCGGATGGAACTGCACCGCCAGCCAACTGAAGGGCAGTACCGGAAACAGTTGATTGCAGAAGATCTGAATGAGTTGCTCGGGAACTTCGATGGCGTTGAGCAGACGCGCCAGGCGAAACAACAGGTGGACTTCTTCGTAGGCCTGGGCCAGTTGAAAGCTGAACTGTTCGAGAGCCGCGCGAACGGGAGCGTCAGGGTTCTTGATTCTTTGCGAGGCGGCGGGTTGGCTGGGTACTTGCGGCATGGCCAGGTGTTTCCTCTTGTGCAACAACTCATGCAACTGCGGCATCAGGGCCGAGCTTGCCCGATGGCATCGAGCCGGGGCGGCCGATCAGGTCATCGACTTTGTTCACCAATTCACGCGGGCTGAAAGGCTTGGCCAATACGTAGCGAACGTTGGTGCCGTCGACGTCGGTTGGACGAAGCCGGTGGCCGCGCGCGGTCAGGACCAGCACGGGAATGTCTCTCGTGCGCGGGTCGGCCTTCAGGCGGCGGCACATTTCCAGGCCGTCCAAAACGGGCATCTGATAATCCGCAATCACCAGGTCCGGCTGAAGCTCGGTGGCGGCAAGCAGCGCCTGCTCGCCATCGTCGGCGGTATGCACTTCGTCGCCGACGCGGCGCAGGATGAACGCCAGAAGCTGCGTCACGTACATCTCGTCATCGACGACCAGAATCTTGCGCTGCATACCACACTTCCTTGCCGGCCGGCCGCTTCGCCTGGACTATGCGGCACGACCCGCATTATTCATCGGCATCGCCGGAGAGACAGTTCAACGTTGGGGGAAATGATTCCTGGGATAGGCGTCGCAAATTCCGCACTCCTAGCGTCGCGATAAAACCCCACTGCTTTTGAGGTCTTGCGTATCCGGTCTGGCTGCTGGTTCCCTCTCCCCTGTAATCCTTGTCATTGTACACATCTTTTTGCATGTCCTCCGGTGGCTTGGAACGCTGTTCGGCTCGATTCGCTTCAGGCGACCTGAGCCGCGTTCCAAACCCACCGGAGGACATGCAAAAAGATGTGTACAATGACAAGTGTAATCAGGGGAAAGGTTTGGGTGAGGGGCTTCGGCTATTCGTAGAGGTGCGTCACCTGAAAGCAGCCAAGCCCCTCACCCCAGCCCTCTCCCCTGATTACAGGGGCGAGGGAGCAAATGCGCCGCAACGTGCTGCATTAAGCGGCATATATTGCAATCTCCCGATTTTCAGATGGACCACAAACGCAGCACCGGCCCATATCCGAATGGACACGGGCCGGTTCTGCGTTTGTTTCGGCGAGGAGGAGCTGCTTAATACGTGCTGTAGGCGGTGCCGTTGGAGTCGGTGCCGACGGCGGTGTTCGCCGTGATTGCGCCGGTGGTGCTGTCATAGACCCAGGCTGGCGACGGAGTGGCGGTGCTTAGGCCAATGCTGGTCGAGTTCTTGTAGGCGGAGCCGCCGACCGGCATGGCGGGGATGGCTCGAAGGTACGGGCCAAACACGACCTGGTTCACGCCGGTGTCTTTGGTGGCGGAGGTTTTGCTGCCGTCGGAGTTAGTGTACTGCGTGAGCTGCGTGGCGATCTTCGCGGGGTCGGGAAGCAGTCCGCCGTGCTCATTGGCGTACATGTCGATGGCCTGGCGAAAAGCGCCAGGTCGCCGGTGAGGGCGGTGTCAGCGGCACTCGCGCGCCTTTGCTCATCTTCGGAATCGCGATGGCCGCGATGATCCCGATGATCACGACAACCACCACCAGTTCGATCAGGCTGAAGCCTCGTGACGCCCTCTTGCTCTTGCAGATCATCGCTCGCTCCTTCTGGGTTACTTCTAAGTTCTTCGATGCGTTGTTTGAATCGGCGCGGAATGGGAGTGACTTAATATTTCGCGGGAAAAGATAGTTCAGCCTACCAGCTCTGGCCCGAGCGAGCAGGACGAATCTCAAGATTATCGGCGGTCGCCGACGGCGCTGGACCGACAACAATTAATTGCACGCGCGTCTCACCGTTTTCAAAGACAGCATCGCGCTGTGTACTTCCACGAGGGTAAAGCCGTCGACTTTTTGATTGAGCTTCACGGGCTTGCCGTCGAGCACCACCATGCCGCCGCGTTTGGCCATCATCACGACCGAAAGCTTATGCTTCGCGCGGAAACTGCCTGTGGAAGCGAGTCGCTCGCCGGTATCGCTCTTTGCCTCGCCCTTGGGTTTCCAGAGGCCGGAGGGGACAAACGCGTCCCGCGCGGGTCGGATCAACCCCCTGCTCGGCGGCGACTTTTTCCAATCGGGCCGAGATGCCTTCCAGATTTACCGGACCTCCCGAGGCTGCCGCTGCGACGGTCGTGCGGAGGGTCGGGAGTTTTCCCGGCTCTTTACCCGCGACGGCCATCGCGTGCGCCGCTGCTGGAGTGGAGGAGGACGTGCAGCGATCGACAACAAATGCGATCGCCGCCAATCCGAGAACGCCGAATGTGACCTTCCGCTGCATTGTGACTTTCATGGCACAAGCAACAGACGATACGAATCAGCGTGGGTCAAGCAGCAAAGCGAATAAGAGAAAGTGTTCCGATAACTCGTGGGAATGCGCATTACCGCCCAAGTCATTGCGCTTGCAGCTTGCTCACATTTGCATCGGCCGCTTTACGGTCGGCGTCACGCTTCGATCGGTCATAGCTCTGCAGCTCAACGCGCTCGTGACTGAGCTGGCTTCGCACATCATGCAATGCATCTTCCAATCGCGTCACTTCGTCAAGGGCCGGCAGGCATTTAGCCAGCCTATCGCGCCGATCTTGCAGAAACCGCAGCTTCGCCTGCACTTCGGCCTCCGTGATGCTCAGGTTAAGCAGTTCCCGGTTCCAGGCCGGCAATGCATCGCCGCCGGCCTGGGTCGCCACAAGTTGGCGCCGCTCGGCCACTTTCGCTTTAGCTTCGGCCAACGCGGCGGCGGCGTTGGACAGATCGCCGTCAGGCATAATACCGGCCTGGCGCGCCTGCGTCGGCGCTGATACCCCTCGGCGCGAATCACCACGAGCTTATCCAACTCGGCGGCCACCGAATCGTCACCGGCCTTGGACGAAGCCCGTTTGGTTTGATCGGCAATCGCCACTTCCAGTCTGTCCTTCCGCGCCGCCGTTCCCTGCTGCTCGAGCTGCAAGGTCTCGATCTGTTCATCCAGCCCCTGTGCCGCTTTCATCAGCGCCTCGCGGCTGACGTCAAATCGCCCGGAAGTCTCGCGAATGTTTCTCTGCACGCTCTGGATACGACTTTGAAGTTCGCGATATTGGGTCTCGGCCTCGGACAGGCGATCCCGTTGCTCTTTGACATACTGGTCCCACCGGGCCGCATCCCGCACCAGGCCGGCCAGTTGTTCGGCGCGGGTCTGTCCAAACAACATGGGCTCCTGTGCTTGCTGGGTAGCCGTCTGCGCGACGGCGCCGCCAGTTGGCAAAGCTGTCATTCCCATGCCCGCCACAAGGCAAACGATTTTCGGAATAGATGATTTCATAATCAGCCTTTCATCTCCGCCATCCGCCGCGCCGCAGCCGCAGCGGCGCGGCTGTCGGGAAATAATTGAATGACGCGTTGATACGTTTCGGTCGCCTGGCCCCAGTCGCCGGTTTCGATGGCCAGGCGCTCGGCGCCGTCCATCATGATTTGGGCGGCGCGGTTTCGTCCCTCGGCAATGAGGTCCAGCGGATCGGACTGAGCCAGCACGTCGCCCGTCACCATCCGCCGTTGCACGCGGCCTTCCGCGCTGAGAGCGCGGCGATGGTTTTTTCCTGAAGACTCGCCTTCTCTGAAAGAAGGGCAAGTTCTTTCACCGCGTTGGAAGGATCCGAACGCCGCACCAGCGGCTTGGTCGATGCCGGATTCGATCGCGGCACGCCTTGTTGGATCACAACAAAGGCAGCGCCGATCACCGCGACCCCTCCCAGCGCAACCCTCCGCCGCCGCGCTGCGGCCAGTTGCGCCGCCCGCTTCCCCACCCGTGCGGCCGTCACTCGCGCCACCGGCGAGAGGCGCTGTTTCATCCGCCGCGCGAAGCATCGATCGAAGCGTCTGTTCATTCATGACAATCCTCGATCCCCATCTGCACCAACTGGTCCTTCAGCCGCCGGCGTGCCCGATGCAGGCGCACCTCAATGGCATTCAGTGATGTGTCGAGCAGTGCGGCAATTTCCGCAGCCGGGCGCTGTTCCAGATAAAACAGCACGACCACCTCCCGGTCTTTCATCCGCAGCGCCGCTACCGCCTTGCGCACCAGCGCGGCCATTTCTTCACCCTCGGCCATGTGATCCGAAGCTGACAATTCCGAGCTGCGCCGAATGATTGCGATTCGAAATCGCTCAAATAATGCCGCGCGGCGATGCTGGCTGCGGCATCGGTTAATCGTAATCGCACACAGCCACGTCCAAACCGATCCTTCGCCGCGAAATCCTTTTGCCTTGCACATGGCAGCGACGAAAACATCCTGCACCACATCCTCCACATCCGCACGCCACCCCAGCAGCCGGCACGCCAGGCGCGTAACGCGTGTTTGGTATAGCGCGATCATCTGTTCCAACGCCAGAGAATCCCCCGCCGCCAGACGCTCGACCAGGTTTCCGTCGTCGTCGCGGCTCAGGGCAATTCCCTCGGCTGTGATCGGTCCAATCATCCGTCTTCCATTGCTTCAGACGCGCAAAAGGCGAGAGCTTACAGAGGACGCGGAGTAGCGGTGCGCCTGCCACGCACCCATTGATCACGTCGCTCGTTTATTGCCGTAAAGCGCAATGTGCAGCCGGGGGCAGAATCGAAAGCCGCGCTGCTTGCAAAGCTCGGAAACCCACGACGACCGTGCGGCCTGGGTTTGCTCATCGATTCCCTCGGGCATCAATAACACATCCGTCGGCTGCCACCCGCGAAGCTGAGCGAGAATCGCATCGATCTCGGCCAGATCTTTTTCGTCGGCCACCACAAACTTCAATTGGAAATCCGGCGATGAATCGATGAACTGCTGAATCACCGGAATATTCAACCGATTCTTTTCATGCAGCCGCCGCAAATCTTCCGCCTTCCCGCTGCGTCGGCGTTGAATTGGAAAGCTTGGGTGAAACCGAAGCCAGATCAATTCGAACCGGCTTGATAAACCGTGCCGGCAGTTTCCATTGTGATGTGATAGCCTGCGCGATTTGAACGCATCACACAGCTCGACGATCTCAGGCATGATCATCGGCTCCCCGCCGGTGAGGACGACGTGGCGGGCTGGGAATTTCGCCGACTTGCGACGACGATTCGTTCGTACGGTTTGATTCTCCCCTTCCGGCTCCCAGCTCGCATAGGGCGTATCGCACCAGGTGCAACGCAAATTGCATCCGCTGGCGCCGCACAAAAACCGACGGCACGCCCGCCAGCTTGCCTTCGCCCTGAATTGAATAAAACAGTTCGGAGATTTTCACGGATGAATTGTCATTTGTCATTGGTCATTTGTCATTGGGCATTTGCATTTCAAAATCGCCATCGTTCGTCTTCACAAACAACAAATGACCATTGACCAATGACCAATGACAAATTTCCCGATCCTTTGCCCATCCGCCTCCCGAGGTTTAGCTTGATATGCAATGAATTTTCAAGCGACGATCGACCAGACTTCTTCACGCGTCGCCGAATTTCGGCATCGGCTGCATCGGATTCCGGAGCTGGGATATGAGGAATTTAAGACGGCCGCCGCGATTCGGGCGGAGCTGGATGGGCTGGGCATCGAGCATGTCGATGGCGTGCCCGATGCGCCGACGGCGACGATCGCCTGGATCGGCGACACGTCCAAACCGTGCGTCGCTCTTCGCGCAGATATCGATGCGCTGCCGATCTTCGAACGAACCGGGCTTGCCTACGCCAGCACGCATGAGGGCCGGATGCATGCCTGCGGGCATGATGGGCACACCGCCACGCTGATGGGGACGGCGGGCATTCTCAAATCGATGGCGACGACGCTTGCCGGTCTGCGTGAAATTCATCTGGCAACCCGCCGAAGAAGGCGGCGGCGGCGGAGAGCGGCTGGTCGAGGCCGGCGTGCTCGATGGCCGCATCGGGCCGAAGGTCCGCGCCATCTTCGGCCTGCATGGATGGCCGGGAATCAAGGTCGGCACCGTCGCCACCAAGCCCGGCGTACTGCTGGCCGCCACCGATACATTTTCCGCGACGTTCACCGGCCGCGGCTGTCATGGCGCGTATCCGCATCTGGGCCTCGATCCGATCGTGACGGCCTGCGAGGCGGTGCTGAATCTTCAGCAATTCGTCAGCCGCGAGTTTGATCCGACCGATATCGGCGGTGGTGACGGTCGGCAAGTTCCATTCCGGCACGGCGTTCAACGTCATCCCCGACACGGCGACCATCGAAGGCACCGCCCGCACGCTGAACGAGCCGGCCCGGAAAAAGATCGCCGCCGCCATCGAGCGCCGCTGCGCCGGCATCGCCGCCGGCCAACGATTGCCAGCTGAATTTCAACTGGATCGAAGGCTATCCGCCGACGGTCAACGATCCGGAGATGGCCGATTACGTCGCCACCACCGCGCAGGACACGCTCGGGCCCGACCGCTTCCTCCCGGTCTCCAGGCCCTCCATGGGCGGCGAAGATTTCGCCTATTATCTGGAAAAAGTTCCCGGGCTGCTTTTTCCTGGTCGGCGTCGAGCCGCTGGATCAAGCCGACGTATCCGCCGCTGCATAGCGACCACTACGATTTCACGGATGCGTTCGCTGGCGGTGGGGATGCGGATGTTTGTGGAATTGGTGAGGAATTTCAAGCCTTGAGCGGCTGATTCAAATGGAGTCATTGATGTCCGTGCTGACGCGTGAACCTTTCGAACGTTCCCCTGCTGAGGCCGCGCCGTCCCCATCGGTGGACAGCCGATTCCTATATGCAAGCCAGTGCCGCCGGCTTTTTTGGCCAGCAACGAACGGAGTTGCTCGACGGAGAGATTTTTGACGTGGCATCGCAAAAAAATCCACACGTTTCGGCCGTCAGTAATCTAACTCGTCTGCTGGTTGCCGCGTTCGATGAAAGCTATTGGCTCACCGTTCAGTCAACGACCCGCCTACCGCGCGGCGATGTTCCCGAACCCGATTTTGCAATTCGTCCCGGACCCTCCAGCCCCGACAATGCAGTTCAACCTCTACCGCTTCTCGTGATCGAAGTGAGCGACGAAACGTTGCTGTTCGATCAAACGATTAAGGCCAGCCTGTACGCAGCTAACGGCATCCTGGATTATTGGGTGATCAATCTTCCGGATAAGCAGGCGGAAATTTACCGAGAGCCCGTTGCGGATCCGACGCGAAAACATGGATGGCGTTACAGCTCTTTTCACGTTTTTCGGCCGCCGGCCGCGCTTGTCCCTTTGGCGTTGCCAAGGGCTCGGATCGAGCTGGCAAAGGTCTTCAGGTAAATTAGGGCGCAACGTATTAATCAATCATAAAACGAGCTCAATCGTATATCCGCCACATTAACCTTCGCCGGGTCGGCAAGGCGGTCGCCGCAGTCGCGGAACCAGTTGAAGTTTTTCGCCAGGGTGTCCGGCTCGTTGCCACCGGCCACCCAGGCGATGCCGCCCTGGGCGGCGTAGGGGTCTACCAGCATCACCGCATCGGGGGCGCGCATGGCGGCGTCAGGCCCGATGAAATCGCGGCTTGGCCAGCGCGTAAACGCCTCTGGCGACTCAATCGGTCGAAGGGCTGTGATTCCAAATAATTCGCGAGCGCGCTATCGGCGAGTTTTTGCGGGTCCACCTCGTGATCGCCGCGTACGACCGCCAGCAGCCACCGCACGGGCATGGACGAGGTCGCGTGAAAAACGCTTGTTTTCAGCATGCCCGCGGGCGTAACGCCCAGGGCCGCGGCCATGTCCGCCATCGTCTTCGCGAACCACGTCCGCACTTTTTCCAATTCGGCGGCCGGCGCACGGCAAAGTTCCAGGGACGAATGTCAGCCATTCTTGTGATCTTCTACCGATGTCTGTTCGCGTGCAACGCCGGCACCGCGGCAATACACCGCGCGAATGGCGGGATCAGCAGCGCTGTGCAGATCAATTTGACAATGGACGAACCTTCCCGCGGCAAGAAATACAGGACGCTTCCCAAAGCCAAAGCGGCGAGTGCCAGAAACACCGCCAGGGCCACGCTCATTTGCGCGACAGAAAGCAATTGGCACTTCCGGCACGCGTGCATCGCCCACGTGCCGAGCCCGAGTTTCACTGCGACCATCAGGCAAATCAGCCACGGCGCAAACCATCGCAACATGCCGCCGATGCTCGTCCTTGATCACCCACCACCCCACCGACGGCACCGTGCATATAAACAGCGGGCCGACAATTGCCAAGGCGGTGGCCATCCATTGGCGGCCATACAGCGGGACGGCCGTTCCTTCCGCGAGTTGTTTCCATGTCAGCACAATGAGCCAGAATAGGCCGATCACACAGGCGACGATCATTCGCCACGATGCATGGCGACCCACGTATTGCGCGATCGAATCGCCCGATGCGAGAGTTCGGGGCACAAAACTCACGCAAGCGATAATTACGATAACCAATCCCCAGGTTACAATTGTTGCGACAGCCGCCGCTCGAAACTTGGCGGCGACCAGCTGCGCCGTGGAAATCGGACGAATCGCGATAAACGGGAGGATTACGGTCGATTTCTGCCATGCATCCGACTTGCCCAGCGTCATCCCATGCATCCCCGCGGCGAAAAGCGGTGCGCCCAGCGCCAG
>CAVUUS010000003.1:0-1985086 GCA_963744755.1 uncultured Solirubrobacterales bacterium | reverse complement strand
ATAGCTCACCCGGTCATTGAAAGTGAGCGAATTTCCGCCGTCCGGCGAGGCATAAATATCGCCATTGCTGTGGACCCACCCGGTCACAGTGAAGGCCGGGCTGGGGTGGATCTCCAGCGTGTCGTTGTAAAAGATCGCGTATTCCCAGGGCGATTCGATCTTCTTCTCGAACATGCGGCGCAGTTTCACCGTCACGGGCTGCTTGCTGATCGTCGGCACCGTCACATCCACCGAGGCCTTATAGAAGAACGAATTGGTGGCGGTGCTCTGCCCCTGGGCCGCCGGCGGCGCGGTGCTCGCGCCCACGGCGTTGCCTTGCACATCCACCGCGACGACGCTGTAGTTGCTCGTCGTATAACCGGTCGGTTGCGGCAGCCACGCCGCGGTCGGAGCGGTAATCCCGGTAAAGTTCGAGCCGGGCAAGGGGATGTTCGCCTGCCCTCGGCAGATGTGCGCCATTGGGCAAAGGCCCACTCCAGGTTTCCGTCGCCCACGGCGATCGCCCCTTCGTATTGCCGGGTCCGTTGCGCATTCCGGCCGAGGTGGGGGTCGCCATGAAGGCGACGCCGGTCGCGGTCGAGATGATCGCAATGAAGATGACGGCCGCCACGAGCGTGCTGCCGCAGAGACGGGATTGCGACTTGGTCATAACAGATCATTGGTAAGTAGTCAGGCGAAAACGATAGGGCACCGTCAAGTTGGTCTGGAGGTTCATCGACTTGAATCCCCGGTTGAGAATTCGCGGGTCCTGCGTCACAAACGCGGCCTGGATAAACCGGTTGTCTCCGTTCGGAATACTGAAGGGAGTCGGCGTCAGCACGTTGGCCGACACCACCGTGTACGGAGCCACCCCTTTTGCGCATAGTAGCGCAATTCCGAGCCGACGACGACGAGCGACGAGCGCTGCGTATAGTATGCGACGTAATTCGGTGACACCCGCCGTGCAGGTAATCGTCTTTAACAACGGGTTCGTGAGGGTAACCGTCCGCACCGGCGGACTGCCGCGTGGCCGCGGTGACGGCGGTGATGTCGTCCTCGATAAACCACGCCGGGACAATCAATCGCATGCCCGGTCCCACCGGCGGATCGCCGGCCCGCGAGCTGATCTTGATCGTGTTTTGCCCCGCGGCGGCCGTGCTCCAGACGACATACGGCCCCGCAATGACCCCCTGATAGCTAACTCCGGCCGCCGGCCCGGCGACATGCCCAGCGAGGCGCCCGAAGCGTCGGTCAACTGCGGGATGGAGACGGAATCGCGAATCTCCGTCACGGAGCGATGAATGGCCGTCCGCGCCTGGATGTGCGTGAGATTGATCGCGGCGTTTTTCGCAGAAAGGTAGCTAAACGTTCGCAAGACTGAGAAGAAAAGCGCCGCGGCCACGACCGCCACGCCGGCGGTCACCGCCAGTTCAATCAAGGTATAGCCTGCCGTGGATTGGCCGCGTGTCTTCATGAGTCTGAAGTGCGCAAGGTGTTCATTTGCACCTGGTAGGTGCGTCCGCGAAAGCTGTACGAGACGGTGACCACGCCCGACCGCGCGTTATAGCTTCCGAGATCGGTGACCGCATCGTGAGCGTCGCGGTGACGACTGTCGCATTGCTCGTGGGATCGACATAGAGCGGCACCGTCTGACTCTGGATCCCGAGCGCGAGGTCCGGTGGAACCTGGTTCATCTGCGGATTGAAGGGAGCGGCGCACTCCAGACGATCGATCTGATTGCGCGCGGTCTCCTGCGCCAGCGTGAAGAGGCGGTTGACCACCGCCGTGCGGTTGGAGACGAGGATGGTCGCGTAGGCGAACGTCGCGCACAGCGACATGAGCGCGGCGGCGACCGTCACCTCGATGAGCGTGAACCCGGCCGCGGTCGAGCGGCGGGCCCAGGCGGAGGGCGCTCGGTGGAATGGACGGTGACTGGCATGGCAGGCGAGATGATTATAATAATCGAGCAGCTTTCGTACCACCGACTCGCTTCATCACGAGCGCTCCGGCGGCGCTTTTCGCTTGGGTCGCTCGCCCATTCCGCGGAGAGTTCGCGCCGCTCATGCACGCGGAAGCCGCCAAGTATCTCAAGGTCCTCTCCATCGGGATTCAGGACACCTTCGTTTACCGCTGGAACTTCCTGCTGCGCTCGCTCTTCGGCATCGTCCCGCTGCTGGCGACCGTCTTCATCTGGCGCGCCGTCTTCGCCGCGCGGCAGACGACCATCGGCACGTATGATCTCGGCGAAATGATCTTCTACTTTCTCCTGATCCTCTTCGTGGAGAGCCTCGTCACCCCGACCGAGGACGAGTGGCGGATCGCCGCCGAGATTCGCGAAGGCCAGATCAGCGCGCTGATCACCAAGCCGCTGAATCACCTCGCCTATCGCTTCGGCCTCTTCGCCTCGTACCGCGGGCTCTACACCTGCATCACCCTGCCGATCGTGGCGCTCGTCTTCCTCTGGTTTCGCGAATACCTGCGGCTCCCCGCGCATGGGCTGACCTGGCCGGCGTTTGCCGCGTCGGTGGGGATGGCGGCGCTCATCCAGTTTTTCATCGCCTACTCGCTGGCGATGTTAGCTTTCTGGATCCTGGAAATCTCGACGGTCATGTTCATCGTTTATTCGTTTGAGTATTTCCTCAGCGGCCAGGTCTTCCCGCTCGATATCATGCCGGTCTGGCTGCAAGCGTTTCTGAAGTACTGCCCCTTCACTTATGAACTCTACTTTCCGGTGCAAATTTATCTCGAGCGCGTGCAGGGGGCCGCGCTCGGGCAGGGTTTGTTAATTCAAGCGGCCTGGGTGGCGCTCACCTTCCTCCTCGCGCGCACCCTCTGGTCGCGCGGCGTGCGCCATTACCAGGCTGTCGGAGGCTAACATGATCGGACGCCGCTATTTCGAAGCGTACCTGCTGATGGTCCGCAACTCGCTCGTGCGCGAGATGAGCTTCAAGGCGAACTTCATCCTCTGGATGGTCGTCGAGCTCCTCTGGTTCATGGGGCAGATCGTCTTCATCGAGGTCCTCTTTCGGTTATGTCGACCGCATCGGCGACTGGTCGAAATGGCAGGTCGTCGCGCTCTTCGGCACGCATCAGCTCATTTCCCAACTGTTTCAGTGCTTCTTCTTCCAGAACCTCTCCACGCTCCCCGATCTCATCCGCACCGGCAAGCTGGACCTCATGCTCCTGCTGCCGATCGACGCGCAGTTCGCGGTCTCCACCTGGCGCTTCGGCATGGATAACATGGTCAACGCCGTGGTCGGCTGCGCGATCGTCGCCTTCTCGCTGGCCAAGCTCCACTTTCTGCCCGGCGTGAGTAACATCGTGCTCTACGTCGCGGCGGTCGCCCTGGGCGTCACGATTCAGTATTCGCTCATGCTGGCGCTGAGCACGCTGGCCTTCTGGATCGTGCGCGCCCAGGGCCTCATCTTTGGCTACTTCAACCTCTCCAATATCGGCCGTTATCCCGATGTGATCTATCGGGGCGTCTTCAAGGTCGTCTTTTCGTATGTCATCCCGATGATCCTCGTCGCCAACGTGCCGGTCCGTTTGCTCACCAACGCGATGACGAACCCGCTCGCCGGCTTCGCGAAAATGCTCGTGGTCACCCTGTGCATCGTGGCGGCGGTGCGCGCCCTGTGGGTCACCGCGCTTCGGCGTTACTCGAGCGCGAGCAGTTAGACCGCGCAAAGCGGGAGTATGGAGGGCTGGAGTGCTCACGACTCCATTCTCCACCACTCCCACACTCCTTCCGCCTCACCCGCCTCACCCATTTTCAGCATAGACTCCAGAGCCAAAACCCTTTATCCGCGCGCCATGTTTCGTACCGGTGCGCAAATGTCGCTGCTCGTCCTCCTGGCGGGTTGCCTGCTTTTCTGGCTCTCCCGCTCGGGGCCGGTGCGGCATTTCGATGACGCCGCCGGCAGCCGGATCGCGGAGTTGCACGGCTGGGGCCAGAACGTCGCGGACCACGAAGGGTGGCTCCATCGCCCGGGGCCCGTGCCGGTCACCCTGATCGCGATCGATGACGCGAGCACCGCCAACCATCCCTGGCCCTGGTCGCCGCTCGAGTATTCGCTCTACGTGCAGGCGGCGCTTCCGTATCCAGCCGGAGGTCGTGAGCATCGGGGAAATCCTCGAATGGGATCACGCCAACCTCGCGCAGAGCGAACGCCAGAAGCTGCCGCAGTATGAAAGGATCCTCGGCGATTCGCTCCTGCGCGCGCCGAAGGTGCTCCTCGCCGCCGACCTCGGCTGGCCCGAGGATCCCGAGACGATCCCGCCGATCGGCGAGGCGCCGCTCCTCCGCAATGTGCGCGGCGATCTCCGCGCGGTGCCGGAGTGGACGGTCATCGAGCACGAGCCGAAAGAGGAGCTCCGCCTCGCCTCGACGATCGGCTTCACGAACATCCCCGAGTCCGCGCACACGGTGAGCTCGGTGCCGCTCGTGCTCCGCTACCAGGGGCGCGTGGTGCCGACCTCTGCCGCTCCAGGCGATCATCCTTTGGCAGAAGCTTTCGCCGGACGATGTCCAGGTCGTGCTCGGATCGGAGATCACGCGTCGGCGCGCTCCACATCCCGATCGATGCGCAGGGCGAGATGCGGGTGAACTTCGGCACGCCGCACACCGTCATCAGCTTCGACGATCTGCTGCTCGCCGCGGAACAGACCGCCGCCAAACAGAAAGTCACCGCGCCGGTGGATCGCCTCCAGCACGCGCGTGGCGCTGCTCGCCCGCACCGACAAAGCCGCGCCGCAACTGGCGCTCGGCAACGGCCTCGCGGGCACCGCCGGCCAGCTTTACGCCGCCGCCATCGCCACCATCCAGGCGCAGTCGTATCTCCATCGCGTGCCGCTCTGGGTCGATTGGTTGCTCATCGGCGGCGCCGCGCTGCTCGCGGTGCTGGGTGCCGCGTTGGAAGAAAAAGAAGGTCGCGCTCGGGAGCCTCATCGTGTTCGCAGCCTACGTCATCACCGCGTTCGTGCTCTTCTGGGCGAGCCGGCTCGTCCTGCCGATCGCGCTGCCGCTCGGGCTCGCGCTGTTCATTGCGCTTTACCGCCTCGCCACGCCGGACAGTGTGTGGAATCTCTCGCGCCCCGTCATCCTCTAAGGCGCGCACTTTCCATGTCTTCCATTGTCCTCACGAACCTCACGCGCAACATCGAGATCGGCGCCAACTGTTACTCCCTCGAGCTCGCCGGCCGCCGCATCCTGCTCGATAGCGGCATGCATCCGCGCAGCGAAGGGGGCGAGGCGACGCCGCAGCTCGACCTCGTGCCGCCCGACAGCGCGGACGCGATTTTCCTCACCCACGCGCATCAGGATCACCTCGGCTGCCTGCCGCTCGCCATGCGCCGCCATCCGCGCGCGCCCGTTTTCATGACGGAGGCGACCGCGCGGCTCGGCGACGCGATGCTGCACAATTCGGTCAACGTGATGACGCGGCAGGGCGAGGAAGGGCATCCGAAGAACGTCCTCTTCACGCATCGCGAAGTGGAGTCGGGGACGAGGCGCTGGCGCGCGATGCCGCTCCACCAGCGGTTCGATCTCTCCGGCGAGCGCCTCCTCGTGGACGAGCCCGCCGAGGTCGCCTGCCAGCTTTACGACGCCGGCCACATCCTCGGTTCGTGCGGCGTGCTCTTCGAAGCCGCAGGCCGGCGCATCTTCTACACGGGCGACGTGAATTTCGAGGACCAGACGCTCATGCAAGCGGCGCAATTTCCCGAGGGGCCGCTCGATTTGCTCATCATGGAATCGACGCGCGGCGATCACCAGACAGCGCCGGAGTTGACCCGCGAGGCCGAGGAGTTGCGCTTCGCCGACGCCATCCGGGAGACGCTGGACCGTGGAGGCGCGGTGTTCATTCCCGTCTTCGCCCTGGGCAAGACGCAGGAGCTGCTCGCGATGCTGCACAACTTTCGCCGCCGCAATCTGCTCCGCGACGTGCCGGTTTACATCGGCGGGCTCAGCACCAAGCTCACGGAGATCTTCGATCGCCTGTCGCACGAAACGCGCGCGCCGGCAGCCCGAGCTGAAGCTGCTGAAGAACGACGCGCTCTTTACGCTCGGCGGCCCGGAGGCGATCAAGACGACGATCAAGCCCGGCCGCATCTACGCGCTCTCCAGCGGCATGATGAGCGAGAACACCCTCTCCAATCGGCTCGTCCGGCAGGTGCTCGGGAACCCGCTGCACTCGCTCCTCTTTGTCGGCTACGCGGACCCGTCCTCGCCCGCCGGCCGGCTGCTCGCGACCCTGCCGGGCGAAAAGATCAGCCTCGGCGCCGGCCATGAACCGCAGGAGATCCGGTGCGACGTGCGGACGTTTTCGTTCTCCGGCCACGGCACGCGCGAGAGCCTGCTCGCCTATGCGAAGCGCGTGCAGCCGAAGGCCGTGGTGCTCATCCACGGCGACCCCGTCGGCCGTCTCCTGGATGCAAAACGCGCTCCAGCGCGAGCTGCCCGACAGCCGCATCCTGAGCGCGCCGCCGGGGGAATCGCTGGTGTTCTAAGGGGCCGTGGGCTTAGCTCAGCGTCTCCGGCGGCAGATGCTTGATCGCGCCGCCTTCCAGCGCGCTTTGATGCGCGAGGATGCCGGTGCAGGTCCAGTTGGCGCTTTGCTTGGCGTTGGGGAACGGGTCGCGATTTTCCACCAGCGCCATCGCGAATTCGTGCGCGAGGTGCGGATGGCTGCCGCCGTGGCCGGCGCCTTGCGTGAAGCTAGAGGTGCGTGGCTCTTCTGCGTCGTACACGCCCTTGGTCGTGTAGCGCTGGATCGGCTCCGGCAGGCGGCTGGCGAAGTCGGGGCACTTCACCTTTTCGGGAATCTCCGGCTCCGGCTTCTTCGCGGTGTGGATGACGAGCGGCTCGTGCTCGACGAGCGGCCACTCGACGCTCTTCTTCGAGCCGTAGACGTCGATGCTCTCGCGATACTGCCGCGCGGTGTCGAAGAGGCTGCGGATGACGCGCGCAGCTCAGGTCGGAGTTGCGCACCTTGATGTGCGCGGTCTCGACCGCGAACGGCGAGCCGTAGTGTCTGATCAACTCCTCGCGGATCGTGCCGGAGCCGAAGCAGCTCACATACTCCGCATCGCCGCCGGCCAGCCCGAGCACCGGGCCGACGCAGTGCGTCGCGTACCGCATCGGCGGCAGGCCGGGCCAGTAGTTCGGCCAGCCGTCCATGTCCTGCTGATGGCTCGCCTGGATGAACTGCAGCTTGCCCAGCTCGCCCTGAGTCGCGCAGCTCCTTCATGAAGAGATATTCGCGCGCATAGACGACCGTCTCCATCATCATGTACTTGAGCCCGGTCTCCTGCGTGAGGCGGATGATCTCGAGGCAATCCTCGACGCTCGTCGCCATCGGCACGGTGCAGGCGACATGCTTGCCGGCCTTCAGCGCGGCGATCGACTGCTCGCCGTGATTCGGGATCGGCGAGTTGATATGCACCGCGTCGACGTTCGGGTCCTTGAGCAATTCCTCGTAACTCGTGTAGCGCTTCTCCACGCCCCAGTAGTCGCCGCATTTCCTTCAGCTTTGTCCGGGTTGCGCTGGCAGATGGCGTAGCAGTTGGTGTGCGGATGCTTCTGCCAAAGCGGGATGAACTCGGCGCCGAAGCCGAGGCCGATGACTGCGATGTTGAATTTGCGGGTGCTCATAAGTGGGGAGATGATAAAGACTAAGTGGCGGCGGTTTACTTCAGCGTTTGCAGGAACGCCTTCACGTCCTCGAGTTCCTGCGGCTTGAGGACGAGGCCCATCGGCGGCATGGGTGAAGTGCCGAGGGTCTCGTAGCCTTTGGCCAGCACCTTGTTCGGCTCGAGCAGGCTCTCCGTGATGTAGGCCGGCGTGGCGCGGGTGGCGATGCCGTCGAGCGGCGGGCCGACGGTGCTCGCCCTGGCCGTGCAGCGAGTGGCAGAGAATGCAGGCGGCGGCGGGATGCTTGAAGAAGATCTGCTCGCCGCGCTTCGGGTCGCCGGCGAGCAGCTTGCCTCGCCGGTGTCGCCGGTCACCTCGCAGAGCTTCACGTCGTCGCAGTAGCCGTCGCCCTTGCCGACGTGCAGGAGGTTGATGCTCGCGCTTGGTGCTGTTGCCGCGTGTTGAAGATCGTCTCGACCTCCGACCAATCGGTCTCGCGGTCGGTGATCTTCTCCGTCTCGGCCTGCGCCGAGGTGATCGTTGAGGCTGGCCTTGCCGTTGAAGGCGTGCGTCTTCACCCAGCCGGAGAGCCGGTATTGCGTGTTCGGCTTCACCGGCACGTCGGCGTAGCAGGCTCGTGTCGCCGTCGGCTCGCGGGTGATGCAGCGCACCGCGTGCTCGCCGCCGTGCGCCATTCCGCTGCCGCTCACGCACCTCCCACTCGCGCCTTCGTTGCCGGGCTTGCTTGCCGTAATCGCGCCGCGTCCAGCCTTCGGGCAGGCCATCGGCGCCGACGTTCTCAAAGCCGGGATTCGGCAGGAGATTCGGCCCTTCCTGTAAACGCTTCGACCTTGTGCTTGCTGCACGAGCATGCTTCGACGCCTCGCGCAGCCACTCGTCGCCCTGGATCGCCGGATCGGTGGCGAGCTGCTTCGCGACGCGTCTTGCAGCTCCGGCGTGGTCGGGAAACTCCGCGAGCTTCACCAGGGCGGCGAGGCGCGTGTGCGGCTCGGGATCGCGCAATGACGCCGCGGCCGAAGAAGAGCTCCTGGCCGTCGGCATCGCCGCCCAGCGCGCGGACGGCGTTGCGGCGCAGCGCGGGATCCTTCGCGGCAAGCGCGGCCTTGATGCGTCGCCTCATCGAGCAGGCCGAGACCTTGCAAGCGCCCAGAGCGCGTGGATCGCCGCGGCGGCGCCGTCGTTCGCGGCGACGAGCTTCTTCAGCGCGTCGCGCGGCGTCGGTCTTCTTGCCCTCGACGAGCAGGCGCTGCGCGGTGAGGCGCCAGAACTTGCGTGTCGCTGCCGAGCGCGCTCACCAGCTCCGCCGCGGTCGCGCGCCGTCGCAGCGACGGTCTTCGCGCGGCTGCGGCGCCTGGTTCCACACCACGCGGTAGATGCGGCCGCGCTCGTGATCGCGCAGCGGATTCTCGTGCGCGCCGCCGGCGCCCGTCTTGCGCCTCGAAACCGCCGCGCTCCACGCTCGGCGTCGGGTTGTGCTGGATGATGAAATTCTGCCAATCGGCAAACCAGACCGCGCCGTCCGGCCCGACTTCCGCGAAGACCGGCGACATCCATTCGTCGGTGCTCGCCACGAGATTGAAGCCGTCCTTCGCCACATAGCCGGCGCCGTCCGGCTGCACGTCCATGAGCGAGATGACCTTCATCGTCGGCTCGCAGACCATGGCGCTGCCCTTGCAGGCGCGGCGGCAGATTCGCCGAGTAGATGAACGCGCTGCCCGCCGCCGCGGTGTAGCCGCCGAAGACATCCACCTGGCGGAAGTTCGGCGTGATCGGCGTGGCACCTTGTCTTCGACGTTGATCTTCTTCGCGGTCATCACGCGCATGCCCGCGCGGCACGACCGTTCGCCGGGATGCCGCCGAAGAAGATCGGCGCGTTATTCGCGGTGCCGCCGAAATCGTCGCCCGCCGCGTTCTGCGCTTTGCGCCCCAGGAGTTGTTCGAAAACTGGTGCAGGAACTCGAGCGCGCGAGCCGTCCGGCCGGAAGCGATACGTGCCCATGCGCAAACTTCGTGCGTCTTGCCGCCGACCATCCCCTTGAAGCCCGAGTAGCCGACGCAGCCGTAGATCCAGTTGTCGTAGCCGTAGTGCAGATTGTTCGCCTGCGCGTGGGTGTCGCGGATGCCCCAGCCGTCCATGAGCACCTCGCGCACGTCGGCGTGGTCGTCGCCCTTGGTCGACTTGAGGAAGAGGAAGCGCGGCGGCTGCGCCACGATCACGCCGCCGTTGGCGAAGGTGAGGCTCGTGGGGAGATTCAGGTGATCGGCGAAGATCGGTGAACTTGTCCGCCTTGCCGTCGCCGTCGGTGTCCTCGCAGATCTTGATGTCGTCATTGCCCTCGCCGCTCGGGATGTACGCCGTGCGGATAGTCGCGCGTCTCGGCGACCCAGAGCCGCCCGCGCTCGTCCCAGGCGAAGGCGATCGGCTTCATGATGTCCGGCTCGGCTGGCGAAGAGCTCCAGGTGCATGTCCGCCGGCACCTGCGTGCGCTCCATGCTAGCCCTTCACGCTGAAAGGATGCTGAAAGGTGATCGGCTGCGGGCGCTTTTCGTAATTGGCGACCTTCGGGTTCGGCTCGCGCACCTCCGGCTCGCGCTGCGCGAGGAAGCTCTCCCACTCGGCGCGCCGCGGCTCGCCGACCGCGCGCGAGCACTTTCTCGCGCGATCAGGCCTGCGATGAACTCCGGCGTCGTCCACGTCCTTCTCGTCGCTGGCGAAATTCGACCGTCACGACGCGCTGCGGCAGCTCGACGCGCGCGGGAAAGCTCTCGCGCGGTCGCATCGAGCAGCACCGCGTCGAACTGCGCCAGCCGCTCGGGTGTCACCGGCTGCATCGGCCGCGTAGTCGAACCAGATCGCGTCGCGCCCGAGTTCGCGCATGAGCGCACGCGCAATGCTGCGGCGGCCGGCGGCTCGTCCTGCCGAGATAGAGGACGCGGATCGGGCCGGCGGCGTGAGCGGAGGCGAGACTGCAGAGGAGGAGGGCGAGGAGGCGGAGGAGTTTCATGGCTGGAGGGTTACTGGATAGACAACCTCGAATCCGTGCTTATCCACCACCGCCAGCGTCGGACATTTTTTGTCACAAATCGGTCATGGCCTTCGCAGCGGTCTCGCCAAGACTGAGCCCGCGACCTCGCTGCCCCATGTCTCTCCCCTCAAACAAGCCTCCGCGGCGCGCAGCGGCTTCCTCGCGCAGCATCGGCGCGGAGACGCCGTTCTATCGCCTCTTCGACCACCTGCCGGAGATCTCCTTCTTCGCCAAGGACCGGCACTTCCGGCTGATGTGCGCCAGCCAGCGCTTCCTCGAGCGCTTCGGATTTCACGAGGAAGCGGAGATCATCGGCAAAGACGACTTCGAGCTCTTCCCGGAGCGCCTCGCGGAAAACTTCCGGCGCGACGATGAGGAGGTCATGCGCCACCGGCGAGCCGAAGCTGAACATCGTGGAGCTCTTCTTCAACGAGCAGGGCGTGCCCGATTGGTTCATCACGAACAAGCTCCCGCTGCGCGATGGCGCGGCGCGGTCATCGGCGTCATGGGCACGGTCCACAGCTACGAAGGCCGGCGCGAGGTGCTGCACCCGTACCTGCAGCTCGACCGCGCGATCGCCTACATCCGCGAGCATTTCCGCTCGGGCGTTTCGGTGAAGGAACTCGCGCACGCCATCCACGTCTCGCCGCGGCAGTTGCACCGGAAATTCATGGGCGCCTTTGGGAGCAGCCCGCAGACGTTCATCATGAAGCTGCGCATCCAGGCCGCGTGCGAGGCGCTGCAGCGCAAGGACGCGGAGATTCAGGAAGTGGCGCGCGCGCATGGCTTCTGCAGCCAGAGCGCCTTCACGCAGCTCTTTCAGAAATACGTCGGGCTCACGCCGCTGAAGTATCAGCGGCGGTTTCGGTTGGAAACCCGACGGATGCGCAGACTCGCCGAGGAGCGCCGCAGGATCGAGACCGTAAGCGTTCGCCACGATGCGAATCTGGGGAGCCGTCAGCTCATTCTCCCCGCGCACCATGCGATCGGCCAGAGAAGGCTCGATCTCCAGCAATGCAGCGAGGCTGCCAGCGTCTTCCTTGCGCTGCGCCAGCACGAGTCGCAACAGTTCCGCGCCATCCGCCGGTTCGATCGGATAGTGCTCGATTTCCCATCTCTCGTAGAGGTCGCTCAGCAGATCAAGATAGTCGGACTGCTCTTCGTTCAACGCATGGCCGGCGAGCAAGGCGATCATCTCGGCCGCGTTCTCCGCGTCAACCTCATCACGGATCGGACGAATCATGTGCCGAGCCATTAGTTCGACGTAGGTCTTCGGGATCAGGGCGTAGGGTGTCTCCATCTGAGTGGCGGGCTTCATAGGCGCATCTTCCAAGTATGCTTACTATATTCGGCGTGGGTGAGAAAAGTCGAGAACGAAGACCTTCCTGTGGTTGTAGTGGATCGCGATGATCAGCCGGAAATCGTTCCCGCAAATGTTGAAGACCGTGACAAGCCTGCCGCTCTTAACTTTCACCTGATCTGCATGCGGGAAAGTGTTGCGCGTCTCAACGAGATTCTGCCACCCGGACTTCAGGGTCAGTCGTGCCCAGTCCTCAAGGGATGCCGTCGCCTTCGGAAAGCGCCGGCCCAGTTCACGCAAGGTCTTTCGAGTGATCAGCCGCACTGCCCACAGCATCTTCGCCGGCGGGCTCACTTGTCAATTCACCCCCGCGCTGCTTGAACTCCGCCCAGATCGCTCTATCTATGTGCCGCCGTGCTCACTGAAACCCATGCCCATCTCGACTACCCGGAGTTCTCCTCGGACCTCCCGGGCGTCCTCGCGCGCGCGGCGGAGGCCGGCGTCACGCGCGTGATCTCGATCGGCACTTCGCTCGAGAGCAGCCGTCACGCCGTCGCGCTGGCGGAGCAATACCCGAGCGTCTGGGCGACCGTCGGCATCCATCCGACGAACGTCGACGCGCAGTCGGACACCCATCTCGAGGCCCTGCGCGAGCTGGCAAAAAGCCCGCGCGTGGTGGCGATCGGCGAGATCGGCCTCGACTACCATTGGCTGCCGAGCGAGACCGCGCGCCGCGAGGGGAAGCTCACTCCCGAGAACACCCAGGCTCTGCTCGCGGAAGACGAAGCGAACCGCGCGGATCAGACGCGCCTCTTCCATTTGCAAATGGAGCTCGCCTCGGAGCTGGGGCTGAACGTCGTCATTCATCAGCGCGCGGCTTGGGACGACACGCTCGCGGCGTTGCGCTCCACGAAGGCGCGCTTCTCCGCGGTCTATCATTGCTTCACCGAGCCCTTCGCGCGCGCGGAGGAAGTCCTGGCCCTGGGTCACCTGGTTTCGTTCACCGGCATCATCACGTTCAAGAACGCGGCGGTGGCGCAGGAGACCGTGCGCCGTGTGCCGGCGGGCACGTTCATGGTCGAGACCGACTCTCCGTATCTTGCCCCCGTTCCGCACCGCGGGAAGCCATGCCAGCCGGCCTACACGCGCCTCGTCGCGGAGGAAGTCGCGCGCTTGCGCGGCCGCCCGCTCGCGGAAATCGCCGCCGAGACCGAGGCCACCGCCGAGCGCTTCTTCTGGCGCAACCGAGGCGTCGCCGCGTGAAGACGAGCGCGGACAACCGGCCCGGCCGTTTCGTTTTCCAGGATCCGCTCGGCCACCGCTGGCCGCGCCTGCGCCGCGTGCTCATCATCTGGGGTTTTCTCCTCGGGCTGGTCCTCGTTTTTTTCACCTGGTCCGTGCTCGTGAAGCCCGAGCTCCACCTGCCGGCAGGGCTCCGCAAACTCAAGGGCCAGCTCAAGAACGCGACGCAGATGGAAGAGGCGCCGAATGACGACAAAGCCGTTGAGTACATGAAGTTTTACGACCTCGCGGAATGCGCAGGATCGGCTGACGGAAATCCGCGCCGCGACCAAAAAGCCGCGCCTCCCCGGCAACGAAGTGCGGCTGGGCATGTACGTCGACTGGGATGCGAAATCGCTCACCTCATTTGCCGAGCATGCCAATTCGCTGACCCACGTGTGCCCCGAGTGGTTCTCGGTCGTCGACAGCTCCTGCAAGCTCATCTACGAGCCCGACCCGGGCCTCGCCGAGTACGCGGCCAAGCGCGGCGTCGCGGTCATCCCGCTGCTCGACAACCTCCTCGGCAACGCCTGGCAGCCCGAGCCGGTCGAGAACCTCGCGCGCGGCGCCGCCGAAGCCGCGCCGGCTCTTCATCCAGGACCTGACGTCCAAGCTGAAAGAGGCGAAGTCCGCGGGCGTCCTCATCGACTGGCAGCAGCTCGATCCCTCCTACACCGGCGCGTACACCGCCTTCCTCACGCAGATCGCCGAAGCCTTGCACAACGCGCGACCTGGAGCTCTGGCTCTCGATCGCGCCGGGCGCGGCTTACACCACCTTCGATCTCGCGAAGCTCCAGCTCACCGTCGATCGCTTCGTCGCGATTTTGCACGACGAGAATTCCGAGACCGATCCGCCGGGACCGATCGCCTCGCTCCCCTGGCTGGAAGGGTGGCTGAAAGTGATGAGCGAATTTGGCGAGCCGGGCCAATGGGTCGGCGTGCTCGGCGCCTATGCCTACGACTGGAATCTCACCACGAAGACGGCCGAGACGATCTCCTTCAGGGACGCGATGTCGCGCGCGAGCTACGCCGGCGTAGATCAGGGGCCGAAGCCCGTGACGGTCGCCGCGACCCAATTACAATGGCTCCTATCCGTACTCGGCGCCCGACGGGGAGCACCGCGTCTTCTTCCTCGATGCGATCTCGTTCAAGAACGAGCTCCGCGCCTTGCGCAACGCGAAGCTCGGCGGCGTCGGCATCTAACGGCTCGGCAACGAAGATCCGCGATATCTGGGAGATGCTGGAGACGCGAGGGCCGCTCAAGCCGAGCAATGTGCAAGGCGCTCCAGCCGCTGCTTTCCGACAACACGGTCACGCACGTCGGCCGCGGAGAGGTGGTCTACGTCGACGACGCGCAAGGACGACGGAAAGCGGCAGGTCACGCTGGATGCCGATGGGCTGCTGAGCGCCCGCTATATCGACTTTCCGACCTACCCCACGCTCAGCCATCAGCGGCGCCGGCTCGCCGCACCAAGTCACCATCACGTTTGACGACGGACCCGACCCCACCTGGACGCCGCAGATTCTCGACATCCTGCAGCGCCGCCAATGTGAAGGCGTGCTTTTTCCTGCTCGGCAAGAACGCCGAGGAACACCCGGGGCTCGTCCGGCGCATTGTCGACGAAGGGCACGAAATCGGCAACCATACCTACAGTCACCAGAACCTCGCCCAGCTCTCGGAGATTCGCATGAGGCTCGAGCTGAACATGACGCAGCGCGTCATCGAGAGCATTACCGGCCGCTCGACCACGCTCTTCCGCCCGCCGTACAATGCCGACTCGAATCCCGCCAGCATCGAGGAATTGCTGCCGCTGAAAATCGCGCAGGACGACCTCGGCTACACGGTGGTGCTGGAGCGGATCGATCCGCAGGATTGGGCGCGGCCGCGGCGACCGCGACGTCATCATGCAGCGCGTGAAGGACCTGCGCAGGGAGGGGAGCATCGTGCTGCTGCACGACGCCGGCGGCGACCGCTCGCAGACCGTGGAGGCGCTGCCGCGCATCATCGACTACCTCCGCGACGCGCGGCGACGACATCGTGCCGCATCTCCACGCTGCTCAACATTCCGCGCGACGACCTGATGCCGCCGGTCAACGGCGGCGCGCAGTCCATCGAGCGGATCGTCTCCAGCACGGGCTTCCAGATCTGGCGCGTCGATCATCGAGTTCTTCTGGGCGTTCATGATCTTCGCCACGGCGCTCGTCGTCGCTGCGCACGCTCCTCGTCGCCTGGCTCGCGCACCGGCATCATCGGCCGCGTCGACGGCCAGCCGATCCCGCTCCACACGCCGCCCGTCAGCATCGTCATCGCCGCTTTCAATGAGGGCAAGGTCATCGCGAAAACGCTCCGCTCGCGTGCTCGAGACCGACTACCCCGGCGAGCTCGAGGTAATCGTGGTCGACGACGGCTCGCGCGACGACACCGCCGACGAAGTCGAGCGCGTCGCGGCGGAGGATCCGCGCATCGTCCTCCTGCCGGCAGCCCAATCGCGGCAAGGCCATCGCGCTGCGCAACGGCGTCGGCCATGCGCGCCACGGCATCCTCGTCTTCCTCGATGCCGATACGCTCTTCGAGCGCGGCACGATCCGCGCGCTGACCGCGCCCTTCGCGAATCCGCTCGTCGGCGCGGTCAGCGGCAATGCGCGCGTCGGCAACCCGCGCAACTTCATCACGCGCTGCCAGAGCCTGGAGTACATCTGCGGCTTCAATCTCGACCGGCGCGCCTACACCGAGTGGAACTGCATCACCGTCGTCCCCGGCGCCGTGAGCGCCTTCCGCCGCAGCGCGATCGAGGCCGCCGGCGGCTTCTCGCACGACACGCTGGCCGAGGATACCGACCTCACGCTCACGCTGCACCGGCTGCATTACCGCATCGAGTTCGCGCCCGAGGCGGTCGCCTGGACCGAGGCGCCGGAGACGCTCCACTCGCTGGCGCGGCAGCGGTTCCGCTGGGCCTTCGGCACCATGCAATGCCTCTGGAAACACCGCGACCTCGTCTTCAGCTCGAGCAACGGCGCGCTCGGCTGGTTCTCGCTCCCGAGCATCTGGTTCTTCCAGATCGGGCTCGTCGCCGCTCACCCCGTTCGTCGACGCGCTGCTCCTCTATTCGATCCTCGTCGGGACCGCGACGGCGATCTGGTACTACTTCGTCATCTTCCTGGGCATGGAGCTCTTCCTCTCCGCGCTCGCCTGCCGGACTGGAGGGCGAGCCGATGCGCCGCGCGTGGATCAGCCGTGCCGATGCGCCTGGTCTATCGCCCGCTGCTGGCCTGGGTCATCTGGCGCTCGATCTTCCGCGCATTGACAGGGCGCCCTGGTCGGTTGGGGCAAACTGGAGCGGACCGCTTCGGTTCCGACTCGTGCGTGAAGCCAGCGCGCATGAACCACCGGAGCGCTCGGCCGCAAAATCATCCTCATCATCTTCATCATCATCTTCATCCCCAGCCCACATCTCTCGTTCCTCCGCCCGGAAACTCCATCCTGGGGCTTGCGTCGCGTGAGTCATGAGCGAAGAGAGGTGGGGATGAAGATGAAGATGAAGATGAGGAGGAAGAGTTTTCGCGGAGTGGCCCTGGCGCTTACCCTCGTGCTTGCCGCCTGCCAAAAGCCCGCCACCCCCACCCCCGCCACCTCCCGCCGGCTCCTCATCCCCGCCCACGGAATCTACGCTGGCGCCTACATCGAAGCCGGCGACAAGGAGGACGATGTCACTCTCGAGAAGATCGAGGAGTTCGAGCAGCTCGTCGGCAAACACCAGGCGATCGTCGCCTCGTCCTCAGCTACTGGGGCGAACAGACTTTTCCCGACGCGAATGTCCGCCTCATCGCGCGGCACGGCTCGGTTCCGCTGATCTTCTGGTCGCCGTGGGATCGGCCATACGTGGAGCAGGATCACCCGCCCGACCGATACTCGCTCACCAGCATCATCGCGGGCACGCACGACGCCTATATCGACATGTGGGGCGACAAGGCGCGGGAGTTCGGGGAGCCGATGATCGTCTCCTTCGCCAATGAGGCGAATGGCTCCTGGTTCCCCTGGAGCGCCGGCAACTACGGCGCTGGCACGCCCGCGCCGGACGACACGCCGGAGCACCGCCGCTTCCTCGGCCCGGAGACGTTCAAGAAGGCGTTCCGCCATGTGGTCGACCGGGTCCGCGCGCGCGGCGCGAGAAATGTGCAGTTCGTGCTGCACCTGATGAATTATCCCGACCCCAACGATAAATGGAACCTCACGGAGCATTTCTATCCCGGGCCCGAATATTGCGACTGGCTGGGGCTGAGCCTCTACGGCTCGCAATTTCCCGCCGATAGCGATTGGGCGCCGTTCCCGCCGCTGCTCGACTGGCCCGTACCAGGTCCTCTGCGACGCTCGATCCCAACAAGCCGATCATGCTCTGCGAATGGGGCGTCGCCGAGTTGCCGCATCTCGGCGACAAGGCGCAGTGGTTTCGCGAAGGCTTCCGCACTGATGCAGGACCCGCGCTATTCGCGGCTCAAGGCGATCGTCTACTGGCACGAGCGCTGGGAGAACAGCGACGATGGCAACCCGGCCAACGCAGCGAACGCGGGCAAATACTCGAATCTCAAAGTCAACTCCTCGCCGGAAACGCTGGAGGCATACCGCGCCGGCCTGGCGAGTCCGTTCTACCTCGGCGAGCCGCAGTTTGCGGGAGAGAAGAAGTAGTCGGGTGGTCCGGCGTCGACGCCGGGAATTACGATTTGCCCTCGCGCTTTCCCTGTTCTCAGGTTGCGAAGCGCGGGAAAGCCGTGCGGTTGACGCGCGTCACAAGGGAATCGAACGCGGAGCCATCCTCTTTCTCATCATCCTCATCTTCATCCCCATCAGTCTTCTCTCATTCTGGCAGAGTCAGGAGGAGCTGTGGGCTGGGGGATGAAGATGATGATCTAACCAAACAACGAACATCTTTTCGACGAAGTCTCTTCGCGCACACCCTGACGGCGCGCGCCCGCGGGCGGTGGCGCGGAGCAGCTCGCTGAAGCGCACCCCAATCGGCTCCTGAGCCTTGCGAAGCGCCGGGCTTCCGCTACGGTCCACCTTCCTATGGATTTCCAGGCCCGCATCGACGAAGACCTCAAGAGCGCGATGAAAGCGCGCGAAACAGGAGCGGCTCGGTGTGCTGCGGATGCTCAAGAGTTCGCTCAAGCTCGCCACATAGACGGCGCCGTCGATCTCCGGCGCGTCGCCCTTGCTGCGGCCCTTGGCGACCGTCGGCCGACCTCGTCGATGATGACCTGCTGGCGGGTGCCGACCTTGCGCTTGAGCCGCCGCGCCGAGATCGCCTGCTGCCGCTGCCATGAAGCGGTGCCAGCGCTCTTCCTTCACGTCGGCGGGCACCGGCGCGGCGAGATCGTTGGCGGCGGCGCCGTCGACCGGCTCGTAGCGGAAGCAGCCGACGCGATCGAGCTGCGCCTCGTCGAGCCAGTCGAGCAGCAGCTGGAACTCCTCGTCGGTCTCGCCCGGAAAGCCGACGATGAAGGTCGAGCGGATGGTGAGGTCGGGGCAGATCTCGCGCCAGCGCTGGATGCGCTCCAGCGTCTTCTCCTGCGCGGCCGGCCGCCGCATGCGCTTGAGCACGGCGGGGCTCGCGTGCTGGAACGGGATGTCGAGATAGGGCAGCACCTTGCCGTCGGCCATCAGCGGGATGACCTCGTCGACGTGCGGGTAGGGGTAGACGTAATGCAGCCGCACCCAGGCGCCGAGCTCGCCGAGCGCGCGCGGCAAGATCGAGGAACTTCGCCGCGCACCTCGCGGCCGCGCCAGGGGCTCGCGGCATATTTGATGTCGACGCCGTAGGCGGAGGTGTCCTGCGAGATGACGAGCAGCTCCTTGACGCCCGCCGCGACCAGCCGCTCGGCCTCGCGCAGCACGTCGGCGGCGGGCCGCGAGACCAGATCGCCGCGCAGCTTCGGGATGATGCAGAAGGTGCAGCGGTTGTTGCAGCCCTCGGAGATCTTCAGATAGGCGTAGTGGCGCGGCGTGAGCTTGATGCCTTGCGGCGGCACCAGGTCGAGGAACGGGTCGTGCGGCGGCGGCACCGCGCGATGCACCGCCTCCACCACGCTTTCGTATTGCTGCGGACCGGTGACGGCGAGCACGTCGGGATAGCGCGTCGGTGATCTTCTCCGGCTCGGCGCCCATGCAGCCGGTGACGATCACCTTGCCGTTCTCCGCCAGCGCCTCGCCGATGGCGCCCAGCGATTCCGCCTGGGCGCTGTCGAGGAACCCGCAGGTGTTGACGATCACGAGGTCGGCGCCGTCGTGCTCGCGGGACAGCTCGTAGCCTTCGGCGCGCAGCCGCGTGATGATGCGCTCGGAATCGACCAGCGCCTTGGGGCAGCCGAGCGAGACGAAGCTCACTTTGGGCGCGCGGGGTTGGGCCATATTCGGGTCTCGGTTGGGATGGGCCTGACCTAGGCGCCGTTCCAGGGAAATGCAAGGAACTTGCGGTAGCCGGCGGCCCATGGCGGGGGGAGCGTAAACGCTGCTGCGGTGAGCGCGATGAAGGCTGTTCTCTATCCCTTCCGCCCGGACGAGCCGATCGTGGCGCTGGTGCGCGACTTCCCCCAGCTGCAATGGGCGATCGCGGCCGCCCCCGGCGCGCCTCGCCGCCGGCGCGCCGTTGCGCAATGTCTGCCGCATTCCGGGGGACTGAGCGGAGTGTCGCGAGCCCCGTGCTTGTCTTCCGGGATCTCCGTGGCACCGAGCTTCCCCAGCTGGCGTTCCGCTTGGGCTGTCTTGGCTTCCGTAGCAGCTGTGGCGGGGCTGCTCCGGCTCCACGGCAAGGTGCTGTAACCCGGCGTCGGGTGATTCGCGTTCCCGAGTTGGCGGTGGTGTCGCGCGCGTCTCGAGTGTCACCACGGCGTCAGGAGCGGCGTTCTCGTGCTCGTGATCAGCTGGCGAGTCCGCGGCAACCGCGACGTCATCGACCTGCTCGAGGGCATGGGTGGCCATCGGCTGTGGCAGCGGGCCTGAGAGGAGATCGTGGAACAGGAGCAGGTCCGGGGGCGAACCGTATTGGTTCTGACGACGAAGTCGCTCCCGGTCTCCGCCCTCCATTCCGGCGTGCTCCATCGGTCGAGAAGTGAATAGGGCAGGATGACGGGCGGCTGACGGAGATTCATTCCGAGCGGTTCGTGGATGAACGAATGCACCCACATCCCGCCGTCCCGTTGGACGCGCGTCAACCGCCAGATCGGTGCGGCCTCCAGGACTTCGATGATGGACGGATGCAGGAACGTCGCGACAACTGCACCCTCGAGCAGAGGAGTGGCCACCTCGTAGAAGTCGGACAGGTCGAGCCAGTGGTAGACGTCGTCATGGGCACAGTGATTGCGGTAGCTCACCAATAGATCCCAGCCAATGAACCACGAGCGACGCTCGCTTGGCTGGGACCGATCCAGGCGCATCGTCGTCAGACGACCGACCTCCGCTGCGCTCATGCCCACGGCGTAGTTGAGCGACTCGATCAGAACCTCGAATTCGAAGACCTCGCGCAGTTTGAGCTTCGCGTAAGCCTTGCGGTCGAAGAGGCTGCCCGTCGAAGTGGCGCGTTCCGCGCGCACGAACAGCTCCTTCCAAGTCCCGGCCGTCGAACGGTTGATCGCACCGCGTGGGTCGCGACCTCGCATGGCCGCGAGCGCCTCCTCGACTGCGGCATCCGGCGTATGGATGCCCTCGCTTCGGTAGGCCGCGAGCGCGAGCGCCGCGAGGTGCTTCATACAGTCGAGCCCGAAACGGACAACGGCGTCGTTCCGATCGCGCAATGTCTGCGCGTCTAGTACGCGGTTCGCCCGCGCACGGAGCTCCCGCGGGAACACGATGAGGGATTGCTGATGATCCTCGAACGAAGTCATCGCGTTTGGAGCCTAGCCGTGCCGGAGTCACACAATGCATCGGCCGACAGGAGACCGGTAGCGCGATACCGATGCCGTATCGGCGTGGAGAAGCTCCTGCTCGGGATGACGATGCCTTACTCGATCACGGGACAAGCTCCCACCGACCACGTCTCGTTGCCGAGACGGGGCGGGCTCGGCCCGTATCTCGCAGCACCTGAGCAGCCCAGCGCATGTCGTACTGCCACGTGTAGAACAGGTCTCCGGAGCTGCGCAGCTCGGGTTCGTGTCGTTGCCAGATCTCTCGGGCGACGTCAACTACACTGCCCGAGCCGCCGAGTGACCGGAGCGCCTCTTCAACCCACACCTGCAGGTCGTACTTGGTCGCCACAATCAGATCCTAGCCCGTCTCAGCACGACGGCAGCGGTGGGACCTGTCGGACGACCGCGCCGGTCGCGCTTGATCGATGATGCCCTTGTGCAGCGTTTCGGAAGTGCGTTGATCTTGGATGGCTTTGGCGAGGTCTGGGCAGTGGTTCTTGGTCCAGACGCACCGCTGGGCGCGTTCGCTGTTGGCCTCGATGAAGTGCTCGACGGCGGCGATCAGTTCGGGGACGTCTTGGTGGCGCGGCCGTCGCCCGCAAGTGCCTCGGCGTCGCCGAGCCCGAGCGGCATGCCGCCGGCACCAAAGCTCCAGAACGCACGGCTACCCGACTCCTCACCGAGGCTCCATCGTCGACCAAGAGCCGTCGTTTTCGAGCCCTGTTTGGTACCCACGAGTGGTACCCATGTCAACAACTTCTGTGCGGATTCACGCACCGGAAAATAGAAAAGGCCCGCAAATGCGGACCTTTTCGGAGTAGCGGGGGCGGGATTCGAACCCGCGACCTTCGGGTTATGAGCCCGACGAGCTACCAGACTGCTCCACCCCGCGGCGGACAAAGCAATATAGCAATCGAGCGCCAACCTCCAGACCTTCGCAAGCTACGCGGGGCTCGCTAACGCGCTGCTAACGGCGTGAGTGTCGGTTGCTTTCAGCTCTGTAGGAGTCGGTCCGCCGTCGCGAGCAGTCGCGCGTCAGTGCGCGGAGCGCCGATGAGTTGAAGCCCGGCCGGCAGCCCTGACTCTGTCCAGGCCAGCGGCAGCGAGATGCTCGGTGCGCCGATCAGCGTCCATACGCGGCAGAACAACGGATCACCGGTGAACTCGAGCCCGACCGGCGGGACGCCGTCAGCGCTCGGCGTGAGGACGCCGTCGTAGTCGGCGAGCAGCTGGATCAGCGTCGGGCCCAGCTCCGCGGCGTCCCGTCGGGCGGCGACGTAGCGCTCCGGAGGGATCGCGGCGCCCTCGACCAGCGCGGATCGGAGCGCATCGCTGAGCAACTCGGGTGATGAGCTGAGTTCCGGCTGGAGCGAGACGGCGGACTCGTACATCTGGATCGTCGTCTGCGCCTGAACCAGCGTCTCGAACCCGTCTGGCAGGGCAACATCCTCGATCACGGCCCCGGCCGAACGGACCGAATCGAGCCAGCTCTCACAGGCCGTGCGCGTTTCCGCGGAGACGTTCGACCACAGCGGGGTGCGGGCGAATCCGAGTCGAGGTTGCGTATCCGGAGGATCGAGCCTGGCCGTCGCCTGACCCGTCACCCAGAATGCCGGCAACGAGGGCTAGGTCCGGGACGCTGCGGGCGAACAGTCCGACCGTGTCGAGCGAGTGCGCGAGCGGTTTGACTCCCTCGCGGGAAAATGCGCCGAAGGTCGGCTTGTATCCGAGTACGCCGCAATAGGAGGCGGGACGGTTGATCGAGCCGGCCGTCTGGGTGCCCGTGGCCAGTGGGATGGTGCGCGCGGCCACTCCAGCCGCCGAGCCGCTGGAGGACCCGCCGGGGGTGCGGGAGTGGTCGAGGGGGTTTAGCGTGTCCGGTGGAGTCATCCACGCGAACTCGGCGCACTTGACCTTGCCGGCGATCAGGGCGCCGGCAGCGCGCAGCCTGGCCACGACGGCGGCGTCCGCGACAGGACGTTCCCCCTCGTAGATCCTCGATCCGTACTCGGTTGGCAGATCAAGCGTGTCGAAGTTGTCCTTGATCGCGGTCGGCACCCCGAACAAGGGCAGCGCCTCGCGAGCCGGCGCGGCCAGTCGATCGAGCGCCGCCGCCCGGGCCAGAACCAGCTCGGGATCGACGGCGGCCCAGACACGAAGCTCGTCGTCTCCGACCGCGGCCAGGAATGCCTCCGCGACCTCGACGCACGTGAGCTCGCGTGCGATCAGCCGGTCCCGTAGCGCGACGGCTTCGATACCGCCGAGCAGCGTCGCGTCGTCGCCAGGGACAGCGGCCGGAGGACTCACGCCGCAGCGACCTCCACCTCGTCGGCGCCCATCGCGAGAGGGTACCGGCCGATCAGCGACTGGGGCGGCTGGATGGGCGCGAAGTTGCCACATGTCCGATGCAGAATTGGCACGAACGGCGTCTAGATCCGTTACGCGATTCGGCGGATCCTGTGGACATGGCGACGTTGAGACAGAAGGTGGAGGCCGAGCGGAGCGTCCGGGAGCTGATCGAGGAGGAGGGCGTACCGATGCCCGATCGCATCGAGTACGGCTTCACCTGCATTCGGCTGTTCTGGGAGGGGCCGAAGGTGGTGCTCATCGTTGACATCGACGAGTCCGGTCAGGCGGAAGACGAGGCCGCGCTCGACATCGATCTGTCCCCTAACAAGGATGAGATGGAGGGTTGGAAGATGTGAGTCTGCACAGTTATTAGAACATTCGTTGATAGCCAGGCTAGCCCGCCCTCACCACCGGGTACCTCGGGAGCAGCGCCTGCTCATTAACCCCTCAAGCCGGAACTAGCAGGCGCGTTTCCGACACGGAGGTGAGTGAGAACATGGCCGCGACCACTGATCGCGGATCGTCTGCCCGTGCGTCGTCACGGAGTAGATCGTCCTCAAATGGGTCCTCGGGTTCCCCGAGTTCAGGATCAGGCACGAGAGGAAGGACTTCGAGCCGCAAGTCGTCCAACGGCAACGGTGGCGAACCGTCCGCGAGCGCACAGAGCGGTTCCAGCCGCTCAGGCGGCAGCTCGTCTAGCAAGAGCGGAGGATCGGCGGCCGCCAAAAGCAACACCAGCCGGTCGCGTGGCTCATCCGGGAAGGCCGCGAGCTCGAGCGGTCGCTCGGCGCGGTCCGCAGGCGGGAGCGCGAAGTCGGCGGGCCGCACCGCGAAGTCGGCGGGCAGCGGCGCGAAGTCGGCGGGCAAGTCCGCCGCCGGCGGAGTGAAGGCTGCGGCGGATAGCGCGAAGTCGGCTGTGAGTAGCAAGGCCGATGACGCCAAGTCCTCGGTACGTGAGACGGTGATGGATGTCGCCATCCCGACGGTCACTGCTGCGCTGGGTGTGGCCGGCGGCGTGCTGCTGGGTCGCACCGCGCTGCAGCGGAACAAGAAGATCCTGGGCATTCCGGTACCGGGCGTGAAGGCCCCGTCCGTGAAGGTGGATCTGTCGAACGTGAGCAAGACCATCGGCGAGGCCGGACGGCAGTTCGGCAAGCTGGCCAGTGAAGTGCAGGCTGCCCGCGAGAAGGCGGAGAAGCTCAGCCGCGCGATCAGCTAGAGGCTGGTAATGGCTGAGACAGCAACACGCCGCCGGAACGGTGGCGCGCCTAAGGACTCGGACTCGACCAGGTCGAAGGCCGCGGCGAAGACAACGCCGCGGCGCCGGTCGGGTCCGACCAAAGCGTCGTCGCCGGCGAAGCCGGCGGCAGCGCAGCGGGCGGCCGCGAGCAAGTCCACGGCGTCGGCCCGCAAGCCCGCGGGCGGCAGGGCCAAGCCGGCCGAGAGCAAGTCGTCGGCGAGCAAGGCAAAGCCGGCCGCGAGCAAGCCGAGCTCGAGCGCGAGCAAAGCCAAGCCGGCCGCGAGCAAACCGAGTTCGAGCGCGAGCAAAGCCAAACCGGCCGCGAGCAAACCGAGTTCGAGCGCGAGCAAGGCCAAACCGGCCGCGAGCAAACCGAGTTCGAGCGCGAGCAAAGCCAAACCGGCCGAGAGCAAGTCGTCGGCGGGCAAGGCAAAGCCGTCCGCGAGCAAGACGAGCTCGAGCGCGAGCAAAGCCAAACCGGCCGAGAGCAAGTCGTCGGCGGGCAAGGCAAAGCCGTCCGCGAGCAAGACGAGCTCGAGCGCGAGCAAAGCCAAGCCGGCAGCGAAGTCGACCGGGGCTAAGCCCGCGGCGAAGGCGAGCCCGGCGCGGGCCGCGAAGTCGACCCCGGCGAAGGCAAGCCCGACTAGAGCGGCGAAGTCGACCGCGGCGAAGGCCTCCGGCAAGGCGCAGGCCGTGCGGAAGCCAGCTGCCGCGGCTCGCAAGACCGCGAGCAAGACGGTGAGCAAAGCAAAGGACGTCGTCGAGGAGGCTGCACCGTTGCCCTCTAAACCGAAAAGGCTCGTCGGGAAGTTGGTCATGACGGCGCTGAAGAAAGCGGCCGGGCGTGTGCTCGAGTCGGGTGCCGAGGTGATCCGACATGCTGCCGATCGTGCTGCCGCCACGGGCGGAGAGGTCGCGGAGAAGACGGCGCACAAGCGGCTGCCGATTCAGCAGTCGATCGACGTGGGCGTGCCACTCCGCGTCGCGTGGGAGGAGTGGATGGCGCTCGACGTACTCCCCGAAGGCGTGCACAACGTCACCGATATCGAGCGAGACGGCAACGAGCTCTTCGGCCGTACGACCGGGGTCCACTCGGTCGACTGGGCCGCAGAGGTCCTGGATGAGCGGGAACGGCAGAGCTTCGCCTGGCAGTCGCACGAGGGCTCGGACTGTGCCGGCCTGGTCACCTTCCACGAACTGAGCGCGCGGCTGACCCGGATCGAGCTGAACCTGGACGTGGTCCCGACCAGCGTGCCCGAGACCGTGCAGCTGGCAATGCACCTGGCCGATCGCAAAGCCGAGGCCGAGCTTCGACGGTTCAAGGCCCGCTTGGAACTCATCAGCCCCGACCTCTACGAAGAGGACGAGGAGGAGAGCGACGAGACGGAGCGTGAGAGCGAACCGGAGGGCAGCGCCGAGGACGAGTCCGCGGACGAGCCCGAAGCCGAGGGCGACGACGAGTTCGAGGACGAGCCTGAAGCCGATGACGACGACGAGTTCGAGGACGAGCCCGAAGCCGATGGCGAGGACGACTTCGCGGACGAGCCCGAAGCCGATGACGACGACGAGTTCGAGGACGAGCCCGAAGCCGAAGACGAGGGCGAGTTCGCGGACGAGCCCGAACGCGACGAGCAAACCGCGGAACGAGTTTGACGTTCAGGACCAGGCCGCCTAATCGGGCGACCTCTTCGACAACCGACGACGGAGGCTGAAGATGACGACCATGGCAATGCAGCGCGGCGGAGGCGGGGGCGGTTACGTTCAACGCTCGAGCTCCGCCGGGCTCTACGAGATCCTCGACCTGCTGCTCGACAAGGGGCTCGTCGTCGACGTGTTCCTGCGCGTGTCGCTGGTGGGAATCGAGCTGTTGACGGTCGACGCGCGGATTGTGATCGCGAGCGTCGACACGTACCTGCGGTTTGCGGAAGCGGTCAACCGGCTCGACCTCACCGACAGCGGCGGTCAGGGCCTCCCCGAGATCATGGAGAACATCGGCGAGAACGGCGCCGCGAGCAAGACCAAGGGCGTGCTGGAAGGCGCCAAGGAGAAGCTGTTCGGCGACGACGACGATGACGGCAACGGCTCGTCGTCGCGCTCGAGCCGGTCCGGCTCCTCATCACGATCGCGCCAGCGCGCGAGCACCCGCGGACGCTCCTAGGCATGGGCTCGCGCACGACCGCCAACACCGACACCGACACGGACACCGACGCAGCGGACGCCAACGCGACACGAACCATGATGCAGACCGAAGCAGCCACCTATGTCTACGGCGTCCGCGCCCGCGGCCAGGAGCTGCCCCAGGTCGATGGCATCGGCGGTGCGCCGGTGCAGGAGATCGCCAGCGACGGCATCGCGGCGCTGGTGAGTGACCTGGACGGCCGTGAGCTGGTGCTCGGCCGTGAGGAGATGACAGCCCACGCGCGCGTGCTGGAGGAAGCTCTCCAGCACGGGACGGTGCTGCCGATGCGCTTCGGCGTGGTGATGGCCGGCGAGCGTGCCGTAGCCAGCCATCTGCTGACAGCGCATCGCGATGAGCTCGAGCAGCAGCTGAACGAGCTGAATGGCAAGGTCGAGCTCCGGGTGCGTGCCGTGTACGACGAGCCGACACTGATGCGTGAGGTGGTCAGCGAGGATCAGGACGTCGCGCGGCTGCGGTCTTCGCTGCGCGGCGCCTCGGAGGATGCCACCTACTACGGGCGCATCCAGCTGGGCGAGATGGTGGCCCGGGCGGTCGAGCGCAAGCGGGACGTCGACGCGGGGCGGATCCTGGATGCGTTGGCTCCGCTCGCGACGGCGACCCGTGTCTCAGAGGCTGACCACGAGCGGATCGTCGTGAGCGCGTCGTTCCTGGTCGAGCGAGAGCGGATGGCCGAGTTCGACGACGCGGTCGACGAGATCGGCCGCGTGCAGGACGGCCGGATGCGGCTCAAGTACACCGGACCGCTGCCGCCGCACTCGTTCGTCGAGCTGCACACGGAGGCTTGAGCAATGGGCCTCTTCACGAGTCTGCTGACGCTTCCGCTGACCCCCGTCCGCGGCGTGGCCTGGGTGGCTGAGCAGGTGGCACAGGAAGCCGAGCGGCAGATGTATGACGAGGATCGGATCCGCGCCGAGTTGATGCAGCTCGAGCTCGACTTCGAGGACGGAAAGCTCGACGAGGAGGAACGCCATCGCCAGGAAGATGAGCTGTTCGAGCGCCTCGCGACGGCTCAGGCCCTTCGATCTGACGGATGGGAGATGAGAGCGGATGGCTGAACAGCGCGCGACCAAGAGTCGCAACAGCAGTAGCAACCGCAGTAGCAGCCGCAGCAACGCGAACGGAAACGGGAGCGGGAACACGAGGAACCGGGGCCTTTCTGCCCGAGAGGCCGTCGAAGCCGTGCGTGAGGACTTCCCGATGCTGCTCGGGCGCCCGATCGAGTCGGTGCTCGGCGTCGAGCGCGGCGAAGAGGGCGGCTGGCTGGTGAGGGTGCAGGTCGTCGAGCTGGAGCGGATCCCGCGCTCCACGGACGTCCTCGGCGCCTACGCCGTGGAGCTCGACAAGGACGGCGAACTCGTCGGCTACGGACGGCAGCGCCGCTACAACCGCGGCCAGCCCGACCAGGATTAGCCGTGTCAGGCCTCGACCCAGGACCCGCTCACCGGCTGCCGCAGACCTACGGCCGGGCTGATCTCCAGCCCCACGGCGGAGGACCGGCGAACCTGGCGGACATTCTCGAGCGCGTGCTTGACAAGGGCATCGTGATCGCGGGCGACATTCAGATCAACCTGCTGGACATCGAGCTGCTGACGATCAAGCTGCGGCTGCTGGTCGCGTCGGTGGACCGGGCGCGCGAGATGGGGATCAACTGGTGGGAGTCGGACCCGAGCCTGTCGCGCGATGCCAAGGAGCTCGAGGAGGAGAACCGCGACCTGCGCGAGCGTCTGGACCGACTCGAGCGATTGATCGAGCCACCGACCAACGGCGATGACGGAAACTGAGCACCGCTTACAAGCGGCGATGGCGCAGCTCGTCGGCGACGACGTCGCCGGCCTGGTCGCCGCGGCCCGGGTCGAGGCCCGCGCACGGGTGCACAAGCTGCTCGTGGACGCGATGACAGAAGCGATGCTCGACCGTGCGCGCACACTGGGGGCTGCCGCGCGCACCGGCGGGGGACCGGCCGCGCGTGCCGGCGAGGGGCCGGCCGCGCGCGCCGGGATCCCTGTCAAAGAGCCCGCGGCAGCCAAGCCGGCGCCGGGCGCCAACCGCCCCCAGACGGCGGGCCCGGAACCGGCGCCCACCGGCTTCTACATCTACTGCGTCGTCCGGGCCGACACCGAGATTCCCGCTGGTCTCGACGGGATCGATCCGCCGCACTCCCCCGAGCTGATCCGTCACAACCGCCTGGCCGCAGTGGTCAGCCGGGTACCGCTCGCGGACTTCGAAGCGGACCGGCTGCGCGAGCGGCTGTCCGACATGGAGCAGCTCGAGCGGACCGCTCGCACCCACGAGCACGTGCTGGACACGATCGGGAAACACACGACGCTGATCCCGATGCGGCTGTGCTCGGTCTACCGCAACGAGCGGGGCGTGATCGACATGCTGTGGCGCGAGGCCGCGGCGCTGCAGGACGCGCTCGATCACCTCGAGGGCAAGAGCGAATGGAGCGTCAAGGTCTTCGCCCACGCCCACGCCCCCGCCCCCGCCAGCGCCCAGGACGCCACCAGCGCCCACGCCCAGGCCCCCGCCAGCGCCCACGCCCACGCCCACGGAAACGGGAACGGGAACGGCGCCCCCGACAGAGCGAAGTCAATCGAGTCGCGCCCCGACACGGGCACCGACTACATGCGCCGGCGCCTGACAGCGCGCGAGCACCGCCAACACGCCGACCAGCAACTCCACGAAGCCTGCGTGACGATCCACGAGCGGCTGGCCGAGCTTGCTTCCGCCGCGCGTCACCTCCCCGCCGCAGCGGCCGGAGGTCAGCGGCCACCGCGGGGAGATGCTGCTCAACGGCGTCTACCTGATCGAGAACGAGCAGCGGGATGCGTTCCTGGATCTGGTGCACACGCTCCACGTGGAATACGCGACCGAGGGCCTGGAGCTCCAGCCCTCAGGCCCGTGGCCGGCCTACAACTTCGTCCCCGCCACGATCGGGGCAGCCTGGTGAATCAGGCACTGCTCCCACCTAGCACCGCCAATGTCGCGCTGATCGACCTGCTCGACCGGCTGCTGCAAGGCGGCATCGTGATCCAGGGTGACATCACGCTGGCCGCGGCCGAGATCGACCTGGTCAAGCTCGATCTGCGGATCCTGATCGGCGCGATCGACAAGCTGGCGGCGCGATGAGTGTCCTGCTCTACGCCGTCCTCGACGCCGACGGCAGACCGATCGCGGGCGATGGACTCGATCGACGCCCGCTGCGCGCCATCACGCAGGAGAACCTCCGCGCCGTCGTCAGCGATCACGACGGTCCGCGCGCCGATGAGCCGACGCTGGTGGCGTTCGGGCAGATCGTCGATGAGCTGCTGCGCCGCAGCGGCGGCGTACTGCCCGCGCAGTTCGGCACGACCGCGCGCAGCGACGAGGAGATCCAGACCATGCTGTTCGAGCGACGGGCCGAGCTGACCGAGGGCCTGGATCGCGTTCGGGGCGCCGTCGAGTTCGCCGTGCGGCCTCGCGTCCCCCCCGCCCCCAAAGACGCGCCCAAAGACGCCGCCGCCACCAAAGACGCGGCCGCCACCAAAGCGCCGGTACAAGACGAGTCCGAGCATCCGGGGACCGCTTACATGCGCCGGCGCCTGGCCCAGGAGCAGCACGCGCGCGAGCTGGCCCGCGATGTGACCGCCTCGGCCGGCGAGCTGATCCGGGCGAGCCTCCATCGCCCCCACCAGGCCGTCGCCTACCTGGTCGAGCAGACCCACGCGGACGAGTTCGCTGAGCGGATGCGCGCGCTCGGACTGATCGTCACCGGTCCCTGGCCCCCCTACAGCTTCGCCCGCTCGACCCGATGAGCACGCGCGTCACCACCGACCCGGAGCAGCTCGAGAAGGGCCTGGCGCACCTCGTGCTGACCTTGATCGAACTGCTGCGCCAGCTGATGGAGCGCCAAGCGCTGCACCGGATCGAGGGCGGCAGCCTCAGCCCGGAGGAGATCGAGCGGCTCGGGCGGACGTTCATGGCGCTGGCCGACCGGATGGAGGAGCTGAAGACCGCCTTCGGCCTCGAGGGCGAGGAACTGAACCTGAACCTGGGTCCCCTCGGGGACCTCATGTAAGGAAGGAGTTGGCATGGCAGCAACAACATCGCAAGAACGGCTGTACGAAATGCTGATGGAGCGGGTGAGCACGGATCGCTACCCGAGCCACCAGCTACTCGACCGGCTCGAGGCGTCACTGTGGACCTCCGAGCAGGTGATCGGGTACGTGAACATGCTGCTCGAGAAGATCGACGAGGCCTGGTACCCGAGCGGACAGCTGCTCGACCGGGTGCAGCGGATGATGGCGCTCACCGCGATGGCGGCGAGGAGCGGAGCCTGATGGGTACCAAAGCGATCCGCACCGTTGGCAAGGCCGTGACGGACAAGGCGATGGGCCTCGGCCCGGGTCCGGTCAGGGCGGCCGTGGCCGCCGGGATCACCGGCGCCGCCACCGCCGCGCTCACCTACAAGGTGCTGCGCAGCGACGCGCTCGACGGCTCCAAATAGCGCCCGTCCACCGCTCGGAGGCCCGCCGCCGCACACCGCCCGGAGGCCCGCCGCCGCTTGCTGCCCGGAGGCCCGCCGCCGGTCACTGCCCGGAGGCGCGCCGGTACCTGTGCACGGCCAGGGGCGCGAACACGGCGAAGATCACCAGCGCCCAGACGACCGACCCCCAGACGTTGTTGCCCGCCTTCGGGTAGCCGAGCCAGAGGTAGCGGAGCGCGTCCACCACCACCGTGAACGGGTTGACCTGGGAGAAGGCCTTGAGCACCGACGGGAACGTATTCACGGGCACGAAGGCCGAGGAGACGAAGGTCAGCGGGAACACGGCGATGAAGCCGACCGAGTTGGCCGACTCGGGCGAGGAGACGAGCAGGCCGAGGAACGCGAACACCCAGGAGAAGGCGTAGCCGAACAGGAGCAGCAGCCCGAGTCCGGCGATCACGTGCAGGACCGGCGCGTTGAACGAGAAGCCGATGATCAGCCCGGTGACCAGCAGGATGGCGACGGAGAGCGCGTTGGTGACGATGTCGGAGAAGGTGCGCCCCGCCAGGACGGCGGCGCGGGCCATGGGCAGCGAGCGGAAGCGGTCGATCAGGCCCTTGTGGACGTCCTCGTTGAGGCCGAGCGCGGTGACGAAGCCGCCGAAGGCGATGTTCTGGACGATGATCCCGGGGATCAGATAGTCGACGTATCCGTGGTAGTGAGGGGTCCGGATCGCGCCGCCGAACACATAGCGGAACAGCAGCACGAACATGATCGGCTGCACGGTGAAGGCGAGCAGCAGATCGGGCGCGCGGGGCAGCCGGATCAGGTTGCGCTCGGCGATGATGAGCGTGTCGGTGACCAGTCGTCTCACGCCGCCTCGGCCTCCTCGGCGTCCCTGCGCTCCTCGGCCGCGTGGCCGGTCAGCGTCATGAACACGTCGTCGAGAGTGGGGCGGCGCAGGACCAGATCGTCGACGCCGACGCCGGCCTCGGTCAGCAGCTGGACGGCGCGGGCGATCGTGCCGCTGCGCTGGCGGACGCTCAGCTTGACCAGCCCGTCCTCGATGACCGGAGGATCGTCGGACATCGACGCCAACGCCCTGAGCGCGATCTGGGGATCTGAGCCCTCGTCGAGGCGGACCTCGAGTCGCACCCCGCCGACCTGGTCCTTGAGCTCATCCGAGGTGCCCTCGGCGATCACCTTGCCCTGATCGATCACCGCGATCTGGTCGGCCAGGCGGTCGGCCTCGTCGAGGTACTGCGTGGTCAGCAGCACCGTGGTGCCGTCGGCCACCAGTTCCTCGATCACCTCCCACAGACTGAGCCGGCTGCGCGGATCGAGGCCCGTCGTCGGCTCGTCCAGGAACAGGACCGGCGGCTTGGCCACGAGCGCCGCGGCGAGGTCCAGCCGGCGCCGCATCCCGCCCGAGTAGGTCTTGACCGGCCGCTTGGCCGCCGCCACCAGGTCAAAGCGGGCCAGCAACTCGTTACCCCGGGCCTTGGCGTCGCGGCGAGGCGATCCGTACAGGCGCCCGACCATGGTCAGGTTCTCCAGGCCGGTGAGGTTCTCATCGACGGCGGCGTATTGGCCGGCCAGGCCGATCCGATGGCGGAGCTTGGTCGCGTCGCGCACCACGTCGAGACCGACGACGGTGGCGGTTCCGGCGTCGGGCTCGAGCAGCGTGGTGAGGATCCGCACGACCGTGGTCTTGCCCGCGCCGTTGGGCCCGAGCAGGCCGAGCACGGTGCCGCGCCTGGCGTCGAGGTCCACGCCGGAGAGGGCCTGGACGTCGCCGTATGACTTGACCAGACCGCGGACGCAGATCGCCACGTCCGGATCGCCGACGGGCGGCCGCGCGGCGGGCGATGATGTCCGAAGCCCTGGCTCCATGTCTCCCACAGTACGAAATTTTCATGCCGAGCCAAGTCCTCGCCGGAAAACCAGACTCATCACCCCGGACACAAGTAGGATGACGCCAGTGAGCCAGCCGGAGGGGAGTGTCTCGGTCGCCGATGTGGTCGGGCGGACGATCGCCGCACAGGGGGTCAGGAACGCGTTCGGGATCCTCGGGAGCGGCAACCTGGTCGTGACCAACGCGCTGTGCGCGGGCGGCGCTCGGTTCCATCATGCGCGGCACGAGGGCGGCGCGATCTGCATGGCCGACGGCTACGCGCGGGTCACCGGCGAGGTCGGGATCTGCAGCGTGCATCAGGGCCCGGGGCTGACCAACACGATGACCGGGTTGACCGAGGCGGCCAAGAGCCGCACGCCGATCGTGGTGCTGGCCGGGGAGACGCCGGCCGCCGCGCTGACCTCGAACTTCCGGATCGATCAGCACGATCTGGTCGAGTCGGTGGGGGCGATCGCCGATCGGGTCCACGGCGTCGAGACCGCCGCCGACGACGCGCTCCGGGCCTATCGGCGGGCGCGGATCGAACGCCGTCCCGTCGTGCTGATGCTGCCGATCGACCTGCAGCCTCAGCCCGCGAGCCCGACCGAGCCGAGCCGGCCCTCGATGCCGCCGCTCCCGGCGCCGCACCCGGACGCCGCGGCGATCAGCGCGGTCGTCGATCTGCTCCTCACCGCACAACGACCCGCGATCATCGCCGGCCGGGGCGCGGTGCTCGCCGCGGACGACACCGGCAGTGCCGCCGCGCCGACCGAGCGGCACCCCACCGGCGGTGCCGCGGAGCAGCTCGAGCGGCTGGGCGCAACCGTGGGCGCGGTCCTGGCCACCTCGGCCCCGGCCAATGGCCTGTTCGCCGGTCTCCCCTACGCGCTCGGCATCAGCGGCGGCTTTGCGGCGCCGTTCGCGGCGGAGCTGCTGCCCCAGGCCGACGTGGTCCTGGTGTTCGGCGCCTCGGTCAACCACTGGACGACCAAGCACGGAGCGCTGATCAATCCGCAGGCCACCGTCGTGCAGGTCGATGTCGATCCCCGGGCGATCGGGCGCAACCGGCCGGCCGACATCGCCGTCATCGGGGACGCGCAGGCCACCGCACGCGCGCTGGCCGACGAACTGCAGGAGCGGGGCCACACCAACCAGGGCTTCCGAACGCCGGAGATACAAAGCCAGATCGCGGCCCGCCGCTGGCCCCACGTCCCCTACGAGGACGCCGGGACCGACGAGTGGATCGACCCCCGCACGCTCAGCATCGCGCTCGACCTGCTGCTGCCCAAGGACCGCCTGGTGGCCGTCGACTCAGGCCATTTCCTCGGCTACCCGTCGATGTATCTCGAGGTCCCCGACGCCCGCAGCTGGATCTTCCCCAACGGCTTCCAGGCCGTCGGGCTCGGCCTGGGCAACGCGATCGGCGCCGCGATCGCCCACCCCGCCCGCACCACCGTCGCGGCGCTCGGCGACGGCGGCGCGTTCATGGCGCTCGCCGAGATCGAGACGGCGGCCCGCCTCGGCCTCGGCAACCTGGTCGTGGTGATCTACGACGACGCCGCCTACGGAGCCGAGGTCCACCACTTCGAGCCGATGGGCCACGACGTCTCGCTGGTGCGCTTCCCCGAGGCCGACCTGGCGGCGATCGCCCGAGCGGCCGGGGCCAACGCGGCCGCCGTGCGCAACCTCGACGACCTGAAGATCGTCGCCGAATGGCTGTCCGAGCCGCGGGACGGCCGCCCCCTGGTGCTCGACGCCAAGGTCAACCCGACGGTCGTCGCGGAATGGCTCGAGGAGGCCTTCCGCGCCGGCTGAGGGCCCGTAACCGAATCCCACGCAAGGAGCCACCCGCATGTCCAGCATCGACACCAGCCATTCCGTCGCCGCCCTGCTGGCCGGCCTCACCGACGGCACGGTCGAGATCGTCGACCTGACCCAGCCGCTGAGTGAGACGACGCCGGTGATCCAGCTGCCGCCGCCGTTCGCCAACACGCCGCTCCTCTCCCGGCGGGAGATCAGCCACTACGACGACAACGGGCCGGCCTGGGCGTGGTCCGTGCTCGAGCTGGGCGAGCACACCGGCACCCACCTGGACGCCCCGATTCACTGGATCACCGGCAAGGACGGCAAGGACGTGGCCTCGATCGAGCCGACCAAGCTGATCGGCCCCGCCTGCGTGATCGACAAGACGGCCGAGACCGAGGCGGACAACGGCTACCTGCTCACGGTGGCCGACCTCGAGGCCTGGGAGGCCGAGAACGGCCGGATCCCCGATGGCGCATGGGTGCTGCTGCGGACCGGGTGGGGCTCGCGCGCGCAGGACGCGGAGGCGTTCCTGAACGTCGGCGAGGAGGGCCCGCAGACGCCAGGGCCCGACGTCGAGGCGTCCCGGTGGCTGGCCGGAGAGCGGGCGATCTCGGGCTTCGGAGTCGAGACGGTGGGGATCGACGCGGGGTCGGCCGGCGGCATGGACCCGGCGTTCCCGCTGCACAACTTCCTGCTCGGGGCGGGCCGGCTCGGCCTGACCCAGCTGGCCAACCTCGAGAAGCTCCCGATCACCGGCGCGCTGATCGTGGTCTCGCCGCTGAAGCTGGTGGGCGGAACCGGCAGCCCGAGCCGGGTGTTCGCGTTCGTGCCGAAGGGGTAACCCGGCCGCCGCGGCCGGGTTAGCGCTGCCCCTCGGCCGGCCTAGCGCTCGGCCCCTCGGCCGGCCTAGCGCTCGGCCGCCTCGGCCGGGTTAGCGCTCGGCCGCCTCGCTCGCAGCCACCCTCTCGAAGTGGCGCTGCGAGGGCTTGGCCAGGCCGTCGAACACGGCGTGGAAGGTCCCCACCGCCTTGCCCCGCGGCCCGGACAGAGGAGCCAGCTCCTCGGGCAGCTCGGGATCGAGCGGCGGGAACCCACGGAAGAGATGGACCAGCCGGGTGCGGACCAGAAACGCGCCGGCGTCGTCGAGACCCGCCCGCCCGCGGCGGGTCGCGAACCCGGAGAACTCGGCCTGAAACCCGCGGTAGCGATCGACCAGCCCGGTCAGATCCCACGCCCGGCCGACCAGCGCCGGCAGCCCGCTCCCGTCCCCGACCCGGGCCAGGAACACGGTGGCGAAGGCCGAGACGCCGAGGTCGGCCACCAACTGCGAGACCTCGGCCTGGTGGTCGTGGGGAGAGACCCAGACGCTGTCCTGGACCGAGCCGAAGCCGAGGAAGCGCAGCCGGCGGGCCAGCCGGGAGCGCTCGAGCCGTCGGTCCTCGGGGATCTGATGCCACAGCGCGGTCCAGGTGCCGCCGTCGTCGCGCGGGTCCCCGAGAGTGAAGATCCGGCCGTCGCCCTCGGCCAGCAGCCGGTCGGCCCGTTCGGTGATCCGGTAGTGGACCAGGCGTCCGGTGCGCAGGCGCTCGAGTAGGCCGCGGTTGACCAGGCGGGTGCAGGAGACCCGGGCCGCGCCCTCGGAGAACCCGAGCTCCCCGAGCAGGGTGACCAGCCCGCCGGACCAGACGGTGTCGGATCCGCGCGGGCGCACGTAGGTCCCCAGCAGCGTGATGACCAGATCCTGCGGCTGCGGCGGCTCGCTCGAGGAAAGCGGGCCGGGGTCGCTCATGGCAGTTCCTGGCTCAGTGCCACCGGCGGCGGGTCAAAGCTCCGCTGGAGCTCCTTGCGGACCCCGTCACCCCGTCCGGCCGGCGGCTTGCGCGACCCGGGCTGATACTGCGGCACCCAGGCAACGCCGTCGTAGTCCTGCTCGGCCGCGGCATGCAGGGTCCAGTGCGGGTTGTAGAGGTGCGGCCGGGCCAGCGCGCACATGTCGGCCCAGCCGGCCAGGATGATCGTGTTGACGTCGTCGTAGCTGGAGATCGCCCCGACGGCGATCGTCCGGATCCCCGCCTCATTGCGTACGCGGTCGGCGAACGGGGTCTGGAAGCTGCGGCCGAACGCGGGCTTCTCCATCGGGGAGACCTGCCCGGAGGACACGTCGACGATGTCGCACCCGTGGTCCAAGAGCATGCGGGCGAAGGCCACCGCCTGGTCGGGGTCGAAGCCGCCCTGCACCCAATCGGTGGCCGAGATCCGCACGCTCATCGGCTTATCGGCCGGCCAGACCGAGCGGCAGGCGTCGAATACCTGCAACGGGAAGCGCGCCCGGCCCTCCAGCGAACCGCCGTAGGCGTCGGTGCGCAGGTTCGCCAGCGGCGATAGGAACGAGGACAGCAGGTAGCCGTGCGCGCAGTGGAGCTCGAGCAGGTCGAAGCCGGCCGCCTCGGCGCCGCGGGCCGCCCGGACGAACTGGTCGAGCACCGATTCCAGATCGGACGAAGTCATCTCACGGGGAACCTGGTTGCGCCCCGAGTACTGAACCGCCGAGGGGGCGATGACCTCCCAGTTCCCGTCGTCCAGAGGCTCGTCCATCCCCTCCCACATCAGCTTGGTCGAGCCCTTGCGGCCGGAGTGGCCGATCTGGGCCCCCATCGCGCAGCCGCCGTACTCGTGCGCGAAGGAGACGATCCGCCGCCAGGCGTCGACGTGCTCGTCGCGATACAGGCCCGCGCACCCGGGGGTGATCCGCCCGATGTCCGACACGCAGATCATTTCGCTCATCACGAGCGCGGCGCCGCCCAGTGCGCGCTCGCCTAGGTGGACGAGATGGAAATCCCCCGGCGTGCCGTCGATTGCCGAGTACATGTCCATCGGCGAGACGACCACCCGGTTGGGGAGCTCGAGTGAGCGCAGGCGCAGCGGCATGAACATCGGCGGCCGCGGCGTCACTCCGTGCGCCAGCGCGAACTCGGCGTCGATCTCGGCGACAAACGCCGGGTCGCGCACGCGCAGGTTCTCGTAGGTCACCCGGCGACTGCGGGTCAGTAGGTTGAAGGCGAACTGCAGCTGCGACTGACCGGCGTAGCGGCCGATCCCCTCGAACCACTCAAGCGACCCCTGCGCGGCCCGCTGCGTGCTCTGCACGACCGGACGCCGTTCGGCCTCGTAGGCGGCGGTGGCGGCGGGAACGTCCTCACCATGAGTCCGGAACGCCCAGGCCAGGGCGACGGCGTCCTCCATCGCCAGCTTGGTGCCCGAGCCGATGGAGAAGTGAGCGGTGTGCGCCGCGTCGCCGACCAGCACGACGTTGTCGACGCACCAGCGGCGGTTGCTCACCGTGGTGAAGCTGATCCACTTGGAGTTGTTGGCGATCAGGCGGTGGCCGCCGAGGGCGTCGGCGAACAGCCGCCGGCAGAAGTCCACGCCGACGGTGTCGCTCTCCCCTGGACGGAGCACGCGCCCCGCCGCCACCGAGCCGGTGTCGAGGCCGGCCCGCCGCCATACGTCCTCGTGGGTCTCGACGATGAACGTGCTCATGCGCTCGTCGTAGGGATAGCCGTGGGCCTGGAAGACGCCATGCGGCGTCTCCTCGATAAAGAACTTGAACGCGTCGAACACCAGGTCGGTCCCGAGCCACATGTACTGGCAATGCCGCGGCTCGAGCGAGGGCAGGAACTCGCGGGCCAGCGAGGTGCGCACGCCGCTGGAGGCCCCGTCGGCGCCGACGATCAGATCGGCCCAGCCGAGCTCGGAGACCGGCGGCGCCTCGCATTCGAAGCGCACGTCAACCCCCAGCGAGACGGCCCGCTCTTGGAGAATGCGGAGCAGCTCGCGACGGCCCAGGGCGGAGAACCCGTGCCCGCCGGAGCGGGTCACCGACCCGCGGCGGTGGATGTCGATGTCGCTCCAGCGCGTGAACCGCTCGACGATCGCCGCGTAGCTCTCCGGATCCGCGTGTTCGAACACGGTCAGCGTCTCGTCCGAGAACACGACGCCGAACCCGAACGCGTCGGTCGCCGCGTTGCGCTCGAACACGGTGATCTCGCAATCCGGCGCGACCTTGCGCATCAGGATCGAGAAGTAGAGCCCTCCAGGTCCGCCGCCGACAACGGCAATGCGCATCATGCAAGAACCCCTACACGCCGAGGTCGCTGAGGTGCTCGTAGCGGAGCGCGAGCCCGTTCACGGCGTTGTGCATCAGCGCCAGCGCGGCGCGCACGTTGGCCGCGGCGTTGGGCGGCAGGTCCTCGGCGCACAGCGCCTTCAGCTCCTCATAGACCGCCAGCAGCCGCTCCTCCGAGGCGGTCATCTCGTCGCCGAGCAGGTCGCGGGTCATGGCCCAGTCCCCGCCCCGATCGGCGCCTCGCGCATGTCCAGCGTGCGTTTGGCCTTCAGCTCAAACCGCGGCAGCTCCCCCGTGCCGGCCCGCACGACCCTGAAGTTCAGGCCCTCGTGGGCGTCGGCCAACCGGTCGTGCAGCTCGGCGGACAGCGGCCCCCAATCGTCGGTCCAGTCGGGCTTCATCTCCACGCGTAGGGTGATCTCATCCCGGACGCCCTCGCGAGTGATCACGGCCTGGAACTCGTCGACACCGGCGAACTCGCGGACGATCGCCTCGATCGCCCGCGGATAGACGTTGGTGCCGCGGATGATCTTCATGTCGTCGACCCGGCCGAGGATCCCGCCCTCGTAGATGTCGAACGTCCGTCCGCACGAACAGGTCGAAGCCGGCACGCGGCAGACGAGGTCCCCGGTGCGGTAGCGCAGTAGCGGGATCGCCCCCCGGCCGAACGACGTGACGACCCGTTCGCCGCGCGAGCCATACGGCACCGGCTCCAGCGAAACCGGGTCGAGCACCTCCTCGATCACGTGGTCCTCGATGATGTGCGTCCCCCCGGGCTGGTGCGCGCACTCGAACACCATGATCGTGCCGATCTCGGTCATGCCGGCGGTGTCGAACGCCTGCGCGCCCCACTCCTCCTCGATCAGCGCCTTGGTCTGCGGGATCGAGCCCGCGGGCTCGCCGGAGAGGATCACCCGCGACACCGCGGACGACGGCAGGTCGATGCCCAGGGCCTGGGCCTCCTGGGCCAGGCGGAGCGCGTAGGTCGGGGTCGAGGCGACCACCGTCGCCCCGAAGTCGACGATCTGGCGCACCCGCGCCTCGGTGGTCTGGGCGCCGCCGGGCACGTTCAGCACGCCGACCTTCTCCATCGCGTAGTGCAGCCCCCAGAAGCCGATGAAGGACCCGTAGCCGAACGCGATGTAGGCCGTGTCGGCGGGACGCACGCCGCACCCCCAGATCGCATAGCCCCACATCTCGGCGATCCAGGCCCAGTCCTTGCGCGAGTCGAGCGCCCGCAGCGGGCCGCGACCGGTGGTGCCCGAGGTCGTGTGCACGCGGATCGCCCCGGCGCCGTCGATCGTGGGGATCTCGCCGTAGGGCGGGAAGGACGCCTGCGAGTCCATCCACTCCTCGCGGGTCAGCATCGGCACACGCTGGAGGTCATCCAGGCTGCGCAGCGACGCCGGATCGAAGCCGGCCTCGGAGAACCGCCGCCGGTACCAGGGACTCCGCGCGCCGGCCCATTCGCACTGGACCCGTAGCTTGGCCAGCTGGAGCGCCGCCAACCGCTCGCGCGGGAGCGTCTCGGTCTTCGGGTTCCAGTACGGGCTGTCCGTGGCCAGATCCTCCTGGCGCCAGGATATCTAACATTGCTCCGGAGTTCTATGTCGAGTATCGTCGCGTCGGCATGACACCCTTCCGTGCCTCGGCTCCGCTGACGCAGGATTGGCAGCACTTCGACTTCGCGGTGGACGAGGGCGTGGCCACCGTCACGCTGAACCGCCCGGACAAGCTGAACGCGCTCACGTTCGAGGCCTACGCCGACCTGCGGGACCTGCTGGCCGAGCTCCCGCACCGGGGCGATGCGCGCGTGCTGGTGATCGCCGGCGAGGGCCGCGGGTTCTGCTCGGGCGGGGACGTGGAGGAGATCATCGGCGAGCTGCAGAAGCTGGAGGTGGCCGACCTGCTCGAGTTCACCCGGATGACCGGATCGGTGGTCAAGGCGCTGCGCGAGTGCACGCTGCCAGTGATCGCGGCGGTCAACGGGATCGCCGCAGGGGCGGGTTCGGTGATCGCGCTTGCCGCGGACTTCCGGCTAGTGGCCGAGTCGGCCAGCTTCTCCTTCCTGTTCACCCGGGTCGGCCTGGCCGGCGCCGACATGGGCGCTGCGTACCTGCTGCCGAGAATCGTGGGCCTGGGCCGGGCCACCGAGCTGCTGATCCTGGGCGACAAGCTCCCGGCCCAGCGGGCCTACGAGATCGGCTTGGCCACCCAGGTTGTCCCGGATGCAGAACTGAAACCGACGGCGGTCGCGCTCGCCCGGCGGCTGGCCGACGGCCCGGTGTTCGCCCATTCGGCGACCAAGATCCTGCTAACCCGGGAACAGGACGTCGACCTGGGCAGCGCGATCGAGCTCGAGGCGATGACTCAGGCGCTGCTGCTGAACAGCGCCGACCACGCCGAGTTCTACGCCGCCTGGCGTGAGGGTCGCTCACCGGAGTGGAAGGGACGCTGAAGAGAGCGTGACGCCGCATCGAATCGTCAACCCGCCAGAGCTGCCCCCGCCCGCCGGCTTCTCCCACGCGGTCGTGGCCGGGGAGGTCATCTACCTGGCCGGCCAGATCGGCGAGGGAGAGACGATCGTCGAGCAGTTCGACAGCGCCGCCACCAACCTGGTGATCGCGTTGAAGGCGGCCGGCGGGCAGACCGACCGACCTGGTCTCGCTGCAGGTGTTCGTCACCGACCTGGTGGAATACAAGACCGAGCTGATGGGCCTGGGGCGAGTCTGGCGCAAGCACTTCGGCCGCCACTACCCGGCGATGGGGCTGTTCGGGGTGACGGAGCTGTTCGAGCCGTGGGCGAAGGTCGAGCTGATGGGCATCGCGGTACCGGGTCGGTGAGACCGGGATGAGCCGCACGGTGGTGGTGACCGGCGGCGCCAAGGGCATCGGCCGGGCGATCGTCGAGCGCTTCGCCGCCCTCGGCGATCAGGCGAACGTGATCGCGCTTGGCCGCGACGAGCGGGCGCTCGCCCTGCTGGAGGCCGAGCTGGCCACCGTCCGGACGCTCGTCTGCGACGTCACGGAGGAGCGGGCGGTGAGCGACACGTTCGATCAAATCGGCGACGTCGACGTGCTGGTCAACAACGCCGGGATCGCCGAGAGCGCGCCGCTGCACCGCACCACGCTCGACGCCTGGTCACGGCACTTCGACGTCAACGTCACCGCCGCGTTCCTGTGCATGCGGGCGGTGGTCCCGGGGATGCGCGAGCGCGGCCGCGGCGCGATCGTCACCGTAGCCTCGACGGCCGGGCGCACCGGCGCGCCGTACACCAGCGCCTACACCGCCTCCAAGCACGCCGCGGTCGGCCTGGTCCGAGCGATGGCCAGCGAGCTGGCCGGCACCGGGGTGCGGGTCAACGCGGTCTGCCCCACGTTCGTGCGCACAGAGCTGACCGCCCGGGCGATCGCCCGGATCGTCGAGTCGACCGGCCGGAGCCCCGAGGAGGCCGAGCGCGAGCTGGCGCAGCTGAGCCCGCTGCACAGGCTGCTCGAGCCCGACGAGGTGGCCGACGCGGTCGTGTTCCTGACCTCCGACGCCGCCGCCGCGATCAACGGTCAGTCCTTGGTCATCGACGGCGGCGGGATCCAGGCCTGAGCCGGTTGCTCCTTCGCGGGGTCGAGCCGCTCGGGCAGGCCGAACTGAGAGAGCAGTCCGTTGTCGTGAAAGCGGGTGATCGAGGCGATCCCGCCGCTGCGGACCGTCACCACGAAAAGGCCGTCCAGCCGCCAGCCATCGGCGCGCTCCAGGTAGTAGCCGAACGCCGGCTGGCCGTTGGCGCCGGTGGGGTGCAAACGCCATGAGCCCTTCCGGGCGAGGTGGCGCTCGCGCAGGAACGTTGCGATCGCGTCCCGGCCCTGGTGCCACTCGGGCTGCGGCGGCATGCTGATCACCGCGTCCTCGGTCAGCAGCGCGACCACCGCGTCGATGTCGTCGTTCTGAAACGCCTCGGCGAAGCGGCCGATCAGCTCGCTGTCGCCGCCCGAGCGGGGGAGCGACAGTCGCTCGCTACCGGCTGGCGGCACCCGCCGCTCGAGCGCGCCGCGGGCCCGCTGTAGGGCGCTGTTCACCGAGGCGGTGCTGCTGCCGAGCATCTCGGCCACCTCGTCGGCGTGAAAGCCGAGCACGTCGCGCAGCACCAGCACCGCCCGCTGCTGCGGTGCCAGATGCTGCAGCCCGGAGACGAAGGCCAGCGCCACCGTCTCCTTGGCCTCGTAGCGGGCCTCCGGTCCCGGCGCGAGGTCGGCCACCCCCTCGATCAGCTGATCCGGATAGGGCTCCAGCCAGCTGATCTCGGCAAAGCTCTCCGACAGCCCGGGTCCGCCGCGTGCCGAGATGCCGGCCGGCTGCGGTCGCCGCGCCCCGTCGCGCAGCGCGTTGAGGCAGCGGTTGGTGGCGATCGTGTAGAGCCAGGCCCGCAACGAGGAGCGCCCCTCGAAGCGCTCGAGGCCCCGCCAGGCGGCCAGGAGCGTCTCCTGGAGCAGGTCCTCGGCGTCCTGGAAGGAGCCGAGGATCCGGTAGCAGTGGAGCTGCAGCTCTCGCCGGTAGGGGTCGGTCAGCTCCGCGAATGCGGTCTCGTCACCGCGTTGGGCGCGGGCCAGCCGGTTCTGCTGTTCGCTGGAGAAGGACATGCAATCGGTAAGGACACCGGGGGCGCCGAAAACTCATCGCACAGTTTGGCCCCCGGCGTGGGGTCTGATCCTCCGGCAGACAAATCCCGAGGAGGAACCGATGACCACGAAGATTCCACGCAACCCCGCCACCGCCCAGCGATGGGTGCTCGTGCTGGCCTCGATCGCGTCGCTGATGGTGGCGCTCGACGCGCTCGTCGTCTCGACCGCGCTGAGCGCGATCCACCGTCACCTCGGCGCCTCGATCAGCGAGCTGGAATGGACGGTCAACGCCTACGGGCTGAGCTTCGCCGTGCTGCTGATCACCGGCTCCGCGCTCGGTGACCGGCTGGGGCGCCGGCGCATGTTCGCCGCCGGACTGGGACTGTTCGTCGCGGCCTCCGCCGCCTGCGCCCTGGCGCCCAGCGTGGGCTTCCTGATCGCCGCGCGGGCGGTGCAGGGCGCCGGCGCCGCGTTGGTCGCCCCGCTGTCGCTGTCGCTGCTGAGCGCGGCCTTTCCGCCAGAGACCCGCGGCCGCGCGCTGGGGATCTACATGGGCATCACCGGGATCGCGGTGCTCGGCGGGCCGGTGATCGGCGGCGCGGTCACCCAGGGCCTGGCCTGGCAGTGGATCTTCTGGCTGAACGTTCCGATCGGCCTGCTGGCGATTCCGCTCGTGCTGACCCGGATGCCGGAGAGCTACGGCCCGCGCGAGCGGCTCGACGCCCTCGGGCTGCCGCTGGTCACCGCCGGGACGTTCGGGATCGTGTGGGCGCTGATCCGCGGCAACCCCGCGGGCTGGGGCAGCGTCGAGGTGCTGGCCACGCTGGTAGCGGGCGTTTCGCTGATCCTCGTGTTCGTCGCCGTCGAGTTGCGCAGTGACCATCCGATGCTGCCGATGCGCCTGTTCGCCTCGCGCGGGTTCTCGGCCGGCAACGCCGCCTTGTTCCTGCTCTCGGCCTCGCTGTTCAGCGCGGTGTTCTTCATGGCCCAGTTCCAGCAGGTGGCGCTGGGACAGGGGCCGCTCGACGCCGGGCTGCGGCTGCTGCCCTGGACGGGGACGCTGTTCGTGGTGGCACCGATCGCCGGCGCGCTCACCCAGCGTGTGGGTGAACGGGTGCTGGTGGCCATCGGGCTGGCACTGGTGGCGGCCGGGATGGCCTGGATCGCGCTGATCGCGGCGCCCGGGATGGCGTACTGGAAGCTGGTGGCCCCGCTGGTCATCGCCGGCGCCGGAGTCTCGATGGCGATCCCGGCGGCCCAGACCGCGATCATGGGCGCCGTCGCGCCGGCGGATCTCGGCCGGGCCTCGGGCACCTCGACGATGATGCGCCAGCTCGGCGGCGTGTTCGGACTGGCGATCGCGGCGTCGGTGTTCACGGGGAGCGGCAGCTACGCGTCCCCGGCCGCCTTCGGCGACGGCTTCGCGCCGGCGATCGCGATCTCGGCGGCGTTCGCGCTGGTCGGGGCGGCTGCGGGCGTGTGGCTCCCCCGTCGGCGCGCGGCCCGCGTCGAGGCAGCGACGGCCGAGCTGCCCGGACGCGCGCTCGCCGTCGAAGCGAGCGCGTAGTCGGCGGCCCGGCCATGCGCGCCGGGCCCACCGCACGGCCCGGGCCCGAACCGCGCGCCAGCCGGTCGAGCCTGGCCGAGAAAGCGAACCTCACGTTCGCTTTCTCGGCCAGGCTCCGCTCAGGCGGCGGCCAACAGCTCACGCAGCGCCTGCACCCCATCCCAGACGTCGACGAACCGCGTGGTCAGGGGCGAGAGGCCGAAGCGGATCACGTCGGGACGGCGGAAATCGGGGATCACGCCACGGTCGATCAACCCCGCGCACAGGCGCTCCGCCGCCGGGTGGGCGAGGGCAACGTGGGCTCCGCGGCATGCAGGATCCCGCGGCGAGGCGACGCTCACCCCGAGCGGCGCCAACGCGGCGTCGGCCAGGTCGATGGCGAACGAGGTCAGGGCGATGCCCTTGGCCCGGATCGCGTCGATCCCCGCCTCGGCCACGAGCGCGACCCCCTCGTCCACCGCGCTCAGCGCCAGGACGGGAGGCGTGCCGGACAGAAAACCGCGGACGCCGTCGGCCGCGCGGTAGCCCGGCGCCATCGCGAATGGCTCGGAGCGCCCCAGCCACCCCCAGATCGGCTGGCGCAACGAGCCCTGATGCGACGTGCGCACGTACATATAGGCGGGCGCCCCCGGCCCCCCGTTCAGATACTTGTAGGTGCAGCCGACGGCCAGGTCGGCGCCATCGGCATCGAGCGCGACCGGGACCGACCCGGCGCTGTGGCTGAGGTCCCAGAGCACGAGTGCGCCGGCGTCGTGCGCGAGCGAGGAAACAGCGGCCATGTCGGCGATGTGTGCCGAGCGATAGGACACGTGCGAGAACGTGACCAGCGCCGTCCGCTCGGAGACCAGGGCGGCCACGGACTCGGGCGTCGGGCCGGCGCGGGTGTCGCCACGCAACCACACCAGTTCGCACCCACGGGCGGCGGCCAGTCCCTCCAGGACGTACCGATCGGTGGGGAAGTTGTCGAGGTCGGTGACGATCTGGTCGCGGCCGGGCCGGGCGTCGAGCGCGGCGCAGGCCAGCTTGTAGAAGCACACGGTGGTCGAGTCCGCCACCACCACCTGGCCCGGTGCGGCGCCGAGCACCGCGGCACCGATTCGGTCTCCGACCGAGACCGGCAGCTCCATCCACCCCTCCTCCCACCCGCGAATCAGGCGAGCACCCCACTGCCCCATGACCGCCTCCTGCAGGCGATCGGGCGTCGCCGCCGGAAGCGCGCCCAGCGAGTTGCCGTCGAGGTAGACGACATCGTCGGGGATCACGAAACGCCGGCGGAATCCGCGCAGCGGGTCGGCGGCGTCGAGCTCGATCGCGCGCCCCCGAGACCCCGATCGGAGTCTCAGCCCGGACACGCTTCTTGACTTCTGTTCACCGAGTCGGATACTACGTCGCGCATGGACTCGCACCTTGCCGTGCTGGGCACGGAGGGCAACGTTCGGGGGCACCGCACGCTTGCCGAGAAGGCGTTCGAGACGCTGCATACGGCCATCATCACCGGGCAGCTGCGTCCGGGAGCCCGCCTGCCGATCGAGGAGCTGGCCGACGTCCTGCAGATGAGCCCAATGCCGATCCGCGAGGCGGTCCGCCGGCTCGACGCCGCGGGGCTGGTGGAGAACATCCCCCACCGCGGGGCCAGGGTGACCGAGCTGTCGGTGACCGATCTGGAGGAGGTCTACGAGGCGCGGCTGGCGCTTGAGACCCGGGCGATCCGCCGGGCCGCCGAGCGCTTCAACGCCGAGCATGGCGAGACCGCCCGCCAGCGGCTGGCCACGCTCCAGCGGATGTCCGACGACACATCGGCGGCGACCTCGGTGGCCCACGCCGACTTTCACTTCGCGCTCTACGAGGCCGCCGATTCGGCCTGGCTGCTGCGGCTGATCCGGCCGGTCTGGGAGACCAGCGAGCGCTACTGCCTCGAGGTCCCGCAGTGCCGCCGACTGGCCGCCCGAGCCGGCGAGCACCAGGCGATCCTCGACGCCTGCGTCGCGCACGACCCGGACCGCGCCGCGCTCGCCCTGCACGACCACCTGGCCACGACGGCGAACTTCATTGCCGAGGCGATGGGCGGGAACCCGGTGGTCCCGCTCTAGACGCCGTGATTCAGAATCAGGACATCAGATGGCGGTGAACGGTGAGCCCGGATCGCTCCGGGAAGCCGGGAGGAAATCGGGCGTCGCAACGCGCTGATCGCCGGCGCCCTCGGGCTAGCCGTCGGCACCGGGCCGCCGAACCTGTTCACCACGCTAGCCCGCCACCGGCGCCTGTTCGGGCCCTGGTTGCGCTTCGCAGGGGCGCTGATGCCGCGCGGCTCGTTGCCCCGCCGTGACACCGAGCTGTTGATCCTGCGCGTGGCCGACAACTGCGGCTGTTCTTACGAGTGGCAACAGCACGACCGCATCGCCAGGGCGGCGGGACTCGACGGCGACGCCGTGGCCCGCGTGCGCGTCGGCCCTGGCGCCGATGGCTGGAGCCAGCGACAGACGCTCCTGCTCCTAGCCGCGGACGAGCTGCACGCGCAGCGCGATATCTCCGACGAGCTCTGGACCCGGCTCTGCGCTGAGCTGTCCGACGTCGAGCTGATCGAGCTGTGCATGCTGGTCGGGCACTACGAGATGCTGGCCATGACGCTCAACAGCTTGCGCGTGCAGCCCGATCGATTCGACGACCACGGCCGATCCCGATTTACCAAAGCGGTCGCTGCATTGGGCCGGCGTGTGGCCGGCCGTGCATCCGGCGCCTAGCTGCTGAAGTCGGGCTGCGCTTCCCGGGCCAGGTCGGCGCGGCCCTTGGGCTCCTCCCAGTCCTCCTGGCGCCCAAGCGCTGTCTCGTCGAGCAGGTAGTAGGACCCCCCGATCGTCTCCAGCCCGCGGGCGTACACCGAGTACGTGTGAAACACGCGCTCGCCATCGCGGAGGAAGTGACTGCGGCCCGGCCATTCGCCGACCATCTCGAATGGCTCGCCGCGCTGCGCCCACTCGGCCGCCGAGAGGTAGTTGTAGACCGGCGGGGCCACCGACTCGTCGAGCGACACACCGAAGTCATAGTTGAAGTCGCTGCCCTGCGAGGAGTACCAGGGGAACGTCCACCCCCGCTTGGCCTTGTACCGCTCGAGTTTGTCGAGCGGCGCGCGCGACACGTAGACCAACCGGGTGTCGCGGACCTCCAGATGCTCGCGCAGCCCGGGGGCGATCTCGTCGGCCCCGGCGGTGCAGCTGGGGCAACCGTCCTCCCAGCTCGGATCGAACATGAAGTGCGCCACGATCAGCTGGCGCCGGCCGTCGAACAGGTCCAGTAGCCGCGCCGGGCCGTCGGGGCCCTCGAACTCGTAGTCCTTCTTGACCTCCACCATCGGCAGCCGGCGACGCGCGGCGCTCAGCTCGTCGCGGTCATGGGTGAACGCCTTCTCGCGGGCCAACAGCTCGCGGCGCGCTGTCAGCCACTCTTCTCTCGTCACTACGTCGGGCAGACTCACTAAATCGCCTCCAGAAAATCGCTGTACCTAAGTAGACCGCGGTGGATCCAGAAACTCATCGGTCAGCCAAGATACGCGCGCTTGAGATCGTCGCTGCCCAGCAGCTCCCGCGCGGCTCCAGAGAGGACGATCTCGCCGGTTGAGAGCACATAGCCGCGATCGGCAATCGACAGCGCCATCGTGGCGTTCTGCTCGACCATCAGCACCGCCACCCCCGATTCGTGCACCTCCTTGATGATCCGGAAGTTCTGCTGGACGAGCGCGGGCGAGAGGCCCATCGAGGGTTCATCCATCAGCAGCAGCCGGGGGCGGGACATCAGCGCGCGACCCATCGCCACCATCTGCTGCTCGCCACCGGACAGCGTTCCGGCCAGCTGCTCGCGGCGCTCGTGGAGCCGGGGGAACAGCGTGTGCACGCGTTCGAGGTCGGCGTCGAAGGTGGAGTCGTCCTGGAGCACGGCGCCGAGCTCAAGGTTCTCGCGCACGGTCATCGCGCCGAACAGCCGCCGGTTCTCGGGGACGATCGCCAGCCCGCGCCGGATCCGCGCCGGCACCGGCAATCCGGTCACGTCCTCGTCGTCCATCATCACCCGGCCGGCCCGCGGGCGTACCACGCCCAGGATCGTCTTCAGCGTTGTCGACTTGCCCGAGGCGTTGCCCCCGAGCAGGCAGACCAGCTCCCCGGCCCCCACCTGCAGCGAAATCCCCTCGAGGATCCGCATCTGCGCGTAATAGGTGGTGACCGACTCGAGGCTCAGCAGCATCGGATCAGGCCCCCCCGGCCAGAGCCTCCGGGTCGCGCCCGAGGTACGCCTCGATCACCGACGGATGGTCGGCCACCTCCTGGAAGCTGCCCTCGGCGATCTTGACGCCGTGGTCGAGCGCGACCACGCGGTCCGAGCACCCCTCGACCACGTGCATGTCGTGCTCGATCACCAGGATCGCCACGCCCAGCTCGTCGCGCAGGCGGCCGATCAGCTCGGTCACCTCGTGCGTCTCGTTGGGATTCATCCCGGCGGCGGGCTCGTCGAGCAGCAGCAGCTTCGGCCGGGTGGCCAGGGCGCGGGCGATCTCCAGCCGCCGGCGGTTGGCATAGGAGAGGCTGTAGGCGGGCTGGTCCCAGCGGTAGCCGGCCAGGCGGTTGCCGAAGAACGACAGCACCTCCTCGGCCAGGGCGCGGGTCTCGCGCTCCTCACGACGGGCCCGGGGCAACCGCAGGATCGACTCCCACGGCATCGCCTTGGTGTTGCCGTAGGTCGCGGCCATCACGTTCTCGATCACTGACATGTTCAGGAACAGACGCAGGCTCTGGAAGGTGCGGGCGATACCGGCCCGGGTGATCTTGTGCGGGTTCCGCCCGGTGATCGAGTCGCCGCCGAGGCGGACGTCCCCGGCGCGCGGCTTGTAGACGCCGGTGATCACGTTGAACACCGTCGTCTTGCCGGCACCATTGGGGCCGATCACGCTGACGATCTCACGCTCGTCGACGTGGAGCTCGAGCTCGGTCAGCGCCGCCAGCCCGCCAAACGACAGCGAGACCTTGTCGAGCTCGAGCAGGGCCGGGGCGCCGGACGAACTCACAGCACCCTCATACGACCTCGACCCGCCGAGAGCCGAGCAGACCCTGAGGCCGGGCGTTCATCATCACGATCAGGATCGCGCCGATCAGGATCTGCCGGGTGATCGACGGCTCGGCCACCAGCCGCGCCTCCCACACGCAGGTGGCCAGATACAGCGTCACCGGGATCAGCAGCGTCCGGCGCCGGCCGCGCAACTGGACCAGCGCGATCACCAGGCAGATCAGCGCGACGAAGCCGACGTTGCCGAAGCTCACCGGGTTCCTAGGAACGATCACCCAGTGGCGGACCACGTCGGCGATCCAACCGGTCGACTGGGGACCGCCCGCGGTTGCCGTAGCGCTGATCGCGTGTACCACTGCGTGGGCGACCAGGCCGAGGACGACCGTCGCCACCGCCACCGCAGCCAGTTTCCAAACCGGACGCAGCTTGACGATCAGGGTGAGCAGGATCAGCCCATAGAAGATGTACCCCGCCTCGGTGCCGCTGCGCAGGAAGCCGTCGAGGGTGATCGAGACGACCAGGCCGCCGAGCACCGCGCCGCCGATGCTGCCGGAGCCGCCGAGGATCAGCCCCGCGTAGATGAGGATCAGCACCGGCGTCTCGAAGTCGGTGGGGAACACACTGATCTGTTGGGCCGCGAAGATCGAGCCGGCCAGCGCCGCGACCACCGCGCCGAAGCTGAACGCCATCAGCTTCACTCGGTTGACCGGGATGGTCATCATCCCCGCGGCCAGCGGATCCTCGCGGACGGCCCGCCAGGCCCGGCCGGTGCGCGAGGTGTCGAGCAGGTGGAGCACCGCCACGGTGAGCACCAGCAGGATCAAGAGCAGGTAGAAGAAGCCCCGGTTGGTGACGATCTGGGAGCCGAAGCCCTTGATCGGGTCGATCCCGACGATCCCGTTGGCGCCCCCGAGCTTGGTCGGCGCGACGTTGGTGGTGAACTCGACGAACGCCTCGCCGAAGAACAGCGTGACGATTGCCAGGTAGTCGCCGATCAGTCTTCGTGAGGGCAGGCCGACCAGCAGGCCGAGCACCGCGGCGGCGACCATCACGATCGGGATCGACGCGTAGGCCGGCAGGTGCACGCCGGTGGTCGACAGCTGGTTGGAGGACAGCAGCGCGAACCCGTAGGCGCCGAAGCCGTAGAAGGCGATGTAGCCGAGGTCGAGCAGCCCGGCCCAGCCGACGGAGACGTTCAGGCCGACCGCCAGCATCGCCAGCAGGAGCGCATTGATCCCGACCTGGAGCTGGAAGTCGTTGACGGTCAGCAGCGGCACCGCCGCGCCGGCCAGGGCGGCCAGCCCGAGCCGCGGCCACCACCCGACCCGCTCGAACTGACGCTGGGCCTGACCGAGACGGCCGGGCGCGTACTCGCGGCGTCCCGCCGATCGCGCGACCCACTCGTCGGCGCCGATCGTCGGATCCTGCGGGGTCTGGGGGCCGAGCGCGCTCACACTTTCTGCAGCTGGGCGCGGCCGAGGAGCCCGCTGGGACGCAGCAGCATCACAGCGATCAGGATCCCGAAAACGATCAGGTTGGTGTAGGTCGAGGAGACGTAGGCGGTGATGAACGATTCGGCGATCCCGATCAGCAAACCGCCGAGCATCGCGCCGGGAATCGAGCCGATCCCGCCGACCACGGCAGCGGTGAACGCCTTCAGCCCAGCGACGAAGCCGATCAGATTGGTCACCTGGTTGAACACCAGCCCGGCCATCACGCCGGCCACCCCGGCCAGCGCCGAGCCGAGGAAGAAGGTCATGGCGATCGTGTAGTCGACATTGATGCCGAGCATCTCGGCCGCCTCGCGGTCGGCCGCCACCGCGCGCATCTGCTTGCCCAGCGTGGTCTTGTTGACCAGCAGGCGCAGGGCGATCATCAGCACAACGCTGAGGCTGATCACCATGATCCGGACCACGTTGATCTGGAGCACGCCGAGGTGGATCCCGTTGCCCAGCGAAATGAAGTCCGGCGTGTTGTAGACGCGCGTCTGGGCGCCGAACAGCAGCAGCACGGTGTTCTCCAGGAAGAACGAGACGCCGAGCGCGGTGATCAGCGGCGCAATCCGGGGGGCATCGCGCAGCGGCCGGTAGGCGAATCGCTCGATCGCCACCCCGAGCGCCCCGGCGCCGCCGCCGGCCAGCACGAACATGATCAGGAGGAGCAGAGGGATCGGGATCGAGATCGCCGCCGGCCCCCCGAACCACTGGATCACGAAGTAGCCGATGTACGCCCCGATCATGTACAGGTCGCCGTGGGCGAAGTTGAGCAGCTTGAGCACGCCGTAGACCATCGAGTAGCCCAACGCGATCAGCGCGTAAAGGCTTCCCGTGGTGACCCCGTCGACCAGTGTCTGGACGAACCGATGCATGCGTTCCTTCGCCTGGTGTGACGCCGGGCCGGCGCGCGCCCCGTGAGGCGCGCGCCGCCGGCAGTGGTTCTAGCTCGCGCCGATCACGCGCTAGGAATCAGGTTGTACTTGCCCTTCTTGTCGATCTTGAACAGGAAGAACTTCCCGCCTGCGAGATCCCCGTGGGCGTCGAACTTGATCGGCTGCCCGAGGATCGAGGTCGGCTCGTCGGTGGCCTTGATCGCCGCCAGCACGTTGCTGCGACTGGGCGTCTGGCCCGACTTGCAGACCGAGGAGATCGCCTCGTCGACCACGTGCTGAGCCGCGAACACCGGCGGCCCGAACGTGCCGAAGCTGCCGTACTTGGACTTGGCGGCCGACGCGATCGAGGCGTCCGAGGGAATTGCCGTGATGTCGGGCCCGAACGATGACACGTAGGAGCCGTTGATCGAGAACGTTCCCGGCGAGAACAGACCGTCGGTGCCGACGATCACCGCGTTCTTGTGCTGCTCGGTCAGGTTGCGACCGAACTGCTGGGCGTTGGCCGCGACCTGCCACGGGAGCACCACGACCGTCGTCTGCGGCGTGACCTTTCCGACCAGCGCGGAGAAGTCAGTCGTCTTCTGGCCGACCGACTCATGGTCGACCTTGACTCCGGCGGCTTTGAACACCGGCGTCATCGCGGACACCAGGCCGGTCGAGTACGCCTCCTGGTCATCGACGATCATCAGCGACTTCGGATGCAATGTGTTAATGACGAAGTGCGCATCCTGAGGCCCCTGGACGCTGTCCCTGGAGACCACGCGGAAGAACGTCGGGAACTTTCCGGCGGTCAGGTCTGCAGCGGTAGCCGAGCCGGTGATGAACGGCATCGCGGCACGAGCCATCAGCGGACCGACCGCCTGGACCTCCTGGCTCCCGGCCGGACCGACCAACGCGACCATCTTCGAATTGGCGATGAACTGCTGGCTCACCGTGGTCGCCTGGGCCGGCGTCAGCTGTGTGTCGCCCTGGACGATCGAGATGCTGGTGCCGTTGGCCGCGTTGTCCATCGAGAGCGCGAGCTGCGCGAAGTGCAGCTGCTCGCTGCCCAGCATCGCGACCGGACCCGTGATCGGGCCTTCGAATCCGACCGCGGCCGTGCACTTGGTCTTGGCCGGGCCGCTGCTGGCGGACTTCGACGAGCTGCTGCTACTGCTGCTGCTTCCGCAGCCCGCCACCACCAGCGCGCACAGCGCCGGCAGGACGATGGTGATGCGTAACTTCACGGTCTAGCTCCTCCTCTGGAGATACATGACGGTCTGGCGTTTCAGGGGTAGGCGGGGGTGCCGTCCGGGTAGTAGGCGGCCGCGGGCGAGCCGGCCGGGCGGAAAACCGCGACCACCCGCATCACCTCGGCGCCGGTGTTCTCAAGGCAGTGGACGGTGCGGGCCGGCAGCTGGATGCACGAGCCCGCTCGCAGAGGCCAGTCGGTCCCCTCGGCCGAGAGCACGCCCTCCCCCTCGATCACGTAGATGACCTCGTCGTAGGTGTGGAAATGCTCCGGTGCGCGGACCGTCGGGATGTAGCCGACGAAGTGGGTGGCCGAGCGCAGGCCGCTGGACGGATCGGCGACGATCCGGAACTCGCGGTCGGTCGTGGCCGCCTGCGTGCTCTGGTCGGAGAGACGGCTGACCGCGACGCGGCGAGGGAGATCGGGGGCGGGGGACTGGGCGTCTCCGGCGGGGGCACTGCCCTGGTCGGGAACCCAGACGGTGATTATGCGGGCGGTCTCATCGCCTCGATTACTCAGCTGGTAGCGCTCGCCCGGGGCGATGTACGCCCCCGCCTCGGGCTCGAGGCGGTGAACCTCGCCGGCCACGCTCAGCGAGGCTTGGCCGCCCAGCACGAACAGGACCTGCTCGCCCGCCCCCGTGTCGAAGCTCAGCTCGCTTTCCGGGGGACACACGAGCAGCGCTTGCTCGAGCGCGGAAAAGCCGGTGCGCTCGCCGAGCGTCGGATGGACGCTGGCTCCGCCATCGCCTTTCCGCACGCCGGGAACCGAGCCTGACTGGACGACGAGCGCGCGTGTGGTCGTGGCGGTCACCTCAGTCTGCGAGATTCGGGGCGGCGCGGTCACGACCTGCAAGCTCCGTGGCCGCGGTCAGCTGCCGGCAAGGGTCGCCTCGACGCTGATCTCGGTGCCCGCCAGGGCCCGCGACACCGGACACGTGGCCTTCGCCTCCGCGGCCAGCCGAGCGAACGTCTCGGCATCGACGCCTGGGACCTCGCCCACCGTCTTGAGCTCGATCTTGGTGATCGAGAAGCCCTGCTCCCGCTGCTCGAGTCGCACCCTGGCCGTCGTGCTCAGGTCGGTGGGGGGATGCCCTGCCTCGCTGAGCAGGCTGGCCAGCGACATCGTGTAACAACCCGCGTGGCCGGCGCCGATCAGCTCCTCCGGATTGGTGCCCCGCTCCACATCCTCTACCCGGGCCTTGAGAGTGAACGGCCCCTCGAAGGCGCCACTCCCGAGCCCGATCCGCCCACCGCCGTCGGGAACAGTTCCCTGCCAGCTGGCCTGCGCCGTGCGCGTGACGTGGATGCTCACATTCTCTCCAGGAGTCGATGCTGCCCCAAAGTCATCTTGTAATCTGATCAAATCACCGCGAGGGGGTCCGGTGCAACCCGGCGCAGCTTGCGATCCGGTTAGCGCCCCCGAGGAATGGAGCTGCCGAATGGCTGACGTGCTCAGCGAGACCAGCCGGATCGACGCGCTGCGAGGGCGCTTCACCTCGCTGCAGAGCGGGTTCGCGTTCATGGACGCGCCGGGCGGCACGCAGGTGCCCGACGAGGTCGGCAACGCGGTCGCGCGGTCGATGCGCGAGGCCAGCGCGAACATGGGCGCCGTCTACGCCACCAGTCAGCGCGTCGCGGCGATCCTCGCCGAGGCCGAGGGCAAGGCGGCCCGCTTCCTGGCCTGCGACCCGCAGGAGGTGATCTTCGGCCCGAACATGACCTCGCTGAACTTCATGCTCTCCCGCACGGTCGGCCGCGGGTTTGAGGCCGGGGACGAGATCCTCGTCTCGGCGCTCGACCACGACGGCGGGGTCGCCCCCTGGCTCGAGCTCGCGCACGACAGGGACCTGGTGGTGCGGACGATCGAGCTGCGCGACGACACGACGCTCGACTACGACGACCTGGCCTCGAAGCTGGGCCCCCGCACCCGGGTGGTCGCGTTCGCCTGGGCGTCCAACGCGATCGGCACCGTCGTCGACGCGGCCAAGGTCTGCTCGATGGCTCACGACGCCGGCGCGTTGGCCTGGATCGACGCCGTGCACTACGCCGCTCACGAGCCGATCGACGTGCGGGCCGTCGACGCCGACGTCCTGATCTGCTCCCCGTACAAGTTCTGCGGGCCGCACCTGGGGATGGCCTACGGCCGGGCCGCGCTGCTCGAGACCTGGCGCCCGTACAAGGCGCGGCCGGCGCCGACTACGCCGCTGGGTCGCCGGTTTGAGACCGGCACCCTCCCCTTCGAGCTCCTGTCCGGGTTCAACGCGACGATCGACTACCTCGACTCGATCGGCGGGTTCGAGACGATCGTGCCCTACGAGCGCTCCCTGGGTGACCGCTTCCTGGCCTCGATTTCGGATGCGGTCACCATCTACGGGCTGCCGGGGATGGAGGGCCGGGTACCGACGTTCCTGGTCAACGTCGAGGGGGTGCCGGCCACCGAGATCGCGCGCAGCTGCGCCGAGCGCCAGATCGGGGTCTGGGCCCACGATTCGTGGTACTCGCTGGGCCTGTACAAACGCCTCGGCTACGAACAGGACGCCGTCAGGATCGGCTTCGTCCACTACAACACCGCGGAGGAAGTCGACCGCCTCGTCGCCGCGCTGGAGCGGCCGGCCTAAAGCGTGCAGATCTCCGTGGACGTGGGCGACGACTACGTCGCCGTCGTCGAATTCGAAAACCCGCCGCACAATCACTTCAACATGGCGATGCTCGGAGAGCTGGCCGACGTTTACGAGCGCCTGGACGGCGATCCGGCTTGCCGGGCGCTCGTCCTCTGCTCGGCCGGGCGGCACTTCTGCGCCGGCGCCGACTTCGGCGGCGGCGAGGAGCTCGGAGTGCAGGCCATCTACGAGCAGGCCTACCGCATGTTCGCCGCCGGCCTGCCCGTCGTCGCCGCGGTCCAGGGCGCCGCGGTCGGCGGAGGCCTCGGCCTGGCGCTGTCGGCCGACTTCCGGGTGGCGGCCGAGTCGACCCGGTTCGTGGCCAACTTCGCCCGGCTGGGGATCCACCACGGCTTCGGCCTGACGGTCACGCTGCCCCGGGCGATCGGCGAGCAGCGCGCCGCCGAGCTGCTCTACACCGGCCGCGCGGTCAAGGGCGCGGAGGCGCGGGCCATCGGGCTGTGTGACCGGCTGGCCTCGGATCCGGAGCAGCTGCGGGCCGAGGCCCACGCATTCGCGGCCGAGATCGCCGCCTCGGCGCCGCTGGCCGTCCGCTCGATCCGGGAGACGATGCGCAACGGCCTGGCCGAGCGCGTCAAGGCCGCGACCGCACGCGAGGCGGCCGAGCAGGCCAAGCTGTTCGCCACCGAGGATTTCCGGGAGGGCGTGAGCGCCACCAGCGAACGCCGCCCGCCGGCGTTCAGCGGTCGCTGAGCTCGGTGCGCAGGATCTTGCCGAGCGCATTGCGCGGCAGCTCCTCCGCGAACTCGAACCGCTTGGGGACCTTGTAGGAGACCAGCCCGCCCGCGGCGTGCTCGCGCAACGCCTCGGGGCTGACCGGCCGCTCGGCCACGACCACCGCGGTCACCTCCTCGCCCCACTCCGCGCTGGGACGCCCGACCACCGCGACTTCGCGGACGTCCGGGTGGGTGAGCAGCTGCTCCTCGACCTCGCGGGGGTACACGTTGAAGCCGCCGGTGATGATCAGCTCCTTGCTGCGGCCGATGATCTTCAGGAAGCCGTCCTCGTCGTGGTGCCCGAGGTCGCCGGTGCGGAACCAGCCGTCGTCGCTGAACGCCTCGGCCGTCGCCTCCGGCTGCCGGAAGTACTCGGCGATCACATTGGGGCCGCGGACCTGAATCTCGTCGTCGTCGGCGAGGCGCAGCTCCACGCCCGGGAAGGGCAGCCCGACCGTGCCGGGCTTGCGCGGTCCGTCGTACGGGTTGGAGGTCAGCATGATCGTCTCGGTCATCCCGTAGCGCTCGAGCGGAATCTGCCCGGCCGCCTGGCCGATCGCCTCGGCCACCGATGGCGGCAGCGGCGCCGAGCCCGACACGAGCAACCGGAGCGCACCCAGCGAAGAAGCCCGCTCGGACCCCGCCAACCGCTGATACATCGTGGGCACGCCGAAGAACATGCTCGCCCCGGCGCCGGCCCGCGAGAGCACGTCGTCGCGGTCAAACCGCGGCCGCAACTCGACCGACGCTCCCGCGCACAAGGTTCCGATCAGCCCGACGCCGAGGCCGTGCACGTGAAACAACGGCAGCGCCAGCAGCAGTCGTTCCTCGGGGCGCCAGCGCCAGGCGAGCTGGACAGCGGTGGCGCTGGAGAGCAGGTTGCCGTGAGTCAGCGGCGCGCCCTTCGGCGCTCCGGTCGTGCCCGAGGTGTAGATCAACAGCGCCGGGTCATCGGCCTGGGCCCGGTCGAGCCCGGAGTCCGCGTCCGCACCGCCGTCCGGGAGCGCGATGTCGATCCCGACCACCGGGATCTCGCGCTCCGTGGCCTCGGCGATCCATCCGGCGCGCTCATCGGAGTCGACGGCGGCGCCGGCGGGCGTGGCGTCAGCGACAATCCGCGCGACCTCCGCTCGCGTGTAGGCGGTGTTCAACGGAACGACGACCAGGCCGGCCCGGAGCGCCCCCACGTAAGCGATCACCAGCTCGGCCGAAGTCTCCCCGGATAGCGCGAACCGATCTCCCGGACACAGCCCGGCAGCGAGCAACCGCCCCGCAACCGCGCGCGAGCGCGACTCGAGCTCGTCGCTGCTCAGCCAGCGATCATTGACATCACGCAGCTGGGGCCAGGAGGCCCGCGAGGACCACAGCCGCGCCCACCGGCCCGGCAGGCTTCCGTCCCGAAGTAGGCCGAGGTCGTCGACGTCGGCGCCCGGCGAAAGGTGGACCTCCCACCCTCGCCCGCTCATTCCCCGGCAGCTCGTTCCGCGTCGAAGAGCTCCACCAGACGGCTCCGCGTCTCCCACAACCTGGGCATCTGGCGCTGGGCGATCAGCTTGCCGAGCACCTGCACGGGCGTTCCCTGCGTGCCGATCGAGTCCTCGCCGAGCGCACGGGCCACCGTGGCGTAGTGGCGAAAGCGCCATACCCAGATCCGCTCGTCCCACTCGATCAGCAGCTCGGCCAGCTGGTAGAGCTGCTCGTGCTCGCGGCCGTGGGTGTAGAGCTCGGTCAAGGAGAGGCCCGCCGCGGTCAGCCGCGCGTCGAATGCCGCCGAGATCCGCCTGGTCACGTGCGACAGGCGCCGGAAACCGGGAGAGTCAAAACCGCTGCCGTGCCCGAGGACGACCCGGATCTCCTGGTACTCCCACGGGTCCATCTGGTTCAGCATGTCGAGCTGATCGGTGATGTAGCGCAGGCACAGGACCGCGCGCCGGAGCATCCGCAGCGCCGGCTCAACATTCCCCTGCTCGAGCAGCGCTGCCGCGTCATCTACCTCGGTCCCCGCCAGCTTCAGCCACAGCTCCGAGGATTGATGGACGGTCTGGAACAGCAGTTCATCGCGGTGAACGCGCTCCTCGGCGGTCTTCTGCAGCGCAAGCAGCTCGTCGGTCCGCAGATAGCGCTCGTAGTCGCTGGCCCCGCTACCGGGGAGCACAGGTGTCTGGAAATCAGTCAATGCCTACCTCCTTACGACGCGCCCCCAAGGATCTCCGCCAATTTCTTCAGGTTGATGTTCCCACCGGACACAATGCAGACGACCCTGCCCCCGCCGGCTCGGCCGGCCAGGGCCGCCGCCGGGGCCAACGCGCCGGCCCCCTCCGCGATCACCCGCACCCGCTCGGCCAGGACCCGGACCGCGGCCTCGGCCTCCGCGATCGGGACCGCGAACGCGTCGTCGACCAGGGGCGCCACGAGCGGCCACATCGAGTCGAGCACCCGCCGGCTGCCGGCCCCGTCGACGAAGGACGCCTCATAGGTGACGTCGGCCGGGCCGTTGGCGGCCCGCGCGGCCACCAGCGCGGCGCCCGTCGCGGGCTCGGCCGTGTAGATCTTCGTGCCCGGGGACAGCGCCTTGACCGCGCTGGCGATCCCCACGGTCAGGCCGCCTCCGCCGTAGGGGATCACGATCGCGTCGGGATCGGGCAGGTCCTCGAGGATCTCCAGCCCGATCGTCCCGTTGCCGGCCATCACTCCGGCGTCCTGCACCGGATGTACGAACAGACCCTGCACGCCCGGGACCTCGCTGGTGATGATCGCCTGCCACCAGTCGTCGTAGGGCATCGGCAGCACCCGGCCGCCGAGCCGCTCGATCGCCGCCAGCTTCGCTTGCGGCGCGTGATCGGGTACGGCGATCGTGGCCGGCACCCCCAGCTCGCGCGCGGCCCAGGCGACCCCCTGGGCCATGTTCCCCGCGCTCGCGGTGACGAGCCCCTGAGCGGTGGCGCCGGCCGGGGCCAGACGCACGGCGTTGATGGCTCCGCGGATCTTGAACGAGTTGATCGGCTGCAGGGTCTCCAGCTTGAGGTAGATCTCGGTCTCGGCCGGCGTCTCGACGTGGAGCCTCACCAGGGGGGTGCGGACCGCGACACCACGGATCCGCTCGCGCGCCTTCTCGATCTCGGCCAGCTCGATCACAGCTCGACCCACACCCCAGACCCCTGGCGCGCGGCGACGGCCACGGCCACCTGCGCCGCCGCCAGGTCCTCGACCGCCAGCCCGAGCGAGCGAAACAGGGTCAGCTCGTCCTCGGACCCGCGTCCGGGGCGCATCCCGGCGAGCACCTCGCCGAGCTCGGCCCTGACGTGGTCCTCGCCGGAGATCGCGCCCTGCTCCAGCGCCAGCCGGAACTCGCCGGCCTCAGCCAGCAGCGACTCGCGGCTGTCGCAGAACAACGCCGCGGCTGCCACCGTGTCCAGATCGAGCTCGCGGGCGGCCGGGGTGCTGGCCCCCACCGCGTTGACGTGCGCTCCGGGCGCGAGCCAATCACGCCGGAGCACCGGCTCGCGTGAGCTCGTGGCGAGCACGACGACGTCGGCGCCGCGCACCGCCCGCTCGGCGTCGGCGGCCGCGATCACCTCGGGCGGCCCGTCCCCGTATACGACCTGAGCGCGCTCCACCAGCTCATCGACGTGCTCGCGATTGGGCGAGTAGATCCGAATCTGAGCGAACTCGCGCACCCGCGCCAGCGCGTGCAGGTGGGCCTCGCCCTGGACGCCGGAGCCAAGGATCCCCAGCACTCGTGCGTCGGCCCGTGCCAGCTCCCGCGTGGCGACCGCGCTGACCGCTGCGGTCCTGATCTTGGTCAGCGCCGAGGCGTCGAGGATCGCCGTCGGGACACCGGTGCGGGCGTCGAACAGAGTCACCGTTCCCTGGTGCGCGTCGAGCCCGCGGGCGGGGTTGGCGGGCATGATGCAGATCGCCTTCAGCGCGAAGGCCGGATGATCTCCGCCGCGCCAGGCCGGCATCAGGCCCATGAAGCCTTCGGCGTCCGGCGGCGCCATCACGGTGCGCAGGGGCATATGCACGCGCTGGGCGGCGTGAGCGGCCAGGACCTCGGCCATCGCGTCGGCGCAGTCCTCGGGCGAGAGCGCCGCGGTCATGTCGGCGTGACTCAGGATCAGCACCTCCATCAGGCGAACACGGCGCCGATCTGGTTTCGCTCGGCGGCGCTGAGCGGGTTGGCGAGCGCCTCGCGGACCGGCCGGAGGTGCGCAGGCCGGCCCGGGCCGACGACGATCTGGGTGACCCGATCGTCGGCCAGCAGCCAGGCCAGGGCGAGCCCGGCCATCGAGACGTCCCGCTCGGCGGCGAGCGACTCGAGGCGCTCGAGGCGGGCGAAGGTCGCGTCGTCTAGCAGGCCGGCGTAGGGCTCCGGGCGCTGGGTCATCCGCGAGCCGGCCGGAAACGGCTCGCCGCGGCGGTACTTGCCGGTCAGCCAGCCTCCGCCGAGCGGGCTGAAGGCCAGATAGGCCACGCCGCGGCGGGCGGCGAGCGGCAGCAGCTCGGCCTCGTCGTCGCGCTCGAGCAGCGAATGTGCGTTCTGGACGGCGACCGGCGTCCCCGTATCGAGTGCGGACTGCAGCTGCTCCGCAGTGAAGTTGCTGACGCCGTAGGCGCGGATCCGGCCGGCGCCTCTGAGCTCGTCGAAGGCGCCGAGGGTCTCAGCCAGGGGCACGCCGGGATCGTAGTCGTGCGCGAGATACAGCTCCACCGACTCCACGCCGAGCCGCTCCAGGCTGGCCGGTAACTGCCGGGCGATCCGCTCGGCGGCCAGACCGCTGTCGCCGCCCTCGGTCGTTGGGTTGAACGTCTTGGTGGTCAGCGACGGCCGCACGCCGCGGTCGCGAATCCACTTGCCGATCATCCGCTCGCTGCGGCCACCGCCATAGGCGTCGGCGGTGTCGAACCAGGTGATGCCCATCTCCCACGCGGCATCCATCAGCTCGCCGGCCTGCCCGACGTCGAGTCCCTGGCCGAAGAACGCCGGGGCCGAGCCGATGCCCCCGAAGTTGCCGCAGCCGAGCGCGATCCGCGGCAGCATCAGCCCCGAGTCACCGAGCTCGTGCTGCTCGATCGCGCTCACTTTGGACATTTGATCAAACCAAGCCCGCCGGGCGCAAGACCTGTCAGGCTGCGCGGCATGCCGACTCCCGACCCGGGCCAAATGCGCGACCTGATGCCGTTTGCGGCGCTGATCGGGATCGAGTTGACGGAGGCGAGCCCCGCCCTGGTGCGCGGCCGGCTCGAGTACGGGCCCGAGCGGACCACCGGAGCGGGACTGATGCACGGCGGGGCACTGATGGCGCTGGCCGACAGCTGCGGCGGCGTGTTGGCGTTCCTGAACCTGCCGGCGGGCGCCACCGGGACGGCGACGATCGAGTCGAAGACGAACTTCCTCCGCGGCGTCCGCGAGGGCGGCGTCACCGCGACGACGCGGCCGCTCCACGCCGGGCGCTCGTTGATCGTGATCGAGACGGAGCTGACCCGCGACGACGGCAAGCTCGCCGCCAAGGTCACGCAGACGCAGACGTTCAGCTATCCGCGGTAGCGCCGAGAACCGCGTCGACGAGACCCGGGAAGCGCTGCTCGAGCTCGGCACGGCGCAGCGAGCTCAGCCGGGTCTTGCCTTCCTGCCGCTGCCGGATCACGCCGGCCTCGCGCAGCACCCGGAAGTGATGGGTGCAGGTGGACTTGACCACGGGCAGGTCGATGCTGCTGCACGTCCGCTCTCCGCCGGGGGCCAGCGTCGCCACGATCTTCAGGCGGATCGGGTCGCTCAACGCATGCAGGACTGCGGCGAGCTCGATCTCGGCCGCCGCCGGATGCGGCAGCGCGGCGTCGCCGGAGTCCGGCGCATTCGGAGCGACTTCAGTGGCTGACGTGGCCATGGCTGGATTGTACGACGATCATCGAACTGATATGGTAGTTCGAAGAGTATCGTACTGTCGTATCCGAGGAGTCCGAATGCCCGACGCCCCGACCCAGTCCAAGAATAGGCACCTCACCGCCACCCTGATCCTGTGTTGCTTGGCGCAGTTCATGGTGATCCTCGACGTCTCGGTGGTGAACGTCGCCCTGCCGTCGATCCACAAGGCGCTCGGCTTCTCCGAGAGCGGGCTGCAGTGGGTGGTCAACGCGTACACGGTGACCTTCGCCGGCTTCCTGCTGCTGGGTGGACGCGCAGCGGACCTGCTCGGACGGCGGATCGTGTTCGTCTCCGGCCTGCTGCTGTTCTCGGCGGCGTCGCTGGCCGGCGGCCTGGCCACCAGTCAGGGCATGCTGATCGCCGCTCGCCTGGTCCAGGGCCTCGGCGGCGCGATAATTGCGCCGGCCTCCCTCTCGATCCTCACAACCACCTTCACCGAGACCAGGGAGCGCAACCGCGCGGTCGGCATCTGGGGCGCGATGGGCGGTGCCGGGGGCGCCGCTGGAGTGATCCTCGGCGGCATCCTCACCGACGCGCTCAACTGGCGCTGGATCCTCTTCATCAACGTCCCGATCGGCGTGCTCGCCGCCCTCTACACCCAGCGCGTCATCGCCGAAGGCCGCGACCGCGAGCGCCACAAGGGCTTCGACCTCCCAGGCGCCTTCACCGCGACCCTCGGCCTCTCGTTGCTGGTGTTCGGGATCGTCCGCACCGACACCACCGGGTGGGGCGACGCCACCACGCTGGCCCTGATCGGCGCGGGGATCGCGCTGCTGGCCGGTTTTGTCCTGATCGAGGGCAAGTTCGCCAAGGCGCCGCTGATGCCGCTGTCGATCTATCGCTCCCGCACCCTCAGCGCGGCCAATGTGGCCGTGGTCCTGGTCGGCGCGGCCACGTTCGGGATGTGGTTCTTCCTCACCCTGTACTTGCAGCAGGTGCTCGGCTACTCGCCCCTGAAGGCCGGGTTCGCCTTCCTGCCGATGACCGTCTGCATCATCGCCGGCTCGACCATCGCCTCACGCATCGTGCAGCGGATCGGCCCAAAGCGGCTGCTGGTAGCGGGCATGGTCTCCCAGGCGATCGGGCTGCTCCTCTTCGCCGGCCTGCCCGTTCACGGCAGCTATGTGAGCGACGTGCTGCCCGGCAGCCTGCTGATCGCCATCGGCATCGGCTTCGCCTTCGTGACCGGCACGATCTCCGCGGTGGCCGGTGTCAAGCCGCAGGAGGCAGGCCTGGCCTCCGGGCTGGTCAACACATCGCGGATGTTCGGCGGCGCGCTCGGTCTGGCCATCCTGGCCACCCTCGCCGCCTCGCGCACCAGCAGCGACCTGCACCACGCCGGGACGACGGCGCATGCGGCGCTGACCGGCGGCTTCCACCTGGCCTTCGCCGTCGGAGCGGCCTTCGCTCTCGTCGGCGCGCTGGTCGCGCTGATCGGCCTCCCCCGCCGGGTCCCCACGCGGATCGCCATGCCCCAGGCACAGCCGGTCCCCGAAACCGGCCACTAGACCCCCCGGGAAACATCTTTTTAAATTTGGGGTTTGGCCGTCCCGGGCCCAGCGTGGGTCGCCGGTGTGTGACAGCGCGGACCGGCCTGACTCGCAAGAATCCCGGCGATGGCGCGTTGCTTCGTGACCCGACAGCTGCCCGGCCCCGCCCTGGACCGCCTGGCCGACGCCCACGAGGTCGACGTCTGGCCCGGTAGGCTGCCGCCGACGGCGGAGCAGCTGCGCGCCGGCACGGCGGAGACCGAAGGCCTGCTGTCGTTGCTCACGGACCGCGTTGACGCCGAGCTGCTGGCCGCTGCCCCGCGGCTGCGGGCGATCTCCAACTACGCGGTCGGCGTCGACAACATCGACCTCGATGCGGCCCGCGAGCGCGGGATCGCGGTCGGCAACACGCCCGACGTGCTGACCGACGCGACCGCGGACCTGACCTTCGCGCTGCTGATGGCGGCGGCCCGGCGCCTGCCCGAGGCGATGGCGGCTGCCGTCGACGGCGAGTGGGTGACCTGGGAGCCGGGCAGCTGGCTGGGCGTCGACGTGCATGGTGCGACGCTGGGGATCATCGGGATGGGGCGGATCGGCCGCGCGGTGGCGCGTCGCGCCGGGGGGTTCGACATGGAGGTCATCCACGCGAGCGCCCGCGACGCCGACTCGGTCCACGACCTCCTGGTCCGAGCGGACTTCGTTTCGTTGCACTGTCCGCTGACCCCGGAGACCCACCATCTGATCGACGCCGCCGCGCTGGAGGCGATGAAGTCCGAGGCGATCCTGATCAACACCGCGCGCGGGCCGATCGTCGACCAGGCGGCGCTGGCTGCGGCCCTGTACGACGGTGCGATCGCGGGAGCCGCGCTCGACGTCACCGATCCCGAGCCCCCGCGGCCCGATGACCGCCTCCTCGATGCGCCGAACCTGATCCTCACCCCGCACATCGGTTCGGCCACCACCACCGCGCGCGAGCGGATGACCGAGCTCGCAGTTGAGAACCTGCTCGCCGCGCTCGACGGCCGGCCGATGCCCCATGCGGTGCTGTAGATGTCCGGCGACCGCGGGCCGGAGCGCGTCGCCGTGGTCGACATCGGCACCAACTCGACGCGCCTGCTGGTGGCCGAGCTCGCCCACGGCCAGGTCACGGCCGAGCTCGAGCGCCGAACCGAGGTCACGCGCCTCGGCGCCGGTGTCGACTCCGGCGGCGCGCTCAGCGAGGAGGCGACCGAGCGCGTGTTCACCACCCTCGAGGAGTACCGGACCGCGATCGATCGTCACGACGTGGGCCGGAGGTTGGCGGTCCTGACCAGCGCGGTGCGTGACGCCTGCAACGGGGAGGCGTTCCGCCGGGCGGTGGAGGATCGCTATGGCCTCGAGGCCCACATCCTCTCCGGCGAGCAGGAGGCGCGTCTCACGTTCCTGGGGGCGACCAGCGATCGCGACCCCGCCGATGACCGGCCCACGCTGGTGATCGACATCGGCGGCGGGTCGACCGAGCTGGTGATCGGGTCCAGACGTGAGGTCACGTTTCACGTCTCGACCCAGGCCGGCGTGGTGCGACAGTCCGAGCGCCACATCCACGGCGATCCGCCGTCGGACGCCGAGCTGGAGGCGGTGGCGACCGACGTCCGGGCGATCATCACGCACGCCGTGCCGGAGCGCTGCCGGACGGCGGTCCAGCACGCGATTGCCGTGGCCGGCACGCCGACCTCGCTGGCGGCGATCGCCCAAGCGCTCGATCCGTACGACTCCGAGCGGGTTCACGGATACGTGCTCAGCGAGGCTGAGCGCAGGCGGATCCTGGCCCGGCTCGCCGCGCTGCCTCGATCCGAACGCGAACTGGTCCCCGGCCTGCATCCGGCGCGGGCCCCGACGATCCTGCCGGGGATCGTGATCCTGGACGAGGTGATGGCCCTTTTCGGGCTCCGGGAGGTGGAAGTGTCAGAACACGACATCCTCCGCGGCGCTGCCCTTGGCCTGTAGGCCGAAAAGTGGTTGGATACCCGGGTCGGCGACGTCTGCCGCCGTCGATCAATATTGCTGCCAGGGGGTCCAGGGGGCCCAGAGGAGGAGCATCTTGGGGTCAGAACGTCGTCGAGCTGTCCTGATCTGCGGTCTTGCCGTGCTGGCATTTGCCGCGTTCGGGATCGGTAGTGCGCTGGCAGGCGCGAAGCATCACTCCGGGCCGTTCGCGCGAGGTCACCGCCATCGCGGGCTCTCCGCCAAGAAGGTCCTCGCCGGGAGCCGCCAGGTGTCCTCGCGGGTGATCGTGATCATGCGCAACCAGCTCAGCTCGACCCCGGCCAACCGGACTCACATCAAGAGCCGGATCCGGGCCGAGGCCAGCGCCAACGCCAACGTCGTGGCCGAAGTCAAGCGCTCCGGTGGCAGCATCTACCGCCAGTTCCACGGCCTGAACGCGTTCGCGGCCAGGGTCTCCAAGACCGAGCGCGCGCAGCTGGCGAAGAGCTCGCAGGTCGCCCAGGTGGTGCCCGACACGGTCGTGACGCTGCCCGGCATCGACACCAGCGTGTCGCACCCGAGCGCGGCCGGCTCGGCCCCGCAGGCGAAGCAGATCTGCCCGGCCAATCCGAGCAAGCCCCTGCTCGAGCCTGAGGCGCTGCAGACCACTCACACCGCGTTCGCAGATGCGGCCAAGCCGCAGGCGCAGAACCTGAGCACCGGCGCTGGCGTCAAGGTCGCCTTCTTCGCCGATGGCTTGGACATCAACAACCCCGACTTCATTCGTCCCGACGGCTCGCACGTCTTCATCGACTACAAGGACTTCAGTGGTGACGGCCCGAACGCGCCGTCGGGGAGCGCGGAGGCGTTCGGCGACGCCAGCTCGATCGCCGCTCAGGGCCGCGAGACCTACGACATCTCGCAGTTCGTCAACCCGGCTCATCCGCTTCCCCCGGGCTGCAACATCAAGGTCCGCGGCGTGGCGCCGGGCGCCTCGCTGATCGGCATGAAGGTGTTCGGCAACGCCAACAGCTCGTTCAACTCGACGATCCTCCAGGGTCTCGACTACGCGCTGACGGTTGACCATGCAGACATCTTCAGCGAGTCGTTCGGCGGCTACCCGATCCCCGACAACACGATGGATCTGACCCGTCAGTTCAACGAGCAGGCCGTGGCCGCCGGGGCCACCGTGGTCGAGAGCACGGGAGACTCGGGCGTGACGGCGAGCCCGAGCTCAGCCTCGAGCGACCCGTCGGTGATCGCCGCGGGTGGGAGCACGACGTTCCAGAACTACGCGCAGGGCACGCAGTACGGCTATCAGTTCGCCACCAACGGCTGGCTGAGCAACAACATCTCCGCGATCGAGTCGGCCGGGTTCACCCAGGCCGGCCGCGTGCTCGACTTGGTCGCTCCGGGCGAGGCCAACTGGGCGCTGTGCTCGCCCAAGGTCGAGATCTACCTCGAATGCATCAACTACGCGGGACAGCCTACGAATCTCCAGAGTTTCGGCGGCACCAGCGAATCGGCTCCGTTCATCGCCGGCGGGGCGGCGCTGGTTATCTCGGCCTACCGCCAGACGCACGGCGGGGCCACCCCGTCGCCGGCGCTGGTCCGGCAGCTGCTGACCAGCACGTCGACCGACCTGCATGCGCCCAGCGTGGAGCAGGGCGCCGGCGAGATGAACACGCTCGGCGCCGTCCAGGCCGCGGAGTCGCTCGGGCACAGCGGCTCGGCGGTCGGGCAGAACCTGCTGGTCGGACCCACGCAGCTCGATCTGAGCGGCACGGCCGGCAGCTCGTTCAGCCAGTCCGTGCAGATCACGAATGTGGGCACGTCGTCGCAGACGATCAAGTCCCACGTCCGTCATCTCGGCGTCCAGCTGGCCAATCAGACTGGCCGCGTCGAGCTCACGGACACGGGCCCGAAGTTCATCAGCCAATTCGGTACCCCGTTCCCCTATCAGGAGGTCAAGTTCCAAGTGCCGGCCGGGGCAGACCGCCTGGTGGCGTACAACTCGTGGCCGAGCACGGCATCGCGGATCGGCATGACGTTGATCGATCCGACCGGCGCGTTCGCCGCCACCACCCGCCCGCAGGGCGACGGAAACCACGGTCAGGTGGACGTGGCCGATCCGGTGGCGGGCACCTGGACGGGGATCATCTTCCGTCGTGACGGAAACTACCTCGGGCCGGTGCGGTGGCAGGCCACATCGCAGAAGTTCACCAACGTCGACTCGGTCTCCCCGTCGTCGATCACCCTGGCCCCGGGACAGACGGAGTCGGTCAAGGTCAACGGGAGCTTCCCCAGCGCTGCCGGCGATTCGAGTCAGGATCTGGTGCTCAGCTCGGACGCGGGCCCGACGTCGATCGTCCCGATCGCGGTCCGGTCGCTGGTCGCGCTGGACAGCAACGGCGGCCAGTTCTCCGGCGATCTGATCGGCGGCAACGGGCGCAACGGCTTCTTCCAGCCGGGTCAGCTCGACACCTACGAGTTCGACGTGCCGAAGGGCCAGTCCGAGCTCACCGTCGGGCTGACGTTCGCCGACGATCCGGGCACCGAGATCTTCGGCAGCCTGATCGCCCCGAACGGCCTGACGGTCAGCACCGGCGACAACGCCCGCTCGGACAGCAACGGAAGCACCATCTACACCAACGGTCTGCAGGCGTACGCACGCTCGCCGGAGCCGGGCCGCTGGCGGTTCGTGGTGGACGTCATCAATCCGGTCGGCGGTCAGGTGCTGTCGACCCATTACCACGGGCGGATTGGCTTCACGCCGCCCCGGATTCACGCGGTCGGCCTGCCGAATAGCGCCAGCACGGTGTTGCCGGCCGGTCATCCGGTGGGGGTCAAGGTGGAGGTGTCCAACAACGGCGTTGGGACCGAGGAGTTCTTCCTCGATCCGCGCACGCTGGAGCGGCGTGCGTTCGGGCTGCTCCCGCTGACCCAGGCGACGGATCTGGCGTTCCCGCTCCCGGCGGGCACGGTGCCGCCGCTGTTCCTGGTGCCCACGGAGACGAACGCGGTCGGAGCCTTCGCGCAAGCGACCCGGCCGGTCACGTTCGACTTCGGCTACGGCGATCCGGATATCGCGGCCAAGAGCGATGGCAACACGGCCTCCGGGTTCTTCTCGGGGCCGGCCACGGCGGGAGTCTGGGATATCGCGCCTGATCCGATCGGGCCGTTCAACAAGGCGGTCGAGCCCGGCCGGGTGAGCACCGGCATGGCTGCTCTCACGCTCGGGTTCGACACGACCGTGGCGTCCTCCACAGGGGACATCGAGCAGCAGAAGGTCAATCCGGGCGCGCCCGGGTTCAGCCCGCTCCTGCTCAGCCCCGGCCAGAGCGGGACGATCGACCTGGCGATCACGCCCGACGGGAAGAAGGGCAAGACGGTCAAGGGAACGCTGTACGTCGACGTGTTCGACACCCGGACCGATGTCACCGATGAGGTCGTGGCGCTGCCGTACTCCTACACGATCGGCGCTAAGTAACGTCGCGCAGCTGCTAGCGCCGTGCTGGCGAGCGGCGGCGGTCCCCCCGGGGGCCGCCGCCGTTTGTTTGCGACCGAGTGGACAGTTACTTATCCGTGGGGTAACTAACTGTGCTTTCCCCTTCCTTCCTGCAGAAGCTACCGCTATGCGGTGGGAACTGCACGATCGACGCGTCAACCGAGCGGCTCTTGAGGTCGCGAACGCGCCAAAACGCCACGTCGCGAACGCGCCATCGCCGGGGCGCGAACCCGCCAAAACGCCACGCCGCGGAATCAATCGTCTATACAGCGGCGCGCAGATGCGAGCGGATGTCCGCGCATTCGGCGCATACGCGCTCGGGCACGATTCCAGCCCGCATCAGCAGGCCGAACAGATTGCACCCGAGGCAATAGCCGACGATCGACTCGAGTCCGGCGGCGGGTAGGAAGGCGATCAGCACGCCATCCGCCGCCGGGTGGTCACCGACGATCAGCGCGAGCACCAGGGCCGCCGTTGACATGACCGCGCCCATCCCCTGGGCGAAGCGCTTGGGCGGACCGGGCACGGGCTTCTTCTCGCCTAGGCGCGGCGCAATCAGATTCTGGGCCGCCCAGCCGAGCGGACTCAGGGTGGGCCCGGTGAGCACCCGGGCCCAGAAGCCGTAGGCGAGCGCGATCAGCAGCCAGTACCAGCTGGTCACCAGCGTCAGGATCACGATCGCGAGCACGGCGCCGGCCACGACGCGCGCGGCCTTCTCGTTCACGGGGTTGGGAAAGGAAAATAGCTCCCGCATGGAGTCAAGGTTAGCCAAGTTGAACCTAAGTCAACCAGTTAAGTAGGGTTTCGTGCTGACGCCGGCTCGGGAACCATGCGGAGGGACGCGGCTTGCCGCCTGCCTGGTTGCGCGGCGACGGATGCATCTTGCCGCCTGCCTGGTTGGGCGGCGACGGATGCGTCTTGCCGCCTGCCTGGTTGGGCGGCGACGGATGCGTCTTGCCGCCTGCCTGGTTGGGCGGCGACGGATGCGTCTTGCCGCCTGCCTGGTTGGGCGGCGACGGATGCGTCTTGCCGCCTGCCTGGCCGGACTGCTGCTGGTCGGGTGCGGTGGTGGGGGCGTCGGCACTAGCTCCCGGCCGAGCCCGCCGGCCCGGGCGAAGCTGCCACCGGACTACGTCCCGCTGTCGGTCGGGCCCGGCCCGCTCTACCGCCCCGGCCTGAGGTCCCCCCGCGTGCGGTCCGCCCTCCCCGTCGATGGCCTACGCTGCGATCGCCGCCCGAGTCGCCGCTTCGGCGCGCATCTCGAGGTGTTCGCCCATCAACACGTGGTGGCGATCCCCGGCGGGATCGGCCTCGCCTCACCCCTGGTCCGCACCGGCGCGAGCGTGCGCAGCGCCCGCTGCTCCTACCCCGCCATCACCGGCGACCCGACCGGGGTGATCGAGGTGCGCGCGGGATCGCGGATCACACTCGGCGAGCTGTTCGACCTGTGGGGACAGCCCCTTGGGCGTCGAGCGGTCGCAAGTTTCAGGGCACCGGTGACGGCCTTCCTCGATGGGCACCGGTGGGCTTCGGATCCCCGCCGCATCCCGCTGTCTCGCCACGGCCGGATCACGCTGGAGGTGGCGAGTCAGGTGCTGCCGCACCGGGTGTACCTGTTCCCGCCCGGCCTGTGAGCGTTGTTCGGCCCTCGGCAGGCCGTACGGCCAAGCTCTAAACCCATCTGACAGAAAAATTGTGTCTAGGACACCGGCAGCCCCAACTGGACGAATGTCCGATTGCCCGAAGCACGTCCAGGGTCCATCATTGTCGCGGGTTGAGAAACGCCTAGCGATTCGAGACCCATACATAGGCTCGGGCGAAGCCGCAGACATCGGCGCCTCCCGCCGTCCGAGCCACTTAATCGGCCCTTTCTGGCACGTACCCCTGCCCGTCCCGATTGGGCCAAACCTGGATCGGAAGTCGCCCGCAAGTTGCGGGCGACTTTCGTTAACGGCATGGTTCGCCCGGGGGGCTCCCATGCTTAAGAGAATCGCCTTGGGGGCGATTCTCTCGGGTGGTAGAGGGACGGTTACGCCAGGTTCGAGCGCCGCGGGTAGGCGACGGTGGGATCGGTGAGGACGTTGATCAGGGAAGGCCGGCCGGACTCGAGCGAGCGCTCGAATGCGCCGCGGAGCTGGCCGGGCTCGCGCACGAGCTCTCCGTGGCCGCCGAGGGCTTCCACCACGTGGTCGTAGCGGGTCTCCGGAGTCAGGTCGGCGACCACCGAGTAGCCGTAGATGGCCTCCATCGGGTGCTTCTCGAGCGCCCAGATGCCGTTGTTGCCGATCACGCCGACCACCGCGACGCCGTGGCGCGCGAGCGTGTCGAAGTCCATCCCGGCGAAGCCGAAGGCGCCGTCGCCGAGCAGCAGCACGACCTGGCGGCCGGGGTGGGCCAGCTTGGCGGCCAGCGCGTAGCCCGGGCCCGAGCCCAGGCACCCGTAGGGCCCGGGATCGAGCCAGCAGCCCGGCTGGTAGGAGTCGATCAGCCGCCCCGCGTAGGAAACGAAGTCACCGCCGTCGCCGATCACGATCGCGTCGCGGTCGAGCAGCTGGGCCAACTCGCCGTAGACCCGCATCGGGTGCAGCGGGACTCGCGGGTCGGCCAACTCCGGCGCCTCGGCCGCGCGCTTCTCGGTCTCGGAGTCGCGCAGCGAGGCGATCCAGGCGGCGTGATCGCCGCTCCCCGCAGCGCCACGGCGGACCGCCTCGAGCGTCGCCGGAAGCGCCCCATAGAGCTCGGCCGCGACCGGTCGCGGATGGTCGCGCACCGGCTCGGCGACGTCGATCGCCACGATCTCGGCATCCGGGGCGAAGGCGGCGCCGAAGCCCAGCCGGAAATCGAGTGGGACGCCGATCACCAGCGCCACGTCGGCCTGCTTCAGCGCGCTCCCACGCACCCGTGAGAAGAACAGGTCGTGGTCGGCGGGCAGGCAGCCGCGGGCCAGGCCGTTGAGGAACACCGGGATCCGCAGCTCCTCGGCCAGCGCTTGCACGGCCGTCTCCCCCCTGCCCCAATAGAGCCCGGTCCCAGCCATGATGACCGGTCGCTCGGCGTCGCGGAGCAAGGTCACCGCCCGGTCGATCGCGGCTTGCTCGGCTCCGGATCCGGTCCACGGCGAGAGCGGTCCGTTCTGCTCTGCATCCTCGGGCTCGGCGGCGTTCGAGAACACCTGGTCAAGGGGGAAGTCGAGGAACGTCGGACCCGAGTGCGGCGTCAGCGCGACCCGGATCGCTTCGTCGACCAGACCTGGGATCTCCGCCGTACCGTCGGGGGTGGCGGCAAGCTTGACCAACGGCCGCACGAATGGGACATGATCGATCTCCTGGAGCGAGCCCTGGCCCCACCGCGCCTGCGGCGCGCGGCCGCCCAGCGCCAGGACCGGCGAATGATTCTGGCCCGCCGAGGCGAGCGCGCTCATCCCGTTGGTCACGCCGGGGCCGGCGGTCAGCGCACACACGCCGATCGACCGGGTGACCTTCGCCCAACCCTCGGCGGCGAACGCGGCGGTCTGCTCGTGCCGGACGTCGACGAGGTCGATGCCCTCGGCGCGGCAGCCGTCGTAGATCGAGAACAGGTGACCGCCCGACAGCGTGAACAGCTTGGTCACGCCGTGCGCCTTCAGACGCCTGGCGATCAGGCGCCCGCCGTGGAGTTCGGTGGCCGCTTCGGTCGCCACGGGCTGCACGCTAACACTCGGGCCCGGGCACGCGCAGCGCGTTGAGGACCGCCCCACCGAGGATGACCAGGGCCAGCACGTAGAACCAGGCGAGCACGATCAGGATGAAGACGACAGTTCCCTCGAACCGGGCGATCGTCGAGATGTTCGAGAGGTAGGCCGGGAAGGCGTAGTCGACCGCGCCGATGACGACGCTCGCCCCCAGCGCCCCCGGCCACACGGCCCGCCACGGCACCGGGCAGTTCGGCACCCGCTTGTAGATCAGCGCCAGGCAGCCGAACAGCAGCGTCAGGCTGATCACCAGCGAGGCCGCGTAGACGAAGGCGGCGACGTGCGCGAGGTCGAACGGCAGATCGCTGGCCCCCACCTTGAGGAAGCTCTGGACGGTCGGCACCGCGACGGTGGCCACCATGAACACCATCACCACGCCCACCATCACGATCCCGAAGCGCTTCTGCTCGAGCCAGCTGCGCGAGCCGCAGCCGTAGATCCGGCTGAACGACGTGTCGAGCGCGCCCCAGAACGACGAGGCGAGCCACAGGCTGGCCACCAGCGCGAGCAAGCCGGTGCTGGTGGTAGAGCTCTGTACCTCGTGTAGGAGCGAGTTCAATGTGTGCTCGGTTGAGCCGGGAAACACCTGTTGCAGATCTTTGAGCACGCTGATCTGCACCGCGTGGCTGGAGAGCACCTGCCCGGCGATGAACAGCCCTAGCAGCGCAACCGGAATCACGCCGAGCAGCATGCTGTAGGCGACCATCCCCGAGAGACCCGTGATGTTGGCGTCCCAGGCGAGCCGCCAGAAGCGCTTGACCACGCTCCTCGCGCGCCGGGTCAATCGGACACCGGCGCGCGCGCAACCAGCGATCCGGCGCTTTCGCGGATCGCGGCGCGGGGCGCCCAGAGCCGGACCTGTGCCGATTTTCCCTTCAGGGGCACCGGCGGTCGCTCTTCGAAGTCGAATACGTCCGTGCACAGCCGCTCCCGAGTCGATTCGGTGATCAGCACGTCGTCGCCTGTTTCGCGGGTCGCGCGCTCAACCCTTGCCGCGGTGTTGACGGTGTCGCCGATCACGGTGAACTCGACGCGTCCCCCGCCACCGACGGTTCCGGACACGACGCGGCCCGAATTCACGCCGATGCCGACGCCGACCTCTCCACCGTAGCGCTGCCTGACCAGTTCGACGACTTCGAGCGCCGCCCGGACCGCCCGGTCGGCGTGATCGGCCACGTGATCGGGGGCTCCGAAGACGCCGAGCAGGCCGTCGCCGATGAATTTGTTGGCGTGACCTCCGTTCCGCAGGAGCACGGGCACGACGAGCTCCCAGAAGCCGTTGAGCAACGACACGACCCCTTTCGGGGATGAACGCTCGGCGAACGCGGTGAAGTTGCGTATGTCAAGGAACAGCACGCTGACCTCGACCTCCTCGCCGCCGAGCTCAGAGCCCTCGCGCAGGACCCGCTCGGCCAGCCCCGGATCGACGTACGCCCCAAAGGCCTCACGTAGGCGCTCGCGTTCGTCGAGGCCCTCGACCATCGTGTTGAAGGACTGCGCCAGCTGGCCGATCTCGTCGGTCGCGACAACGGGGACCCGCGCCGAGAAGTCGCCGGCCCGCACTTGCTCGGTCGCCCGCCGCAGCTCGCCCAGCGAGGTGCCCAGCGTCCGCACCACGAGCACCACGAGCTCGAGCGAGATCGTCAGGGAGACGCCGACCGCGATCAGCCAGGAGAGTCCCAGCTGGTCGAGCTTCGCGTGGCGGCCATAGGCGGAGAGGCCGGCGACCACGATCGCGGTCACGACGTTTACGACCGGGGCGGCGGCGAACAGGCGCCAGCGCAACGGCAGCCCGGGAGCGTCGATCGTGAAATCCGGCGGGAGCGCCTTGGCGATCTCCTCGAGCACCGGCCGGGAGACGATCTCCATCGTGAAGTAGCGCACGATCAGGCTGCAGGCCAGCACCGAGGTGCCGACCAGCGTAAGGATCAGGAACGAGTACCACGGGAGGTCCAGCTTCCAGGTGACGAAGGCTATGAACGGCAGGTAGCTGAAGACGAACGGGTATTTGCGCATCCGCTTGATGTAGGCCAGCGGCAGCGTGGCCAGCGCCGTCCACGCCGCCACCGTCCCAGCCTCGTCGCGAGCGCCCTGCTCCCAGGCCCAGACCGGGCGCCACATACGCCGCGTGAGCTTGATCGAGATCACGTTGTCGATCGCCACGAGCGCCTGCGAGACCCCGACCAGCAACCAGAAGTCGGCGCTCGACATCTCCTGGTAGAGCCGGAGCAGCCCGAGGCCGCCGAACACGACCAGATGGGCCAGCCCGAACTGAGCCCACACGAGGGCGTACGAGTTACGACGCGCGATCTCGCGGACTGCCCGGTCCAGCGGATCCTTCATCGACCCAGTCTGGCAGGGTTCTGGTTGCACGGGATCGAGCGGCCCGCCCCCGCAGCCGCCCATCCCGTGCCCCGGCGATCGCCAAACTTCGCCCCAGCGATCGCACGCTCTACCGCTCAGCCCAGACTCAACCTGCCGGCGCCAGCGGACGTTCGTACATTGTTCGGGCGCGCAGCAGCGCCGATGCACCGCCGACGCCGCGCTCGCCCTCAAACCATTGCTGCTCGACCCGAATCGCCGGCAGCGTCGCCACGCCGCGCGCGAGCAGCCCGCGAGCCGTCGCCTCGAGCGTCATGTCCCGGGCGGGGTCAGCGGCCGCCCCCAGGCAATCGTCGACGCGCAGCCCGGCCGCCTCGGCAGCCGCCGCCAGGATCTCCGGATCGGCGAGATCGAACCCGCCGCAGAAGGCGAGTCGTGAGGCGGCCAGCGCGAAGCGGGCGCCCTCGCCCTGCTCGCCCGCGAACTCCGCGGCCCGCAGCGCCTCGGTGCAGTCCGTCGGAAACGGGTCGGGCCAGATCAGCGGAAGCCTCAACTCGACCGCCCGCCGCTCGGCCTGTGCGATCAGAGCGTCGGTGATCACCGGCGTTGGGCGCCCCGCGAACGCCGAAACCGACGTCGGCACCCATTCGACGTCGCCCAGGATCCGCTCGACGCGCTCGGTGGCGAGGTAGGAGAACGGACAGGCGAGATCGAAGAAGAAAGAGACCGGCGAACCCTCGCGCGCGCGGGACCGATCAGCCAGACGTTCGGCGAGGAAGATCACGTTGCTCATCTATCGCCATAACGTCACAAGGCACGGAAACTGACGGAAACTTCGCACCACACTTTGTTCAAGACGTCTAATCGGTTGCCCCGTCCGTTAGACTCAAAGTTGGTAGGTAGGCCAATCACCCGTCCAAGTTGAGGGATCATGCCCCAGGTACCGCCGCCCAAGAGGCATCCGTACGACCAATGGTCGCCAGATGCGCGCGCACTCGATCTAGTCGGCGACAAGTGGACGCTCCTGATCGTCCGCGATCTAGCTTCCGGTCCCCGCCGCTTCGTGGAGCTGCAGCGCGTGCTCCCGGGGATCTCGACCGAGCAGCTGCGCTCGCGGTTGAACCGCATGGTGGCCGACGGAATGCTCACCCGCAAGCGCTACCGCGAGGTCCCGCCGCGGGTCGACTATGCCTTGACCGAACGAGCCGCCGAGCTGATGCCGATCCTCGGCGAGCTGGCTCGCTGGGGTTTCGAGTGGGCCTGGAGCGCTCCGCGACCGGCGGAATGCGTCGACGTCGGGGCGATCTTCCGACTCGTCCCCGGCCTGATCGACACCGCCGGCGCGTCCGGAATCATCGGCCTGACGGTGACCGACGCCAAGCGTGACGGCAGCGCCGCGTCCTACGCCGTCTCGTTTGCCGGCGGGGCCGCGAAGGTCGAGGAGGTCGTTTCGGAGGCTCCGGATGCCACGATCAGCGGCGACACCGCGGCCTGGGTCAGCGCGCTCTCACCCAGTCACGACCGCCACGGCCTGGCGCTGACCGGCCAGGCGACGCTGACCGATCTGCTCCTCGACGGGCTTTCCCTGAGCACCTCGTCGAGCGCGTCGAGTTCGGCCACCGCGGCCGCCTGAAGCCCCGCGGCCGTCCGAAGCCCCGCGGCCGTCCGAAGCCCCGCGGCCGCCCGAAGCCCCGCGGCCGCCGGAGACGCCCACGGCCTCAGCGCGACGAGTACGTCGCCTTGGTGATCTGTGGGATCTGATACTGCGAGGGCGCGCCCGGTAGCTTCGGCTGGACCCAGCAGGCCGGGCGGCCGACCGGGGCGGGCTGACCGTCGGAGCTGACCGAGCCGTCGCCCGGGGCACCGGTGTTCTTGCAGTCGAAGGCGCCGAGGTTGTTCTGCTTGAGGTAGTTCGGGTCGGCCAGCCAGATCGGGCCGGGATACGTATCGCCGCGGTTGAAGCGATCTCGGGTCGTCGAGAGCGACAGCGTCTCGGTGCCGACCGGCGAGAACTGGCGCAGGTAGTGGCCGACGCTGCCGCCGCCGAAGGCGACGGTCTTGGACGCGAGCCCGGCGGCGCCGGCCGAGATGAAATCGGACAGCAGTTGCTGGTGGCCCGAGAGCCAGGTGAGGATCGGGTTGAGCTCGGATAGGAACGGGCCGACCGAGCGCAGCAGGGGCTTGGCGCCGACGAGGACGTCGCGGATTCCCGGCAGGCCTGTCTTGGAGACGGTGATCAGCGGGCCGAGCTTGGTGAACAGCCGGCGCAGATCGGGAGACAGCGTGCGCACGGCGGTCAGCGTCGGTCCGAGGTCGGCCGCCACCGGCTCGAGTTCCTTGAGCAAGGGGTCGGTGTTGCTGGTGAACGTCCGCAGACGCGTCATCGTGGCCTTCGTCTCGTTCAGGAAGGTCGGGAACACGTGGAAGGTGTCCGCGAGCGCGTTGTTGTTCGCCGCCGTCGTGGCGAAGGTCGTCTCGCCGGTGGTGATCAGGTTGCGCAGGGCGGACTGGTCGCGAGTGAGCGCGGCGAACACGGTGCCGCCGTTCTGGATCAGGTTGACCACCGCTCCGTGCTGGACGTCGAGCACCTGCAGGATGTTGCTGGCATCAGCCGCGAAGGTGGGAAGATTCCCGAGCACGTCGTTGAGGTTCTGCGCGTTGCCGCGCAGCGCCTGGGCCAGCTCCTGCTGCCATTGCCTGAATGCCGTCCGCGTCTTGGGATCGAGGGCGTTGAAGACCTGATCGAGCTGCACCGCCGGCTTGACCTGAGACCTGGACAAGAGAGCGCCGTCGGGCAGGATCGGACTGCGCGGGCTGCCGGGCAGCAGCTCGACGTAGGTCTCGCCGAGGATCGTCTTCTGGCGCAGGATGGCTTGCGCGTCCCGATGGATCGGCGCGAACTTCTTCTGCATCTGGATCGTGGCGATCGTCCGGTTACCCTGCGGATCGAGCGACTTGCCGATCACCTGGCCGACCGAGACGCCAGCGATCCGGACGTCGGCTTGAGCGGCGAGCTGATCGGCGAACGGGAACGAGACCCGGACCTCGTAGCCCTGGGGATTGAACGGGAGCGTCCCGCCGAAGGACAGCCACAGGAACAACAGCAGGCCCGCGCAGGAGAGCGCGAACAGCGTCATCGTGGCAATCCGGGCGAAGGATGGTGAGCGGGTTTCCATTAGTGGGTCGGAAGCAGTGGGCGGAACGGGACGTTGCTGCTGGTGGCCGCCGCCGAACTGCTGTGCGCGGAGCTTCCGGACAGCTTGCCCTGCTTGGAGAGCAGGAAGGCATGTGAGTCGGCGGCCGCCTGTTTGGGGCAGAGCCCGAGGTTGGTGAGGATCGGCGTCAGGTTGAGCACGATCTCGGCCACCGACCCGTTCACCCCGTTGGCGATCTGGGCCAGGGTGGCGCAGCTGGCCTGGAGGAACAGCTGCCGGAAGTCGCCGTTGCCGTCCTGCAGGGCGAACAACGAGCGGGCGTTGTGATCGGCCCAGGCCAGCCACCAGAGATAACCGTGGATCGCGTTGCCCGGGTTGTAGCCGAGCAGGTTGACGAAGTGGTTCAGGACCGTGAACACCTTGCCCAGGCTCGGCGTGGCCTTTGCCAGGTTGACGGCCGCCGGCTTGAGGTTGCGCACCACCGGCCGGGCGGCGACGACGAAGGGACGGATCTGGGTACGGATGATCGGCGCGCTCGGGCGGGCCAGCGCGGTGAGCGCCTGATTGGCCGCCGGCAGCGCTCGGGCGGCGGGCAGGAGGTTCGACGCGGTCGGCCCGAGCTCGGTGGCGAACGTCCGCACCTTGCCCAGCGTTGCCGTGGTCTGCCGGAGAGTGGCCGGCAGGTCGGCGATCGCGCGACTGACGTTGCGGTCCTCCGAGGCGAAAGCCCGGAACACCTTCGAGCTCGCATCGACCAGCGACACGATCTGGGTCTGCTTGGCGCCGAGCGCGGTGTTCAGCCGTTGCAGCGAGTTGACCAGCCGGCGGAGATTGGCTCCCCGGACCGCGACCGCGCTGTTCAACCGCGCGAGGTCCCGGTGGGTCGGCTCAAAACGCTCGAGCACCTGGGCCAGCTCGCTGCCGCCCTTGCCCTGCAGACCGTGGCCGGCGCCGTTGACCAGCAGGCCCAGGTAGGCGCGCGAGTCGGCGTCCAGCGCCGCGAGCACCTCGTCCAGGTTGACATCGGGGTTCGTGTTCGAGACCGGGATCGTGAATCCGGGTTTGGCCACCGGAGCGCTGCTCGATCCAGGGTCGACCTCCACGAACATGTCCTTGAGACCGGTCCGCGGGCGCAACAGCGCGGTCGCGTCCTGATGGATCACGTGCTTGTACTTCTCGTTGATATCCATCGTGACCACGGCCAGGCCGTTCTTCAGCGTGACCGCGCCGATGTCGCCGATCTGCACGCCCGAGACGCGAACCGACTGACCCTGGCCCGGGGTGACCGCCTGTGCGGTCTGGAACTCGGCCTTGATCGCAAACGGCGAGGACTGGATAAACGGGAAGCGCAGGCGCTCATGGCTGAGCACGTAGCCCGACACGGCCACCGAGAGCACCAGCAGCGCGAGAATCGCCCCAAAGTCGCCGGCATGGTTCTTGATCGCGCGTTTCATTACTTCAGCGCCTGCTTGACCGAGGGAGCGAGCGTGACTCCCGAGCCCTGCTGCTTGGCCATCTCCTTGACCAGCGCGACCGTCGCCTGCGCGGAGGACTTCCAGCGCAGGGAAGCTCCGGGCGCCGACAGGTCAGTGCTCGCCTGCGCGAGCGGTGGCCCCGCGGGCGCGGAGAGATCGGTGATCGGGGCCTGGGTCTCGCACGGCGTGCCCGGATGCAGCGGCGGCCGGATGCCGCCCGGAGGAAGTTGCGGCTGGACGGAGGTGAGCGGCGCCAGCGACTGACCGAACAGCCCGGGCTGCAGGGAGTAGGTCAAGGTCCCGCCGTTACCGAGTATCCGAATGTAGGGTCCGTTGGCGTCGAACACGCGGGACTCGCCGGCCAGCCCAGGCAGGAAGTCGACCGCCTCGACATAGACCGGACGCAACGGGAAGCCGGGGGTGCCGCTGAGCGTGTGGTCGTTGAGGGTCAGCTGCGACCACGGGTAGATGTTGTTGACCACGCAACTCGCGGCCGGGCGCACGCCCTTCTTCATCAGCGGAATCGTCGCCTGGGCCAGCTTGGCCAGCGCCGGCACGGTGACCGAGAGGTCGGAGGTCAGCCCGCGCAGCTCTGCGGGCTGGACGAGCTGGCGGAGCTGCTCGATGAACGGCAGGCTGACGTCGATCGCCGGCCCCGTCGAACGGACGCCCGGAGTCAGCGCCCGCGCGAGTGCCCGCAGCGGCGGGAATGCGGCGTTCAACGCGTTGAAGGCTGGGGTCGCGGTGGCCAGGGTCCGCGGGAGCTCGCCGACAGCGCTGGCCAGCGCCGTGTTCTCTCGCGCGAACGAGTTCGCCGTCGTGTTGAAGTCGGTGATCAGGTTCTGGAGGTTCTGGGGGTGCGCGTCTAGGGCGCCCGAGACCGTGCCCATCTGCGCCACCCAGCCGGACAGGTCGTGAGGCTGGATTCCCAGGGCGTCGTGGGCGACGATCGCCGTGTACTTGTAGGCGGGCAGCCAGTATCGGATCGAGCGGTTGTAGGACTTGCCGGAGACGTCCACCGCCTTGCCGTACTGGTCGAGCAGCGTCTGGAGGTTCTGGCGGGTGTTGGCCTGCAGCGACTGCAGCACCTGATCGAGCTGAACCGGCTCGGTCGCCTGCTGGACCGGGAAGGTGTGGCCGTCGGAGACCACCGGCAGCGACGGGCTGCCGGGATGGATATCCACGAAGAAGTTCCCCTCGAGGAAGATCCGCGGCCGGATCGCGAACGTGGCGTCGTTGTGGAGCGGCAGCCCGACGTCCTCGATCTGCATGGTCACGTCGGCGGCCTGGCACGAGGATGCCTGCCCCTTGGAGCACCCGGGCGCGCTCGAGACGCCGGTGACCTTGCCGACATTGACGCCGGCGATGCGTACCAGCGATTCAGGGTGCACCCCGTTGGCGTTGGGGAACAGCGTGTGGATCGTGAAGTGGCTGGCCAGCGGGTTGGCGAACTTGGTGTAGGCGCCGTAGGAGATCAGGACGATGAACACGGCCCCGATCGCCCCCGCCTTGAGGGGCGTGAGCCGATCGTGCTGTCGGCGTTTGCGTCGGCGTCTGAATCTCATGGGTTCGACGGGTTGGGCAGCGTCTGCGGCCCCGTCTGCGGGTTGCGGGTGAACGTCTCACCGGCGGGGACGCGGGCGCGACCGGTGAATGTCGGGCCCTGGTCGCCGGGGGTGTGCTGGTCGGTGTCGAGGTTGCGTCCCTGCGGGTCGAAGTGGTTGAGCTTCTTCGGATAGCCGCGCTGACCGGTCTCGCAGTCGGCGTTGCCCTGGTTGTCGATCGCCGCGCCGTACGCGGGCCCGTGCAGGAACTCGTTGCCGCCAAGCGGCGTGTCGGCCACGCCTCCGTTGACCGGCGCGGTCGCTCCCGAGGTGCCGATGTTGTTCTGCTGTACCGGATCGGTTTGATTGAGCAGGGCGCGCTGGGCATAGCCGAACGACGTCACCTCGTCGATGTCGCCGGCCAGATAGGTCCACCAGTAGTTCCAGTCGTTGCAGACCGTCACGTACGGGCCCAGGTAGCGGACCACCGGGTTGAGGATCTGTACGGTGCTGGTCAAGGCGTTGATGCCGTAATCGGTGCCCGGCGCCTGGGCGAGCTGCTTCAGCGCCACCATCACCTGCTGCAGCCGGGTATTGAGCGCCGGCGTCCGCGCGAGCGTGCGGGCGCCCGCCTCGATCGCGGGGTTGATGTCCGGCAGCGCGGCCTTCAGCTCGGCGGTGGCCGGCGTGAGGTTGTGGCCGAGTGTGGTGAGATCGACCAGGAACGGCTGCTGCGCGCGCAGGGAATCGGTCGAGACCTGCAGCGTCGAGGGAGATTCGGAGATCGTCGCCTCGAGCGCGCGCGGGTCACGGGAGATCGCCTCGAAGGTGGTGGCCATGTCGGTGAACAGCCGGGCGCCCGTCGCAGCCACCGGCGAGACGGTGCCCATGAACGTGTTCAGGGTGTCGAAGAACCGGGTCAGCTGCGTGCTCGGATCGGCCAGGTAGTGGGCCACCGGCTGTAGGTGACTGAGCAGGGACGGCAGGCTGGCGATCGTGTCGTTGAGCGAGGATCCCCGGGCGGCCAGCGTGTCGCCCGCCCCGACGAGACCCCGCTGGATCGCCGTGCGCGTCTTCGGGTCGAAGGTGTTGAACACGTCGTCGATCTGGACCGGCACGTTCGTGCGCGAGATCGGGAGGACTCCGCCGTCGTCGTACACCCGCTTCGAGGTCCCCTTCTCGAGGTCGACGAACTTCAGCCCGAGGACCGAGCGAGGCCGGATCGAGACGGTGGAATCGAGCGGCACCATGCCGTTGGTCTTGTCGAGCTTGAGCGTGAGCTGGGCGCCGGTTTCGCCGCCTTTCAGCTTCACCGGTTGCATTGACGAGACCAGCCCGATCCGGAAGCCGCCCTCGATCACGTCGTTGCCCACGACCAGATCGGAGCCATCGCCGATATCGACCTTCAGCTCCCGGGTCGGCACGAACGGCAGTCCCTGGTTGGCGCTGTAGGCCAGGAACACGGCGACCACGATCGCCAGCACCGTGACAGCGCCGACGAGCACTGGACTAGTGAAGGGAGCGGGAGCCTTCCTCATGGCGAGAGCAGGTAGTTGAGGAGTTGGCGCGTCTGGCTACCCGCCGAGGAGCCGGCCGGCGCGGCCGACTCGCTGCCCGAGCCGGCCTGCGCGGCCGACGCGTTGGCCGAGCCGGCCGAGCCGTTCGAGCCGGTCGAACCGCTCGAGCCGCCGGAGCCGGTGCCGGCCGCACCGAGCAGCGAGAGAACCTGGCCGATCGTCTTCTTGAGGTTGAGCGCACCCGCCGAGATCAGGCCGGTGGTCGTGCCGGCCGCGGAGCTCGTGCCTGCGGCCCCGGATCCGGACGAGTTCGCGCCCCGTGCGGTGGTGCCCGCCGCCGCGCCCTGACCCGAGCGCGTTCCTCCGGCCGCGGTGCCCACGACCCGCACGGCCCGCGCATTGTGCGCCTTGGCCGCGGAGGCGACGTCGGCCGCGGGCAGCTTGCACGCGGTGGTCGCCGGAGCCGTCTGCCCGGGACCCGCGCCGCCGGGGTCGGGCACGCAGGCGCCGGGGTTCGACGGATCGGGCACGTTCACCCCGGGCTGGTTGGGGCCCAGCCGCGCATAGCACTGGCGATACTGGGAGCCGAACGTCTTGAGGTTGGTGGCGATCGTGCCCGGCGTCGCATACGGGGTGCACTGCGCGCTGATGAACGCGTCGACGGCGAGCTGATGGCCAAGGGGTCCGTAGGTGTTAGTCGCGGCAGCCAGGTTGAAGGCGAACTGGAGCAGCGCCTCGAGCCCCGTGTAACCCTTGCCGCCCGGGCTGCGCGGGTTGGTCTCGACCGCGCGGGCGCGGTTGTCGAGGTCACGCAGGACGATCGCCAGGTTCTGTCCGAGCTCCGGCGTCGGCTTGGCGAAGTTGTTCAAGTCGCGAATAGTCGGGGCGGCGGCCTGGAGCGCCGTCTTTCCGGTGACCGAGGCCCGGCCGAGCGACTTGATCGCCGGCCGCGCTCCCTTCGAGAAGGCGGGCAGATCGGTGAAAAGCCGATCGATCTCACCCGCGGACGACCTGAGGTTGGCCAGCACCGGCTGGTTGGCATCCGTCGCGGCGCCGAGGCGCTGCAGCGCCGGGCGGAGCTGCTCGAGGAAGGCGGGAAGCCTGTGCAGGGTCGTGGCCAGGTTGCCCTGCTGGGTCGCCGTGTCGCTGGCCGCGTTGTTGGCCTCCACGATGAAGCGCTGCACCTGGGCGCTGTTGTTGGCCAGCGCGGTGATCACCGAGTCCGAGTTGACCGTCAGCTGCTGCAGCGTGTTGGAGTCGTTGCCGAGCAGGTTCAGCAGATTGTCGGTCTCGGTCAGCGCTGGAACCGCCCGGCGCAGTGCCGCCTGGAGGTCATCCGAGCGTCCCGCCACCGCCGCTCCGAGCTCATTGATGATCAACGACAGCCGCTGGCGGTAGGGCAGCCGCAGGACGTTCTGGAGCAAGTCTGCCGGGATCGTCGACTGGGTGTGGGTGACCGGGATCGTGCTGCCCGATCGCATGGCCTTTCCCGCGTGGCCGGGGTCGCAGGAGATGAAGTACTCGCCGATCAGCGACTGCGGCCGGGACGAACAGAACGCGTCCGAGTGAAACTCTCCGAGGCCCACCTGGGTGATGTCGATGGTGACGACCGCGTGCAGCGTCTTCTGGTCGAGATCGATCGACTTGATCGTCCCCGCGGTGACGCCCGCGACCTTGAAGCTGGCGCCGTTGACCAGCCCGAATGCGTTGTCCAGCTGGATCTTGTAGGTCGTATCGCTCTTACCACCCCCGGAGCTACTGACCAGCAGCACCACGACGGCGCCAAGCACGAGCACTACTGCTAGACCGGCCAGGATGCGTTTCACGGGCCGGACGGAACCTGATTGGGGCTACACGGATATCCGGTGAAGGGGTAGTAGATCGCGCCGCGCTCCATCGAGCCCGGGCAACGGTCCCCTTGCGCAGTGGTCACCAGCCCGCCCTGGCCGTTCTGACCGAAGGCGAGGAGCGAGCGCAGCGCGGCGTTCAGGAACGGGGGCAGGAAGTTCAGTACGCCGTTCTGAATCGAGCCGACGCCCACGATCGGAGCCACGCGACTGTAGGCGCCGTTGGCGTCATAGCCGCCTGGGTGGGAGAAGCCCTCGAACCAGCCGGTGAGGTCGACGGCGTAGGGTCTGGCGATCGCGAGCTCCGGAGTCGAGTCGTTGAGAGCTTGGGTCGAGATCGGGAACGCGCCCAGCCGTGACTTGCCGTTCACCGTGATGTTGTGCACGGTCGCCGCGGCCAGCGGCTGACCCAGCGACGTCAGCTCGATCAGGTCGTTGGCCCGTCCTGGCCGGCTGACGATGTCGGCCAGGTCCTTCACGGTGGGAACCGATTGAATGGCCAGCGGTTTCAGCGCGGTCAGCAGCTTCTGGAGCTTGGGCGCCACCGGCTTGGACACGTTCACCAGCGGCGTCAGATCGTCGAGCGCGCGGCGAAGGTTCACGAACGTCGTGTTGGCCAGGCGCATGAACCCCGGCAGGCGCTGAATCGACTGACCGAGCGCGACATGCTGGGAGGCCAGCGCCTCCGTCGTCGTCGCCAGGTGCTGGACCAGTCCGCTCAGGTCGGTTTGGCGCTGCGCGATGTCCGAGACCAGATGCCCGGACTTCACGATGAAGTTGGTGAACTTCCCGGTGTCTCGGTTGAGCTCCGAGAAAAGCATGCTCGAGGAGGCGATCGCCGGGTTCAGGTACTGGAACGCCGCCTGGGCCCGATCCCCCATCCCCGCGTACTGCTTGGCCGAGCCCTGGATGAACTGCTGCAGACCCCGGCGCGTCGGCGCGTCGAGCGTGTTGAAGAGCTGGTCGAGGTCGACAGCGCTGGTCGTGTTCGTGGTGGGGATCATGCCGCCGTTGGGGATCTTCCGCGCACCGCCCGGCCCGAGCCGGAGATCGACGTACCGGTTGGCGATGCCCGACAGCGACGCCTGGCGAACCGTGGCCTGCGTCCCCACGCGCAGGGGCTCGTAGGTGCTCTGCTTGATGTCCAGGGTCAGCTGCGCCTGGCCCTGCGGCGTCAGCGAGATGTCCGAAACCGTCCCGATCGTGTTGCCCGCCACCTCCACCAGGTCGCCACTGACGATCTGGCTGGCGTTCTGGAAGACGGCACGGACCTTGTAGTCCGAGCCGCCCGAGAGCAGGATCAGGAAGACGGCCCCGATCGCGATGACGATCGCAGCGAGCGCCGCTACTCGGCCGATCAATGTTGAGTTGCGCACCGCCGCGACCTCGTTCTAGCCAAGCAGAAACTCCTCCCGCGCCGGGGTCCGGGGCACCAAAGCGCGGTTGCGACGCTAGCAAGGGGCCGAACCGAGTGTCAATCTTGAACCGAACGCCCCAATCGGCGACCGGATCGACGGCCCGGGTCGGGGGAGCGCCCGGGACCACGATCGCTCGCCGTCGAGCGAGCACCCGGGGCGACGATCGCTCGCCGTCGAGCGAATACCCGGGGCGGGAATCGAACCCGCAGAGCCCTTGCGGGCAGCGCTTTTTAAGAGCGCCGACTTTGCCAATTTGTCTACCCGGGCGGGGCGGCGCGTGAGCGCCACGCGCCCGGATCATAGAACGGCACAGCCGATCGATTCGGACGCCCCGCCGTTTCCCCCTGATTGCCGCAACTATCGCGCTGATAGCGTGTTTAGGCCGTCGATTCTGGACGCGGCCGGATGGAAGTCTCAGCTCTCAAATTCTCCGGAGGTATAGGCCTCCACGGACGGTCGCCATTGTTGCGATTGCAGTCCGACGAGCGCTTGGTCGCGCTGGTCAGACGGGGCAGCAGCCCCGCGTTCGAAATGCTCGTCTCGCGCTACGAATCGCGACTGCTCGCGTTCTGCCGCCACCTGCTCGGCTCGCGCGAGGATGCGGAGGACGTCCTGCAGGATGTGATGGCGGCCGCCTACAACGCGATGCTGGCCGACGACCGGCCGATCAACGTACGGCCGTGGCTTTACCGGATCGCCCGCAACCGCAGCCTCAACCACCTGCGCCGCACGCAGGCGGTGGGGGTCGACTCGATGGATATCCACCTCTCCGAGCACGGCGCGAGCACGGCGGACAGGGCTCACCAGCGCGAGGACTTCCGGCTGCTGGTGGGCGACATCCGTGACCTTCCGGAGACGCAGCGCACGGCACTGGTGTTGCGCGAGATGGACGCTCTCTCCTACGAGCAGATCGCCGAGGCGATGGAGACCACCATCCCCAGCGTCAAATCGCTGCTGGTACGCGCGCGGGTGTCTCTGGCCGAGGCGGCCGAGGCGCGCCTGCTCACCTGCGACGAAGTCAGGGACGAGCTCGGCGAGGTCGCCGAAGGGCTCAAGCGCAAGCCGAGCCCCGCGGTCCGCCGTCACCTGAAGGCCTGCAAACGCTGCGACGCGTTCCGAATCCAGCTCAGGGAGACGAACCGGGCGCTGGCCGCGATCCTGCCGCTCGGTCCGCTGGTGATCTTGAAAAAGCTGGCGCTGACACAGCTCGGCCACCACGCCGGCTCGGGCGCGGCGGGCGCGACTGCCGCGGGTTCGGGTGCCGGAGTGGCCGGCGGCACCGCGGCCGGCTCGTCGATCGTCGCAGGATCGACCGCCGGCGGCTTCGTCTCGGCAGGCCTCGGGGCGATCGCCAGCAAGGCCGCCGTCGGTTTCGCCGCCGCGGCGATCGTGACCGCCGGCGCCGTCGAGGTCGACCACACCTCCAAGTCCGTCAAGCATCACGCGACGCCGATCGCCCACGTCACCTACCGCGCGCACTCGGTTCCCACCACCACCGGCGCCGCGGCACCCGCCCCGGGAAGCTACGCCCCGGCCTCGGTGGTCAAGCGGCACGTCAAGGCGCACAAGCACCCGAAGGCGACCCTCGTCGCCGCGGTCGGCAAGGTGCCGAGCAAGACCACGCCGGCCAAGGTCGCAACGACCCCGGCCACCACCACCCCGGCCGCGAGCACCACCACCCCGGCGCCGACCCCGACGACCCCCGCGCCGCCGCCGGGCCGGACCCAGACCCAGACCGTGCCCACCGTGCTGACGCCCGAGCAGCCGACGAGCACGCCGACTCCGGTCACCCTCGTCCCGGTCATCACCACGACACCGACGCCTCCGCCGGCCGCGTCAAGTCTGGCTCCGCCGCCATCCGCGACCACGCCGGCCGGCCCGACGCCCCCGCCCGGAACCGTCACTGGGCCGCCCACTGGGACCTCGACCACTCCGGCCCCCCCGCCGGTGCCAGGACCGAGCGGCACGCCCCCCTCCGGCGGCACGCCCCCCTCCGGCGGTACGGGCGGCGGCCCGGCGACCCCGTAGCGCCGCTTGATCGACGTCGAGCACTTCTTTGCAGTCGACATGCGGGTCGGGCGGATCGTGGCCGTCGACGACTTCCCCGAGGCCCGCAAGCCGGCATGGAAGCTGACCATCGACTTCGGCCCGGAGCTGGGGACCAAACGCTCCTCGGCCCAGATCACCCATTACCCCAAGGCGGCACTGCAGGACAGCCTGATCGTCGCCGTGGTCAACTTCCCCCCGCGCCGGATCGGATCGTTCTCCTCCGAGGTGCTCGTGCTCGGGGCGCTCGATGACCGGCTTGGCGTGGTCCTGGTCCGCCCTGACGCCGACGCGGCGCCGGGGTCGCGGATCGGCTAGCCGAGGCGCGCTAGGGGCCGGGCTCGCCGCCGATCGAGAGTGCGGCCCGCGCGGCGCCGTCGATCTCCAGCGGATAATGGCCCACGCGGAGCCCGGGGATCAGGACCGAGGCGCGCCCGTGGGCCGGCACCGCGAGCGAATGCGCGCTCGGCGTGCGCAGCCGCAGCTGATGGGCCTTGCCGTCGTGCGAGACGACGGTGAGCTGGATCGCCAGGAAGGCCGGCGCGGAGATCGTGGGCGGGGACAGCTGTCCGCCGGAGGCGATCGTGAACGTGGCGGGCACGCGGGCGTTGGTGCTGCCTCCCGAGCCCGAGCCGCCCGAGCCCGAGCCGCCTGAGCCGCTGGGTAGCCCGGCGCCGCCGGTGGGATTCGAGGTGCCCGTCGTCTTGGTGCCCGGCTGCGTGGTGGTGCCCGACGTCGACGTCGTGCTGCTCGAGCTCGGTGTACTCGGCGACGTGGTGGTGGCCGGGGCGCTCGGCTTCGAGGTCGCCGTGCTCGAGGCGGCGTGTTTCGAGCTCCCACAGCCGGCCAGCAGCGCCAGCACCGGAACGATGATCACGATCACGGGCCGTGGGATGAGCGATCGGTTCACGGCGGCCGATTGAACCAGTCTCAGGCTGCCAGCGCGCGCTGGTAGACGCCCATCAGCTCCTCGTAGTAGCGCTCCTCGCCGAACCGCTCCCGGGCGTCGGCGAGCGCGGCGGACCCGATCCGCCGCCGGGCCTGTGGGTCGCCCCACAGGCCGCCGAGCGCCGCAGCCCACGCGTCGGCGTCCCCCGCGGGCAGCGCGCTGTCGGCGCCGACGATCTCGGGCAGGCCCCCGAGGTCGCTGGCCAGCACCGGAACGCCCGCGCCGAGCGCCTCGAGCACGGCGTACGGGCACGGCTCCTCCCAGCGCGAGGGCGCGAGCGCGACCGCGGCTCGCGCCCGGATGCCGTCCAACACCGGCGCCGGCACCCAACCGTCGAAGCGCACGCCTCCCCCGGCCGCCAGTTCTCGCAGACGTGCCTCGTCCGGCCCGCGGCCGGCCACCACGAGCGGCACGCCGGCCGCCCGGGCCGCCGCGATCGCCGTATCGAACCCCTTCTCGACGACCAGCCGTCCGGCCACGAGCGCGTAGCTGCCCTCGTGGGCCTGCGTGGCCGCGGAGAACTGGGCCTCGGGCAGGAAGTTGGGGAGCACGTCGGTGCGTCCATCCACCGGGAGGCCCAGCTCCTGCAGGCGCGCCCGGTGGGCGCCGCTCAACGTCACGAAGCGATCGGTCTGGTCCAACAGCCGGGGCTGCTGGATGCGTAGGCCGGCCGCGTAGACGGCGGCCTCGCCGAGTGCGCCGCGGCAGCGCAGACGAAGCCCTGGGAGGGTGTTGGTTCCGCGGCAGCGAAAGCATGGCCGGCCGTCACGGTGGGCGACGCCGATGGCGCAGAACAGGCGGAAGTTGTGGAGGTGGAGCACCGTCCGGGCCCCAGCCGCCCTCGCGGCGGCCAGGGCGCGCCAGCCGAACAGCGGATGGACGTTGTGGGCGTGGACGATCTCGGCGCGCGTGCGCCGCACAGCGTCGGCGACCTCCTCCGGCTCGACTCCCCCGCGCAGCAGCGACCGCGTCGCCGTGAGCGCCCCAGCCGTGGCGCTCGAGCGCTCGAGCAGGACGACGGCGTGACCGCGCCGCTGCAACAGCGCGGCGATCTCGGCGACGGCGCGCTCCTCGCCCCCCTCCGCCCGGTAGCGGTTGTGCAGCAGCAGAATCCGCATCGTCTCGCGCGATTCTGGCAACGTCAGGGCGATGGCGATCGCATTGCTGACCAACTACCTCGCCGGCTACCGCATCCCGCTGTACGAGCGGCTGGCCCGGGGTCACGGGGTCGAGGTGCTCTGTTACGGGGGCGGCGACCGCTACGTCCCGGCGTGGTTCGCCGATCTCGACCGGCAGCTGGCCGACGCTCCTTTTCCGGCGCGCAGGATCACGGGCGCACGCGAGGCATTCGTCGCAGCGAGCCGCTACGACGCCGCGATCGCCCCCTTTGCCGGCGGCGCGATCCTCCCCGCTGCGTACGCCGGGACCCGCGCCGGCGGGCACCCGTTCCTGCTGTGGGCGTCGGTGTGGGCACAGCCGCGGTCGCTCAGTCATGCGGTGGCGCTCCCGGCCACCCGTCACATCTACCGGCACGCCGATGCCGTCGTCGCATACGGCGAGCACGTGCGCCGGTTCGTGGCCGGGATCCGCGGCACCGACGATGACGTGTTCGTCGCGCCGCAGTCGGTGGAGCCGGAGCTGTTCGCGCGGGAAGTCGCGCCGGTCGAGGTGGAGGCGTTCAGGCGCCGGCACCGCCTGCCGGCCGGGCCGCTCGTGCTCTACGCGGGGCGCTTGGTCCCCGAGAAGGGCGTCGCCGTCCTACTCGACGCCTGGCGGCGCGTCGACTCCCCGGCCACGCTCGTGTTCGTGGGGGATGGCCCGCTGGCTGCCCGCTGCGCCCTCGCCCCTCGCGCTCGGGCGCTCGGCCCGCTCCCGCGGACCGAGCTCCCCGTGGCCTACCGTGCGGCGAAGCTCGGGCTGTTGCCGTCGATCCCCACTCCGCGCTTCCGCGAACCGTGGGGCCTGGTCTGCAACGAGGCGATGCATCAGGCCCGGCCGGTGGTGGCCACCACGGCCGTCGGGGCAGTCGCCGGAGGCCTTGTGCGCCACGGCGAGACCGGGATCGTGGTGGCACCCGGGGATCCGGGAGCGCTGGCCGATGCGATCAACCGGCTGCTCGCGGACGAGCTGCTGCGCCGGCGGCTCGGCGCCGCGGCGAAGGCAGCGGTCGCGGTGTACACCTACGACGCGATGCTCGAGGCGTTCTCCCGAGCCCTCGAGCTCGCGGGGTTCCCCCCAGCCCACGAGGTCGCGGGCCAGTGAGCGAACCGCCGGCCGCCCGAGCCCACGAGGTCATGGGCCAGTGAGCGAACCGCCGGCTTATTGTCCGACCGAGAACATCGCCTCGAGGTCGTGGCGCGAGTAGACCTCGAATGCGACCATCGTGGATGTCCGCTGAACGCCGGGAAGCTGCGAGATCAACCCAGTCACCACCTGCGCGAGCATCTCCTGCTGGCGCAGGCGGAGGATCGCCACAAAGTCCCACTCGCCGGTGACCGAGTAGGCCTCGGCGACGCCGTCGATATCGGCGAGATCGCCGCCCAACTTGCCGAGCGCCGAGCGGTCGGCCTGGATCAGGACGATTGCGTGGGTCACGTCTGGTGGACCTGGCCGGGATCGAGCAGGACCACCGCCGACGGGGCCGAGGACTCGACCGCTGACTTGAACGCCTGCGCATCGGTCTCGATCAGCGGGAAGGTGTTGTAGTGGCACGGGATCACCGTCTTCGCGCCGACGAGCTGGGCGGCGTCGACGGCGTCGGTGCTGTCCATCGTGAAGTGCCCGCCGATGCACATCAGGGCGATGTCGATCGGCGTGCGCTTTCCGACCAGCTGCAGGTCCGAGAACAGGCATGTGTCGCCGAGGTGGTACACGATCGTGTCCAGGAAGTTGATCAGCAGTCCCGCCGGGGTGTTCACCGTGCCCTTCGGGGTGGTCGAAGTGTGCCATGCAGGCACGAGCTTGACCCAGCCCCAGTCGAACTTGACGGTGCCCCCGAGGTTCGGGTTGTGAACCTCGAGCCCCTCCTCCTCGAGCTCGCCGGCCAGCTCGGTGATCGCGGCCACCGGTGCGCCGGTGCGCTTGGCGATCGCCACCGTGTCGCCGACGTGGTCCCCGTGACCGTGGGTCAGCAGGATCGTGGTGGCCGACACATCCTCGGCGGCGATCGCGGCCTTCGGATTTCCGGTCAGGAACGGATCGATCAGGACCGTCGTGCTGCCCTCCGAGAGGGTGAAGCAGGCGTGTCCGAGGAAATTCACATCCATCTTCCCTTAGTCCTCCTGTGTCGTGGGGGTGCCGGGCGCGTGGCCGAGCTCACGGGAGAGCTCGAAGCCCACAGCTACACCGACGAGCATGCCGAGCCGGGTCTCCTCGGCCAGCAGCGTCCGCATCGCCCGTAGCCGCTCCTGAGGATCCTCGGCGTCCACCGCCTCGCGAACCGCTTGATCGTGGCCGAGGTCGAACCAGCCGCCCTCGGCGATTGCCGCCGCCAGCACCAGTTGGAGCGTGGGCGCCGCCCGCGTCACCAGGTCCTGGGCATCCCGCAACCGTTCCGGGTTGTTGATCGCGGCGATCGCGGCGTCGAGTTCTGCGTCGGTGGGGGCCCGATCTGTCACTTCTGAATGCGTGATCATACGTGTGTGGTCGTGTCGTTGACATCGCTGTCGCACGGAGCCGGATGCGGGTGCAAGCTCCCCGCGGCGGCCATCGGGCCGTTGCTGGCCAAGCTCGAGTTCAGGGCCGACCCCAATGTGATCGTGGGGTTTCAAACCTCCGACGATGCCGGCGTCTACCGGCTGCGCGAGGACCTCGCGCTCGTCCACACCGTGGACTTCTTCACCCCGATCGTTGACGATCCCTTCGACTTCGGCCGGATCGCTGCCGCCAATGCGCTGTCGGATATCTATGCGATGGGCGCGACGCCGGTCAGCGCGCTCAACCTGGTCGCGTTCTCGCTGGCCGAACTCGGCGAGGACGTCCTGATCGAGATTCTGCGCGGCGGGGCAACCGTGGCCGACGAGGCCGGGGTGTCGATCCTCGGCGGTCATTCGATCGAGGATCCCGAGCCGAAGTTCGGGATGGCCGTGACCGGCGTGGTCCATCCCGACCGGGTGCTGACCAATGCCGGTGCTCGGGCGGGTGATGCGCTGGTGCTGACCAAGCCACTCGGGGCGGGCGCCGTGTCGACGGCGATCAAGCGAGGCATCCCCGGGGCGCCGCTGGCCGCCGCGGTCAGCGTGATGACGACGCTCAATCGCGACGCGGCGATCGCGGCCGGTGCCGCCGGCGCACACGCGCTCACCGACGTGACCGGCTTCGGCCTGCTCGGTCACCTGCACGAGCTCGCCTTAGCCAGCGGACTGGCGGCCGAGATCGACGCGGGCGCGGTGCCGGCGATCGAGGGCGTGCTCGAGCTGCTGGCCGATCCTGGCGAGGGCGCGGTGGCCGGAGGCTCACGCCGAAATCGGGACCACGCCGAGAGCTTCAGCAGCTTTGCTCCGGCCGTCGCCCCGGAGCGGCGCTGGCTGGTCTGCGACGCGATGACCTCGGGCGGCCTGCTGGCCGCGGTCGCGCCGGAGCGGGCGAGCGAGCTTCCCGGGGCCCGGATCGGCAGGCTGGTCAGCGGCCGGCCCGGGACTATCACCGTCGGTTGATCGTCAGTCGCTCGGCGGACCCAAGATCGTCAGTTGCCCGGCGGACCCAGATCGTCGGTTGCCCGGCGTCCCTATTGCGGGCGCAGCCGGGCGAGCGGATAGCCGATCAGCAGTCCGGCCAGTACGCCCACGCCGTCGGAGATCCAGCTCGCCTCGGGTAGGGCGAGTGGCATCAGCGCGACCACGGCGGCCAGCACCCCCGCCCCGATCATGTCGCCCTCGACCTCCTCGCCGGCCCGCAGCGCGAGTAGATCCGGGATCGCCCAGGCAAACAGCAGCGCGAGCGCCGCGCCGTTGGCACCGAGGACGACCGGGACGTCATACGCGGCCGCCGTCGCGGCCGTCCCGCCGACGGCCCCGATCAGGAACAGCAGCAGCACCAGGAACGGCCCGTGCCGGCGCTCGAGCAGCCACCCGAACAGCCCGATCACGGTCAGCGTCACGAACGCGTAGCCGGTGTTGTCGTAGGTGAACGGCGCTGTGAAGAGCCGCCACCAGTGCGACCCGGGCTTGCCGAGGACGGCCACGTCGCTCAGGTTCATCAGCGAGGTCCGCCACAGCAGGCAGCCCACCAGCGAAAGCACCACCAGCGCGATCGTCGCGTAGGGGTGGGAATCCGGCCGGATACCGGGCATCTCGCCCCGGCGCAGCCGCGGCAGCCCAGGGGCCGGGGTGCGGCGTCGGCGCTTCTCGGCCACGCGGCCGTGCCGATCGATCTTCGGCGCCCGCTTGCGAAGCCGATTGCCGCAGTACGGGCACTCGGTTATGTACGGACTGACCTCCGAACCGCAGCTCTTACATACGACGAACAGATCGGGCCCACCGGCGCTCACGGACCGATTGTAGAGGGGGTTCGAACCCTGCCGGTCGCTACTTTCCTCAGACCGCCGTCGCGGCCACGATCTCGCCCCGAGATCGTCCAGCAACCCTCCCGGCTACACCGCCGTGGCGGCGACGATCTCGCCCGGAGATCGTCCGGGAACGCCCCCGGCTACACCGCCGTGGCGGCGACGATCTCCGCGGTAACTTCCCGCAAATCGTGGTTCGCCTCGTAGACGACGACCTGGCGGGCGGCCCCGTTGCCGCGCTCCAGCAGGTCCTCGACGCCGGCCAGATAGTCGAGTGAGCCGAGGTCCCGGCAGTGATCGCGCATCCGGTCGACGAGCCGCCGGGCGAGTGCGCGCATCGACACTCGCTGGGCGGTGGGGAGGTCGACGATCTCCCCCTCGAGCCCGTGGCGCGCGGCCAGCCACTTGTTCTCGTCGAGCATCTCGAACGGATAGCTGGAGAGCTCGTGGCCGGCGTCGAAGTGCTCGCACAGCTCGCGGACCAGCGCCTGAACGAGGGCCGCCAGCCCGAGCGTGTGCTCGATGTGGGTCTGGGAGTCCATCACCCGGATCTCGACTGTGCCGAACATCGGGTGCGGCCGCACGTCGTGCCAGAGGTAGGTGTAGTCCGCGATCACCTTGGCGTCGACCATGAACTGGATCCGCCGCTCGTAGTCCTCCCAGTTCCTGTAGGTCGGGGGACTCCGACCCGCGGGAACGCCCGGAAGATCGGGGTGCGGGTCGACGCCAGTCCGGTCACGTCGCCGCGCCAGAACGGCGAGTTCGCCGACAGCCCGAGCAGCACCGGGATGTGGACGCGCATTCCGTTGGCCACGTGGACCGCCTTGTCGGGGTCATCGACGCCGACGTGCACGTGCATCCCGAAGATCAGCTCCTGCCGCGCCACGAATCGCAGGGCGGAGACGAGGTCGCGGTACCGGGGACGCGCGACGATCCGCTGGTCCTCCCACATCGCGAACGGATGGGTCCCGGCCGATCCGATCGTCATTCCCTTGCCGGCCGCGGTCTGGATCACCTGCTGGCGAAGCGCCTTGAGCTGGTCCCCGGCCTGCCCGATGTTCTCACATGGCTCGGTGGAGACCTCGAGCACCGATTCCATCAGCTCTGGCTTGATCTCACCGGAGGGGGCGGGCTCCAGGAGCGTCTCGATCGCGTTGACGAGCTCGAGCGAATCGGCATCGAGGATCATCAGCTCCTCCTCGATCCCGACCGTATAAGCCGGCCCGGTGAACTTGTGCTTCACGCGCGGGAGCCTAACGGCGGAGGTGGACCTCCATGGTCCGCGCCGGCGCGGACCACCACCTAGACTGGGCGACCTCGATCACCAGCCAAAGGACGGAAATTGATGGCCCTCGGATATGGCGGAAAGCTCTACGTCCTCGCGTTCGACCACCGTGGGTCGTTCCAGAAGAAGATGTTCGGAATCGAGGGTGAGCCGACTCCCGAGCAGACCGAGGCGATCGCCGACGCCAAGCGGCTGATCTTCGAAGGCATGCTCGAGGCGGTCAATCGCGGGGCCGAGGCCAGCGCCACCGGCGTCCTGGTCGACGAGCAGTTCGGGTCGGACATCCCCCAGCGGGCCCATGAGGGTGGCCTGAAGCTGGCCATGCCGGTCGAGAAATCCGGCCAGAACGAGTTCGACTTCGAGTACGGCGAGGACTTCGGCGCGCACATCCTCAAATACGACCCGGACTTCTCCAAGGTGCTCGTCCGTTTCAATCCCGAGGACGATCCCGAGCTCAACCAGCGACAGCTCGAGCGCCTGAAGCGCCTGGCCGACTGGCTGCATGAGAACGATCGGAAGTTCCTGTTCGAGCTGCTGGTGCCCGCCACGGAGGACCAGCTGGCCAACGTTGACGGCGACACCGATCGCTACGACGCCGAGCTCCGTCCCGAGCTGATGCGCCGAGCGATCGAGGACATTCAGAACGCGGGAATCGAGGTCGATATCTGGAAGATCGAGGGGGTCGACGAGCAGTCCGATGCCGAGCGGCTGGCTCAGCAGGCCCGTTCGGGCGAGGGGCGCGCCGGCGTCACCTGCGTCCTGCTCGGCCGCGGCGCTTCGACCGAGAAAGTGGAGCAATGGCTCCAGGTCGCGGCACCGGTCGACGGCTTCATCGGCTTCGCGATCGGACGCTCGATCTGGTGGGACGCGCTGGCGGCGTTCCTCGCGGGCGACCTCGCGCGCGGCGCCGCAACCACCCAGATCGCCGATAACTACTTGCACTTCGTCGAGGTCTACGAGCGCCAGGAAGTTCACTAGGTTTCTGGCGGCGGGACATAACTCGGGGCGCGAGGCTTGGTAGGCTCGACCGCGATGGCGATGAAGATGCGTCAAAGCCTCGCGCAGCTCGAGCAGGAGTTCCGGCACGAGACCGCGCTCGACCGTCACCGCCGCGAGCACCTGCGGCGGCACGCTGCTCAGCGCTCGCGCAAGCGCGGCCGTGCGCGCGAGCAGAAGCGCAGCTCGGTGCGCTTCTGGCTGCTGGTCCTCTCACTGATCGCCACCGCCGTGATCGTCACGGTGGCGATGTTTGAAACGCTGTACTACCTACTCGGTTGAGCTCAGGCCCCGCAGCGCCGCGTCGACTTCCTCGCGGGCGCCCTTGGCCTCGCCGACGCGCTCCTGCTGGATCTCCAGGTAGACCTCTTTGCGGAACACCGGGATGTCCCTAGGTGCCTGAATGCCGATCCGGACTTTCTCACCCATGATCGCCAGAACCGACACCTCGATGTCGTCTCCGATCATGATGCTCTGGTTGGACTTGCGGGTGAGTACCAACATTGTTTGCCTCCCTGCTCGGCTGATGGTCTTCTAACTGACAAGACCCACGGCGCCATATCCAGCGGATGGCTGGTTCCGGCGGGGCGGAGCATACCGGGCAGACTCCATTTTTGCGAGCGGTCCCGGGGCCGGTGACCGACTCGGCCCGAGGGTGTTCGCTCGCCGGTGCCGGCGCGCCTAGAAAAGCCCTCCAACCGGCGCCTGTAATAGTCTCCGCTGATGCCACGTAGATCGTTGCGGCCCGAATTGAACCGCATCCGAGGCTGGGTTCGTCAAGGACGGACCGATGCCTGGATCGCCCATCAGCTCGAGGTCACCGTTCAGCAGATTCAAGCGTTCAAGCGCGAGCAGGCACTCGAGCCGGACGGCGAGCCCGAAGGTTCCGCCGCCGCCGTCGACTATGACGGCGAGATCGATCTTCGAGCCGAGGATGACGCGCTCATCGCCGCCGAGCTCGAAGCCGCCGAAGCCCAGCAGGCCGAGGCGGAGGATGAGGAAGAGCCGGAATCCGACGAGGAAAGCGACAAGCCGGCCCGGAGGCGTCGCGGAAGGCGCGGCGGGCGGACCGGCGCGCGCGGCCGGTCGAAGACTTCCGACACGCTCGAGGCGACCTTCGACCACGGCGAGGAGGGCTACGGACTGTGGCTCGACCCCGCGGTGCAGGACGACCCCGTGTACGCCGAGTACTGGGCGGGACACCGCCCGGTCGAGGTCTCGATCGAGGAAGACCAGATCGTGATCCGGCGGGCCGGAGGGGACGACGCGGACCCGGACTCCGACGAATAGCCGGGTTCAGCTCTCCTCGGAGTCGCCCAGTCGCCGCCCACCACCGAAGTCGATGGCCTCTCTGAGATAGCGGACGAACGCGGCGCCCGCGACCGTGGTCATGTCCCAGGCCGCTGGGTGGCGGGGGGCGTAGCGGGTGGCGATCTCAAAGCACCAGTCGGTTCCCTGGTCGAGGTAGTACCGCGCCAGCTCATCGGCCGTGAACGGTCCGCCGAGGCGACGCCGGAGCTCGTCGACGATCCTGTCGGTCACCCGTTCCATCGCCGGGCGGTCCTCTGGCTCGGCATCCACGAGCCGTCGCCGACCCTCCTCCCACAGGCCGAGCACCTGCTCCAGCTCCACGGCCCGGGAATTCACCGGGCCCTCCGAGTCAGGGGTTGCGGCGACCTGTGAGAACGAACGGTCGCTCGCCCACGCGCACCATCCCGAGCGCGCGGGCGTCGCGCTGAATCGTCGCGGGGTTGCCGAGCGCATCGCGCTGCTTGACCAGCGCGGCGTTGGATCTGATCAGCCGGCGCACGATCGCCAGCTGCTGCTGGGCCTGGGAGTGCGTCGAGAACAACTCGAGCGCGTGTTGGACGTATAGCGCGCCGACCACCCCGAGCACGACCAGCAGCCCGATGCGCCCGACCCGCTCCCAGCGCACACGGGCGATCGGCCGGCGCGAAGGTACCCGGCGCGGACGAGGCGGCGGAGACTTGTCGGGGCGAGCCTTCCTGGCTGGCGTGGCGGCTGAGCGGGCTGGAGACATCCCGTGAGCGCTTCGTTCGACACGAGCGCAATCCTTCCTGCTGCAAGCGTGCGCCCGCGGTCACGATCGGAAGGCTCTCCGTCCCTGGTACTCGGCGTCGGGGCCGAGCGCCTCCTCGATCCGCAGAAGCTGGTTGTACTTGGCAACCCGGTCGGTGCGTGACGGGGCGCCGGTCTTGATCTGGCCGCATCCGGTGGAAACGGCGAGATCGGCGATCGTCACGTCCTCGGTCTCTCCCGAGCGGTGCGACATCACGGCCGAATATCCGCTCTCCCGGGCCATCCGGACCGCCGCCAGCGTCTCGGTCAGAGTTCCGATCTGGTTGACCTTGATCAGAATCGAGTTGGCCACTCCAGTCTCGATTCCCCGCTTCAGGCGATCGGTATTCGTCACGAAGAGGTCGTCGCCGACCAGTTGCACACGATTGCCGAGCCGGTCGGTCAGCGTGCTCCAGCCGGCCCAGTCCTCCTCGTCCATTCCGTCCTCGATCGAGATGATCGGGTAGCGGCCCACCAACTCGGTCCAATAGTCGGTCAGCGCGTCGGCGGTGAGCGTTCGGTCCTCGGACTCGAGCACGTACACGCCATCCTTGTAGAGCTCGGACACCGCCGGGTCCAGCGCGATCGCGACCTGGTCGCCGGGGACGTAGCCGGCCGCTCGGATTCCGGCCATCAACATCTCCAGCGCCTGTTCGTTTGAGCCCAGGTCCGGCGCGAATCCCCCCTCGTCGCCGACCGCCGTCGAGAGCCCCTTCTCGTGGAGCGTTCGCTTGAGGTTGTGGAACACCTCGGCGCCGACCTGGAGCGCCTCGCGGAACGTCCTGGCGCCGACCGGGACGATCATGAACTCCTGGAAATCGACGCGGTTGTCGGCGTGGGCGCCCCCGTTGAGGACGTTCATCATCGGCACCGGCAGGATGTGAGCCGATTCTCCGCCGAGATAGCGCCACAGCGGCAGCCGCTCCTCCGCCGCGGCGGCGTGGGCGGCGGCCAGCGAGACCGCCAGGATCGCATTGGCGCCGAGCCGGGACTTATTGGGCGTACCGTCCAGGTCGATCAGGGAGCGGTCCAGGGCCGCCTGAGCCGAGGCGTCCTCCCCGCGGATCGCGGTGGCGATTTCCCCATTGACGTTCTCGACCGCCTTGCTCACGCCCTTGCCCATCCAGTCAGACCCACCGTCGCGCAGTTCGGTCGCCTCAAACTCGCCGGTCGACGCGCCGGACGGAACCGCGGCTCGGCCCCAGGCGCCGGAGCGCACGCTGAGCTCGACCTCGACCGTCGGGTTGCCTCGGCTGTCGAGGATCTGGCGTGCGTGCACCTGCTCGATCTGGCTCATTTCGCTTGTGAATCTCCTTCGCCTTCGGTGAGACGCGCGAGCGCGTAGTAGACGAGCTGCTCGTCGGGTCCGAGATCGTTCCAGCTTCTGCCCTCGGATGCGGCCAGCTCGGCGCCCGCGTCGACGCGCTCGCGGAACCGGTCGGAAGCGGCGCGCAACGCAAGCTCCGGATCGACCCGGAGCTTGCGGGCCACGTTGACCGCCGCGAACAGGACGTCGCCGAGCTCATCGAAGCGCTCGTCGGGTGTGCCGGCGGCCTCCAGCTCCTCGAGCTCGTCGCGAACCGACTGCAGCGGGCCCTCGACGCCCGGGAAGTCAAAGCCGCTTGACGCGGCGCGACGCTGGACCTTGCGGGCGTACAGCGGCGACGGCAGGTTCTCGGGCACCTCGCCGAAGATCCCGGGCTCGCGGCCGGGTTCGCGCCGCTTGATCTGGTCCCAGTTGCGCAGCACCTCCCCCGCAGTCTCGGCCTGCACCTGGCCGAAAACGTGCGGATGGCGTCGGATCAGCTTCTCCGTGCAGTGCGCGGCGACGGCGGCCAGATCGCCCGCCCCGCGCTCCTCGAGCAGCAGGGCCAGGAAATGAACCTGGAAGAGGACGTCGCCGAGCTCGTCGATCAACTTGGCATCATCGCGGCGGTGCGCCGCGTCTGCCAGCTCATAGGCCTCCTCGACGGTGTGCGGAACGATCGTGCGCTCGTCCTGCTCGCGATCCCATGGGCAGTCCCGCCGCAGCCTCCGGGTGATCTCGTCTAGGCGCAGCAGCGCCGCCTGGATCTCCGGGGATCCGGAGCTCACGGGACCTACGGTGTGGTCGTGGTCGAGGGCGTCGTCGGGGTCGAGGACGTGCTCGGAGCTGGCGTCGTGGTCGGAGCGGTCGCCGGGGGAGCCGTGGTGGCGGGCGCTGTGCTCGTCGAGCTCTTCGGCGCCTTGTATCCCTTGCAGTCGGCCATCGCGTAGCCCGAGCGGCACGTCGTCTTCGCGAGCCAGTGACTCTTGGCAGCCTTGTCGACCGCATTCTGCGCGGCCGTCGAGGACTGGCTGGTGAGGAGCTGCTTGATCGTCGCGGAGGCCTGGGCCAGCGTCTGGTGCGTGGCCGGCTTGATCTTGACCACCTCAAAGATGTAGTAGCCGAACGTCCCGTGAAGCGGACCCTGAAGCTTGTTGATGGAGGCGGCGAACGCGGCCTGATCGAGCGCGTGCTCTTCCTGGCCCGGGGTTACGCCGGAGAGCAGGCCTCCGTGGCCCTTTGTCGCGGCGTCGACGGAGTACTTCTTGGCCACCGCGGTCCAACTCTGGCCCTTCGCGAGCGCGGCCTTGGCGGTGTTCGCGGCGGCGGCGCTGTTGGTCCTGACGATCCGGATGTCGCGGGTCTCCGGGGTCCCGAACTGAGTTTGGTGAGCGGTGTAGTAGTTGGAGATCTGCGTGGCGGTGACCGCCGTCGAGTGCTTGGCCAGCAGCTGCTTGAAGATCTGGTTGATGCGAACCCGGAAGAGAATGTCCTGCATCGTCTGACCGGTCTGGCTGAGGAACGTGTTGAATGCCGAGGCGGTGGGGAACTGCTGCTTCTTGGCCGCCGCGAACGCGGTCTGGACCTGCTGGTCGGTGACCTTGATCTTCTGCTTGGCGGCGTCGGCCTGGTACCAGGAAGCCTTGATCAGGAAGTCCATCACCTGACTGCTCAGCGAGGTGAACAGCTGGTTGCAGTCCTTGACGATCGTCTTGTCCGGGGTCTTGGCCAGCGTCGGAATCTGCTTGCGGACCTGGGCGAGGCAGCCCTTGAAGTTGGGCGGGTCGGTCGGGACGATGACCGGCGCGCCGGGGCTCTGCGCGGCGTTGCCCTTCGCGGCCACGAACATCCAGTGATCGAATGCCCGGGCCGAGATCGGGTTGCCCGCGACGTCGGCCACGGAGTCGCCGGGCACGCCGCTGCCGCAGGCGGAGATGCCCACCGCGAGCACAAAAAAGGCGCCGAGCGCCAGGATGTACTTCGGAAACCTCATGGATCGGCGCTGATGGTAGCGGGGTCGCGCTCGGGGTGGCGACCCGGAGGCGAATCCTTATGAAGCTCTGAAGTTCGGGCCGGTTTCCCCGTTTGCCGCCGCGCCCTGGAAGAGGGTCGCTCTGCCCTCCGGGGTCGCTCTGCTCTCCGGCCGGCGTTCGCGTCCGGCCCAACGAGGCGGCTCTGCAGCGGGCGTTTGTTTGGGGTTCAGCGAAACAGCTCGGTTAGGCTGCCCTGACGGTGGCTCGGACGTGGCTGAGAATTCAGGTCGATCTCGTCGGCGGCGGTGGGATCACCTGCGATCCCACCCCGGGACGAGTGTTCATCGTCGGCCCGGGACACACCTTCGAGCAGCTCGCCGAAGCGATCAATACCGCATTCTCGCGCTGGGACCGCTCGCACCTGCACCAGTTCGAGCTCGCCGACGGACGGGTCATCGGGTACCCCGACGACGACTTCGCCCCCGAGCTGGTGTGGCTCGACCACGCCAAGCTGAAGGTCACGCGCGAGGTCAAACCCGGCGAGGAGTTCGAATACATCTTCGACCTCGGCGATAGTTGGGAGCACCGATGCACAGTCGCGCCCAACAAGGCCGATCCCCTCAAGGAGTATGGGATCGTGCCTCCGGAACCTGTGCCGATCTGGGGCTGGGGATGGATCCCCGATCAATACGGCCGTCGCTCAGAACACGGCGACAACGACGAACCCTAAGACCCACCAGCGCCCAATCCCGCGCGCACCGGCGCCACCCCGCCCCAGCCGCGCGCACACCAGCGTCAGCCCAACCCCACCCCGCGCGCGTTCGCTTTCGGCCCGCCGCCGTTCGCTTTTGACCCAGCGCGTCACCCACCTGTGACGTTTTTCTTGGCAGCGTGGGCGGCATGCCCGACTCGGATGCCTTTTTCTAGAACATGTCTGGGAAAAGGCATCCGAGCGGGGCCGGAGGCGGGGGCGCGGCGTCGATTGACGCCGCTATTGCTCGGATTGCCACCCGCCAGTTCGGGGTCATCTCGCTCGCCCAGCTCATCGGGCTGGGGCTGACCTACGCGCAGATTGAGTATCGGGTCCGCCTCGGGCGGCTGTACCCCCTGTACCGCGGCGTGTACGCGGTCGGGCATTCTCGGCTCGTCCCGCATGCGCGGCTGTTCGCGGCGCTGCTCGCGGTTCGCCCGGATCCGTGGCTCACCCACCGCACGTCCGCGGCGGTGTGGGGACTGCGGGAGATCAACACCAGGCGGATCGAGCTGACCGTGGTGTCCACGGGCGGCCGGGGGCGACCAGGCCTGACGGTGCACCGGATCAAGCAGCCTCCAGATCCGGAGGAGATCGTGGTGCGCAACGGCCTCCGAGTCAGCTCCGTCCCGCGGATGCTGATCGAGCTCGCCCCACTGGAGCATCGCAGCGAGCTCGACCGGCTGATCACCCAGGCGGTGCGCAAGCGCATCTTCGATCTCGGCGCGATCGAGGCCGCGCTTGAACGCCACGAGCGTCGACCCGGCCTCGCCAAGCTCAAGGAAGCTCTGAGCGTCTACCGCTCTAAGCCGCAACGCAGCTCCGGATTTGAGATCGCGTTTGACGAGTGGCTGGCTCGGCATCCCGAGATCCCGGATCCGCTCCGGAACATCCATATAGGGATCTGGGAGATCGACTGCTACTGGCCGCAGCAGAAGTTCGTGCTCGAGCTCGACGGGCGTGACTGGCATACCGCCGCGCGCGATGCGGAAAAGGACCGGGTCAAGGACACCAAGCTGCAGCGCGAGGGCATCCGGGTCATGCGGATCACCGAGTTCCGCTGGGATCACGATCGCCGCGGGATCCTCGACGACATCTACGGCTTTCTGGAAATCACCCCGCCGCCGCACGTCACGCCGCCCCCGCACACCACGCCGCCCCCGCACACCACCCGCCCCCGCGCGTCACGCCCCCGCACATCACGCCGCCGCCGCCGCCTCACGGGTGATGGCCAGCAGCACGTCGGCCGCCCTGACCACGGCGGGGAACTGGAGCGACGCGTCGTCGGGGACCCGCATCGACAGCTGCGACTTGCCGGATTCGTACAGCGCCTCGGGGATCTCGGCCCGGATCCGCTTGGCCCGGACCGAATCGAGGTCGACCGGGGTAACGGCCAGCCGCCCGCCGCGGAACGAGACCGCGGTTGCGCCCGCCTGGCCCAGCTTGATCCGCGCCTGCTGGAGCAGGATCAGGTTGTTCATCGGCTCGGGCAGCTCGCCGAAGCGATCCTCGAGCTCCTCGCGCAGCAGGACCAGGTCGGCGACCTCGCGCGAGGAGGCGATCCGGCGGTGCACGTCGACCTTGGCCTGCTCGTAGGGGATGTAGTCGACGGGGACGTAGGCGTCCACGTTGACGTCGAGCCGGACGGGCTCCCAGTCCTCGGAAGCCGCCTCGCCCTCGAGCGCCGAGGCCGCCTCGACCGCCTCGTCGAGCATCTGCATGTAGAGCTCGAAGCCGAGCGCGGCGACATGGCCGGACTGCTCGTCGCCGAGCAGGTTCCCCGCCCCCCGGATCTCCAGGTCTCGCATCGCGATCTTGAACCCCGCGCCGAGCTCGGTGTAGTCCGAGAGGGCCGAGAGGCGCTGGGCGGCGTCGGGGGTCAGGGCCGCGGCGCTCGGATACAACAGGTAGGCGTAGGCGCGCTCGCGGGAGCGCCCCACCCGCCCGCGGATCTGGTAGAGCTGGGACAGCCCGAACACATCGGCGCGCTCGACGATCAGCGTGTTGGCCTGGGGTATGTCGATCCCCGACTCGATGATGCTCGTGCACACGAGCACGTCCGCATCGCCCCGCAGGAACCGCAGCATCCGCTGCTCCAAGGTCTTCTCGTCCATCTGGCCGTGGGCCACCTCGAAGCGCATCGAGGGGCACAGCCCGCGCAGCCGCTCGGCGGTCTCGTCGATCGTCTCGATCCGGTTGTGGAGGAAAAACGCCTGTCCCCCGCGCGCGTGCTCACGCTCCAACGCGCCCCGGACCAGCTCCTCGTCGTACTCGCCCACGTAGGTCTTGATCGGCCGTCGACCCTCCGGCGGCGTCTCGATCACGCTGATGTCGCGGATGCCGGCCAGCGAGATCTGCAACGTGCGCGGGATCGGCGTGGCGCTCATGGCGATCACGTCGACCTTCAGCTTCAGCTGCCGCAGCAGCTCCTTCTGCTTGACCCCGAAGCGCTGCTCCTCATCGACGATCAGCAGGCCCAAATCGCGGGCCCGCACGTCCCGGGAGAGCAGCCGGTGCGTGCCGATCAAGATGTCCACCTCACCGCGAGAGAACCGCGCCACCGCCGCCCGCTGCTCGGCCGCCGGGCGGAAGCGGGAGACGTGCTCGATCGTCACCGGGTAGTCCTTTAGCCGCTCGGAGAAAGTCCCGTAGTGCTGCTGGGCCAGGATCGTGGTCGGCACCAGCATCATCACCTGCTTGCCGTCCTGCACCGCCTTGAACGCCGCCCGCAACGCGACCTCGGTCTTGCCGTAGCCGACGTCGCCGCAGATCAGGCGGTCCATCGGCCGGGGGGCCTCCATGTCGGCCTTGACGAACTCGATCGCGTCGCGCTGGTCGGCCGTCTCGGTGTACGGGAACGCGTCCTCGAATTCACGCTGCCAGTCGGAGTCGACCGGGAACGCGTGACCCTCGCGGCGCTTGCGCTCGGCGAACAGCTGCAGCAGTTCGCCGGCCAGCTCCTGGGCAGCGTGGCGCGCCCGGGCCTTGAGCGTCTCCCAGCGGGTTCCGCCCAACTTCGACAGCGGCGGGTGCTCCCCGCCGGCGCCGACGTACCGGCTGATCTTCGCCAGCTGGTCGACCGGCACGAAGACGCGATCAGAACCGGCGTATTCCAGGTACAGGTAGTCCCGAGTGACTCCGGCCACGGTCTTGGTGTCGAATCCGGCGAACCGCGCGATCCCGTGGTCCTCGTGCACGACGATGTCGCCGGTGCGCAGGTCGGCGAAGCTGCGCAGCACGCCGCGGCGGTGCGAGCGGCCATGGATTCGGTCGCCACCCACCCCGCGCCGGCGGCGGAACAGCCGGTGGTCGGGAATCACCGCCAGGTGGAACTGCGGCGCGATGAACCCTTGCGCCAGCCGCGCCTGGGCGAAGGTGATCGCCCCGGCGGCTCGCACAACCTCCGAGCCATCCTCGCCGAGCCAGCGCACCTTCAGCCGCCCGAGGTTGTAGGCCGCGCGCTCGCCCTCTCCCCGCTGCCCGAAGGCCACGATCGTCCGGTAACCCGAGCGGGCCAGCTTCTCCAGCTCCGGCTCGGCCTCCTTCAGCCCGCGCGCGGCGATGTCGGCGGTCTGAGCCCGGAACGAGAACGGCTGGTCCTGGTCGATGCTGGAGAGGCGCACTCGCCCGCGTGTGTCGAGCTCTGCCTCGATCGCCTCGGGCGCGACATAGAGATGGTGGGCGTCCTTGTCGTGGAACGCGGCGGTCACGTCCTGCCAGTGATCGGCCAGCGCGGGCGCGACGTCCTCCTCGCCGGCGATCAGGATCGCGGCATCGGCGGGCGCGAGCGAGAGGAGCGACCGGAACGATTCGACCGGGAGGAGCTCGGCGATGTCCGGAAGCTCGCTGCGCTCGCTCGTGGTTTCCAACTCGAGCGCTGCGATCTCGGCCAGCTCGCGGTGCTCCATCGCGAGCTCGGCCGCGGGGGCCACCTCGACGTGGTCGGCGTCCCCGAGCGAGCGCTGCGAGAAGGTCGAGAACCACCGCAGCGACTCGATCTCGTCGCCGAACAGATCGACGCGGACGGCCCTGTCCTCGGTGGCCGGGAACAGGTCGAGCAGCCCCCCACGGATGGCAAACTGGCCTCGGTCCTCGACCTGGTCGACGCGCTCGTACCCGGCCGCGACCAGATCCATCGCGGTCTCGTCGAGGTCCATCAGCTCGCCCACGCGGAGCTCGAAGCCGTGGGGGCGCATCGCCGGATCCGGGACCTTCTCCGACAGCGCCACCGCGCTGACTACCACGACCGGTGCCGATCCGGGCTCGAGCAGGGCATCGAGCGCGGCGATCCGCCGCCCGACCAGGTGCGCCGGCGGAGCCAGGTGCGACTCATAGGTGACGCCGCGGCTGGGGTAGTAGCGGACCGTCCGCGGCTCAAGCCAAGCCCGCAACCCCGCCGCCAGGTCGCGCGCCGCCCGGTCGTCGCCGGCCACGACGATCGCCGCCCGCCCGGGATCGCGGTCAACGAGAGCCGCCACCAGGTAGGGGCGCAGGGACTGGGAGACGAAGGCGCGGCCACCGTCGCGCGCGAGCACGGCGGTCTGCGGGTCGTCTTCGGTATGGGCGAGAAGGGTGCGGAGCATCGGCGGGCGACCCACCGGAGCGGAGCAACGAGGGGCTGCCCAATCCAGTGTAGGCCGGGCGAAAGTCGCGACCACGGGACCGCGCCCGCGCCCGGCGGTGGCTGGGTTCCCGGCCTAAGCCGGGTCGCCCAGGACCAGCGCGGCAGCCGAGTCGGCGGCTCGCTCCACCAGCTCGTCGACGTCAGCGGGCGGCTCGGCGAAACGGCCGAGCACATAACTGGCGACCCTCTCCGGGTCCGTCGTCGGCGGGCGGCCCACGCCGACCCTGACCCGGCTGAAATCCGGCGAGCCGAGACCCTGCTTGAGCGACTTCAGACCGTTGTGTCCCGCCAGCCCGCCACCCGTCCGCACGCGAATTTCCCCGAAGGGCAGGTCGATCTCGTCGTGCAGCACGACCACGTGGTCGAGTTCGACCTTGAGCTCCCCGCGCGCCGGCCCAACCGATTGCCCAACGTCGTTCATGTAGGTCTGCGGGCGCAGAATCGCCACACGCGGCCCGCCGGGGCCGGTCCGCCCCTCGCTCAGCAGCCCGCGGTAGCGCGGCTTGGCCCTGGGCAGCTCCCAGCGACGCTCGAGCAGCTCGGCGACCTTGAACCCGATGTTGTGGCGCGTCCGCGCGTATTCCGCGCCCGGGTTGCCCAACCCGACGAGCAGCCAGTCCACGGGAGCAGCAGGACGACTCACGCGCGGCCCGGTCGTTCAGCGAGGCCGGATGCCGATCGGGACCTAAGCGTGAGCGCGACCAGGCGGCGGCACGCGGTCCGCCCGCTACTCGGAGGAGTCGCCGTCGCCGTCCGACGGCTCGGCTTCGCCCTCGGCCGCGGCCTCTTCGCCCACGACCTCGGTCTCTTCCTCGATTTCGGTCTCGTCCTCGACCTGGAGGCGTGGCGCGCTCAGCGTGGCGATCACGGTGTCCGGCTCACCGACGATCGTGACCCCGCTGGGAGCGGAAAGAGCGTCGAGCGTGAGCGTGTCACCGATCACCATCGCGGAGACATCGTGCTCGAGCGTGTCAGGAATCGAGGTGGGCAGCGCCTCGACGGTCAGTTCGCGCGTGATCAACTCGAGCACTCCGCCTTCCTTGACGCCGGGCGAGTCATCGCCGCCGATCAGCTCGAGCACGACCGTGGCCTGGATCGCCGTGTTGAGGTTCACGCGGAGCAGATCGATGTGCATCGTGCGGGCGTGAACCGGATGACGGACCAGCTCCTTGACCACCACGGGTGTGGCGGGGTCGCCGTCGATGGCCAGATCGAGCACGGCGCCCGCATTGGCCAGCGCGAGCCGCAGCTCACGCGCCTGCACCTGAAACGGGATCGGCTCGCCTTCGCCGCCATAGACGATGCCGGGAACGTTGCCTTCACGGCGCAGGCGCCGCACGGCGCGCGAGCCGGAGGGCTCGCGGCGGGCGACCGTCAGGGCTGTCGATTCGGAGCGGGCCATCAGCGGCAAACGATGGTAGCGAGCAACGCGGGGCGAAGACGGGCCGCCAGCCGCCGGTTGCTCTTCAACCAAACTCGCCGGGGCGATATTCTTTATGGCATGTCGGGCGAGGCTCAGCTGGTGCTGTGGATCGCCGGAGTTCACCTCCTCGGTCTGGCCTGCGTCGCCGTGCTCCTGATCCCAGCGCTGCGCGAGCCCCCGAGCTCGCCGCCGCGGCAGCAGGACGAAGGGTCCGATGACGGCTGGGGCAATCATCCGCGGCGGCCGCCTGATCCGCATGACGTTCCCGGCGGCGGACTGCCGCTGCCCGATGCTGCGCCCGCGCGCGTCAGGCTGCGCGACCACCGGCCGCTGCACGAGCGCCTCCCCAGCCGCGAGCGCCGTCCTGTGCGAGAGCCCAGCCGCCTGACCGGCGCGGCCGGTGAAGGTCCCGCACACACACGTCGGTCGGGTGCGCCCCCCGAGCTGACTAATACTTGGCCGGGCAGGCGGTGTCGCTCTTGATCCGCTTGCCGACCTTCAGGAGCCGGATCCGCAGGCCCGACAGGGCGTTGCCGGCGCGCTGGACCTTGATGCACTGGACGATCGGCAGCGAGTTGCCTGTGTTCCAGGCGACGCGCGCAGTGCCGGTGGTGCCGGTCAGCGAGAACCCGGCCGACGGATTGATCAGGATGATCGAGACGCTGCCAGGCCGGTGCAGCGCGTCGGCGACGTCGGCCACCCGCTGCCGGCACGTCGCATCCTGGCAGTGGTAGAGCTGCTTGATCATGCCGGCCTGGTCGCCTCGCGCCTCGGCCTGGATCAGCGAGGTGATCGCTGAACGCTCCGCTCCGTCGATGCTGAACACTCGCGCCAGGAGCGCGCTGATAGCCAGGAACACGACCAGCAGAACGGCAATCAGCAGGATCAAGTTTGACCGGCGCACGGCGCGCCACGGTAGTGCACCGACCCGGGGTCAGGAGTCGCTGAGCTCCAGGAATCGATCCACCGACGCCTCCTGGTGCTCGAGGCGCTCGGCGAAAGCGCGGGCGTGCTCGGCCGAGAGGGTGAGAAAGTTCTCGACGCACCGCTCGGGGTCATCGGCGAGCTGGTAGACCCGGGTGAAATCCTGTTGCGCGCAGGCGATCCCCAGCGGGGGCCGGCCCTCGGCCAGCGTCCGCGCGCTGCATACCGGCGTGACCACGAGCCGTGAGTCCGGTGCGATCAGCGCGGTGGGCAACAGGCGGGGGGCCGGAAGTCGCACGGACAGCTCGACCGACCGGTCGATCGTGACGGTGCTGCCGACCATCGCGTGCAGCGGTTCGCGCCAGACGTCGAGCACGATGTCCGCCCCCACTAGGGCGTCGCGCAACGCGGTGGCCTGCTCGACATAGAGCCGCTCGGCCTCATGGCGATCGCCGGCGTCGGCCAGATCGAGGTCGCAGGGGACGCGCAGCAGCTCGCCGGCGGAGATCGTCATGCCGGCCCCCAGGCTCCCGGCCGCGATGTAGGTCTGCAAGGTTCCGAGGTCCCGGCGAGCGTGGAAGATCACCGTTACCGCCTCGCTGACCGGCAGCCCATCGACCCGCAGCGACACCGTCACGGCCGAGTCGTCATCGAGCAATGCCCGCCGCAACAACTCGTCCGCTTCGCCCCTGTCCGGATTGTGATCCTCGTCGAGCATGTCTCCTGCTCCTTCAGATCGGCTGAATTGCCCTATCTATTTACCCACAGACGCAAGCGTTAGACCACCGCCAAGTGGAGTATCGGTAACCGCGAGCACTGGCCATCGGGCGTATACGGGTACATTCCCGCCAAGATGAAGATCTTCTACAAGCCATTCGGGATCATTTCCGGCGTCATCGGCGCCAAACTGGGGCAGCGCGCGTTCCAGAGTGTGTGGAAAAACATCGAGCCGGCGCCACCCCCGGACGCCACCGCCGGCGACGCCGGCCTGGCCAAGGTCGTGGCTGCCGCCGCGCTGGAGGCGGCCACGATGGCCGCCATCGCCGCGATCGTCGACCGCGCCAGCGCGAGCGCCTTCCACTATCTGTTCGGCGCCTGGCCGGGCAAGAGCCGGCAGGCCAAGGCCGCGGACGGCGACACCTCCGTCGACGCCGCTCGAATCGCCTGGGGGTCGATTCAAGTCGGGTAATCGCCCGGGGGGCGATTACCCAGCTATAGCGTCGACCGACCAGGGCGCCAGGCCCTCCCGGGCCCAGGCCGGGATCTGCGTCTTGCCCAGCGTCTGCCGGTCGACGAACACGTGTCGCATGTCCCCCAGCGCCACATCGTGCGCCCCCAGGCTGACCCGGTGACTGGTGATCATGCTGCTGGACCCGAGCTTGGCCACGCCGATCCCCATAACGAGCTGGTCGTCGAAGCGGGCCGGACGCAGGAACCGGACGTTCGCCTCGGCCACGACCAGATCTACGCCCTGGTCGAGCATCGCCTGGTAGCTCCCGAACGCCGCCCGCCACAGCTCGGTCAGGCTGATGTCGAAATACGCGAGATAGTTGGCGTTGAAGACCACGCCCTGCGCGTCGCACTCGGCGTAACGGACGCGGAGCTGATACTCGAACGGCTGGCCCACCGGCTCACCCACCCCCGCGGAGCACGAATCCCCGCTCGGCCAGGTCGGCCAGAGCGTTCTCGAAGCTCCCGAAATCGCGGGCCAGCAGCGCCTCGATCGGGCGTCCGTGCGGTCCGCTGGCTCGCACCCAGCGGCGCAGCACGGCCGGCGCCGCGCGTTCCTGCGCCTCGGCCAGCAGGGCGAGCAGGATCGGCAGCTCGGTGAGATGCTCGAGCTGTCCCGAGAGCAGCGTCAGCGGATCGACGTCGAGCGTCTGGCACAGCTCGTCCTCGCTCAGGCCGAGCAGGTCCATCAGCGCCGCGGCGCGGTCGCTCTGATTCAAAACAGCTGGTTCTCGCCGCCGAACACGTCGCTCACCGAGCCGTCGGTGAAGATCTGACGGATCGAGTTGGTGAGCAGGTCGGCGCAGGAGAGCACGCGGACGTTGTCCGGTCGGCCGGGACGCGGCGGGATCGTGTCGGTCACCACGATCTGCTCGAAGCGGGCCGCCGCCAGGTTCTCCCACGCATTGCCCGAGAAGACGCCGTGCGTGGCGGCCGCGTAGACGCGCCGGGCACCGGCGTCGTGGACCGCCTCGGCCGCCGCCTTGAGAGTGCCCGCGGTGTCGATGATGTCGTCGACGATCACTGCGGTCTTGCCGGCCACCTCGCCGATCACGTAGTTGATCTCGGCGACCTGCTGGGCCGGGCGCTCCTTGTTGAGGATCGCCAGGTCCGCGCCGATCCGGGAGGCGAAGCGCTTGTTCAGCTTGACTCGCCCGGCATCCGGGGCGACCACGACGAGGTCCTCGAGCCCAAGGTCGGCGAAGTATTGGGTGAGCATGAACAACGCGGTCATGTGGTCGCAGGGCTTCTGGAAGAAACCCTGGATCTGTCCGGAGTGCAGGTCCATGGTCAGGATCCGATCGATCCCGGCGGATTCCAGCATCCGCGCGACCAGCCGCGCGGTGATCGGCTCGCGCGGGGCCGACTTCTTGTCCTGACGCGAGTACCCGTACCAAGGCGTCACCGCGATCACCCGGTGGGCGGAGCCGCCGACAGCCGCGTCGGTCATCGCCAACAGCTCGATCAGCGCGTCGTTGGCGCCCAGGCCCGTGGTCTCGTTCGCGCACGTCGGCTGAACGATGAACACGTCGGCGCCGCGCACCGACTCCTCGTAGCGGCAGTAGACCTCGCCATTGGAGAACGTCTTCAGTGTCATCGGGCTGATCGCGACGTTCAGCTTGTCGGCGATCCGCGCGGCGAGCTCCGGGTTGGCCCGGCCGGCGACGAGCATCAGCCGCTTGTCGTAATCGAGACGCATGTCACTCGGTGAGGGACGCGACTGGAGCATGCTCATCCTGCCGTGAGTGTAGGCCCGGCGCTAGACAGCATCCCGCGGACATGACTAGTGCGGCGTTCCGAACGTTGCACTAGGCGCCGGCATCGTCCTGAGCCGCGGCCTGCTCGCGCCGGCGTCGTTGCTCGGAGTAGCCCTCGATGTTGCGCTGCTGCGCGCGCGCGACGCCGAGCGCCCCGTCGGGGATGTCCTTGGTGATCACCGATCCGGCCGCCGTGTAAGTGTCGTTCCCCACCCGGACCGGGGCGATCAACGCCGTGTCGACGCTGATCTTGACCCGTGCCCCGATCGTGGTCCGGTGCTTGCGGTAGCCGTCGTAGTTGGCGGTGATCGTGCCGGCGCCGATGTTCGAGCGTTCCCCGATGTCGGCGTCCCCGATGTAGGAGAGGTGGGGCACCTTCGTGCCCGCGCCGACGCAGGAGTTCTTGACTTCGACGAACGTCCCGACCTTCGACCCCTCGCGCAGGACGGTCCCGGGGCGCAGGTAGGCGAATGGGCCCACGCTGACCCGATCCCCGACGTCGGCCTCCTTGAGGTAGGCATGGAGGATCGTCGCCCCATCGCCGATGGAGGCGTCGATCACCGTGGCGTGGGGCCCGATCGTCGATCCCTGGCCAATCCTGGTCGTCCCGTGGAGGCTGGTGAAGGGGGCGATCTCGGTGTCCGCGCCGATCACCACCCCGACGTCGATCACCGTGGCCAGCGGATCGACGATCGTCACGCCCGCGCGCATGTGACGTTCGTGGATCCGGCGCTGGGCGACGGCTCGGACCTGGGCCAGTCCCTGGCGGTCGTTGACCTGAAGCGTCTCCTCCGGATCTTCGAGCTCGAAGGCACCGACCGTGCGCTCGTCCTCTCGCATGACCGGAAGGACGTCCGGCAGGTAGAGCTCGCCTTGCTCGTTGTCGGAGCGAACCCGGCTCAGCGCCCTCAGCAATTCACCGCCGTCGAAGGCGAAGATCCCGGTGTTGACCTCGCGGATCCTCAGTTCGAGCGCGCTCGCGTCGCCCCCCGCTTTCGTCTCGACCACCCGCTCGACCGTGCCGTCGGGCGCTCGCACAACCCGGCCGTACCCCGCCGGGTCGTCGAGGACCGCCGTCAGCATCGTGGCCGCGGCGCCCTGGTGCTGGTGCGCGGCGGTCAGGGCGGCGATCGTCTCGGGCCGGATCAGCGGCAGATCACCGTTGAGCACGATCACAGTGCAATCGGGGTCGATCTCCCCCGCGGCCGCCTTGACCGCGTCGGCGGTCCCGCGCTGCTCGGCCTGCACCACGATCGCCACCTGGCCGTCGAACTCGGCCGCGAGCCTCCGCTGCGGGTTGTCGACCACGACTACCTTGGCGGGGTCCGCTGCCCGGGCGGCGTCGATCTGCCAGGCCAGCAGCGGACGGCCGCACAGCGAGTGCAGCAATTTCGGTTTGGCCGACCGCATCCGAGTGCCCTGACCGGCGGCGAGGATCACGACTACGGGAGCGGTCACGAGGAGCAGATCGTAGGCGATCCGTCGGACCTGAGCCTCGCTGCTAGATTCGCGCCTCGGCGAAAGTCAGACCAGCACTGGGGGGTCGTCCAACCGGCCAGGACACCGGGTTTTGGTCCCGGGAATCGGGGTTCGAGTCCTCGCCCCCCAGCTCGAGCCATCCCGGCGAAGCCGGTCAGTCCAGCCGGGCGCGCCTGAGCACCTTCCCCACCAGGTCCGGCAGCGTCGGGTCGGCCAGGGCCGCCCGGATGTCGGCGGGACGGTGCAGCGCGCGCTCCGCCCGGAGGATCCCCACCTCGAGCCCGGCATCGCGGGCCGCCGCGAGCCCCATCGTCATCACATCGGCGCTGCGCCACGCCTGCTCCGGCAGACCGAACAGTCGCGGCATCGGACGCGGGATCCCGACCAGATAGAAGCCGCCATCGAAGGCCGGGCCGAGCACGACGTCGCAGCCGGCGCGCAGGTCGTCGAGCGCGGCCGCGGCGTGCTCCCGCCGCAGACGCGGCAGGTCCGGCCAGACGATCAGCAGAGGCCCGGCGGAGCGGGCGAACACGCGCGCTGCGGCATCGGCGACCCGCCCGGCGATGCCGTCGCCGTTCTGGGGAAACAGCAGCGCCTGGGGACCCACCAGCGGGCGGAGCTCGCGCCCGGCGTCGGGAGGGTCGTGAGCGACATGGAAGGCACCGCCGGCGACCTCATGCGCCCATGTGGCGGCCTGGGCGATCAGCGCGGACTGCAGCGCGATGCAGCCATCCGCCCCGAGCACCGGCTGCAGCGCCCGCCGGACCTCCCCGCGGCGCGGAGCGCGAGCCATGATGACGACGGCGGGCTCGGCAACCGTCATCCCGGCTGGAAGCGATAGAAGGTGCCCGCCGGGGTCGGTGGACTCGCGGCGAGCGCCGGCAGCGCTCCGCGGAGCACGTCGGCGAAGATCCCCGTGCTGGCACCCATCAGGTCGATCAGGGTCGTGACCGGCGTCGGCTCGCCCGGTCGCACCTCGTTCGCGTAGTCGGTGGCGAAGCCGATCAGGCCGAACGACAGCTCGAGCTCGCCGCACAGCACGGTCTCCGGCCCGGCGGTCTGGCTGACGGCGCTCACGCCGCAGGCCGCCAGCTGCGCGATCTCGGTCGGCGTGTTGAAGCGGGGGCCGTCGACGTGCCCGTAGGTGCCGCCGTCCCGGGCCGGGTGCCCGGCGGCCGCCGCCGCGCTGACGAGCGCCGTGCGGATCCCGTCCGAGAACGGCCCGCCGTGGAGGATCCAATGCCCGCGCCGCGGATCGCCGGGCTCGGTGAAGAACGTGCAGATGCTCCCGTCGGACAGCCGGTTGACCGGAAAGTGCAGGTCGTCGAAGACGATCAGGGAACCGAGCTCCACGGTCGGGTCGACCGCCCCGCACGCCGTGCAGCCGATCACCGCGGTGGCGCCGAGCTCGTTGAGGGCCCAGATGTTGGCCCGGTGGTTGACCCCGCTGGAGAGGATCGCGTGACCGTCGCGGTGGCGGGACACGTGCAGGACATCGACCCCGGCGAAGGATCCTCGCGTGAGCGGCGCCTCGCCGTACGGAGTCTCCATCACCACCCGTTCGGCAGCCTCGAACTCGGGCAGCGCATACGTGCCAGAGCCCGTGATGATCCCGACCGGCATGGCGCGCGATGCTACTCGGCTCGAGCCCCCCGTCCAAGCGCCGCTGGATCGGGTTCTACGACGCCCGGTGACCGGCCATCGCGGGGCGCGGTCCCTGCCCGGCCTGCGGTTCGTTGCGCTCGAGCCAGGCGTCTAACGCCTTGGCTTTCTGAGTGTCCTCATAGACCTCGTAGCGCTTCAGCTTGCCCCAGCGGATCACGCCCCAGATCACATAGCGGTTCTCGTATACGCGCTCGCCGTCGGCGGCATCGAGAAAATCGTGGCCCCGGATGCACACCGTGGTGCGCCACGGGAAGCCCTTGAAGATCACCTCGTCGGCGAATATCTGCAAACCGACCCGGCTGAACCGCTCGAGCCAGGCTTTCACCTCGCGTTTGCCCCTGACCACTCCGGACCACGAGTTGTCGCCGGGGAACGTCAGCTCGACGTCCTTGGCGTCCATCAACAGCGCCGGCTTGGGATTGCCCGCGTTGAGGTGGCGCATGGTGTACCGCAGCAGCTTCGCTCCGAGCCAGCTCTGCATGCTGGACTCCTCTCTAGATTGATCGCTCTAGCGATAGACTACCGGCTGGTGGCTGGCAAGTCCAAGACGGAAGCACGGACCGACACGAGCGCGCGGACCGACACGAGCGCGCGGACCGACACGAGCGCGCGGACCGACACGAGCGCGCGGACCGACACGAGCGCGCGCACCGACACGAGCGCGCGCACCGAGACGAGAGCGCGCCCCGACACGAGAGCGCGGATAGTCGGCGCCGGCGCGGAGCTGTTTCGCCTTCAGGGCTACTCGGCGACGGGCGTCAAGCAGATCGTCACCGCCGCCCAGGCTCCGTTCGGCTCGCTCTACCACTTCTTCCCTGGCGGCAAGGAGCAACTCGGTGCCGAGGCGATCCGGGTCTCAGGCGCGATCTATGCCCAGCTGATCCCCGCGGTGTTCGACCAGGCGCCCGATCCCGTCGCGGGCGTGCGGGACTTCTTCGCCGGCGCCGCCCTGCACCTGGTCGAGACCGATTACGCCGACGCCTGTCCGATCGCCACGATCGCCCTCGAGGTCTCGAGTTCGAGCGAGACGCTGCGCCAGGCCTGCGCCGAGGTGTTCGAGGGCTGGATTGCCGACGGCGCCGAGGTGTTCGGGGGGTCGATTGCCGACGGCGCCGAGCGGTACACCAGCGCCGGGATCCACCCCGAGAGAGCGCGCGAGCTGACGATCGCCATGCTCGCCGCGCTGGAGGGCGCGTTCGTGCTCGCCCGCGCGTCCCGGAGCACCGAGCCGCTCGAGGTGGCCGGCGAGCTCGTCGCCGGCGCCGTCCAAGCCGCGATCGACGAGGCGTTGGGGGATAACTGTTCACAGTGAACAGTTATCCCCCAACCCCCGACACAGTCGGCGCTCACAACCTCTCAGGGCAGGACAACTAGCGGGGAACCCGCCCGCCCTCGGCACCCGGCTCGGTCGCCGGCCCGCGCGGCGCCGCGATCCCCAGCACCCGCATCGCCTTCAGCCCGAGCGAGAGCTTCTCCCGCCCGTCGGTGGAGGACACGTCGAGCCCGGTCAGCTCGCGCACTCGCTCGAAGCGGTAGCGGATCGTGTGGCGGTGAGTGATCAGCCGGGCGGCCGTGGCGTTGACGTTGGCGTCGCACTCCAGGAACGTCGAGAGCGTCCCGAGCAGGTCGGTTTCGTACTGCTCGTCGTAGACGACGAGCGGGCGCACGGTCTCCTTGTAGAAGCGCTCGAGCTCGGCCGGATCGTTCATGTGGGGCAGTAGCAGCTGGTAGGTCCCGGTCTCCCCGTAGGCGAGCTCTGAGCGCTCGGGGTCGCCCTCGACGACGTTGACCGCCAGCAGCGCCTCGTTCCCGGCGCGATGGAGATCGAGCGGATCCTCGGCGCGGCGGCTGCGGCCGATGGCGAAGGTGAAACCCGCGAGCCCCGACTCGAGCTCGCGCAGGATCGCCGCGGACACCCGCCGGCTGGTCTCACCGTCGGCGTCGGGAACCAGCACCACGACCCGGCCCGGCTCCTCCTCGGTCGCCGCGGCGATCGAGCCCGGGGCGATCGAGCGGGCCCCGCGTGAGGCGACCGACAGCAGCCGCCGGCGCCAGTCGTCGTCGGTCGGGTTGCGGGCGTGGGCCCGGACCACGACCACGCTGCCCCCCGCGGCCAGGTCGGAGCCGAGCTCCTTGCCGCGGGCGACCAGGTCGTCGCGACCTTCGATGCGGTGCTCCAGCACGGCGCGCTGAAAGCTGACCGCCGCCTCCTCGGAGGCGCGCTCGGGGGCGCGGACGCGCTCGACCTCGGAGGCGATCAGCGTGCTGACCAGTCGCAGCATCGAACCGTCCGGGACGTGCTCGCGTGCGCGCATCCGCAGCTGTCCGACCGTCACGTCGGCCACCTTCAGCTCGATCGACGTGACGTCCTCGGTGTCGCGCATCAGCGAGCGCTCGTCGGCGGGCGAGCGAGCGGCGACGGCGAGGATCGTGGCGGAGCGGTCGATCAGGATCAGGCTCGCGTCGAGCGCCCGGGCGGCCGCACGCAGGACCTCGGGCAGGCCCGCGCCGGCCTCGACGGCGTCTGTGATCGCCGCCAGCGCGCTGAGATCGGGGCCGCCGGCCCGCGTGGTCCCGGACCTGGGGGCCTGTTCGCTCACGTCAGTCACCCGCGCGTCAGAAGAGCCGTGGCCATTCGAAGACGATCAGGGCCCCGACCATCACGCCGACGCCGATCAGCGCCGCCAGCACGTAGAACGAGAGGATCACCACGGCGACCCGCTCGAGCGGACGGCGGTAGGCGGTGACCGCGGGAGCCAGCACGAATGCGCCGAACGCCGCGAGCCCGAACACGCCGAGGCAGGCCCCCACCAGGTACGTGATGTCTTGATTGCTCATCGGCCGCCTGACAATTGTGCCGGATCGAGGGGATGACGGAAAACGACAGCGGCCGGGCGGGGTATCAGCGGCGCGCCACGCCCCCGGCCTCCGCCGTGACCGGCACCGCCGCCGTCGCCCCTGGGAACCGGCTGGCCAGCGCGGTGGCCGCGCTCGCGGCAGTCACGAGAGCGTCCACGCCCCACCAGATCCCGGCGCAGGTGGGTCCCGAGCCGCACACGAAGGTGCTCTGCGCCCTGGCCGCCTGCAGCTGAGCTAACGCGTCGTCGATCGACGGGCAGAGCGAGCGAGCAGCGGGCTCGAGCTCGTTGACGATCAGCTCCCCGGGAAGCGCGGAGCCCGGCGCGAGCGCCGCCGTCAGCTCCGCCCGCCGAGCCGCGAGGACGGCCTCGGTGCGCGGTAGCCCGAGCCGATCGGCCTCGCCGAACACCGCCAGAGTCGAGAGCCCGACCGGAAGCGGCACGATCACCAGCGCGTGGGGCGCGATCGGCGGCACCGCCTCGATCCGTTCACCGGCACCCGTGCCGAGCGCCAGGCCGGGAGCGATCTGGGCCGGGACGTCGGCGCCCAGCTCGATCGCCAGCTCCTCGATCTGGTGTTCGTCCGTGCGACCCAGATGCCGGGCCAGCCGGAGCGCCGCCGCCGCGTCGGCCGACCCGCCGCCCATCCCCGCGGCCACCGGGACGCGCTTGTCGATCTCGATCCGGACCGGCGGCCCATCCCAGCCCCGCTCGCGGAGTCCGCGCAGCGCGCGCGAGACCAGGTTCGGACCGGTGACGCCGGGGCACGAGACCTGATCCTCGCCGGCGTCCGCCTCGAGCGTCGTCAGCCACAGCTCATCGGCGAGCGAGACGGATTCGAACAGGGTCACCAGCTCGTGGCGGCCATCGCCGCGCACCGGCCCGAGGTAGAGGGCGAGATTGACCTTCCCCGGCGCGAGTGCGTGGAGCCTCACGGCCACAACCTCGCCGCCAGCCTCACGGCCACAACCTCGCCGCCAGCTCGCGGAACTCCTCCGGCGAGAGCCGCTCGGCCCGCGCGTCCGCGGGCAGCCCGAGGTCCACCAGCGCGGCGCGGGTCCGCTCCCGGATTCCGGGCTCCGCCCCCGAGGCCAGGGCGAGCGAGCCCGGGAGAGCCTTGCGCCGGTGGGCAAAGGCGTCATGCACGAGCCGCCGCACCCGCGCGTCAGGCGCCGGGCCATGGCGGCGGAGCCCGATCAGGACGGAGTCGACGTTCGGAACGGGACGGAACACGGTCCGGGCCACCGGCCGCAGCACCTTCACGTCGGTGGCCAGCTGGGCCAGGACCGACGGGACTCCGTAGGCCGACGTCCCCGGCGCCGCCGCAAACCGCTCTCCCACCTCACGTTGCACCATCACCACCCAGCGCTCAACGCCCGGTAGCAGCTCGATCGTCCGCAGGATCACCGTGGCCGCGACTCCGTAGGGCAGATTGGCCACGATCTTGGAGGGCGCCGGCTCGAGACGGGCGTAGTCGAACGTCACGGCGTCCGCGAACCAGAGCGCTGGCGTTCGCGAACCCGCGGAGCGTCTCGCGCAATCGGTCCTCGAGACGGGTATCCAGCTCGACCACGTGCAGATGATGGACCTCCGCGGCGAGCCGCTCGGAGAGCACTCCGAGCCCGCCTCCGACCTCCAGCACGACGTCGTCTCCTCCCAGCGCGGCCAGCCGGGCAATCACGTCGAGGATGTTGCGGTCGACGAGGAAGTTCTGACCGAGCTCCCGGGTGCGAGCGCTGGCATATCTCAAAACCCGTAGACCTCCGCGGCAGCCCGCTCGATCGACCGCTCGAGGTCCGCATACTCCACCCGTCGCTGCACCGCCAGCACCTGAGCGGTGCTGACCACGTTGGCCGGCTGGTTCGGCTTGCCCCGGACGACCTGGGGGGACAGATACGGGGCGTCGGTCTCGACCAGCAGGCGATCCGCGGGCACCCGCAGTGCGGCGTCGCGCAAAGCCTCGGCCTTCGGGTAGGTCACGTTTCCGGCGAACGAGATCCACCAGTCCTCGTGGGTCAGGCACTCCTCGATCCGCTCGGCCATCGAGTAGCAGTGGAGGATCACCCGGACCCCGGCGGCGCGCCGGCTGAGCGTGGCGATCGTGTCGTCGTCGGCGGCTCGGGTATGGATCACCAGCGGTTTACCCGTCTCCCGGGCCAGCTCGATCTGCGCGTGGAAGGCGCGCTCCTGGTCCGCCCGGGGGGCGTAGTCGCGATAGAAGTCCAGGCCGGTTTCGCCGATCGCCACGCACTTCTCATGGGCGGCCAGCGCCCGCAGCTCGGCCAGGTCGCCGTCGTCGAAGCCGCCGGCCGAGTTGGGGTGACGCCCGATCGCGGCGTAGACCTGCGGGAATGCCTCGGCGGCGGCCAGCGCGGCGCGGCACGACGCCCCGTCGGTGCCCACCGTGACGATCCGGTTGACACCTGCCTCCGCGGCCGCGGCGACGAGATCGGCGTCAGGGGGCTCACACAGATGCAGGTGGGTGTGGCTGTCGATCACAGCCCAACCATCACACGCGTTTGGGATACAGCGGCTCGAGCGTGCCGACGTGCGCGCCTGAACCATGGGAGGCGAACGTCGCCGCCGCGTACTCGATCGCCGGCGCGGCCAGCACCTCCAGCAGGCGGGTGGTGCTCTCGGGCATGTAGGGATGCAGCAGCACACTGAGGACGCGGACGCCCTCGGCCAGCGAGGCGAGCGTCCGGTCGAGCTCATCCGAGCGCGCGTCGTCCTTGGCCAGCTGCCACGGCGCTCGCTCTTCCACGAAGCGGTTCAGCCGCCGCACCCGCTGCCAGATCAGCTCCAGGGCCTGGGTGGCCTCTGCCCGGTCAAGCAGCGCCGCCACCTGCCCCGGCAGCTCGCCGAAATCGCCGGCGATTCCCTGATCAGTCGCCGCCTCGGGCACGACGCCGTCGCGATAGCGGTTGATCATGGCCACGGTGCGGCTGGCCAGGTTGCCGTACTCGTTGGCCAGCTCGGACTCGTAGCGCGAGGTGACGGCATCCATTCCGACCGCGCCGTCGCCCCCGAAGGCGACGTCGCGCATCAGGTAGAAGCGCAGCGCGTCGGTGCCGAACTGCTCCATCACCTCGAACGGGTCGAGGACGTTGCCCAGCGACTTGCTCATCTTGCGCCCGTCGGCGCCGAGCAGGAACCCGTGGACGAAGACGTGCTCTGGCACCGGCAGGTCGGCCGCGATCAGCAGCGCCGGCCAGAACACGGTGTGGAACTTGAGGATGTCCTTGCCGATTATGTGGAACGTGGCCGGCCAGAAGCGGGCGGTCAGGTCCTCGCCGGGGCGGGCGTAGGACAAAGCGGTGTAGTAGTTGAGCAGCGCGTCGAACCACACGTAGAAGACGTGGCTGGGGTCCCACGGCACCTGGACGCCCCATTTCAACCGGCCGCGGGACAGGGAGACGTCCTGCAGCCCCTGGGCGATGAATGAGCTCGCCTCACGGAAGTGGCGGGCCGGCATCACGAAGCCTGGATGCTCGGTGTAGAGCCGCTCGAGCGGCTCCTGGAAGGTCGAGAGCCGGAAGAACCAGTTCTCCTCCTGCTCCCGCGTCAACTCGATCTCGTGGATCGGACAGCGGTTGCCCTCCAGGATCTCGTTCTCGACCTTGAAGTCGGCGCACCGTGGGCAGTACCAGCCTTCGTAGAGGCCCTTGTACACGTGCCCGTTGTCATGGACCCGCTGGAGGACCTCCTGGACCTTCTGCTTGTGCTGCTCGTCGGAGGTGCGGATGAAGAAGTCGTTGGAGACGTTCAACGTCGGCATCAGCGCCTTGAACCGCTCGGCGTTGCGATCGGCCAGCTCCTTCGGCTCGAGCCCCAGCTCCCGCGCTGCATCGGCTACCGGCTCCCCGTGCTCGTCGGTCCCGGTGAGGAAGAACACGTCCTCGCCCCGCTGGCGCATGTGCCGGGCCAGCACGTCGGCGGCGATCGACGTGTAGGCGTGGCCGAGGTGCGGCTGCGCGTTGACGTAGTAGATCGGGGTGGTGATGTAGAAGGACATGCTCCTAGGGCGTTTCCTCGGCCATCAACGCCTTGTATAACGCGTTGGCGCCGGTCCCGGTCAGCTCGGCCACGACGGTCGCCGCCGTGCGCGGCTTGGCGCCGGATTCGATCAGCCGGCGCAGCGCCTGCACCCCGGTCGCCAGGTCACCGACGCCCTCCGGCGCCGGCCCGACGACCAGCACCACCTCGCCCTTGGGCGGCACGGAGGCGTACCGCGCCGCGAGCTCGGACGCGGTCCCGCGGACCACCTCCTCGTGGACCTTGGTCAGTTCCCGGCAGACCGCCACCGGACGCTCGGGATCGAGCCCCGCCAGCGTGGCCAGCGATGTCGCCACCCGCCGCGGCGACTCGAACGCCACCAGCGTCTCGGTGAACCCGAAGGCACGCTCGAGCTCGGTGCGCTTACGCGGCAGGAAGCCGGCGAAGCGCCAGCGGTCGGCCGGGAGCGCACTGGCCACCAGCGCCGCCAGCGCCGCGGAGGGACCGGGCAGCACCTCGACGGCCAGTCCAGCGGCGACGCAGGCCCGCACCAGCACATAGCCCGGATCGGAGACGAGTGGCATCCCGGCGTCGGACACCAGCGCGACGACCGAGCCGTTTCGCATCTGCGGAACGAGCTCGCTCGCACGCTGAACCTCGTTGTGCTCGTGGTAGCTGACCAGCTTGGCCCGCACGCCGTAGCGGTCCAGCAGCACGCGCGTGCGCCGCGTGTCCTCGCACGCGACCACGTCGGCCTCGCGCAACGCGGCGAGTACGCGCAGCGTGATGTCCTCGAGGTTCCCGATCGGCGTCGGGCACACGATCAGCCGCCCGCTCACCCGCGCCTCCGCTCGCCAACGCGCGCAAGCTCGCTCGCACGCTCGCTCGCACGCTCCCCCTCGCGCTCGGAATCCATGAACGCCGGGTGAGTCATCATGCCGCCGCCTCCCGCGCGCTCGGAATCCATCAACGCCGGGTGAGTCATCATGCCGCCGCCTCCCGCGATCGCAAGCCATCGAACGCGAGGGCCGCGGCGCCGATCATCCCCGCCTCGACGCCGAACCGCGCGGCCACGATCCGTACCTCGTCCCGCGACGGGATCAACGCGCGCGCGGCCACCGTCGCCCGGGCCGGAGCGAGCAGGAACTCTCCCGCCGCGATCACGCCGCCGCCGATCACGACCACCTCCGGATTGAAGATGTTGACGATGCTGGCGATCGCCACGCCGAGGCGACTGCCGACCAGCGCGAGCACCTCGATCGCCGCGGGATCGCCGTCGTGCGCCAGCTCGGTGACCAACGGACCGGCCGGATCACGCCCATCCAGCAGCGCTCTACCGAGCCCGGAGGCGGGGCGTTCCCGGGCGACCCGCCGGGCCTCGCGGGCCAGGGCGGTCCCGGACGCCAGCGCCTCGACGCAGCCTCGGTTGGGACAGTTGCCCTGACAGCGCGGACCGTTCATGTCGATCACCACGTGGCCGAGCTCGCCGGCCGCGCCGGAGGCGCCGCGGTAGACCTCGCCACGGAGGATCAGGCCCCCACCGATCCCGGTGCCGATCGTCAGCATCACCGCCTCGCGGCAGCCGCGGGCGACGCCCGCGCGGTGCTCGGCCAGAATCGCCAGGTTCGCGTCGTTATCGACGTAGACCGGCAGCCCGAGGCGCTCGGCCATGACGTCGCCGAAGGCGATGTTCGTCAGCGGCAGGTTGGTCGCGATCACCGCGGTCCCAGTCCGCTGGTCGATCGTGCTGGGGATGCCGAAGCCGACCGCCTCGACCTCGCCGTCCGCGGACTCGCGGACCTCTTCGACCGTGTCAACGGCCGTCTGAAGGAGGGTCGCCTGGTCGAGACCCGCTACCGTCCGCTGGGCGCGATGGTGGACCGCAAGGTCAGCATCGACCGCGCCGGCCAGTAGCTTCGTCCCGCCCACGTCGACACCGATGGTGCGCCGGGCAGGCATGTCGCGTCACTATATGCACAGCCTGGATGTCCGACGATCCCGACAACCGGGCGCAGTCCCAAGACCCTCCATATCGGGTCTACGGCGGGCAGGAACGCTCCCGCCCCAGCGAGGACGAGCGCCCATACCGCACATATAGGTCGAGCCCGCGGGGGCTTTTGTCCCGCCTGCGCGGGGAGGAGGACGTCGCCCTGCCCCAGCGTCCCGACGGGGAACCTCCCGATCGCGCACGGCGACGACGCTGGCGCGGTGGCCCCGGCGGCCGCTGGACGTGGCAGCGAGGGCTGAAGTATCTGGCGATCGCGATCGGCGCCTGGCTGCTGCTGTCGTTCGTGCTGTTTCTGGTCAGCGCCCAGGTCAACCAGGGCAACCTGCCGGCCTCGGCCGAGTCGGCGCTGGCCTCGGGCGGGAACATGCTGACCTCGACCGACAACGTGCTGATCCTCGGAACCGACCAGCGTCCTGCTGGCTCCAAGGAGCCCGGCGCCAACACCCAGGACTCCGGCAGCCGCTCCGACACGATCATGCTGTGGCGGATCGGCGGCGGCGTGTCCCGACGGCTCTCGATCCCGCGCGACACGGTGGCGACGATCCCGGGGTTCGGCCAGAACAAGATCAACGCCGCCTATGCGCTGGGCGGGCCCGCGCTGACGATCAGGACCGTCGAGCGGTTCACGGGACTCTCGATCAACCACCTGATCATCGTCAACCTGGCCAACTTCCCGAAGTTCATCGACGACGTCGGCGGCGTCACCGTGAAGACCGGCCGCGTCTGCTCACAGATCAGCGGAGGCACGGCCAACGGCGGTTTCTCCCTCAACCTCAGACCCGGCGTCCACCATCTGAACGGCCGCGACGCGCTGACGCTGGCCCGGACCCGGGAGAACCGCTGCAACCCCGCCGAGAACGACATCACCCGCGAGAAGCGCCAGCAGCAGATCCTCAACGGCGTCAAGTCGCAGCTGTTCACGCTCCACACGTTCTTTCACCTGCCCTGGGTGGCCTGGGACGCGCCGAGCGTGCTGAGGACCGACATGGGGGGCTTCACGCTGCTCTCCCTGTTCGCGGCGTCCGAGTTCGGCGGCTCCGCGCCGGTGGACGTTCTCAAGCCGACCGGCTCGGAGACCCTCCCCGGCGGAGGAGCGGCGCTGGTCGTCCCGCCCTCGACTGTTCACGCCGCTGTCACTAAACTCTTGAGCGGATGAGGGGGAAATCAACGAATGTTCGAGCGCTAGTGCCCCAAACCCCCGCCAGATCTGCTAAAACGCATTAATCCAGAAAGGCGGGTTTCGTGAGGTCCAAGTCAACTTTTCTCCTGGCATCGGCTACTGCATCTGTGGCGGCCGCGCTGGCGCTGTCTTCGGGACCTGCGGCGGCGTCCACCCGGGACTGCAGTCTCGGGGCTGACGATTACTGCCCGAGCCCGTTCGTTCACACCCTCCCGGCCGTTGAGATCAGAGGGCATACGGCCGTCCTCAGGGGCGAGGTCAACCCCAACGGCTCGAGAGCGACGTGCCACTTCCAATACGGCAAGACGAAGGCCTACGGCTTCGTCACCCCCAACCAACACATCGCGGCGGGGATGAAGCCGGTCCAGCTCAGGGCGAGGATCACTGGCCTCGACGAGGGCACCGAGTACCACTTCCAGCTCGTCTGCGTGAGCAGTGGTCACACCATCCTCGGCGGCGATCAGGAGTTCAAGACGATCGGCCATAAGGGCGGTGGCACCACCACCGAACCCGGCAAGAAAAAGGCCGCCGCAAAGCACAGCGTCAAGCGCGCCGTCCGCCATTAGGGAGGAGTTCCCCCGGATGTAGGGCGGCGACGCCCTGCATCCGTGGCTGCGGCCGGGCTCAATCCGACGGCGCCTGACTCAATTCGACTGCGCCTGGTTCAATTCGACGGCGCCTTGCTCAATGCGACGGCCCGTGCCTCGAGCGACGGCCCGTGCCTCAAGCGGACGGCGAGGGAGAGGCGAGCCCTGGCCGGCGGGCATTGCTACATAACCCGCAAATAGTTCGGGATATCGGACACCCTCCGGTGCTGGTGAGGGTTTCCAACCACGTTCCGGCGCAGTCAAGCGTCTCTTCCGCTCCCTGCCGCCGTCGACGTTCGGCCCCGACGCGCCGAACGGCACGCCGCGGATCAGTCGGCTAGTCCGACTTCGACGAGGACGCCGGCGCGGGTGAGGCGGGCTTGGACTTGGCGCCGGAGTCCGACTTGCCGGCCCCGTCGGGCTTGGAACCGTTCGAGTTCTTCGATTCCGACTTGCTCGACTCCTTGTCCTTCGCCGCTTTGCCGTCGGAGTATTCCTTCTGTTCCCGGGAGCGCTTGCGGGTGCCGTAGTCGGTGTTGTAGAAGCCCGAGCCCTTGAAGTGGACAGCGATCGGGTGGAAAACGCGCTCGACCGATGCTCCGCAGACGGTGCAGTTGGTGACTGGATCGTCGCTCATGCGCTGCATGACCTCGAACGTATGCCCCTTCTTGCAGCGGAACTCGTAGATCGGCATCGTGACCTCAGTATAGCCCGAGCCACGGCTATCTCCGCCGATTCCTTGGCACTCTCAGGGCCAGAGTGCCAGGCCCCTTCGGGGCTAGCTCGAGGGCTGGCGCGAATTCTCGAGGACGCCTTGATCTAGGATCCGCCACCGTGGACCAAGAGCCAGTCACCATGGACAAGATCGTCTCGCTGTGCAAGCGGCGGGGGTTCGTGTTCCCCAGCAGCGAGATCTACGGTGGGCTCGGGTCGAGTTATGACTACGGCCATTACGGCGTGCTGCTTAAGAACAACATCAAGGCCCAGTGGTGGCGCGCGATGCTGCAGGAACGCGACGACGTGGTGGCGCTGGACTCGGCGATCATCCAGCACCCGGCGACCTGGCGGGCGAGCGGTCACCTGGCGGGCTTCACCGATCCGCTGATCGACTGCCGCACGTGCAAGCTGCGCTTCCGTGCCGACCACATCCAGGACGCCCTCTGCGGCCGCAAGCCCTCGAAGCGGCCGGGCGAGACCCCGGACTGCGACCTGACCGAGGCCCGCGAGTTCAACCTGATGTTCGAGACCACGGTCGGGGCCGTCCAGGCCGAGGGCTCCACCGTGTACCTGCGTCCCGAGACGGCTCAGGGCATCTTCCTCAACTTCAAGAACTACCTTCAGTTCTCGCGCAAGAAGCCGCCGTTCGGGATCGCCCAGATCGGCAAGAGCTTTCGCAACGAGATCACGCCGGGCAACTTCATCTTCCGCACGCGGGAGTTCGAGCAGATGGAGATGGAGTACTTCGTCCCCCCGAAGGACGCTCAAAGATGGTTCGATCACTGGCTCGAGCAGCGCCGGAGCTGGTACCTGGCGCTGGGAATCCGCGAGGACCATCTCCGCCTGCGCGCCCACGACGCCGACGAGCTGTCGCACTACAGCTCCGCCACCAGCGATGTCGAATACCTCTTCCCGATCGGATGGTCCGAGCTCGAGGGCATCGCCAACCGCGGCGACTTCGACCTGAAGGCCCATGCCGAGGCCTCGGGGCAGAAGCTCGAATACGTCGACACCGCCAGCGGCGAGCGCTACGTCCCGCACGTGATCGAGCCCGCCGCCGGCGCCGATCGGGCGATGCTCGCGTTCCTCGTCGACGCCTATGACGAGGACCAGATCGAGGGCGAGGGCCGCACGGTCCTGCGGCTGCATCCGCTGCTCGCGCCGGTGAAGGTCGCGGTCCTGCCGCTGGTCAAGAAGGACGGGCAGCCGGAGCTCGCCCGCGAGGTTTATCGCGACCTCCGAGACCGCGTCCAGGCCGAGTACGACGAGGGCGGCGCGATCGGTCGCCGTTATCGGCGCCAGGACGAGATCGGGACCCCCTGGGCGGTGACCATCGACCACCAGTCGCTCGAGGACCGGACGGTCACGCTGCGCGACCGGGACAGCCTCGCGCAGACCCGGATCGGGATCGACGACGTCGGCGCCGAGATCGAGCGCCGCCTCCGCGCGCCATGGAGCTCGCCCAAGCTCGACCGCTGAGGCGTTTGGCGGGTAGCTACCGCCGTCAGGGAGCGCTCGCCCAAGCTCGACCGCTGAGGCGTAGCCGCCGTCAGGGAGCGATCGTGAAGCTGAGCGTCTTGGCCTTGGAGCGTTTGCCCGCCGCGGTCGCAGTGATCGACACCGTGTAGGAGCCGGGCCGGAGCTTCTTGCCCTGCGGCAGGTGACCGGCGAAGCTGATCTTGTTGACGCCGGCATGGGCGGTGAGGACGAGCGTGCCGGCCGCGGACTTGAGCGTGCAGCGCGACTGGTGGCGGTTCTGAGCGGTTTGCTTCACGCAGTGACCCTTGGCCTTTCGTCCCGCCGTCTTGAGCGAGAAGCTGAAGCTGACGCTCGCCGACTCGTTGAGAGTCAGCGAGAATGTCGTGCCGGTCGGCGGGTGCTTCTTGGTCGGGTGCTTGGGCTTGCCGGCTTCCCGCCAGGTCTTGGCGGATTGCCTCACCCCTGTGATCACCGGCGTCAGGACCGGCAGGGGCAGCGGACTGACCACGCCGGTGGCGCCCGAGGTGGCCAGGCTGGAGCCGGCCGAGTTGGTCCCTGCCACGAGCACCCGCACCGTGTGTCCGACGTCAGTCGCGCCGAGGGAGTAAGTCGACGATGTGGCGCCCGAGATCGCGCCGCAGTGGGCGCCCGCCGAGTCGCAATCGGTCCACTGGTAGCTGAAGGTCGGCGCCGGGAACCCCGTCCACGTGCCCGGCGACGCGGTCAGGTGACTGCCCTGAGATGCCGTTCCGGAGATCGCCGGCAGCGCAGTATTGCCCGGACGCGATGTGACCACCGCGGTATGCGCCGACATCGCCGACGAGGAACCCGCGCCGTGGCCCGTGACCGTGACCACGAGCGTGAAACCGGCATCGGCTGCCCGCACCGTGTAGCTCGACGAGGTCGCGCCCGCGATCGGGGCGCTGCAGCCGGCGCCCGCCGAATTGCAATCGGCCCACGTGTAGGTGAACTGGGCGCGGGCACGCCCGTCCACGTACCGGGGGAAGCGGTCAACGTCTGGCCCTGGGAGGCGGTGCCGGAGATCGACGGCGCCAACGTGTTGACCGGGGCTGACGTCGTGTTGGTGACCACCGCGGTATGAGCCGAGGTGACGGACTGTGCGGTCCCAACCCCGTTGCTGCCCGTGACCGTGACCTCGAGCGTGAAGCCGACATCCGCGGCCCGCACCGTGTAGGTCGACGAGGTCGCGCCCGGGATCGGGGCGCCGCAGCCGGCGCCCGCCGAATTGCAGTCGGCCCAGGTGTAGGTGAACGTGGGCGCAGGCACGCCCGTCCACGTTCCGGGCGAAGCGGTCAGTTGACTGCCGGGAGAAGCCGTGCCCGAGATGCTCGGGGCGATCGTGTTGGCCGGAGCCTGTTGGATCGTCCAGGAATAGCTGGCCGAGGAGACGTTCCCTGCGGCATCGGCAGCCTTTACCGTGAATGTGTGCGTGCCGGCGGCCAGCCCGCTGTAGACCTGCGTCGTCGCGGTCGTGCAGGGCCCCAGCGGCGCGCCGTCCAGGCTGCAGGACAAGGTGGAGACCGCGTCGGTGGGAGCGAACGTGAAGCTCGCGCCCGTCTGCGTCGTCGGATTCGGCGGATTTGCGGAGATGCTGACCCCGATCAGCGTCGGGTCAAGACGGATCACCGAGACGGTGCCCGTCAGCGCCGCGTACGGCGGGTAGATCGAGTTGCTCTGCGTCGAGAGATAGGGCGAGTTGGCGACGACGTAGGTGCCGGTCGAATCGACGTCTAGCCCGGTCGTCCGGTTCAGATGGGCCGTGCTGGTCAGATGCCCGGCCTCGCGCGGATTCAGCGGGTCGGAGATATCGATCGCCGTCACCGTGGCGGCGTACACGCCCGAGACGTAGGCGAAGTTCCCTCTCAACCGGATCCGATACGCGCCATCCAATGTCGCAGAATCGGTCACCGTAGCCGCGACGTGCGGGCTCGCCGGGTTGCTGACATCGAGCACCTCGACCCGCCCGAGTCCTGACGCCTGGTCGGCCACGTAGGCATAGTTGCCCTTCACCGCGACATCCACGGGAAAATGGATCGAGGGATCTGCCAGCGAGGACACGATCACCGGCGCCAGCGGATTGGCGATGTCGATGATCGTCACCTTGGCGCTGTAGGCCGCGGTGACGTATGCGTAATGACCCGACACCGTCACCGAGCATGCATGGTGCAGAGCGTTCGTGCCGGCCCAGGCCCCGGGCAGAGCCGAGTTGGACAGCGAGGCCACGATCGTCGCTGACGCCGGGTTGCTCACGTCGACGACCTCAAACGAATCCCCCACGCCTGGATTCGGGCATGGCTGGCCGCTCAGACACCCCTGGGCGGCCACATACGCATAGTTTCCCGAGATCGCGACGCCGTAGGCCCCGAACAACTTCGTCGTGTCGGTGATCTGGCGCACGATCTGCGGCTGCGCCGGATTCGTGGAGATATTGAGGATCGTCAGGCTGTTCCCGCTGCCGTCGTCGTTGCTGCCCGACCCGTTGGGCCCGTTGCGGTTCTTGCTCGCCACGTACGCGTAGCCGCCGGAGATGTTCACCGTCGAGGCCCCCACCAAACCCGTCGAGAAAGCGCTCGAGCCCGCCACCACCGGAGCCGCGGGATTGGAGAAATCGACCGCCGTCAACTCCCCCGCGGAGTACGCGGTCGTATAGGCGTAATTCCCGGAAATCGCCACCGACGTGGCCCCGGCCAGATTCGGATCAGGGCTCGTGAATCCACTCAACCCGGGACCGGTCGCCGCCCCGGCGACCGGTACCAAGACCAGACTCAAGAGGGCCACCGCGGCGACCAGCAGCCCGCGCAGCACTGTTGTGCCGCGGCGACTGGATCGTTTCGCGTGACCGGAAAGCCGGCCACCTGGTCCCAGCATCAAAGCCCCCCGACAGGCGGATCGCCCGTGGAAATCAGATTGCCCTTGTGGAGCTCCGCCTGCTGCGAAGCCGACCCACTCACGACTGATCGTACCAGCGCGCCTTTGGGGGCGAGGCGGGTTCGGCCCTGGGGAGGGGTCCGGAGTCCCCGTGCGCTCAGCTGGCGATCGTGAAGGCGATGGTCCTGGCATCTGACCGTTTACCTGCGGCGATCGCGGTGAGCGTGAGCGTGTAGTGACCGGGTCCCAGCTTGCGGGTGTGCGAGAGACGGCCGGCAAAGCTGACCTTGTTCACGCCCTTGTGCGCCGCGAAGACGAGCTGGCCGGCAGGCACGCTGAGCTTGCAGTGGGGCCGTCGATGGTTTTGCGCCGTCGCGCGGCGGCACTGGCCTTTGACCTTCCGTCCACTCGACTGCTTCGTGAACGCCAACGTCAGCCCGGCGGGCAGATTGAGCGTGAACGAGAAGCTGGTGCCGACCGGCGGGCGCTTCTTGCCGTGCTTTGCCGCCGCGCTGATGTGGGCCAGCTTGGCGCCCGTCCGCCAGGTCTTGGCCGATTGGCGCAGCCCGCTGATCACGGGCTTCGGGGTGGGCGGCGGACCGGGCGGTCCGGCCACGACCGATGTGGGCGAAGCCTGAGCCAGGCTCGTCCCCACGGCATTGCTCGCGCGCACGGCGAACTCCAGCCTAGATCCGACGTCGTTGGCGGTCGCCGTGTAGGTCGTGGAGGTCGCACCTGAGATCGCCTTGCAGTTCGCGCCGGCAGCATCGCAGTCGGACCACTGATAGCCGAACGTCGGCGCCGGGGTGCCCAGCCAGGCACCCGGCGACGCCGTGAGCAGATTGCCCTGCTTCGCAATCCCTGAGATCGATGGCACCGCCGTGAGGACCGGCGCCTGCGGATGGAGCAGGATCACCGAGACGGTGCCCGTGTTTTTCGGAAATGTCGGATAGACCGAGTTGCTCTCCGTGGACAGGAACGGCGAGTTCGCCACCACATAGGTCCCGGTCGGATCGACGTCGAGCCCCGTCGTCCGGTTCAGATGCGCCGTATCGGTCAGATGGCCGGCCTCCTGCGGGCTCTGCGGATTGGAGATGTCGATCGCCGTCACCGTGGCCGCGTATACACCCGAGACATACGCGAAATTCCCGTTCAACCGGATCCGATACGCGCCATCCAACGTCGCCGGATCGGTCACCGTAGCGACGACATGCGGGGCCGCCGGGTGGCTGACGTCGACCACCTCGACCCTACCCAACGCACATGGCCTGATCGGCCACGTAGGCGAAGCTGCCCTTTACCGCCACATCCACGGGAAAATGAATCGACGGATCCGCCAGCGAGGACACGATCACCGGCGCCAACGGATTGGCGATGTCGATGATCGTCAGCCGATTCCGCGCTGTAGGCCGCCGTCACGTATGCGTAATGACCCGACACCGTCACCGAACACACATGACGCAAGGCGTTCGTGCCGGCCCAGGTCCCCGGGAGGGCCGAGTTGGCCAGCGAAGCCACGATCATCGGATGCGCGGATCGCTCACGTCCACCACCTCGAACGAATCCCCCACCCCCGCATTCGGACACGGCTGACCGCTCAAACACCCCTGCGCCGCCACATACGCGTAGTTCCCCGAGATCGCCACCCCATAGGCCCCGAACAGCTTCGTCGGGTCGCTCACGTGCCCGACGATCTGCGGCTGAGCCGGGTTGGTAGAGATGTTCAGAACGGTCAGGCTGTTGCCGGTGCCGTCGTCGTTGGTCCCGCTCGAGCACATCGGGGAGGGTCCCGGCAGACACGGCCCATTGCGGTTCTTGCTCGCGACGTAGGCGAAGCCCCCCGCGATATTCACGGTCGAGGCGTTCATCAGGTACGTGGCGGACGGGCTGGAACCCGCCACCACCGGATTCGACGGATTGGAGATATCGACCGCCGTCAACTGCCCCGACGCATACGACGTCGTATACGCGTAATGGCCAGAGATCGCCACCGACGTCGCCCCCGACAGGTTCGAGGCATTGCTGACCGTGCCGGTGAGGAGGGGCGTGGTTGCTCCAGCCGCCGGCGCGAGCACCAGCCCGAGCGCGAGCACGGCCGCGAGCAGCAGCGCTCGTGTGGGTACCGCACAGATACGGTCGGATGTTCTCGCGTGGCCGCGGCGTGTCATCAATGCCCCCATGGGTGCCTCGGGATGAGCTGCCTCCAGCACTCGGCTCGCGGCCAGCCGATTTACCGTCGGTTAACGTAGCAGACGGTCCCCGGCGTCTCGCCGGTTCACTGCGGTCCGCGCCGGCGAGTGAAGACCCCTCCGGCGCGGCCCCGGGCCATGCGTCGCCGCCCCCGCCGGCCCCGGCGGCTGAGCGCGAGACTGACCGCACATCCGGCCAGCACGAGCAGGGCAATGATCGCGTCGACCGCCACCCCGGGGGAGACGATCAGCACGACCAACGCGCACAGGACGGCGATCGCCACATCGATCAGGAGCGGGCTGGGCCTCACAGTGGGAGCCTCCGGTAGATCGGACGCGGCACGTGCCGCAGGGCGGCAAACACGAACCGGAGCACGGGCGGAACCCAGATCGTGTGCGCATCGCCGGCCAGCGCCCGGACGGTTGCGGTGGCGACAGCCTCCGGAGTGGTGGCGAACGGCGCCGCCGGCAGACCGGCGGTCATGCGCGTGTGGACGAAGCCCGGGCGCACCACCAGGACGCGTACGCCGCTGCCGGCCGACGCGTCGGCGAGGCCCTGGGCGAGCGCGTCGAGCGCGGACTTGGCGGCGCCGTAGATCGCGTTCGCCGCCCGCGGACGCTCGGCCGCGACGCTCGAGAGCACGACCAGGGTGCCCGAACCCTGATCGCGCAGTCGCCGCAGCGACGCGATCAGCAGCGATCCCGCCCCGACCACGTTCACGCTCAGGATCGCCACCGCGTCGGCGTGGTCGGCCTCCAGACCGGCCTGCGCGCCGAGTTGCCCGACCGCGAGCACCACGACGTCGACCCCGCCCGGCTCGGCGAACGCCTCCTGAAGGACGGCCTCGTGCTCGGCCGGATGCTCGGCGTCGGTCACTCCGATTCGTCCCTCGACGCAGCCGGCGGCTCGCAGCGTCTCCAGCGCGGCGGCCAGGCCATCGGGATCCCGCCCGATCAGGTACGGGCGGACCAGCTCCTGGGCCGCCAGCCGCCGCACGATCGCCAGCCCAATCTCGGAGGTTCCGCCGATCAGCAGGACGTTCGTCACCTGCTACCGCCGACCAGGCCCGTGCGCAGCGCCATGTCCGAGCGCCACAAGCCATCGGGATCAACGGCGTCTCGGACGGCGCGCCACTCGCTCAGACGGGGATACATGGCCTCGACGACGCCCGGGCGCATGCGGGCATCCTTGGCGAAGTAGACGCGACCGCCTCGCTCGGCCACCAGCTCGTCGCAGCGCATCAGCGCTTCGTACAAGCCCTCCGCGGCGCGGGGCAGGTCCAGCGCGAGCGTCCAGCCGGCGATCGGAAACGAGAGCGGCGGGGGGCCGGCGGCGCCGAAGTCCTTGAGCACCGCGAGGTAACACGGCACCTTGGCCCGGGCCAGGATCTCGCTCACCAACGTCAGGACATCCTCGCTGCCGCGGGGGACCGCCAGCTGGTACTGCAGCATTCCGTGACGACCGTAGAGCCTCGGCCAGCGGTTGAGCACGTCGAGGGGGAAGTAGTGGCGGCCCAGCGGTTCCAGCCGGCCCCGCTCGTGGCGCGGCGCCCGACGGAACCAGAGCTCGTTGAACGCCATCGCCGTGCTCACGCGCAGCGGACCTCCAGGCCACCGCTCGGGAACTGTCGCCCGGGCCCTGACGGTGGCTCCGTCTCCACCGCGCTCGTACGGCGCGTCGGAGTCGGCGGCGCGGGTCACCACCCCCCGTCCAGCACGAGAACCGAGCATGTCGATCCAGGCCACCCGGTGGGGACCGCCGGGCTCCGAGAGCAGCGCCAGCGCGGCATCGAGATCCTCCGCCCGGTCCGTGTCCACGGACAGCATCGGGCCCCGGACCGGCCGCAACTTCACCGTGGCCCAGAGGATCACCCCGGTCAGCCCCATCCCGCCGACCGTCGCCTCGAACAGGCCGTCATCCGAGCCGGGCGCGAGCTCCCGGACCTCGCCGCCGGCGGTGAGCAGCCCCAGCTCGGTCACATGCCTGCCGAAGGTGCCGACAGCGCCGTGATTCTTGCCGTGGATGTCGCTGGCGATCGCCCCGCCGATGGTGACGTGCTGGGTGCCGGGCAACACCGGGACGATCCAGCCGGCGGGCACCAGCTCGGCCAGGAGCCGGCCGAGCGTCACCCCGGCCTGGGCGGTCACCGTGCCCGCCCGGGGGTCGAACTCGCAGCCGATCAGGCGAGTGGTGTCAATGACCAGGCCCCCGCCGAGCTGAGCCGCGTCGCCGTAGCTGCGGCCCAGCCCGCGGGCGATCGCTCCGGTGTGGATGCGGGCCGCCGACGAGCAGCTCCGCTCGGCTTGGGCGCGGGCCACCGCGGCGCGTAGCTCCGCCTCATCCGCGGCGCGCACCACGGAGACACGCGCTTGCGGCCCACCGCCCCATCCGCTGAGGAACTTGGCGGTGGCGGTGGTGACGAGCATCTTCTCCGGCGCCATCGTCTCAGGCGCCAACTTGAACCCCCACCGCGAATACGATGATCCAGGCCGCCGCCGCCAGCGCAAGCAGGCGATCTCCGACGATCAGGTCCTCCGGCGCCTCGCCGGCCCCCGCCCTGACCAGCCAGGCATAGCGGAGCAGGCAGGCGGCGAACGGCAGGATCGAGATCGGCCGCCAGGGAACGCCCTGGTAGGTCAGGAGCGAGAAGGCCCACGCGCAGTACGCGAACATGGCTGCGGCACCGCTGGCCACCAGCACTGCCCGTAAGCGCCCGGCGGTGTACCGCTCGAGCACGCCGCGCCGACCGGCGCCCTGCGCCGCGCTGCGCTGAAGCTCGGCCCAGCGCTTTCCCGCCGCGACCATGATCGCCGCGGCGCTGACCACGAGCACGAACCAACGCGACAGGCCAACCGGAGCCGCGACGCCGCCGGCCAGCGCCCGGAGGACAAAGCCGCCGGCGATGGCGATGATGTCGAGCCACAGCACCCGGCGCCAGAGCAGCGCGTAGCTCAGGGTCAGCGCGATGTAGCCGGTGCCGACTCCGGCGAGCGGGAGACTGATCGCGGCGCAGAGGGCGAGGCCGAAGGCCATCAGGGTGAGGCCGAGGCCCACCGCTGCGCCAGCGCTGAGCTCCCCCGCCGCCACCGGGCGAAAGCGCTTGCGCGGATGCAGTCGATCCTCCGCCGCGTCGTGCACGTCGTTGATCGCGTAGACACCGGAGGCCAGCAGGCAGAACGCCACCCCCGCGAGCAGAACCCGGACCGGCACATCGTCGCGTCCGAGCGCTCCCGCCGCCCCCGCCGCGGCGATGACCAGCACGTTCTTTATCCACTGTCGGGGACGGGCGGTGACCAGCGCCGCGCGTACGTGTCCGCGGCTCGGCCGGACGGCGAGCGGATCCGCGGCCTCCACCAGCGGGATCGGCGCCCCGTCGGCGAGAGGTAAGCGCGGGCGCAGGCCGCGCCTGGCGCTTCCTCTTCGGACGGACATTGGCGTCACGGTATGTGGCGTTCCTCAAGACTACGTGTGAGAATCGTGAAAACCCTCTCAGGGAGTCTTTAGGCGGCGATGGTCAGCATAGCTCTACGTTTCTCCCCCATGCCAGTGCAGACTCCCCGCCGATCCCCGCCGCCGCCCTCGCTCCAGCTGACCGGCTCCCATCCCTCGTCACGCGGGGAACGGGCCCGACGCGTCCGTCGGGTCGCGGCGATCGCCGCTTGCCTCTGCCTGCTCCCGGCGCTCATTTCCTACGCCGGCGTGGTGACCCAGCGTTCGGATTCGAGCCTGGGCATCCGGACCGTCGAGTGGATGCGCGACAACGGCGCCCGCGGGCTGGTCAACAAAGCTGAATCGATCTATTACTCCCTGACCGCGCCGTCCACCGGCGGGCCGAGCCTCCGCAGCCTTCCCGCCCAGCCGGGTGTCGATCTGCCTTCGGCCGTCCCCGCCCAGCGCAAAGTCCACTTCTACCGTCCGCGACCGGTGCCGCCGGTGATCCATCCCGCCTTGGCGGGCGAGGGCCGCTGGCGCGCGACATCTGCCGCCGGGGGCGGGCGACCGCCGGTGCTGATCACCAGTTTCCGCCCGGATCCGAACTACCCCCGGATGGTGGCCGGCGTGGCCTGGATCGACCACACGCGGACCGCCACCTGGCTCTATCCGGGGCGGCTCGAGCCGGCCGCCTCGCTGCCGTCCCGCGGTCCGATGGAGGTGCCGCAACGGCTACGTCCTCGACTCGTGGCCACGTTCAACAGTGGCTTCAAGCTGCGCGACTCCGGCGGTGGGTTCGCGGTCGCGGACCACACCTACGCCCCGATGAAGCCCGGAGTGGCCACGCTGATCCGATACCGGGACGGAAGGCTCGACGTGCGCGCCTGGACCGGCGGCGCGAGCGCGGGGCCGAACATCTCCTATGCGCGCCAGAACCTGCCCCTGATCGTCAAAGGCGGCCGCCCGAATCCGAACCTCTCGGACGGCCCGGAGTGGGGGGCCACGCTGGGCAACGCGGTCCGTGTCTGGCGCTCATCGGTCGGGGTGGATCGGCGCGGGAACCTGATCTACGCGGCCGCCAATGACCAGACCGTCGGGTCGCTGGCCGCGATCATGATCAGGGCCGGGGCCGTCCGGGCGATGGAGCTGGACATCAACACCTACTGGACCAGCTTCATCACCTACCACCGGCCGGGCGCGGCCGGCGCGGCGAATCTGCTGCCGAACATGGACCGCTCGCCCCAGCGATACCTAACCCCGGAGGACCGGGACTTCTTCGCCGTCTATCTGCGCTGAGCAGCCCTCAGCGCAGCCGGCCCCGGGCGGAAACCGAGAAGCCGGTGGCCGTAGCGGTGGCGTTGAGGCTCTGGACCTCGACGTGCGGGTCCTTAAAGATCGTGATCGTGGCCAGTCCGCCGAAGGGCACGTCCGGCTGTACCAGCAGGGCGCCGTTCTGGATGCCGACGGAGGCGGGGATGGTCGCCGTCACGCCGAAGACCGTCGCCGTCCCCTGAAGCGTCAGCTGGCCGCCCGAGGAGGCGATCGGGGTGACCGACTGGAGAAACGGCACAGCCGAGCGCAAGTCGCTCTCCAGCACCTCCGCGCTGCCGGTGAGCACGTTGCCCCGCTTGTACAGCACCGCGTTGTGCACAGTCAGCAGGCCAGTGGTCAGCCGGGCGGCCGAGGCGTCGAGCGTGCCCACGTCGGAGCTCTGATCGAGCGTGCTGCCGAGCTTACCCGAGCCCGAGCGGTAGTTGGCCATCCGCACCACCACCTTGTCCGCCTGGTGCCAGAGCAACTCCACAGCTGGAAACGCCGACACCTTGACCTCCAGCACCGTGCCGGACTTGGCGAGCTGATCGCGGATCCGCTGAGCGGCGATGCCGGGGAGCACCAGCTGCGCGACGACCAACAGCAGGATCACGATGCCGGCGCTGGCAAGGGCGGCTATCCGGCGCATTTCGACCGGAGCCGGGTCGCTACACGAAGACCGAGCGCGCGGCCGCCACGGCCTGGTCCATCAGGGCGGTGATGTCGAGCTCGGGTTCGCTCAGGCGGCGCATGGTGACGCCGTCGGCCAACGCGAACAGGAATAGCGAGGCGGTGTCGGGGTCGACGCGGAGCTCGAGCAGACCTGCCTGCTGCTTGGCCTGCAGCGCATCGGCCATGTGCGACCGAGTGCTGCGGCCGAGCTCGGCGAGCTCGGTGGCGATCTCGGGGTTGCGCTGGGCCAGAGTGGTCATCTCGTAGAACATGACCGCGGGAGTCGGCCCCTCCCCCAGGAAGTCCTCGAACGTGCTGACCAGCGCATCGAGCACGTCTTCCGCCCCGGCCGCGGCGGCGAGCGCGTCCTCCAGGCGCTCTTTACGCAGGTCGCACTCACGGCGGACCACCTCGACCAGGAGACGTTCCTTGGTCCCGAAGTAGTAGTGCAACAGCCCCCGCGAGACGCCCGCCTCGCGGGCTACGTGGTCGAAGGTCGCGCCGGCGATCCCGCGGGCCGCGACGCTGACCCGCATCGCCTCGACGATCCGCGCGGCCCGATCACCGGCTAGCTCGCGTGGACGGGGTAGATCGGTTGCGCTGGCGGCCTCCACTGACGAGCAAGTCTAGTGACGCCCGCCGACCGAGCGCGCAGCTCGGTCGCGGGCGAACACGGCAGTCGAGGGTCAGACGGCGCTCACAGGGCTGGCCGGCGACTCGGTCGGCGGACCGGCGGGCGGGGTGTACTGGAACTCCTCCTCGGCACCGAACAGGGTGTCCAGGACCTTTGAGCGCAGCCCCTCGGAGCCGGCCAGGGCGGCGCCGCTGCCGATGACCACGATCGCGACCTTGCGGCCACGCTTCTTGGCCTTCTTGGCCTTCTTCGGCGCGTCGGTGAGTGCGGTGGTGGCATCCCGAATCGCCTCGATCGCGGTCCGGAGCTCGGCCTGCAGCTTCTTGTCCTCGAGCAGCGTCTTCGGCGTGGTCTTGCCACTGCTGAGTCGGTCGATCACCTTACGCCCGGACTCGACCGCCTTCTGGACGTTGTCCCGGATGCTGGGATCGTCCATCAGACGGGCGATGTACGGGTTGCTCTTGGCGATTTCGACAACGTCGGCCGGGTTGAACGGCACCGCAGCTGCCGCCTTCTTACTTAGCTTTGGCATGGCTCTCCTCGAGCTCGTGGCGAAGTGGATGACGATAACCCTACCCCTTAGGCCCGGCCCGGACACAACCGACGCACTACCGCGCTCAGGTCATGGCGGCAGCCCGTTTGCGCGACGGGCGCCGCTGCAGCGCGGCCTCCAGCACCTCGCCGACCTCCGCCACGAAGCGGAACTCGAGGTCCTTGCGCAGGTGCTCGGGGATCTCGTCGATGTCCTGCTCGTTGCGGGCCGGCGCCACCACGATCTTGATGCCGTTGCGCTGAGCGGCCAGCGCCTTCTCCTTGAGCCCGCCGATCGGCAGCACCTGGCCGGTCAGGGTGATCTCCCCGGTCATCGCCACATCGCCGCGGACGGGTCTGCCGGAGAGCAGCGACGCCAGCGCGGTCACCATCGCCACGCCGGCGCTGGGGCCGTCCTTGGGGGTTGCGCCGGCCGGCACGTGGATGTGGATGTCGTGGATGGCGAACCAGTCCTCGGCGAGCTCGGGAAAGAGCTCGGTGGCTTCGCTGCGAACGTAGGAGAGCGCCGCCTGCGCCGACTCCTTCATCACGTCGCCGAGCTGGCCTGTGATGGTCAGGCGACCCCGGCCCGGCATCGCCGTCGCCTCGATGAACAGCACCTCGCCCCCCACCGGAGTCCAGGCCAGCCCGGTGGCCACGCCCGGCCGCGAGGTTCGCCGCCGCGCTTCGGAGAAGAACCGGCGCTTGCCGAGCAGCTCGTGGACGCGCGGCTCGGTGATCGTCAGCCTGCGTCCGGCCTTGCCTTCGGCGACCTGCCGGGCGACCTTGCGACAGATGCTCCCGATCTCGCGCTCGAGCTGGCGCACCCCGGCCTCGCGCGTGTAATCGGAGATGATCGCCTTCAGCGCGGTGTCGCTGAAGGCGATCCGGCTCTTGGTCAAGCCGTTGCGGGCGATCTGGCGCGCGACCAGATAGCGCCGCGCGATCTCGAGCTTCTCCGCCTCGGTGTAGCCAGCCAGACGGATCACCTCCATCCGATCGCGCAGCGGGCCGGGGATCGTGTCGAGCGTGTTTGCCGTGGTCACGAACATCACGTTTGACAGGTCGAACGGGAGGTCGAGGTAGTGATCGCGGAACGAGTGGTTCTGCTCGGGGTCGAGCACCTCGAGCATCGCGCTCGACGGATCCCCGCGGAAATCCGCGCCCATCTTGTCGATCTCGTCGATCATCAGCAGCGGGTTGTTGGCGCCGGCGTCCCGGAGCGCGCGGATGATCGTCCCGGGCATCGCGCCGATGTACGTGCGGCGGTGCCCACGGATCTCGGCCTCGTCGCGCACCCCGCCGACGCTGATCCGCTCGAACTCGCGGCCGAGGGCACGCGCCACCGAGCGACCAAGCGAGGTCTTGCCGACCCCTGGCGGGCCGACGAAGCAGAGAATCGAGCCCGCCGGCTGCTGGTCCTTCCCTTCGGTGAGCGATCGCACGGCGAGGAATTCGAGGATCCGCTCCTTGACCTGCTCGATGTCGTAGTGGTCCTGGTCGAGGACCTTGCGGGCGTGGACCAGGTCGAGGTTGTCCGGAGTCGCCTTGTCCCAGGGCAGCGCGGCGATCCACTCGAGATATCCGCGCACGACGCCATATTCCGCCATCGCCGGCTGCAGCCGGGCCAACCGGGAGAGCTCGCGGTCGGCCTGCTTGCGGACGTCCTCGGGCAGGTTGATCGCGTCGATCCGCTCGCGCAGCTCGTTGACCTCGCCCTGGACCTCGTCGGCTTCCCCGAGCTCTTCTTGGATCGCCTTCAGCTGCTGGCGCAAGAAGTACTCGCGTTGGCCCTTCTCCAGCTCGGACTGGACCTGGGACTGGATCTTGGTCCCGATCTCCACCACCTCGAGCTCGCGGGCGAGGATCTCCGACAGCCGCCGCAGTCGTTTGGCCACATCGCGCTCCTCCAGCAGCGCCTGCTTCTCCTCGGTCTTCAACCGCAGCGCGCCCGCGATCAGATTGGCCAGCGCGCTGGGATCCTCGACGTTTGCGACCATCAGCTGCAGCTCCTCCGGGAGGTAGGGCACCGCGGCGACGATGTTCGTGAAGGTCTGCTGGACGTTGCGCATCAGGGCGGTCAGCTGATTGGTCTGCTTGACCACGTCGGGCGCCTCGGCGATCTCGGCGATCAGGTAGGGCTCGCTCTCCACCCAGCGATCGAGCGTCACCCGTTGCGAGCCCTGGATCAGGACGCGCAGCGTGCCGTCGGGAACGCGAATCATCCGGGCGACGGTGCCGAGCACCCCGACCGAGTAGAGCTCGTCCGGCGTGGGAGTCTCGGATTCGGGGTTGCGGCTGGCCACCATCACGATCGACCGGTCCCCGCGCAGCACGTCGTTGATCAGCTCGACGCTGCGCTTCTGCCCCACGTTGAGCGGGACGAGCATGTCGGGGAACGTCACCGCATCGCGCAGCGGCAGCACTCCGGCGCGATCCGGCAGCTCCCGCGTCCGGCCCACGGCGATCTCGTGAGGGCCAGCGTCGGGGAGCCCGACCTCGATCACTTCGGCTTGCCGCTCTCGATCGGGACGGCTTGAGGACGCGACTCGGAGACGACGAGCGGCAGCTCGACGATCAGCATCCCATCCTCGTAACGCGCCTTCGCCTTCTCGCCCTGTACCTCGGCACCAATCTCGACGATCCGGCGGAACGGCCCGCGCTCGATCTCCACCTGCTGGTAGACGTCGCCCTCGACGGTCGCCGGGTTTCGCCGGCCGGAGAGGATCAGGTTGCGCCCCTGGATCTCCAGCCCGAGCTCCTCGGGCGCCAGTCCCGCCAGCTCGGCGGTGACGATCGCCCGCGGGGGGTCGGCGGTGTAGGCCACGTCCACCGCGGGCGAGAAGCCGGCCCGGCGCCGCGAGATCCCGGTGCGCTCGAACGCGTCGCCGAACAGCTCGTCCATCTCCCGGCGCATCCGTTCGAAGTTGGCAAACAGATCTCGCTCGGGCATCGGTTAAGCGTATCCGGGCGCCCCCGCCCCGTTGCCTCCGACGCTGAACACCTTGCCGTCGCCGGCCAGCTCGACCGGCCCCGCGTACGCGTCGCGCGCCTCACCGCGGATCCAGTCGGAGTCCAGCTCGTCGGAGAAATGCGTCACCACCAGTCGGCGCGCGCAGGCACGGCGCCCGAGCTCGCCCGCCTCGCGCGGAGTCAGATGACCGCGCACGCCGGTGCGCTCCGGGCGAGGAAGCGTGGCCTCGATCATCAGCATGTCGGTGTCCCGGGCGAGCGCAACGATCCCGTCGTTGGGGCTGCAGTCGGCGCTGAAGGTGAACCGCGAGCCGTCCTCCGCGGTGATGTCGACGGCAAACGTGCGGGTGTAGTGGGGCACCTCGTGAAAGCGGATCCGCAGCGGCCCCAGGTCCAGCTCGTCGGGCTCGTCATATTCGTGCAGGTCGAAGGCGGCCTCGATCAGATCCTCGTGGCCGAAGCACGAGACGATCTGCCGGAACTTCTCGGTGGCTCCGGTCGGAGCGTAGAGCTGCGGACGGGCCGGAGCCGAGGTGCCGGGCCAGCCGGCCACCGGAACCGGTTGCTGACGCGGGGCGTAGGTGAGCGCGTAGCTGTACGGGATCAGATCGAAGAAGTGATCCGCGTGCATGTGTGTGATCAGCACAGCATCGAGGTCGACGTAGTCGATGACCTCGCGCAGCTTCGAGAAGACGCCGTTGCCGCAGTCGAGCAGCAGCGCATAGGTCCCCTCTCTGATCAGGTAACCGCTACACGCCCCCCCTGTGTCTTGCCAAGCCGGTGATTTGCCCAGCACGGTGACCTGCACACCGCTCCTCTCTTGTGACTCTGACACTCTACCCGCGTGGCCGTAGCGAGCGTCCAGACGCTGCTTCTCCCCGCCGCGGTGACCAGGCGATTCGAGGTGGCGGTGCTCGTGCTGGGGGCGCTGCTCGTGCTCGGCGCTCTCGCCTCAGGCCTCGAGCGTCGCAGCCTGCTGTCGCTGACCTCGGTCTTCGTCGTGGTCGGCTTCGTGCTCGGGCCGGGCGTCACCGGGACGCTGCGCTTCGACGCGCGTTCGGCGTTCGTCAGCGATCTGGCCACGATCGCCTTGATCGTGATCCTGTTCCGCGACGGGCTCGAGGTCGACGGCGAGATGCTCCAGCGCCATTGGCACCTGCCGCTGCGCAAGCTGGTCCTGGCCATGCCGGTGACCGCGGGCATCGTCGCCCTCGCGGCGCGCTGGCTGACCGACCTGAGCTGGACCGAGTGCTTCCTCCTCGGGGCGCTGCTCTCCCCCACGGACCCGGTTCTGTCCTCGAGCGTCGTCACCAATCCCCGCGTCCCGGCCCTGGTGAGGCACTCGCTCAACCTCGAGTCGGGGATCAACGACGGCCTGGCCCTGCCGGCCGTCCTGGCCCTGGCCGCCGCGCTGACGAGCGGGAAGCACTTCGTCTGGTGGCGCTTCGTGCTGGAGGATCTCTCGATCGGGCTCAGCGTGGGCCTGCTGATCGGTTTCGCCGCCGCGGGGCTGATGACCCGCGAGACCGGGCTGCTGGAGGGGGTGCCGCCGTTCCAGAAGGCCCTCTACGGTCTCGGCACCGCGTTTGCCGCCTACGGCGTGGCGGTGTCGATTCCCCACGGCAACGGCCTGATCGCCGTATTCGTGGCGGCGATCACGCTGGGGATCCGCCGCCCGGACCTGCGGGCCTACTTCGGCCGTCAGGGAGAGAGCTTCGTGGCGATCGTCAAGCTCGGCATCTTCGTCGTGTTCGGCTCGCTGCTGACGTTCCACGGCCTCTTCGGCGACGGATGGGCGGCGGTCGGAATCGTTGCGGTGACGCTGCTGCTGGCCCGGCCGATCGCGGTGTTCGCGGCACTGGCCGGAACCCCGACCGACACGGCGACGAAGGCGTTCATGGCGTGGTTCGGCCCCAAAGGCGTGGCCACCATGACCTTCTCGCTCCTGATCCTGAGCCAGCACCTGGTCGCGGGCACGAGGATCTTCAACCTGGCCGCGCTCACCGTCTTCTGCTCGATCATCGTCCACGGCGTCAGCGACACGCCGGGAGCGGAGTGGATCGCCCGGCGCACCGGACCAGCGGCCGGTGCGACTGCGTCGGCTGGACCGACGACTAGTGCCCGTCGGAGTCGCCGCCGCGGCCCTGATCCATGACGTAGCCCAAGAACAGGGCCAGCAGCACGAAGGCGACGAACCCGCCGATCAGTGGCCAGTACATGGGCGGAAACATATAGCCCGGAGCGGAAGCTTGCGTCGGGCGCGGGCTCGCGCCGGATCGCTCATGCGTGCAGCGCGACCTGCTCCTGCGGCGATGGGAACGCCCAGGCCACCTGCATGCGGCGCTCCTGGCGGAAGACGAAGCGCATCTGGCTGGGGGGGCGCAGCCCCTCGGGGCGGTTGGGACGGTAGGTCGCGCACGGACCGGCCTGAGAGACGGCACAGAGGAGGTTCTGATGAAAGAAGCAGTCCTCGCATTTGACCTTCCCGCCCCCGCTGCGCCCGTTTGCCATACCTGTTCGCGCTCCGTTTCGGTGTTTCGAGATCCGACTGACGACGGAGACCATCAAAGCGATCTCTCCGCGCTCGCGCAACGGCGATTCCCGGAAATCGCAACACTTTCGTTACAAATGCAAAAGCCTGCAAAGAGCGGGGGGTTTTGCTCAGGGGACAGGAAGCGGGCGCATTTTCCGTAGCTTTGCCGGGTATGCCCGAAGGTTCCGTGAGCCCTTCCGAGGAACCAATCTCGATCGCCGACTACGAGCGACTGGCCGAGGCGAGCCTCGATCCGGGTGCCCACGCCTACTACGCCGGCGGCGCCGGAGACGAGATCACGCTGCGCGACAACACCGCGGCCTGGCGGCGGCTGGCCCTCCGCCCCCGGATGCTCGTGGGCGTCGGGCGGCGAGATCCCAGCGTGACGCTGCTCGGTGCTCGCCGTCCGCACCCGCTGGTGATCGCGCCGATGGCTTTTCAGCGGCTGGCCCACCCCGACGGCGAGATCGCCACCGGGCGGGCGGCAGCCGCCAGCGAGACGGTGATGTGCCTGTCCACGCTCGGGACCGCGAGCGTCCCGGAACTCAGCCACGCATGCCCGGAGACGACCCGGTGGTTCCAGCTGTACGTCTTTGTCGATCGCGGTGTCAGCCGCGAGTTGGTCGCGCAAGCGGTGGAACACGGCTACGAGGCGGTCGTGGTGACCGTCGACCTCCCGGCGTTCGGCGTGCGTGAGCGAGAGTTGCGCGAGCGCCTCAGCTTTCCCGGCGCCGAGCGCGTGGCCAGCGCCCGGGCCGCCGGCGCGGGGGGAACGATGACGCCGGCCGACTTCGCCGCGCTGATCGATCCGGCTCTGAACTGGCGCGATATCGAGCAGTTCGTCGCCGATTGCCCGCTCCCGGTGATCGTCAAGGGAGTCCTCACGGCCGAGGACGCGCGGCAGGCGGTCGCGGCCGGGGCGCGCGGGATCGTCGTCTCCAACCACGGGGGACGGCAGCTGGACACGGTCCTGGCCGGCGCCGACGCCCTCCCCCCGATCGTCCACGCAGTGGGCGAGGAGCTCGACGTCCTGGTCGACGGCGGGATCCGGCGGGGGACCGACGTGCTCAAGGCTCTGGCCCTGGGGGCACGCGCCGTGCTGATCGGACGACCGGTGCTCTGGGGTCTCGCGGTCGACGGGACCGACGGCGCCCGGCGAGTGCTCGAGATCCTGCTGGCCGAGTTCGACAACGCGCTCGCCCTGGCCGGTGCGCCGACGGCGGCCGAGCTCGACCCGAGCTTCCTCACCGCCGCCCCATGGAGAACGGCCGACCGATGAAGATCCTCGTCACCGGGGTCAGCGGCTACGTCGGGGCGCAGCTGACTCCGCGCCTGCTCCGCGACGGCCACGACCTGGTCGGGCTGACCCGACGATCCGGCGGTCACTCGAGCACGCTCGGAATCCCCTTCCTGACCGGCGACGCCGTCTCCGGCCAGGGCCTCGACCGTGCGCTGGACGGCGTCGATGTGGCGTACTACCTGATCCACTCGATGGAGCCCTCGCTGGATGGCGCGTTCGACAGCCGCGAGCGCGCGGCCGCGGAGAACTTTGCGGCGGCGGCCCGCCAGGCCGGAGTCGGCCGGGTCATCTACCTCGGCGGCCCCGTGCCGGCCAGCGGCGAGGTCTCCACGCACCTGGCCAGCCGGCTCGCGGTCGAGCAGGTGCTGCTCGAGGCGACCCCCTGTTCGGTCGCGTTCCGCGCCTCGATCCTGATCGGCGCCCGCTCGCGCTCGTTCCGGTTCCTGGTGAGACTGGTCGAACGACTCCCAGTGCTGGTGGTTCCAGGCTGGGGAGAGAATCGCACCTCACCGGTCGACGAACGGGATGCGATCGAACTGCTGGCCCGCGCCGCCACCAGCGATCGGGTCTGTGGAGAGTCACTCGACATCCGCGGAGACGAGATCGTCTCCTATGCGGATCTGATCGACCGGATTCGCGACCTGATGCTCGTCGGTCGACCCACGATCGGCTTGGGCCAGCTGACCGTCACGCCGATCGCCAGCCGGGTCGCGGCGGTCATCGCCGGCGAGCAACACGAGCTGATCGGTCCCTTGATGGAGAGCCTGGGCACCGACCTGCTGCCTCGAGACGATCGCGCCGCCGAGCTGCTCGGCGTGAGACTTCACTCGCTTGACGCCGCGATCGAACGGTCGCTGCGAGACTGGGAAGCCGTCGAGCAGCTGCGCGCACGCTAGCAACAGTCGTTACTGTCTCCGAGACCATGAGCACTGTCCACGTGGCAATCGACATCGACGCCCCAATCGAGCGGGTGTGGGAAACGATCATGGATCCTGGACGGCTCAAGGATTGGGTGACGATTCACAAGTCCGTCAGCAAGGTGTCGGATCCGCCAGGGAAGCCGGGCGCGACGATGGATCAGGTTCTGGTAATACGCGGCGTGTCGTTCAAAGTGCACTGGACGCTCGACGACGTGAGCGGACCCAACACGGCTCAGTGGAAGGGTCGCGGGCCCGCTCGATCGGTCGCTCGGATCCGCTACGAACTGACTGACAAGGGCGACGGGAAGACGAAGTTCGAGTACACAAACGAGTTCAACCCGCCCGGCGGCATGCTCGGCAACGTCGCCTCTAGGGTTGTCGTCGGAGCCGCCTCGGAGCGCGAGGCGAACAACTCGTTGTCGGCGTTGAAGAAGCTGCTCGAACGGGGTTAACCCACGCCGGCCGAACGGCTCCGGCGACGGCGCCCCATCACCCACCCAACGCCGTAACCAAACCACGGATCAGTTACTTCCGCCCGACGCGGCTGCGTGTACAGTACGTTCGTGTTCTGACATTGCCACGCAGAGGAGACATATGTATGGCTGGTTTTGTTGACAGTACCGTGAAGGACATCGACAGTCGCCTGAGCGAGCTCAAGGCCGAAGTCGAGAAGCTCGAGGCCGCGCGCGCAGCACTCGTCGGCGGCCGCGGTCGTCAGCGTCGCGGACCGGGCCGCCCGGCCGCCACGCGGACCGCCGGCAGCGGGAGCACGCGCAGGCAGGCACGCCGTCCCGGCCGTCCGCGCGGTCGCCGCGCCGGCAACACGCGCTCCAATCAGGCACTCGAGCTGGTCCGGGCACGCCCCGGCATCACGATCCCGCAGATCGCCGAGGAGCTCAAGATCGAGCCCAATTACCTCTACCGGGTAATGCCGAAGCTGGTCAGCGACGGCCAGGTCAGGCGCGACGGCCAGGGCTGGCATCCGGCCGGCGGCTAGCCCCCGAACTGGTAAAGGCGCCGCCGCGATCGTCCCGAAGGAACGCCCGCGGCGGCCCTCACGGGTTACTAGACGAGCCCCAGCTGCCTGACCGCGTCGCGCTCCTCCTTGAGCTCGTTCACTGTCGCGTCGATTCTCCCCTGTGAGAAGTCGCTGATCTCGAGGCCCTGCACGATCTCAATGGACCCGCCGGAACAGGTAACCGGGAAGCTCGAGATCACACCTTCCTCGACGCCGTAGGAGGCGTCCGACGGGATCGCCATCGAGACCCAGTCCCCCTCCGGCGTGCCGAGCACCCAGTCGTGCACGTGGTCGATCGCGGCGTTGGCCGCGGACGCCGCGCTCGACGCGCCCCGCGCCTCGATGATCGCCGCGCCGCGCTTCTGCACCGTGGGGATGAACTCCTCCTCGATCCACGGCTGGTCATCGACCATCTCGGCCGCACTCTCACCCCGCACCTTGGCGTGGAAGATGTCCGGGTACTGAGTGGCGGAGTGATTGCCCCAGATCGTCATGTTGGTGATGTCCTTGACGGCGGCGCCGGTCTTGGCGGCGAGCTGCGCGATCGCGCGGTTGTGATCCAACCGGGTCATAGCGGTGAAGCGCTCACCCGGGATGTCGGGCGCGTTGCTCTTCGCGATCAGACAGTTCGTGTTGGCCGGGTTGCCGACCACCAGCACCTTGACGTCGGAGGCGGCGTGATCGTTCAGCGCCTTGCCTTGCGGCTTGAAGATCCCGCCGTTGGCCTCGAGCAGATCGCTGCGCTCCATGCCCTTCGATCGCGGCCGTGCCCCGACCAGCAGCGCGATGTTGACACCGTCGAAGGCGTCATTCGGATCGTCACTGATGTCGATTCCGGCGAGCAGCGGGAACGCGCAGTCGTCTAGCTCCATCGCGGTGCCCTCGGCCGCCTTCACCGCCTGGGGGATCTCCAGCAGCGATAGGTGAACCGGCGTTTCGGGACCGAGCAGCTGACCGCTGGCGATCCGGAACAGAAGCGCGTAGCCGATCTGACCGGCGGCGCCGGTGACGGCTACTTTTACTGGACTCTCAGTCATCTATTCGTCTCCTAGCTCACCGCGACGCGGGACGCGGGCGGTTGAGTCATCACGGGTGTTGAGTTGGGATCGTGGGGTTCTACCCGATGTCGGGTCCGACGCGGCCGATCCGGGATCCTAGGCCGTCAGATCGATCTCGTACACGTCGGAGAGCTTCGCCTTGAGGTACGTCACGAACGGCGTGACAGAGATCGGTTCACCGACTACCCGTTGCAGGAGCTGCGCGGATTCGAACTTGGCTCCGTGGCGGTGCACATGCTCGCGTAGCCACTCGCGCAGGGGGGCCAACTCGCCCTCGGCGATCCGCTGGTCGAGCTCGGGCAGGTCTTCGTGGACGCGCTGCCACAGCTGCCCGGCGATCAGGTTGCCCAGCGCGTATGTCGCGAAATAGCCGATCAGCCCGGCCGACCAGTGCACGTCCTGGAGTACTCCCTGGGCATCGTCGGGCACATCGAGCCCGAAGTAGTCCTTGAAGCGCGCGTTCCAGGCCTCGGGCAGATCCGCGATCGACAGCCGTCCGTCGATCAGCTCCTGCTCGAGCTCGAACCGGAGCACGATGTGCAGTCCGTAGGTCGCCTCATCCGCCTCGACGCGAATGAAGGAAGGCTCGACGCGGTTGACGGCTCGGTACAGGCCGTGGCCGTCGATGCTTTCGTGCCGCCCGTCGAAGAACAGTTGGGCGATCCGGGGCGCCAGCACGCCGCAGAACGGTGCCCCGCGACCGACCATGTTCTCCCACATCCGGCTCTGAGACTCGTGCAGGCTGAGCGACTCGGCGTTGCCCAGCGGGGTGCGCTGGAGTGATTCCGCGATGCCTGCCTCGTAGAGTCCGTGCCCGGTCTCGTGCATCCCGCCGTACAGCCCGGCGGGGTAGTACGACTCGTCCCAGCGCGTGGTGATTCGCACGTCGCCCGAGCCGAAGCCGGCCGCGAATGGGTGGACCGCGTCGTCGAGCCGCCAGCCGGCGGGATCGAACCCCATCCGCTCCACCACTTCGAGCACGAGCTGCCGCTGTCGTTGCACCGGGAACTTCCCGTGCAGGCACGAGTCGTCGATCTTGTGACCGGAGACCGTCGCGATCAGCGGAACGAGCTCGGCCTTGAGCTCGGCGAACAGCTCGGCCACCTGCGCCGTGCGCGTCCCCGGGTCGAAGTCATCCAGCAGGACGTCGTAGGCGCAGTCGAAGTCATCGAAGCACTCGACGTAGCGCCGAGCCAGTTCGATGTTGCTGCGCAGGGCCGGCGCGAACACGGCGAAGTCCGATTCGCTGCGCGCCTTGACCCACACCTCCTGGCCGAGCGAGGCAGCGCGGGCGATATCCGCGGCCAGCTCCGTGGGGACCCGGCGTGCCTTCTCCCAGCGGCGTCTGACCACTTCGACGAGGCGAGCCTCGTCGGAGTCCGGCGCGGCGCCGTCGAGCTCTGAGGCGGCCGCCTCGAGCAATCGTCCCGTGTCCGCGGCGATGAACATCTCGTGGGCGATCCGTTCGAGCGTGCCAAGCGTTTCCGCGCGCGCCGATCCTCCGCGTGGAGGCATCATCGTCTGCTGGTCCCAGCCCAACAGCCCCGAGGCATGACGCAGGTCCACGATCTCGGCCAGATGTGTGCGCAGCTCCGCGACTAGACCTGGCATCGCCCGCTCCGCGAGCGCAAAATCCGCTTCGACATCGCTAGCTCCTCCTTTCGCCGCCTCCGGCGCTCGACGGTGGTCCCGCGCGCCTGTGACACCATTGCAGCATGGTGCGCCGTCCCAGGTCGATCAAGCTGATGAGCGTATTCGGGATCCGGATCGGAGTCGACAGGACCTGGTTCGTATTTCTGTTCCTGATCATCTTCTGGCTCTCAGGGTCGTTCCGCAACACGCTGCACAGCTCCGACACGGTCGCATACATCACCACGGTGGCCACCGTGCTGCTGTTCTTCGGCTCGCTGATCGTGCACGAGCTCGGCCACGCCCTCGTCGCGCGCCGCCAGGGAATCGAGGTCCGCAGCATCGAGCTGTTCCTGTTCGGCGGGCTCACCCAGATGACCCGGGACACGCAGACCCCGAGCGAGGAGCTCGCGGTCTCCACCGCCGGGCCGATCGCCACGTTCGGCTTCGTGCTGCTCTGCCTGGTCGTCGATCTGGCGATCGTCGGCCCGAGCCGGCTCTGGCACGCCGTCAGGCTCGACCAGTCGATCCAGATCACTCCGGTGCTGCTGTCGCTGAGCTGGCTGCTGCTGATGAACGTCGTGATCCTCGTCTTCAACCTGCTTCCGGCCTTCCCACTCGATGGCGGGCGGATCACTCGGGCGATCGTGTGGAAGCGCACCGGCGACAAGGTCCGCGGCACCCGCGTGGCCGCGCGCATGGGCCAGTGGTTCGCGATCGTGCTGGCCGGCCTGGGCCTTGCCTGGCTGCTGGCCGGGGGCGGACTCAACGGCCTGTGGCTGGTGGCCGTCGCCTTCCTGCTCGGCCAGTCGGCGCGCGGCACGCTCCTGCAGACCGCGCTGACCGAGCGCATCGACGGGGTCCGGGTCGCCGACGTGATGGATCGCCAGCCGGTGGCCATCCCGGCGCTGACGCCGGTCGGCCAGGCGCTCGAGGAGTTCTTCCTCCGCTATGGGTGGTCGTGGTTCCCGGTGGTCGACGAGCAGGGGCACTTCCTGGGGATCTCCCGCCAAGAGCGCGTGCAGGCGACGCTCGACGGCGGCGAGGGCTGGCTGACGGTCGGCGCCGTGATCGAGTCCGAGGATGTGCTTGGGCTGCGGATCGACGAGAACCGGTTGCTGACCGAGGTGATGTCATCGGAGGCACTCGGGGCCGTCGGGGCGCTGATGGCGGTCGACGGCGAGGGTGTATTGCGCGGCGTGGTCACCGTCGAGCAGATCCGCCGCGCGCTCCAGTCGGCGTTCGGCACCGCCGCCACCTGACAGATCGTCTCGGGCTTCCGCGGGTTGCCCGCCGCTCCGTTCCGCCCCCTGGAGGGTTAGCTTTCCTATATCAACTGAGGAGGCAGGAGCCTTATGAAGGTAATTGGAGCTGGTCTACCGAGGACCGGCACGTTGTCGCAGAAGGTTGCTCTGGACATGCTCGGCGTGGGGCCGTGCTACCACATGGTGAATGTCCTGGCCGAGCTCGAACTGGTCGAGTTGTGGCAGGACGCGCTCGAGGGCAATGCCGATTGGGAGCGAATCTTCGACGGATTCGAGGCGACCGTCGACTGGCCCGGCGGCTTCTTTTACAAGGAACTGATAGAGGTCTACCCCGACGCCAAGGTCGTGCTCAGCGTGCGCGACCCGGTGGCCTGGGAGCGGAGCATGCGCGAGACCGTGTGGGGAATCGTCCACGGCGACTCGCTGATCCGCCACCTCTCCTGCGCTGGGGGCCTCACCGACCCGGCCTGGCAGGCGTACCTGACGCTGATCAAGGGACTGCTGTGGGAGAACGAGGGCACGCTGGCCGATGGTCACGCCGACCACGATGGGCTGATCGCGGCTGCCCTGCGTCACCAGGAGGAGGTCGAGCGCACGGTGCCCGCCGACCGGCTGCTGGTCTGGGACGTGACCGAGGGCTGGGCTCCGCTCTGCGAGTTCCTCGAGCTCGAGGTGCCGGACGCCCCGATGCCACGTGTCAACGACAGCACGGAGTTCAAGGCCCGCGTGATCGATATGTCCCTGCGACGGGTCCAGGGCTGGTGGGACGAGCAGGCCGGGCCTCCGGTCACCGGCGCTACCCCCCCTCAGGCTCCGGCGCCGCACTAGAGGCAGGCCGGCACGCGCTGAAGGCCATGTACCGGTAGTCACAAAGCGGGTGCGGGCCCGCCTTCCATAGAATCGGTCGCCGTGCCTTCGCATGACGTCCTGATCATCGGTGCCGGTCTGGCCGGCCAGCGCGCCGCTCTGGCGGCCGCGCAATCGGGGGCGACCGTCGCGATCATCTCGAAGGTCCACCCCGTCCGTTCCCATTCGGTGGCCGCGGCGGGCGGCATCAACGCCGCCCTGAACCCCGAGGACAGCTGGGAGTCGCACGCCTTCGACACGGTCAAGGGCTCCGATTTCCTCGGCGACCAGGACGCGATCGAGATCATGTGCCGGGAGGCGCCGGACGAGATCCTCTGGCTCGAGCACGCCGGCGTCACCTTCCATCGCAACGAGTCCGGACACCTGGGTACCCGCGCGTTCGGTGGGGCGTCGGCCGCGCGGACCTACTACGTGGCCGACATCACCGGCCAGGCCATCCTCCACGTCCTCTACGAGCAGCTGATGAAGCATCACACCCAGCTCGACCGCTACGAGGAGTGGTTCACCACCGACCTGCTGCAGGATGACGACGGCCGGTGCGTCGGAGCCATCTGCCGCAACCTGCGCGACGGTCATCTCGAAGTTTTCAACGCCAAGGCCACCATTCTCGCCTCCGGGGGCGCCGGCCAGGCCTACCGGCCGACCACCAACGGCCTGATCGTGACGGGCGACGGGATCGCCCAGGCCTACCGGATCGGGGCGCGGCTGATGGACATGGAGATGATCCAGTACCACCCGACGACGCTGGCCGGCAACGGCCTGCTGATCACCGAGGGCGCCCGCGGAGAGGGCGCCTGGCTGCTGAACGCCGAGGGCGAGCGGTTCATGGAGAAGTACGCGCCCAACAAGCTCGAGCTCGCCTCGCGCGACGTCGTCTCGCGCGCCGAGCAGACCGAGATCAACGAGGGCCGTGGCTTTCCCGACGGCACCGTCGCGCTGGACATCACCAAGGTGCCCAAGCGCCGCACGCTCGAGGCGCTGCGGGAGATCGTCAACATCGGGCGCGACTTCGCCGGCGTCGACATCACCCGCGAGCCGATTCACATCCATCCGGGCCAGCACTACATCATGGGCGGGGTCAAGACGGACGTCGACGGTCAGACAACGATCCCGGGGCTCTACGCCGCGGGCGAGGTCGCATGCGTGTCGGTGCACGGCGGCAATCGCCTCGGGGCCAACTCGCTGCTGGACACCCTGATCTTCGGACGACGCTCGGGCGAGCACGCCGCGGGAGTCGCGCGGCACATGCCGATGCCCAGCACCCCGGCGGCTCGGGTGACCGACACCGAGAAGTGGATCGACGCGATCATCCGCCGTGAATCGGGTGGCCGGCGCGTCGCCTCGATCAAGGACGAGCTCGGCGACACCCTGAACGAGTACGTCGCGGTGTTCCGCGATGCCGAGGGCCTGGAGAAGGCGCACGAGGTGGTGCGCCGACTCAAGGAAGAGGCCCCCAAGTCGAACATCGACGACCGCGGCAAGATCTTCAACCAGGACGTGATCGGGGCGATCGAGCTGGAGTACATGCTCGACGTGGCCGAGACGGTCGTGGTCGCGGCGCAGGAGCGCAAGGAGTCCCGCGGGGCCCAGTTCCGTACCGACTTCCCGGAGCGCAACGACGATGAGTGGCTCAAGCACATCGACGTCGCCGTCAACGGGACCGACGTGCCGAAGGTGAGCTACTCGCCGGTGACCATTACCCGCTGGCAGCCGGTGGAAAGGACCTACTGAGCAGATGCCCGAGTACACCCTGAAGATCCGCCGGTTCGACCCACAGTCGGGCGAGGCCGCACACTGGGACGAGCACCAGGTCGACATGCGCGGCGCGAACTCGGTGCTCGACGCGATCCTCTGGGTGAAGGGCGAGAAGGACGGCTCGGTCGGGATCCGCTGCTCCTGTCAGCAGGGAATCTGCGGCAGCTGCGGGGTGCGGATGAACGGGCGGCCCGGTCTGGCCTGCAACACGCACCTGGACGAGGCGGCCGAGCGCGGCGGAGGGGCGAGCACCGCCGTGAGCGAGGGCAACACGGTGATCGAGGTCGAGCCGATGGGCAACATGCCGGTGATCCGCGACCTGATCGTCGATATGGACGCGGTCCATTGGAAGAAGATCCGGCGGGTCACGCCCTGGCTGATCGGCAAGCAGCCGGTACCCGAGCGGGAGTACATCGTGCCGCACGAGAACATGGTCGACGTCACCCAGCCGATGGCCTGCATCCAATGCGGCGCATGCGTCTCGGACTGCCTCTCGATGGAAATCGACCCGCTGTTCATCGGCCCTGCCGCGTTGGCCAAGGCCTACCGGTTCGTGGGCGACCCGCGGGATGCCGAGCAGCGCGAGCGCCTGCTCGATCTGAGCGAGGATCCGCACGGCATCTACGACTGCACGCACTGCTTCAACTGCATCGATGCCTGTCCCAAGGACGTCGCGCCGATGAACCAGATCATGCGTCTACGTCGCAAGGCCGGCTCCGATCACGAGATCAAGGACCGCAACAACGGCTACAACCACGAGCACGCCTTCGTCAAGAACATCAGGCGCAATGGCATCCTGCACGAGCCCGACCTGCTGGCCGACTCGTATGGCGGCAAGTTCAACCCCGCCGCCGGCAAGGAGTTGGCCACGGGACTGCCCGCCGCGGTGGTCGGGCTGCGCCGCGGCAAGATGACCCCGGCGAAGATCCTCCTCCACCAGCACAAGGCCCCGAAAGAGGTCAAGAAGCTCTTCGACGAGATCGAGGGGCGCGAGGAGCGCATCGAGCTGAACCTGTACGTGTCCGGCACGGAGGACGAAATCGCCGACCACCCGGCCGAGGAGCCCAAGGAGGCCACCTCGGACATCGGAGCGGACGAGCGCGAGCCCTCGTCGGAGACGGTGCAGGCCGATGTCGAGCCCGAGACCGAAAGCGAGAACGGATGAAGGTCGCCTACTGGCCGGGGTGCGTGAGCCGCGGTTTCACCCCCGAGCTGCACGGATCGATGGCCAAGGTCGCGCCGCTGCTCGATATCGAGCTGATCGAGCTCGACCGGGCCGCCTGCTGCGGCGCCGGCGTGATCGCCGAGCACAATCAGGAGCTCGCCGACACCCTCAACGCCCGCACGTTCGCGCTGGCTCAGCAGACCGACGGCGCGCTGATGATGAACATCTGCTCGACCTGCCAGGGCGCCCAGTCCGAGTGCCAGCAGCGCCTTGACGCCAACACCGAGTACCGCGACCAGGTCAACGCGAACCTGGCCGAAGAAGGCCTCAGGTACGAACGCGGCCTGGACAACAAGAACCTGCTCTGGCTGCTGGTCGAGGAGATCGGCCTCGACGCGATCAAGGCGAAGGTCAAGCAACCGCTGACGGACCTGCGCGTCGGTCCCTTCTACGGCTGCTACATCGTGCGCCCGGTGGAGCGCCTGGGGATCGATCCCGAGCACCCGCGCGACCGCTACATGCACATGCTGATCGAGGCGCTCGGCGGGACCGTGGTCGATTACGCGGGCGTCTACAAATGCTGCGGCTTCCCGATCATCACGATGAACAAGCACGCCTCGCTCAGCATGGCCGGCCGCCACCTGGGCGACGCGATCGACGCCGAAGCCGACTGCCTGGTCGTGCCCTGCCCGCTCTGCCATCTGAACCTCGACCTCCAGCAGCCCGCGGCCTCCAAGGTCGTGGGTCGCGATCTCGGTCTGCCCGTGCTCCATCTGCCCCAGCTCCTCGGCCTGGCGCTCGGGCTCTCCCCCAAGGAGCTCGGGATGGGCAAGCACGTGATCAAGCCAACCGCGGTGATCGATTGGTCGACCTCCGTGGTGGCCGGCGCCGCGGCCTGAGCCTCCCCGGCGCCGCGGCTTAAAGACGAAAGGCGGGGCGCCCCCCACGGGGCCCCGCCAATCATCGTCTACCCCTGTGCCGTCCCGCGGAAAGTCCGTGGTCTGGATCTACGCCACCACTTGCGCAACTCCATGATCGCGGGTCGCGGGCGGTGCGTAATCCCCTGCGTGGGGTGATCTTGGGGGAAGGACGCGGCGGCATAAGGGTGATGGGCGCCTCACCCTTTCCCAGCATTTGTCGATAACGTTCGGACCGGAGAGGCGACCGGTCCAAACCCCCAATGGTTCAGCGTCCACCCATCTCCGTCGCACTAGCCCGCTTTGAGGACATCGTAGGCCGCGGGCTGCGTTCCCTGATTGATGAGGACGACAATCTGGATCTGGTCGCCACCGACGTGCCGCAGGAGCGACTCGTCGGCATCCTCGACACGTACCGACCCAGGGTGGCCCTGCTCAACTTTGGTTCGTTGGCCAGCGCCGCCGAGCTCCGCGAGCTCACGCAGGCGTTCCCCATGACTCGGCTGATCGTGCTGGCCAACCGGCCGACAACCTCGGAATGCCGGATGATGCTCGCATTCGGAGCGACCGCTTGCCTCGCCAAGAGCACGCAGGCGCGTGATGTCCTCCATGCCATCCACCTCGCCTCGCGGGGACTTCAGGTGCTCCCGCCCTCAGGCCAGGAGAACGGTGAGCCGGCCGGTCCCGAGCTGCTGACGCCACGCGAGGCGGACGTGCTCGAGCTGCTCCAGGTCGGACGCTCCAACGCGGAAATCGCGCACGCGCTGCACGTGAGCATCGAAACGGTCCGGACGCACGCCAGCCGCGTGTACCGCAAGCTCGGCGTGGCCTCTCGGCGAGAGCTACGCAGCCGCCGTTAGAGCGTCGACGAGCAGCTCGGCGATCTGCACGGCGTTGGTCGCGGCACCCTTGCGCAGGTTGTCCCCGACGACCCACATGTTGAGCGTGCGCGGGTTGGACTCGTCGCGCCGGATCCGGCCAACGAAGACCTCGTCCCGCCCCGACACCTCGGAGGCGAGCGGGTAGACCCCGGCCGCCGGGTCGTCCGCGACGATCACTCCCGGCGCCGACGCCAGCAGCTCGCGGCACCGATCCGGGTCGAGATCCTCGCGCGTCTCCACGTTCAGCGACTCCGAATGGCAGTTGATCACCGGAACGCGAGCGCAGGTGGCGGTGATCCTCAGATCGGGCAGGCCGAGGATCTTGCGACTCTCGGCGATCACCTTGCGCTCCTCGGTCGTGTAGTCGTCGCCGTCCTTGAACGTCTCGACCTGCGGGAGCACGTTGAACGCGATCCGGTGCGGATAGATCTGCGGGGGCGGCGACTCCACCCCGTGGAGGAACGCGTGGGCCTGGTCGGTGAGCTCGGTGATCGCGCGGGCGCCCGTGCCCGAGGTCGACTGATAGGAGCTGAACACGACTCGCTCCAGGCCGACCGCGTCACGGATCGGCCCCAGCACGACCAGCGCCTGCATCGCCGAGCAGTTCGGATTGGCGATGATGCCGTGATGCCCCGCGATCGCCTCCGGGTTGATCTCGCTGACGATCAGCGGCACCTCGGGGTCCATCCGCCAGCAGGAGGAATTGTCGACGACGACCGCGCCGTGCTCGACGAACCGTGGCGCCCACTCCCGCGAGGGCCCGGAGCCGGCGGAGAACAGCGCGATGTCGAAGCCGCTGAGGTCGGCATCCTCATTGAGCGCCAGCACCGTCCGGCCGGCGATCTGCTTCCCTGCCGAGCGCTCGGACGCGAACGGCACGATCTCGCCGGCCGGAAACCCCCGCTCCTCCAGCAGCGCCAGCATCGTCGTGCCCACCGCGCCGGTCGCCCCGACGACGGCCACTCTCAACTCGTTCACCTCGCCTCCTGTCCGAACGGCTCGTGCTGGACGGCCGAGCCCTCGAGCCCGAACGCCACGTGTAGCGCGCGCACGGCCTGCGCAACGGATTCGGAGCGGATCACGCAGGAGATCTTGATCGGCGAGGTGGAGATCATCTCGATGTTGATCTCCTCGTCGGCCAGCGTGCTGAACACCTTCGCCGCCACACCGGGGTGCGATCGCATCCCGGCACCGACGATCGAGACCTTGCCGATCTGGCTGTCGGTATCGAGCCGGACGACGCCGAGGTCGGCCACCACCGGCTCGAGCGCCACCTGCGCCGCGCGGAGATCCTCGCTGGAGATCGTGAACGAGACCTCCGCGTGCCGGCCTTGGCCGAGCGGCTCGTTCTGGATGATCGTGTCGACGTTGCAGCCGGCGTCGGCCAGCGCGGTGAAGATCGACGCGGCCGCACCGGGTCGGTCCGGCACGCCGAGCAGCGTGATCCGGGCCTCGTCGGTCGAATGGGTGACTGCGGTGATCAGGGGATGCTCCATCGTGTCTTCTTCTCCAACTACAACGGTACCCGGACTGTCATCAAAGCTGGAGCGGCAATGGATCTTGACACCGTGCGTGCGCGCGTACTCCACCGACCGCAGCTGCAGCACCTTGGCACCGGAGGCCGCCATCTCCAGCATCTCCTCAAAGCTGACGACCGGCAGCTTGCGCGCATCCGGGACGATCCGCGGGTCGGCGCTGAAGACGCCCGACACGTCGGTGTAGATCTCGCAGACCTCGGCGCCGATCGCGGCGGCGAGCGCCACCGCCGTGGTGTCCGATCCGCCCCGCCCCAGCGTCGTCACGTCGCGGCTGGTGGAGACGCCCTGGAAGCCGGCCACCAGCACGATCAGGTCATCGTTCAACGCCTCGCGGATGCGGTCTGCGCGCACATCCAGGATCCTTGCCTTCGTGTGGGAGGTATCCGTGACGATGCCGGCCTGCGAGCCGGTGAGCGAAATCGCCCGATGGCCGAGGTCGTTGATCGCCATTGCGCACAGGGCGCAGGAGATCCGCTCGCCGGTCGAGAGCAGCATGTCCATCTCGCGCGGGTGCGGGTACGCGGAGACCTCCTCGGCCATGGCGATCAGCTCATCGGTCGTCTTCCCGCGCGCCGAGAGCACCGCGACGACGCGCTTGCCTGCCTCACGCTGGGCGACGATCCGGCGCGCGGCACGCTTGATCCGCTCGGCGTCGGCCACCGAGGTTCCGCCGAACTTCATCACCACGGTCGGGGGCGCAGATATGGCTGGGGCGGGCACTGACATGGGCACGGAGGTTACGCGTTGAGGCCCCGCAGGCCGCGCCCGGCCCGACCGCGTGCGCCGGGCCGTGGGGCAGCGATCCGTCGCCGGCGGCTGACGGCGACGGGGACACTTGCCGCGCTCGTGCTGGCTGGCGTCGTCGTCCTCTCGACGGGCTCGGACAGGAAGGTCCGCCGGTACCTGCCCAGCGGCGGTGGCGCGGCGAGTGTCCTCACCACCCCGCCCCCGCCCGCGACGCAGAGCCATCCACGGCCGAGGCCCGCCGCTTTCACGCCGGCCCCCGCCGCGAGCCGGCTGGCCGGGAAGCTCAGCCTCGAGCAACAGGTGGCCCAGCTGTTCCTCGTCTCGCTCGACGGTCCCTCGTCCACCTCCGTCGCCGGCCTCGGCAAGCTCGACTGGGCCGGCGTCGTGTTCGACGCCAGCAATTTCCAGACGGACGGACAGGTTTCGGCGCTGGCCGCCGACGTGAGGGCGGCGGCGCATTCGGCCGGCGGGGTGCCGCCGCTGCTGGCGGCCGCCCAGCCGGGGGGGCCGGACACGGCGTTCAAGGACCTGCCGCCGTTGGCGGAGCCGGCAGTCGCCGCCACCGGGCAGCCGTCGGCGGCGAGCACCCAGGCGGCCCGGGCGGGCAAGAAGCTACGTGCGCTCGGCTTCAACATGACGCTGGCTCCGCTCCTTGACGTCGACACGCCGGGTGGCGCGCTCACCGGCCGGCTGTTCAGCTCGGACCCAGCCGTCGTGTCCCGGTTCGGCTTGGCCGCGCTGGCCGGATACGCGTCGGTGCGGGTGATCGCCGCGCCGGGCCACTTCCCCGGGTCCGGCGGTGCGTCGGCCGATCCGGACGTAATGACGGCGACCGTCGGCGGCTCGCTGGCCGAGCTCCGGGCCAGCGATCTGATCCCCTTCGCCGCGGCCGCGCCGCGCGCGCCGGTGATCGTCATGTCCAATGCCGAGTACGCGGCCTTCGATGGAGTCACGCCGGCCAGCCTGCTCGGTGCCGCCGTCACGCTGCTGCGGACCGGATACGGCTTCCCGGGCGTGGTGATGAGCGACGACCTCGACGCGACCCTCCATGCCACCGGCGCGGATCCCGGAACCGTGGCGGTGAGGGCGCTCCAGGCGGGCGATGATCTGCTGTACATATCGGGGCCACCCAGCGAGCATCGCCAGGCCTACGCCGCCGTTCTCGCCGCCGCCCGGCAAAGCCCGGCGCTACGAGCCAGGGTTCACGACGCGTTGCTGCGAGGTCTGTCGCTGAAGGCGGACTATGGCCTGATCGGTAAATAACACCGAAATATGGAGCGAGACGAGGGGGTCATCCGATATGGGGGACACGTTTAACCGGATTTACGGTTTTTCTGCCCACGGATTCGTTAGGATGGGCGATGATGAACACGGAGAGTTCCTCACAGGCAGGGGGGCCGCGCGGCGGCTCCGCGTCGGATCAGACAGCGGTGGACAGCAACGGGTCGGCCGCGGCGGTCGAAGTCGTTCTGGCCGCGCCCGACGCGATGGTCAGATCGGAGCTACGCGCCCGGCTGGAGCGGCACGGCGGTTTCGTGGTCGCGGCTGAGAAGATCAACGCCACGCAGGCTCTCGGGGCCACGCTTTTCCACAGTCCGCGGGTCTGCCTGCTCGCCATCGATCTTCCCGGCGACCTCGACGGGAGGATCAAGTCGATCCGGACGGAGCGGCCCGACACTCGGATCGGGATACTCGCCCGCTCAGCCGACCAGCCCGGCCTGCTCCACGCCGTGCTGGCCGGAGCCGACGGCGTGCTCCTGACCAGTGACTCACCGGAGACCTTCGTCGCCGAGCTTGGCGCGCTGGCGCGCGGAGAGCGAGTGCTGCCGGCGGAGGAGGGCGAGGCGCCGTCGCCGGAGGAGGGCGAGGCGCTGCCGGCGGAGGAGGGCGAGGCGCTGCCGCCGGAGGAGGGCGAGGCGCCGTCGCCGGAGGAGGGCGAGGCGCTGCCGGCGGAGGAGGGCGAGGCGCTGCCGGCGGAGGGGGGCGAGGCGCTGGCGCCGGAAGCAGCCCAGACGTCGCGGCCGGAGGGAGCCGAGGACGCCGAGACGCTGCCGGTGGAGGAAGGTGAGGCGCCCGCCGCCCCCGTCCCCGCGGCGGAGATCGGTGAAGGGCACGCCGTCGTTCCGAGCGGCGAACCCGAGCCCTTCGCGGAAGCCCCGGCACTGGTGGCCGCACAACCCCGGGACAGCTGGCTCAAGGCCACCGTCCTCTACGTCCCGCGATTCTTTCACCATCTTCGCCGGCGGTTGCGCGCCCGGATGCCGCTCCCGATCGCGTGGTCCTCCGCCCGTGAGCGGATGTGGGACTACCGCTGATCCAGCCAACCGGCTAGCTGCGGCCAGGCCGCTGACCAGCCAACCGGCTAGCTACGGCCAGGTCGCTGATCCAGCCAACCGGCTAGCTGCGGCCAGGCCCACCCGCGCCCTCACCGGAGCCCGGGCCCGGCCTAGACCGCTCGACGTCCGGAAAACGCGCGTCCCAGGGTCAGCTCGTCGGCGTACTCCAGATCGGCTCCCACCGGCAGCCCGCTGGCCAGCCGGGTGACCGAGATGTCCGGTGCGAAGTCGCGCATCGCACCGGCGATGTGCAGGGCCGTGGCCTCGCCTGTCGTAGTCGGATTCGTCGCGATCACCACTTCGCGAACGCCTCCGCCGCGAAGTCGTTCGTACAACTCGGCGATCTTCAGATCCTCGGGATCGATCCCGTCGATCGGAGACAGCGCGCCGCCCAGGACGTGGTAGCGACCCGAGAATTCGTGGGTCCGCTCGATCGAGATCACGTCGGCGGGCTCCTCCACGACACAGATCAGCTCCGGATCGCGACGCTCGTCAGCGCAGATCCGGCACGTCGGCCCGTCGGCGAGGTTGAAGCAGATCTGGCACAGGCCGATTCGTTCCTTGACTTCGCGGATCGCCTCGACCAGGGCCATCGCCTCGTCCTGCTCCGCGCGCAGGATGTGAAAGGCCAGCCGCTGAGCCGTCCTCCCCCCCACCCCGGGAAGCTTCGACAGTTCGGCGATCAGGCGCTGAACCGGTGGTGCGTAGACGCTCACGCGTCCTCAGAACCCGGGTAGCCCTGAACCGGTGGTGCGTAGACGCTCACGCGTCCTCAGAACCCGGGTAGCCCTGAACCGGTGGTGCGTAGACGCTCACGCGTCCTCAGAGCCCGGGTAGCCCAAGTCCGCCGAGCCCGCCCGTGATCCCACCGAGCTTCGTAGCCGCCAGCTCCTGAGCCGCGCGCAGCCCTTCGTTGACGGCCGCGAGCACCGTATCCTGCAGCAGCTCGACGTCCTCGGGATCGACGGCGTCCGGATCGATCGTGATCGACTTCACCGCGAGGTCGCCCGTGACCTGGACCTTGACCATCCCCCCTCCGGCCGAGGCCTCGACGACCTCGTCCTTGAGCGATTCCTGCGCCTCCATCATGTCCTGCTGCATCTTCTGGACCTGCTTCATCATCTGATTCATGTTCGGCTGGGGCATCTAACTCTCCGCCTCGCGTTCGTCGGGTTCGTCGTCCAGCAGTTCCTCGGCGTTGAACTCCTCCAGGAAGCGTTTCACAAGCTCCTCGCCAGAGAGACTCGGATCCCCTGCGGGCTCGCTCTCTGGATCCGCGGGGTCGCGCAACTCGTAGCGCAACGCGAGCGCCTGGCCGGTGACCCTTTTGAACGCGTCCGCCGCGACGCGCCGATGGTCGTCCTGCTCGGCCTTGCGCTTCAGGAACGCGGCCCCGGGCGGGAACGCGATCGTCAGCTCCCGCTCACCGACAGCGATCGGCCGGGCATCGGCCAGCAGCGCCGCCAGCATCGCGTTGGCGCCGCGGACCAGCTCGACGACCGCGGGCCAGGCTGCGGCCACCGTCTGAAGGTCGGGCCGACCCGTGGGGACGGGCGTCGGCGCAGGGGCCGGCGGAGCCTCGGGCGCGGCGGCCACGGCCGGTCCCCGCTCGGGCGCGGCGGCGGCCACGGCCGGTCCCCGCTCGGGCGCGGCGGCCACGGCCGGTCCCCGCTCGGCGCGCGGCGGCCACGGCGGGTCCACGATCGGACACGGCGGGTCCACGATCGGGCGCGGCAGCCACGGGGGGCGTTGGTGCGGCGGCCACGGGCGGAGGCGGCGCGGCGGCGGATGCGACCGCCCCATCGGCCACCAGCGAGGACTCGAGCCGCTCGATCCGGGCCAGCAACGCGGCGGTCGAGGGGTCGATCTCGGGTGCGGCGGCCTTGATCAGCACGAGTTCGATCTGGATCCGGGCCTGGGCCCCGTTCGCCGTCGCTTCGAGCGCCGCCGAGACGAGATCCAGCAGCCTGACCGCGTCGGTCTCGGCCAGCGAACCGGCCTGCTCGGCCAGGCGCCGGTCGCGCTCGGGCGTGACCCGCAGCTCGGCCGGAACCTCGCCCAGCACTTGCACGGCCAAGAGCTCACGACCGTGGACCTCGAGGTCACGCAGGACCTGTCCGGGGTCGCGCCCTGACTCGGACAACCGCGCCGCCGCGCGTAACGCCTCGGCTGGATCCCGCGCGATCACCGCGTCCAGGGCGGCGAACAGATGCTCGGCGTCCGCGACGCCCAGCACCGCGAGCACGTCGGCCGACGTGATCGGCGCATCGCCGGCATAGGTGACAAGTTGCTCGAGCGTGCCCAGGGCGTCACGGAAGCTGCCCGTCGCGTGCCGAGCAACCAGCGCGAGCGCGCCGTCTTGGACCTCGATCTGCTCCAGCGCGGTCACTCGCCCCAGCACGGTCGCCACCTGCTCCACCGACGGCCGACCGAAATCGAAGCGATGACAGCGGTCGACCACGGTCGGCAGCACCTTCTGCGCCTCGGTCGTGGCGAGCACAAAGATCGTCCGAGGTGGCGGCTCCTCGAGCGTCTTGAGGAACGCGTTCCACGCCTGCGGGGAGAGCATGTGGGCCTCGTCGAGGATGTACACCTTGTGGCGGCCGGACACGGGCGCGTAGGCGACCGACTCCCGCAGGTCCCGGATGTCATCGACCGAGTTGTTCGAGGCCGCGTCCATCTCGATCACGTCGAGCGAGGTGGCATTCTGGATCGGGACGCACGAGTCGCAAACGCCGCATGGCGTGATCGTGGGGCCCTCGACGCAGTTCAGGCACGCCGCCAGGATCTTCGCCATGCTCGTCTTCCCGGTTCCCCGGGAGCCGACGAACAGGTAGGCGTGGTGGACCTTCCCCTGCTGCACGGCGTTTGAGAGCGTGCGCACGACATGCTCCTGGCCCACGACGTCGGCGAACGTGCGGGGCCGATGGCGCCGGTATAGGGAGGGACCGGTGGACACTGTAGATCGAGTCTAGTGCGCGCTCCGGGTGCTCGGAACCAGCCGGGCGATCCGGCCGGCCTGCTCGTCGAGACCGGCCGAAGTCCGCCGGTCTGCAGTTCCTCCCGCATACCGGTAGGAAGTGCAGGAAGAATGAATAGGGGACGTACAGTTCCTTACTCCACGGGTAAGGAACTGTGCACTCGTCGCTCAGCAGCTAAACGGCGGCGCCCCCGAGGGAGACCGGCGCCGCTGGTCGGCTAAGCGATCGCCAGGCGCCTAGGCGATCGCCAGGCGCCGCTGGGCGGCGAAGCGCTCGCCGATATCGGCGTTGTCGAGCTTGACCTCGCAGCCGCCCGCCTTGAGCGAGTGGTCGGCGGCCTCGACGATCCGAACGACCGCGCGAGCCAGCGCGAGGTCGTACTCCTTGCGCTCGCTGTTGCGGACCGCGCCTACGAAGTCCGCGAGCTCGGCCCCCAGCGGCTCGAACGTCTCGAGCTTCGGAGACAGGATGTCGCCGGTGCGGTAGGAGAGGTGATACTCGCCGAACGTCGCCGGATCCTCGTAGACGACCCCGCGGTCGAACAGCCGGACGGGCTCGCTGGCGCCGTCGTCGTAGATGACCATCCGCTTGCTGCCGACCAACACCGTCCGGCGCAGCTTGCTCGGCGCCAGCCAGCTGAGCTCGACGTTGGCGATGATGCCGGACGCGAACGTCATGGTGATGAACGCCACGTCGGCGATCCCCGGCACGATCGAATCGCGACCGATGGCGCGCACGGTGAGCGGCGGCTCGTTCAACCAGTAGAGCAGGATCGAGAAATCGTGCGGACCGAGGTCCCAGACGACGCTGACGTCGCGCTGGTGCAGCCCGAGGTTGACCCGGCTCGACGACACGAAGTAGATATCCCCGAGCGTCCCTGCGTCGATCATCTCCTTGACCGCGCGGACCGGAGGGCTGTAGAGGAACGTGTGGCCGCACATCAGCGTGAGATCGCGCTCGGCGGCCAGTTGGGCGAGGTCCTCGGCCAGCTCGCTCGACGAAGCCAGCGGCTTCTCCACGAACGTGTGCTTGCCCGCTTCCAGGCACCGAGCGGCGATCTCGTAGTGCGTGTGCACCGGCGTGGCGATGATCACGGCTTCGACATCCTGATCGGCGAGCACCCGCTCGAGATGAGAGGTGATCCGCGTCCCGGGATACCTGCGGTGCAGCTGATGGAGCCGGTCGCGGTCGAGGTCGCAGATCCACCGCACTTCGACGTCCGGGTTCTCGCTGAGGACGCGCAGCAGGTTGGGCCCCCAGTAGCCGAGCCCGATGACCGCGACGCCGACCCTGCGCTCCTCCGCCCCGTCCGGCCGTTTCAATGAAGTGACTCCCTCGAGCATTGTTTGCCTCCTCGTCAGCCGTGCGCCGGATTCAACGCGGCGCAGAGCGCGTCGGCGACGAGCTCGATCTCCGCGGGTTCAAGATCAGGGTGCATCGGCAGCGAGAGCTCCTCGGCTGCCCACGCCTCCGCCTGGGGCACCTCACCGCACCTCATCGGCTGCCCCTCCCATGCTGGGTGCCGATGCATCGCAGTTCCGTAGTGCACTCCGGTTTCGATACCGCCGTTGGCAAGCGCTGCGGCGACGTTATCGCGGTCGTCCAGGCGAACTGGGAATAAGTGGTAAACGGAGGGGCTGTGCTCCCGCTCTCCCAGGACCCGCACGTGATCGGGGAGTAGGGCCCGGTAGGAGGCTGCGTGCTCGCGCCGAGCCGCGTTCCACGCATCCAGGTGCGGGAGCTTGACCCGCAGCAAAGCCGCCTGCAGGCCATCGAGCCGCTCGTTGTAGCCGACCTCGACGTGCTCGCCCTTCCGGCGCTGGCCGAGATTGCGCAGCTCCCGCACACGCGCGGCCAGGAGCGCATCATCCGTGCAGATGGCGCCTCCGTCGCCGAGGGCGCCGAGATTCTTGCTCGGATAGAACGAGAATCCGGCGGCCGCGCCCAGCGTGCCCACGGACCTGCCCTTGTAGCGGGCGCCGTGAGCCTGGGCGGCGTCCTCGAATAGAAGGATGCCGCGAGGCCGAGCCAGATCGGCCAGCGCGTCCATGTCGCAGGCCTGCCCGTACAGATGGACGGCGATGATCGCCGCGGTGCGCGGCCCGATCATGTCCGCCACCGAAGCGGGGTCGATCAGCCCGGTGTCCTCCTGGACATCGCACAGCACCGGCGTGGCGCCGGCGTGCGCCACTCCTAGGGCAGAGGCGATGAAGGTATGCGCGGGAACGATCACCTCGTCGCCCGGACCGATCCCGCTCGCTCTGAGAATCAGGGCAAGCGCCGCCGTTCCTGACGCCACGCCGATGCAGTGTTCGACCTCGCAATACGAGGCGAACTCGTCCTCGAACTGCTCGACTTCCGCGCCCAGCGTGAACGCGCCCGTCGCCAGCACGCGAGCAAATGTCTCTTTCAGCTCGTCCTCGATCAGCTCGTGCTGACGGTCGAGCGTCACGAAGCGCACGCCCTCTCCAAGGACGCCGGTTCGGCGCCCATGAGCAAGCTTCATTACGCGTTTGCCTCCATTTTTGCCCCCCGATACGGAATTCCTACGCCCATAACCTTCGCAGCCCAACCGGGTCGGGCAAATAGGACGAGCTACCCAATCTGGTGTTCAGCGTCATGAACGCGGCGTGGTCATCCCTCATCTTGACGAATCCGGCGTGGTAATTGTGTGAGATTTGCACAGCTTTTGAGATTTGCACAGCTTTTGGCCGGGTTGCTTGCCTTCAGACCCTATGGCACTGTTGGCCACATGTCTGCAACGGACCCGGGACGGGCCTTCCGTGCCATCCGCGTGCTGGTGGTCGACGACCACGATCTGTTTCGGACCGGCTTGGCCTCGCTATTGGACGCCCAAGAGGACATCGATGTCGTCGCGCAGGCCTCCGGCGGGCGATCCGCGGTCAGATTGGCGGCCGAATTAGGCCCCGACGTGGTCCTGATGGACATGCGGATGCCCGACATCGACGGCCTCGCCGCGACCCGAGCGATGCTCGAACAGGAGCCCTCGACGAAGATCGTCGTACTCACCGTGGCCTCTGACGAGTCGGACGTGGCGGCGGCGGTCGTCGCCGGCGCGCAGGGTTACCTCGTCAAGGACTCTCCGGTCGACGATGTGATCGCCGCGGTCCGGGCCGCCGCGCGGGGCGTGGCGTGGCTCTCGCCCCGGGCGGCTTCGGGCCTGCTCGGACGGATCCGACGCGAGCACGAAGAGCTGATCGTCGCGCCCGAGCGAGCCGGCGACCTGTCGCCCCGCGAGCGCGAGGTGCTCTCGCTGATCGCGATCGGCGTGGACAACGCCGAGATCGCCCGCAGGCTCAATATCAGCCCGCGCACGGCCAAGAATCACGTCTCCAACATTCTCACGAAGCTCGCCGTCCCGAATCGAATTCAGGCGGCCGTCTACGCCGTACGCAACGGACTGGCCTGATCGGGACTGGCCTGATCGGGCCGCCGGCGCACGACGAAGCCGTCGGCCAGGGCACTGGTCGCGTCCCCTCGGGTCTGCTCACGGAGCGAGGCGAGCGCCTGGCGAAGCGATTCGATCGCCACCGTCAGGTCGGCTTCGGTGCCGTCGAGACCACCGCTCGCTCCCCGGATTCGCGCCCGGCTCGCCTCGAGTACGAGCAGGACCCCGCAACCCTCCTCGAGCGCGACCGTGAGGTCGTCCCTCGAGATCTCCGCGGCCGCGCCCACCGATGCGCTCCCACCTTCAGCGTTTAGGTTTTCGACTTCCGTCATTTCCCCACCGCGGCGATCATGCCCGGCCGGCGATCACCGGGCAATGAGCCGGACGGCCGATTCGCGCGTTCAGTCGAGGGTGGACCGGTCGGACGGTTGCGACCAGCAGGTCGCGGCGCTCAGTTGCCGGCGTCCGAGGTCAGCAGCGCACGCCGGCTGGGTACTCCGAGCTTGCTGACCAGCACCGAGATGTGACGCCGGACCGTGACCGGCGAGATCTCGAGCTCGCGGGCGATGACCGCGGTGGTATGACCGCTCCTGACCATGTTCAGCACCTGCGTCTCCCGCGAGCTCAGGCCATCGGCGCCGGGGGCGATCGAGTTCCTCAGCTCGAGCACCAGTTCTCGGACCATCGAGCGTGGGACCGCCGCCTCTTCGGCCATGACCGCCCGCACCACACGTTGCAATTGCTGACCGTCGAAGCTCCCGGGCACGAAGCCGACGGCACCTGCCCGCACCGAGGCCAGCAGGTCGGTGGAGTTGCTGCTCGCGGCGAGCACGATCACCGAAGCCGCCGGGGCGACCTTGGCGATCCCCTTGATCGCCTCGATCCCACCGCCGGGGATCTCCAAACCGACGATGCAGATGTCCGGCTGCTCGTGTTCCGCGGCGAGGATCGCGTCGTCGGCGGTGGTGGCCTCGGCGCAGACCCTGACCGTGTCGAGGAGGGCCATGCGCACGCCCATCCGGGTCGGCCCGTAATCGGCGATCAGCAGTCGTGCCGGATCCGTCATGGCAGCAGGACCTCGAGCTCGGTGCCCCGGTCGCCGGCCCGGCGCGCGATCAAGCGCCCGCCCAGGCTCGCGGCGCGCCCTCGCATCATCGCCAGCCCGAATCCACCGTCCGAACTGACGGCGGCAGCGGGGATGCCGCACCCGTCATCCCGCACCGAGAGCTTGACCCCGGTCCCGGTCCGAGTGACCGAAACGAGTACCTCGGAAGCGTGCCCGTGCCGGGCGGCGTTGGCGATCGCCTCACGCGCGATCCGCACGACGTCGTCGCGGGCGCTGTCGCTCAGCACCACCTCATCGGCCTCGACGTCGACCCGGATCCCGAACCGGGCGGAGAGCTCGTCTCCGACCTGATCCAGCGCAGAGCTCAGGGTCGGAGCCTCCGATGCCGCCAGATCGGCCACGATGCCACGGGACGCCTGGAGCGCTCGCCGGGCGGCGAGGGCGACCGGATGCTCGGCTTCGCCCTCGCGAGCCAGCCGTTCGCCGTGCGACGCGATGAAGGCCAGGTCCTGCGCCAGTCCGTCATGCAGGTCGCGCGCCAGGCGCAGACGCTCCGCGAGCACCGCTTCGCGAGCCGCTGCGGCGCTCGCCTCGCGCCGTAGCGCCAAGTCCGCGATTACGGCGTCGGCCAGAAGCAGGCCGAGCCACAGCAGCGTCAGTCCCTGCCGGGGTCCGACCGAGCCGGGCACTCCGGAAGGCAGCGAGACGTAATCGATCTGCGCGGCGAGCAGGAGGATGCACCCACCGCTCTGTCGCAGCGCCGAGCGCCTTCCCTCCGTCTCGCCCTCGCCGGCGAAGCGGAGTGCGGCGGCGGCCAGCAGGCCGGCCGTCACGATCGCCAGGCCGAGCGCCAGCGGATGCGAGAGCGCGACGGTCAGCCCTCCGGGCGCCTTTGCGCTGGGCGCGGGAAACGCCGAGGCGAACGCCATCCCGGCGATGCCGGAGAGGGTCGCGGCGGCCAATCCGATCGTGGCCCAGGTGCCCAGGCGCCCGGCTGCGGCCGGCGCCGGTCGCGTCCGGTTGGAGAATGCGGACGCCGCGATCGCGGCCGCGACGAACATCGCGCCGATCTGCGGTGCGGCGACGAACACGCCGCCGGAGTTCACGCCGATCGCCCTGGGCAAGGCATAGGCCGTGAGGCCCAGGCAGGCCACGATGCACAGCGCCACGAAAGTGAACGCGTCCCGGAGCGAGCCGCTCTGCTTGAAGCGGACGGCCGAGAACGCGGCGATCACTGCCGCCAGCAGCACCGTGGCGGTCTCCACCGCGCTACGCAGACCAGTCGGCCTCGATGCCAACGGGTGCAGCAGTTCGGCCAGCACTACCGAGGCGAACAATGCTGCTAAGGCGCCCAGCCCGGTTTGTCGCGCCGAAGCGCGCTCATCCGCGTTCACTAATCCTCTTTTTCACAACCCCTGATACCGAAGCGCACGGCTACGCCATCGCTTCGCCCAATCTGCATCGCTGGCCGTCGGTTGCCCCTGGGCCAGGTTCTGCCTAAAACCTGTGTGAAAGATACATCATCGGTCCTTAGGTACGCAACCTTGACATGGGCCTTAAGGCCGTCGCGCGTTCAACCGATGAACACAGCATGAGCCGGAGCAATCATTGACCGCCCTCCCGCGCAACGGGATACTCGCGCACGCCGGGAGGAATGGGTACCCGGCCGGGGCAGGACGAATAGCGGGGGTATCCGGATGAACGACGGCCAGGCCGTGCCACGCCAGCGCTCGCCGCTGCTCGAGCGGGGCGCCGTGCGCACGCTCGATCTCCTCGTCGCGACCGTCGTTCTGGTCGTGCTCTCCCCCCTGCTCCTCGTCGTGGCCATTCTGATCCGGCTGGATTCGGCCGGGCCGGCAATCTTCCGGCAGAGACGGGTTGGCAAGACCATGAGGGAGTTCGAGCTCTACAAGTTCCGCACGATGAAGACCGGGGCCGACGTCGAGCCACACCGGGCCTACGTCCGGACCCTGCTCGCCCCCGGCCAGCAGCACTCGCAGGACGGGACGCTGTACAAGCTCTCCGTCGATGACCGCGTGACGGGCATCGGGCGCTTCCTCCGTTCCTGGAGCCTCGACGAGCTACCCCAGCTCGTCAACGTCCTGCGCGGCCAGATGTCGCTCGTCGGCCCGCGTCCGGTGATCCCCTACGAGGTCGAGCACTACCCCGAGTCCTACCTGCCACGGTTCTCGGTCAAGCCCGGCCTGACCGGGCTCTGGCAGGTCTCTGGCCGCAACGAGCGCACCTACCACGAGATGGTGTGTGCCGACGTCGAGTACGCGGAACGCCGGACCGTGTGGCTGGACCTCAAGATCCTCTGCAAGACGATCCCCGTCGTCCTCGGTCGGCGCGGCGTCGCCTAGCGAGTCTCCGCCGCTATCGTCCCGCCGCATGTCCATCGGAATCATCGGCCTCGGCTACGTCGGGCTCCCGCTGGCAGTCGCCTTCGCCGAGGCCGGCGAGCAGGTGGTCGCCGTCGATGTCGACGTGCGGAAGGTCGAGGCGATCGGAGCCGGCGAGTCCTATGTCGAGGACATCTCCTCCGAGCGCCTGCGCTCGGCACTCCCGAGGATCGAGGCCTCGACGCACTACGCGCCATTGGCGCGGACCGACGCGGTCCTGATCTGCGTCCCGACGCCGTTGACGGCCAATCGCGAACCCGAGCTCGGGCCGTTGATCGCCACGGCCGAGGCCCTCGCGCGCGTGTTGCAGCACGGTCAGCTGGTGGTGCTCGAGTCGACCACCTACCCGGGCACGACCCGGGAGCGGCTGGTGCCGATCCTCGAGCGGGGTTCCGGGCTGAAGGTCGGCAGCGGTCTGAGCGTTGCCTTCTCGCCCGAGCGCGTCGACCCGGGACGGACCGACTACACGATGCGCAACACCCCGAAGGTGATCGGCGGGATCACCCCGGATTGCACTGACCGCGCCGCCGCGGTCTACGGACTCATCTGCGAACAGATCGTCCCGGTGGGAAGCCCTGAGGCGGCCGAGATGACCAAGCTCCTGGAGAACATCTTCCGCTCGGTCAACATCGCGCTGGTCAACGAGCTGGCGATCCTCTCCGACCGGATGGGGATCGACATCTGGGAGGTCGTCGATGCCGCCGCGACCAAGCCCTACGGCTTCATGCGCTTCGAGCCCGGCCCCGGGATGGGTGGCCACTGCCTGCCCGTTGACCCGTTCTACCTGACCTGGCGAGCCCGCGAGTTCCACATGTCCACCGAGTTCATCGAGCTCGCCGGCAAGATCAACCAGCAGATGCCCTACTACTGCGTCGAGCGGATCGAGCGCGCCCTCAACGACGTGTCCAAGCCGGTCAAGGGCTCGAAGATCGCGATCCTCGGCGTCAGCTACAAAGGCGGGATCGGCGACATCCGGGAGTCCCCCGCCCTGCGGATCATGGAGGTCCTGGCCGACCGCGGCGCCGACCTGCGCTACCACGATCCCTACGTCCCCGAGCTGGGCGACCTGAAGCTGCAAAGCGTCTCGCTCCAGGACGCCACCGCCGACGCGGACGCCATCGTGCTCGTCACCGCCCACCCGGACATCGACCATCCGGCCATCGCCGAAGCCGCGTCTCTGTTCATCGACCTGCGCGGCGTCACCCGGCCGCTCAGACAGGACAACCTGCTCCGGCTTTGAGAGCGCCGGCAGCGTAGAATCGCCGCCCAAAGGGCGCGTAGCTCAGTGGGAGAGCGCTCGCTTCACACGCGAGAGGTCGCTGGTTCGAAACCAGCCGTGCCCATAGGTGTCCCCCGTGGCATCCATGCCGTGACCAGCGACATCGTCCGGATGGTTCGAGCCCAGCCGTGCCCATAGGTGTCCCCCGTGGCATCCATGCCGCGACCCGCGCGTCCCGCGTTGTGCCTGGTTGGAGGAGTCGGCGCAACGGCTGCTTATCCTCGAGGTGGGCGGTATAACCAATTGATGCGGGCTGCGGGCATGCGAAACCTGGGGGCCTCGGTTGCCCGCCGGTGAGCTCGAGTTTCGGCTGTTGGGGCCGTTGGAGGTCGTGCGCGGCGGCGAGAGGATCGGGATCGGTCGCCGTCGTGAACGCGCGCTGCTTGCGATTTTGTTGCTGCACGCGAACGAGGTAGTCGCGAGCGAGCGCTTGATCGAGGAGCTATGGGGCGAGGCGGCCGGGGTGGGCGCGGCGAATCTGGTTCAGGTGGCGGTGTCGCGGTTGCGCAGGGCCCTCGGTGAGGATGGCGTGCTGCGCACCCGGCGACCGGGCTACGTGCTGGTCATCGACGAGAAACAACTCGACCTGCTGGCCTTCGAGCACCTAATCGCCCGGGCGCGGCAGGCGCTTTCCAGTGGCGACGCTACGGACGCGGGTTCGCTGCTGACCGAAGCGTTCGCGCTGTGGAGGGGACCCCCGCTGTTTGACTTTCAGTACGACTCCTGGGCGCAATCGGACGCAGCGCGCCTGGAGGAGCTGCACGCCGAGGCGGTCGAGCTGCGGATCGACACCGACCTCGCGCTCGGCACACGAGAAGGCTTGATTGGCGAGCTCGAGCAGCTGATCGCGCGCCACCCACTGCGCGAGCGCCTTCGGGGTCAGCTGATGCTGGCGCTGTACCGGTCCGGGCGCCAGGCCGAGGCGCTCGAGGCATATCGGGCGGCCCGCATGACGCTGGTCGATGAGCTCGGGGTCGAGCCGAGCCCCGCCCTGCGACGACTCGAACAGGCGATTCTCGCCCACGATCCGGCGCTTGCTCCGATCGAGTCGACCCAGGGTGAAGCGAGCACCGATGGGCCTGACAGCGGCCGCGTGAGCAACGTGCCGCTGCAGCTGTCCGGTTTCGTTGGGCGCGCGGCCGAGCGCCGTGCGATCGCTGACCGATTGCTCGATTCGCGCCTTGTGACGCTGACCGGCCTAGGCGGGGTCGGCAAGACACGGCTATCGATCGCCGTCTCGGCTGATGTCGCCAGTCGCTTCGACCGGGTGTGGTTTGTCGACCTGACGCCGGCGCGAGATGCCGATGCGGTGGTAGCTATCACGTCGGCCGTCGTGGGCGCCGACGAGCAGCCTGGCCGCACGGCGCTCGCGAGCCTCATCGAACGGCTGACCTCTGCTCGTGCCCTCGTGATTCTCGACAACTGCGAGCAGATCCTCGAACCGGTAATGCAACTCGTGAGGGCCGTACTCGCACGAGCTCCAGAGCTGCGGATCCTCGCCACTAGTCGGGAATCGATCGGAGCGCCCGGCGAGGCCGTGGTATCGATTGCGCCGCTCGAGGAATCCGACGCGGTCAGCCTGTTCGTTCAGTGCGCATCGGCCGTGGACCAGCACTTTGCGCTGACCGCGGAGAATGGCCCGGCCGTAGCAGCGATCTGCCGGCGGCTCGATTGCATCCCGCTGGCGTTGGAGCTCGCCGGCGCCCACGCACACGCGCTGAGCGCGAGCCAGATCGATGCACGCCTCGGCGATCGCTTCGCGCTGCTGCGGGAGCCTGCCCGAGGCCATGAGGAACGCCACCAAACGATTGACGCGACACTCGATTGGAGCTACGAGCTGCTCGACGGCGATGAGCACGCCGTCCTCGAGCAGCTGGCGGTGTTCCGCGGCAGCTTCTCCCTCGAAGCGACAGAGTTCCTGATCGCCGGGGGATCGGTGGCTTCCGAGACCGTGTGCCACGTCTTGCTGCGCCTCGTGCGCAAGTCCCTTGTGGCCGCCGTCGAGACGGGACAGGCGCGGCGATACCGCCTGCTCGAAACAGTGCGGGAATACGCGTCGCGACGGCTCGTGGCCAGCGGCATGCTCGATCACTGTCGTCAGCGCCACTTCGAATGGGTCATGGAACTCTGCGACAACGCCAGCTCAGGGCTGGCAGGAGCAGATCAGGTCCACTGGTTGGACACTCTCGCGGACGAGCTCGACAACCTCGAGGCCGCGCTCTCATGGTCACTCACCGAGCCAGTCCGGGCAGCCCGGGCCTTGCCAGCGATCAGCGGGCTGGGGCCGTTCTGGCTGGCGCGAGGCACCCGCCGAACCCAGGGGGTCAAGTGGTTGCAAGCGACCGCTGCAGCCGCGATCAACCTCGACATCGCAGCACGCACAGAAGCTCTGCTCAACGCGGTGTTACTCGTGATCTGGAACGACCTCGTCACGGTCGACACGTTGGCGAAGGCCGCGCTACAACTCGCCGGCGACGACGAACGGGGGCGCGCGCACGCCGAACTGGCCATCGCCTGGACCGAGGTCATGCGAGGAGCAGGTTCGGAGGCCGCTGAGCGCGCGCGATCCGCCGCCAGAGTTCTCGGACCCGATAGCCCATTCCACGTCTGGGCGCTCGCGGCAAGCGGGATGGCCGGCGCAGGCGGGGCTCGGCAAGCCCACGACACTCTGGTTGAGGCTGCCGCCCGCTGCCGGGCCGAAGGCGACGAGCACATGTATGGCGCTTGGCTTGGCTTTGCCGCGGATTTCGCCGCAGCGCTCGGAGACGATGCGGTTGCCATCGCCGAAGCCCGGGAATCAGTCGTGATCGCGAAACGAGTTGCGTGCGATTCCTGTGAATCATCGGGCCTCGCCAGCCTCGCCCTGATCGGTTCCTGCGGCGATGAAGGCGGCCCATTGCGCGCCGCTCGTCGCAGCCTCGGACTCGCGCACGGAATCCACGAAACCTTCGGTGCACTATTCGGCCTCGAGGTCGTCGCCGGTGCGCTCGCCGACAACGGCCAGCACGAGAACGCGATCAAGCTCGCGGCGGCCGCGGCGACCCTGCGCAAGGCAACCGGGTTCGCCTCGTTCCTTCCCGGCCGCGCCGCGTACCACTCCTCGCGAGTAGAACAGGCGCGTGCGAGATCGGGGCCAGATCTGATTGAAGCGCTGGTCGCCGAAGGGGAGAGCTTGGACTACGAAGCGGCGCTGACGCTGGCGATCGAGGCCTCGGCCGCGCTGCCCGGTCACGCCGCGGGATCTCTTGCGGGAGAACTGAGGTCGTAGACCGCTGCCAACGGGCGTCAACCGGACGTCAAGAGTTTGGCAAGGCGGCTCAGCGACTCTTCCGCCTCGTGGGATGCTGCACATGGCAAACGGATTGGAGAGCGAGGTGCTGAATGACGACTACAACTACGGTAGATGAACGTCGTGACGAGTTGGTCGAGCGGCTGTTCGGCAGCGCGCTGGGGGCGATGGACCTCCTGTGCGTCTATCTGGGTGATCGGCTCGGCATGTACCAGGCGCTGGTGAGCGGCGGCCCATCAACGTCGAGCGAGCTCGCGAGCGCGGTGGGTGTAAACGAGCGGTACGCGCGCGAGTGGCTCGAGCAGCAGGCGATGACGGGCATCCTCGAGACGGAGAACCCCGCTGCTTCGAATGCCGAACGGCGCTACGGGATCCCGGCCGGTCACGACGAGGTCCTGCTGGACGCGGGCGGTCTCAACAGCATGGCGCCGATGGCGCAACTCGTCGTGGCGTGTGCTCTGCCGATCCATGCGGTGCTCGAAGCGTTCCGAACCGGGGATGGGGTGCCGTATGCCGACTACGGCACGGACCTTCACGAGGGCCAGGCTCGCTTCACTCGGCCGATGTTCGACGAACTGCTGGCGACCGAATGGTTTCCCGCCGTGCCGGCCATCCACGATCGCCTTCAGGGCGACCCGCGCGCACACGTGGCGGATCTTGCCTGTGGGCTGGGCCGATCGAGCATCGCGATCGCTCGCGGCTACCCCAAGGTCAGGGTCGACGGGATCGACCTCGATCGCGCCTCGATCGATCGCGCCCTAGGCCTGCTTCCCGGAAGTGGCGTGGAGGATCGCGTGACGTTCCAATGCCGGGACGCGGCCGACCCCGAGCTATCCGGCCGCTACGACCTCGTCACGATCTTCGAGGCACTCCACGACATGTCCCATCCCGTCGACGTGCTGCGCACCGCGCGAGACCTGCTGTCGGATGGCGGCTGCGTGCTCGTCGGCGATGAACGAACGGCCGAGCGGTTCTCGCTCGACGCCGGCGACGTGGAGCGCCTTTACTACGGGTTCAGCGTCCTTCACTGCCTGCCGGTCGGGATGATCGGGGAGGACGCGGCGGGAACCGGGACCGTGATACGCGAGCAAACCGTGCGCGACTACGCGCATCAGGCTGGCTACGCGCAATTCCACGTCGCACCGATCGAGAATGACTTCTGGCGCTTCTACGTGCTCTCGCGGTAGTGGAGGGGGACTGGGACATTCGCCTACGAGAGATCGACCGGAAGCCGCGCGTCGTGGTCGTCGAGAACGAACTGCTCGGTGGCGGTGGCGCGGTACAGGCGGAACTCGCCCGGCGGCATGACCTCGGCGCGCGACCAGGCTCGCAGTCTCTGCGCCTCGGAGCGTCGATTGAAGGCCTCGAGCGCGTCGCCTACGTCGTCGAGCTGTTGCGCGCCGGCAGCCATGTAGACGGCGGACCAGCTGCCCGGCTGGTGCGGGTCGTAGATCGTGATCGCGACCTGCGGACGTTCGGTGAGGTTGCGAGAGTGCCTCGCCCCGGGTCGCGAGACCCAGACGTACTCGCGGTAGGAGAGCAGGGCGTACCAAACGGGAGACACCCAGGGCGTCCCGCTCGCGTCGGCGGTGCCGAGGGACATGAACCGGTTCGCGTCGACGATCGCCCGCACGAGCGCGCCGAGATCTTGGTCGGCTGTCACGTCCGCTGCTTCCGAGAGTTCAGGACCGCGACGGTGCGCAGGTAGAGGACGGTGGGCGCCCGGGCGTCCCAGGGCGGCCTTGCGTTCTCGCGTATTGCTGTTAGCTTGCTCTGGCAAGTCCTGTGCAGGGTCGGAGATAGCTCCGCATCGGGTCCACGGATGGAAACCGGGGGTATCTCATGTCGCGACGGGTGCTGCTGTCAACCTTCGCCGCTGCCGCTGTGGCGCTGCTTTCCGCGAGTGTGGCCGGTGCGAACAACAGGTTCACGCTGGACAGCGCCCCCGCGGGGCCCGGCGAGGTGGCCCAGGACGGGAGCGGGACGGCGTACGTTGCCTGGGTCCACAGCGCCGGTGCCAGCCCGAACTTCGCGGAGTTCTGCAAGATCCCGCGCGGTGGCACATGCGCGGCGCCGATCTCGCTGCCGATCCCGCTCGTCAGCGGTGAGGTGTCGCTGAGCGGCCTCGACGCTGTCGCCGGTGCGTTCCCGATCATCGGGTCCGGGGGAAGCGTCAAGGTGGTCGTTCCTCGCTATGTCCGAGACGACGTGATCCTGTACTCGTCGGCTGACGGCGGGCAGACGTTCTCGAGCCCGCAGCTGGTCCCCAGCAACAACACAACGCCGTCAGCTGGCCCGTTCTCGAACCACACCGGACCGACGAACGTGATCGCGTCGGGCAGCGACTTCCTGATCGCGGCCAACAATCCCGGGCTGGGTTTCAGCTCGTTTCCGGTCAATCAGGGGAACTTCGGCTTCACCAACCCGGGTGGCGTCGCCGGCTCGACGATGGGTCTTGACTCGGCCGGCAACCCGGTGATCGCGTACCAGAATCTCAGCTCGCCGAGCTCCCTGCTCTTCTACCGCTACAGCGGCGCGGGACCGCAAACCGCTGAGAGCAACTGGATAGGCCCGACCACGATCGCCAACGGCGATGAGCCGCGGCTGGCGGGCGGTGCCAGCGGTCTGCTCCTCGCCGCCGACGACTACGCGCCTCCGAACCCTGGTCCGCAGGTGCTGACTGTGCGCCAGTACAGCGGGACGAGCTTCGGCGCCCCGGTCAACCTGGGGAACGACCCGACCACCCAGCTCTCCGCCGCCGGCACGATCGGACAGTCGCCTTCGGGGCGCGTCGCCGTCGCTTGGCCGACCAGCCGCAGCGGCGACAACGCGCGGGTCATGCGCCTGTACGTCTCGACGAACGGCGGCGCATCGTACGCCGTCGCCGCCGACATCGCGCGGATCGGCAACAACTACGGCGTCGAGGACAACGCCCAGATCGCCGCGGGCGACGACGGGCAGGGGTGGTTGACATTCCGCGACGCCGGCGGCATCGAGGTCGCCGACTTCAGCCCGGTCACCCCGTACATCCCCCCGGGCGGGGGAGGAGGCGGCGGCGGTAGCGGGGGAGGAGGCGGCGGCGGTGGCGGCACGACGCCCCCGCTCGCCTACAGCGGCTCCAACCGCACGATCGGGAGCTCGATCGGTAATTGGCTTTCCGTGACGCTGAAGCTTCCGAAGAGCTGCCTGCAGGCCCACCAGGCGTTCAACCTCTATACCGGAACGAGGATCAAGTCCAGGCTCGCGCACGGAAGGCATCTCGCCGTCACCCGGGTTGTGTTCTCGGTCGCGGGTGTCAGCGCCAAGACGGTCAAGAAGAAGCCATTCCGTCTGCTCGTGCCCGGGCTGACCGGCACTAGCCGAGCGACCCGCACCGTCACCGCCAAGATCATCGCCGGCATCCACCAAAAGCACCACCGGACCAAGACCGTCAGGAAGACGATTCACGGCGCGATCACGATCTGCTGAGTAGACCGGTAACGGGCGTCCAGGCAACGGCGATCGGGGCGGGTGGCAAGGATTCGATGGGTTGAATGAGGGCTTTCAGGTCATCGTTACCCAGGTGGAGGAACTCCTCTCGCCGGTGTCGCTGTAGAGCTCACGGCGGTGATCAGCCGTCGGCGGCTGCTGCGGCGGCGTACTCGTCTTCGGTGACGTGGCGGCCCCACGTGACCGGACTGCCTGTGTCGTCGTTCTGCTGCATCGCGATGTGGGCCATGAAGCGGTTCGGTGCGGCGCCGTGCCAGTGGTTCTCGCCGGGTTCGAAGAAGACGCGGTCGCCGGGCCGGATCACGTCGATCGGGCCGCCCTCGCGCTGGCAGCGGCCGATGCCCTCGGTGACGTAGATCGTCTGTCCGTGCGGGTGCGTGTGCCACGCAGTCCGCGCGCCGGGGGTGAAGTGCACGTGCGCGGCGGCGAAGGTCGAGGTGCCGGCCGGGACGGCGACCGGGTCGATGTACACGTCGCCGGTGAACCAGTCGGCCGGGCCCTTGGTCGTGTCGATGCTTGAACGGGTGATCTGCATTTGTCAGGGGCTCTCGGGGGTCGTCGTGGGTGAGGGTTCAAGCGTGGCAGCCAGCTCGTGAGCAAGTCAAGCGGCTGTGCCGAGCGGCTGCCGGGTTCGTCGTTGACTGGGTCTCTCGGCCGAGGATGTCACAACCGGGGCTGCTGTCTCGTCTTGTGGGATGTAGGTGATTCCTGGACCAAGGAGTTGATCATGAGAGTGTTTGTGGCAGGTGCGACGGGAGCGATCGGAAGGCAGCTGGTGCCGCGGCTGGTGGGCGCCGGTCACGAGGTTCATGGGATGACGCATAGCGAGTCGAAGCAGGCGATGATCCGCGAGCTCGGCGCCGCGGCGGTGGTCGCGGACGCGCTTGATCCCGATCAGGTTGCGGAAGCCGTGGGCAGCGCAAGACCGGAAGTGATCGTCCATCAGCTGACCGCGATTCCAGCAACACTGGACATGCGTCACTTCGATCGCGACTTCGCGCTGACCAACCGTCTGCGCACCGAGGGCACCGACCACCTGCTCTCGGCCGGTCAGGCGATCGGGGTGCGACGGTTCGTGGCGCAGAGCTATGGCGCGTGGCCGTATGCACGCACCGGCGGGCCGGTGAAGAGCGAGGCGGACCCGCTCGACCCATCGCCCGCCCGTGCGATGCGCGAGTCGTTTGCGGCGATACGTCACGTCGAGACAGCGGTGCTCGGCGCCGACTGGACCGAGGGGATCGTGCTGCGATATGGCGCGTTCTACGGGCCGGGCACATCGATGGCGCCGGGCGCGGAGCAGGTCGAGCTGGTTCGCAAGCGCAAGTTCCCGCTGGTCGGCGACGGCGGCGGCGTGTGGTCTTTCATCCACGTCGCCGACGCGGCGGAGGCCACGGTTGCGGCCATCGAGCACGGTAGCCGCGGTGTCTATAACGTGGTCGACGACGATCCCGCCCCGGTCGCCGAGTGGCTGCCGGCGCTGGCTCACGAGCTCGGCGCCAAGCAGCCGATGCGGGTGCCGCGGTTCATCGGGCGGCTGTTCGCTGGGCAGGCGGGCGTGGTGATGATGACCGAGCTCCGCGGCGCGTCGAACGCGAAGGCCAAGCGCGAGCTGGCGTGGCGCCCCGCGCATCCGACCTGGCGGCAGGGCTTCGCGGCGGCGGCCGGATGATTCACGCGGCCTGCATGAGGCGAGCGGGGCATCGCGGACGAAGTCCGTGGTCGGCGAGTGCAGGCCGGGCGTGAACGATCGCGACGACCCGGCACCCGGTCGGTCTGCGATCACCCGTGTTCGATCGCGGAGGCGATGCTTTCGGCGAACTCGTCGGGACGTGAGAGGAACGGGTGGTGCCCAGCGCTGAACTCGACGAGCCGCGTGTTTGCTTTGACGCGTCGGCGCTGTACCTCGGCCGGGGTGGCGAGATCTTCGGTGCAGACGAAGTAGGTAGCTGGCTTCTGCTGCCAGGCGACCTGGCGGGGTGGCTGAGTGAAGGGCGCGAGCGACTGGCGCGTGAGCCGGCTGAGCGCCTGCTCTGTTGTGGTCTCGTCACAATCCTGGAGGAAGAACTCCCGGATCATGTCGGGATCGACTCCGATAGTGCCGTCGTCGCTTGGCTGCAGCCACGGCGGGGGCTCGGAGCCGATCAACTCGGCCTGGGACTGTCCGGCTTCGGGCATCACCGAGGTCACGTAGAGCAACTGGGTGACGCGCTCATCAGCGCCTGCCTCGGTGATGATCATCCCGCCGTAGGAGTGGCCGCACAGGACGACGGGGCCGTCGGCCGCAGCGATCGCCTGGCGGCACGCGTCGACGTCGGCGTAGAGGTCACCGAGCTTTTCGCCGGTCTCACCGCAGCTCGGCAACGGCACGACGCCGGTCGCGACACCGAGCTTGGCGAGCGGCTGCGTCATCTGACTCCACCACCAAGCCGCGTCGCGGACGCATGCGCCGTGAACGAAGATGACGTGCGCGAGATCTCGCCGAAGCGTGCGTCGCCTCGCGTCTTCTGGCACGGTGTTCAACGTGATTCCTCCCGGGTCAGCCGGCATGAGTCATAGGTTTGAGCAGGGCTCGCGCCAGGGCTTGCGTGAGCCAGGCTTCCATCGGCGGGTCACCGGATGTTGATGCGGGCTCTGAGCGGCAGGTCACTCGATGACGTGCCGGCGAAGATCCGGTAGCTGCCGGAGGCCATCGTCCAGCGGTTGCGTCTGGTGTCGAACGCCTGGAAGCTCGAAGGGGCGAGCTTCAGGGCCACGTTCTTGGCGGCGCCCGGCTTGAGGAAGACCTTCCCGAAGGCCTTGAGCTGGCGTGGCGGCTCGCCCGTCGTGGACGGGAACCCGACATAAACCTCGACGACCTCCGCTCCGCTCCGGCCTCCGGTGTTGCGGACGCGGACCTGGACCTGGTAGTTACCGGTTCCGCGCTTGACCACCTTGAACGAGCTCAACGAGAAGGACGTATAGGACAGCCCGTAGCCGAACGGGAAGAGCGGACGCTGGCCGTGGCGATCGTAATAGCGGTAGCCAACGAAGATGCCCTCGCTGTAGTGAGCGACGTTCCCGATCCCGGGATAGCGGGCGCTCTGCGCGGTCGGTCCCTGCGATTTTGTGGCCGGAAAGGTGACCGGCAGGCGGCCCGACGGATCGACGTCACCGAACAGGGTCTTGGCGATCGCCAGGCCGCTCTGCTGACCGGGGTACCACGCCTCGACGATCGCCGCCACCTTGTTGCGCCAGGGCATCAGCACCGCGCTGGCGGTGTGCAGCACGACCACCGTCCGCGGGTTGGCCTTCGCGACCGCGGCGATCAGCTGGTTCTGATCGCCAGGCAGCGACAGCGACGTGCGGTCCGTGCCCTCGGACGTCACATCGTTGACGAAGACCACCGCGACCCGGGCCTTGCGAGCGGCCGCCACCGCCTTCGCGCGCAGCGACGGCTGCGGCGGCTGCCACCCGAGGTGCAGATCCGCTCCGGCGATCGACGCATCGGTCGCGTACTCGACCGTGATCGGCACCTTCTTCCCGGCTGTCAGCTTCACCATTCCCTGCAACGACAGAGCCGGGGCTCCCGGGAAGCCCCCGCCCGCGCCTTGCCAGAACTCGGTATCGCCGCTGATCACCGACCTGCCCGCGATGAGCAGCTTGGCATTGCCGGCGACGGTCAGCGAGAAGCGGTACTCGCCGGTCTGGGGCGGCGTGAGCCCCCCGGTCCACCGCGCCGAGCCCGCGCTCGTCCCCGGGATCGGCGTCAGCGGCAGCGGCTTGCTGCTGAAGTCGATCGTCCGATCCACTCGGGTCGAGGCGGGCGAGCCAGAGAACGTGGGCGCGGAGCTGGCGTAGAACGTTCCGAGGAGTCCCGGGCCCGAGCCCGAGCTCGGCGTCAGCACGCTCGCCGGCACAATCGGCAGCGGCACCACGCCGCGAGTCCCGGCGGCGTAGCTGACCTTCATCCCCTTCCGCGCTCGACCGCGGATCCCGGCAAGCGGAGTGAGGACCTTACCCCCTGGCAGCACGGCCGGCGACCCGCCCTCCTCGACCTGGGTACCCGCCCCGGCGTCGGCGCCGATCACCGCGATCGAGCGGTCCGCCTTGCTGAACGGGAGAACGCTCGAGCCCCGGACTCGGCGGTTCTGAAGCAGGACGGTGGCCTGGGTCGAGATCTTCGTCGCCAGGGCCCGGTGGGCGGCCGTGCTCGCGACGGGCTTGGAGACCGGCGCACCGGCAGCGAGCAGCCCAACCCGGATCATGCCGACGAGTATCCGGCGCGCTGCGTCGTCGACGCGCGACTGGGGAACGGCCCCGTTCGCGAGCGCGGTCTTCAACGCCGCCGCCTCCGCGACGCCACCACCGGCGACTGTGGTCCCGCCCGCTGCGCTGAGCAGGCTGCCGAGCTGGAAGTTATCCACGCCCGCGTTGGCTGCCGCGATCACGTCGCGGACGGCGAGCGTCGCGTCGGGTTCGACGAAGCCACGCAGTCCCCAGCCCTTGAGAATGCCGAGCGTCAGCGGGTTTTGGCAAGACGGCGTCCCGTTGATCTGGTTGTAGGAGCACATCACCGACGCGGCGCCGCCCTTCTGCACCGCGGCCTTGAAGCCCGGGAAGTAGATCTCCTGCAGGGCCCGCTGTCCGACCACGTCATTGACCGCCGCGCCGGCGAGCGGGATGCCGAGGCGCCCGATCTCCTGATTGTTGCCCGCGTAGTGCTTGGGCTCCGCCATCATCCGGGCGCTCTGGATGCCGGCGACCTCGGGGGCGACGAGCGACGAGGTCAGAAACGGATCCTCGCCATACGTCTCAGCGGCCCGGCCCCACTTCGGGGTGCGCACGATGTTCAGCGTCGGCGCGCCGATTACCGTCTTGCCCTTCGCCCGGGCCTCCTGCCCGAGCGCCGCGCCGTAGCGCCGCGCCAGCGCCGGATCCCACGAGGCGCCGATGTTCACCGCGTCCGGGAATGCCGTCACCCCCGCGGCGCCCTCGCCGACACCGTTGGGACCATCCACGAAGCTGACCGGTGGGATCCCAAGGCGCGGAACCCCAGCGGTGCCGCTACCCACCAGGGCGAGCTTCTCGTTCGGCGTCATGCGCGCCACCAGCGCGGCGGCGCGCTGCTCGGGGGTCTGCGGCGCCTGAGCGGCCAGCCCAGCGGGCTGCATCATCAGCGAAAGGACTGCGGCGAGCGCAGCGAATCCACGGAGCTTCCAAGATGTCGGCATCGATCCTCTCCTCCTGAGACGCAGACAGGAAGCCTACGCGGGCACCGCGTCGACATGCGCGCGGATGGCCCGCGCGATCGCGGATCGGAATCCCTCGAACCGTGGTTGCGACCTTCGCCGGGACCGCGGGGGCGTGCCACATAACCCGCACTATGTCCGGGTTATGTCGCACGCTCCCCCCGGAGGCGAGGGCTACTCGCTGAGAATCGATGCGTGAACCGGGCCCATCCGGGATATCTCAGTGGGTAACGAGGGACCGACTCAAGTTGAAGACGAGCCTCGGCACCGCCCGAGGGAGGAGGTCGCGGATGAGCACCGCGCGCGCATTCAGAAATCGCCGGGGCGTTTCTGGCCTCGCCGCCGCGGTCTGTGCGATCGTGGGCCTGGCGCTCGCGCCCGCGCCGTCGAGCGCCCGGGCCGTGTCCTGCCTTCGACCGCACGTGCCCCTGTCGGTCGAAGAGATGAGGCTGAGCTACCGGTTGCCCCGCAACGACAACCCCGCCGTGCTGCAGTCGACCACGTTCGCCCAGCAGATGATCGAGGGGGCGGGCTTCCAGCGTTTCGCTCCGGCGCTGACGCGGCGGGTCTGCCGTGCCGAGGATCTCCGGAGCGTCCGCCAGCTGGTCCTGCGACAGGGCGCGCTGCTGTGGCGCCTCGCCGTGAACCGGGCGCAGGGTCGCGGCCCTGTTCGGGGCTCCCTTCCCGCCAGCGATGACCGTCCGCTGTACTGGACTCGTCTGCGGGCACGGGCCGTGCTTCGCCAGGCCCGCTTCCGGTTCCCGGTCTCCGCGACCGAGCGGGAGGCCTTGGTCACGCTGTTCGACAAGGCCTCCCGGGGCATGTTCGCGGTCCACTTCCCTGCCGGCGGCCGCTACACCCGGGTGATCCTCAGCGGCTTTGATCCCTACACGCTCGATGGCGGCGACGTGGGCTCGGCGCCCGGTGCGGCCGGCAACAACATCCGCCACGGGAATCCTTCCGGCGCTACGGCGCTGGCGCTCGACGGTGCCCACCTCCCGCTGCCCGACGGCAGGACCGCGGTCGTCCAGACCTACGTCCTGCCGGTCAACTTCCGCGAGTTCCGCCAGGGGTATCTGGAGGACACCGTCGGGCCCTGGATGCGGCCCGGCCCGCGCCAGGTGGCGGCGTCGATCACCATGAGCCAGGCCAACGGCGACGAGTTCGACCTGGAGCAGTGGAACGGGCGGTACCACGGCACCTTCATCGGGAACGACAACCTCGCGCCCTGCACCGACGTGGCGGGCGTCCCGCAGCTGGCGATCCACAACCACGACTGCAACACCGCCGTCGTACCCCGCTGGGGTGGCCCGCCGAGCTTCCACCTGTTCAACCCACCTCAGTGGACCACGACTTCGCTCCCGATCGCCGAGATGATCGGGGCGAGCACCGGGACGTCGATCCCACGTCCGCCTGGCGACACCTGGCCGGATCCCTCGGTGGCCTTTGGCGTGGTCTGGCACACCGACTACGTCGAGTTTCCGGATTGCAGCTCGCCCACCCAGGTGGACCGCAACGATCCGGTGCCGACCGAGTACCCACCGCCCACCCCGCCGATCCCCCCGGATCCCGGCTCCTGTGCCTACTCGGGCGGCGGCGGTAACTACCTCTCCAACGAGAGCGCCTACCGCAACACCCTCCTGCGCGACCGACTCGGGGCGCATGTTGCCGCCGGCCATATCCACACGCCCTACATGCAGAACTTCGCCGACGGCGACCTCTACAACCCGAGTGACTCCACGTTCGCCACCTGGCGCTCGGCGATCGTCGACCAAGCGGAGAAGCTCGTCGGCGTGGTCGGCGCCAACGCACCGTGAGCAGGAGGCCTCGTGGCGCGCCGCCGCTGGCCAGCCTCGCGGCGCGCCGCCGCTGGCCAGCCTCGCGGCGCGCCGCCGCTGGCCAGCCTCCCGGCGTCAGCCGGTCAGCCTCTCGGTGTCGCCCGTCAGCCTCCCGGCGTCGCCGGTCAACAGCCCGGCGTCGGCGCCCCGGCAAGCGCCGTTTCGCCACCGGCATGAACGCGATCCTCGCGTCCCCAGCGGGCAAACGTCGAGCGCAGGCCCGGCACGGCGGCAATCGCCACAGGCGTGGGCAGCCACACGGCGATCGTGCGATAGGCAAGGACGGCGGGGAGGGCAAGCTCCACTGGCACCCCGAAGGCGATCAGCACGCCGGTGATCCCTCCGCTTACCGAGCCGGGCAGCGGGAGCGTGTTGGCGACCTGGCCGACGAAGTAGGCAAGTGCGACCACCGGCAGCGACGCCGGTGATCCGAACGCGTGCAGCATCGCCCAGAGCACCGCGGCGTCGAAGGCCCAGTAGGCGATTGCGCCGGCGAGGCGGGGATCGCCCGAACGAACCAGCGCCGACGCGTCTCGCACCGCGTCACCGAGCAGCCGCGCGCTGCGTCGTACTCGCGAGTCCCGACCGCGTCCCGCGTTAGGCCACCGGCCCACTGCCAGCAGCACCGCAAGCGCGATGCAGAGCGCTGCCGCCAGAGCCGGGATCGCACTCAACAGCATCGGACCGTGGCTCTCGTACAGCCCGACCGCCAGCACCCCTCCCGCCAGGACGATCGACCCGAGGAAAATCGAATAGAGGACAACCAGGAAGACGAGGAGGGTCCTGGCCGCGTCCGACACGGTGAGCCCCGCGCGGCGGAGTGACCACAGGGTCAGGCCCGCGCCACCGGCACCAGCCGTCGGAAGCAGGCGCGTCGCGGCAGCGCCGGCGAGTGTGATCTGCGCGCTCTCACGTGCGCCGATGCGGGCCGTGGCCCTCCCGGTGATCAGCGATAGGAGCAGGATGTAGCCGGCCAGTGAGGCGCACTCCAATCCGGCACCCACCGCGATCCAGCCCGCGTTTATGCCGAGACCGTGCCGGAGCGCCGCGGTGAAGCGGTGAACCGGGCCGCCGGCCGCGGCGAACGCAATCAGCGCGACTGCGCCCAGCGTGGCCGCAGGGGCGAGCCGCCGAGCCAACGCGCGGGCGTCAAAGGCGGGGAGAGTGAGTTCCGGGACGGCGTTATCGGAGACGAGCACGGGTATCCAATCGGGGCGACAGACGGCGACACTTACGTTTTACGCGTCAACCGGCCCGACTCGATGTGACATCTGTCTCATCGCTTCCCGGGCATGACCTTCCCGGGCCGGCGGCACCGGATCCGAACCGTCGTCCGGCTCAGAAGTCGGGTGTGGCCGGCAGACCGACGTAGTTCTCGGCCAACGAGCACGCCGCCGCGCGCGAGCGCTCGAGGTAGTCCAGGCGAGCGCGTTGCAGCCGCTGCTCGAACGGGCCGGTGCCGAGGTCGTGGAGTAGTTGGGTCATGTAATTCGAGAAGTCCTGGGCGCGCCAGACCCGCCGCAGGGCGGTGTCGGAATAGGCATCGAGCAGCTCGCGTGACCCGTCCGCGTAGAAGTCGGCCACCGCCGCCGCGAGCAGCCGTACGTCGTTGACGGCCAGGTTCAGGCCTTTGGCACCTGTCGGCGGCACGATGTGGGCGGCGTCCCCGGCCAGGAACAGGTTGCCGTGACGCATCGGCGCGATCACGAAGCTGCGCATCGGGGTGATCCCACGCTCGAAGATGTCCCCCTCGCCGACGGCCCATCCCTCCGCGGCCAGGCGCAGCTGCAATTCCGCCCAGATGCGATCGTCCGGCCAGTCCTCGAGGGGCTCGTCGGCCGGCACCTGCAGGTAGAGCCGGCTGACCTGGGGCGAGCGCATCGAGTAGAGGGCGAATCCGTGCTGGTGCCAGGCGTAGATGAGCTCGTCGGTGGCGGGCTCGGCGTGGGCGAGAATCCCCAGCCAGGCGAACGGATAGGTGTAGTCGTGCGTGACGAACTTCTCATCCGGGACTGAGGCTCGGCAGATCCCGTGGAAGCCGTCGCAGCCGGCGATGACGTCGCACGTCAGTTCGTGATTGCCGCCCTGGTGCGTAAACGTGATGCGGGGGGCATCGCTCTCCACGTCGTGCAACGCGACCTCGTCGACCTCGAAGAACAGCGGGTCGTCGGCGGATTGCCGGGCGGCGATCAGGTCCTTGACGATCTCCTGCTGACCGTAGATCGTCACCTGGCGACCGGTCAGCTCGGTAATCGGAACTCGCAGCGTGCGCCCGTCACGGCGAAGATAGATGCCCTCGTGGACCAGGCCCTCGCGATCCAGTCGCTCGGCGACCCCAAGTCGGCGGAGCAGGTCGACCGTGTTCTGCTCGAGCAGCCCCGCCCGTACGCGGCTCTCGACGTACTCGCGCGAGCGAATCTCGAGCACAACCGAGCTGATGCCGTGCTGCGCGAGGAGCAGCGAGAGCGTGAGTCCGGCGGGTCCGGCTCCCACGATCCCCACTTGCGCTTTCATGTCGCGAGCCTATATTTTGTGCGAATGGACGTCAAGCGTTCGCATCGCGCACACGGGTGAGGCCACCGCGGATCCAGAACCCGATGACCGACACCCCGACCAGCTACGTCCGCGAGCGTGCGGACGCCCACCCGCCGCTCGACTACGAGCCGTACAAGTCGACTCGTCTGCGCCATCCCAAGCTGCCCCTCGTCTACCTGCCACAGACGATCACCGAGATCACCGGCCCGCAGCTCGGGCCTGAAAGGATCGTCGGGGAGCACGACCACGACCTGACTGCCGGCCACGGAGGCGAGCCGATCGGAGAGCGAATCGTGGTCAGCGGCCGGGTGTTCGATACCGAGGGCAAGCCGCTGAGGGACACGCTGGTGGAGATCTGGCAGGCCAACGCCGCGGGACGGTACCTCCACCGCGGGGATCGCTGGCCGGCACCGCTTGACCCGAACTTCTCCGGCGCCGGACGCGCGGTGACCGACGAGACGGGCCGCTACAGCTTCACCACGATCAAACCGGGGCCATACCCGTGGGGCAACCATCACAACGCATGGCGCCCCGCTCACATTCATTTCTCGCTCCTCGGCCGCGCGTTCGCCCAGCGATTGGTCACGCAGATGTACTTTCCCGGGGACCCGCTCTTCCCATATGACCCGATCTACAACTCGGTCGGCGACGAGCGGGCTCGCGAGCGGATGATCGCGACCTTCTCGATCCACGACACCGTGCCGAACTGGGCCGCCGCATACGAGTTCGACGTCTATCTGCGCGGACCCGGCGCGACCCCGTTCGAGGAGGCGCACTGATCTTCTCCCCCACCCCATCCCAGACCGTCGGGCCGTACTTCGCGATCGGCCTGCCCTGGCCGGAGGGACCGAACGCCGTGCCGGAAGGCACACCCGGAGCAATTCGGATCACGGGCACGGTCTATGACGGAGACGGCAATCCGGTCCCCGACTGCCTGATCGAGACCTGGCAGGCCGATCCGGCAGGCCGTTTCGCCGACCTGCACGGGCACGGCGAGCGCTCCGAGCTCGACGGTTTCCGCGGATTCGCCCGCTGCGGCTACGAGGACGGCGACGGCAGCTTTGAGATCGTCACCGTGAAACCCGGCTCGGTGCCGGGGCCCGGGGGACTCGCCCAGGCGCCACATATCGACGTGTCGGTGTTCGCACGGGGGATGCTGAACCGCCTCGTCACGCGGATCTACTTCGCCGATGAGCCAAGTGCCAACGCCGCCGATCCGGTGCTGGCGTCGGTGCCGCGGGAGCGTCTCGCCACCCTCCTGGCCGAGCCCCTCGACGACGGCTATTGCTTCGACATCCACCTCCAGGGCCCCGGTGAGACCGTCTTCTTCGTCATCTAGGCCAAATGGCTGAGACGGGCGTCCGCGATCGGACGTTCGTGCAGTCACTGCAGCGAGGACTGGCCGTGGTCCGCGCGCTCAGTGATCCCGAGGCCAAGACGTTGAGCGACGTGGCGCGATCCACCGACCTGACTCGGGCCTCCGCACGGCGCTTCCTCCGAACGCTCGAGCAGCTCGGCTACGTGCATCATCAGGACGGGCGCTTCTCGCTGACCCCACGGGTACTCGAGCTCGGCTACGCCTACCTTTCCAGCCTCGCCCTGCCCGAGATCGCCCGCCCCCATCTCGTTCGTCTGGTGACGCAGGTCAATGAGTCCTCGTCGGTCTCCGTGCTCGACGGAGTTGATGTCGTCTACGTTGCGCGGGTTCCCACGCGCCGGATCATGCGCGTGGCCATCACCGTGGGAACGCGGTTTCCCGCTCACGTGACCTCGATGGGACGTGTGCTCCTCGCCGGACTCGGCCAGCCACAGCGGTCCTCGGCGCTTGACGGCCTGTCGCTCGAGGCTCTGACTGCGATGACGATCACGGATCGCGACTTGCTCGAGGCTGAACTGCAGCGCGTTGCCGAGCAGGGCTATGCCCTGGTCGATCAGGAGCTCGAGATCGGGCTGCGCTCGATTGCCGTACCGATCCACGACGCGAATGGGGCCGTCGTCGCGGCCATGAACCTCTCGTTGCCGGCTTCGAGCACCGGGATGGAGGAGATGCACAGCCGGCTGCTTCCGGCGCTACGGATGACCGCCGCCGACATCGAACGCGACCTCGCCGCCGGCGGCCCCTAATGTACGGCGGCCGACTCTTGGACCAACCAACCCAGAGGAGAGCGGCCGACTCTTGGACCAACCAACCCAGAGGAGAGAGAGATGGCGGAGGTGCTCGAGCTTCAAGACCAGGAATTGCTGATCGGCGGCCGCTGGCGTGGCGCCGCGGACGGGCGGACGTGCGAGAAGATCGGCTCCTACGTCGGTTATCCCGTCAGCCGCGTCGCCGCCGCCTCCGTTGACGATGCCCGAGCCGCCGCCGACGCCGCAGCTGAAGCATTCCCGGCCTGGTCGGCGACGCCGCCGGCCCAGCGTCGCGACATCCTGCTCCGAGCCGCGGATCTGCTCGCCTCACGAGCGGAGGAGATCGCGACGATCGTCACCGCCGAGACCGGTTCCACATTCGGCTGGGGCATGTTCAACGTGCAGCTGGGCGCAAGCATGCTCCGCGAGGCCGGGGCCCAGGCCTACGGATTGCTGGGAGAGGTCATTCCCTCCGACACCCCGGGGTTGCTGGCGATGGGCCTGCGCCAACCCGTCGGGGTCGTGGTCGGCATCGCGCCGTGGAATGCGCCGGTGATTCTCGGCGTGAGAGCGGTGGCGATGCCCCTGGCCTACGGCAACACCGTCGTGTTCAAGGCTTCAGAACAGTCGCCGCGCACTCATGGAGCGGTCGTGCGCGCGCTCGTCGATGCCGGGCTGCCCGACGGAGTGCTCAACCTCGTGACCAACGCCCCCGAGGACGCGCCCGAGATCGTCGGCGCGCTGATCGATCATCCACAGGTGACCCGGATCAACTTCACGGGGTCCACGCGCGTGGGGCGGGCGGTCGCGGAGCGCGCCGCGAGCCGGCTCAAGCGCGTTCTGCTCGAGCTGGGCGGCAAGGCGTCGCAGGTCGTGCTCGCCGACGCTGACATCGACGAGGCCGCCGCGGCCGCGAGCTTCGGCGCGTTCATGAATCAGGGTCAGATCTGCATGTCGACAGAGCGAATCGTGGCTGAGCAGCCGATCGCCCGCGCGCTCGCCGAACGATTGGCGAGCAAGGCCAGCGCGCTGTCCGTGGGCGATCCCTCGGACCCGTCGACGCAGATCGGCGCGGTCATCTCCGAAGATGCCCGGGAGCGGATGGCCGACCTCGTGGCCGATGCCCTCGCGCAGGGCGCCGAGCTGCTGGCCGGCGGCGAAGCCGATGGGCCCTGCTTCAGGCCCACCGTCCTCTACGGCGTCACCAAGGAGATGCGGATCTACGGCGAGGAGTCCTTCGGCCCGCTCGTCTCGATCATCGAGGTCGGCTCTGCCGATGAGGCGGTCGCCGTGGCCAACGACACCGAGTACGGCCTCGCGAGCGCGGTCTTCACCCGTGATGCCGGCCGCGGTCTGGCCATCGCCCGGAGGCTCCAGACCGGCATCTGCCACGTCAATAGCTCGACCGTGCAGGACGAGGCGCAGATGCCGTTTGGGGGCGTCAAGCACAGCGGCTGGGGACGCTTCGGCGCGCGGGCCGCTCTCGAGGAATTCACCGAGCTGCGGTGGGTCACCCTCCAACAGGGCGCGCGGCACTATCCGATCTGAGAACTGCGCCTAACATCCGGCTGCTGAGGTCGACGAGCGAGGAGGTCCGGGCGATGAAGGTTGCGACGAACGATCTGGTGCAGGTCGAGCGGGACGGCGGGCTGGCGACCGTGACGTTGAACCGGCCCGACCAGCGCAACGCGCTGTCGCTCGAGCTGATGGAACGGCTGATCGGGGCGCTCGCGGAAATCCGCGAGGATCCAGATGTCCGGGCCGTGGTGCTCGCCGGGGCTGGGCCGGCATTCTGTGCTGGTCACGATCTCGGCGAGATGCTCGGCCTCGATCTCGATGGCTACCAGGCGGTGTTCGCCACCTGCACGACGATGATGAGCGCGATTCATGAGCTGCCCCAGCCGGTGATCGCCCGCGTCCACGGCATCGCCACCGCCGCCGGCTGCCAGCTGGTGGCGGCCTGCGACCTCGCCGTCGGCAGCCGCACCGCGAGGTTCGCCACGCCGGGCGTCAAGATCGGCCTGTTCTGCTCGACGCCGATGGTCGAGGTCAGCCGGGCCGTGGGTCGTAAGCGAGCGCTCGAGATGCTGCTCACCGGGACGCCGATCGACGCGCAGACCGCCGCCGACTGGGGACTCATCAACCGCGTCGTCGAGCCCGAGGAGCTGACGGAGAACACGCTCGCGTTGGCCCGCCAGGTCGCCACCGCGAGCGCCATGACCGTCTCGATCGGGAAGCGCGCCTATTACGAGCAGATCGACCTCGACCTCGCCGGCGCCTACGAGCGCTGCCAGGATGTGATGAGCCACAACGCCACGAGCGACGATGCCCAGGAGGGCATCGGCGCATTTCTGGAGAAGCGCCAGCCGATCTGGCGCGGGCGCTGAGGCTACGAGCCAGGTTCCCCGGCCGCCGTACCTTCGTCGCAGGTCGGGAGTAGCTGCGCGACGAGCACCGAGGTTAGCCACGCGGCCGCGCGCCTGGGTTTCCAGCCGCAGCGGATCACGAGCGCGCGCAGCGTGTCGGGGGACGCCAGGGTGTAGACGATGTCGGCAACGTCGTCCGGCGTGAGTCCGGCGCGTAGCTGCCCGTCCGCCGCGAGCGGGCCGAGAAGCCGCAGTGGTCCTTCCCGGCGCCCCCGTTCCATCTGTTCGAGGAATGCCGCGGCGTCGGGCTCGGAGGGGGCGGTCGCGCGCAGCACGTCGATCAGGGCCGTGATCCGCGGCGCAACTCTGAAGATCTGTCGGACATAGAGCTCGATCCTGCGTCTGGGGTCGGCCGTCGCCTGGATCTCACGCGCCCACCGACGCTGGCTGGGGTGAGTGGCGGGATCCTCGTCGCCGGCGACGAGCCTGGCCGCGCACGCGGCGAGGACGGCCGCCTTGGTGTGATACGCGAGGTAGATCGTCTGCACATGGACGCCGGCCGCGTCGGCGATCGCCTGCATGCTCGTGGCGCCGTAGCCGGAGGTGGTGAAGAGCTCGGCGGCGGCCTCCTCGACCCGGCGACGGGTGTCAGAACCGCGCCCGCGGGCCTGGCCGGGAGCGGCGGAGGTTTCAGGTTTCGTTGACATACCTATATGCTCACTATATAGTAACACTATAAGTCACGTGAAAGGGGACCTCAATGCGTGTGATTTGCAGCACGACACCGATGGATGGCGTTTTTGGCCCGTTCGTTCCGTTGGGCCGAGCGCTGGCGGAGGCCGGTCACGATGTGATCGTCGCCACCGGTCCGAACCTGCAGGAGACGGTCGCCAAGGCGGGGTTCGCGACCTTCCTGGCGGGCCCCAGCGCCATGGAGGGCGCGATGGCGGCGATGGCCGACCCCGCCGTCCAGAGCGCCGGCCCGGATGAGCGCTGGCGTTTCCCGGCGGCGATGTTCGGCGGGGTGATCGCGCCACGCAAGCTGGCCGCCCTGCGCGAGCTGGCGGACAGGTTCGAGCCCGACCTCGTGATCCACCCCCCGGTGGACGCCGCCGGTGCCCTGCTAGCGGCAGAACGAGATCTGCCGCCAGTGTGCTACGGATTCATGCATCCGCTCGAGCCCCAGGTCGTGCGCGGAATCGCGGACCGGGTGAAGCCCCTGTGGGAGGACGCGGGGCTCGAAGCCGATCCGCACGCGGGGCTCTACCGCGGGCGCTACCTCGACCCGTGCCCCCCATCGCTGCGGCTGGACCGGGAGGCAGCGGAGTCGGTCGCCGATCCGATCCGCAACGAGATCCCGGGAGATCCCGACGCCGGCCTCCCCAGTTGGGCCGAGCAGCTCGGAGACCGCCCGACCCTGTACGTGTCGCTCGGGACGGTCCCGTTCTTCAACCAGCCGGGCCGGTTCCGGGACCTGCTGCAGGAGCTCGTCGGCGACGATCTCGAGCTGATCGTGACCGTCAGCGAACTGCACGAACCCGCGGCGCTCGGCGAGTTCCCGCCAAACGTCCACGTCGAGCAATGGCTACCACTGGCGCCGCTTCTGCCCCGGTGCGACGCCGTCCTCTGCCACGCCGGCAGCGGAACCACGATGGCCGCCCTCACCGCCGGCCTGCCGCTCGTGCTCGTCCCCGACGGCGCAGACCAGTTCACGAACGCTAACTCATGCCAGGCCGCAGGCGTCGCTCGTACGCTCGCCCCAGACCAGGTGACATCCGCCGCCGTGCGGGACGCCGTGCGCGCAGTCATCGCTCCCGACTCGGCGGAGCGCTCGACAGCTCGGCGGATTGCCACCGAGATCGCGGCCATGCCAACGGCCCGGGACATCGTTCACCAGTTCGAAGCCGTTCAGAGCCTCGCGGGCTCGGAGCCAAGGCAAGGCTGATCAGGAGGAAGCATCATCTAGATTCACCAGCATGTTGACCTGGCCGACCGCCGGCGCCGCCGGCTGAGATCGATGAGTGCCGACCGGGTTGCCGACACGCTCGACCTGCTCGACTGGCGGCGTCGGATCTCCGAGCTCTACGCCGAGATCCGCGGCAACCCGGATGCGCGAGCCGCATGGACGCGTTGGCGGGAGGCCCGCGAAACGCTGTTTCGTGAGCACTCTCAATCTCCGGTGCCGCCGGTTGAGCGAACGACTTTCTCGGGGCCGCATACGTACCCTTACGACCCCGCCTGGCGGATCCTGGCCGAGGTCGATCCAGCCGAGTCAAGGCGGTTCGAGCTCCCCACCAGCACCGGTGAGGCGATGGCCTTCGCCCGCTTCGCCACAGTCGCCTTCGACCTCGGTGGCAACGAACTGAGCCTCGAGCTCTACCTGCTCGAAGGCTATGGCGGCGGAGTCTTCGTTCCGTTCGCCGACGCCACCAGCGGCGGCGAGACCTATGGAGCCGGCCGTTACCTGCTGGACACGATCAAGGGGAGCGACCTCGGCCAACAGGACGGTCGACTTGTCCTTGATTTCAACTTCGCCTACCAGCCGTCGTGCTCCTACGATCCTCGCTGGACCTGCCCGCTCGCGCCGCCGGCCAACCGGCTGAACGTGGCGGTGCGAGCGGGCGAGCGCTTGGCGATCTCGTAGACCCGGGACCGCGAGGCGGTCCAGCCGGAACGAGTCGGGTCAAGGCCTCGGCGCAGAACGCCGATGCATACGGCGACTGCAAGTCAACCGCCGGGCTCGGACAGCCCCCTTCGTGGGAGGAGCTCGTCTATGTCCGGTCTATTCGGAAAGCGCCCCTGGGCCAAGGGCCTTCGCACCATCGCCCTGGCCGGCGGCCTGTTGATCGCAAGCCTCGGTCTGACCGCCCCGTCCGCCCTCGCCGCGACGACGACGGTCGACCTTGGCCATGCCTCGACCTACGCAGTCTTGAGCGGCGCCTCCGTCGGCAACACCGTCAACGGCGTCGGCGCCCCGCACACCACGCTCCGCGGCGACCTCGGGGTGAACGCCAATTCTCAGCCGACGGGCTTTCCACCCGGCGTGGTCACCGGCACCACTCGAGTCGGCACCACGGCCGGTCCGGCCTACGCCGACCTCACCACCGCATACCACGCGGTCGAGCACCGGTCGGCCGGCACCGCGATCGCCGGTGATCTGATCGGCACGACTCTCACCCCCGGCTTGTATACGGCCGCGGGCGCGATCGCGAACACCGGAACATTGACCCTCGACGGCATGGGCGATCCGAACGCGATCTTTGTCTTCCAGGTGGGCGGGGCCCTCGGCATGGCGGCGGGATCCCACGTCACGCTCGTCAACGGCGCCACCGCGTCGCAGGTCTTCTGGCAGGTCAATGGCGCCGCCGCCATCGGCGCGAATGCCACGTTCGCGGGGACGATCATGGCCCTCAACGCCATCGCCGTCGGTGCCGGCACGGAGGTCAACGGTCGCGCTCTGGCCCTGGGCGGCGCGATCTCCCTTGATTCCAACGAGTTCTACAGCGCCCCACCGGTCCTCACCATCTCCGGTGGAAGCAGCGCGATCACCACCGATACGACCCCGACGATCACTGGCACGACCGATCTCGGGGCACCCGGCGTGGTCACGGTGACGGTCAACGGCCAGACCCTGACCGCGACGCCCTCGGGAGGGATATGGTCGGTGACCTCCGCGATCTTGGCGAACGGCACCTACCCGGTGGCCGCCTCCGCCACCGACGGAGCCGGGAACGTCGGGAGCGCCACCCAGCAGCTCACCGTCGACACGATACCGCCCGTGGTGACGCTCAATGGCGGGCCGTCCGTGACGACGAACGACCCGACCCCGACCATCTCCGGCACCAGCGACGTGGCACCGGGCACGGTGGTGCACGTGACCGTCGACGCACAGAACCTGACCGCGCTCGTGCAGTCCGCCGGAACCTGGAACGTGGCCCCGGCCGCCCTGAGCGACGGCGTCCGCACCGTCACCGCCACGGTGATGGACCCGGCCGGTAACCCGGGCACGGCCAGCCAGCTGCTGACCGTAGACACCACCCCACCCGCGGTCACGATCACCGGTGGGGCCAGCGCTCTGACCAAGGATGCGACCCCCGCCATCTCGGGAACCGCGAACGTCGCGCTCGGCACGCCCGTGACCGTGACCCTGGCCAACCAGACACTGACCGGGCTGGTCGATGGCACCGGGACCTGGTCGGTCACCGCAGCCGCCCTCGCCGACGGTCCGCACCGCGTGACCATGTCGGTGTCCGACGCAGCTGGGAACCAGGCCGGCTTCACCCAGACGCTGACCATCGACACCGTGGCGCCGATCGTCACGATCAACGGCGGCGCGACCGCCACGACGAACAACCTCACCCCGACCATCACCGGGACATCGCAGGCCGCGCCCGGCACAATCGTCACGATGTCGATAGCGGGACAGACGATGACCACGCTCCTGCAAGCCGGCGGTCGGTGGAACGCCACTCCGATGTTTGTCGGGAAGGGCAAGTGGCACGTGGTCGCGTCAGCTCCGGATCCCGCCGGCAACGTCGGAACCGCCAGGCAGACGCTGACCATCCCCACCGGTACGGGTTCGGGCGGCGGCGGGCAGACCGGCGGCGGCGGACAGACCGGCGGCGGCGGGCAGACCGGCGGCGGCGGGCAGACCGGCGGGGGCGGGCAGACCGGCGGCCACGGCCATCTGACGCTGTCGCTGTCGGCCTCCAGCTACAAGGTCGTCCGCGGTCACGGCGTAAAGGCACCCTTCGCGCTGAGCCGCCCGGCCAAGCTGACCCTCACGGTGCTGTTCAAGAACCGAGTAGTGGCCAAGCTGAGCCTCAAGCGACGCAAGGGCGGTCACGGCAGCTTCACCTGGAACGGCAAGATCAAGGGGAAGCTCGCCGCCAAGGGGACCTACAAGATCATGGTGCGGGCCATCACACCCGCCGGGGCCTCGGCCCGCGACTCGGCTTCGCTGCGCATCACCTGACCGGTCCCGAGGCGTAGCCCCAAGCTCACCGGTCCTTTCGGCGGCCAGGGGCGCGAAATCGACCCCGGCTCGGTCTCAGGGCTCGATCACGTGCGAAGGATCCGGACGGCGATCGCCGCTGGCCATGCTGTAGTCGCCGAACAGCGCGTCGCGCTCGTTGGTGGCGGCGCGGACCCCCTGGTTGGAGGCCGTGCCGATGAAGCGCTCGGCGTCGGGGGTGTTGCGCATCAGCCCGTCGAGGATCGGCCCCAGCGTCTGGGTCGAATGCAGGCCCATGTTCTCGTAGGCCTGGTTGACCACCAGCTTCATCGCGGCGAGCTGGGAGAGCGGGATGCTGGCCAGCTGCGCCGCCTGCTCGGCCACAGTCGCCTCCAGCGCGGCGAACGGGACAGCTCGGTTGATCAGCTCGATCTCCGCCGCTTCGCGCCCGGACAGCGGCCGACCCGTGAGCGCATGCTCCTTGGCCTTCGCCAGCCCCAGGCGGTAGAGCCACATGCCGGACAGGTAGCAACCCCAGATCCGGGAGTACGGCGTTCCGATCTGGGCGTCCTCGGAGGCGATGATCAGATCGGCACACAGCGCCATGTCGCTGCCGCCGCCGACGCACCAGCCGTGCACCTGGGCGATCACCGGCTTCGGCGTGCGCCAGATGCTCATGAACTTCTGAGTCGGCCCGTAGGCGCCGGCGAACATGAAGTCCTTCCCGGGATCCCAGAGGCCGTCGGTCTTCAGTGCGTCGTCCCAGTGGTGAAAGCCACCGCCGAAGTCGTAGCCGGCGCAGAACGAGCGGCCGGCGCCGCGCAGAACGATCACCTTGACGCCGGCATCCGTGGTCGCCTCCAGCACGGCGGCCTCGAACTCGTCCGGCATCGGAGGCACGATCGTATTGAGCCGGTCCGGGCGATTCAGCGTGATCGTCGCGATCGCATCGTCGGTGTCGTAGAGCAGGGTTTCGTAGGGCACGATCGCTGGTCCTCCTGGTCGGGGTTGCGCGGCCGCATAGGATCGCGCTTTCAGCACGGCCGGCGAATCGAGTGGAGGGGATGGATGGCTGAGCGATGGTTCTCCGATCAGGAGCTGGCGCAGATGTCGAGGCCGACGATGGACCGCGCGATCGAGGCGCTCGACCGCGGCGACATCGATGAGGCCCGCGCGCTGTGCGAGGCGATGAAGCACGAATGGCGCTACCTCCACGATCTGATGGCCGAGGGGATCGGGGGGCTGATCTCGTTCGTGCAGGACCGTCTCGGTGACGAGGGCGTGGCGGACGCCTGGACCGACGGGCAGGGGCGCGGCTGGAAGCGGGACGTCGAGACGATCGTCTCCCGTGATCGGCGGGAGATCGTGCATGCGCTGGCGGCGACCTGGCGAGCCCATTCCTGCAGCGGCACCGGGCCCCATCCGGGGGCGTTCACGATCATCGAGGACGACGAGAAGTTCACGTTCGAGATGAACCCGTGCGGCTCGGGTCAGCGGCTGGTGCGGATGGGGCGCTACGAGGGACCCGGGGCGCTCGGAGTGACGAAATCCGCCCACGACTGGAGCTACGGGCGCGAGGGATTCCCCTTGTATTGCACGCACTGCTCGTTCATGAACGAGTCGCTGCCAATCCGCTGGACGGGGTACCCGCTGTACCCGAGCGACCCCCCGGATGACTTCGGTCGCGATCCGTGCACGTGGTACTGGTACAAGGATCCGGCCGACATCCCGGCCCGTCATTGGGAGCGCTACGGCCTCTCGCAATCCGACGCTCCGCGCGGCGAGCGCGAGGGCGAGCGCCAGGCCGAGGAGGGTGGGCCCGAGGCCGAGGGCGAGGGCGACGGGTGACTCCGGCCGCCACCTCGCCATCGGGCCGGCGCGTAATCGTGACCGGCGCCGCGGGCGGGATCGGGCGATCGATCGTCGCGGCGCTGGCCGAGGCGGGCTGCACGGTCGCCGCCTGCGACGCCCCCGGAGCCGGCGCCGCCTCGGTTGCGGGCGCCACCGTCGCGCTGAGCTTTGACGTACGCGAACGGCCGGCCGTGATCAGCGGCGTGGCGGAAGCCGTCGCAGGACTCGGCGGCTGTGATGCGGTGGTCGCGGGCGCGGGAATCGTCGACACGATCCACCGGGCAGAGCGTTTCTCGGAGGAGGCGTGGCGGGCCGACCTGGAGACGAACCTGTTCGGCGCCTTCTATGTCGCGCAGGCGGCGTTCGAGGCGCTGGCCGCCTCGGGCGACGGCCGCGTCGTGGTGATCTCCTCCGTCGCCGCCGAGATCGGGCTGCCGGGTCAGGTGGCCTACGCGGCGTCGAAGGCCGGGCTCCTCGGTATGACCCGAACGCTCGCCGCCGAATGGGCGAGCCGCGGCGTCCGCTGCAATGTCGTGATGCCGGGCATGATCGCCACGCCCAAGGTGCTGGCGATGCCCGAAGCGCTGCAGACCGGTCTCAAGGCGAGCATTCCGCTCGGCCGCTTCGGCGCCGCCGAGGAACTGGCGGGCGCGGTCAGCTTCCTACTCTCGGACGCGGCCGCCTATATGACCGGTGTGGTGCTGCGAATGGACGGTGGGTTCGGGCTGTCGTCGGGGCCGATGAGATAGGTCTCTACTCCGCCAGTCGGCGGGGGCAAACCGCGCCTGCGCTCGGCCTATGTCGTCGCGCTGACCGAGATCGTTCCGATCGTCTGGCCAACCTTGAAGACGCTGTTCTGGCCACCAAGGGCCTGCACGCCGGTGCTGGTGAGCTTCAGCGAAACCCCGGAGACGGTGACCCGGTGACCGTGTTTGGCGTGCTTGGCGTGGCGTGTTCCGAGCGCAGCGAGCGGCACGTTCGGGCTGGTGGACGCTCCCACGAACGTCGCCGAGAGCACGGGGAGCGCGCCCCCGAAGTGCAGCGAGAAGCTCGTGAGAGCGAAACTGCGCGTGGTCGTGCCGAGGCCCGGCGAGGTCGACGTGTTATCGAAGCTCAGCCCGCCCGCGCTCGCCGCCCGCCCGGTCAATTTCTGGACATTCAGCCTCCCCCGTGTGAGCGGGAACCTGAAGACCCCCGTCGCCGTCGGCACGGCGGGCGCGAGCGGGGTGACCGTCCTCGTCTGCGCAATCGGGCCGGTTGTGGATTTGGTCAAGGCAGCAAATGCGGAGCCGCTGAATCTCAGCGTCACCGACCCGGCACGCAACACCCGGCTCCTGCCGCTGGCCGCCGCCACAGCCGGAGCCGCCAGACCACACAGCATCGCGACGAGCGCGCCACCCGTGACCGCCCTGCCCACCGCGCGCGACAATCGTCTGCGGCAACCCGGTGCCCTCGCCTCACCGACCATGCTGCGCCCCCTTCGTGATCCGTCTGACTCGTCGGTAGATCTTCGCACGGCGGGGATGTGACCGCGTAGCCGCGTCCGAGAGCCGGGAGCCCGCGGAGCCCTGGAGCCCTGGAACCCGGAGCCGGAGGCCGGAGCCGATGCCCGGAGGCCGGAGGCTAGATCAGGCCAGAGAGGACCAGCGCGCCGATCACGACGAGGACGGCCGCCGTGAACACGTTGCCCCAACGCTCGAGCCACTGCCCGCGGATCTGGTAGCCACCGCGGGTCGCCGCCAGCGTCAACCCCACGATCGTCCCGATCGTCACGGTGGCGAAGATCACCAGCGAGCCGATGGCGGTGGCCACCCCGGCGGTGGCGGCGGCCAGGAACACCGGCAGGATCGTGAGGTCGGGAGAGGCCGCCGCGCCGAACGGAACCATTACCGCGGCCAAGCCATGGAGCCCGCGGGCGGAATGCTCCTCGGCACCGGAGCCGGGCGTCCCATGGCTATCGTGGTGGTGATCGACGTCGTGGTCCTGATCAACGTCGTGGCCATGATCGTGCTGGTGGTGCTGATGATCGTGATCGTGGTGATGTCCGCGCCCGGTCAGCTCGAGGACGATGAAGCCGAGACCGGTGGCGATCAGCACACACCCGATGATCGTGTCCTGTGCGCTCTGGATCTGTGAGCGAAATTGCAACCCGATCGCGATCACCACGCCGCCGAGGAGGATCGACACCAGTACGTGGGCCACGCCGGCCAGGCCGGAGATCCGTGCGACCTTGGACAGTGGGTACCGGCGGGTGCGGCCCAGGACCGCCAGCGGAACCCAGTGATCGGGAAGAATCGCGTGCCCGAATCCGACGCCCGCGGCGGCCGCTAGCAGCGCTGGCGTGGTACTGCTCATGTGACTGTTATAGCCGAGGCGCAAGCCGAAGCCGGCACAAACGCAACGGACTTGCCCGTCTCAGCGCCAGAAACGCGACGAGCTCGCTGCCCCGCGGCCTCCTGGGACGCGAGGCAATTGATCACCTTGCTAACTTATTTGGACCAATTTGCGGACGGGGCCTGACACATTCGGAGCGGGTTCTCGGACGCGGAGGTATGACCTTGTGCGGGAGGCTCGTGGCCTCACATCGGCTGTGCCGCCGGCGGATCTTCCGTCGTTCGCGCAGCACCTGCCGGTAACGCGGACGGCGATCCCGTTCGCACGGCACCTGCACCGCACCCAGCGGCGCGTCTCCGATGACGCCCCGTTCATCCTTCATCCGCTCGAGGTTGCTTCGCTGCTGTACAACTGCGGAGCGTCGGATCGGGTGATCGCCGCCGGCGTCCTGCACGACGTGATCGAGGACACGAGCGCGGTGATCGAGGAGATTCGTCAGCGCTTCGGGGGTCACGTTGCCGCCTTGGTGGCGAGCGTCACCGAGGACCCGGCGATCGAATCACCACGCCATCGCAAAGCAGCCCTGCGGGAGCAGATTCGCTCCGCCGGGGACGAGGCGGCGATGATCTTCGCCGCCGACAAGGTGACAAAGGTCCGCGAGCTGCGGATCCGCGTCACTCGGGCGCACGATGCTCAGGAGCCGATCCCACCCGAGCTGCAGGACAAGCTCGAGCACTACCGAGCCAGCCTGGAAATGCTTGAGCTGGTCATCGACGAGCAGCCTCTGGTCCGGCAGCTGCGGTTCGAGCTCGAAGCCCTCCAGAAGTTCCCGCCCGGGCCGCCCGCGGACTCGGCTAGCCGAGCTTCCCCGCCTTCGGACCTTTAGTCCTCGAAGGTCAGGCGCTCGGTCATGCCGGTCAGGTCGAACAGGCGCTGAACCTGACCCGCCGCTCGCCGCAGCAGGAGCTTGTGCCCGTTGGTGTTTGCGGATCGCTGCGCCCGGACGATCGCCGCGAGCCCGGTGCTGTCCATGAACTCCACCCCGCTCAGGTCCACCAGCAGGCGTCCTGGCTGCGAGCGGTTGACCTCCTGCAGCTGCTCGTCCAGCGTCGGGGTGGTCTCCAGATCCAGCTCCCCCGTCAGCCTCAGCACGATCCCACGCTCATCCACCGAACGGGCTATCTCAAGCCTGCTCACCGACCCAGGCGAGATTGAGTGTTCATTCATGGGGATGCCCGCTAACCCGGGGCAGGGTAGGACTGAGAGGGTGCATCGTTCATCGCTCTCCGGCTAAACGCTGTTGGCCCATCACCCCTGGTCCTTCAGACGACCGTTCGGATCGCTCGAGTCCCAAGCTCAAAGTCGCACCGTCTCCCGCGATCCGCGCTGTCTCAGCGGAAGCCGACCACTCAGCAATCTACCGCTTCCGGCAACCCCGATGGGGAGCCACGTTCAGATGCACTGCCAGTTGCGCCGCAGTGAACTCCCGCGACGTACGCTACAGAGGGGTCCGGGCTCCTGTCCGGCGTCACGGTTCGGTGTGGACGACCACCTCGGCGATCGCGGGGAGGTGGGCACGTAGATCCTCCTCGAGGTCGCTGGCCAGCTGGTGCGCTTCGGTCAGCGTCGTGCGGTCGCCGACCTGGACGGTGACGAGGAGCACCTCCCCAGAGTCGGTCGGGAGTACTCGGACGGTGCTGGCTTTGGCCTCGGTATGACGGGCCACGAGTTCCTCGATCGCGCGCACTTCCCGCCGGTCCGCCGTGCCGCTGGCCAGGGCGATCGGACGCTCGAGCGGCTCCAGATGGGTCTGGACGTCGATCACCCCGGTCTGGTTGCGGATCGTCTGCTCGACGCGCTCGGCCACATCGTGGGCATCTCGGAGGGTGACCTCGTCCGGCAGCTTGAGATGCAGTGATACGAAGATGCCCCGGGAACCTTCGAAGATGGCGATGTCGTGCGCCTCCCGCACCAGGGGCTCGGACAGAGCAGCGGCCAGAACCCGGTCACGCAGGTCAAGGCCGCGTCGCCGGGGCTCGATGTGAACGACCACGTCGCTCTCGGGCAGCGCCTCGCCGATCGCCGCTTCGACGGCGTCAGCCGCTTGGTGCGCCTCGACGACCGCCCGTCCGGGCGGCACCGCGACCACGACATCGGCGAAATAGCGCCCGGCGGATTCTCGAAGTCGCAACCGCCGCAACTCGATGTCGGGAGACAGCGCCAGAACCGCCCGCTCGGCCGCGTCGGTCGCCTCCGCCGAGGCCGTGTCCATCAGCGCTCTGGCGTTCACGACAATCAGGCGGGCAGCCGCCGCGAACACCAGAGCCGCGACCACCAGCGCGGCGATCGAGTCCCCGCGCGGGAACCCCGCGCGGGCGGCGATCAGCCCGATCACCACGGCGACCGAGCCGGCCATGTCGGCGCCGAAGTGGAATGCGTTGGAGCGCAGCGCCGGACTGCCGAAGCGGCGCGCCGCGCGCAGCGAGACGACGGTACGACTGAAGTCGAGCGCCACGGCAACCCCCATCACGGCGAACAGGTACCAGCTCGCGTCCAGCGCACCTCCACCATGAGCGGCCCGCTTGACCGCCGCGATCGCCACGAACAGGCCGCCCACAACCAGGATCCCAGCCTCGCCGAGCGCTCCGAGGTTCTCCGCGCGACGGTGGCCGTAGGGATGATCTCGGTCGGCCGGCCGACCGCCGATCCGGACCGCGAAGTAGGTGAAGACCGCCGCCACCACGTCACCGCTCGACTCGACCCCCGCCGAGACCAATCCAAGGCTCCCGCTGAGCAGCCCCGTCACCAGCTTCAGCGTCATCAGCAGAGCTGCCGCGGCGATCGACACGATGGTGGTGCGCGACGGCGCCATCGCGCAAGCGTAGGGACAACCGAGACGGGCGAGCCAAAACCCTCATCTCAGAGCGCAAGGCACGGAGCTCCGCGATCGCGTCACGGGCGCCGCGGCGCCCGTGCTACCTCCGTCCCGGACTCAATACGCGTAGGCGCCCCCACTCGAGGAGGCGGGAGCCGCCGGAGTGCTCGCTGCGCTGCTGGAAGTGTGGCTCGCGGTGACCGCGGTCCAGGTGCCAACATCCTTCACGCCCTGACCGTTGACCTGACCCGCGCTTGTGTCCTGGGCGAACGTGTACAGCGGCATCCCCTTGTAGGTGACCTGAAGGCCTCCGCCGGGACGCTTGATCTCACTCAGCGAGCCCACCGTACCGCTCGGTTTGCTCCCCGCGGCGACGGTCAGCGGATGCCAGATATTCACGCAAGCAGAGCTGGTGCAAATGAATTTGCCGCCCTGCTCGACGCTGAGGTGATAGAGGGTCCTGCCCTGGGCGTCGACGAGGACGGTTGCTCCGAGCTTCGGGCTCGGCGCGGTCTTTACCAGCGCTGCGGTGTTCGACGCGTTCGTGGGGTTCGCAGTCGCGGCGGGCTTGCTCGAGCTACTGCCGCAGGCGGCCAGCAACAGCGAGGCCCCGACGGTGGGAATTAAGTACTTAATCGGTCGGCGCATGGGTCAAAACTCCTTGTTGGCGATCGCGGCCGTCTGTTTGCGTCCGCTGGTACTGAAGACGACGCGACTGCCTGATTCCTTCCGCGCCAAATATGTCGGCAGCGAGCGCAAGGTTTCGTTAATAATTGTCAGTGATCGGATTCCGGTGGGTTTGCGTAGGGCTAGGTGAAATGCCGGGTTGGGCTCGGCGAAACCGATGGAGGAGAAGGAGGATTTCGTGAGTGACCTCACGCGTCTCGATTTTGTGAAATCTTCGGCGGGAGCGGCTGCGGGCATGACCGTGATCGGCACTCTCGTCAGCACGCAGGTGGCCGAGGCGGATGCGGGCCCGGTCGGAAACGAGCCGGTGGTGGCCTACGTCAAGAACCCCAAGACCGGGGAGATCTCGGTGATGAGGGGCGACCGCGAGGTGGTCGTCCACGATCGCCGGCTCGCGGCCAGGATCGCCCGCGCCGCGGGCTGATCCCGGGCAGGCCCCGCCTGTCCGCCCACCCCTGTTCCTTTCCGTTTACTACTCGGAGGATTCTCCATGTCGTCTCATCGCGAGGCACCGGCGACCAGTAAGGACCCGGTCGCCGATAACACCGACACGTACGCGTTCGTCTCCCCTGACAAGCCCGACACGGTCACGATCATCACGAATTACCTGCCGTTCGAGGCGCCGTTTGGCGGGCCGAACTTCTTCGAGTTCGGCGAGGACGTCCGGTACTACATCTACATCGACAACGACGGCGATGGCAAGCCGAACATCACCTACGAGTTCGACTTCGAGACGATCGTGCAGAACCCGGATACGTTCCTCTACAACACGGGTCCGATCAGCACGATTGACAGCCCGAACTGGAACCGGCGCCAGTTCTACACAGTCACGCGTATTCACGGCGACAAGCGCCAGGTGCTGGGCAGCGGCCTGGCTTGTCCCCCCTGCAACATCGGACCGGCGTCCACGCCGAACTACGCCGCCCTCGCCGCGCAGGGAATCCATTCGCTCGGCGGAGGGCGGACTGTGTTCGCCGGTCAGCGGCTCGAGGGGTTCTACATCGACCTCGGGGCGGTATTCGACCTCGGTGACCTGCGTCCGTTCGAGAAGCTGCATATCGGAGGCATGGCCAACTCGATGGGCGTCAATGACTCCAATGGATTCGGCGTTCACTCGATCGCGCTCAGGGTCCCCAAGCGCGACCTAACGAGGCACGGCGCAAACCCCACGAACGCGATGTCGTCGGAGTCGGTGATCGGCGTCTGGGGCGCCGCGAGTCGGCGCAGGTCCGTGATCCGCGAGGCGGGCGGGGTCGTGCACGAGTCGGGCGGTTGGGTCCAGGTCTCGCGGCTCGGTAACCCGTTGTTCAACGAGGTGATCGTGCCGATGGGCGACAAGGACCTGTGGAACGCGGTGACGCCCGCCCAGGACAAGCAGTTCCTGGATTACGTGAGGCACCCGGAGCTGGCCAGGCTGCTGCCGGTCCTCTATCCGGGAGTATTCGAGAAGCTGGCGCACCTCAAGGGCGCCCGCTCGGATCTGGTCGCGGTGCTGCTGACGGGAATTCCCGCCGGCCTCATCCCGGGGTTCCAGAACTACACGGGCCCGACCTACGCGGACGAGCTGCGCCTGAACCTGGCGATCCCGCCGACGACGAAGGATCCGAGTCCACTCGGGCTGCTGGGCGGCGATCTCGCCGGGTTCCCGAACGGACGCCGGGTCTTCGACGACATCACGTCGGTGGAGTTGCGCGCGATCGCGGGCGCAACCTACCCCCTCGTCGACAAGGGATACAAGCCCGATGCCGCAGCCTCGCTGCTGACCGACGGGCTGACCCCCGCCAGCACCCGGTATCTGTCGTCGTTCCCCTACCTGGGGACGCCGCAGAGCGGATACCAGACCTCGCCGCTCGGGCTAATCGCGTAAAGGAGACCAGACCATGGACAACACAGTCTCAAGCGGCGTGGTCGAAACCGTACGGCCGCTCAATCAGGCCGCGAGTGGAAGTGTCGCGCTCGACATTGGGGCGGGACGCGGGGCGCTGGTGATCTACCCCGACGACGCCTATCGAGATCGCGAGATCGAGATCAGCCGGGTCGACGGCGATGGTCACCGGGTGCATACCGGGGTCCACGAGCGGGCCACGCGGTCCGGTTCGGTTCTGGCGGCGATCTTCGGCAGCCTCCCGGTGGGCGAGTACCGCGTCTGGGCGGACGCCACGACGCCCGGTCCGGTCGTGTCGATCCCGGAAGCAGCCGTCGCCGAGCTCACGCTGAACTAGTCAGCCCGAGTGTGGGTCGCCCGCCGGCCGCGGCGGGCGACCACATCGACGGCAGAGAGATGAGAGGAGAAAGGTGATGGAGGCATCGTCGGTTGCGCTTGCACGCCGTGGGCGCCTGCGCGCTTTCTGGGCGTCCCTGGATGCGCCGCAGCGGCGAACGCTGCTGATGATGGTGTTCGTCGTCGTCGGCCTGCACGTGGCCGGGTTCCTGACGCTGATCGCGCTGGTGGCCCCCAAGCACTACCACCTCGGGAGCGCTGGAGCGTTCACCGTGGGGATCGGAGTGACCGCCTACACCCTGGGTCTGCGTCATGCCTTCGACGCCGACCACATTTCGGCTATCGACAACACGACGCGCAAGCTGATGAGCGAGGGCAAGCAACCCTTGAGCGTCGGCTTCTGGTTCTCGCTCGGGCACTCGACGGTGGTGTTCGTGCTCTCGCTACTGCTCTCGGTCGGGATCCGATCGTTGGCCGGTCCGGTCAAGAACGGCAACTCGAGCCTGCATCAGGTGACGAGCTGGATCGGGACGCTCGTTTCCGGCTCGTTCCTCTATCTGATCGCGGCGCTCAACGTCGTGATCCTGGTCGGGATCATCAAGGTGTTTCGCGAGATGAAGTCGGGCCGCTACGACGAGGCCGCGCTGGAGCGGCAACTGCAGAACCGCGGGCTGATGAACCGATTTCTCGGCCGCCTGACCAGGACCGTCACCAAGCCCGGACAGATGTACCCGATCGGGGTGCTGTTCGGCCTCGGCTTCGACACCGCCACCGAGGTCGGGCTGCTGGTACTCGCCGGGGGCGCAGCGGGTGCGGGTCTCCCCTGGTACGCGATCCTCTGCCTCCCGATTCTGTTCGCCGCCGGGATGTCGCTGATGGACTCGATCGATGGTTCGTTCATGAACTTCGCGTACGGCTGGGCGCTCTCCAAGCCGGTCCGAAAGGTCTTCTACAACATCACCATCACTGGGCTCTCGGTGGCCATCGCCCTGGTCATCGGGACGATCGAGCTCGGCGGCCTATTGGCATCCGAGCTCAACCTCTCCGGCGCCTTCTGGAACTGGTTGGAGCAGATCAACGTCAACGTTCTGGGCTTCGTGATCGTGGCGATGTTCATCGCCACCTGGGCGATAGCGCTGTCGGTGTGGCGCTTCGGGCGGATCGAGGAACGGTGGAGCGCGCACCTGCGCCAGCCCCCGGCACTCTGAGCCTTCAAGCGGGGGCTAGCTCGGCTTCCTCGGCGATCGCGTCGCGCAGCGCCCGCTCAAACGACCGGGGCGTGAAATCGAACAACTCCATGCCCGAGGGGTCGGTGACCGTCGTGTCGGTGGACAGCCCTTCGATCAGAGGCCGCGCGACACCGGCATCGACAGGGGTGATCAGCCCGATCCAGTGCGATGAGAGCCACGGGGTCAGCAGCGGCACCGGGATTCGCGGACGGCGCCGCACGCCCAGCGCGTCGGCCATCAGATCGAGCATCGCGCCGTACGTGAGGATCTCGGGCGATCCGATCTGGATCTCCCGAGCCCGCGTCTGCGCGATCCCTGGAGCATCGATCAGGTAGCGCAGGACGTCGCCGATGCCGATCGCCTGCGTCGGGGTGTCGAGCCAAGCGGGAGCGAGCATCAGCGGCAGGCGCTGGACCAGCGAGCGGAGCGTGCGATAGCTCTCGGACCCCGCTCCGACCACCATCCCGGCGCGGAACCAGGTCAGCGGCGGTCCCTCGTCGCGCAGAATTTCGCCGACCCGGATCCGCGAGCGGAGGTGCTGGGAGCCGGGACGATCGCCCAGCCCACCGAGGTACACGGTCTGCCCGATCCCCGCGCCGGCGGCAAAGCGCGCGAAGTTCGAAGCGGCCGCGGCGTCCCGGCGCTCGTAGTCGGCGTCGCCCCCCCGGCCCATCGAGTGCACGAGGTAGTAGGCGATGTCGTACTCCCCCTCGATCCGGCTGAGCGACTCGGGGTCGAGCATGTCCCCCCGGTGGACCGAGACCGCGGGGTCGAAGCTGACCCGGCTCGGATCGCGAACGAGGCAGGCCACGGGCTCGCCGGCCGCGTGAAGTCCGCGCACCAGCCGGTTGCCGACGTAACCGGACGCCCCGGTGACAAGTGCGCGCGCCATCGATCACCACCGAGGATACGCTCAGTCGGTCGCTCCCAGGCCAGACAAGCGGCGGTCCTGCTGGCGCGACGGGCTGATGGTGACGACATCCCAGGCGAGATGGCAGCGTGTGAGACCGGCGATCAGCCACGCGCCGGGATCGACCTGCCCACGGCCGAGGCCGTGCCGGGCCGAGGTGGGAAAGGCGTGGTGGTTGTTGTGCCAGGCCTCGCCGAACGCGATCGGCGCCAGCCAGGCGAGGTTGCGAGACTGATCGCGGGTCGCGAACGGCCGCCGGCCGTAGTAGTGGCACAACGAGTTGATGCTGAAGGTCGCGTGGTGGAGGAGGAAGATGCGGACCGCTCCGCCCCAGAGCAGACCGGTCAGGCCCCCGACTATCGAACCGGTGAGGGCGAGCCCGAGACCGAAGGGGACGAGCAGACCGACGGCCACCCATAGCGGAAACATGCGGCTGATGAAGCGCAGGTCGTGGTCGGCCAGCAGATCCTTTGCGTAGCGGGCAGGGTTGGCCATGTCCTTGCCTCGGAACATCCAGCCCACATGTGCATGTGCCAGCCCGTGCAGCTCACCGCGCCACCCCGGCGCGTGCTCGGTGTGGGGACTGTGGGGATCACCGGCTTGGTCGGAGAAGCGATGGTGCTTGCGGTGGGTGGCGACCCATTCGATCACCGGACCCTCGACCGCCATCGAGCCGAGTACCGCCAGCGCAACGCGCACCCCACGGGTGGTCTTGAAGCTGCGATGGGTGAACAGCCGGTGATAACCGACCGTGATGCCGAGCCCGGTCAGCGTGTAGCTGATCGCCAGGACCAGCAGGTCCTGCCAGTGCAGTGCCCCGCCCCAGGTCAGCCACCCCGCGAGCACAAGGGCGGCGGGAGGGACCGTGAACACGATCGTCCTGACTACCCGCTCGAGGGTCTCGTTGGCAAGTGCAACCGTCTCCGCGGCTCCGGGTGCACCGGGCACAGCATTCAGCGGATCGGACATATCGACCTCCGGGTTGAGGGACCTCGGAAGTCACGTCGTGCTGCCCGCCGATGGGGCCGATCTCACGGGAAAGCCTTCCCCTAAGCACGTTACTCGCCGGGTCAAGGTCGTTCGGACGTCACCGCGCGGGCCCCTCAGCGTCGCCCAGGTTGCGCGCGAGCTCGTCCGGGGCCGGGTCGTCCGCGGGCAGCTCTCGCGCGGTCAACTCTGCGGCGGCACGACGAATCGGCTCGCTTCCGTCCTGCTCGAGGGCCAGCTCGGTGAAGCGCAGCATCCGCCGATTGGTGCTCTGCAGGAACACCCGGCGCTCGTGCGGACCGAATAGACGGAAGCCGAGCCACACGATCGGATTGCGGATCGGAGCCCGACGCGACACCGCGTGCACGCGGAACTCAACTGCCCCGGTATCGAGCCATTTCCACACCTCCCAGGCCATCTCCCCCATCTCGACGTGACCCTCCAGGGTCCGGTAGTTCCATCCCCATACGCGGACTGAGCGCCCCTCGCGGCGACGGGTCTCGTCGATCACCTCTCCGACCCGCACGCCGACGTGGATGTCCACGCGACCGAGCGCGCGTAGCCGCAACAGCATGTCGCGGCCGGGCAGCGGCGCATCGGGGTCATAGTAGGCGCGCACCACGGACGGGTCGGCGAATTCGTATCCGCGGATCAGGCGTTGCGCGATCTCCCAGCTCCCGCCGGGAATCGGAGCTCCCGGAGGCTCGCCCGGCAGCGGCTGACAGCGCTCGTCGAGCAGCCAGCCCGGGGGTGGCGGCGATGACCGCACGCAGGCGAGGTCGAAGTTGATCGGCTTATCGGCCAGCGCCCGCAGCCGGCGGCGGATCTGCGGCGTGCCGGCCGCTCCGTCCCCGGTCATCAGGCCCCGTCCTCGACGCGCCGCGTCTCAATCGTCACGCCGCCGTCCATCCGCCCGCCGGACAGCGCCACCACGCCCTCCAGAAACGAGATCCACATGTGTGCCTGGACCTCTTTCGCCATCCGCAACCGGTGGTACATCAGGTGCGAGAGCCGATCGCCGCTGCGCGCCCACGACTCGATCTCGAACCGGAGCCGCCCATCACCGTCACCATCGCTCGCGCGGAACTCGATCTGACCCGCCTCCAGATGCCCCTCCAGCGTGGCCAGCCGAAACGAGCACGGTCCGACGTCGATCACCCGGACGGGTCCGTCCCAGGGGCCGGGCATTCGGACCACGTATTCGTCCCCCTGCGATAGCCGCCCCTTCTCTCCCAGCACCTTCTCGAATCGGGCGAACGATGTCGGAGCCGCCTTGTTGAGGTCGCCGGTCAGACGCTGCACCAGTTCGTGCGCGCTGAGCTCAGTGTCGCGAATCCAGGTGCCGTAGCGGCGATGGAAAAGCGGGCCCTTCCCCGCCTCGGGGCCCTGGACCTCGCCGTCATCGACTGAGTCCGGAAAGCTGGGCGGCAGATGGGGTCGGGCGTCGGATTCGACGATCTCGCGCCGGTGCAGCGGAGTCGAGCGCCACATGTAGTCCCACGAAGTCAGCATGACTCCGACCGGCCAGGTCAGCGCGGTCAGCCAGCGGTGGGCAAAGGTGGGACGTCGGGGCATCCATCGACGCTACCCGCCGGTGGCCCCGGCTATCCGCGGACGCAGAGGGCGCCGGGCGCTGAGCCGGGCCTCGCCGCTACGATCGCCCGATGTTGACGAAGTACCTCCACCGGGCCGGAGTCCGCGAGTGGCAGATGCAGATCCTCTCAGTCGGCTCGATCGGCCTCTGCATCGGGCTCTGGATCCGGGCCAAGACGGTCGACCAGGACGAACGCGGTAACGCCGAGCGACGAGCGCTGTTCGTCGGCCTCTGGCCTCCGATGTTCTGGTTGATCGGGGAAACGCTCGAGCGCTACGAGTAACCCGCGCGCCGCGGAGCAGTCGTCCCCGCGACAGGTGTGCTCGACGTGGTCGTACCCGGCGCCGGTGTCGGAGATGTCCACGATGACGTCGGGGGCGGAGCGGGAGTCGAGCCGGTGGGTGGAGCGGGAGTCGAGCCGGTCGGCGGAGCTGGACTCGAGCCGGCGGGCGGAGCGGGACTCGTCCCGGTCCCGGGCGATGTTGGCTCGCCCGGCGTCCCTGGCGTCCCCGGCGTCCCCGGCGTCACCGGCGGCGTCGTAACGCTCGGCGGGGCTCCGGTCGCGCTCGGGGGCGCCCCGGCCGGAGCGCCCCCGGACCCGGTCGGACCGGTCGGACCGGTCGAAGTGCCGGGACCGGACGGGGGCGCCGGGTTGGCTGTCGCATCGGTGGCGCCGGCGACGGACGTCGTGGTCCCGGGCAGACTGGTCCCCGGCAGCGCTGTCACGGTCGCCTGACCCTGCGAGCGCCCGGCCGTGGCTTTCGCCGCGACCGCGGGGTTCGCCGTGGCCGCGGTTGCCGTGGTGGCCGTGGTGCTCGGTTTGGGCGCGGACAAGGACGACGAGCTCGTCCGCGGCTTGGTGGGCCGCGCCGAAGCGCGCGCCGAGCGCACACGGGAACCGATTGCCGGCGCAGATGCGATCGGCACCGCGGCGGCGTTGCCACCCGACTGTGCAGCCTGGCCGCTCGGGTGGACCGTCTTCTTGGTGGAGGTGTCAACCACGACCGCACCGGCGACGCCGAGCGCGGCGGCGGTGAGACCGACCGCCGCCTTGCCGGCCACGCCGCCGATTCCAGCGGAGATGAAGCCGGCGGTCGTCGAGCCTCCCAGCAGGGACGGCCCGGCGGCGGCGCCCGCGCCCGCTGCCGTCGCGGTCGATCCCGCGCGGCCGGGATGGATCAGCGGCAAGGACGACAGCTTCTTGAGCAGGAACGCCGGCCCGAGCGGCAGCCAAAGTCGGGCTCCCGCGAAGCTCTGCTCCGGTTCGGGCTCGCGGAGCTCTGAGCAGCGCTGGCACGAGCCAATGTGCCTGCGCACGACTCGGCTGGGTCGCTCGCGTACGCCGGCGTAGACCTCGTCGAGCTCGGCGCGCGCCTCCTCGCAGGAGAGCGAGCGAGCTTCGGCGCTCTCGGCCAGCGAGCGACGAGCGCGGATCAGCAACGACTTGACGCTGGGAATCGTCTTCTCCAGCACCTCCGCGATCTGCTCGTAGGAGAGCGCCTCCATCTCGCGCAGGAGCAGCGCGCTGCGCTGCGACTCGGGAAGCTCCTGGATATCGCTCACGAGCTGCCACAGATCCTCACGGCGCTGGACCGTTTCGGACGTGCTGGGCCCGTGCTCGGAGAAGTGATCCTCGATCGAGTCGACGCCGATTGCGCTGATCCGGCGAAGATGGTTCAGGCAGCGGTTGCGTGCGATCCGGTACAGCCACGGCCGCACCCGGATCGGCCGCTCGTCGGCCATCATCGCCTTGAAAGCGGAGGCGAAAACCTCCTGCAGGACATCCTCCGCGTCCTCACGCGAGCGCAGCAGGTGACGGCAGAACGCCAGCAGCCGCGCTTCATAGCGGCTCACCAAGGCTCCGAATGCCGCGTGGTTGCCGCGCCGGACCAGGGTGACGAGGCGCTCGTCGGACTGCATCCGCAGCAACGGGGTGCGGTGGCGCACCCCACCGCCCACGCGGAGGTGCTGTTTGATCGCTGATGCCTCCATCAGGCACGCAGACTGGTCGAGCGCGACAAGTCCTTCCCTTCTCTTTCTCTGAGCCTACGGGGTTAGCTGTCGGGCTCGCGCTGAAAGAGTCGCGCTACGCCGAGAATCCGGCGATTCGCCCCTCGGGCCTTGCGACCCAGTGGTTCCCCCGCCCCCCGTGGCACGCACCGCGGAGACTCGGCTGAACGTATATCGAGGACTGATCTTAACGAAGCCCCCGGATCGACGCGACGACAACCTTCTCGGTTGAATTCGGCCATGCGCCCAACCCCCGACGGGAAGCGGCGTTGCGAATAGAACACGCTGCCAACGAAATCGAAGCGGAGGGCTCTAACAAGGGGATGCCGACCCTGACGCCGACGATAGCCATACGCGCCGCGGGCGCGGGAGACACGTCCATACTCTTCCAGCGCTGGCATGGGGATCGCGACCAGCGCGCCCGCGACACGCTGATCGAGCGGTTCCTGCCGCTTGCCCACCGACTCGCCCGGCGCTACGTCGCCTCCGGCGAGCCCTACGAGGATCTCGTGCAGATCGCCAGCCTCGGGCTGGTCAAGGCCGTGGAACGCTTCGAGCCGGACCGCGGCTACGCGTTCTCGACCTTCGCCGTGCCGACGATCGTGGGCGAACTCAAGCGCTACTTCCGCGACGCCTCCTGGGCGGTTCACGTCGACCGGGGCGCCAAGGATCGCGCCCGCCAGACCGCATACGCGCAGCAGGCCATCACCGCCCGCACCGGGCGGGCTCCGACCGTGCGCGAACTCGCGCAGTATCTCGAGCGCAGCCAGGAGGACGTCCTGGAGGCACTCCAGACGATCGAGGCCTACGACGCGATCTCGTTGGACGCCCCGTCACAGATGGGAGATGGGGACTCCGCCAGCCGGATCGAGACGATCGGCGGTTGCGACGATCGGCTCGCGCTGGTCGACGACGCCACGACCCTGTTCGCGGCCGCCAAGCACCTGCCGAAGCGAGAGCGACAGGTGCTGCTCCTGCGCTTCGGCGAGGACCTGCCCCAGACCGAGATCGCGCGGCGGATCGGCGTCTCGCAGATGCACGTCTCACGACTTTTGCGTGATGCGCTGAAGCGCCTGCGTGAGCTCACCGACGAGCGCACCTACTCGACCGACGGCTAAAGGCCCGCTCCGCGAGCGCCTGGCCTGGCCGGCGTGATCCAGGCGATCCGCACTACCGTAGTAACAGGATGGTGCTCGGATTCGACAGAACAGGCGAGGGCCCGACGGTGGTGCTGCTGCACCCTCTCGGCGCCGACCGTCACGTTTGGGATCAGGTGGTGCCACTGCTCGCCGCCGAGCGCGATGTCGTGACGGTCGACCTGCCGGGGTTCGGCGCCTCGCCGTCCCTGACCGCGGTCTCCGAATCCCGCCCGCTCTCCGGCTCCGAACCCCGCGCGCTCTCCGGCTCCGAACCCCGCCCGCTCTCCGGCTCCGAACCCCGCCCGCTCTCCGGCTCCGAACCCCGCCCGCTCTCCGGCTCCGAACCCCGCCCGCTCTCCGGCTCCGAACCCCGCCCGCTCTCCGGCTCCGAACCCCGCGCGCTGGCCGGCGCGGTCGCCTCGTTCCTCGCCGATGAAGGGATCGAGCGGCCGCACGTGATCGGCAACTCCCTCGGCGGCTGGGTCGCGCTCGAGCTGGCGCTGGCCGGCATCGCTCGCGCGGTCACCGCGATCGCCCCCGCCGGTCTGTGGCCACGGCCGCTCGCGCCCAAGCCCAGCATCGCGCGGCGCCTGGCGCGTACGGCCCTGCCGTTGATCGGCCCGCTGACGGCCAGCCCGCGCGGTCGCCGGCTGCTGCTCTCGGGCACGGTCGCCCACCCTGAGCGCGTCCCCGCGGATGCGGCGGCCCAGCTGATCCGGTCGTACGCCACGGCGTCCGGGTTCGTCGCGGTCAACGAGGCGATGCGCGCTGGGGTGTTCGTCGACCTCGAGCAGATCCAGGTGCCGGTGACCCTGGTTTGGCCGCAGTACGACCGGCTGATCGCGCGCCCGAAGCGGCTGCCCCCCTGGGTGCAGAGCGTCGAGCTGCCGGACGCCGGCCACATCCCGATGCTCGACCAGCCCGAGGCCGTGGCCCGGCTGCTGCTAGACGCCGCCGACCCTGAGGCCGAGCGCCCCGACCGGGCCCGCGCGGTCCAGTAGTAGCCCCCTCGCCGGGGCGTGCTACATAACCCGCCAATAGTTCGTGTTATGTAGCACGCCGCCGGTGCCGGCGAGCGTCCCAACACGCCCCGCCCCAGTCGACCTCGCTACCGCCGACGACTGTCGGCCCGGACGCGCAACGGTGGCCCGCGGAATCAATCGTCTCCAGTGTCCCGAATCAGGCGCTCGTGGCCTGTCTCAGAAGACGAACCACCCCGAAGTGCTCGCTGCAGTTCGGGCCCCGCGCGGGCCCAACCCCTACAGGCGCTGCCCGAAGCGCTCCGCCACACGCAGCGCGCTGACCACGCCGTCCTCGTGGAACCCCCAGCCCCAGTAGGCGCCGCAGAAGTGCGTGCGGTTGGTGCCGCTGATCTCGGCCACCCGCTGTTGCGCGCGCACGCCCGCCGCCGTGAACACCGGATGCGAGTACGGGATCACCTTGATGATCTTGGCCGGGTCGATCGCCTCGGTCCGGTTCAGGGTGACGCAGAAATCGCGCTCGGCGCTGAGTGATTGCAGGCGATTCATGTGATAGGTGACGGTGGTGCAGGCCTTCGGCTCGTCCAGCAGGTGATAGTTCCAGCTCGCCCACGCCCGTCGGCGCCGCGGCAGCATCCGCACGTCGGTATGCAGCACCGCCTCGTTGGGCTGATACGGGATCGCGCCCAGCAGCTCGTGCTCGGTGGGGGTGGCATCGCCGAGCATTCGAAGCGCCTGGTCGGAGTGGGTCGCCAGCACGACCTCGTCGAAGCGTTCCGGCTCGCCGCCGCGAGCCTTGACCATCACGTGGTCCGACCCGCGCGTTACGGACTCGACCAGGGTGGCCAGCCGCACGCGCTCGCGCCACGGCGCCGTCAGCGCCTCCACGTAGCGGGCCGAACCGCCCCGGATCACCCGCCACTGCGGCCGGTTGACGAACCCGAGCATCCCGTGGTGATCGAAGAACTCGGCCAGGAACCGCGCGGGAAAGGCCCACATCTGGCGTGGGTCGGCCGACCAAACCGCCGAAGCCTGGGGCACGATCAGCCGGTCGATGAACGGGCGAGAAAACTGCCGCTGCTCGAGCCACTGGCCCAGCGAGGGGCCTTCGCCCGGCAGGCTCAGGAGTTCCCGAGCGGCGCGGTTGAACCGGGCCAGGTCGCCGACCATCCGGTAGAACCATGGCGTCACCAGGTGTGAGCGCTTGGCGAAAAGCCCGTTGGGAGAGCCTCCGCCGTACTCGAAGTCGCCGATGCCGTCGCTGACGCTGAAGGTCATCGAGGACGGCTGCCAGGGGACGCCGATCCGGCTGAGCAGCCGCTCGAAGCCGGGGTAGTTGCGGTCGTTGAAGACGATGAAGCCCGTATCGACGTGATGAGTCTCGTTGGGCGTGTCGACCCGGATCGTGTTGGTGTGTCCGCCCGCGTAGTCAGCCGCCTCGTACACGACGACGTCGTGCTCGCGCGCGAGCAGATGGGCGACCACCAGGCCGGAGATCCCGGCCCCCACGATGGCCACTTTCATCGGAGCTTTGTCCCTCGGTGGATCATGGGCATTTGCCCCGTTATTCGTGGCTCGTGGCTGGACGGATCACTGGCTGACGGCGGCGCTGTGACGAAAGTCGCAGTTTTGCGGATCCGGACGGCCCTAGCCTGCCGGGCATGAAGACTCAGACGCGACCGACTCCCGCACAGTGCCGCGACATAATCGCCGCCGCGGCGGATCCGATGCGAGTGTTCGGGTCGGTCCGCTCACTCGACGCGCGGTCCCTGGCCGGCCCGGCACTCGAGGTCCAAGTGCCCGCGGGCGAGCAGCTCGTGCAGGAGGGGGAGCTGATCGGGACGTTCTTCGTGATCCGCTCGGGCAGCGCCGAGGTCCGGCGCGGCGAGCGCGGGTCGTTGACCCTGGTCACTGGCGACTGCTTCGGCGAGATCGACGCCAGCGAACCGCACCCGCAGCGCTTCGACGTCGTGGCCAGCTCGCCGATGCGGCTGCTGGCCTTCAGCGCCCTGGGGATCGGCCGGCTGTGCGCGACGTTCCCCGCGGTGCGTCAGCGGCTGCTGGACCACCTCCCACCGGCGTAGCCCCCTACCGGAGCCGGAGCGTCGCCTATTCGTCGGCGCCGCCGCTGCGTGCCCGCAGCGCGTCGGGATCCAGCACCGTGATCTTGCGGTTGTCGGTCGAGATCCAGCCCAACTGCCGCATCAGCCGCAGCGCGCGCGAGACCGTCTCCCGGGTCGCCCCGGTCCAACTCGCGAGCTCGTCCTGGGTCAGGCTCAACTCGATCCGAGTTCCGCCCCCAGACGGGGCACCGTGGTCGGCGGCCAGCTCCAGCAGCCGCTTGGCGATCCGCCCGACGCTGTCCTGGGTGGCCAGATCGACGACGTCGCGCGTCGAGTCGTTCAGGCGGCGCACGAGCATCCGGATCAGGACGAGCGCCGCGTCGGGATGGTCACGGAGGAAACCGCGGAACTCATCGCCGGTCATGAAGCCGCACTCGACGTCGTCGACCGCGATCGCCGAGGCGGTCCGGCGCCGGCCCCCGAAGGTCGCCATCTCGCCGATCAGCTCCCCCGGACCGCGGATGGCCAGCAGCACCTCGCGTTGGGCCATGCCGTAGGCCACCAGCTGGACCCGCCCGGACAGAACGAGCACCACGTCGTCTCCGGCCGCGCCGGCGCGCAGGATCGGCTGGGAGCGGGCGACTGTGCGCTTGCGCACGCGTGCGACCAGCGCCTCACCGTCCACCTGTCCGAGCTGGCGGAGAAAAGGGATCGGCGCAGCGGTCACGGTCACCAATTCTCGCAATCCATGGGCAATGTGAGAAATGTCGCATTACGGAGTGGCGGCGCGGACATAGTCTGCCCATCAATGCCGAGGGGCCACAAGAGCACCGAAGTACTGGACTTGGGAGCGTTCGCGCTCTCGAGCGTGGGGGCGATGGGGGCAGAAGCGCTCGGCTCGGGGGCCCCGGTCCCCGAGACGGCGCCGTCGACAATCGTGGGGCTGAGGGCAGCTAGCACCGGGGCAACGGCGCCGACGGTTGGCACATCGGGGGCGATGAAGCCGACCGCAGGCACCAGCACATCGGGGGCACTGGGGGCGTTGGATCGGGGGGCACTTGGTCGAGGTCTGGGGCACAGCTCGACCTCACCAGCCACCCGTGGGACCGGGCACCCTCGGGTGTGACGGGTGGGCGCGGCTTCGCTCCAGGCGGCAGTGTCTGCCGCCTGGAGCGACCGAGCGCCGGTGGCGGAGGACCCTGGGGTTCGCGAAGGCCCTTTCCAATAGGATCCCCGGCCAGGTGCATGGTGCCGGAATCCGCTGGCCAAGTCGGGGATCTGATAGCGCGTGCGCAGTCGGCCGTCGCCAGTTCGCGCTGGCTCGAAGCGCTTGACCTTGCGTCGCAGGCGCTGGCCGTCGATCCGCAGCTGACCGAAGCCGCCGCGCTGGTCGGGACCGCCCGTCAGCGGCTCGGAACCGTCAGCGCCGCCGGTGCCGAGCTCCGACAGGTGACCGTGATCGCAGTCGACATGGCCCGCTCGACCGCGATCGCCGCGCAGCTCGGACCGGAATCGATGCGGGAACTGATGCTCGCGCTGTACGAGGTCTGCGTCGAGGCGGTGGTGCGCTACGAGGGCCGCGTGACCAAGTACAGCGGCGACGGCGTGCTGGCCCAGTTCGGCCACCCGGTCGGACACGAGGACGACGCCCGGCGGGCCGTGATGGCAGCGTTCGGGATCCTCGAGGGGGTCGAGTTGCGCGCTCCTCGCTGGGAGGCCTCCTATGGCGAATTGGTGCGCGTGCGGATCGGGCTGGATTCGGGCCTGGCCGCCGTCGGCCCGATGTTCGAGACACCGTGGTCACCGGAGGAGATCGCCGGAGACCCGCCGAACGTGGCCACCCGGGTGCAGAGCACAGCCGAGCCGATGACGATACGCGTGACCGATGCCACGCACCAGCTGATTCAGGGCTGGTTCGAGACCGAGCCGATCGGCGAGGTCGAGCTGCGCAACTACCCCCGGCCCGTCGGCCTGCATCGGGTGATCCAACCGACCGAGGCGGACACGCGACTGGAAGCGAACGTGCGGCCGCGACCGCTGCTGGTCAACCGCGAGGTCGAGCTGGGGGTGATGCGAGGAGCCTGGAACCAGGTCGCCGCGAGCGGCCAGCAGCACGTGGTCAGCATCGTCGGCGAGGGCGGAATCGGCAAATCGCGCCTGGCCGAGCACATGCTGGCGACCGCGGTCGCGTCGGGCGCCTCGCACCTGACCCTGGCCTGCTCGGCCGTGCACCGGGACAGCCCCCTGCGTCCGGTCGCGCGCGCGGTGAGCCGGATGTTCCGCGTGTTCCCCCGTGAGGGCGGGAACGAAGCCCTGTGGATCGATGCCATCCGCCGGCGGCTGGAACAACTGCCGGGGCGCGCCATCGCCACCGAGGAGGCAGTGCCCATCATCAGCTGGCTGTTGGGCATCCGCGGCGCCGTGGACCTGGAACCGGACGAGCTCCGGCGCCGGGAGTTCGACGTCCTGCTCGACCTCTTCAGCGCCATGGCCTCGGGCCCGCTGGTCGTGCTGTCGGTGGAGGATGTCGACAACGCCGACCCTTCCACGCTCGAGTTCCTGGCCGAGCTGCTGGCTCGGGAGAACCTGACGATGCTGGTCATCCTCACCGGACGTCGGGTCATCAGTGCCTTGCCCGACCCCGACGACCTGCTCGAGCTGACTGGCCTGCGGGCCGACCACGCCAAGGTCCTGGCCCGCCTCGTCGGACCGGGCCTCGAGGAGGCGACGATCGAGAACATCGTCGCCCGTTCCGACGGAGTGCCGTTCTTCACCGAGGAGCTCGCCCGCGCGGCGGCGCAGCCCGGCGGCGGGGCGCTCGCGGAGACAGTTGAGCTCTCCGGCTTCCTGACCGCCCGGCTGGATGAGCTCGACCCGGAGCTCAAACACGTTCTGCGACCGATCGCCATCGCCGGGGGTGAGCTGTCCCTCGACGTCCTTCGGGAGATGACCGAGCTTCCACAGCAGCGCCTGGACCAGCTCGTGTCCGAGCTCAATCGCCGGCGCGTCGTGGTGCGGACCGGCGGCCCGACCGGCGACGCGGTCCGCTTCCGCCACAGCCTGATGCGGCACGCGGCCTACGAGAGCATTCTCGAGGCGAGGCGGACGGCGTTGCACGCGCGGCTGGCGACAGTGATGGCGGCCTCGGCGGGCGTCACGTTTCCGCCTGAGGACGTCGCCGCGCAGTTCGAGCTCGGTGGCCAGGATCGCAGGGCGGTCCCGCTGTGGCTCGACGCGGCGGAGCGGGCGGCCGCCGCGGGCGCCAACACCGAAGCCGCCGAGCTGTTCAGGCGCTGCCTGGCCGCGCTCGACGCGCTCCCGGCCGGACCCGAGCGTGCCGGCTTCGAGCTCAGCGCTCAGCTCGGTCTCGGCACGATCATCACCGTCGTGGAGGGCTACACCTCCGCCAGCGGTCGCGCCGCGTTCGAACGCGCCGTCACGCTGGCCCAGTCGCTGGAGGACGACGTCGCGGTCCTCCCCGCGCTCTGGGGCGCGTGGGCGTACTGGTTCGTGCTCGGCGAGCACGCGGTCGCCGCCCCGCTGACGGCCCGCTGCGTGAGGATCGCCGAGGAACAGCCGCATCGTCCCGAGTTGCGGTTGCTGGCCTCGGCGATCAACGGCTACCACATGCTCTACCTCGGCGACCTGGAGACCGCGAACGCCGAGCTCGAGTGGACCACGCGCCTGCGCGGGGTCAAACCACCGGAGGTGTTCCCGCACGATCCGGTGATCATCGGCGTCGCCTCTCGCGCCGTCGTCCAGTGGCTCAGAGGCGATAGCGCCGACAGCCGTGCGCTGGCGGCCGATACGCACGAGCAGCTGGACGGGCTCGACCCGGCGGGGCGCCGCACCGGGCTGACCCAGTGCTTCGCCGCGTGCCTGCTGGCATGGCAGGCCGAGCTGGACGGCGATTCGCAGGCCGCAATCGAGTTGGCCGACCGGGCGATCGCCGTCGCCACCGAGCGCGGTTATCCAACCTGGATCGCCGCCGGCGTGATGCACCGCAGCATCGCGCTGTGCAGTCAGGGCCGATACGAGGAGGGCCTGCCGACGCTCGGCGCCGTCGTCGCCGGTTGGCGTGCCGCGGGGCAGGAGCCGTCCGGGCGCCAGCTGCATCCGGTGCTGATGACCCCGTACTTCGCCGGCCGCCTGGCCGAGGCTCAGCTCGCCACCGGCGACGTCGAAGGCGCGATCCGGGAGCTCGATCGCATCCTCCAGGACAGCGCCGCCAACGGTGAGCGGTTCTGGGACGTCGAGCTGCTGCGGGTTCGTGGTGCGGCCCGGCGCGCGCGCGGCGACTCCGGTGAGCTGGTGCGCGCCGATCTGGACGCCGCTCGCGCTTTGGCCGAACGGCAGAGAGCGCTCGGGCTGCTGGAACGCCTGACTCCGGAGGAGGAGGTCCTGGGGTGACGATCAGCAACCTGCCGGATTACGTCGATCGTGGCAGCGAGCAGGTCTGGCGGCCGCCGGCCACCGCGACCGACGTCGAGCTCTACGGCTTCGTGATCCCCGCCGACGGCACCGCGATCGACGCGATGCTGGCGCACGATCTCAATCTGCCGTCGGGAAACGCGGTCGATTACCGCTGCGCAAATCCGAACGTGATCGTCACGTTCGGCTCGATCGGGCACGAGGCGTCCGCGGACCCGGTCGACTCGGCTCGCGGCTTCATCGGCGAGAACGAGGTGTCGATCTGGTGCCTGGCCACAGACATGAATGCCTCGGGCCGGCTGGTCTGGTACCTGCCCTACATCTTCACCGACTCCGAGCAGACGGTCTCGACCGGCCGTGAGATATTCGGATACCCGAAGCAGCTCGGCTACTTCGAAGCCGACTTTCCCACGAAGCTAGGAGACGCCGGTGGCACGACCACCGTCTCCGGCCTGGCGATCGATCCGTTCGATCCGTCATCGAAGGCGACCAAGCGCGAGATGCTCGCGGTCACGCGCACGGCCGGATCCGCGGCGCTGGTCGGTTCCCCGTCGCTCGGCGCCGCACTCGCCTCCCTGCTTCCCGGCGGAGTCTCGGTAAACCTGAACGTGAACGTCGCGTCCGGCCCGGGGCCGGCCGCCTCGGCGACGATCACCGCCTCCGGCTCGGTTCCGCCCATCATCGCCAAGCCCACCCCGCCGTGGATCAAGGGCATGTTCAACGCGATCGCGCCGACGACCCAGTTCGACTCCGACTCGCTGATCCTGGACATGGTCAAGAACACGACGCTGGTGTTCCTCAAGCAGTTCCGCGACATCACCTGTCCGACCAAGGCGTGCTACCAGGCGGTCGTCGAGGCCCCGATCACCTTCCACCTGATCGGGGCCGGCTATGAGCAGCTCGACCCGTCCTTCTTCGCGCTGACCGTGCAGAGCTGGGCCAGCGATCCGATCGCCGGCCAGCTCGGGATCGATCCGGGCGCGCCAATCCCACCGGTCAATGCCTTCCGGGCCAAGCTCGGTTTCGAGATCGGGCTCGGCCTAGAGATCTGGCGCGCGCCGACGTGATCGCTGGAGCCTGAATGACCGAACTTCCTCGTGTCGCCATCCTCGGTGGGGGCGTCGGATCCGTCACCACGGCGATCCAGCTCTCGAAGGACGACTGGAGGACTCGTTTTCGGTCGATCACCCTCTACCAGCAGGGATGGAGACTCGGCGGCAAGGGCGCGAGTGGCCGCGGCGAGGAGATGCGGATCGAAGAGCACGGCCTGCACATTTGGTTCGGGTTCTACGAGAACGCGTTCCAGATGCTGGACGAGTGCCACAAGGAGCTCGACGAGCTCGCGGGCGCAGGCAAGCCGCGGTGGCCGCTGGCTTTCAAGAACGTGCAGGACAGCTTCTCGGCCTGCGACAGGATCGCGCTCACCGACTTCGACGGCTGCTCCTGGAAGCTCTGGACCGCAGACTTCTTCGACTTCACCGATGACCGTCCCTGGATCCAACCGGATCCGCGACCGCCGGGCCAGCGGCCGGATGAGTGGTCGGTGGTCTTCTACGCGGGAAGGTGCCTGCACCTCGCCGCGGACCTGGCGGCGTCGCTGGTGAACTCCGAGCCGGGCCTGACTATCACGCCCGGCGTCCCCCCCGCGCCGCCGCCACCGGCCCAGAGCCTCGACGAGGCGCTGGCCAAGCTCTGGAACTCGCTCGGCGCCGGCGCGCAGGAGATCCTCGATGCCGCCGCCGAGACGTTCGATCTGCTGGCGGCGGAAGGGCTCGATCAGCCGATCGTGCTCGAGGCCGTCGACCTGGTGGCGCGCGCGCTCGAGCTGGCGCTGGACTGGATCATCGGCCGATACGCCCAGTTCGTGCGTGCCCATGACGCCGTACGGCGCGCCTGGTACGTGGTCGACCTGATGATCGCGATCGTCCGCGGGTTGATCGAGGACGACGTGATCACCGCGGAGGACTTCGACGTGGTCAACGGGATCGACTTCTGCGAGTGGCTGCTGGCTCACGGCGCCCGCGAGGAGACGGTCCAGTCGGCGCTGGTTCGCACGGTGGTCTACGACCTCGCGTTCGCCTATCGCGGTGGCGATCCGCAGCGGCCCGCCGCCGAAGCCGGCACCGCCCTGCGCGGGCTGCTGAGAACGTTCTTCACCTACCGCGGCGCGCTGATGTGGAAGATGAACTCCGGCATGGGCGATGTGGTGTTCGCGCCGCTCTACGAGCTGCTGAGTAAGCGCGGAGTCGATATCGAGTTCTTCAGCCGGGTTGAGGAGGTGGCTGTCGCCGGCGGGCAGATCGAGCAGATCAAGATCGACGTACAGGCCAAAGTGCCGCACGGGGTGACCGCGGAGAACTATCTGCAGGCGGGCTCGCTCGGGATCAGCGCCGCCATCTCCGGGCCGGCCGTGTGGCCGAACGGCCCGAGCGTTCTCGGCTCGGGCGCGACGTCCCTGGCACCGGCGCGCCCCGCCTGGGAGTACGAGTCGTGGTACGCCAAACCGTCCCAGACGCGCTTCACGACCAAGCTGCTCAAGCGAGGTCCCAACGACGACTTCGATCTCGTCGTGTTCGGGCTGCCGATCGATTGTGTGCCGCTGATCGCGCCCGACCTGCCGGCGAACGAGCCGCGTTGGCAGGCGGCGGTCGACTCGCTCGAGACGGTCGCCACACAGGCAATGCAGCTGTGGCTGAACCAACCCGCCAGCACATTTGGCGAATTCGACGCCGGAGTGGTCATCGGTGGGTTCTTCGAGCCGTTCGACACGTGGTCCGACATGCACCAGCTCGTCGACCAGGAGGACGTGACCGGATCACGGACGGTCGCCTACTTCTGCAACGTCCTCGCCGATCCGCCCACCCCTCCGCCGCCCCGCGGGCTGGCCGATGCGTGGCTCGATGACCAGAACGCCCTCGTCCGCGCCCAAGCGCTCCAGTTCCTGCGCCGGGACGTCGCCAGCCTGTGGCCCGGGGCGGTCGATCCGATCTCCCGTGAACTGGACTGGAATCTGCTCGTCGATGCATCGGGGGCCAGCGGCGCGGCCCGGCTGGACGCTCAGTTTCTGCGGGCCAACGTCGAGCCCTCCGAGCGCTACGTGCTGTCGGTGCCGGGCTCGAGCGCCTGCCGCATCGCCCCTGACGACACCGGCTTTCGGAACCTGTTCGCGGCCGGGGACTGGACGGCCTGCGGACTGGACGCCGGTTGCGTCGAGGCGGCCGCGATCTCGGGGATCATTGCCGCGAACGGGATCTTCCGGTGGATCGGTGAGGCCGGTCAGCAAACCACGATCATCGCGGGCGGCGGCCCTTGAGCGAGGAGAACGAGATGTCGACGGAGCACGGACCACAGCCCCCCCGGCCGATAGAGCCACTGCTCACGGCGGTGACCGAGGGCGTCGTCACGGGCTACAGAGGGCTGGAGCTCGTGGTCGAAGGGCTGCGTGAGAGTCTGCGGCTACAAGCCGGATCCCCGGTCCGGCCCTCGTCGGGCGGCACAACCCGTCCAGCCGCTGCTTTTCACCGTGAGGACGCGCCGAGACGCCGGTCGGCTCCCGTCTCGCCGGCCGGCGTCAGGAACCCCGCCGGGCTTGTGCAGGATCTCGCGGCGATCGTGGTCGAGGCCCTCGGGGTGGCCGGGACCCTGGTCGAGGATGTCGCCGAGGCGATCGGCGACCAGACTCACGGCGGCGGAGGCGGCGGTCAGGAGTGTCTGCCAACGCTCGCGCTCCGCGCTCGACCGCACGCCACGGCGACCACGACGTTCACGGTCTGGAACACCGGCCCGACGCTGCTGACGGACGTGCAGCTGCGTGCCACCGACCTGATCGGCGACGGCCTTCGCCCTGACACGGCGGTCACCTTCTCCCCCCCACGATCCCCCGGATCGGTCCGGGCAAGGGCGAGCCGGTCACGATCTCCGTGACGGTTCCCCCCGATGCACTCCCAGGCCTATGCCGCGGCATTGTCGTAGCCACCCCAGGCGACGCCTGCGCGGTGCTCGAGCTGACGGTGATGGCACCACCTCGGCAAGTGGTCGTCGAGCCGGTGGTGACTGAGCCGCCGCAGGGCTCGACTGAGCCGCCGCAGGGCTCGACTGAGCCGCCGTCGGGACCGCCGCCGGGCTCAACCGAGTCGCCGGGCTCGACCGAGCCGCCGCCGGTGCGGCGCGGGCCCGCGGACCCCGAGTCATCTTGATCGCCGCGCCGCGCCAGGGCGCCGCCGCGGTGGTGGACCGAATCCTGGCCGAGACCCGCGCGCTGATCCTGCGCACGCTGCTCGAGCTGGTTCCGAGAGAGCCGCGGCTGGCTGATTTCTACGAGACCGTGCTCGAGTACCCCCGTCGGGGCAGCAAGGCGATCAGGCCGGCGCTGTGCCTGGCGGCCTGCCGGGCGCACGGCGGGAGCAGCGAGGATGCGATTGGCGCGGCGACGGCGATCGAGCTGATGCACAGCGCCTTCCTCGTCCACGACGACATCTGCGATGGCGCCGCCCGGCGTCGTGGCGGGCCCGCCCTGCACGTGCGGCACGGTCTCCCGCTCGCGCTGACGGCCGGCGACGCGCTGGCCTGGCTCGCGCTCGAGCCGTTGCTGGCCAGTGCCGATCGCATTGGTGGGCGGCTGGCGCTCGACGTGCTGGCCGAGCTGCAGCACATGACCCGGCGCACGATCGAGGGCCAGGCCGCGGAGCTCGCCGCGCGCGAGCTCCCGCCCGGCGAGATGGGCCCCGACGACTACCTGCGGGTGGTGCTGGACAAGACCTGCTGGTACTCGGCGATCCAGCCCTGCCGTATCGGGGCGCTGATCGGCGCACGGGGCGGGGCCGACCTCGATGCGATCGCGCGGTTCGGCTTCTTTCTCGGCGCCGTGCTGCAGATCCGCGATGACATCGAAAACGTGACCGACCGAGATGAGCTCGGGGGAAAGGATTTCGGCGGGGACGTGATCGAGGGCAAGCCGACGCTGATGCTGATCCATCTCCGTGGCGCGGTGCCCCCGAGCGCGCGAGCCGAGCTCGACCGGCTGGTCGGTCCCGGCGTTCCGCGAGCCCGGCGGCGACCCCGCGGACCGGGAGCGCGTCGACCGGATGGTCGAGCTGATGCATGAGTACGGCTCGATCGACTACGCCTGTGCGTTCGCCGACGGCCTGGCCGGAGCGGCGCTGGCCGAGTTCGACGCGGCCATGGGCTGGATGCCCGATTCCGATGACAAGCTGTTTCTCCGCTCGCTGGTGCTGCATCTGCGGGACCCCGCGGTGAGGGGCCGCTGAGGCCGGGGCCGGGCTGAGGCGCGGACGCCACTGCGTCCGCGCCAACCGGAAACTGCGCCCAGTCTCCTATCGGCAAAAAACGGAGTTACCTCAAAACGGGTGTGCGCCGCCGGATCCAGCCGCCCGCTACGGTTCGGCCCGTCATGCGGATGCGGTTCCTCGCCCTCGCCCTCCTGTTCGCCGCGCTCGCGCTGGCCGGATGTGGCAGCAGCTCCTCGAGCAGCACGACCCCAACCCAGACACAGCCGTCGTCGGGAACCGGCTCGACCAGTTCCTCGACGCCGGCCACGACGACGGCGGCACAGATGGGCTTCGAGAACGTCCCGATCGAGTCGGGCTCTGACATCGCCCCGGCCGGCACCACGCAGACCGGGACCACCGACGGGATCAAGTGCGGCTCCTCCGAGGAGCTTGCCTACCACATCCACGCCCACCTGGCCGTATTCGTCAATGGGTCCGCGCACGCCCTCCCGGGCGGCATCGGGATTCCCGGCTCAACTGTCGTGCCGACCGCGCAGGGCCCGGAAGCCGCCGGTGGCGAGTGCATCTACTGGCTGCATACGCACGCCCCCGACGGCGTGATTCACGTGGAGTCGCCGACCCAGCGCGTCTACACCCTGGGCAACTTCTTCGACGAGTGGCACCAGCCGCTGACGGGCAACCAGGTCGGCACTCTGCGCGGCAAGGTGACGGCGATCGTCAACGGCAAGCGCTGGAGCAAGAGCCCACGCGACATCCCGCTCGATCCCCACGCGGCGATCCAGCTCAACCTGGGCACATCGCAGGCACCGTTCCAGGCGGTCGACTGGACGGCGACGGGGCTCTAGCCGTCTGCTGTCCGTGACGGGTCTCTCAGCCGTCTACTGTCCGTGACGGGGCTCTAACCGTCTTCTCCCAGCGTGGCCGTCGCTCGGGCGGCGGCCCGCCTCCGCCGGCGGAGTGCCTCGCCGCCGACGACGAACGTCACCAGCGTGACGAGGAGGATGCCCGTCACCAGGCCTGCGTCGCCCACGAAATCGATCACCGCCGGACCGATGTAGTAGGCGCCAAGGCCGATCCCGCCCGCCCACAGCAACGCGGCGGCCACCGTGACCGGCAGGAAGACAGCGCTCCGCGCGCGATGGATTCCGGCCATCCACGACGGCGCGAGGAACACGGCGATCACCGGGGCGCGGCGGAACACCTGATCGCCGCGGGCCAGGGCACCGCGCCGGAAGCGCAGCAGCGGGCCCGGACGCGTGAGCACGGCGCGGCCCGCCTTGAGCCCGGCGAGCCAGCCGCCGATGCCGCCCGCAGTGGCTCCAAGCCATGCGACCGCGATCACCGAGGTGATGTCGAGTCGGTGCCGGGCCGCCACCACGCCCGCCGCGATCAGCACCGGCTCGCCCGGTCCGGGCACTCCGATCCAGCTTGCGGCGGCGGCCACCGTCAGGCCAACGTAGTCGATCGCCGGACCGTGCAAGTGGTGGCGGAGGTGAAACGCCACCCCTGAAGCCAGGACGATCTTGAGGAGGACGACTAGACGCATTTCGAGAACTCCGGCCCCGATCGTTGCACACCGGGATCACGCCGCCGGGCGCCGTGCGCGGCGGCGCTTCATCCGGGTGGATAGGTGTCGGGACCGATTCCTGTCCTCTGGGCCAATGTCGGGCGCGGCGGGCTAGCGCAGCATGCACGCCCCATGGGTTCCGCCATCATCGTCTCCTACGACGGCACGTCGAACGACGATGACGCGATCGCCCTCGCCCGGATGCTGGCCAGCTCGGGAGCTTCCCTGGCGCTGGCCTACGTGCGTCACTCCACGGAGTTCGATCCCCGCCGGGAGGAGGTCGCCCAGCACGACGCCGAGCGCCGCCTGCACCAGGGCGCGGCGCTGCTGGGCGATCCGGACATCCCGCAGCACATCATCGTCAGCCCATCGACCGGCCAGGGGCTCGAGCAACTGGCGGGCGCCGAGCAGGCCTCGGTGATCGTGTTCGGCTCCGACTACCGGACTTCGCCCGGGCGCTCGGAGCCGGGGGCGACGGCGCAGCGCCTGCTCGAGGGTGGCCCGGTGCCGATCGCCGTCGCCACGGCTGGGCTACGGACGCAGCCGGACAAGGCGATCGAGTCGATCGCCGTATTTGGCCCCGATCCGGACCCCGCGGCAACGGAGACCGCCGAGGCGCTCGCTGCAAAACTCGGGGCGAAGGTCGTCCCGCTCAGCGGCGATGTCGACCTGATCGTGGTCGGCTCGCAGCCCGGTTCGTCCCCTCGCCGAATCACGCTCGGTGGCTCCGCCCGGTCGGAGCTGAACTCCGCCAGGAGCTCGGCGCTGATCCTGCCGCGCGACGTCGCTGTCCGGCTTTAGCCGGGAGTGGCCCGCGGCGCCCGGATCCTCGGGGAGCTGGCCGACGGGGCTCAGGATGCGAGGTTCGTTTATCCCAATGTCCAGGCGCCCTTTTTGTTTGCTGGACCGGGGGCCATAGGTCACCGACCGCCCGGCTAGCAATCTACAGCCGAACTCTGGGCCGATCGTGCCCTGCCGCCGACCGAGTGGTCGGTTATCCGACCCTCCGGACCAAGGAGAACCGCAGTGCTCCCATACCCAACCTGGCTCAGCGCGGGTGACAACGCCTGGCAGATGACCGCCGCCACGCTCGTCGGACTGATGAGCGTGCCAGGCCTCGTCGTGCTGTACGGCGGCGTCATGCAGAAGCGCTGGTCCGTGAACAGCATGATGCTGGCGTTCGCAGCCTTCGCAATCGTTCTAATTGTCTGGGTCCTGTGGGCGTTCAAGATGGCGTTCGGCCATCCGATCGGCTCAGGCTCGGGCTTCTTCTCGACGTTCATCGGCCACCCCGGGAACATTCTCGGCCACGCCCAGGAACAGGGGCAAGCGAATATTCCCCTGTTGAGCGGAGGCATGCCGAGCTTCCGGTTCCCGATGTCGTCGCTCGCGTACTTCCAGTTCGTGTTCGCCGGGATCACACCGCTGCTGATGCTGGGTTCGGTGCTGGGGCGCATCAACTTCAAGGCCTGGATCCCGTTCGTTGCGCTCTGGTCTTCCCTGATCTACACCGTCAACGCCTTCCTGATCTGGGGCGGCGGTTGGTTCGCGCACAAGGGCGCGATCGACTACTCAGGTGGTTACGTCATCCACCTCTCCGCCGGTATCTCGGGATTCGTGGCGGCGGCGGTGATCGGACCCCGATTGCAGCGCGACCGCGAAATCGACGCACCGAACAACGTCGCGATGGTCGCGGTCGGAGCCGGTCTGCTGTGGCTCGGCTGGAACGGGTTCAACGGCGGAGATCCCTACTTCGCTAGTCCCTCGGCCTCGGCGGCGATTCTCAATACCAACCTGTGCACGGCCGTCGCGTTCATGGTCTGGGTCGGCTGGGACTACATCACCGGCCGCAAGCCTGGCCTGATCTCAGGGGTCAACGGCATGATCACCGGCCTGGTGGCGATCACCCCGGCCGCGGGTTACGTGAACGGCTGGGGGGCGATGGCGATCGCCGTGATCGCGTCGACACTGGTCTACTTCGCGCTCAACTACCTGAGCCGGCTGCGACCATTCAGAAACGTCGACGACACGCTGGGTGTGGTCTACACCCACGGCTTTGCCGGCGTGACCGGCGGCCTGCTCACCGGCGTGTTCGCCGACCCGCACATGCTCGTGTACTTCCCATCGGCCAACGGGAAGACTCCCGGGTTCTCCGCTGGCGGCGTGGTGCATGGCAACTGGACATTGATCAAATGGCAGGCCCTGGCGGCCGTGTGGGTGATCTGCTTCTCCGCGGTGGGGACGTTCATCCTGCTCAAGATCGTCGGCCTGTTCATCCCGTTGCGAATGTCGCAGGAGAACATGGAGATCGGCGACGTCGCCGAGCACGGGCACGAGGTCTACCCGTCCGACGTGCCGTCGCTCGGGTATCCAAACGGCCTGCCCGGGATCGGGAAGGAAACGACGCCGTCGGTGGCCTGATCTGGCGCGCGGGAGAACCTGCGTGCGGGAACAGAAACGATGCGATCTGCTCGGCCGGCCCAGAGCAGCGTAGTGTCAGGGAACGCTCGGGGGGCGGCTGCGGCCGCCCCCCGAGCCACCCCGCTGACGATCGTCTCGGCGGCCGTAGCGGGCGACAACGTCCAGGGCGTTGCCGCCGCTGCGTCCGCGGGGGTGGGGTGTCCGGTGGCGATCGCGCTTCCGGCGCTCGGCGCCCCGGTGCTCTGGCCTCAGAGCGCAGCTGACCCCGGCGTCATCCGCGAGCTCTCAGAGCATGCCGACAGGGTGATCGCGGGCCAGGAGTCAGGCCAGCCCCCATCGGTGGCCGAATGGGTGCCGATCCGGATCGGCCATCAGGTCGTGGGGACCGTCGCCGCTTTGGGGAGCGATCGGCCGGACCCCGAGCGGCGCGCTTGGCTCGAGGGGGCGGCCGCGGCCACGGCCGTCACCGCGTTGCTCCGGGAGACGCAGAACGGCGATTTGGTGGCGGCACGGCGTGCGCTCCTGCAGGCACTCGTGCTGGCGCCGCCCGATGACGCAACCGCCCTGGTCAACGAGGCTCAGCGCCTGGGCTGCGAGCTCGGCTCGGGGGCCGTGGCGATCTGCGCCGAGTGGACCGGCGATGCGGCGCGCGAGCTTCCCCACGACACGTCCGCGCTGATCGCCGAGGTCGGCCACGGTCGAGTGCTCGGACTGGTGCCGGTGGCGCCCACGGAAAACGGACACGCGCTCGGGCCGCTCTGCTCCGAGCTCGAGCGCCGCGGCATGCGGGTCGCCACATCGCTGCCCCGGCGCAACCCGGCGGCCCTGCACGACGCGATCCGGGAGGCCGAGGTGATGCTCGGGCTGGCGACCGAGCCCGACGCGATGCTCTCGAGCCAGGAGGAGATCTACCGACTGCTGATCGGCGTGCTGCTGCGCGACCCGGCAGAGCTCGAGACGTTGCGGGCGAGCACGATCTCCGCCCTAGAGCGGTACGACGCCGACCACGACACCGATCTGCTTGCGACGCTGCGAGCCTTCCTCGCCCACCACGGCTCCACCACAGAGACGGCCGAGGCGATGCAGCTGCACCGGCACACGGTCGGATACCGGTTGACGCGCGTGCTGGAGGTGTCGGGCCTCTCTCCCTACGAATCCGACGGCCGCGAGCGCCTCAGCCTCGGGTTGAAAGCCCACCGGATCCTCGAGTCCGACCGCCGGCGCGCGGGCGCGGCCCGGCCCGGCCCCCCGGTTGTAGTCGCTCGGGCCGATGCGATTAGACGAGCACGAGATCGGCCGCGGTCCGAGGTCGGGCCGATGCGATTAGCCGAGCACGAGCTCGGCCGCGGTCCGCAGCATCGCCGCGTCCCCGGCGACGAGCAGCGTGGTGACGACTGACTCGCGCCAGGCCGCCAGCTCGTCGCGGACCTTCTCGCGCGGCCCGATCAGGGCCAGCTGCTCGACCAGCGCGGTCGGCACCGCGGCTGCCGCCTCGGCCTTGTGCCCGGCCAGGTATAGCTCCTGGATCTTGGCCACCTCGGCTTCATAGCCCATCCGGATCGCAACGTCGGCATGGAAGTTCGCGCTCTGAGACCCCATCCCGCCGAAGTACAGGGCGTACATCGGCCGCAGCATGTCGGCCACCGCCTCTGTGTCCTCGGTGACGATCAGGGGAACGGTCGCCGCCACCTCGAACTCGTCGGCCGTTCGCCGGGCGCCTGGGCGGCTCAGGCCCTCGGTCAGCGCATCGCGGTAGAACCCGTCGTGGTAGGGGGAGTAGAACAGGGGCAGCCACCCATCGCACAGCTCGCCGGCCAGCGCGATGTTCTTCGGCCCCTCGGCGGCCAGGTAGATCGGAATGTCCGTGCGCAGCGGGTGGATGCTCGCCTTCAGCGGCTTGCCCAGCCCGGTGCCCCCTGGGATCGGTAGCGGATAGTGCGGACCTTCGTTGGTGACCACACCTTCGCGCGCCCAGATGTCCCGCAGGATCCGTATGTACTCACGCGTCCGCGCGAGCGGTTTTGCGAACTGCTGCCCGTACCACCCCTCCACCACCTGCGGCCCGGACACACCAAGGCCGAGAATGAACCTCCCATTGGATAAATGGTCGAGCGTCATCGCCGCCATCGCCGTGGCGGCCGGCGTCCGCGCCGATATCTGGACGATCGATGTGCCTAGCATCATGCGCTCGGTCTCGGATCCCCACCATGCGAGCGGCGTCAGCGCGTCCGAGCCGTACGCCTCCGCCGTCCAGAGCGAGTCGAAGCCGAGCCGTTCGGCCTCGGCCACAGCCTCGGCCGCCCCGGGCGGCGGCCCCCCGGACCAGTAGCCCAGGGTCAGTCCGAGTCTCAGCTGGGCGGCCATCGCGGCGTGAACACTATTCGTCTCTTCGCTTCCAGCGGACGGCGAGCCGGGCCAGGAGGCTCGGTGGGCGTGGCTGCGTCCGCTGCCATTCGTCCCGGGTGGGCAGCCGGCCTGCACGCCGCGCCTTCATCACGCACGCGCTGTGCGCGTGACGCCGGCGGCTGGAGTCCCCCTCGGGGACGATCAGCATGTGCTCGCTCAGCGCAGGCAGGAAGCGATCGCAGAGCGGGCAGCGATACGTGGCCGGCTTGCGGTTCTGGGCAGGACGAACGTTCCACCACTGCGGCTGCGCGGCCGGGGACATCCTGCACAGGATCCCACCGGCGCTAGTCTCGATCATTGGTCGAGGGCTCGCGCCGGACGGACGGCGGCCCGGTATCGTCGCCGAGATGGAGCATCGCGACGAGCGGATCGTGGTCGAGACCGATCGCTACCGGATCACCGGCACGCTCAGCATGCCCCGGGACGGGTACCGAAGCCGGCTGACCGATTACCTCAACGCCGACGGACGGGCGTTCCTGGCCCTGACCGAGGTCGAGATGAAGCCGATCGGGACCGACGGTCCGATCACGGAGAGCCCGTTTCTCGCCGTGGCCGTCAGCCACATCGCGATCGCGATGCCGGCCGAGCCGTCGGCCGCGCCTGCCTGAGCCCTCCAGGCGCCTCCCTTGCCCCCGTCGGGCTGAGCCTGGCTGTGCCTGTGGCTATCCTTTGCGTCATGGAGACGCCCCAGGCCGATCAGCTCGAGGGACTCAAGCGCAGTGAGGTCCTGCGCGCGTCCCCGCGGATGTTCGATTCAGACCTGCTGGACAAGCTCTCCCGGGTGCACTGGAGCGTTCCGCCGATCCTATTCGGCCCGACGATCGTGTTTCTCGTGGTCGAAGGCCTCGTCCGCGGCGCCGGATGGGCGACGCTGGCCTGGCTGCTCGGCGGCTACCTGTTCTGGACCCTGACCGAGTACTGGCTGCACCGGATCGTCTTCCACTTCGAGCCAGAGAAGGGAATCGGAGCCCGGCTCCACTGGATCATCCACGGCGTCCACCACGATCACCCGAACGACCCGATGCGGCTGGTCATGCCCCCCTCGGTGAGCATCCCGCTGGCCGCCCTGTTCATCTGGGGCTTCTCGGCGGTTCTGGGCACCCCGGCGTTCCTACCGTTCGGCGCCGGATTCCTGAGCGGATACCTGTTCTACGACATGCTCCACTTCCACGTGCACCATCACCGGCCGAAGACCGCGCTTGGCAAGCGGTTGCGCGAGCTCCACATGCGCCACCACTTCCAGAATCACGAGCGTGGCTATGGCGTCAGCGCGCCGTTCTGGGATCACGTCTTCGGCACCGCGCCGAAGAACCGCTAGGGACGGCCTGTTTCCTCACGCTGCGGTGCCCTCGCGCCGATAGCAACTGTATGTCGAGTAAAGCCTGGACGGCGGGGCCGATACCCCGCGTCCCTCCCACGCCTGGATTGTTCGGCGCTGCCGCCGCGAAGGTCGCGCGGCGCCCGCGGTGGATCGGGATGGCGTTGGCCATGGGATCGCTGCTGGTGGTTTATGGGGCTTGGCAGGTGTTTCGCTGGACGCCGGGCCACCGCGCCATCGTCGGAGACGTCTTCTTCTATCCGTTCGTGGCGAGTGCGGGCTGGGCGGCGTGGCGCGCCTCCAAACGATGCTCCGAGCTGCCGCGGTCACGGTCCGCTTGGCGGCTGGTGGCCAGCGCGATGGTCTTGCTGTTCTGCGGCGAGGTGACGCAAACGATCTTCGAGGCGCTTCACCATAAGCCGTTTCCCTCGGTGGCCGATGCCTTTTTCCTCTCCTTCTATGCCCTGATGCTCTGGGGTCTGCTGCGGTTCGCCGTCGGCCGGCGCAGCCGGAGCGAGCGCATACGCCTCGGCCTCGACCTCGGGGTGGTGGCCATCGGCAGCTCGGCGGTGGTCCTGTATCTGGTCCTCGGGCCCACCGCCGTGGAGGGCAGCCCGAGCCTGTTGGAAGGGGTGTTTTCCATCGCCTACCCGGTCGCGGACATGGTGCTGCTCGTGGGATTGGCCTCGGTGCTCGTGCGCGAGGCCGAGCCGTCGGCTCGGGGAGCGCTGCGGTTCATCGCCCTCGGGCTGTTGCTCTACGTGGCCGGCGACGTGATCTACGGCTACATCTCGCTGCACTCGACCTACCATGGCGGCGACGCGGTGGATTCGTTGTGGGTGGTCGCCATCGCCCTGTGGGCCATCGCCGCCGCGGCTCAGAGGACACCGACGGCCTCCGCAGAGCTGTCGATCGAGCCTACCCGTGAGCGCGCCAGCTGGCCGCCATTCGTGGCCACGGCGGTTGGCTTCGTGCTGCTGATCATCGTTCAGCGACACCAGGCGTTCTTCCCTGACATGAGCCTCGTGATCACCGCCGTGGTGCTCGCGGGATTGGTGTCCATGCGCCAGTTCCTGACCCATGGTGATCTGCTGCGCACCCAAGGGCAGCTGAGCTACCAATCGCTCCACGACCCCCTGACCGGGCTCCCCAATCGCGTCCTGGTGTTCGACCGGACCAAGCAGATGCTGGCCCGAGCCCGCCGGAACCAGGCTCCTGGGGCGGCGCTCTACCTTGACGTCGACGGCTTCAAGCAGGTCAACGACAGCCTCGGACACGCCGCCGGCGACGAGCTGCTCAGGGTGGTGAGCAGGCGACTGGTCGCGGCGGTGCGCGAGGTGGACACCGTGGGACGCTTGGGAGGCGACGAATTCGCCGTGATCGTCGACCAGTCCGCCGGCGAGGCGAATCCGGAGCTAGTCGCCGAGCGCCTGCTTGAGGTGCTGCACCAACCGATCGAGCTCTCCGAAGCAGCCGGGAAACCCGTGGAGATCACGGCCAGCATCGGCATCGCCTACGGCGGCCAGACCTCGGCGGAGCAGTTGCTCCGCGACGCTGATCTCGCCCTCTACGAGGCCAAGGGAGCCGGCAAGAATCGCGTCACGGTCTTCGAATCCAGAATGCAGACCGCCGCGCAGGACCTCGTCGAGCTACAGAGCGACCTCCGCAATGCCCTGGCGGGCGACCAGTTCTTCCTGCTCTACCAGCCGATCTTCGACCTGGAGCACGAGACGATGACCGGGGTCGAGGCGCTGATCCGCTGGCGCCGGCCGGGCCGGGCGATCGTCCCTCCCGACAGCTTCATTCCGATCGCCGAGGACAATGGGCTGATCATCCCGATCGGCCGGTGGGTGATGCGCACCGCCTGCGAGCAAGCCGCGATCTGGCAACGACGCGGCCACACGATCGGCGTCTCCGTGAACGTGTCCGCTCGCCAACTCGAGCGTGACGACGTGATCGATGCTGTCGAAGAGTCTCTGCTGGACAGCGGGTTGGCGCCCGGCTCACTCACCCTCGAGCTCACCGAGACCTCGCTGATGCGTGATCCGGCCGGCGCCGCTCGGCGGCTGCAAGCGCTCAAGGCTCTGGGGGTGCGGATCGCGATCGACGACTTCGGCACCGGTTACAGCTCGCTGGGCTACCTGCGCCAGTTCCCCGTGGACGCGCTGAAGATCGACCGGTCTTTCATCTCGGGCCTCGGCTCGTCCCTCGACTCCGCCGACGCGCTCATTCGCACCTTCATCCAGCTCGCCAAGACCCTGGGCATACAAACGCTCGGCGAGGGCATCGAAGACCGGGCTCAGCTCCAGGGCCTGCAGCGCGAGCTGTGCGATCTCGGTCAGGGATTCCTCTTCGCCCGCCCGCTCCAGGCCGCGGCCGTCGAAGAGTTCCTCCAATCTTCCCTCCGGCCAGACGAGCCGGAGATCCTGTTGCCGGCGTAACCGGCGCCGGGAACGGAGAGGGCGGGATTCGAACCCGCGAAAGAGCGTTAGCCCCTTACTCGCTTAGCAGGCGAGTGCCTTCAGCCACTCGGCCACCTCTCCGAGACCCGGCCAGTCTAATGCGTTGTCGTCCACCGCTGGCCCGTGGCCGGCCTGAGATCCTCGCGGCCGCTCCATTAGCATCGAAGCCGCCGGCCCGGAGGGGTGGCAGAGTGGTCGAATGCGCTGGTCTTGAAAACCAGAGTCCGTGCAAGCGGACCGCGGGTTCGAATCCCGCCCCCTCCGCTTCTTCGCTGTACCACGACGTCAAAGCGACCAATCAAGGAGCCCAAACAATGGCCGACCAACTGGTCACCAAAGTCGATTTCGTCACCCTGCCCACCCACGACCTCGAGGCGGCCTCCAGCTTCTACGGCGACACGCTCGGACTGCCACGGTCGACGTACGTCCCGGACCGCGGCTTTGCGGAGTTCGAAACCGGGAATCTCACGCTCGGCATCATGACCCCGGAGAAGATGGGCATGGAGTTCAAGGCCACCCCGAACCCGGTCGCCCTTCACGTCGAGGACATGGAGGCGGCCAGGGGGACGCTGGAGAGCCGCGGCGTGAGCTTCGACGGCGATACGTTCGACACCGGCGTCTGCCACATGGCGTTCTTCCGCGATCCCGACGGGAACGCCCTGATGCTCCACCACCGCTACGCCCCGCGGCAGACCGAGGGCTGAGCCGCCCTGGACCCCAGTCCCACCGGAGCCGATCACCGGCACGGGCATCAAGCACAGCATGCCGTCTAGAATCGCCGCGACGCGCCCGTAGCTCAGCTGGATAGAGCGTCGGTCTACGGAACCGAAGGTCGGGAGTTCGAATCTCTCCGGGCGCGCTGAAAGCCCCGCCCTGCGGGGACCGTTGGGGCGGCGTTGACGAGTAGCCGACGGCAGCCAGGGCGCAGCTCCTTTCCGCGTGCCCGGAACCGTCATTGCGCACGGACGCGCGATCAGGTGCCGGATTGCATGGAAAGCGGCAGCGCCTTGGCGTATCTTCTCCGCGTGGGTGACGCACGAGCGTTCGTGGCCGAGGCCGAGATTGCGCTGACCGCCGGAGTCGATCCAGCAGCGGTCGGCGCCGCCGTCACGGTCGAGTTGTGCGGGCACTGGGAACACGACGGGCCGTGCCGCTGGCCGCACAACAATGACCTTCGCGCGGGTCCCGCACTCGCGACCTTCCGGACGCTGTTCGTGGCCGAGGCGTCCGAAGAGGAGGAGGTGCGAGAAAGGATCGGCGCAGCTCTGCGCTGCGGGGGATGGCAGGTCGTAACTGTCCGCGCACGGCCGGTGGACCAACGTGAACAGGCGCTCGCCACAAGGCTCCTCGCCGCCCCGCGTTCGCCTGAGCCTCCCTAGCGCTCTGGACGAGCCCGGGAGTCGGTGCTTGGAATGGAAAGGGGTACCGCCGTCTCGTGGCAGAGGGCGCGTCGTACCTCACCGCCACGGACGATGAGGACCGGCTGATCGTTAACCGGACGTCAAGAGTTTGGCAAGGCGGTTCAGCGACTCTTCCGCCTCGTGGAGATGCTGCACGCGGCAAACGGATCAGAGAGCGAGCTGCTGAATGACGACTACAAGTACGGCAGATGAACGTCGCTACGCCATGCTGGGGTCGTGGACGGCCCTGACGACAGTTCGACGGTCCTCTATCGCCGCCTCGACGATGGATAGCCGCCGCACCATGCACGACATGCTGGCGCCAAGAATTCGCACGTCCGGCGCGTGCGCGCATTCCTCATAGCGGTGATCGCGGGCGTTGCGGCCCTCGCATCTCCGGTCTCGGCGGGGGCGACGACCCGGCTCCACGTGATTGCCCGGGGGCTGGACAACCCTCGGGGCCTGACGTTTCTGCCGAACGGAACTCTCGCGGTCGCGGAGGCGGGTCACGCTGGGAAGATCTGTCTGTTCCCGGGTGGTTGTGTGGGATTGAACGGTCAGGTGACCGCGATCAAGCCGAACGGCGATCACGTGGCACTGGCGACGGGCTTTCCCTCATTCAGCGGCCCGTTCGGTGCGTTCGGTCTCGGTGGAATCGCCGTGCAGCACGGCAAGCTCTACTCGCTCGTCGGACTCAATCCGCAGTCGTTCGGCAAGCCGGCTGACGACTGCCACGGCCAGCCAGATCCCATGCTGTGTGTGGCCACGGTCACCACCGTGCAGAACGGCTCGGGGTTCCTGAACCGGCTGAACTCCCTCGACCGCAACAAGGGCGTGGCGCCGATTGCCAACGTCGGCCGCCTTGACTTCGACTATGCCGCCGCCCATCCGGATCCCGGCAATCCTGAATACGCGCCCGGTGACGCCAATCCGTTCGGGCTTGCGGCAGGTCCGTCCGGCGGTCTGTACGTCGTCGATGCAGCATCGAACACGCTCGACTTCGTGAGCGCGGACGGCAAGATCTCGGTGCTCGCTTTCGTGCCGGACCCGCCCGATCACGAGCCGATCTTCGACGCCGCACCGACCTGCGCCGCCGTCACACCGAACGGCGATGTCTTCATCGCAACCGAGTCCAATTCGGTCTGGCGCTGGAACGGCTCTGACTTGACCAGAGTGCTGGCTAACGGCAAGGTAGGGCAGGTAATCGACTGCGTCGCCGACCGGCGCGGCAATGTCTACTTGGACAACCTGACGTCGAAGATTGGCGGCTCATTCCCCAACTTCAACGAGAAGCCGTTCAATGGATCGATCGTCAAGGTGAGCCCGGAGCTCAAGACCAGGTACGTCGCTCGGGGGCTGAACTACCCCACGGGGCTGACCCTCGGACCACATGGCGACCTCTACGTCGATATCAACGGTCTCTGTCCGAGCGACCTATCGCTCCTGACCGACCAGAACTCGAGTCCCGGAGGTTGCCCAGATTCTGGGCAGGTAGTCCGGTTGGGCGCGACAGCGCGCTGAGCTGCTTCCAATCAGTCAGTGCAGGACAGAGCGCTGTTGTCCCTCGCGCCCGAGCTACCGTAGTCAGGTACGGCCCACTCCGAGAGCGTCGTCGAGCTCCTCGACCTCATCGGTCGCGGCCAGTTGAACGTGGGGCTTGGGCGGGTTGGGCTCGTCGCCACTAACCAGCATTGCGCCGCTTAGCCCGCCTTGGCGATCACCCCCCGCATCTCCTCTGCGGAAAATGCGCGCAACGTAGTGGTGCGGAGGTTGCCTTGGGAGGCCAGCCTCAGCAGCGCAGCGGCCAGCGTCTCGCCGTCTGGGGCATCGACGATGGTGACGATGTCGTGGCTTCCCAAGGTCCAGTAGATGTCCCTGAAGCTCACGCCCATCTCCTTGAACTGACTTTCCGATGCCTCGTAGCGATCGACGCTGTCTTTGAACTTCCCCACACCCTGCTCAGTCCAGTCAATGAGCACGACGAAGGTCGCCATCTGTCCCTCCTCGGTCGGATCTGCCGACCCTACACCGGTGGGGCCACGCGGCTCAAGCACCCGGTTCACAGACGCGTTGATCGAGCAGCATCAGGCCGGCGCGCCTCTTCTCGAAGATCGACTTCATGTGGTCGGTGATCGTGTGCGGGGAGGTCTCGAGTCGCTGCGCCGCCTGGATCGTAGTTGCGCCGCGAAGCATGAGTTGCGTGACCTCCTGCTCGCGCGGCGTAAGGCAGTAGGCCTTCAGCAACAGCGGGGCAACCAGCGTTGGATGCGCCCGCTGGATAAAGACGGCGACCGAGCCCGAGCGGGGGTCGCCGAGGAGGCCCCCGTGGAGCACCAGCCAAGTACCTGCCGGCGTCTTTACCGTGGCGCTCGGGAGGATCTGGTGGGGCGCCCGGCCGCCGGCACCTATCGCCGTCCGAGTCGCGCTGGCTAGAGCGTGAATCGCAGGCGAGCGGGCGCCTGTCTCGGGCGTGCTTCCCGACAGCTCGGCAAGCAGCGGATCGGCCGACGACGACGCGCTCACCAGTTCGCCAGATCGGTCGAGCTCGATGACCGCCGGAGCGTCGGGAAGAGGCCCGGCCGATCCGCAGGCCTCGGCGACAAGTCCCCTGCGGAGCGGCGCGCGCGAACAGGGCGGAGGCGTTGGCGACCAGCTCGACGTCGCGGTCCTGGAACTCTGGCTGTCCGGCGCGACGCACGACGCCTCCTGGCGAGGCGCACACGATTGAACCGGCTCACGGAGGCGACGCCGAGGTTCGTGCCGAACTGCGGCCGCCCCTGCGGTATGGCGAGTTCTTGGAGCGCAGCTTTGCACTCGATCGGGCTGGCCACGTCGACGCCAACGGCCGCGCGAACCCGTTGCGCATGGCCGCGACCGGGCCGGTCGACGCTGAGTTTTTCCTGGCGAGCCCACCCGTCGCTTTGCAGAAGCTGCTCCTACGGCTCTTTGCTGCGATAGGGCGTGCCCTCGGCTACGGCAATCGCTGACCTCGCCTCGGAGGGGCACCGCCGCTTGAATCATGAAGCAGCGCTGTGCGGCGAGCGACGTCGTGCCACCTACCCGGTCCAGCTCACTTCCGGCTGCTGGTTTCCGGCGCGAAAGCCGTCTTAGGTTCATCAGGTAGTTGTCGCGCAGGAGTCAGTGGCCGGATCAAATGTCTATTGCGTGACGATCGCGAGGTCTCGTGTGCGGGGGGCGAGCTGCACGATCCGCTGGTGCTGCAGTCGGGAGTTGTAAATCGTGATTGTTCCGCGCAGGAGGGAGGAGGTTGCGGTGTAGCCGTCCGCGGCGTCGAGTTCGAATGAGCCGTAGGGTGAGCGAGCGCGGGCGAGGATCTGTCCGGTGGCAGGATCGACTTTCTCGATCGTGCGGCCGTAGCCGCTCGTCAGGTACGCGCCGGCGCGATCGAATGCGACGTGTTGCGGTGGCTGGCCGACTCGAACCCGAAACAGGGTCTTCGTGGTCCTCGCGTCGATGGCGGTCACGTCGGCGCCACTAGCGGCGGTCAACCATACGGCGCGACCGTCCGGCGAGAACGCGACGTCGTGCACCGCGAACCCGGGATCGAACCAGCGCAATATGTGGGGATGCGTGGGGTTGGTGGTGTTGAGGACAACGATCGTCCGTGCCGTTTCCCCGAGCGCGATCCACAGCCGGCGGCCGTCGGGGCTGAGGGTGAGGTGATGGGCTCCGCTGCCGACGGGTACGGCCGGGAATCCCCTCGCGTCGGCGAGTCTGATTGGCGTGACCGTCCCGGCGCCGTCGTCTGTGACGTACGCGTATTTGCCGTCCGGAGCGATGGCCGGGATGTGCGGCGCGGTGAAGCTGTGGAGTTCGGCGATCACGTGCAGCGTGTGGGGGTCCAGAACGGTCACGGTTCGGGCGGCGGTACTCACGACCACGGCCGCTTGCCCGACGGCGACGTTCTCGGGATCGGCGGGTACGGCGATCCGGCGCCGGACCTGGCCGCTGGGCAGATCGACGGCGATGAGTTCGTTGCGACTCTCGGCCGTGACGACCGCGACGGGATCGGGTTCGCGGTGTGTGGGGCGTGCGACGGCTCGGGTTGTGGGCATGGGCTCTATGGCCGGGCGCCGCGTCGAGCTTTTCGGCGCGGGGTGGCCGCTACCGCAGCCACCGAGCCCAGCTACCAGTGCGGCCAAGTAGGCGAGCATCAGTCCTGCCCGAGTCGCGGGCCGGCTCATCGCGCCTGCGCCTGCCGGGGTGGCGGACCGAAGCGACGCCAGACGGTGAGGGCTGCGCCGGCGAGTAACACCATCATGATGGCGATCGGCAACGCGATGCCGATGCTCCCGGCTCTTGACCGGGCCACGGTCCGGTTCTGCCGGGCTGTCGGTTTGGCGGCGATCGTGGTGTGGGAAGGTGGGATCAGCTTCAGCGACTTGGTGTCGATCTCGCTCAACGTCTGGCTCCCGAGCACTACGTCCAAGCGCCGTGCGGCGGGCCGGAGTCGCGCCATGAACCAGTCGCTGTTGCTCGGGAACGCCGCGACGTCTATGCACCGCGCCTTCAGGGTGGCGGTATCGAGCGCGTGTACGAACGGATGGCCGTTGCCGTCGTAGAGGGTGTACGCCCAGCGACCGCCAGGGCTGTTGGCCCGGGTGATCGGACGCCCTCGCATTGCCTCGCCGCGGTCGCGAGGGTCGACGATGTCACGCCTCAGCAGCTTCCCGGTACGCGTGCTGAGCACCCTCACTCGGTAGCGGGTGGGGTCCAGCCGGGAGGTGTACTGGATCAGGTAGGCCCACTCGCCATTGGGCGAGATCGCATCGAAACTGAAGTCCCCACGTAGCCGGACAACCCGGCGCGGGAGTAGCGTCCGCGCCGCGAGGATCATCAACTCGGTGGAGCGCTGCGGAAACGTCACTCGCGGGCGGATCAGAACCAGGGTCCCGGCGTTCTGGGACAGCCCAGCGGCAGCCCCATCGTAGGCGACCACAGGCACGTCGAACAGGCCCGGAAGCACGGTACGCGCGAGGGTCCGACCCGACGCAGATATCGCGCTGAGAACCGTCTCGCGGCGCCGCGGATGCGCCTGGTAACGGGTGCCGTCGATCGCCCGCACGCCGCTAGCGGGACCTGAGAAGCCGAGGACCGGCAGCCCATCGGCTCGCGCGAGGCCCACCCCGGCGCCCGCCAGCATTGCCGCGAGCAAGACAGCTTTCACCGTCCGTCCGACCATTGTTTGCCTCCTCCGCGAGGTTCCGTCAAATGCACTGCTTACGCGGCGGCCACGGGAAGAGGTCCGTCTGAGAGAAAGAGAAAATTGCGCTCCGGCCCGGGACCTCTTGCGCGAGGGGCTACGTACAAGAGACGATGCACGTCGATGGCGAGACACTTAGCTGACGCCGTGCCGGCTGTCGCCCAGGCCCTGGTGGTGGATCAGCCGCTGCAGGTGGGCCGCAAGCTGCGACGGCGTAGCGAGACGGCGCTGATTCGCGGGGCGCAGGCGGGCTCTGAGGTCGACCTGGAGGAGCTGTTTCGCCGCCACTGGCGCTTGGCGTACCGCGCCGCGTTCCTGATCGTGCACGACCACGCAGCCGCCGAGGACATCGCTCAGGAAGCATTTGTCGCGGCAATCCGGACGCTCGATCGCTTCGACCGGCGCCGGCCGTTCGCGCCCTGGCTCGGACGCATCGTCACCAACCGCGCGATCGATTGGACCCGCTCGCGCGTGGCGCGCCGTGAAGCTGATAGCGAGTTCGTCGACCGGCCAGATTCCAGACCCGCCCCGACCGACGGCTACTCCGAGGAGATGATGAGGGCTCTTGCCGCGCTCGGACCCGAGCACCGAGCGGTGGTCGTGATGCGCTACGTGCTCGACTACACGCCGGGCGAGATCGCTCGTGCGCTCGAGCTCCCGCGCGGAACCGTCAATTCCCGCCTGCGGAGAGCCCTCGACGCCCTCGAAGCGCAGCTGCTCAAGGACGAGCAGGGATGAGCCGGCGCGATCGCACGATGGTCGAGCGGAGCCTGCGTGCCGTTCGTGCGCCACACGAGGACGCCGCCGAACACCGGGCTTGGCAGGTTCTTCGGAGCGCCTACGCCGAACGCGCTGCCAGCCCGAGGCGCCGCCGCCTGCGTTTGGCACTGGCACCGTCGGTGCTGGTGCTCGCCGGGGTCCTGATGCTGACCCCGGCCGGAGCAGCCGTGCACAGGTGGATCAATCAGACGCTGGGGGTCAAGCACGCGCGCCCGGCACTGTTCTCGCTTCCCACAGCAGGACAGATCCTCGTCGCCGGCCCGGGCGGCGCTTGGACCGTTGCCGCGGACGGCTCAAAACGGAGGCTCGGCTCAGGCCAAGAAGCCACGTGGTCGCCCCATGCCAAGTACGTCGCGCTCGCCTCCGGCAACCAGCTGACAGCCGTGAACCTACGCGGGACACCGCAATGGAGCATCGCGCGCCCCGATCTGCGCTCGCCCGAGTGGTTCGCGCCGAACGGCTACCGGCTGACGTATCTGAGCGGCGGTAGCTTGCGGGTGATCGCCGGGGACGGCACCGGAGACCGGGAATTGGCGAGGTCCGTCGCGCGAGTCGCGCCGGCCTGGCAGCCAGGACATCCCTACGAGCTGGCTTACGCGCAATCGGACGGCACCGTTGCGGTGCGCGACGTCGACACTGGCCGCCTGGCCTGGTCCCGCCGTACACCGACGCGACCGCGGCTGCTGGCCTGGTCTGCCGACGGAAGGCTGCTGCTGGTGCTGACGCAGGACGCCGTGCTCCTATTCGACGCACACGGCGACCAGCTCGCGCGGGTTCCCGGAATCGGCGGCGAGCCGGTGCGCGACGGCGCGCTCTCCCCAGACGGACGTCAACTCGCGCTGCTCACGCGCGGACAGGTCACCGTCACCGATACCGCCCGACCCGGCAGCACGCCCCGGCGCCTATTCACGGGCGCGGACCTAGGCCAGCTGGTGTGGTCACCCAACAGCCAATGGCTCCTCATCAGCTGGCCCGCCGCGAACCAATGGGTGTTCATTCACGCCGTCGGCCAACCACGGCTCATCGCCGTATCCCGGATCGCCGAGCAATTCGGAGGGCTCGGAGTCCCACACCTTGAGGGCTGGTGCTGCACGCCAGCCACAGGCGCCGGATAGCACTGACGACCTCGCCTCGCGAGCTAGGCGCGTGTCGGCGTTGCCAGGTAGACGGCGATGCTCGTCGTGGTCGTCATTTGGTGCACGCGAAGGACGTGGTAGTGGAACGGCCGCAGGGCGTGGTCGGCGACGGCGATCAGGATCGTCTCGGGGTACGGGCCATAGCCGAGTTCGTTGATCAGCCAGATCCGCTGATGTCGCGCGACCGCGTGCGTGAAGAGGCGAGGATCTCTGCTGTGAGAGACCGACGGCAGGATGGTCTGTAGGTAGTAGCCGAGATCGGCTCCGGCCGGGGTGCCTAGCAGCACAGCATCGCCCGATTGTCGATGGTGGCGGACGTACTCGACGGCGGTCTTATTCGGCGGGTAGAAGCCGCGGGTCTGATGGCTACGAATCAGGCCCGAGGCCGTAACCACCACAGCTGCCGTGGCGAGCGAGATCGCTGGCAGTCCTGGGAGCACGCTGACGGCGGCGACGAGGATGATCAGCAAGAACGGGGCGGCGACCACGGCGTAGCGACTGATCATCACGTCTTGGCCGGTAGCGCCGCCCGCCAGAATCACGAGCGGCCCGGTGACGGCGAGCGAGAGCAACAGCCACGGCCGGCGAAGGCGGGTGCGATTCGATGGGTAGAGCGCCGTCGCCACCGCGGCGATCACGACCAGCACGGCAATCACGCGGACCGTGTCGACGCCGCCGCCGAAGCGACCGTCAAATGGCGCCTCCAGAACATGGATGGCCTTCTCGGTGCGGGTTCCGGGGAACATCGCCGCGGTCTGGTGATCGTGCTGGAAGACGAACAGCGGCAGCACGACCGCCTCCGCGACCACACAGCACACGACAAACCCTGCGCGTTGGACGCGCGGGAGCGAGGGCTGAAGCGCTACCCAGACGCAGAGGGGCAGCACGATGAACACGGCCGTGTAGTGCAGCCACAGCGCGAGTACGCAGAGCGCGGCGCCGAGCGCCAGGAGCCCTCGCCGCGGCTGGGCGGGAGTGACGGCGGCGAGGGTGCTGCCTACGGCGAGGGTGCAGACAAGCGCGAGAAACGCGTAGACCCGGGTCTGCTGGGCGTACTGCAGCAGCAGCGGACTCAAGGCGCACAGTCCGGCGCTGGCGAGCGCGCCGCAGCGGCCGAGGAAGAAACCGGCGACCCAGTACACCGCGGCGATGAGCCCAACTCCGGCTGCGGCCGATGGAAGCCTCGTAACCGGTCCCTACGGCCAAAGCCCGCCGGTTGCAAGCTCGGGCGCGGTCATCGTTCAGAGCCACGACGGGTACACATTCCACGGATGGAATCTCCCAAGCCTGCGACGGTTCACGATCCAGTGGCCCTGGGGTGCTCGGCTGCGCTGGACCACCGACGAGCCTCGGCCTCACAAAGCACCGCATCTATATCGAGGCCTGCGCGCGGGTCTACTCGACGCGACTTCCGACGGCCCGCGAACTCGCGCACCGCCAGGTGGCGCATCACTAAACCCCGACGATGGACGAGATCACCGCTGGAAGCCGGCTCGCTCGGAGCTAGTGCGGTTTGATCCCGGCCGCTTCGGCGATCCGGGCAGCGCTGTCGCTCTCGCCCAGCACGAAGCGAGCAAAGTCGGGCTGCGTGATGCTCATCGTTTCGCCACCGTGTTTCGCGAGCGAGGCGCGCACAGCAGGATCAGACAGAGCGCGGGCGATGTCCTCGGCCAGCTTCCGAACGACTCCGACAGGAGTAGCGGCCGGCGCCCATATCCCATACCAGATTGGGAAATCAAAGCCGGGCACGCCGGCCTCCGCCACCGTCGGAACGTCGGGTAGCGCGCTCGAGCGCCGAACGCTGCTCACGCCTAGCGGCAGGAGTCTGCCTGCGTGGATATGCGACAGGGTGGTCGGGATCGGCGACAGCGCGTAGTCGGTGCGCCCGGCGATCGTGTTCGCGATCGTGTCGGCGATACCTTCGCTCCCTCGCGCGGGGACGTGGATGGCGTCGATGTCGGCGGCGAGATTGAATTTCTCGATCCCCAGGTGCGTGCCTGTGCCCACGCCGGTGGATCCGAACCGCAGCTTCCCCGGCCTGGCTCTTGCCGCAGCGATCAGCGCGCCGACGGTAGTGAGGGCTGTGGCCTCGCCGGCGACGAGCACGTAGGACTGAGTGGTGAGCGCCGCGACTGGGACGAAGTCGGCAACAGGGTCGTAGGGGAGATTCGTCACGAGCGCCGCGCTATACGCGTGCGCGTTGGTGTGAACGAGCAACGTGTAACCGTCGGCGGGGGACTTGGCGACGATCGCCGGGGCCGCCGTGCTACCCGCACCGGGATGGTTCTCGACTGTCACGGACTGGGCCCACAGCTCAGCAAGCCTCCGACTCACCGCGGTTGCGATCACTTCTGGCCCACTGCCCGGCCCGAAGGGTTCGATTATCCGCACCCCTTTGGTCGGATAGTCGAGCACGAATCAGCGTCGCTTCACGCCGGGGGGTCAGTGGACGTCGTGAGCCCGGCGGCGTTGACCTTGGGGCCGATCGCCTGGGCCAGCGCGATCAGCCCCGATAGGGGGCGGATCATCACGGTCAGGTCGGCGATCAGCCCATCGGCGTCGAGTCGCAACAGGTCCAGCCCCTCAAGTTCACGATCCCCGACGCGGGTACGGAACACGAACGCGATCACGCCGTCCGGGTTGTGGACCTCCGTGACGCAGCGCCAGCCTTCAAAGGCTTCGGACACCAGCCGCAGCAGAACCCCGACTGTCTCTTTGCCGACGTAGGGCGCAAAGGTCACCGGACTGTGCAAGACGACGTCAGGAGCGAGGGTGTCCAGCAGAGCATCGATGTCGTGGCTCTCGGCCGCTGCCCGGAACGGGTGGGGCTCTCGACCGTCGAGGCTCATCGTGGGAGCATACGCGCCACCTCCGGTCCTAGATAGTGAGCGTCGTCGCCTTGCTCGCTCCCGCGCACGAGCTGTGGGCGCTCAGGGTCTTGGGGGAGGTCAAGACCCTCACCTTCCATGACCCCGCGGGAATGGCTGCCAAGCTGAGCGAAAAATGTCCGTGTCCATCGGTGCGTACCTGGCCCAGATTTCCCCCGGCGAACTTTGGGCTCGAGTAGACGCCGTAGACGAGACGATGCTTTGGGCATCCCGCCCTCGCGGAGCTGAGCTTGCCTACGATCTTTGAGCCGCTTCGTTTGAAGCTGATTCTGGTCTTGTAGCGCTTCGAGTTTGAGGCGGCAGCGACGCCACCGAAGGCGAAAGCAAGCCACCCGATGCACCCGATCACCGAAAGAGCGACGACAAGATTGCGCCTCACCCGTGGCGGCCGGGGCTCCGCTCGCCGCGGTCGACGCCGCCCACTGCCCGCCACCCAGTCGCATCCCAACACGTTGACCCCCTCGAGGCTTCGCTCGTGCCGATTGACGACCTAAGCCATCAGGCCGGGCTGAACTATAAAGATGTGCGTGATCCGCGGCGCACACGCGACTCGCCGACTCGAACCGGCGAGTCGATCTCGGGAGACCCGGCCCTGCGCTCTCATACCACCCTCGCGGCCGAATCAGGAGCTGACTGCCGCTGACGCGGCCCTACCCGCCTCGACGGCGCAGGCGGATCGGCCCGCGCGCCTGCGCGATGTCGACGACCTCGCCCCGCTGGGTCACCTCGATCACGCCGGCGGCCACAAGTTCGGCGGCGGCAGCGCGGGCCGTTTTCATGAGAGGGCGGAAGTCCTTGCCGGCCAGCGCCCGGGCGGCGTCGGAGGGACAGATGGTCTTGCCGGGTCCGCGGCGCTCGAGCAGCTCCAAGATCACGGCGCGTAGCTGAGCCTGTTCGGGAGAGATGCCAGTCAGCTGAAACTCACTCGATCGCCCATAGGTGCGAGCGTCCAGTCACCGCGGATTGACGCTCGCGGCTCGGTTGCGGTTAGCGCGTCGGCGCGGCGGATTTCGCCGTGGGGCGGCGCGGGCAGGAGCTGTGGACGACGAGCTGCTGCTGGTGACGCTGCTTGACGAGGTCGCTGCGCGGAGCAGGTCGGCCAACAGCTGGTCCTCCGCCTTGGTGAAGCTGCTCATCCCCGGCGGGAGGGCGAAATCGCGTCGGTGTGGTGGCGCAGGACGCCAGTCGGCGGCTCGCTCCGCTTGGTAGACCCCGGCGCCCACGGGCGCGCGCTGATCGCCATTGAGGTCCTGACAGCTGAGTGCCGAGCCGGCGTTCTCGCACACGAGCAGGGTGGGGATACCGATCGGGGGCACCAGCTCTCCTCGGGGGCCGTCTTCTCCGACTCCGTAGGTTCCGAAACGACCGGCGAGCCGCATCTCCGTGAAGAAGCTGTCTGGCACGCGGGCAACATCGGCCCGGTACCTCGCGGCGGCTGCGGGGGTGATGTTTCCCGCCGCGAGCTGTTGTGTGATCGCCGCGTTTAAATGGACGCGGCTGAAAGCCAAGACTGCGGGCGATTGGATCGCGTCGAACTTCATGTAGTGCTGGCCGGATCCGCCGGGCGCGCAGCGGAACCCGCCCGAAGATTGCCGTCGGCAGCTGATTTCTTGAGGCTTTGGTGTTCGGACCCGCCGCGCCGGATCGATGCCGTACCTGGCCGTGTCCGGATTGGGGCTCCACCAGCCGAACGGATCGGTGGTGGCCGCGGCGGCGCCGGCTCCCAGCAGCATCGCCGCAAGTACTAGGGTCAGGCCGCGCGGCGAGCGTCGCCGGTGCCGCGCGGAGATGGTCGGCGGGCCAGGATCGGCCAGGATCCGCTCCAGCGCTGCCTGTGCCAGCGGTCGACTGCCGTGACCCTCCTTGACGCGAGCCGGGTTGGAGGCGCGTAGGCGGGACAGGCTGTCGGGCGTCTTGGGTGACATCAGGCCTCCGAGAGCTCGGTACGAGGAACGGGGACGGTGGCGGTGAGGAGGCGCTCGAGCCGGCGACGCGCGCGATGCAAGCGGACGGAGAACACGGGCGCTGAGCACCCCATCACACGGGCCGCAGCGGCGACCGGAAGCTCCTCCCAAGCCACGAGCGCAAGCACCTCACGGTCAGCGACACTCATTTGCGCCCACGCCTCCCACAGCCGAGGGTCATCGACGTCATTGGCGTCGGGTTGCGGCCAACTTGGCTCGTTGGCCAACGCCGCCCGAGTCAGCTGCTGACGTCCGATCGCAGCGTGATGACGCAAGACCACGTTGCGCGCCACTCCGTACAGCCACGGCAGTGATTCGTCTGGGAGCGCGTCGAACTTCCGCCACGCGACCAAGAAGGTCTCGGCTGCGATCTCGTCGGCCGCCTCCGCGCCGGCTCGGCGTGACGCATATGCGTGGATCGCGCCATAGCTCTCCTTGTACAGAACCGCGAACCTCTGCGAACGATCGCTTGCAACCGGGCTCATGTCACTCAATCACCAGTCCGGGCGCCGATCTTTCAGCCGGCCCCGAAATGTTTCTTGACCAAGTTCAGCGTATGCGGTCGTCCACGCCACATGGGAGGTCAGCAGACGCCCGGCGGATGGACTTGCGCAGCCTGTTTGGAGGAACTAGTTTGTCGCCGATGGGGGGGAAGGCATACCGCGAGGTCCTCGCGATCCGGGACGCTCGCGCCCTGATCGGCGCGAGTGCCGCATCGCAGATCGGAGACTGGCTCTACAACGCTGCGCTCCTTGGGTATGTGTACGCGCGGACCGGCTCGGCGTCGTGGGTCGGCGTGGCGACGGTCTGCCGGCTGGTGCCGTACGTGCTGCTCGTTCCGGTCGGCGGCGCTATCGCCGACCGATTCCCGCGGCGCAGAGTGCTGATCAGCGGAGACCTAATACGGCTCGCGCTGATGGCTGGCCTGACCGTGAGTGTGGCTGCCAAGGGCCCGGTGCAGCTGGTGATCGCGATCACCGCGCTCGTCTCGGCCGCCGGGACGGCCGAACGGCCGGCGGCGATCGCACTGCTGCCCCGCCTGGTCGGAGAAACGCGGCTCGGCCCGGCCAATGCATTGCTGCACACGGTCCAGGACCTCGGGATCATCATCGGCCCTGCGATCGGCGCGCTGCTGTTGGCGGTCGGGCCCGACTGGCTCGCGTTCCTGGTGAACGCCGCGACGTTTGGCGTGTCGGCGGCGCTCGTGTCGCTGATGCACGATCGATCGCGACCTCCGCGCATTCGCGGCAATGCCGTGTCACAAGTGGCACAGGGCCTGTCGACGGCACGCACCACCAGATTCGTCGTGCCGGTGTTCCTGGTGGCAGCGATGGTGGAGTTCACGTATGGGGCCCAGACCGTGCAGCTCGTCCTGTACGCCCAACGGTCGCTCGACCTCGGCACCGGCGGGTATGGCGTACTGCTGACGGCGGCTGGGGTCGGAGGCGTGCTCAGCGCGCTCGGCAACGCACGCCTCGCCATCACCCGTCGCGTGTCGCTCACCCTCGCCGCGACGGTAATCGCGGTCTGTGCCACGCAGCTCTTGTACGCGGCGACCGCGCAGCTTGCGGTTGTCCTCGGCGTGACGGTGATCGGCGGGGCGGCGCTGGTCTCGGCCGAGGTGGTCGCGGAGACCACGCTCGCGCGAATTGTGCCTTCGGAAACACTCGGCCGCGTCGTCGGGATGTTCGACGGCGGCTCGGTCGCTGCGATGATCGCCGGCGCCGTGCTCGCGCCGATCGTGATCCGCGCGACGTCCCTGAAGACGAGCTTCGTGATTCTCGGCGGAGGGGCGATGGCGATCGCACTGCTCGGCCGGCTTGCCCTGCGCGGCCTCGACGCGGACAGCACGCGACGCACCGACGAGCTGGCCTCGCGCATCGATGTGATCCAGGGCCTGCCGATCGCCTCCGGGCTGCCGCGGCTGATCCTGGAGCGCCTTGCCTCCGCCTCACAGCTGTGTCCGCTGCCCATCGGCATCGACGTCGTCGTCCAGGGCGCCCCTGCCCACGCCCTGTTCGCGATCGTCGATGGGTCGGTCGTCGTTCATCGCAACGGCGTGACGGTCGCCCGCCTCGGCCCAGGCGATCCGTTCGGCGAGCGCGGGTTGCTCGACAACGCGCCTCGCAACGCAACAGTCACCACCCAGTCGGACTGCACGCTCCTGCGGATCGACGGCGAGGCGCTGATCGAGGCGCTCCAGGCGGCGCCGGGCATGCGGACGGTGCTCGACCTCATCAGCGCCCCGATCACCGAACCGAGCCCGAAGGCTGCCGTCGGATTGGACGCGTCTCTCGAGGTGGAAGGCGCCACGGTCGTCGTCGTCGGCGCGGGCTATCTCGGCAAACGCCCGATGTACGAGCGTCTGTCGGAGCTGGGCGCGCGAGTCGTGATCGTCGACGAACCCGGGCACTGGTCTCAGCAGCTCGCCAACGACGGCATCGTCGGCCGCTGGATCGCCGCACCCGCCACTGGCGATCCGGATCCCGACGCGCAGGCCGTGCTAGACGCGTTGCGCGAGGCGGATGTGCGCCCCGACGGGGTGCTCACCTTCTGGGAGGACAGCGCCCCAGCCGCAGCGAGGGTCGCAGCGGCGCTCGGCCTCCCCGGCAACCCGGTGGAGGCAGTCGACGCAGCGCGCAGCAAACTCCGCACGCGCGAGATGTCCGCCCAGCTCGGGTTGCCGACACCGCGAGCGTTGCGCGTGCGATCGCTCGATGAGCTGTACGCCGCCGCCGCCGACCTCGGATTCCCAGCGGTCGTCAAGCCCGAGTTCGGCGCAGAAGCCATCGGCACTCTCCGGATCGACTCATTCGCGGCGATCCCCGATGTCTACCGGCTCGTACGGGGGGTCGTGACAGCCGAGACCATGACCATCTTCCGGGCGGGCAACGGCCTGCTGCTCGAGGAGTACCTCGACGGCGTCGAGTTCGACATCGATCTGGTGCTGGAGGACGGCGAATGCGCGTTCTCAAGCGTCTCCCAGAACTGGCCGACGGCGGAGCCCGCGTTTCAGGAAACGGGCCTGCACTGTCCGCCTGACCATGGTCGCCGCGCCGTGCACAATTTGGTCGGGTTCTGCATCAACGCGGCGCGCGCTTTCGGCTTCCGCACCGGCGTCCTCCACATCGAGGCGAAATCCACCAGCAACGGGCCTCGGATCGTTGAGATCAACGCACGGATCGGCGGCGGGCGCATCCACCAGATCGTCGAAGCAGTGTGGGGAGTCGACCTGGTCGAGGCACAGTTGCGCAGCAGCCTCGGACTGAAGCAGACCCTTCGCGCGAGTCGCCGGCCCCGGTGCACGATCGTCGACACCATCGTCTACGCACCCGCCAGCGGCCGGCTCCTCGCGCTTCCGTTCAGCGACGGCGCCGATGCCGGCGAGGGAGTTCTCAATCTCGACCTGCACACCGAGATCGGCGACCAGGTCGAGGGTGCAGACGCGACGTTCGCGACACCGCTCGCCGAGGTGGTCGTCAGCGGTCGGAATCTTCGGCAGGCCCGTGCCGCCACCGCCGAGCTGCTGCGCGAGCCGGCGCGCATCGACACGGCCGCCACGGCGGTCTCGACCTGAACGCGTGGGTTGACCCGCGTCATTTGGTCCGCCCTATAGCGGGGTTCCTCGCGTCAGCTCGCCGACGATGTCCCTCGCCGGCTGGATCCGCGTGACGCCACCAACGGATTCGCCCGCATAGAGCGCCATTGCGGCCACCTCGCCGCGGGTCTGTCGGGTTGGCGGCAACGGCCCGAACCGATGGACCTCTTGGTCACCAACCACTCCCGCCAGGGGTTGATCGAGCTGCTCGGCGGCCGCCACAGCCGAACGCAGCACGCGATGCGGCGCGTGCGGCCAGCCGAGCCCAAAGCACTCGGTCAGGACCGTGTCCTGCGGTGAGGCAGCAACTAGCATCGCGACATACAACGGGTGGGCGTTCGCCTCCTCAGCGACGATAAACCTGGTGCCCACGCGAACGGCCGCTGCGCCGGCATCAATCAACTGGGCGACCCGCTCGACGGTGCCAACCCCGCCCGCAGCGACAACTGGGACGTCAGCCACGGCAAGCGTTTCGGCGAGCACGTCATCCAGTCGCTGCGTCCCGCGCACATGACCACCCGCCTCGACCCCCTGGCTCACGACGTAGTCGCAACCGGCCTTCGCAGCGGCGAGCGCCTCAGGGGCCGAGCCCGTCTGCCACCCGACGACCGTGCCGTCGCCTCGCGCTAGTCGAATGAGATCGGGATCCGGATCTCCGTAGAAGAACTCGACAACATCGGCGCAGGTGCCGGCAGCTTGAACCGCTTCCCTGACCACGAACGGAATCAGGAAACCAATTCCGATCGGTCGACTCGTGAGAGCTCGGGCGCTCTGCATGCGCCCTTCGACCTCAGCCGCGGAGGAAGGGTTCGGGATCATGCCGAGGCCGCCCGCCTCCGAAACTGCCGCCGCCAGAGCGGGCGTCCCGATCGCTCCCATCGATGCCAGCTGGATCGGAACGCGGCACTTCACCAGGTTTGTGAACTCCGTCATTCGGAATCCGTCCTATGCCTGGCCGGCGTAGCTATTTGCCGCGGAAGGTCGGCTGACGTTTCTCCGCGAAAGCGGCGGCAGCCTCGCGATGGTCCTCGGTGAGCGCGGTGCGTAGGTGGTGGGTGGCCTCGAGGTCCATGCACTCGCCGAGCTCGTCGCCGTTCTCGGCGCGGTTGATGTTCTCCTTCATGTACCCGAGCGCGATGCGCGGACCGGCGGCGAGCCGCGCCGCGAGCGCGAGCGCCTCCTGCTCGAGGCGCTCATCGTCGACGACGCGATTGACAATCCCGAGTCGCTCGGCCTCCTCGGCCGAGAGCCGCTCGGAGAGGAAGTAGAGCTCGCGGGCGCGCGCCGAGCCGACGAGCCGCGTGAGAAACCAGGTGCCGCCGTAGTCGCCGGCCAGGCCGACCCGCGCGAAGGCGGTCGTGAGCACGGCGCCGCGCGCGGCGATGCGTAGGTCGCACGCGAGCGCGAGCGCCAGCCCCGCCCCCGCCGCGGCGCCGGGGAGCGCGGCGATCGTCGGCTTGGGCATCGCGTGCAGCCGACCTGAGGTCGCGCGCTGGCTGCGGCGCTGAAGCGCGACACGCGCGTCGTAGTCCATCTTCGCGCCGTTGCTTTCGGCCATCGCCTTGACGTCGCCGCCCGCGCAGAACGCGCCGCCCGCTCCGGTGAGCACGACGCACGCGACGTTTTCGTCAGTCTCCGCACTCTCGAGCGCGCGCCCGAGCGCCTCGAGCATCGCCCGTGAGAGCGCGTTGCGGCGCCCAGGGCGATTCATCGTCAGGACGGCCACACCGTCCTCGATACGGACCAGAAGGTCTTGAGTGCCAGTTTCGATCACACTCATCGATAACGCGGGGTCAGGGCCACCAGCGGGATCACACGATCCCCGGCCCGGCGCTGGTACGTGGCATAGCCGCTGTAGTTGTCACACACGATCCCCCACAGCCGCTCGTACTCCTCGCCCTGGTCAACAATCTCAGCCCGCATAGGTTGGCGGTCGCGACCAATCGTCACCTCTACATCGGGGTTGGCGCGAATGTTGTGATACCAGGCGGGGTGTTTGACCGCTCCTGCTTTGGACGCAACCAGCAGCACCGTATCGCCGGTCTTGGTGGCGAGCAGAGGGATGGTGCGCTCTACCCCGGTTCGCGCCCCGAGGACGTGGAGCAATACCAACGGCTGGCCCAGGCCGGTGCTCAGCCGTCCACGGGTCAGCGGCATCAGCCGTCGGTCGATGGCGGGAAACACCGAGATGAACAGCCGCCCGCCCAGGGGGGTCTGCGCGAAGGCCTGCATTGCCTTGTCGATGCGGGTCTTCTCGCTCTGGGGTTTGTAGTCGCGCACGCGCGGAACCTACCAGGAGTCCGATGCCTCGATTGCCTGCCGTGAATGTCAACGCGCCGGCGCCGGCGCCGGCGCGGTGACCGGATCACCGGCCTTGGCGCCGCCTGACCGGAACGCGCTCAGCGTCTCCCGGATAGTGGCGTACGCCTGCTGGTAGGCGAACGCGACGATGACCATCACGTACACGTCGGCGACCAGCAGTCCCCCCTGCACGAGCGACACCCATGGGGTGGCGCCGCCCTGCAGGGGCATCAGCCGGGTGCTCAGCACACCGATTACGCCGCCGGCCAGGCACACCGCGGCAAACGACAACGCGGGGGCGATCCGGTAGCGGCGGGCGGTGCTGCGCACCGCGGCGGCGAACGCGACCACACTCCCTGCCGTGTAGCAGGCGGCGAACACGGTCGCTGCGTCCGCGCCGGACGGGCACAACGCGGCGGCGGGTACGCCGAGCATCAGCACAACGGCGACGCACATCCCCTGCCAGCGGTTCGTTTCACGCACCCGGCCGTCGGCGTAGCCGACGGCGAGCAGCGGCGCCATCACGCAGTTGACCGCGCCGGCGAGGCCGAGCAGCGCGATCGCGGGAAGCGCCCCCCGCCACCGGACGGTGTAGAGCGTGTGCAGCAGCGACGGTCCGGCGGCGACGACGATGGCCATGCCCAGCGCGCCGGTGAGCGCGAGTAGCCGGATCGCGATCCCGAGCGCCCGTTCTGTGCTCGCGCGGTCCCGACAGGCCGCGACTCCGAGATACAACGCGTGGGACATCAGCACGGGGAGGGTGACGACAATGCCGCACACCCCCGCCGCCCAGCCGTACAACCCGGACGCGGCCGATCCCGCGGCGAACGCGAGCAAGGGCAGACTGAGACCGTCACGGGCGCGAATCAGCCCGGCGGAGCGCAGGAAGGGACGAGTCAGGACCGCCCACCGCCGCACGGCCGCCATGCGCACCCGCGGCCGAGCGCCTCCGGCGGTGAGGATGCCCAGTCCGAGCGCCCACACGCCGCTGCCGGTCAGCGCGATCGCGGGGCCGCTGTGCACGCAGCCGAGCACGGCGGTGAGTAGCGCTCCGCCGTGCAGCGCCGTGGCCTCGGTGCTCTCGACGATTGCCACGGTCCCGAGCGCGAGTCGGCGCTCGCAGCGCGCGAGCGCGGGAATACGGAGCACGGTGAGCGGCAGGAACGCAGCGCAGCCGGCGCAGATCCACAGGCCGTCCCCGCCGATCACCAGGCCGACGAGCAGCAGCAGCACGCCTCCGACTGCGGCGGTCAGCAGACCGAGGCCGAGCAGATCCCGGATGCTGCCCTCATCGTCCTCCGGGTCGCTGTGATTGATGAACGCGTACATCAGCGGGGTGAGCGTCATCGCTCTCAGCAGTCCGGCGGCGCCAAACACGATCGCGTACACCGCGAAACGCCCGGGGGTGAGCAGATGCGCGAGCACGATGCTGCCGGCGGCGGTGACCACCTGAATCAGCACGGTGCGGACCCCGGACGCGGCGGCACCGCGGGCGACCGCGCCGCTGAGATCACCTCGAGGCGGCATTCACCACGCTTCCGGATCGCGGTCGTGAGCGCAGCTCATGCCGGTGTTATCGGCACACGGCCGGTCCGTCCTCAAGCTCGCACGGCTCGGGCACCAGCGGAGCTTCTGGGGAGGATCGGGGGGCAGGCATGAGAGGCAGTGCTGTGCGCGACGGGCTGATCGGCGGCTTGCGAGCATCGCTGGCTCGAACTCGCGGCACGGGCACGACCGCGCTCGCCACGATGTCGAGATGCGCCACTCGCTGGCAACTCAGACCTCGCATCTCCGACTGTGGCCGCACCGACGAAGCGGTGATGCACGACGGCCTACGCGATCCTGGTGCGACCCGGATGATCCTCAGACACGATCGATGAGGTGACCACACCTCACCATGGTCTGGAGGCCAGCGCGAGCCGCTTCCAACAGCATAACCCGACCGCCAAACTCACGCCCCACGCGGTTCTCAGCCGCGGGTGCGCCCGTAGGCGACGGCCCAGTCGACATGCAGCCGGACGCGACTGGGCGTGCTGGCGTCCGGGCAATGCTCGAACTGCAGCCCGCACGCCCAAGCCTGCGTCTGGATATCCATCACCATCGGGATCGACGGCACTCGCGAGCTCGGGACGGTCGCCCACACGCGCCCGTCAACCGTGTACCGCAGCAGTCCGGGGGACCATTCGACGCCTACGGTGTGCCAGCGCATGAGATCGATCCCTCGAGTGCGCTGCACCTGGAGGTTCCCGGGCTTGTAGTGCAGGGTGGCGTAGATCGTGCCACGGTTCGTCCCGTCGTCCTCGGAGAAGTCGACCTCGGGCGGCCAGGAATTCCGGGCGGGCCACAGCAGGATCGCGTGCGTGATCCCAACCCCTCGGTCCATCCGCATCCGGACCAGGTACTTGCCGTACAGCTGGGAGAACGCACGCCCGCTACTGATGCCGCCGGTCGCCCACGGTTTGTGATGCCGCTGATCGCGCGAGCCCGTGATCAGCAGCTGGCCACCGGCCACCGTCACGTGCGAGGGATCGAACCAGCCGGCCGGATCTCCTGCGGGCTGACCGGAATACACCCACCACTTACTGGTGTCGACGCGCTGGCCGGTGAAGTCGTCGGCGAATACGCGGCGCCAGCCGGGTAGCGAACCGGGCATCGGTACGCCTGAGGGATCAGGACCCGCGAGACTCGGCCCTGGCCAGAAGGCCGCGGCCAAGGCGAGGATGCCCAGCGCGACCGCGACACCGGCAATGACGACCGGTCGAACACGCGGTGAAGCGACATCTGGCATCAGCGGTTGGTCCGAGCGCGGCGCAGGCGTATCCAGCCAGGATAGCGACGGAAAACTGCTGGTCCCCTGGGTTGCGGCGGGTAGCCGGACCCGGATAATCTACGGGCCATGATGGGGGAACGACGCGTCTCGTCGGTCCGACCTGGGGAACGGGAGAGCGCGGCGGGCGCGACGCTCGACTTCGGTGCGCAGGGCGGCGATCCGACCCGCGGCGTCGATATGGACCTGAGCACCTGCGTGAACCGGTATGGGCCGGCTCCGGCAGCGCTCGAGGCCCTGCGCTCGATCGGCCCACAGGACATCCTGCTCCATCCATACGACGCCGCCGAGCGGCTCAAGGCCGTCTATGAGTGGGCGACCGGCGTTGACGCAGGCGACTTGACGGCTGGCCGGGGCGCGACCGAGTTCATTTGGGCGCTGGCCCGAGAGGTCGATCACGCGGACGTGGCGATCCCGATGCCGGGCTACACGGATTACCTGAAGGCGTTCCCGGGCCGTGGCTTTTCCATGGCAGGGGAGCAGATGCCGTCGCTCGAGCAGGTCGACGCCGCCCTCGGCGCCGCCCGCCTCGTGCTCTTGTCGAACCCGCACAATCCGACAGGGGTCCTGCTCGACCGCGACGGACTGATCGCGGTGGCCGCGGAGCACCCGGACTCGACCTTGGTGGTCGATGAGTCTTACATCAACTTCACACCCGACCCAGTCGGCTTGGCGGTGATCGGGTGTGAGCAACCCAACGTCGTGGTGCTCCGCTCCACTTCGAAGTTCTACGGAATCGCGGCCGTCAGGGCCGGCGTCGCTTGGTGCAGAGACGGTGACCGGCTGGCGGACCTGTTCGGGAGCCGGGAGAACTGGGGAATCTCGGGCGTCGATGTCACCGTCGCCACCGCGGCGGTGCGGCACGGCTGGGAGTGGGCGGACGACACGCGCAGCCGCATGCACGATGACAACCGCTGGCTCGCGGAGATCCTCGGCCAGGTTCCGGGGCTCGATCTGCGAGCGAACGCCAACGTGCACTTTCAATATGCCTTCTGCCCGAACTCCGATCGCGTCGCCGATGTCCTGCGCAATCATGGGATCGGCGTGCGGGTCCTGAGCAGAGCGCACGGCGTGACGCCGGATGCGCTTCGGATTGTCGCGCCGAGAGCCGACGAGCGCGATCGGTTTGCCGCTGCGATCGACACAGTGGTCAGCGAGCGCGTCGCGGTCTAACTAGCTCGGTGGTAGCGAGCGCGCCCCGCTCTAACTAGCTCGGTGGTAGCGAGCGCGCCCCGCTCCCGACTACGCCGTCCGCCAGCTTCCCGAGCAGGCCACCCCGCTCTCGCGCGACGGCCCGCACCTCCTCGCCGGGTACGGAGAGCAGCCGGCAGGGTTCTTCGGCGAGGACGGACGCCGCCCGCGGCACCTGGTGCAACACCGCAATTTCCCCAAAGCCGTCGCCCGGCAGCAGGACCAGCCGGCGCTCGGCGCCGACCATTACCGTGGCGCGTCCGCTGACCAGCACGTAGTAGCGGTCGTCGAGCTGATCCTCGATCACGATCGGATTCCCAGAATCGACCTCGTGCAGGACCGCGACACGGACCATCGGCTGGAGCGCTCGTCGATCGATTCCTCCGAGCAGCAGGGTGCCGCGGAGAAGGTCCGTGTGGTCCTCCGTCCCGGGCCCGACCGCGTCGATGTCTGGGCTCAAGCGAATATCGGGGCCCGCGACCGCGGCCAGGAACCCGGCGCGTCCGAGCGACAGGAGCTCGACGTCGGTGCGGGCGCGAACGGTCGCCGCACGCGACGCGTTGCGGATCAGGGCGAGCTCGCCGAACCCGTCGCCCCGAGCGAGCTCGTTGACGAGGAACCCCTCGACATACACGTCCAACTCGCCCCGCTCCACGAGATACCACCGGTCTTCGTCGCGAGCCCCCTGCGTGATCACCTCGGTGCCGGCGTGGACGGCGAGCGGCTGTAGCTGGGCCGCGACCCCCTCGAGTGCCTCGACCCGCAAGTGCCGGAAGAAGCGCACGCCCGTCAGCAGCTCGAGGATCTCCGTCCGCCCGACGGCCCGAGCGTCGATGCGCGCGAAAGAACGCGCACCGGCGGCCACGAGGACGATCACCACAGCGCCCGCCGAGATCAGGGCTTCACGGATGCCAAGCGTCGTCACGAGCAGCGGAGCGACTAGGCTGCCGGCCCCCTCGAGCAAGAATTTTCCGCTCTCCATGAAACCCGTAACGCTCCCGATCGAGGCCACGGGGATCACCCGGTTCAGGAGGGCCTGTCCGGCCGCGTCCGAGATCGTCATGCCGACGCCCCAAGCGACCATCAACGCGATCGACGGTACGCCCGCGGCGATGACTCCGATAGCCATGATCGGGGCGCCGGAGAGGAGTAGTCCGGCGGCCAGCCAGCGCGCCAGCCGGCGGCCGGCGAGCAAGGCACTGAGCGGGATCGCCCCGAGCACCCCGACTGTGGCCGCCGCCATGAGCAGGCCGAAGCCTGACTTTCCCAGTCCCAGCAGCCGCAGGGCGGCGACCACGCCGAGCGATATCCACAGCCCACGGACGAGCGCGCGCAATCCGGCGTACGCGACGATCTGCTGGCCTTCGCGATCGCCGCGGAGCACCTCGGCCCCGTCTCGCATTCGACGCAGCCGGCCGCGCAGCCCGAGCCTGCCCGCGACCGTCGACCGCGCCACCGTTCTCATGCCCGCGGTCGCGAGGGCCGACGCCAGATACAGGGCGGTTGCGACCGATACCGCGATCTCGGACGGCGCGCTCGCGACGAGCAGGCCGCCGGCGAGCGCGCCCGAGAACTGGCTCAGGGACTTCGCATTGGAAACCGCCGCCGTGGCAGCCGTGAGATCGGCGGGTGTCCTCACCACCGCCGGCAGCAAGGCGGCCTGCGCCGGCCGGTAGGCGGACCCGACCATCGCGTCGACCCACACGAGTAGCAGCGGAACCACGAACGGGAGCTGGAGCGCCAGTGACCCGGCGGCGAGCCCGCTCGCGACAGCACGCGTCAGCGCCGTGGCCGTCAGGACGCGGTCCCGGCGATGGGTGTCGGCAAGCTGCGCCGTCACCAAACCGGCGAGCGCCGCGGGCGCGAACCGGAAGCCGACCAGGCCGACCAGGAACGCGCCACCGACCGCGTACGCCTGGACCGCCAGTGCCGTCCCGAGCAGCCACTCGCCGAGAGTCACGCCGCCGAGCCCGACCACCAGTCGTCGCACGTCTACGTTGTGCAGCACGACCCGAGTGACCCCACCTTAGACGCCAACGGACCCGCGAGTCTACTCGTCGGCGCCGCCGCCGGCGTCCGGGTGCCGCGGTCCCGGCAATCGGTGAAGCGCAATTATTCGTGACCATGACCGCCGACGAGCTTCGGGCTTACTGCCTCTCGTTTCTCGGAACCGAGGAGACGTTCCCGTTCGGCCCCGAGACGTCCGCGTTCAAGGTCGCCGGCAAGCTCTTCGCACTGTCCCGACTCACCGAGACCCCGCTCCGCGTCAGCCTCAAGTGCGAGCCTGAGCTCGCCGAGCAGCTACGCGAGGCGCACGAGGCCGTGATCCCGGGATACCACTTGAACAAGCGTCATTGGAACACCGTGATCATCGACGGTTCGCTGCCTGACAACCTGATCAGCGACATGGTCGAGGACTCCTACGACCTGGTGGTCAGCAAGCTGCCAAAGGCGGCCCAACGGGCGCTTGCCTGGCGTGGCGGAGGCTGAGTCCGGCTGGAGTCGCCCCGGTGAGCGAGACCTAGCCCCAGCGGACCGTTATTGACCTCGATACGTGTGAAAGTGCCCGAACTGACCACGAAAGGATCGGACAACCCGTGATTTCCAAGATCGACTTTGTAGGTATCCCGTCCCAGGACTCAGAACGCTCGCGGCGGTTCTACGCAGAGACACTCGGACTTCGTCCGGATGATCATGGGCAGTTCGAGTTGTGGGCAGGTGAGACGTGCCTCGGCATCTGGGAGCCGAAGCGGTTCGGGATGGAGTTCACGCCGCAGAAGAACGGACATCTCGCGCTCCACGTCGATGACGTCGCCGCCGCGCGCGCCGCACTGGAGGAAAAGGGCGTCAGCTTCGCGGGCGACACACTTGACACGGGCGTCTGCCACATGGCGTTCTTCACCGATCCCGACGGCAACGACCTGATGCTGCACCATCGCTATGCCCCGTATGAATGAGTGAGATAGCGGGCCTGATCGAGTCGGTCGGGATCTCGGCCGTCAGTGCAGCCCGGCCGGGAGCGCGTGCTCGATCGCCTCGACGATGTACGGACTCATGGTGCGGGCGTAGCTGGCGGTGACGTGGGCGGCGGTGTCCCTGTACGCGATGACGTTTCCGATCGTGGCGGGGCAGAAGCCGTTGCGACAGTAGAAGCGGCGGGTCGTGACGACGCGGGCGCCGGGGATCCGTTCGGCGGCTTGCGCGAGGCGATCCGGGTCCCGGTAGGCGACTGTGACGGGGGTGCCACAGTTGCCGGTGGCCCGATAGGTGATCCGACCGACGCAGGCCGTGCTCGCGGGCGCGACGCTGGGCTCGTCCTCGACGACCACGATGCGCGCGCCGGTGGCGGCGACTGGCTTCATCGCTCTGAGGTGGTCGACGACGGAGCTGGTGTACACGCGAATCTCGGTTGCGATGACAATCGCATAGTGACCGTGAATGAGTTCCCGCTGGATCAGGCGAAGTCCCGGGCAGTCTGGAGAGAGCGCGGGTGGTAGCCATCCGCACGCCTGGCCGGTGAACGCGGTCACGCGCCAGTTCAGCGCGTTCAGCTGCGGCTCGAGGGCGGCGAGGAGCGCCGTGGCGTGGCTGTCGCCCACGAGGGCAACCCGGATCGCGTCGGGTCGCCGGCTTCCGTACCCGCATGGGTGCATGGGCTGGCGCAGGTAGGCGTAGCAGGCGTAGACGCCGCCGGTGTCGTCGGGCAACTCGCCCGGCAGCGGCGCGACTCGGTCGCCGGTGTTCAGCCTGACGCAGTGATGCCGGGGGTCGAGCACGGCCGCCCCGATGCAGTTGCCCGGGCCGTCCTGCGTGTGTCCGATCAGGACCGGCGCGGGAAGCATGAGTCTGGTCGGAGCGATCGAGCGCACCATCAGCAGGCCGGCTCCTGCAATGAGTACGGTGAGCGCGCATGCCGCGGCGTACCCGAGCCAGCCCGCCGCGGGGATCGGAAGCCGTCCCGGGCGTCGTCGAAACCAGGTCCCGCGGCGCGCGGGATCCTCGAGCAGGTGAAACGTGGCGGCGGACAGCCCGAAGATGAGCGCCAGACCCGCCAGCCAATACGCCGCCGAGTACTGAGGAACGACGGTTACGATCAGGACGATCACCGGGAAGTGCCACAGGTAGAGGCTGTAGGACAGCTTGCCCAGGTACTGGCTGACTGGGTTGGTCAGCGGCAGCAGCGATCGGCCCGGGAGGCCGGCGCCCGCGCCGAGCACCGCGGCGGTCGAGAGGGTTGGTAGCAGTGCCCACGGGGCTGGAAATCCGGGGGACGAAGGCACGACGAACAAGGACCCCACCACACCGAGCAGGCCGACCACGGCGACGACTCGGCGCAGGCGCGCGCCGCATCGGGCGATCGGCTGAGCGGCGATCGCGACCAGTGCTCCCGCGCCCAGCTCCCAGGCGCGGACGAATGTGGAGAAGTAGGCTGCCGTCGGGTTGTGGGCGGTCTGAGCGAAGGCCCACAGGAGCGAGATGCAGGAGATCACAGCGACCGCGATGCCCGAGACCAGACGCGCGTGCTCGTGTCGCCAGAGCCGCAGGCGCAGACCGATCAGCAGCAGGCCCAGCATCAGCCAGGGCCACACGAAGTAGAACTGCTCCTCGACCGACAGCGACCAGTAGTGCTGGAGGGGCGACGGCGGAAGCGACTGATTGAAGTAGTTGACGCCGGTATGGGCGAAATGCCAGTTGGCGGTGAACAGGACGGCCGCGATCGCGTCCGCGGCGGTGAAGTGGTAGCGGTCGATTCCCGCCAGCACCCGGGTGGCACACACGGTCGCGCCGATGACGAGCAGGCCCGCGGGGAGGATCCGCTTGATCCGACGGGTATAGAAGCCGCGGAACGAGATCGTCTGCCGGACCTCGAACTCGCGCACGAGGATCCCGGTGATCAGGTAGCCGGAGATCACGAAGAAGACGTCGACCCCGACGAAGCTGCCCGTCGGCCAGCCGGCCAGGTGGTTCGCCACCACCGCCAGGACGGCGATCGCGCGCAGGCCCTGGATGTCCGGCCGGTAGCCGACGTCGATAGGCCTGCGGCGAGGTCGGGCTACGCGGCGATCGTCAGGCGGAACCCGCGACCGGCTCGGCTGTGGAATGGCCCCCATCCGCCGGAATTGTGCCCAGCCCGCGCTCCGTCGGCGCGACGACTCTGAACCGGCTCAGGAGGGAGGTGGCGGGTCGCGAAGCGCGACCCGCCACCTCATGGGTTAGCGCCTGCTCCGGGTCGAGTGGGCGACCTGCGTGGTGAGGCCGTAGCCGTACGGATACAACGGGTCGTAGTTGCGGTCGCCTACGTTGATCGGCTCCTGCGAGAGCGTCCGCGGCCAGGACACGGACAGCTTGCCGGTGAACGGGCGTGCGCCGAACAGCGTGTCCGCCACGCCGGCGCCCTCGCTGCCGGGCAGCCAGGCCGCCACGATCGCGTCGGCCTCGTCACGCTGGGGCTGATTGAGGATCAGCGGGCGGCCGGACACGATCACCATGACGCATCGCTTCGCCGCGGCGCAGACCTTGTCGACGGCCGCCTGGTCCGCCGCCGAGAGCTGCATGTCCTTGACCGGCCGCGGCACCCCGTGGTCATCCGGGTCATACGCCCACTGTGGGCCGAAGACGTCGCCGAAGCCCTCCGAGTACGGGGTCTCGCCGACCACCACGATGCCCGTGGCACCCTGCGGGATCGGCGCCGAGGCGTCCTGGCTGTAGGTGACGTTGCCACGAGCCCGCTGGCGGATGCCGTCGAGGATCGTGGTACCGGGGATCTTGTTGGTGGAGCCGCCCTGCCAGGTCAGCGTCCAGCCGCCGGCCTGATTGCCGATGTTGTTGGCGTTGGAGCCGGCGACGTACACGTCGCCGCGGCCGGTGACCGGCAGCACATGCTCGCTGTTCTTGAGCAGCACCTGGGACTCGGCGGCCGCCCGGCGGGCTAGCGCATGGTGGGCCGGCGAGCCAACCTGGTTGATGTAACGGCGGTTGGTGAACGGGTGTTCGAACAGCCCCAGCTCGAACTTCTTGGTCAGGATGCGGCTGACCGCATCGTTGATCCGTGCCATCGACACCTGATCTGACTTGACCAGATTGGTCAACGTCTCCTCAAACTGCTCGAAGTTCTGCGGCTGCATGAACATGTCGATGCCGGCGTGCGCGCCTGCCGCCACTCTCTGGGCGAAGGTGGAGTTCGGCGGATTGATGTGATCGATGCCGTTGTAGTCGGAGATCACGAAGCCGTCGAAGCCCATCTTGTCCTTCAGCCATCCGGTGATCAGATCGCGGTTGGCGTGCATGTTGATCCGGTTGCCGAGCCCATCCTCGGTCCAGTCCACGTCCGAGTAGGACGGCATCACGGCGCCCACGTGGTGCTTGCGCACCGCGGGCACGTACGGCGAGAGCGCGAGCCGGTTGAACGTGGCGTGACTGACCTGGTCGACGCCCTGGTCGATCGGATAGTTGCCCGTCGTCTGCATGTTCGACCCGGTCCCGTACGTGGTCAGGCCGTCGCCGGCGAAGTGCTTGGCGGTGGCCAGCACGCGGTCGGGATCAGATAGATGGCCGGGCGGGCCCTGGAAGCCGTCGATCGCGGTCTCCATCTGGCGCACCAGACTCGGGTCCTCTCCGAACGATTCGTACGTACGGCCCCAGCGGTCGTCGCGCGCGACGCAGATGCACGGTGCGAAGGCCCACTGCGGGCCCGTCGTCCGAGTCTCCTCGGCGGCGACATGTTCCACTTGGCGCACCAGGGCGGGATCGCGTGTGGCACCAAGGCCGATGTTGTGAGGGAACACGGTGGCCCCGTACATGTTCCCGTCGCCGTGCACCGTGTCGATGCCGTAGATCAACGGGATGTGCAGCCGCGTGGCCAGAGCCGCTCGCTGATAGCGGTCGACCATGTCCGCCCAGGCCGTCGGGGTGTTGGGCTTCGGCACCGAGCCGCCGCCCGAAAGCAGGCTCCCAAGATTGTCCTTCGTGATCCTCCACGTGTCCTTGTCGACGCTGGCGCGCTCGGCCTGTGTCATCTGGCCGATCTTCTCGGCGAGCGTCATCCGCGACAGCAAGTCCTCAACCCGCTGCTTGACCGGTAGCAGCGCGTTCTGGTACGGGAACGTCTGCGCTGCCTGGGCGGTGCCGTGCGGGCGCGCTGGCTTCGTGCTCTGCCCCGTCGCGGTGACGGTAGGCGCAGCGATCGCCGCTGCGACGAGCGCGGCCGCAGCCACGGCGAGCAACCGGCTCACGATCGACCGGGATAAATGCATGGCTGACCTCTCCCTCCCTCTCTCCTCGGTGGTCTGACGAGGCGGCGGACCCCTCGGCGGACGCGACGGTGCGCGTGACGTCAGCGGATCTCAGCTCTCGGAGCCCACGGCCCGAGCGTCCGCCTACCCCTCGCCCGCGCGTACGAAACACAACACGATCGCCGCGCAGTTGAGCAGTCAAGTAACCTTCCGGACGTGACCGAGTCTCTCACCTCTCCTACGAGGAGCGCGAGCTGATTGAACCGCTCGCGCGACTCGGTTTCTGCTGAGCGCCCATCCTTGGCTAAACGGCACGTAGACCGAGCACGAAGCTTGCCGTACCTGCGGCGAGAGTTATGGCGAGCGTCGCCTGCAGAAAGCGTGTGCTGGTGAGGCGAGCGAAGAGCCGGCTGCCGACTGCATGTCCGACGAGCACGCTTCCGGCCGCGACCGCTACGGCGACCGTATCTATGTGCGCCCGCCGCAAGAGGGGCAGCAGCGTGATCGCCGCGATCAACCCAATGCCGAGGAAGAGCACGGTGATCGAGTCGCGCAGCTCGCCCGGCGACAGGCCGCGCTCGGAGAGCCACAGCGCCAGCGGTGGCCCGCTTACGCCCGTCGATGTCGTCAGGATGCCGGTCGCCAACCCCAGTGAGAGCCGTGTCCAGATCGACGACGGGTGGGCGGTCGAGACCTCGGGCACGTACCGTCGTCTCATCAGGCTCTGCGCGGTGGCGGCAATGACCGCGACTCCGATCGCGATCTGCAAAGCAGGCTTGGCGACGTTCTGGAGAATCAGAATCCCGCAGACGCTCCCCGGGACGGCGGCCGCGAGGATCGGGAGAACGTCACCCCAGGCGACAACTGCGCGTCGCGGTTCGGCAAACAGCACAAGCAGGTTGAGTAACAAGCCGAGTGCCGTGGCGGTGATGATCGCGTCTGTCGGTCTCATCACCGCGAACAGGATTGGCGTGAGGATCAGCGCGAATCCCAATCCGGTGGTTGCCTGCACGCCCGAGGCGATCAGTGCACCCAGCGCTACCACCGCAATGTTCATGGGCCGGCGATCAACCTGCCCGAGTGGTGGCAATGCGACGATTCGGCCCAAGACATGACAGAGACTGTATGACCCGCAGCTGGTTCAATGACCTGCGCTCCCTGTCATTGACAGGTTGCGTCGGCACTTTTACGGGAAGGTGATGTGGTATGGACGCCTCGTCGGAGTCCAGCCGAGGGCTTGATGCGCATCAGCTCGGGCTGCTGACGCCCGAGGACCTGGAGAAACCGACCGCCCAGCCGCAGCCGGTGGCCGCGCCCGGCCGGGTCGACCCGCTCGAGCTCGACCCGCTGCCTGAGCTCCAGCCCGACGAGGAGAGCAGCTTCCGGCGGTTCCTTCGCGGTCAGCGGCGCACGCTGTTCGTGCTGCTGGGGATCGGATTGGTCATCGCCTTCATCCTCGTGGTCCTGCCACAGATCGCCGGTTTTGGCGGCACGATCCACCGGCTGCGCCACGGCAACAAGAGCTGGCTGGCGCTGTGCCTGGTGTTCGAGACGGCGTCGCTGCTGGGGTACATCGCGCTGCTGCGGACCGTCTTCTCATGCCACGCCGCGGTGATCGGATGGCGAGCGAGCTACCAGATCACGATGGCCGGAACCGTGGCAACGAAGCTGTTCGCCGCCGCCGGCGCGGGCGGAGTCGCGCTCACGGCATGGGCCCTGCGCGCGTCGGGGCTGGCGCCACGAACGGTGGCAAGGCGGATGGCGAGCTTCGAGATCCTGCTCTACAGCGTCTACATGCTCTCGCTCGTGTTGTTCGGCCTCGGCCTCGCGGTCGGGGTGCTGCCCGGCAGCGCGCCGCTTGTGTTGACGATCGTGCCGGCCGGGTTCGGCGCCTTCGTGATCCTGCTCGTCGGCGGGTTCCGCTTTCTGCCTCCAGGGCTCGAGTCGCGCGTCGCATCCGGTCAGCGCCTGCCGCCCCGGCTCCAGCGGCTGCTGGTGCGCGCGGCGGCGATACCGCGCACCCTCCAGGAGGGCGTCCACACCGCCGCGGAGATCCTGCGCTCGCCCCGGCTCGGGCTGCTGGGGGCGTTTGCCTACTGGGGCTTCGACATCGCGACGCTGTGGGCCGCCTTTCACGCCTTCGGTGCCTCCCCCGCCTTCTCCGTCGTCGTGATGGCGTACTTCCTCGGCATGCTGGCCAACGCCATCCCGCTGCCGGGCGGTATCGGCGGCGTCGAGGGAGGGATGATCGGCGCCTTCATCGCCTTCGGCGTCAACGGCAGCACGACGATCCTCGCGGTCCTCGCCTATCGCGCGGTCTCGTTCTGGCTGCCGACCCTCCCGGGGATCCTCGCCTACTTCCAGCTACGGCGGACCGTGGCGGCGTGGCGCATGAGCCAGCAGGACGCCCGGCCCGACGGCGGTGGGCGGTCACCGGCCGGCGTCAAACCGCGTACGCCTGCGCGCTGATCCCGCCGGGCACCCTCGCTCCGGTCCCCATCGCGGTGCGCGGCGATGAGTTGGGGCCCGGACGGAGGGTCGTATGCGATGACGGTCAAGGCGCCCAACCGAAAGGAGCACTGATGGTGATATTGCAGAACGCGGCGGCACGCTGTGGGGGTGGATCGGCCTCGCACGCACAGAAACTTTCGTGGGAGGTAAGGAACTGTGCATCGCGGGCGTGAGGAACCGAGCGATCACGTCCGCTCGACGGGCGTTTGTTTACTCACGTTCGCTCGACGGGCGTTTGTTTACGAGTGCGGTAGCACGATCTGGCCGTGGACTCGCGGGCTGCAGAAACTACCGCTATGCGGGAGGAACTGCAGCTCCGGGGCGGCGCACCTCGCGGATCGCGCCCTGGTCAGGCCGGACCGGGAAGGGGACGCGCGATGACGGTGAAGAAGTCCCGGAAGTACGGCGTCAGAAATTGGCCCGGAATCCCCGTCTGACCCGGCATGAGCGAGACCGGCGCGAGGTGGTGGCGGGTACGGGCGTAGAGGTACCCAGCGACCCATGCTGGGTTGATGTCGAGCTCCATCGCGCGAACTACCCCGTCGCCGGCCAGCGCTTCGGCCAGCGCGCGCACCGAGAGATCGTGGCCGGCGGCCCAGATCAGATCGCCGGCGCCGGTAATACCCAGGCCAGAGCGAGCCACCACCGGCTGTTCGTGCAGCGGATCGCCCCAGCAGACCTTGATGCAGCTGTCCACGCTCGCCGGTATGCGCCCGGCGTCGATCAGGAGTCCGAGGTTCTGTCGGACCGCCGCCACCGCGCGTCCCGCGGCCGGAATGGTCTTACGCCAGCGCCCGATATCGGCACTCCCGTCCCGATATATCACCACGGATGCCCGCCCGCGACGCAGTCGCCAGCCGACCCGACCCCCCGCGGCAAAGCCGCCCGCGCCGTAGCTCTCCTCAAACGCGCTGTTGAAGCCGGCGACGACAATCCGGCTCTCGGCCGAGCCGATTGCGTCTCCGTACCGCCATCCTCTGCCGCCGGGCTGGGCTTGGCCCGCGTGCAGGGCGAGGGTGACCAACCGCTGGTCGAGGCGGAGCAGGGTGACCGTGGAGCGGCGGTCGCGGTCCGCTTTCACGCGCGAGATCCACACCGCGGTCGCGCCGCGGACCGCGACCGCGGGCGCCCAACCGAACAAGCCGGCGCGATGGGCCGCGGGCAGGATCGCCACCAGACGCGCTCGCGAGGATCCGCTCACCGGCGGGCCCGAGGGAACGGGGCCGGCCTCCGCGGGCGCGGACGTCGCGGACGCCGTCACTGCGCGTGAGGACGTCCTCACGCGCGAGAGCGTCGTCCCCGCACGCGGACCCGAGCCGGCCGCCGCGGTTCTGGCCGCCGAATGATCCGAGGAGCCACAACCCGCACAGGCCAACAGCACGCACGCCGCGCCCACGCCCGCGCCCGCGCTACGGCCAATGCGGCGCGAGGCTCGAGACCTCGCGAGCAAGACCGACCTCGCGCCCGTCATGAACCGCTGAGCGGCGCGCCGGCGAATCCCAGTTCGTTGCCGTCGGGGTCGTGGTAGAGCGCCTTGCGTGCGCCGTTGGAATACGTGACGCGCTCGTCGGGCTCCAGCCCGCGGGCAGAGGCCGCGGCCACGTGCGCCTGGAGGTCGTCGACGAAGATCGTCACCACGGAGTTGCCCGCGCCGTCAGGGTGCTCCACGACGTAGATCGACCGGTCTTCGGCGAGGGTCCACACCGCCTCGGTGGCGTGCGGGAAGAAGGACGGCTCGCCGAGCAACCGTTCGTACCACTGTCGAGCGGCTTGGAACTCTCGCACGCGCAGACCTGCGAAGAGATGCAACGGCACCGCCGCGAGTCTAGGTCACGCGGCCCCTAGGGCTGGACGCCGCAGCTACCCGCAACCATCACACGCCTGGTCGGCTCTCGCCTGCGCCATCGAGCGACCCGGTCGACTCTCGCCCGCGCCATCGAGCGACCTGGTCGGCTCTCGCCTGCGCCATCGAGCGACCCGGTCGACTACGATCGTGCCGTGGCCTTCGCACCGCCCGACGGGGAGAAATGAGGCCCGAGCTGGAGGTAGCGGTGGTCGGCGCCGGCTTCTCGGGCATCGGCGCCGCGATCGCCGTCCAGCGCGCCGGCATCGACGAGTACGCGATCCTCGAGGCGGGCGACGGCGTCGGCGGCGCCTGGCACTGGAACACGTATCCGGGGGTGGCGGTCGACATCCCCTCCTTCAGCTACCAGTTCTCCTACGCCCAGCGCAACGACTGGTCCCGCGTGTACGCACCGGGTCAGGAGCTGAAGGCTTACGCCGAGGACCTCGTCGACCGCTTCAACCTGCGGCCGAAGCTCCGTCTGAACACGCTCGTGCAGGGCCTGGAATGGGACGACGAGCAGCACGTGTGGTCGCTGGCGCTGGCCGACGGCGGTGAGGTCACCGCGCGCCACGTAATCGGCGCGGCGGGCGTCTTCTTCCAGCCCAAGCCTCCGAGCATTCCCGGCGTGGAGGACTTCGAAGGGACTGTCATGCACACCGCCCGCTGGGATCACTCGGTCGCCTTGGGCGGGCAGCGGGTGGGGATCATCGGCACCGGCGCCTCGGCGGTCCAGGTGGTGCCCTCGATCGCGCGCGAGGTCGCCCGTCTGACCGTGTTCCAGCGCACGCCGATCTGGTGCCTGCCGAAGCCGGATCGTCGACTCCCCGGCGGGGTCCGATCGGCGCTCGGGCACATACCGGGCCTGCGGGCTGGGCTCCGGGCACTCAGCCAGGCCTACGTCGAGCTGCTGTTCCCGGTGCCGGCCCACTTCGCCGGGCTCGTGCCGATCACCGCGCTCGGGGAGCGGGCGGGCCGTCAACACCTCGCCCGCCAGGTGCGCGACGCCGCCGTGCGCGACAAGCTCACCCCGCGCTACCCGCTCGGCTGCAAGCGCCCGGGATTCTCCAACGACTACCTGCGGACGTTCAACCGGGCGAACGTGATCCTGGAGACCGACAGCATCGAGCGCATCACCCGCACCGGCATCCGCACGACAACCGGCACCGACCACGAGCTAGACATCCTGATCACCGCCACCGGCTTCAAGGTGTTCGAGCCCGGAAACATGCCGCCCTACCCGGTCCGCGGCGCGCGCGGCATCGATCTCGAGGGCTTCTGGCGCCAACACCGCTTCCAGGCCTACGAGGGTCTCACCGTTCCGGGCTTTCCGAACCTGTACACGATCCTCGGGCCCTACGGATTCAACGGCGCGTCGTACTTCACGCTGATCGAGAACCAGAGCCGCCACATCGTCCGCCTGCTCCGGGCCGCGCGCCGACGAGGCGCGACGCGCATCGAGGTCACCCCGGAGGCCAACGAGCGCTACTTCCGCAAGATGCTCGGCCGCCGCCACAACCAGGTGTTCTTCCAGGGCGGCTGCGAGACGGCCCACAGCTACTACTTCGACGAGCACGGCGACGTGCCCTTCCGCGCGTCGCCGACGCTCGAGGTCGCGTGGCGGAGCTGGCGCTTCCACCTGGACGACTACGCCTTCGCCTGAGGGCACGCGTCGCCCAGGGGCGAGTCGTAGACTCCAGGAGCCCTGCCGACCAGGAGGAACCGATGAGCGCCGACTACTTGCTCGCCTTTGGGACTCACGCGACGCCGGAGGACGGTCGCTGTGCGATGGAGTGGGTCAGTCATCTGGCCGGCGAGCCGCACAGCGATCAACCGGCGTGCGTGAGTCCGGTGCTGCGCGCCTTCTGCACTTCGCTGAACGACACTCTCGCGGACGCTCCGCGTCAGCGGCTGCGTCCCTATCTGGCCCGCACCATCGGCTCCGCCGACGACGGACTTGACCCAGCCCGCTCGTGGCTTGCGCTGGACTGGCTGATCCGTACGTACGCGCCAACCTGGCTGAGGGCGGCGGGTCTTACCGCGCCCGCGCGGCAGCTGGCCGGGTTGCCGGCGATCGTCGAGGCGCGCGATCTCCACGCCGCGCTGGTTCCGCTCGGGCTCGCGCGGCGTGAAGCCAGGGCGGCCTGGTCGGCGACGTCGGGGACGTCCCGGGCGGTGGCCTGGGCGCCGTGGGTCCTCTCCGCCAGAGCCGTCGCGCGAGAGGCCGCCTGGGCTTCGGCCGGAGCTGCCGCGTGGGCGGCGGCCCGGGTCGCCGTCGGCGAAATCGCCGGGGACCGGGCCCGAGCCGACGCCCGGGAAATCGCCGGCGACGCCGCCGCCATGATCGGCCGCGAGGCGCGTGGAGTGGCGGGACGAGCCGCCGCGCGGGAAGCCGTGCGCAAGGCTCTCGCTCCGACGTTGAAGGAGCTTCAAGGCTCCGCGTTCGCGCTGCTCGACCGGATGCTGCCCACCGAGCCCGTCGTTATGCCGGTCGAGGACGAGCGCAGCAGGGGCCCCAGGGTGATGGCGCGCTGATCGGGACCTCGGTCGCTGCCGCCCGGCGCTCAAGCGGCGGACAGCCGCGCCACGATCCGGTCGAAGAAGCCGCCCCAGCCTGAGCCGGCGCGCTCGTACTGCTCCGGGCTCAGCCCGCCGCGCTGCTCGAAGTGCATCTCGGTCCGGCCGCCGAGATCCCTCAGCACGACCGTGATCAGCTCGCGCTCGTCACCCTCGGGCTGGTCGGTCATCGTCAGTACCAGCCGTTCGGGCGGGACGACCTCGCGGTACTCGCCGCGCCATTGGATCGTCCGCCCGCCGGCGAACATCGTGGCCGACCAGGTCCCGCCGTCCCGAACGTCCATCGACACCGACGGGATCGGTACCTCGGCGTCGGCCCCCCCGAACCAGTCGGCGAACCGGTCGGGCTCGGTCCACTCCTGCCACACGCGCTCGCGCGGGGCGTCGAATACGCGAACGATGTTGAGTCCGTGTTCCTCAGTCAAGGCGTGCGTCCAGCCGGTCGAAACCGTCCTCCCAGAATCGACGGTACCGGCCGAGCCAGGCCGCCGCGTCCTGCATCGGCGCAGCCTGTAGGCGCGACGGCCGCAGCTGGGCCGTCCGCCCGCGGGTGATCAGCCCGGCGTGCTCCAGGACCTTCAGATGCTTCGACACGGCCTGGACGGTGATGGCGAACGGCGCGGCCAGTTCGTTGACCGTGGCCTCGCCGCGCTCGAGCCGCTCGAGGATCGCCCTCCGGGTGGGATCGGCGAGCGCAGCGAAGGTGCTGCTGAGTTCATCGACAGCCATGTCTATTCACCCAGGTAGTTTATCAACTGATAGGTTGTAGACCAACCAATGAACCACGGTCTCAGGAGGTAGACGATGGGACGGATCGTCGTTACAGAGTTCATCTCGGTCGACGGAGTGATCGGGGACCCGGGCGGGGTCGAGGGGACCAAGCATGGCGGCTGGTCGTTCGCGGTCCCTCGCGGCGAGGACGGCGACAAGTTCAAGCTCGACGAGACGATGGGCTCCGAGGCGCTGCTGCTCGGACGCAAGACCTACGAGGGCTTCGCGCAGGCGTGGCCGAGCGTGAAGGACGACGTCGGGTTCGCCGAGAAGTTCAACACGATGCCCAAGTACGTCGTCTCGAGCACCTTGAAGGACCCGGAGTGGACCAACTCGAAGGCGATCTCGATCGATCAAGTGCCCGCCATCAAGGGGCAGGTCGGCGGTGAGCTCGTCGTCCACGGGAGCGGGCAGTTGGTCCAGGGACTACTCGAGCGGGACCTCGTCGACGAGCTGCGGCTGATGGTCTACCCGTTCGTGCTCGGCGACGGCCAGCGGCTGTTCGGGGATACCCCCGACAAGCTGCAGCTCAAGCTGGCGGGCACGCAGACCGTCGGCGATGGTGTCGTGATCCTGAGCTATACGAAGGCATGAATCGGCGGTAAGTGCTGCTCACTCAGGACCGGTCTGCTTGGCCGCGCCCTCGCCCTGGGCTCCGGCCAGTGCGTCGGGCGCCATCAGCCGAGCCGCGTCGGCTGTCTGATCATCGTCCTGGCGCTGGGAATCCCGCTCGGCCGCGACCCGGGCCCTGTAGAGCTCGACCTCCTCCGCGATCCGCTCCTCGGACCAGCCGAGCACCTCCGCCATCAGCCGGGCCACGGGCTCCGCCGCGGCCTCGCCGCGGTCCCAGCTCTCGATCGAGATGCGGGTCCGACGCGCCAGCACGTCATCGACGTGCAGCGCGCCTTCGGCGGAAGTTGCGTAGAGCGCCTCAGCCGCCAGGTAGTCGTCCGCCTCGGGCAGCGGCTCGCGCAAATCCGGTCGCTCCGCCATCAGCGCCAGCAGCTCGAAGATGCGGGAGCCATGGCGACGCAGCAGGTGTTCGATGCGGGCCACGTGCAGGCCGGACCGAGCGGCCAGCCGATAGCGGGCGTTCCAAAGCGATTGGAAGCCGTCGGCGCCGATCAGCGGCGTTACATCGGTGGCCGATGCAGGCACCAGCGCGTCGATCCCGCGAGCCGCGGCGTCGACGGCATCCTTGGCCATCACGCGATACGTGGTGTACTTTCCGCCGGCCACCGCCACCAGCCCAGGAACGGGCACCGCTACCGAGTGCTCCCGGCTCAGCCTCGACGTGTTCTCGGATTCGCCGGTCAGCAACGGGCGCAGGCCGGCGAAGACCCCCTGGACGTCGTCCTGCTCGAGGGGCTGAGCGAGCACAGAATTCAGCTCGCCCAGGACGTACTCGATGTCGGCCCGGCTGGCGGCGGGGTGCGCTTTGTCGAGCTTCCATTCGGTGTCGGTGGTCCCGATCAGCCAGTGCCGTCCCCAGGGGATCACGAACAGCACGCTCTTCTCGGTGCGCAGGATCAACCCGGTGTCGAGCTGGAGACGGTCCCGGGGAACGATCAGATGAATGCCCTTGGAGGCGGTCACGTGAAACTTGCCCCGCTCGCCGACGAGGTGCTGGAGCTCGTCGGTCCAGACGCCCGTGGCGTTGATCACGACCTGCGCGCGAACCTCGAACTCCTCGCCAGTCAGGTGATCGCGCACGCTCACGCCAGCCACACGACCGGCCTCACGCACGAAGCCGATCACCGACATCGAGTTAGCAACCGCAGCGCCAAAGCGCGCGGCCGTGCGCGCGACGGCCAGCGTGTGGCGCGCGTCGTCGACCTGGCCGTCGTCGTATTGCAGCGCGCCGACGAGCGAATCAGGAGCCAGTGCCGGCGCCAGCTTGAGCGCTTTGCGCTTGGTCAGGTGACGGTGGCGGCGCATCCCCTTGTGGCCGCCCAGCTCGTCGTAGAGCAGCATCCCCGCGCCGATGTAGACCCGCTCCCACACGCGATGCCTGAGCGGGTAGAGGAACGAAACCGGCTGCACCAGATGGGGGGCGATCACGTTGAGCAGCAGACCGCGCTCACGCAGGGCCTCGCGAACCAGATGGAATTCCATCTGCTCGAGGTAACGCAGTCCCCCGTGGATCAGCTTGGAGGAGCGGCTCGACGTGCCGGAGGCGAAGTCCCGCGCCTCGATCAGCCCGACCGACAGGCCGCGGCTGGCGGCGTCCAGCGCGCAACCGGACCCGGTGACGCCGCCGCCGACGACCACGACGTCGAAGGTCTCCTCGGCGAGTCGCCGGACGTTACGAGCCCGCTCGTCGGGCCCGAGGCGGGACGGATCCGCGAACGCTTCGATGGGAGTTTTGTTTTGCGGCAATTGTCGGAGGAGATACCACCTCTCAGCAGTCCCAAACAGAGATGGAGGGGAGATGGCGGAGAGAAGCGGCAAACGCTGGCGCTGGCAGCAGACAACCCTGGGTGAGCTGGTGTCGGAGTTTCTCGGCACCCTCGTGATCATCGCCTTCGGGGACGGGGTGGTGGCGATGGTGGTGGCTGCGCTGAACCAATCCGGCCGCGGCAAGATCGCATTCGCCGCGCAGTCCGACTGGCTGCTGATCGCTTGGGGATGGGGCCTCGCCGTGGCGTTCGCCGTGTGGGTGGCCGGCGGCGTCAGCGGCGCGCACCTCAACCCGGCGGTGACGCTTGCGCAGGCCCTGCGACGCGGCTTTCCGTGGAAGAAGGTCCCCGGCTACGTTGCCGCCCAGGTCCTCGGAGCGTTTGTCGGTGCGTTGATCGTGTACCTGAACTATCGCAGCGCGATCGACAGCCTCAACCACTCCCAGCACATCGTCCGCGGCGACACGAAGTCGGTGGGGACGTTCTCGATCTTCGGCACGTTCCCCGCCCCATATTTCAAGTCTTGGATCGGCCCGTTCTTCGACCAGGTGATCGGCACGGCATTCCTGGTCGGCTTCATCTTCGCGATCACCGATGAGTTCAACGCGCCGGTCAAGGGGAACATGGCTCCGTTCGTGGTCGGGTTGATCGTGGTGGCGATCGGCCTCTCCTACGGCGCCAACGCCGGTTACGCGATCAACCCGGCCCGGGACTTCGGACCGCGGATCATGGCCTGGATCGCGGGGTGGAAGTCGATCGCGTTCCCGGGGGACTACGGGAACGTCAACGGCTACTTCTGGATCCCGATCATCGGGCCGCTGGTGGGCGCCGCGGTCGGGGCGCTGATATATGACCTCGGTATTCGCAACGTCCTGATCGCGCGCGGCGCCAAGCCCGACCCCGAGATGGTCGAGAAGGGCAGCGACTCGCTCGACGAACCGCAAATGAGGAGCTGACATGGCCAAGTACATAGGAGCGATCGATCAGGGAACCACGAGCTCGCGCTTCATCCTGTTCGACCGCGACGGGAAGATCGTGCACGTCGACCAGCGCGAGCACGAGCAGATCAACCCCAAGGCGGGGTGGGTCGAGCACGACGCCAAGGAGATCTGGACCCGGACGCGCGAGGTGATCGGCGGAGCGCTGGCCGCCTCACCGGCCGAGGCGAGCGACGTGGAGGCGGTGGGGATCACCAACCAACGCGAGACGACCGTGGTCTGGGACCGGGAGACCGGCGAGCCGATCCACAACGCGATCGTCTGGCAGGACACCCGCACCGGTTCGCTGGTCCGCGAGCTGGCCGGGGACGAGGGAGTCGACCGCCTGCGCGACGCGGTGGGCCTCCCCCTCTCCACGTACTTCTCGGGCCCGAAGATCAGATGGCTGCTCGACAACGTGGACGGCGCCCAGAAGCGGGCCGAGAACGGGGAGTTGGCGTTCGGCAACATGGATACCTGGGTCCTCTGGAACCTGACCGGAGGGACCGACGGCGGCGAACACCTGACCGACGTCACCAACGCCAGCCGGACGATGCTGATGAACCTGGAGACGCTCGACTGGCACGACCCGAGCCTGGAGCTCATGGGCATTCCACGCTCGATGCTCCCCGAGATCCGCTCCTCCTCGGAGTCATACGGCGAGGCGAAGGGAACCGCCATCGGCGGCGTTCCGATCGCCGGGATCCTGGGCGATCAGCAGGCGGCCCTGTTCGGCCAGACCTGCTTCGACCCCGGCAGCGCCAAGAACACATACGGCACCGGCTCGTTCCTGCTGGTCAACACGGGCGAGGAGATCGTCCACACCGACAAGCTGCTGACCAGCCCCGGATACAAGCTCGGCGACGCGCCCGCCGTCTACGTGCTGGAGGGCTCGATAGCGGTCACCGGAGCGTTGATCCAATGGCTGCGAGATCGCCTGAAGATCATCCCGGACGCGCCGGCGGTCGAGGATCTCGCGCGCACCGTCGATGACAACGGCGGCGTCTATTTCGTGCCCGCCTTCTCCGGCCTGTTCGCGCCGCGGTGGCGCGACGACGCCCGGGGCGTGATCGTCGGGCTGACCGCCTACGCCAATCAGGGTCACATCGCCCGGGCCGCGCTGGAGGCGACCGCATGGCAGAGCCGCGAGGTGGTCGACGCCGCCAACGATGTCGCCGACGTGCCGTTCACGGACATGCGCGTGGACGGGGGCATGACCGGCAACGAGCTGCTGATGCAGTTCCAAGCCGATGTGCTCGGAGTGCCGGTGATCCGGCCGGCCGTGACCGAGACCACTGCGCTCGGCGCAGCGTACGCCGCCGGACTGGCGGTCGGCTTCTGGTCTGACCAGGATGAGCTGCGCGAGCGCTGGTCGGAGGACAAACGCTGGGAACCGCAAATGGATAAGGACGAGGTTGAGGCCCAGTACGCCCTCTGGCAGAAGGCCGTCGAGCGCTCGCTCAACTGGGAGGAATGACACTGGAAGGCGTTACGCGGTTGCCGATGAGGCCGTCGATCAGCGCGGTCAGTCCGATGTCGTAGCTGTCCTTGTCGCGGGCGGGCGCCCAGTGAGGCCTGAGCGTGGCGAGCGTGGGCAACCTCTCCGGATCCACGTTCATCAGGACCTCCAGCACGAAAGGCGGCCGTCCCAGCGATGCCGTCTGGGCGAGACCGCGCCCGATGATCAGCTCTCCGACGGTGAACTGCCACACCGCCCGGTAAGCGTCGGCGGCGTCGGCTTCGGACAGGCCGCACGCGACGAAGCCGGCGACGATCTCCTCGATCAGCCAGAGGATCGCCGGTGCGATCAGATCGCCTCGGGCCAGGATGTCGACCACCCACGGATACCGGGCCAGACCGTCGCGCATCGTGCGGCAGGCTCGCTGAAGCCGGGCACGCGGCTCTCGCGGGAGCCGCGGCCGGGGTACCTCGCCGGCCAGCTCGTCGAGCAACAGCACGAGCAACTGGTCCTTGTCCCGCACGTGTCGGTAGATCGCCATGGGCGAGCTGCCCAGCTCCGTGGCCACGCTCCGCATGGTCAGCGCCGCGATCCCGTCGCGCTCGACGATCAGCCGGGCGGCCGTGACCACCGTGCCGCGGGAGAGCCGCGGCGGCCGACCCCCGCGACGCGGTGGAGACTGCTTCTCATCCAAGCCCGGGCCGTCAATCCGCGGCCGCGGATGACGTCGCCTGCGGCGCCTCGACGTCCGGCCGGTAGGTGCCGAAGTGCCACACGTTCCCCTCGAGATCATGGGCCGTGTAGTCGCGAGAGCCGTAGTCGGTGTCGTACGGCTCCGCGGCGATCTTCGCGCCCGCCGCGCGAGCGCGGCTGCAGTGCTCGTCGGCGTCCTTGACGGCCGCGTAGATCCACCCGTGGCCGGCGCGGCTTCCCAGCACCGGATCTTCGCGATCAGACCCCAGCATCAGGACGCTCGGACCGTAGCTGAGCTCGGCGTGAGCGATCGTGCCGTCCTCGTTCGCGATCACCTGCCGCTCCTCGAAGCCGAAGGCGTCCTTCAGGAACGCTATCGCCGCCGGCGCGTCGCGGAAGCGCATCAGCGGATACAGAGTTGGAGCTGCGTTCTCCATGACTCTCCTCCAGACGTGGTTTGTATACGCGTACGCAAAGTAGCGCGAGACACGCCGGTGGTCAAGCATGGCGGCGAGTTGCCCGACTACTCGGGCAACTCGCCGTCAACCGCCTGTGTGCGTTGACTGCTAGAACGCGCTCGAGCCGTTCGGCGTGCCGAGCCCGGTCGGCCCGTCGTAGCCGGCGACAGCGGTGCACAGATATGAGCCCCCGCACGAGCCGTTGGAGCCGCCGATCACGTCGAACAGAGCCGTGCGGTGCGCGTAGGGATTGGAACCGAAGGTCGCAGCGACTCCGTTCAGGGCGTACACGCCACCGATGATCGGCGCCGCCACGCTCGTTCCGCCGAACTTGAGCCAACCCCCGACCCCGTAGGTGTCGTAGACCGACACGCCGGTCTTGGGATCCGCCACGGCGGCCACGTCGGCGACCGTCCGCCGCGCACAACCCGAGTCCGTCTGCCAGGTCGGCTTGGGCTCGAACGCCGAGCACCCGGAGCCGGCACCGGACCATGCGGTCTCGGTCCAGTGACGAGCGTTGGTGGAGCGGGTGAGCGTCGTCCCGCCGACGGCGGTCACGTAACGGGAAGCGGCCGGGAACTGGACCCCGTAGCCGTTGTCGCCACTCGACACCGTGACGGCGACGCCCGGGTGATGGTAGTAGGCGTTCTCGTAGGTGGCCTCGGTCGAGAACTCTGAGCCCCCGTACGAGTTCGACACGACGTTGGCGCCGAGCGCGACGGCCCGGTTGACCGCCGTGCCGAGATTGACGATCGAGCTCGTCTTCGCCTCGACGAGCAGGATCTTGCACTTCGGGCAGATCGCTGAGGCCATGTCGAGGTCCAGCGAGATCTCCTCCGCCCAGCCGACGTTGGCCGTCGGATACGCGGTGCCCCCGTTCTGGTCGACCTTTCGGAAACAGGCGCCTACCGCGGTGCACGCGGGGATCCCGAATTGGGCGCGGTAGACATTGAGGTCGGACTGCGCATTTGGATCGTCGAACGCGTCGACGATCGCGATCGTCTTGCCCGCGCCGCCCGTCGTCGAGTTGGCCAGCGCATACGCGCTGCGGAGGTCGACGGGGTTATACCCCGACGGTGCGCCCGCTGCCGCCGGCTCTCCCCTGCTGTCGGCGAGCACGATCGCCTGACAGTGAGCGAACCCGATCGCTGTATCTCCGCACACCCGCTCCTCGCGCTGTGCAGCTTGTGCTGCCACCGGGAGTGCCAGGAAGACAGCCACGACCACCAGCCAAAAGCCTCGACGTAACACGTACCCCTCCGATATCCGGACCTCGAACGCGGTCGGATCACCCAAGCCCCGGCCGCAGAAGCGCCATCGATCGGCAATCCTTGTCGATGGTGCCGCCGCTGTCAAGCCGTCGGTACGGCCGCGCGACGATGGTCGCTGGAGCGGAAGTCACTCCTCGGTGGTGAGGAAGATTCCGTTCCGCTCCCGCTGCGCGCGGGCCAGACGTCCTCCGCCGGCGGCCAGGAACATTCCGATGATCGCGGTGAAGACGGCGAGTAGCGGCGGGAAGCCGCCGAGTGAGACCTTGGCGTGCGTCCCGGCGAGCCCGTGGGCGATCAGCAGAGCGGCCCCGTAGAAGGCGCCGCCGAAGAATCCCCGATCGGCGCCGCCCCACCCGTCCTGATGCTCAAAGCCCGACAGGAAGCCGCCGATCCCGGCCACGGCGCCGACCGCCCAGTAGGCGCCGGCGGAGACGCCGAGCAGGATCCCGGCCAGCGCACCGATCAGCGCCGGGACGACGCCACCCAGAATGATCTGGAGCGGGCGGGAGCGGTCGCGGAACAGCACGGGCGTGAGCATCGGTCCCCCATTCTGTCGGTTGAGGCAACCCTACAGCTGCTAGATATGGCGCATGTCGCTGCGTCCGCCCGTACCCGGTGATGCGCCCGCTGTCCTGGGCGTCCTGGTCGCGCGTGACCTCGCCGACCTGGGGGCGCCGGACTACACGCTCGAGGACCTGGCCGACGAGTGGCGGGCCAGCGATCTTGACCTAGCCAGCGACGCGCGCGTCATCGAGTCGGGCGGCCGGATCGTCGCGTACGCGGTTGTGCGTCGATCCGGGGCCTCGGTCGTGGTCGCCCCGGAGTTCGAGGGTCAGGGGATCGGTACGCAACTGCTGCGATGGGCGGAGGGACGCGAGCGCGAGCAGGGGCGCGATCGCCATCGGCAATGGATCGCCGGGAGCAACGAGCGGGGGCGGGAACTGCTGACGGCCGCCGGCTACGAGCGGACACGGAGTCACTGGAGGATGGTGCGCAGATTCGACGAGCCACCGTCCGGCGGCAAGCCCCCGGCCGGAGTTCGACTGAGATCACTCGATGTCGAGGGCGATGCCCTGGCTCTGCACGCCCTTGATGCGGCGAGCTTCGGCGCCGCGCCCTACTACCGGCCGGAGTCCGTGGCGGAGTTCTGCGAAGAGCACCTCGGCGCGCACGACCTCGACCCCACGCTCAGCTGCGTGGCCGTGCGTCACGAGACGATCGTCGGGTTCCTGCTGGCGCGCCGCTGGAAGGACGAGGCGATCGGATACGTGGACATCCTGGCGGTCCATCCGGATGAGCAAAGGCGCGGCCTCGGCACGGCGCTACTGCAGGCGGCGTTCGTCGGGTTCGCGGATATCGGCCTCCGCGAGGCCCACCTCGGCGTCGCCTCCGACAATCCGCGCGCTCTTGGCCTCTATGAACGCGCCGGGATGGCGCCGCGATTCCGCTTCGATACATACGACCGCCCGATCCCTCATCTGGAGGCGGGGAACACGTCGAGCCACACCCGGCGCCCGCCCGAGTCGAAATAACCGCGCGTGTCACGATCGGGAGCGCGCTGGGGCAGCCCGCTGAGCGACATCCACGCGCGCGGACGGACGATCCGTCCGCTGGCGAGCCTCACCGCGGTCGCCCGGCCGGCGAAGTGAAAGCGCTGGTCGGTCGCGCACTTGATCTCGGGGCCGCCCAGCGGATCGCGTGAGAGCTTGCGTCCGGGCAGGCGATAGCGCCCGGCGACGATCCGCTCGGCACGTCCGCCGTGCTGGTTCAGCAGACGCACCAGCGCGCTGCCGATGATGTTCGCCGACTGGGCCGATGTGGCCTCGCTGTCATCCGAATGACCACAGCCGAACCGATCGGTGGACGACGCATTCGGATTGTCGGCGGTCGGAATCCCCACCGCGTTTCCGCTGGGGAAGATGTACCCGAGCATGTCCTCGCCGAGACCGTCGATGAACCGAAATGGCGTATGCATGTGCGGGATCAACCAGGGGGCCAGGGAGGCGGCCGGGGTCTGCATGTCCTGGGGTCCCTGGAACCCGCGCAGATAGGTGAACGGGAAGGCCTCGCCGGGGATCGAGACGAACTCACCGTCGCCGATCCTGAACGCCGCGACCTCCGAGCGGAGCGCCGTGCCGGTCGAGGAACCGTTCTGGAGCACGGGAGAGGCACGGGTGCAATCGGCGTTGTAGGCCGGGCGCTGGGCGAATACACCCAGCGTGGCGCCCAGCTCGAACAGGACGTTTTGGACGGGTACGCAGATGTTGGCTCGAGCGCCCCAGAGTTGGGCGCTGCCCGAGTTGTGGTAGGCCCCCGAGTGCAGCGCCCGGACGATCGGGGCCGCCATGTCCCGGCCGAACGCTCGTGTCTCCCTGGCATAGCCATCCGGCACGTGGAGCTTGCCCTGAACGTCGGTCGTGTGCCCGGCCTTGAACAGCGTGCGGCAGCCGGCCGAGTGGCTGGCATCGAGGAACTGCTGCGGGGTGCGCGAGATCGCGCGCGCGTACACCTCCGGGCTCTCGACCGACCCCACGGCGCCGGCCATCTCGATCGCCACACCGCCGAGGCGTCGTTGCAGCGAGGCGCGGAAGAAGTTGATCCAATCCGCCGATAGCCAGTCCTGTTGCGCATCCAGCGCAGGTGTTCCGCCGTTGAAACCGAGCGTCTCGGCGTGCTGGCTCACGCTGGCCAGCGTGGCGATCGTCTTGCCGTGAGTCCCAACGGCCTGCAGCACCGGGATGTGCTGATCGTCGACGAAGGGATAGGACGACCAGCATTGCCGCAGGTTGGGCGGCTCGAGCACTTCGGTGTACCGGATGCCGGCCGGGCGCATCGCCCGGAAGGCGCGTTCGATCGCGTGAGCGCTCTGCGTGACCATGTAACTGACCCAGTAGTTGTTCACCCCTGACGTGGTCTGGGTCACCCCGCCCAAGCCGAGACTGTCCGGCGCGGACTCGTCGTGGGTGGCGGAGATGAAGATGTTGCCCAGGCGGTAGCCGTCGGCCCGGACCCGGGCGCGAATCCGTTGCTGATAGACGCCGAACAGCCCCTCCTGGTCGACCACCTCGATGGCGATCTTCTGGCGCCCGTTGGAGACGACGATGGCGCGCGCGGTGACCGGATCGGCGACGTGGTCGTAATAGCGCGGGGTGTTCCCACCGCCCCCGATCAGGTTCCCATCCCAGCGAGAGTCGTGGTTGCAGTCGACGTACGGCTCGCCGGGATCGAAGTGGCCGTTGTGGTCCTGATCGGCATAAGGCTCCTCGAATGCGAACTGCCGCGGTCCGTTGTCCGCGGCCGGGTGGGCGCAGTCGGCCGGATCGCCCCCCGGCGCCCGGCCGTGAAGCGGCGGGGTGAAGCTCTGCACCGCCGCCCCCACGCGGAACGAGGCGGCAGGGCCGTGGACATAGGGTCCCGTGTAGCCACCCGCCGGGCTCATGAGCATGGCCGCCGCGGCGAACGGGGTGAGGCTCGCACCGATCATGTCCTCGCCACCCTATCCGACGGCCAGGGGCCGACACGGCCCAACCGCCCGGGCTGTCACATCTTTCGCTCGCGCCGCGTCAGAGGGTCAGCAAACCCGAACACAAGAGGTCTCAAATGGCTGCAGTGATCCCTCAACCATCTTTCCTGGCCACTCGCCGCGGCAAGCTGACGCTGGCCCTGCTGTGCTCGGTGGCGTTCCTCGATTTCGTCGACGCGTCGATCGTCAACATCGCGCTGCCGTCGATCCGCCGCGACCTGCATTTCTCGGTGCAGAGCCTGGTCTGGGTAGTCGGCGCCTACCTGTTGACCTACGGAGGATTCATGCTCCTGGGCGGCCGCGCGGCGGACCTGCTCGGCCGCCGGCGCGTCCTCGTCGCCGGCACCGTGCTGCTGGGATCCTCGTCGCTGGTCGGCGGGCTGGCCGGAAGCGAGGGTGTTCTGATCGGTGCCCGGCTGATGCAGGGCGTCGGGGCGGCGATGATGCTCCCGGCCGCGCTCTCGATCCTCACCACCACGTTCCAGGAGGGCAAGGATCGGAACACGGCGATCGGCGTCTGGGGCGGCGTCGGTGGACTCGCTTCGGCGGTCGGCGTTCTGTTCGGCGGGCTGCTGACAGAAGGGCCTGGCTGGCGCTGGGTGATGTTCGTCAACCCTGTGGCCGCCGTGATCGTGCTCGGCGGGATCTTCGCTCTGATCAGCGGCGAGCAGCGCCGCGCCCGGCTGGCGAACTTCGACGTCGTGGGGGCGATTCTGGTCACCGCCGGGATGCTGTTGCTCGTATTCGCGCTGGTGAAGGCCACCACCATCGGCTGGGGCAACGCTCGCACCATCGGCGAGCTGGCCGGTGCGCTCGCGCTCCTGGCCGCGTTCGTGATCAACGAGCTCCGCCACCGCAATCCGCTCGCGCCGCTGTCGATCTTCCGCATCAACGGGCTCGGGTTCTCCAACCTGACACAGCTGATCGCGATCGCCGGCTTCCTCGCCATGTTCTTCTTCCTCACCCTGTACATGCAGAACGTCCTGCACTACTCGCCGATCCAAACCGGATTGGCCTACCTGCCGATGTGCTTCGCGATCGGCATAACCGCCGGGATCTCCTCGCAACTGCTGTCGCGGATGGGGACGCGACCGGTGATCGTCGCGGGCGCGCTGGTGTCGGCGGCCGGGATGTACTGGCTCTCGCGGATCCCGGTTGACGGCAGCTATCTGCGCGACCTCCTGCCCGGGCTGCTCGTGCTCTCGGTCGGGTTCGGACCGGTGTTCGTCGGCGTCACGACCGCCGCCAACGCCGGTGTCCCGACCGACAAGGCCGGACTCGCCGCCTCCCTGCTCAACGCCTCGCAACAGCTCGGCGGCGCGCTGGGACTGGCGATCTTCACCGCGGTGGCGACCAGCCGCACCCACCACCTGCTGGCCACCCACGCCGCACCCGCGCGCGCGCTCACCGAGGGCTGCGGGCGGGCGCTGCTGGTGGGCAGCATCTTCATCCTCGCCGCCGCCGTCATCGCCCTGCGCGCAACCAACACACGGGGCGAGCCACGTGCCGAGGCGGAGCCGGCACCCTCGTTGGTTGACCAGCAACCGCAGCCCGCTCTGACCTGACCGCCATCACCGGCGCGCCGGCAGCTTCACCACTTCGAGCGCGAGCGGCGCGCAGACCAATGCCGGCTGGTCTGCGCGCAACAGCTTGCGGCGGAGTACGACGAAAGCCGGCGCGCCCAGGAGGGCCGGGATGGCCAGCTGGAAGAGGCGGTAGCCCAGCACCGCCGCGGTGGCCTCGGTCAAGTTGACGCCGTAGAGCGCAAACATCCCGATCAGCCCCCCCTCGGTGCCCCCGACCCCGCCCGGCAGCGGGATGAGGTTGCCGAGCTGGCCGATCAGGTAGGCGAGCACGAGGGTGCCCCAGGCCGGCACGTGCCCGACCGCGGCAAAGGCGAACCCCAGCGCCACGATGTCGAAGGCCATGTACGCGAAGGAGCCGACGAGCACGCCGAAGCTGTGTGAGCGCAGCAACGCGATCGCCTGATCCACGCCGTCGGCGCCGGCCTTCAGCCATCCGCGCAACGCCAGCCGGGCTCGCCCACTCCAGTGACCTGGGTCGGCATCGGCACCGCGGTTCCCGAGCGCGCGCAGCAGCCTCGGGCTCAGCCCGACCAGCAGGATTCCCAGGGCGGTGATCAGCGCGGGCACCAGCGTCAGCGCCGCCGAGCCGCGGCCCGCCACGATGCCGACGAACACGGCGATCCCCACCACCACGAGCCCGAAGAAGTTGGCGGCGCTGGTCACCACGAAGAATGCGACGGTGCGGCGCGCGACCTGGCCGGTGGGCATGCCGGCCTGGCGAAGCGCCCAGACCCCGAGCGCGAGGCCGCCGGCGCCACCGGCGGGCAGCAGCGAGTTGGCCGCCAGCTCGGCCATCGCGATGTCATAGCTCAGTCCCCACGACATCTGCGCGCAGAACGTCGAGCGGAAGACGATCAGATAGCCGAGGCAGGACCCAACCTCGGCGAGCACGAGCGCACCGATCCAGACCGGGTCGGCGCCCTGCAGTCGCGTCCGCACCTCGTCGAGCCCGGGCAGCGAGCCAATCGCGATCGCCACCACCGCGATGATCGCCGCGATCTGGACGGTGCGCACCGCCAGATGCCGAGGGCTGAACTCGCTCGGCATCGCCGCGTGGGTAGAGTCGAGGCTAGGCATGGGTGTTCACCAGAACATCATGGACCGCCCCCGGGTCCGCCTCGAGCCGTGGGGGCAAGACGATCTCGGGCTGCTTCAGAGGTGCCTGTCCGATCCCGCGATGATGGAGCATCTCGGTGGACCCGAGAGCGCGGAGAAGATCGCCGAGCGTCAGAGGCGCTACGAGCGGCCCGACTCACACCAGTTCAAGGTCGTCGACGATGTCACCGGCGAGGGCCTGGGCTGGGTGGGATATTGGGAGCGCCATTGGCGTGAACATGATGTCTATGAGGTCGGCTGGTCGGTGCTGCCGGCCTTCCAGGGCCGCGGCGTCGCCCGCTCGGCCACCGGCGATGTAATCGCGCTCGCTCGCTCGGAGGGGGATCGCAGGTTCATGCACGCATTCCCCTCGGTCGACAATCCCCCCTCGAACGGCATCTGTCGCAGCCTTGGCTTCACGCTGCAGGGAGAGCAAGATTTCGAGTACCCGAAAGGCCACTGGATGCGCTGCAACGATTGGCGGCTCGAGCTCCTGGCGGAGTAGCCACCCGGCTCGTCTAGCTACGGTTGGCGGATGCCAACCCCCGCCGGCCTGGCGCACGTCGCCGCAGTCTCGTTCCTCGCCGCCAGGGCCGCGCCATCGGGGGCGTTCTGGCTGGCTTTGACCGGCGGCGCGGCGCTGGCCCGCGAGGCGGAGCTGAGAGGCATGCGCGAGGGCTACGCCGCCAGCGCGGCGGCGATGTTGCAAACGGTGGCGATCGTCGGGCCGCTGCGCTTCAGCGCGCCGCTGACGCAGGCGCTGAGCGCACCCCTGCTCGGTGCCATGCACGCCCGGGGCCGCCGAACCGTGGCGCTGGTCTTGGCCACGCTGGCCATCCGGCTCGTCAACTACGCGGTCGTCACGGCGTTCGGGTTGTTCGTGCTGCTCGGGCCGAAGGGCTACGCCGGGAGCTACAAGGCCCTGTTCGGATGGGTGCCTTTCCTCCCCCGCGGGCTGGCCGGAGCCCTGCTGCTCACCGCGATCTTCAACCTGGCGGCCGCCGGGTTCTACTCGGTGATTCAGGTCTGGGTATACCGACGGGCCCTCGGCCGCTGGTCCGCACAGAGTGTCCAGGGCGCGACCCGCAGGCATGCCGAGCCGGCAGCTCCGCCGCGACCCGCCGGCGCCGATCCCCGCGCCGCTCTGGCGGCGGCCACGCTGGTCACGGTCGTCCTGTTGACCAGTCACGACTGGGCGGTGCTCGGGGCGGTCGCAGTCTGGCTCGCTCTCGCCTCGACGCTGCCGCGGGAGTGGGACCGCGATGTGCTCCGCGTCGGCGTGTCGCTGGCCGCTGTGCTCGCCGTGGGTACGCTCGCCGCGTCCCTGATCGGCGGCCTCGGCGCGGACCAGGCCGGCAGCCGCGCCGTGCGCGGAGCGTTGCTGGTGCTGGTCGCGACGTGGTTGCGCGTGGCCGCCGGCAGCGACGGTTTGAGTGAGGCGTTCCGGCGCGCCCTCCTGCGACTGCGGCGCGTTCCCGGCTCCCGCCGGGCCGGAGAGATCCTCCATGAGCTTGACTCCGGTCGTCCGCTGGCCGGTTCGGCGAAGGCGCTGCGGGAACGCTTACGGGGGGTGCGCCGGGAACCCGCCGACGTCGCCGACGCCGTCCTCGATTGGGCGGTCCGGGAAGCCGACTCGTTTCCCGAACGATCGCCGGTTCCAGCCACTGCGTTGTCTTTCGGCGTGCGCGAGGCGGCGCTCACCGCCTCCCTGCTCCTGCCGGCGGCGGCCCTGGCCGCGGTGTTGAGCTGAGGGGCACAGCGCGATCTGACGGCAGCCCCGCCCACGACGTGTCAGAGTAAGCGGACGAGTCGTGAGCGCCGGAAATGGATATTCGCTAGCGAGGGCGTTGCAGTACTCGGAGATCGACGTGGTCGAGCTGACCGCGTCGGGGCTGTCGCTGTCCGAAGTCCTGGCCGTCGCTCGCGGCACCGCACAGGTCAGGCTCACGCCCGACGCCCGCGCGGGCATGGAGCGCGGCGCCGCCGTCGTCGCCGCCCTCAGTGACGCGCTCGAGCCGACCTATGGCGTCTCGACCGGATTCGGCTCGCTGGCCATGGTGCGGATTCCCGCCCTGAGACGCGAGGAGCTGCAGCGAGCGCTGGTCCGCTCGCACGCCGCCGGGATGGGCCCGGCGGTGGAGCGCGAGGTGGTACGAGCCATGATGGTCCTCCGCGCACGCACGCTGGCGATGGGTTGCTCCGGCGCGCGCCCGGTGGTGGCGGAGACGATCCTTGCGCTGCTCAACGCCGGTCTGACCCCTCGGGTACCCGAGCACGGGTCGCTCGGCGCCAGCGGTGACCTGGCGCCCCTGGCCCACTGCGCGCTGGCCCTGATCGGCGAGGGCGAGGTGAACGGCCCTGACCAGGCGAGGCTGTCCGCGGCGGAGGCGCTCGCGGCCGCCGGCATCGAGCCCGTGGTGCTGACCGCCAAGGAGGGCCTGGCGCTGATCAACGGCACCGACGGCATGCTGGGGATGCTCGTGATGGCGATCGACGATCTGGCCCGGTTGCTCCGAGTGGCGGACGTGAGCACGGCCATGTCGGTCGAGGCCCTGCTCGGGACCGATCGGGTCTTCGCCGCCGAGTTGCTTGCGCTTCGACCCCAGCCGGGACAGGCCATCAGCGCCGCCAACCTGCGCGCCCTGCTGGCGGAGTCGGAGATTGTGGCCAGCCACCGCTACGGCGATCCCCGCGTGCAGGACGCGTATTCCCTGCGCTGCGCGCCCCAGGTCGCCGGCGCCGCCCGCGACACGCTGGCCCACGCCGAGCGGGTGGCCGACGCCGAGCTGCGCTCGGCGATCGACAATCCGATGGTGCTGCCCGACGGTCGCGTCGAGTCGTGCGGCAACTTCCACGGCGCCCCGGTCGCGTTCGCCTGCGACTTCCTGGCCATCGCCGCGGCCGAGGTCGGCGCGATCGCCGAGCGCCGTACCGATCGGCTGCTCGACCCGACCCGCTCCCAGGGTCTGCCGCCGTTTCTCGCCGAGGATCCCGGAGTGAACTCCGGGTTAACGATTGCCCACTATGCGCAGGCGGCGATGGTGGCCGAGAACCGCCGGCTGGCCGCCCCGGCCAGCGTCGACTCGCTGCCCACCTCCGCGATGCAGGAGGACCACGTCTCGATGGGCTGGGGAGCGGCCCGCAAGCTCCGAGCCGCCACGGCGAACCTGACCCGGATCCTGGCCGTCGAGCTGGTCTGCGCGGCCCGCGCGCTCGACCTCCGAGCCCCGCTACGCCCCGCTCCCGGCACGGCCGCGGCGCTGGCTGCGATCCGTGAGCTGATCCCAGGCCCGGGTCCCGACCGGTACCTGGCCCCTGAACTCGACGCAGTCGAGGCGCTGGTCGCCTGCGGAACGCTGCTGGCGGATGTCGAGTCGGTGATCGGGCCGCTCCGGTGAGGACGGTGCGCGCTCCCCGCGGCCCAGAGATCTCCTGCCGGGGGTGGCCGCAGGAGGCGGCGCTGCGCATGCTGATGAACAACCTCGATCCCGAGGTCGCCGAGAATCCCGCCGAGCTCGTCGTCTACGGCGGGACCGGAAAGGCCGCCCGGTCCTGGCCGGCGTTCGACGCGATCGTCCGGACCCTGCGGACGCTGGCCGACGATGAGACGCTGCTCGTGCAGTCGGGCAAACCCGTCGGCGTGTTCAGGACCCACGAGCTCTCGCCGCGCGTGTTGATTGCCAACTCCAATCTCGTGCCCGAGTGGGCGACCTGGGACGAGTTCCGCCGGCTCGAGGCGCTCGGTCTGACCATGTACGGCCAGATGACGGCCGGTTCGTGGATCTACATCGGCAGTCAGGGAATCGTGCAGGGCACCTACGAGTGCTTCGCCGAGATAGCCCGGCGGCGCCATGGCGGGACACTGGCCGGGACGATCACGCTGACCGCGGGACTGGGTGGCATGGGCGGCGCGCAGCCGCTCGCGGTGACCATGAACGGCGGTGTGGCGCTGTGTCTCGAGGTCGACCGCGAGCGGATCGAGCGCCGCCTGCAGACTCGGTACCTCGACGAGGTCGCCGATTCGCTGGAAGATGCCATCGCCCGCTGTCAGGCCGCGAAGCGGGAGCGCCGGGCCCTGAGCGTGGGCCTGGAGGCCAACGCCGCCGAGGTCCTACCGGCGCTGCTCAGGCAGCGCTTCGAGGCTGAGATCGTCACCGACCAGACCAGTGCCCACGATCCACTGGGCGGCTACGTTCCCGACCGGATGTCCCTGGCCGAGGCTGGGGAGCTGCGGGAGGCCGACCCAGAGGAGTACATCCGCCGCTCCCGGGCGGCAATCGCCGCCCATTGCGCCGCGATGGTCGGATTCCTCGACGCCGGCAGCGAGGTGTTCGACTATGGCAACAGCCTGCGGGCGGAGGCCCGGCTCGGCGGCTTCGAGCGCGCGTTCGCCTACCCCGGCTTCGTGCCCGCCTACGTCCGGCCGCAGTTCTGCGAGGGCCGCGGGCCGTTTCGCTGGGTGGCGCTGTCCGGGGATCCGGCGGATATCGCAGCGACCGACCGCGCGGTACTGGAGGAGTTCCCGGACGACGAGGCGCTGGCCCGCTGGATCCACCACGCCTCCGAGCGGATCGCCTTTCAGGGCCTGCCGGCGCGGATCTGTTGGCTGGGCTACGGCGAGCGTCGCCGGCTGGGCCTGCGCTTGAACCGGATGGTCGCCTCCGGCGAGCTGGGGGCGCCGATCGTGATCGGTCGAGACCACCTGGACTCCGGTTCGGTCGCATCGCCCTTTCGCGAGACCGAGGCGATGGCCGACGAGTCCGACGCGATCGCCGACTGGCCCCTGCTCAACGCACTGGTGAACACCGCATCGGGCGCGACCTGGGTGTCGATCCATCACGGCGGCGGCGTCGGGATCGGCCGCTCGATTCACGCCGGGATGGTGTGCGTGGCCGACGGCACCGACATCGCCGCGGAGAAGCTCGACCGCGTGCTGACCGCCGATCCGGGCACCGGGGTTATGCGTCACGCCGACGCCGGTTACGAGCGGGCGATCGAGGTGGCCGCCGAGCGCGGCGTGAGGATCCCGATGCAAGAGGGCCCGTGAGCGCCCGGGACGCCGGGGCGTGAGCACCTTCTGGTGCGAGCTGGCGTGGCTTGGCGGCGCGCATCCCGTCGACGGCGTGATCATCGACGTCGCGGAAGGGTGGATCGAGCGGGTGCGCTCGGGCGTGGCCGGCCCGCCACGCGGCGCCGAGCGCCTCGATGGGCTGGTGATCCCGGGGTTCGCCAACGCCCACTCGCATGCGTTTCAGCGCGCGTTGCGCGGCCGCACGCACGGCGCGACGGGGTCGTTCTGGACCTGGCGGGAGCAGATGTACGCGCTGGCCTGGAAGCTCGACCCCGACCTGACACTGGCTCTCGCCCGGGCCACCTTTGCCGAGATGGCCCTGGCCGGCGTGACGCTGGTGGGCGAATTCCATTATCTGCACCACGACCGTCAAGGGGTCCCCTACGAGGATCCGAACGCCATGGGGGCGGCTGTGGTGGCGGCCGCCGCGGAGGTCGGGGTGCGGCTGACGCTGCTCGACACCTGTTACCTGCACGGGGGGATCGGCATCCCGCCGGATGAAGTGCAGTTGCGCTTCTGCGATCGCGACGTCGAGGCGTGGATCGCTCGGGTCGACCGGCTGGCCGAGGGCCCGCTGGTCCGGGTCGGCGCGGCGATCCACAGCGTGCGTGCGGTTGACCCGGCCGCGGCGGCGGTGGTGGCGGCCTGGGCGGCCGCCCGGGACGCGCCGCTGCACGCGCACGTCTCCGAGCAGCCGGCCGAGAACCAGGCCTGCCTGCAGGCCTACGGCGCCACCCCGACCGCCGTGCTTGCCCGCGTTGGCGCCTTATCCGAGCGCTTCACCGCGGTCCACGCCACCCACGTCTCCGACGGCGATGTAGCGCTGCTGGGCGACGCCGCGGCCGGCTGCTGCCTGTGCCCGACGACCGAGCGTGACCTCGCGGACGGGATCGGACCGGCCCGGAGGCTGCGCGACGCCGGTGCCCGGCTCGCGCTGGGCAGCGATTCCAACGCGATGATCGAGCCGCTGGAGGAGGCGCGAGCGGTCGAGCTCGACGAGCGCCTGGCGGGCGGGGTGCGTGGCCGGCACCAGGCGAGCGATCTGCTCCAGGCGGCTACCGCCAACGGCTATGAGAGCCTCGGCTGGGCCGCCGGCGGGACGATCCGGGCCGGAGCGCTGGCCGATCTCGTCGTGGTCCGGCGCGACGGCGTACGCCTGGCGGGGGTACCGGCCGGGGATGCGCTCGGCGCGCTGGTGTTCGCGGGCGCGGCCGCCGATGTGCGCCACGTGATCGTCGGTGGCCGCTTCGTCGTGCGCGACGGTGCCCACGTCAGCCTCGATGTGGATGGTGCGCTCGCGGACGCCCTGGCCGAGGTCGCGCTGTGAGCACGGTCGCGATCGCGCTGTGAGCACGCTCGCCATCGACAACATCGGCCTGCTGGTGACGAATGACCCGGCCCTGGGCGAGGGCGCGCTGGGAATCGTCCGCAACGCCGCGCTTGTGCTGGAGGGCGGCCGCGTAGCGTCCGTCGAGCTGGCCCGGTCCGCCGCTGCGGTGGCGGACGAGCGCCTCGATGCCGGCGGGCGCTGCGTGATCCCGGGGTTCGTCGACAGCCATACCCACCTCGTGTTCGCCGGTGACCGGGCGGACGAGTTCGCGGCCCGGATGGCCGGCGCCCCGTACGCGGCCGGGGGAATCACCACCACGGTGACGGCGACCCGCGCGGCGACCAGGGCGGAGCTGCGCGAACTGGCCGCCGGGCGCCGAGCCGAGGCGCTCCGCGCGGGCATCACGCATCTGGAGGTGAAATCGGGCTACGCGCTGGACCCGCCCGGCGAGCGGCGCCTGTGCGAGCTGGCGGCCGAGCTGACCGACGACGTGACCTTTCTGGGGGCGCACCTCGTCCCGCCCGAGTACGCGGAGGCCCCGGACGATTACGTCGCGCTGGTATGCGGCGAGATGCTGGAGGCCTGCGCACCGCATGCCCGCTGGATCGACGTGTTCTGCGAGCGGGGCGCGTTCGACGCCGATCAATCGCGCGCGGTCCTGCGCGCGGGGCGCGAGGCCGGTCTTGGGCTGCGCGTGCACGCCAACCAGCTCGGGCCGGGTCCCGGGATCCAGGTGGCGGTAGAGCAGGGAGCCGCCTCGGCCGACCACTGCACTTTCCTGTCCCATGCGGACGTGACGGCGCTGGCCGGGTCCGACACCGTGGCGACGCTGCTGCCGGCGACGGATTTCTCCACCCGCCAGCCGTATCCCGACGCCCGCCGCCTGCTCGACGCCGGCGCCACCGTCGCGCTGGCCACCAACTGCAACCCCGGTTCGAGTTACACGACTTCGATGAGCTTCTGCATCGCCCTGGCGGTGCGGGAGATGGGGATGACCGCGGAGGAGGCACTGCAGGCGGCGACCCTCGGGGGGGCGAGGGCCCTGCGCCGGGCCGATGTCGGTGCGCTGGCGCCCGGGTCTCGCGCTGACCTGGCGATCCTGGCGGCGCCTTCCTACACCCATCTGGTCTACCGGCCGGGCGTGCCTCTGATCGCCGCGACGATCGTGGGCGGGCGTGTGGAGTGGATGGCCGCCTAGTACTGGACGGCTCAGTCCCGGGCGGCCGGTCAGGCCAGCGCGCTGGCGGGCAGCACGTAGCGGTGCGGAGCCCGTTGCGGGCCGCCGTTACCGTCGCTGACGCGCGGGCCGTGCAGGCCGTGCGAAGAGGCGACGGCGACCGTCGTCTCGGGTTCGCCCGCGTGAGCGGTGATCCAAGCCAGCACAGCGGGAAAGTCGGCGCCCTCGGCCAAAATCGCCGCGCGCTCGACAACCTGTCCACCCGACTTGTGGGGACGAGCGAGCCTTGAGAGCAACTCCTGGATCGCCACGTCTTCCATAACTACACAGTAGCCCCCCTGTCCAACGAGGGACAACGCGAGCTGCAAGCGTCAGCCGACGGCGATCAGATCGACGACGAAGACCAGGGTCTCGTCGGGCCCGATCACCCCGCCCGCGCCACGTTTGCCGTAGGCCAGCATCGGCGGAATCGTGATGCGGCGCCGGCCGCCGACCCGCATACCGCCGACGCCCTGGTCCCACCCGGCGATGACGTCGCCCTTGCCGAGGCCGAACTTGAAGGTGCTGCCCCGGTCCCAGGAGGCGTCGAATTGCTGCCCCGTCTTCCACGAGACGCCCACGTAGTGAACCTCGACGATCCGGCCGGCCACCGCCTCGTCGCCATCCCCGACGACGATGTCCTCGAGCTCCAGCTGATAGGACGGGGCCTGGTCGGCGGGGACCTCGACCACGGGCTTCTCGTTCACCGCCATCGGTGCCCACGGTACCAGCGCCGTGCCCGCGGCCGTGCGGCTACGGGGCCATCACCAGCTGGCTGACCGAGAACGCCGCGCCGTGAGGATCCGCGATGACCGTGCGGCGGAACGGCGGCATGTCGTGCGGTGCGACCAGCACGGCTCCGCCGAGCTCGGGCGTCTTGGCCGCGGCCGCGTCGGCATCGTCGATCCAGAAATCGACGCTCCAGTGCGGCCCCACGCCGGCTCGGATCTGCTCATCGCCGAGCTCGGTCATCGCGGCGACCACATCTCGCGGGACCGGTTGCGAGGGCTCGCCGCCGAAGTAGCCGGGAAGCCGGAACAGCGTCAACGCCGCGCCGCCCGTGTCCATGGTCTCCGCCCGCCATCCGAACACGTTCTCGTAGAAGTCCACGGCGGTCGCCGTCTCGCGGGTCTGCAACAGGCTCATCGCCCAGGCCGAGGGCTCGTTGAGGACCTGCGCGCCTTGGCGGTCCAGGGGTTCCCAGATACCGATTGCGGCGCCCGCCGGGTCGGCGATCACGGCTGCGCGGCCGGCCGGGAGGGCATCGAACGGCGGGGCGAGGATCGTCCCGCCGGCGCTCCGCGCTCGCTGCACCGCCTCCTCGGCGGAGGGCACAGAAACGTAGGTGTTCCAAGCCGGCGGCAGCTGCCCGTTGGGGCTCGAGCCGACCCCGGCGACGTCGCGCCCACGGAGCCGGGCGACGTAGTAGCCCTCCGACGTGTCGGGCATCGGCCCCGGACCGACGAGCTCCCAGCCGAACACCCCTTCGTAGAAGCGGATTGCTCCCGGCAGGTCAGCGGTCAGGGTGTCGACCCAGCAGGGGACTCCGGCCGGGTACTGATCGCGTTCACTCATCGTTGCGCCTCCGTTGTCGAGGTTGTCTGCTCGTAGTCGTCATGCCAGGCGTGGGCGTACCAGCTGCCTGCGTCGTTGAGTTCTTGGCCGCCAGCCTGAGTTCTTGGTCCGCCAGCCTAGCAAGTCTGGTTGGGAACTCCAACCATATAGTTGTAACAACCTACCATGCGATAGGATTCAACGATGCCCGGGAAGCGCACCTACCGCGATCGCTGCGGTATTTCCCGCGCGCTCGATGTCGTCGGCGAGCGCTGGGCCCTGCTGGTGGTGCGCGAGTTGCTTCTGGGTCCCAAGCGCTTCAGCGACCTGCGCGCCGGACTCCCCCATCTCAGCGCGGACGTGCTGGCCCAGCGCCTGCGTGAGCTCGAGCACGCCGGCGTACTGCGCAAGCGGAAGCTGGCGCCGCCGGCCGCCGCTCGGGTCTATGAGCTGACCGACTGGGGCATGGAGCTCGAGCCGGTGGTGCTCGGCCTCGGCCGCTGGGGTAGCCGCGCATCGCTCCCCGAGCAGGGCGACGCGTTCGGGGCCGACTCGGCGATGCTGGCGCTCAAGACGCTGTTCGACCCCGCGCGCGCCGGCGAGCTCGACGCTGCCTACGAGCTCCGCTTCGGCGAGCAGGCTTTCCGGGCGCGGGTCAAAGGCGGGGCGTTCGAGGTCGCGCGCGGCCCGGCCGAGGGACCGGTGGCGATCGTGGAGACCGATCCGGTCACACTGGCCGCGCTTCTGTGGCACGGGCGAAGGCTCTCAGCCGCGGTGCGCGTCGGGGAGGTCAGGATCGAGGGGAGTCGACCGGCGGCGGAGCAGTTCCTGTCGCTGTTCCCGCTGCCCTCGTCCAACGCGGCCTAAGGCGACGTTTCTGAAATCCCCTTGCGTCTGACGGCGCACCGGCGTTCAGCCGGTCAGCTGCTTGCGGCTCGGGACCCGCGGCCACCTACAATCGAGCCGTGGACCCCGGCGCGCCAAAGCCGCTTCCGAAGGCCGGCGGCCACGCGGTTCCCTGCCTCTACAACGCCGATCATGACGAGATCGTCGAGCATCTGGAGAGCGGACGATTCTTCTGGCTCGACCTGGAAGACCCCAGCGACGAGAAGCTGCGCAAACTCGGCGAGCGGCTCGGCCTGCACCCGCTGACCGTCGAGGACGCGCAGAAGTTCAACGAACGGCCGAAGATCGAGGAGTACGACAACTACGTCTACCTCGTCGTCTACGGCGTCGATCCCAGCGCGAGCTCGGGCGCGGCGCTGCTGCGAGAGGTTCACCTGATCGTCTCCGGCGACTACGTGATCAGCATTCACCATGGTCGGCTCGACGCGCTGGCCGACCTCCGCGATCGCGTCGGCAAATATCCGATGCGCGGCGAGCAGTACCTGATCTACAAGGTCCTCGATGCGCTGATCTCCACCTTCTTCCCGGTGCTCACGCGCACCGACGACGACATCGACGAGATCGAGGAGAGGGTGGTCTCCGAACCCAATGAGGAGATCCTGCACCGGATCTTCGCCCTCAAGCGCGACCTGGTTGCGATGCGGCGCGTGGTCACCCCGATGCGCGACGTGTTCGCCCGGGATGCGGAGCGGATCACCGACCTGCCGGGACTCGAGGCGGACGAGCGGCTGTACTTCCGCGACGTCTATGACAGCTTGATCCGGGTCTCGGACATGGTCGACTCCTACCGCGACCTGCTCAGTGGAACGACCGACATGTATCTGTCCACCGTGGCCAACCGCCAGGGTGAAGTCAACAAGCAGCTGACGGTGATCGCCACGATCTTTCTCCCTCTGACGTTCATCACCGGTTTCTTCGGCCAGAACTTCGCGTACCTCACCGGCCACATTCTCAACACGACGTGGTCGTTCGTCGTCCTCGGCCTGGGCAGCCTGCTGGTATCGACGATCGCATTCATCATCTTCTTCCGGCGTAAGCGCTGGATGTAAGCCGGTCGTGGACTCGACCTCCTCCCTCAAGCCGACCGGTCGGCTGGTCCGCTGGCGTCACGCGCTGAGCACGATCAATCCTTCCGCCGGTGAGCTCGATCCGGTTTCGCGCTGGCTCGTCATCACGCGCGCGGGAGTCCTGCCGATGACGCTGACCGCAGGCGCGATCGCCGGGCTGCTGGCCGCGCGTCACCATGGCTTCGCCGCCGGCTGGTTCGCCCTGGCGTTCATCGGGATCGCACTCGCCCACGTCTCCAACAACCTGGTCAATGACCTGTTCGACACCGACGTGGGCCTCGACAAGGACGATTACCCGCGTGCGCTGTACGCGCCGCACCCGATCCTGTCGGGAATGATCAGCCGGGCCGGGCTGATCCGCGCCGCGATCGCCGTCAACGCCGCCGACGTGGTGATCCTGGTCGTACTGGTCGCGGCCCGGGGCGCGACAGTGCTCGCCTTCGCCCTGGCCGGAGCCGTGCTCAACGTGGCCTACACCGCTCCACCGCTGCGACTGAAGAAGCGCGGCCTCGGCGAGCTCGACGTGCTGGTCGTCTGGGGGCCGCTGATGATCGCCGGCACGTACTACAGCGCGGTCGGCTCGATCCCCTGGCAGGTGTGGCCTGCCTCGGTGCCATACGGACTGTTGTGCACGGCCGTGCTGATGGCCAAGCACATCGACAAGCTTCCCTGGGATCAGCGGGAGGGCGTGCACACGCTACCGGTGATACTCGGCGAAGCGCGCGCCCGAACGGTGACCAACGTGCTGAACGTCGGCTTCTACGTGGCGGTGGTCGCCGACGTCGTGGTCGGCGCGCTGCCGTGGCCGGCGCTGGCCTGCTTCGGAGCGCTGCCGCTGCTATGGCGCGCTGTCAAGGCGCTGCGGCGACCGCGGCCCGCGTCTGCACCACGTGGCTTCCCGATCTGGCCGTTGTGGTTCGCGGCCTTCGTGTTCACGCACACCCGACGCGCCGGAGCGTTGCTGGTCGCCGGACTCGCGGTGGCCACGATCTTCGGTCTCGGCCCCGGCTGGCCGCGCTAAAGATGCGCCGTCGGCGTCGGTGCAAGTTTCCCTTCAGGGGCGCCCCCAGGTGGTTTGCTGCGCCCGGTGGCTGCTAGGTTCGCCGCCTGGCCTGGGCCTCTCTTGCAGGGAAAATTGCGTGCGCGAGCCCCGGTCGTTCTCCCATGCCCCGCCCGCCTGCACCTCGTCTCGCCGGACCGATTCTCGCCCTCGTCGTGGGCGCCGCCGCACTCGCGCCGAGTTCGAGCAGCGGCGATCTCTCCAGCCGGTTCAACGCCGGCCAGCAGCAGGCCGGTCAGCTCTCGGGCCGGATCCAGGCAGAGACCAACAAGATCCAGGGCTATCAGGGGACGATCGGATCGCTCCAGAGCCGCCTGAACGTGATCGAGCGCAGCGTCGGCGTGCAGGAGCGGCAACTCTTCCGGGTGCGAGACCAGCTGTCGGACGCCCGCGGCCGGCTCGCCCTGCTCGAACGTGACTACGCCCGCGATCGCCAGGTCCTGGCCGCGCAGCTGCGGGCGCGCTACGAGTCGCCGCCGCCGACGGTCGTCGACGTGATCGTCGATGCCAACGGGTGGGGCAACCTGCTCACCGGGCTGCGCGATCTGAAAGCGATCGAGCGCCAGGACAGCCGCGCGACCAGCCTCGTCGCCAACCTGCGCCGGTCGGTGTCGGCACAGGCGCTGAGCCTCCGACAGCAGGAGGTCCGCCGCCAGCGCGCGACCGCGGCCGTGATCGTCGAGCGTGACCAGGTCGCGCAATTGAAGCTCTCGATCGTCAACCGTCAACTTGTCTACGCCCAAGCGAGACGGCGTGACACCACGAGATTGACCTCGCTGCGCCGGACGCTGACCCGAGAGTCCAGGATCCTGGAGCGGCGCGCCGTGGCCGCGCAGGGCGCCTCGTTCGCCACCGGCGGGGTTGCGCCGACCGGCTGCGTGAGTACACCGTTCGTCCCCCACGGCGGCTCGACCGGGTTCTTCCCCGCCGCGGGGACCGACTACAGCGTCGGCCAGGAGCCGGTGATCGCCGCCCGTCTTGACGTCCTCGGCCGCGCGCTGGGGCTACAGCTGACCGGCATCTCGGGCTACCGAACTCCGGCGCACTCGGTCGAGGTCGGCGGTTTCGCCGATGACCCGCACACCCAGGGAATCGCGTCGGACACCCCCGGCGTCGAGGGCGTGCCGGAGGCCACGCTTCAGCGCTTCTGCCTGACCCGGCCGTTTCCAGGTCCGCGCGAGGCCGATCACATCCAGGAGTCCTAGGGCCGTTTCGGCATCGCCCGGCGGGGGGCGTGCTACATAACCCGCAAATAGTCCGTGTTATCGGACACCTCCGGCGCCGGCGAGGATCAATAGGATGCTCACAGGTGACTGACATCCGCGATCCGCTCGAGGCCGAGCGACTCCGGGCGAGCGCGCCGGAGGAGTACCACTCTCGTCGCGAGTTCCTGCAGCGCACGGCGGTGGGCGCGGGACTGGCGGCGAGCCTCGGGCTGGCCCTCAGCCCCGACACGTTGGTGGCCGAGGCGGCCCGGCGTCAGCGGCGCGTCCGGATCCCGTCCCCGCGCAACCTGCCGATCGACACGTTCGTCGTGTTGATGATGGAGAACCGGTCGTTCGATCATTACCTCGGCTGGCTCCCGGGCGCGGACGGTCGCCAGGCCGGCTTGACTTACGCCGACAGCGCGGGGCACAAGTTCGCCACCCACCGGCTCTCCACCGATTTCCAAGGCTGCGCCTTCCTCGATCCCGATCACTCCTGGCAGGGCGGGCGCACGGAGATGGATGGAGGCCGGATGGACGGGTTCCTGAAGGCCCAGAGCGACGTGTTCTCGATCGGTTACTACACCGCGGCCGATCTGCCCTTCACCCCGCACCTGGCCAAGGCCTTCACGGCGTTTGATCGGTTCTTCTGCTCCCTGCTGTCCTCGACGTACCCGAACCGGGAATACATGCACGCCGGCCAGTCCTACGGCCGGATCGACAATTCGATCCCGATCAGCACGGGCGGCCAGGTCGGCTTCCCGGACACGACGATCTTCGCCGCGCTCTCCCGGGCCGGGGTCTCCAACCACTACTACTACAACGACATACCGGTCTCCGCGCTGTGGGGCGCGCCAGGCCTGGCCCGCTCGAGCCCGGTGCAGAACTATTACCAGCAGGCGGCGGCGGGCAAGCTGCCGGCGCTGTCGTTCGTCGACCCCGCGTTCAACGGGGAGAGTCAGGGCACCTCCGGCGACGACCACCCCCACGCCGACGTGCGCGTCGGTCAGGCGTTCATGGCCGATGTCGTGCACGCGTTCATCGAGTCGCCCCAGTACAAGCGTGGAGCGCTGTTCATCGTCTACGACGAGTGGGGCGGTTTCTTCGACCACGTGGCGCCGCCGCGCGTGCCCGATCTCCGGGCGAGCGCGAACCTGAGCAACGACTTCGGTCAGATGGGCTTACGGATCCCCGCCGTGGTCGTCTCGCCCTACGCCCGGACCGGGCACGTCGACCACTCGATCTACGGCTTCGAGTCGATTCTCAAGATGATCCGCTACCGCTACGGCCTGCCACCGCTGACCCCGCGTGACCTCTACGCCAACAACATCGCCGCGGCGTTCGATTACGCGTCCAAGCCGCGGCTCGATCCGCCGCCGCTGCCCACCCCGGCGCACGTGATCGGCCACGCCTGCGCGGCCGTCCCGAGCGCCCACGCACCGGCGCGGGCCGGCGTCCGGCAACTCGACGCGGCCGTGTCCCGGGCCAAACCGCACGACCTGGCCGCCCTGCTCACCACCGGCTACCTCGAGCGGCTGGGATTCGACTACCGTCCGGCCACACCGGCAAGGATGTACCGCCATCCGTCGAAGCTCGGTCTAAGGCCGTGAGGCACGGGCGCGCCAGGGCCGGGCTGGTGGCGCTGGCCGTGGCCGTGGTGGTGATCCCGGCGGCGCTGGCCAGCGGCGACAGCTTCACTCCCGTGCGACTGGCCATCAAGGTCGCGCCCGTCGCACGCAGGCACGCGAAGCTTGCTATCACCGTGTCGATCAGCGCCGACGCCGGTGCCCTCGACAGCTCGGCGCCGCTGCGGATCCGGGTAAAGCTGGCGCCCGAATGCGGCGGCACCTTCGCCTCCACGCCGGGGGCCGTCCTGCTTGACCGGGCGCTGTCACCGCAACCGGCCACCGGCGTGGCCTACGCAGGAGCCACGCGCGGCTCGGGGCGACCCGGGGCCTACGGCGTGCAGACGGTGTGCGCATACCTGGAGGAGCAGGGGGACCACCGACAGTTCGCCACCGACCAATCGCTGCAAGTCGACGTCTCCAAGCGGTGTACCGTGGCCGCCAACCGTTACGACGCTGCCCGCGTGGCGCTCGCCCGGGCGCGCCGCCAGCACCGTGGCGTCGCTCCGGCCAGGCGGCTGGCCGCGGCCGACAAGCGGGCCGCGCTGCGGCGGTGCGGCCGCGGAGTCCCGCTGTGACCCGGGCGCGGCTCTGGCTGGCGCTTGGGTTCGCATCATTGTTGGTCCCCGTCGCGGCCCCTTCCGCCGCCGCCGCGTCGACGCCGCCCATTCACCACATCTTCATCATCGTGCTGGAGAACGAGTCGAACGCGACCACCTTCGGCGCGGGCTCGCCCGCCCCATACCTCGCCGGGACACTGCGCGCCCAGGGCGCGTACCTGCCGAACTACTTCGCCACCGGTCACCTCAGCAACGACAACTACATCGCGATGGTCTCCGGGCAGGCGCCGAACCTGCAGACCCAGACGGACTGCCAGGTCTACGTCAACCTCAGCCCCGGCACGATCGGCAAAGACGGGCAGGCTCAGGGCAGCGGCTGCATCTATCCGACCACCGTGAAGACGATCGCCGATCAGCTGGGCTCGGCCGGACTGACCTGGCGCGACTACAACGATGGGATGGGAGCGGACCCGCTCCGCGAGGCGAGCGAGTGCGGTCATCCCGGCGTGGGCACGATCGACAACACCCAGCGGGCGACCGCGCAGGATGGCTACGCCACCCGGCACAACCCGTTCGTGTACTTCCACTCGATCATCGACGACACCACCCTGTGCGACTCGGGCGTGGTCAATCTCGACCTGCTCCCGCACGACCTCGCCAGCGCCGCCAACACGGCGAACTACACGTTCATCACGCCGGATCTCTGCCATGACGGCCACGACCTCCCGTGCGCCGACGGCGAGCCCGGGGGTCTGAGCCAAGCCGATGCGTTCCTGCGCACCTGGGTGCCCCGGATCACCGCATCGGCGGCATTCAAGCGCGACAACGGCCTGCTGCTGATCACCTTCGACGAATCGGCGAACACGGATACCGCCTCCTGCTGCGGCGAGATTGCCGGGCCGGGAAGCCCGCTGCCCGGTCTGATCGGACCGGGCGGAGGCGATGTCGGCGCGGTCATGCTGTCGCCCTGCATAGCGCCCGGCACCGTCTCGCAGGCGTCGTATAACCACTACGCGATGCTGCGCAGCGTCGAGGACGTCTTCGCCCTCCCCCACCTGGCCTACGCGGGCCTGCCGGGCGAGCAGAGCTTCGGGGCCGACGTCTTCACTCGAGCCGCGGCCTGCAGCACCCGCCCGGCGATCCGGCTCAGGGCTCCGAGGCGGGTCTCGAGCCGATCCGGCCTGCCTCGGGTCACGCTGCGCTGGAGCACGACGAAGGCAACGGCCCTGAGCTTCACCGTGCAGGACCGGAGGACCGGCGCCGGCGCTCACCGCTGGCGGACGCTGCTGACGACAACCCATCGTTCTCTGCGGTTCACGGGCCGGGCCGGCGCGACATACGAATTCCGCGTCCGCGCGCGGGGCGCGGCCGGGCTCAGCAACTGGAGTACGGCGCGCGTGCAGTTCGTCGGGCGCCGTTGAACTCAGACCGCGCGGGCCAGGCACAGCCGGGCGACATAGGTCAGCTCGAACGTGCCGCCGGCGCCGTCGATCACCGCGGCGACTCCTTCGAGCAGCGCTTGGCGCTGACCGGGCTCCAGCACGATGTGATCCGAGTGGGTCCGGAGCAACGCGACGTACTGTGGGGTCGAGTACTCCGCCGGCCATCGGTAGTTGCGGAGCTCCGGTTGCTCGAATCCCTCGCTCGCGGCGATCTCCTCGTCCCACCGGCTCCAGATCTCGCCGCTCGGCCGCCGGGCCGGACGCATCGGCCCGTGCGCGGCCAGATCCGGCGCGCAGCGCGCGTAGACACGTTCGAGCGCGTCCCGCAGGGGACAGCGGTCCCACTCGGGGCGGTTCCAGAACGCCGCCAGCAGCCCGCCTGGCTCGAGCGCGGCGCGCGCCGCCGGGTAGCGCAGCTCGGGCTCGATCCAGTGCCAGGCCTGGGCGGCGTAGAGCAGCGGGAAGCTCCGGCCGCCGCGGCCCCAGCGCTCGAATTCGACGATCTCGATCGTGACCCCCGGGTATCGCGCGCAGTTGGTCTCGGCCACAGCGGCCATCTCCCGGCTGGGCTCGAGCGCGTGCACGGAGATCCCGCGGGCGGCGAACAGCACGGTCGCCTTGCCGGTCCCCGCCCCCACCTCGAGCGCGCGCGGCCGGCCCCGCATCGGCGCCAGCGCGATCACGTCGTCGATCAGCTCAGTCGGATACGACGGGCGCGCGGTGTCATACAAGGGCGCCACCTCGCCGAAGGAAAGCCGTCTCCGCGTCGCCATGGACCCGAGTCAAGCAGCCGCCCGCCAGTCCGGGCCGCCCGCCGCCCCTGCAAAAATAGGCGGAGGTGAAGACGTATTACGACACCCGCGCGCCCGAGTACGACGAGTGGTACCTCGGGCTCGGCAAGTTCGCCCAGCGCGCGCGGCCGGGCTGGGCGCCGGCCGTTGCCGCCCTGGAGCGGACACTTGCCGGCCTGACGCCAGGGCGGACGCTGGACGTCGCCTGCGGGACCGGCTTTCTCACCCGCCACCTGCGTGGCGAGATCACGGGACTCGACCAGAGCGAGCGGATGCTCGCGATCGCCTCCGAGCGCCTGCCGGACGCCACGCTCGTACGCGGCGACGCGCTCACGCTGCCGTTCGACGATGACGCGTTCGACCGCGTGTTCACCGCCCACTTCTACGGACACCTGGACCCCGCCCAGCGCCTGGCATTTCTCAGGGAGGCGGCCAGGCTCGCGCCGGAGCTCGTGATCGTGGACTCGGCGGTCCGACCCGACCATCGGCCCGAGGAGCACCAGGAGCGAGTCCTCAACGACGGGTCGAGCTTCCAGGTCTACAAGCGCTACTTCCGCGGCTCTGAGCTCGCCGACGAGCTGGGCGGGGGCACCGTCGTCCACGAGAGCGATTGGTTCGTGGTCGTTCTCACCGCGCCGAGGCGGGCTCAGGCTGACGTTGCCGAGGCGCGCTCAGGCTGACGTTGCCGGCTACTGGTCGGCACGCCGCGCGTGATGACCCTGACCGACGTCGAGGGCGCCGGCTCGATGCTCCCACGCGAGTACTGACGGGCCACGTCGGAGAGCACCTTCAGCATGGTCTTGGCGGCCGGGGCGACGCCGGGGCCCGAGTTGGTCGCCGCCACCACCTTGCGCTCCGGGCTATGCGGCGCGAGCGCTCGCACGACGATTCCGGAATGGACTCGCGTCAACGCCAGCCGCGGGATCAGCGCGACCCCGACGCCGGCCGCGACCAGGCCCTGGACGGTCTCGTAGTCGTCGCTCTCGAAGGTCACGTGGGGCTCGAATCCAGCCGCCACGCACGACCTGACCACGTGACGAGCGCACGCGCTCGGCGCGGAGGTCTGGACCCAGTCCTCCCGGCTGAGATCCTCCAGCGCCAGCTCGGGCTTGTCGGCCAGGGCGTGTTCGGCCGGGAGCACGACGTGCATCGGGTCCTGTAGCAGGGTGACCGAGCGCAGTCCGGCCGTCGGGCGCTCCCGCACGCCGGGGAAGGCGAAGAGCAGAGCGAGGTCGAACTCGCCCGCCCGCAGCCGCGGCGCGATCTCCTCGGGCTCGCCCTCGGCGAGGGTCAACGCCACGTCTGGGTGTCGCTCACGGAAGGTCGCCACGGCCAGGGGCATCAGCGTCGCGCCGGCCGACGGGAACGAGGCGACGCGCAGCCGCCCGCCGCGGACGCCGAGCACCGCGGCCAGATCGTCCTCGGCGGCCTGAACCTGCGCGAAGATCGACTCGGCGTGCTCGACCAGCGTGGCTCCCGCTGCGGTTGGGCGGACGCCGCGCCGGTCCCGGATGACCAGCGTCGTCCCGGTCTCCGCCTCGAGCCGGGCGATGGCCTGGGAGACGGCGGACTGCGTGTAGGACAGCGACTCCGCGGCGGCCGAGAACGATCCGCGCCCGATCACCTCCGACAGGACCTTGAGACGACCCAGGTTTAGCATTAGCAAAACTTATCATGTTGATGACTAAGTTCACTTGTGCTGATGCAAGGTGACTGGGATGCTCCGCCGAAGCTTCAAGAGATTCCCCGCACCGAGAGAGATGGAGCTCGACATGGCCCCGAAGACGATCGTCTCCTACGACGACACCCTCAACGACCACGACGCACTGGCCCTGGCTCGTGTGCTGGCCGAGGCCGGCGCCGAGATCACGCTCGCCTACGTCCGGCACACCACGCGATCCGAGCGCTCGCGTGAGGAGCTCGAGGAGCATGAGGCCGAGGCCCTGCTCGAGCGCGGTGCCCGCTGGCTCGGCGACCTCGACGTGGAGCGTCGCGTCGTCGTCCACGCCTCCACCGGCGAAGGTCTGAAGTGGCTGGCCGAGCACGAGCAGGCCGACTTGGCCATCTTCGGCTCGGACTACCGGACCGCCGCGGGCCACGTCGCGCCCCAGCGCTCCGCGGAGCGGCTGCTCGCCGGCGGGCGCACCGCGGTGGCGATCGCCCCGGCCAACTACCGCTCTCGACGCGAGATCGAGATTCACACGATCGGCGTGCTGGCCACTCCCGATGACCGCGCCGCGCTCGACACCGCGCACTCGCTGGCCGATCGCCTCGGCGCTACGGTGAGCAGCCGGCCCTACGGGGTCGATCTGCTGATCGTCGGTTCCCGCCCCGAGGCCGCCGACGGCCACGTGATGATCTCGGCTCAGGCCGAGCATGCGATCGACGACGCAAGCTGCCCGGTGCTGGTCATCGCCCGCGGCGTGCCGGTCGAGTTCGCCTCGTCGATCTACGTCAGCTAACCGCTCCGCCCCTCCGCGGGGCGCCGGGGTATCGTCGCGCCCCGCGTGTCGCGGACCCTCGTCATCTCAGACTTTCACCTCGGCGGCCGGCTCGGGCACGGAGTGCTGACCCGGCCGGCCCCGCTGGCGCTGCTGCTGGAGGCGGTCCGCCGCACGGATCGACTGGTGCTGCTGGGCGACATCGTCGAGCTGATCGAGGGACGATCGCGCGTTGCCATGGAGGTCGCCGGTCCGGTGCTCAGGGCGATCGGCGCGGCGCTCGGACCCGAGCGCGAGGTTGTCCTCGTTCCCGGCAATCATGACGGTCCGCTGGTGCGCCCCTGGATCCGGCGCACCGCCCCGCTGCTGGCCAACGAGACGATGGTGCCGCTCGATGCCACCCCGGCCCTCGCGCGGGTAACCGAAGAACTGGCCCCGGCGAGAGTCAGGGTCAGCTACCCGGGCCTGTGGCTGACCGAGCGCATCTGGGCGACCCACGGCCACTATCTCGATCAGCACCTGAGGCCCGAGTCGGCGGTGGGGATCGGCCGGGGTTCGCTCAGGGGCCTGCCGATCGACGACGCCACGCCGATGGACTACGAGCTCGGGCGCCGCATATCCCTCTCCCGCGCCGCCGGCTGGGTGCCGAGACCGTTGGCGGCGCTGCTCGACGACATCGCCGAGGTGATCCGCGCCTCGACGATGCCGCGGTTTCGCCGCCGGTTCCTCACCGAGCGCTACGCCCCGTTGATCTCAGCGGTGCTCCGCATGCAGATGAACCGCGCCAGCATGCCGGCCCTGGCCCGGGTGGTGCATCGCCTCGGGGTTCAGGCCGATTTCGTCGTGTTCGGTCACGTCCATCGGCTGGGCCCGCTGGCCGGCGATGACCCGCAGAAATGGCAGGGCCCGCAGGGTTCCCCGCGGATCCTCAACACCGGCTCCTGGCTCTACGAGCCACTCCTCGTGCATCGAGCCAAGCCCCCGAATCCGTATTGGCCAGGTGGCGCCGTGCTGATCGAACCGGGTCAGGACCCGCGGGCCATCGGCCTGCTCGACGACCTCGCCCTCGCCGACCTGCATTGAGGACCGCGTCGCCGCCTTCAGGGGAGGATCAGATGGCTGTCTCCGAACTCGTGCCAGAGATAGCCATGGCCGAGCGCAGCCCGGTAGGAGCGGGCCAGCAGGCCGGGTCCCGCCACCGCCTCGAGCATCTGCAGATGTGACGCCTCGGGCTCGTGCCAGCCCGTGATCAGGCCGTCGACGCTCCTCAGCTCCCTGTGCGGGCCGATCACGAGGTTCGTCCAGCCTCGTCCCCACCCGACGTCGGCGACCGTCTCGAGTGCGCGCACCACGGTGGTGCCGACGGCGATCACGCGCCCACCCCGGCGGCGCGTGGAAGCGACCAGCCGCGCGGTCGTCTCCGGCACGTCGTACTGCTCGGGGAACGGCGGCTCGTGACGCTCCGGCGAGGAGACGCCGCAGTGCAACGTGATCGGAGCGACCGTGATCCCTCGAGCGGCGAGCCGCGCGAGCAGTTCAGCGCTGACCGGGCGACCGGCGCTCGGCATCTCCGCGCTGCCGGGTATCGTCGCGTAGACATTCTGGTAGGTCTCGAGCGGCCAGCTCCCGCTCAGATAGCCGTAACGGATCGGCTGGCCGTGACGCTCGAGGTAGTCCTCGACGCCGATCTCGCCGTGGAAGCGCGCCAGCATCAGCCGAGCGCTGGAGACGTAAGGTGCGACCAGCTCGATCTCCGCCCCGCCGCCGGCCAGCCTCAGTCGCTCGCCGGCCCGCCCGCGGACGGGGGAGCCGCCGTCCTCGCTGCGCACCTCCACCACGCGCCAGCTGCCATCGAGGGTTGGCGCGCGGGTGGCGAAATGCAGTCGCACCCGGCTGCCGTCGGCGCGCGTCGCGTCGATCGCGGCCGGGAGCGTCGCGGAGATGTTGACCACGAGCAGGTCTCCGGGCGCGAGTAGATCAGGCAGGTCCCGGAAGCTCGAATGCGCGATATCCCCGCTCGCGCGCTCGGCCACCAGTAACCGCACCTGGTCGCGGGCCAATCCACGGGCCTCGGGCGGATCGTGCGCCTCCAGCCGGCTCGGCAGCTCGAAGGCCAGGCTGCTCATGACTGGGTCTCGCCCACCAACGCCTGGGAGCGGGCGCGGTAACGCCCGCTGGGAAGGTCCCCGTCGATCAGCGTGAGCAGTCCCGGAACGCTGTCCTCCGGCGGAGGACGGTCCGAGATGTCCTCGTCGGGAAACGCCGCCTGGTGCATCTGCGTGCGCATGTCACCCGGGTCGACCGCGTAGACCCGCAGCGCCGGATGCTCGGCGCCGAGGATCGCGGTGAGCTGCTCGAGTCCCGCTTTCGAGGAGCCGTAGCCGCCCCAGCCCTCATACGGCTCGATTGCCGCGTCGGAGCTGATGTTGATGATCCGTGCCCCATCCGGCATCCGCGGCAGCGCGAGCTGCGCGAGCGCCAGCGGCGCCACGGTGTTGACTTGATAGACGGCCTCGAGGGCCTGCAGCGGGTAGTCGGCCAGCGACGGCTGGGGACTCGGGCCCAGAGTGCTCGCGTTGTTGACGAGCAGGTCGATGGCTTCTCCTGCGGCGTCGATCAAGGCTCGGCGGTGACGCTCGTCGGCGACGTCGCCTGCGATCGCCGCGACCTCGGTCAGCGCTGACAGCTCGCTCGCCGCGCGCTGCAGGTCCTCGGCGCCGCGAGCATCGATGACCAGCGCCCATTCGCGGCGGGCCAGCGCCCGGGCCAGCGCCAGGCCGAGACCGCGGGATGCTCCTGTGATGATGGCTAATGGCATGGCGTCAATCTACGCCGGACCGGGTCCCGCTTACCAGGGGTAATTGGTCTTAGGTCCACCGCCGGGTAACGAGCTAGGATGCGCGAGCGCATGTGTCGCCGAGCCGTCATCGCGCTTGTCCTCGGAGTCGTCCTCCTCGTCGCCGCGGCGTCCGCGCCGGCGGCCACGCAGACGGCGAGCAGCGGTCAGGTCACGGCCGCATTTTCCTTCAAGTCGACCACGGACAAGTTCGGGTTCAGGACCTACCGGAAGCAGCGGCTGAGGATCGTCCGTGCCGGCCGCACGGCCTACGACCAGGCCGTCGTTTCACCGAATTGCGGGGCGCAGTGCGCGCCGGGAGCCCCGATCGGCTCGGGCTCCAGCTCCGTCCGCGTGCTCGATCTGACCGGCGACGGTGAGCCCGAGGTCGTGCTCGACCTCTACACCGGTGGGGCGCACTGCTGCGTCGTCGCCCAGGTCTTCGCCTACGGCTCGGCCACCGGGTCCTACGCCAAGACCGAGCGCGACTTCGGCGATCCGGGCTATCGGATCAAGCCCATCGGACCGGGCGGCCGCCCGCAGTTCATCTCCGCCGACGACAACTTCGCCTATGCGTTCACCAGCTTCGCCGATTCCGGCCTGCCGCTGCAGATCTGGAGCTTTGGCTCCGGGCGCTTCACCGATGTCACCCGGAGCCACCGCGGTCTGGTGGCGAAGGACGCGGCCCTCTGGCTGAGGCTGTTCAAGCACCACCTCGCCAGTGGCGAGGGCGTGCTGGCCGCGTGGGCGGCCGATGAGGACCTGCTCGGGCACCGGGCACTGGTCAAGCGCACGCTCGCCCACGAGCTGAAACTCGGCCACCTGAAAGGCGGCCTGGTCAACGGCCAGCACTACATCAAGGCGCTGAACAAGCTCCTGCACCGGCTCGGTTACGCCTGACCGGTCTGATCCGGCTGATCGGCACGGCGTGGCACGAGGCCATCGCGGATGGCCAGGAGTGCCGCCTGAGTGCGATCGGCGACGTCGAGCTTGGCCAGCACGTGGCCCACGTGCGTCTTGACCGTCTTCTCCGAGATCCCCAGCTCGACCGCGATTCGCTTGTTCGAGCGGCCGGCGACGATCTGCTCCAGCACCTCCCGCTCCCGCCGGGTCAGCTGACCGGGCTCGGTCACCTTCACCGATACGCCGTCGGCGATCGCCCGCACCAGGCGGCCGGCGACGGCGGGATCGATGATCGCCTCGCCGATGTGGGCGGCATGGATCGCGCGGGCGAGCTCGGCCGGTGCCACATTCTTCAGTAGGTAACCGGCCGCGCCGGCCCGGATCGCCGGCAGCAGCCGCTCGTCCTCGAGGAAGCTGGTCAGCACGATCACGCGGCTCTCGGGCGAGCACTCGCGCAGGCCGCGCATCGCCTCGACCCCGTCGACGCGCGGCATCATCAGGTCCATCAGCACCACGTCGGGCCGGAGGCGCCGCGCCTGCTCGATCGCCTCCGCTCCGTCGGCCGCCTCGCCGGCCACCTCGATCCCGTCCTGCAGCTCGAGGAAGGCCCGGAGACCCTCTCGGACCACCGAGTGGTCGTCGACGACCAGGACCCTGATCACGACATCAGCTCCAAGCGGACCGTCGTCCCGGAACCGGGCGCGGACACGACCTGTAGACGGCCACCGAGATCGCGTGCCCGTTCCTCCATCGAGGTCAGTCCCAGGTGGCGGGAGCGCAGCTCGGCGCGGTCGGGCTGAAAGCCGATCCCGTCGTCGGTCACCTCGACCCGGTCCGGCCGGAGATGGATGACGATGTGAGCAGCTTCGGCGTGGCGAAGGGAGTTCTGGAGGGCTTCGTGGACGATCCGGAGGATCACGAAGTCACGCTCGCTGTCGGCGCTGCCGTCCGGCGCGGCAACCTCGCTGTGCAGCTCGATCTCGACCGGGTGGGCCCGGCTCAACATCTCGATCTCCTTGCGCAGCGCGCCCTCGAGGCCGTCGCGCTCGAGCTCCGGCGGGCGCAGGCCGAGAATCAGCGAACGGAGCTCGTCGAGCGCGTCGCGGGCCAGCACCCGGAGACGCTCGGCATGTTGACGGGCCGAGGCGGGGTCGTGCTCGAGCTGGGTGCTGACGACCTCGGCGGTCAACATCATCGAGAACAGCTTCTGGGAGACGACATCGTGAAGCTCCAGAGCGAGCCGGTTGCGTTCGGCCAGGATCGACAGCTCGCGGCTCTGCTCGTACAACCGGGCGTTGGTGATCGCGATCGCGGCGTGCGCCGCCAGCAGTTCGATCAGCTCGCGGTCCGCGGCGTCGAAGCACGCGGCGCCCTCCTTCTCGGTCAGGTAGAACGCCCCGATCACCTCACCCCGCGCGACGATCGGCACCCCGAGGAACGAGCGCATGTCCGGGTGCTGCCTCGGCCACCATCCGCGAAAGCGCGGATCCTGATGAATGTCGTCGGTCAGGTAGGGCGCCGACCCGGCGAGCATCGCCCCGAGCATTCCGTGGGTCCTGGGCAGAGGGCCCATCGCGGCGATCAGCTCGTCGTCCATGCCGGCCACGAGAAAGCGCCGGAACCCCCCCTCGCCGTCCGGGATACCCAACGCGGCGTAGCGGGCTCCGGCCAGCTCGCGGGCTCGATCGACCAATCGCTGGAGGACCTCCTCCACGGACAGCTGCGAGGCGACCGCGAGGACGGCGTCGCTGACCGCCCTCAACGCAGGATTCAGCCTTTCCGCCACTCTGGTGACGTTATACCGGCGCGAGCCCGAGCAGCAGCATCAGTGGAACCCAACCCGATAGCTTCCCTCACCATGCCCAAGCTCTGGATATACCTGCAGGCCGCGATCATCGTGTTCGTAGTCGCCGGGATGGTGATCGCGATCGTCAGACTGGCCTGATCGATGTTCGCCTCGATTGTCGTCGGCACCGACGGGTCGGATACCGCCAAGACGGCTGTTCGGTACGCGCTCGACCTCGCCCGCGAGCTCGGCGCCCGCCTTCAGATCGTCAGCGCCTACGAGCCGGTCTCCGAGCAGCGACTGCGGGGCGAGCGCGTGGAAGTTCCGGAGGATGTCCAGTGGATGATGGGTCAGCGCGATCAGGTCCTCACCCTGCTGGAAGAGGCCAAGGAGGACGCCAGGATCGCCGGCGTCACGAAGGTCGAGACCTTCGCGCGGCAGGGCGACGCGGCCGATGCGATTCTCGACGTGGCCGAGGAGCAGCGCTCCGATCTGATCGTCGTCGGCAACCGTGGGATGACGGGGGCCAAGCGCTTCCTGCTCGGGTCGGTTCCCAACAAGGTCTCGCACCACGCGCCCTGCTCGGTGCTGATCGTCCGAACCACTTAGTGCGCCTCCCGGAAACGGGAGACCCACTAGACCCGCTGGGCTTGCGGATCAGGGGCCGGCGACCGCGGCCGGCGCGGCGGTGGCCGCATTGGCGTCGAGGAGCCCATACCCGTAGTCGGTGTTCGGCTTGGTCGTCCCGAGGGTCTGGGCGGTCCGCTCGAGCTGGGTCAGAACCTGGTCGGGCGGCGGATGCCGGCCGAGGACGCCGCTGGCAATCACCAGCGCCGCCGCGGCAGAGACGTGTGGCGCCGCCATCGAGGTTCCGTACCAACCGCCGGGCAGGCCGAATCGACCCGGATTCGCGCCGCTGAAGAAGGTCGTCTGGTAGACGTCGGGCAGCGTCCGGAAGGGACGGCAGTTCGGATCGGCGAGCAGGCCCGAGTCATCGCCGCCCCCGGGGGCGACGAGATCAAGCCGGGTGCCGGAGTTGGAATAGTCGGCCAGGCAGCGGTCGATCGTGGTCGCCCCGACCGAGATCACTTGCGTGGCCCGCGCCGGGTAGGCGATCTCCCCGTCTCCGTCATTGCCCGCGGCCGCCACCATCACTACGCCGCGCCGATGCGCGAAGCGCAGCGCCGCGATGATGCCGGGGATGTCGGAGGAGGTGACGCTGAGTCCGAACTCGATGCTCAGGTTGATCACCTCGGCCCCGTGGGTGACCGCGTAGCGGATCCCCTGGGCGATCGTGACGGCGTCGCCGTTGCCCTGGGCATCGAGGATCCGTACCGGCATCACCGAGGCTCCGTAGGCGAGGCCCGTGACCCCGATGCCGTTGTTGGTCGACTCGGCGATCGTGCCGGTGACGAAGGTGCCGTGTCCCTCGCGATCGAGCGGGTAGGCGTTGTGCGCGACGAAGTCGTAGGGGTCGACGAAGCGGGTCCGGCCAAAATCCGGCGAGCGCCGGAACTGATGCCAGTTGCGGTAAGCCACCCCGGTGTCGAGTACCGCCACCACGGTCCCGCTGCCCCCGGGCCGGTGATCGGCGATCAGATTTGCCCACGCCCCGGGGGCGTTGACCCCGGCCTTGGGCAGGAAGTTCCATTGCAGCCGCGCCCATCCGCCGGCCCCGTGTCCCCGGCCCGGGTCGTCCGGCGTCCAGGAACCGGCAGCGTGGGCGATGTAGTCGGGTACCGCGTAAGCGACGCCGGGTTGCCCCCGCAGACGTTCGATCGCCGCGTGGACGCTCAGGCCCCTGGGCAGGCGCAGCACGTTCTCCCCGGCAGCCGGAGCGCTCTGGGCCGCGACGCGAGCGCCCATGCGCCGGCTGAGATCCGCCACCGCGACGGGGGCCTTGTAGCCGACGATCACCCGGCCGGCCACATAATCGGCCGCGCGCGCCGTACCGGCCGCCCAGCCGGCGCTCACCATCAGCCCAACCGCGAACGCGGCCCAGACGGCAAGAAGACGACGAATGGCGAGGAAGGAATTCACGGGATCGATGTCCAGAGTACGAGCGCCGGCGCGCTCGACACGCTTAAGACATCATCGGGTAGGCGAAAGTTGCCCTGCTGGCCCGAAGTTGTACGCCGGTTCGATCCCTTTGAACTCGCATTTCTTCCCGCGCGATGAGTACTTCATGCGCCTGGCCCTGCGCGAGGCCGCCCGGGCGCTGGAGCACGACGACGTGCCGATCGGCGCGATCGTCGTGAAGGACGGCGAGCTGATCGGCAGCGGCCACAACGAGCGCGAGGTCCGCACCGACCCGACGGCGCACGCCGAGGTGATCGCCCTTCGCGAGGCGGCCCGCGCGCTCGGCAGCTGGCGCCTGCTCGATGCCGTCATGTACGTCACGCTCGAGCCCTGCGCGATGTGCGCCGGAGCGATCGTCCTCTCCCGGCTGCCTCGCGTCGTCTTCGGGGCCGACGATCCCAAGGCCGGCGCGGCCGGAAGCGTGCTCAACGTGCTCGACCAGCCGGCGCTCAACCACCGCCCGCAGGTGGTCGGCGGCCTGCTGGCCGAGGACTCCGCCGACCTGCTCCGGTCGTTCTTCGCCTCCCGTCGAGGCTAAGGGGTCGGTTTCGTAACCGACCACTGAGTGCCGCGATCCAGACCGGTCGTTTAGCGTTAACCCCGTCGCCTGGAGAGGTGGCAGAGCGGTTGAATGCGCCGGTCTCGAAAACCGGTAAGGGCCTTTCGGTCCTTCGGGGGTTCGAATCCCCCCCTCTCCGTTTCATCCTCGGCATCGCGAGCTCTGAGACGAACAGTGTGTTGTCAAAACGCGAGCCTGGTCGAGAAACATGCCGTATAGGCCTGTTTTCCGACCAGGCTCCCGGCAAAGGGTTTACATTGCGCGGCGTGGAGGCGGTACATCAGCGAGGCGCAGCGCGATGAGGCGGTCGCTGGCCGGGCCGGTCCGATGAGCGACGGCGGACCTCGCATCACGCCCGGCAGCCCGGCCGAGATCGGACGGGTCAACGCCATGATCGTCTGGCTGATCGCGCGCGGGGCCGGCACCGGCCGACCACCGAACGTGTTCACCACGCTCGCCAAGAACCGCTCCCTGTTCAGGCGGTGGCTGATCTTCGCCGGCGCCCTGATGCCGGGCGGGTCGCTCCCACGGGCCGACACCGAGCTGCTGATCCTCCGCGTGGCGCACAACTGCCGGTGTGAGTACGAATGGAACCACCACGCGCGGCTCGGGCGGGCGGCCGGGCTGAGCGCGGAGCAGGTCGCCAACGTCCGCGAGGGAGCCACGGCGCCCGGCTGGAGCCCCCGGCAGTCGTACCTCCTGCGCGCCGCCGACGAACTGCACGAGCAGCGCGAGCTATCGGATGAGCTGTGGAACTCGCTGCGCTCCGAGCTCTCCGAGCGGAAGATGATCGAGCTGTGCCTGCTCGTCGGCCACTACGAGATGCTGGCCATGACGTTGCTGAGCCTACGCGTGCAGACCGATCCGAGCCCGGCGGCACCCGAGGCGGGCGGCGGCGAGCTTTCCGGGCGCCGAGTGCTGATCACCGGCGCGGCCAGGGGGATCGGAGCGGCTACGGCGCGCCGCCTGAACGCCCGCGGGGCACGGCTCGCGCTTGTTGGCCTCGAGCCCGAGTTGCTGAACGAGCTCGCCGCCGAGTGCGGCGATGCGCTCGCGGTGGAGTGCGACGTGCGCGATCGAGCCCAGGTCGAAGCTGCGGTCCAAGCGGCGGTCCAGCACCTCGGCGGGCTCGATGTGGTGATCGCCAACGCCGGCGTGGCGGCGCAGCTGCCGATCATCGGCGGCGACCCGCAGGTGTTCGAGCGCACGCTCGAGGTCAACCTGCTGGGCGTCTACTACACCCTCCGGGCCGCGGCCCCGCACATCGCCCACGAGGGCGGCTACGCGCTGGCGATCTCCTCGCTGGCGGCCGCGGTACATGCACCCCTGCTCGGCGCCTACAGCGCGGCCAAAGCCGGCGTCGAGGCCCTGGCCGACACCCTGCGGATCGAGCTCGCCTCCAGCGGCGCCAAGGTGGGGGTCGCGTACTTCGCCGAGCTCGACACGGACATGACCAGCCGCGGGTTCGGCACCGAAGCCGCCAGCCGTCTGCACCGCGGCCGTGGACCCTGGAATCGAGTCTCACCGCTGAAGGTTGGAATCGACGCGATCGAGCGCGGCATCGTGGCCCGCTCGCGCCGTGTGGTCGCTCCCGGCTGGGTCGCCGCGGTGCTGCCGGCCAGGATGCTGGTGCAGAGACTGGTCGAAGTCGTGGTGCGCCGCGGGCTCGACCAGGCGCTCGAGGTCGCACGCGAGGAGCACGCGCCGCTCACCACGGACCTGCCATCAAGATCCAGCTAGCTCGTGGTGCCCCGTGCGGGCTGGGTCGCCTTTGGACTTGAGTGTTTCGAAACCTGCTAGAGCGTCCTCGGATCTCCTGCGGAGGTTGACTCGCAGAAGCGGGAGTGGCCATGTTGTGAGATGCGATGCCGCCACGCACAGTGGAAAGCTAGGCACGCCATGGCGCGAGACGCTCGTTCTGATTGGCACAAGGGAGTATGATCGGTCTAGGACGGTCGCTGACCAAGCCGACCCAGCCGTCGCTGCAGCTGACATCGCCGTCGCTGCGACTGCCGACGTGATCTGGCCTCCGCCCGAGTTGATCCCCCTGGGGTTCGCGCCCCGCTGAGCCCTGTGCGGAGGGGACTGGCGGCAGTAGCACGCGACGCGTGCAACCCGACCTACCCAAATATCCGGAAGGTGACCATGCTCACAATCCTCCTTATCGTGCCTCTAATCCTGTTGCTGACCGGCGGAATCGGCTTTCGCCGCCGCGGCCGCCGCGCCTAGGCACCATGGGTCACCCACAGCACCCACCCGCTAGCCCACCCGAGTCGTACACGATGTATGAGGTGCGGCTGAGGTTCAGTGTGGACAGCGCTCTCCCGCCCCGCCGAAACGCCCTACATGGCGCGCTCGAGGCTCTCAGGCACGTAACGGTCATGGCATCGAGCCTCGAGCAGGCGGAGGCTCACGTCGATCAGATCCGTTCGGCACTGGAACAGCGCGCGGATCATTCGTGAGCTAAGCGCTCGGTCCCGGATTGCTCAACCGGCGCGGCTCTAGCGCCGTGACACCAGCTGGCCTCGTTCACTATCGTGCACGGCCATAACCTCGACGCCCGGAGGGACGATGGCCGATTTCGCTCAAACGATCGCTACCTCCTACGCCGCCGAGGGGGCGGCGCTCGACCTGGGTCGTGGCGTCCACGACGGGGCGGTCGTGCCGGATGCCGTGGTGAAGCTGCCGCTGCGGATGGTCAACCGGCACGGTCTGATCGCCGGGGCTACCGGCACGGGCAAGACGAAGACCCTCCAGGGCATCGCCGAGCAGCTCTCGCTCGCCGGCGTGCCAGTGTTCGTCTCCGACGTCAAGGGCGACCTGTCCGGAGTCGCGGCGGCCGGCGCGGCGGGAAGCGCGGCCGAGAAGCGCGCAAAGGAGCTGGGGCTCCCGTTTGAGCCGAGGGGCTTCCCGGTCGAGTTTCTCTCGCTTGGTGGCATCGGTCCGGGCGTGCCCATTCGTGCCACCGTGTCGGACTTCGGGCCCCAGCTCTTGGGCAAAGTGCTGGGCGCCAACGAAACTCAGGAGCAGTCGCTGTCGCTCGTGTTCCACTATGCCGATCAGAAGGGTCTCCCCCTGCTCGACCTTTCCGATCTGAGGGCGCTGCTCTCGTTCCTCGACTCCGATTCGGGAAAGCCCGAGCTCTCGGGCATAGGCGGGCTCTCGTCGGCCACGGTGGGTGTGCTGCTGCGCTCGCTCGTGGGGCTGGAGGATGGCGGCGGCACCGAGTTCTTCGGCGAGCCGATGCTCGACGTGTCCGACTTGATGCGCGCGGCCGAGGACGGTCGTGGCGTGATCTCGTGCCTGGAGCTCCCAGCTGTGCAGGACAAGCCGAAGCTGTTCTCGACCGCGCTGATGTGGCTTCTCGGCGAGCTGTTCGAGCAGCTGCCGGAGGCCGGCGATCTCGACAAGCCGAAGCTCGTCTTCTTCTTCGACGAGGCCCACCTCTTGTTCGACGGCGCCACGGCGTCGTTCCTTGACTCGGTGGCGCAGACGGTGCGCTTGATCCGCTCCAAGGGTGTCGGCGTCTATTTCGTCACGCAGACGCCCAAGGACGTACCGAGCGAGATCCTGGGCCAGCTCGGTAATCGCGTGCAGCACGCGTTGCGCGCGTTCACGCCCGAGGATGCCAAGGCGCTAAAGGCGACAGTGTCGACCTTCCCAAAGTCCGAGTTCTACGACCTCGATGCGCTGCTGACGGGCATGGGGATCGGCGAGGCAGCGGTAACGATCCTCTCCGAGACCGGCGTGCCGACGCCGGTCGTGCACACGCGGATGACGCCGCCTGTCTCGCGGATGGGCCCGGCCGACGACGTCGAGAGCACTGCCAAGAGCTCGGCGCTGTGGCCCAAGTACGGCGAGCGCGTCGACAACCAGAGCGCCCGCGAGCTACTGGCCGCGCGGATCGCTCAACCTGCGGCCGCCTCGGCGTCCCCTGACGCCGTCCCGGCGGCCCCCGCGCCCGATGAGCACCACAAGGAGGCCGCCGGCGCCGCGGGCGGCGGGGTCGCCGCGGTAACCACGTTCCTGCAGTCCAAACAAGGTAAGCAGCTTCAGAAGCAGGTCGTGCGCGGCATGTTCGGTCTGCTCAAGAAGCTGTGACCGGGCCGACGCCGCGACTCTTCACCGCGACGCTTGGGGTGGCAAGCGACACAAACCTTGGGGTGGATGACTAGGGGCGTCCTCGATGTGCGGCGTCGTTGCGCAAACGATCCTGGCGGTGACACTAACCCCCGCCAAGGAGCATCGTCATGCAAAACCCCTTCCGCACCACCACCCCGCGCGCGGCTCGTCGCGGCGGCGCAGCCGCGGCGCTGGCTGCCGCCGCCGCACTGTCGCTCGCCGCGCCCGCCGCGCAGGCTGACTCGATCGCCTACATCAAGGGCGGCAACGTCTGGCTCTCGACGGGCGATGGCGCTCGCCAGTTCCAGGTCACGGCGACGGGCGACTACTCCGACGTCTCGCAAGCGGACGACGGGACGATGATCGCGCTGTCGGGCGTGCGCCTGCGCAAGCTCGACCGCTACGGTGATGTGCTGGCTGACTTCGACACGCCGGTCAGTGACACCAGCCCGCCCGGGTCAAGGACGTTCTGGGGACCGTTCGACCCGGCGATCTCGCCCGACGGCACCAAGGTCGCCTACAGCTGGTTCTACATGAGCCAGTCGCAGGCGCCCGGCTGCTACCCGCCGCAGTGCGTGACCGCGATCAACAACGCCGGGACCGGCTACTCGCACAGCGACCGGACGACTGACTGGAGCGAGCCGGGGTTCGCCGAGCACACGGGCTGGCGCAACCCGGCTTGGGTCGACAACGCCACGACTGTCCTCAGTGATCCGAGTCACCTTCCGAACTCCGACGTGGTCGTCGATCAGCCCGCCAGCCGCCCGGGGGCGACTGGATTCCTGGTCAACAACTGGTTCAGCGACAGCGTCGGCGGCAACCCACACGTGAGTGGCGGCGACATCTCGCGGGACAAGACCAAGGCGGCGTTCGTGACCGGCCAGAACGACTCGACGCTGACGGTCTACAGCATCCCGTCGTTCCCCACCGCGTTCCCGAGCGGGGATGCCCCGGCATCGACTATCCCATCGGTTTGCTACCGCTACGGGAATCCCGTCGGCGGAAGTTTTGGCACCCCGACGTTCTCCCCGGATGGCGCCAAGATCGCGTTCGCGGTCGGGAACGGTGTCCACGTCGCCAATGTGCCGAGCCTCTCGAGTGGCTGCACCACGACCGGAGCGTCGGCCAACAGCCAGCTGCTCCTCCCGGGGGCGACTCAACCTGACTGGGGGCCGGCCGGCGTGCCGACCGCACGGCCCACGCCGCCCCCGACCCAGAAGCCGCCGGTCCCGGGCCGCTGCAAATCGAAGGTCAGCTGCCCCGGACATCGCGCGACGACCCTGACCGTCACCGGCACCTCCCTGCACACGGCGCTTCGCCGCGGCCTGAGAGTCACGGTGGCGGGGGCGGGAAAGCGAGCCACTGTACGTCTTGTGGCCCGAGCCGGCAGGCGGGTTGTGGCCACTGAATCGGCACGGGCAGGCGCCTCTGGCAAGATGACGATCCGACTCCGATTCTCCCACCGGGAGGCGGTTCGGCTCCAAGCACAACACCGCGTCGTCCTGGTCCTGAGCTGCGCCAATGCGACGGTGAGAGTCACACTCCGCGGCTGACTCCAACGCGAGCGACCGGCTCGACGAACCGAGAAGGAATGCTCGAGCTGCCGCGGGAGCGCGGCAGCTCGAGCCGCGCGTCAAGACAGGGAGCTCGCGACCAGGTCCGCAAAGGTGCGAGCGGCGGCGCGGACCGGCCGGTTGCTCGGCGCGTCGAACGGAAACCGTCGCGTCTAGAGCAGATCGATGGCGTCCGGCGGCCGGTTTCCCAGCCGATGGCTACGTAGCGTGGCGAGGAATGCCTCGGTGACTCGCGCCCAGTCGCTGCGGCCAAACGCGACGACCGCTCGGGTCAGGCGTGGGGACGCAGGACGGGCGATCCGCTGAAAGGCGTCGGGAACGACGTGCGAGGGGACCAGGGCGGGTCCCACACCGGCGGCGGCGAATTGCGGTGCTGCCGCGACTTGACTGGTCCGCAGCGCCACACAGGGAGCGAAGCCCGCCTGCGCGCAGCACAGGTCTACGACTTCGGCGAGGCCGTGGCCGCGCACGAAGTGCACCCAGCGTCTGTCGGCGAGCTTGGATAGCGGGACCGACCGATGCTTCAGCAGCGGATCGCCATCCGGCAGGACGACCACGAACTCCTCCCAACCGAGAGGCTCGATCGGTCCCTGCCAGTTTCCGGGCAACGAGCCGATCGCGATGTCGCCCGCCCCGTCGCGCACCGCCGCATCAAGCGCTCGGCGGTGGGGAAACTCGAGCAGGGAGATCTCGATACCGGGATATCGCTGCTGCCACTCGCGTAGAACCATCGGCAGGATTCCGGCCGCCGCGGAGGTGGCGGCCGCAACCTCGAGTTGTCCCGCTTCGAGCTCGAGCGCCATCCGGACCGAACGGCGTGCTCGTTCGAAGTGCAGGACCGCCGCCCGTGCTTCGCTCAGCAGAGCCTGACCGGCCGCAGTCAAACGCACCCCTCTCGGGAGGCGCTCCAACAGCGGTCCCCCGAGCTCCCGCTCCAGCGCCCGGATCTGCTGGGAGAGCGAGGGCTGCGAGACGAGCAGCCTCTCCGCGGCGCCCGTGAACGAGCCCTCCTCCGCGATCGCCACGAAATACTCGAGTTGCCGTAGATTCACACCATAAGTATTGCCTATGTCTGAACCAGCAATCTGGTATTGAAACTTATGCCTTGATCATGCGTACCACTGATACACGCCGTCAACCGACGGCCCATCCCCAGGCAGGCAAGTTATGACATTGAGAAATACAGACACCAGCAGGACGCAGCCGGGTCAAGCGCGACTGGCGCTGGACCGGGCACAAGATCTCGCCGATGCAAGTCTTGACGGCGGATATTCAGCGGCCTGGTTTCACGAGGCAGAGCGCGTTGGCGATCTGTCGGCCCTGGCTAGTGCTCTGCTGGCGGAGGACCTGGGCTGAAACGGAAACCCGAAGAATCGATTCCGGTATCCGCAATCTACGCCGTGAGCAGTCCGCCGGCTACGTCGTGACCAGTCCGCCGGCTACGTCGTTAGCAGTCCGCCGTCCACCGGCAACAGCACGCCGGTGATGTAGGACGCGGCGTCGCTGGCCAGGAAGAGCGCCGCGGCGACGAGCTCCCGCGCCTCGCCGGCGCGCCCGGCCGGCACGCGGAACATCATCTGCTCGAGATAGCCCTCCGGATACTGCTCGGTCATCTCGGAGGCGAAGAACCCCGGCGCGAGAGCGTTGACCCTGATGCCCTTGCGGCCGGTCCACTGTTGCGCCAGGTCGCGGGTGAGGCCGATGATCGCGGCCTTTGAGGCGGCGTAGGCGGCTTGGGGCAGGAAGACGGTCGTCGAGCCCAACACGCTGCCGATGTTGACGATGCTGCCCCCGGTCTCGCGCATCGCGCGGCCGCAGGCCTGGGCCATGAAGTAGCTGCCATTCAGATTGATCTCGATGACACGGCGGAAGTCCTCAGGCGCCTCCCGGGTGGCGGGCACGGCAGTCCCGACGCCCGCGTTGTTGATCAGGATGTCGACCCCGCCAAGAGCGGCGACGGCGTCCGCGACGAAACGGTTGCAGTCATCGGGATCGGAGACGTCGGCTGGGACCGCGACGCAACGCCGCCCGAGCGCCTCCACCTGCTTGCGCGTCTCCTCCAGCTTTTCCACCCGGCGGGCGCAAATAGCGATGTCGGCCCCTGCCTCCGCCAGACCCGTGGCGAACGCTACCCCCAAGCCCGAGGAGGCGCCGGTGACGATCGCGACCTTTCCGTCGAGTCTGAACGAGTCAATCAGTGACTTCATGCGATCTCCTTTTGGTCACCTGCGGTCGAGTACCAGCTTCGTCGCTGGTGCCAGCCAAGCCTCGTCGGCGCTGTCCCACGGCACCACCGTCGTCGGTACCGCGAGCGGATCGAAGCGGCCTTCGGCGAACAGCTCGAGGACGACGGGAAGCAGTCGGCGCGAATCGGCTCGGGATAGATGCAACGTGATTCCCCGCGTATACATCTCTAGGAGCGGTAGTGCCACCGTGGGTGCGAAGTGGATCGCGACCGCTGTGCAATACCCGTAATCGTCGGTGGAGCGCAGAGCCGCATTCAGGCCTTCGAGCTCGCCGCTGGCCTCGACGGTTATCGGGGCGCGGTCGTAGCGTCGCGGCCAGGGACCGTGCTGATGCTCGACCTCGGCACCAAGCGCAGCGGCTGCGGCGCAGCGTTCCGCGTCGCGGTCGACGTAGCGCACGAGCGCCGAGCCCAGGGCACGGGCGAAGGAGACCGCGTACAGGCCGATCGAGGCAGCCGCACCGGCCACGATCAGCACCTCGGCCCCGGGATGCTCGGCCAGCTGTGGGCCGACGGCACGATAGGCGTCGCAGGCGTTGTCAGGCAGCGAACACAGCGCGCTGGCGCTGCCCGGCGGCGCGGGCAGGAGCATGTGATCTGCGGCCGGAACCGCGAGGACGTCGGCCACCGCGCCGCCGTGACCGCCACCGGCCTCGCCGAATCCAAATGCGCCACCTGCCCGCGCGCGGTAGGTGTGACACGCGCCGAAACGCCCGTCGTGGCAGGCCACGCACGTGCCGCATGAGACCTGGAATGGCACAATCACGCGGTCGCCGACACTGCGCTCGGTGACCTCGTCCCCGACGGCGATCACTTCGGCCACTGTCTCGTGCCCGACCGCAAACGGGCCGGGGAAGAAGCCGAACGCCGCCATCGGGAGGTCGAGGTCGCAGCGGGCGACGGCCAGGGGACGCACGAGCGCGCCGAGCGCGCCGGGAAGCTGAGGGTCCGGAGCCTCCTGCCAGGCAACCCGTCCGGCATCGAGGAATGCGAGCTGGCGCACCCGGATCAGCCTAACGCGGGATCCGCGCGGCGAACTGCAGGCGAATGTCGGCGACCTCGCGCGAGCTACCGTCGCGCGCCGCTTGACAGTGTCGTCGACATGCTGGCGGCTATTCGAGTCACCTACCGGCTCGCGCCGGTAGGTGCCTCTTTCTCGTCGCAGCCGGAGCCGTTCCGACTCGGGCGCTCCAATAGCGGGCAGCCCACTCTCCTCTCATACCGCGGAAAGTCAAGCGACCGCCGGCTTCCAACGGTGCATCAGTCGACCCCGGTGTCGCGGCCGCGGGCGCGGCCGATCGCCCCAATCTCGCGACGGAGGCCGATTGACGGTCCGCCGATCAGCTCCCAGGAGCGCGAGATGCCGATCAGGAAACAGACGATCACGAGCACGGCGACCGCCCGGACCGAGCCGACATCGTGAGGATGCACGATCGAACTCAGCCCAGAAAACAGCTGAATCCCAAATGTGATCACCAGGCCCCCCAGGAACACGGCATCGCGGAGCTCGTCGGGTTGCGAACCCCGGACCCGCAGCAGCGACAAGAGCGAGGCCGCAACGAACAGCAGACCCAGCACGGACACGATCAGCGCTGGCCAGCCGATCCCCACGCCCGGCACGAGCGCAAATAGGGACACAGAGAACGCATTTGTGAACGCCGTCAGTGCCGCCGAGGCGCGGACGCGGTGGGCCTGAGCCGCATTCTCAGCCGTCAGGCGCTCATGAGCCACCGAGATCGCCACGAATAGCAAACCGATCAGGGTCGCCGCCACCCCGACCGACGCGAGAAACAGATCGTGGAATTCTGTCAGCGGCACGGCTGCATCGTTGCTCAAGCAGCGGACGATCGCCCTGGGGCTCGGCCCCATCACTCCGTCCGCGCGGATATCGTTGCTCGAGACAGGAAGCCAGTGACCGACTTCACCCAGCTGCCCGACGATCTGCCCGTCCCCGAGGACGACGGAGCGGCCGATCACCTTGCCGGGCTACCCGCTCCTCACGTCACACTGCCGAGCACGTCAGGGGAACGCATCGCACTCGACGAGCTCGGACCAGGGCGCACCGTCATCTACGTGTACCCACTGACCGGTCTTCCGGGCGCAGACCTCCCGGAAGGCTGGGACGCGATCCCCGGCGCTCGCGGATGCACCACCGAGGCATGCGACTTTCGCGACTATTACGCCGACCTGATCGACGCCGGGGCTGCCAGGGTGTACGGACTCTCAAGCCAGGACACCGCCTACCAGCGGGAGCTCACCGGGCGCCTTCGGCTGCCGTTCGAGATGCTCTCCGACAGCGAGCTGCGCCTGTCCGACATGCTCCGGCTGCCGACTTTCCATGCAGCGGGTACAACGCTGTTCAAACGGCTGACGCTGATAATCCGCGAGGACGCGATCGAGCGCGCGTTCTACCCGATTTTCCCGCCCAACCAGCACGCGCAGGAAGTCCTGGCGTGGCTTCGCTCCGACCCGCTGCCCGCCACTCACGGCCGGGGCTGATCGCCGACGGGCCCCCTGGCGTCGCGGCTAGGGGTTAGCGCTGCCGCGACGTCGAGCAGGTCGCCGGCCAGCGCCTCGGCGCCCAGGCGATCGGCGATCGCCGCCGAGGCGCCGGCCCCGGCCAGTCCCACGCGAACTCGCGTCGCCAGCCCGCTCACACCCTCGGCGCTGTCCAGGAACCGCTCCGGCGCAACCGCGGCGAGCACGACGATCACCGGCTCCAACTGGTCGAGGGTGGCCGCGATGTCCTGCAGTGGAGTGTCAGCCCCGAGATAGGCGATCCGCCAGCCCCGCTCCCGGAGGGCCAGCCCGAAGGCCAGCGGGCCGAGCTCGTGCAACTCGCCCGGCGGACAGGCCACGAGGGCCAGCGGCCCCACGCCGTATCCCCATCCGCGAGCCAGTCCGCGCAGGCGCCCGCCGATGACGTTGCTAGCGAAATGCTCCTGGGCGACGGTGGTCTGCCCGTTCGCCCAGCGGTCGCCGAGCCGGTGCAGAAATGGCAGGATCACCTCGGCGAGCGCCCGGCGGAGCCCGAAGGCGAGCAGGAGGCGATCCAGCGCGGCCTGTGCCGCCGGCTCATCGAGGCGGTCGAGGCTCCGCTCGAGGGCCGCCCCGAGCGCGGCCGGCCCGCCCGGTGTCGATCCGGACTGACCTTCGTCGGCGAGCTTGGCCAGACGCGCCGCCTCGGAGGCCGACAGCCCAGCATCGATGTGGTGCCGCATCACCCTGATGCGGCGCTCGTCGTGCTCTGAGTACAGGCGCAACCCACCGGGGGTCCTTTCCGGCACGACCAGTCCGTAGCGGGCTTCCCAGGCGCGGAGCAGCTCAGGGCTTTCCCCGACACGCCGGCTCAACTCCCCGATCCGCAGACGTCCGCTCTCCGCCATGGTCGGATAGTAGTCGACTTTTACATTTACTGGACAGAATCTATACAGAAGCTGTACAGTGGACTCATGTCAGCAATCGCTACGGCCCCGGCTCCGGCCACCGCCACGCTCGAGGACGACGAACTAGTGCGCCGCGTAATCGATGGGGACGTGCGAGCCTTCGAGACGATCTACGACCGTTACCACGGCCAGGTCCTGAGATTCGCCATGCGCATGACCGGTGCCCAGCGCGCGGCCGAAGAGGTGACGCAGGATGTGTTCCTCAGTTTCTGGCGATCGGCCGGGCGTTACGACACCACCCGCGGCGCGCTGAAGACATGGCTACTCGCGATCGGACGCAACCGCAGCGTGGACTGGCTGCGCCGAGAGGCCCGCCACGACGGCGGCCTGCAGATCGACCACCCACAGGTTCAGTTGCTCGAGGCCGCCGAGCGCACCGACCAGCAGGTGGCCAACCGCGAGCGTGTTGTTCACGTCAGGCAACTTCTGAGCGGCCTTCCAAGCGAGCAGCGCCAGGTGATCGAGCTGACCTACTTTCAGGAGCTCACGCACGCCGAGATCGCCGCCAAGGTCGACATCCCCCTCGGGACGGTCAAGGGCAGGCAACGCCTCGGGCTGGGGCGGCTGCGCCGGAACCTGGCCAACTCGCCGGCTATAGCGTTTGACCTGGGGTGAGACTCGGGTCAGCTGTCGCCTGGCGGAGCCGCGGCTGACAAGTCAGCTGCCGCGCGCATCGGCACGCCGGCTGCGGCGTAGGCGTCGATCGCGTCCAGCGTCTCGGCCGCCAGCAGCGCCTGGGTGAGGCCGTCGAGCTGGGGGCGGTGGTCGGTCAACAACTGCGTCACCTCTCCATGGGCCTCATCGACCAGCTGGCGCACCTCTTCGTCGACCAGCCACTGGGTCTGGGGCGATGTCTCGCTGACCCCGGGCCAGAACTGCCCTGCCGCTTCGCTGGGCACGACGCTGATCGGACCTAGCTTCTCGCTCATGCCCCACCGCCCGACCATTTGGCGAGCGATCTGAGTCAGTTGCTGGATGTCGGACTCGGCGCCGGTGGTGATCTTGCCGTAGACGACCTCCTCGGCCACTCGTCCCCCCAGCGCGACCCGGATCTTCGCCTCGAGATCCTCCCGCGAGTAGGAGACCCGATCGGCGTCCGGAGTCGACAGCGTCACGCCGAGCGCCATCCCGCGCGGGATGATCGAGACCTTCCGTACCGGATCGGCCTCCGGGGTGAGCATTCCCACCAGCGCATGACCGGATTCGTGGTAGGCGGTCCGCTCGCGGTCCTCGGAGCTCAGCAGGATCCCGCGCGGAGCGCCGAGCATGATCTTCTCCAGCGAGTCGGTGAAGTCGGCCATCTGCACCTTGTCGTGCTCGCGCCTGGCCGCCAGCAGCGCCGCCTCGTTGGCGAGGTTGGCCAAATCCGCCCCGACCATCCCGGGCGTCGAGGCGGCGAGCGCCCCGAGGTCCACGTCGTCGGCCAGCGGTATCGAGCGAGTGTGAACCTCGAGGATCTTCTGTCTCCCGTTGCGGTCGGGAGGTTGCACGCCGACGCGACGATCGAAACGGCCGGGGCGCAACAGGGCCTGGTCGAGGATCTCCGGCCGGTTGGTGGCGCCGAGCACCACCACCGCCTCGTTGCTGTCGAAGCCGTCCATCTCGGTGAGGATCTGATCGAGCGTCTGCTCGCGCTCGTCATTGGCGCCGGAGATGGCAGCGGTGCCCCCGCGGGAGCGGCCGATCGCATCGAGCTCGTCGATGAAGATGATCGCCGGTGCGACTTCCTTCGCCTTGGCGAAGAGATCGCGGACCCGCGAGGCGCCGACCCCGACGATCGCCTCGATGAACTCCGAGGCGGCGATCGAGAAGAACGCCGCGTGAGCCTCTCCGGCGACGGCCCGGGCCAGCAGCGTTTTGCCGGTTCCGGGCGGGCCGAACAGCAGCACGCCATGGGGCATCCGGCCGCCGAGGCGCTCGAAGCGCTCCGGGGTGCGCAGGAAATCGACGATCTCGGTCAGCTCGGCTTTGGCCTCGTCGATTCCGGCCACGTCCTCGAAGGTGACCCGGATCTTCTCCGGATCGACCCGGCGGGCCTGGGAGCGACCGAAGTTCCCCAATGCGCCCATGCCGCCGCCCGCCTGGGCGCGCCTGGCCAGCAGCACGAACAACCCGACCAGCAGTAGCGTCGGACCGAATCCGAGGAGGATCTCTGCCAGCAGAGACGTGCCCGTGGTGGGCGACTTGGCGTTGACCTGGACGCCCTCATTCCGGAGCAGCTCGGTCAGCTGCGCGTTGTTCCAGAACGTCGGCACCCGGGTCGAGAAGAGCGTCGTCGGCGTCGCCTTGGCGTCGGTCGGCGGATATCGCAACTTGGTCGCGAAGGTGCCCTGGATCGCGTCTGCCTTGGAGGAGATCGATTTGACCTGGTGGGCTTGCACCTGGTTCAGGAAGTAAGGGCTGAATGGCACTGCCACGCGCGGCTGGGATGAGGGCTGGAAGGCGAGCACCGAGATCCAGTTCACGGCCAGCAGCACCACCACGAAGATCCAGAAGCCCCGGAGACGGTGCGGGGGGCGTGGCTTGTCCGGTTCCGGCAGTCCGCGACCGTCGGGCGCCGGCGCGACCCGCCACCCCTGCTTGTCGCGCGGCATCGGTGGTGGCGGCACGGCTCTCCGGGCGTCCCGCGCGCCGTCTGGCTCGCTCCCGGGCATAGTCACGGTGACAGATCCTTGCAGATCGCTCCACTGGCGGGTCGGGTCCGTTTTCGCCTCTCCCGCCGCCGGGTAGGACGGCCGGAACCATGCGAGTCGTCGTCACAGGAGCCACCGGGAACGTCGGGACCTCGGTGGTGGGCGCTCTCGCCGGGGACGGCGGAGTCGACGATATCTTGGCCCTGGCGCGGCGCGCGCCGAACCGGGACCTGGCCGGAGCCGAGTTCGTCGCGGCGGACGTCGCGGACTCCGATCTCACTCCGATCTTCCGCGGCGCCGATGTGGTCGTACACCTGGCCTGGCTGATCCAGCCGGGCCGCGACGAGTCAGTCACCAGCCGGGTGAATCTGCGCGGCAGTCACCGGGTGTTCGAGAGCGTGGTGGCAGCCAAGGTGCCTGCGCTCGTATACGCCTCATCGGTGGGCGCCTACTCACCCGGTCCGAAGGATCGGTTCGTTGAGGAATCGTGGCCCACCGACGGAATCGCGACGTCGTTCTACTCCCGGCACAAGGCCGCGGTCGAGCGCGAGCTCGACCGACTCGAGCAGGAGCACCCGGGTCTCCGGGTAGTCCGTCTGCGACCCGGCTTGATCTTCAAGCGCGAGGCGGCGACCGAGATCCGGCGGTTGTTCGTGGGTCCGTTTCTCCCCCGCGCGCTCCTGCGCTCGGGGCTCGTGCCGTTCACACCCGACGTTCCCGGTCTGCGCTTTCAGGCTGTCCACTCGGATGACGTCGGGGACGCCTACCGAAGGGCGGTGCTCAGCGACGCGGCGGGCGCTTTCAACGTTGCCGCCGAACCCGCGATCGGCACGGCCGAGCTGGCCGCATTGCTGGACGCCCCGGCCAGGAAGGTGCCGCCTTCGCTTCTGCGCAAGGCGGCGGCGGCAACTTTTGCCATGCGCCTGCAACCGGTCGAGCCGGGGTGGCTCGATATGGCGCTGTCGGTGCCGCTGATGAGCAGTGTGCGCGCCCGCCAGGTACTGGGCTGGGAGCCTCGACGGACCGCCACTGAGGCGATCCGAGAGGTGATGATCGGAATGCGCGAGGGAGCGGATGACCAGACCCCTCCGCTGGCCCGCGGCACCAGCGGTCCTGCGCGACTGCGGGAGCTCGTGACCGGGCTCGGCGGGCGCCAATAAGCCGTTGCCGCACCGGTTGACGCCGTGTCAGTCCCCCGGGCGGAGCGTTTGGGCGACCCCGACCCGGGTAGCCGAAGAGGCAACCCTCGACAGGAAGAAGAGTCCATGCCCGACCAAGACGGCAAGTCGCAGGCTGACGAGGCGCTTCCGGAGAGCTCGCTCCACGCTTATAAGGAAGGCCGCAAGGAAGACGTGTCCGGCGATGCGGACAAGCTCGAGTCAAACGCACCTCAGGACCAGCAGCAGGAGACGCTGGAGGGCGACGACGAGTTGTCGTTGCCGCACGAGAAGCACTAGACCTACGCCTGCTCGCAGACGCTCCGGGCGGCGGTGTAGGCTGCCGCTCGGAGCGCCTGTCAGATGCGAGAGCAAGTTGCGGGAGGGGAGCCCGATGACGCCATGGGGCGCTTCCAGCTTGTAAAGGTCTTGATTCGAACCAACGCGCGATGTGTGCGCCTCACGACGACGGGGTAGCTCCCGGCCATGGGTGAATCCGAAGAGCGCGACATGGAGAAGGTCGCCGCTCGCTACGAGGACGAGGCCGACGATCTCCAACACCGCGGCGAAGAGGTCGACAACGACATCGACGACACTCGCCAGGAGTGGCAGCGCAAGCGCGGCGACGCCTCGGTACCCGGAGCCGTGCCCGACGAGTCCGGCGAGGATTCGAAGCCCGCCGACGAAGACGCGAAGCCCGCCGAAGAGGACGCCGACGCATAAGCGCTGAGCGGCGTCGCCGGCGCGTCGGGGACGACCCGGCCGGGGTTGGTACCACCATCGGGTTCGTGGGCCTGGGCCGAATGGGCATGCCGATGTGCGCGCGGCTGGTCGAGCGCGGGTTCACCGTGCAGGCCACGGACCTTCGCGAGGAGCTGCGTCACGAGCTGCTGAGCGTCGGCGCGTTGTGGGAGACGACTGCGGCGGCGGCCCGTGACGCCGACGTGCTGATCACGATGCTGCCGGGACCCGAGGAGGTCTCCCAGGTGGCGGACGAGCTGCTCGTCGAGCTGGCGCCCGATGCGATCTGGCTGGACATGAGCACCGGCTCGCCCCAACTGAGTCAGCAACTGGCGGCCAGGGTCGGGCCGAGGCTGCTCCGGCTGGTGGACGCGCCCGTGGCCGGTGGGCCCGTCGATGCCCGAGCGGGCCGACTGCTCTCGTTCGTCGGCGGCGAGCGCACCGACGTGGAGGACGCTCGCCCGGTGCTGGAGTCGCTGTCCGACCGCGTGGTGCCTGTCGGGCCGAGCGGCAGCGGCTATCTGGTCAAATTGCTCACCAACCTGCTGTGGTTCGGCCAAGCCGTGGCCAATGCCGAAGTGCTGACACTGGCTCAGCGATTTGGCCTCGATCTCGATGTCCTGCGCGACGCCGTGGGCCAGAGCGCCGCCGCGAGCCGCTTCATGGCCGTCGACGCCGACGCGTTGCTCGACGGCGATGACCTGGCGTCGTTCCCACTGTCGGGCTGCTGCCGGCAGCTCTCGACCGTCCTGACATTGGGCGAGCAGCTCGACGTGCCGCTCGCACTCGCGGCGGTCGTGTCCGATCTCCACGAGCGCGCGCTGGTGCGCTACGGCGAGGTGGACGGCGAGCTGCTCGCGGCGCGACTGGTGGCCGAGCGGGCGGGCGTCGAGCTGCGCCGCCCCCTCCAATCCGGCGGTCACACCTGAGACGAGCTCCGGCGCGGCGGGCGCGTCGGCTATTCGCGGTGATCGAGCAGCGTCGCCAACTCGTCCACGTCGGCAACCGTGACCGTCAGCTCGGGGTGACGGATGAGCCCGAACGGATCCAGGCCGGTCACCGGGCTACGGAACGAGATACGTACGCCGCGCCGCCCGTTGCTGGCGAACGTCAGGCCCCGGTCGGTGACCGCCAGCCGGGCCGGGCCGGCGGTCTTGGCAAAGCGATAGGGACCGGTCACCGCGACATCGGCGATGTTGTCCAACGGTGTCTGCACGCTCCATGGCCCGAACCGAGCCGTGAAGCGGTTCTCGCCCACCTCCACCCACGCTCGCTCCGGCGTCACGCCGAATGGCCGCGCCGCCCGCAGATAGCGGGGCGCGAAGGCAAAGGCAAACCGCCGAGCGTCGTTCACAGCCGGATCCTGCCACGTCCGGGGCTCGGCCAAACAAGCCGCGGTGTCCGAGCCGGCTTGCCGGCCGGTGATCGGGCCAGTCTCGCGTGCTTGCGGCCGATGATCGAGCTAGTTTCGCGTGGCGCCCAGATCGGGTAGCTGCGTCAAGCATGTCGGACAAGCGTGTCGTGGTGGTCGGAGCCGGCTCCAGCGGCCTGGTCTGCGCGATTCACCTGGCGAGGGCCGGCCTCGACGTCACCTTGCTCGAGCATGCGCCGCGGCCAGGCGGCGCCTCCTCGAGTGTCGAGGCGACGCTGCCCGGATTCATCCACGACCATTGCGCCGGGTTCAATCCGATGACCGTCGCTTCGCCGGCGATGCGCGAGCTCGAGCTCGAGGCCGAAGGAGTGCGCTGGGTCCACCCCGAGGCGATCATGGCCCACCCGTTCCAAGACGGCACGGCAATCGCGTTACACCACGGGCTCGAGCCCACAGCCGCCTCGCTGGAGGCGTCGAGGCCTGGCGCCGGAAGGGCCTGGAGCGCGCTGATCGAGCAGTATCGGCCGCTGGCCCTTCGGCTGGCCGAGTCGATCCTGGGTCCACTGCCGCCGGTCCGCCAGCCGCTCGCGCTGGTAGCTGGTCTGCGCCGCGACACGCTCCTGCTCGCGAGGCGCATGGCGGGATCGATCGAGGCGTTCGGCCTGGACGTGTTCGATGGCGCATCCCGGCCGACGGCCTGGCTGTCCGGTTCGGCGCAGCACTCCGGACTTCCTCCCTCCACGGCCGGAAGCGGCGCTTTCGGGTTCTTGCTTCAGCTCCTCGCCCACACGTACGGCTGGCCCTTCCCGGCCGGTGGCCAGGGCGAGATCGCCCAGGCCCTGGTGAGGATTGCGGAACGCGAGGGCGTCAGCCTGCGCTGCCAGGCGCACGTCGAGCAAATCCTGGTGCGCGGTGGGCGCACCGCCGGAGTGGTGCTGAGCGGGGGCGAGGAGCTGCCGGCCCGAGACGTCGTGACCACGATCAGTGCGCGCCCGCTGGCCGGGCTGCTCCCTGACGACGCGCTGCCGCACCGGCTGATGCGTCGACTGCGCATCTGGCGCTACGGCACGGCGGCGTTCAAGGTCGACTACGCGTTGCGGGGGCCGGTGCCCTGGAGCGCATCCGAGGCGCGAGAGGCGGCGGTCGTGCACGTCGGAGGCGAACTGCGCGACCTCGCTGCCGCCGCCGACGCGGGCGTCCGTGGCGACATGCCCGAGCATCCAGCGCTGGTCATCGGCCAGCACACGCTGTTGGACAGCTCGCGGGCCCCGGCCGGCAGCCACACGCTCTACTGCTACGCCCACGTCCCGGCTCGCTACGACCGCACCGACGAGGACGTCGCGGCGCTGGTGGAAGCGCAACTGGAGCGCTTTGCCCCGGGGTTCTCAGGCACCGTCCTGGCTCGCGCGATCCGCAACCCGCAGCAGACCGAAGCCGAGAACCCCAGTCTCGTCGGCGGTGACCTGGGCGGCGGCTCATACGAACTCGACCAGCAGCTCCTGTTCCGCCCCGCCCCCGAGCTGTGCCGTCACCGTACGCCGCTGCGTGGGCTATACGTCGCCGGAGCGTCTGTCCATCCCGGCGGGTCGGTCCAGGGCATGGGCGGCCGCTCCGCAGCGCGGGCGCTGCTGGCCGACCGGCGCCTGCGGCCCTGGCGCGCCTGAGCCCGCTCAGGTCGAATTCAGCTCGCCGGTCTCGGCGATCCGCTTGAGGCGGCGCAGCGACTCGGTGTTGCGCAGATGGACCATCCAGTCTGTCAACGGATTGATGGCTAGATGGGAGAGCAGGTCCCCGGCCGTCTCGATCATCGTCACCCAGCTTCCGCCGTCGCGAGGCTCCCAGAGCATGGTCACCAGGGCCGTTCCGACCGGTCGTGCGCGCGCATGGAGAACGAGCTTGCTCCGTGGATCGACCTCGACCACCTCGGTGTGATCGTTGAGCTTGAAAGGCCCAAACCCCACCCGGTGGTAAAAGTGCGAGCCAACCTCCGGCCAGTTCGAATCCGCGTCGCGGATCGTGTCGGATCCGACGACCCAGTCGCCATAGCTCTTGGGATCCGCCAGCACGGCGAAGATGCGCTCAGGCGGCACATCGATCTGGATGTGGTTCGTGGCCATGGCCCCTCACTACCCGGTGGCTGCGCCTACCGAACTCGAGCCCCCGCCGCCCGGGCGGGGATCAGGTGAGCGGCGGATTGTCCGTCTGCAGACCGCGCTCCTCCCAAACTTCCTAAAAATTGGCCAAACCGGTCCAGACCGGGCTATTATGCTCGCCAATCCGTCGGACATAGCTGGGCGGACGGGACCGCCCAGTGGCGTGGGGCCAAGGTCACGCGACGGTACAACCAACATAAGGGGCACTAGATGAAAGTAGCCAGCAAGTTGCTGGTGCTGGCAGCACTGGCGGTAGGGATCATGCTGCCGAGCGGAGCCAGCGCGAGCACCCCTCCGTCGCGGGCCAATTTCTTCCTGGACGGTGGTCAGACGGTGAACACCGAGACGGGATTCAGCATCACCTACCCCGCCGTCTACCGCGGCACCAGCGCCGACAATCACGGCTCGAAGATCGTCGGCACGGCGTCGTTCAGTTGCACGTTCGTGACCGACTCGACGGCTCGCTGTCGCGGCTCGTTGAATCTCGGCCTGCACGACACCGATGTCGCATCGGTCTCCTTCAGCGACGAGATCATCAGCTTCGCCACCGTGCCTTTCCGGTTCACAGCGAGCACCGCCGGCGTGTGGGCAAGGTTCGGGCATGCCGTTGGCTACATAACGCCGCTGGGTGACTCCACGGCCACCGTGGCTCTGTCCTTCAACTAATGAAACGGGCGGCGGTCCCGATGGTCGGGGCCGCCGCGCCGTCCCCTCCCGCCCAACGCGGAGGCGTCAACGCCGTCGGCGCGCAGGTCGGGACGCCCTCGAACCTCGATCGATCGTGGAAAGGGCGCGGCGCGGATCGGCCGGATCCCGCGTTCAGCGAGTAGACTGTAGGGCGCAGCCTCCACTGCTGACTGCTTCGCTCTCGCATTCTCCGTGGCTTGGTTTTCCCTGAGAGCGACGAGGAGTGGCGAAGCATGACGAAGAAGCAGAACCTGGAGCCCGGGCCTGGGCGTTCGACCTCGCAGGCCGCTTTCGACGACCTCACCAAGGAGATCGCCCGCCGTAACGAGGCGGCCCATCGGGAGGCCCGCAAGCTTCGTAACGCGCGAGAGCAGGCGCACATCCTGCGGCTGCGCCAGCGCGACGCGAACTAGCGGCCCGTCTCAGAGCTGCTCTTCGGCCTTGCGGTAGGCGATCTGGAGCCCGTCCGCGGCGGTGACCACCGTGAAGGCGGAGGCGATCAGCCGCGTTGGCCGGGGGGAAACCACCAGGCCCCCTAGGAATACGGCACTGATCCACATCGCCAGGCAGTAGGGACAGATCAGGAGCTCGCCGATCGCCCGCCTCAGGCCGCGGCCGCGGGCCGCCTCGTCGACCTCACCGTGGCCGGCATCGCCTTGGAACGTGGTGAAGGGGGCGCGGATCGTGCTGCCCACCCGATCCTTGGACAGCATCCGCGCCAGCTTGTGCGTCGCGACCGAGACCAACACGAGATCCCTGGTCTCCACCTGCTCCGGCAGCGTCCGCCCAGTCGCCCGCATCCATCCGGCAAACCCGGCGCACAGCGCCAAGAACGAGCCCATCAGGGCCGCATAGCCACCGAGCGGGCGCTCCCGATCCGGGGCGTGCCCGGCGAAAGGCGGTATGTCCTGAAGCGGCGGTATCTGTCCAAGCGCGGCTCTGTCCACGGCTGACCTTGTACCCCCTTCGTGGCTACTCATGCATCGGTCCCGGGTTTAACCCTGACCCTTCCGGGGTAAGCACAACGCGACAAGGCAGCGAGGAGAGGACGGTTCGATGGCGGACGTCAAGTCGAGTCCGAAGTCGCGAGCGAGCAACGGACGGTCTCGGCAGACCCAGGCTGAGCAACACGCTGAGGCGGCGAAGCGGAAGGTCGACAAGCGGCGCGAGGCCCAATCGGGGGTGTCGGGCTGGGTTTCCGATCGAGCCGGGGAGTGGTCGTTGGACGGCCCTGATTGGCAATTCATGGAGCGCCAGAAATATTTCTGGAACCCGTTGATGGACTACTGGTTCCGAATGGAGCTCGAGGGCTGGGAGAACATCCCCGAGGCGCCGGCGCTGCTGGTCGGCATCCACTCAGGAGCCCCGTTCGTGTGGGATGCCTGGACGATCGGCGTGCAATGGTGGCGGCATTTCGGGACTTCGCGGCCGTTGCACGGCACCGCGCACGACGCGTTGATGGCGCTACCCGGGGTCGGCGGCTACTTCCGCCGCATGGGCGTTCTCCCGGCGGCGCCGGACAGCATCACAGCCGCGCTGGCGGCTGGGCACGACGTCGCGCTGTGGCCGGGCGGCGAGGTCGACTCGCTGCGCCCGTGGACGAAGCGCGACGACGCGATCCTGGCCGGGCGTATGGGATTCATCAAGTTGGCGATCCGGAGCGGCGTGCCGATCGTGCCGATCTCAACCGTGGGAGGCCCAGACTCGATGCCCGTGCTGGCCTCCGGTCGGCGGCTGGCCAAGCTGCTGCAGCTCGACAAGGTCGCCCGGCTGAAGATGTTCCCGATCGCGCTGCAGGTGCCGTGGGGTATCTCGCCGGCTCTGCTGCCCGAACTTCCGCTGCCGACGAAGATCCGCACCGCGTTCCAGGATCCGATCGAGCTCGCTGACGATCCGGGGCTGGCCGAGGATGACGAGTACGTGGAAGCCAAGTACGAGGAGGTCCGCGCCAGCATCCAGCACGGCATGGACGTCCTGGCGCGCCGGCGCCGCCTGCCGCTCTTCGGCTAAGGCCCCTGATCTAGCGCGCTAGGGCGGCCGCAGGCCGACGAGTTCGCTCACGGTATCCAGGGAATCAACGATCTCGTCGAGCTCGCCGAGCAGCACCTCGCCGATCTCGTGTCCGGCCACCAGAGCCTCGTGTCGCGCTCGCAGCGGCGGAAACGGTCCGCTCCCGCCGCCGGCGATGACGCTGGCGATCTCGGCCATGCCGACGTCGAAGCCCGCCCCCAGCGGTTCGAGGGCCGGCAGCGGAGCCCGCGCCGCCCGGCCGGCATCGAGGACCCGCAGGACGGCGATGGCCTGAACTACTCGTCGCAGTCCGGCGAGGATGCCGCGGCTCGTGTCGGGGTCGATCTGCCGCGCGGTCGGTTCGGCCAGCGAGCGCGCGACCTTGTCTTGCGCGTTGGTCCAGGCCAGGCGAGCGTTCCGGGCCAGGGGGCGCAACTCGTCCTCATCCGCCGGCCGGCCGGCGATCAGCGACGCGAGGACGGCTCGCAGATAGCTGCGCTGAGCGGTCGTGAGCTCGGCCAGTGCCTGACGCGCCTGACCCCGCGACCAGGTCGGCCACAGCGACCAGGCGGCGAGCCCGATGGCCCCTCCGATCACGGTGTCGATCAGCCGGTCGGTGGCCGTGGTGAAGGTGTCGGGAGCAACCGCGTTGAGCAGGAAGACGATCGTCGCGGTGAGGAAGGCGGTGCCCGCGGCGAAGCTGGCCGGAAACAGCGTGTAAGCGGCGCCGGCGAGCACTCCGACGACGGCCACCGTCACGGCTCCGCTGGGATGCAGCCCGGCGGTGACCAGGCCGGCGATCACCACTCCGACCGCCGTGCCCACGAGCCGTTCCGCGGCCCGCGTGAATGTGGCACCGAACTCGGGGCGAAGCACCGTGGCAGCGGCCACGACCATCCAGTAACCGCGCGCCAGCGGCGTGTGCTCGGCGAGCAGCTCGGTGGCGGGGACGACCGCGCCGAGCCGCAGCGCGTGCCGTCCGGCGGCCGAGCGCAGTGACATGTTCGCGCGCAGTTCGGCCAGCTCACGCCGCGCGCGCTGAAGTGGCCTCGTCGCGCCGCGGCTCGGCCGGAAGCGGCGCTCCGGGGGGTCCAGGGCCTGATCGGCCAGCGCCACGATCGCGCGAAGCTGTCCGTCAAGCGCGGCGCGCCGGCGCCCGAGCTCCGCCGTCAGATCGCTCGCCTCGACGGCGCTGGGGATCGGGGCAGGAAACTGGACGGCCAGGCCGGCCTCGGCGCGGCGCGGCCGCGGCCTCGCGCGGGCGGCCGGCTGCCAGGCCGGCCTCGCGCGGGCGGCCCGGCTGGGCCAGCATCGCCGCGATCGCGCGCAGCTCGTCGCTGGCATGGGTCAGATCGGCGGACTCCGGCGAGACGGCGCCGCCGGCCGGACGCCGGCTCAGGGTACGGATGGTGTTCAGCTCCAGTCGTACGCGGCGCGCCTCGGTGACCAGCGACCGGAGCACCATGATCGCGGGGTCCCCGAGCAGCGTCGGCGCGGCCAGCGTGGCCTGCGCGTCATCGATCGCCTGGGCCGCGGGCACGCTGCTTGCGCCGGCGGGGGCGAGGGCCAGATCCGCGACGGCCCTGAAGGCGCGAGCCAGCGAATCGCGCTGGACGCGCAGCGACGGAGGCCATCGCACGACCGTGGCAAACGCGACCTGAGCCGCGCCGCCGGCCAGGACCAGTCCGGCCAGGCCGGCGGCCTGAGGAATCGGCTGGGAGAACCGTCCGAACACCACGATCGCGATGATCGCCTGCGTGCCCACCACGGCGGTCCGGCGGCCGAGCGTGACGAGCAGTCCGCCGCCGTAGCCCCAGAGCACGAGCAGCGCCAGATGCAGCCAGGGCAGAGAACCGGTCGCGGCGCCACCGAAGGTGGATAGGGCCATCAGCGTCGCGACGGAGGCCATCGTGGCCAGGGGCGGCCTCCCGCCGCCGACTCGCCAGGCCACCCCGACGAGCATCGCGCCTGCCCCCATCGTCACCCCGGCCACGGGGCCGGAGATCGCGGTGCCCGCCGCCAGCACGACGATCACCGGGATCGCGGCGATCACGCCTCCGGTCAGGGACAGCGCGGAGCGGTCGAAGCGGGCCGCGTCCCGCAGCGCGGTCCCGAGCGCACCGCCCCGTGGTATTCGATCGTGAGCAGCCACGGGACCGCGAGGATACGCGTCCTCCAGCCCACGGAGACATGCATCGCCTCAGCCCAAACGGGTAGCACTGAAACGAATCCGACCCGAACGGAGGACCTATATGTCCGACAGCTTGAAGGGAAAGAAGATCGCAATCATCGCCACCGACGGCGTCGAGCAGGTCGAGCACGACAAGCCGCGCCAGGCGGTCGAGGAGGCCGGCGCGGACACCGAGCTGCTCTCGGTCGGCTCGGACGAGATTCAGGCGATGAACGGCGACATCGAGCCGGCTGACAAGATCAAGGTGGATAAGCCGATATCTGACGCCTCGCCCGATGATTACGACGGGCTGATCCTGCCCGGGGGCACGGTCAACGCCGATCGGCTCCGGATGGAAGACGACGTGATCCAGTTCGTGCAGAAGTTCTTCGCCGACGGCAAGCCGGTCGGGGTGATCTGTCACGGACCGTGGACCCTGGTCGAGGCGGACCTCGTCCGCGGGCGGACGCTGACCTCGTACCCGAGCCTGCGCACCGACATCCGCAACGCCGGCGGCGAGGTCGTCGACGAGGAGGTCGTGGTCGATCAGGGCCTGGTCTCCTCGCGCAACCCGGACGACCTCCCCGCGTTCTGCGCCAAGATCGTCGAGGAGTTCGCCGAGGGCAAGCACGAGGTCGCCGCCGCGGGCGCGACCGCCTAGCCCCTCTTGGCTCGGCCGGCCGTCGTCGTGGCGGCCGGCCGTCCTCGTGGCGGCCGGCCCGCCCTAGTGTCCTGATTTAGAAATTTGGCCGCTCTGAATCACGGCACTACATCGTGAGCGCGGCCGAGCCGGTGAAGCGTCCGTGTCGCAGGTCGTCCAGAGCCTGGTTGGCCTCCACCAGCGGATAGCTCGCGACATGGGTGCGCACCGGCACCTGTGGAGCCAGCGCGAGGAACTCCTCGCCGTCCCGACGCGTGAGGTTGGCCACCGAGCGGACGCTCCGCTCGTGCCAGAGCAGGTCGTAGTCGAAGGCCGGAATCTGACTCATGTGGATCCCGCCGCAGACCACGGTGCCGCCGGGCGCGAGGGCGGCCAGCGCCGTGGGCAGAAGCGCGCCATCAGGGGCGAAGATGATCGCCGCATCGAGCGGCTCGGGCGGCGCCTCGTCCGCGCCACCGGCCCAGTCCACGCCGAGCTCGCGGGCGAACGCCTGGGCCGCTTCGTCCCCCGGCCGGGTGAAAGCGAACACGCGGCGTCCCTGCCACAGCGCCACCTGGCAGAGGATGTGGGCGGCCGAGCCGAATCCGTACAGGCCCAGGCGCTCCGCGTCCCCGCACATCCGCAGGGCCCGGTAGCCGATCAGCCCGGCGCAGAGCAGCGGGGCGGCCTGCAGGTCCGGATAGCCCTCCGGGATCGGAAAGCAGAACCGCTCGTCCGCCACCGCGTATTCCGCCATGCCGCCATCGATGTCGCGGCCGGTGAATCGGGCCAGCGGGCACAGATTCTCACGCCCGCTGCGACAGAACCGGCACTTCCCGCAGGTGAAGCCGAGCCAGGGCACGCCGACCCTCCGCTGCTCCCCTTCCACGGTGGCCACGATCTGGTGACCGAGCACGCGCGGGACCGATGACACCGTCACCTCGCCGTCGAGCAGGTGTAGGTCGGTCCGGCAGATCCCGCACGTGTGCACGCGAAGCAGCAGCTGGCCCGGGCCGGCTTTCGGCATCGGCCGCTCCGCCGCCCGCAGCGGCTGTCCGACCGCGTCGAAGAGCATCGCTCGCATCGCGCTCAGACTAGTAGCAGTAGCCCCTCGCCACGTGGGCCTCGACGGCGGGCGTGCTACGCAACTCGGACATCGAGGCTCGACGAGACCGAGCCGGTGGCCGGACACCGGTGAACCGATCCGGGGCCCCGAGCGTCGGTCAATCCTGCGGCAGGACCCGGGCGCCGGGCCCTGGCCGGACCTCCACCGTCCCGTCGGGGACCGCGGCATCCGGCGGCAGCAGCCCGAGCGCGTGACCGCCGAACCCACCTCCCATGATCCGCGCGCCGACCGCCCCGGCGTCCCGCAGGCGCTCGACTGCGGCCTCGACGGCCGGGGTGGAAACCTCGTAGTCGTCACGCAGGCTGGCGTGCGAAGCGTCGAGCAGCCGCCCGAACAAGATCAGATCGCCCTGCTCCAGCGCGGCGACGGCCTCAAGCACGCGGGCGTTCTCGCTGATCACGTGCCTGGCGCGCCGGTTCAGCGGCGCCGGCAGGCCCTCCGCCATCTCCACGGTGGCGTCGCGCAGGCTCTCCACCCCCAGCATCTCGCAGGCGCGGGCACACTCGGTTCGGCGCTCGTTGTAACCCGACGAGGCATTCGCGTGCCGCTCCCCGGAATCTAGGGTGACCAAGCGGAAACCGCGCAGCTCCAGCGGCACCGGCCGCACCTCGAACGAGCGGAAATCGATCAACAGCGCTCGGTCGGGCTCGCCGCACAGCGAGGCGAGCTGGTCGAGCAGTCCGGTGTTCGCGTCCGCCCACTCGTTCTCGATCCGCGAGCAGATCCGGGCGAGCACCAGCTTGTCGGGGAAAGGCGCCTCGTTGAGCTCGATCAGGGCCAGGCACAGCGCCACCGCGAGCGCCGCGGAGGACGAGAGCCCGGCCCCCCGGGGCACGGTCCCGTCGATCCTGAGCCGGGCGCCGCCGACCGGCAGACCGGCGGCCGCTAACTCGCCGACGGCGCCGTGCACGAACGCCCGCCAGCCCGAAGCCGATGGCGGATCCGACGCCGGGAAGCTGTCGCGACCGTCGTCGAGGTCCGCGGCCTCGGCCTCGATCCGGCCCCCCTCGGCTCGCCACGCCTCAACCCTGACCCCCGCATCGATGGCGAACGGGAGTGCCAAGCCTTGGTTGTAGTCGGTGTGCTCGCCGATCAGATTGACCCGTCCGGGAGCGAAAGCTGTGGCGTGCTCGCGCAAGGTGCCCTAGTGTCCTACGAGTTGCGGCAGAGTGGAGAATCAACGATGCCGCCTCTGGACAAGCCCCGGGACCGCCTACGCCTCTCAGGGGCGCTCGATCGGCTGGTCGACCGGCTACGGGTCCCGACCCCCGCCCTGATTCTGGCGATGGGCCTGGTCCTGGTGGTGGCCGATCAGCTCGTGCTCCGGGTAGGCCCGGGGGTACTGCAGGAGGGGCCCCTCGACGAGACGGCGCATTTCCTGACCGGGGCCTTGATCCTGGCGGCGCTGCCCCGCGTTCCCGGGCGCCAGTTCGCGGTGGGGCTGTTGGTGGCGTCGGTGGCGATCGACCTCGACCACGTCCCTGCCCTGCTCGGGTATCAGCTGATCACCAGGACGACGCAGCGCCCCTACCCCCACTCCCTGCTGACGCTCGGGCTGCTCGGGCTGGCCGCCGTCGCCTGGCCCGCCCGCCGTAGACTCCTGGCAGGGGCGGTCGTCGGCCTCGCGGCGCATTTCTTCCGCGACCTGTCCGAATCGTCGGCCGGCGTTCCCCTCCTGTGGCCATGGAGCTCGCACGCCTACACGCTGCCGCACTGGACCTATCAGGGCGCTATGACCGCGGCGGTCATCGTGGCTCTGGCCCGTGGCGCGCCGTGGACAGCCCCGGGCGGTCATTCGCGGCGTAGGCCGCTGGCGGGTTTGCCCGAATGAGTTCTTGGCCGAGGCGACCGCGAGCGCCCCGGAATCCGGATCGCGGTCGCGGTGTCGGTTCTCGAGCGCGATCGCATCTCGATGACCCGTTGATGTCCGGTGCCCTGCACCTGATGGCCAACACGATCGCCACGGCCGGACTTGGGATCGCCTTCTGGGCGGTGGCGGCTCGGATCGTCTCGCCGGCGACGGTCGGGCGGGACTCGGCGCTGATCAACGTACTGCTGGCGCTGTCCGCCATCTGCCAGCTGAACATGAACGACACGCTGATCCGGTTCCTGCCCACCGTCGCGCCGGAGCGCCGGGCCCGGACCGTGGCGATCGCCTACGGGGTCAGCATGGTCGCGGCGCTGATCGGCGGCTCGATCTTCGTCGTCGTCGCGCCCGAGGTCAGTCACCAGCTCGCCTTCCTGCGCACCGACGATGGGCTGGCGCTGATCTTCGCCGGCTCGACGATCGTCTGGGGCGTGTTCGGCCTGCAGGACGCCGCGCTGACGGCAATGCGCCGCACTTCGTGGGTGCTGGCCGAGAACGCGACGTTCAGCATCGCCAAGATCGTGATGTTGCCGATCCTGTTCGCGATCGGCGTGCGTCACAGCGTGTTCATCGCCTGGATCCTGGCTCCGCTGGTTTTGGTCCCGGTGATCAATTGGCTCCTGTTCACGCGCGTCCTTGCACCTGAGCGCAACCGCGTCCCGGCCCCGGCGGCGGACACCTCGGCTCCAGTCCTGGGGCGAGGACTGATCGTGCGCTTCCTCGCCCTCGACTACGTGGCCTTCTTCCTGCGGATCGGCGCCTTTGCGGCGATTCCGCTGATCGTCCTGACCCGCCTGGGGGCGGCCCGGAACGCCTACTTCGCGATCCCGTTCACGCTGGTGGCCGCGCTCGATCTGCTGTTCTACAACGTGACGACCGCGCTGACCGTGGAAGGCGCGCGGGACCTGGCCCGAGCCGGCGAGTTCGCGCGGCTGGTGATCAGGCGGTTCCTCGTCCTCGTCGCTCCGATGGCCGCGCTCGTGGTGATCGCCGCGCCATTGCTGCTGCTCCCCTACGGCACGGCCTACGCGCATCGTGGTGCGGGCGCGCTGCGGATCCTGGCCATCTCGTTGGTGCCGCGCGCGATCATCTATCTGTTCGAGGCGCTCACCCGGTTACGCGCTCGCGGCGCTCCGATCCTGCTCACCGAGGCCGGGATCTTCACCCTGGCTGCGGTCGGCGCGGCGGTGTTGTCCGGCCCGCTGGGCGTACAGGGCGCCGCGCTCGGCTGGCTGTGCGCCAACGCCCTAGTCGCCCTGGCCGTCGCCCCGAAGCTGATCGGCTATCTGCGTGAACCGCGGCCCACCAGACCCGATCAGGACCAATCGCTATCGTAATCGCGATGGGGGCTGAGGCTGAACTTGTGACTGACGCCCGTCCAGCTGGGTGATGGTCAGCCTCCCGGGCGAGCGTCTGGAGCCCGAGCGCCAAGAGGGCACCGAGCAGTACGTCTGCCTCGCGCTGGAGCCGGACCCCGTGTTCGGGGTCCTACACAAGCCGAGCTCGGCGCACACCACCCCCGTCGCCGTCCTGATCAGCCCGCCGTTCGGCTGGGAGGAGCAGAGCTCCTATCGGGGGCGGCGGGCCTGGGCTCAGTCGCTGGCGGACGCGGGCTATCCCGCGTTCCGGTTCTCGTTCCCGGGTACCGGAGACAGCGGCGGATCGCCGGCGGACCCGGACCGACTGGAGGCGTGGACGCAAGCGGTGTCCGGGGCGGCGATCTGGCTCCGGGGCGTCACCGGCTGCGAGAGGGTCGTGGCGATCGGTATCGGCTTGGGTGGCCTGGTGGTGGGAAACGCCCTGGCCCGCGATGCGCCGATCGACGATGTAGTCCTGTGGGCGGTCCAGGCCAGCGGACGCAAGATGGTGCGTGAACTGCGCGCCCACTCGAAGTTCGTCGCGGCGCGCTATCCCCCGGATGCCGAGGCCCTCTCTCCGCTGCCGGAGGACGTCGCCGAGCTGACCGGTTTCCTGATGAGCGCACAGACCGAGCATGCCCTGGCCAACCTGGACCTTATGAAGCTGTCGATCCCGCCGGCCGCCGACCGGCGGATCCTGCTGATCGGGCGCGACCGCGTCGGCGTCGACGAGTCGCTGGGGAAGCACCTCGCCTCCAGCGGCGCCGATGTGACGGTGACGACGACCAGCGACCACGCAAGCTTGATGACCGAGCCGCAGGAGGCCAAGGTTCCGCTGGCCACGATCGACGCGACGCTCTCCTGGCTGGCCGCGGCACCGGCGGCATCCCGTCCGGAGGTGGCGCCCGCCGCCCGGTCCGTACAGCAGTCCACGATGGAGCTCGTGCAGGACGGCGTTCAGATCAGAGAGAAGGCGGTGATCCTGGAGATAGGCGGCCGGAGGATCTTCGGCATGGTCTGCGAGCCGGTGACGGGGGCGCACGCGCCCGCCCACGCCGTCTTTCTCGGTGCGGCTGCGCTGCCGCACACCGGACCAAACCGCGCTTGGGTGGAGCTCGCCCGGCGCTGGGCGGCGATGGGGGTACCGAGCATCAGGATGGATCTGGCTGGAATCGGCGACGCGGACGGCGACGAGAAAGCGCTCGTCGACAACGCCGGGCTCTACAGCGATCAGCGTCAAACGGAGGTCCTCGCCCTGCTCGATCAGCTCGAGCAACGATGGGGATGGGACCGGTTCGTGCTCGTCGGCCTCTGCGCGGGGGCTTACTGGTCCCTGCACGCTGCGCTCGCGCGGCGCACCGTGGCGGCGGCGCTGATGATCAATCTCTACGCCTTCTTCTGGAGCGACGCTCTGGTGCTCGAACGGGACCGGCGGGAGGCCGCGGCCGCTATGCGGAGCGCTGCCCACGCGGGGCTGTCTCGCCACGACCTGACCGCCAGCAACATACGCCGAGCCTTGCGTGGCATCGCGGGCAAGCTCCGCCCTCAGGGCTGGCGCTCGCTCGAGGGGCTCGAGACCCCCGAGGTGGACCGTTGCCTGGACCTGTTGCGCGATCAGGGAACTCATGCCCTGCTGCTGCTCTCCGCCGGGGAACCGTTGTACGAGCAGTTCGAACGAGAGGGACGGGTGCAGCGGCTTCCCACATGGCCGACCCTGACCGTCGAGCGGATCCCATCGCCGGACCACATGTTCAGAGACCTGCGCGCGCAGCGCTTTGTCCACGAGCAGCTGGATCGGGCCTTGGAGCGGGTTCTGGCGGACGAGCGGCGGGGGTAATCGGCCGCCGGGCGGCCACCACCTCGGCCGCAAGGCGCGGCGGCCTACCGGGCCCGGCGCAGGGCGATGGCCCGCCGGCGTAGCCGTCTGGCGGTCCGGAACGCGTGCGTCCGGTAGCGCTCGCGACTCCAGGCCAGCGGAGCCCCACGACCGGCGAGCAGTTCGGCGACGCCGGCGGTGCTGGTCTCACGCATGATCGTTACCCGGGCCACGGCGAGCGGATCGTCAGCCGGATGCGAGAGGGCGTTTTTGACTGCGGCCGCGGTGCGGAATCCCGCCGCGCCGACCGCACCCCGCACCTGGCGGCTGTAGGCACCGTGTGGATAGGCGAACGACGTGATCCTGCGCCCGACCTGGTGCTCCAGCCGACGGCGGCTCTCGGTGACCTCCGTGAGGATCTCCGGAAGCTCGAGCTCGTCCAGGTACGGATGCGAGACGGTGTGCGCCCCGAGCTCGACCAGCGGATTCTCGGCCAGCGCGGCCACCGCCGCGACCGAAAGCGGGGGAGGATCGCCGTCCATCCGCCCCGTCGTGATGAACACCGTGCTCGAGATCCCGTGCTCGGCGAGCAACGCGGTTGCCGCCACGGTGTCGGCGAAGCCGTCGTCGAAGGTCACGGCGAATGACGGCCCACTCAATCGCCGCTCGCGGCGCAGGCAGGCACCGAGCTCATCGACGGTCAAAGGGAGCCTTCCGCTCGCCACCATAGCCGCCACGTGCTCGGCAAACCGGGCGGGCGAAACCGTGAACGAGGGCTGGTCGCGCGGCGGGTTTTCGGTGACCGCGTGATAGAGCAGAACAGGGATCGGATCCAGCCCGCCCATCGGCAGATACGCCGGTTTTAGATCGGTCAAACGTGGGCATTGTATCCGACCGTCATGGGCCCGATCCGCCCCCACGGCGACCGGCTGGCAGGGAATGGCTCCGCCGACCTTTCGGCTACGCTGCCGCGCTCAGGGTCCGCGGGGGACATCTACTGAAGGGAGAGCGCCAGTTGTCCGAAATCACTTCGTTTCGGCGTAGCGTTCGAGTTCTGGCCGTGGTATTGGTCGGCGCAGTACTGACTATCTACGGCACACCAACAGTGCTCGCAGGAACCAAGAATCACCGGCACAAGACCACGCATCGAGCCAAGAAGAAGCATCGCGCGAAGCGGAAACACCGCGCAAGAAGGACGCATCGAGCCAAGCATCCAGCCAAGCGGAAGTCCACGCCCAAGGCCCCGGCCCTGTCCCGGACGCTGGCCGGCGCCGCCGGCCCCTCTGGCCCGTCTGGCCAGCCGATGCCGGTCGGCAACCTGCCGGGTTGGAACCAGGTGTTCGCGGATGATTTCTCCGCCGACCCGGCGGTGAACATCGGCGGCTTCTCGGGGTGCTCGTCCGGCAAGTCGATCATGACGAGCAACTGCTCGGGACTCCCGGCGTCGGTCAGCGCCAAGTGGTGGACATATCCCGATGGCTGGACCGATACCGCCCACACCGGGATCTACGAGCCCTCTCAGACGCTGAGCATCGGCAACGGAACGCTCAACGTCTACCTGCACAGCGTGGGCGGCACCCATATGGGGGCGGCACTGGTGCCGAAGATCCCCGGCGGCCCCAACGGCAACGGCCAGATCTACGGCCGCTACGAGGTGCGCTTCCGGGCCGATCAGATCGCCGGCTACAAGACCGCGTGGATGCTCTGGCCCGACAGCAACGTGTCCCCGCGGGACGGCGAGATCGACTTCCCTGAGGCAGATCTGAACACGCCGATGATCGGGTACCTGCACCACCAGGGCGCCACGGTCAACAACGACCAGGACTACTGGCCGACTACGGCCACCTACAACTCGTGGCACACCGCGACGATCACGCGCATGCCGGGCTACGTCCAATTCGCATTGGACGGCAACGTGATCGGGACCTCCACGTCGAGGCTGCCGAACACGCCGATGCATTGGATTCTGCAGTCCGAGACGTCGACCTACGGGGTCGTTCCGGCCAACAGCACCAACGGCTGGATCCAGATCGCGTGGGTCACCGCCTACGCGCCGACGGGCTGAATTCCTGAGCGGCGAGCGCAGGCGCGGCTGATCGACGGCCGCGCCTGCGCGGCGCCGCGGAGCTACGGCGTCACCGGGTGGCCAGCACGTGCGACGGATCCACCCAGTGCAGGGCGAAGCCGTGGCCGCGGAGCAGCTCGAGTATCAGCTGCGGCTCGGCTGAGCGGCCCTCACGGGTGAGGATGCCGAAGTGGACTTCGATCAGCGCCGCACGGACTCCGGGCAGCGCGGACTGCAAGCCACCCAGCACGTGCCCCTCTGCCCCCTCGACGTCGAGCTTGAACACGTCGGGCGAGGGGATTCCCTCGGCGATCAAGCGCTCCCCTCGCGTCTGGCGAACGTATAGGTCGGACCCGCCATCGGCGAAGCGGCTGGCCTGGCCGTCAAGCGAGAACGACACCTCACCCTCGGCGTCGGCCAGCGCGACCGGAACAACGGTGAGCCGGTCCGACCGGCCCATTTTCCTCAGCTGCTCCAGGTGGGATGGCACCGGCTCGACCGCCACCACCCTGCCGGTTGGCCCGACGAGATCGAGGAACTGCCGGGTGTAGGCCCCGACGTTGGCGCCGATGTCCCAGACGCAGTCGCCGGGCCGGATCAACGCGAGCAACGCGCGGCTTGCTCGCCTCTCCCCGACCAGTCGGTTGTAGGCGGGAACCGCCAGGGCGTGCACTCGCCCGTGACGCGCGAGCCAACGGTTCAACGCGACCAGCGCGACCGCCGTGGAATCCGTCATCCCGGACCTTGGCCGATCGACGGTGCGCCCATGGTTCTCTAACGACCACGCGCGGGCGGTCGTCCGGCCTGGAGCCGGCTCCAGAGGTAGGCACCCGGCCCCTGGATCATCCCCAGCCGTTCCCGCCGCGCGAGATTGGCAGGCCAGTCGCGCTCTTCCCGGCTGACCGCACCGGGACGCGGATCCAGCGCGCGGCGGAACCCCCGGTGCCCGTGTCGCGCCAGCTTCAGCAACCGCCCCGGCTCATCGACGACGGTCTTGGTCAGATAGGCCGTGAGCCCGACGCCGTAGTTGAACGCCTGGCGTTTGAGCGCGTCGTACTCGGCGTGGTGGCGATGGCGGACGACAGCGCCGGGGTTGTAGACGAGCCGCTGGCCGGAGGCGATCACGGTGAAGAAGGCAGACAGATCGTCCCCGCCCCGAGCCGGTGTTCCGATCCCGATTCTGGGGTCGAAGCCGCCGCGGTCCCGGAGCTTGGCCGTGTCGAACGCCATGTTCGCGCCGGATCCGAACTTGCCCGCGGCATACGGATAGAGCGGGTCGCCGCCGTGGGTCGTGCCGTCGAACACCCGCGCGGCGAAGCCCTTGTTGAACCCCCACAGACGCTCGGCGACGATCTGCGCCTCGGTCTCCAGCTCCGCGGGCACGATCAGCCCCGTGACGCAGACCACGCCCTCGGCCAGCCGGAAACCGCGAACCAGCTCGAGCAGCCAGAGGCGATCGGCGATGACGTCATCGTCGGTGAAGGCCACGATTTCGCCGGCCACGTTAGCCAGGCCGCGGTTGTGGGCGGCGGCCAGGCCACGACGATCCTCCCGCAGGTACTTGACGCGGCCGGCGAACTCGTGGCCGGTGACGAGCCGCCGGGTCTCATCGCTGCTCGGCGCGTTGTCCACGACCACGATCTCGAAGTCCGGATAGTCGAGCTCGATCAGCGAGCGCAGGCAGATGCGCAGACTGGCCGGACGGTCCCGCGTGGCGACCACGATCGATGCCGGGCGCGCGCTGACCCGGACGGCTTCCCGCTGGGCACCGCAGCGCGTGCCGTTCGGCGGGGGCAGTCCGGCAGGGAGGATCGACTCGGGCACCGGCAGACCGTCTTCCACCAAATGGGCGCAGATCTCCGGCCCGAGCTGCTCCCAGATCCGACGGGCCAGCTGTTCGGGACCGGCCGGCTCATCGGCGCCGGGAGTGGGCCGGTCGCCGTTGACCGGCACGGGTCCGGACACGAGATCGAAGTCGATCAGGCCGAGCGGCACACCGTGCAGGCGGACCAGACACAGGGCGCGCGGATAGGAGCCCGACCCATCCGCGGAGTGCGCCGAGATCGCCTGCAGTGGCTCCGACAGCTCGACGTCCACCACCCTTGCTCGGAGGGACACGTGAATGCGGTCTGTTCTCAGCAGCTACGCTCCCCCAGCTTGCGACGGCCCCCCGAGCCCGTTGTCGGAACTCCGGACGCTGACCATAGCACCGACCGTGGCACTTCAGTCGCCGCTCGGACCGGTTCTCGCCGCATAGGGCGACCTTTCGGCTTCCTCACCACGGCCCGGGATGCACGCGCGCCATGATCAGCGCCAACGCGCGCGTCTGGAGACCGGTCCGCTCGGTCAGGCGATCCACCCGGACCTCCGATCCACGCCGCCGGATGACGCGCTTGCGCTCGGCCAGCGCGGCGAAAACGGTCGCGATTGAATCCAGCGGCTGGCCATCCGGGCCGCGGCGATCCTCCAGGAGGAGGTCGGCCCAGGCCTCCCTGAGGTGCCAAGCCAGATAGGTGGCCAGCATCGTGGCGGTCAGCGCTCCTCGCGGCTGTCCCGCCTCGACCCCGTGCGGAGGGAGGATCCGCAGGTCTGGATCGGTGGCGTCGAAGTAGCTCAGCAGCGCACGGGAGCTTCCCCGCCGCACCGCCGCGCCACCGGCCCGCAGCGCCAGTACGGGGGCCGGCTCACGCCGGATCTCGAGTCGCTGCTCGTCCGGAGACCGCACCGGGGCCGCGCGGTCCCGGCCCGGATCGATGGCCGCGATCCAGCCGGGAGTCCACGGCAGGAGCGTCAGGTCGGCGGCTGCTTCGGCGTCCGGGTCGCAGGTGACGATCAGCTCGCTGAGATGGAATCTGCCCCTGAGCTCCGCGACCGCGTCGGGGATCGCCGCCGGATCCCGCGCCGGGTGAGCGTGCAGGCGCACCGCCACGGGCCGCCCGGTGGAGTCGCTGAGCAGGCCATATACGCCTTGGTCCGCCACGCGCACGTCGTAGAGAGGGACGCCGTCGTCCTCGGGGAGATGCCGCGCTACGAGCCGGGCCTCGATCTGGTCCTGACGGTCACCCAGCCAGCGCAGCGCCGCCGAGACCTCCTCGGGCGTGCTGCCCTCCGTGCCGGTCTGCATCCCGACGGTGGTCAGGGCCATCGCCCGGGCGAGCGGCAAATCGGCGCCGGAGCCCGCCGACAGTGTCAACTGGACGATCGCCGCGGTGGCCAGATCGCGCTCGGGACCGGGCATCGGGTCAAGCAGATCAGGGAGATGCAGCCGGCGGGCGCAGACCAGAACCGCCTCGGCGTGGCCGTGCGGAAACGATTCCTGGGTGATCTCGGGCTCCGCCGACTCCGCCGCGGTCGGAGCCGGCGCGGTTACGGGAGTTGGGGCGGCGCTCGGAGCTGTCGCAGCCACCGGGGTAGTGGCTGTCGCAGCCACCGGGGTCGTGGCCGGCGCGGCCACCGGAGTCGTGGCCGGCGCGGCCACCGGAGTTGAAACGGCACTCGGAGCCGGCGCCGCCGCCGAGGTCGCAGCGGCACTCAGAGCCCGGGTACAGAGCACGACCAGCACGAGCGCCAGCACGACGGTGGCCACCGGCGAGTGAGCCAGGCCGGTATGACCGACGCCGAACAATGCCGGGCAGAGCCCGCCCGCGCAGAGCGCAAGCACAGCGTGTCCGCCGAGCGCCCCTGTCAGCGACCCGCTCCGCACCACGACGGAGGCGAACACCACAGCGGCCAACGCGATCACCAGCACGAGAGCGGCTGATCCGGCGCCTAGATAGGTCGCCGTGAACATCGCGGTCGAGGCGAGCATCCCTCCCCGCGCCGCCACCCGCCGCAGCGACACCAACAGCAGGCCGCGGAACAGAAGCTCCTCCGTAAAGGCGGCCGCCACCGCAGCGGCCAGCGCCAGCAGCACTCGGTCGGCCGAAGCGCGCGGCGCCCAGATGCGGGGCGCCCCGACAAGATAGGCCGCCAATCCCAACACGAACCCCGCGAGGATGGCCTGCCGTTGCAGGCGCGGCGCCCGCACCTTCATCATCGCTCGGATCGGCACCGCGACCACGCGCGCGGTCCCAAGCGTCGCGCCGGCGACGAGCAGAGCCACCACCAACGTGGCCAGCGCGGTCGAGGCGTCGCGCAGGGGGAGGCCGATCGCGATCACGCGGCACAGAGCAACAACCGCCAGCGCGCGCATCGCGGCGTCCGCCGGGTCGACGACGCGTGGCGTCGTCGGCGAGATCGGATCCGGGACGGCGTTGGCGAGGATCAGGACCAGACCGGCGTCGACAATCCCGCCGGCAAGCACGTGGTGGTTCTCGATCAGCCCGGCCTCGCTCCCGATCAGCAGCGCCGCGTAGCCGAACGGAAGCACGGCCGGGTGGCGGCCCGGGTCGCGCAGCCAGGCCGGGACCGCGAAGCCGCGGATCAAGGGAACAGCGGTGCCAGCCGCGCGATGATCGTCAGCAGGACCACGACCGCGAGCGGCGCCGAGACCACGGTCAGCAGGGCCCAGTGGGCCGACGTGGAGCGCACTACGCGCACTGCCTCCCACTCGATCAGAAGCAGGATCAGGAGCGCTACGGCCACGGCCCCGAACGACTGCGACGCGCCCCCGACCGTCCGGGCGCGGACGGCCTGCTCGATCCCATGGGGCAGCAGACCGCTCATCCGGCCACGCTCCGAGACTCGCGCCGCCAGGTCCGCGCGCCCGCCGCTGCCAGCGTCGCCGCCGTGAGCGCGATCAGGATCGCCAGGGCCAGCCCGACCGAGAACGCCCGCGCATAGATCAGGATCAGCGACACCGCCGTATCGGCGGCCAGGCTGGCCCCGGTGGCAATCGTGATCTTGTAGACGACGTCGTCCACCTCGAGCAGTTCGGTGATCGAGAGTCCGGGGATGATCAGCAGGAAGGCAATCGCCAGCGCCACCCGTATCGGGGAGTGCCAGCCGGCCGCCACCGCGATCGCGCACGCCGCGCTCAAGAACATGATCGCCGCCGCGCGCACGCCCAGCGCTCGCAGCGTTGCTCGAGCCGCGCGCCGCTGCCCGCTCGCGTCAGTTCCGCTGGACACATTCATTGCGCAACATGGTACGTCCGGCGGCCCAACGGGCGCCCGGACGAACCGGTCTGCTCTGGTAGCATCGAACGTTGCGTGTCCACTCTGCATCGACGGAGATTCGCGCGGGCGGACACCCAGAGTTCACGGGCAGCGACGTTTAACCGCCTGGCTTTTTCCGCTGGCACAGCCGCTCGGCTGAGCATCGGCTTCTTCACTTGGCTGGCCGCCGCGCGCCTTTACCCCGCCTCCCAGGTGGGGATGGCTGCGAGCGCCATCTCGGCCCTGCTGCTGTGCGTGGAGGTCGGGATCCTCGGCGTCGACGCAGCGCTCGTCGCCATCTTTCCGCAGCACCGCACGCGCCCCACCGTGTTGCTGAACACCGCGATCACCCTGGCCACGGCCTTCGCGGCGTGCTGCGCGCTGGGGTTCCTCGTGCTGGCCGCCACCGGCCTGCGCGCGCTTCACTTCCTGGTGGCTCACCCGGCGAACATCGCCGTCTTCCTGCTGCTCGTGTTCTTTCAGGCCAGCTGGTGGCTGATGGACCAAGCTGCGGTGGCCCTGCATCGCAGCGTCGACGTGCCGGTCCGGGCCGTGGCCGCCGGCGCGAGCACCCTCGGCGGAGTGATCGTGCTGGGAGCGACCGGGTTCAACAGCGCCGGCGCGATCCTGCTGGCCTGGACTGCCGCCGCGCTCGTCGCCTGCCTGATCGGCCTGGTTCAGCTCGCCCGGGCCTGCCCCGGGTACCGCTTCCGCTTGCAGCTCGCCTCACCCCTGTGGCGAAAGCTGCTGTCGGTCGGACTGCCGAACTTCGCCGTCACCGCGGCCGACATCGCGCCGGGGCTGGTCCTCCCGATCGTCGCCGCGGAGCAGCTTTCTCCCCGTTACGCCGCCTATTGGTACGCGGTGTGGATGATGGCGTTCGCGGCTTACTCCATCCCGTGGTCGTTCGGCCTGCACCTATTCGCCGAGATCGCCGCGGCGCCCGCTGAGCTCGCCCGGCGCAGCCGGGAATCGCTGCGCTCCGGCGTGCTGATCGCCGGGGTGGCCACGATCGGCCTGATCGCGCTCGGTCCGACCGTGCTCCGGCTTCTGGGCGGTGGATATGCCGCCCACGGCAGCGGCCCGCTGCGGCTCGCCGCGCTGGCGGCAATCCCGATGGTCGTGGTCAAGGCGTACCTGTACATGTGTCGCGCCACCCGGCGCCTCCGCGAGGGCACCCTGGTCGCCTTCAGCGCCGGCGCGGGCGCCGTCGGCCTGGCGCTCGCCACAGCCCCTCACTTTGGACTCACCGGCATCGCCGGCTCGTGGCTCCTGGCTCAGACTCTCGGCGCTGTGTGGGCCGGCTACCGGATCAGAGCGATGAGCCTGGGGCAGCTGTCGCCGGAGGCTCTGGCCCTGCTCGGCCTCGAACCTCCGATTGGGATGGCCTTCGTACCTCCGGCCGGGATCGACTTCCTGCCTCCGGCCGACCTCGACCTGCCCGAGCTGCCCGCTCATCCACGATCCGGCCGCCCTCGCTTCGGTGTGTCGGGTTCAAAGCTCGCGGCGGTGTTACCACGAAGGCTCCTCCCGGCGCTGATCCCGCTGGCGATCGGGGCGGTCTGGGCCGTGGCGATCAGCCAACTCCGACTCGAGCAGATGACCGATCTCGGGCTCATCTCGGCGATCCCGGTCCCGGCCCTATTGATGCTCGCGCTCCTCACCGCGAGTTTTGCCTACACGATCACCCGGCGACCGCTGGAGCCGGCGGTGGCCCTGGTGCACGTGCTCGTGCTGGTGGTGATGCTCTACGGCATCACCGAGTTCGTCGAGGCCGAGCCCCGGTTCTCGAGCGTCTACCGGCATGTCGGCATCATCGGCTATCTCCTCAGCCACGGCGCGGTGAAACCGAGCATCGACGCCTACTTCGACTGGCCCGGCTTCTTCGCGCTGGGGGCGCTGGTCACCAAGCTGGCCGGTTGGCACAGCGCCGTGGCCTTCGCGGCCTGGGGCCCGCTCCTGTTCAACCTGCTCTACCTGCCGCCGCTGCTGGCCATCTTCTCCTGGGCCAGCGACGACCGGCGCGTGCGCTGGCTGGCCCTGTGGGTGTTCTATTCGTGCAACTGGGTCGGGCAGGACTACATCTCACCCCAGGGGATCGCGTTCTTCCTGTGGCTGGTGATCCTGGCGCTGCTCCTGCGCTGGTTCACCCCCAGCCCGACCGTGCTCGGTCCCGCCAGGTCATTGCGCACGATGTGGAGCACGTTCCGGCCGCGCGCCTTCCGCGCACTTGGCGGCCCCACGACGTCGGCGCCGCTGTTGCAGACCCTCGGGATCATGCTGCTGGTGCTGCTGCTGTACGGCGCCGTGGTGACTGGGCACCAGCTGACTCCGGTCCCGGCGATCATCGCGGTGACCGGGCTGGTGCTGTTCGCGGGCTTGCAGATCCGGGGCCTGCCGGTGCTGATGGTGGCCGGTCTGGCCATCTGGATCGCGTTCCTCACCACCACCTACCTGTCCGGCCACATCAGCCAGCTGACCGGCGGCCTCGGTGGCCTCGGGGGCACCGTCACCGCAGGCGTCGGCAGCCGGCTTTCCGGCAGCGCCGATCACAATCTGATCGCCCAGCTGCGGGTGGGGGTCTCCCTGGGGATCTGGCTGCTGGCCGCCGTCGGGCTGGCCCGCAGGTTGCGCGCGGGGCAGGTGGACGTCGCGATCCTCGTCGTCGGCGCCGCCCCGTTTCTGCTGCCCGCGCTCCAGCCCTATGGAGGCGAAATCTTCCTGCGTGTCTTCATCTTCGCGCTCCCCACAACGGCGTTCCTCATCGCTGCGGCCGTCTTCCCCACGCCGCGGAGCGGGCGCGGGCGGGTGACGGTCCTCACGATCACGGCCATCGGCTGCCTGCTGCTCTTCGCGTTCCAATACACGCGCTACGGGAACGAGCGCATGGACAACTTCACTCGTTCTGACGTGGCCGCGGTGCAGGCTCTGTACCGCCTGGCTCCGAAGGGCTCCACTCTGGAGGCGGGCAATGACAACCTCCCCTGGCGCGGACAGGGCTACGCCGACTACACGTACCTGCAGATCGACAATCTCGCCGCCTGGCAGGCCGGCCATCCGCAGCCGGCCGTCTTGCTGGCCCAGCTGCGCCGTCGAGTCGCGGGCCGCGGCGCCTACGTGATCATCACCCGCAGCAACCAGGTGTCGGCCGAGCTGTTCGCGGGGTCGCCGGGCGTCCTACCTCGCCTCATCGATCTGCTGCGGAGCGTTCCCGGCGTGCGGCAGCTGTATCGCAGCGGCGATGCCGTCATCTTCTTCGTGCCGGGCACCGGCCAACCCTCCGCCGGGTGACGCCCAAACCGGGGCCGCGCTACGAGCGCCCGAGCTCGGAGCGCAGGCGGTCGGCCAGGCGCAGGGCGAGCACGACGATCATGAAGGTCGAGTTGGCCTGGCCCGAACTGGGAAAGGCCGAACTCGAGACGACGGAGAGATCGTGGAGGCCGTGAACCGCGAGATCGCGGTTGAGGACGCCATCCTCGGACCGCCGGGACATCCGCGTGGTCCCGGCCTGATGGAAACCGCCTCCCAGATGCTCGCGCACGTCCTGAGCGACGTCCGGCGAGCGATACTCCACGCTCCCGCTTCCGTGCCGGCGCAGGTACTCGTCCAGATGACGGTGGGCGCGGATCACTCCCTCCACGTCGGCATCGGAGAATTTGATGTCGATGCTCAGCCGCGGGAGTCCGAGCGCGTCGCGCGCGGAGGCGAGGGTCACGCGGCTGTCCCGGTTGGGGACGTGCTCGCCGTGGTACTGGAGCGGATAGGTGTTCGTCGGGCTGTAGACGAAGAATCCCGGCAGGCGCCGGTGGGCCAGGAACCGTCCCGTGCCGAAATCGGCGATGAAGCGGGCGGTCGACCCCGCATCGCGCACGAGGTTCCCGACGTGCGCCCGGACAGGGCCGCTTTCCGCCGGGCCGTAGGGCGCTCCCGGCACGCTCTTGCCGGTGAGCGACTGCCGCTGCGCATCTGGGGCAAAGATCCGGCCGAGCGGCGAGGCCAGGGCCAGGTACGCGAAGGACAGCACCCCGCTTCCGTGCACGGGATCCGACAGTGACGGGTTCGCCAACCAGACCGCGATGTTGGGCAAGCCCAGGCGGCGCTGGGCCTCGGCGGTGAAGGTGAACCGGCGGCGCACGTAGACGCCGTCGATATCGCGCTCGTAGCCGAAGATGGTCCGCTCCGGCGGAGTGGTGAAGCGGACCTGTGCCACGACCCCTTCGGCGTGACCCATGTACCAGCGCCCGAGGTGATCGGAGTGGTTGCCGATCGCCCGGCCGTCCCGGCCGGGCGAGGCGAGCAGCAGGCGCGTCGTGTCCAGCCCGCCCGCGGCGAGCACGTAGTGCCTTCCCCGCACGCCTACGACCTGCCCGTCGGCGCAGCGGGCCTCCAGCCGCTGCACCCGTTCGGGCTCGCCGGCGACCACCACCCGGGTACAGGTCAGGCCTGTGACCAGGCGCACCCGCCGCGAGGCCCGCAGCGCCGCCCAGTATTCACGCGAGAAGTTCGTGGGCAGCGACCACCGCTCGAAGCTCGAGGTGCGTACCTCCTCGTTGGGCAATCCGGGCACGATGCTCTCGGGCAGATGAGGCATCTCGGCCTGCTCGAACGCCGGCCGCCCGCACCGGAACCAGTCGCAGGCACGCTGGAACAGCGGGCGGAGCTCGTCATAGCCGACGGGCCACTCGGCGTTCGGCACGACGTCGCGCGGCTCAAAATCGACCCGGTCGTAGGGCACGCACCGTCCACCCCAGATCACCGACGTCCCGCCGACCTGTCGCCGGACGGCCATCGACATCTCGGCATGCCTCTGTGGGTCCCATTCGGCCGCGTCGGCGAGCCGCTGTGCGCTCTCGTCGAAGCGATGTCCGCCGCTCTCGAGCAGAAGCACGTCCAGGCCCCCCTGACCGAGCTCCAGAGCGGTCACGATGCCGGCCGGCCCGGCACCCACGACGACGACGTCGGCCATCATCTGAGTTCCGTCGGGAAGTCGCCGCGCGTCGAAGATCAGGCGTCAGCCCTCGCTTTGGACGTTGCGCGCAGCTCCAGATCGACCAATTCGACGAAGCTGTTGAGATCTCCGTGCTCGCCGGTCGCCGCCGCCGCGCCCGAGACGATGTGCTCCTCGCCGGCCGAGCCGAACAGCACGACGCCGTGAGGGTTGGAGCGGATTGCCCAGCGCAACACGAGCCCGGCCACGACTACGGGATCTCCGCAGTCGAGCCCCACCGCGGCTCGCCAGGCGCGCCGCCGCGTGTCAGTCCGGGTGACATGGTCGACGATCGCCGGCACCCCGCGACCTAGGATGCCGAACGTGATCAGCGCGGCAGCCGGAAGCTCGGCCATCGGCGTTGGCTCCAGGATGTCCGCCCGCACCTGGAGCACAGGTGATGGCGTGCCCAGGCTGCGCGTCACCTCGACCGACGGCGCCAGCTCGCCGGCCACCCCCCACGTTCTGATCCGCCCCGCGGCGCGTGCCTCCTCGAGGCTCGCGCAGACCTCGTCACCGCGGACCTGGCTGGGCTCCGGGTCGTGGAGCAGCATCAGATCGATGTAGTCCGTGTTCAGCTCACGCAGGCTGCGGTCGAGACTCGCCCGCACCGCGGAGCCGTCGAAGCCGGTGGCCTCGTAGAGCATTGCCCCGGCTGCACTGGACCGCGGACCGGCGGCCGTCGAGCGCGCCCTCGAGCTGAGGCCGGGAGACGCCGCCAGCAGCCGACGGGCCGGACCCTGAACCCTGCCGATCGCGCGCGCCGCTCGGGTCGGAGCGATTCCGAACTTGGTCGCGATGACCACCTGGTCGCGGCGTGCGCGGGCGAACCGACCGAGCTCACGCTCGGCGAGCCCCAGCCCGTACATCGGAGCCACATCGAAATGCCGGATCCCAGCATCGAAGGCGACATCCAGCAGTCGCCGTCGGCGCTTGGCGCTCGGCTCGCGGTAGATCGTCGCGCAGCCGAGACCGAGCGCGGTTGTATCGATTCCGGTACCCGCCAAGGTCCGGGGCGGCATCAGCGTCGACACCGCGTGCTTATCGGTACATGCCCCGCTTGGTGATTCATGCCAGTGTCCCGGACTCGCTGCAGGCAGGCCAGACTACCGATCCGGGGCGGGCCAGGCCCCGGCGGCGCCCGTCCGCTGACCGGCTAGCGGGAGCGAGAAGCCCGGCGTCCGTCGTCGTCCGGATCGACGCCGGGAAACCTCGGACTTGCTAGGCCGGCGCGTATGCGGCGACCCAGTCGATCTGGACGTGGCCGTTCGTGCTATTGCTTGGCGTCGTGCCGTCGATCGCCGTCTCGGTCTGGAGCACCCAGTGCATCGGATCGCTCGGAACATTCTGGGTCGAGGTGCCGACGAGATGCCCGTCAAGGAAGAAGCGGCAGCCACCCGGCGCCCACTCGACTACGGTCGTGTGCCAGCTGCTGTATGAGGCCGGCGTCGGATAGGCGTCCTGCTGAGTGCCGGACGTCGCATTCATGTAGTGCATGAAGCCGGTGAACGTGCTGTCCAGGTCTCCTTCCGGGAAGTCGATCTCGCCTTGAGCGGGCCAGATGTTGCTGTCCGGCCAGAGCAGCCAGGCCGTCTTGTAGCCGTGGAGCGAATCGGACTTGAACCGGACCGTGTAGGCGCCGTACTGCTGTCCCCCGCCGGCGACGCCACCGGGGATCTTGGGCACCGCTGCCGCAACCATGTGGATGCCGTTCGCCGTGTGGATGTAGTTGTCCAGGACGCCGCTGTGGATGCTCAGAACCTGTGACGGGTAGTACTGGCCGTTGTGCTGGGTGTCGGGCCAGCCGTCCGGGTAAGCCCACCACTTGCTGGCGACCGTTGCGGGCAGGCCGGAACATTGCTGAGCCATCAGGGTCGTCCCGGAGGAGCATCCGGAGAAGCCGCCGATCGGGACATCGGTGGTGAAGTCGTCGGCAAATGTCTGGCGCCAGCCCGGCAGGTCACCGGTGGGCATCGCCTGGCCCGAAGGATCGGTAATACCGGCCGGCCCGGTGGTCAAGGCCTGGGCGAAAGGATCGGTACTCGTCACCGGGGTGGGCGCAACCGGGATCGGGGGCTGTGCAACCGGCGTCGGCTTCGGCTTCGGCTTCGTCGGATGTGGATGCCGCTTGCGGTATCTCGCGGCACGTGCACGGACGAGCGCGCGTTCGCACCGCGCGTGCCTGCGCGCCGCCGCTCGGCTGCGGGGGTGAGCCGCTCCGCAACGATGATGCGCGACCGAACGATGGTGCACGGCATGACGGGCGACGTGGGACTGGGCCGTGGCCAAGCCGGCGCTGAAGAAGGTGATGGCAGCCGTCATCAACACGATGACGGCAGCTCGTGGCGTCCGTAGCTGCATGGGACCTCGTCTTTGGAGACGAGACCGGCAGTGGGGCGCCGGCTCTCGATACCCAAGTAGTCGGTCCGTCTAGAGATCGCCTTGACGACACCTCAGAAACGTCGAACATGCGTCCACGCGTTCTCCTCGACATCCGTCCACGCTCACGCCGGACGCCCTCGGCGGGCCGGCGCTACTGGTAGATGCGCACGTAGTCCATGAACATGTGGACCGGTGCAGAGAGCGGCTGCAGCGAAGACGGATCGAGCTGCATCGAGAACAGGTGTGCGATCTTCGGCTGGATCGAGGGATTGCTGTCCACGATGGTGCGCACGCCATCCAGGTAGAAGGTGAACGAGCCGGGTTGCCAGTCGACGGCCACGGTGTGCCATTTGGTGGCGTCGGCCGGCTCAGCGAAAAAGTCCTGAGCCGTCGGGTCGAGGACGAGGTCGTGCAGGAAGATATGAATCGGGTTGCGGCCGGCGAGCGTTTCGTACACGTCCTCCTCACCATCGACCCGATTCTGCGAAACCGGCCAGAGGAGCACCACACCGCTCATGTTGGCCGCGGGATCGGCCTCGGACTGAATGCGGAACTCGTAGTGGCCGTACAGGTAACCCGTTCGCGCCTGGAGTCCGCCGGAGACGATCTGGCCGAAGGCCATCGATGCGGTGATCACCAGGTGTCCATGACCATCGACACTTACCGCACCGGGTGCCCGAACGCCTCGAGAAGCGTTCCCGATTCCGTGATACAGGGTCCAGTTCGACCCGCTGACCGAATGGCCACTGAACTCATCGTCGAAAACGCGATGGGTGTAGTGCTGCGCGCCGCTGGCGCGGACTGAGAACCGGGCCGACACAATCCGCACTTTCCCGTTACGCATTGCCACAGCTGCGGTGACCGTGTGTCGGATATCGGCAAGCGATCCCAGGTCCAAGGGCCTCGCGGAGCGGCCCTGCTTACCCTGCAGATCGTATGGTGATCGCTTCGCGACGCTCCACGGCGGATTCACCCTCTTCGGGTCGTCGATGTAGAAACTGACCTTGGCGATCCCGCGGGACCGAGGTAAGAATACGTACACCCGCCGCGTCGCCGCGAGTGTCCGGCCCGCGAGGGTTCGTGCTTTGGCGCGGTTGGAATGCAGGCTGAACATCAACTTCCCGCTCGGGCTGGCCGACCGGTGAGCCACGGGCGCGGCGATGGCGATTGCCGCCAAGGCAGTGAGTGCCGCCAATGCCAGCAGCAGCGCGGCCGGTATCAGCGGCACCGAGCGCGCGGTGACGCGCCGCTTACGCGCGTGGGGTTTGCTGATATGAGGAAGAGGCGCCCGCATAGTGTGCTTACTCGCTCCGTGCTCGTAAAGAACTGCGCACAGGATACCCCAAGCCTTGCCATCAGTAGGCAGTCGGCGCCCGTGGCCAGAGGTCATCTCGTAACCTCACCCCGTGCCCAAGACCTCAGTGATCATCTGCGCTTACACGCTAGAGCGATGGAACGACCTTCTCGGTGCAGTCGATTCAGTGGGGCGTCAGACGCGTCCCGCGCTCGAGACGATCCTTGTAATCGACCGGGCCCCGGAATTGCTCGCCCGATCCGAGGCTGAGCTGGCCGGCGTGACCGTTGTGGCTAATGCGCACCGGGGTGGGCTCTCGGGCGCTCGTCAGACCGGCGCTGAGCTGGCGCGCGGTGAGATCCTGGCATTCCTGGACGACGACGCGATCGCCGAGGATGACTGGCTGGCGGAGCTCGAGGCCCCGTACGAGGATCCCCGGCTGCTCGGAGCCGGTGGCCTGATCGAGCCGAGCTGGGTCGAGCCTCCACCCACCTGGTTCCCGGCCGAGTTCAACTGGGTGATCGGCTGCAGCTACGCCGGACTCCCCAGCCGGACCACCCCGGTCCGCAACGTGATCGGCGCGAGCATGTCGGTCCGGGCCGAAGTCATGCGCCGCACCGGCGACTGGGAGATGGAGCTCGGCCGGGCCTATGACGGCGACGCGCTGGGCTCGACGGCCGAGGAGACCGAGTTCTGCCTTCGCGCCAGCCGGCTGCACCCGGACGGGCACTGGTTGTACGTGCCGAGCGCACGCGTCCTGCACCGTGTGCCGCCCGAACGGGCCACGTGGAACTACTTCGTTCGCCGCTGCCGCATGGAAGGCAAGGCCAAGGCGGTCATCGCCGAGCTCGAGGGCGCCGCAACCGGACTCGAGTCCGAGCGTGCCTACACGGTCTCAGTGCTCCCACGGGCGGTCAGCCGCGAGCTCCGCGGCGTACTCCACGGCCGGCTGCGCGGGCTGGCTCGCGCCGCGGCGATCGTCGCCGGCCTGTCAATCACCGCGCTCGAGTACGGACGGACGAAGGTCAAGCGCAGAGCTGCGCGTCGCACCCGCGCCTCGACCTAAGCCTCTGCCGAAACCGCTTCCTCCGGCTCGAGCGGTCGGCCGAGACGCTCGCGGGCATGCGCGAGCGTGCGGGCGACTCCGAGCTCGTCGTACTGAGGACGCCATCCATCACCGGCCACCGGCGGCCGGCGCATCCGCTCCCGCATGATCGTCGTCAGGACGCGGGCTCCATCCCGCAACGCGCTGAGGTTGCTCGTCCCGTGGATGCGCTCGGATTCGTGGCTGGGGACCTCGACGGTGTGCAAGCCGGCCCGGGCGACGCGGACGTTGATCAGCGTCTCCACCTCGAATCCGTCGCAGGTCACGTGCATCTGGGGCAGGCAGTGCCGCCAGAAGGCCATGTAGCCGTAGCACAGGTCGGTGTAGCGCGTGCGGTAGAGGATGTTGACCGTGCCACCGAGGGCGCGGTTGCCGGCTCGCCGAAACCGGGTGATGTCGCTGCTCCCGCCGCCCGCGATGAATCGCGAGCCCTTGACGAAATCGGCACCCTCGAGCAGCGGGGCGATGAACTGGGGGATCTCGGCCGGGTCAGTCGATCCGTCAGCGTCCAGCATCACGATGATCTCGCACTTGGCGGCGGCGAAACCGCAGGCCAGCGCATTGCCCTTGCCCGAGCCGCTCTGGAGCACGATCCGCACCGACGGGAGCAGCTCCAGCGCTACCTCGATCGTGTCGTCGGCGGAGTGCCCATCGACCAGCACGACCTCATCGACGAAGCCCGGCAGGCGGGAGAACACGTGCGGCAGGTTGGCCGCCTCGTTCAACGTGGGGATCACTACGGAGATGGTCGGCCGCCCGAGCGCCAGCTCGTTCATCGAAAGGGTCCGCTCCAGCGATGACCCCTGCAGCCGCGCGATCCCTTGCCTGCGTCTCATCGTGCCACGTCCCCTTTCCGGGTTGGTCGGCTGCCACGCTCGTGGTCTGCCCCTGATATGCCCGCGCTCTGACCCCCGGGGTACCGCTCACTCAGCCCCGGGGTCCGCCCTCATTCGTCCCCCCGGAATCTAAGATTATTCACAACTTTACTGAACTTCGGCTAACCGTACGAACTCTGACCAAAGCTTACACTCGTGAAAGTCTGGACGCAGGTGTGACGCTAGGCGCGGCGCTCCGCTACGTAGTGCAGCTCGTGGCATCCGTAGGCTGATTCTCCGGGCCCGACGAACTCTCCGCTGAGATCGGTGGCCTCCAGCAGGGCGAAGCCATGGGCGGCGAATTGCCGCTCCTGCCCGTCGCGCGAGATGTAGTAGTGCAAGAGGGCATAGTCGTGTGCGACATCGTTGAGGATCGCGTGGTCCTCGCCGAATCGCTGGCGTCCCTTCAGCCGGCGGCGATTGCGCATCGCCTTGGGCAGGCGGACCAGCCGGTTGGCGAATCGCACTGGATCGGCGGAGAGGTTCCGCGTCGGGGCGGGGATCAGCGGAGCGCAGGCCAGGTTGTGCGAGGACATGATCAGCAGCCCCCCGGGCCTGAGCAATCCGTGAAGGGCGTCAAGCACTCGGGCCCGATCCTCGTGGCCGAGCACGTCGAGCACGTTGAAGGCGGCCACCACGACGTCCCACGGCCCTGGGCCTACGCCCGACAGGTCCCGCAGGTCGCCCTGCACGAAATGAGCGCCCGGAAACAGCCGGCGGCACGTGGAGACCATCGCGGCGGAGATGTCGATCCCGGCGACGTGGTCTGCCCGATCGACGAGATGCCGGGTGATCCGTCCCCCGCCGCAGCCGAGCTCGAGCACCCGTCCACTCAGGGCGGCACCGTAGCGCTCGAAGATCCCCCGTTCCGCCACGCGGAGACTCTGACGGCGGTAGTAGAAGCGCATGTGCCTGCGGGTCCAGAGCGACGCGTTGACCTCTGCCTGTTCCTGCGGCAGCCCCTCGTTGCGGATCTGCTTCGTCGTCATGCGATCGGGCTCGGCCGCTGCGCACTGGGTTTGTTGGCCGGGCGCAACAAGACCTCCGACCATAGCGGGGCTGAACTTTCGTCGAGCCCGGGTTTGGCGCGCGGCATGCCTCGGGTAGCTCGCGACGTGTGAGATTCGCCGCCTTCCTCGCGTCGCTGTTGGCGTGCGTGCTCTCAATCGTCGCCGCCGTCGTGCTCGGCGGGGTCGCGTGGATCGTCGTCGCGGTGCTCTGCGGCATGCTCTCGGCCGTGGGGGTCTACGACCTGGTGCAGCGTCGGCACGCGATTCTGCGCAATTACCCGATCCTCGGGCACGCCCGGTTCATGATGGAGGCGATCCGTCCCGAGCTGCAGCAGTACTTCATCGAACGCAACTACGACGGGCGCCCCTATGACCGGGACACGCGTACCGCCGTCTACGAGCGGGCCAAGGGGGTCAAGGACGAGCAGGCCTTCGGCACCGAGCGCGACGTCGCCGAGCCGGGCTACGAGTGGCTGCTGCACTCGACCCACCCGCATGATCCGCCGAAGGAGCCGGCGCGGGTGCACATCGGCGGCCCCGACTGCTCGCGGCCCTACGAGATGGCCCTGCTGAACGTGTCGGCGATGAGCTTTGGGGCGCTCTCCGGCGCGGCGCTGACGGCGCTGAACCGCGGTGCGGCCAAGGGCGGCTTTGCCCACGACACGGGCGAGGGCGGCCTCTCCAAGTACCACCTGGAGGGCGGCGACGTGGTGTGGGAGATCGGCACCGGCTACTTCGGTGCGGACACCAAGGACGGCGGCTTCGACCCCGAGAAGTTCCGAGACAAGGCCGCACACGACTCGATCAAGTGCGTCTCGCTGAAGCTGAGCCAGGGCGCCAAGCCCGGCATCGGTGGAGTGCTGCCCGGGCCGAAGGTGACCGCGGAGATCGCTCAGGCTAGGAGCGTGCCAAAGGGCCAGACCTGCGTCAGCCCGCCCGGGCACAAGGTGTTCTCGACCCCGCGCGAGCTGATCCAGTTCATCGCGCACATGCGCGAGTTGGCCGGGGGCAAGCCGGCAGGGTTCAAGCTCTGCGTGGGTACACGCCACGAGTTGCTGGCGATCTGCAAGGCCATGCTCGACGAGGGGACCGGTCCGGATTTCATCGTGGTCGACGGCTCAGAGGGCGGCACCGGCGCCGCCCCGGCCGAATACGAGGATCACGTGGGCACTCCGCTGACCGAGGGCCTGATGTACGTGCACAACGCGCTCGTCGGGTGCGGCCTGCGCGACCGGGTGAAGATCGGTGCCAGTGGAAAGGTGGCGACCGGGAGCGACATCGTCAAGCGCCTGGCTCAGGGGGCCGATTACACGAACGCCGCGCGGGCGATGATGATGGCGGTCGGCTGCATCCAGTCGCAGGAGTGCCACCTCAACACCTGTCCGGTCGGCGTAGCCACCCAGGATCCTAAGCGGATCCGGGCCCTGGACATCCCCGACAAAACCGAGCGCGCCTACCGCTACCAGCACGCCACGGTGGCCGAGGCCCAGCGGCTGATCGCCTCGATGGGGCTGCACTCCCCCGATCAGGTGACTCCCCACCACCTCGTCCGTCGCGTCGACCATGTGACCACGCGCAGCTACGCCGAGCTGTTCGAGTGGCTCTCCCCCGGCCAGCTCCTCGAGGAGCCGCCGGAGGACTGGGTCGCCGACTGGAAGCGCGCCGACCCCGACTCGTTCCAACCCAGAGCCGCCTGAGCGTCAAGTAGGCCATGCGAATGCCCACCGTCGCCGAGACCATCGTCACCGCCATCGCCGATCTCGGCGTGAAGTCGGTCTGGGGCGTGGTCGGCGATGCGCTGAACCCGATCACCGACGCGATCCGGCAAGAGGAGCGGCTGGAATGGATCGGCGTGCGCCATGAGGAGGCCGGGGCGTTCGCCGCCGGCGCCCAGGCCCAGCTCTCCGGCACGCTGGGCGTTTGCATGGGAACGGTCGGCCCGGGGTCGATCCATCTGTTGAACGGGCTCTACGACGCCAAGAAGTCCCACGCCCCCGTGCTGGCCATATGCGGACAGGTGCCGCTGGCCGAGCTGGGCAGCGACTTCTTCCAGGAGGTCGACAACGACGCCGTGTTCCGCGACGTCTCGGTGTTCTGCCGCACGCTGACCAGCGCCGAGCAGCTCCCGGGCCTGCTCGAGCAGGCCGTCCAGCTGGCCCTCGATACTCCGGGCGTGGCCGTGCTCACGGTGCCAGGCGACGTCGCCGGCCACGACGCCCCGGGTGCCCCGCCCCACTTCGTCACCGAGCGCCGCCCGGTGGTGCCCGACCCGGCGGCCCTGCGCGATGCCGCGCGGCGGATCGACGAGGCGTCGGCGGTCACCCTGCTGGTCGGAATGGGAGCCCGCCACGCCCGGACCGAGGTGCTGGCCCTGGCCGACCGGCTGGCCGCCCCGATGGTGCTCACGCTGAAGGCCAAGGAGGGACTCGAGCACGACAACCCGTTCGCCGTTGGACAGAGCGGCCTGATCGGCAATCCGGCGGCCCAGAAGGCGTTTGACGACTGCGACCTGTTGTTGATCCTGGGCAGCGACTTTCCCTACACCGACTGGTATCCCAAGGGCAAGCGGGTGGTGCAGATCGACGAACGCGGAGCGCACATCGGACGCCGCACGCCGGTCGAGTTCGGGGTGCTCGGCGACGCACGGCTGGCCGCCGCCGGACTGCTCGAGGCGGTGGCGGCGAAAACCGACCGCGCCCACGTCGAGTCGGCCACGGCGAAGTACAGCTCATGGCGCGAGCGCCAGGAACGGCTCGCCGACCCCCAATACGACACGCGAGGGATCGTCGAGAAGGTGAGGACCGTGTTCGACAACCCCGACGAGCGCATCCGTCCCGAGGCGGTGGCGGTGACGATCGACCGGCACGCCTCCGAGGATGCGATCTTCACCACCGACACCGGGATGTCCACCGTCTGGCTCTCGCGCTTCGTGACGTTGCGCGGCACCCGGCGGCTGCTCGGCTCCTACAACCTCGGCTCGATGGCCAACGCGATGCCGCAGGCGCTCGGGGCCCAGGCGCTCGACCGCCAGCGCGAGGTGATCGCCTTCTGCGGCGATGGCGGCCTGACCATGCTCCTCGGCGACCTGCTCACCGCGGTGCACCACGACCTCCGGGTCCGGCTGGTGGTGTTCAACAACGGGCGGCTCGGCATGGTGAAGCTCGAGCAGGAGCAGGGCGGGCTTCCGGAGTTCGGCACGAAGCTCGGCGACGTCGATCTGGCGGCGATCGCCACCGCGGCGGGCCTGCACGCGATCCGAGTGACCGACCCCGACGCGCTCGATCAGGCCGTGGGCTCGGCCTTCGCCCATCCCGGACCCGTGCTCCTCGACGTGGTCACCAATCCGGAGGAGATCTCGCTCCCACCCAAGGTGAAGGTCGGCCAGGCCTGGGGGTTCGCGATCGCCAAGATCACCGAGACCCTCGAGAGTCGCGCCTAACGCGAAAGCGTCGCGCGTAGCGGAAGCGTCCCGGGAAACGGGAGCGCCCCGGGAAACGGGAGCGCCCCGGAAACGAGAGCGTCCCGGGCAGCGGAGGCGTCCCGGAAACCGGACGCTCATCACGAGCCTGGCCGAGAAAGCGAACTCCAGGTTCGCTTTCTCGGCCAGGCTCATCACCAGCCCGCGATCTCGAGCTCCGCCGTGGAGCAGGCGCAGGGGTCTAGATCTCCTCGGCGGAGAGGCGCATCGGTCTAGATCTCCTCGTGGAGACCGATCGAGTGCTCGAGCTGGCGCTCGGCGTCAGCGGGATCGCCACCGTCGCCGCGGCGATCCTCGAGCAAGCTGGCGGCGATCGCGTCGAGCTTCTTCTGCACGGCTCGTTCCGCGCGCAGCTCGGAGTTCTTCACGACGGCGACCAGCATCAGCGTGACGGCCGACATCAGGCCGGCCAGTGCCGCCTCGGCGCGGTCGCTGGCCCCGAACGCCAATCCCAGCGCCCAGGCCAGCACGAGCAGCGCGCAGACCACGAAGAAGAACGCCGAGGAAGCCAAGAACGACGCGCGCTGCGCAAAACGGTCGAACGGACTCCGGCGCTGGCTCTCCGGACGGCGGCGCCGTCGGCGCTCGGTCCGGTCGGCCGGATGCTCCAGGGTTCCCGAGAACGAAACTCGCCGGTCACGGTGCTTGTCGTCCGGATGGCGTCCGGCGCTCGGTTCGGTGAGCGGGCGTTTGAAGGGCATCAACCGGACCTACCCCATCGGGGCCCGGACGTAGCTTTTCGCCGGAGAATGTGTGGGGTATCTCACAGCCGATGCCGCCCGTGACCGGACAACTGCCCGACCCCCCGATTCCCGACTCACCGACGCTCAGCAAGCTGCGAGAGGCCATGCCGAAATGCCGGGCCTGCGATCTGTGGGAGCCGGCGACTCAGCCGGTGGCCGGCTCCGGATCCCGCCGCGCTCGGCTGATGCTGGTCGGAGAGCAGCCCGGCGACCGCGAGGACATCGAAGGCAAGCCATTCGTCGGGCCGGCCGGCGGCGTGCTCGACCGCGGCTTGGAGCGCGCCGGGATCCCGCGTGAGGACGTCTTCCTGACCAATGCGGTCAAGCACTTCCGGTATAAGTCTCGGGGGAAGCGGCGGATCCACCAGCGTCCGGACCGCTGGCAGATCAGCGCGTGTCTGCCATGGCTGTTCGCCGAGCTGGCGGTCGTCAAACCGGCCGTGGTGGTCTGCCTCGGCGCCACCGCCGCACAGGCCCTTCTCGGCTCGCAGATCCGGATCGGCCGGGATCGTGGGAAGCCGATCGAATCCGATCTGGCCGAGTTCGTGACCGTTACCGCCCACCCCTCTTCGATCCTCAGGGCTCGCAGCTCAGAGGAACGCGAGCAGGCGATGGAGGAGTTCGTGGCTGACCTGAGCGCTGTCGCGGCGTGGCTGTAGAGCCACGTGTTGCTGGTGCGCAGGTAACGTAGGCGGCACAGTCGAAACAGGAGATGAATCTGTGGGACTAGGCGACAAAATCAGCGGCCGTCTCAAGAAGGCCGCCGGAGATCTGACGGGCGACTCGGCGCTCCGTCGTAGGGGCGCCAAGGAAGAGCGCAAGGGCGAGGCCAAAGAGGAGCTGGCTCGCGCCGACGCGCAGGCCAATCGCAAGGCCGAAGAGGTCGCGAATCTGGAGCAGGAGACCAGCTAGCGCCGGCCGCAGCAAGGCCGCCCTGGTCAGCGCCAGCAGACAGGCCGTGCCGAGCAGGCCCGCTCCGGCCGTCCACGCGTAGACCTAGGTCAGCGCCAACAGACAGGCAGTGCCGAGCAGGCTCGCTCCGGCCGTCCACGCGTAGACCTAGGTCAGCGCCAACAGACAGGCAGTGCCGAGCAGGCTCGCTCCGGCCGTCCACCACGCGATGTAGTCACCGATGTGACCGGAGTGGAGCCCACGCAGGCTCCGCGCAGCGCCGCGGACGGGAACCGAGATCCGGTCGGGCAGACGCTCGCGCAGCGGGCGCCCGAACAGTCCGAGCGCGGCGAGGGCGAACGCCCCGGCGGAGGCCAGCACGCCGGTGACCACCTCGATCGCCTTGACCTGAACGACATGGACTGCCGGCCACGCGATGTGTGCGCCGTGTAGGACCCAGGCCTCGTATGCGCGGTGATCGGTGAAACGAGCGGCGGCCCGCTCGATTCCGGGAATCGCGCCAGGAACCAGACCCAGGACGGCGGCCCCCGCCAGCAATGCCGCGGGGACCACGAGCATCAGTGGCGGGGTATGGTCCCGCTCGCCGCGCTGTTCGTCGACCCGCTCCTCGGCCGCCCTGGCCTGCGCCGGATCGGGACCCTTGCTGGGCCCCCAGCCGAGGAAGACTCGGCCCGTGACCCGCAGGACGGCGCCCCCGGTCAGCGCCGAGACCACGGCGAGCACCACGGTCAGCCAACCCAAGCCGGCCTCCGAGGCCGCTCCCTCGATCAGCGATTTGCCGCCGAAGGCGGTGAACGGCGGGGGCGCGGCCAAGAGGACTGCCCCGATCGCGAACAGCACGCCGAGCAGCGGGATCTCGCGCCCGCGTCCGTGCAGGTCGAACTCGTCGACCGTCGCGAAGCGATGGAGCAGCACGCCACAGCACATGAACAGCGCTCCCTTGGTGAGGCCATGGCCGACGACGTAAACGGCGACGCCGGCCAGGGCCTTGGGGTCGAGCAAGCCCAGGCCGCAGACGAACACGCCGACGTGGCTGATTGTCGAGAACGCCAGCAGGCGCTTGATGTGGCGCTGCAGGAAGCACATCCACGCCCCCAGCAGCGCGGTGATCACGCCAAGGGCCACGAGGATTGCCCGCAGCGCGACGGCGTGGGGACCGAGCGGCCCGGCGAAGATCACCCAATAGAGACGGGCGATTGCATAGAGGCCCAGCTCGACCATCACCCCCGAAAACAGCACGCAGACCGGGACCGGCGCGACCGCATGGGCATCGGCCAGCCAGAAGTGAAGTGGCACCGCCGCCGCCTTGGTCAGGAACCCGAGAAGGAGCAACACCATCGCCACGATCACCAGCGGATCCGCGCGGTGGCCGTCGAGTGCCGCCCCGATCTGCGCCATATTGAGCGCCCCGGTGCGGGCGTACAGCATCGCCACGCCGATGAACATTGCGTAGCCGGCGATGCTGTTGGTGATGGCGAAGTTGATCGCGCCCTGGATCGGGGCGCGCTCCTCGATCCGGTAGGCGGTCAGCGCGAACGCCACCACGCTCATCAGCTCGAAGAACACCACCAGGTTGAACAGGTCCCCGGTCAGGCAGAAGCCCACCATGCCCGCCATGAACAGCAGCATCAGACCGTGGAACAGGCCGGCCACCGCATCGAAGTAGCGGATCGAGTACACCAGCGCGGCCAGCACGAGGATCGCGGCGAAGGCGGCCATGCCGGCGCCGAGGGGATCGATAGACAGCGAGATCCCGATCGCCACTCCGCCCCTCGGGTGCCATCCGCCGAGCCAGTAGGCGAAGGGCTGATGTGCCGCGTGGACGGCGAGCAGGACGCAGATCGTGGTCACGGCAATCGCGCCCAGAGCGCCGAGGCTGTCGTTGAGCCAACGCGGCGTGTACAACCCGGTCGCCACCAACCAGGTGGCCAGCAGAAAGGGAACGACGACCGCAAGCGCGGTCAGGTGGGTCATCGGAGGCCGTCCGCCGTCAGGTGGGTCATCGGAGGCCGTCCGCCGTCAGGTGGGTCATCGGAGGCCGTCCGCGGTCAGGTGGGTCATCGGAGGCCGTCCGCGGTCCAGTGGGCGACCGGCCCCCGGCATCAGTCGCGGAGCGCTCGCAGCTCCGCCGGATCCACGCTGCCGAAGCGCTTGTGCGCCTGAATGACCAGCGCCAACAGCAACGCGGTGATGGTCGCCTCGATCACCACGTCGGTGAGCACGAGCACCTGCACCACCGGATCGACGAGCTTCGCGTGCGTCGGTATGTCGATGAGGATCGGCGCCTTGCCGCCCGTGCGGTAGCCGACGCCCAACAGCACCAGATAGGTGGAGGACTGGACCACGGTGAGGCTGAGGACGGTGCGGACGAGATGCGTGCTCGACACCACCCCCCAGAGCCCGACCACGAACAGCCAGGCTGCGACGGCGAACGGCAGGAAGCTCACGGCCCGTGCTCCTCGCGCCGCGGCGCGATCAGCGTCTGATCGAGGAACTCGGTCCAGGTGAGGAGGAAGGCGCCGCTGACCTCGAGCCCGACAGCGATGCTGTTGAGCGGCATCATCCCGGCCGAGAGCAGCTTGCCCGGGGTCCCCAGCGGCAAGAAGTTCTTCAGGTACACCGAGGCGAAGATCAACCCGCCAAGCCCGATCAGGGCATACGCAGCGGCGCCGACAGAGTCGAGCGCCTCGAGCGCCCAGTTCGGGGCGATCCGCTTGATCGCCAGGTAGCGGCCGGCGAGCAGCACCGCCAACGGCCCGGCCGCCAGCACGACGCCACCCTGGAAGCCGCCGCCCGGAGTCAGCTGACCGTGCAGGCACAAATAGGCGCCCAGTGCCACCAGTAACGGAATCAGCACCAGCGAGAACACGCGCAGAGCGTCGCTCGCGCCGGCGAAGCGATGGTCCTCGATCGTGTTCGCCGGCTCCGCGCGGTCCTCGCTGCGCAGATGGCGCAACAGCAGCGCCACGCCGGCCACGGAGGCGAACAGGATGAATTCCTCTCCGAGCGTGTCGAATGCGCGAATGTCGAAGTTCAGCGACGTGACCAGGTCCGTCGCGTGCCGCTCCGGCAACTCGACCTTCTGGATCAGGCGACCGTAGACGCCGTGGTAGTCGCCGAAGGCGGGAAGGCCGTGCAGACCGACCAGGAGCACCACGAGCAGGCCTGCGCCCGCGACCGAGAACAACCCGAGCCGGGCGCCGCGGCTCAACTCTCGCCTTCGGAATCCCGCGCGCGCTGCTGCTCACTCAGCTTGCGCAGCGAGGCGAGGACGATGAGGGGCAGACCGACCCCGCTGACCACGACCTCCGACAGGGCCACGTCCGGGGCCTGGAACGAGAAGAACAGCAGCGTCAGCGTCAGGCCGTAGATGGCTAGGACGAGCGTCTGGCGCAACGGCCCGCGGGCGAGGACGACGGCGGTGCCGGCCACTGCGACCAGGATCAGCGCCGTCACCTGGACGGCGGTCATGCCGGGTCCTCACCATCGCCGTCGATCGCCCGGCGCCAATCCCCGCGCGTGCGATCGAGGAAGCTCCGAGCCGTGGTGTGCACCACGACCGGCCCGAGCAGGACCAGCAGCAGGCCGGTGCCGAGCGCCTTGTCCCCGATCAGAGAGAAGGATTCGCGGATGATGATCGAGGCGCCGACGAGCAGCGCGCCGAACCCGGCCAGACCGACGTAATGGAGGCGGTCGAGCATGGTGCGCATCGAGCTCAGCCCGACGACGGCCAGCACTTCCAGTCCCACGCCGCCGACTAGCAGGACGGTCGCCGCAACGTGACGCACGGTGGTCAAATGTCGCGCTCCATCATGCGGGCGAAGGCAAGCGAGCCGACGAGGGAAACCAGTGCGAACACGACCGCCAGGTCGATGAAGGACTGCCGATGAAAGCCCTCAGCCAGCAACATCAAGGCGCTGGTGACCAGTACGCTGGCCACCTCGACGGCGGCCAGCGCGGACATCTCGTCAGCCAGCAGGCAGACCAGCAGACACGGGAGGATGCCGGCGGCGAGCACGACGGCGCCGATCTCCCACTCGTTCATCCGAGTCCCAACGGGTCGAGTTGCTCGCGCCCGCCGCGCCGGTGGAGCTGGTGGACCAGCAGCAGGTCGCGCTCGGTGTCCACGCCGATCACGATCGTGTTGGGGGCCAGCGATCCAAGCGCCTCGGACAGCGCTCGCCGCCCCATCGCGCGCGCGGAGTCATCGCCGCCGCGGAACGACACTGCCCGGAACTCACCGCGATCGGCCCGCGGACGCAGCAGCTGGAGGATCGCCTCCCGGCTGACCAGCCCGATCTGCCCCGGGATCTGGACCGCGAGCCGCAGGGCGCCCGTCAGCCAGCCAACCGAGAGCGAGGCCTCGTCGTGCATCTGGTGTCGCGAGAGCTCGAACGCGAGCGCCGCCAGCACCGCGACGCCCAAGCCGGCGTAGAGCTCCGGGGGGTCGGCGGTGTCGATCAGCCACAGATAGAAACTGCCTCCGAGGACGAGGCCCGCGAGGAAGAACCTCACGCGAGGATGGCTCATTGCCGTAGGCGCGGGAGCACCTGGTCGCGGTAGGCGGCGAAGAAGGCGTCCTGGTCGGGACCGATCTGGTTTACGTAGAGCTCGTCGAAGCCGGCCTCGGCGTAGGCCTGAATCGCCTCGACGTGCGCCTCGACATCGGGCCCGCAGGGCGTGTCGGCGGTGGCCACCTCTTCGGTGACCAGCGTGCTCGCCTGCTCGAAGTGCGCCGGGGTGGGCAGAATCTGGGCCAGCTCTCCGGGCAGTCCCTCGTTGGGCCAGAGCTCGTGGACGGTTTTGCGGGCTCTGGCCTCGTCATCGCCCCAGCAGACCTTCAGGCCGCCCTGCACCAGCTTGCCTTCGCCGGCATCTTCACGAAACTGCTTGACCGAGTCGGCATCCGGCCCGACCGTGCAGTAGCCGTCGCCGATCTTCGCCGCCAGCGCGACCGCCTTGGGACCGAAACCGGAGATGACGATCGGGATCGGCCGCTCCGGCAGGTCATAGATGCGGGCGTGATCGACGCGGTAGTGGCGCCCGCGGTGATTCTGCACCCCTCCCTGCCACAGGGTCCTGATCACCTCGACTGCCTCCTCGAGCATCTCCAACCGCTCGTCGGCGGTTGGCCAGCGGTCGCCGAGGATATGCTCGTTCAGGGCCTCGCCAGAGCCCAGCCCGAGGCAGAACCGGCCACCCAGCAGGACGGCGCTGGTCGCGGCAGCCTGGGCGATGATCGCGGGATGAGTGCGAATCGTCGGACAGGTGACGGCCGTCGTGACCTTCATGCCCTCGGCCGCCTGGGAGATCGCGCCGATCGTCGACCAGACGAAGGCCGAGTGCCCCTGCTTGTCGTTCCACGGGTGGTAGTGATCAGAGATCCAGAGGTCCTCGAAGCCGGCCTGCTGGGCCTTGACCGCCTGCGCGATCAGGTCGCCAGGGCCCCACTCCTCACTGGAGAGGAAATAGCCGACTCGCATTATTTGCGAGCGTCCACGGCGCGCTGGAGCTGACTCTTGTTCATCTTCGAGCGTCCGTCGACGCCGAGCTGCCGCGCCTCGTTGTAGAGCTGGTCACGCGTACGCCCCTTGGTCCGATTCGTGCCTGACCGCTGGCCTCCGCGGCGGGATGGCGACATGTCGTCGACCGAGGTCCGGGAACGCTGGCGCGACTCGCCGGATTGCGCCCGCTCCTTGTTGACGGTTCGGGCGGCGATCTCCTCGGCGCGGTCCTCGCCGGCACCGCGATCGAGCTGACTGTCCTTGATGTGCTCGTACTGGCGCGCCCGCTTGGTTCCGGGCTTGACTCCGCGTGGCGGCATATCTGACCTCCTGCTGTGATGGATTACTTGACCGAGGCGATCAGGCCTTTGACCTTCTGGCGGCGGGCCTGGCCCTTCTCCGGCTCGAGCAGATACATCGTGCCCGCGCCGATCAGGATCCCGACGCCGACCCTCGGGGCGGTTTTCTTCTGCTTGGGCGGCTCGGTCAGGCCGAGGGCCTCGGCAGCCGCCGGGCCGTAGTTGGCAAGCGCCGCGCTCGCGGTGCGGGCGGCGTCGCTGATCCGCTCGGCCTGCTCACGCGAGCGCCTGCCAGCCCGCCGGCGCTTGCGTTTCAGTATCAGCTTCACGGCCGGTGGCGCGGCCGTCGCCGCCGCGTGACGGAGCGGCGGATTCTCGATCACTGCCTTGGCTGCCTTGAGTTTCGTCTTCCTGCTCACCATCGGTGGGAGAACCTCCGAGTTCTGATCACTGCTGGTGGCGCTACCCACACCAGGCGGATTTACACGCTCGCACCAGGCGCAAGTGACAGAGCCGCGCGCGGGCAGCCACCGCCCAGCCGGTCAGGAACCGCGCAGCTCCTCCAGCGAGCGTTCGAGCGCTGCCATCAGATCCGGTGGCTGCTCGGGCTGCTTCTCCCGCTTGGGCGCTTTGATCGTCTTCCCCTTGCGCTTGCGCTGGACGACCCGCTGCAGCCGCACCCGGTAATCGTCCTTGAAGTCGGCCGGATCCCAGTCGCCGGAGAGCTCCTCGATCACGGCGACGGCGGCGTCCAACTGCTTGCGGGGCGGCTTGTGGGTCTTGGCCGAGGCGGTTTCGATGCCCTTCGTCGGGCGGATCTCCTCCTGGAACACCGCGGTGCTGAGGCTGAGTGCCTGGCCGTCGGATCGGATCAGCGCGAGGTTCTCCTTGGCGCGCATGACGAACCGGCCGATCGCCACGCGACCGGAGTCGTGCATGACCTGCGCGAGCAGCCGGTAGGCGCGCGCCGCGCCGTCGTCCTCGCCGGCCGGGACCAGAAAGTACGGATGATCGAAGTAGATCGGGTCGATCTCGTCCAGCTCAGCGAACTGCTCGATCTCGATCGTGCGTGTCTTGCGCGGCTCGATCGCCTCCAGCTCGAGGTCCGAGATGGTGATCAGCCGGTCGTCGTCGAGCTCGTAGCCGCGGGTGATCTCCTCAAAGGGAACCTCCGAGTTCTCCTTCGCACACCAGCGCTGCACATCGATCGGAGCCCCGTCCTTCTTGTGCATCTGGCGGAAATGCAGATCCTGATCGCGCACGGCGGCGATCACGCTGACCGGCACGTTGACCAACCCGAAGCTGAGCGACCCGGTCCACAGCGATCGCGCCATGCTCACCGCCTCGCCTTGGCGCCGGCTGGCTTGCGCCGCCGCGACGACGATTTCCGCCGCGATTTGGTGCTCGAGCGCTTCGAGCCCCTCGTGCCGGCGGATTCCAGGCTGGCCTCCAAAGCGGCCAGCACATCGCCGCCGCGTTCGGGCTCCGGGGCCTCGGGCAGCTTCGGCTGCTTTCCCTCCGCCTTGGCCTCGATCAGCTTCATGACGCTGTCGCGATAGCTGTCCTTGAATTCGTCAGGATCGAACGGGGCATCGAGCGTCTCGACCAGCCGCCGCGCCATGTCGAGCTCGCGGGAGTTGGGTTTGCGGCTCGGAGCGGGAAGGTCGAGATCGCCGGGGTCCAGAAGCTCGTCGGCGAAGCGCAGCGTGTGCAGAGCGAGCAGGTCCTCGTGCGGTCTCACGGCGACGAGGTACTCGCGGTTGTGAAAGACCCAGCGGCCGACGCCCGCCCGATCCGTCTTCCCCAGCGCCTCGCGCAGCAGCCGATACGGCCGCGCGCCGTCGTCGCCCGCGCCCAGGTAATACGCGCGGTCGTGGTATTCCGGCTCGATCTGCTCCCGGGGCACGAAGCGCTCGAGCTCGATCAGGCGCGAACGCTTCCCCGCCGCGGCGTCGATCTCGTCCTGGCTGAGCAGCACGTATTCCCCGCTACTGGTCTCATAGCCCTTGGCGATCTGCTTGTACGGAACCGGCTTGCCCTCCTTGGAGCAGATCCGCTTGTGCTCGATCCGCGCGCCATCCGGCTCGTGGATCTGGTGAAAGTGGATCCGCCGGTCCCGCGTGGCCGAGTAGACCTTGATCGGCACCGCGGTCAGCCCGAACATGATCGTGCCATTCCAGATCGACTTGGCCACGATTCGATTGCTACCCCCAGAACCCTCAGTCGAGACCCAACCGCTTGCCCAGGGAGCGCGCATTGGCCGGAGCGAAACCGCACCAATCGTTGTTGAAGTAGGCCCACACGTCCTCGCGCCGGCGCCACTGGGCGATGCGCCTGGCCCATTGTTCGAGCTCCGTCGGCGAATAGTTGCCCCGGCGCCCGCGCGCTCCGTAGTGGAAGCGGACGTAGCGCCAGGACGCCGTGGCCTCGTGGGACTGGAACGGGCGCTCTGGGTGATCGCCGATCGTCAGGGCCACCCCGTGAGCGCGCAGGGCTTGCATGACCTCCTCGGCAAACCAGCTGGGATGCCGGAACTCGATCGTGTGCAGGCCGCCGGGCAGCGCGTTCAGCCAGCCGTCCAGGCGTCCGTCGTCACGGTGGAAGTTCTCTGGCAGCTGCCAGAGGACGGGTCCCAGCTTGCCCGCCTCGATCATCGGCTGCAGCGGAGCGTAGAACCGCTCGACGCCGGTCTTCAGGTCGGTTAGACGCTTGATGTGGGTCAGGTATCGGCTCGCCTTGACCGCGAAGGTGAAGTCCTCAGGGGTCTGGCTGACCCAGCCGGCCACGGCGTCGCGCCTCGGCAGCCGATAGAAGGTCGCGTTGATCTCGACCGTGTCGAACCTGTCGGCGTAAAGCTCGAGCCAGCGGCGCTTCGGCTGTCCGGCGGGGTACAGGCCACCCCGCCAGTCGTCGTACATCCAGCCCGAGCAGCCGATTCGGACCTGGTTCATCCCTCGCGCACGACCTCGCTGGCCGGCTTGTCGTCACGCAGTCCGAGGAAGCGGGGGTGGCGGAGACGTCCGTCCCGGGTCCATTCGGTGAAGCCGACCTGCGCAACCAGTTCGGGCTCCACCCACTTCGCCCCGCGCGGACGGATCGCCGACGGATCGGCGAACGGCGACGCCGAGCGCTCGAGGTCACGCAGTCGGGCACCCAGATCCCGCAGCATCGCCTGATCGAAGCCGGTGCCGACCTTCCCCGCGTACGCGAGCTCGCCGCGATCGTCGTAGTACCCCAGCAGAAGGGCCCCGAAGTCGGTGCGCGACCCCTGTGGCGCCGTGTAGCCGCCGATCACGAGCTCCTGCCCCTGCTCGCATTTGAACTTCAACCAATCCCGCGAGCGCGTCGCGCGGTAGGGGCTGTCGGCGCGCTTGGCCACGACTCCCTCCCATCCCTTGCGACACGCCTGCTCGAAGAGCGCCTCGCCCGCTTCGTTGCGATACGGGGTCAGACGCACGCCGTCGCGGAAGCTCAACGCCGCGCGGAGCAGCCGCTTGCGCGAGCGCAGCGGCAGCGCCCGCAGGTCCTGGCCGTCCAGCCACAGGAGGTCGAACACGTAGAAGAACACGGGGACCCGGTGCCGGCCGCGCTGGGCCAGCCGCGCGAAGCTGGTGGCGGCGCCGTCGAAGGCGACGACCTCGCCGTCGACCGCGAAGCGATCGCAGCCCTCGGCCGCGAGCGCGTCGGCGATCTCGGGGTAGCGATCGTTCAGCGACAGATCGTTGCGCGAGAGCAGCCTCGGTGCCCCGCCTGAGCGGATCGCCACGCAGCGGATCCCGTCGAGCTTGCGCTCGAAGATCCACTCCGGATCGCTGAAGCGCTCCGTGGTCAGGACCGCCTTCATGACCGCGGCACGGCTCGGAGCCGGAGCGGGTTGCAGGCGCGCGCGATCCTCCGGGGCGAGCTCCTCCAGGAGCCTGGTCACGGGCCGCCGCCGTGCGCCGCTACGCGACCGCGGGAAGCTCGGCCCACACCCGGTAGCCGTTCGGCCGCTCGGTCCCCCATCGCGTGGCCAGCTTGTCCACGATCCGAAGGCCCCAGCCTCCAGTCTCCATCTCCTCGGTGATGCGCGGCTCCGCGCTGTCCATCGAGAGCCCGGGGTCGTGCACGGAGATCACCAGGCCATCGCCGTTGAGATCCACGCATACCTGGATGCTGTGTTCGGGCTGGCAGCCGGAGTGCCTTACCGCGTTGGTGACCAATTCGCTGGCCACGAGTAGTCCGTCGTCGAGCGACCAAACCCCGTCGTGAACCTCGCCGAGCGCTTCGCGCACGGCAGCAGGCGCGTGCCGATCGCACGGTAAGGCCAGCGAAAGCAGCTCTGAAGACTTGGGCATCGCTCGTTGGATACCCGGTTGGCCGGATCCAAATCGACGTTTGTCTCGGTCAGGGCACCTTCGGCAGCTTCACGACCCCGACGAAGAAATCGTCGATCTGGTGAACCACCTCGCGAAACCGGTCGAAGTCGACCGGCTTGGTGATGTAGGCGTTCGCGTGCAGCTGATAGGAGCGGCGAATGTCCTCCTCAGCCTCAGAGGTGGTCAACACCACGACCGGGATCATCGTCAGCTCCGGATCGCCCTTGATCTCCGCGAGCACTTCGTTGCCGTTCTTGCGCGGGAGGTTGAGATCGAGCACGATCAGATCGGGCGTCCGTCGGCCGGCGTACTCGCCCTGACCGCGCAGATAGGCCAGGGCCTCCACGCCGTCGTTGACGACCGAAAGGACGTTGCCGACCTTGTGATCGGCGAAGGACTCGCGGATCAGCAGGACGTCCCCGGGGTCGTCCTCTACCAGCAGGATCTCGATCAGCTTTGCGTTCACGACAGGGTCTCCTCCACCGCCGGCAAGGTGAAGCGCATGCACGTGCCGCCGACGTAGGTCGTGTCCAACCACATGCGTCCACCGTGATATTCGATGATCTTGCGGGACATGGCAAGGCCGATCCCGGTGCCAGGATAGGAGTCCTTCGGGTGCAGGCGCTGGAAGATCAGGAAGATCCGCTCCGCATATTCGGGCTCGATCCCGATGCCATTGTCGGCGCAGCTGAACTCCCAATGCCCGTCGACGGACTGCGCCTCCAGCCGGACCACCGGCGCCTCGGAGCCGCGGAACTTGAGCGCATTGCCGATCAGGTTCTGGAACACCGAGGACAACAGCGGGGGATCGCCGCGCACCGTCGGCAGAGCGGCGACGATCACCTCCGCGTCGGCCTCTTCGATCGCGGCGGACAGAGCCGTGCGGGCCCGCTCGGCCAGCTCGGTCGCATCGACCAGCTCGTGGGGACGCTCGCTGCGACCCACGCGTGAGAAGGCGAGCAGGTCGTTGATCAGGTTCTGCATCCGCTTGGCGCCATCGACGGCGAAGTGGATGTACTGATCCGCGCGGTCATCGAGCTGGCCCGCGTAGCGCCGCTCGAGCGCCTGGCAGAAGCTCGCCACCTTTCGCAGAGGCTCCTGCAGGTCATGCGACGCTACGTACGCGAATTGCTCGAGGTCGGCGTTGGATCGCTCGAGCTCGATCGTCCGCTCCTGCAGGGCGCTGCGCGCGGTCTCGACCACCGCCAGATCGTGGACGATCAGCTCGCGCATGGTGTCGACTTCCCCGCGGACCGCGACGATCTCCCGGGCCCCTTGGAGCTCGGCCAGAGGCGTCTGGAAGTTGCCCGCGGCCACGCGCCGCGCTTCCTCGCCTAGACGGCCGAGCGGCGCGGTGACGATCCGCCGCAACAGGACGGCCGCGCCGAGCACCCCGGCGACGATCAGCGCGCCGGCCACGATCAGGTTGATCAGCAGGAGGTCCCCGGCGCGGGACAGGTCGCTCCGCGCCTTGAGCCGCCGCGCGGCCAGCGCGGTGCTCAGCCGCCTCAGCGAGCGACGGATCGCGTCGAAATGCTGCTTGCCCATCCTGTCCAGGGAGGTGGTGGGGTGCACGCCACGCAGAATCGGAGCGACGTACGCGCCCCGCCACGCCCGGGCGCTGGCCAGCACGCGCTGGACGTCTCGAGCGTAACCGGCGGCACTCCCGCGCAGGAGGCCGAGCAGCCGGCGAGAGTCTCTCGACTCCGCCGCGAGCCCCTGGTGGTACGGCTGCAGGAACTGCCGCTCGCGGGCGATCAGGAAGCCGCGAACTCCGGTCTCCTGGTTGACCAGGGCGTTGGCCAGATCGACCGCGGCGAGCTGCGCCGGGGCGATCCGATCGACCAAAAGCCCGCGCCGATCGGTGAGCGTGGCATCGGCCTCGAGCGCCAGCCCGATCCCGAGAATGGCCAGAATCAGCATCGCTCCGGTGGTGAGGGCCAGCCACTGCCGGACCGGCAGGTCGGTCGAGAGCTTCGTGATCAATCTTCGCCGACGATCGGCGGGACGATCAGCGGCCGGCATGGACGCCCGTGGGAACCTCTCGGGTCCCGACCATCAGCATCGCCACGTCGTCGCTGAGCTCCTCGCCGTTGAGCTCCTGCGCGGCCATGATGACGCGTCCGAGCAGGCTGTGCGGGTCTCGGCGCCAATCCTGCCAGCGCTCCACGTGCTCCGCGATCAGGCCCAGCAGCCCCTCCTCGCCGAGCCGATCGGGCCCCCGATCGACGCCGCCTTCGATCACGCCGTCGGTATAAAGGAGCAAGGCCCACTCGGCGGGCAGGTCGAACCGAGCTTCCGGCCATTCGGAGCCCGGGAACATGCCGATCGGGGGGCCACCGCCGTCGAGCGGCAGGCTGGCGATCGCGGGGCCGGAGAGCAGGACCGGGGACGGATGCCCCGCCCTGCGGACGCACAGCTCACCTCGGCCGGACCGGATCTCCACCAAGCAGAGCGTGGCGAACATTCCCGCGGCCTGACGTTCGTGCTCGGTCATCAGGTCGAGCGTGCGCAGGATGTGTTCGGCCGGCGTCCGCGACAGGGTCAGCGCTCGCCAGGCGATGCGCAGGGCGGCCCCCAGTGCGGCCGCATCCGGCCCTCGTCCGGAGACGTCCCCGACCACCACGTGCAGTGTGCCGTCGGCCGTCTGCACCGCGTCGTAGAAGTCACCGCCGAGCAGCGAGCGGCGCCCGCCCGGCAGGTAGCTCGAGGCGATCCAGATCGACGGGTCATCGACGATTGGGTGCGGCACCAGGGCTCGCTCCAGCCGAGCGTTCTCCCTCGCCTGCACCTCCGCGACACGCAACTGCTGCTGGACCTCCTCGGCGTGCCGGCGACCGACCGCGTAGCGGATCGCGCGCGCCAGCAGGCCGCCGTCGACCTTGCCCTTGACCAGGTAGTCCTGGGCGCCGGCGTCGACCGCCGCCGCCCCGGCCGCCTCGTTGTCCAGTCCGGTCAGCACGATCACCGCGATCCCGGGCGCCGCGGCCCGGACGCGGCCGACGGTGTCCATCCCGAGCCCGTCCGGCAACCCGAGATCGAGCAGCACGCAGTCAATCCCGGGCCCCAGCTCGCCGAGGGCCTCGCGCACGGTGCGGCCACGCACGAGTCGCACGTCGAGCGAGCCCTCGGATAGAAGATCCTCGACCAGCAGCGCGTCGCCATCGTCGTCCTCGACGAGCAACACGCCGATCCGGCCCCGGCCCTCCGCCGCCAGGCGTTCTCCGGAACTACGCCCTCCGGCGGAGAAAGACATCGCGACCTCGGCGCAGATGTGGACGGCGCATCTGGGCCGGAATCATAGGCGCCGCGCGGAGCGGCGCGTGACGGCTACTTCTTGCCCTGCTTGCGCGCGCCCTCGAGCTTGGTGCCCACCGACTTCCCGGCCTCCCGGGCCGCTTTCCCGGCCGACTTGGCCGCGGACTTCGCGCTCGAGGCAACGCCGCCGGCGGCGCGCTTGGCCTGGCCTGCCGCCTGCCCGGCGGCGCGCTGCTGCCTGGTGCCGGCCGCCTTCGTGCCCGCCGCGGCGGCTCCGGCCTTCTCCTGGTTGCGCTTCCGGGTGATCGCGGCCTTCTTCGCTGCTGCTGATCGATCCGCCTTGCTCTGCGGCATCGCCCGCCCTTTCCTGTTCGCCAACGGTCAGTGCAGGCGAGATACCCGACGCCAACGGCGGCAAACCATCAATCCTGCTCCTGGAACCGGCGCTGGGAGGCGGCGATCTCCTCCAGCGCCGCGACACGCGGGCGCCATCCGATCACCTCGGCGTCCTTGCCGTGCTCGAGGACCTTGTAGATCGAGAAGAACTGCTCGATCTCGTCGCGCAGCAGGGCAGGAAGCTCGTCCAGCTCCTGGTAGCGGTTCCAGTACGGATCCTGCAGCGGAACGCAGATGATCTTGTGGTCCGGGCCGTGCTCGTCGCTCATGGCGAACATCCCGATCGCCCGCACCGGGATCAGACACCCCGGGAATGTCGGTTCGGTCAGGCAGACGAGCACGTCGAGGGCGTCCCCGTCCTCGGCCAGCGTTTCGCGCATGTAACCGTAATCGGTTGGATAGGTGGCGGCACTCATCAGCAGGCGGTCGAACTTGATTCCGCCGAGCTCGGTGTCGTATTCGTACTTATTGCGATTGCCCTTGGGGATCTCGACGACGCAGATGAACACCGGGGCGTCGTCGGCCGCCGAGTCGCTCATCGGGACACCATTTCGGCCGAGCGCAGGGAGACCAGTGGCGGCCGTTCGTCGATCGGAACCTGAATCACCGCACCATCCTCCCATGGCCGCAGGTAGTGACCTCCGACGGTGCTGCGGTCGCTCCCCACCCGCCTCTCCACGGCGGCCAGCACCGCGTAGGCCATCTCGCCGAGCGCGCGCAGCGGCTGATGCCGGTTCTGGCGCGTCCCGAGCTGACATTCGGCCAGGGCATCGAGGCCGCATTCGCGTAGCGCGTCGATCAGCACGGCGATCTCGACGCCGTAACCGACCGGGAACGGCAGCGCCTCCAGCAACGTCCGCCGGGCGGCGAACTCCCCGGCCAGCGGTTGCGTGAAGCCGGCCAGCCGCGGTTCGTGGAGGTTGAGGAGCGGGCGCGCCATCAACTCCGTGACCCGGCCGCCCTCGTGGGCCAGATCGACCTCACCCGCTCTCAGCGGCCGCTCGAACGCGCCCTTGACGAGCTGCACCGACGGGTCGGTCAGCAGCGGGCCCAGGAGCCCGCGCAGGTGATCGGGGTCCGGGTCAGCCGTATCTCCGTCGAGAAAGCACACGATTTCCCCGGAAGTTGCGTGAAGGGCACGCCACATGGCATCGCCCTTTCCGCGCGCCGGGCCGTACCCGGGGAGCACGGCATCCTGCTGCAGGACACGGGCTCCGGCGGCGGCGGCGTATCGCGCCGTGCCGTCCGCCGAGGCTGCGTCCACCACCACCAACTCGTCGACCAGGCCCGCTCGGCGCAACGGAGCGACCGTGCGGCGGAGCACCTCGGCAACGGTCGATGCGCACTCCTTGGTCGGCACGATCACGTCGATCGAAATGCCGCCCTTGGCCTTCGCCAGCAACGGCAAGGGAAAATCCGCGGCGCGGTAGCGCCGCCGCTCGGACCAGTCCGAGACCGCGATGTCGAGGGCCAGCCCGCGCCTGGCCCGGCCCACCCGCCGCGCCGAGGTCTGCACGCGCACGTCGGCTGCGTGGAGGACCGGTACCCGATGCTCGGCGAGTTTGACCGCGAAGGCCGCGTCCTCGAGTGCCGCCACGGGATCAAGCCCGCCCACCTGCCGGTAGACGCTCGCGGCGATGCCCAAAGAGGCTCCCGCGAAGTGATGGTGCGCGGCTCCGGGGGTGTGCTCGCGCACGCGCCGGAGGCGGGAGGCCGCATCGGTCTCCCGGCGCAGCAGGACCGCGCCGGGGAGGAGCCCGGACTCCTCCTGGTCGAGCTCGATCAGGCCGGCCACGACGACCGCGCCACGCCGGAGATGCCCGAGCTGGCGCTCGAGCCAGTCGGCCGCCGGTCGCGAGTCCGCGTCGGTGCACGCGATCAGGCCGTCCTCGCAGCCGAGCGAGTCCAGGAGATCGGCCGCCGCGTCCATGCCGGCGCGCCGCGACGCGCCCGCTCCGATGCCGGGGCCGGCCAGCAGTTGCACGGGCAGCCCGAGGGCCGACGCGCTCTCGCGCACCACGGCCTCCGTGTTGTCGCGGCAGTCGTCGAGCACGACGATCGTGCGGAACGAGTCCCGCGGCACGGTCTGCCGGGCCAGCGCGTGCAGGCAGGCGCCGATCAGCCGCTCCTCGTCCTTGGCCGGGATCACGACCACGCTCACCATGTCCACGCTGCTCCTTCGCCGACCATCGGCCCTCCGCGCTCGTAGTCCTCGTCGGCGTTGTACGTGAGTACGCCGACGACCTTGGCCTCCCGCCCATACCAGACGGTGAAACCACCGTCGTCATGGCGCACGGTGTGGGCGGTGTCGAAGCCGTCGCCCCAGGCCGAGTACTTCAGCGTGCGGCTCCCGATCGTCGACCAGAAACCTGGCACGTCGAACCACTGCGCCGCCTCACCGGCCACGGTGCGCCCGGCGATCTCGCCTTGTCCGAGGGCGTCGCCCCAGTGCTCGACCCGCACGGGACGTCCCGCCGCCAGGTTGTCGGCCAGGCAGACGTCACCGACCGCGAGCACGCCAGGGACTGACGTGCGCATTCCAGCATCGACGGGAACGGCTCCACCCTGCAGCGGGATACAAGCGGCCGCGGCCAGTTCACCGCGGGGCCTCACGCCAACGGCCATGATCACGAGCGCCCCGCTGGCACGTGCCTCGTCGGCGATCACCTCGAGGCCCTCCGCTCCTCGTTCGATCCGCTTGACCGTCGCGCCGGCGTGCAGGACGACGCCGTCCTCGCGCAGCCATCCGGCGATCATCTCGCCGGCGTCATCGCCGAGGCGCCGCTGGTTGGGGGCGGGCTCGTCGGAGATCTGCGTCACACCATGGCCACGGAGCCGCAGCGAAGCAGCAATCTCGCAGCCGATGAAGCCGGAGCCGATGACCACTACTTCGTCTCCGGGACGGAGCCGGGTTTGCAGCTCGCGCAGATGGTCGAGCGAGCGCAGGACGCGCACCGCGGGATCGTCGGCGCCCGGGATCGGCAGCCTGGTGGGCTCGGCGCCGGTGGCCAGCACGCAGTTGCCGTATTCAAGCTCGCGTCCGCCCGAGAGCGACACCCGCCGGGGCACCGGATCGAGCGCGACGGCGTGACCAGACACCAGAGAGATCTCCTGTTCGGCGAACCAGGCCTCGTCCTCGATCGGCAGCTCGGATTCACTGGACTCGCCACGGAGCAAGTCCTTGCTCAGCGGCGGTCGCTGGTATGGCACGCGATGCTCATCGGCGATGATCGCCACCGACCCGTCCGCGCCGGCGCCTCGATAGGCCCGGGCCGTGGACAGGCCCGCCGGTCCACCTCCGACCACCAGCAGGTCGAAGCGCTGGCTCACCGGCGCACCAGCACGTCGAGCAGGTAGTCCTCGGTTCCCCCGGACTCCGAGAGCGCGAGCCACGGCTGAGCGCGGAGGATCGCGTGCGCCGCCGCAGCGTCGCGCGGGCGCTCGGACCCGGGCGGGCGCCAGTGCACGGCGACCAGCCGGGCCGCGGGGAGCATCCTCATCTCCAGCAGCGCGAGCGTGTCGACCAGCGCGGACTGAGACAGGTAGTAGAGGATCTCCGACGCGACTACGAGATCGTAGGAGCGGTCGGGGATCGCCTCCGGGATGGCGCCCAGGATCACCTCGACCTGGGGATGAGTGGCCAGTCGCGCACGGGCGGCCGCTACGGCGGTCGGGGCGACGTCGACCGTGGCCAGCCGCCGGCAGCGCGGCGCGAGCATCTCGCTGAACACGCCGATCGAGCCTGCCAGCTCCAGCGCCGAGTGCAGCGGGCCGGCGCCGCAGGCCCGCAACGTGTCCTCGTACTTGGCCTGCTCGTAGGCGCTGTGGGTGTAGCCCCAGGGATCGATGTCGGTCCGGTAGCGCGCCTCGAAGTCGGCCGCGTCCATGATCTTCATGCCCGCCGCTCCGCGAGCGTCTGCAGACCGAGCCGGGCGAGTTGCGGGTCCAGGCGGTGCTGGAGCAGGAACACTTCGAGGTCCCGTCGCGCTCGGTCCAGCGCGGAGCCCTGCGCGAACGGGCGCGAGCCGCAGGCCCGGGCGGCATCGTCCAGCAGGGTGCGGCAGGCCTCGGCGATCGCCACGCGTGCGTGCAGGGCGACCGCCGGCAGATCGACACCGCTGTCCATCGCGCGGGCCGCCGCGTCGAGCCACAGTCCGATCGTTCGGTGCGCCGTCGAGATCCGGCCCACCGCCAGCCCCTCGAGCGATCCCGGCTCGGGACGGGACGCCAGCTCGGCCAGGGCGCCCTCGGTTGCCGTGTCGGCCATCCCGGCCCAGCTCGCCGCTGTGCGCAGGGCATCGCGGCCGAACCACGGCTGCTGGCCAAGCGCGCCGGGTCCGCCGAACCGGGCGAGCACCGGGGCGTCATGGAACACCACGCGGTGTGAGACCGACGCGCGCAGGCCGTAGCTGCGATACCAGCCGGTGTCGACCTCGACGTGACCGGTGTCCCCCACGTCGATCCATACCGCCAGCGGCGGCCCCCCGGACGGCACGCGGGCGAGCACGAGCGCACGATTGATCCCGCCGGCGCCCGAGCAGAACGTCTTGACGCCGCGGAGCACCTCGCCGCCGGCGCCGTCGATCACCGTGGCCGGGGGACCTTCGCCGGGGACGGGGTCGCCGCCCCACACTCCGGCGCGCAGGCTGCCGGCCCTCACCGCGGCGAGCTCCCGGTCTCGCAGCTTGGCCGGACCCTGCACCGCGAGGCGCTCGACCGCGTTCAGATGGCCGTCGAAGATCCGACCGACCGAGCCGTCGGCGCGTGCGACCTGCCGAACCAGATCGAGTTCGGCGGCCGCCGGCGGACGAGTCATGCCCGGCCGAGCGTTGAAAGCGAGAGCCCGGACCGACTCGAGCAGCGCGATCGCCTCCTCCGGAAATGGTGGGACGAGATCGCGCTCGCGCGCGGCGGCGCCCGCAGCGATCCGCTGGAGCACCTTGACCAGCTCGAGTTCGTCGAGCCCCTCGGGGTCGACCGCGACGCTCAAGCCAGCGCCTCGAGCTTCAGGCCGTGGCGGCGCGCGTGCGCGGCGGCGAGGGCGACGAACTCGAGCGTCTGCTCGGCGTCGGTCCGTCGGGCGCCGGGTCCGATGCCATCGTGGGCGAGCACGACCGCGTTGGGGTGCAGCGAGCCTCGCGTGAAGGCGAACATCTCCGCCCCGGAGTCCCCGCGCCAGTCGTGCGTGTCGACCGTCCAGCCCTCGATCCGCAGGCCGAACTCCTCGGCCACCCGCTGCGACCAGGGCGCGAGGTCACCCCACGGGGTGCGCCACAGCGATGGGGTGACGCCGAGCGCGGACAGGCGCGTCAGCGCGCGGTCGGTATCGCGGCGGCACCAGTCGATGTCGCGAGTGCTGTGGCGCACGTGCTCATCGCAGTGCAGTCCGACGGCGTGTCCTGCGTCCAGCATCCGCGCGATCAGGTGCGGTGCTGCGGTCGCCCGCCGGGCGATCGGGAAGAACGTGGCTCGAGCCCCGAGGCGGGCGAGCAGGTCGAGCAGCCGGGAAGTCCAGATGGGATCGGGCCCATCGTCAAACGTAAGCGCCATGGTCTCATTTTGGCTACCCGTCGCGCTGATGCGGGCAAACGGTTCCCCGGACTGAGCGGGCACTCAGCTCAGCGGCGTGCGATCGAGCTGCGAGCACAGCTCTCGCACCGATTCAAATACGCCCGCGGCGCCGGCGTCGCGCAGCTCCTCCTCGGCAAAGCCGCCCGTCAACACGGCGATCGTCTGTACCCCGGCTTCGCGCGCGGCGCGCACGTCCCACGGCGTGTCCCCGATCATCACCGCCTCCTCGCCCGGCACTCCTCCCCGCTCGAGCGCCGCCTGCACGAGGTCCGGCTCTGGCTTGGTCTCCTCGACATCGGCCGACGTCGTCCAGCCGTCGGCCAGCTCGCGCGCGTCGAGCAGATCGAGATAGTGATCGACCTCCTTGGCCTTGGCCGAGCTGGCGAACACGACCTCGTGTCCGCGACGCTTCAGCTCCTCGATCAGCTCGCGAGAGCCGTCCATCGTCTGCACCTCGTCGATCAGCTGGAAATAGAGCGTGCTCTCGGCCGCGCGGATCGCGTCGCCCTGCTCGCGCTCGGTCCGCTCGTCGGTCAACGCCTCCACCATCTGGTCGCCACCCATCCCGATATGGCGGTGGATGCGCCAGATCGGCAGCACGATCTCGTGCTGGCGAAACGCCCGAAACCAGGCGATGGCGTGGTGGTAGTTGGTGTCGACGAGGGTTCCGTCGATGTCGAGAATCGCCAGCACTGCAGTCGCTCCTACCCCGCATCGCCGATCTGTATCGGTCCGCGCGTTCCAGTTTGACCGATTCGACAACGGCTGGCCGGGTAGAAGGGAACAGACGTTCCCGGACCGACCACGACTTTTTCCAGGACCCCTCTCCGAAAGGACCGACTTATGGCTAAGAAGCCAGAGATGAACCAGCGCGACGCAAAGCTTGTGCAGTGGCTGAACGAGGCCCACGTCAAGGAGGCCGAACTCGAGGCCGACCTGACCGCGCACATCGCCCTGACCCAGAAGCAGGCTTACAAGAAGCGCCTGAGGAAGCATCTGACCGAGACCCGCGACCACAAGCGGAAGGTCGCCGCCCGGATCAAGAAGCTCGGCGGGTCGCCGCAGAGCCCGGCGGTTCCGGCGGTTCCCGGACCGGTTGGCGAAGTCGCGGGGAAGGCGCTCGCCGCCGTCAAGGGACAGGTCGGGCTCGCCCGCGCCGCGGTCACCGAACAAGCCGAGACGCACATGCGAAACGCTCAGGAGGAACTCCGCGAGGAGCACGTCGAGATCGCCATCTACAGCCGCGTCGAGGCATTGGCCACGGCGGTCGGCGACACGGACACGGCGAAGCTGGCGAAGTCGATCCGCCGCGACGAGGAGCGGATGGCCAAGTTCCTCTCGGCCGAGCTCGAGCGGCTGGTCAGGGACGTGGTGCGGGCGGAGATCCCGCGTGACCAGCGCAGTTCCGGCACCGGCCGTTCGCGCGCGGCGAGCAACGGGCGCAAGCGGACAGCTTCATCGCGGACGTCGAAGCGCGCGTCCGCAAACGGTTCGGGTCCGCGCGCGCGGGCGACTGCTCGCGCCTGACCGCAGACGCTCAGGGGGCGCGGACTTCAGAGCCCGCGCCGCCGAGCGTCCCCGCTCAGCGCTACTTCGAGTGCCGCCGGCTCGAGCTGAGCCTCCAGCTCGGCGATCTGCCGCCGTTGCCGGGTCGATTCGCGGTGAACCGAGTCCTGGAGCCCCGCGACCATCTTCTCCAGATGGCTCGCGCGAGCCTCGAGTCCGGACAGCGTGGCCTGCGCCGGGGGGGACGGCTCCGCGGCGGCTTGCGAGCTGCCGCGTCGCATCTGAGTTACCCGGGCGATCAGTTCATGGCGTTGGCGCATATAGCACCACAGTACAGTGGTAGGTGCCTCCTACTGGAAAGAGCCGGTCATGACTCAGTCTTGCTGTCCCAGCTGCCGGCTTCGCTTCACTCCCGCCGTCACGGCGTACCTCGTGGCCTGCCCGCAGTGCGGGGAGCCGCCCGCACCCGTCGTCGGCCTGGCCGACGTGGTGGGTTTTCGCCTGTTTACCGCCGAGGAGGCCCTCCCGGCCATGCCCGAGGCCCTCGCCGTATCGCTTCCCCGCCCCGAGCCGCCCAGCCGAACCGGTTAGAGCGCCTGGACGTTGACCGCCTTGGGGCCCTTGGCGCCGGCTTCGGCGTCGTAGCTGACCTTGGCCCCTTCGGCCAGCGAGCGGTAGCCGTCGCTTCCGACGATCGCGGTGTGATGGACGAACAGATCCTTGGACTCGTCATCGGGGGTGATGAACCCAAAGCCCTTGTCGTTGTTGAACCATTTGACGGTTCCGGTAGCCATCGTTCCCTCCGGCGTTTGGCGTGTGCTGCGGACGAGGAGATTGCCTGAGCAATGGCTACGAGCGCTGGCACTTCGTTACCGGGCTTAGAACGCCCGGCCTGATCCGCAAACCGTAGCAACGACTGGCCCGATTGATCGCCTGCGGCGACCGATTTGCTCGCGCGCGCGGGTCCCACGGTTTTTAGGGGTGCTACGGTCAATGAGGAGGGCGGCGTCGTCGCCCGTGAGGTTCTCGTTGCCGACGCAGCGGATCTTCCTCCGATCAGGTGACCGCGCCGGCTGACGAAGGAGACGGGTGACCCCATGAAGAGCACACGCGAAAGAGCCGAGGAGAAGCGCCAAGCCAAGCTCGAGTACGTGCGCGAGCAGGTCGATAGCGGCTCCCTGGTGATCCGCCAGATGACCGACGAGGAACGCCAGAAGAATCCCGCGCGGCCTGCGAAGCCGAAGCGCTTCGGCAGGCGGTGAGCCTGCCGGAACGAGAGGGCCTGATCGCGCGCATACGGCAGACGCGACGGCTGGTCGACCCGGCAAGCCCAACCTCCACAACGCCGGAAGCCGATGCCGGGCGTGTCCGCGCGCTGGAGACGCGGATCTCGCACCTGGAGGCGCTCCTCGAAGGACTGCAGGATGCCGTGCACCGTGAGTCGGCCCGGCAGAGCAAGCGGATCGCCGAGCTCGAGGCGCGGACCGAACCGGCAGCCCTCGCCGTCGCGCTGAGCCGGAACGCACGTGACCGCGGGCTGTAGAGCGTGAGCTCGAGCAACGAGATCGAGCAGCTCGAGGCGGAAACCCGGTACTACCGGGATCGCGTCTCGCTCCTGCGCGCCCGCCTCTACAACCGGGGCACGGCCTCGAACGCCCGCCTGGAAGAGCTCGAGCGCGGGCTCGAGCGCGCCGAGGTCCGGCTGCGCGAACGCCGCCGGCGCGCGCAGCGCTAGCGACGGACCTGGCGATAATGCTGTACGCAGGTTGGGGATCGTTGACGGGCTGAGGTGAGTGGATGTCCTGGACCGATGTCTTCGTCGTCTTCCTCGTCTCCCATCTCGCGGGCGACTACCTGCTGCAGACGGAGTTTCAGGCGCTGAACAAGCGCGGCGGGCTGACCGGCACTCCGATGATGCGCCGGGCGTTGGTGACTCACGTGGTCACCTACACGGCGGTCTTCGTCCCGGCGCTGATCTGGCTCTCGGACAGCCTCGGCCCGGGCGGCGTCATCGGCGCGGCCGCGCTGATCGCGATCCCGCACCTGATCCAGGACGACGGCCGCCTGCTGACCCTGTACGGCGAGAAGGTCAAGAACACCGACATCAGCAAGTACCCGATGCTGGGCGCGGCGATGGACCAGTCGTTCCACATCGTCGCCCTGTTTCTCCTCGCGCTGCTCGTGGGGAGCTGACCGGGCCCTCCGTCACATTCCGATGCGGTGGTGGACTCAGGCGCTCGGGGTCAGAGCGACTACGGGAATCGGTCGCTTCGTCTTCTCCTGGTAGGCGTCGTACCGATGCCCGTTGGCGTCGTCGGCGATCCGCCAGACGCGAGCGAAGTCCGGGTCCTCGTGGGTGATCTCCTTCGCGGTGGCGCGCTGGCGCTTGCGGCCGAGTTGGATCTCGACATTCGGCTCGGCGCGGAGGTTGTGCAGCCAGGCCGGAGCGGCATCGGCGCCGCCCGCCGATGGCACCACCAGGTAGCGCTCGCCGTCCCGGGCGTAGACCAAGGCGTTGGTCCGCGCCTGTCCGCTGCGTCGCCCGACCGTCCGCAGCAGCAGGGTCGGCACACCGAGGATCTTGTGGCCCACGCGTCCGTCGGTGCTCTTGTACAGCGACTCGTGGGCCCGCAGGATGTTGTGAAACACCTGCTCTTGAATGCTCATGTTTAGTCCTCGCGTTCCTTCAGTTCTCGCTTGAGAATCTTGCCGGTGGGGTTGCGGGGGAGCTCGTCGATGAAGACGACCTGCCGCGGCACCTTGTAGTTGGCGAGGTTCTCTTTGACGAACGTCTTGATCTCATCCTCGCTCACTCCGTCCTTGCCGTCCTTCAGGACGACGTACGCCTTGAGCCGCTGACCGAAGTCCTCGTCCTGCACCCCGAACGCGGCGGCGTCAGCGATCGCGTCGTGGGTGACGAGCAGCTCCTCGACCTCCCCGGGGAAGACGTTCTCTCCCCCGGAAACGATCATGTCGTCGTCGCGCCCGTCGATGTACAGCCGGCCGTCCTCGCCGATGTGCCCGACGTCGCCCGTCGACAGCAGCCCGTCGATGATGTCCTTGTTGCCACCGCCGGTGTAGCCCTCGAACGGCATCGAGGTGCCCACGAAGATCCGTCCCTGTTCGCCGGTCGGGAGCTCCTGACCCTCTTCGTCGTAGATCCTCACCCGCGAGCCCAGCGCCGGCTTGCCCACCGACGTCGGCGCCTCGCGGACATCCTTGGGCGTGGCCAGCGTCGCCACGGCGACCTCGGTCGACCCGTACAGGTTGTAGATCACCTCGCCGAAGACCTCGGTGGCTCTCAGCGCGACCTCGGCCGGCAGCGCCGAGCCGGCGCAGAAGACGACTCGGAGCGAGCTCAGATCGCGGCGCTTGATCTCCTCCCCGCCCAGCGCGAGGACCCGCTGGAGCATCACCGGAACCACGCACACCCCGGTGGCCCGGTTGCGCTCGATGTCGTCGAGGAAGGTCTCGGCGTCGAAGCGGCGCCGCAGCACGGTGTTGGAGCCGAGGCTGATCGACAGCAACGCGATGATCAAGCCGGTGCCGTGGAACAGCGGCGGTGCGATCACGTTGGCTTCACGGGCGCGCATCGGCATCCGCTCGAGCAGGGAACCGGGAACGATGAAGCCACGCGGCTCGGCTCGCGGAGCGCCCTTCGGTGTGCCGCTGGTGCCGCTGGTCAGCAGCACGATCCTTCCGGGCTTCTCGGGGGCGGGCGGCGGCGTGTCCGCGCCTTCGGCGATCAGCCGGCCAAGCTCGTCCTCGTCGTGGTCCTCCGTCATGCACACGATCCGCCCGTGCTCGGGCTCGATCCCCGCCACCATGTCGGCGAACTCGGCATCGTGGACGAGCAGCTCCACGCCCTCTCGCTCGGCCACCTCCTTCGCCTGCCGGGGCGAGAACGAGGTGTTCAACCAGATCGCGGTCATCCCGCCGCGCGAGGCGGCGAACGCAGTGATCAGCGGCCCGCGATGGTTACGACAGAGGATGCCTACGCTCGAGCCCGGGCCGAGACCCTTGGCGCGCAAAGCGTTGGCCAGCCGGTTCACGCTCCCGTCGAGCTCCGAGAAGGTGAGCGTCCCGATCTCGTCGGTGATCGCCGTGCAGTCGCCGTGGCGGATCGCCGAGAACCTCGGAGCGCCCCCGAACGGGCCGTAGTCGCGGATCGCGCCTACGATCGCGAGCATCCGCTGCGGCGAGTCGACGCCGATCACCCCCGCCCGGGCGAGCGCCACCAGCGCGCGCGCCTCGAGCGAGGCACGACGGCCCGGCTTCTCCAGCATCCCGACTAGGTCCACGAACGGGCTCCTCTCCGCGCAGCCATGGCTTCAGCGCGGTGGAGTATTCAGCATTTCCACGCGCATGACCTCGGCTCGACTTCTGGACCACGCGTGCCGATGGCTGCAACCGGATCGGATCGAGCACAAGCTCGGCCGCATCTGGGTCGGGCACCGTATTCTCCCGCGCTCGTGCTCGCCACCCTGCCCCGCCTGCCCTCGCTCCCCACGGTTCCGCGCCTCCCGTTCGTGGCCGACCCGCTCGGGCGCATCGCCCTGCCTCAAGATCTCGAGTCAGTGACCACGGTCGGTCAAGAGGTCGAGCCCGAGTCGGTCGGCCTGACCGGGGAGCAGATCTGGCGGATCTGGGGCGCGGCGCGAGCGCTCTATCGCAGCGGCGTCCACCCGGCGCTACAGCTGTGCGTGCGGCGCAACGGCAAAGTCGTCCTGAACCGCGCGCTCGGGCACGCCCGTGGCAACGGCCCGCGCGATGCCCCCGACGCCCCCAAGGTGCCGGCGACCCCCGAGACGCCGTTCTGCGTCTACTCGACGTCCAAGGGGATCACCGCGCTGGTCGTCCACCTGCTGCAGGAGCGGGGCGCGCTCAATATCTTTGACCGGGTCAGCGACTACATCCCGGAGTACGCCGCCCACGGCAAGGGCCACACCACGATCGGTCACGTGCTCGCCCACCGCGCCGGGGTCCCCTCGCTCCCGCCGCAACTGCTCGATCTCGACCGGGCGGGCGATCGCGAGTTCATCGTCAGGAGCATCAGCGAGGCCAAGCCGTTCGCCAAGCCGGGCACGATGCTGGCCTATCACGCGATCTCGGGCGGGTTCATCCTCGGCGAGATCGTCCAGCGCGCGACCGGCAAGAGCATCCGCGAGGTGCTGGCCGAGGAGGTCCTCGACCCACTGGGCTTTCGTTGGGGCAACTACGGCGTCGCCCCCGAGGACGTCGACCGGGTCGCGCTGGCCTACCGGACCGGCCCGAGACTGCTGCCGCCGCTCTCCACGCTGGCCACCCGCGCACTCAGCCAGCCGATCGACAAGGTCGTCGATTTGTCAAACGATCCGCGCTTCCTCACAGCCGTGATCCCGGCGGCCACGCTGATCACGACCGCCGACGAGCTCAGCCGCTTCTTCGAGATCTTCCGCGCCGGCGGCGAGCTCGACGGCGTCCGCGTTGTCAGCCCGGCGACGATCCGCCGCGCCCTCCAGCAGCAATCCCACCTCGAGCTCGACCTGTCCCTGATCTTCCCCACCCGGTTCAGCTATGGGCTGATGCTCGGCGCCCGGGTGCTGAGCCCGTTCGGCTTGGACACCGACCTCGCGTTCGGACACCTGGGACTGATCAACATCATGGGGTGGGCCGACCCTGAGCGCGGAATCTCCTGTGCGTTGATCAACAGCGGCAAGGCGCTCTTCTATCCCGAGGTGTCCCGCTTCTACATGGTGATGCAGCGGATCGCCTCGGAGATCCCCAAGGTTCCCGCCTCCGAGCGCGCGTTCTGACGCGCACGGTCCTGCGGGCCCTCAGCTGGCTGCGGGTCCTACCCACCCTAGGCTGAGGGTCCTAGGGGCCTCAGTCGCTTCGCGCGGCCTCGATCGCGGCGGCGTCCGGCATTCCGGTGCGAGCGCCGACGCGCGAGACCGACAGCGTCGCCGCGACGACCGCCGTGGCCACCGCCTCGCCAAGCTCGTCGCCGGCCGCGAGCCGCGCGGCCAGGACGCCGTTGAACGTGTCGCCGGCGCCCGTGGCATCGCGCACCTCGGCATCGGGTGCCATTACCTGGTCGACCGAGCCGTCTGCGCTCGCCACCAATGCGCCCTCGTCACCAAGCGTGACCACGACCGGCGCTCCCGTGCGCTCGGCCAGGTACAGCGCGCGCTCCCGCGGCGTGGCGCCCTCACATTCACCGAGCCTGTCGGTCAGCGCGGCTAGCTCGCCGGCGTTGGGGGTGAGCACCGCTCCATGCTCGAGCACATCTACGAGAGCGGAGATCGGTGGGGCGGGGTTGAGCACGCAGCGCACCCCAGCAGCGCTGGCCGCCTGCACGGCGGCGGCCACCGCAGCGCCCGGGATCTCGGTGCTGACCAGCACGCAGCCCTCCGGCGCACCGCCGTCGAGGCCCCGGGTCACGACCTCGTCCATGCGGGCGCTGACCCATTCGGCCTCCAGGGCTCCATTGGCACCGGCGCCAACTGCGATCTGGTTCTCGCCGTGGCGGTCGACCACGATCAGCGCGACGCCGGTCGGCTCGCCCTCCAGTGCCGCCACGCCGGACAGCTCCACCCCCGCCTCGCGCAACTCGCGCTGGGCGAAGTCGGCGGTGTCATCCGCCCCGACAGCGGCGACCAGGCGGACCTCGGCGCCGGCCCGCGCCGCGGCGACGGCGGCGTTGGCGCCCTTGCCGCCGCCATGACGCTCCAGTCTCGGACCGACGACTGTCTCTCCCGGGCCGGGCAGGCTGTCGGTGACGACGACGAAGTCGACGTTGATCGCGCCGACCACGACCACCTGGCCCACCGCTGCCACCGTCGCGCGCCGTGGCGGGTCTGATCAGCCGTTGTCGCCGTAGATCGACTTCGCCTCCAGAAATTCCCTCAGCCCGTGGGCGGCGAACTCGCGGCCGTTGCCCGATTGCCGGTAACCACCGAATGGGGCGTCCTGGGTCAGGGGCGCGCCATTGACGTGCACCATTCCGGTGCGCAGCCTGCGGGCCACCGCCCGCGCGTGCTCCGGATCGCCGGAGGAGACCATGCCGGCCAGTCCGTACCGCGTTTCGTTGGCAATCCGGACGGCGTCGTCCTCGTCCTTGTAGGCGATCAGCGTGAGCACCGGACCGAAGATCTCCTCTTGGGCGATCGTCATGTCGTTGGTGACGTTGGCCAGGACGGTGGGCCGAACGTAGTACCCGGCCTCGATCCCCTCCGGACGTCCCGGACCCCCGGCCACCAACGTCGCTCCCTCTTCGAGCGCCTTCTCGATCAGCGCCTGAACCTTCCCCCACTGGGTCTCGGACACCAGGGGACCGACCGCGGTGCCCTCATCGCCCGGGGCCCCGACGACCACCTTCTCCGTCGTCTCCTTGGCGATCCGGATTGCCTCCTCCATCCGGTCCTGGGGGATCAGCATCCGCGAGCCCGCGTTGCAGGACTGACCCGAGTTGACGTACATGCCGGATACGTCGCGGGCCAGGTCGCGCTCGAGATCGGCGTCGGCGAGGAAGATGTTGGCCGACTTTCCCCCCAGCTCCTGCGCCACCCGCTTGACCGTGGGCGCGGCGTTCTTGGCCACCTCGATCCCGGCCCGAGTTGAGCCGGTGAACGAGACCATGTCCACGTCGGGGTGCGCCGAGAGAGCCGCGCCGACGGTCGGCCCGTCACCCTGGACCAGGTTGAACACGCCGGCCGGGACCCCGGCCTCGTCCATCACCTGAGCGAAGGCGATCGCGTTCAGCGGCGCGATCTCCGATGGCTTGAGCACCATCGTGCACCCCGCGGCCAGGGCAGGGGCGACCTTGGCGGCGATCTGGTTCAGCGGCCAGTTCCACGGGGTGATGAACGCGCACACCCCGACCGGCTCGTAGACCACCGTCGTGCTGCCGATCTGCTCCTCGAAGGGCATCGCCTTCAGCGCCTTCAACGTGGCCATCAGATGCCCCAGACCGGCCGGGGCCTGAGCGCGCTGGGCCAGCGAGATCGGTGCGCCCATCTCGAGACTGACCACCCCGGCGATCTCGACGATATGGGACTTGTAGACCGCGATCACCTTCTCGAGCAGCTCGATCCGCTCCTCGCGGGTGGTCTGCGAGAACGATTCGAACGCGGCCCGGGCCGCGGCGACGGCGCTGTCCACATCCGCCTGATTGCCGAGCGCGATCGTGGCGATCGGCTTCTCGGTGGCGGGGTTGATGACATCGAGCGTCTCGGTCGACTGCGGATCCACCCATTCGCCGTCGATGTAGAACCTTCTGGCGTTATCGATGACCGGGGTGAGCTCTGAGTCGATCGTCGATGTCTGGGCTTCGGGCATGTCGGGCTCCGGGGTCGGTGGCGTACGGCGGTGTGGAGAAACGTACAGGGCCGGTGGGCCTCCGTCGGGTACAGGGCCGGTGGGCCTCCGTCGGCCAGTCCTCCGGCACCCCCGGCTGACCTCGTGCCGGGGGGTCGGCCAGATCCTCCGGAACCACCCGCTGACCTCGTGCCGGGAGGGAGCGATAGGCCGTCACCGGAAGGCCGAGATGCCGGTCAGCGCCTGTCCGATCACCAGCGCATGGATGTCGGCGGTCCCCTCGTAGGTCACCACCGACTCGAGATTGTTCATGTGCCGGATCACCGGATACTCGAGCGTGATGCCGTTGGCCCCGAGGACCTGGCGCGCGGTCCGCGCCACCTCGAGCGCGGCGTTCACATTGCCGAGCTTGCCCATGCTGATCTGGGCCGAGGACAGCTCGCCTCGGTCCTTCAGCCGCCCGAGGTGCAGCGCCAGCAGCGTGGCGCGGTTGACCTCGAGGGCCATCATGGCCAGCTTCTGCTGCTGGAGCTGGAAGGAGGCGATCGGCTTGTCGAACTGGACCCGCTCCAGGCTGTAGGAGAGCGCCGCCTCAAAGCAGGCCCGAGCCGCCCCGGCCGCGCCCCAGACGATCCCGAACCGGGCCTCGTTCAGGCACGCGAGCGGCCCGGCCAGCGACTTGGCCTCCGGGAGCAGCGCATCGGCGGGGAGGCGCACGTCGTCGAGCAGCAGCTCGGAGGTCACCGCGGCCCGCAGCGACATCTTGCCGTGGACCTCCTGGGTGGTGAACCCCTTGGCCTCCTTGGGGACCAGAAATCCACGGACGCCCTCGTCGGTCCGGGCCCAGACCACCGCCACGTCGGCGATCCCGCCGTTGGTGATCCACATCTTCTGTCCGTGGAGGATCCAGTCCTGACCGTCACGGCGGGCGCGAGTGCGCATCGAGGCGGGATCGGACCCGGAGTCCGGCTCGGTCAGGCCGAAGCACCCAATGGCGTCGCCGGCGGCCAGCGCCGGAAGCCAGCGCTGCTTCTGCTCCTCAGAGCCCCAGCGGTGGATGGCGAACATGGCCAGTGAGCCCTGGACCGAGACCAGGCTGCGGACCCCGCTGTCCCCCGCCTCCAGTTCCATGCAGGCCAGACCGTAGGCGGTGGCGCTGGCGCCGGCGCAACCGTAGCCCTCGAGGTGCATGCCGAGCACGTTCAGCTTTCCCAGCTCCGAGGCCAGCTCGCGCGGGAGCCGCCCCTCCTCGAACCAGGCGCCGACGTGCGGGACCACGCGGTCACGAACGAACGCACGGACGGTGTCGCGGATGTCACGCTCCTCATCGGAGAGCATCCGATCGATGCCCAGGAAGTCCTCGGGCCGGATCGCGGGAGGGGTACTGGCTACGGCAGTCATCTCGAGTGCGACTCCTTGACCCTAGAGTTTCGAAGAAGGAGTACAACAGAAGCAGATGGCCACTGCCCTCGGCAAGCTTCGAATCGTCGATTTCTCCCGGGTGCTCGCCGGTCCGTTCGCCACGATGCTGCTCGGCGACCTCGGTGCCGAGGTGATCAAGATCGAACGTCCCGGCTCGGGCGACGACACCCGCAGCTGGGGGCCGCCCGTCGACGATCGCGGCGTCGCCACCTACTTCGAGTCGGTCAACCGCAACAAGCGGAGCCTGGCGATCGACCTGACCACGCCGGAGGGCCGTGAACGAGCCCGGGGTCTGGCCGCCGGTGCCGACGTGGTCGTGGAGAACTTCCGGCCCGGGCTGATGGACGAGTTCGGTCTGGGCTACGAGGCGCTGCATCGCGAGCAGCCGGGGCTGGTCTACTGCTCCATCACCGGGTTCGGCGCGGACGCGCCCGAGTTGCCGGGCTACGACCTACTGGTCCAGGCACTGGGTGGGCTGATGAGCATCACCGGCCCCGCCGACGGGCCGCCGCACAAGGTGGGCGTGGCCCTGGTCGACGTGCTGGCCGGCCTGTTCGCCGGCATGGGGATCCTCACGGCCCTGCTCCACCGCACGGTCAGCGGCGAGGGCCAGCGGGTCGAGGTCGACCTGCTCTCGGCGCTCCTCTCCGCACTTGTCAACCAGGCGGCCGCCTACACCGCCGGCGGGCAGGTGCCCACCCGCATGGGAAACCAGCATCCGAGCGTCGCCCCCTACGAACTCCTGCGCTGCGCCGACGGCGACCTCGTCATCGCCGTCGGCAACGACCGTCAATTCGCCGCTCTGTGCGACGCGATCGAGGCGCCCGAGCTCGCCTCGGATCCGCGCTTTGAGAACAACTCCGCTCGGGTGGCGCATCGGGGCGAGTTGATCGACGCGCTGGAGGCGGGCCTGGCCCGGCGATCGGCCGGGGAATGGGCCCACGCGCTGACCGAGGCGCGCGTCCCCGCCGGCCAGGTCAACGACATCGGGGGCGCGTTCCGGCTCGCCGAGCGGCTGGGGCTCGACCCGATCGTCCGGATCGCCGACCCCGACGGATCCCCCGTCCCGCTGACCCGGAACCCGATCAGGCTGTCCGCCACCCCGGCCACCTACCGGCTGGCGCCGCCCCGGCTCGGCGCGGCCTCCGGCGATCACGCCGATCCGGGACGCCTCGACGTCTCCACGACCTGAGGCGGCGGTGGCTCTAAGTCATCGCCTCCGTCCTCCGGTTCCTCTCCTCCTCCCGTTCCTCCCTTTCCCTTCTTCTGGTTCCTCCGCTTCCTCCCCTTCCTCGGCTTCCCTTCCTCCCCTTCCTCTGGTTCCTCCGTTCCTCGCCTTCCTCCCCCTGAGGAGGATCGTCGACGAACTACAGCGATGAAGGGATGACTCCGCGTGGCCTGCCGGACTGACCGTCGCTTGCTGCCTGGGTGGCTTTGTCAGAAAGTGACAAGGTATTTCGCTGCCTGCGGCAAATCAGAGCGACCGGCCCTCGGCGGCCGGGGAGCCACGAAGAGGGGTTGGGATGAAGTAGGCCACTATGAACAGTTACATCCCAAACCCTCCGCCCACCGCAGCCTCCGGCGACCATCGACACCAGCCGCCGGAGCCGGCCCTAGGCGGCCTAGCCGCCGGAGCCGGCCCTTAGGCCCGCCGGGTTAGACGGTTACGGCGACCTCCGGCGACCGCGCGGGGCGACGGCGGGGCTTCGTCTCGCCTGTTGTGTCGGGCACGGTGCCGATCTCGGCCCGCGCGGCGGGAGCGCGATCCGCGGTGGCGATCTCGGGCTCCGGGGCGGGAGCGGGATCCGCGGACCCGCTTCCGGACCCCGGCAGGGCCAACCGCACGATCTTCTTGACCACCGAGCCGAACTGCTTGCGCAGCGGACCGGTGTTGTAGGGGATCCCGTAGCGATCGCAGATCTCCCTGACCTCGACGGCGATCTCGCCATAGCGGTGCGCGGGGATGTCCGGGAAGACGTGGTGCTCGATCTGGTGGCTGAGGTTGCCGCTGAGGATGTGGAACAGCCGGCTCCCGGTCAGGTTGGCCGACCCGAGCATCTGGCGGACGTACCAGCCGCCGCGGGTCTCGTTCTCGACCTCCTCCTCGGAGAACTCGTGCGTCCCCTCGGGGAAGTGTCCGCAGAAGATGATCATGTAGGACCACACGTTGCGGACCAGGTTGGAGGTCAGGTTGCCCGTGAATACGAACGGCGCAGCGGGCCCAGCCAGGAGCGGGAACGCGACGTAGTCCTTGAGCACCTGGCGCCGGCCCTTCTGCCAGATCGCCTGGAGGATGTCCTTCTTGTCTCCGAGGCTGACCTCGCCCGCCTCGATCCGCTCGACCTCGAGGTCGTGCACCGCCACGCCCCACTGGAACAGCAGCGCCAGCAGCGTCGCGTAAACCGGGTTGCCGAGGTCGCGCCGACGCCAGGGCTGGTCCTCGGACATCCGCAGGATGCCGTAGCCGATGTCGCGGTCCTTGCCCAGCACGTTGGTGTGGGTGTGATGCATGTAGTTGTGGGAGTGGCGCCACTGGTCGCCCGGGCATGCGGTATCCCACTCAAACCGCTTGGAGTCGAGCGCCGGGTCCTTCATCCAGTCGTACTGGCCGTGCATGACGTTGTGGCCGATCTCCATGTTGTCGAGGATCTTGGAGAGCGACAGGGCGGTGACTCCGCCCAACCAGGCCGGGGGCAGGAAACCGGCGAACAGCAACAGGCGGCCGGTCACCTCGAGCCCACGCTGGGCCTTGATCATCCGGCGGATGTATTCGGCATCACGCTCGCCCAGGTCGGCCAGGACGCGGTTGCGCAGCTCGTCGAGCTCGCTGCCGAGGGCCTCGATCTGTTCTGCGGTGAGGTCGGGATGGGTGGTGGGCATTGGGGTTTCTCCCTCTGGTTTTCAGATTTCAAGCGCGACGTCGCCGGCGGGAACCGAGATGCACAGCTGAATGTCCTCGTCCTCCTCGTCGGAGATCGCGCCGGTTCGCAGGTTGCGCACAGCGCCGGTTGTCTTACGGCAGGTGCAGGTGTGGCAGATGCCCATCCGGCAGCCGAAATCGGGGGTGAGGCCCGAGGATTCGGCCTGCTCGAGCAGGGTTCCCTCGCCGATCTCGGCCACGCGATCGCTGCGCAGGAACCGGATCGTGCCCTGGGCGGCTTCGCCGCTGACGGTCAGGGCACCGCCGGCGAAGCCGGTGGGCGGAGTGAAGGTCTCGGTGAACAGCCGCTCCGGGGCGTCGGCGTAGATCTCGCTGACGGCGTCGATCAGAGCGGGAGGGCCGCACACCGCGGCGTGGGCTTCGTCCGGGGCGACGCGTGCACCGCGGGCGAAGCCCGTGGTCAGCAGCGCGCTAATCGCCTCGGCACTGACGTGGCCGCCGCCCTCCCTGGTTGGTACGTACGCGACCCGAAGGTTGGGATGGCTGGCGGCGAGCGCCTCGACCTCGGTCCGGTATAGGAAGTCCGCCGCGGTCCGCGCGTAGTGCAGGAAGGCGATCTCGCCCTCGTGGCCCTCGTCGCACAGGGTCCGCAGCATCGAGAGCACCGGCGTGATCCCGCTGCCGCCGCTGATCAGCACGAGGCGCTCCGGACGCCGCTCGGGCAGAACGAAGTCGCCCTGGGCCGGACCGAGATGGACGATCGTTCCGGGCCGGGCGCTGCGGAGCAGGTGGCCGGAGACCAGGCCCTCGGGATGCTCGGTCACCGTCAGCTCGAGCTCGCCGCGCGAGCCGCGCGAGCCGCGCTCCGAGCACGCAGGCGAGTAGGTGCGCGTGCGCCGCACGCCGTCGATCTCGACTCCCACGCGGACGAATTGGCCGGCCAGATGGCCTGACCAGACCCGGTTGGGTCGCAGGGTGAGCGTGACGCTCCGCTCGGTCTGCCGGCGGACGCCGATCACCTCGGCGCGAGCGTCGCGAACCGTCAGTTGCGGCCGGATCAGTTCGAGGTATCGATCGATCCCGTGCGGGCCGACCAGCAGATCGACGAACGAGGATCGAAGTAGTCGGTTTGTCGTTGTCATGGCAGGCATGTCACTCGGTCGGATTAGCAGTTAGTGGACAACTGTTCTCCAAAAGATTACTGCGGATATTCCCGGGTAGTCAAGGGCTAGACTGCTTGTGTGAGGACGTGCACACGTCGATGGTGAACAGTCGTACTCCCAGCCGATGCTGAGCAGCCGAACTCCGAGTCGATGGTGAACAGCCGTACTCCCAGCCGATGCTGAGCAGCCGAACTCCGAGTCGATGGTGAGCAGCCGTACTCCCAGCCGTGATGGCCCCGGCCTCTCCCCGTCGCGCCCGCGTCGCACGCAGGCGGAGCGCCGCCAGCACACCCGTCAGGCGCTGCTCGACGCGGCGCTGCTGCAGATGGAGGCCGGCGAGAGCTTCGACGCCCTCAGCCTCCGCAGCGTCGCCCGTGCCGCCGGCGTGGTCCCAACCGCCTTCTACCGGTATTTCGCCAGCATGGACGAGCTCGGGCTCGCCCTGATCGAGGACTCGTTCCGGACATTGCGCGGCATGCTGCGCCACGCGCGCGAGGCGGGGATGCCGCCCGAGCGGATCATCAACCGCTCGGTCGAGATTCTGGTCGGCTATGTCCGCGAGAATCGCCAGCACTTCGCGTTCGTGGCCCGGATCCGCTCGACCGGCAACGGCGTCCTGCGCCACGCCATCCGCGCCGAGATCCGCCTGTTCATCAGCGAGCTGGCCACCGACCTGGCCCGGTTCCCGATCCTGGCTACGTGGGCCACCGATGATCTCCAGATGCTGGCCGGCCTGCTGGTCAACACGATGATCGCGACGATCGAGTCGCTGCTGGAAACTCCTATGGCGTCCGCCCAGACGGAGGCCGAGATCGCCCGCGCGGCCGAGCAGCAGATGCGCCTGATCATGCTCGGCGTGCCCCATTGGCGGGGCCATACGCGCTGAGCGGCCGTTCCGCTGACACGCGCTGACCCGAGCCCGCGCGATTCCGGCGCCGCGCGCTGAGCAGAGACCCCGCGATCTCCACTTGGATGCAGTTTCCCCCGCATTTCACGGAAAAGTGCATCCGAGTCACTCGAACTGGACCGGATGCCGCGCCACGTAGCGGCTACCGTGGCTGCGATGGCCAGCTCCCGCCCCAGTGGTCCCCCTCCGCAACTCTCGTGGTGGGGCTGGGGCGACCCCGCGCAGGTCCCTGAGCTGCCCCAGTCGGTCATAACCCTGCTCGAGAAGGGCCTCGGCGTCCGGGGGCCCGGGATGCGGCCACCCCCGCTGCACCAGATCACGCTGGCCCCATCTCGCCTGAGCGAGCCCATCGTCGCCGCCCTCAGCGCCATCCTCGGTTCCGGGCACACCTCGGGCGAGCCCGAGACCCGGATCCGCCATACCGGCGGCAAATCGACGCCGGATCTGTTTCGGCTCCGGGCGGGGGAAGCAGTCGGCGCGCCCGATCTGGTGCTCTCACCGGGCAGCCATGAGGAGATCCTCGAGCTCTTGCGGGTCTGCTCCGAGCACCGCGTCGCAGTCGTCCCCTTCGGCGGGGGGACCTCGGTCGTTGGCGGGCTCTCGCCGGCGGTCGCGGGCTACGCCGGACTGATCGCGCTTGACCTCCGTCGGCTGAACGCGCTGATCGCGCTCGACGAGGAGTCCCGGCTGGCCACCCTCGAGCCGGGTCTGCGCGGGCCTGAGGCCGAGTTACTGCTGCAGGCTCACGGCTACACGATCGGGCACTTTCCCCAATCCTTCGAGTACGCCACGCTCGGCGGGTTCGCCGCGGCGCGATCCAGCGGTCAGGCCTCGGCGGGCTACGGCCGCTTCGACGATCTCGTCCTCGGGCTGCGCGTGGCCACTCCGACCGGCACGATCAGCCTCGGGCGCGCGCCGAAGAGCGCGGCCGGACCCGATCTCCGGCAGCTGATCCTCGGCTCCGAGGGCGCGTTCGGCGTGATCACCTCGCTGACCGTCCAGGTCCGCCCGGTACCGGAGCGCCGCGTCTACGAAGGCTGGCGATTCCCCTCATTCGCACAGGGCACGACGGCGCTGAGGCGGCTGGCCCAGGACGGCCCGAGGCCGACCGTGTTGAGGCTCTCCGACGAGGCGGAGACGGCGCTGAACCTCGCCCGCCCCGCGGAACTGGCAGAGGGCTCGGTCAGCGGGTGCCTGGCCATCGTCGGCTTCGAGGGGACCGAGGCCGACGTCGAAGCCGCGCAGTTGGAGGCCACCAACGTGCTATGGGGTCTGGGCGGCGAGCTCGACGACGAGGCGGGGCAGAGCTGGGCGCACGATCGCTTCCGCGGGCCCTATCTACGCGATGCGCTGCTGAGCGCCGGAGCGCTTGTCGAGACCCTGGAGACCGTCGCGTTCTGGTCCTCGCTGACCGGCCTGTACACGGCCGTGGCGGATGCTCTGCGGGCGTCGCTCACCGCCCAGGGGACCCCGCCGATCGTGCTCTGCCACATCTCCCACGTGTACGCGGCGGGGGCCTCGTTGTACTTCACCGTCGGCTGTGCCGCGCTCGAGGACCCGATCGCCCAATGGCGCTCGGCCAAGGCCGCGGCCAGCGACGCAATCCTGGCGGCCGGCGGATCGATCAGCCATCATCACGGCGTGGGGACCGATCATCGCGAGTGGTATCTGCGGGAGATCGGGGAGCCAGCGGCCGGTGCCCTGCGCGCGATCAAGGCAGAGCTGGATCCGGCCTGGATCCTCAACCCCGGCATCCTGATCCCGGCATCCTCGACCGCGGCATCCTGATCCCGGCATCCTCGACCGCGGCATCCTGATCCCGGCATCCTCAACCCAAGCACCCTGATCGCGGAGTCCGAAGCATGAGCACGACCGATTACACCCAAGCCCTGGCCGAACTGATCGTCCGCTTCGGCGCAAACGTGCAGCCGGGCCAGATCGTCGCGATCGGATCCCAGCCGGGAAAGGAGACGCTCACGCGCGCGCTCGCGGAGGAGTGCTACCTGGCCGGCGCCAAGTTCGTCGACGTTTCGGCCTACGACCTGCACGTCAAGCGCAGCCGGGCCCGCCACGCCGATCCCGAGACGCTCGGCTGGGTGCCTCCCTGGTATGGCGAGCGGGTGCGAGCGCTGGTCGACATGGAGGCGGCGATGATCTCGCTGTCGGGCCCCGTCGAACCGCATCTGATGGATGGCATCGATCCGGTTCTGCTCGGCCGCGACATGCTGCCCCGGGTCAAGGAGTCCACCGCCGTGGTCGAGGAGCGCAAGGTCAACTGGACGGTCGGCCCCTGCCCCACCCCCGGCTGGGCCAAGCTCGTCTACCCCGAGCTAGACGAGGACGCCGCGTTGACGCGACTATGGGATCAGATCGCCTACATCTGCCGTCTCACCGACGGCGATCCGGTAGCAGCGTGGGAGTCGCGGCTGGAGAAGCTGCTGGCGGTGGCGGCGAAGCTCGATGGGCTCGGGCTCGACGCGGTCCGGTTCGAGGGTCCGGGGACAGACCTGACGGTCGGACTGCTGCCCGGCAGCCGCTGGATGGGAGCCAGTCTCGAGACCGTCGGAGGGATCTCTTACCGCCCCAACCTCCCCACCGAGGAGGTGTTCACCACGCCCGACCCGGCCCGCACCACGGGCGTGGTTACGTCCACCAAGCCGCTGTTCACCTCCGGTACGGTCATCACGGGCCTGCGCGTGCGCTTCGAAGGCGGTCGCGCGGTCGAGATCAGCGCGGAGCGGGGCGCCGGCACACTGCAGGCGCTGTCCGGCCGCGACGCCGGCGGCGCCCGGCTTGGGGAAGTGGCGCTGGTCGATCGCGAAAGCCGGATCGGCGGGACCGACACGGTGTTCTTCGACACCCTGCTCGACGAGAACGCGGCCAGCCACATCGCGCTGGGCCAGGGCCTCGGCTTCGGCGCGACCGAGGAGGATCACCCACGGATCAATCAGAGCGAGATCCACATCGACTTCATGATCGGCGGCAACCAGGTCGCCGTCACTGGGGTGGGGCGCGACGGCGCCGAGATCCCGCTGCTACGAGATGGGAACTGGCAGATCTGAGCTGGTCGGCAGGACGCGAGGGCCATCTCCCCGAGCGAACCCGCGGAACGCCGCGGGAGACGACGCGGGACCCACGGGAACCCCCGGGACCCCCGGACCCCACGGGACACCCCGGACCCCCCGGGACGCCGCGGGACGCCGCGGGACGCCGAACCGCATGGCCCACGCTAGGCTGAACCGCGTCATCTGGAGAGGTGCCGGAGCGGCTGAACGGGCGCGACTGGAAATCGCGTAACGGGGGTTAACCTCGTTCGGGGGTTCGAATCCCCCCCTCTCCGTCGGGGACGTACGATGTGCGTCTTCTTATATTTTTTCTGGTTAGGCCAACTTCCGGGTATTCGGATCGTTATCGAGAATGGGTATGCAGGCTTCGACAACGAGTCGGGCGGGGCTGACACTTGTGCACAGCGCGCCTGACCTACCTTGGGAACGCGCGTGGTTCTGCGGAAACTGCGCGGCCGCGGCGCCGCTTGAGAAGGCGCCGCCACCGGACGCCCGGGTCTGCCAGATCTGTGGTCTCGGGGTGCTGCTCGAGGCGCGCGCGGACCTGCGCCCGAGCCCCCGGGACGCGTTCCTGGTCGTGGACTCGACGCTGACGGTCCAGGCGGTCTCGCGCCGGGCCGAGCAGCTGCTCGATGTCAGCGAGGAGCAGGCGATCAACCGGCCGGTGGGCGAGCTGCTGGTGCCCGCCGACACCGAGGAGCGGGCCAGGAGGGAGTTCTCCCGGGTGCTCGTCGAGGCGGCCACCGGCGCCGACGAGCCCTCGCACGTCTACGTCCGCCCGTGGAACACCTTCGGCGTCCGCATGCGGGCGCGGGTCGGGGCCTGCGGACCACCGCGAGCGGCGCTGCTAGTTCTGGCCGGCGGCCACGTGCCGCCGCTGCGCTCGGTCGACTGAGCCCGACCGGGCCGGGCGGGCATCGTCCCAGGTCACGCGGCGGGCGGCACCGGGCGGCGGGCGCAGCACCGGGGGCCCGTCCAGTCACGCGGCGGGCGGCAGCACCGGGGGCGCCGTCCAGTCACGCGGCGGGCGGCAGCACCGCAGGCGCCCCACAGGCGACCAGAGCCGGGGGGAGCTGCACGGACCCGTCCTCGCGCTGACCGTTCTCGAGCAGCGCAATCAGCGTGCGCCCCACCGCGGTGGCCGTGCCGTTGAGGGTGTGCAGATGAGCGGGCCGGCCATCCGCGGGCCGATAGCGGATGTCCAGCCGCCTGGCCTGGAAGTCGGTGGTGTTGGAGCACGAGGTCAGCTCGCGGAAGCGGCCCTGCCCGGGGAGCCACGCCTCCAGGTCGTACTTCATGGCCGCAGAGGCGCCCAGATCGTCCACGGCGATCGCCACCACGCGATACGGAATCTCGAGATCCTGGAGGATCGACTCCTCGATCGCCAGCAACCGCTCGTGCTCGGCCGGCGAGTCCTCCGGCGCGACGAAAGAGAACATCTCGACCTTGTCGAACTGGTGCACGCGGAAGATCCCGCGGCTGTCCTTCCCCGCCGCGCCGGCCTCGCGGCGAAAGCAGGTGGAGAAGCCGGCGTAGCGGCGCGGGAGCTGATCCGCGGCGAGGATCTCGTCGCGGTGCAGCGAGGCCAGCGCCACCTCCGATGTACCGACCAGGTAGAGGTCATCGTCGGGCAGGTGGTAGATCTGCTGCTCGGTGTCGGGCAGGTATCCGGTGCCGTAGAGCGCCTGCTCTCGGACCAGCACGGGCGGGATCACGGGCTCGAAGCCCTCGCCGGAGAGCTTCTCAAGCGCATACCGGACGAGCGCCATTTCCAGCATCACCAGATCCCCGCGCAGATAGGCGAAGCGGGATCCCGAGAGCCTGGCCGCGCGCTCGATGTCGATCCGGGAACCGGCCAGCTCGAGATGGTCCTTGCCGGTGGCGCCCGACTCACCGACCTCGCGCAGGACGGTGTCCTGCGCCGGGGCGTCAGCCGCCGGGAGGTTCGGCAAGCTCGCAAGCGCGCCGTCGAGCTCGGCGCGCAGCGCGGTCTCGCGATCGCTGAGCTCGCGACCGCGGGCGGCGAGCGCGGCCAGCTGCTCGCGCTCCTCGGCGCTCGGCGCGCCTTTGCGACCCTTGCTGGCGCGGTTCTGCTCGGCTCTCAGCTGCTCTAACTCGGCGGTGACGGCCCGCCAGCGCTCGTCCAGGGCGAGTACCCGGTCCACGGCGGCGGCGACATCGGGGCCGCGACGGGCCAGCGCAGCGCGAACGGCGTCCGGATCGCGGCGGATCAGCCTGATGTCGAGCATGCGCGCCTACCCGAGCCGCGGCGTCACTACTTCGGCGCCGGAGTCGGCGGCAGCGTTCCGATCGACTGCTGCTTGCACGGTGGCGTGCTGGATCCCGGCTGATAGACCGCCTGGCGCCCGGCGTACTTGGAGACGAACTGGGCGACCTGGTCGGCCTGCTGACCGACGACGATGTTCTGCGGCATGTAGGCGCCGGAGAACCCGCCGTTCTCGATCGCGTACAGGACGCGCGTGATCGGCCGCTCGCAGCGGACGTTGAAGTTGGGGCCATTGATCGCCTCGCGCGTGCGCACGTTGGACGCCGATCCATGCGTCGCGGCATAGCTGAGCGTGTGACACCCCGCGCAACGCTGCGAGAACAGCACCGCGCCCTTGTAGGCGGCGTCCGAACTGGCGACGGAGACCTTCTCGGTTCCACAGGCGGCGACGGTGGCCGCAGCGGCAAGCGAGGCAAGCGAGAGGAGAAGGACCCTGAGCGGCCGGTTCATGCGGGCGAGGATGATACGGAAGTGGGCGGGTGCAACGGGCGGTCGCCTCCCGGCACACACCGCTCGGCCGCCGGCGGCGGGTGCGACGACGGCCGTGCCCGGTACTAGGATCGCCGCATGCCGCGTATCCGCCGCGCTCTCGTGCTGCCGGTTCTCGTGGCGGTTCCGATCGCCGCGTTGATCGACGGCTGCGGCCGCACCGAGCGGGTCGGCAGCGACCGAACGCTCGCCGTGGCGGTCAGCGAGTACCGCCTCAACCCTAAGATCGCTACGGCTCCCGCCGGCGCACTGACGATCGTTGTTCACAACTACGGCCTGCTCTCTCACAACCTCGTGGTGGCCCAGGACGGGCAATCCGCCGGCTCGACCGGGGCGATTGCTCCGGGTGGGGCGGGCGTGATCGTGCTCAGCGTGACGAAGGGGACGTACACGATGTCCTCGACGATCCGCTCGGACACGGCACTCGGCGAGTACGGGACGCTGAAGGTCAGCTGAGGCTCCGCGACGCCGCGGACCTAAGAACCGGGACGGACCTAAGAACCGGGACGGACCTAAGAACCGGGACGGACCTAAGAACCGGGACGGACCTGAGAACCGGGACGGACCTAAGAACCGGGACGGACCGACGAACCGGGAGGATCCGGGCGCCGGGCGCCGAAGTTCACGCTGTCCCCGGCGCCGGCATTCAGACGTTCGCCCATCACGAGCTCGCGATCGTCCTCCTACGGCGGCAACCAGAGGGGCCGGCGCCGGGGCCGGTATAAACGAGCGCGATGGCCGAGGCGCCGCCGCCAACCGAGCTGTTCCGCGAGGTGTTCGGGCGTTTCGCCACCGGCGTTGCCGTGATCACCAGCGACGGGCCGTCCGGAGCCGGCGGGATGACCGCCAACGCCGTCTGCTCGCTCTCGCTTGATCCGCTGCTGGCGCTCGTCTGCTTCGAGAACCTCGCCCGCACGCTCCCGATCGTGCAGGACGCCGGTCGCTTCGCACTCAACATCCTCGGCGCGGGGCAGCGCGATGTGGCCGGCGTATTCGCCTCCAAGCTGCCCGAGGCGGAGAAGCTCGACGTCGTCGAGCACCATTTCCTGCACGAGGCGCCGATCATCAGCGGCGCAGTCGCCTGGGCGGTCTGCGACCTGCGCGAGCAGCTCGCCGGCGGGGACCACACGATCGTGATCGGCGAGGTGATCGAGATGGGACTCGGCGACGGCGAGCCGCTGCTCTGGTACCGGGGTCGCTACCACTCGCTGCCGGACGGGGCCTGATCCCCGAGACCAGATCTTCGGGCGCGTTCTCGCGTTCGAAGGTCAACGACATCGGTGAAGGCGGTGGTCAACCGCATGCCGCGGCCTGAACCATCGCCTCGACGGGAGGGTGTTGGGACGTTGTGGTCCGCATGCGGACGTTTCCTACCAGCGCGCCTCAGCCCGCGGTACCGGCCGCGCGCGCCAGCAGCACCACGATCACGATCGCGGCCAGGGCCATCACGCCGATCTCGCGCTGCATGATCGCCACGACGATCCGATGCTGTTCGTCCTCCTGGAGCTCGCCGACGGCCTGCGCCGACTCGAGCCCGCGTGAGTCCAGGATCATCTGAGCCGAGGCGACCCGGAGCTGCTCGCCCAGGAACGAGACGGCCAGGGGCAGCAGGCCGTAGAGCAGGTGCAGGTTCGACACCTTGTGTCCGGTCGCCGCCAGCACGCCGCCGAGCGCGGCCTCCACGAGGATCGAAGCCTGGGCGGATCGCAGCAGGCGCCAGAACCAGAGGCTCGACCTGACCTGCCAGTAGCACCAGGCGCCGAACAGTCCGGCCGCTCCATTGAGGGCGATGCAGACCACCCCGACGACGACGTGAACGTCCTTCATCGGACCCACCGACGAGCAAGCGGCAATTGTCCATTCCCGGACCGCTTCCACGGCCCGACTCCGAACGTGCGAGGATCATCGCGCTCGCGCAGGCACGGACCGACGGCGAGAGCCCCGACATAGCCGCATTTCGCACTAAGTAACATGTTGTTACAAGCGTGTTCGTCTCAGTGATATAACGGGATCCAGTGCTCCGAACCTACCTGCCAGCCATCGTCTTCCTCGTGCTCGGCAGCGCAGTCGGTGGGCTGTTCGCCGTGCTGAACCTGCTCGTCGGGGTGCGCGGGCGGCCGAACCGATCCAAGACCTCGCCGTATGAGTGTGGCTTGCCGTCGGAGATTCAGCGCAACTTCAAGTTCGGCATCAGCTTCTACCTGATCGCGATGCTGTTCATCCTGTTCGACATCGAGGTGATCTTCCTCTACCCGATCGCCGTGCAGCTGCGGGCCTTCGGCTCGTTCGCCATGGGAGAGACGGTCACGTTCGTCGTGTTGCTGATGGTGGCGTTCGTCTACGTCTGGCGGCGTGGAGCGCTGGCATGGAAATAAAGCGCGAGCCGCTCGGATCCACCACGGACTTCCGGGCGCGTCAGTTGCTCGCCCGCGACATGCTCCGCGGCGACCTCGAGGGCGAGGCGCTCGAGAAGTTCGTCGAGGACGCCGTGATGACCACCACGCTCGATCGGGCCGTTTCCTGGGCGCGCGGGAACTCCTTCTTCCCGCTCACCTTCGGGCTGGCCTGCTGCGCGATCGAGATGATGTCGATCGTCGGCGCCCGGGTCGACATCGCGCGGTTCGGCTTCGAGGCGTTCCGCGCGAGTCCACGCCAGGCCGACCTGTTGATCCTGAGCGGGCGCGTCAGCATCAAGATGGCGCCGGTGGTGCGGCGGATCTACGACCAGATGCTCGAGCCCAAGTTCGCCATCTCGATGGGCGCCTGCTGCTCTTCGATGGGCGTGTTCAACAATTACGCGCTGGTCCCGTCGGACAAGTTCATGCCGATCGACGTGCACGTTCCGGGCTGCCCGCCCCGCCCCGAGGCGCTGGCCCACGGCATCCTCCGTCTCCGCGACAAGGTTCAGCGGCACGAGAAGGACGGCTGGCGCGAGCGCTACGACGCAGTCGGGACCGAGGAGCTCCTGCCCGGAACCGAGACGGACGTAGGGACTGCCGACATCGGCGTGTTTGAGCCTGGGGACACCGCCGGTGCCTGACGCCACGGGGCTCGAGCTCACCGCCCAGGAGCTCAGCGACGCCAATCCGGACTGCATTCTCGGCACGGACTTCCACCGCGACCGGGCGACGCTGTTGGCGGATCCCGGCAGCGTGCACGACGTGCTCGAGCGACTGCGTACCAAGGGCTACTCCTTTCTGGCCAGTCTGCACGGCGTCGACTACTACCCGGAGGAGCCGCGACTCGGCGTTCTCTATGAGCTGCTCGATATGGAGCGGGTCGACCGGATCACCGTCAAGGCCCGCGTCCACACCGATGCTGCCCGGCTCCAGTCGGTTACGGACATGTATCCGGGCGCCGATTTTCCCGAGCGCGAGGTCTACGACATGTTCGGCGTGGTGTTCGACGGTCACCCGGATCTCCGCCGGATCCTGATGCCCGAGGACTACGAGGGCCACCCCCAACGACGCGACTTCCCCATCGGCGGCGAGCCGGTGCTGTTCACCTACAACGAAGCCCAGAACTACGGGAAGTATCAGTGAGCCTCACCTCGGACTACCGCAAGCGCGAGGAGTCGATCACGATCTCCTCCGAGCCCGGGGACGCCGATTCTGGCGCCGGCACCGGCGAGACACACGAGCTGATGACGCTCAACATCGGCCCGCACCATCCGGCCACCCACGGCGTGCTGCGGCTGATCACCACGCTCGAGGGCGAGGTCGTCCGCGACATCAAGCCGATCATCGGCTACGTCCACACCGGAATCGAGAAGACGGCCGAGGACAAGTCCTACTGGAAGGTGATCCCCGTGATCGAGCGGATGGATTACCTCGCCTACTACTTCAACGCGATGGCCTACTGCGGCGCGGTCGAAACGCTGCTGGGCGTAGAGGTCCCGCCCCGCGCGCAGTACCTCCGCGTGATCCACCTCGAGCTGAACCGGATCATGTCCCACCTGGTCTGGCTGGGCACGAGCGCGCTCGACCTCGGCGCGATCTCGATGTTCTGGTACTGCTTCCGCGAGCGCGAGACGATCCTCGACCTGTTCGAGTTCTCCTCCGGGCAGCGGATGCACACGCGCTACATCCAGATCGGCGGTGTGATGGAGGACATCCCCGTCGGGTTCGCCGAGAAGCTGACCAAATTCCTCGACGAGATGCCGACCCGCGCCGACCAGTACGCCGACCTGCTGGAGAAGAACGAAATCGTCCTGCAGCGATTGCGGGGCACCTGCCCGCTGGACAAGGAGACGCTGCTGTCGCTCGGCGTCACCGGTCCGCTCCTGCGCGCGGCCGGCAACCCGTGGGACCTGCGCAAGGCGGCGCCATATTCGAGCTATGACCACTTCAACTTCAAGATCCCGATCGGCACGGTCGGCGACAACTACGACCGCTACCGGGTCCGCCACGCCGAGATCTACGAGTCGGTGAGGATCATCCGGCAGGCGCTGGAGGGCCTACCCGAGGGCCCCCACATCACCACCGACCGGAAGATCGCCCTCCCCCCACGGCATGAGCTGGCCACCAGCATGGAGGCGCTGATCCACCACTTCAAGCTGGTCACCGAGGGCTTCCGGGTTCCCCCGGGCGAGGCCTACTACCCGATCGAGGGTCCTCGCGGCGAGCTCGGCTGCTTCGTTCGCTCCGACGGCTCGGCCAAGCCCGCCCGCGTACACATGCGCGATCCCAGCTTCGTCAACCTGCAGGCGACCGCGGCGATGGTCAAGGACTCCTACATCGCCGACCTGATCGCCACCCTGGCGATGATGGACCCGATCCTCGGCGGAATCGATAGATGACGCAGCCCGTCCCGCGGTTCGCTCACGGCTCGCGCGTTCCCGGGTGGGACGAGGCCGTCGACCTGACCAAGCCCCCGGCCACGGTCCCCGACCCGGCGCTGACCCCGGTTTCCGATTGGCTGCGCGAGCAGATCGAGGGCGCCATGAGCAAGTACCCGGACCGGCGCTCGGCCGCGATCCCGGCTCTGCACGCCGCCCAGGAGGAGCACGGCTGGTGCTCGCCCGAGGCGATCGAGCAGGTCGCGGCGGTGATGCGCCTGACTCCGGCCTATCTGACTTCGGTGGCCAGCTTCTACGACATGCTGGTGACGACTCCCAAGCCCCGCCACGACGTGTTCGTGTGCACCAACATCTCGTGCTCGCTGCGCGGCGCGGATGAGTTCTACGAGGCGATGCTGGCCGCCGCCGAAGAGAGCGAAGACGTCAGCGTGCGCTCGTTCGAGTGCCTCGGCGCCTGCGACATCGCGCCGATGGCCTCGGTCGACGGCGAGTACGTCGGGCCCCTGGACCTCGACGACGCGGCACGGATCGTCCAGGACCTGGCCGCCGGACGCACGGTGCTCGAGCACAAGCAGCTTCGCTACCGGCGCTGCGCCGACCCGGAGGTACAACAGGAGGAGCACGACTTCGGCCCGCCCGACCGGGCCGACACCGCGATGGCCGACACCGCCGGGCTCGGCCCCCGGGGCGACGACGTCGACCGGCCCGGTCCGACCGCCCCGATCGAGATGACGCCCGAGGAGGCGCAGGACGAATGAAGATCCTGTTCGACCGCATCGACGAGCCCGGGCTGAACACGCTGGGGGTGTACGAGAGCCGCGGCGGCTACGACTCGCTGCGCAAGGCGCTGAGGATGGAGCCCGACGATGTCGTCGAGGAGCTCTCCAAGTCCGGTCTGCGGGGCCGCGGTGGAGCCGGGTTCCCCACCGGCCGGAAGGCCTCGTTCCTGCCCAAGGGCGAGATGGACAAGTACCTGGTCTGCAACGCCGACGAGTCCGAGCCGGGCACCTTCAAGGACCGCGAGCTGATGCAGAAGAGCCCGCACATGCTGATCGAGGGCATCGTCATCGCCACCTGGGCCACCGGGATCAACCGCGCCTTCATCTACATCCGCGGCGAGTACGCCCATCAGGCCGACATCCTCGAGGCGGCCATCGCCGAGGCGCTCGACGCCGGCTACCTCGGCGAGGGGATCCTCGACTCCGAGCACACGCTCAGCCTGGTCCTGCATCGCGGCGCCGGCGCGTACATCTGCGGCGAGGAGACCGGCCTGCTCGACTCGCTCGAGGGCAAGCGCGGGAACCCGCGCCTGAAGCCCCCGTTTCCGGCGATCGAGGGCCTCTATCACGGCCCGACGCTGATCAACAACGTCGAGACTCTGGCCACCATCCCGCACATCATCAGGATGGGCGGCGAGGAGTACGCCGAGCACGGTGCCGAGAACTCCGCCGGCACCAAGCTGGTGTCGGTCTCCGGAGACGTCCAGCGCCCGGGCAACTATGAGATCGAGCTCGGGATCTCCTCGCGCGAGATCATCTACGGCCTGGCCGGGGGACCGCCGGAGGGCCGGGAGATCAAGCTCTGGTTCCCCGGTGGCTCGAGCGCCCCGGTGCTGACCAAGGACGACCTGGACGTTCCCTATGACTTCGACTCGCTGGCCAAGGCGGGATCGATGCTCGGCTCCGGGGCGATCATCGTCGTCGACGAGTCCCACGGCGTGCTCGAGGTTGCGCTGAAGCTGGCCAAGTTCTATGCCCACGAGTCGTGTGGCAAGTGCGTTCCCTGCCGTGAGGGGACGAACTGGACCCACAAGATGCTCCGGCGAATCCAGACCGGCGAGGCGACGCCGATGGACCTCGACATCATGGCCTCCGTGCAGGAGCAGATCATCGGCAACTGCCTGTGCGTCCTCGGTGACGCGATGGCGATGCCGGTCGGTTCGATCGTGGCGAAGTTCAGGGACGAGCTGGAAGCGGAGATCGAGACCGCCCGTGAGCGCTCCGGCGCCGGCGCGCTCGAGGATGCGGTCCCGCTGGGCGTCGCGGACGAGCAGGCCGGCCCGATCCCCGTCCACTAGCGCCGCCCAGCCATGCCCCGACCCAAGCAGAAGACGATCCAGTTCACCATCGACGGCCGCGAGGTGGCGGCGATCGAGGGCTCGATGCTGGTCGACGCGGCCAAGCAGGGCGATGTCGAGATCCCCTACTTCTGCTACGAGCCGAAGCTGGGCAACCCGGTCGGGGCGTGCCGGATGTGCCTGGTCGAGATCGAGGGGATCCCCAAGCTCCAGACGTCGTGCTCGACCCCGGTCAAGGACGGGATGGTGGTCAACACCCAGACCGACCGCGTGCGCGCCGCGCAGAACGCGATAGTCGAGTTCCTGCTGATCAACCATCCACTCGACTGCCCGGTCTGCGACAAGGGTGGCGAGTGCCCGCTGCAGGACATCACCTTCGGCTGGGGCCTCGGCCGCTCGCGGATGATCGAGCCCAAGCGGCACTTCGTGAAGCCGCTCGCGCTCTCGCCGCTGGTGGCGATCGATCGGGAGCGCTGCATCCTCTGCTATCGCTGCGTGCGCTTCTCGCAGGAGGTGGCCGAGGACTATCAGCTGATCTTCGCCGAGCGCGGCGCCGACACGTTCGTGGCCACCTTCGACGGGCACCCGTACGTGGCCCCGTTCAGCGGCAACATCATCGAGCTGTGCCCGGTCGGCGCGCTGACCTCACAGCCCTACCGATTCCGGGCGCGGCCCTGGGACATCGAGGGCGCCGGCGGGATCTGCACGCTCTGCCCCTCGCAGTGCAACGTCACCTTCACCGTGCGCGACGAGAAGGTGCTGCGGGTGCTCAGCCGCGATCACAAGCTGGTCGACGACGGCTGGCTCTGCGACAAGGGTCGCTTCGGCTACCAGGCGATCCACGTCGACGAGCGAATCACCATGCCGCTGGTGCGCGACGGCGGCTCGCTGCGCGAGGTCTCCTGGGAGCGGGCCCTCGAGGTCGCCGCGGGGCTGGCGCGCCACAAGGGCCACATCGGCGCGTTGGCGGGCGGCCAGGCCACCAACGAAGAGGGCTTTCTGCTCCAGCGGTTGATGCGTGAAGGGCTCGCCTGCGCCGACCTTGATTCCCGCCTCGGCGAGCCGCGGCCGCTCGAGCTGGCCCGCGCGCTGGCGGCGCCGGGGCTGCAGGCTTCGGTGCCCGACCTCGAGTTCGCCCATACGGTGCTGGTGCTCGGCTGCGAGCCGCTCGACGACGCGCCGATTCTCGACTTGCGGATCCGCAAGGGCGTCCGCCGCCGAGGTGTGCAACTGGCGATCGCCACCGCCCGCCCGAGCGGCCTGGACCCGAACGCGCAGCTGGCGCTGCGCTTCCCACCGGGTGGCGAGGCCGCCTTCCTGGCCGACCTCGAGGCGGCCCTGGGCGACGACGCGCAGGACGCGGGCGAGGAGATAACCGCGCTGGCCAAGCTGCTTTCCGATGGCGGTGAGGACGTGGTGATCATGTGGGGCGAGCGGCTCGGCGCCGACGCGCTGCCGGCGCTGCTGCGGCTGGCCGACCGCCTTGGCCTGGCCGGACGCGACGGCGCCGGACTGCTCGAGATTCCCGCCGGCGCCAACGGTCGCGGGCTGCGCGAGGCGGGCGTGCTACCCAACGCCGGTCCCGGTTACGCCGAGCCCGCGACGTCAGGCCGGGGCGCCGCCGAGATCGCGGCCGCGGCAGCCGCCGGGGAGCTGAGCGCGCTGTATCTGTTCCAGACCGACCCGGTCCGCGACCTTCCCGATCGCGCCGCCTGGGAGGCTGCCCTGCATCAAGTCGGTCTCGTCGTAGCCCACGCCTCGGCGCTCACCGAGGGCCTGCGCCTGCACGCCGACGTCATCTTTCCCGCCGAGTCGCACGCCGAGAAGGATGGCACTGTGGTGCACCCCGACGGTCGCCTGCAGCGGATGCGCACCGCGATCGCCCATCCGGGCCAGGTCCGCGCCGGCTGGCAGGTGCTGGCCGAGATCGGCCGCCGCGTCGGTTACGACCTCGGCGTCCTGACCAGCCCGATGGCGTTCGACCAGCTGGCCGCCGCGGTACCCTTCTACCAGGGTCTCACGCTCGAGAAGATCGGCGGCCGCGGCGTTCGCTGGACCGAACGCAGCGCGGCCTCGGCGATGCCGATTCCATCCGGTGGCACGGCCTCCGCCCCCCGCAGCTCCGGCGTTCGCGTCCTCGGCGACGGGGACGGCGCGCCCGGGAACGGAAAACTCCGCCTGGGCACCTACCGCTCGATCTGGGCCTCGCCCGAGGTCGAGGCGTCTCCGGCGCTGCACTTCACCATCGCCCACCAGCAGATCGAGATCTCGCCGGAGGATGCGCGCCGGCTGGGGATCGACAACGGCGCCCAGGTCTCGGTGGCTCAGAACGGCACGCGGTTGAAGGCGACCGCCGCGGTACGGACCGGGGTACCGGCGGGGACCGCGTTCCTGGCCGACGGCATCGCCACCGACTCGGCCAACATCCTGACCGAGCCGCTGGTCGAGGTGAGCAGCCGATGACCCTGTACGGCATCGTCGGCTTCTTCGAGCCGTGGTGGGTGCAGATCCTCAAGGCGCTTGTGATCTTCGGCGTGGTGTTCGCCATTCTCCCGGTGCTGATCGTGTACGAGCGCAAGCTGCTCGGCCGGTTCCAGGGCCGCTACGGTCCCAACCGCGTCGGCCCGTTCGGCTTGATGCAGCCGCTGGCGGAGATCCTCAAGTTCGCCACCAAGGAGGCCTCGCGCCCCACCACCTCGGTCGCCTACCTGTTCCGCTTCGCCCCGGTGATCGCGATCCTGACCGCCGTCTCCGCGCTTGCCCTGATTCCCTTCGGGAACGTCCAGCACATCTTCGGACAGCGCGTCGGCCTGTACGGCATCGACGTCTCGGTCGGGCCGCTCTACGTGTTCGCCTTCGGGGGCATCTCGTTCTACGGGATCATGCTGGGAGGCTGGGCCTCCGGCTCGAAGTACTCATTCCTCGGCGCGATGCGGGGCGCCGCGCAGCTGATCTCCTACGAGGTCTCGCAGGGGCTCGCGCTGGTCGGCGTGGTGATCACCGCCCAGACCCTCTCGCTGACCGGGATCGTCCACGCACAGGCCGGCATGTGGTACGTGATCCCGCAGATCGTCGGCTTCATCGTGTTCATGGTCGCCTCGTTCGCCGAGACCAACCGCGCGCCCTTCGACCTGGTCGAGGCCGACGCCGAGCTCGTGGGCGGCTACTTCACCGAATACAGCGGCACGGCGTTCGTCGCCTACCTGTTCGCCGAATACGCGAACATGATCGTCGTGTCGGGGATCGCCACCACGGTGTTCCTCGGCGGGTGGCTGCTCCCGTTCGGGATCCATCCGCCCGGCTGGGTCGATCCGATCGTCGTGCTGGCCAAGATGGCGCTGTTCCTGACCTTCTTCATCTGGATCCGGGCGACGCTGCCCCGCCTGCGCTACGACCAGCTGATGTCCTTCGGCTGGAAGATCCTGCTGCCGCTGGCCACGCTCAACCTTCTGATAACTGCGATCGCGGTGACTGCATGACCTATAACCCCGGACCCGATGTCTTCGAAGTGATTCGCTACCCGGCGCGAGGCCCCGCGGCCGGCGCCTATCGCGCATTCGGCGAGACCCTGCGCGGGCTGAAGACGACATTCGCCCGGATCGTCGAGGGTCCGCACACGATTCAGTACCCGGAGGAGAAGACGCCGGTCTACCCTCGCTTCCGCGGCCGCCACAAGCTGCACAAGTTCGAGGACACCGGCCTGGAGAAATGCGTCGGTTGCTCGCTGTGTGCGGCCGCCTGCCCGGCCGACTGCATCCGCGTGGTGGCCGCGGAGAACACGCCGGAGCACCGGATCTCGGCCGGGGAGCGTTACGCCGCCGTGTACGAGATCAACTTGTCCCGTTGCATCTTCTGCGGGTACTGCGAGGTCGCTTGCCCCTTCGACGCGATCACGATGGGTCACGACTACGAGATGTCGGACTACACGCGCTCGGATCTGATCTTCACCAAGGAGATGCTGCTGGCCGAGGCGATCGAGCGGACCCCGCTGAGGCAAGAAGGGGAGTAACGCGGCGATGACCCAGGTTCTGTTCTTCCTGGCGGCGATCAGCGCGATCGCGGGCGCGATCGGCGTGGTCGTGCTGCGCAATCCGTTCTACAGCGTGCTGGCGCTGGTCTGCCATCTGATCGCGCTGGCCGCATTGTTCCTGTTGCTGCGGGCCGAGTTCGTGGCCGCGGCACAGGTCGTCGTCTACGCCGGAGCGGTGATGGTGCTCTACGTGTTCGTCGTCGCGTACGTCGGCGGCGGCGAGGGGCCGATGGCGGCCGGCAGCGCCCTGCGGATTCTCGGGCCACTGTTCGCCTTCGCCGTGGCCGTCGAGCTGTGTCTGGCGATGCTCGGCTCGGCCCTGAAGGGCATCAACTCCGAGGGCGCCCCATACGTTCCGGGCTTCGGGTCCCCGCGCCACATCGGCCAGCTCTTCCTGACCACGTATCTGTTCCCGTTCGAGCTCGCCTCGCTACTGCTGCTGGTCGCCGCGATCGGCGCGGTCGTGCTGGCCCGGCGCCGCCGCGGTCTCGAACACGACGCGGAGCTCGATCGCCGGCTGCTCGTGCGACGGCCGGCCAACACCGGGACGATGGCCGAGGCAGGCGGCATCCCGCAGGCTCTGCTGGAGATACAGGAGACGGTCCCCGATGTCCCGGAGACCGACATCCGCCCCAGCGCGGGGGGCACGAAGAGCCCGATCGGCGCCCGCGGTGGGCCCGAAGGCGAGGGTGGCTGATGGACATCGGCTGGTATCTGGTCGTCTCCGCGATGATCTTCTCGATCGGCGCCGCCGGCGTGCTGACGCGCCGGAACCCATTGGTGGTCCTGCTCTGCCTCGAGCTGATGCTGAACGCGGCCAACCTCACGCTGGTCGCCTTCGCCCGGATGCACGGGAGCGAGGCCGGTCAGGTGTTCGCCCTGATCGTGATGGTGGTCGCCGCCTGCGAGGTGACGGTTGGCCTCGGGCTGATCGTGGCGATCCACCGCCGCAACCTGCCGATCGACGTCGACGAACTTCACCAGCTCAACGGATGAGCCCGACCAATTACGGCTGGCTGGTGCTGCTGTGCCCGATCGTCGGCACCGTCGTGATCGGCCTCGGCTGGCGCCGGTGGCGGGGCACCAGCGCGGGCTGGATCGCCACCCTGGCCATCGCCCTGTCGTTCGCCTGCTCGGTCGGCGCGCTGATCTCGCTGCTGAACCGCGACCCCGCGCACCGCGAGCTGACCTCGAAGCTATGGAACTACACGGTTACCGCCGGGCTCGACGCCAAGCTCTCGATCCTGGTCGATCCACTCTCGGTGTTCATGATCCTCGTCGTGTCCGGGGTCTCGACGCTGATTCACCTGTACTCGATCTCCTACATGCGCTCGGACCGGGGCTTCGTCAGGTACTTCTCCTACCTGAACTACTTCGTGTTCTCGATGCTGCTCCTGGTCCTGGCCGGGAATTTCCTGCTGCTGATCGTCGGCTGGGCTTTCGTCGGCGCCGCCTCGTACATGCTGATCTCGTTCTGGTACCGCCGCACGACGGCGACCAGGGCCGGGCTGAAGGCCTTCGTGATCAACGTGGTCGGCGACGTCGGGCTCGTGCTCGGCACGTTCTTCATCTTTCGCCACACCGGCACCGTCGACTTCGTCAAGACCTTCAGCGTGCTGCCGCACGTCTTTCACCACAACTCGACCGATCTGGTCGCCGGATCGCTGCTGTTGCTGGTGGGCGCGTTCGCGAAGTCAGCGCAGGTTCCGCTCCACACCTGGTTGCCGGACGCGATGGAGGGCCCGACGCCGGTCTCCTCCCTGATCCACGCCGCCACGATGGTGACCGCCGGCGTGTACCTGATCGCCCGGCTGCACCCGCTGTTCGAGCTGGCCCCGACCGCCGCCGACGTCGGCTCGATCATCGGCTGCGCCACGCTGCTGATCGCCGCCACCATCGGAATCGTGGTCAGCGACATCAAGCGGGTGATCGCCTACTCGACGATGTCGCAGATCGGCTACATGATCATGGCCGTCTCCTCGGGCGCGTACGCGGCCGGCCTGTTTCACCTGATGACGCACGCCTTCTTCAAGGCGCTGCTGTTCATGGCCGCCGGCTCGATCATCGGCGCGATGGCCGGCAACCAATCGCTGGACCGGATGAGCGGCTTTCGGAAGGCGATGCCGTTCACCTTTGCCGCGTTCATCATCGGGGGGCTCGCGCTGTCCGGCCTGCCGCCGTTCTCCGGCTGGCTCTCCAAGGACGACATCCTGGCCTTCCTCGATCACCGCGGGGGCGGCTTCGAGATCCTCGGCATCCTCGGCTACCTCGGCGCGCTGTTGACCGGCATCTACACCTTCCGGATGATCTTCCGGGCGTTCTTCGGGCCGCCGTGTGAGGAGGCAAGGGAACTCGAGCACGGGCACCTTGCCCACGCCGAGGTGCCCACCAATCCCGCCACGGGCGAGCCGGAGGACACCGACGTTGGCTTCCCGGGACCCGAGCACCACATCGCAGAACGCGAATTGCCGATGAAGCTCGCCATGGGCACGCTGGCCGCGCTCGCGGTGGTCGGCGGCGTGCTGCAGATCCCCGGGATCGACGACAAGGTCACGCAGTTCCTCCGCCCGACGTTCGCGACCTCGCGCCTGGCCCAGATCGAGCCCGGCACCACTCCGGCGTGGGTCGGACTGGTGATCGGTGCCGTGATCGCCCTCGGCGGGATCGCGATCGCCTACCGGATCTGGCTGGCCGCGCCGGGCACGTCGGCAAAGCTGCAGGAGCGCTTCGCCCCACTCCACACCTTCTTCGTCAACAAGTGGTACTTCGACGAGCTGATCGACTTCGTGTTCGTGCGCCCGGCTTTGTGGTTCGGCCGCTTCGCCGACTCGGTGCTCGAGCGGATCGTCGTCGGCGGCACGATCACGGGCGGGACCGTCGGGATCGTCCGCGCGGGCTCGGCCGCCGTGCGCCGCGCCCAGACCGGGTTCCTGCGTTACTACGCCGCCGCCATGGTCCTCGGAGTGTTCGCCGTCGGCCTCTACTTCCTGATCTCAGCGAGCTGATGAGCCTGTCGATCCTGATCTGGTTGCCGCTGGCCGTCGCCGTCGTCATCTCGCAGCTTCCGCGACGGATCGTCGGATGGACCGCCGTGGTGGGGAGCCTCCTCACGGTTGCAGTCGCGATCTCGTACCTGGCCCGGTTCAAGGTGGGTCATTCGGGCCTGCAGTTCGTCACCGACAAGGTGTGGATCTCGGCGCTGGGGATCCACTACAAGCTCGGCATCGACGGTCTCAACGTGTCGCTGATCGTGCTCACCACCGTCCTGTTCAGCGCTTCGCTGGTGTGGTCGGCGTTCCGTGAGTGGGAGAACCCGAAGCTCTACTACCTGTTCTTCGGGTTGGCCGAGAGCGCCGTGCTCGGTGCCTTCTGTGCCCAGGACATCGCGCTGTTCGTGGCGTTCTTCGACCTGATGCTGATCCCGTTCTACTTCCTGATCGGGATGTGGGGGGGCGAGGGGCGGGTCCGCGCCACCACGAAGCTGGTGATCTACACGCTGATCGGGTCGTTCTTCATGCTCGTGGCGGCGATCGCCACCGGCGTGCTCGCCTCCGATCAGCACCACACCGGGCTGACCTTCGTGATCTCCTCGCTGCAGAGCCTGCCGCTTTCGCACAGCTCGCAGGATTGGATCTTCCTGTGCTTCGCGATCGCCTTCCTGGTGAAGATGCCGCTCGTCCCGTTCCACGGCTGGCTGTCCGACGGCTACAAGGCGATGCCGATCCCCGCCGTGGCCGTGTTCTCCGGCGTCCTCTCCAAGGTCGCCGCCTACGGCTTCCTGCGCGTCGTGCTGCCGCTGTTCCCCTACGCATCGCGGCACTACCAGACGCTGATGCTGCTGATCGCGCTGCTCTCGATCATCTGGGGGACTTCGCTGGCCTTCACCACGTCGGACGCGCGGCTGGTGATCGCATACTCGAGCGTCGCCCAGCTCGGCTTCATCATCCTCGGGGTGTTCTCGCTGCGCTCGCAGGGGACTCAGGGCGCGCTGCTGCAGATGGTCAACCACGGGCTGGTGACCGCCCCGGCGTTCTTCATCGTCGCCGCCGCGGCGGCGCGTGCGCAGGGTTCGGAGAAGCTCAGCGACATGGGCGGCATCGCCTTCCGGGCGCCGGTCCTGGCCAGCCTGTTCCTGATCGTCACCTTCGCCACCCTGGCGATGCCGGGCTCGTCGAACTTCGTCGGCGAATTCCTGATCCTGCTCGGCGTGTTCAAGGCGAAGATGGCGATCGCGATAATCGCCTTCGTCGGCGTGGTCGGCGCGGCCGTCTACGCGCTTCGCCTGTTCATCGCAGCGCTGCACAACCGCGTCGGCCCGAACGTGACCTCGAGGGAGATCCGGCTCGGCGAGGGGGCGGCGATCGTGCCGCTGGTGATCGTGATCCTGGTGCTGGCGTTCTATCCGCAGTTCGGCCTGCGCCGATCCGAGTCGACGGTCAACGGCACGATCGCCGCCGTGCAAGCCGGGGCGCCCGTACACGTGGCCGCCCTTCCCCCCAGCCGGGTGGCCGCGCCATGAGCGTCCTCACCCTCGCCGCCGCGGCGCACCACATCAAGGGCCCGCACATCGACTGGGCCTCGCTGATGCCGTTCGTCGTGCTCGGCGGTGGCGCTCTGATCGTGCTGATGGTCGGCCTCCTTCCGGGGGCGATCGCCCGCGAGCGGGTCGTCCCGCTGCTCACCGTGCTCACGCTGGCCGGCGCGATCGCGGCGGAGATCGCCCGCTTCCACCACCACGTGCAGATCATCTCGAACGCGTTGGTCGTCGACGATCTGGCCTTGACGATCGACATGCTGTGCGCGGTGGCCGGGATCGCCTGCGTGATCATGTCCTGGCGAACCCGCGCTCCGCGGGACGCCGGGCACGGCGAGTACCACGCGCTGCTGCTGTTCAGCCTGCTCGGCATGGCAACCCTCGTCTCGGCCCAGGAGCTGATCACGCTGTTCATCGGGATCGAGCTGCTGTCAATTCCGCTGTATGTGCTGTGTGCCTCCGAGTCTCGTCGTGAACGCTCGCTCGAGTCCGGGCTGAAGTACCTGGTGATCGGCTCGGTCGGATCGGCGACGCTCGCCTACGGCCTGGCCATGGTCTACGGCGCCACCGGCCAGACCGGCTTTGCCGCGATCGGAACCGCCGTCTCCAAGGGCACGCTGTCCGGAGGCGCGCTCGGCGACCCGCTGCTGTTCACCGGCCTTGGCCTCGTCCTCGTCGGGTTCGCCTTCAAGGCCTCGGTGGCGCCGTTCCATCAGTGGACGCCCGACGTCTACCAGGGCGCTCCCACGCCGATCACGGCATTCATGGCCACGGCGACCAAGGCGGCCGCGCTCGGGGTATTCCTGCGCTTCTTCGACGTCGCCGCGATCGGCGCGCAGAACACCTGGGCCCCGATGATCGCCGCCGTCGGCGCGATCACCATCATCGTCGGCAATGTCGGCGCACTCGGCCAAACCTCGATGAAACGGATGCTCGGCTACTCCGGCGTGGCCCAGGCCGGCTACATGCTGGCCGGCGTGATCGTCGGCACCCAGCTCGGGGTCAAGGCGACCGTGCTCTACCTGCTCGCCTATCTGGCCATGAACATGGCCGCGTTCGCCACGATCGTCACGGTCGAGGCCGAGACCGGCAACGATGAGCTCGGCTCGCTGGCCGGGCTGGGCACGCGAAGCCCCTGGCTCGCCTGGCCGCTGACGATCGCGATGCTGTCGCTGGCCGGGATCCCCGCCACCGTCGGTTTCATCGGCAAGTTCCAGCTGATCAACGCGCTCGTCAACGGCAGTTACACCTGGTACGCGGTTGTGCTGGTGATCGGCTCGATGATCTCGCTCGGCTACTACCTGCGCGTGATCGCCACGATGTGGATGGGCTCTCCGTCCCAGGAGCCCGCCTACGCCGGCCCGGGATCGACCGGGACGGGGCCCGGCGTCGGCGGCCTCGCCCCGATCGCCGGCGGCTCCCCCGAGGCCGATCGGCGCGACCGATCGCTTGCCGCTCCTTATCCCGAGATCGCGTTCGTCGGGGCCGTGTTCGGGGGCGCATGCATCTTCTTCGGGATCTTTCCCTCGCCGCTGTTCACCTTCGCCGCCCACGCTGGCCGCGCCCTCGCCGGGCTGTTCTAGTCCTCCGGGACCGGTTGTACAGTCGTCCGTCCGTGGACTACCCAGTCGAGACCTTCAGTGGTGCCGAGCGCGAGCGACTGAGCCCGCACTTCACCAACCTCGACCGCCCCGTGTTCGCGCTGACCAATCTGCCCGAGACGGTGAAGGGCGCGCTGTTCGCGCGGTACTCGCGCTATCAGGGGACGCTCCGGCGGCTGTTCCTCGATGAGTTTGCCGCGGACCTTCCGGCCACCGCGGCCGGCTGGGACGGAGCGGAGGGAGAGCGGGCCGCGGAGCTCTACGAGCGGATCTTCGTCGGCTACGGCGATGACTCCGTAGCCCAGCTCGGTGGAGCGCACGTCGCCTGCGAGTGGGTCTCCAACGTCCTCACCAAGCTGCTGCAGCGCCCGCGCCTGGGCGCCTACCTCGAGCAGTCGACGCGCTACATCGCCTACGACGCCCCGATGCCCGGCTCCGATCCCGCCCACCCCCGCTATCGCTACTACCGCGACGCGGCGCTGGGGCCCGAGTACACCCGCGCGATGGACGAGCTGTTCAGCACGTATTCGGCCGCGCTGCCACGGGTCAGCGCGTGGGCTGAGACCGAGTTTCCCCGGCGCGCGGACGAGGCTCCCGCGGCCTACGCGCGCGCGATCAAGGCCAAGGCGCTGGACCTGCTGCGTGGGCTGCTGCCGGCGAGTTCGCTCTCCCACATGGGGATCTTCGCCACCGGCCAAACCTACGAGCAGCTGATCCTCCACCTGCTCGCGCACCCGCTGCCCGAGGCCCGGCAATACGGTGAGATGATCCTCAGCGAGATCCAGGCGGTGATGCCGAGCTTCGTCTCCCGGGTGGAGCGTCCCGACCGGGGCGGAGCCTGGGTGAACTACCTGCAGGCGCGGCGCAGCGCCGGGGAGCGCTGGTCCCGGCGGCTCGGGCTCGACGATGCCGGCACGGGGCTCGACGCCGGCCCCTCGGTCCGCCTGCTCAGCGCCGAGGGCGACGAGGACGATCTGCTCTCCGCGCTGCTGTTCGAGTCAACCGACGTGGCCGAGGACGCGATCCGCGAGGCGGTAGGCGGTCTGTCCGCCGAGGAACGGCGCGAGTTGCTCGGTGACCTCGTCGGAGACCGCTCCAACCGGCGCCACCGGCCCGGCCGGGGCTTTGAGTCGCTGCGCTACCGCTTCGAGATCGTCGCCGACTACGGGGCGTTCCGAGATCTCCAGCGTCACCGGATGCTGACCGTACAGTGGCAAGCGCTGACGCCCGACCTCGGCGCCGGGATCCCGGATCAGGTCCGGTTCGCCGGCTGCGGTGAGCAATACGCACGCGCGCTCGATCGCTCCCGGTCCGAATACGAGCGCCTCGTCGACGCAGGCCTGGCACGGGCCGCCCCGTACGCCCTTTGCCTCGGCTACCGGATTCGGTTCATCCTCGATCTCAACGCTCGCGAGGCGATGCAGCTGATCGAGTTGCGCTCCGGCCGGGAGGGCCATCCCAGCTATCGCGCGGTGGCTCATGAGATGCATGCTCAGATCGCCGCCGTCCATCCGGCCGTCGCCGAAGCGATGACGCACGTCGACAACGAGGCCGAGCCCCGGCTCGAGCGAATCCTCTCGGAGATGCGAGCGCACGCGCGAGCGGGCACGGGCTCGTAAGGGCCAGGCCGGAAGGATTGGCGCCCGGCGGCGTCTGATCCATAGACGGGCTCGTGACGGGTCCCGTCTGATCCCGAACGACTCAGGAGACACCGTGAAGCGAAGTCTGATCCCAATCGCCGTGCTGGTCGCCGCCGCTGTGATGGCCGCCGCCGCCCTCGCCGCCGCTCCGACCGTGAAGCTGGCCAGCACCAGCGTCGGCAAGATCCTCGTGAACGGCAAGGGCTTCACCGTCTATGCGTTCTCCAAGGACAGCCACAACAAGGACGTCTGCGTCACCAAGAAGGGCTGCACCGGGACCTGGCCCCCCGTGACCACGAAGTCCAAGCCGGTCGCCGGTCCGGGCCTGAAGGGCAAGCTGCTCGGAACGATCAAGCTCCCGAACGGCCACAAGCAGATCACCTACGCCGGCCATCCGCTCTACCGCTACGCGTTCGACTCTTCGCGCGCGTCGACGGACTACGTCGGCCAGCCCGACTTCGGCGGGCACTGGGATGCCGTCAACGCGGCCGGAAAGATCGTCAAGTAAACCCGCGCATCGGTCCGAGCCCGCTTGGAGCCATTGCTCGACCCGGCGTTGAAGATCTCCCGCGCAAGCGGGATAGGGGGCCGGCGCTAGCGGCAGCGCCGGCCCCCGACCTCAATTCCCCTGGGCCTCGGCGTCGCGCTGGCGCAACTCGATCCGCCGGATCTTCCCCGTGAGCGTCTTGGGCAGGTCGGTGGTGAACTCGACGATCCGGGGATAGGCGTAGGAGGAGAGGTGGTCACGGACGAAGTGCTTGATCTCCTCCGCCAGCTCGTCGGAGGGCTCGTGGCCGTCCGACAGCACGATGAACGCCTTGACCACGAATCCGCGGCGCTCGTCCTTGGCCGCCACCGCCGCCGCCTCCGCCACCGCGGGATGCTCCAGGCAGGCCGACTCGACCTCGAACGGTCCGATCCGGTACCCGGCCGAGATGATCACGTCATCGGCGCGCCCCTCGTACCAGTAGTAGCCGTCCTCGTCCTGGCTGGCGGCGTCCTTGGTGTGGAACCAGTCACCGCCGAAAACTTCCTCGGAGTCCTCGGGACGGTTCCAGTAGCCGATCGGGTAATGGGGGTTGGTCCGAGCCTTCAGGCAGATCTCGCCGCGTTCACCCTGCTCGACCGGCTTCTCGTCCTCGTCGAGGATCGCTACCTCCCAGCCGGGCATCGGCCGGCCCATCGAACCCTCGCGCACCTCCATGAACGGGTAGTTGCCGCAGAGCGGATATGACTCGCTGAGACCGTAGTAGTCGAGCACCGTGACGTCGTAGTTCTCGCGGAACCAGCGGATCGCCTCGGGGTTGAGCGGCTCGCCGGCCGAGCACACGATCCGGAACTTCTGCGGGTAGCGTGTGCGCGCGTCGGAGATCGACATCATCGAGCGGATAGCCGTCGGCGTCCCGAACACGTTCGACACCTCGTGGCGGGAGAGGAAGTCGAGCTGCTTGCCGGCGTCGAACCCGCCCTCGCGCTGGTAGACGACCTGCACGGCGCCGAGGCGCCAGGGACCGATCAGCGGACAGATGCCGGCCGCCCAAGCCCATTCCCCCATGCCGTGGAAGCGCTCGCCGTCCTGGACGTCGTGCGAGTAGATGAACTCCTCGTGGGCGAGGATGTAACGGTGCGCGTGCAGGATCCCCTTCGCCAGCCCGGTGGTGCCCGAGGTGTAGTAGAGCTGCGCGGGGTCCTCGGACGAGGTGTCGGCGGTCTCGAACGAGCTCGATCCCTGGGCCAGCAGCGCGTCGTCGAGAATCAGGACGTGCTCGACCAGCGAGCGCTCGATCCGGTCCGCGTTGGCCTGATTGGTGACCAGCACCTTCGCCTGCGAATCGGTGACCCGGTGGCGGATCCCGTCGTCGCCATAGAGCGTCGACATCGACAGGAGGATCGCGCCGACCTTCCAGGTGCCGAAGAAGGCGGCGGCGGTCTCAGGCTCCGGCGGCAGCAGCATGGCCACCCGGTCGCCCTTCTCCACGCCGTGCGCCACCAGAACGTTGGCGAACTGGTTGGCCTTGTCCTGCAGCTCGCCCCAGCTGACTTCACGGACGGCGCCGTCGTAGCGTTCGTGGATCATCGCGAGCTTCTCCCGCGGGTGCTTGTCGCAGACGTCAGCCGCGATGTTGTACCGCTCCGGCACCTCCCACCGATGCTGCGCGCAGGCTTCGTCGTATGAAGAGAACCTCGTCGTCGCGCTCATCCCTTTCCTTTCAATCTGGTCCGATCACCGGTAACTATCCCTCACTCGGCTCGCCGAATCTGGCCAGCGTCCCCGACGGCTCCCGCGGCGCGTCGAGGTATTCGTCGGCGAGGCGTAATCCCAGCCCCTCCGGCGCGTGCAGGGCCAGCATTTCCGCCGCCGGATCGGGCCGATGCGGATCGCGGATCGAGACCGCGATCATCACCACGAACGCGATCGGCACCGAGACCACCGCCGGCTGCGCCAGCAGCGCCCCGGCGCCTTGCTCGGGCTCGCCCAGCGCCAGACCCGTGAAGATCGCCGCAGTGGCGATCGACATGCCGGCCATCATCCCGGCCGCGGCTCCCCGCGCGGTCAGCCCCGTCCACCAGATCCCGAGCAGGAACAGCGGGCAGAAGGTGCTGGCGGCGATCGCGAAGGCCCACCCTACGAGGATCGAGATGTCCACCGACTGTGCCACCAGCGCGAGCCCGGCGGGCAGCAGGATGGCGCCGATCGCGGCGAGCCTGAATCGCCGCCGCCGGGTCACCACGCTGGTCGGCCGCTCGCGGGCGATTCGCGGCCACAGGTCGTGGCTGATCGTCCCGGCCAGCGACACCAGCAGACCGGACGAGGTCGACAGGAACGCCGCGAACGCGCCGGCCGCCACCAGCGCGCCGAGGATCGTGCCGACGGTGCCCGGCCAGGCCGCCTGCGGCAGGCGCAGCACCACCTCGTCGGTCCGACCGGTGACGTACAGCTGAGGCGTAAGTGTGCGGCCGAGGGCTCCGTAGAACGCCGGGAACATGTAGAACAGCCCGAGCAGCCCGAGCACGCGCACGGTCGTGTCCCGCGCGGCGTGCCCGTCGGGGTTGGTGTAGAAGCGCACCAGGATGTGCGGCAGCCCCATGGTTCCCAGGAAGGTGGCGATCAACAGCGAGTAGACGAGCAGCGGAGAGCTCTCGCCACTGCCTCCGACCGGCCGCGACCACTGCTGGCCGCGCTCGGCGGTTATCCCGTCGGCGACTGGGACGATCCCGTGGGCCGGGATCCGGACATCACCACGGGGAAGGGTCACATGCGCGCCGGCCGATACGCGGACGCTGTGCCCGTCGACGGAGAAGCTTCCGGCCGCCGGGAACTGCACCCGCTGAGGCCCGGGCAGCTGCACCGTGAAACCGTGCTCGCCCGCGTGCGGCAACTCCCGGCCGAACAGTGCGGCCCTTCCCGGCAACCCTCCGAGGTGAATCAGCAGCAGGATCACGGGGACTGAGATCGCGAATACCTTCACCCAGAACTGAAACGCCTGCACATAGGTGATGCCGCGCATCCCGCCGATGGCCACGTTGACCGCGACGATTGCCGCGACCACCGCGACACCTACCCAGTAGGGAGCGCCGGTGACGACGTTCAGCGCCAGCCCCGCGCCCTTCAGCTGCGGCAGCAGATAGAAGCCCCCGATCAACATCACGACCGCCGCAGCCAGCGAACGCAGCGGCGGGCTGCGGAGCCGCGCCTCCGCGAAGTCGGGGATCGTGTAGGAGCCGAAGCGACGCAACGGCGCCGCCACGAACAGCAGCAGAGCCAGATAGCCGGCGGTGAACCCCAACGCTTGCCAGAGCGCGCTGGCGCCGAGCTTGAGCTCGAGTCCGGCGATCCCGAGGAAGCTCGCAGCGGATAGATATTCACCCGAGATCGCCGCCGCGTTCCACCAGGCGGTGACCGCCCGCGAGGCGACCAGCAGATCGGACGTCGTGCGCGCGAAGCGCACCCCCCAGGCGCCGAGCCCCAGCGTGCCGAGGGTCACGGCGCCGACCGCTAAGAGCGCGATCACTTCTCGACGATGTCGCGGAAGGCGGCGTCGAGCGAGTCGGCGCGCCGCGCGTAGATCCAGCCGATCGCGATGAACAGCGGCGAGAGCGGCACCACCAGCACCCACAGCGTCACCGGGATCCCCAGCAGTGTCGCGCGGTGCAGGCCGGGCAGGAGGTAAAGGGTGATCGGCAGCACCCCGAACAGTGCCCCGAAGGTGACCAGGGCAAGCATCGACAGGGCCAGTTGAGCTCGCCGCAGCCGGCGCAGATAGACGAGACCGTGCGCGGTCGAGTCCGCCAGCTCATCGCGAGGGGTGCGGCGCCTGGCGGCGGGCTCGCGGACGACGCGTAGCTTCGAGCCGCTGGGATCGCGTCGGCCGAAGCTCACATCCGCAGCCTTCGACGCAGCGCCGGGACCTGGCGCCGGGCGACCGGCACCTCGCTGCCATCGGCCAGCACCACGGTGGCGCCGCCGCCGAGCTCGGGTCTGATCTCGACCGCTCGCCGGAGGTTGGCGATGTAGCTGCGGTGCACGCGAGCGAACCCGTGCGCCAGCCACCGTCGCTCGAGCTCGGCCAGGGCGCCGCGGACCAGAAAGCGCCCGTCGTCCGCGACGATCCGGACGTAATCGCCCTCCGCCTTGACGTAGAGCACCGAGGATCGTGGCACCAGGCGGGTCGCTCCCCCGCGCTGATGGGCGACCGGGATGATCTCTTCGCTCTCCACTTCCGGCGCGGCCGGCACCGGCCCCGGAGCCGGCGAGGAGCGGTCGGCGATCACTCGTTCCAGGGCCTGCCCGATCCGCGCCCGCGATACCGGCTTCTTGAGGTAATCGAGCGCGTGCAGTTCGAGTTCGAACGCGCCGACGGCGCCGTCCTCGTAGGCCGAGACGAACACGACGGCGGGTGGATCGGCGAACTGCCCCAGCAGGCCGGCAACGCCGAGCCCGTCGATGTCGGGCATCCTGACATCGAGGAACAGCGCGTCAAAGCGCCGCTGCGCGAGGGTCCGCAGGGCCTCGCCTCCGCTGTCGGCCAGCACCACCTCGGCAACCTGCGGAGAGCTCTCGAGGATCCGGGCCAGGTCCTCGAGCGCGGGCCGCTCGTCGTCGACGGCGAGCACTCGCAGACCGGGCATCCTCATGCCGCCCGCACGCCCGCCCGGAACTTCGGCAGGGTCATCGTCACCGTCGTACCCCGGCCCAACGCCGAGTCGATCTCGAGCCCGTAATCGGGACCGAAGGTGGTCTGCAGTCGCGTCTGGACGTTGACCAGCCCGACTCCGCCACCCTCGCCGGCGAGGATCGCGGCGGCGCGGCCGGGCTCGATCCCGACGCCGTCATCGACGACGCGGAGCTCGACGTCGGCGTCGATGTCGCGGCCGATGATCTCGATCTGCCCGCGGCCGCGCCGCTCGACCCCGTGGCGCACCGCGTTCTCCACCAGCGGCTGGATCGACAGGACCGGCACGACGGCCTGGAGCACCTCGGGGGCGACGTCGAGGCGCACCTCGAGCCGATCCCCGAAGCGGGCCCGCTCGAGTCTCAGGTACTTCTCCACGTACTGCAGCTCGTCGGCCAGGGTCACGTATGGGCTTTGGCCGCGAAACGCGTATCGCGTGAACTCGGCGAACTCGGTCAGCAGTTCGCGCGCCTCCTCGGGGTTAGAGTGGATGTAGCCGGCGATCGCCGCCAGCGCGTTGTAGATGAAGTGCGGCGAGATCTGCGCGCGCAGCGCCTTCAGCTCGGCCCGGGCAAGGCGCTCGGTCTGGTTTTCCAGCTCCGCCAGCTCGAGCTGGGCCGAGACCAGACTCGCCGCCTCGGCCACCGTCCTGGTGTCATCCGGCGTCAGCCGGCGGCCGCGCGCGAACAGGGCGATAAAGGTTCCCACCCTGTCGCCCTGGACGATCAGCGGCGCGATCACCGCCGGCCCGAGCGGGCAGCTCCCTTGCCGGCAGGCGATGTGCGACTCGACGTGGACCCGGTCGTCGCGTCCAGCGACCGCGAGGCTGGAGACGAGATCGCCGCGCGCGTGGTGGTCGGATCCGGCGCCATCGAAGGCCAGCACGCGATCCTGATCGGCTACCGCCACCGCTCGCGCCTGCGTCAGCGTGCGCAGGTGCCCCACGGTCTTGCCGGCCGAGGCGACCGACAAACCGCGCCGGAGATGTGGCAGCGTCACCGTGGCAGCGTGTAGCGCCTCCTGCATCGCCCGCACCTCACCCGAGATCACGCGGGGCGGGCGGAGCAGCCTGATCGCCGCCACGAGCGACGCGGCGATCGCCCAACCGAGCAGCACACCGAGGAAAACCTCCACTCTGATCGAGAGCATATTCCTTCCGACTACCCTGCCAGGCAGGTTGCACGTCGTGCTACCAGCGGTTGCCGCTAATCGTAGTTTGAATGCCGTTCATCGCAGATGTGCCGCCGTCGCCCGATTGAACCCTGTTCTCCCGTTTAAGCGGACTTAGGGTGCCGGGTCAGGCAGAGCCCGCGGGCCGCAGCCAGGTCCTGACGGGCGGCCGGGGCGGCCATCCACCGCACCCAAATCGTCTCGAGGAGAGAGGAGCAGTCACATGGAAGCCAGTCGTCCTGGTGGACCCGGTGTCGCACCTTCCGCCGATCCAACCGGCGGACGCTCCGCCGGCTGGACACCCGCCGACCCGGGGCCACTCGGGCTGGCGGCGTTCGCGGGTACGACGTTCGCGCTCAGCATGGTCAACTCCGGCCTGGTCGGCGACAAGAGCCTGGTCGGCGGGGGCCTCCTGCCCCTGATTGCCGCCCTCGCGCTGGCCTACGGCGGGATCGCGCAGTTCACGGCGGGGATCTGGGAGTTCCGCACCGGCAACACTTTCGGCGCGGTCGCGTTCTGCTCCTATGGCGCGTTCTGGATCTCGTTCTATTTCGTCGTCCAGGCCGCGGAGTCGGTCGCCAAGAACGAGCTGTTCAGTGGGCTCGGCCTGTACCTGTGGATGTGGGGGGTGTTCACCGTCTACATGTTCATCTGCTCACTGCGGACGACGGGCGCGGTCGCGCTCGTGTTCTTCCTGCTGGCGGTGACCTTCATCGTCCTGGGCATCGGCAACGCATCCCTGGCCGGCGGAACCGCCGTCACCAACAGCACGATCAAGCTGGGCGGCTGGATCGGGCTCGCCACGGCGATCGCGGCCTGGTATGCGTCGTTCGCGGCGGTGATCAACTCGACCTTCGGCCGAACCGTCGCACCGGTGTTTCCGCTGAGCCGCTGAAACGGTGCGCAAACAGGAGTAGCGTCGGGTAGAACAAGATCATCGGGAGGCTCGGGCGCCGTCCGGCGCCCGAGCCGCCTGGTCTGAGACGCATCAGCGAAATAAGGAGAGACTCCAATGGCAGACAGCGTTGAGACTCCGGCCAGCGACCAGGATCTGGACAAAGATCTCGCGGCGCTGCTCGACACAGAGCGCTTCGAACCGTCGGAGGAATTCCGCAAGAACGCGCTGCTGAACGATCCCTCGATCTACGAGGAGGCGGACAAGGACTGGCAGGGATGGTGGGCGAAGAACGCCGGCGAGCTGCACTGGTTCAAGGAATGGGACGAGGTGCTCGACGACTCCAACCCGCCGTTCTACAAGTGGTTTGTCGGCGGTCAGCTGAACGTGTGCGACAACTGCGTGGACCGGCACGTGGAGGCGGGCAATGGCGACCGCGTCGCCTTCCACTGGCACGGTGAGGAGGGCGACACGCGGACGATCACGTACTCCGACCTGCATGCGGAGGTCCAGCGCTTCGCCAACGCTCTGCGCGACCTCGGCGTGAAGAAGGGCGACATCGTCGGGATCTACCTGCCGATGATCCCCGAGGTCGTCGTGGCGATGCTCGCCTGCGCGCGCATCGGCGCCCCCCACAACGTCGTCTTCGGCGGTTTCTCCGCCGAGTCGGTCCGCGAGCGGATGGAGGTCTCAGAGGCCAAGACGCTGATCACCGTCGACGCCGCCGCGCGCAAGGGCAAGACCGCGAACGTCAAGCAGAACGTCGACGAGGTGATGAGCGACCTGAAGACGCTGGAGAACATCGTCGTGGTGCGATCCAAGGGCGTCGACTGCGAGATGAAGGAAGGCCGGGACGTCTACTACGACGAGATCATGGAGGCGGCCGACGCCGAGTGCGAAGCCGAGCCGATGGACGCCGAGGATCCGCTGTTCGTGCTCTACACCTCGGGTTCGACGGCCAAGCCTAAGGGGATCGTCCACACCACGGGCGGCTACCTGACCGGCGTCAGCACCACCCATCGTTACGTCTTCGACCTGCACCCTGAAGAGGACGTGTACTGGTGCTCGGCCGACGTCGGCTGGGTCACCGGCCACTCGTACATCGTCTACGGACCCCTGGCCAACGGCGCGACATCGGTGATGTACGAGGGCGCTCCCGATTACCCGCACAAGGGCATCTGGTGGGAGCTGTGCGAAAAGTACAAGGCGACGATCTTCTACACGGCGCCGACGGCGATCCGCGCCTGCATCAAGTGGGGACGGGAGCATCCGGAGAAGTTCGATCTCTCCTCGCTGCGCGTGCTCGGATCGGTCGGAGAGCCGATCAACCCGAAATCCTGGCTGTGGTACTACAAGGTGATCGGCGGCGAGCGCTGCCCGATCGTCGACACGTGGTGGCAGACCGAGACCGGGGCGATCATGATCACGCCGCTCCCGGGGATCACCGCGCTCAAGCCCGGCTCGGCCACGCAACCGTTCCCCGGCATCAAGGCCGACGTCGTCGACGAGCGCGAGGGCGAGCCGGTTGAGGAGGGCCAGGGGCTGCTGGTGCTCCGCCGGCCCTGGCCGTCGATGCTGCGCACGCTCTACAAGGACGACGATCGTTTCATCGAGACCTACTTCGACCGCTTCGGCAAGGAGACGTACCTCGTCGGCGACGCCGCGCGCAAGGACAAGGATGGCTACTACTGGGTGATCGGGCGGATCGACGACGTCGTCAACGTCTCCGGCCACCGGCTCTCGACCGCCGAGGTCGAGTCCGCGATCGTCGCGCACTCCTCGGTCACCGAGGCCGCGGTCATCGGCATGACCGACGAGGACAGCGGCCAGGCGATCTGCGCGTTCGTGACGCTGCAGGGCGATACCGAGGGCAGCGACGAGCTGATCCAGGGGATCCGGGAGACGGTGGCCAGCCGGATCGGCAAGTTCGCCCGCCCGAAGCGGATCATCTGGGCCGACGACCTGCCCAAGACCCGCTCCGGAAAGATCATGCGCCGGTTGCTGCGCGACATCGCGGACGGCCGCGCCGTCGGCGACGTCACCACCCTGCGCGACCCCGACGTGATGTCGAAACTCGAGGGCAAGATCAAGGAGGAGCAGAAGGCCGAGGAGTGAGCGGCCCCGGCACCACCCGAGGAATTGCCCCGCCCGAGGAGTGAGCGGTTCAGGCACCACCCGAGGAATTGCCCCCAGGGCAATTCCTTAAGCGCAATCGCAAACACCGAGTGGCTACGCGCGCAATCGACCCTTCACGCGATTGCGCCAAACTCCGAGGGAATCGCCCCCAGGCGATTCCCTCAAGGGTGATCGCCCCCAGGGCGATCACCCCAGCCCCGCAGCCCTGGTCCCCGGCGTGGACGGGGACCAGGGGCTGTCTCGGCCGGGGCGCTACTCGCCGTGGCTCGGGGAAAGGCTCAAACCATCTGAAGGTGGTCGGAGCTGAGCTCTGAGCGGCGAGGAACGGTTGGCGGGGTACCCACAGTGGACGTCTAAAAGACGACAACGGTCGTATCGGCGCCCGCGCGGCGACAGATGAGCCGGCTCAACAGATGTCCGATCCGCCCGGGCTCTTCGAACCCCGGGGGAAACCCGGGGCCGAGTAAGTTTTCGACCCCGGCGGCTAGGGGCTAGTGACGCCGCTTGCGCTTGCGCTTCGGCGTCGACGCGCGGGTCCGCCCGGCGCCGGGCGTGGTTATGACCTCGGCCTCGGGCTCCGCCTTGGGCTTCGGCTTGGCCCGTGGGGCGGCGCGGCCGGACGACTGGCCCCGCTGCTCGCGCATCTCCGCGGAAGTCGGCCATTTCTCAATCTGGCCGCTGCTCCAAGAGTCCGGTACCCCCGACGGCCAGCGGCCCGAGAGAAGGTACGCCAGCGCGAGCAGCCAGAAGCCTTGGACGACCGGGACGGGGGAGCCGATCGGGAACAGGACTAGCACCCCGGCGAAGATCCCCAGGTAGCCCATGAACCGGGTGAGCAGCCCCACGCGCATCGCGTTCAGGGCCACCATCACGAAGCCGGCGGTGAGGAGCAGCGAGGCGAACTGGGCGATCAGCGGCAGCACGACGATCAGCCCCGAGCCGGTCAGATGGTGGGCTTGCTGGTAGGTCTGACAGCAGCCCTTGACGAACTCGTTGGCTTTGCTGGCGATCACGATCGCGTAGATCACGGCGCTGATCGCCGAGAGCCCCCCGCCCACGATCGCCAACCAGCGGAGGAAGTCACGCAACTCCGGATTGCGAGCGCGCGTCAGCTGAAACAGGTAGCTGAGGGTCCAAGCCACCAATCCAAGGGCGATGCTGTTGAGGATCGCCCCGATCAGATCGAGCGGGAAGCGCTTGTGCTCGGTGATGAGGTCGAGCGTCAGCTCCTCGACCTTGGTGTGGGTGCCGCTCAGCTGGACGACCGCGGCGGCCACCAGCAGCACCCCGGCCGCGGCAGCCACGACCGTCTGTCGCGGTCGGGTCCGCGCCTCCCAGGCGAGTTGATCGTTGGCGCTCATCGCGCCCGACATGCTAGTGATACGGGGGGTGCCGAACGTACCGGGGTGCCATGGGTCGGGGAGCGCCGCTACCGGCTGCGGGGTGCCAGCCCGCGCGGCGCGGACTCGCCGTCGGTCTGCATTCGGGCCGGGACGTACGTGGGGTCATCGCGGGTGATCAGCCTGGAGACCCGGTCGCCGACGACCAGCACGAGATCCAGAGCTGGGGCCGCGACGCGGATTGCCATCTCGATCCGCCTCCGCATGGCGGCGTTGGGAGTCGAAGCGGGCATCGCCCGAGTCAGTGTAAGGCGGTCGGGCGATCAGGCAGACTGGGCCGTGTGCCGGCCGCCAGCGACCTGACCCGGGATGCGTGCCCGGCCTGCGGGGGTCGGCTCGTCGCCTGGCGGACGGTGCCGGCAGCCGAGCCGGGCCTGGCCACCCAGCGGTACGCGCTCTGGCGGTGCGAGACCTGCGGCTCGGCGGTCACGGCGGGCGAGGCGCCGGCAGAGCTGCACGACAGCGGCGCCTATCGACCCGGGGAGCCCCGCCTGTACCGCTTCGTCGCGCCACTGCTCCGGTCCTTCGACCGGCGGCGGCTGGAGATCCTGCGAGCCGGCGCACCGCCGCCTGGACGCCTCCTGGACGCGGGCGCCGGCCGCGGTCGATTTCTCGCCGCCGCGCGCAGGGCCGGCTATGACGCAGTCGGCATCGAGCCATCGGCCCGGGGCGCCGACGCCGCGCTCGCGCTCGGCCTTCCGGTGGAGCGGATCGGGATCGAGGCGGCGTCGATTCGTCCCGCATCGCTCGACGTCGTGACGCTCTGGCACGTGCTCGAGCACCTCGATGACCCGGCCGGAGCGTTGGCGGCGATCGCCCGCTGGCTTCGGCCCGGCGGCACCTTGCTGATCGGCGTGCCCAATCTTTCGAGCTGGCAGGCGTGCGCCGGGGGGGATCGCTGGTACCACCTCGATCCCCCTCGCCATCGGGTGCATCTGACCGAGGCCGGGGTCGGCGAGCTGCTGCGCGGCCATGGATTCTCGGTGATCTCCACCCATCACGTGCTGCTCGAGCACAACCCGTTTGGGATGTGGCAGTCGCTGGTCAACCGCCTCACCCGCCAACCGTCCTACCTCTACAACCTGCTGAAGCGAAATGCCCCCGTGCGCTCGCGCGACCTGGCCATCACGATCGCCGCCTTGCCGCTCGCGCCTCTCGCCGCCCTGGCTGAGCTGATCGCCGGACTCTCCCGCCGCGGCGGAACGATCGCGGTGCTGGCCCGACGCGCCAAGTAGCCCCGCGGCAAGACGGATCACGGTCCAGCCGCTGCGAGCCGAGTACCATTGGGGTATGGAAGGCAGTGGATTCGGCGGAATGTTCGGTGATCCCGACGACCTGCAGCGCAGACTCGGGGAATTCGCCGAGCAGATGCAGGGCGCCCAGCGCCTCGCCTGGGCCGACAACGCGATCAAGCTCGCTGTCGACCTGACCGTCGCCTCGCTGAACCGCGTCAACATCCAAGGGACGACCGAACAGCAGGCCGAGCAACTGCGCTCGGTGATGGCCGTCGTCTTCCCCGAGGCCGTGACGCTGGTCCGCGAGGCGCGCGAAGGTCTTCAGTAGGTACTAGGCGATAGCCTCGAGGACCAGCCGGTCGTGTTCGGCCGGCTTGACCTTGCGGAACACGTGGGTGACCACGCCCTCCGGAGAGACGACGAACGTGCTGCGTTCCATCCCCATGTACTTCCGCCCGTACATCGACTTCTCGACCCAGACGCCGTAGGCCTCGGCGACGGAATGATCCTCGTCGGAGAGCAGCGGAAAGCCGAGCGTGTACTTGGTATCGAACTTCGCGATCTGCTTCACCGGATCGGGCGAGACGCCTAGCACGACGGCATCGACCTGCTCGTAATCGGCGCGGTGATCGCGCACGCTGCACGCCTGGGTTGTACAGCCCGGCGTATCGGCCTTGGGGTAGAAGTAGAGAACGACAGTCTTCCCGCGCAGGCCGGCCAGCGAGACCGGGTTGCCGTCCTGGTCGGGCATCGTGAAGTCTGGGGCTTGCTCGCCCGGTTCAGGAGCCATATTCGGCAGCGTACCCAACGCTCATTTCAAGAGTCTCGAGAGCCGGCGGTCCTTGAGCAGCTTGCCCTCGGTCTGGCACTTGGGGCAGTAGCACATCACGTAATCCTCGTAGAACACCGCCTCCAGGCGGTCGCCACAGCGGGGACAGGGCTCGCCGTTGCGACGATGGACGGTCAGGGGCATCGGCACCTTGTCCTTGATCGGCAGCGAGATCGCCTGCTCGTAGTGCGCGATCACTTCCCCCAGCCGGCCGATCGTGGTGGCCCGGAGGCCGGCGGCCTCGTCCGGGTCGAGATCGGACCCGCGCTTGAATGGGGACAGCTTCGCCGCGTGGAGGATCTCGTCGACCCAGGAGCGGCCGATGCCGGCGATCACGTGCTGGTCGCGCATGAGCGCGTAGAGCGGCCGGGGCTGGTCGAGGAGCGGCCAGAACTCCGGCGGGTCGGGCCAGGCGTCGGGTCCCAGCGCCGCCAGCGTCTCCTCCCCGTCCACCTCGCCGGTGCGGACCAGCTTCATCCACGCCCGCTGCTTGGTGCCGAATTCCCTCAGGCGCAGCTCGCGCCCGTCATCGAGGCGGATCAGGATGCGGGAGGTGCGGTCGCGCAGCGACGCGCGAGTGTCGAACAGCTGAAGCCGGCCGGCCGACATCAGGTGGATGAGGATCGTCAGGCCGTCCTCGATCTCGATCAGGAACAGCTTCCCGCGGCGGCTCAGGCCGAGGATCCTCCGCCCGGCGAGCGTCGAGATCGGGGGGTCGAATGTCTTCAGCGCGTTGATCCCCGGCGTGAGCACCGATTCGATCCGCGCTCCGGCGACGGACGCGTCGATCAGCCTCGCGGTTATCTCTACTTCGGGTAGCTCCGGCATCGTTCTCTGTAACTGAGGTTACGACGCCCGGGTCATCGCCGGCACGAACGCGTTGGCGCGAAATCTCGGGCGCGAAATCTCGGGCGAATGCATCGAATTGTTCGTCGTCCTTGAGCGTCCCTTTACGCCGCTTAAAGAGACTCGGCCACATGAGTGACCTACTGGCAATCATCGGACCGGCGGACGGTGACGAGGACCTGCTCGACGAGATCGCCCGCCGCAGGCCAGACCGCGTGACCGTATTGCTGGAGCAGGCTGAGCTGGACTGGGGATCGGACCAGTCGCGGCGCGGATTGGCCATGCGTGACCGCCTGGCCAGACTGCTCGGCGCGATCGAGCAGCGCACCGGAGCGGTCGTGGTCGGCCTCGCCGGAAGTCGCGAACAGCTCCGCGGCTGGCGCTTTGACCGGGTGGTGGGCGGCCGCAGCCCGCTCCCGGTCTGACGGCCGCAGCCCGCTCCCGGTCTGACGGCCGTAGCCCCTCGGCTCGCGGACCGGCTTCGGCGCTCGTCCTGGGTGGCACCGGTCCCGGGGGCGTTGGTAGGAAACCGTTGTATATGGACCAGAACGTCCCAACACCCCCCGCCAGGCGCACCCCAGCGGTCGGCCGCACGTAACGAATCGCGCAGCCGTCCCCGCCGCCTGGTTCTGGCTCGCCCCCGCGCCGGGCGTCCCGGCTCCACCACGTCCAGGCGGTCCGGACCGCGTCGGGCAACCCGGAGTGGGACGCGCTCGACCGCCGACCCTCCCCGGTCGGGACGGGAGCAAATCGTTTCAGGGCCTACGCCGCGGGCAGGCTGAAGCGAACGACTGTCCCGACGGACGTCTCCGGCAACCAGATGTCGCCCCCGTGGGCCTCTACGATCGCCCGGGAGACCGCGAGGCCGAGTCCGGCGCCGCTACCGGTGCGCGCGGAGTCGGACCCGCCGCGATAGAACGCGGTGAACACGAGCTCCCGCTCGTCGGGGGCGATCCCCGCACCGCTGTCGGCCACCTCGACTTCGATCCGGTCGGCGACCGGCTCGGCGCGGACGACGACGCTGCCGTCGGCCGGGGTGTGCCGGATCGCGTTCTGGATCAGGTTGAACAGCACGCGCTGGACTTTCTCCGGGTTGGCGTGGGCGGGCAGCAGGCTGGGCGGGATCTCGCTCAGCACCGCAATGCCCTTGGCCTCGGCCTGCACCCGCATCGCCTCGACGGTCTCGCCGACCAGCTCATCCAGCGGAACCCGCTCCAGCGACCAGTTGATGTCGCCGGCCTCGAGTCGCGAGAGCTCGAACAGGTCGTCGATCAGCGCGCTGAGGGCGTCGATATGAGTGCGCATCCGCCTGAGGTACGCGCGCCGGGTCTCGCCGTCGACGATCTCGTCCTGCACCGCCTCGGCGAGTAGGCGCAGCGAGGTGATCGGCGTGCGCAGGTCGTGCGAAACCGCAGCGACCAGATCGCGCCGGGCCGCCTCGGACTGGTCTCGCCCGGCCTCCTCGGCGCCCAGGCGCTCGATCATCGAGTTGGCCTCGAGCGCCAGCTCGGCCAACTCGTCGCCGACGGCGGTCTCGATCCGAACGTCCCGTTGGCCGCGCCCCACGGCACGCAGGCCGTCCCGGATCGCCTCGACATCGCGGAGCATGCTGTCGGCCACCAGCTTCGAGCCGACGACGGCGACCGCGCCGGCGCCGATGACGATCGCCGCCACCAGGACCGCGTCGTGATCTGAGACGACCATCAGCCAGCCGACCACGACGAGCGCGATCAGCACAGGTGCGACCACGATCCCCACCGCCAGCGCGAGCTGCCGGGACAGCGAACCGGCGAGACCACGGACCCAAGCCGTGGCTACGCGGGCGAGCCGTCCGCCTCGATCAGGTCTCGCGCTCACGGCTGAAAGCGGTAGCCGACTCCCCAGACCGTCTGGATGTGCCGCGGCTCGGTGGGATCCGACTCGACCTTCGCCCGCAGGCGGCGGATATGGACGGTCACGGTCGAGGTGTCGGTGTAGAAGGAGTACTGCCAGACGGAATCCATCAACTGGTTGCGGGAGAACACCTGGCCGGGGTGACGGGCGAGAAACAGCAGCAGATCAAATTCGCGCTGGGTCAGGGCCGCCTCTTGGTCGCCGACGAACACGCGCCGGCTGCCCGGGTCGATCGTCATGTCGGCCAGCTCGATCGCCTCCGCCTGGGCCGGCGAGGTGTCGACGCGCCGGAGCACGGCATCGACCCGCGCGACCAGCTCAGCGGGCGAGAACGGCTTGACGACATAGTCGTCGGCGCCCAGGCGCAGGCCGATGACCCGGTCGGATTCCTCGCCCTTGGCGGTCAGCAGGATCACCGCGATGTGGCCGCGGTCGTGGTGACGGAGCGCGAGCGAAGCGAGGCGGCGCATCACCTCGAGCCCATCGATACCCGGAAGCATCAGGTCGAGCACGACCAGATCCGGGCGCTGGCGGGTCGCCGCCTCAATCGCCGAGGGCCCATCGGGGGCGATCCGCGCCCGATAGCCGGCGCGCTCGAGGTAGCGGGAGACGACCTCGGCGATGGTCGGCTCGTCGTCGACGACGAGCACGGAGCCCCGGCTGTGTTCTTCCATGTATCGATTGTCGCAGCCGGCCGGGGCCGCGGAGCGATCTCGGGTAGGTGTTCATGCGCTGTTCAGGACCGCCGGGGCCGAACGTTGCACTGGCGCGGCGTTCCGCGGATCACAAAGGAATTTCGAGGAGGTTGCACTAGGCTGCCAGGCCAGCATGAGCCCCTCCCTGGCCCCCGACGACATCGTCCAGACCCGAATGGAGCGAAACGAGAGCTCGCGCGAGCCGCTGCTGGTGCTCGATCCCCTGATCGAGTTCCTGGATGCCAACGGGCTCGATGCGCCGGCCGACCTGGCCGCCACGCCGATCGGGGAGGGTCACTCGAACGTGACCTTCGCGCTCTCGACCGGCGTCGTCCTGCGCCGGCCGCCGCGGGGACCGCTCCCGCCGAGCGCGCACGACGTCCTGCGTGAGGCGCGCCTGCTGAAGGCCCTGGCCCCCACCAACGTGCGGACGCCCGAGGTGCTCGCCGTCTGTGATGACACCGAGTTGATCGGCGCGCCCTTCTACGTGATGGAGCAGGTCCAGGGGGACGTCGTCACCACCGAGCTGCCAGGTCCGCTCGATAATCCCGAGCAGAGAAACCGCATCGCCGATGAGCTGATCGATGCGCTGGTCGAATTGCACGCCGTCGACTGGACGGCGATCGGCCTGGAGGGATTCGGCAAGCCAAGCGGCTACCTCGAACGACAGGTGCGCCGGTTCCTCGGGCTGTGGGAGCACAACCGGACGCGGGAGGTGGCCCAGGTCGAGCAGGTGGGCGACTGGCTCAAGGCCAACATGCCCGAGTCGCCCCCGGCCACGATCGTGCATGGCGACTACCGCCTGGGGAACACGATGCTGGCCAGCGGCACCCCGGCACGGCTGATCGCCATCTTCGACTGGGAGATGGCCACGATCGGAGATCCGTTGGCCGACGTCGGCTACATGATGCTTCACTGGATCCGGCCGGGCGATCCGACCGGCCGCTTCGCCCTGCAGAACGTGACCTCCCAGCCCGGCTTTCCCAACCGCCAGGAGATGATCGCTCGCTATGAGGAGCGCTCCGGGCGCTCGATGCGGGCGCTCGACTGGTACGTGACGCTGGCGATCTGGAAGGCGATCGTGTTCATGGAGGGCAACTACAAGCGGGCGATCTCGGGCGCGACCGACGATCCGTACCTGAAGTCCTTCGGCGAAGGGGTGATCGAGTTGGCCGAGCGCGCGCTCTACGTGACCGAGCATGGCTTCTGAGAACGAGGGCGGCGATCGCCGGTATGCCGGCCTGCTGATCGACTACGGCGGCGTGTTGACCAGCAGCCTGTTCGACTCCTTTGCCGCGTTCTGCCGACAGGAGGGGCTCGATCCCGAGGCGATCGCCACGCGGTTCCGCAGCGACCCGGCCGCGCGCGAGTTGCTGATCGGGCTCGAGACGGGAGCGATCCCGGAGGACGAGTTCGAGCGCCGGTTCGCGGACATGCTGGGCGTCGAGGCCCCCGGTCTGATCGACCGGCTGTTCGGTGGATCGCACCCCGATGAGGCGATGCTCGACGCGGTCCTGCGCGCGCGAGCGGCGGGGATCCACACGGGCCTGATCTCAAACTCCTGGGGCACCAGCCGCTATGACCGGGCCAAGTTGGCCGAGCTGTTCGACGGGATCGTGATCTCCGGCGAGGAAGGCATGCGCAAGCCGGCCCCCGAGATGTACACGCTCGGCGCCGACCGGATCGGGCTGGCCCCCGATGCGTGCGTATACGTCGACGACCTGCCGTTCAATCTGAAGCCGGCCGCCGAGCTCGGGATGGCCCCCGTGCATCACATCTCAAGCGAGCAGACGATCGCCGAGCTCGAGCGATTGTTCGGAGTCTCGTTGCGGTGAGGCGCTGGGCGGCGCTCGCCGCAGTGGTTGCATTCGCGCTCGCCGGCTGTGGCGGATCCCACCTGTCGACGAGCGCCCTGCGTACCCGCGCCGGGCACGTCTGCCAGCTGGCGAACGCGCGCGCGGGACGGATCCCAACGCCGACGCGGCCGGTTCAGGCGACCGCGTTCCTCGACCACGGAATTGCCGTCCTGCGACCCGAGCTGGGCGCGCTGTCGAAGCTGCGCCCCGGTGGCCAAGCCGAGCACGTCTACGCGACTGCCCTGCGGGCCTTCGAGGATGAGTTGACGCTGGTCAAGGCCACGGCCGCGAGCCTTCGCCGCGGCGGCGATCCGGTGATCGCAGTCAAGACCCTCCAGCGCCGGCTCGCGCCCATCGAAGCCCAAGCCAACGCGGCCTGGGACACGCTGGAAATCCCCGCATGTGTGGTCCGCTAAAGCGGTGCGGAAACCCCGCCGCCCGGATAGACTCGCAGCTGCATTCTCAACGATCGGCGGGAGGAGACAAGGAATGCCCTACAAGCCCGGGGACGTGACCAAGGGCGTGGCGCAGCGAGTCGTGCGCGCGGGCCTGGACGTCGTTGACAGGGGGGCGGACTGGTGGGAGCTACCACTACCCGCGCAGCTCTTGCAGCTAGCGCATTTCCGCGAAGACCTACGCCGGTTCAATCTGTACGACACCGAATTTCCCACGTCCGGGTCCGACGGCGGTGGGGTGGGTGTCGCCGACTCGGAGCGGGTCGAGAACGGTGGCGAGGTCAAGGTGCTGGCCGAGCCGCCGCCGTACCGCACCTACGACGGCTCGCAGACCGACCCCGACCACCCCAGCATGGGCAAGACGGGGACTCGCTTCGGGCGCAACGTGCCGGTCGAGGCAACCTACCCCGAAGAGCAGTCGATGCTCGACCCCAGCCCCCGCGAGGTCTCGACGCATTTGCTGCGCCGTGACAGCTTCAAGCCCGCGACGACGCTGAACGTGCTCGCCGCCTGCTGGTTGCAGTTCCAGAACCACGACTGGTTCAGTCACGGCGACAACTCCGAGACCGAGTTCATGCAGGTACCTCTTTCCGAGGACGACGACTGGGACGAAGGGACTATGGAAGTCAGGCGCACGAGTCCTGACTCGACCAATTCCGGCGGCGACCTTCCCCCCACATACGTAAACAAGGTCACCCCCTGGTGGGACGGCTCGCAACTCTACGGCTCGACCGAGGAGCGCAACCGCGAGCTGCGCTCGGGCGAGGACGGCAAGCTCAAGATGGACGGCGACCGCCTCCCCGAAGAGACCAACAAAGACCTGAGCGGCGTCGACCTGACCGGCTTCGCCGACAACTGGTGGGTCGGACTGAGCGTGATGCACACGCTGTTCGCGCGTGAGCACAACGCAATCTGCGACATGCTGAAGGGCCACAACCCGAGCTGGGACGACGAGCAGCTGTTCCTCAAGGCGCGCCTGATCAACGCGGCGCTGATCGCCAAGATCCACACAGTCGAATGGACGCCCGGGATCCTCGACAACCCGGCGCTGCACATCGGCATGAACGCCAACTGGTACGGCGTGCTGCCGAAGTGGGTGAAGCGCAACTTCGGCCATATCGGCAGCGGCGAGCTGATCAGCGGCATCGTCGGATCGCCGCTCGATCATCACACCGCGCCGTACTCGATCACCAGCGAGTTCGTCGCCGTCTACCGGATGCACCCGCTGATCCCCGACGACTACGAGATCCATTCCCACCGGACCGGCGAAAAGGTCGCGGAGACCGACTTCACCCCGATCCAGGGACACGGGACTCGAGGCGTGATCGACGAGCACAGCATGACCGACTGGATCTACACGCTCGGTCTCTCCCACCCGGGCGCGATCACGCTGCACAACCATCCCGACGCACTGCGTGACCTCGTCCGGCTGAACGGCGATCACGTCGATATCGGCACGATCGACATCCTGCGCGACCGCGAGCGTGGCGTCCCACGCTACAACGACTTCCGAGAGAAGCTGCGCAAGCGGAGAGTGAAGAAGTTCGAGGATCTGACCCCCAACCCGGAGTGGAACGAACAGATCCGCGACGTCTACAGCGGTGAAATCGACAAGGTCGACACCCACGTCGGCATGCTCGGGGAGAAGCTGCCACCCGGTTTCGGGTTCAGTGACACGGCGTTCAGGATCTTCATCCTGATGGCCTCCCGCCGCCTGAAGTCAGACCGTTTCTTCACCAACGACTACACCCCGGAGGTGTACACGCGGGAGGGCATCGCGTGGGTGGAGGACAATCTTTTCGGCGACGTGGTCAAGCGTCACCACCCCGGACTCGCGCCCGCGCTCGAAGGCTCCAAGAACGCGTTCGCCCCCTGGCGGAGCATCGGCTGATATCGCGGAGGGTCAACCGGCGGCGATCATCACCACGCCGGTGATCGCCGCCACGATCCCCACCTCCTGAATCCGCCGCACGCGCTCTCCCAGCACCGCGCGGGCCAGCACCACGGTGGCCACCGGGTACAGGGATGCCGCCACCGCGACCTCGCTCAGCGCGCCGTGCCGACTGGCGATCGCGTAAAGGCCGTTGGCGGCCAGGTCTAGCATCCCGATCGCCGCCAGCGCGGGCAGCGCGCCGCGCCGCGCGCCTAGCGCCTCTCGCCCGCGCCGCGCGCGGACCGGCTCTCGCCCGTGCCGCGCGCCGACCGCCTGTCGCCCGCGCAGCGCACCCACCGCATCTCGCCTGACCGCGACCACCAGCAGCAGCGCGAGCACCCCGGCCCCGCGGGCGGCCAGCAACGCCCACAGGACGTCGGCGCGGGCGCTCGAGCGCATCCCGACGAAGTAGCCGCCGAAGCCGAGCGCAGCCAACAGCGCGAGGCCGATGCTGGCCCGGGCGATCTGGCGCCCGGAGCCATCGGACTGCTCCCGGCTGGCCAGGGCCACACCGATGATCGCCGCCAGGATCCCCCCCACCTGCACCGCCGCCGGGCGATCACCGGAGGCGATGCCCACGATGACGGGCACCGTGACGCCGGTGGCCGAGATCGGCGCGACGATGCTCATCGTGCCGATCGACAACGCGCGGTAGAACGCCGTGAGCGCCGCGACACCGCCGATCCCCGCCGCCGCCGCGGGGATCAGGCGGACGAGATGCGGAGGGGCACTGCCGCGCGCCGCGACCAGGACGATCAGGCAGGCCACCCCGATCCCCTGGCTCAGCAGCATCAGGTTCATCAGCGGCATGCGTCGTGCCTGGATGCCGCCGACAAAGTCCGAGACACCCCAGCAGATCGATGAGCTCAGGGCGATGGCGATGGCCAACATCTCCCCATCCTCGCACCCGGCCCGGCCCCGGCTCGCGTCGGTCGAGAGGTAGATTCCCGCAGGATGGTCGCGCGCGGAGAGCTCGGAGGCGCCCGCGCCCGGGACTCAGGCCGGATCCAGCTCGATCGACTCGATCTCCGGCGGGTCGGCCGGGCGGTCCCGAGCCCCGGTCGGCAGCGCCTCGATCGCGTCGACGACGTCCATGCCGTCGGTCACCTGGCCGAACACCGTGTGCTTGCCGTCCAGCCACGGAGCGGCCTTGATGGTCACGATGAAGAACTGCGAACCGTTGGTGTTCGGACCCGCGTTGGCCATCGCCAACGCACCGCGGACGACCTTGTGGTCGTTGAACTCGTCCTCGAACGTGTAGCCCGGACCGCCGGTCCCCGTGCCCTGGGGGCAGCCGCCCTGGATCATGAAGTCCGGGATCACCCGGTGGAAGATCACGCCGTCGTAGAACTTGTCCCTGGCCAGCTTGCGGAAGTTCTCGACGGTCTTGGGCGCGTCGTCGTCAAAGAGCTCGAGTGCGATCGTGCCCTGGCTCGTATTCATCTTGGCTGTGCTCATGTAGAGACCCTACCCGGTGGCCGTCGCCGTGGCTTCGCCGGCCGGATGTCAGCTCTGCGTGGGCTCGAGCCGCAGCGTGTGACCGCGAACCGAGGTGCCGTCGACGACGTCGACCACGCGCTCGGCCTCCGACGCCGGCACCTCGACGAAGGCGAACCGCTCGAGCACCTGAACGTTGCGAACGGCCTCGCCCTCGAGGCCGCTGGCCGCGGTGATCGCGTGGATGATGTCCGAGGGCTCGAGCCCGTCGGCGCGCCCGCCGGCCACGATCAGCTTGCGGCCGGGCGCATCGCCGTTGACCGGCGCGTGCGGCTTGGAGTGACGACGAGGCTTCGGCGTCACCGGGGTCGGCGCCACGTGCGCGTCCTTCACCCACGGCGAGAGCTTGACGCCGGCGTGCCGCTCGATCGCCTCCACCTCGCGCTTCTGGCGCGGCTCGTAGAAGGTGATCGCACGGCCGCTGCGTCCGACGCGCCCCGTCCGGCCGATGCGGTGGACGTAGACGTCGGGCGAGATGGGGACGTCGAAGTTGATCACGTGCGAGATGCCCGAGATGTCCAGCCCGCGGGAAGCGACGTCGGTGGCCACGAGGAACGGCACCCGGCCGTCCTTGAAGGAGATCATCACCCCGTCGCGCGAGCCCTGGGACATGTCGCCGTGGAGCGCCTTGACGTTCATGCCCCGGTCCCGCAGCGTCCGGTAGAGCTGGTCGCAGCGGATCTTCGTGCGCACGAAGATCAGCGCCTGCTCGGGCCGCTCGGCCTCGAGCACCGTGATCAGGGCATCGTTCTTCTCACGCGGGGAGACCTCGAGCGCGAACTGCTCGACGGTGTCGACTGTCAAGTGAGCGGTCTTGACCTTGACGGTGATCGGGTCGTACAGGTACTGGTCGGCCAGCCGGCGGATCTCCGGGGGCATGGTGGCCGAGAACAGCGCGGTCTGGCGGCTGGAAGGAGTGAGCGCGAGGATCTTCTCGACGTCCTCCAGGAAGCCCAGGTCGAGCATCTCGTCGGCCTCGTCGAGCACCACGAAGCGGCAGGAGTGGAGCATCAGCGAGTGGCGCGAGATCAGGTCCTTGACCCGGCCGACCGTGCCGACGACGACGTGGCCGCCGGCGCGCAGCTGCGCCTGCTGGGTGCGGATCGGCGCCCCGCCGAAGACCGCCACGACATCGACGCCCTTGCGCTTGCCGTAGGTGCGCAGCGCCTGGGTGACCTGGATGCAGAGCTCCCGGGTCGGGGTCAGGACCAGTCCCTGGACCTCATGCTCCGAGGGGTCGACGTACTGGAGCATGGGCAGCCCGAACGCCGCCGTCTTGCCCGATCCCGTCTGCGCCTGACCGATTACGTCGCTGCCCTGGAGCAGCGAGGGGATCGCCTGCTCCTGGATCGGGCTCGGAGAGTCATAGCCGACGTCCTGAATCGCTTCCAGGATGTCATCGTCCAATCCGAGCTCGGCAAAGGTCGTCATATCCCCTCTCACGATAGACGGCGCCCGAGGGAATGGCGGCGAGGCCACTCCGCCAGGGCGCAAACGCGGCCGGCAGGTCAGCCAGTTCGGTACCTAATGATTTGGTACCTTACTAATTCGCGACCCCGAGAAAGGCAGCAGCGGTGACAGCGGATACGGACCGCATACCCCCTTACGTCTGGCGCGTCAGCTTCGTGGTGATCATCGGATCGATCATGTCGATCCTGGATACGACGATCGTCAACGTCGCGATCCAGACGCTCAGCCGCGAGCTCCACAGCAAGATCTCCTCGGTTCAGTGGGTCTCGACCGGCTACATGCTCTCGCTGGCGGCGGTGATCCCGGTCACCGGCTGGGCCGCCGCGCGGTTCGGGGCCAAGCGCGTGTATATCGCCACGCTGATCGTTTTCACCCTGGGCTCGGCGCTGTGCGGACTGGCCACCAGCACGACCGAGCTGGTGATCTTCCGCGTGCTGCAGGGCGTCGGCGGAGGCATGATTCTCCCGATCGGCCAGCTGATGATGGCTCAGGCCGCCGGGCCGAAGCGGATGGGCCGAGTGATGAGCGTGATCTCGGTCCCGGCGATGCTGGCACCGATCCTCGGCCCCACGCTGGGCGGGCTGATCCTGGACAACGCCAGCTGGCGCTGGATCTTCTACGTCAACGTCCCGATCGGCGTGATCGCCGTGATCACCGCGCTGCGGATGCTGCCGAACCCCGAGCTCGGCAAGGCGGGCAAACTCGACGGCCTCGGCCTCGCGTTGATGGCCACCGGGCTGCCGTTACTGACCTACGGTTTTGCCCAGGTCGGGATCACCGGGGGCTTCTCGCTGACCAAGGTCGTCCTGCCGATTGTCGTCTCGCTCGTCCTGCTGGGGACATTCGCCCGCCATGCGCTGCGGATCCCCCAGCCGCTGCTGGACCTGCGGTTGTTCGCCCGCTCGACCTTCGCCTCCGCGTCGTTTGCCACCTTCTGCCTGGCCGCTGCGCTGTTCGGCGCGATGATCCTGCTCCCGCTGTACTGGCAGGGCGTGCGCCATGAGAGCGTGGTCGACACCGGACTGCTGACCGCCCCGCAGGGCATCGGCGCGGCGCTGGCGATGCCCTTCTCCGGGCGGCTCACGGACCGAATCGGCGGCGGCAAGCTCGCCCTGTTCGGCGTGGTGGTGACCACGATCGCCACGATCCCGTTCGGCCTGGTCGGCGCGCACACCTCGCTCCCGTGGCTGATCGGGACGATGTTCGTGCGCGGTATCGGGATCGGCTGCGGGTTCATGCCGGCCATGGCCGCGGCCTTTGCGTCGCTCGATCGCTCGGAGCTCGGCCATGCCACCCCACAGCTGAACGTGCTGCAGCGCGCCGGCGGTTCGATCGGCACCGCGGTCCTGGCGGTGATCCTGCAGCGGGCCCTCCAAGGCCAGCACACGCTGGCCGGCCAGGCGTCGGCCTACGGCACTGCGTTCTGGGCCTCGGCGGGGATCTCCGCGCTGGCCATCGTCCCCTGCCTGATCCTGATCCGCGCGGAACGCCGAGCCAGGTCGAGGGGCGACGGCGATGAGCGCCCGCCGGAGGTCGCGGCGGAGGCGGTGGCGGTATGACGTCCCCGGCGCAGCCTCCCCTGACCGCCGGCCCGGCCGCCACGCTCGGCGCGGCTGTCACGCCCGCCCCGCCCGCCCGCTGCCACGCCCGGCGCGGCCGATCCGGCCGATCCGCTCTCGCAGCTTGGGCGCTCGTTCAAGGCGGTCACCGGGGCGATGCGACGGCTGCGCGGCCGCGAGACCCAACGCGCCGACGAGCTCAGCTACGCGCAGTACAGCCTGCTGTTCGGGCTGGCCGAGGGTCCCCCGCTGTCGTCGAGGGAGCTCGCGGTCGCCGCCGATCTGGCCCCGGCCACGGTCACCCAGATGCTTGACAACCTGGCCGCCCACGGACTGGTCGGACGGGTGCGCTCGACCAGCGACAAGCGAGTCGTGCTCACCTCGCTGACCGAGCGCGGACGGGCCCTCGTCGAGGAGCGCCGGGCCGGGTTCGAGAAGCGCTGGCGAGCCGCCCTGGCTGACTTCAGCCCTGACGAGCTCGCCACCGCAGCCGCCGTGCTCGACCGGCTGGCCCTGATGTTCGACCAGGCCGCCGACGACTAGCGAGTGCCCCTCGCTCGCCGGCGGTTTCGGCGCCGGCTCGCTCGGGGAGGGGTGCGGCCTCACCTCGCGGGGGGCGTGCTACATAACCCGGACATAGTGCGGGTTATGTAGCACGGCCCGGCGCCGGCGAGGTCGCAACCCACGTTTGGTGCAGTCCACCGGCCCACCCTCTCGCTGCCGCCGTTGACTTTCGACCCCGAGTCGCGCCATCGGCAGCCCGCGGAATCAATTAGCGGCAGGGGACCGGCGGCACGGAGCGCCGGCCGCCGACCTCAGCCGAACTTCACGAGCCCGTCGAGGTGCGGCGTCTGCTTGCGGCGGTCGCGGACGCCGAAGCGGATCTCGTCGTTGCTTGCCGCCTCGGCGAACTCGACCTCGGCCGGGAGCAGGATCGGCCGCTTGAATGCGGCCTCCGCCGTGAACGCCGCGGGCAGCCGCGCCTCGAGCGCGGCCAGGCAACGAGCCTTGGTCCACATCCCGTGGGCGATGGCCGAGGGGAAGCCGAAGAGACGCGCGCTCAGCGAGTGGACATGGATCGGGTTGAGGTCGCCGGAGACCGAGCCGTAGCGGCGACCGAGATCGCCCGGGAGCTTCCAGGTCGCCGACCCGGCCAGGCCCTCCGCCGAGGGCACCTCGGGGCCCGAGCCCGAGGTGCCGGCCGCCTCGGAGCCGCCGCCGCGACGGAGATTGATCGAGACCGCCTCCCAGGCCAGCTCGTCGCCGACCCGCGCCTCGCTGTAGATCGAGAACTGCCGCCCGCGCGGATGCGGTTGCAGGTCGGCCGCCCACACCCGGATGTCCAACGACTCGCCGGCGTCGATCGGACGATGCTGGGTGATCTTGTTGTAGATGTGGACCAAACCGATTGCGGCGAACGGAAAGCTGGGATCGGTCATCAGCTTGAGGTGCAGCGGGAAGGCCAGCATGTGCGGATACGTGGCCGGGAGCGCGTCGCGCAGCGAGAACCCGCAGACGCGGTTGTAAGCGGCGAGCCGGTCGCGATCGACTAGGACGTCGGACAGCACATAGGTCAGGTCCGGCAGCTCGCCTCCGCCCCCGCCGACGAAAGGCAGCCGCGACGCGCCCGGGATCATCGCCGCCCCGGCCCGCGCGAACAGCGGCAGCATCCCGGGCGAGCCGTGCAGTTGACGATCGGGCATCGCTCAGGCCCCCAGCAGGCTCTGCCCGCAGACCCGGACGATGTTGCCGTTGACCCCGGTCGAGGCGGGGCTGGCATACCAGGCGATCGTCTCGGCGACGTCGATCGGCAGGCCGCCCTGCGACATGCTGTTCATGCGCCGGCCCGCCTCGCGGATCGTGATCGGCATCGCGGCGGTCATCTGCGTCTCGATGAACCCAGGCGCGACCGCGTTGATGGTTGCCCCGCGCTTGCCGATCTCCGGAGCCCAAGCCTGCACCATCCCTATCACGCCGGCCTTCGAGGTGGCGTAGTTGGTCTGGCCGGCGTTGCCGGCGATCCCGCTGATCGAGGAGACGCAGACAATCCGTCCGTTGTCACGCAGAGCCTCGCGGGCGAACAGCTCGCGGTCGATCCGCTCCTCGGCGCTCAGGTTGATCCCGATCACCAGGTTCCACAGGTCCTCGGTCATCCGCCCGAGCGTCTTGTCGCGCGTGACCCCGGCGTTGTGGACGACCACGTCGACGCCGCCGTGGGCGTCGAGCAGATGCGACGCGATCGTGGCCGGCGCGTCCTCGTGGGTCACATCGGCGGTCAGCGACGAGCCGCCGATCGACGCGGTGACGGAGTCCAGGTCGGCGGCCAGCGCCGGGACGTCGAGCCCGACCACGTGCGCGCCGTCGCGCGCGAGCACCTCAGCGATTGCCTTCCCGATGCCCCTCGAGGCCCCGGTCACCAGCGCCACCTTGCCCGACAGCGGCCGCTCCCAGTCGATCGCCTCGCGGAGCCCAGTGGCCCGGCCGATCCGAACCACCTGGGCCGATACGTACGCCGACCGCGGGGAGAGGAAGAACCGGAGCGTCGACTCGAGCCCGTCCTCGGCCTTGGGCGCGACGTAGATCAGTTGGGCGGTCGCGCCCTTGCCGACCTCCTTGCCGATCGAGCGGACGAGACCCTCGAGCGCGCGCTGGGCGGTGGCCTCACGCGGGTCGGAGCAATCCTCCGGCGCCGTGCCGAGCACGATCACCCGGCCGCTGCGGCGAACGCGCCGGATGCTCGGATGCAAAAACGCCCAGGCCTCCACGAGCTCGTCGCTCGACGCGATCCCGCTGGCATCGAACACGAGCGCCTTGAACGTCTGGTCCGCCGGGGCGACATCGGGGTTGAAGACCTTGGCGTCGAGTCCGGCCACGGCGGCCGCGCTTCGCAGGTCCTCGTGAAGCGCGGTGTGGGCCTCCGCCCGGATCGACTGCAGAACGGTGGCGATCGCAGAGCCGAGTCGGCCGCCGGAGGCCGCGCCGAGCAGCACCGGCCCGGAGATCACCGGCTGCCCGGGCTGGTAGCGCTCGAGCTTGACCGGCGAGGGCAGGCCGACCTGCTTGGAGACGATCCGACCGATCGGGGTCCCCATCAACTGCTGGTATCGGTCAGCCATGGCTACGCCGCCTCCATGATCGCGGTGACTCCGAGTCCGCCGGCGGCGCAGATCGAGATCAGGCCGCGGCCAGAGCCGCGCTCCTGCAACAGCTTGGCCAGGTTCGCCACGATCCGCCCGCCGGTGGCGCCGAAGGGATGTCCGGCGCCGAGCGAGCCGCCGGCGACGTTCAGCCTGTCGCGGTCGATCGCGCCGAGCGGCACATCGAGCCCGAGCCGCTCGCTGCAGAAGACCGGGTCCTCCCAGGCCTTCAGCGTGGAGAGCACCTGCGAGGCAAACGCCTCGTGGATCTCGTAGAGGTCGAAGTCCTGCAAGGTCAGTCCGGCCCGGGCGAGCAGCTTCGGCACCGCGTAGGCCGGGGCCATCAGCAGCCCTTCGCCCTGGTGCACGTAGTCGACCGCGGCGGTCTGGGCTCCGACGAGGTAGGCCTGCACAGGAATCCCGTGCTCCGCCGCCCATTCCGCGCTGGAGAGGAGGACCGCGGAGGCGCCGTCGCTGAGCGGCGTCGAGTTGCCGGCGGTCATCGTGCCGTCCGGCCCGCCGAATACGGGCTTGAGCCTGGCCAGCTTCTCGAGGCTCGAGTCGGGCCGCAGGTTCTGGTCGCGCTGCAATCCGAGGAACGGCATGACCAGGTCGTCGAGGAATCCCCGCTCGTAGGCGGCGGCCAGGTGGTGGTGGCTGGCCACGGCAAGCTCGTCCTGCTCCTCGCGGCCCACGCCCCACTCCCGTGCGGTGATGGCGGCGTGCTCGCCCATCGAGAGGCCGGTGCGCGGTTCCGCGTTGCGCGGGATCTCCGGCACGATCTGCTGGGGCCGGAGCTTGGCCAGCGCCTTCAGGCGGCCCGCGTTGGTCTTGGCCCGGTTGACTTCGAGCAGCACACCGCGCAGGTCCTCGTTGATGGCCAGCGGCGCATCCGAGGTCGTATCGACCCCCCCGGCGATCCCCGATTCGATCTGGCCGAGGGCGATCTTGTTGGCCACTAGGATCGTCGCCTCGAGCCCGGTACCGCACGCCTGCTGGACGTCGTAGGCGGGCGTCCGGGCGGCGAGCTTGGAGCCGAGCACGCTCTCCCGCGTCAGGTTGAAGTCACGGCTGTGCTTGAGCACAGCTCCCGCGGCTACCTCATCCACCGCCTGGCCCTCGAGGCCGAATCGGCCGACCAGGCCGTCCAGCGTCGCGGTCAGCATGTCCTGGTTGGATGCCTTGGCGTATGGGCCGTCCTGCCGGGCGAACGGGATCCGTTTACCCCCGAGCACTGCGACGCGACGGGCGCTTGAATTCATCTCGGCCTACTCCTAAGCAGCTTGGTTACACCTGTGTAGGTTAGTCCTTGGTGGAGGTCGCGGTCGTCAAGCCGCCACCGCTGGTCGCTCGGCGCACGACCGACGGCAGGAGAACCCGGGCCGCCGCGGCCAGCCAGTACGCCCGCGGCACGTAGCGCTCTGCCTTGCCCCCGGGGCCGGCCGCCACGATCGCCTCGGCGACCAGTTCCGGGCGGGAAACGAGCCACCGTGTCTGCGCCTTGGCCAGCAGTTCGGCCGCCGGAAACCCCTCGGTCTTGACGAAGCCCGGCAGGACGAGCCCCACGTGGATCCCGTGCGGGCGCTCCTCGCCATGCAGCGCATCGCTCCATCCGGCCAGCGCGAACTTGCTCGCCGAGTAGGCGCCCGAGTTCGGCCGGGAGACCCGTCCGGCGGTGCTGGCGACATTGACGATGGATACGGACCCGGGCGACCCGCCCGCGGACGCCGTCCGGCGAAGTAGCGGCAGCAGCGCTTCGGTCAGTCGGACGGGCGCCTCGAAGTTCAGCTTCATGTGGCGCTCGACGTTCGCCCAGCCGGCCTCGGCGAATGTCCCGCGCCAGGCCGCCCCGGCGTTGTTGACCAGCAGGTGGAGCTCGCCGTGCTCCGCCTCCACGCGGTCGCGCACGCGCGCGGGAGCCTCCGGGTCCGTCAGGTCCGCCGAGATCACGGTGGCTCCCCCGATCTCGGCGGCGAGCTCGTTCAGCTTGTCCTCGCGTCGCGCGACGAGCACCAGGCGGCCCGCCGGCTCCCGCGCCAGCCGCCGGGCGGTGGCCTCGCCGATCCCACTCGAGGCGCCGGTGATCAGGGCAACAAAGCTCATCGGCGGGCAAGCCTAGCCGACCCGGTCGAAACGGATACCGTTGCGTACACCTTGAGCGGCAGCACCCTGGCCTTGATCACGGTTCCGTTCTTCACGGGTGTGATCGGGTACGTGACCAACTGGACCGGGGTCCTCATGTTGTTCTATCCCGTGCACTTCAAGGGGGTGCGCGCACCCTGGATCCAGAGGCTGGCGCGAGTGCTGCCGCACCGGATCCAGCAGATCCCGGGGATCATGGTCGGGGGGATCGGCTGGCAGGGGATCGTCCCCTCCCGCGCGGCGAAGATGGGCAGCCTGGCCGTCGACAGCGGGATCGCGAAGCTCGGCACCCCTCAGGAGTTCTTCCAGCAACTCGACCCGGAGAAGATCGCCGAGCACATCGTCTCCGGCACCCGGGAGGAAATTCGCGAGATCGTCGACCGCGTGATGTGCCGCGAGCATCCGCGCCTGTGGGCGGAGCTGCCCGAGCCGCTACGGGAGCTGGTGCACGAGCGAGTGCAGCGTCAACTTCCAGAGATCGTGTCTGACCTGACCGAGCAGATCGGCGAGAACATCGATCAGCTCGTCGACGTCAAGCTGATGGTGATCAAGCGCTTCGACCCGGAGCTGGCCAATCGGGTGTTCCTGGACATGGGGTCTCGCGAGCTCACGTTCATCAAGAACTTCGGCTTCTTCTTCGGGTTCGTGCTCGGCATCCCGGTCGCCGCGCTGACCCACTTCGTCGTCGTGTGGTGGCTGTTGCCGATCCTCGGCGTGCTGGTCGGCTACGTGACCAACTGGGTGGCCCTATGGATGATCTACGAACCCGCCGAGCCGCGGCGGTTCGGCCCGTTCCGTTTCCAGGGGCTGTTCATCCGCCGCCAGCCTGAGGTGTCCGAGGTCTACGCGCGGATCGTCGCCGACGAGATCGTGACAGTGGCCAACTTCGGCAATGAGCTGCTCAATGGCCCGCAGTCGGACCGGACCCGCGCGCTGATCGAGGCATCGATGAAGCCCGCCATCGACCGCGCCATCGGACCGGCGAGGCAGGTCGTCCGGGTGGCGATCGGGTCGCGCGAGTACGACGCAATCCGGAGCTCCCTGGCGCACGAGCCGGTGGAGGCGATGATGATCCCCCTCTCGGACCCCGAATTCAGCCGCACCCAAAGCGTGCCGATGCGTAAGCTGATCACCGAGCGGATGAGAGAAATGGCGCCCAAGGACTTCGGCCAGATGCTGCGCACCGCCACGCGCGAGGACGAATGGCTGCTGCTGGCGCACGGCGCCGTGCTCGGCTTCGCCGGCGGCCTGGTCCACCTCGCCCTGTTCGGTTGACATGGCCGGCGAGGATCTGACCGAGGCGCTAACGCGCGAGGATCCGGCCAAGCCCGAGGGGCGCGAGGACCCAGCGCCCCCGCCCGAGCCGAGCCAGACGGTGCAGCGGCGGACCGAGACGGCGATCGAGACGGTCCCGGCAATCGCTCGGGTCGCCGCCGGGGCGTGGCTGCGCCTGGCCGCGTGGGGGCTGGAGACGTCGCTGCAAGCCGGAGGCAAGCTGGCGCGCGCCGTCGCCGATCCGGAGGCCGCGGCCGCGCTGGTCGAGGACGTCTCCGACGGCCTGCGGGCCTACGCCCGCGAGTTCCTGGGCATCGCCGACCTCGACGACCGGGTCAGACAACTGGCCCCGGGGCCCGGCGATCGCTTGGACGCCCGGGCGGAGGAGGAGCTGCGCGCCCAGGGTCGCGAGCTGCTGCGCCAGGCGGCCGATGTGAACTTCGATCAGGAGGCCCACCCGGCCTACGCTCGGATCCTCAGCGAACTCGTGCCCGACGAAGGCCGGATCCTCCGGCTGCTGGCGATCAGCGGGCCTCAACCGTCCGTCGACGTGCGCGCCTCCAACCTGATCGGCGTCGGATCGCAGCTGATCGCCCCGGGTCTGAACATGATCGGAGCTCAGGGCGGCCTGCGTCACCGTGATCGCGTTGCCGCGTATCTCAACAACCTCTTTCGGCTCGGGCTGATCTCGTTCTCGGAAGAGCCGCTGGGGGATCCAATCGCCTACCAGGTGCTCGAGGCGCAGCCCGAGGTGATGAAGGCGATCAAGGAGACGACCCGCGCGAAGTCCGTGCAACGCAGCATCCGGCTGACCCCGTTCGGCGAGGACTTCTGCCGCGTCTGCCTGCCGCTCGAGGACGCTCCGGACACCTCGGCCGACGCACCCGCGCAGCTTCCGGCCGGCGACTCAGGCGCCGAGCCCAGCGACAACGGCCATCTGGCCTAGAGCTCAGACTTCAGGGCGAAGTACAGCGCCGGAAACAGATCCTGACGAGCCGGTACCTTGACCAGCATCTTGCCCAGGTTGGCGCCGGGCACGATCCGCACCAGCTCGTCGCGGATCTGGCGGATCAGCACCAGCGGATTGCTCTGCACGTTCTCGTAGTCGATCACCAGCACCTCGACCGACGGGTCGAGCCTGCCCGCCTCGACATAGGTCTTGAAGTCGAAGGCGCTGCGGCCGAGCGGTGACTCGCGCGTCGAGTAGAGCGGCCACAAGATCTTGGCCGGCCACCTGGCGCTGCCGGTGAGGGTGTTGACGCCCTGCTGCTCCTCGGGCATGAACTTCTTGCCGAGCCACGGCATCCAGGCGTTGGTGATGGCCCCGATCACCTTGTCGGCGAGCGGGTGCATCGTCCAGGTGACCAGGATGCCTTCGGTCTGACCGCGCACGTCGTCGGCCGCCTGTCCGCACAGGAACAGCTGCTGGAGCTCGTCATGCGCTTCCTGGCGGTTCTCGCGCGCCCGTCGGCCGAGATCCTCGATCCAGGCCCACGCCTCGTCGCGTGCACCCTCCGGGTCGGTGGTCGCCTGTTCTCTGAGCTGAGCGACGCGCTGGCCGACCGGGCCCTTGGGCAGCCCCGCCGCCGCCGAGGCGCGGCGGCTCGCCGCCGCCTTGGTGCGCTTGCTCGCAGCCGCCTTCGTGCTCGCTTCTGCCATCTCGTCCTCCCGCGGATCGATGAGCGTGTCCTCAGCGGCGATCCTATCGCGCTGCCTTTCGTCGACCTGATCCACCACAATACGGCCGCTTTCCATCGACCGGGCGCCGCGCAGCGGCGAGAAGGAGATCCAGGTATGTCGAAGCGATTGATGCTCCCTGCGCTGGCCCTCGCCGCGCTGTCCCTGTCCGCCTGCGGCAGCAGCAGTAGCTCCAGCAGTCAGACATCGAGCCAGGCGAAGACCACCCCGGCCGCTCCCAGCCTGAGCGCCTTCAAGGCCGGCTTCGCCAAGGACAAGGCGTCGTTCACCAAGCTCGGGAACGACCTCGGCGTCGCGATCCAGAAGGCGGCGCAGACGTCCGCCTCCCAGCTTCAGAAGGAGTTCAGCGCGCTGTCCGCCCGCACCCGCCACGAGGGGGAGAAGCTGGCGAAGCTCGATCCTCCGGCCAAGTACAAGGCTCAGCTGGACAAGCTGGTCTCCGATTTCGGTCCGGTGGCCACCGACATGGATGCCATCGCCAAGGCGGCGGGCACGAACGACGCCACCGCTGCCCGCAAGGCGGCGGCCAGTCTGGTCAGGCATTCGGCGGCGCTGAAGACCGAGGATGTCTCGCTGACCCGGGCGTTGGGGCTTCCGCAGACGGGTTGAGCGGAGGGCGATCCAGCGGGCGGGTCACTAGTCCAGGCCACGGCGGGCTCGTAGCGCGAGCTCGAGCTCGAGCCTGCCCTCCGCGCTGTCGAGGGTGTCGCCGAGCAGCTCGCCCAGCCGGCGGACCCGGTAGCGGACGGTCTGCGGGTGGACGTGCAGCTCCGACGCGATCAGGGGCGTTTGGCGCTGATGCGCGAGCCACGCCTCGAGCGTCTCGGTGAGCCGGATTCGCTCGTGCCTCGGGAGTTCCAGGAGCGCCGACAGCCGCTGGTCCACGAGCGCCCGGGCCAGCTCTCGATCCTGGAGCAGGATCACCGTCGCCAGGTGATCGTTACAGCGGGTCGGCGACTCGGCGGGGAGCGCGCCGGTTTGCACGAGCCCCAACGTGAGTCGCGCCCAGCGCAACGACCGCCACGCCTCTCCCACCGGGACCGCCGGGCCGAGCGCCGAGACCTCGCTGGTTCCGCCGACGGCACGGGATATCGAGGCGGCGCGACCGGGACCCTCGGGGTCGGGCACGATCAGCCAGGCCCCCTCCCCGTCGGTGCCGGCCAAGGTGTCAACGTCAAGCCCGCGCGTGACCGGGACCGGCGAGTCGGCCGCGATCACCAGGACCGCGAGCGTCCGCGGCAAGGACCAGCGGGCCAGCTCGGCGGCGTGCTCGAGCGCCGGACGATCGTGACCCTCGGGATCCAGCAGCAGGGTGGCCAACCGCCGGCGGCGCCGCTCTCGCTCGCCCGCCTCGTCGGACTGCATGCGCAGATATCCCTCGACCACCTCGGCCGCGAGCTCATCGCCGTAGACGAAGATCGCCTCGGCCAGGGCGATCACCAGCGGCGCCGAGATGCCCGCCTCGGCGGCGAGGTCGGCCGCTCCTCGCCAGGCCGCGCGCGTGCCGGTCCGGAACGCGGCGCGCAGCGCGTCGAGTGCCCGACCCGCCTGGAACTCGGCCTCACCGAGGCGGCGCCACACCTCCGCGGTGTCGCCTTCCGGGCGTTGTCCGCGCTCGACGGCGTGCAGGAAGGCCTTGATCGCCTGCTCGATGCCGAGCCGGATGCCGATTCCCTCCGGACTGCCCAGCACATCGGCGTAGACCGGGTTGTGCGCGCGGATCGCCTCGATGATGCCGTCGACCAGCGGTGCAATTCTGGCCCGGACGACGGAAACTGCCTCGGGCGGGAGCGGTTCTGTCGACCAAGTCTCGATGCTCATTGTCACATCGTGACAAACGGACCGACTGAAGACGTTGTACGGACACGAACTCGCGGGGCCAGGCGAGGCGTAGGCTGCGGCGTGCCAGAAGGCCCTGAGAGAGGAATTGAGTGCAGATGAGCGCAACTCCCCGCCGTCGCAGCATCACCAAGACGCACGAGCGCATCGCGCAGCTCGGCTGGGAGCCCTCCTACCACGAGCCGGCCGTGCGTTACCCGACGCGCTACCGCTTCCCGCACAAGGCGAAGGACCCGATGAAGCACATCATGCGGGAGTACCTGCCGATGGAGCTCGAGAAGGACGAACGGGTCTACGGCGGTCACGACGCCGCCGTCCGCGCCGACATGCCGAACCGAGCCCACGAACGCTGGCTGGAGATCCTCAAGCCGTTCATCAACGTCACCAACTTCGCCGAGATCGGGGCCGGGCGCTGTATGTCGATGCTGATGAGCGCGGTCCCCAACAACGAGCTGCGCAACGGCTACCACGTCCAGTTCGTCGACGAGATCCGCCACACCGGGCTGCAAATGGCGCTGGCTCGCTGGTACGCCAAGAACGTGCCCGACCCGGCCGGCTGGAACCTGGGGCCGAAGGGACTCTCCGGCTCCGTGCTGACCAATCCCGCCCTGAACATGCTTTCGCATTTCATGGTCGGCGACCCGATCCAGTGCGCCTTCACCCTCCAGGTGGTGGCCGAGACGGCGTTCACCAACATCGTGTTCGTCGCGCTGCCGGACGTCGCCGCACGCAACGGCGACTTCACCCTCCCGACGACCTACCTGAGCGTCCAGTCCGACGAGGCCCGCCACATCTCCAATGGCTACGCGACGCTGCTGACCGTGCTTCAGGACGATCACAACGCGCCGCTGATCGAGCGCGACCTGCAGCAGGCGTTCTGGATCAACCACGCCTTCATCGACATCTTCTCCGCAGTCGTCACCGAGTACTTCTCGCGGGACCGCTCGGACCCGGAGTGCTACCTCGACAAGTGGGACCGGTGGGTGCGCGATGACTGGCACCGGGCGTACGTGATGAAGCTCGGCAAGCTGGGGCTGGACATCCCCACCGACATCTTCGAACGCGCTCGCGAACGCCTCCTCGCCGGCGTTCATCACCGCCACGCCATCCTCGCCTTCGCAGCGTGGCCCCTGAGCTTCTGGCGGATGGACCCGCTCGACGAGCGCGACTTCGAGTGGTTCGAGAACAAGTACCCGGGTTGGTATGCCGAGTACGGCGCGTTCTGGGAGGCCTTCCGTCGCGGCACCGACCCCGCCGACGGCTTCTTGCCGCTGAGCTTCATCAACATGGCCCCGCCCTTCTGCTGGACCTGCCAGGGGCTGTGCGTCTCCGAGGAGGACCGCCGGCACCGCGTAGTCACCGACCGCACGCGCTTCTACTGCTCCAAGGAGTGCCTGTGGATGGACGAGTCCAATCCGGGTCGCTACACCGGTGACCGCAACTACCTCGATCGCTATCACGGCTGGGAGGCCTCGGCGGTCGTTCAGGACCTCGGCTTCGTCCGCGCCGACGGTGAGACCCTGATCGGCCAGCCCCACCTGCGCGACGAAGGCCGCTGGACGCTCGCCGATCTCCGCGCCCACGATCTGCGCCTGACCAGTCCCAACATCCGCGTGGCCGAGGAGATGGGCCTGCCGAGCGGCGATTGGAGCATGGCTTGAGCCCACGGGTGCGCTTGGAGCCGATCGGGGAGGAGATCGACTGCGCGTCGGACGAGACGGTGCTCGACGCCGCCTTCCGCCAGGGCTACAACCTGGTCTACGGCTGTCGCGAGGGGCAGTGCTCGGCCTGCAAGTGCTTCCTGCTGGAGGGCGAGGTGGCGCTCAAGCGCTACTCCAACTTCGCCCTCTCGGATTCCGAGCAGTCGGGCGGCTACTCGCTGATGTGCCGGGCGATGCCCGAGCAGGACCTGGTAGTCGAGCTGCTGCACTACGACCCCGACAGCTACAGGCTCGAGCACGCGATCCACGACGGTGAGGCGATCGTCGAGGCCGTCCAGCCGCTGACCCAGGACATCACCCGTCTTGTCCTACGGGCACCGGAATTCACCTTCACCCCGGGTCAGTACGTGGATCTCCACGTTCCGGGCGAATCCGATCCGCCCGCCAAGCGCTCGTTCTCGATGGCCAACCTCCCCGGCGACGATCGAATTGAGCTGATGATCAAGCGTTACCCGGGTGGCCGGCTGTCCGGAATGCTCGACGGACAGATCAAGGCCGGTGACCGGATCGGCTTCACCGGTCCGTATGGCTCACTGCGCACCCGCGAGAGCGAGCATCCGATCCTGATGATCGCCGGCGGATCCGGGATGGCGCCGATCCTGTCGCTGCTGCGTCACTTCTCGGCGCAGCGGTGCGAGCGGCCGATCCGTTTCTTCTACGGCGCTCGCACCGAGCAGGATCTGTTCCACGTCGACGAGATCCGGCAGCTATCGCTCGGCGACTTCCGCTTCATGCCGGTCACCGGACGATTCGTGCACGAGGTCGTGGACGAATACCTGGCCGAGGGCGAGATCGCCCAGCCCGACGTGTACATGTGCGGGCCGCCGCCGATGATCGAGGCGGCCGAGGCGATGCTGATCGACACCCACAAGCTCGACGAGCGGCGGATCTTCATCGACAAGTTCACCACCTCCGCGGAAGCGGCGCCCGCCGAGGAGCCCGCCGCGCCGGTCAAGCGGTTCGAGAGCCCGACGCCTTCCCGCGGGTCGGACAGCGAGCGCGACTTCGCCTGGTTCACCCCGAAGGGTCGCCGGGCCACGCTCTACGAGGACGTCACGATCGACACCCAGCCGTCAATCCATCGCCACCTAACCCGGGGCTGGCCGGTCAGCTTCGAGGATGGCCGCGGGACCTGGGATGACGCCAGCACCGCTCTGAAGTCCGATGACTGGTTCGCCTTCCGCGACCCCGGCGAGCAATGGGAGCGACCGTTCTACCAGGCGGGCACGGCCACCGAGCATCAGATCGAGGGGGCGATGCGATCCGCCGTGGAGGAGGGCCTGCTCGGCGACTTCACTCCGGAATGGGTCGAGTTCCTGCGGCACTTTCTGCAGGTTCCGGCCTACGTCGAGCACGGACTCTGGTTCGCGATGGCCACCGTGGCTCGGGACTGCCTGTCGGACTCGGTCGCCACCTGCGTCTGCCTGCAGGCCGCGATGAAACAGCGGTCGGCCCAGGCGATCGTCCTCTACGCGATGGACCTGGAGGAGCATTACGGGGAGTTTGCGATCGAGACGGGCCGCCGCGCATTCCTCGAGGACGACGCCTGGCAGCCGACCAGGCGCTACCTCGAGCGGCTCGCCGCGACGCCGGACTGGGGGGAGGTGATCGTCGCGGCGAACCTGTGCTTCGAGCCGGTCGTGGGAACCCTGATCCGTCGCGAGCTGGGGACCCGCGCGGCCGCCGCCAACGGCGACACGATCACCCCCGTGCTGGCGCGGGCGGAGACCCAGGAGTGGGAGTGGACCCGAGCCTGGAGCACCCAACTCTGCCGCTTCCTGATCGACGACCCGCGACAGGGGACCGACAACCGCGAGACGCTCAGCCGCTGGATCGGCGACTGGCTGCCCCAGGCGATGGAGGCCGCCCTCGCCCTGGCGCCGATCGCGGCAGGGATCCCGGTCGGAATCGATGTCGAACGCGCGATCGAGCGGGTCCGCGGCTATACCGGCAGCCTGCTCACCGAGGCCGGCGTCCCGGAGCTGGGCGCGCTGGTCGGTGCCGAGCCCGCGGGTGAGACGGCGGCTCCGGCCGTGGCGGCCGCTCCCGCCCACCGTCGCGTCCGTCCGCCCCAGACACGCAAGCGCGCCGCCGGAGCGGCCCGCGCCACCGGAGCGGCCGGCGCCACCGGAGCGGCCGGCGCCACCGGAGCGGCCGAGCCCCAGCCGGCGCCGGCGCCTGTGCCCGGCCATGACGGCACTTACGATTTCGTCGGCATCGTGATGGCCAAGAGCGCGGAGGGAGACGCCGTCGCCGAGATCCTGGGACACCGCGACGACATCGACGTGCTCGAGCAGCCGGCCTTCTGGGACATCCGCGCCCGGGATCGCCTCGAGATCTCCTACGCCGAGGTCTCGGAGCAGCTCGGCTACGAGATCGACGCCTACTCGATCCAGCACGAGATGTCCACGCATTACGGGCGGATGGTGGCCACCGACGATGCGCTGATGCTGTTCTCAGATCCGACCGAGGCGATGCAGTACCTGATGTCATGACGCTAACCGCGACGATGCTGGACAGTGGTCGCCCTCGAGTGCGCGCGCTGGTCAGGCGCGGCGGCTCACGGGTGGCCAGGCTGGATCAGCAGGCGGTCGCGCACCGCCTGATCCTGCGCATATTGCCGCTCGCGCTGGTCGACCGTTTCGACCCGGAGAGCGCGCGCGATCTGGACGCCGTGCTCGAGCTCCGGGTCCGTGCGCCCGGAGGCGGCCAGGCCGACGCGTTCGAACTCAAGATCACCGAGGGGACGTGCGCGGTTCGTGCCGGCCCGGCGCGCGGTCCGGGAGCTGCGGTCGAGATCGACGCCGGCGACCTGATCCGCCTGGCCAGCGGCGCCGTCGGCTGGCCGGGGCTGCTCTCATCGCGCCGGCTCGAGCTCTCCGGCGACCCGTTTCTTGCGCTGCGGTTCCCGAATCTGTTCAGGTTGCCGCCGCAGTCACTCTGAAAAATTGGATATGGTGCCGCCGCCAGCTGACTCGGCCTGGCGATCGGAGAGGAGGAGAGTGCGGGGCCGCGGCTGACGTAAATCGGGCGGGAGGCGGGTTCGATGCCTGGGTCTGGGCGCCGGATGCCCGGGGGTGCGTCCCCGCAAACTCGCTCTTGGTTTCACTACCGGAGGACTTTCATGTCGATCAATCGGCGCCTGCTCGCCGTCCCGGTGTTGATCGGGGCTCTTGCCGTAGCCGCTGCCCTGCTGCTGCAGTCTCATGCCCAGGCCAGCGGCCACCACCTCAAGTTCAGCCATCTGAACAAGATCCAGAAGCGGCTGATATCGCAGACCCTCGCCAGCGCGATCGGGCCTTCCACCGCCGTAACGCCGAACCTGCCGCAGGATGGCGGCGAAGGTCTGGCCGACGGCGCTCCGAACACGAAGCCGAGCTCATTCCCGTCGGTGGGAGGCGGCTCGGGCTCGGGCGTCAACTATGTCCCGGCCGCGAGCGGGAAGTGCGCCAACCGGCTCGGCAGCAACGTCAAGGTGAACCAGAATTGCCTGAACGTCACCGATCCCGACCTCCAGGGCCGCGCCCAGGCCAACAACGAAACCTTCATCGCTCAGGATGCCGTGCAACCCGAGCACCTCGTCGCCAGCGACAACAACTACGTGCGCGGCGACGGGACATGCGGCGCGCACTTCTCGCTCGACGGGGGGCGCAGCTGGTCCGACTCCACCGTCCCGAACGGTTTCACTCGCGGGTTCGGCGACAACGCACGTCAGTACTGGCAGGCCGGTGGTGACACATCGGTGGCATGGGACACCCGGGGCAATGCGTATCTGAGCTGCCAGCTATTCAACCGCGGGACAGTGGCCTCGGCGAATCCCGACCTGTCGAGCGGGTTCGTCGTGTTTCGCTCGACGGGCAACAACGGAGCGTCGTGGAACTTCCCCGGACGCTACGTGACCTCGTTCTTCGATCCAACCGGGACCGCTGGTGTGCTGGAGGACAAGCAGCTGATCGCGGTCGACAACCACGTGAACAGCCCATATCGCGACCGCGTTTACGTCACCTGGACCGAGTTCACCGGCGAAGGTACCGCGTACATATGGGAGGCCTATTCGAAGGACTACGGCGAGTCGTTCAGCAACCGCGTCCTGGTCAGCAAGAGCAGCAGGTATTGCACAAACACGTTCGGAGTGGCAACCGGCCACGGCGCCTGCAACGAGAACCAGTACTCCGACCCGTTCGTCGGACCTGACGGTAACCTGTACGTCGCCTACTCCAACTTCAACAACCAACCCACAACCGGGCTCGACAGTCACTACCAGGTCCTGCTGTCGAAATCCACTGACGGCGGTCAGAGCTTCTCCGAGCCCGTCAAGGTCAGCGACTACTACGACCTGCCGGATTGCGACACCTACCAGGGCGAGGGCGCCGATCCGTTCCGCTCGTGCGTGCCGGAGAAAGGCTCGTCGACCAAGTCCGTCTTCCGGGCGACGAATTACGCCTCGGGACAGGTCGACCCGCACAATCCCAACCGGGTGATCGTGTCGTTCGCCTCCTACATCAACCGCGATTCCAACGCCAGCAACGGATGCAAGCCGCAGGGTTTTGCCGCCGATGGCGACCCGATCTACACCGGCGTCAAGACGGAAGGAGCCTGCAACAACAAGATCCTGTTGAAGGTGTCCAACGACGGTGGGAGTACGTTCGGCTCCAGCACCGATCCTCGCCGGGCGGTCGTGGTTCCGCAGTCTCCCAGGCAGGCGACAACCGACCAGTTCTGGCAGTGGACCGCGTTCACGCGCTCAGGGAAGCTGGCGGTCGACTACTACGACCGGCAGTATGGAAGGGACGAGTTCACCGGTTCCTCGGACTTCACCCTGTCCGGGAGCACCAACCTGACCGACTTCGGCCAGGCCCGGGTGACCTCGAGTTCGATGCCCGCGCCGACCCAGTTCCTCGGTCCCAAGGGCGGGCAGTTCTATGGCGATTACATCGGTCTGGCCGCGGTCGACCGTGCCCATCCGATCTGGTCGGATACGCGCTCCAAGGACTTGTTCCTGTGTCCCGACAGCGCCACCGGACCGGGTAGGCCGCCGCATTTGTGCGGAGGGATCGAGCCCAATGGCCAGGAAGCCAACGACGAGGAAGTGTTCACCGCCACGATGGACGTGCCCGGTGCAAACAGGTAGCAACTAAGCGGATCGGTGAGGGGCTCGGCGTCCGCCGGGCCCCTCGCTCACCGCCGTCGACTCTCGGCCCCGACGCGCCAAACGGCGCCCCACGGAACTAGGACGCCGCGGCGCCGACCGGTTGAGCCAGCTCGGACCCGGCCAGATCGGAGCTCGCCCCCGCGAGCGCCCCGCCGGGACAGTCGGCGCACCGGACGCGCTGCCGGGGGTTTTGGATTCCCACCAAAGCGACCAGGCCGCCGATGATCGCCAGCCCGGCTCCGATCCCGATGCCGAGCCGGAACGACTGCACGGAAGCGTCGACGAGCGCCGCGCGGACGCGACCGCGTTCCCCCGCCGGTACGCCGCTCACGTCGACCACCAGCGGCTTCGCCCGCGCCCGAACGACGGCGGCCCGAGCGGCCGGGCTGAGCCGCTGCCCCGCCAGATCGTGGTCCAGACGCGAGCCGAAGCTCGAGGCCACGATGGCTCCCAGGGCGGCAATCGCCAGCAGACCCGCGACGCGCGCTACAGCGTTGTTGATCCCGCTCGCCACGCCGGCGTGTCCCTGTTCCACGGAGCTCAACACCGATGCGGTCAGCGGCGCGACGGTTGCCGCCAGGCCCAAGCCGAACACGGCCACGCCCGGGAGGATTTGCGTCAGGTAGTCGGCGCTGGCGTTCGTCCGCATCAGCAACAGCAGCCCAAGTCCGGCGATCACCGGCCCGGCCGCCATGAAGTAGTGCGGCCCGATCCGGTCCGCCAGCTTTCCGAACCGCTTGGCCAGCAGGAACACGATGATCGTGATCGGCAGCAGCGCCAACCCCGCCTCGATCGGCTTGTATCCACCCACCTGCTGGATGAACAGCACCAGGAAGAAGGTGGCCACCCCGAGACCGGCGTAGAGCGCGAGCGTGGTCAGGTTGCCGACGGCGAAGTTCCGGACCTTGAACAGCTCCAGCGGCATCATCGGCTCCGGGGTACGGCGTTCCCAGGCCACGAAGACGATCAGCAGGACGATGCCGGCCACCAGCGGGATCGCCACCAGCGGATCGCCCCAGCCGTAGGTGGGTTGCTCGATCATCGCGAACACCGGGCCACCCAGCCCGAACGCGCACAGCCCGGCGCCGACGAAGTCGACGTGCCCCGGGCTGCGCTGGTCGTCGACGACGCTGCGCAGCAGCCACAGGCAGATCAGGACCGGGGCGAGATTCAGCGCGAAGATCCAGCGCCATGACGCGAGCTGGATCAGCGCACCGCCGCCGAGCGGCCCGATCACCGTGGCGATTCCCGTCCACGCGGTCCAGCTGCCGATCGCCGCGGCCCGCTCGCTGTCCTGGAAGGTGTCCATGATCAGCGCCAGCGTGCTCGGAACCAGCAGTGCGCCCGCCACCCCCTGCACCGCGCGGGCCGCGATCAGCAGCTCGCTGCTAGGCGCCACCGCGCAAAGCAGCGAACAGATGCCAAATCCAATCAACCCGGCCGCGAACACGCGCCGGCGTCCGAGCAGGTCGCCGAGCGAGCCACCGACCAGCAGCAGCGAGGACAAGGTCAGCAGATACGCCTCGACGATCCACTGCTGATCGGCCAGCCCGCCGTGCAGATCGGCTCGGATCGACGGCAGGGCGACGTTGACGATCGTCCCGTCGAGGAACACGATCCCCGACCCGAGGATCGCGGCGATCAGCGCGAGCCGCTTCGTCCGGGCGTCGGTCACGTTCCTCAGCCTAACCGCCGCTGGGCCGGCCCTGCGCTCGCCTCGTGGCTAATTGGCCCCGGCACCAAACACGGCGTTGGACTCGTAGCCGTCGAAGCTCACGCTCCGGGCGAACGGCAACCGGGTGTTGACGATCACGCAGTACGTCCGCGAGCCGGAGGCGCTCGGCACGCAGGTGCGGTACATGTGTCCCGGCTCGATCGTGAACGTGCTGACGAACCTGAGGTTTCGCCGGAACTCGGCCGGAGCCCTGTCACCGATCCAGGCCTGCGCGCGGGCGATCGCGTCGGTCATCGTCTGGCGGTGCTGCAACACCTGGGGCCGGTGGATCAGTCCGGCGAGCAGCAGCAGCGCGGTTACCGAGCACACCACGAGCGTTCCTCCGTAGTCCCGCGCGACGACCTTTGGCAGATCGGGGCGCACCCGCCGCAGCAGCATCCCCAGCGGAACCGAGAGCAGGATGATCCCGAGCAGGTTGAGGAAGCAGCCGGCCAGCGCGGCCCCGACGCCATTCCAGCTGTCTCCCGCCGGCGGGAAGGAGCTTCCGATCAGCCCGTCGGCCACCGTCAGGGCCAGAAATGCCGGCCACATCCAAGCGCCGCGACGGCGCCAGCGAGCGCGGACGAGCCAGGCACCGTCCATGTCCCGAAGCTTAGAGGTCGCTGGGGCTCGCCCGATCCAGGAGTAAGCTTGCGCGTGCCCATTCGAGGGGGCCGGCCGGAGATCCCGGACGGCGTCTAAAAGCTGGGAGGGACGGAGACCCCGGACCTCCTGTTGACGAAGCGGAGCGACCATGGCTACCCATATGGCTGACCCGGCATCCGACGTACCCTCGGCGGCCGCCACGCACCTGACGCTCGAAGACCGCGTCCACCTGTTGCGCGCGATGTTGCTGATGCGCGGCCTCGAGGAGCGCGCGATGAGCCTGTATCGCCAGGGCAAGGTCCCTGGCTCGTTCTACGACGGCTTCGGCCAGGAGGCGGTTTCGGCCGGCGCGGCCTTCGCGATCGGCCCTGAGGATCGCCTCTGCATCCTCCACCGAGACCTGGCCGCCCATTTGATCCGCGGCGTCCCCCCCGCTCGAATCCTGGCGCAGTACCTGGGCCGCGATGCCGGCATCACCCGCGGGCGAGACGGCAACGTCCACTTCGGCGACCGCCACCTCGGCTGCGTCGGGATGATCTCGATGCTCCCCGACATGATGCTGGTGGCGACCGGGATGGCGATGGCGTTCAAGCTGCGCCACGAGCAGCGCTGCGCGATCACCTGGTTTGGCGACGGCTCGACTTCCCGGGGTGACTTCCACGAGGCGATGAACTGGGCCGGCGTGCAGCGGCTGCCGGTGATCTTCGTGCTCGAGAACAACCAGTTCGCCTACTCGACGCCGCTGGACAAGCAGTTCGCGGTCAATCCAGTGCAGCGAGCCTCCGCCTACGGGTTCGTCGGCGTGACCGTCGACGGCAACGACGCCGAGGCGATGTTCGACGCCACGCGGGTCGCGCGGGAGCGCGCGCTGGCCGGAGACGGACCGACGTTGATCGAGGCGGTGACGATGCGGATGCACGGCCACGCCGCCCACGACGATATGAAGTACGTGCCCAAGGAGCAGATCGAGCAGTGGCGGGCGCGCGATCCGATCGACCGCCAATCTGAGCGGTTGCGGACGCTCGGCGTGGACGTCGAATCGCTGCGGACCGAGGTCGCCGCCGAGATCGACGCGGCGGCCGAGGAGGCGCTGGCCGGCCCGATGCCCGACCCGGCGAGCGCCCTGGAAGGCGTGTTCTGCACCGGTCCGGCCGAGCCGCTCGGCGACGGGCAGGGGCCGTGGAGTGGTTTCGCGCCGGCGGGGGCCGGTTCCTGATGCCTACGCTCACCTACCTTCAGGCGATCTCGTCGGCGCTCCGGGACGAACTTCGGTCCGACGAGCGCGTACTCGTGATGGGCGAGGACATCGGCGTGTTCGGCGGGGCCTTCAAGGTCACCGACGGCTTCTTCGACGAGTTCGGCCCCGATCGGGTGATGGACACCCCGCTGGCCGAGTCCGCGATCATCGGAACGGCGATCGGTGCCGCCGTGGTCGGGATGCGGCCGGTCTGCGAGATGCAGTTCTCCGACTTCATCGCCTGTGGCTTTGACCAGCTGGTCAATCTGGCCGGCAAGATGTACTACCGCCAGGGTCTCGCGGTCCCGATCACCGTCCGCCTGCCCTCGGGCGGCGGCTTCTCCGGCGGCCCGTTCCATTCGCAGAACCCCGAGGCGTGGTTCATGCACTCACCCGGCATCAAGGTGGTAGCCCCTTCCACCGCGGAGGACGCCAAGGGCCTGCTCCACGCCGCCATCCACGACCCCAACCCGGTGTGCTACATGGAGCACAAGCATCTCTACCGCCGGATCAAGGGCGAGGTGCCCGAGGGCGTCTACGAGACGCCGATGACGGCCCGGATCGCCCGGGCGGGGACGGACCTGGTGGTGATCGCGTACGGCGCGATGGTCCACGTCGCGCTGGAGGCGACAGCGGATCTCGACGGCGCGTCCGTCGAGGTGCTCGACCTGCGTTCGCTGGTGCCGCTGGACGAGGAGGCGATCCTCGATTCGGTCGCGCGCTGCTCGAAGGTGGTGATCGTCGACGAGGCCAACGCGACATGTGCCGCAGGCGCTCAGGTGGCCGCCCTGATCGCCGAGCGCGGGTTCGAGGACCTCGACGGTCCGGTGGTCCGGGTGGCCACCCCGGACGTGCCGATCCCGTTCTCGCCGCCGCTCGAGCAGGCGGTCCTACCCGGCGTCGATCGCGTGAAGGAGGCGTGCCGTGAGCTCCTCGACTACTGAGACGTTGATCGATGTGACCATGCCCCAGATGGGGGTATCGGTGGCCGAGGGGACGGTGGTGGCCTGGCACGTCGCGATCGGTGACCGGATCGAGGCCGAAGCCACGATCTGCGAGATCTCGACCGACAAGATCGACACCGAGGTGCCGGCTCCGCTGGGCGGGATCGTGGCCGAGATCGTGGTCCCCGTCGGCGAGACGGTGGAGGTCGGCGCGGTGCTGGCCCGGATCGCGTCCGGCGACGGCTCCGCGGCCGCCCCAGCTCCGGCGGCCGACGATCCCCCCACCGCCGCCGGCGCGCCGGTTCCCGCCCCCGCCGACGACGCGACCGTCTCCGCCCGCGCCGCCGACGCGACCGTTTCCGCTCCTGCCGCTGACCGGCCACCGACCGACCGCGGCGCTCGCCGGCGCTACTCCCCGGTGGTGCAGCGGATCGCGGCCGAGCACGACATCGATCTCGACGCGGTGCCCGGGACTGGCCGCGCCGGCCGGGTCCGCAAGCAGGATGTCCTCGCGCTGGTCAACGGGGGCGCCGCCGTCCCCGAGCCCCCACTGCACATCGAGAGCCCATACCGGCCGGATCCGGAGCCCGTGACCGCCAACGGCGCGAGCGGCACGTTGTCCCGCATGCGCCGCCAGATCGGCGAGCACATGAAGCGCTCGCTCGACACGGCCGCCACCTGCACGACCTGGACCGAGGTCGACATGAGCCGGATCGAGGCGGCGAGGGCGCCGCTGCGGTTCACCGCTCTGCCGTTCGTGGCCCGCGCTTGTATCGCCGCCCTGCGCGAGCATCCGGCGCTCAACGCCTCGCTCGAGGGCGAGCGCTACACGCGTCATCATCAGGTGAACCTCGGCATCGCGGTCTCGTTGGGGGAGGACGGACTGATCGTCCCGGTGGTGCACGACGCCCACGAGCTCTCGGTCGAGGGGCTGGCGGCGCGGATCAAGGATCTCGCCCGGCGCGCCCGCGCGCGGGAGTTGAAGCCCGACGAGGTCCGCGGCGGAACCTTCACCATCACCAACCCGGGGCAGTACGGCTCGATCATGGCGACGCCGATCATCAACCAGCCCCAGGTCGGGATCCTCGACCTCGAGGCGGTGATCAAGCGTCCCGTCGTCCTGACCGACGCCGACGGCAACGACTCGATCGCGATTCGACCGATCACCATCCTCGGGCTGAGCTGGGATCACCGGGCGCTCGACGGCGTGCAATCGGCGCAGTTCCTGGCCAGCGTCAAGGGCCACCTGGAGGGGTGGAGCGGGGCCTAGCCGGCGTTCTACCATGGTCTCAGTGCGCGACACCCGCCCCGAGCTTTGGGTCTGTCACCTCGGCAAGGTCGAGTATCGATCCGCGCTGGCCCTGCAGGAACGGATCCGCGCCGCGCGCCAGGCTGACGAGCTGCCCGACGTCCTGTTGACGCTCGAGCACTGGCCGGTGTACACCCGCGGGCGGCGCTCTGACCCCGCCGAGCTCCCGATGGGCGAGGACTGGTACCTGATGCAAGGGATCGAGATCGTCGACACCAACCGCGGCGGCAAGGTCACCTACCACGGCCCCGGCCAGTTGGTGGGCTACCCGATCGTCCGCGTGGCCGACGTGGTTGCCTACGTCAGGACGCTCGAGCAGGCGCTCGTCGCCGCGCTGCGCGAGGAGGGCATTGCTGCCCGCGCGCGCGCAGAGGACGGCCCGGACTTCACGGGCGTCTGGGTGGAGGACCGCAAGATCGCTTCGATCGGGGTGCACACCCAGCGTGGCGTCACCACCCACGGCTTCGCGGTCAATGTCGAGAACGACCTGCAGCCGTTCGGCTACATCGTGCCCTGCGGCCTCGACGGCGTGCGGATGACCTCGGTCATCAAAGAGAAGCGGACGTTAGCCGGTCGGCTGCCCTGCTTTCGCAAGCGGGCGGCCTATCAGGTGGCACGGGCACTGGGCCGGCGCCAGCGCCTGGTCAGCCTGGCCCGGCTGGAGGCGGCCGTGCCCGCGCCGGTGGCCTGACGGCGCCCAACCGGTAAGCGGGAGGTACCGGACAGGCGACGGAGTAGCCTTGACGGAAGTGGAAACCACGCAGAGCCCACCGGAACGTCTGCACTCGACGAGGTCGCGATCGAACCCCGGAGGGATCTCCGACATCCTCACCGTGCTCGGGCCGGACGTTCAGCCCTACAAGGGCCGTAAGCCGCCGTGGTTCAAGGTCCCCGCCCCAGGGGGCGCACGCTATCGCGAGCTGCAGCGGCTGATCGACGCCGAGAACCTCCACACCGTCTGCCAGGAGGCGGCTTGCCCGAACATCGGCGAGTGCTGGCAGCGCGGCACCGCCACGTTCATGATCCTCGGCGACACGTGCACCCGCCGCTGCGGCTTCTGCAACGTGAAGACCGGCAAGCCGACCTGGCACGACCCGCTGGAGCCGGCTCGCGTGGCTCGCAGCGTCGCCCGGATGGGCCTGCGCCACGCGGTCATCACCAGCGTCGATCGCGACGATCTCCCCGACTACGGCGCGTCCGCCTTTGTCGGCGTGATCCGCCAGACTCGCCGGCAGGCGCCGAAGTGCAAGATCGAGGTGCTCACCCCCGACTTCCGCGGCCAGGAGATGCCGCTGGCCAAGGTGATCGCCGAGCGGCCGGACGTCTTCAACCACAACGTCGAGGTCGTGCCGCGGCTCTACCCGGTCGCCCGCCGCGGCTCCAAGTTCGAGCGCTCATGCCGAGTGCTGAGAAATGCCAAGGAGATGGGCGGCGACGAGGTCACCACCAAGTCGGGGCTGATGGTGGGTCTGGGCGAGTCCTTCGAAGAGATGGTCGACGCGCTCGGGACATTGCGCGAGCACCACGTGCAAGTACTCACCGTCGGGCAGTACCTCCGCCCGACCGAGCGCCACCTGCCGATCGTCCGCTACTGGCACCCGGATGAATTCAAGGCGCTCGAAGAGGCGGCGTACGCGCTCGGATTCGACCACGTCGCGGCCGGCCCACTCGTGCGCTCGAGCTACCACGCCGACCAGCATGTCGCCCAGAATGAGCCGGGCGTCGGTCCGCTGACGCAGGCGAGCGTGGCATGAGCCCACGCCGGCGGCGCACCCTCGCCCTCGTCCTGCTGGCCGTCGCGGTCTTCGCGTTGATGGCCGCCCCCGCGGCCCTCGCCGCGGCCGGCGGTGGCTCGAGCGGATTCAGCGGAGGCGGCGGTGGCGGCGGTGGTGGCGGCTTCGGTGGAGGCGGCGGCCACGGCAAGGGCTTTGCCATCTATCTCATCTTCCGCGCCCTGTTCGACATCGCGCTGATCGGCCATGGCCTGGGCTTCCTGGTGCTGGTCGGGCTGGCGCTGCTCGTCTTCATGTACGTCAAGGGCGGGCCCAAGGCCCGAGCGTTCTGGCAGGAGCGCCGGACCTACGGGCGCAGCTCGCGCAAGCGCACCGCCGAGCGCACTCGTCGCGTCCAGCTCGCCGCGGCCGAAGCCGGCGACGAGGATCCCGCGTTCCTGCCCGAGAACGTGATCTCCGCGGCCACCAACCTGTACGTTGCGATTCAGGCGGCGTGGGATCAGGACGACCGGATCCGCCTGCGCGGCCTCGTCGCCCCCACCCTCCTGCAGGAATGGGAGCGCCGGCTCGACGACTTCCGCGGCAAGGGCTGGCACAACCGGGTGCAGCCGATCGAGGAGCCCAAGGTGCAGTACGTCGGGCTCGAGAATCGTGGCGGCACGGGCGGGGACCGGGTGATCGTGCGGATCGAGGCGAAGGTCCGCGACTACGTGGTCGACAACGCAGGCCGGCACATCAAGCGCACCGGGCAATTCACCGAAACGGTGAGAACCAGGGAATTCTGGACGCTGATACGCCGCGGCGACCATTGGATCCTGAGCTCGATCGAGCAGGGCGGCGAGGGCGCTCACGCCCTCGACGCGGCGATCGTCCCGACGCAGTGGTCCGACGACACGGCGCTCAAGGATGAGGCGATGATCGAGGGCGCCGTGGCCGAGGCCGTGCCCGAGGGAACCAAGATCTCCGAGGTCGCCGATCTCCACTACGACGGCGACAGCCGCGCGGCCGCGCTCGACCTGAGCCTGGCCGATGGCCGGTTCGCGCCCGATGTGCTGGAAATCGCCGCGCGCCGCGCGGTCGCCGCGTGGGCCGAGGCCGTCGACGGTGACGATGCCCGGCTGCTGGCGATCGCCGATCGCGCCGCCGCCCGCGAGATGCTCCATCCCGGGGACCCAAGCGGCCGCACCCGACTCGTCGTCCGCGGGCCCAAGGTCAAGCAGATCCGGGTCACGGCGCTCGACGCCGGCGCCGAGCCGCCGACGATGACGCTCGACGTCGAGGTCTCCGGCCGGCGCTACCTGCAGGATCGCGACACGACGGCCGTCGTTTCCGGAAGCCTCACTCGTGAGACCACCTTCACCGAGCGCTGGACGCTGGCCCTGACGGGCGACCAAGCGCAGCCGTGGAGGATCGTCGCCGTGGGCGCCCCCGCCGCCGGCGCCGCGATCACCCCATCCGCCTTGGGCTGACCGCCGCATCGCTGAGGGCCGGGGTCCGCACCCGGGCCTACTAGTCTCACGCGGGCATGTTCCCGATCAAGGACAACGTCCCGACCGAGCGCTTCCCGGTGGTCACGGTCGCGCTGATCGTGATCAACTTCGTCGCGTACATCCTGGCGATCCGGCACGGCGGCTCGTTCATCAGCGGGCCCGACCTCCACGAGGTCCTCAAGTACGGCGCCACCCCGTACACGATCACCCACTCGGGCGCCCATTGCGCCGACTTCGGCCGCCAGACCGCCGCCGGCCTCCAGAGCGTGGGGACTTTCTGCGACGGTCAGAGGCTGCCCGACGGGACGATCGCCCACATCGGTTCAGGTCACTTCCTCCCGAGCTGGGAGACGGTGCTGACCTCGATGTTCATGCACGCCTCGATCCTCCACATCGCCGGGAACATGCTGTTTCTCTGGATCTTCGGCAACAACGTCGAGGACGCGATGGGCCCGGTCAAGTTCCTGCTGTTCTACCTACTCGGCGGTCTCGCTGCGCTGGGCTTGCAGATCGTCGTCGACCCGGGCTCGACGGCGCCTACCCTGGGCGCGTCGGGGGCGATCGCGGCGGTCCTGGGGGGCTATATCGTGCTCTACCCGCGGGCCAAGGTGCTGACTGTCGTGTTCATCATCCTGTTCTTCACGGTGATCGAGCTTCCGGCTTGGGTGATGCTCGGGATCTGGTTCGCCGAGCAGGCCGTGTTCGGCGCCACCAATCTGACCAACCCGACCGGCTCGGGCGGCGGTGTCGCCTACTTCGCCCATGTCGGCGGCTTCGTGTTCGGCCTGCTCGCGGTCCGTCTGCTGGCCACGCGGCGAAGATCACCGCCGGTTGCGCCGAGAGCCCCGGTGTACTGATCGCTTGCGCAACTTCGTCCTCACGCTCGCGCTCTTATTCATAGTGATGCTCACCGCCCTGACGGTCGACGACGTGGTCCACTACGGTCTCTCGCCGTTGGACGTGCTCTCGGCGATGGTGCTGGCGCTGTTCGCCTTCGGGATCCTGGGCGCGCTGCGCCAGCCGCCGAGCGAATGACCGACCTCGAGATCATTCAGCAGGCCCGGGCTCGCCGCGCCGCGCGGGAGGCCCACGCGCGCCGAGCCCGGCGGACGCGCCGACGCCGGCACGCGCGCACCCTCACCGGGCTCGCCGCCGGAGCCGCCGCACTCGTTGTGGTGATCCTGGCCATCGGAGCCGGTCAGCCCAAATCGCACCCGCGCGCTGTTTCGGCGCGGCGCCCCGCGCCCCTCCCACCCGAGGACGTGAAGCCTCGCCGCGACCCATATGCCACCGCACTGGCGCCCGTTCAAGTGCACCCCAAGCTCAAGCTGGGACTGGCTAGCGGGCTTCTGTTCGACGTCCGCACCGGCCACGTGCTGTGGCAGCGCGAGCCGGACCAGCCGCGCCCGATCGCCAGCCTCACGAAGATGATGACGGCGCTCGTCGTGGCCGCCCACACGCGCGCGAATGCGCGCGTGCCGATCACGCGTGACGCGGTTCATTTCTCCGGCTCCGGCGTGGGTCTGCTCCCGATGGGCAAGCGGGTCCGCCTGGAGACGCTGCTCTACGGGCTGCTGCTGCCTTCGGGCAACGACGCCGCGATCGCCCTGTCCGAGTACGTCGCCCGCACTCAAGCGCGCTTCATCGGCTTGATGAATCAACACGCGCGCGCGATGGGACTGACCTGCACGCACTTCTCGACCGTCTCGGGCATCGTCGATCAGGGCAACTACTCCTGCGTCACCGACCTGGCGATCATCGCCCACGCCGTCCTGCAGCAGCCGTTGCTGCGGCGGATCGTCGCCACCCGCGACGCCGTGCTGCCCTTGCCGATCAAGGGCGGCAAGGTCTTCCTTTACAACAACAACCCACTCCTGCGCAGCCGTTTCCTCGGTACGAACGGCGTCAAGACGGGCTTCACCACTCTGGCCGGTCCCTGCCTGGTGGCCAGCGCCCGCCGCGGACACAAATGGCTCGGTGTGGTGCTATTGGACTCGCGCGATCCGCCCGCTCAGGCGATGCAGCTGCTCGACGCCGGCTTCGCGGCCAGAGCCGCTTGACACGCGCGCGCGCAGCGGCGCGAGCATGCGGCCCTCGCCCAGCCACGTCGCGACCTCATCGGCGGGCCTCGGGCGTGCGAGCAGGAAGCCCTGGGCGAACTCGCAGCCGTGACTGCGCAGCCGGGCGAGCTGCTCCGGAGTCTCGACCCCCTCGGCGGTGACCCCAACCTCGAGTGCGCTGGCCATGCTCAGGACGGCGCTGATGATCGCGCCGTCCTCGCCGTCCTCGCCGTTCTCCCCGAGGTGGCCGACGAAGGAGCGATCCAGCTTCAAGCCGTCGATGGTCAGCCGCTTGAGGTTGCTGATCGAGTGATAGCCGGTCCCGAAGTCGTCGAGCACGAGGCTGACGCCGATCGCCTTGAGGTCGCGGAGCGCGCGGCTGGCGGTCTCCTCGTCCTGGAGCAACGTGCTCTCGGCGACCTCGAGCGTCAGCAGCTCCGGCTCCAACCCGGTCGACTCGAGGATGCGCGCGACGGTGGCGGCGATATCGGACCGGGCGACCTGCCAGGGCGAGAGATTTACCGAGACGTGAATCGGCTCGCGGTCGCCCAGCGCGTCGCGCCACTCCGCAGCCTGCCGGCAGGCCTCCTCGATCGCCCACTCGCCGATCTCGCCGATCAGCCCGCTGCTCTCCGCGACGTGGATGAAGTCGGCCGGCTCGAGCAGTCCGTGCTCGGGGTGTTGCCAGCGCAGGAGGGCCTCGACCGCCACCATCTTGCGCTGGCCCAGCGCGAACACGGGCTGGTAGAAAACCCTCAGCTCGTCACGCTCGCGGGCGTGGCTCAAGGCCGACTGCAGCGCGACCCGCTCGATCAGGCGCTCGCGCATCCCCTCGTCGAAGACGACGACCTGCCCCTTGCCGGCGCGCTTGGAGCGGTACATCGCGGCGTCCGCATCTCGCAGTATCTCGGGGACCGAGGTCTGCTCCGGGGCGGTGATCACGACGAGGCCGGCGCTGACGCTCACTCCGATCTCATGGCCCCCGATGCTCAGGGGCACGGTCGCCGTGTCGATGATCCGCTGGGCGATCTGGATCGCGTTCGCCTCGCCGGACAGATCCTCGCAGAGCACGACGAACTCGTCGCCTCCGAACCGGGCGATCGTGTCTCCGGGGCGGATGGCGGCGCTCAGCCGCGGCGTCAGCCCCACCAACAGCAGGTCCCCGACGGTGTGTCCGTGGGTGTCGTTGACCACCTTGAAGTCATCGAGATCCACGAACACGACGGCGAGCGTGCGGCCCGAGCGGCGGGCCCGGTGGAGCGCCTGCTCGAGACGATCGACGAACAGGCCACGGTTCGGCAGCCCAGTGAGCGCGTCGTGGCTGGCCCGGTGGGCCAGCGCCGCGGCGGCCTCCTTGACCTCGGTCACGTCCCGGATCGCGGCGGAGATGAGCGTTCCCTGTTCGGTGGACAGCGGGGTCAGCGAGACCTCAACCGGAAACTCGTGACCGTCGACGCGCCGGCCGTGCAACTCGAGCTGGGCCGGGGAGCGCGTGGTCTCGAAATCCTCCGGCGTGGCGCGCTGCGCGACGGGGTCGGACCGTCGGCCCACCGCACACGCGTGGTACCAGGGCGCCCTCGCCCCGAGATGGGTCGGCACCACCCCCTCGACCGACTGACCGATCAGCTGATGCCGCGCGTAGCCGAACATCCGCTCGGACTGCGAGTTGGCCAGCGCGATCCGGCCGTCCGTGTCGAACACGATCAGCGCATAAGGCGCGTCCTGGAACAGCGCGCGGAATCGCTCCTCCGCCAGCTGCACGGCGGTTACGTCCTGGCCGGTGCCGAGCATCCGCACCGGCGTCCCGTCCGGATCGACCTCGACGCGGAAGCGACACTCGACAGTCCGCAGGGCACCATCCGGACGGAGGATGCGATGCACCGAGGACTGCGGCACGCGCTGCTCGTAGGCGGCGCGGATCGCCGCGTCGGCGGCCGGCCGGTCCTCGCCGACGATCGCGGATCGCCATGACTTCCAGTTGGCCGGGCACTCGCCCGGATTCCGGCCCAGGATGCGGTAGAGCTCATCGGACCAGGACCCGGCACCGGTGCGCAGATCGCAATCGAAGCTGCCGAGGCTGGTCAGTCGCTGGGCTTCGGCCAATGTGCGCTGGCTCTCGGCCAGCCGACTCAGCGCAGTCTCCGCCAGCCGGCGCTCGCTGCGCACCGCCGCCACGAGCAGCCCCATGATCGCTCCGACGCTCACGAAGGTCTGCGCGCGGAGCAACTCGACGCCGGTGTTGCCGCCGACGAACGGTCCCTGCCCGCGGGAGGTGAGCCAGACGGCCAGCCCGGCGACGGCCAGCCCGCCGAGTACCGCGCCGACCTGCTGATACCAGAACGCCAGCGAGAACACCAGCGGCAGCGCGAGATAGGCAGTCGCGCGATCGTCGTGCAACAGGATGAAACCAAGACCGCCGACCCCGGCCGCCAACCCGAACCCGAGCGCGATCGTGCGCAGGGCGATTCGCCTGGGCGGCTGGCTGGCCAACACGAGGATCGCCGTCCCCACCAGCAGTACGCCGCCGAAGTCGGCGAGCCACCAGGCCCGCCACATCCCCGGCAGGTGCGTCGCGGCGACCGAGCCGAAGGCAAGCACGCTGCCGATGCCAACCGCGGCGCCGACCGCGCTCGCCAGCATCCCAGCCAGCGCGGTGATGGCGAGCACATCGCTGACCCGCTCCAGCGACCGGCGAAAGTCGACCTTGCGCAGCAGCGCGACTGCGACGAGCACCTCGATCACGTTGCCGAGGGTCATGCCCAGAACGACCCCGAGCGGCTCCGCGCTCGTGGCGGTGGCCGCCAGCGCGCCCAGCGCGACCGCCGGGACCATTCGATAGCCGCCGATCAGGACCGCGGCGAGCGCGATGCCGGCGGGCGGCCAGACCGGCGTGACGCCGGAGTCTCCGACCCCGAACCCGAGCCCGAGCCGGGCCGAGCCGAAATAGGCGGCGGCGACCAGCGCCATCGCGGCCGCATCGGGTCCCCTTCCTCTGAAGGCCAGGCGAAGGCTCAATCGAGGTCGGGACGGGCTGAGCGTCTTCGCGCCCGCAGTCGCCCTTGAAACGGGTGATTCCGGCCGAGTCATCTACCAATCGCACATCGGCCGGCAAACGCGACTACTTTAGTGACAAAGCTCACAAAACCCGTGAAAGGCTTGGTACAAGCGTTGTTTGGTCCGATAACGGACCGAAAAGCTGGGCGACGGGGATCGAGGCGCTCTATGAGACCACGCAGAAGATCGATGGTTCGCTCCCGCGATTGCTGCCACGATCGGCTCTCGTGACAATCGATACAAGGAGCCTTTTCATGTCAGCTGCTCGCGTATTGCTCGTGGCCAACCGGACTGCCACGGACGAGCCGCTGATCCAGGCGGTCCGAGCCCGCGCCGCCCGGGGGCCGGCGTCGTTTCATCTGCTCGTGCCGGCCACCCCGCGCGGATTGCACCGGGTCGTGGATCCCGAGGACGCCGGGCGCGAGGCCGCTCGCACGCGGCTGGCGGAGGCGCTGCCGATCCTCGGCAGGGCCGCGGGTGCACCGGTCACGGGGCACATCGGCGATGCCAACCCGCTGGCCGCCATCTCCGACGCCCACCACCTCCAGGGCTTCGACGAGATCATCCTCTCGACGCTGCCCTGGCGCCTGTCCCGCTGGCTCAAGCTCGATCTCCCCAGCAAGGTGCGCGGACTCGGCGTGCCGGTGCTCCACGTGACCAGCGCTCAGGCCGAGAAGCCGCCTGCCCTGGCCGCCGTTGCGTGACGGCGACTCGGCGCTAGGGCGAGGCCACCGGCTCGGGTTCGTCGGTCCGCGCGCCGTCGCTGCCGAGGGCGATCGCCGCCTTGGCGGTCACCAGGTGATAGAGGATCAGCAGCTGGACGAGGGCGAGGGATTCCGAGCGGAACAGCTCGGTCCCGATCGTGAATTCGCCCAGGCGCTTGGCGCGCAGATGCTCGGCGAAGTGCATCCGAGCCCAGATCGCCTCCTCCACGGCCATCGCCTGCTCCGGATCGAGCCGACCGGGGATGAACAGTCTGCGCTCGCCCTCCTCCTCTACCAGGGTGAGCCCGCCATCCAGCCCCTGGATCAGCGGGGACAGGTCGGGGTGAGGCAAGCCGTCGCGGAGGGTCAGCTCGGCGTCGAGGTGGGTGAGGTCGCGCTCGTCGCCGTCGGTGGGCAGGAACGCGATGATCATGTCGGCATAGCGTCGCTGGGGGCGGATGAACGACTCCGAGTCGGACTCGCGCCGGTCGATTTCGACCAGCACCTGATCGGTTGTGTATCCGCGCCGAGAGCAGTCACGCGCCACCTTCCAGCGCCGCCGCAGCTCCTCGGGTGGATTGAGATAGACGCGGACGTCGTAAATGTCGCGCATTTCCGGCAGGTGATAGCCGAGCAGGCCCTCGATCACCGTGAACCGCTCGGGCCGGATGTACACCGGCGGCCCGAAGGTGCCGTCCTTGTGGCGGTAGACCGGCTTCAGAATCGCGTCGCCGCGTCGCAGGTGCGCGAGGTCCTGGGCGATGATGTCGAGGTAGTTGCAGTCGGGGTGCAGCGGCGTCAGACCGAGCTCGGAGCGGCGGGTACGGTCGTAGCGGTGGTAATCGTCCGTACAGATATGGGCGACGTTCTCCTCGCCGAGGATCCGCACGAGGCCGCGGGTGATGGTGGTCTTGCCGGCGGCGGAATCGCCGACCACGCCGAGGATGACGGGGCGGGAGTTCACGTTCATGTGCTCCTCAGGCTGTGCGGCCATCAGCGACGGGCTCGGTATCGAACAGACTGCTGCCGCGGATGTCGGCGGCCTGGATTTGCATCAGGTCCTCGACCGAGGGCGAGACGCCGTCGAGCGCCAGCTCGTAGATGCGGTTGGCGTGACGCAGGCGGCCGCGCTCGATCCCGTTGCGGACACTGCGCGCATGCGCGAAGCGCGGGCGGCGGATCCGCAGTTCCAGGTATTCCCGGAAGGCGGCCTCGGCTTCGGCGGAGAAACCGTAGGACTGCTCCTCCAGCATCAGCCTCGAGATCGCCAGCAGCTCATCGATCGTGTAATCGGGAAAGTCGATGTGATGGGCGATCCGTGAGTACATCCCCGGGTTAAGGCTGAAGAACTCGTCCATCCGGTCGCGGTAGCCGGCCAGGATCACCACCAGCTTGTCACGGTCGTTCTCCATCACCTGGAGCAGGATCTCGATCGCCTCGACGCCATAGTCGCGCTCGTTCTCCGGACGGTAGAGGTAGTAGGCCTCGTCGATGAAGAGGACGCCACCGTAGGCGCGCTTGAGCACCTCCCGGGTCTTCGGCGCGGTGTGCCCGACGTACTGCCCGACGAGGTCGTCACGGGTGACCGCGACCACGCGGTTCTTTTCGATGTAGCCGAGACGATGGAGAACATCGGCCATCCGCAGCGCCACCGTGGTCTTGCCCGTTCCGGGATTTCCGGTGAAGCACATGTGGAGCGTCGGCCGACCGGAGCTGAGGCCGACGGAGCGGCGCAGCTTGTCGACGACGAGCAGCGCGGCGATCTCCCGGATCCGCCGCTTGACCGGCGCCAGCGCGACCAGGTCGTGGTCGAGCTGGGACAGCACGGTCTCGATCTCGGCCTCGCGAACGATCGCCGGCATGTCCGCTTCCATCCTGGCGTGGACGGACGCCGGGGCCGCCGCGTCCACCGCGTTCATCGCGCGTACCGCCGGCCTTCTGGCTGCTCGGTCGCGTACGAATGCACCGAATAGCGGACGACGCGGTCGTGCGACTCCGTCCGCTCGAGCCGAAATCCGGGCTCGTCGGCGGGCCGGCCGACGATGAAGCTGAGTGCCGTGGTCTGACGGCCGCGCCGGGCGTCGTACGCGATCACCTTCACGTAATGGTTGGGGTGCGCTTCGCGGCAGGCGCGGACCTCGCGCATCACCACGTCGACCTCGTCCGTGTTGAGATCGAATTGGGGAGGTGCCCACATCTCCCAGTAGGAGTTGCGCGGATGCGGATCGTCGGTGTACTCGACCGACATCGCCCACTCGTGGTCCAGCGCATAATGGATCTGCGCCTCGATCTCGGTGTCGGTGAGGTCAGGGAGGAACGAGAAGGCTCCTTGTGTCAAACGCATCGGTTCAGCCTCCTGTCAGCCGACCGTGGGCGTGACAACGTAGTCGGGGGTATCGGTGGACTGGAAGTCGAACGTGACGTCCTTCCAGACCTGCAGGGCGGCGTTCAGCTCGGGGCAGCCCTTGGCCGCGTGCTCCAGAATGTCCGGACCCTCGCTGAAGTAATCGCGTCCCTCGTTGCGCGCCTGGATGATCGCCTCGACTGCCACCCGGTTCGCGGTGGCCCCAGCGCCGATCCCCATCGGGTGCCCGATCGTGCCGCCGCCGAACTGCAGGATCACGTCCTCGCCCAGATAGCGCAGCAGCTGGTGCATCTGCCCGGCGTGGATCCCGCCGGAGGCGACCGGCATCACGCCCGGCAGCGAGGCCCAGTCCTGGTCGAAGTAGATCCCCGTCTCCGGATTCTCGGGCACGTGGTCGAGACGCAGCGTGTCGTAGTAGCCCCGGATCATCGCCGGGTCGCCCTCGAGCTTGCCCACGACCGTGCCGGCGTGGATGTGGTCGACGCCGAGCAGCCGGCACCATTTGGCGATCACCCGGAAGGAGACGCCGTGGTCCTTCTGGCGCGTGTAGGTGCCGTGGCCGGCGCGATGCAGGTGGAGGATCATCCCGTTGCGACGGGCCCACTTCGACATCGACTGCATCGCGGTATAGCCGACGGTCAGGTCCATCATGATGATGATGCTGCCGAGCTCCTTCGCGAACTCGGCGCGCTCGTACATCTCCTCCATCGTCGCGGCCGTGACATTCATGTAGTGGCCCTTGACCTCGCCCGAGCTCGCCGAGGCCCGGTTGACCCCCTCGATCGAATAGAGGTAGCGGTCGCGCCAGCGCATGAACGGCTGCGAGTTGATGTTCTCGTCGTCCTTGGTGAAGTCCAGGCCGCCGCGCAAGCCCTCGAACACGACGCGGCCGTAGTTCTTGGCCGACAGACCGAGCTTGGGCTTGACCGTCGCGCCGAGCAGCGGACGGCCGAACTTGTCCAGGTACTCGCGCTCGGTCACGATCCCGTGCGGCGGGCCCTGGAAGGTCTTGACGTAGTGCGTGGGGATCCGCATGTCCTCCAGCCGGAGGGCCCTCAGCGCCTTGAAGCCGAACACGTTCCCGATGATCGAAGAGGTCAGGTTGGCGATCGACCCCTCCTCGAACAGGTCGATGTCGTACGCGATCTTGGCCAGGTACTCGCCCTCGCGGCCCGGTACGGCACTGACGTCGTAGGCCTTGGCCTGGTAGTGCTTGTGGTCGGTCAACCGATCGGTCCAGACGACCGTCCAGGTGGCGGTCGAAGACTCGCCCGCGACTGCCGCCGCGGCCTCGATCGGATCGACACCGGGCTGCGGCGTGATCCGGAACGCGCAGAGTACGTCTGTGTCCTTCGGCTCGTAATCGGAGTCGAAGTAGCCCATCTCGGCATACGGCGTGACGCCGGAAGCCCAGCGGTCTTTCGTACCTGCGGGGGGTGAGACCGTCATCGTCTTGATCGCCTGAGCCTTTCGAGTGGAACCTGATCGCCCAAGCTAGAGCGTTTATCAATAAGATACAAGCGATGATTCGGCCCGATTGATAGAGGTTTAGCTATCGATCAGGTGGACCACGCGCGAAACGCGGCGATTTATCCGCGTGGCGCATAGATGTTCTTCTATGCGTGGGCGCGACTTTCCCGTGGTTGCCCGATGGCTAGTCGACTAGCGTCGCCGGCCTGATGAGAGCACGCTCCGGGCAGCTTCCGGCGCTCGAGCGCCACCGAGGGCCTCGTCGACCTCCGGGCGCCCGGGCGCCCGCGAGGGCGTCGTCGCCTCCCGGCGCGACTGCTCCTGGGCCCGCGTGAGCCGATGGAGCCAGTCCGCTCCGCGCTGATCTCGGCCGCCCGGGCGATCCTCGACCAGGGCGGCTGGTGCGTGCTCGAGCTGTGCACCGACGTGCCGCGGCAGCAATGGGACGCACAGGTGCTGGTGTTCGATCTGGACGCCGAGGCGGTCGCGGACGCCGTGGCGGAGGAGATCGGGCTGCAACCCACGCAGGACGCCCGCATCACCGGCTGCGACCGCCGCACCCTGCAGCCGGATCCCGCGATGGGTGCATATCTGTGTTATCTAGCGGAGCCGCCCGCGTCCGCGCCCGCGAGCAGCGGTAACGTCCCGAGGCGCCCCGGCGCCCCGGCGAGAGAGAGGTCCACCATGCTGGTCAGAGACGGGATGAATCCGATCGTTGTGACGGTCGGCCCCGATCACACGTTGCGGGAGGCCGCCCGGCGGATGACCGCGCGCAGCGTCGGCGCCGCTGTGGTGATCGACGAAGACGCCCAGGGTCCAGGCATCATCACCGAGCGGGACATCCTCCATTCCAACGGCGTCGGCCAGAGCATCGACGAGGAGCGCGTCCGCGAGCACCTGACCTCGAAGGTCGTCTACGCCGCCGCCGACTGGCCGCTCGAGCGCGCGGCCTCCGAGATGGTCCGCGGCGGGTTCCGCCATGTGATCGTCCTCGAGGGCTCCGATGTCACCGGGATCCTCTCGATGCGCGACATCGTGCGCTGCTGGACCGGGGACGGCGCGGCCTGCGAGCTTCCGGACGAAGCCTCGCGGGGCTAGCTCGGGGTCCTGCTAGTAAGTTCTCGCCGCTTCGCGACCGGAGTTGGCCAGCAGAAAGGCGATGAATTCCTGAACCGGCGCTCGCAACGGTCCGACCGCCGAATGCAGCACAAACCAGGAACGACGCTCCGGTCCATCCAGCAACTCGAGCTCGCCCAGCCGGCCCGAGGACAGCTCCGCGTCGACCGTAGCGCGCGAGAGCAGCGAGATCCCCAATCCCACGCGGGCGGCCTGCTTGATCGCCCCGTTCGAGCCGAGGGTGAGCGTGGCCGGAGTCAGGCCCCGCTCGTGCAGGAACTGCTCGACCAGCGTTCTGGTGCCGGAGCCGGGCTCCCGCAACAGCCAGACCCGGTCGGCGAGCTCCGCGGCGCGCAGCGGCGCCGTCCCCGCCACGTCCTCTGGCGCGGTGATGCAGACGATCTCGTTGTCGATCAGGGGCTCGGAGACGAGCCGGTCATCTTCCGGCGGCTGGCCCGAGATCGCCACATCGACGGCGTGGGCACGGACTCGCTCGAGCACTGTCTGGCGATTGCCGACTGCCAGCGTCAGCTCGATCTCCGGGTGCTCGTCGCCGAACAAGCGCATCAGCGGCGGGACGAACGATTCGGCGGCCGTGGTCACCGCTGCGATCTGCAGCCGGCGTCCGGCGACCTCGGCCGCTTCCTGGGCGGCTTGGCGACCGTCCTGCAGCAGGCCCATGACGTCGGCGGCGTACGGAGCGAAGGCGGTGCCCGCCTCGGTCAACCGGATCCCGCGTCCCGCGCGGGTGAAGATCTCACACCCGAGCTCCTTGCCGAGCGCTGCGATTGCCGAGGAAACTGACGGCTGCGTGACCACCAGCTCATCCGCGGCGGCGGTGACTGATCCGCCCCGCACAACCGCCAGGAACGCGCCGAGCTGAGTCACGGTTATAGACACATATTTATATTATCCAGAATCGCATTGGGCATCTTGAATAATTCATTTCCGCTGGGCGAACCAGCGGGCGCAGGCAGGACGTATCCTCCCGAGACCTCGAGAGCATCGACCGGATCGAACGGAGCAGGAGAACGCGATGGGCAATTTAATCGGGACTTCGACCGCCGAGATCGCCGCCCCGCTTGAACAGGTTTGGGCGCTGGTGGAGGACGTCGCATCAGCGCCGGAGTGGCAGGGCGGCCTGAACTCGCTCGAGCCGCTCGAGCGCGACGACCAGGGAAGGGGTACCAAGTGCGAGGTCGGGGTCGACATCAAGGTAAGGACGGTCAAGTCCATCGTTCGCTTCTCCTACGACGGACCCACGCGGCTGACCTGGCGGCAGGAGAAGGGCGACCTGAAGTCGGTTGACGGCAGCTGGGAGCTCGAGGACCTCGGAGAAGACCGGACCCGCGCGACGTACACGGTCGAGGTCGACCTCGGCCGCATGCTGGGAATGATGGTCAAGGGGCCGCTGGAGAGCGGGCTGCGACAGATGCTGGCCGGCGCCCGGGCCGGCGAGCTGAAGGCGCGGATCGAAGGCTGAAGGGGCGGATCGACGGCCGAAGGCGCGGCTCGAAGGCCGAAGGCGCGGATCGAAGGCTGAAGGCGCAGCGCGAAGGCCGAAGGCGCGGACCGAAGGCCGAAGGCTCGGCGGCCCTTGAGCGCGCCGCTATCTCGACGCGATCCGGGAGCTGACGGCCAGCGCCCGGGACGGGGCCGGCGCCGCGTAGGACCGCCGCAACCAGAGCCACCCCGCCGCCGCGGCGAGGATGCAGGTGGCGGCCCCGAGCCCGAGTCCGGCCCGCGCCCCGCCGGCGGCCATCGTCCAGCCGACGAGCGGGCCGCCGATCGGCGTCGAGCCCTGGAAGGCCACGAACCACAGCGACATCACCCGGCCGCGCATCTCCGGCTCGGAGCCGAGCTGGAGCGTGGAGTTGCCCGCCGACATGAAGGCGATACTGGCGGCGCCGACCAGCGCCAGCGCGACGAGCTCGGTGCCCAGGTTCGGCGCGAAGGTGGCCAGCGTCATGGCTACCCCGAAGGCGCTCGCGCCGAGCACCAGGACGCGCAACCCGGTCTTCCCCCGTGCCGCCATCACCAGGCCGCCGCAGACCGCGCCGACGCCCATCGCGGCGGTCATGAAGCCGAAGCCGCTGGCGCCGGCGTGTAGGCCGCGGTCGGCCATCACGGGAAGGGAAACCTGGAACTCGTAGGTGAGGCAACCGACCACGCCCATCATCAGCAGCGGAACGGCGAGACCCGGGGTCCGGCGGACGTATCGCAGGCCCTCGACCAGCTGACCCCGCTCGCGCGGAGCCGGCGCGGTCGGGTGGAGGTCGGCGCGGTCCATCGTGGCCAGCGAGGCGACCACGGCGACGAAGCTGCCGGCGTTGACCAGGAAGCAGACGCCGTCCCCGACGCTCGCGATCATCAGACCGGCCACGGCCGGCCCGACCGAGCGCGCGACGTTGACCAGCACCGAGTTGAGGCTGACGGCGTTGCGCAGATGCTCGGGCCCGACCATCTCCAGCATGAAAGACTGCCGCGAGGGGTTCTCGAAGGCGTTGTTGACTCCCAGCAGCGCGGCCAGGATCCCGATCTCCCAAACCCGCACCGAGCCGGTGACGGTCAGCAGCCCGAGGATCAGGGCCTGGAATCCCATCGCGGTCTGCAGGGCGATCATCAAACGGCGCTTGTCCACGCGATCGGCGATCACGCCGCCGTAGGGGGCCAGGAACAGCACCGGGATCGTCTGCAGCGCGATGATCACGCCGAGCGCCGTGCTCGAGCGGGTCAGGGTCAAGACGAGCCAGGCCTGCGCCGTCATCTGCATCCAGGTCCCGATCAGCGAGATCGCCTGACCGCCGTAGTAGCGGCGGTAGTTGGGCACCGAGAGTGCCGCGAAAGTGGTCTTGCCGGCCCTGATCACCCGGGTCACGCGCGGCGACCCTTCAACTGCTCCGCCAGCGCTTCCAGCGCCGGCAGCGCCCGCTCGAGCGCTTCGCGGTCGTTCTCGTCAAGCCCGCTCAGCGCCAGCTTTACGGCGTCGGTGCGCTCGGTGCGCATCCGTCCGGCCAGCTTCCGGCCCGCCGCGGTGCTCTGGACCCAGGCCGAGCGGCGGTCGCCGACGTCGGAGGTGCGCTCGAGCAGGCCGGCGTCGACCAGATTGGAGACCGCGCGCGACAGCATGGTCGGATTGAGTCCCTCCGACTCGGCCAGCTCGGAAAGGCGGATCGAGCCGGCCCCGACCACCCGGAGCAGGATCGTGACGCGGGTCGGGGTGAGTCCGGCCGCCGCGCCTGCTTCGGTCGGGCGCAAGCGCCGCGACAGCCTGCCGAGCGCCGCCCGCAGGCGCGTGGCGGGATCGGATTCGGCTGCGGAGATGTCGGTTCGGGCTGGGGCTGAGGCGCTGTTCGGCATGCTTTCCAAACTACTTGCTTATCGGCAAGCATTAGTCTAGCAGGGCCGCTGGCATTGACGGGGTCCGGGCGCACACCTGGGAGCCGAGAGACGGGATACGATCTCGCCATGGCCTGCTGCGCTCTCGCCGTCTGGATCACCCGGCTCGTGTGGCGAGGCGTGCGCGTGCTCGGCCACGGTGCGGCGCGGTTGGTCGGCCGTCGTCCCGCCGAGCGCGAGTGGGCATCGTAACCCCGAGCCACACGCTCCGCCCGCGGGTATGATCCGCGCCGGCGAGACTCCTCCCACACGGATGTAGGGCACCCAGGAGATGGATTCAGAGAGCACCCTCGACGGACGTCGGCTCAGGGCCTTGATCGATGCCGGTCGTCTCGTGGTCGCCGAGCGTGAGCTCAGCTCCGTGCTCGATCGTCTGCTCGCGGTCGCTCGCGACCTGACCGGCGCTCGCTACGCCGCGATCGGGGTGCTGGACGACAGTCGTACCGGCCTGGCCGATCTCATCACGGCGGGCATCGACCGACCGACGCGTGAGGCGATCGGCGAGCTTCCCCGCGGACGCGGGTTGCTGGGAACGCTGATCCTGGAGCCGAAACCGCTTCGGCTCGAGGACCTCGCCGGCGACCCGCGCTCGTACGGCTTTCCCCCGGACCATCCGCCGATGCGAACATTCCTCGGTGTCCCGATCCTGATCCGGGGAGAGGCTTGGGGCAACCTCTACCTGACCGAAAAGCAGAGCGGCCCGTTCGACGCGGCCGACGAGGAGGCCGCGGTCGTACTGGCAGCGTGGACCTCGATCGCCGTCGAGAACGCGCGCCTGTACCGCGAGAGCGAGCTACGCAGCCATCAGCTCACGCGTTCGGTCCGCGCGATGCAGGCCACACTCGAGATCTCCCAGGCCGTGGGCGGCGAGACGAAGCTCGACCGCGTGCTCGAGTTGATCGCCACGCGCTCTCGCGCCCTGGTGGAGGCCTCGGGGATGGCGATCGTGCTCGTCGACGACCCCGACATGGTGGTGGCGGCGACCGCCGGAGACATGCCTCGCCGGATCGTGGGCGAGCGGGTCAGCCTGGACGGATCGGTGGCCGGCCGGGTCGCCGCGACGGGGCGTCCCGAGCGGGTGAGCCTGGTATCGCACTCGCTGCGCTTCGCGCTGCGCGACCTCGGCGTGCGCGCGACCTCGGCGCTATTCGTGCCTCTGATGTTCCGGGGTCGGTGCGTCGGGGTACTCGAGGCGTTCGATCGAGCCGGCGGCCCAGAGTTCGATGCCGAGGACGAGCGGGTCCTACAGTCGGCCGCGGCCAGCGCGGCGGTCGCGGTCGCCACGGCCCAGACGGTCCAGCGCGACCGATTGCAGCGGACGCTGCGCGCCGCCGAAGACGAGCGTCGCCGGTGGGCCCGCGAGCTTCACGACGAGACCCTACAGAGCCTCGCGGGTCTCCGGGTGCTGCTCTCGGCCGCCCGGCGCAGCCGCGACCCGCAGACCCTGCACCGGGCGATCGACGACGCGGCACGTCAGATCGCCGCCGAGATCGAGAACCTGCGGACACTGATCACCGAGCTGCGGCCGGCGGCCCTGGACCAGCTCGGACTCGCTCCCGCGCTGGAGGCGCTGCACGAGCGGGTCACCATGATCCACGGCATCGAGGTCGACGCCGACATCAACCTGGCCCATGAAGCGGGCCGGCGTCGGGAGCGGCTCGATCAAGAGCTCGAGACCGTCGTCTATCGGATCGTGCAGGAGGCGCTCCACAACGCGGGCCGCCACGCCCAGGCGCGGCGGGCGCTGGTCACCGTGGACGAGCGGGACGCCGAGTTGCTGGTCTCGATCGACGATGACGGCGGCGGGTTCGACCCGGCCGAGCCAACCGACGGCTTCGGGTTGGCCGGCATGCGCGAGCGCGTCACGCTGGTAGGCGGCCAGCTCGCGGTGTCCAGCACGCCGGCCGGAACCAGGGTGCAGGCGCTGCTGCCGATCATCCGGGCCAAGCGCAAGTCGGCCTGAGTCGAGTCGGCCCTGGCCGGAGGCCGGCGCTCGCGTCCGCGTGGCGAGGTACGTTTGCCAACCCGTGACGGCAACCGTCTTCAGCTGGCTGTATCACGCTGTCCGCTGGACCTGGCACGACGGCGACGGCTACAACTTCATCAGCGGGCCGCTGGCCGACGTCACGCTACTCGGCGGCGCCTACGCGATCCTGCGCCGGCACAACTGCCACGTTCAAGGCTGTCCGCGGGTCGGGCTTCACCCGGTCGCGGGCACTCCGTACATCGTCTGCAAGAAGCATCATCCGCATTCCCCGCCGACGGCCGAGCAGATCCAAACCGAGCACTACGCGGCCAGCGCCCGCCACACTGCGGAGGCGACCAGGCACGCCGTGACTCGGGCCGCGGCCGGCGCGCAGGCGGTCGCCGACGCCGCCGAACCGCCCCCGCCCTGAGCGCCCATCGGCCGGCCGACCTCGCGGGTATTGCAATCCGGTGCCGAGCGTATGAGGAATGGGTTAGCGCTGCCGGAGTTGGATTGAAAGACGGCGCGCCTGACGTAGGCTCGATGCGTGGCGCGGCGCGTCCTGATCGCGGTGCTGACGATGGCGCTGGCGGCGGTTCTGGCCGGGCTCTCGCTACCGGATCACGACGGTCCGTCGCGCGCGGCGGCCCGCACGGGCGGGATCGGGGCGGGCACATTTGCCCGCGTCCGCTTGCACACGGCGCCCCGATCGCGGTTCGGCTCGGACCCGGGACAGGCCGCCGTCACCGTCCTGCCGGACGCCTCCGGCCCGGCCGTCCCGCGCTCCTACCTGGGCCTCTCCACCGAGTATTGGGCGCTCCCGGTTTTCGAACGCCGGATGCCGCTGATGCAGGACGTCCTGTCGATGCTCCGCGTGGCGGGAAACGGACCGTTCGTGTTGCGGGTGGGCGGCGACTCGGCCGACCACACCTTCTGGGATCCGCAGCCCCGCCGGATCCCGACCTGGATGTTCGCGCTCACCCCGACGTGGCTCCAGCGCACGAGCGCGCTGGTGGAGCGCTCCGGCGTTCGACTGATCCTCGATCTGAACCTGGTGACCGACTCGCCGGCAACGGCCGCCGAGTGGGCCCGTGCGGCGGAGAGCGGCTTGCCCCCGCGCAGCATCGTCGGCTTCGAGATCGGCAACGAGCCCGACATCTACAGCCGGTGGTTCTGGCGCGCGGTGATCTCGGCCGGAGCCCTCGAGGACGCGGTGCTTCCTCGCGACCTCTCCGCCGCCAGCTACACGCGGGACTTCCGGCGCTATGCCCGCGCGCTGTGGCGGGTGGCGCCGGATGTGCCACTCGCGGGCCCCGCGCTGGCCAACCCGGTGACCCATGAACGTTGGTTTGCCACGCTGATCGCCGGCGCGCGCCATTCGCTCGGCCTCGTCAGCGCGCATCGCTACCCCCTCTCCGCGTGCGCGCCACCGGGCTCGCCCATCTATCCGACGATCGCCCGGGTCCTGAGCGAAACCGCCTCGGCCGCAGTCGCCCGCGGGCTCCGGCGACCCGTCGCCCTCGCCCACCGCGACGGGCTCCGGTTCCGCCTGACCGAGCTCAACTCGGTCACCTGTGGAGGGCGCCCGGGAATCAGCAACGCCTTCGCCACCGCGCTGTGGGCGCCCGATGCGCTGTTCGAGCTGATGCGGGCAGGCATCGACGGGGTCAATCTGCATGTTCGCTCGGACGCGGTCAACGCTCCGTTCGCATTCACCTCGGGCGGGCTGCGCGCGCGGCCCCTGCTCTACGGGTTGATCGCCTTCGCCCGGACGTTGGGGAGCGATCCCCTGCGGCTGGTCCCGGCTCGGGTCGCGGCCGCGCCGGCGGTGCGCCTGAAGGCCTGGGCCGTGCGGGACGGCGGGGGCGGCCTGCACGTGTTGCTGATCGACAAGGGGACCCGAACCGTCAGGGTCGATCTCCGGATCCCCGCGAGCAACCGGGCGACACTGCAACGGCTGCTCGCACCCTCGGCCGCGTCACGGTCCGGCGTGACACTCGGCGGCCGGTGGCTCGGGCGCAACGGTGACTGGATCGGGCGGGACACCGGCGAGACCGTCGGGCCCGGCCCCACCGGTTACGTGGTGACGGTCCCCGGCCAGAGCGCGGCGCTGTTGGCGACGCAGCTCGGCCCGGCCGCAGCTGCGGGCCCGGCCGGGGCGTCGGGCCCGGCCGCGGCGTCCGGCCCGGCCGCGGCGTTGAGCCCCGGCCTCAGATCTCCAGCCGTGACTCCTCGAGGTCGAGTTCCCTGATCAGCTGGTTGGTGACCTCGTTGGAGATCTCGCCGTCGTTGCGCATCCGCACGAGCGCCTCGCGCTGCGCGGCCAGGACCATCTGCACGATCTGCTGGTAGGCGAGCGAACGGTCCTCGTAGCCGTCATCCTCGATCTTGCCGGCCCGCGCGGCGAAGCGGCGCTTTCGGTACTCGTACAGGCGCCGCATCCGGTCGATCGTGTCCTCGCGCGTCCAGTCCTCGGCGGCGAGGGCGTCGATCTGGCGCAAGGCGGCCTTGGTGGCCATCAGGCGCGCGCGGACCTCCTCGGCGTCCTCGCTGCCGTCGCGCTGAACGCCGAGTCGCCGGATCAGGGTCGGCAGCGTGAGACCCTGGAGGACGAGCGTCGAGAAGATCACGGCGAAGGTCAGGAAGATGATCAGGTTGCGCTGCGGGAACGGCGCTCCGGAGTGCGTCCGCAACGGCAGAGCCAGCGCGGCAGCCAGCGACACCGACCCCCGCATCCCGGTCCAGGCCAGCACGAACCGCGGCGCGGCCCCGACCCGGCGAGCCCGCTGACTGGGCCGGCGGTCCAGCAGCCTGATCAGGTAGGGGACCGTGAAGAACCAGACGATCCGCACGACGATCACCACCGCGCTGACGGCGATCGCGTAGCCGACGAAGGTGCCGGCCGAGGCGCCCCCCAGCCGGTTGACCACCGTGCGGAGCTGCAGGCCGATCAGCACGAACAGGCTCGCGTTGATGACGAAGTCCAGCATCTCCCAGACGAAGAAGCCCTGTAGGCGGGTCCGCGCCGAGATGATGCTCGGCCCGCGGATCCCCATGTAGATGCCGGTGGTGACGGCGGCCAGGACCCCGGAAGCGCCGAGTGCGTTGGCGGGGATGAAGGCGGCGTAGCCGCTCAGCAGCGAGATCGTGATGCTGGTCTGCACGTCCTCGGTGCGCCTGCGCAGTTCGGCGATCGCCCAGCCGACGGCAAGGCCGATCGCCACGCCGCCGACCGCGTCGGCGACGAACTTCAGGCCCGCGTGCGAGAGCGAGAACGTCCCGCTCAGCACGGCGGCGACCGCCACCTTGTAGGCCACCAGCGCGGTGGCGTCGTTGAACAGGCCCTCCGCCTCGATCGCGCTGACCAGAAACCGCGGGAAGTCGAGGCGCCGCATGATGTCCGCGCCGGCCAGCGGGTCGGTGGGGGCGACCACGGCCCCCAGCGCGAACGCGGCCGGCCAGGTCAGTCCGTCGACCAGCGCATGCGCCACCACCGCCACGATCATCATGGTGGCCAGCACCAGCCCCACCGAGCTGAGCGTGACCCCGCGGAGGTTGGCCCGGATGTCGCCCAGGTTGGCGAAGAAGGCGGAGCTGTAGAGCAGCGGCGGCAGGAACACCACCAACACGACGTTGGGGTTGAGGCTGATGGGGTGTACGCCCGGGATGAAGCCGAACAGAGTGCCGCCGAGCACGAGCACGATCGGATAGGGCACCGACATCCGGCGGGCCACCGCGCCGAGACCGGCGACGGCCACCAGCAACCCCGCGATTACGAGCTCGGCCTGACCCATTGCTGCGCCTGTCTATCACGACGGCTGCGGCACGTCACTCGCGCGCGCAGTTACCGGCTGAGTAGAGTCCGTCACGCGATGCCGGCTCCGCAACTTACGCTGCACGTCCTGCCGCCTTCACACCCCTGCATGACCGTCGAGGCGGCGCTCCGCCTCAAGGGCCTGGACTACGAGAAGATCTCGCTCACGCCCGGGGCGCACGTCGGGGAGATGGAGCGTCTCTACGGCGAGGGACATTCGACGGTTCCCGGGCTTTTGATCGGCGATGAGCCGGTCCACGGCTCCCGGCCCATCCTCCGTCGCCTCGAGCAGCTCGCGCCGGATCCGACGCTGTACCCGGAGCCGATCGCCGATGCCGTGCGGGAGGCCGAACGCTGGGGCGATGAAGAGCTTCAGGACCTCGGGCGTCGGTTGCCGTGGGGCGCGCTGCACTTCCGCCCTGAGGCGCTGGGCACCTACGGCGGCAACGGCCCGCTCGACGGCCCCGGCACCGACTTCGCGATCCGCTACGCGCATACCGCGTGGGGGTACCACAAGATCACCGCAGCCCGGCTTTACGACGATCTCGCCGGCCTGCCGGCGAAGCTGGCTCACATCGACGCGCTGGTCGGCGACGGCGTCCTGGGCGGCGAGCAGCCGAACGCCGCCGACCTCCAGATCGGCTCGACGCTGCGGGTGCTGTTGACACTCGGCGATCTACAACCGATGATCGATGGCCGACCGCTGGAATCGATCGCTCGCCGCTGGTTCCCCGAGTATTCCGGCGAGATCCCGGCCGGGGCGTTTCCGGCGGGCTGGGTCCCGAGCAGCAGCTGACCGCGATGCCCGAGCTGCTGGCCCTGGTCAAACACGACTGTCCCGTCTGTGATCAGGTGCTGCCCGCGCTCGATGCGGCCGGCGTGCGCGTGCTTTCGCAGTCCACGCCCGAGCAGACCGCCGGGCAGGCACAGCGGCTCGGTCTCAGGCGGGTCCCGGAGATCGACGAGGGCCTCGTCGTGTCCGAGCGCTTCGACCCGGACGCGGTTCCGACGGTGCTGCTGCTCGACGGCGGCGAGGAACGCGGGCGCGTGGAGGGGATCCAGCGTGATCGCCTGGGCGAGCTCGCCCGGGCCGCCGGCGTCGTGCTCTCGCTCGACGCGCTTCCGGAGCGGCGTCCAGGTTGTGCCTCGCGCACGCGCGATCCCGAGGTGGCAGCCGGACTGGCAGCGCGCCGCGCCCGGGCGGACGGTCGGCTCCAGGCCCGGGAGATCGAACTGGGCGGGCTCGAGGATCCGTTCCAGGCGCTGCACGACCGCGGCCTGACCGACGGCCTCCCCGTGGTCCCACCCACCCCGGAGCGCGTCGTCGCCATGCTCGAGCACACCACCCGCGACCCCCAGGACGTGGTCGGCGTGGTGCCGCCCTACGGCGGCGCTGCGACAGTCGAGAAGGTGGCGATCAACGCGGTGATGGCGGGCTGCGCCGGACCGGAGCTGCCGATCGTGCTGGCCGCGGTGGAGGCGGCGTGCGTGGAGTCCTTCGCGATGCACGGGCTGCTGGCCACCACGCATCCCGCCGGGCCCGTGGTCGTTGTGAGCGGTCCGCTGGCGCCCGCGGCGGGAATGAACTCTGGGGTCAACGTGCTCGGTCAGGGCACGCGGGCGAACCTGGCGATTGGGCGAGCGCTGCAACTGGTGGTACGCAACGTCGGCGGCGGGCGTCCCGGCATCGAGGACCGAGCCGCCCAGGGTCAGCCGGGCAAGCTCGGCTGCGCGTTCGCCGAGCGGCTGGATGAGACCGCGCCCTGGCCGGGGCTGGCCCAGGCTCGTCTCGAGCTCTCACCGGCGGAGACGGGCGTGACGCTGATGGCCCTGGAGAGCCCGCGAGTGATCGTCGATCAGCTGGCGAGGGACCCGGATGCGCTCTGTGCCTCCTACGCTCTGGCGCTCGATTCGGTTGCCACGCCGAAGGCGCGACTGGTGTTCGACGCTCTGGTGCTGGCCTCCCCCGAGCACGGGCGCATCTTCCGCGAGTCGGGCTGGGACCGGGCGCGGGTACAGCGGCGGCTGTGGGAGCTCACTCACGCGCCCGCGGCTTCGTTGGTGCGCGGAGCCGGCGGCGTGGCCGAGGGGATCGAGGCGAAGTGGGTCTCCGACCCGGCCATGTCGGTGCCGAAGTTCGCCGCGCCCGAGCGCATCCTGCTCGCTTACGCGGGCGGGGATGCCGGCCTGTTCAGCATGATTTTCGGCAGCTGGATCGCCGGCGAGGTAGGGTCGGACCCCGTGTCCAAGTCAGTTGAGCCATGGCGCTGAGGATCCTCGACCCCACCGCCGAGCGCGAGTCCGCGAGCCGGCCGCTGGCACCGCGCAACGGCTCGCCGAGCCGGATCGCGTTGATGGATATCCGCAAGCCGCGTGGCGACGTGTTTCTGGACGAGCTCGCGTCGCTGCTGACCGAGCGCGGGTACGAGGTGCAGCGGACCGCCAAGCCGACGTTCGCCAAGCCCGCACCGGCGGACCTGCGGCGGGAGATCGCCGAGCGCTGCGACGCGGTGATCGAGGCGCTGGCCGACTGAGGATCGTGCGTGTCCTGCGGTCTGCGGGACGTGGCGGAGCTGGAGACGCTGGGTCGGCCGGCGGTGCTGATCGCCTCGGCCGCGTTCGTCGCGGCTGCGCAGGAGCAGGCCGCCCTGCTTGGTGCGCCGGATCTGCGGCGCTGCTTCGTGGACCATCCCGTCCAGGATCGCACCGACGAAGAGCTGCGAGCGATGGCCCGTCAGGCGCTCGACGACGCGCTCGCCGCGATCAGCTGACCGCCGCGCCGATCAGCTGCCCGCGGGCGATCAGGTGACCGTCGCGCCGGCGCGGGCTCGCTCAACGCCGCGCGGCACGACACGCTTGCGCAGGTCGTACTCGTAGACGTAGTAGTCCAGCTGCATCGTGTGCCGCTGGCGCGAGCTGTAATGGCGTAGGTGGATCCGCTCGTCGCGGCGGATCTCGGCCTCCATCTCCCACACCGGCGGCAGCTCCCACTCGCCCGCCAGCCACCGGGCGGCGAGCTTCGCTTGAACCTCGGCGAACGGGAAGATCGTGGGAATCGCCTGGCCGAGCCCGATGAAGGCCAGGTCGTCGATTCCCGGCTTGAACATCCGCTTGTACAGCCGCACCACGTTGCCGGGAGCCGAGATGAACTCGGGATCGAAGAAGGGGAAGCTGATCCGGTAGCCGGTGGCCCAGATGATCGCGTCGATCGGCTCCATGGAGCCGTCGACGAACCGGACCCGATCGCCCTGCAGCTCGGCGATGTCCGGCTTGGCCACGGCGTCGCCCGAGCCCAGCCGCAAGAGCAGTTCGCTGGAGACGGTGGGATGGGCCTCCAGGAAGCGATGGTTAGGAGTGGGCAGCCCGAAGTCCTCCATCCGGCCGGAGACCAGTCGCTGCAGGATCGAGCCCATCCGCCGCTGAAGCGACATCGACAACCAGGGGATCGTGCGGACCACTTGGTCAACCGGGCGCCCGAAGACGTACTTGGGCATCACCCAGGCGCCGCTGCGCGTGGAGAGCAGCACCCGCTCGGCGACTCCCTTGCGAGAGAGCTCGGAGACGATGTCGACGGCGCTGTTGCCGATCCCCACCACGAGCACGCGTCTTCCGATCAGGTCGAGCGGCTCGGTCGGATCGATGTAGTGATGTGAGTGGAGCGTCTCGCCGTCGAACCGTCCGGGGAACTCGGGCACCGACGGATCCCAATGGTGTCCGTTGCAGACGAGCAGCGCGTCGAAGTGCTCTTCGCCCGAGTTGGTGGTGATGCGCCAGCCACCTTCCGGTTCGCGCTCAGCGTGTTCGACGGCGGTGCCGAAGCGGATCCGCTCGCGCAGTCCGAAGTGGTCGGCGAACTCACGCAGGAACTGGTGGATCTCGCTGTGGTGGGGAAAGTCCGGATAGCGCTCGTCCATCGGGAAGTCGGCGAAGCTGATCGCGTTCTTCGACGTGTCGATGTGCAGCGAGCGGTAGGCCGAGGAGCGTCCGTTCGGATTACGGAAGTACCAGTTGCCGCCGACGTCGTCACTGGCCTCGAAGCACACGTGCGGCACGTGCCGGTCGCCCAGCGCCTTGGTCGCGGTCAACCCGCTCACCCCCGCGCCGATCACGCAGACTCGCCGTTGGCCCATTGGTCAATTCCTCCGCATCGGTGCGCGTGAGTGTACGTTCCCAGGGTGTCCCTCGCTTTCGACGCGCCGCGCGTGCGGCAAGCCGTGCTGGTCGCCGCCGACCTCGACATCGTCGCTGCCCGCCTCCGCCGGGAACTCGGTGTGGGCGAGCCCTTCGCCGATCCGGCCGTCGCCCACTTCGGTCTGCGCAACGCAGTCTTTGCGCTTGGCGACACCTTCCTCGAGGTCGTCTCCCCGGTGCTGCCTGACACGTCCGCCGGCCGGCTGCTGGCCCGCCGGGGCGGAGACTGCGGCTACATGGTCATGCTCCAGGTCGCGGATCTCGCCGCCGCGCGTGAGCGGGCCGGCTCTCGCGGCGTACGCGAAGTATTCGAAGTCACCCTCGAGGACATCGCCGAGGTCCATCTGCATCCGGTCGACATGGGCGGGGCGATCGTCTCGCTGAGCGCGCCGGTACCGGCCGACTCTTGGCGCTGGGGTGGGCCCGGCTGGCGGGAGCGCAGCCGTCCGCTGTCGATCACCGGCGTCACGCTGTCCGTCAGCGATCCTGCCGCGGTGGCCGAGCTGTGGAGCGAGATCATCGGCTCGCCGGCGCGCGAGGCCGGCGTCCAGTTCAGGGCTGGACCGGGCGCCGGGCTCGTGGAGGTCGCACTCGCATCGGCGAACGCCGGTGACCCGACGGGTGCACCACCGCCGGTGGGCGCGGTCGAAGTCGGCGCCGCGCGGCTCACGTTCGCCGGCCGCTAGCGAGGCTCAGGAATGGAGCGGGAGCGACAGTTGCTCGCGCGGAGGTGGGGGCTGTTCCTCTTCCTCACCGCCGACAGGTACGTCTCCGGCCGGGCGCGGACGACCGGTTTTGCGCCAATGGGCCAGGATCTGCCGCGCGGCGGCGTGTCGCCATCCCGCGGCCGGGGTGATCGGGCGGAAGTGCACCACCCCGTCGGTGATCTCCGACACCTCGCCGTAGATCCGCCGTCCGCCGATCGAGCAGAGCACGATGTCCCCGGCGGCGATGCGCTCGATCCTCACTCCCTGATCTTACGGCTGGCCCCGGAGCATCGCGGCGGCGTCCTCGAGCCGGTCCTCGCCCCAGAACAGCTCATCGCCCACCGCCACGGTCGGCACCCCGAAGACTCCGCGTTCGTGCGACTGCCCGGTCGCGTCGCGGAGTGCCTGCTTGATGGCGGGGTCGCGCGTCGCCATTTCCGCCTCGGACCGGGCCAGACCCGCCGCCTGCGCGGCATCGAGGACGTGGGCCGGGATGCTCAGCGCGCGCCCGTGCTGGAACGCGCTGCGGAACGCCGCATGGGTGAACTCGCGCCCGCGGCCTTGCTGGAACGCGAACGTGGCGACCCGCATCGCGAACAGGTAGTCGCTCGGCCATGGATCCGGCCAGCGCATCGGCGGCAGACCGTAGGATCGGGCCCGGCGTTCGATCTCGGCCATCCCGCGCTGACGGCGGTGATAGTCGCCGAGCGCCCACGAGCTGCGGCCGTTCACCTTGAACAGGCCACCGAGCAGCACCGGCTGCCAGTGGACGGTGGTGGGCAGCACCGCCTCCAGCCGCTCGGCCGCCAGGTACGCGTACGGAGACCCCAGGTCGAAGTAGAAGACCAGCTCGGGGACGAGGTCAGTCGCGATGGTTGGCTTCAGCCCGGTTTCGGCGCTGGCGATTTGGTGCTCGGGATGTTGGCTCACGGCGGTGTCGGATCGAGTAGTTCGTTCGCTAAACCAAACGATACGTCCAGGGGGTACCGTCACGCGCGCTGGTGATCTCGACCCAGCGGTCGGGTGGCTACTGATCTCGACCACTGGCGGCCCACGTCCTCCATAGAATCGCGTCGTTAGCCAGCGAAGGAGAGCGCCATGAGCGAGACGCAGGTGAAGTTCATGCTCGACGAGCGGGAGATTCCGACTCACTGGGTCAACCTGATGGCCGACCTTCCGCCCGGGGGCCCGCCCCCGCTGCATCCGGGCACGAAGGAGCCGGCGGGCCCGGACGACCTCAGCCCATTGTTCCCGATGGCCCTGATCGAGCAGGAGGTCTCGACCGAGCCGGAGATCGAGATTCCCGAGCAGGTCCGCGACGCCTACAAGCTGTGGCGCCCCACCCCGCTCTACCGCGCGCATCGACTCGAGCGCGAACTCGACACCCCCGCCCACATCTACTACAAGTACGAGGGCGGCTCGCCGGCCGGCTCGCACAAGCCGAACACCGCGGTGGCGCAGGCCTTCGAGAACGCGGCAGCCGGGATCAGAAAGCTCACCACCGAGACGGGGGCGGGGCAGTGGGGCTCCGCGCTGTCCTTCGCCTGCCGACTGTTCGGGCTCGAGTGCGAGGTCTGGATGGTTGGCTCGAGCTACGACCAGAAGCCCTACCGGCGCTCGATGATCGAGGCGTGGGGCGCGACGGTGCATCGCTCCCCGTCCGACCTGACCGAGGCCGGCCGCTCCCAGCGCGCGCACACCACCGGGTCGCTGGGGATCGCCATCTCCGAGGCGGTCGAAGTGGCGGCCCATAACGCCGACATCAACTACTCGCTCGGCTCCGTGCTCAACCATGTGCTGCTGCACCAGACCGTGATCGGTCAGGAGGCGATCGCCCAGCTGGCGATGGCCGGCGAGGAGCCCGACATCGTCATCGCCTGCGTCGGCGGCGGCTCCAACTTCGGCGGCCTGACCTTTCCGTTCCTGCGGCGGGTGCTCCGCGGGGAGTCTCGGACACGGTTCATCGCCGCCGAGCCGGCCGCGTGCCCAACGCTTACGCGGGGCGTGTACGCCTACGACTTCGGCGACACGGTCGGCCTCACCCCGCTGATGCCGATGTACACGCTCGGGCACGACTTCGTGCCCCCACCGGTCCACGCCGGAGGGCTGCGCTACCACGGGGACTCGCCCCTGCTCTGCGCGCTGGTCAAGGAGGGCCTCGTCGAGGCGCGCGCCTACCGCCAGAACGAGACGTTCGAGGCCGCCATCCGCTTCGCCCGTTCGGAGGGCATCATCCCCGCCCCCGAGCCGGCCCACGCGATCCGCGCCGTGTTCGACGAGGCAGCCGCCGCCCGTGAGGCCGGCGAAGCGCGGGTGATCCTGTTCGGTCTCTGTGGGCACGGCCATTTCGACCTCAGCGCCTACGACGCCTACCTCGCGGGCAAGCTGCAGGACCCGGAGTTCTCCGAGTCAGACATGCACGCGGCTCTGGCCGGGCTGCCGGAGGCGCCGGCGTTGGCCTGAGCCGCCCCCCGGACCTCGGGGACCGGTGACGCCCGCGCGCGTCCTCAGACGCGGGCGGGCGGGGCGGGATCGGCCGGGTCCGGGGTCAGGCGGACGTTAGGAGCGATGATCGCGATCGCCAGCCAGATCGCCACCGGAACCTGGGGTACGACGAAGCGAGCATACGACGCCACCGGCACGTGTACGGCGAACCCCAGGACGGCGAACGCGGCGATCGGCAGGATCTCAGGCCCGATTCTCCTCCGCACTCTGATCGCCAGGAACGCCGCGATCGCGAGCAGACTGATCAGCAGCCCATTCGGAAGCGCATAGAACATCAGGCTCGCCTTCTCGTTGGTGAAGCTGTAGGGCGAGTTGAAGACGAGCCGGCCGATGTTGTTGACGACGTTGGTCAGGTAGTGCTTGGGATGGTGCTTGATGTTCTCCAGGGCGAGGTGCCGCAACTTCGCGTCTTGGGCCGGCGGCGAGATCAGATGCAGTCCGTTGAAAACCGGCCGCGATGAGGCGAGCGCGGGAGTCGTGAAGGCGAGGCCGGGCGCGTGCCAGTCGCCGAGGTTCCCCGGGGCGGTCATCCAGTACAGCGAGAGCCCACCGGAGTTGCCCCAGTAGAACGGTTTTTTCGTCACCGAATACGTGTAGATCAACCACGGTGTGCACAGCAGCAGCGCCACCACCAGGGCCAATGTGCTCTGCCGCGCCGCGGTTGATCGCCGACGCCTCAGCAGCCAGACGCCACTGAGGACCAGTGCCGCCAGCAACACGTAGCCGTATTCGACGCGGCTCAGCGCCAGCAACGCCAGCGCCACGCCCGCCCAGATCGCGTCGCGCCGACCGCCGCGGTACGCGCGCACCATGAAGAACGCCGCGAGCGTGAAGCAGAGCGTGGACAGCGGCTCCACCCGGATCGCCCCGATGACCTGGAAGAAGGGGAGGTAAAGCGCCAGCGCGTAGGTGGCGATCACCGCGCCCCGCTCGCTCAGGTAGAGGCGTACCAGTCGGTGAAACACCACCATCGCGGCGAACAGCATCACCGGGCCGAAGAGCACCCGCGTGAGGGTCACCGGAACGTGCAGCGCCACGAGCGGGGCCAGCAGAACCGGCAGCCCCGGCCCGTGCCAGAGATAGGCCCCGGCGACGTACGGCGGCCCCTGCTGGGCGTAGTAACCATCGGTGATGTGCCTGGCGAACCCGAGGTAGCTGAGCTCGTCGCCCAGCGCCGGGTGGATCACGAGGGAGATCAGCGTGTAAACCCCGAGGATCGGCAGGAGGGACGGGGTCAGGCCGAGGTTGAGCGCCCGCCGTCCCGCCCTGAGCGCGCCGCCCTGGAAGCCGGCGCGTCCTGCCGGTATCGACGTCGCCTGATCTTCCGCAACTGGCAAATGCTGCCGCCCCGTCATCTGGTCGCTTTCGTGCACCGGTGTCGTCAGAACCCCGCCGACATTGCTCACGGTTATACAGGAGAACCTGACCCAGCCCACCTCCGCGCCTGCAGCCAACTCCGGCCTTGGCGCGGTCAAATCACGGCGTGCGCACCGCCCACGCCCGGCCGGAGCCGACGACCTCGACCCACACGTCCTGTCCGCGGGCCAGGACCAATTCGCCGGGAACGCGAGCCAGCAGAGTCTCACGGCCGTTGGCGCTGAGCCGGATGCGCGCGAGCGCGTCGTGACCCTGGTACTGGACCTCGATCACCGACGCCTTGGCGGCGCCGCGCCGCTCGCCGGGGTGGAGCACGAGCTGTTCGGGTCGCAGCATCAACCGGCACGGCCCGTCGCCGGGGCGGCTGCCGTTGACGAGCAGACTGACCTCGCCGAGCGCACACGAAGCGATGTCAGCCTTGGCCTGGGCCGAGAGAATGTTGGCCTCGCCGATCGAGGCGGCGGCCGCCAGCACCGGAGGATCTCGATACAGCTCGCGCGGATCGGCGCAGGCGACTACGCGGCCTTCGCTGAGCACGGCGATCTGATCGGCCAACCCGAGCGCCTCGTCCTGATCGTGCGTGACCAGGACGGTGGTCGTCCCGGTCTCGCCCAGGATCCGCGCGACATCGCGGCGCAGCTCGGACCGCAGCGAGGCGTCGAGCGAGCTGAACGGCTCGTCGAGCAGGACCACGCGGGGGCGGATGGCCAGCGCGCGGGCCAGCGCGACACGCTGCTGCTGGCCGCCGGAGAGCTGATGTGGATAGCGCCGCTCGAAGTCGCCCAGCCCAACCAGGTCGAGCAACCTGGCCACGCCTGAGCGCTCCCCGCGCGAAAGACCGAAGCCGACGTTCCCCTTGACGGTCAGATGCGGGAACAACGCACCGTCCTGCGGGACGTAGCCGACGCCGCGATGTTGCGAGCGCACCATCCGACGGCCGTCGTCGACCAAGCTTCCGGCCAGGGCGATCGTGCCGGAGTCGACCTGGTCGAAGCCGGCGATCAGCCGCAGCAGCGTGGTCTTGCCGCTGCCCGAAGCGCCGAGCACCGCCGTCACCGAGCCGGCCGGGACCGTCAGGTCGACGCCGCCCAGGACTCGGGTGCTGCCAAACGCCTTGGTCACCTGGGATAGCTCGATCGCGCTCATGCTGCCGCCTCCGTGCCCGTCGCGCGCCCGCGGTCAAACCACAACGCGAGTAATCCCCCCGGGACCATTGCCAGACCGACCATGACCAGAGCGTAGGGCGCGGCCGCGCCATACGCCACCTCGCTCTGGAACGCCCAGAACTGGGTGGCCAGCGTCTGGATCCCGATCGGGGCGAGCACGAGCGTCGCCGTCAGCTCGGTCACCGCTGTCAGGAACACCAGGCAGAATCCCGCCAGCAATCCCGGAGCCAGCAACGGGAGCGTGACGCGGAAGAACACCGCGGTCGAGCTCCGGCCCAGTGACCGGCCGACATCGGTGAGCTTCGGCGGTGCCTGGGCCACCGATGTGCGCACGCAGACCAAGGCCAGCGGGAAGTGCATGATCGCGTAGGCGGCGACGAGCAGAATGGCCGACTGGTAGAGCCCGAACGCGTAGCGCGTGGCGAAATAGACGAGGCTCAGCGCGATCACCACGCCAGGGAGCGCCTGGGTCACATAGGTGGCTCGCTGGAGCGCGAGCCGCGGGACGGTCGTGCGGCGGAAGGTCATCATCGCCACCGGGAGGGCGAGCACCACCGCCGCCCCCGCCCCCCAAGCGCTGTAGCGGAACGTCGTCCACGTCGCCGAGGCGAGGGTCGCGGCAGCTGGCAGGGTCGTGTGCTGGCTCTGCGCCATCCAGTAGACGAGCGCGCCCAGGGGAACTCCCACGCCAAGGGCGACCAGCATGCCGAGCCCGATCAGCACCGGCACGATCCCGCGGCCCAGGCGTACCGGGGACGGAGCCCGCCGGGGCGCGGTGCGGCTGGCCATCCGCCTCGGGATGACGACCTCGATCAACAGCACGAGCAGACCCAGGATGACCAGCGGGACCGACAGCACCCCGGCCGCGGCGGGATCGAACTTGAACTCGGTGAAGATCTCCGTTGTGAAGGTCTGGTACCGGACGATCTCGAACGCGCCGTACTCGGAGATCACGGTCAACACCACCAGCACGCAGCCGCCGAGGACGGCGGTTCGGACCAGCGGCAGCGTGACGCGGAAGAAGGCGGCCAGACGGCCCACACCGAGGCTGTGGGCGGTGTCCTCCATGGCCGGATCCGCGCGGCGCAGCGCGGCGGCGACCGGTAGATAGACGAGGGGATAGGTGCCGAGCGTCATCACGATGCTCGCCCCCAGCAGCCCGGTCATCCGCGGGGAGATGGAGTGCCAGGCGTACCCGACTACGAAGTCCGGCACCGCCACCGGCAGCACCAGCATCACCGTCCACAAACGGCGCCCGGGCAGGGCCACGCGCTCGGTCGCCCACGCCGCGGCGGTGCCGATCGTGGCCGACAGCGCGGCCACGATCCCCGCCAGCAGGACGGTGTGACCGAGCAGGAACAGCGAGCGCGACCGGAACAGCACGCGATGGAACTCGCCCCACCCGCCGCTGCGGGCGTCGAGGCCGATCAGCGCAAGCGGAGCCAGTAGGACGAGGGCGATCACCACGCTGATCGCCACGATCGGGCCGCCCTGAGCCGGACGGCGTGACGGCCGTTGCAGCCTCGATGAGGGGGCGATCCCGTGAAGCGGAAGATGGCTCATCGGCGATCCGGCCTAGATCAATCCGGCCGCGCGCAGCAGCCGCTCGGCGTCGAGTCCGGTCCCCAGCTCGTTCGGGCTGAACGAGCTCGGCTTGAATTGGGCCAGCGGCGGGAGCGCAGGGCTGGGCGCGACGCCCGGACGGATCGGATACTCGAAGCCCTCGGTGTGGGCCAGCACCGACTGACCCTGTCGGCTGGTGAGGAAGGCGAGGAACTTCTGGGCCGCCGCCTGGTGCGGTGAGGACTTCAGGACGCCAGCTCCCGAGACGTCCTCGACATAGCCCGGATCGCCCGGCCCGAAATAGGCCAGTGCAGCGTGAACCGCTCCCTGGCCGAGCTCGGCCCGGAGACGGTAGAAGTAATAGTGGTTGATCAGGGCGAGTTCGGCCGTGCCCTGGCTCACGTCCCTGACCACCGTCTCGTTGTCGGCGACGTTGTCGTTCGAGCCCGCGTTGGCCTTCAGCGCCCTGAGCCAGGCCAGAGCCGCGGCATCGCCGTTGGCGCGGGCGATCGAGCTGACGATCGGCCAGAAGTCGGTCTCGGCGGGGGCGAGCTCGAGCTTCCCCTTCCATCGCGGATCAGCCAGCCCCATCACCGACGTGGGCAGCTGGGCCGGACTGATCTTGCTCGGGTTGTAGATCATCGCGCTCACGCGGGCGGAGACGCCGACCCAGTCGCCGTCGGCGGCGCTGTCGCGGCCCGGCACACTGGCCAGCGTGGCGGGATCCACCTTGGCCAGCAGCCCTCGGTTGGCGAGCTGCTGCAGCCAGTTGGAGTTCTCGGTGAAGAACACGTCGGCCGGCGATCGGGCGCCCTCCTGCACGATCTGCGCGGTGAGCACGTCTTCGGAGTTGTTCAGGACCTGGACCTTGATCCCCGTCTGCTTGGTGAACGCCGTGATCAGGGCGGCCGTGGTCTGCTCGTGCTGCGAGTTGTAGAGCGTGATGGTCCGGCCGGACCGGTCCGACGAGCCGCCGCAGCCGCCAAGAGCCAGGGCGCCCAGGAGCGCCAAGAGGATCCCTGATTTTCTAAGTCTCGGAGTGAAGAATGCTGGTGGCATGGGCGAGAATCCGCGTCGGCCTACCCGCCGCCGGTCCCTGGCCGCGGATTAGGGTGCCCTAACCAGGCTTAGGCTACCCTAACCCGTACCTGTGCGCCACCAGCGGCGCTCAGCCGGTGATCGGCACTACGTCGACGGCGACCGTCAGCTTCTCGGTCTTGCCCTCGGTGTAGATCACGCCGTTCAGCGGCGGGACGTCCCCATAGTCGCGTCCCTGGGCGGTGACCACGTAGCGCGGCCCGACGAACTGGTCGTTGGTCGGATCGACGTCGAGCCACCCCGCCTCGGGCACGAACACCGATAGCCAAGCGTGGGAACCGTCGACGCCGAGCAGCTTCGGCCGGCCCGGCGCCGCCCGTGTCTCCAGGTACCCGCTGACGTATCCCGCGGCCAGGCCGAGCGAGCGCAGGCAGGCGATGCCGAGGTGGGCGAAGTCCTGGCAGACGCCCTGGCGCTTCTGGAAGACTTCAGCCAGCGGGGTGGTGACCGAGGTCGAACCGGGCCGGTAGGCGAAGTCGGCGTGGATCCGGCTCGACAGCTCCCCCACCGCGTCGAGCAGCGGTCGACCCGGGGTGAACGACTCCCCGGCATAGTCGCGGTAGACCTCCGAGGCCTCGACCAACGGGGAATCGAGCATCAGCTCGGCCGCCTCGAGATGATCGCGTTGACGGCTCGCGCCGATGGCCTCGCGGGCCTCTTCCCACGGCCGCCGGCCGAGCAGCGAGAATCCTTCGGGGCGCTCCTCCACCTCGACGACGCTCGTCGCCGCCACGCTCAGCGACGTGTGCGGCTCACGGACCTCGAAGTAGGAGACCCGGTTGCCGAAGTAGTCCACCCGCTCCCGGTAGACCTCCGGCATCGGATCGACCACGATCTCCGCGCTGTGGCAGCGCTGGCGCGGGAGGTCCCGGGGGAGCAGGTGCAGCTGACCGTAGCTGGCGGAAACGTTGGATTCGTAGCGATATTCGGTGCGGTGGGTGACGCGATACTTCATGCCGCTCGCCCGATCGAAGGCTCGGCGCCCGCCGGGCCGACCAGCGAGAAGCTCGGCGTCGGATGCGCGAAGTGGGTGCGGTCGACCGCCTCGCCGGTACGACGGAGCTGCTCCAGCACGCGGGCGAGGAACGCGTCGAGGGCGTCTCTGCGCCCGTCCTCGCCGATCTCCACGAGCGCCGCCGGGTCCGACAGACGCAGCTCGGTGAACGCCTCGAGCACGAGCCGCTGCTCCTCGCGCAGCCGGCCCTCGGTCGGCGACGGGAGCACGTCGAGGTCCTCGGTCAGTCGCTCGAACTGGTAGGCCAGCGACCGCGGGTTGCCGCCGTCCAGGAGCAGCAGGTCGAGCACCGTCTCCAGCTGGGCGTGCGAGCGGTAGCGGAACCGGTAGGTGATGATGCTCTCGGCGGCGGTAAGGACCGACTCGAGCCCGAGGCTGTCAGCGGCCGAGCCCCGGTCCTCGACGACCATCGCGCGCAGCAGCGAGAGCAGCTGGATCGAGCGCTCGAGCCGGCGCCCGGCGTCCATGAACCGCCAGCCGACGTCGCGGACCATGCTCTCGATCCCCAACCCACCGAGCACCAGCAGGCTTCGCATGACCTCCTGCAGAGAAGCCTGCGCCTGACCGCCCAGGTCGGCCAAGCGCGCCCCGGGCGCCGCGATCGCCCGCTCGAGCGGCCCAACGACGAGCCACGTATCGCGCGAGAGCTGGTCCCTGACCGCGTAGGCGGCCTCGAGCAGCGACCGGATCGCGTGGGCCAGCGTACCCGGCCGCTGGCGGTTCTGGATCAGGTCGATCAGCTCCGGGCCTGGCGCGTGGAGCAGTCCCGGATCGCCGAGGAAGCCAGGGAAGGTGGTGGTGACCCGGGTCAGGGCCACCAGCAGCGCATGGAGCGCAGCGACCCCGGCTGGGTTGCTGCTGCCCTCGAACTCGTTGCGCCGGTCCTGGACCGTGCGCAGCAGCCGTGTCAGCGCCTCCGCGCGCTCGGCGTAGCGACCGAGCCACCAGAGGTTCTCGGCCGCTCGCGAGGGAATCGAGGACATCGGGTCGATGCCCTCGACCGCAGGCCCGGGCCGGAGCCAGACGCCGGTCATCGGCTCGGGCTCGGAGGCCAACACCCAGGTGTCCTTGGTGATTGCGCCGGCCTGGTTGGAGATCAGGCCCGGGCCGACGTCCGGGGCGACCCTGGTCAGGCCGCCCGGCATCACGACGTATGAGTCGGCACGCGCGATCGCGAACGCGCGCAAGATGCTTCGCCGGGCCTGCAGCCCGGCGGTGGTGAGCGTGGGGACGCCGGACAGCGCCAGCGGCTCCTGCCCCACCCATTCCATCGGGCGGTGCTCGATTCGTGCTCGCAACCGCTCGAGTTCGCCCGAGCTGAGCGCCCAGCCGAGCCGCGATTCCTGTCCGTCGCGGCGCGAGGTGGGCCGCACGATCAGTCGCTCGAGGTTGGCCAGCACGTACCGGCGACCGGCTTCCTCGCCGCACCACCAGGTCGGCACGCTGGGCAGGCGCAGTGGCGTACCCAGCAGGCTCTCGGACAGCTTCGGCAGGAAGGCCATCAACGCCGGGTTCTCGAGCACGCTGGAGCCGAGCGTATTCACGATCGACACGCCGCCGGCGCGGGCTGCCTCCAACAAACCGGGAACCCCGAGCTGGGAATCGGGCTTGAGCTCGAGCGGGTCGCAGAACCAGGCGTCCACGCGGCGCAGGATCACGTCGACCGGCTCGCGCCTACCCACCGAGCGCATCCAGACGCGATTGCCGCGCACGACCAGATCGCGTCCCTCGACCAGCGGATAGCCGAGCGAGGAGGCGAGCACCGCGTGCTCGAAGGCCGTCTCGTTGAGCGGGCCTGGAGTCAGCACGACGATCCGCGGATCCTCCGCCGTCGGCGGAGCAGCCTCGGTCAGCGCGAGCCGGAGCGAGCGGAAGAAGGGCGCCAGCCGGTGGACCTGGGAGTCGCGGTAGAGACTCGGGATGACCCGGGAGATGACCGTGCGGTTCTCCAGGGCGTAGCCCGAACCGGATGGGGCCTGCGTGCGGTCGGCGATCACCAGGCAGCGGCCGTCCTGGTCGCGGGCAATGTCCGCGGCGTAGTTGAACAGCTGCAGCGAGCCGGGCAGCCGGATCCCGTCGCAGGCACGAAGGAAACCGGAGTGGGCGAACACGACATGCGGCGGCAGCAGCCCGCGTCGGAGCAGATCGCGTTTGCCATAGAGGTCGTCGAGCACCAGGTTGAGCAGCTCGGCACGTTCGACCACGCCGGTCTCGATCGACTCCCACTCCCGGCTGGAGACCACGCTCGGCACGGGGTCCAATCGCCAGCGGCGGCCGGGGTGCGGCGACTCCCGGTAGGCGTTGTAGACCACGCCATCCTGATCGAGCAGGCGCCAAGCCTCCTCCTGCCGGCTCAGCAGCTCCTCCACCCCCAGGTCGGCGAAGGCGTTGGCCAGGAAGGACCAGTGCGCCCGCGGGACTCCGCCGGCGTCGACCATCTCGTCGTAGCAGCCGGGCAGCGGCAGGTACGGAAGCGACTCCGATGGCAAGCGTAAGTCCAGACAGCGAGCGTAATAGAGTCACGCCGGTGCCCGCCCCGCGCGCCTCAGAGATCTTCCGCCAGGACCTGCTGGCCGGGCAGGTGGCAATCGTCAGCGGCGGCGGCTCCGGGCTCGGCCGGGCCACGGCGCTGGAGCTGGCCGCGCTCGGCGCGCGGGTCGTGATCTGCGGTCGCCGTCTGGATCCGCTGGTGGAGACGGTCGGCCTGGCCCCCGATGGCTGCGTCGAGGCGGTGCTCTGCGACATCCGCGAGGAGGACCAGGTCCAGTCCTTGGTCGCCGGGGTGATCGAGCGCCACGGCACGATCGACCTGCTGGTCAACAACGCCGGGGGACAGTTCCTGACGGCCGCCGAGGACATCAGCCCAAAAGGCTTTCGCACCGTGATCCGCTTGAACGTCGAGGGCACATGGCTGATGTCCCACGCCGTGGCGACCGCGGCGATGATGGGCCGTCCCGGGCGGGAACCCGGGGGCAAGATCGTCAACGTCACCCTCTCGCCCCACAATGGGCTGCCCGGGATGGCGCACTCGGCGGCGGCCCGCGCCGCGGTCGAGAACCTGACCCGGACGCTGTCGATCGAGTGGGCCCGGTACGGCATCAGGATCAACGCGATCGCCCCGGGACAGATCGCCACCGAAACGCTGCTGACCAAGTACCCGCAGCCGTTCGTCGACGCGATCGCCGGAACGATCCCGCTCGGCCGCCTGGGCACGGCGCAGGAGGTCGCCTGGCTGATCGCCTACCTGGCCTCGCCCGCCGGCGACTTCACCTCGGGCAGCGTGATCACGGTCGACGGAGCCCGCGACAACTGGATGGGATCCTGGCCCCCGCCCGAGGTGGCCGACGAGCACGGAAAGCCACTGGCCGAAGAGCGCCGCCGGTGATCGACCAACTACCTTCGGAGGCCCGATGATCCTGATCTGTTACGACGGCTCGCCCGATGCTCGCACGGCAATCGAGCACGCCGGCGAGCTACTCGGCGGAGCACCGGCGACTGTCCTGACGATCTGGGAGCCCTTCGCCGAGGTGCTGGCGCACACCCCTTCCGGCTTTGGGCTGACCCCTGGCGACATCGAGTTCGAGAAGATCGACGCCAACAGCAAGGCATACGCCGAGTCCACCGCGGCCGAGGGCGCAGAGCTCGCCCGCAAGGCCGGTCTCAAGGCCGAGCCGCAGATCCGCGAACAGACCAGCACCGTGGCCCGCGCGATCCTCGACGCCGCCGCCGACGGCGACGCCCGCGCGATCGTCGTCGGCTCGCGTGGTCTCACCGGTGTCAAGTCGATGCTGCTGGGAAGCGTCTCCCACGCGCTGCTCCACCACGCCGACCGCACGGTCGTCGTCGTGCCATCGGCAGAGGTTGCGGCGGCGCGCGCAGCAGCACGCTCCGGCTAAGGCCTCGCCCGCGCCGCCGAGCGCGGCGCGCGCAGCATCACGCTCGGACTAGGGTCCGCCCGGGTAATCTGCCCGCGATGAAGCCCGCGTGCCCGCGATGAACGCCTCCGAGGACGCCCGGCCCGCGAACCGGGTGCTCGTTCTGTTCGGGGCGACGGGCGACCTGGCCAAGCGCAAGCTCTACCCCGGCTTCTTTCACCTGTACCGCGAGGGCCTGATGCCCGAGGAGTTCCGGATCATCGGTTCCGGCCGCCACTCTCCCGGCAGCGACGACGAGTTCCGCGAGCAGATCCACGAGGCGCTCGAGCAGCATGGCCGGGGCGAGCTCGGCGAGGACTGGAAGGAGTTCGCCGGCCGGCTGAGCTTCGTCGTCTCCAGCGCCGAGGACGGCGAGGACCTGGCCCGGGCGGTCAAAGCCGCCGAGAAGGAGATCGACGGCGAAGGTGAGCGCCTGGTGTACCTGTCGGTCCCCCCCGGCGCGATGCAGGAGATGGTGCAGATGCTCGGCGAGACCGGGATCGCAGAACACTGCTCGCTGGTGGTGGAGAAGCCGTTCGGCCACGACCTGGCCAGTGCCCGCGAGCTCAACGCTGCGCTCCACGAGGTGCTGCCCGAGGAGTCGATCTACCGGATCGACCACTTCCTCGGCAAGGAGGCCGCGCAGAACATCCTTGCGCTGCGCTTTGCCAACGGAATGCTCGAGCCGATCTGGAACCGCGACCACATCTCCTACGTCCAGATCGACGTACCCGAGGACATCGACATCCAGGGGCGCGCCGGTTTCTACGAGCAGACCGGCGCCTTCCGCGACATGGTCGTCACCCACCTCCTGCAGATTCTGGGGATAACCGCCCTCGATGCACCGGGCAGGGTCGACGCTGAGTCGTTGCACCTCGAGCGGACGAAGCTGTTCCAGTCGGTGCGCCCGCTCGACCGGGATCGAGTCGTCTTCGGGCAGTACGAGGGCTACCGTGACGAGGACGACGTGGCAGATGACTCCACCACCGAGACCTTCGCCGCGCTCGAGGTCCGAGTCGACAGCTGGCGCTGGAGTGGCGTTCCCTTCTACCTGCGCACCGGCAAGGCGATGGCGCAGGGGCGGCGGACGGTGACGATTGGCTTCACCGAGGCGCCGCTGCGGATCTTTCCCGAGGAGGATCCCGAGCAGGCGGCGCGGCCGAGCGAGATCGTGTTCGAGCTCTCCGACGATCCGATCGTCCGGGTCGAGCTCATGGCCAAGGTCCCGGGACCGAAGTTCTCCCTCGGCAAGGCGGCGCTGAAGCTCGACGTAGAGGCCGCGTTCGACGGCTCCGACGGCCTCGAGGCCTACGAGCGGCTGCTGCACGACGTGATGCTGCGGGACCGGCTGCTGTTCACTCGCAGCGAGCAGATCGAGCGGCTGTGGGAGGTGTGCGCGCCGGTGCTGGACGATCCGCCGCCCGTGCTGCCCTACCCGAAGGCCTCATGGGGGCCCGAGCCGGCGATCGAGCTCGCGTTCCCTCCGGGCTGGCGCCTGCCCGATGACGGCGCGTGAGCGGCGAGCCTCCGACGATCTCCGGTCACGGTCTGATCGGCGACCTCCGCAGTGCCGCGCTGGTGGCCATGGACGGGACCATCGACTGGTTCTGCCCGCGTCGCTTCGACGCCCCCAGCGTGTTCGCCGCCCTGCTGGATCGCGAGCGCGGCGGGCACTGGCGGATAGCGCCGGAGGACGCCGACTCTCGGACCGCGCAGTTCTACATCCCCGACACCAACGTGCTGATCACCCGGTTCATGAATCCGGGCGGCGTGGTCGAGCTCCAGGACTTCATGCCGGTGGGGGAGCACCAGCGACTGGTCCGCCGGCTCGTGTGCGTGCGCGGGAAGATGAAGCTCCGCTCGGAGCTGGCGCCGCGCTTTGACTACGGGCGCTCGAAGCATCACACCCGCCGCCACGAGCAGCAGATCGTGCTGGCCGACGGAGAGCTCAAGCTGACGCTGCTGGCGGGGGTGCAGCTGGAGACCGACCGGGGCGAGGTCACCGCAGCTTTCGAGCTGTGCACGGGCGAGGAAGTCGCGTTCGTGCTCCACGTCGACGGGGTCGAGAACCGAGGCGATCATCACACCGAGAACGCGAAGGCGCTGTTTCAGGACACCGTGCGCTACTGGCGCGGGTGGCTCGACAAGTCGACCTACGAGGGACGCTGGCGCGAGATGGTCCATCGCAGCGCGCTGACGCTGAAGCTGCTGACCTACGAGCCCACCGGGGCGATCGTCGCGGCGCCGACGACATCGCTGCCGGAGACGCTGGGCGGCCATCGCAACTGGGACTATCGCTTCGTCTGGATCCGGGATGCGGCGTTCACCGTCTACGCCCTGATCCGGCTCGGCTTCAGCTCCGAGGCCGAGGCGTTCAGCCGCTGGACGACGGCGCGCCTGCACGAGCACAACCACGCCGACGGCGAACGGGACACCGGTCCGCTGCAGCCGATGTACCGCGTGGACGGCAGCCCCGAGCTCCCGGAGGAGGAACTCGGTCACCTGGCCGGCTACGCCGGATCTCAACCGGTGCGGATCGGCAACGGGGCGGCGCGGCAGCTCCAGCTGGACATCTACGGCGAGTTGATCGACTCGATCTACCTGTTCGACAAGTACGGCACGCCGATCTCCCACGACACCTGGCAGGCGCTGAGCCGGATCCTCGAGTGGCTGATTGACAATTGGGACAGCGCTGACGCCGGGATCTGGGAGACCCGGGTGGATCGCCAGGACCACACCTTCTCGCGGCTGATGTCGTGGGTGGCGATCGAGCGGATGGTGCGGATGGCGCGCAAGCGTGGTCTGCCCGCAAACGTCGTGCGCTGGACCAGCGTCCGCGACGAGATCTATGACCAGATCATGCAGCGAGGCTGGAACGCCGAGCGCGGCACATTCGTCCAACGGCTCGACGACGGCGTGCTCGATTCCTCCCTCCTGTTGATGCCGATGGTGAAGTTCTGCGCGCCCACCGAACCGCGCTTTCTTTCAACGCTGGCCGCGATCGAGTCCGACCTGGTAGCCGACACATTGGTCTATCGCTACAACCCGGCGGTCTCCCCCGACGGTCTCGACGGCGGCGAGGGGACGTTCTCGATCTGCTCGTTCTGGTACGTCGAGGCGCTGACCCGGGCGGGGCGGCTCGAGGACGCGAGGCTGGCCCTGGAGAAGATGTTCACCTACGCCAACCACCTCGGCCTGTACGCCGAGCAGGTCGGCTCCACCGGTGAGCAGCTCGGAAACTTCCCGCAGGGCTTCACCCACTTCGCGCTGATCTCGGCCGCCTACAACCTGGACCGGGCGCTGTCCGGCCGGGCTTCAGGCGCCTGAGCTCGACCTTTGCTGCTGCGTAGTAGTCCGGACGCCGCGCGCTAGACCGCTCTACTCCGTACCAGGGGCGTCGCCGCCAGGGCCGCCAGGCTGACCGCGCAGAGCCCGGCGGCGATGGCCATCGGCGGTAGATCTCCGGCGGCCTTGGCCACGGCCCCGCCGGCGCCCGAGCCGATGATCTGCCCCCCGGCCCAGGCAAGGTTCATCAGCGCCGCCGCCAATCCCTGTTCCAGGCCGTGGGCCTCGGCGCCGTCGGAGAGCATGGCCATCGCCGGCGCCCAGAACAGGCCGAGCGCCGCCACGATCAGCACGATCAGCAACGCCATCGGCACAACGCTCTGGGGAACGGTGAAGCAGAGCAGCGTCACGGTGGCGGCGCCGAGGCCATAGCGCAACGGGGCGAGCCTCCCCTTTCGGTCGGACAGGCCCCCCACCAACGGCACGATCGCCGTCTCGACCGCCGTCGCGGCCAGATACGTCCCGCCGATCACACCCGCCGCTGCGCCCAGCCGATGCAAGCGCAGCGGGCCGAGCACGTTGATCATCCCCGAGGCGATGGCCGGCAGCGTGACGAGCCACATCCCCAGCGCGACCGCCGGTCGAGACAGCGAGGAGACCAGGCTGCCCAGCCCCTGCTCGCTCGCGGTGTGGCGCGCGGGGATCCGCCGGACCGCCACGATCAGCCCCACGCCGACGAGCGCCACCAGCGTGAACGTCACCGATCTTCCCGTCGCCGTCGCCAGCGTCCCGATCACCGGCCCGAACAGCGCGCCGCCGATCGCCGCCCCCAGGGCGCGCCCGTACAGCGCCCCGCGGCGCTCGGGCGGGGTGTCGGCGGCGATCCAGGCCAGGCCACCGGCCCACGAGCACGCGCCGCCAACGCCCTCGATGAACCGGGCGACGTCCAGCGCGACGACGTTGTGCAAGAAGCCGAAGGCCACAGTTGAGCCGACGAGCAGCGCCAGGCCGATGCAGACCGTCGGCCGCGGCCCCGCCCTGACCGCGAGCACTCCCCCAGGCACAGATCCGACGAGCGTGCCGAGCGGATAGCTCGCGGTCATCAGGCCGGCTGACAGCTTCGACAGCCGCAACTCGTGGGCCAGTCCGGGAAGGAGCGGCGCAATCACGGCGTAGAACATCGTGTCGACGAAGACGACGGCGCTGACGGCCAACACCAGGCGGCTCTCACCACGACGGCGGAGCACGCGCAGCGGCGAGACGGTGGCGAGACGACGACGCATGCGGGCACACCGTAACGCTCATGCGCTCGACGCCGACCTTGACTAATTCAGCGTTCCAAGGGCCAGCGGCACGATCCGCTGCGCGCCAGCGCGGCGCAACTGTCCACCGACCATGGCCAGCGTCCAGCCGGAGCTGCGACGGTCATCGAGGAGCACTCCGGTCCCGGGCGGCGGGGTGGCGGTCACCGCGAAGGCGCCGCGGACGTTGGCGGCCTGCTGGACGGCGTTGGCCATCTCGCGCTGGGGCGGTCGCTCCTCCTTACGTGCCAGCAGCCGCACCGGGGGGACCCCGAGCTCGGTGGCCAGTCGCTCGGCCAGCCGGGAGAGCACGTCGCCCAGATGCACCGACGGCACGGCGGTGATCCACGACACACGCTCGCCGGAGCCACGCACCACGTCGGCCAGGCCACTGACCACATCCTCGGCGAACTCGCCCGTGCTCAGACCCCGCTCGACGGCCGGCCACCAGCCGCCGTCACCGAACCGGGCCAGCGCCCAGCCCGTCTCGACACGCACATCGTCGGGGATCTTCCGCATGGCTCCGGCGGCATCTGGTGCCATCTTCTTGACCTCGAGCTCCACCGGCCGCGAGCGCAGATGCCGGCCGGCCAACTCAACCAGCCGGGAATCCGGCGGCCGGTCGAAGCGGGGGGCGGTGCAGACCGAGCAGCGGCCGCAGTCGTGGGCGTCCGGGTCATCCAGCTCCTCTTGCAGCACGCGCATCAGGCAGCGGCCGTCGGAGCCGAACGCCGCCATCGCTTCCTGCTCTGATCGGCGCAGAGCGGTGACCTGCGCGTAGCGCTCGCCGTCGTAGGTCCAGTCGGCGCCGGGCACCGACTGCCAGCGGCTGCCGTCGCGTCGCACGGCGCCCTCGACGTCGAGGATCTTCAGCATCGCCTCGATCCGGCCCATGCCGAGGTTGACCACGGCCATCAGCTCGCGCGTCGTGCGTCCATTCGCCCCGGCGTTGACCAGATCTTCGAGCACGGCATCGACGCGTTCGCGCTGCGGGAAGGCCTGCTCGATGAAGAAGTCCTGGATCCGGCGATCCTCGCCGCCGCGGAGCAGGACGATGTCGGCGTGCTCGACGCCGCGCCCGGCCCGGCCGACCTGCTGGTAGTACGAGATCACCGAGCCCGGCGCCTGGTAGTGCACGACGAAGGTCAGGTCGGCCTTGTCGTAGCCCATGCCCAGGGCGCTCGTGGCGACGACCGCCTTGATCTCATTGCGCAGCAACCGCTCTTCGGTGGCCACCCTGGCCTCCGTCTCCTGCTCGCCGCTGTAGGCCTCGGCCGAGATTCCGTTGGCCAGCAGGAAGGCCGCCACCTGCTCGGCGTCCCGCTTGGTCAGCGTGTAGACGATTCCCGACCCGGGGATCGGCTCCCGCCCGCCCAGGTGCTCGACCAGCCAGGCCAGCCGCTCGGCGGGCCGAGGGAGATCGAGAACCTCGAAGCGCAGGCTGGTCCTCGCCAGCGGGCCGCGGTAGAAGCGCAAGGGCTCCCCGTCGGCAGGGGCAAGTTGCTCAAGGACGTCCCCGACCACGCGATCGTTGGCCGTGGCCGTCGTGCCCAGCACCGCGACCTCCGGCGCCAGCGCGTCGAGCATGTCCTTCACCCGCCTGTAGTCCGGGCGGAAATCGTGGCCCCAGTCCGAGATGCAGTGCGCCTCGTCGATTACCAGCAGACCCACTGAGGCGGCGAACAGGGGCAGCATGCCCTCCCGGAAACGCTGATTGTTGAGTCGCTCCGGGCTGATCAGGAGCAGATCGATCTCATCGGCGGCCAGCCGATCGCGAACCTCGTCCCACTCCTCGCGATTGGTGCTGTTGATGGTGTGCGCCCGCAGCCCGAGTCGCTCGGCGGCGGCGATCTGGTTGCGCATCAGTGCCAGCAGCGGGCTGACGATCAACGTCGGTCCGGCGCGACGCTCGGGATCGTCGCGCAGCAGCGAGGTGGCGACGAAGTAGACCGCCGACTTTCCCCAGCCGGTGCGCTGCACGCAGAGAACCCGTGCGCGATCGACCACCACGTCCCTGATCGCCTCGAGCTGTCCGGGGCGAAACCGCGATTCGCGATCGGCGGTGAGAGTGCGCAGACGCTCGAGTGCCGTCTCGGCGAATGTCTCGGGAATAACTGTGGCCACCCCCTCATCGTGACACGCCGGCCGGAAGCCCCCAGGGCTCGGCACGGAATTGGCACAAAGGGATATGGTCGGACGAATGGACGTCGAGCGGATGGACGGCAAGCTGGCGCTGGTCACCGGTGCGGGTAGCGGCATCGGGCGCGCGACGGCGCTGCTGTGCGCGCGGCGCGGAGCGAGTCTGGCCATCTGCGACGTCAACCAAGACGGACTCGCGGAGACCGAGGCCGAGGCGCACCGGCTCGGCTGCGACGTCCTCGCGGCATCGGTCGACGTCGCCGATCGCGAACAGATGCTGGCCTTTGCCGCCGCGGTCCACGAGCGCGTCGATGCGGTCGATCTACTCGTGAACAACGCCGGCGTGGGCCTCGGCGCCACGTTTCTCGAGACACCGCTGGAGGATTGGGACTGGATCCTCCCGATCAACGTGATGGGCGTGGTCCACGGCTGCCACATCTTTCTCCCGGCCATGGTGCAGCGCGGGCGCGGCGGGCACGTGGTCAATCTGTCCTCCGCTGCCGGCTACTTCGCCAACGCTTCCCTGGCCGCATACTCGGCGACGAAATTCGCCGTGCTCGGGCTGTCGGAGGCGCTGCGAACCGAGTTGCGCCCGGCCGGCATCGGGGTCACGGCGATCTGCCCCGGGATCATCAACACGCCGATCACCCGCAACAGCCGCCTGCGAGGCGGCGCCGTCGGGCAGCGAGAGCGGATCGCACGCCTCTACGAGCGTCGCAACTACGGACCCGATCGCGTCGCAGGGCGCATCCTCCACGCCGTTCAGCACAACCGCGCCGTGATGCCCGTGAGCGCCGAGGCCTGGGCCATGTGGTGGCTCTCTCGGTTCACTCCGTCGCTCACGCGCGGCATGGCCCGGGCGATCGACGCCGCGTCGAGGTAGCCGGTCACACCGGACCGGTCAGAGGACGAACGGCTCGGCGAACCGCGCGGCCAGGCCGGGCACGACGCCGACGATGCCGCCCGCCTCGGCCAGCGTCCGCTGCCGCTGGGCCCCCGGCAGGCTAGCGAGCGCCTTGATCGAGTCGAGCAGCGGCGCGCAACCCAGATCCTCGGCGTGCTCACGCCCGGCGACCAGCAGCCGGTCGAGGAGCTCCAGGGCCGGGACGCGGCGTCCGGCGACCGGATCGATCAGCCTGGCCCGCATCCCGTCACGAGCGGCCAGGAAGCGGTTCTCGTGGAGGATCTCGGTGGCCTGGATCAGGTGGTCGTCGGCGTAGCCGGTTTCCAGCTCCAGGTGGGCGATGGTCTGGACGAGACCGGCCAGCGCCGCCGTATCGGTGGCCGTGCTCTGCGCATCCATCACTCGTACCTCGACGGTGCCGAACCGGGGCTGGCAGCGGACGTCCCACCACAGGAACGTGGGCTCGGGAAAGGCACCGCAGCGCAGGAGCTCGTCGATCGTCTCGACGTACTCGGCGTAGGACGAGAACAACCGGGGAATCCCAACGCGCGGGAAGGCCTGGAAGATTGGAGTGCGCACCGACGCCAGGCCCGAGTCCCGGCCCTGCCAGTAGGGAGAGTTGGCCGATAGCGCGAGCAGCAGGGGGATGTGCACGCGCATTCGGTTCTGAAGTGCGATGGCCCGGTCCGGGTCGGTCACCCCAACGTGCACGTGGAGCGCGCAGGTGGGCTCCCGCCGCGCCAGCTCGCGCATCGATTCGTGAACCAACCGGTAGCGCTCGCCGCCGGAGATCTTGGTCTCGGTCCAGGTCGTGCACGGGTGGGTCCCGCCGCTGGCCGCGCGGAGCCCGTGGGCGGCCAGCTCGGCATCGAGTCGCAGGCGGAGCGCAGCGACCTCGCGGCCGGCGAGCAGCGCGCCCGGTTGCGGGGAGCAGGCCAACTCGACCACGGCGGCGTGGGTCTCGCCGCACAGGTGGTCTCTGAGGTCCGGCGTCAGCGCGGCCAGCAGCTGCTCGCTTCGCTGCGCCAGCGACCAGTCGACCGGATCGACCAGCATCACCTCCTCCTCGATTCCCACGGTGTAGGAGCGGGATGGTGACCAGTGCGCCCACGCCGGAGTCAGCCTCCGGGCTGCCTCGGAACTCATGCCCCAATCTTGCCGCCTGACGCAACGGGAGCTTCCGGCCGCAGGGATGAAGATCGGTGGGCAACCTTGGCCAAATGGCCGAGTGGTCGTTCCGGGGGTGTCGGTATAACTCCCCCGTGTCGTCAAGGACGGACGGATTCGCCACCTCGCTCGAACACGAGCGTCCGCTGATCGCCGTGACGACGTCGGAGCTGCGGGCACACCGCGGAGTGACCCCCACGCCGGAGGGGGAGCCGCCGCAGGAGGAGATGGCCCTGGGACTGAAGTATCTCCGGGCGCTCGAGTTGGCCGGCGGGATTCCGGTAGTGGTCCCACCCCTCCAGTTCGATTGCCTCGAGCCGCTGCTGAGCCGGGTCTCGGGCGTCTGTCTCTCCGGCGGACCCGATCTCGACCCGCGTGCCTACGGAGAGCCGAAGCACGAGCTGATCGGGCCGACCTGGACCGAACTCGACGGGTTTGAGCTGGCACTCGCGCGTGCGGCCGATGAGCGGGGGCTTCCGATCCTGGCCGTGTGCCGCGGCACCCAGGTCTTGAACGTGGCCCGCGGCGGGAGCCTCCACCAGCATCTCCCCGATGTGGTGGGAAAGGCGATCAACCACCGTCAGGAGGCACCTGGGAGCGAGCCGACACATTGGGTGACGGTCAGCGACGGCAGCCGGATCAGCCAGATCCTGGGAGCTCGGCGCAGAAAGGTGAACTCATTCCACCACCAGGCCATCGCCGGCCTCGGTGAAGGTCTGACGATCACCTCAAGGGCCGGCGACGGCACGATCGAGAGCGTCGAGGCGACGGATCGAAAGTTCGTGGTCGGGGTGCAGTGGCACGCCGAGTGCCTGGTCGAGCGCCCCGAGCAAGCCGCGCTGTTCCGCGAGTTCATCGACGCCGCGCGGCTCCACGAGGCATCCGCGACCCACCTCACGCGCGCCGCCTGACCGGAGACGCGGACCCATGTGTGGCTTCGCCGGAGAGCTGACGACCACGGGCACCCCTGACCGTGCGGCGGTCGCCCGGATGGCGGCGACGATGTCCGACCGCGGCCCGGACGGTCACGGCGATTGGGCCGAGGACCGGATCGCCCTCTCGCACCGGCGCCTGAAGGTGATCGACCCCTCCCCGGCCGGCCACCAACCGATGGTGGAGCCCGAACTGGGGCTTACGATCGTGTTCAACGGGTGCATCTACAACCACCGCGAGCTTCGCCGCGAGCTCGAGGGCGACGGTTTCTCGTTCCGCTCCACCAGCGATACCGAGGTCATATTGAAGGCGTTCTCGCGCTGGGGTCCGCGCTGCGTCGACCGGTTCGCCGGGATGTTCGCCTTCGCGATCTATGAGCACGGCTCGGGACGGTTGACGCTGGTCCGCGACCGGCTGGGAATCAAGCCGCTCTACCTCGACCAGCGCCGGGGCTCGCTGCGGTTCGCATCCACGCTGCCGGCCCTGCTGAGCGGCGGAGGAGTCGACACCGAAATAGATCCGGTCGCGCTGCACCACTACCTGAGCTGGCATGCCGTCGTCCCGGCGCCCCGGACGATTCTGAAAGGGATCCGCAAGCTTCCTCCGGCCTCGATCATGATTGTGCAACCCGACGGCACCAGCACGACCGAGACGTATTGGCGAGCCGACTACACCCGGCGTGCCGAGTACTCGGAGTGGGGCGAGCGGCAATGGGCCGACGCCATCCTGGCGGCGCTGCGAACCGCCGTCGACCGCCGGATGGTCGCCGACGTCCCGGTCGGCGTCCTGCTCTCCGGCGGGCTCGACTCCAGCCTGATCGTCGGGCTGCTGGCGCAGTCAGGACAGCGCGGTCTGTCCACCTTCAGCGTCGGCTTCGACGACGTCGGCGAGCGCGAGGGCAACGAGTTCAAGTACTCCGACCTGGTCGCGCGGGAGTTCGACACCGACCATCACAAGCTTCCGGTGCCGACGGACGAGATGCTCCCGGCGCTCGGCGGCGCGATCAGAGCGATGAGCGAGCCGATGGTCTCCCACGACGCGGTCGCGTTCTATCTGCTCTCCGAGGCCGTCTCCAAGCACCTGAAGGTCGTCCAGTCCGGGCAGGGAGCCGATGAGGTGTTCGCTGGCTACTCGTGGTACCCGCCGATGGTCGAGGCCGAGGGGACCGGAGCCGACGCTTACCATGCGGCGTTCTTCGACCGGCCGCACTCGGAGATGGCCGACACGCTGCAGCCCCGATATCTGCTCGCGGAGGATCCGAGCCGAGAGTTCCTGGATCGGCACTTCGACGAGCCGGCGGACGCGGCGGTCGACCGGGCCCTCCGGCTCGACACGGAGATCATGCTCGTCGATGACCCGGTCAAGCGGGTCGACAATATGACGATGGCCTGGGGCCTCGAGGCGCGGACACCGTTCCTCGATCACGAGCTGGTCGAGCTGGCGGCGGCGTGCCCCCCGGAGCTGAAGCTTGCCCACTCCGGCAAGGGGATACTGAAGACGGCCGCCCGCGGAGTGGTCCCCGACGCCGTGATCGACCGCCCAAAGGGCTATTTTCCGGTGCCGGCGCTATCCACCCTCGAGGGGGCGACGCTGGAGCTGGTGCGAGAAACGCTCGACGCACCGGCCATCCGCGCCCGCGGGCTCCTCCGCCCACAGCACGTCCAGCGGCTGCTGGGGGCGCCCAACGACCACCTGACGACGCTCGAGGGGTCAAAGCTGTGGCAGCTGGCCCTGCTCGAGCTGTGGCTCACCGAACATGGGATCTGAGCCAAGCGAACAGGGCTCCGTCGATCCGATCCGCGCGTTGAGCGACGATGCCTTCCCGGACAGCTTCGGCGAGCACTACGGGCCCGACGGCCGTTTGCGGCCGGGTTACGAGGAGCTCCTGGGGGCGTTGGCGAAGCTGGACGTCGGCGCCCTGGCCGCCGCCGTCGCGGGCCGGCTGCACGAGCGCGGCGTCACCTTCGGCGAGGCGACGTTCGTGGTCGACCCGGTGCCCCGGTTGTTCTCCGCCGCCGAGTGGGAGACGCTCTCCGCCGGGCTGGCGCAACGCACGAGAGCGCTCAACCGCTTCCTCCACGACGCCTACGGCGCTCGAGCGATCCTGGACGCCGGCCTGATCTCGCCCGAGGCGATCGATCAGGCCGACGGATTCGAGCACGACCTGCTCGGGCGCCTTCCCCACCACACGGCCCCGGCGGCCGTCCTCGGCTTCGACATCGTCCGCGAGCCCGGGGGCGAACTGCAGGTGCTTGAGGACAACGTCCGCACGCCATCGGGGTTCTCCTACGCGCTCGCGGTGCGGGAGGCGCTGATGAACACCCTCCAGATCCCGGGCCTGGAGCCCGAGCCGATCGACCCCATCACCTACGAGCTGCTCGATGGCGTAATCCGGGCGGCCGCCCCGGCGGGAGTATCGGATCCGTCGATCGTGGTGCTGACCGACGGTCCGGAGAACGTCGCCTACTACGAGCACGCCCAGGCCGCCGAGCGACTGGGCGCCACGCTAGCGGTGCTCGACCAGCTGATCGCCGACGGCGAGCGTCTCCGCATCCGGGCGAACGGCGCCACTCACGCCGTCGGCGTCGTCTACCGCCGGACCAACGAGGATCGCGTGCGGGATGAGCACGGCGAGATCACGCCTGTGGCGGCCAAGCTGCTCCCCTCGTGGCTGAGCGGAAACATCGGGCTGGTCAACGCGTTCGGCAACGGCGTGGCCGACGACAAGCTCGTACACGCCCACGTCGAGGACTTCATCCGCTTCTACCTGGGCGAGGAGCCGCTGATGCGCTCGGTGCCGACCGATACGCCTCGCACGGTGGAGGACGGGCTCGACACGATCCGGCGGATGGAGCAGATCGTCGTCAAACCTCGCCACGGCCACGGAGGTCATGGAGTGGTGATCGGCGGCGCGGCGGGCGCCGACGAGCTCGACGAGCTCAGGCAGGCGCTTTCCGATTACCCGGAGCGTTACATCAGCCAGCCGATCGTCTCACTCTCACGTCACCCGACCGTGATCGAGGGACGGCTGGTGCCTCGGCACGTGGACCTGCGTCCGTTCGCGTTCGCCCGCGGACCAGACGAGGTCGCGTTGATGCCCGGCGGCCTCAGCCGCGTCGCCCTCGCGGCCAACGCGCTCGTGGTCAACTCATCCCAGGATGGCGGGGGCAAGGACACCTGGGTCCTGCGGGGGCGCGGTTCGTGACGCGGGGGGCGCCGTTCCTGGCCGTGGCCTGGCTGGCGGTGGGATGTGCTGGGACGGGCAGCCACCCGGCCGCGACCGTACCGGCGAAACGAGCGGCGGCCGGGCAGCAAGCGGCGAGCGTGGTGGCGAAACGAGCGGCGGCCAGCCACGGGACGGCGCGAATGGCGGCCAGCGACGTGGCCGCGCGGGCGGCCAGCGACGTGACGGCGAAACGAGCGGCGGCCAGCCGTGTGGCGGCAAAACGAGCGGCGCTCAGCAGCGTTCGGGGCCCGTCGCCGAGACCCGCGACGCGATTCAGTTTCCGGGCCTTGGCGCTGTCGCCGGCGCGGCGTCTCCTGCTCCGCGGGGCCTCGTGGCATCCCGGGTGCCCCGTCGGCCTCGGGCGGCTGCGGTACCTGCGGATCGCCCACTGGGGGTTTGACCGGCGGACGCACCTCGGCGAGATGGTGGTGAACGCGTCAGCCGTGGCGGCGGTGCGCAAGGCGTTCGCCAGGCTGTTCGCGGCGCACTTCCCGATCCGGAGGATGCTCCTGGTCGACCGCTACGGCGGCAGCGACTACGACTCGATCCAGGCCGACAACACCTCCGCCTTCAACTGTCGCAACGCCACCGGCTCCTCGAGCTGGTCACAGCACGCCTACGGACTGGCGATAGATGTCAATCCGATCGAGAACCCCTATGTGTACGGCGGCGGGACGACCGCGCATCGCGCGTCTCAGCCGTACCTCGACCGCTCGATCATCCGCCCCGGCATGGCGGTGCCGGGCGGAACGCTGGTGCGGGCGTTCACGGCGGTCGGCTGGGGCTGGGGCGGCCGGTGGCCGCTGCCCACCGACTTCCAGCACTTCTCCGCCAACGGCCGCTGAGGTGTCGGGCTCGGCGGCCCGGCGGCGGGGCCGCTCGGCGGCCCGGCGGCGGGGCCGCTCGGCGGCCCGGCGGGCGGCGGGGCCGCTCGGCGGCCCGGCGGGCTGCGGGGCTCCGGGCGGCTGGTGCGCAGTTAGTTACCCCAAGGGGTAAGTAACTGTGCATCTCCTGCAGTTCCTACCGCTATGCGGGAGTTTCTGCAGGCAACCCCCTCAGCCAGGTGGGAACGATCAGCAGGTGGGAACGATCAGCACGCCACACCGGGCGCGATGCGAAACCCGGTTGGGGACCGAGCCCAGGACCCGCCGCGCGCCGGTCATGCCGCGGTTGCCCACCACGATGATCTGCGCGCCTTCGTCCTCGGCGATGGTGAGCAGGGCATCGGCAGGCTCGCCGCCGCAGAGATGGGTACGGACGCTCAAGCTGCGACCGCTGAGCCGATCACGCGTGCGCTGGAGCACTTGCTCGGCGCGCTCTTGGGCGACCTCGGCTACGCCGACTATCGGCGCGGCCACCGCACCGGGTGCGGCCAGCCACGCCGCATTAACTCCCGAGTCGAAGGCCGTCACGAGATGCAGCTCGGCGCCCAGCGCCGCCGCCAGCTCGCTCGCCTTGTCGACCGCGCGTTCAGCCGTGTCGGAGCCATCTGTCCCGACCACGATCGGTGCCACTGCCATCTTCGAACCCCCAACTCTTGATTTCCCGTTGCAGGGGACCTTACCTGCCCCGGGCCCTCGGAGGTGGGGAATTTCGCACACTCGCCTGATCGTCGGGCAGCCGGTTGATCGCGTGATCCCCAGTGGCCCAGAGGTGCTGAACCGCATAGGCCCGCCACGGCCGCCACGCCTGGCTGGCCGCCGTCAGCGCCGCCGGGGTCGACGGCAGACCCACGTGCTCGGCGGCCCGGACCACGCCGAGATCGCCGGCCACGAAGGCATCGGGGTCGCCCAGAGCCCGCATCGCGATCGTCTCGACGGTCCACGGCCCGAACCCCGGGAGCGCCATCAGGCGTCGGCGAGCCTCGGCGAGGTCGGTCCCCGGGCTCAACTCGATCTCCCTCGACGCCAACGCATCGACCAGCATGCTGAGCGTCCGGCGGCGAGCCCGCGGCAGCGCCAGGCTCGCCGGATCGAGTCCGGTCAGCGCCGCCGGGGTGGGGAACAGATGTGTCAGACCTCCGCCGGGATCGTCGATGCGCTCTCCATGGGCGATCACCAAACGGGCGGCGTGGGTCCGCGCCGCGGCGGTCGAAACCTGCTGGCCTAGCACCGCGCGGACGGCGAATTCCGCCGGATCGACGGTGCCGGGGACCCTCCGGCCCGGGGCCCCGGCCACCAGCGGAGCCAGCCGCGGGTCGGCGGACAGCCGCTCATCGATGACCCCCGGGTCCGCGTCGAGGTCGAGCAGACGCCGGCAGAGGCCAATGGCCACGGCCAGGTCGCCGGTGTCGCCTGTTTCGCCGGTGTCGCCGGTGTCGCCGGTGTCGCCGGTGCTGCCCGTGCCGCCGGTGCCGCCCGCGCCGCCTGTGCCGCTGGTGCCGCCCGTGCCGCCCAGGGTGAGCCGGCACTCGATGTGATCGGAGCGGGGCCGCAGCGCCACCACGGCACCGCCTCCAGGCAGCCGCAGGGTTCGGCGATAGGCGCCGTCGCGCCATTCCTCGACGCCGGGCACAGCGGTCGCGGCGAGATGGCCGAACAGATTGTCCGGGCAGAGGGGAAAGCGAAACGGCAGGCGGAGGCTCACGCTGCCGTCGGCCGCGGGCTTCGCATCGCGATGGCCTGGCACGGACGCGGGGAGTTCAGCTGCCATCGGTGGCCACGAGGCAATGATGCCGCGCCGGGCACGCCGGGCACGCCGGGCACCCCGGGCACGCCGGGCACCGCGTGCGCCGACGCGCCTGGCAGGGCGAGCGTCCGGGTGACACCATGACCAGCATCGACAGCGATGACCTCTACGGACTGCCGCTCGAGCGCTTCGTTCCGGAACGCGACGCGCTGGCTCGGGCCATGCGCGCCGAGGGACGCCGTGAGGAGGCCGCGGCCGTGGCCGCCCTGCGCAAGCCCTCGGTCGCCGCCTGGGTTGTCAATCAGCTCGTGCGCAGCAACCGCGACGGGGTGAAATCCCTGTTCGACGCCGGCGACGCCCTCAGCGACGCCCAAACCGCCGTGATCGACGGCCGCGGCGACGGGCACAGCCTGCGCGCCGCGGCAGAGCGGGAACGCGCGGCGGTCGACGACCTGGTCCACGCCGCGCGCAGCCTGGGCAGCGGCGACGAGCCCGCCCTGAGCGGCGCGATCATCGATCGGATCGCCGATACCCTGCACGCCGCCGCCTTCGACGAGGACGCGCGAGAGCAAGTCCGGGACGGACGGCTCGAGCGGGAGCTGCGCCACGTCGGGCTCGGGGGCGCGCTCGCCGGCGCCGGTCCGTCGCCCGCCAGTGGCCAACGGACCACCAAGCGGGAGTCCGGTGCAAGCGACCGCGGCGCAGCGCGCAGAGCGGGAAAGCAGGACAAGGCCGCGGGCGGCAAAGCGACGAAGCAGGGCAAGGCCGCAAACCAGGACAAGGCCGCAAACCAGGACAAGGCCGCAAACCAGGACAAGGCCGCAAACCAGGACAAGGCCGCAACCCAGGACAAGGCCGCAACCCAGGACAAGGCCGCGAGCCAGGACAAGGCCGCGAACCAGGACAAGGCCGCCAAGCGGGAGGCGGCGAAGCGGGCGAAGGCCGAGGCGCACGAGGCGGCCAAACAGGCCGAGGCCGAAGCCGAAGCCCGTCGCGCGGCCAAACAGGCCGAAGCGCAGGCGCGACAACGCGCCGACCGAGCCGAGCGCGCTCTGGCCCGAGCGGAGGAGCGGCGAGAACGAGCGGCGCAGGCGCTCGGCGAGGCGGACGAGGCGCTGGAGAGCGCTCGCGGCGAATCCGAAGCCGCCGCCGACGCACACCGCCAGGCCCGCCTGCAGCTCGACGAGGCGAGCTCTAAACGCGCTGCGCGGTGATCCGCAACGCCAGCGGATGGCTGACCGGCACGGGCACGCCGTCACCCAGGCGGCGGGGCTGCTCGTCGACGACGTGCCAGGCGGCGCGAAGCACGCGGGTCGAAAACCGAGGCTCGCGGCGTTCCAGGTGGGCCAGGGCGGCCGTGTGCGGGAGTTGCCACGTGGTTGTCAGCTCGGCCCAGGCGTCGGCGAGCTCGAGGATGCAGGAGGTCAGCGGCATCCAGTCGCCGCCGCCGTAGCGCTCGGCAAAACTCTCGTAAAAGAGGGCCTGTCCGACCTCATAACCATCGGACTCGCGCGTGGCGGGATCGCCCCAATGGCGAGCGCGGCAGGCGGATCGCAGCACTCGCACCTCTCGGCGAGAGAGCCCGAGCCCGTGCGCGATCGCAGTGGCGTAGCGCAGCTTGGCCTCCCGGCGGCTCAGCGTCCTGGCGTCGGGCGCCAGGACCGGCGTGGCCAGCCCGATCAGCACACCGGGCAGCCACGACACGGCGGCCACCAGCGCCAGCGCCGGAACCCCCACCCAGCCGTACAGGCAGGCGATCGCCGCCGCGATCGGGACGGGGAGGAGCATCGCGGCGAAGTGCTTCAGCGGTAGCGGCTTGCCGTCAACGAGGCACTGGACGATCCCAGCGACGATCAGGACGTTGGCGACCACCATCCCGGCGCCGGCCAGAGCGTAGGCCGGCCAGCGCTCGGCGATCGCCTGCGCGTGCGCCCCCGGCGGGAACCGCAGCAGCGCGGCCCCGACCAGCACCGCCCAGGCGAACGAGGCCAGAGTCGCCAGCGAGGCAACCCGCCGCGGGGGATCCGCGCGTTCGACGAGCGGCCGCGCGAGCTCGGTCACGGCAACGATCACGAACGCACACAGAGGCCCGCAGTAGACCAGGGCGATCAGCCAGATCGGCAGGTCGGCCTCGAGCCGCCACGTGGTGAAGGCCCATTTCCGGTCCGAGAGATAGCTGAGCCCGGCCAGCAGGCCGAGGAGCAGGGCCGCCCAGGGATGCCGGATCGACGCGTGCGATGCGATCACCACGGCCAAGATGCCGACCGACAGCAGCACCGCGGAGAGCGGCAGGGCAAATTCGGATCGTCTTCTGATGGGCGGTTCTACGCGCAAAGCTTTGCTCTGGATCACGGGGCCCTGGGCTCGGCCGGGCACCGGCCTGGCAACCTATATGCACGCGAGAGCGTTGTCTAGCCGCCACGATATGGCACGGGTGCCTCCTCTCCGGAGGGTCAGGGGAACCCGAGGTAAGCTAGCTGCGCAAGCGCGCCAAACCAAACATCCGTCTAGTTAAAGCTGCGAAGAGCTCAGTGCGGGGCGGCTACGCCAAGTGCATCATCGAGAATCTCGAGCGCCTGGTCCATTGTGCGCCGAGACACGTTGAGCGCCGGCAGCAACCTGACGACAGCGTCCCCGCGACCCCCGAGTTCGAGGATCAGACCCCGCTCGAGCGCGGCCCGTTGGACGATCAGCGCGGCGTCCGAGTCCGCCTCTCCCGTCGTTGGGTCGACCAGCTCGAGCCCGAGCATCAGACCGGTGCCACGGGCCTCGCCGACGTGTGCGTGCTCGCGGGCCATCCCGTCGAGCCGGGAGCGTGTCTCCGCCCCAATGCGCTGAACGTGGTCGAGGATGCCGTCGCGCCGGAGGATGTCCACGAACGCGATCCCAGCGGCAAATGCCAGGTGGTTGCCGCGGAACGTGCCCGTGTGAGCGCCCGCCTCCCAGGCATCCAGCTTCTGGTCGTAGAGGATCACGGAGATCGGCAGACCGAGGCCGCCGAGCGCCTTTGAGGCAATGATCACGTCGGGAACGATGCCGTGCTGCTCGAAGGCGAACCAGCTGCCGGATCGACCGCAGCCGCACTGGATCTCGTCGACGATCAGCGGAATCCCGAGCTCGCGCGTGACGCGGCGAACGCCCTGCAGGAAGTCCGCGGGGGCGGGGATGACTCCGCCCTCGCCCTGGACGACCTCGAGGATCACCGCGGCAGGCAGCGGTACGCCGCCCAGGGGATCACGCAGGGACCGCTCGAAGTACTGCAGGCAGCGCTCCCCGGCGCCGGCGGCGTCGCCCGGAAGCGAGCACCGCAGCCCGTAGGGGTACGGGAAGAAGTGCACGCCCGGCATGCCGTTGGCGATCGGCTCCTTCTGGGAGACGAGCGCTGAGACCGCCATCGCGCCGTGCGAGCCACCGTGGTAGGCGCCCTGAAAGGCGACGATGTCCCCACGCTGCGTGGCCGTCTTGCACAGCTTGAGGGCTGCCTCGACCGCGTTGGCGCCGGTCGGGCCGCAGAACGCGATCTTGGTGCGCTCGCGCATCTCCTCGGGCAGCATCGACAGCTGCACCGAGACGAAATCGTCCTTGAGCTCGCTGGGGAAGTCGAGTCCGTGGGTCAGCAGCGGCAGCTGCTCCTGCACCGCCTCGATCAGCTCCGGGTTGGAGTGACCCAGCGGCAGCGCCCCCGCCCCGTTGAGGAAGTCGATGAACACGTTGCCGTCGACGTCCTCGACGTAGGAGCCGGCGCCACGAGCGATCGCGATCGGCAACCGGCGTGGGTACGTGCGCGCGCTCGATTCCCGTTGCTCCTGACGGCGCAACAGCCCAGCGGACCGCGGTCCCGGCAGCGCCGTGTGCACCGCCGGCCCATCGTAGGCGCGTCCTGTGTCGTCGTCGTCGCGACGCGAGCCGAGTACGTTGATCGGAATTGCCCCTGCTGTCATTTAGTCGCCCCCTGTGGCATTGCCCAATTTTCAGGCCCCCCCATGGTAGAGCCCGGCGGGCTCGTGCACCAGAGGGGGGCTTCCCGTCAAATTACGCCGGAGCCGGCGCCGTGTCGGCGGCACCGACCATCTCGCCCATGGCGACGAGCAGCTTCCGCGGGCCGCTGAACGGCCGCCGAGCGTGCGCCACGAGCATGTTGTCGACGGCGATCAGGTCGCCCGACTGCCACGGGAACTCCACGCACAACTCCTCGTAGAGCTCGCCGATGCGGTCGATCACCTCGTCGGGGATCGGCGTGCCGTCGCCGAAATAGACGTTGCGCGGCATGTCCTCGTCCTTGAACAGCTGGCGCAGCGCGGTCCTCGTCTCGTCATCGAGGCACGACACGTGATGGAGCTGAACCTGGTTGAAGAACAGCTTCTCGCCCGTGCGCGGGTGCACGGTCACGGCGGGAGCGACCTGACTGATGCGCAGGCCGACCTCGGTCCACTCGCAGCTCATGCCCGCGTCCGCGCAGGTCTTCTCCACCTCGGCCTTGCTGTCGGTCTTGAAGAACTCCTGCCACGGCACGTCGATGCCCTCGGAGAAGTTCCGCACGTACATCAGGCCCTTGCTCTCGAACTGGTCGCGCAGCTCGGGATCGAGCGCGTCGAAGACCTCGCGGCAGTCGAGCAGCGGCGTCTGGCCGCGATCCTGCGACGGGATCACGCAGAAGAAGAACTGGCGCAGCGGCCAGGTGGCCAGGTGCGAGCTCTCGTTGTGGAAGAGGATCATCTTGTCAGGCGGATACGGCGTCGAGCCGTACACCTTCTCCCCGGCGCTCTCCGGCGGCAGGTCGCCATAGTCAGCGAAGAGGTCGCCCGCGATGGTCGAGGCGACTGCTTCGAAGTCGGCGGCGCTCTCCAGGCCGAAGCCCCGGAAGATGATCGCGCCGTACTTGTCGAAGTGCGCGTTCAGCTCGTCCTTGTGCGAGGCGCACCAGGCGGCGAGATCGACGTTGTCGACAGCCGGCGTGAGCATGATCGGAAACTTGTCCTCGTTGCCGGGAACGAACCCGGTCTCCACCAGATTGGTGGTGGCGACTGCCTTGCGCCGCATTCCCCTGAGGCCCCCGGGGCCGCTGGTCGGTTCTGTGCTCACAGCTCCTCCTTCTGAATGTCTCGATAGTCGTCGAAGCTTTGAATGGGTCACGCCTGATCGCGCGACATCCCACGCTGCGTACTGCCAGCGCTCAAGCGTAGCCCCGCTGTGGTTCGCTCATGTCCTTGATCACCACCGCCCTGGCCACTCCCCGCTCGCCGCAGTCCGTAGCAGCTGAGCCGGAGAGTCGCGACCAAGAGTAACATCGACGCCGCCGGTTGCAACCGCGGGGTTATGGCAGGCGGGCTGGACGCCCGCACAAAATCCAGCGATGAACCTCTATCATTTCCTTTCTGAGCCACGGAACGGCGGAATGAGATTGAGGATGTCGGTGGTTCTGATGGGCACGGGGCAGCCGTAAAGAAAATCAGGGGGATTGAGCCGTGGAGCCGAACGTAGCTTCGACTGACGACATGCCGCGCGCGGGACAGGCAACTGTGGCGGGGGTCGCTGCCCTGCTGGCGCGCTACACCGACCGCAGCGAGCTCGTGATCGGTTACCGAGCCAGCGACGACGAGGCTCAGCGCGAGCTGACACTGGACGTGACCGGCGATCCGACGTTCTCGGCACTGCTCGGCCGGGTGGACAGCGCGCTCGACGCCGCGGCGACCTCGCGACCCGCCAACGGCAGTGCGATCGAGCTCGACGCGCTGATCGAGTCGACGGCCGACGGCCACCGGGTGCTGGTGCGGCAGAACGGGTCGCTGCACGAGCCGGCCGGCTCCGAGCCGATCTGGGCCCACCTGCAAACCCTGCTGGACGCCGGCCACGCTGATCCGGAGCGACCGATCGCCGCGCTGCCGATGCTGACCGACGCCGAGCGTGAGCGGCTCCTCTACGAGTGGAATCAGACGACGGCGGACTACCCGCAGGCCTGCCTGCACGAGCTGATCGCCAACCAGGCCGCGAGGACCCCGGACGCGATCGCGGTGGAGTTCGAGGACGAGCGGCTCACGTATGCCGAGCTTGACGCGAAGACAAACCAGCTCGCCCATCACCTGCAGGGCCTCGGGGTCGGACCCGAGGTCCTGGTCGGGATCTGCGTCGAGCGCTCGGCCCGAATGGTCCTGGGCGTGCTCGGGATCCTCAAGGCCGGCGGCGGCTACGTGCCGATCGATCCGGCCTACCCCGCGGACCGCCAGGCCTTCATGCTCGAGAGCTCGCAGGCGCCCGTGATCATCACGGAGGAGCGCCTGCGCGCCTCGCTGCCGGCCGGCGACGCTCGAATCGTCTGCGTCGACACCGAATGGGAGGCGATCTCCGGGCACCCAACCCTCCCGCCCCGGTCGCCCAACGACCCGGCGCAACTGGCCTACGTGATCTACACCTCAGGCTCGACGGGCAAGCCCAAGGGCGTGCAGATCCAACACCGCGCGCTGGTCAACTTCCTGGCCACGATGCAGAAGACGCCCGGCCTCGCCGCCGACGACGTGCTGGTGGCGGTGACCACGCTCTCCTTCGATATCGCCGGACTCGAGCTGTACCTGCCGCTGATCACCGGGGCGCGGGTGGTCATCGCCCCGGCGGCCACCACCACGGATCCGCGCGCGCTGGCCGAACTTCTGCGCACCAGCGGCGCCACGATCATGCAGGCGACTCCCACGACCTGGGGAATGCTCGTCGACTCGGGCTGGTCGCCGCCGTCAGGCATGAAGGCGCTGTGCGGAGGCGAGGCGCTGCCCGTCGCACTGGCTGACAGCCTGGTGAAGCTCGGGCTGGAGCTGTGGAACATGTACGGGCCAACGGAGACGACGATCTGGTCGACCTGCGCCCACGTCACCACGGAGGGAAAGACGCTGACGATCGGACGGCCGATCGCCAACACGATGCTCTACATCCTCGACGCCGGCATGGAGCCGGTGCCGGTCGGGGTGGCCGGCGAGCTGTGGATCGGCGGGGACGGCCTCGCCCGAGGGTACCGCGGGCGCGACGACCTGACCCGGGAGCGGTTCGTTCCCGATCCGTTCGCTCGATCCGAGAGCCCGGCGGGCCCGAGCCGGATGTACCGCACGGGCGACCTCGCGCGCTACCGGCCGGATGCCACGGTCGAGTTCCTCGGACGGATCGACAATCAGGTCAAGGTCCGGGGCTTCCGGATCGAGCTCGGCGAGATCGAGACCGTGCTGGCGAATCACCCCGCTGTCCGCAGCGCGGTGGTCGTGGCGCGGGGCAGCGCCGGCGAGGCCGAGCTGGCCGCCTACGTGATCTCGACCGGCGTCCCGGTTGCCGCCCGCGCGCTGCGCCAGTATCTAACGCAATCGCTGCCGGCATACATGGTGCCCTCCACGGTGACCGCCCTCGACGCCTTTCCCCTCACCCCGAACGGGAAGGTGGACCGCAAGGCGCTCCCCGAGCCGAGCCGAGAGCGATCCGAGGACCGGGAGTTCGTGGCGCCGCGCACCGATATGGAACGGCGTCTGGTCGAGATCTGGCAGCGCGAGCTCGATATCGCCCGGATCGGCATCACCGACGACTTCTTCGATCTCGGCGTGACCTCGATTGTGGCGGCGACGCTGTTCGCCGCGATCGAGCACGAGCTCGGCGACGCGCTCCCGCTCGGCGCGATCTTCCGCGCTCCCACGATCGAGGAGCTGGCCAAGCTGATCGAGAGCGCGGAGGGCAGCTCTCGGTGGACATCCCTGGTTCCGATCCAGCCCGAGGGGTCAAAGCCGCCGATCTTCTGCGTCCACGGCGGGGCGGGCACGATTCTGCACCTTGCTCCCTTGGCCCGGCGCCTGGGGTCTGACCAGCCGTTCTACGGTCTGCAATCCCGGGGTCTCTATGGCGGTGCCACGCCGCTGCGCTCGGTGGAGGAGATGGCGGAGTACTACCTCTCCGAGATGCGCCAGGTCTGGCCGTCGGGCCCGTGGTACCTGGCCGGCTACTGCTTCGGCACGATCGTCGCCTTCGAACTGGCCCAGCGGCTCAGGGCAGCCGGCGAGGATGTCCGTCTGGTGGCCATGTTCAACGGTCCGAGTCCGTCTTGGATCGCCCGCTGGAACTGGTACGGCAACCAGCCCTCCTGGCGGGCCCGCAATCCCCGCCCGGCGACGCCGCCGGTGACCGGGTCACGGCGCCGGCGCCAGCTCGAACGGGTGCTGACGCGCATGAAGCGGGCGATTCGCGAGCCGCGCCGGTTCATCAGCGGGCTCTTGTGGGAGCTGCGCGAGCCGCTGACTCGGATCGTGCTGGCGCTTGGCCGGCCGGTGCCCGAGCTCTGGCGGGAGGAGTACTTCATGGCTCTCCACGCGAAGGCCGAGCGCGCCTACAAGCCCGAGGTGTACGACGGAGATCTCCAGATCTTCTACGGCGAGGGCCTCTACGAGGAGCCGGCGCTGGGCTGGGATGGGCTGGCCGCAGCGGGAGTCCAGACCCACGCGGTCCCCGGGCAGCACGACAACAATCGCCAGGCGATGATGGAGCCGGCGGTCGGCTTCGTGGCCGAGCGGCTCGAGGAGTACCTGCGGCGTGTCGAGTCGGGAGCTGCGGCATGAGCCCGCCACTGGGAACGCAGGTCAAGGCTGTCCGCCGCGGCGTCAACTATGGCCTGCGACGCAGGCTTCCCCGCCCGGCCTATCTGAAGATGCTCCAGGGCTACAACGGAGCGCGCGCGCTGGCGCGACGCGGACCGGGCGCGGGCCGGCTGCTGCCGGACTTCGTGATCATCGGCGCCGCCAAGGCCGGGACCACGAGCCTCTATGGATGGCTGAGCGAGCACCCATTCGTCGCACCCGCCAGCACGAAGGAGGTGCACTACTTCGACTACAACTACTTCCGGGGGCTCGACTGGTACCGCGGTCACTTCCCGCTGGAGCGGGAGCGCGACGCGTTCGCACAGCAGCACGGGCGACCATTTCTCACCGGCGAGGCCAGCCCTTCCTACATCTCTCATTACTGGGCGCCGGAGCGACTGGCCCGGCGGCTGCCTAACGTCAAGCTGCTGGTCGCGTTTCGCAATCCCATCGACCGCGCCTACTCGCAGTTCCAGATGTCCCGGCGCGAGGACGAGGAGCCGTTCGGTTCCTTCGATGAGGCGATAGCGGCGGAGGCGGAACGGCTGGCGCCCGAACGGGTACGCATGCTCGCCGACCGGACTTACCAGAGCTGGCCCTATGGCTGCTGGTCCTACCAGGATCGGAGCATGTACGCCGAGCAGCTCGAGCGCTGGCTGAAGCTGTTCCCTCGGGAGCAGTTCCACTTCCTCAGCCTGGAGGAGCTGTCCGCCCGGCCGGGCGAGACGCTCGACTCGGTCCATGAGTTCCTCGGGCTCCCACCTCACCGCCCGGAGAATCTCCCCCACCTGCACGCCGCTAAGTACGACTCGCTCGCACCGGAGACCCGGGATCGTCTCGAAGAGGTTTTCCGCCCCCACAACCAGCGGCTCTACGAGATCGTCGGCAGGGACTTCGGCTGGGAGCGGCGCTCAGCCGACCTCGGCCAGAGTCAGGGCTGAGGCCGTCGGCCCCGGGGCGGGGCTTACTTGTGCTTGTGCTTGCTCTTTTTGCTCTTGCCCTTGTGCTTGCGCTTGTGTTTGTGTTTGGACGCCGGCAGCGGCTTCGCCTTGAGCAGAATCGATCCGCTGGTCGGAGCCATGGCCATCGAGGAGACCGTCGCACCGGTGGCAAGCTTGTAGCGACCGCGGAGCGAGAACCGGGTGGATGAGCCGCCGGTCGGGTTGACCAGCACGATCCCGTGCGCGAACCGCCGCACGTAGACACCGTTCGGCAAGCGCGAATAGCTTCCGGCCGGCGCCCCGAGGCGCTCGGCGGTGACGTACACCCCGCGCCACAAATCTGGCGCGGCAGAGTCACGGTTGGTCGTCGAATAGCTGGACCAGCCCCCCGCCACGAGCAACTGCGACGCCAAGCCGTAGGCGTTGCCGGCGGCCGTGGTGTTGTACGAGTGCACGAACGTGTATTTGTGGTGCGCCTCGGACCAGGCGACGTTCGCGAGTTTCGTCGGCCAGTCCAGGATCTGGTCGCTCAAGCCCAGTCCGGCGTCGGTCCAGGACTCCTCCTCCGAGCCATCGAGCAGACTCGTCCAGCGCTGCCAGAGACCGGGCGTGATCCGCGACCCACCGATGTTGGCCATCGCCAGCAAGCCGTTGGCATGCGCCTGGGAGGCGAAGTAGGCCAGAAATGGAGTCATCGCCTGTTGCCACAGATCTGGCGTCGGGTAGAGCGGCGAGGCGATCCCCGCGGGGAACGCGAATTGGACCCACGCGGTCACGCCGTCCATGAAGATCCCGTCGAATCCGAAGCGCTTCGCCTGCGAGACCGCGTGGCCGACGCAGGCCTGTTCATAGCCGGGGCCGGCAGGATCCATGAGGGCGTTGCCGGAATACGCTCGAGCCAGAATCGGGAGGCCTCTGAGGTCCTTGAGAAACCAGGTCGGGTGGGTGACCGCATCGGTCAGGTAGTTCGTGCAGGTGGTCAATCCCAGAGGATCCTGAGGGCTGCTGAAGAGGGCATCCTGGTAGACCAGGACCTTCAGGTGCGGGTTGGCCGCGTGGAGCCGGGCGACCAGCGCGCCATCCGGGGCCTGCAGCACGATCGCCTGATACCGGTTGGCCTCCGTGTGGATGTCGGTTGACGCGTGGTACGAATAGGCCTCCCGGTTGAACCGGACGACTCCGCCTCCCTGGTTGGGGGCGGTACGGCGTTGCGCGAGCGCGTTTCGGTGCCCGGACGCGGGCTGTTTTCCAGAGCCGGAAGGTGCGGCGAGCGCGCCCTGCGCGCCGACCAGCAGCACGAGGACAGCCAGTGCCGCGCCGGCCTTGGCGCGCGTGGCCCGAGCAATCATGGCCGCGCATAATAGGGTTTCAAGGGACATGGGCAAGGTGGTCTTCATAACCGGTGCTGCGCGAGGAGTCGGCCGCGCGACGGCGCTCGCGTTCGCCCGCGAGGGGGCCAGCGTCCTGGTCAGCGACATCTGCATGCAGATCCAGGAGTGCCCTTACCCACTTGGGACCCGCGAGCAACTCGAGGAGACCGCGCGGCGCTGCCGTAGCCTGGGAGCTGAGACGATCTCCGCCGTAGTCGACGTGCGTGATCAGGGGCAGATCGACGCGGCTGTCACCCGCTGTCGCGACGAGCTGGGGCCGGTGTCGGTGCTGGTCAGCAACGCCGGGCTCGTCGGACCTGCCGGCGCGCCGGCCCATCAGCTGCAGGAGGAGGAGTGGACCACGATGGTGGACGTCGACCTCAACGGGGTCTGGCGCTGCGCCAAGGCTGTGCTGCCCGACATGATCGCCGCGCGCGGTGGATCGATCGTCAACGTCTCGTCCACCGCCGGTCTGGTCGCGTTTCCGTATTTCGCCAACTACGTCGCGGCCAAGCACGGCGTGATCGGCCTGACCAAGGCCCTGGCGCTCGACTGCGCGCCGCACTCGATCCGCGTAAACGCGGTCTGCCCGACCTCGGTCAAGGACGACCCCAATCTCGATTCGGCGATGCTGGCGGGCGTGGCCTCGATGCTCGGCGTCGAGACCGATGACTACGAGGCGCTCTCGCTCCCGCACCATCCCCTGGGCACCCTGGTCACGGCGGACGACGTCGCCGCGGCGATCGTCTGGCTCGCGTCCGACGCCGCCGCGCGCGTGAGCGGGATCGCCATTCCGGTCGACGCCGCCTTCACGGCGCGCTGAGTTCCGGTCTCAGCGCTCGCGCCGGAAGCCGCGGATCCCGGCGGCCCGGGGAGCGCCGTCCTGGGCGGCCGAGCCGATCCCTGCCTCCTCGGTCAGCTCGTAGCCGAGCAGCCGGCGACCGGGATCGGCCACCACCTGGCGCAGCAGCGATTCGAAGTCGACCGCGAGGCGCGCGATAGTCGAGTCGTCGAAGAGCGCGGTGTTGTAGTTGAACTCGGCGGCGATGCCGTCGTCGAGGACGTGCAGCTCGAGCGCCAGGTCGAAGCGGGCAAGGCCGAGGTCGACCGGCACGAGGCTCGTCCGCGCACCGTCGAGGGCCAGTACCGGCGGGTCGCCCACGCGGACGCGGAAGTTGACCTGGAACAAGGGATTGACCCCGGGGTCACGTTGCGGTCTGACCGCGTCGACCACCAGCTCGAGCGGAACCTCCTGATGCTCGTAGGACTCGAGCACCGACTCGCGCACGCCCCCCAGGAGATCGGAGAACTCTGGGTTGCCGGCCAGACGGACGCGGACGACGATCGTATTGGCGAAGAAGCCGATCAGATTCTCGAAGCCAGGATGGTCGCGATTGGCCATCGGGCCTCCGAACAGAATGTCGTCCTGGCCGCTACGCCGGTAGAGCAGGGTCGCGAACGTGGCGAGCAGCAGGATGTAGGGCGTGACCTCGTTCGCCGAGCACAGCTCGCGCACGTCATCGGCCAGGCGCCGGTCAAGAGCCACGTTCAGGGTCGAGCCCTCGAACGTCTGCATCGCCGGGCGCCGGCGATCGGTCGGCAGCCGGAGGATCGTGGGCGCCCCCGCGAGCTGGGCGCGCCAGAAGTCGAGCTCGTGGTCGAGCAATTCTCCCCGGAGCCGCTCGCGCTGGCGTTCGGCGAAGTCGCGGTACTGGACGGGCAGCTCGGGCAGCACGGCTTCCCGTCCCTCTCCGGCCGCGGCGTAGAGCTCCCCCAGGTCGCTGTAGAGAATCTCCACCGCCCAGGCATCGAAGGCGACGTGGTGGGGCTGGAACAGCAGCACGTGCTCGTCGGCGGCGAGCCGGAACAGGGTCGTGCGCAGCATCAGCTCGCTGGCCAGGTCAAATGGCCGCCGCGAGTGCTCCGGCAGGAGGCGGGCCAGCTCGGTGTCGCGCTCGGCGGCCACCAGATGGGACAGGTCGACCACCGAGAGATCGACGTCCCAGGTCTCCAGGACGACCTGGCGGGGGGTCGCGTCGTCCCAGATCAAGACGGTGCGCAGCGCCTCGTGACGTTCGAAGACTCGCTCCAGCGCCGAGCGCAGGCGCGGCACGTCGAGCTCACCCTCTACCCGGATCGCCAGCGCTGCGTTGTAAGTGACGCTGCCGGGTTCGAGCGCGTCGAAGAACAGGAGCTGCTGCTGGGGAAAGGACAGCGGATAGCCCGTCTGGCCCGGCGCGGTCGCGAGCCTCGCCGCCGGCGTTGGCGGGACCAAGACCGGTGCCCCGGCCGGTGGCGGGACGGAGGCGCCGGCCAGGGCGTCGGCCGGGGGCGAGACCGAGGCGCCGGCCGCGGGCGAGACCGAGGCGCCGGCGGCCGGTCGCGCGGCGTCGACCATCGCCGCGAAGTCTGAGAGGGTGGGGTGCTCGAACAGCGCCCGCACCGAAAGCTCGACCTGCAAGGCCTTGCGCGTCTGCGTGACCACCCGCGCCGCGAGGAGTGAGTGTCCGCCGAGATTGAAGAAGTTGTCCTCGCCGCCCACGCTGGACACGCCCAGCACGGTCTGCCAGATCTCGGCGATCCGCCGCTCGGTCGGCGTTTGGGGCGCGCTTGCATCGGTCACCGTCTGCGTCTCCCAGACCGGAGGTGGCAGCGCCTTTCGATCGGTCTTGCCGTTGCGGGTCAGCGGGAGGCGATCGATCACCATCATCGACGCCGGCAGCATGTAGGCCGGCAGTCGCTCCTCGAGGTGGTGCAAAACCGCCTCGCGGAGTTGATCGGAGGCGCCGACCCCGGTTCCGTCCGCGACCAGGTAGGCGACCAATCGGGTGTCCCCGGGAGCCGCATCCACGGCCAGCACCGCCGTCTCGGCGATGCCCGCGACCTCGCGGATCGCCGCCTGAACCTCCCCCAGCTCGATCCGGAAGCCGCGGATCTTGACCTGATCGTCGATCCGGCCCCGGAAGTCCAGCTCGCCGTCGGGCAGGCGACGGGCGACGTCCCCGGTCCGGTACAGCCGTCCCGGGCCGAATGGATTCTCGATGAAGCGCTGAGCGCTGAGCTCCGGCTCGGTTCAGGTAGCCGCGGGCGACGCCGGCGCCGCCCACGAACAGCTCACCTACGACGCCGACCGGCACGGGGCTTGCGTTCGGGTCGAGCAGATGCAGGCTGAGGTCCGGGATCGGCACCCCGATCGGACTCGACTCCCGCGCGCAGTCGTCCGCGCTCAGTGGCCGGTAGGTCACGTGCACGGTCGTCTCGGTGATCCCGTACATGTTGACCAGCGTCGCGCCGGCCTCACCGAAGCGCTCGTACCACGGGCGCAGCGCCGCCGGGGCCAATGCCTCCCCGCCGAAGATCACGAATCGGAGGGCAAGCTGATCAGCGACGCTGAGCAGGTCCTCCTGGACCGTCACGAACAGGCTCGGGGTGGCGTTCAGCACGGTCACGCCCTGGCCGGCCACCAGTTCGGCGAGTCCCTGCGGGGAGCGGGTCGTCCACAAGGGAGAGATGACCAGGCGCCCGCCATAGGCGAGCGCGCCCCAGATCTCCCAGACGCTGAAGTCAAACGCGTAGGAATGCAACAGCACCCAGACGTCGGAGGGGCCGAACCCGTACCACTCGTCGGTGGCGGTGAACAGGCGGGCGACGTTGCGGTGCTCGACCAGGACGCCCTTCGGCTGCCCGGTGGAGCCCGAGGTGTAGATCACATAGGCCAGGCTCTCCGGGGTGGCGAGCGGCTCGGGATCGGCCGCGTCGAGCGAGGCCAGCGCGGCCGCGTCGCGGTCGAGACAGACCACGGTCGCAGAGCTGGCCGGCAGGCGATCCAGCAGGTCCTCCCGGCTGACGATCAGCGAAACCGCCGCGTCCTCCAACACGAACCCGATCCGGTCGCTCGGATACTCCGGGTCCAGCGGCACGTACGCGCCGCCGGCCTTCAACACCCCCAGGATCGCCACGATCGACTCGATCGACGGCTCGAGGAACAACGCCACCAGCGTCTCCGGCCCCGCCCCGAGCTCACGCAGGCGATGAGCGAGCCGATTGGCGCGAGCGTTCAGATCCCCATAGGAAACCGTCGCGCCCTCGAAGCTCAGCGCCACCGCATCCGGCGCCGAAGCGGCGTGACGCTCGAAACGCTCGTGCATACACGTGACCGGATAGCCCTCGTGGACCGGCGCGCTCCCACTCGCCGCGTCGTGCTGCTCGGCCGCCTCGAGCATCGGCAGCGCCGCCACGGGACGGGACGGATCGGCCAGTGCCGCCTCGAGCAGCCTCACGTACCGCTCCGCCAGGCGCTCGATCGTCACGGCGTCGAACAGGTCCGTGCTGTATTCCCAGGCGAGCTGCAGCCCGTCGTCGGGCTGCTCCTCGACGAACAGGGTGATGTCGAAACGCGAGGTGTCCGGCCGAGCGTCATAGGGCTCGGCGCCCTCGATCGGCAGCCGTGCCAGCGCCACGTTGGCCACGAAGACCTGGAAGACGGGGTGGCGGGAGAGATCGCGCGGGCGATCCATCCGCGCCACGATCTGGTCGAACGGCGCCTGCTCGTGGGCGACCGCCCAGAGCACGGAGTCACGCACGCGGTTCACGAGCTCGTCGAAGCTCGGCTCGCCCGAGAGGTCGCCCCGCAGCGCCACGGTGCTGGCGAACAGGCCGATCGCGTTCTCCTCCTCAGACCGGTCGCGGCCCGAGGTGGTGGCGCCGATGACCACGTCCTCCTGCCCGCTGTGGCGCCCGAGCAGCACGTAGTAGACGGCCAGCATCGTGGCGAACGGCGTCGCCTTCCTCGCCCCGGCGTAGTCCCGGACCGCACGGGCGGTCGCGGGGTCCAGGCGCAGCCGGTGGGTCGCGCCTCGGTACGTCGGCATCTGCGGACGGGGCCGGTCGGTCGGCAGCTCCAACGTCTCCGGCGCGCCGGCCAGCCGCTGCACCCACGGCGCGACCGCGTCCTCGAGGGCCTGCCCCTGCATGCGCTCCCGCTGCCAGCGCGCGAAGTCGGGATATTGCAGTCCGGGTGACGGCAGCGAAGGCTCGGTGCCGCTCCGGTGGGCGCGGTAGAGCTCGCCCAGCTCGCGCAGCATCACCACATGCGACTGACCGTCGGAGACGGTGTGATGTGAGACGAGCAGCAGTACGTGGTCGTCATCGGCGAGCGCGAGCAGATACGCGCGAAGCAGGGGCGCCCGTTCGAGGTCGAACGGCAGCGAGGCCAGCTCATGGACCCGGCGCTGGCGCTCGGACTCCTCAGCGACGGCGATCTGCTCGAGTGTGAGCTCGACATCCGGCTCAAAGACCTGGGCGGGGGCGCCGTCGCGCTCCGCGAAGGCGGTGCGAAGTGCGGCGTGGCGCCGAACCAGATCCCGAAGGCTGAGCTGCAGCGCCGGGACGTCCAGCGCTCCGGAGAGCCGGACGCCGCGCACCTCGTTGTAAGCGCCAGTCGAGCCCCCGAGCTGGTCGACGAACCACAGCCGCTCCTGGGCGAACGTGCAGGGCGCGCTGCCGCTTTGCGCGCCGGCCTCGAGCGTCGGGCCCGCCTGCGCGGGGCCCTGGCGCGAGCGGCGCACGGCTTCAGCCAGCCCGGCCACCGTCGGGGCGTCGAGGAAGTCCGCGAAGCTCACGGGAGCCAGCAGGACGTCATCGACCGCGGCGAGCATGCGCACGGCCGCCAGCGACTCTCCGCCCAGGTCGAAGAAGTCCGCGTGTATATCCACGGACTCGACCCCGAGTGCGTCCTGCCAGATACTGCAGATCGCCGCTTCCAGTGGCGTCCTCGGCGGTATCACGGCAGGCGGAAACGCACCCCTTGCATCCTCCTGAAAGTCGCCCACGGGGCTATAGTAGCGCCAGATACGCGCGCTATTCTGCGTTGCGGCGGGGCGAGCGGCAACCGCAGGGGAAGCAGTGGGCGATTCTGATCAGATGACGGACAACGAGACACGTCCGGGGTACGAGCCGTTCCCGGTCCAGCGCCGTAAGACCTGGCTCAACGCCTTCGACGGCCAATTGCGCCGGCGCCTGCCGCGCGGCGCCTACCGATCGATGCTCGGCGGCTACAACGGTCTGCGCAAAGCCACCGGCCGCAATCCCGGCCGTGGTCGCATGCTCCCGGACTTCGTGATCCTCGGCGCCGCCAAGGCGGGCACGACCAGCCTGTACGCGTGGCTCTGCGAACACCCCCAGGTGAGGCGCTCCGCGGCCAAGGAGATCCACTACTTCAGCTTCCACTACGAACGCGGCACGGACTGGTACCGCCATTTCTTCCCCTTGGAGCGCGAACGCCAGGCCTCGGCGCGCGAGCACGGCCGGCCGTTCATCGCCGGCGAGGCCAGCCCGTCATATCTGCTGGATCCGCTGGTGCCCGCGCGTATGGCCAAGGTGATCCCCCGGGCGAAGCTGATCATCGCCCTGCGCGAGCCGGTGGAGCGCGCCTATTCGCAGTTCCAGATGCGGCGGCGCGACCAGAAGGAGCCCCTGCAGTCGTTCATCACCGCCGTGGCGGCGGAAGATCCCGCGCTCCGCGTCGACGGCCTGGCGCTGGACCGCGGCGCCATCGAGGACATCGGCCGGACGTACCTGGCCCGTGGCCGCTACGCCGAGCAACTCGAGCGATGGCTGGCGTACTTCCCGCGCGAGCAGCTGCACATCGTGGCGATGGAGGATCTCGCCGCCGACCCCCAGGGCACGCTCGGCGGCCTCCAGCAGTTTCTCGGTCTCCCGCGCCAGGAGGCTGCCGATCTCGAGCCGCGCTTCGTCTCCAAGTACGACCCATTGCCCGCGGAGGCTCGACAGGTCCTGGGCGACTACTTCCGGCCCCACAACCAGCGGCTCTACAAGTTGCTCGGCCGTGACTTCGGCTGGGATCGTTAGTGGCCGCCTCCGCCGACACCGTCGCCGCGCGGACGGCGATCCGCGAGCTGACCTCGGAAGGCCGCTTCGATGAAGCCTGGCGACTGATCGTCCCGGAGCTCCTGGCCGGATCGAGCACGGCGAGCTGGAGCATCGCGCGCAACGTGATCCGGGCCGGAGCGCCGCGCGGCTGGTCGCCCCCCACCGCGCGCACCATCCGACTGGCCGTGCTCTGCACCTATGAAGCCGCCGAGCTGCGCGAGCATCTACGGCTGGCCTGCCTGGCGATGCGAATCGATGCCGAGCTGTACGCCGCGCCCTACGGTCAGCTCGAGCAGGAGCTGATGGCTGGACCCGGCGCCCTGGCTGAGTTCGCGCCCACTCACGTACTGCTGGCGCCGAGCACCGCCGACCTCGGCTTCCCGGAGCTGGCCGACGATTCAGAGGCGCTGCTGAGCGCGGCCGAGGCGCGCTGGCCCGCGCTCTGGCAGTTGATTCGCCAGGACCTCGGAGCCCGTGTGGTGCAGCACGGATTCGTGGTGCCGGACGAGACGCCGTTCGGTCATCTGGCCGCGAGATTGCCCGGCAGCCGGATCTCGCTGGTCCGCGAGCTGAACCGGCGGATCGCCACCGCGGCCGGCGCGGACGTGCTCCTGGTCGACACCGAGCGTTTGGCCGCCCATCTCGGCAAGCAGTCGTGGCTTGATGCCCGCCTCTGGCACGCGGCCCGCCAGCCGTTCGGCGCCCAGGCACTGACGGTGCTCTCGCGTGAGACGGCGGCGGTGCTGGAGGGCGATCTCGGACTGGCCCCCAGATGCATCGTTCTGGATCTCGACAACACTCTCTGGGGAGGCGTGGTGGGCGAAGACGGTCCAACGGGGATCGTGCTGGCCGAGGGGAGCGATGGTGAGGCCTACGTCGCCCTCCAGGAATACCTGCGCGCGCTGATGCGGCGTGGGGTGATCCTGGCGGTGGCATCGAAGAACGACGTCGAGGCGGCCCGGGAGCCGTTCCAGTCAAACCCGGCGATGCGGTTGCGACTGGAGGACTTCTCCGCCTTCGTTGCGGACTGGCGACCGAAGTCCGAGCAGCTCACCGAGATCGCCGGCACGCTGGGGCTCGGCCTCGACGCGCTGGTGTTCGTGGACGACAACCCGGCGGAGTGCGAGCAGGTCGCCTCCGCGCTGCCGGAGGTGAGGACGCTGTGTCTCGACTCGCCGCCGTCCGAGCGCGTCAGCGTGCTGGCGGCTAGCGTGCGCTTCGAGCTTTCCTCGTTGTCCCGCGACGACGTCGATCGGCAGCGTTCCTACCAGGCCCGCGCCCAGGCCGCGACGCTCCAGGCCGGCGCGGCCTCGCTGGAGGAATTCTGGCGTTCGCTCGAGATGCGGGCCCGGGTCCGCCGCCTCGATCAGGCCTCGCTCGAGCGCGCCGCCCAGCTGACCCAGAAGACGAACCAGTTCAACCTGACGCTGCGCCGCCACACTCGTCAGGAGATCGAGCGGCTGGCCGCGCGCCCCGGGGCGATCTGCATGACGCTGGAGCTCGAGGACCGCTTCGCGCGCCACGGGCTGATCGGGCTCGGGTTCGTGCTGCCGAGCGAGGAGGATCCGTCGGTCGGGGTGATCGACACGCTGTTGATGAGCTGCCGGGTCATCGGCCGGACCGCCGAGAACCATCTCCTGGGTCATCTTGGGCGCGCCGCGGCCGGCGCCGGGGTAGCCCGGCTCCGCGGGATCTACGTCCCGGGACCGCGCAACGCACTCGTCGCCGACCTGTATCCGAGGCTCGGGTTCGTGGCGTCCGACGATGACGAGCATCGCTGGGATTACGACCTCTCGGGCCAGGGGCCGATCGAGAGCCTCTACATTGCCGACGAGACATGATTCGAGACGAGCAGTTCGAACGCACCTTCACCGAGGTCTTCGAGGAAGTGCTGGGGTGGGACATCGACGTCGCCGACGAGGACCGCCCGAGCACAGTCGAAGGCTGGGATTCGCTCGCCCAGATCCGGATCGTGCACGAGCTGGAGACCCGCTTCCTCGTGCGACTGCCCGACGACGCGCTGCTCGAGGAGCAGAGCGTGGGCTCGCTGAAGCGACTGGTGCTCGACTGTGCCCCGGCGTCCTGAGCCCGACTCGGTGCAGCGGGAGCTCCGCTTCACGCACGAGGACATGGAGCTGTTCGCCGCCGCCAGCGGCGACCGCAGCCCGTTGCACATGGATCCCGCGTTTGCCCGGCGGACGGCGTTCGGCGAGTGCATCGTCTTCGGTGGCCTGCTGACGATCGCCATGCTGGGCCTGCTGCCCGAGGACGTGCTCGCGCGGATCCGCTCTGTGCGCTCGACGTTTCCGGGCCCGGTGCTCCCCGGCGCAGTCTCGCTCGTCCGGGGCCGGAACCGCCCAGACCGACCCGAGGACTGGGAGCTGCGGCTGACCGGCCGCGGCAAGCTGCTCGCCCGCGTGACCACCAGCGGCAGCGACGCCGCCCCGCCGACTGCGACGGCGGAGGGCGAACCGGCCTCGGTCCTGGCCCACGGCCTTCCCGCGGAGATCCTCGGCGAGTACCGGACCGGACCGGAGCTGCCAGAGCTTGCCCGCCGCTTCGGCGTCGAGAGCCTCGATTCCGCCGTGCTGGACGGCATCGCCTGGGCCAGCCACACCGTCGGCATGTCGATCCCCGGGTTCGACGGACTCTGCGCCGCGGTCACGATCGTAGCCCGGGAGGCCCAGCCACCGCCGGCCGCGCCCCCCCGCCAGCGGCTGCGGCTGCGCGACTACGACGCGCGCAGCGACCGGCTGCTGATCGACGGCGCCCTCACCGATCAGGCGGGCAGCCCGCGCTGCCTGGGCGTTATCGAATGCTTCCCGTTCGCCCCCACGCCGCTGCCCGGGACGGCCGCGCTCACCTCGAGCGAACGGCTCGACGAGCCCGCCCGGGGCACGGTCGTGGTGGTCGGCGGCAGCCGCGGGCTCGGCGCCGCGCTCGCCCTGACGCTGCTGGCCCGGGGCTATCACGTCCACGTGATCTACTCGAGCTCCACCGAAGCCGCCACGGAGCTGCGTCGGCTGGCCGGACCGTTCGCGGTGCGGCTGTTCGCGCACCGGGCGGACGCCGCCGACCCGGCCTCGATGGCGAGCATCGCCCGCTCGGTGGGCGAGTCGATCGACGGCCTGGCGCTATGCGCCGCCGGACCGCCGTTACCGATGGCGCTCACCGGCGAGTCGGCTGTCGAGCTCGCCGACCATGTCGCCCGAGACGTCCGGCTGGCCGCCGTGCCCCTGGGGGAGTTCCTGCCGCGTCTGCGACGCCAGGGCGGCTGGATCCTGTTCGCCTCGGCACCCGCCGTGATCGAACCGCCACGGGATCTGCCGCAGTTCACCGCCGCCAAGGCCGCGGTGGAAGGTCTGGCCCGCTGGGCGGCGAGCACGACGCCGGACGCGCGGATCGTCGTGGCCAGGTCGCCGAAGCTGCGAACCGATCTGGTCAACACCCCCAGCGCCAGGCTGGCCGCCACGCCACCCCAGACCGTGGCTGTGGCGCTACTTGACCACCTGGCCGAGGAGCAGAGCAGCGGCCTCTCGATCGTGGAACCCGGCGGCATCGGGGCCGGCGTGCCATGAGCGCGCCGGCGGTGAGCACCGAGCGCTGGGAGAGCCTCTGCTCGGCCAGCAACGATTTCACCTGCTACAGCGCCGCGGTGGCGACCTGGCGCGCTGCCGCGGAAGCGGATTGGCCCCGGTTGGTGAACGTCGGTCTCTGGCTGACGATCACCGAGGCCGCGGAGGGTCTGTTCGGGTTTGGGTATTTCCCGCCGCAGCGACGCGCCGAGCTCGGCCTGGTCCGGGCCGGCGCCGACGAGCTGCCGGCCGCGATCGACGGCGTGCTGGAGGAGCTCGACCGCAGCGGCCGGGTGATAGTGGCGGGCGACGGATTCCATCTTCCCTGGCATGTCGCCGCCGGCCGGCACCATCTCCCCCACTGGTTCGTGGTCGCCGAGGGCCCAGAAGGGCTGGACGTCCTCGATCCGTTTGCGTGCCGCAACGAGCTCGGAGTCCAGGAGGCGACCCGGCATCCGGTCACCCGTGAGAAGCTCGGCGACCTGCTGCCGGCGCTGCCCGGAGACAACGCGATCCACCGTCTGCGCGAGATCCTGGCGCTGGGCGACGAGACCACCGACGCCGGTCAGTACCGCCACCAGTGGTTCACCGAAGGCGAAGTATCGGCCTGGACCACGCCCGAGGGCGCGGATGGGCCGGATGGCATCCGCCGCCTGGCCGAGCACTTCCGTCGTCACGGCCAGGATCCGCAGGCGTATGGGCAGGCCGACGACATCTGGTCGATCGCCCGGCATCGGGCCTTCATGTGCCGGTACGCGGGGGCGCAGGCGAAATCCGAGAGCGACGAGCGGCTGGCTGCATGGGTGGCCGAACACGCCCTTCCGCTGGCCAAGCGCTGGGGTCATATCGCGCCGCTGATCATGCAGGCGACGCTCACGCTCCGAGCCGGGCGGCCGGCCTCCTCGAGCGTGCCCGACACGCTCGAGCGACTCGCGGACATGGAGGTCGCGGCCACCCGTGCCTTGGCCGATAACTCAATTACCATTGACGGCTAAGTGGTCCGCGACTGAGGTGGCGGACCCTAAGGGGGACACGATGTCGACGCAGGAGATCAACTCAGAGACGGTCGGGTTTCGCCTCTCGCCACAGCAGGCCTGGCTCCAGGATGCTGAGGCGGGTCGCTCCGTCGTCCAATGTGCCGCCGTCCTCGCCGGCCCGGTGCGCGAAGCCGACCTGAAGGCGGCGCTGCAGGTTTGCAGCACGCGCCACGAGATCCTCCGCACCACCTTTCCCCGCCCCGCGGGCATGCGCGACCGCAGTCAGGTCATCCACGACTCGCTCGCCCTGGAGTGGCGGGTTCAGTCCGAGGACACGGAGAGCGGGCTGCTGGACCACGCCTCACTCGCCGCGCTTCTGGCCGGCGAGGCACAGCGCGGGTTCGACCTGGAGCGCGGACCGCTGCTACGAGCGCTCCTGCTCTCCTCGGAGGGGTCCCCCGGCCTGATAGCGCTGACCGCCTACGCCGGCTGCGCGGATGCCGCGTCGCTGCTGGTGATCCTGGCCGAGCTGACCGGGAACCAGGGGGGCGAGGCGGAGCCCGTCCAGTACGCCGACTACGCCGAGTGGCGCCACGAGCTGATCGCGGGCGAGGATGAACAGGCGGTCGACGGCCGCGCGCTGTGGCGTGCCCAGGCCGAGCAGCGCCCGCCGGTGCCGAGGCTGCTGCTCGTCGGCACCGGGACGCCGGGAAACGGCGCCCTCCCCGTCGAGGTGCCCTTCACCCCCGTCGAGCTCGACGGCCTGCGTGCGGCGGCCGCCGCCGCGGGCGTCGCCGTCCCGGTCTTCCTCGAGGCCTGCTGGCACGCCGTGATCGCCCGGCTGACCGACTCGACCGAGGTGACGCTGGCCGGTTGGTGCGACGGGCGCACCCAACCCGATCTCGATGGCGCGGTCGGTCCGTACGCGCAGCCGGTGGCGATCTCCTCGCGCCTGCAGAGCGACACATCGCTCGCCGAGGTGCTCGACCAGGTGAGGCGGGCGCGCGCGGAGGGGGCTCGCTGGCAGGATTTCGCCTCCCCGGAGGACATCGGCGCCCTGACCGCCGGCGCGGTCGGCGGCTTTGCCCATTTCGAGCTCCCGCCCAACCCGCCCGGGGTGCTCGAGATCGCCGCGCTGAATGCCGCGCCGGGGATGAGCCTGCTGCTCTCAGTGCGCTCATGCGGCGAGCAGCTCCGCGTCGAGCTCCGGGCCGATCCGGCCAGCTTCGGACCGGCGGAAGCCTCCGAGCTGGCCACCCGCTTCCACGCTCTGCTGTCCGGAGCGATGGCCGATCCGTCACGGCCGGTCGCGCTGCTCCCCCTGGCCGACGCCCACGAGCGGGAGGCGATTCTGGCCGATGCGGTCGGCCCGGCTCCCGACGAGGACGCCGGCATCCTGTTTCACCACGGCTTCGAGCAGCGGGCGACGTCGGCGCCGTCGGCCCCGGCCGTCGCGGGGGCCACCGGCCGGCTCAGCTACGGCGAGCTGAACGCCCGCGCCAACCGCCTGGCCCATCTCCTGCGCGATGCGGGAGTCGGCCGGGGCGATGTGGTCGGCCTGGCGATGGAGCGCACGCCCGCACTGCTGGTCGCCGTACTGGGAATCCTCAAGGCCGGCGGCGCCTACCTGCCGCTGAACTACGACCACCCCGCGGCACGGATCGCCCACCAGCTCTCGGAGTCCAAGTCCAGGGTGCTGGTCACCGAGGAGCATCTGCTGGCCCGGCTTCCCGAGTTCGCCGGCCAGGTGGTATGCCTCGACCGCGACCGCGAGCGGATCGCCGCCTTCGCCGAGGAGGATCCGGAGCCCGTCGCAGGGCTCGACGACGTCGCCTACGTGATCTACACGTCGGGGTCGACCGGCTTGCCCAAGGGCGTGGCGGTCACCCACCGGAACCTGGCCAACTACGCCGCGCACATGTCCCGTCGCCTGACCGAGGGCAGCGAGGCGGCGGCGGGACTGCGCTTCGGGGTGGTCTCGGCAATCAGCACCGACCTCGGTAACACCTGCATCTTCCCGGCGCTGCTCAGCGGTGGCTCGGTCCGGCTGATCAGCCCGGGGGCGTCGATGGATGGCGAGTCGATGGCCGGCGAGCTGGGCGACGATCGCCTCGACGTCCTGAAGATCACCCCCTCGCACCTGCGCGCCCTGATAGCGGGCGAGAACGGACCGGCGATCCTGCCACGTCGCTGGCTGGTGACAGGCGGCGAGGCGCTCTCCTGGGAACTCGTGCAGCGCATCCGCGAGCTGTCGCCCGATGTCGGCATCCTCAACCACTACGGGCCGACCGAGTGCACGATCGGGTGCTGCGCCTACGAGGTGGGTCAGCCGCGCGCCGACGCCGCGACCGTGCCGATCGGCCGGCCGCTGGCGGGATCGACCGCCTATGTGCTCGATCGCCGGCTCGAGCCGCTGGCGCCCGGCATCCCGGGCGAGCTGTGCGTGGGGGGCGCCGGCGTCGCCGCCGGTTACATCGGAACCGCGCCGGACGCGGCCGAGTCCACCGGCCCGTTCGTCAGCGACCCCTTCAGCGCCGAGCCCGGGCGCATGTACCGGACGGGCGATCGGGTACGCCGTCTGCACGACGGGACGATCGAGTTCCTGGGCCGGATCGATGATCAGGTCAAGATCCGCGGTTTCCGAATCGAGCCCGGTGAGATCGAGACGGTGCTGGCGCGACATCCAGCGGTCCGTCAGGCGGCAGTCGTCCCGGAGCCCGACGACCGAGGCGAGCTCCGCCTGGTCGCCTACATCTCCGCCAGCGGGGAGCCGACCGTCGACGAGCTCCAGGCCCACCTGTCGACATCACTACCCGAGTACATGGTGCCGGCGGCGTTCGCGAAGCTGGATTCGCTTCCGTTCACGCCGAGCGGCAAGATCGACCGGAAAGCCCTGGCCTCACTGGCCACGGCCGAGATGCGGCGCGAGGCCCAGTACGTCGCCCCCCGTGATGCGATCGAGGAGCAGATCGCCGGCATCTGGTCCGAGCTGCTCGGGACCGACCAGGTCGGCGTGTTCGACGATTTCTTCGCCCTCGGGGGACATTCGCTGCTGGCCACGCAGGCGATCATGCGGATTCGGCGCGAACACGCCGATATTCCGCTCAGGGCCCTACTCGCCGCCCCGACGGTGGCCACGCTGGCCGACGTGGTACGCGGCGGCCCTATCAGGGAATGATTCGTAGGATTCCTTCTCGTATGTCAAAATCACGACGCGTGGTTTGGTCTGGCCAAGAATGGCGGCGGCCGCGCGGGTCTCGTAATCCGAATTAGGTCAGGCGGGTCGGCGGGGTCGGCTGCCTCAGGGGTGAGTCTATGTCGGACAAAATTGGAGAGAGCTTTCAGGTATCGCCGCAGCAGGAGCGGCTCTGGCTCGCGGCCCCCGAAGGGCCGGCGGGGCGAGTTCAGGCCGCGGTGTCGCTGGACGGAGCGATCGACGCGGCCGGCCTGCGCCGGGCGCTCGCTGCCGCGGTAGCGCGACACGAGATCCTGCGCACAACGTTCGTCCGCCAGCCGGGGATCCTGGTCCCCGTCCAGGTCGTCAGCGACGAGCTCGAGCCGGCCTGGGAGACGGTCGAGGTCGGCGCGCTGCCGGCCCCCGAGCAATCGCAGCGACTGGCCGACGTCTGCGCTCAGGAGCTCCGCGCCCCGCTCGAGTTCGCCGCCGGTCCGCTGCTGCGGGCCGTGCTGGTCACCGACGGCGACGCCCTGCACACGCTGGTGTTGACCGTCTCCTCGCTCTGCGCCGACGCCGCCTCGGCCGGGATCCTGGTCCGCGAGCTCGCCCACCACTTGACCGGTCACGGCGCGCTGGCCGAGGACCCGCTCCAGTACGCCGACTTCGCGGCCTGGCAGCTCGAGCTCCAGAGCGCCGAGGACGCCGAGGCGATCACGGCGCGCGAATACTGGAGCGGGATCGCCGCGGTGAGCAGCCCCGCGCTGCCGTTCGCCGCCTCCCTTCCCGGCTCGCCGCTCGCCACCGAGCACGTTGCCCTGTCGCTCGAGCTCGCCTCCACGCTGAACGAGGGAGCCAAGGACCTCGGGACCACGGTTGAGTCCTTCGCCCACGCCGCGTGGTGCGCGGTGATCGCGCGGTCCGCCGGCGTGCAGGCACCGACGATCGCCTTCGTCCCCAGCGCCCGGCGGCACGCCGATCTCGAGGGCGCCGTCGGGGCATTGTCAGGGACGGTGCCGCTGCAGACCGAGTTGCCGCCGGAGCGCACGTTCGCCGAGGTCCAGCAGATCCTGGACGAGGCTCGGGCTGCGGCCCTCGTCTGGCAGGACTACGCCCCTGTCGCAGCCGGGCCCGGAGTGGAGATCGGATTCGTGGCCGCCGAAAGCGTTCATGTCGTAACCCCCGAGCTGTCGGTGAAGCTCGAGCGGGTGATCGACACGGGGCGCGGCCTCGGACTGGAGTTGTGCTGCTGCAGCGGCGAGGGCGATCCCCGGCTCGAGCTGTACTTCGACCCCGCCTGGCACGATCGCGATGACGTGCAGCGGCTGGCCCGCCGGCTCGAGCACGCCGTGCAGCTGATCACCGCCAATCCGGCCATCGCCGTGGGCGAAATCGACGTCCTCGACGAGGCCGAGCGCGACCGCCTGCTGGTCGAATGGGGCGCCAACGACGCGCCGGTGCCCGCGGGCGCCGTCCACGAGCGGTTCGCCGCCGCGGTGGCCCAATCGCCGGCGCGGACCGCCGTGATCGACGAGCACGGCTCGCTCACCTATGCCGAGCTCGACGCCCGGGCCAACCAGCTCGCCCACCACCTCCGCGCCGCCGGCGTCGGGCCTGGTAAGGCGGTGGGGCTGTGCACCGAGCGCCGCACCGACATGGTGGTCGGGCTGCTCGGGATTCTCAAGGCCGGCGGCGCCTACCTGCCGCTTCACTACGAGCACCCGCGCGCGCGGCTCGGGCAGCAGCTCGAGACCGCCGGGGCGAGCGTGATCGTCAGCCAGGAGTCGCTGCTCGAGCACCTACCCGAGTTCGCCGGGCAGATCGTCTGCCTAGATCGCGACCGGGCCACGCTCGAGAGCCAGCCTGAGACGGCGCCCGAGGTCACCGTCGATCCGGACGAGCTGGCCTACGTGATCTACACCTCCGGCTCGACCGGGACGCCCAAGGGCGTCGGGGTGACCCACGCGAACCTGGTCAACTACGCAACGTTCATCGCCGCGCGACTGGGGGCCGACCGCGAGCCCCTGTCGTTCGGCCTGGTCACCTCGATCTCGACCGACCTCGGCAACACCTCCGTCTTCGGCGCGCTCTGCTCCGGCGGCACGCTGGTGCTGCTCAGCCCGGGGGCAGTCGCCGATGGCGCCGCGATGGCACGAGAGCTCGAGCGCACGCCGGTCGACGTCCTCAAGATCACGCCGTCGCACATCGGGGCCCTGCTGACCGGCGGCGAGGCCGGTGTCCTTCCCCGCCGCTGGCTCGTGCTCGGCGGCGAGCGCGCACCGTGGGACCTGATCGCGCGGGTTCGCGAGATCTCCGAGGTGCCGATTCTCAACCACTACGGCCCGACCGAGGCCACGATCGGCTGCACCACGTTCCCCGTCGGCGATGGCCCCGGGCCGTTTCAGCCGGCCACCGTGCCGATCGGCAAGCCGATCGCCAACACGTCCTGCTACGTGCTGGACGAGCACCGGGAGCTGGTTCCGCTGGGTGTGCCCGGAGGCCTCTTCATCGGCGGGGCGGGGATCGCGCAAGGCTACGTGGGCCAGCCCGACCTGACCGCGGAGCGATTCAGCTCCGATCCGTTCTCCGCGGGTGGGCGCATGTACGAGACCGGCGATCTGGCCCGGTGGCTGCCGGACGGGACGCTCGAGTTCCTGGGGCGCGACGACGAGCAGATCAAGGTTCGCGGCTATCGCGTCGAGCCCGCCGAGGTCGAGACCGCGCTGCGCTCGCACCCCGCGGTGAGCGACGCGGTGATCGTGACCCAGCCCGCCGCCTCGGGCGATGTGCGCCTGGTGGCCTATTGCGCGAGCACCGGCACCGTCAGCCAGGAGGAGCTACGCGGCCACCTCGCCGAGTGGCTGCCCGAGTTCATGATCCCGTCGGTGATCGCCACGCTCGATGTGCTGCCCCGTACGCCGAGTGGCAAGGTCGACCGGCGCGCGCTGCCCGACCCGGCCACCCTCACCGGCCAGACCGAGACGGAGTATGTCGCGCCGCGTACGCCGATCGAGGAGGCAGTCGCGGCGATGTGGGCGGAGACGCTCGGCCTGGAGCGAGTCGGCGTGACCGACGACTTCTTCGAGATCGGCGGGCACTCGCTGGTCGCCACCCAGGTGGTGGCCCAGGTACGCACCGGCCTGGCTGTCGATCTGCCGCTGCACAGCCTCTTCACCTGTCCGACCGTGGAGAGCCTGGCCGCCGAGATCATGCGCATGATGGGCGACTCCGAGCAGGACGAAACGGCCAAGCTGCTGTCCGAGCTCGAGGGGCTCTCCGACGAGGACGCCGAGCGGCTACTGGCCGGCGAGGGACACCTCCCCGAGGCGGGATAGCTGATGAGCACGACCGACAATCCGACGCAGACGATCCCGCGGCTGGCGCAGGACGGCCCGCGGCCGCTGTCCTTCCCGCAGCAGCGGCTGTTCCTGCTTGACCGGATCATGCCGGGGCTGCCGGCCTACAACGTGCCGACTCTAGTCCGGGTGGGGGCGACGCTCGACGAGGCACTGCTGAAGCAGGCGCTGACCGCGATCGCCGGCCGGCACGAGATCCTCCGCACGACGATCCGGCTGATCGACGGCGAGCCGGTTCAGGAGGTCTCGCCGTCGCGCGATGTCGAGCTCTCCGTCTCCGACCTTCGCTCCGCGGCGCCCGAAGCGCGTCAGGCTGAGGCCGAGGAGGTGCTGGGCAAGTTCGCCACCCGGCCGTTCGACATCTCCTCCGACCTGCTGCTCCGCGCCGCGCTGGTCCACCTCGCCCCCGACGAGGACCTGCTGCTGATCGTGTTCCACCACATCGGGTCCGATCACGTCTCGAGCGCGATCCTGTTCCGGGAGCTCGACGAGCTCTACGACGCGCTGCGCAGCGGGAGGGAGTCGACGCTGCCGCCGCTCCCGATCCAGTACGCCGACTTCGCCGCTTGGCAGCGCGAGCATCTCAGCGGCAGCCAGCTCGACGAACTGGTCGATTACTGGACCTCCCGCCTGGCAGGCGCCCCGGAGCGACTCGATCTTCCCTCCGACCGGCCGCGACCGAGCGTGCAGACCTACCGCGGCAAATGGCAGGAGTTCACGATCGACAGCGAGCTCGCGGGGCCGCTCCGGGCGCTCGCGCGGAGCCACAGCGTCTCGATATTCGTGCTGCTGATGGCGGCCTTCAAGACGCTCGTGCACCGCTATGCGGGAGTCGATGACGTCGTCGTCGGCGCCCCGGCGTCCGGGCGGCACTACGAGGAGGTAAGCCAGCTACTGGGCTGCTTCTCCAACACCCTCGCGCTGAGAACCGACCTATCCGGAGATCCCACCTTCGCCGAGCTGCTGAGCCGCGTCAAAGAGACGACGATGGAGGCTCAGGTCTACCAGGAGCTCCCGTTCGAGAAGGTCGTCGAGGCCCTGAACCCGGAGCGCGCGCAGAGCTATTCGCCCGTGTTCCAGGTGCTCTTCGGCTACGACGTCGCCCCGGCTCAGCCACCCGAGCTGGCCGGCCAGGCGCTCCAGCGGCGTCCCGTGCCCGGATGGGAGTGGTCACGCTTCGACCTCTCGATCATCCTGCGCGACCTCGACGATGGCGCTCTGCACGCCGACCTCGAGTACACGACCGACCTGTTCGACGCAGCCACGATCGACCGGCTGATCGGCCACTACCGGACCCTGCTTGAGGGGGTCCTGCGCGATCCTCAGCAACGGTTGTCGGAGCTGCCGCTCCTCACCTCGGCGGAGCGCCGGCGGATGCTGGTGGACTGGAACGACACCCGGCACGATTACGACCAGCGCTGCGTGCACGAGCGCTTCAGCGAGCAGGCGGCCAAGACGCCGGACCGTGTCGCCATCTTCTCCGGGCCGGAGCGGCTCACCTACGCCGAGCTCGAGACCCGCACCAATCAGCTCGCGCATGAGCTGATCGACGCCGGCGTGGAGCCGGGCGGCCTCGTATGCATCTGTATGGACCGCTGCCCCGACATGCTCGTCGCGATGCTCGGCGTCCTCAAGACCGGGGCGGCGTACGTGCCGATCGACCCGACGTTCCCGCCCGAGCGCCAGGAGTTCATGCTGGCCGACGCGCAGGCGCCGGTGCTGGTCACCCAGGAACGGTTCCTCGGGGTGATCGATCCGCTCGAGGCCACGGTGATCGCCGTGGACCGAGACCGGCAGCGGATCGACCAGCGCTCCGGCGAGCCCACCGGCATCGCCGTCGATCCCGGGCAACCCGCGTACATCATCTACACCTCGGGCTCGACCGGACGGCCGAAGGGCGTGGTCACCATCCACCGATCGGTGGCCAACCTGCTGGCCTACATGCGCGAGCGGCCCGGTACCTCGGAGGACGACGTGGTGGCCAGCGTTGCCACCCACGCGGTCGACCTCCCCGTCCCCGATTACTACCTGACGCTGATGGTCGGCGCGCGGCTGCTGATCGTCCCTCGTGAGGTGACCATGGACGGCGTCGACCTGGCCGACTGGCTGGCCCGTGCCGGGGCAACCTCGATGGCGGCGACGGCTACCACGTGGCAGCTCCTCGTCGACGCGGAATGGAAGGGAAGCGCCGGGCTGAAGATCTCCGCCGGGGGCGAGGCCTTGCCGCGGGCCCTGGCCGAAGAGCTGCGCACCCGCGGCTCATCGCTGTGGAACGTGTACGGCCCGACCGAGACCACCGTGTGGTCCTCGGTGCTCGAGCTGGAGCCGGGCGAGGGCTCGGTGCCGATCGGCGGACCGCTGTGGAACACCACCTTCTACGTGCTCGACTCCGCACGGCAACCGGTCCCGATCGGAGTCCCGGGCGAGCTCTGCATCGGCGGCGACGGGCTGTCTCCCGGCTACCTGAACCGGCCCGAGCTGACCGCCGAGAAGTTCATCGCCAATCCCTTTTCCGCCGACGGTTCCGACCGGCTGTACCGCACCGGTGATCTGGTGCGCTGGCGTGAGGACGGGACGCTCGAATATCTCGGGCGGGTGGACCTCCAGGTGAAGCTGCGGGGCTTCCGGATCGAGCTCGAGGAGATCGAGGCGGTGCTCGCCGCGCACCCGGACATCGCGGGCGCCGCGGCGATCGTGCGCGAGGACAATCCCGGAGACCAGCGGATCGTCGCCTACATCGTCCCGGCGGAGGGGCGAATCATCGAGGTGGACGCCCTGCGGCGGCTGTGCAAGGCGCAGCTGGCCCCGTACATGGTCCCGTCGACCTTCGTCACGCTGGCGGAGTTCCCGACCACCCCGAACCGCAAGCTTGATCGCCGCTCGCTGCCGGCTCCCGACAACATCCGGCCGGACCTGGCGGGCTCCTACATGGCTCCCGAGACCCCCGTCGAGGAAGGCCTGGCATCGATCTGGGCCGAGGTGCTGGGCGTCGACCGGGTGGGGATCGACGACGACTTCTTCGACCTCGGCGGACATTCGCTCCTGGCAGTGAAGATGCTGGCCCGCGTGCAGGAGACGATGGGCATCGATCTGTACCTGGGGATCGTCTTCGAGAACTCGACGGTGCGCGAGCTGGCGATCGCCGTGACCTCGGGACTGCTCGGAGAAGCGGGCGAGGACGAGCTCGCCGACCTGCTGGCCGAGGCCGAGGCGTCGGAGCTATGAGCAGCGACTCATCCCGGGTCGCGCGGCGGCTCGAGAACCTGAGCCCGGCTCAGCGCGCGTTGCTGGAGCAGCGCCTGATGCAACGCAGCGCGACAGCCGCGCGCCAGAACACGATCACCCCCCGCACCAACTTCAGCCCCTGTGAGCTCTCCTATTCCCAGGAGCTGCTGTGGCTGCTCAGCCAGGTCTTCGACGACGGCATCGCCTATAACGCTCCGGGGTCGTTCCAGCTCGAGGGCCCGCTGGACCTCGAGCTGCTGCGCCGCTCGCTGGACGCGCTGGTGGCCCGCCACGAGATCCTCCGCACGACCTACGACATGGTGAACGGCAAGCCGATGCAGCTGATCGGGCAACCACACGAGGTCGAGCTGAACGTGATCGATCTCGGCGGGATGAACCCCGACGACCAGCAGGCCGAGTCGCAACGGATCCTCAAGCAGGAGTCGCGGTTCCGATTCGATCTGGTCAACGGGCCGGTGATGCGCACGACGGTGATCAGGCTGTCGGATAACGACCACATCCTGATGCTCAACATGCATCACGTGGCCACCGACGGCTACTCGCGCAGCGCCCTGTACCGGGACCTGACCGCGTTCTACGACGCGATCGGCAAGGGCGCCGAGGCGGAACTCCCGCAGCTCTCGATCCAGTACGCCGACTACGCGGTCTGGCACCGCAAGTGGCTCGACGGAGGCGTTGCCGACCGGCAGCTCGAGTACTGGAAGCGCAAGCTGGCGGGAGCGCCCTCGCGCTTGGACCTGCCGACCGATTATCCCCGCCCGCCGGCGCGCTCCTGGGTCGGCAACAACATGAGCCTGATGCTGGACGTGGCGACCCGAGAAGGGCTCCGTTCCGCCGCCCGGCGCACCGACTCCACCTTGTTCGTCGCCCTGCTGGCCGTGTTCTCGACGCTGCTGAGCCGCTATTCGGGGCAGGAAGACGTGGTCATCGGCACGCCGTTCGCCGGGCGCAACCGGACCGAGCTCGAGTCGATGGTCGGCTACTTCATCAACCCGCTCGCGCTGCGGATGGACCTCTCCGGCAACCCGACGTTCAATCAGCTGCTCGATCGCGCGCGTCAGACGACGCTCGAGGCGTTCGCCAACGCCGACGTCCCCTACGAGAACGTCGTGCGGGCGACCAATCCCGCCCGTGACTTGAGCCAGACCCCGGTCTACCAGGCGATGCTGGTGCTGCACAATCCGGCCTGGCAGACGCAGCGCCCGAAGTTCCAGCCCGAGGGGATCCGCTCCAGCGAGATCAGCCATGAGAAGGGATGGGCCAAGTTCGACGTCCTGCTGGGGATGAGCGAGCGGACGACCGGGCTGAACACGACCTGGGAGTACAGCACCGAGCTGTTCAGGCCGGCGACGGTCGCGCGGATGATGGAGCACTTCCGCACGCTGGCCGAGAGCGCCGGCAGTAACGCGGACCAGCCGATCTCCAAGCTGTCGATGCTCTCCGAGGGCGAACGGGCCAAGGTGGTGGTGTCCTGGAACGCGCACGGCAAGACGCTGGAGCAGCGCGAGTCGATCAAGGAGCTGTTCGAGGAGCAGGTGGCCCGTACGCCTGAAGCGGACGCGGTCGTCTTCGGCGAGCAGCGGCTGACCTTCGACGAGCTCAATCGTCGCGCGAATCGCATCGCCGCTCGACTGCGCAGCGATGGCGTCGGTCCGGGTACGTTGGTGGGGATCCTGATGCAGAAGTCGATCGACCTGGTGCCCGCGGTGCTGGGCGTGGTCAAGTCGGGCGGCGCCTACATCCCGCTGGATCCGATGTATCCGCGTGACCGGATCGAGTTCATGGTGGCCGACGCGCAGCCGGCCGTGCTGCTGACCCACGAGAAGCACCTGTCCACAGCTCCTGCGACCGACGCGAAGATCATCGCGATCGATTCGCCGGGCGCGCTCGACGGCTCCTCGGAGGAGAACCCCCCGACCACCGCCGGCGGCGACGACCTCGCCTACATCATCTACACGAGCGGATCGACAGGCACGCCGAAGGGCGCGATGATCGCCAACCGCAGCCTGGCCAGCGCGTTCTTCGCCTACGAGCGCGCCTACCGCCTGCGCGAGTGCACGGCGCATCTGCAGATGGCCAGCTTCTCGTTCGACGTGTTCACCGGAGATCTGATCCGCTCGCTGCTGGCCGGAGCCAAGCTCGTGCTCTGCCCGATCGAGGTGGTCATCGATCCGCCGGCGCTGCTCAGGCTGATGCTCCGCGAAGGTGTGGACACGGCGGAATTTGTTCCGGCCACGGCGGCGCTGCTGTTCGAGCACATCGAGCGCGAGGGGCGACGACTCGATCACATGCGGTTGGTGATCATCTCGAGCGAGGCGTGGCGCAACGAGAAGTACATGCTCTACAAGAGCCTGTGCGGCCCGGGCACGCGCCTGGTGAACTCCTACGGCCTGACCGAGGCCACGATCGACAGCACCTGGTTCGAGCCGGCCGATGACGCCGAACTGCTGCCGGGTCGCTTCGTACCGATCGGCGGTCCACTTGACAACACCCGGATCTATGTCCTCGGCGAGAATCAGGAACCGCAGCCGATCGGGATCCCGGGCGAGTTGTGCGTGGGCGGAATCGCCGTGGCGCGGGGCTATCTCAACCGACCCGAGCTGACGGCCGAGAAGTTTCTGCCCGATCCGTTCGCCGACGAGCCCGGAGCGTTGCTGTACCGGACCGGGGACCTGGCCCGCTGGCTGCCGGACGGCACGATCGATTTCCTCGGTCGCACTGACCGTCAGCTCAAGATCCGCGGCTTCCGGATCGAGCCGGGCGAGATCGAGGCGGTGCTCGAGCGCCATCCGAGCGTCCGTGCAGCGGCACTCGTGGATCGAGAGGACGCCGGCGGGGAGACGCGGCTGGTCGCGTACATCGAACCTGCCGGTCCCGCCCCGGAGGCCACGGACCTGCGGGCGTTCGTCGCCGATCACGTGCCCAACTACATGATCCCCAGCGCCTACGTGATGCTCGACGAGCTCCCGCAGACGCCGAACGGCAAGATCGATCGGGATGCGCTGCCGGACCCGGAGTGGGATCAGGCCGCGGCGGTCGACGAGTTCGTCGCCCCCCGCACCGACACCGAACGGCGACTGGCCGAGATCTGGAGCGCGATCCTGACCGTCGACGAGATCGGGATCAACGACAACTTCTTCGCGCTCGGCGGTCACTCGCTGCTGGCGATGCGAGTGATGTCACGCGTGCGTGAGGATCTTGGCGTCAGCCTCCTCCTGCGCTCGATCTTCGACACTCCGACGATCATGGAACTGGCCGAAGCGGTCGATAAGCACATAAGTGAGACGGCCCCCGCACCCCAGCCCGCGCTCGTGCGCGTGGCCAGGCCCCCGCTCCGGCGGGCGCCCAGCTGACGATGAGCACTGAGACGGAGACACTGCAGAGCACCGAGCCAGCCGGAGAGGCATTCGCGCTACCGGCGTCCTTCGCGCAGCAGCGGCTGTGGTTTCTGGACCAGCTCGAGCCGGGCAGCGCGACGTACAACGTCCCGCTGGTCACGCGGCTGCGCGGCCCGTTGGACGTGGCGGCGCTGGAGGCGGCGCTGTACGGGCTCGTCGAGCGCCACGAGTCGCTGCGGACGGGGTTCTTCCTGGAGGAGGGAACTCCGCAGCAGCTGATCAGCCCGCCGCGACCGCTGACCCTGGTGCACACCGACCTGCGCGGCCGAGCGGACGCCGAGGCGCGGGCGCGGATGCTCGTGGACGAGGAAGCCCGGCGGCCCTTCGATCTGGCCGGCGACCGACTCGTCCGCGTCGCACTGATACGGCTGGCCGACGAGGATCACATCTTCATCCTGACCGTCCATCACATCGTCTCCGACGCGTGGTCGGTGGGAGTGATCAAGCGCGAGCTGACCGCTCTCTACAACGCCAAGCTCGAGGGGCGGGTGGCGGAGCTACCCGAGCTGACGATCCAGCCCGGCGACTACGCGGTCTGGCAGCAGGAATGGATGGAGACCGGGGGCCTGGACGAGCAGGTCGAGTATTGGAGGCAACAGCTCGCGGGCGCTCCCGCGCTGCTCGAGCTCCCGACCGACAAGCCCCGGCCGGCTGTGCAGAGCTTCCGCGGAGCGACTGTCCGCCGGACGCTGCCGGCACCACTCGCCGAGAGCCTGCGTGCGCTCGGGGAGGAACAGGGCGTGACGATGTTCATGACGCTGCTGACGGCGTTCATGACGATGCTTGCGCGCTACACGGGACGCAGCGACATCCTCGTCGCCTCCCCGGTGGCCAACCGCAGCCGTGTTGAGCTCGAGGGCATCGTCGGGCTGTTCGTCAACACGCTGGTGCTGCGCTCGAGCATCGACGGCAACGCGTCCTTCAGCGACAACCTGGCGCAGGTGCGCGAAGCCTCGCTCGGAGCCTTCTCGCATCAGGATCTCCCCTTCGAGAAGCTGGTCCAGGAGCTCAACCCGAAGCGAGACCGCAGCCATGCGCCGCTGGCCCAGGTCTTCTTCCACGCGCAGAGCGCCGCAGAGAGTTCCGGCGGCTTCGCGGGGCTGGAGCAGGAGCCCATCGCCGCCGAGCGGGGCACCTCCAAGTTCGATCTGGCGCTGTTGGTTCGCGACGGTCCGACCGGTCTGGTGATCTCGCTCGAGTACTGCACCGACCTGTTTGAGGCGGCGACCATCGCCCGCATGCTGGGACATCTCCAGACCCTGCTCGAAGGCATCGTCGAGGATCCGTCGCGTCCCGTGGCGGCGCTGCCGATGCTCGAGGCGGCCGAGCAGCACGACGCGGCGAGTGGGAGCGCGCCGGTCCACGAGGGCTATCCGGTCACGTGTATGCATGAGCGTTTCGAGCGTCACGCCGCTTCGGCGCCGGATGCGGTGGCGCTGAGCTTCGAGGGCGCGACGGTTTCCTATGGGGATCTGAACGCTCGCGCCAATCGGCTCGCTCATCGCCTGCGTGAGCTCGGGGCGGGACCGGAGACGCTGGTGGCGTTGTTCCTCGAGCCGTCGATCGAGACGATCGTGGCGATCCTGGGCGTGCAGAAGGCCGGCGCGGCCTATGTCCCACTCGATCCGGCCTACCCGACCGACCGGATCGCTTTCGTGCTACAGGACACACGGGCGTCGCTGATCGTCAGCCGGGAGGACCTGCTGTCCCGCCTGCCCGCCACCGGCGCCACGGATGTCTGCCTTGACCGCGACGCGGCCGCGCTGGCCTCGCTCGACGCGGCCGATCCCGAGCCGCTCGCCACCCCGGAGAGCCTGGCCTATGTGATCTACACCTCGGGCTCCACCGGGCAGCCGAAGGGCGTCCTGGTCGAGCACCGCAACGTCGCCCGCCTGTTCACCGCCACCGACGAGTGGTACGGGTTCGGCCCCTCCGACGTGTGGACGCTGTTGCACTCCTACGCGTTTGACTTCAGCGTCTGGGAGCTCTGGGGCGCGCTGGCCTATGGCGGTCGCCTGGTGATCTCGCCGCCCGCGACCACGCGGTCACCGGCGGAGCTGGCCGGACTGATCGCGGAGCAGGGCGTGACCGTGCTGAACGCCACCCCGAGCCTGTTCGTGACGGTCCAGGAGGACCTGCTCAGCGTCGCTGATCAGCTTGCCCTCCGATTCGTGATCTTCGGCGGGGAGGCTCTGTCTCCGCCCACGCTGCGCCCGTGGTACGAGCGCTTCGGTGAGGCAGGAGCGACGCTGGTCAACATGTACGGAATCACCGAGACGACCGTGCACGTGACCTACCGGCCGCTCACCGCCGCCGATTGCGCCCTGGGAACGAGCCCGATCGGGGTGCCGATCCCGGACCTCAGCCTGCATCTGCTCGACCCGAACGCAAGCCCCGTGCCGGTCGGCGTCGTAGGTGAGCTGTTCGTGGGCGGCGCCGGCGTCGCCCGTGGCTACCTGAACCGGCCCGAGCTCAGCGCTCAGCGCTTCATCGAGAATCCATTCGGCCCGGGACGGCTCTACCGGACCGGGGACGTCGCCCGTCGCCTGCCCGACGGCGAGCTGGACTACCGGGGCAGGATCGACGATCAGGTCAAGATCCGCGGCTACCGGATCGAGCTCGGCGAGATCGAATCCGTGCTGGCCAGCCATTCAGCAGTCCGCAGCGCAGTGGCGATGGTCCGCGAGGATGTACCGGGTGACCAGCGCCTCGTCGCCTACGTGACTCCAGCCGATGGTCCCGTGCCGGATCAGGCCTCGCTGCGGCAGTTTGTCGAGAGCAAGCTTCCGCCCTACATGGTGCCCTCGACCGTGACGACGCTCGAAGCCTTCCCGCTGACGCCCAATGGCAAGGTGGACCGCAAGCGACTTCCCGCTCCGGATGGGGCTCAGCCGGTCAGCGCCTACGCCCCGCCCGAGACCGAGCTCGAGCAGGACCTGGCCCGGATCTGGTGCAGGCTTCTCCGCCTCGACAAGGTCGGCATCGACGACGACTTCTTCGAGCTCGGCGGCCACTCGCTGCTCGCGGTCCAGCTCGTGCGCGCGGTCGAGCAGGAGCTCGACCGAATCTGCGCCCTGCCGATCCTGTTCCGCACGGGGACGATCCGCTCCCTGGCCGCCGAACTGGTCGCCGGAGGCGTCGACTGCACCACCCCCACCGCGCTGCAATTGCGCACCGGTAGGACCGGGCCGCCGATCTTCTGCATCTGCGGAGTTCACATCTACCAGGCGTTCGCCGACGCGTTGGGAACCGACTCCTCGGTCTACGGGATCTTCCTGCCCGAAGAGCAGCAGATGTTCGAGGTCGGCGACGGCGCCTCGTCGCTGGTGGTCGAGGAGATCGCTCGGGGTTATGTCGACGTGGTGCGCGAGCAACAGCCGCACGGACCCTACGTGTTTATCGGACTTTCATTCGGCGGTCTCATCATCTACGAGATGGCCCGGCAGCTGGAGCGAGCCGGCGAAAAAGTCAGCCTACTCGTGTTTTTGGACTCCATCGCTCCGGGTACCGTGCAACTCGGATGGAAGCGAACGATTCGCCGCCAGCTGCGGAAAGCGCGCGAGCGCGGCCGCAAGATGGCGGTTGCGGTCAGACTTAGACCCGCCCCTCCCGAAGGACAAATGGAACTGATCCGACTTGACCGAATGCGCATGCAGATCTATGTCGCGGCACGTCGCAGGTATGAGATGAAGTCGAGCCATTGGCCAGGACGCGCCGTCCTCGTGCGCACCGATTCGACCGCGGCATTCCTCCGCGACGGCCTGGTAGACCCCGCCTGCGGCTGGACCAACTACATCGGTGAGCTGGAGATCGAGGACTCTCCGGGTGACCACGTCAGCCTCCTGCAGCGACCGCACGTCCAGGTCCTGGCGTCGAAGCTGCGGCCCCACATCGAACACGCTCGCGCCGACGCGCAGGGATCATGAGCGGTCGCTGGCTGAAAGCAGGCTGCCTGACCCTCGTCCTGGCGGCGACAGGCTGCGGCGCCACCGCGGGGCCGGATACGCACGCCACCGGCAGCTCCGCAGTCACCTCGGCAGAGGCGGGCCAACCAACGTCGTCGGCCGGGCGGTTGCCCCCGATCATCCACCGGGGTGCAGGACTGAGCGCCGGACAGAAGGCCCCGCTCCTGATCGCGTTGGAGGGGGCGGCGTCGATCCCTGCCGACATGATGTACAGCACCGGTTTCAACAAGGTCGCCGACCAGCGTGGATTCGTGGTGGCCTACCTCGCCACCTCGGATCCGCAACACGCATGGAGCCCGCGTCTGACGAACGATCTGCAATACGTCGGAGCGATGATCGCCCAGCTTGTCAAAACGCAGAACATCGATCCACGGCGGATCTACGTGACCGGGTTCTCCGCCGGCGGTTACATGGCCTGGAGCGTCGCATGCCATTACTCATCCGAGATAGCCGGCGTGGCGGTTGTGTCCAATGCCATGAACAAGCAGCTCTACAACACCTGTCACCTGTCTCATCCGGTGTCCCAGTACCTGGTGATCGGCACCGCCAACGGCAACCTGTTCACCGGCATCCCGGGGAAGCTTCCCTCGGCCGCGCAGACCACGGCCAGGTGGCAGGCCTTGAACGGATGCTCGGGGGCGTCGACGGTCGGGCATCCTGCGCCGGGTGTCGTCGTACGCACCTCGGATTCCTGCCTCGACGGCAGCTCAGTCTCGCTCACCGTAATCGTCGGTGGCGTGCACGTTTGGCCAAGTCCCGCCAACGTCAGATTCGCATTCCCCGCCGTCGACCGCTATGACGCGTCAAACGCGATCTGGGATTTCCTCTCAGTCCATCGACTCGCTCCCACGAAGGTGAGCGGGAAGCTGCTTTCGCTTACGGCGAGCCGCAACGCGAAGGGCCGGGCGATCGCGGGCAAATTTCGGCTCGGCGAGCCGGTCAAGGTAACGACCAGCCTCTCTCGGCGCGGCCGCGTCACGAAGTACAAGCCGGTCTCCTTGCGTCCCGGCTCGTCGGCCAAGATGAGCCTGCGCGTCGCCGCCACGTTGCCCAACGGGCGTTACACCGTCAAGCTCCAGATCACGGACCCTTACGGGCGGCGGCTCTCCTACACCAGGACCGTCACGGTCCCGAAGGCCCCCAAGCCCTAGACACGGACGAACTCAGGGGGAGCGGTCGAACTCCCAGCTCGAGTCGACGTGCAGTGGCGAGAGGCGGACGATCGCCCGCGGTGCGGCATCGAGCTCCGGGCCGTGCACATCGAAGGGAGTCAGCGGCTGCCAGCTGACGAGCTCCGTCCCGTTCGTCCAATCCTTGTAGACCCCGCCCCAGATATAGAACTTGCCGCTGGGCAGCGGGAGCGACGGGATCTCGCAGCGGACGTGGGTCGATCCCGGCTCGATCATCACCTCGCGCCCTGGATTGATCAGGAAGATCGGCGTCGCGGCGCCCTCGGTGACACCGAGGTAGATCCAGGCCTTGTACGGGTGACGGCTCTCGAGGGTCAGATCGACGGTCAGGGGACCGCCGGTGGTGGGCAGACTGCCGTCCGCCGTGCCGGCCTCGATCCCACGGAGCTTGAGGATCCCGTCGATCTCCGGCCGATTGGCGGCGTCGCCCTCCACCGCGCCGCGGTACTGGGTCAGCACGTCCCGGATCGGGCCCATCGTCGCGACCTTTCCGCCGTGCAGCCAAGCCCCGTTCGCGCAGGTCGCCTCAACCGCGGCCAGGTCATGGGAGACGAAAAGCAGCGTCGTTCCCTGCCCGAGCACGTAGCGGATCCGCTCCAGACAGCGCTGCTGGAAGGTCGCGTCGCCGACGGCGAGGACCTCGTCGACCAGCAGGATGTCTGGGTCGAGGTGGGCCGCAACGCCGAAGCCCAGGCGCATCTGCATGCCCGACGAGTAGTACTTGACCTGACGATCGACGGCCTCCTCGAGATTGGCGAAGGCGACGATCTCGTCAAATCGGTTCGACACGTCCCGGCGCTTCAGGCCCATCAGGGAGCCGGTCAGGTAGATGTTCTCCCGGCCGGTCAGCTGCGGGGAGATTCCGGCCCGGACCTCGATCAGCGCGCCTACCCGGCCGTGGATGTCGACCCGCCCGGCGGTTGGGTACATGACCCGCGAGAGGATCTTCAGCAGCGTCGATTTGCCGGCGCCGTTGGCGCCGACCAGTGCCCACGATTCGCCGGGCTTGGCCTCGATGTTGATGTCGCTGAGCGCCCAGCGCCAGCTCGGGTTCGAGCGGCCCCTGGCGCGGTCGGCGATGCTGGCCAGCCGGTCCTGCAGGTAGGTGGGGCGATCATCCAGCCGGAAGCGCTTCCAGATCTCCGACGAGCGGATGGTGCCCTTAGGCGACGTCGGCAATGCCCGTCTCCAGCCGCTTGAACAGCTTGAAGCCGACCACCAGCCAGATCAGCGCGCTGACCGAACCGACGCCGAGCAGGAGCCAGTCAGGCGTATGACCGCTGACGCCGAGCACGCAGCTGCGCATCCCGTCGATCACCGGGACCAGCGGATTGATGGCCGAGTAGACGATCTTGGCGGCCTGCGTGTGGGCCAGCGACTTGGTGGCGTAGACGACCGGTGTCACGAACAGGCCGAACTGCATCACCAGCGGCAGCACCAACCGCAGGTCCCGCATGAACACCACGACGGCGGATACGGCCAATGTCACTCCGGTGGTGAATACCACCATCACCACCAGCAGGAGTGGAACGTAAAACGACTCGATGTGCGGGGCGAAGCCCAACACCGGAAACAGGACGAGGAGCACGAGCGTGGCCAGCAGCGCGTCCACCGCCGCGTCGGCCATCGCCGCGATCGGGAAGACCTCGCGGGGGCAGTAGAGCTTGTTCAAAAGCGCCACGTTGGTGACCAGACTGCTTCCGCCGCCGTTCACCGAGCTGGAGAAAAACGTCCACGGCAGCAGGCCGAGGTACGAGAACAGCGCGTACGGCGCTCCGCCGGTGGCGATGTGCGTGAACTTGGTGAAGATCAGTGTGAACGCCAGCATCATCGCGACCGGCGTGAGCAGTGCCCACATGAGCCCCAACACGGCCTGCTTGTAGCGAACCCTCAGATCGCGCTCGGCCAGCGTCACGACCAACTCGCGGAACTGCCACAGCTCGCGCAGCGCGGAGAGGAGGCTTACCCGGCGGCGGAACCAGATCTCCGGGCGCGGCTCGGCGGGTGCGTGCGAGCGCGCAGAGTCGTGAGGCGTCCCATCTGCCCGCCCCCCGACAGCCAACTCAGAGCCAGTTCCTTCCAGCACGTCCGGCGATTGTAACGGGCCTGCCCTGCGGCCGCCGAGAACGTCCGCCGGCGGCCGGCCCTGGCCGGGCGCGGAGGCGGACGACGGGCTTCGGATAACCTCCGGCCGATCGGAGAAAGGATTTAGCGGTGCCCGATCCGGGCCGTTCCAGGGCGGAGCTGGCCGCGCGTCTGGCGGAGCTCTCTCCGGAGGCGCGCGCGCTGATGGCCCGGCGCCTGCAGTCCCGGCGGGCACAGCCGGGCTTGACGATCCCGCGGCGCGACCCGGCTGAGCCGGTGCCGTTGTCCTCGGCGCAGTGGCGGCTGTGGTTCATGGAGCAGCTGCGGCCCGGGACCAACGCGTGGAACACACCGATCGCCGCCCGCCTGAGCGGCCCGCTCGACATCGACGCGCTCCGGGCGGCACTGGCGACGCTGGTGGGGCGCCATGCCACGCTGCGTACGGTGTTCGAGGCCCCCGGTGGTGTCCCAGCGCCGGTGCTCCGGGCTGACGCCGAGGTGGAGCTTCCGGTGCTGGACCTGGGCCCTGATGCGGACGAGGCCGATGCCATCGACCGTTTCGTGAGTGGTGAAGTGGCCACGCCGTTTGATCTCGCCGGCGACCTGATGCTCCGGGGGCGCCTGCTTGCGGTCGGCGCCGAGGACCACGCCCTGGTGCTCGTCGCCCATCACATCGCCTGCGACGGCTGGTCCAAGGGGTTGCTGGTGAGCGAGCTGGGGAGCGCATACGACGCGCTCTCGGCCGGCACGACGCCCGAGCTCCCCGAGCTCCCGATCGACTACTCGGACTTCGCCGCCTGGCAGCGCGGCCGCCTGACCGGCGAGAACCTCGAGCGCCTGAACGCCTACTGGCGTGAGCGCCTGGACGGGCACGCCTCGGCGCTCGCCCTCCCCACCGATCGGCCCCGCCCGACGCGACAGGCGTTCGCCGGCGCGGTGCACTGGCTGAAGGTGCCGGGCGCGCTGGCCGAGCGCGCCCGTGCCCTGGGCCGCCAGGAACGGGCCACCCCGTTCATGACGCTGCTGGCGGCGTTCAAGGCGCTTCTGCACGCCCGCAGCGGGCAGCTCGACCTGCTGGTCGGCTCGCCGGCGGCGATGCGCACCCACCCCGAGCTCGAGCACGTGGTCGGCCTGTTTGCCAACACGCTCGTGTACCGGACCAGCCTCGCCGGCGATCCGAGCTTCCGTGAGCTCGTGGGGCGCGTGCGTGAGACGGCTCTGGGCGTCTACGCCCATCAGGAGCTGCCGTTCGAGAAGATCGTCGAGGCGGCCAAGCCGCGGCGGGACCCCAGCCGCAACCCGCTGGTCCAGGTCAACCTGCGGGTCGAGGGCCGCGAGCCGGTGCTGGCGCTGCGTGGCGTCGACGTTCTGCCGATCCCCCTCGATCCCGGGATCGCCCGCTTCGACCTGGCGATCGAACTTGGCGAGACCGATGACGGTTACGACGGCTACCTCGAGTACGACGTGGCCCTGTTCGACGCGGAGACCGCGGCGGGGTATGCCCGCGACTTCATCGCGATCCTCGATCAGGCCACCGAGCATCCCGACATTCCACTGGGCCGGCTGACCGCGGTGCGGGCGGCCGGTCAGCGGCGCCGCTAGTCCCTCAAGGCGTCAGAGATGACCGCGAAGGCCCGTCGCCCGGTGCGGTGGGGTCAGCCTCCGACGAGGATCAGGCCGGTTTTGGCGGGCATCGTGGCGGAGGTGGCTTGTGCGAGCCGGGATCCGCTGTAGGTGCCGCCGCCGAGCGAGAACCGGCTGACCGGTCTGGCGGTGGGGTTGACCAGGACGATCCCGTGCGCGAAGACGCGCTCGTAGACGCCGTTGGCCAGTTGCTTGTAGCCGCCGACCGGAGCGCCGAGCTGCCGTGCGCTGTCGTACTCCGGGTACCAGGTCTCGGGTCCGCTGGAGTGGACGTTGGCGGTGCAGTAGGAACTCTTGCCGCCCGCGGTCAGCATCATCGAGGCCATGTCGAACGTGTTGGCGGTCTCGTTGGGCGAATAGGAGTGAAGCAGCGCGATCTTGCCGTTCGCGGCCGACCACTGAGCCTCGCCGAGCCTCGACGGCCAACTCGCGAGCTGCTGACCCGCGGTACCGGTGCCGGCGAAGTCCTCCTCCTCGGCGCCGTCAAGCGGGCCGTTCCACTTGGCCCACAACCCGGGCGTGGTCCAGGCACCACCGATGTTGCCCACCGCGAGCAGACCGTTGGCATGCATCTGAGCGCCGGCGTAGGAGATCATCGAGTACATCGCCGCCTGCCAGGCACCGTCACTGGTGTACTGCGGAGTGCTCGTCGCGGCGCCGGCCGGGAACGTCCATTTCAGGACCGCCGAGAAGTCATCGAAGAAGACTCCGTCGAACCCGTCCGCCTTGGCCAGCGCGACCGAATGCGCCAGGCAGTACTGCTGGTAGGCCGGGTTACCGACATCCATGATGTAGCTGCTGGAATAGGCGCCCGGCGAAATCTTCGCCCCCGCCGCGTTACGCACGAACCAATCCGGGTGCGCCGTGGCGATCTGACTGTAGACGCTGCAGACCGTCAGGCCCTGATAATCGCTGGGCCGCGAGAACTTCGGATCCTGATAGACCAGGAACCTCGCGCTCGGGTTCAACGCGCGCAGCACCGGAACCATCTTGGCGTCGGTCGCCTGCAACACGAAGTACTGATAGCGGCCCGCCTCCTGCGGCATCGACCAAGACGTAGAGAAGTGATAAGTAACCCGGTTGAACAAAGCCACCGACGGACCCGCCAACCCACCAGCCGGCGGACCCGACACACCAACATTCGCCAACCCGGAAACCGGCTTGGACGCGAGCTTCGCGCGGTTGCGGACCGTGATCCGGCGGCGGGCGGTGTGGCTCCGATGGTGGGAGAAGATCGCTTGCACGGTCAGCGTGTACGCGCCGTTGCGGAGCTTGCGGGTGTTGAGGATTCCCGTGCGGTGGTAACGGTACGGCGCGCGATGGGCTGTCCACTGGTGAGAGCCGTCGATCGAGAAGATGACCCGCCGGACGCCGTGCCCTACGTGGCGGGCGGCGAACTTGACCGATCCCGAGACGACACTGCCCTGCGGCGCAGCGATGGCCATCTGGGCGACCGGTCGATGCGAGGCGGCCTGTGCGGCCGGGGCAACGGCGGCGGACAATGCGCAGGCCGAGGCGATGGTGAGCAGGCGCGCGGACGCACGCCGCATGGGCGGGTGATTCGAAAACATGATGGACGAGCGAGGCGCATCGCGTTCCGGGGGAGAAAGTTGCTGTCCCGATTAGCGCCGTACTCATTACCTCGGCGATGCTGGACATCGTCCGAATTCCCGGGCAACTCGGTGGACGTATGTCGTAACGGCCAGGATGGACGGGTATCCTCGCCTCGCCTCGCCTGCCTCGCCTGCCTCGCCTGCCTCGCCTGCCACGCCACGCCACGCCACGCCACGCCACGCCACGACCCAGCGTCACGTGAATCACCAACCCGACACCGATTTCCCGGGCTTTACGCCCCAGCCGATTCGGAGCAGCGGCAGCGGACGCATACGCCGGAGCCTGGCCCTGGCCGCCTACTATCTCTTCGCGAGGCACCTGCCCGGCGCGGAGTTCCCCGGCGGCGAGCGGTGTCGCAGGATCCGGACGGGGATCTGCCGGCAGTTCATCGCGGCGAGCGGGGACTGGTTCAGCATCGGACCCGAGGTCTACGTGGCCGATGGCCGGTACCTGACCCTGGGGCACGGAAGCGCGATCGGTCAGGGATCGCGCGTCTACGGTGCCGTGATCGGCGAAGGAGTGATGATCGCTCCCGGTGCTCTGATCCTCAAGAACGATCATCGCTTCGACGACCTCGAACGCCCGATCGGCGTGCAGGGCAACACCGAGGTCAAGCTTCCGGTGATCGAGGACTGGGCCTGGATCGGCGAGCGGGTGATCGTGCTTCCCGGACGGACGGTTGGCCGCGGAGCGATCGTCGGGGCCGGCTCGGTGGTGACCAGAGACGTCGAGCCTTACACGATCGTGGCCGGCAACCCGGCCCGCGTGGTGGGCGACCGCAGGAACCGGGCAGTCGCCGCCACTGGTTGAGCGACGGGCCGGTGGGCCCGTCGCCTGACCGGCGCCTGCCGTTGGACGACGGACCCGGAGGCCCGTCGCCCGGTGCGGTGGGGTCAGCCTCCGACGAGGATCAGGCCGGTTTTGGCGGGCATCGTGGCGGAGGTGGCTTGTGCGAGCCGGGATCCGCTGTAGGTGCCGCCGCCGAGCGAGAACCGGCTGACCGGTCTGGCGGTGGGGTTGACCAGGACGATCCCGTGCGCGAAGACGCGCTCGTAGACGCCGTTGGCCAGTTGCTTGTAGCCGCCGACCGGAGCGCCGAGCTGCCGTGCGCTGTCGTACTCCGGGTACCAGGTCTCGGGTCCGCTGGAGTGGACGTTGGCGGTGCAGTAGGAACTCTTGCCGCCCGCGGTCAGCATCATCGAGGCCATGTCGAACGTGTTGGCGGTCTCGTTGGGCGAATAGGAGTGAAGCAGCGCGATCTTGCCGTTCGCGGCCGACCACTGAGCCTCGCCGAGCCTCGACGGCCAACTCGCGAGCTGCTGACCCGCGGTACCGGTGCCGGCGAAGTCCTCCTCCTCGGCGCCGTCAAGCGGGCCGTTCCACTTGGCCCACAACCCGGGCGTGGTCCAGGCACCACCGATGTTGCCCACCGCGAGCAGACCGTTGGCATGCATCTGAGCGCCGGCGTAGGAGATCATCGAGTACATCGCCGCCTGCCAGGCACCGTCACTGGTGTACTGCGGAGTGCTCGTCGCGGCGCCGGCCGGGAACGTCCATTTCAGGACCGCCGAGAAGTCATCGAAGAAGACTCCGTCGAACCCGTCCGCCTTGGCCAGCGCGACCGAATGCGCCAGGCAGTACTGCTGGTAGGCCGGGTTACCGACATCCATGATGTAGCTGCTGGAATAGGCGCCCGGCGAAATCTTCGCCCCCGCCGCGTTACGCACGAACCAATCCGGGTGCGCCGTGGCGATCTGACTGTAGACGCTGCAGACCGTCAGGCCCTGATAATCGCTGGGCCGCGAGAACTTCGGATCCTGATAGACCAGGAACCTCGCGCTCGGGTTCAACGCGCGCAGCACCGGAACCATCTTGGCGTCGGTCGCCTGCAACACGAAGTACTGATAGCGGCCCGCCTCCTGCGGCATCGACCAAGACGTAGAGAAGTGATAAGTAACCCGGTTGAACAAAGCCACCGACGGACCCGCCAACCCACCAGCCGGCGGACCCGACACACCAACATTCGCCAACCCGGAAACCGGAGGGGGCGGGGGCGAAGGCGGCGGTCCGCCGGGGCCATCGGCGCGAGCGCTGGCGGCAGCGCCAAACGTCAGTGCCGTGAGCAAGCACACGGAAGCGAGCAGGCGCAGGGAAGCGCCCGTGATACGAGAGCAAAGGGGCATATTTAGAGGACGGGGTTGGTGTCTGATCCGAGCCGGGGCGGGCTCGGGTCCCCCGGGGGCGGAGCCGCCGGGTCACCTCTAATATCGTCAGACTGCTGACCCCCTAAAGCCGGTTGGACCAATGGTCGAATAACTGTCCATGCGGCCGTGCAGAAACCGTCCAGCTCCGGCTCCCGCGGAGCCCCGGGCCATCACGTCATCGCCCAGCGCCTGCCGCATAGCCCCCTTGGCAGTTGCGCACGGGCGCGTGTATCATGTTTTTCAGTTTCGCGACCGCGGAGGCCGGCCACGATGAGTCGGCACCGCGTGTGGGGACTCGAAACCATGTTCAGGGACAATTCGGGGGTATAGCGATGTTTGGCCGTCTCAAAAACGACTCGGAAGCTTCACGCGTCGTCGCCGCCCTGCGTCGACAGCTTCCGCTGCTCCTGATCGTCGCGATCGTGGCGGCCGGCGCCGCCTACGTCTGGTCCAACGGCAAGACCAAGAAGTACACCGCCTCCAGCGCCCTGCTGTTCGTCAGCTCGCATCTGGACGAGCAGCTGTTCGGCAACCAGGTATCCGGCTCGCCTGTCGATCCAGCTCGACAGGCGGCGACGAACGCGGCGCTGGTCCAGCTGCCGCAAGTGGCGACGCTGGTCGCGAACCAGCTCCATCTGTCACGGCACCGTGTCTCGTCGGAGATCTCGCTCGGATCGGACGCGCAATCCGACGTGCTCTCGGTCAGCGCCACCGACGCCTCACCCGCGCGCGCGGCACTTATCGCCAACACCTACGCGCAGCAGTACATCGTGTTTCGTAAGACAGCCGATCAGTCACAGCTCCAGGACGCGCAGAAAACGGTCAGCCAGCAGCTCGCCGCCATCCCCCAGGCCCAGCGCGGCTCCGCGATCGCTCAGCAGCTGCAGTCACGCAGCAACGAGCTGGCGCAGTTGGCCGCCCTCCAGACCGGCGACGCCCAGCAGGTGCAGACCGCTACGCCCCCCACCTCGGCGTCCTCGCCGACGCCCATCCGCGACGCGGTCATCGGCCTGCTGCTCGGACTGATCGTGGGCGGCCTGCTCGCCTTCGTGCTCGAGCGTCGCGACCGCCGTCTCAAGACGGCCACCGAGGTCGAGGAGCTCTACGGCCTGCCCGTCATCGGCACCGTGGCCCTGAGCAAGACGTTGCGGCGTCCCGGTGCCGTGGGCACGCCGCGCGAGCAGGACGCGTTCCTGATGATGCGCGCCCAGCTGCGCTACTTCGACGTGGACCGCGACATCAAGCGCGTGATGGTCACCTCCGCCGACAGCGGCGAGGGCAAGTCGCTGGTCTCGCTGAACCTCGCGCGGGCGGCCGCCCGCGCCGACGGCAAGCGAGCGTTGCTGATCGAGGCGGACCTGCGCCGCCCGTCACTGGGCAGGACGCTCGGCCTCGACGACGTGGCCGGCCTCGGCGAGCTGCTCTCCCACTCGCAGGACCTGGCCGCCGGGCTCCGTGAACTCGTGGTCACGCCCGACGCCGACGACGACAGCGGGCACGCCGAAAGCCTCGACGTGCTCCTGGCCGGCGGAGCCCCCCCGAATCCGGCCGAGCTATTGGAGAGCAAGCGGATGGCCGAGCTGATGGACTATGCCGCCTCCGTCTACGACGTCGTGATCGTCGACACTCCGCCGATCGGCGTGGTCAGCGATCCGATCTCGCTGGTTCACCAGGTCGACGGCGTGCTGATCATCAGCCGGCTCGGTCGGAGCCGCCGGGATCACGCCACGCGCCTGCTCAAGCAGCTCCGCGGCCTGAACGCGCAGATCCTGGGCGTGGTGATCAACGGCTTCCAGCCGAGTGCCGGCGGCTACTACGGCTACTACTACGGCAACGACGGCGAGCCGGCGAGCGATCCTTCGCCCCGGCGCCGGTTGCCGGGACGATCGCGTCCGACGTCCAGTCGGCGCTAGAGAACACCGGTCCCGCGCGCTCAGCTCGGCAGTTGGCGACGGTCAGCGGCGGGCACAATCGGCTTCCATGCGAATCCTCACGTTGACGAACCTGTATCCGACCGCGGCCAGACCGGCCTACGGCACGTTCGTCAGCGACCAGGTGGCGGCACTGCGTCGCCATCCCAGGGTTGAGCGGTGCGACGTCATGTTCGTGGACGGGAGCGAGCGGCGGTCGAACTATGCAGCCGCGTTTCCCCGGCTCACCCGCACGGTCGCCCAGAGCCCCGTCGACGTGATCTACGCGCATTACGGGCTGACCGGGATGATCGCGGCGTCGCAGTGGCGGACGCCGACCGTCGTGACCTACCACGGCGGAGACCTCGAGACGAGCGGCTGGCAGCGGGCCGTCTCGCGGCTGGCTTACCGGCTGGCCAGCGACAACATCTGCGTCTCGCAGCGCGCGATGAAGAACCTGCCCGGTCCGGCGCATCATTTGACCTGCGGCCTCGACCTGACCGTGTTCGCACCGCGCGACCGGACCGAGGCCAGGGCCCAGTTCGGCGTCGAGGACGGAGAGACGGCACTGCTGTTCCCGTCCTGGCCCGAAAACCGGGTCAAGGCCTATCCGCGCTTTGCCTCCGTCGTGGCCGAGCTGCGGCGCCGGGGACGGCGGATTCATGAGCTGCACCTGACCGCTCTGGCCCGCGATCAGGTCCCCACGATCATGGCCGCCGCCGACGCGATGCTCCTCACCTCGACGCGGGAGGCCTCTCCGGTAGTGGTGATGGAGGCACTGGCCACCGGACTTGGTGTCGTCGGCACGCCGGTCGGGGACGTGGAGCAGATGCTGGCGGGCGCTCGGAACGCCAGAGTGCTGCCGTTCGAGGTGGGCGCTTTCGCCGACGCCACGGAAGCGGTGCTGGCCGCCGACCGGGCCGAGCGCCTGGCCGATCCGCTCAGCCTGAGATTCTCCGATCGGGAGATCACCGATCGTCTGGTCGAGATCCTCGAGCGCGCGAGCGCACGGAACTGAGGGCGGAGCGTCCGATGCGAGTGGCCCTGGCCTGCGATTGGTTTCTCAAGTACACCTGCGCGAAGGCCGCCGCGATGGCGCGGGCGGGAGCCGAGGTGACGCTGCTCTGCCGCGATCACAGCCTCGAGTTCGGCGGGGACGACGACGAGCGACGCGCCACGATCGCGATCGCGCGCGAGGCGGGCGTGCTGGTGCTCGAGGCGCCCGGGCGGCTGTGGGATCCAAAGGCCGCCCCGGCGCTGATTCGCATTCGCCGGTCGATCGCCCGGTTCGCCCCCGAGGTGGTCCACGTCCACGACGGCAGCGTTGACCCGCGGGCCCTGGCGCTGCTTCCCCGGGTGACGACGGTGATGACCATCCACGACCCGACGGTCCATCCCGGTCACCCCGAGGCGCGACTGTTGGCGCGGCGCTGGCTGCTGGAGTCCTCCAAGCGAGCCCTGAAGGCGCGGGCGAAGGCCCTGGTGATCCACAGCGAGCACCTCCGCCCCGAGGTCCAACTGCGGCCCGGGCAGCGGTGCGTGGTCGTGCCCCACGGCCTCGACGTCCGCGACGAACCGCTGTCCCCGCCGCGTGCCCGGGCGGTCGGCTTCTTCGGGCGCCTGGTGCCCTACAAGGGCATCGAGGTCCTGGCGCGGGCGATGCCCCGAGTCTGGGAGACCCGGCCCGAGGTCGAGCTGCGGGTCTCCGGATCGGGACCAGTGGAAGTCCCGCTCGTCGATCCGCGCGTGTGTCTCAGTCGCGGCTACCTGCCCGAATCCGGGGTCGAGGCGTTCTTCCGCGACACCTCGCTGGCGGTGCTCCCCTACACCCAGGCGTCGCAGACCGGTGCCGGCAGCGTCGCGGTAGGGTTCGGGGTGCCCGTTGTGGCGAGCCGGCTCGGGGGGCTGCCCGACCTGGCTCTCGACGACACCTACCTGTTCGAGGCCGGAGACGACGCCGGGCTGGCCCGGGTCATCCTCAGCCACATCGACGATGATGACGCCGTACGCAGCCGGGTCATCAGCGAGGTGGCCCAGCCGAAGAGCTGGGATGCCACGGCGGCTGCGCTGCTCGAGCTCTATGGTCGACTGCTGCCGAGGACGCCGTGAAGATCCTCTTCATCGGCCCCAACCTGGGTGCGGGCGGCGCGGAGCGGCAGCTGTCGATCCTGGCGCCGGGCCTGCTGGAACTCGGATTCGACGCCCGGGTGATCGCGCTCGACGCCGGGGGCCCGTTCGTCGAGCCGCTGCGTCGCCGAGGCGTTCCGGTCGAGGTGATCGGCATGCGCCACCAGGCCGATCTCCCCCGGCTGCTGCGGTGTGGGCTGGTTCGGGACTTCGCCCCCGACGTGGTCGTCTCCCGCAGCGTGAGCGGAACCTGCGTCGGGCACGCCGTGGCGCGCCGGCGGCGGGCCCGGCACGTGTGCAACGACCACATGCAGGTGGGAATGGCCCTCCCTCCCCGGCGCGAGGCGATGATGGGGCTGATCGCTCCCCACCTCGACATGGTGATCGGCGTTTCCAGGGATCAGGCGGCGATCTGGCGGCGAAGGGGGTGCCCGGCCGATCGCTTCGTCGTAGTGGCCAACGGGGTGCGAGTCCCGGAGGTGGCGGAGGACAGGGATGAACTGCGCCGGGAGCTCGGAGTCGCGCCCTCGGCCGTCGTGGCGCTGCTCGTCGCCAACCTGCGCCCCGAGAAGCGGGTCCCGGACTTCGTCCAGGCGGTCCGGCAGGCCCGCCGAACCCATCCCGAGCTGGTCGGGCTGATCGTCGGCGACGGAGCCGAGCGCGCCGCCGTGGAGCGGGCCATCGGCGAGGACACCGGCGTGCGGCTGCTCGGTCAGCGGGATGACGTGCCCAGACTGATGAAGGCATCCGATCTATTCGCGCTCTCGAGCACGTACGAGGCCGCTCCGATGTCGATCCTGGAGGCGATGGCGGCCGGCCTGCCGGTGCTGGCCACCAGCGTCGGGGGAGTGCCCGAGCTGGTACTCGACCGGACCACCGGACTGCTCGTGGCGCCGTCGGACCCGGCGGCCATGGCCGAGCAGCTGACTCTGCTGGTGGGGGATCCCGGCCTGCGCGGCGCCCTCGGCGAGGCGGGGCGCCGGCGTCAGCGCGAGCGCTGGAGCGCACGGGCGATGGTCGACGGTTACGCGAGCATCCTCGAACGCCTTCCGGGACGCCCGCGACCACGTCGAGCCCGCTCGACGTCGTTCGTATCATCGAAGCTCCGTAGTGGCCCGCGGGCGCCCGGAGCCTAGCCCAGACGATGTCAGCGCTCTCATTCCCGAACCGGCCCCGGCCCAACCTCCGTCGCGCCGGGTTGATGCTCGCCGCAGCATGCGCGCTGGTCCTGCTCGGCCTCATCTGCGGACGGATCGCCACCTCTCATTACGAGAAGACCGCGCTCGAAGCGGCGATCGGCCTCCCCGTCCTCGCGCTGCTGGGCACGCTCGCGTTCCGGCGCCCGGCTTGGGGGGTGGCCGGCCTCGGTGCGGCGCTGGTGCTGGTGCCCAGCTACAGCGCGCCGACCGCGCTGCATCTGCCCATCCATCCCGTGCTGGTCCTCTCAGCGGTCATGGCCGTGGTTCTGGCCCTCCGTTCGGTGGCCGGCCGCAGGGTCCGCCTGTCCGGGGTCGACGTTGGCGTCGCCTGCCTGCTGAGCGCGCTGGTGGTCGCCGTCCTGCTCGGGCCACGGTCCTGGAAGGACGCGATCTCGGAGATGTGGCTCTGGTTCGCGCCTTACGTCGGCGGGCGGTTGATCGCCTCGCGCAAGCCGCTGAAGGAGACGTTCGCCAAGACGCTGGTGTTCTGCGGTACGGCGCTGACACCGTTTGCCATCGCTGAGGCGGTCGGCCTCGGCAACCCCTTCTTCAACCTTGGAGTAGGGCCCGCCGCTGCGTCCTGGGGCCATGCCGACCTGAGAGCGGGCGAGTCTTTCCGGGTCGAGACCTCGTGGGGTCATCCGATCTCGTACTCGATGTTCGTCGCGGTGGCGATCGTATTGGCGCTCGTGCTCGTCGGGGGAGCCCGCACCCGGCGTGAGCGACTCGTCTATATCGGCTGCATCGCGGCACTGCTTCTCGACGAGGTGCTCGCGCTCTCCCGGGCGGGCTGGATCACCCTCGGGGTCGCGGTCCTGCTGATGGCCGCTGGTCGCCGCCGAGGGGTCGCGGGGCGCGCTGCGCGCCGTGCCATCGTGGGCGGAATCGCCGTGGTGCTGGCGCTAGCCGTCGCGTTCCCGAGCGTCGCCAATGTCCCGTTGTCGCTCGTCGGCCTGCAGAACGACGCCAACAGCACGAACAGCACCGCGCTCGCCTCCACCGCGAGATACCGCACCGGGCTGTACTCGGCAGCGTTCCACGTCGGGGTGGGGTCGCTGTTCGGGAACAAGGTGAGCAAGCTGTCCGGGTCCGTCACGTCGGGCCTCGGCTCGGTCGACAGCGAATACCTCCAGCTCCTCGACACGTGGGGAGGGGTCGTAACCGCGGCGTTCCTGCTGATCGTCGGAGGCCTGGCCGTCCGGTCACTCTCAGAACAGGAGGACGAATGGGCGGCCGCGTTCGCCGTGAGCGCCGTCGGCGCGGCCGTGGCTCTGGCCTCTGTCGCGCTGATCACCCAGCAGGAATACCTAATCTGGCTCCTGTTCGGGTTGGCTGCGGCGCCGAAGCCGCTGCGCGCCGCGCTGGCCGGGCTTCCCGGCCGCGTAGCCGCCCTGCCGGGACAGGCTGCGCCACGGTTGCCGGCGGTGCGGGAGCGGACCAACCTGGAGGTGGTCGCCGCCGCGCTGCGCCGCCGGTGGTGGATCCTCGTGATCTGTCCGGTGATCGCCGGGGGGATCGCCTACCAGGCCTCCAAGCAGCCCGCCAAGTACTCGACGGCCTCGACTCTGCTCTTCCAGGTGCCCAACTTCGACAGGATCCTCTACGGGATCTCTTTCGAGTCGCCGTCGATCGATCCCGCCCGCCAGGCCCAGACCAACCTGAGCCTGGCCTCGCTCCCCGTGCTCGCGCACCGGACTGCGGCGGCGATCGGAGGCGTCAGCGCCAGCCGGGTCGCCGCGGACGTGAAGGTCTCTCAGCAGAGCCGCTCGGACATGTACGCGGTCACCGCCACCGACCGTAACCCCACCTTGGCGGCGAGGATCGCCAACGTCTACGCCACCCAGTACGTGCAGTTCAGCAAGGAGTCGGCGCTGACCCGGCTCGCCGCGGCGAAGGCGGTCATCGACGGGCAGATCGCGGGACTGTCGGCAGCGGCCAGACGGGGACCGAGCGGACAGGCGCTCCAGCGCCGATCCGCCCGGCTCGGGTTGGTCAAATCGCTCGAGAACGGCAACGCCGAGATCGCGGGCAACGCCGGCGTGCCTACCGTGCCCGCCGCCTCGCGCCGGTCCAAGAACGCCAAGTACGGGGCGATCGTCGGCCTGCTGATCGGTCTGCTGATCGTCTTCTGGATCGGCCGACGGGACCGGCGAATCCGCGACGCAGCCTCGATCGAGGACGCCTACGGCGTCCCGCTGCTGGGCACGGTGTCCGACGCCCAGGCGGGCACCCTGGGCGCAGCCCGGGTCGGTCGCTCGGAGGACACCGGTGATGCGTTCGACCTGCTCCGGGCGTCACTGCTCTACTTCAACGTCGATCGAGACATCCACACCCTGCTGGTCGCCTCGGCCAGCTCGCGAGAAGGCCGCACCACGGTCGCGCTGCAACTCGCGATCGCCGAGGCGATGGCTGGGTCCGGCCGCGTGCTCCTGCTCGAGGCCGATCTGCGCGCACCGGCCGTCGCCCTGGCGCTCGGAGAGCCGGCCGGCCCGGGATTGTCTGAGGTGCTGAGCCGGAGCGCGAGTCTGCAGGACGCTCTGCGCAACGTCCACGTCGGTCGCTCGGAGGATGGCGCGTCGCCCGGGGCGAGAATCAGCGTCCTCCCGGCCGGAGCGGTACCGCCCAATCCGCTCGAGCTGATCGAGAGCGAGTCGATGACTTGGCTGATGAACACGCTGGCCGACAGCTTTGACCTGATCGTGATCGACAGCCCTCCGGTATCGGTGGTCCCCGACGCGATCCCCCTGCTGGCTCGGGTGAGCGGAGTCGTGCTGGTGGGAAGGATCGGCGTGACGACGCGCGGCGCGGCCCGGTCGATGAGCGAGCAGCTCGTTCAGGTGGGCGCTCACACGCTGGGCGTGGTGGCGATGTCCGTGCCCGCCCGCAAGACCTACCGCTTCCGGCGCCGCCGCCGGCGGGCCCGGCCTAGGCGTGCCCGCCTCGCAGACGCGTGAACGCCCCGTCCGCGACTCCTCGTAAAAGGCTCCGAATCATGCCCAGCCGCAGCGCGCGCGGCCGGTCCAGCGCCGAGTTGACGATGGCGACCGGCAGCGACAGCAACCCGCCGCTGGCCAGGAGGATCGCCCCCAGCCGTCCCCGCAGGTTGCCATCGCGCTTGCGATAGATCAGGACACGGCTGCGGTAGTAGTGAAATGTCGCCGCATTGCCGATCCTCGTCGTCGCGTGCGCGCCGGCATGTTGGGCACGGGCTTCCGGCACGTAGACCGACCGTCCCCCGAGCGCCGAGAGCCGAAGGGCGAGGCTGTCCTCTTCGCCGTAAAGGAAGAGATCCTCGTCAAAGCCCCCGATCGCGACCAGATCGCTGCGCCTGACTACGAAGCACGCCCCCTCCAGGCGCGGGACTTCACCGCCGTGGCGGTGAACGGGGGCGTCCGGCGGGAGCTTCCCATCCAGGCCGAGCGCGGGCGCCCACCGCGTCGCCGCCGGTAGCAGACCGGCAAAGTCGACCGCGGCCGACGGCTGCCGGTTGCAGCGACGGGGAATCCCGGAATCCTCGAGCATCGCCGGTCCGACCATGCCGTGGGGCTCCCGCTCCAGCCGGGCCACGAGCAGCTCGAGCGCACCGGGAAGGATCCGGACATCGGGGTTGACAAATGCGACATAGGTCCCGCCCGAGCGCCGCCACCCGAGGTTGCACCCCCCGCCGAAGCCGAGGTTGCGCTCGGATGCAACGAGCACCGCGTCCGGACGGGCAGCCAGCGCCCGGGCCGCCCCGTCGTCATCGGAGGCGTTGTCGACGATCACCACTTCGACATCGGGCGGAATCGAGGCAACGCAGTCGGCGATCACCTCCGCCGAGTTGTAGAGCACGATCACGGCCGAGAGCTCCACCTGGACTCCAGCGTCAGTCACCGTGCCGACGCTCTCAGCGGCGGCCGTGGCCGGCGGTCACGGCGCGCACGAACCCGTCGATGGCGGCGGCCGCCTGCTCCCGGAGCGCGCCCAGCCCGCGACGCTCCGGCGGGCGAGTGACGATCGTGGGAAACCGCTCCTTGTCACCGATGTAGTTGAGTAGCCCCTCGCGCTCGAGCCAGAGGTCGACGGCTGGGCGCCGGCCGGCGAACAAGCTGTGCGTCGGCACGCCGAGCAGCGCTGCCTCACGGGTCATCGTCCCGCCGGCGCCGATGACGGCGTCGGCCTCGTACATCAACGACCGTGAATCGATCGCGTGCTCGGGCATGGTCACCCCGTCCAGCCCGAGTGACGCGATCTGCTCGCGCTGCTCGCCGTGGCGCGCCAGCACGACGCACCGCGCGCCCGGCAGGGCGCAAACGTGCTGGAGCAGCGGCACGAAGAGCGAATTCTCCTGAGCGTGATAGATCGCGCGCGACGGCGGCGTCCGGAACACGACGAGTGGGCCGTCCCGGCCGCCGTTGGTCAGGCCGAGGGCGCCAAGCACGCGTGGATCGGGCGTGAAATCGGCCAGCTGGATGTGCTCCTTGAGCCCCGGGTAGCGCTGGACCTTGCGTGGCCCGGCGCCCTGACGGCGCACGGTCTTCAGCGGAACCGCCTCCGGTAGCAGGACCGTGTTGGCCGCCCGGAAGGCGAGATGATTGGAGGGTTGGAACTCGAAGTCCATCGCGGTGACGGCCCGGATCCCGATGCTGCGCGCCGCGACGATCTGTGCGTAGGAGTTGTGCGACAGGGCGACGTCGGGCCGGGCAGCACGCGCCCATCGGCGCAGGTCCCACGTCCGGCGGGCGATCGCCTGCGCCTTGGCGGCGCCCCCGGCGGGGCTCTCGTGCCCGATCACCTCGACGTGCGGCCAGCGCTCGCGGGCGAGCTCGATGGTCTGGGCGTTGTCGCGTCCCGTGATCACCAGCTCGTGCCCCAGCTCCTGGAGCCGCGCGCCGATCGGAGCGAAGAGCAGGGGGTGGGGCGAGTTGGAAAGGTCGACCCAGACGCGCATCAGGTCGCGGCCACGGGGTCGCGCGCCATCAGCACGTCGACGAGGCGCTCCGCGGCATGCCCATCCCAGAGAGGCGGCGGCTCCAGCGGGGCTTCGAAGGGCGCCGCGAGCAGAGCCGGAAGATCAGAGATCCGGTCGGGCTCGAGCCCGAGCAATATGTTCGTTCCGGCGTCGATGGTGACCGGGCGTTCGGTGGTACTGCGCAGCGTGAAGCAGCGGACGCCGAGGTAGGTCGTCTCCTCCTGGACTCCCCCGGAATCGGTCAACACCGCGCCGGCGTCGGCCTCCAGCGAGAGAAACTCGAGGTAACCCACCGGCTCGGTGATGGTCACTCCGGGGATCTGACGATTGCCAATCCGGGCTCGCGTGCGCGGATGAGCGGGCAGCAGGACGGGAATCTCACGCCCCAGCTCGGTCAGGCGGTCGAGCACCTCGTCGAGTAGCGGACCGTCGACCAGCGCGGGGCGGTGCAACGTGACCAGCAGATAGTCGCCCACGCTGAGCCCAAAGCGCCGGGCGACGTCGAGGTCCCGGAAGCGGCTGTTCACGCTGACCAAGCTGTCGATCATCGTGTTCCCGACGAAATAGACCCGGTCCTCGGGGATGCCCTCGGCGCGCAGGTTGTCGATCGCCTCCGGGCTGTGGACGAACAGGTCGCGGGCGATCTGGTCGGTCAGGACGCGGTTGATCTCCTCGGGCATCGTTCGGTCGAAGCTGCGCAGCCCCGACTCGACGTGGGCGATCGGGATATGGAGCTTGGCCGCCACCAGCGCCGCGGCGAGCGTCGAGTTCACGTCGCCGGGGACGATCACCAGGTCGGGCGCCTCCGCCTCGAGCACCGGCTCGATGCGTTCCATCACCCGGGCGGTCTGGACCGCGTGGCTGCCCGAGCCGACCCCGAGGAGGTGGTCGGGCGCAGGCACGCCTAACTCGGTCAGGAACACCTCGGAGAGCATCCGATCGTAGTGCTGGCCGGTATGCACGAGGACGTGATCGCCTTCGGGCAAGCGCTGTCGAAGCTGCGCCACCACGGGCGCCATCTTCACGAAGTTCGGCCGCGCCCCCACGACTGAAACGATCTTCATCGGCACTGAGGGTACTGATAAGCTTCGCGGCGGGGGACACGAGACAGTCCCCTAACAAGGGGCAGGTGTGAGACAACTAGGTTCGACCGAGACGGAGAAGCCAGGATCCGCGGGGGCGCGGCGTGTGCACACACGCGTGGGCGCCACGGCGATCGCGCCGCACGGGGACCCGGTCGCGCTGCTCGAGGACGTTCGGGGGCCGCTGCTGACCGGCCGCCGCGACTATCGCATGCGGAGATGGTTGATCGCCGCCGATACGACGGCGATGCTGGTGGCGATCGCGGCCTGGCTCCTGGTTGACGTGCACAAGCCGCTTCAGCACGCGCTGTGGGCGCTGCCGACGATCCCGGTCTGGCTGGTCCTGTTCCTGATGTATGGGCTGTACTCGACCGGGCTGCGCCGGGTCGCGCACACGACGGTGGACGACATCCCCGCGCTGGCTCATGCCTTCCTCCTCGGTGGGGTCGCGAGCTGGATCTACTTCCGGGTGACCCCGGCCGGCAAGCTCGGCTTTGGCGACCTGCTGCTGTTGATGGGGGTCGGTTTCGTCTCGGCGCTCAGCCTGCGCTCGATCCTGCGCGGCTTGGCGCTGGCGCTGCTCGGCCCGGAACGGATTCTCTTCGTCGGCAGTGGCCCGATGACTCCGGTGCTGGTGCGGCAGATCTCCTGCGGTCCATCGCACGGACTGGAGCCGGTCGGCGTGCTGACCCGGGAGGAGAACCGGCGCTGGCCGCTGCCGCTGAACTCGCTGGGGAGCTTGGCCGCAGTCGATCCCGCCGCGGTGCTCGACCGGGAGCGGGTCGACCGCGTCATCGTCAGCGCCGAGGGAATCGACGACGATCGGCTGATGGAACTGGTCAGCACCTGCGGGAAGCTCGGCGTGAAGGTGAGCGCGCTGCCCTCACTGGCCGCGATGATCGGCCCGGCGGCCACGATCGACCAGCTCGAGGGCATAACCATGATCGGGATCAACACGCCGACGCTGCCCCGCTCCAGTCGCTTCTTCAAGCGGGCCATGGATCTCGTCGGCGCTTCGGTGTTGCTGATCGTCACTTCCCCGCTGTGGGTGGCGATTGCCATCGCGATCAAGCTCGACTCGCGCGGACCGGTGTTCTTCCGCCAGGATCGGGTGGGCCGCGGCGGGCACCTGTTCCGCCTGGCCAAGTTCCGCTCCATGGGTGTCCATGCCGAAGCCCAGCGGGCCGCTCTGTTGGCCCAGAGCCGCCAAAGCGGCTGGTTGGATCTGGAGGTCGATCCCCGGATCACCCGCGTGGGACACTGGCTACGGCGCACCAGCATGGACGAGTTGCCTCAGCTGTTGAGCGTCGTGCGCGGCGACATGAGCCTGGTCGGACCGCGACCGCTGATCCCGCAGGAGGACGAGAACGTGCGCGGGTGGGCGCGTGGTCGCCTCGACTTGACCCCCGGGGTGACCGGAATGTGGCAGGTCCTCGGTCGCGTCAAGATCCCGTTCGACCAGATGGTCATGATCGACTATCTGTACGTCGCGAACTGGTCGTTGTGGACCGACATCAAGCTGCTGCTGCGAACCCTGCCCGTGGTCTTGTCGCGGCGGGGCGCCAATTAGCTGGGCCGCCTCTCCTCAGTGCAGTGGTTCGGCCAAGACCACAGCTCACTCGCCGCCGGCCAGCAGCCAGGCCGGCCAGGGGAAGCTCCGCGGCACCCAGCTACCCACGCTGCGAGCCAGACGATGACCGGGCCGCTCGACGGCGCGATAGAACGCCTCGGTGACCAACAGCGAGGCCAGGATCGCCGGCACCGCCAGCACGCCTAGGGCGGGGATGCCCAGGACGAATGCCAGGGTCACGACGATCGGCTCGTGTACGAGATACAGGCTGAACGAGCGGGTTCCCAGCCACTGCGCGGGCCGGGTCTCCAGCGCCCTGGCCACGCCGGGGTGCAGCAGCGGGCAGAGCACGGCCAGCGTCGCCCCGGCGGCCACCAGCACCGCGACCAGCCCGTGGCTGGTCGTGTTGGTGACGTGGACCCAGCGGCTACAGCCGAGTAGCCCGAGGGCCGCGAGGACCAGAGCGGGTTTGACCACGCGGTACAGCGCCGGGCGCGCCGCCAGCCTCTGGGGCAACCCGATGATGACGTCCATGTTGAAGGCGATCAACGTTCCCAGCAGGAACGTCGGCATGTAGTGAGCGCCCTGATGGGAGCCGCTGAGGAAGATCACCGCCAGGGCCAGCACGGCCAGCGGGGGATGCCAGCGGCGGGAACGCTGGGCGAGCCAGATGAACAGCGGCAGGAACAGAGAGAAGAGGACCTCCCAGCGCAGCGACCAAAGCACGCTGGTCAAGCCCATGCCGCCGGACCCGAATACCAACGAGGCGTCGTGGGCAGGTCCCGAGAGGCGCAGGTTCACGGCATGGGCGTTCAGCCACCAGGTCGCGTTAGGGCTGGCGCGGCGCGCGTATACCTCACGCAGGATGAAGGCGAGAATCAGCGCGCCCCATACCGGAACATACAAGCGGATCATGCGTGACGGGTAGTAGGCGGCAGCGTTGAAGCGCTTTCCCTGGGCCGCCGGCAGCGCCAACACCAGCCCGCTGAGGACGAAGAACACGATCACGAAGGCGGGTCCCGACCACAGCACGCTGAGCGGGCTGAGTAGCGTGGACACACCGGTTCCCGGCCTCCCGTAGTAGGTGTTGGCGATCGAGGGCACCGTCGCCAGCACGAGGTGGTGGATCACCACCACAGACGCCGCGATGCCACGGAGCCCGTCGAGCGCCGGTACGCGGGTCCGCCCACTCCTGGCTAACTGGTGTCCGTCGGAACCTCCCGTCATTACGGCAGCGTACCGCCGCCGAAGTTGTCGACCCGGACAGCCGTGTTACGCGCGCTCAGCATCAGGTAGCCGGCGTTCGAGATGGTGGAGTCGGTGGTGGTCAAGATGCGAGTCCAGGTCGTGCCCGTCTCGCGCCACAGCTCGAGCGTCGAGCCGATCGCCCGGAACAGGAGCGTGTCCCCGGGGCTGAGCGTGGGCCCGTTGGCACTGGCCAGGATCACGCCGCCGGCCTGTCCGATCGGACGCAGCATGATCTTGTACTGGTCGGGCGGCTTGCTGCGGTAGACGTAGTAGGCCTGATACCCGCCCGCGGTCGCTGCGGCCGTCGGACCCTGAATCCGCACGCCGAGGGAAATCGAATCCTGGTCCACGGTGGGCCTTACGGCCACGGTGACCCAAGCCTCGCTGTCGGGACCGAACGTCTTCGGGTTCCAGAAGTCGGCGCCATTGGCGTTCACGACTCCCGTGGCCCGCTGACCGTTGATCGCGAGGTCGCTCGTCGCGCTCGAGCTCGCGATCACCGTGTGGGACCAGCTCGGGCCGGGGGGACCGTTGGCGTTCGATCGGTTGAAGTCGTCGAGCAGCGGCGTCACCGGACCCGGCGCGGAGCTCACCACGGATGTCGCGTTCGAGGTGGCTGGGACGGTGCCGGCCGAGTTGCTCGCGGTCACGGTGACCTCGAGGGTGGAGCCGACATCGGCGGCCACCGGCGTATAAGTGGCCGACGTCGCGCCCGTGATCGCATTGCAGCTTGCGCCGCTGGAGTTGCAGTCGGACCAGGCGTAGGTGTACGTCGGCGGCGGTGTGCCCGTCCAGGTCCCGCTCGAGGCGGTCAACGCCTGACCTTCCACCGCCGCTGCGGGAACCGACGGGAGCGCGGTGTTCACCGGTGGGGTCGCGCTCGACGCGACCACGCTGGTCGGTGCCGAGGTGGCTGAGGCGGACCCCAGACCGTTGGTGCCCGTCACCGTCACCTCGAGCGTGAAGCCCAGGTCCGAGGACGCGGCCGTATAGCTCGCCGACGTCGCGCCGGCGATGTCCGCGCAGCTCGCGCCGCTCGTATCGCAATCGGACCACTGATAGGTGAACGTCGGCGCCGGGGTTCCCGTCCAGGTCCCGTTCGATGCCGTCAACTGGCTGCCCGGAGAGGCCGACCCGGAGATGGCGGGCAGCGTCGTGTTCGCCGGTGGCGCGGTTACCACGGCGGTGGCGGCGGAGCTCGCGGAGGCCGAACCCACGCCGTTGGTGCCGGTCACGGTGACCTGCAGAGTCGAGCCGGCGTCAGCGCCCGTCGCGGTGTAGCTCGACGAGGTCGCACCCGAGATGGTGTTGCAGTTGGCGCCACTTGCGTCGCAGTCGGACCACGTGTAGGTGAACGTGGGCGCTGGCGTCCCCGTCCAGGTGCCGTTCGAAGCGGTCAGGGTCTGCCCCTGCGAAGCGGTGCCCGAGATCGAGGGCGGCGCGGTATTGACGGGCGGCGAGCCGACCACCGCGGTGGGCGCGGTGGTGGCGGACGAGGACCCGACGCTGTTCTTGCCGGTCACCGTCGCCTCGAGCGTCGAGCCCGAGTCTGAGGGCCTCACCGTATAAGTTGCCGAGGTGGCCCCGGAGATCGGGACACAGTTGGCGCCGTTCGCATCGCAGTCGGACCACTTGTAGGTGAACGTCGGCGCCGGGACGCCCGTCCAGGTCCCAGGCGACGCGGTCAACAGACTGCCCTGAGTCGCCGTCCCCGAGATGGACGGAGGCACGGTGTTGACCGGAGCCTGCTGGATCGTCCATGAATAACTCGCCGAGGCGACGTTCCCGGCCGCGTCGGTCGCCTGCACCGTGAAGGTGTGCGCGCCCGGCGACAGGCCGCTGTAGACCTGCGTCGTCACGCTGGTGCAGAACCCCAGCGGCGCACCATCCAGGGCGCAGGACACGCTCGAGACAGCGTCGGTGCGGGCGAACGTGAAGCTCGCGGCCGTCTGCGTGGTCGGATTCGCCGGCTTTGCGGTGATGCTGACCCCGATCGGCGTCGGGTCAAGGCGGATCACGGAGATGGTGCCGGTCAGCGGCGTATAGGGCGGGTAGATCGAGTTGCTCTGCGACGAGAGATACGGCGAGTTCGCCACCGCGTAGGTCCCGGTCGAATCGACATCCAGCCCCGTTGTCCGATTCAGGTGTGTCGTATCGGTCAGATGACCGGTCTCGCGCGGGACCAGGGGGTTGGAAATGTCGATCGCCGTCACCGTGGCCGCGTACACGCCCGAGACGTAGGCGAAGTTCCCCCTCAACCGGATCCGATACGCGCCATCCAACGTCGCAGAATCGGTCACCGTGGCTGCCACGTGCGGGCTCGCCGGATTGCTGACATCGACCACCTCGACCCTACCCAACGACGAGGCCTGATCGGCCACGTAGGCATAGTTGCCCTTCACCGCGACATCCACGGGAAAATGAATCGACGGATCCGCCAGCGAGGACACGATCACCGGCGCCAACGGATTGGCGATGTCGATGATCGTCACCTTCCCGCTGTAGGCCGCCGTGACGTATGCGTAATGACCCGACACCGTCACCGAACACGCATGACGCAAGGCGTTCGTGCCGGCCCAGGTTCCCGGCAGGGCCGAGTTGGCCAGCGAAGCCACGATCTTCGGATGCAGCGGATCGCTCACGTCCACCACCTCGAACGAATCCCCCACCCTCGCATTCGGACACGGCTGACCGCTCAAACACCCCTGCGCCGCCACATAGGCGTAATTTCCCGAGATCGCCACGCCGTAGGCGCCGAACAACTTCGTCGTATCGGTGATCTGGCCCACGATCTGCGGCTGCGCCGGATTCGTCGAGATGTTCAGGATCGTCAGGCTGTTCCCGCTGCCGTCGTCGTTGCTGCCCGACCCGTTCGGGCCGTTGCGGTTCTTACTCACCACGTACGCATAGCCGCCGGCGATATTCACGGTCGAGGCCGCAATCAGGCCCGTCGAGAATGCACTCGAGCCCGCCACCACCGGGGCCGCCGGATTGGAGAAATCGACGGCCGTCAAAACGCCGGCCCCATACGCCGTCGTATACGCATAGTGTCCGGAAATCGCGACCGACGTGGCCCCGGCCAAATTCGGATCGCCGCTGACGAACCCACTCAACCCCGGGCCACTCGTCGCCGACGCTGCCGGAGCCATCATCAGACCGAGCGCGAAGCTCGCCACGACCAGCAGCTTGCGCAGCGCCGTCATCCGGCGTCACCAGTCCTCAGTTCCGTTCCTCTCGGTCGGACGGGCCGCCCCGTTCCAATCCGCCACATATGTGCCCCCCAGCAGGTACTCGCACCTCTGGAATCGTTTTCCCGGTCCGCGGCGCCCCCGCTCCGGTGATCGACCCTCGAGATCAATCCGTTGCGGCTCGATCCCCCGCGATCAGTCCGGGGCCACTCTACCAGAAACCTGCCCGGACTCAAGGAAGGCCGCCCCTGGCCGATGAGAAGCGCGTGTGCTGACTCGCATAACCCCTGGTAGTAGCCTAGGCAGGCTGACGCCGGCTCCGCGCGGTGCACGAATGGCCACTGACCGCACTCACTCCGATCTGGCGCGCGTATACGAGGAGAACGTCTGGCACGTGTACGGCTTCCTCGCCTACCGTCTCCAAGATCGAGAGGCGGTCGAGGACCTCACGCAGGTGACCTTTGAACGAGCCACGAGGTCCTTCAGCCGCTTCGATCCGAGCCGGGCCTCGGAGCGGACCTGGCTGGTGGCGATCGCTCGGAACGCGCTGATCGACCATCAGCGGCGCGGACGCAGGCTCAGTGCCGAGCCGCTGGACGAGAACTCGCTGTCGCCGGTGGCCGGCCCCGAGGATGCCATCGCCTCGGTCGACCTCCGGGCGGCGCTGATGCAGCTGCCGGATCGGGAACGCGAGGTCCTCGCGCTTCGCTACGGCGCCGAGATGACCGGGCCGGAAATCGCCGACTTGCTGGGCCTGAGTGCCGCCAATGTCCTCCAGATCGTCTCCCGCACGCTGAGGAAGCTCCGCGTCGCGCTGGATCCGGCCAGGGTGGGCGACGCGGTGCGGCCGAGCGGTGAGGACCCGGGTGACTGAAGGCGCGCTCGTTACTCGGCGCTCAGAGCGCGCCAGTGGCTTGAAGCAGCCCCAGCAGGATCAACAGCGCGGCGGTCAAGGCGTAGGCCGCGACCATCGCCCAGAGGCGCGCTGGCCGGGGGCCGAACCCAGGATCGCTCGCCGCCACGTAACGGCCGAGGGCGCCGCGGAACGCGGCGGGAGGTACGGGACGCTCGCGGTTCAGGCGCTCATCGATCCAGCGCTCCTCGGGGTCCAGCTCGTCGGGTTGGCGGCTCTCGTCGCTCATCCGGTGAACAGCGCAGACTTCGGGTTCAGGGACTTCGCCTGGCGGTAATAGGCCAGCGACGCGGCCGGCTGTCCGGCCTCGGCCGCCAGGCGCGAGCGCACGAGCCAGGCCTGCCAGTCGAGCGGCTCATTCGCGGTCGCCCGGCTCACGGCGGCCAGCGCGCCGGCGAAGTCGCCTCTGAGCTCCAGCACGAGTGCCTCCTGCAGCCGCGGTGCCGCCCCGTCTGGCTCGATCCGCTCGGCCGCCCTCGCATCGAGCAGTGCGCCCGCCGTATTGCCACCCACCGCGGCCGCCTGGCTGCGGCGAAGGGCAGTGGTGCTCGCCAGCGGCACGCCGATGGCGATCAGGCAGGCCAGGGCCACGAGCGGCAGGCCGATCCTGAGCCCAAGCACGGAAACCCATCGGCGGATCGCCGGAGCTCGTCCGGGCCCTCCGGCCGGCGACTGCGCCAGAGGAGCGCTCGCCCACGGCCGCCCCCGCGCGGCGACGCTTCCCCGGGGTGGCGCCAGCGCGGCCGCGCAGAGCAGCAGGAAGGCGACCGGGAGCGCGGGAACCTGCCAGACCCAGTCGAAAGCGGCCGAGACCGCGAACGCGACCGACGCCGCCGCCACCGCGGCGGCCCGGGTCCGCGCTTCATAGCGTGAGCGAGCTGCCAGCGCGATCGCCGCGCTGACCAGCAATGCCATGAAGGCGGCCAGCAGGACCAGTCCGACGATCCCACCCTCGAGCAGCGTCTCCAGATAGAGAGAGTGGGCATTCAGCGCGGGACTCCAGACCGGCGCCCGCGGGGGCCAGAGTACTTGGAAGGTCCCGGGACCCCAGCCACGGAGGAGATGGGACCCCGCGGCATCGACCGACACCTTCCAGTAGGCATAGCGTCCGTTGCCGCTGGTCGAGCCGAACCGGCTCAGGTTGTTCTGATGCAGCGTGACCGGTGCCGGTCGCTTGAAGTCACGCCAGGCATGCGAGATCCGCGTTGGGGCGCCGGCCGCCAGCGCCACCACGACCGCCGCGATCACGGCTCCGGCCAGCAGTCCCGTGGCTCGCTTGCGCGGGATCCGTAACCAGCCGGGCAGCTCGGCGTGCCGGGTGGCCAGAGCGATTCCGACCTGGGCCATGGCCACGCCGCCACAGACCAGCACAACCGCCACGAGCAGCCCCGCGCCCTGATGTCGGGCGACCGCGCCCAGTAGCCCCTTTTCCACCGCCGGACGATGCACAGCGCCTCCGATCAGGATCGCACTCCCCCCCGCGGAGACGGCCACCGTGGCCAGTTTCGGGATGCGAGTCTCGGCCAGCGCCAGGAAGACGATCATGCCGCCCGCCGCGGCGAGCGCGCCGCCCCGGGAGAAGGTCAGGTAGCCGCACAGGCTGACCATCGGGATCGCGCCGGCAGCGGCGGCCTGCCCGAGCAGCGTGCGAGCGCTCGTCGCGTTGGCCAGCAGTAGCGGAAGGACGAGCGCGATCAGGGCGGCCAGCGCGTTCCAGTAGTTCAACGGCCAGGCGATCCTTCCCTTGGTGCCCGGCAGGAACGCGGACGTCACGTGCGCGGCCGCGATCAGGTCCGGTCGCAGCCGCGAGGCCAGGGCAAAACCCGCCACGAGCGCCCCAGCGGTGGCGATCGCCGAGATGGTGTGGCGGACGGCCTGTTCTCGGTCCCGATGGACTCCCAGCGCCAAGACGAGGACGCCCAGGTAGCCGGCTACCAGCGACAGGCTCGGCAAGCTCAGATCCGTGGCGTTCGACCACGTTGCGCCGAGTGCGGTCCACACCACGTAGCCCCCGAACAGGGCAAGTGCGCCCCACCCGACCCGCGAGATCCGCGTCGCCGGCAATACGCCCCAGGCGGCGCCGACCAGGACCAGCCACCAGACGATGATCCCCACCTGGCTGCGGACGACGATGTCGTACCCGCCACCGTCCATGGCCAGGTAGAGGACGAGGCCCCCGGCGAGCAGCCATGTCGAGATCGCCTGCCCGTCGACCCGGCGGAGCGCGCGCGACCTCAGCGTCTCGGCGTGGGCGGCGACCGACTCGACGGCCTGCTGCTTATCCCGACTGGTTCCAGGTGAGGCTCGTGACACCATTGACTTGCCCACGCAACGACAGGCTGCCGCGGAGTTTCAGCTTGGTGGTGAAGACGCCGTACCGGCTCACCCGGATGCGTCGTAACGTCTGCCAGGAGTGATGTGCCCCGGCGCGCTGCACGGCGAGCGTTCCGGTGCTCGGCGCCCTTCCCCACACGAACACGTGCGAGTGGTCCGGCCGGCTGGCGACGAGGGGAAACCGGAAGGCGAGCGCCGATGGCTTGGCCTGACCGTTCAGGAAATAGGTTCCGGCCTGATAGGTCCCCCCGAAGGACGGAACCGGTGGCTCGTCGGCGAGCACGAACCACAGCGCCGTCGAGACGCCCTGGCGCCAGAGCAGGTAGAACGCCTGCTCCAGCCACCTCGCCTGGGTAGCCAGGGAAACGCCGTGAGGATCCGGCGGGTTGGAGTCCCACGAGAACTCCGCCGCCCATAACGGTTTCGTTCGCCGGGGCAGAATTCGCCCGAACCGCACTCCCGCCTTCACGACCTTGGCGACCTTGTAGAGATCGGGAATCGTGGCGTCGTCCGCATTGACCGCGGCATGCAACGGTTGGAGGACGTCGTAGGCATGATGGTCCGCGATGTCGAACTTGATCTGCCCGGGACATGACGGGAGCGGGGTCAGCTTCGTGGTCAGACAGAACAGATGCCGGTAGAAGTAGAGCGGACGCATACCGGGACCTCCGGTCGGGTCGCCGTAGGGCGCCGTTCCCGCCAGCAGGACCGTGTTGGAGCTCGAGACCGCCTTGACCGCGTCGTAGAAGGCGTTGGCCATCGCGCGATACAGATCGGGGCTGACGGGCACGAACCCGTGCGAGGTGTGCGTCCACTGCGGGGTGAGGTAAGACGACAGGTCGGGCTCGTTCCAGCCCTGCCAATAGGTAACCCGTGGGAGGAAGCGGCCGGGTTGCAGCGGATCGGGGAAATGGCCGGAGTAGCGCGTGGCGATCGCCGTCGCAAACTGGCCGACAGCGGCCGGAATCGGCTTCCAGGATCCGTCGGCCACCCGGAGGGCAGGTCCCCCCGGCGCCTCGGCCCAGTTCGGTGCGCGGTTGATGTCGACCAGCACGCGTAGGCCCGCCGCGCTGTAGGCCCGAATTGCCGCGTCGATCGGCACCCAGTAGTAGCCGAAGCTCGATGGGTCGCTCGCCACGAAGTCCGCGCGAGGCGTGGGCGGCGCAACGCTCCGCCAGTTCACGGTGACCCGGACCACCTGCGAGCCCTCGCCGACAGCACGGGAAACCCACGGTTGCGGGGCGCCGGGAACGGTGCTGGACAACGGCACGACGCTGAACCCCATCGAAAACCCGGCCGCTCGCGCCGCCCCGGCGTGAGCCACGAGCAGCACGACCGCGATCGACGTCGCCAGCAGGGCGCGCGCCGTCGCAGCGCGCGCCGTCGTCCCGTCAATCACGTCGCGCGCCGCCGTCGCAAGGCGGCCAGCAGCCCGGCCCCGATCGCGCTAGCCAGCAGAATCGCGGGGAGCAGCGCCCCGAGTCCGTGCGTGGCCGAACCGGTGACCGCCTTCAGCACTGCGCTGGAAGGCGAGGCGACCGATCCGGACACCGGAGTCGACACCGAGGTCCCGGCTGCGCCGCCGCCGGGTCCCTGACCGCCGGCCGCCTGACCGCCGCCCGCCGCGGCGCCGCTGGAGCTGGCGCCGCGGTGGCGGCGGTTCTGACCGCGCACGCCCGCGGGCGCGGTCGCGTTGGCCAGCACAGCCGCCCTGGCCCCGTCGGCGCCCTGGCCGACCAGCGAACGCCGGGTCGAGGGGGTGAGTGCGACCGAGCCACCGTGGGAATGGATCGCGCCGGTCGGCACATTGCCCCTGGCGCCGGGAACGTTCTCCACGTACTGGGAGACGGCCGAGTTGCCGGGTGGGGCGACCTTGTACGCCGAGGCGGCCGGGGCGATCGCCAGGCTGAGGGCGGCGAGGACAGCGAAAGGTAGGGAAAGGCGCATCAGGGACATATACGAACGGGCGACCCCGACTCTGACACCGACCGATCGAAGATTTCCGCCCGAGGATCCGGACCGGAACCCGGCCGGCCCCATCTCGGTTTGGCCACGGAGTCAGCTCGCTCCGCTCGAGCAGAGCGAGCGACGTCCGTGACGCAGCGGGCTCTTACTCGCCCTTCTCGTACTTGAACGAGACCCCGAGGCGGACTCGGTAGTTGAGTACGGCGCCGTCTTGGATCGTCAGATCCTGGCGCACGACCTCGGCCACGCGCAGCTCGCGCACACTCTTCGCCGCCGTCTCGACCGCGACGCGGGCCGCCGCTTCCCACGACTCACTGCTGACCCCGACGATCTCGGTGACACGGTAGACGCTGTCGGCCATGCTGACCTCCCTCTAGGAAACAGGAACGTAGGCGAGTCTTGCAGCCCGAGGACCGCCTGTGGGACGGGATTGCCGGGCGGTGCGCTGTCCGAGAGCCATCGCCGTCGCCGGAGACCGGAACTACCGGGCGCGGCTCGCCCAGCGTTCGATCAGGACCCGCGCGATCGAGACCGGCGGCGGCAGCTGCAGCTCCCCCGCCGCCCCGGCCCGGGCGGCGGCCACCGTCTCCGGGCTGAACCACCGCACGTCCTCGAGCTCACCGTCGAGTGCCGTTGGCTCCCCGCCGTCGGAGCCCGCCTGAAAGCCCAGCATCAGCGACGACGGAAAGGGCCACGGCTGCGAGGTCACGAAGGTCGGGCCGAAGGCCTCGATCCCGGACTCTTCCCTGACCTCGCGGATCACCGCCTCCTCGAGCGTCTCTCCCGGCGAGACGAATCCGGCCAGGACCGAGTAGCGGCCTTCCGGCCATCCCGCCCGGCGGCCGAGCAGCAGGCTTCCGTCATGCTCGACGAGCATGATCACCACCGGATCGGTCCGGGGAAAATGCACGACGCCGCAGCTGGGGCACCGCCGCGAGTAGCCCGCCTCGACCACCACGGTGCCCGCCCCGCAGTTTGCGCAGAAGCGGTGGGTGCGGTGCCAGTTCAGGAGTCCGACGAGGTAGGCGGCAAGGCCCCCCTCGGCGTGCGAGAGGAGGCTGCCCGCCTCACGTAGCGCGACCAGTCTTCCTCCGTCCTGCCAGCTCGCCCGGCGGCTCGCCTCCTGGCTGTCGAGGTCAAGGGCAAAGACCGCTACGCCGTCCTCGAGGCCGAGCAGCACTGGCTCGGCGCAATCGCCCTTGAGCGAATCGCCGTCCACCGGGCCACGCAACAGGCGCGGTGCGGCCGACGTATCGACCAGCACGCCATCGCGAGCCGCCGCGACCACGCGGGTGGCCGGCGCCCGCAGTTGCCGCGCGACCCAGGCCGGGTCGCCGCGCAGGGTCGAGGCTCGATCCAGCTCCATCCCGGCGAAGGGCGGGGAGGAATTCACGGGGAGCCGGGCGCGAAGAACACGTTATCGGCGAGACTCGATCGGGGCACGTCCGTATTGAGCGCGATCAGCTCGGCCAGTGTGTGCTTGTACGTGATTCCGTATCGCCTGCCTATCTGGGCGAGTCCGGGGTCGCCCAGATAGAAGAACCGGTCACCGTCGCGTAGCACCTCGAACTGCTTCTTCCACAGCGCGAGTTGCAATTCGCCGAACTCCGTCCCGGGCACGTGCTGCTCGCAGACCATGCCCACGAACGCGTCGACCGCATCGACGGAACCGTAGATCGCCCTCAGCCGGGCAGCCAGCGTGCTGGCGCGGGTGCCGCTGACCGCGCGGGTTACCCCGTTCCCTGGCGCAAACGATCGGCCGCCGAGGTCGCGCAGCGAGGTGAAGCGGAGGATGTCCGGGTTGTCGATCGGATCGGCGCCGAAGTGGCGGGGGAACCGGTCGGTGGGCTCTCCGGTGAGCTGTGTGAACGACTCCCGGGAGGAGCACCCGAGCGCCTGGCGGAGCTCGTTGTAGGCGGGTATCCCGTTGTCGCGTCCGCGCTGGATGTCGATCGCGCCGAGGTCGAGGACCCCTTGGAAGCAGCCGGGCGCGGCCGGATTCGAGAGGCAAGCCAATTGCTCGGGCCCGGTTGGGATCGGAACCTCGAACAGCACGCTGCGCAGCGTGTCGTCGATCTGCTCATCGTTCTTGTAGTTGGGCTCTTCGGCCAGCCCCTTGAGGATCGGACCGAGCCCGACCGCGGCCAGCACGGCGGGGTTGAAGAAGGCGACGCTCTGGGAGATCGTCAGCTCGAGCCGCTGGGGTGAGCTATCGGGGACGGGAGCCACCACGACGCCCATCGCCTTCAGCTCGGCGAGCTGGTGCGAGCTGTACCGCGTGGCCTCGACCACGACGTGCTCCTCGCCGTTGACCATGCTGTGCGCGCGGTAGCCCACGGTCGCAAACTCGGTGGAGAGCTCCGCCCTGACCTCGGGTCGGTAGCCGCGGTAGGGCGCGAGCCGAACCCCCAACGCCGGGAGGAACTCGTTGTAGGTGATGTATTGCTGCTCGGCTCCGACCACTCTCCGGGCGATCTGGAACCTCTGCTCCGCGGACAGGCGGCCGGGAAGCTGACCGACGATGCGGTTGTGCTCGCGAGCCAGCAGCGTCTGAACCGCGGTCAGCGCGGCATTCTCATTGGCCCGTACGTCCCCGGCAACCGCGGCGGCATGCGGCCGGCCCCGCAGCCGTCCATTCGCCTGCATCTCCGGGGCGCCGGCGGCGTCGCCACGAGCGCCGGCCAAGGGCAGGTAACCGCCCGGCAGGAGCAGCCGGGCCCCCGCCCCCGCGCCCTGTCCAGAACCGTCGCGCAGCCACTCCAGCCGCTCTCGGGTGCCGCCGTAGATCAGCCACGCGTCGATATACGAGTTGACGGTGTTGAGCTGTCGGCGCGGGTTGGATCGACCCGTTCCGGTCCCCGGGGCGATCGCGTCGCGCGTGAACGCGATCACGCCGAAGTCGTTGCGGAAGCCCTCCAGGGCGTCGTGGGCGTCAAAGGCAATCGCCGCGTCCTCGGTCCCGGACTTCGCCATTCCGAACGTGTGATCCAGCGCCTGCGCCCATACCCACACCCACTGGCTCAGGTTCCGCTCGGAGAACATGTCGACGCCGAGCGAGTTGAAGATCCGGTTGCTGACGTAGCGCGGGTTGGGTCCGCCAACCATCGCCCCGACCCCGTCGGCATAACGTGCGGGCGCGAGTCTCTGGTAGGCCGTCCCGACCTTCCCCCACCCGGGGTGTCGCAGGTTGTTGACGCTGCCATCGAGCGTCCTGACCGCGACCGCCCCGGGGCCAGCTGCGACTGCCCGGGCTGTCGGGCCCGCCAGCAGCACCGCTGCCGCACCCTGCGCCGTGGCGCCGAGAAAATCCCTGCGCCGCCAACCCGCACCGGTTGTTGACCGGCTGCCGGCGCGCCCCTGGCCAGGCGGTTTCGTCATGCTCACCTCACGCCGTCTCGGACGTGCGTCCGCGGGCTATCGCCACCAGGGCCCGCGGCGGATCTCCGCGATGCGCGCGGCGGGCGTGACGAGTTCGTCCAAGTGCTCGGTGAGATGATCGAGATGCTCGCGCAACCAGATTTCGTGGTGAGACCACGACGAGCGTACGATGCCATCCCGATCAGCGACGCCGGGCGCGCTCAGCGTGTCAATTGTCTGACCGTGAGGACGGCCGACCTGCGCCGCCAGGCGCTCGTACCACGCTTCGAGGATCTCGGCTCGGCGACCGAGCGCCACTCCCTGCTCGCCGATGTCGAGGTTGCCGTTACGTGGGAGTCCCGCCACGGCGTGCGCGGTCAGGCGCAGCCGCAGGGTGCCGCCCACCAGGCGCCAGAGCTCCTCCTTCCCGATGTGCTTGGTTCCCTGCTCGGCCAGAAAGCCGCGCAGCGCCTCATCCAGGCGCAAGCCGTCCGTGACCGATGGCGTGGCTCCGCGCGGCGCGTCAGCACGATGGCCGCACGCCCACTCCACCGCCTCCAGCAGGTACTTGGCGCCAGATCGGTACGCGTCGGCGAGGTCGTCGCCGACCACCGAGGCCACCCCTCGGGGCCAGAACAGCACACCGACCAGGACGCTTACCGCGCAACCGATCGCCACGTCCTCGATCCGCAGCACCCCGACCTTCCAGCCGACGGGGACCAACAGGTTGAACAGCACGGCGACCGTCACGGTGAACGCCGCCTGGCCGACGGCGAACGGAAGGGTCCCGGGCGCATAGGCCGCCACGAACACCGCGATCGGAAGCGCCACCCAGAGCGTCCCGGAGGAGGCTCCGATGACTTGCACCACGACCGCGCCGATCACGAACCCGGCGGCGGTGCCGAGCAGCGCCCGCGCCGCGGTGGAGCCGGTGGAGGCGGCGTTGGTCCGCAGCACGGAAAGCGTCCCCAGGACCACCCAGAACCCGTGCTGAACGCTGCTCAGGTCGGCCACCGCCACCGCCGCCGCCAGCGCCAGCGCGCCGCGGACGCTGTTGATGAACCAAACCGACCGCACGCTGGCATGGCTCAACGCGATCCCCGTGTACTTGGACACGCCGTCGCGGCGTTGCTCGGCGCCGAGGCCGAGCGGCGAGCCGCCGTACCAGCGCATCCGCACGTCGTTGAGCCAGTCGCCATCGGCGAGACGCGCCGCGACGATCGCGTCGGCTCCGATGGCGATGATCGTGACGGCGATCGCATGCGCATGGAACGAGAGCCGCGCCGCGGCTTGGCACTCGTCGCTGCCGCGACGATGCCGGGGGGCCACGGCGATGCTCCGGGCCCGGCAGTCCTCGAGCCGTTGCAGATCGGGGCGGTCCCTGCCACCCGCGAACAACGCGCCGGCATCGCGTAGCACGCCGGCGGCGACGCCCAGCAACTCGCGATCGGCCGGAGCGCCGTCGCTGAGGTCGCTGCGCTCGCGGACGCTGTCGAGCACAAGCGCGGTGCACCACTCGAGCAGCTCCACCGCGTTGGCCAGCGCCTGATCCGCGGTGGCCAGGCCGGTGGGCCGAAACGGCGTGGCCGTGAACTGCGCGGTCAACTCGCGCTCGCCTTCCACGCAGGCGGTCAGCTGTTCCGGGGTGCTCGCTCCGGCCAGCATCGCGTCGATCTCGTCGGCCAGAATGGCGGCGAGCTTGGACGCGGCACCCCGCAAACGATCGGCGGCCGGCGGCGAGAAGGCAAGGACGGCAAGCGTCCCCGCCACGGAAGCCAGCCACCAGCCGGCCAAGCGGTCCGGAACCATGCTGAACGTTCCCGGCGACGCAGCCGGCAGCACGTACGCGAGCAGCGCGGCGGTGACCCCCGATGCGGCGCGCGGACCGAGAACGCCGGCGAAGAACACCACGAAGGTCACCGGCACGGTCACCACCGCGGCCAGCGCGGTAGAACCGCTTATGGCTGTCCCGATCGTCAGCAGCACGCTTCCGGCCAGCGCCAGCGCCGTGTGGGCGATCAGCTTGTCCCGCCGCGTTCCCCCGAAGTTGGCCAGGACCAGCGTGGCGAACCCGCCGAAGGCGGCGAACGTCGCCATCTGCAGGTTGCCGATCACCTTGTCGGTAACCGCGAACAGGCCGGGCACCACGATCGTCGCCCTAACCGCTCGCATCGCAGCCGGGGTGGACCAACTCGGTCGCCACCGCGGGGATCCCCGGCCACCGGCCGAAGTTCGGCGCTGAAGACCGCCCAACCTGGGTATTAGACCCTCCATGTCATCCGTGAGCTTGAAGTGGGATACCGCGACGGTCAAGAACGCCAAGCTTTCCGTCGAGCTCGAGGGAAAGCCCAGCTCGGAGTGGAAGGACAGCTTCGAGACGACAATTCTTCTACTCGGTCAGGGAGACTGGGGCGAAGTCCAGCTCAAGAAGCAGGCGATCCGGGTCAGCGACGTTACGCCGGGCAGCGAGGACAAGCTGCGTCACCACCTCGAGGGCGTGGTCGCGCAGGCGAACGCGACGATCGAGGCGGCAGAATCGCAGGCGTCGGGCGAGGACGATAAGGGCTCGGATGAGGACGGGAGCGCAAAAGAGGGTCCCGACGCGGAGATGACGCGCTCGTTCCGATCCTTCGGCGAAGCGGACTCGGACTAGCTGTCAGGCGCGCCCACGGGTTTGGTGGGCCCCCGTAGCCTGGGAGCATGGATCTGCCGGCCGGCCCGCGAGCTCCCGCCGCGTGGCAGACGATCGCGTGGATGACGCGGCCGGCGTCGTTTCTGGCCGGCGTCCACGCCCGGTTCGGCGATCCGGTCACCATCCGTACCTACTGGACCGAGGAACCGATGGTGCTGTTCTCCCATCCGGACGCGGTCCGCGAGGTTTTCCGCTTGGACCCGGCGATCGCGCCCGCGGGACAGAGCTGGGAGTTCCTGAGACCGTTCGCGGGACCGCATTCGATCCTGCTACTCGACGGGGACGAGCATCTGCGGGAGCGCCGGGTGATGCAGGCGCCGTTTCACGGGGAGCGGATGCGCGCGTTTGCGCCCGCGGTGGCCGAGCTGGCCCGGCGAGAGCTGAACACGTGGCAGGGCAGGGTGAGCGCGCTGGAGCGGATGCGGGAGCTGACTCTGGAGATAATCCTCCGGGTCGTGTTCGGCGCTCACGGCGACCAGGAGGCCGCGCAACTGCGTGAGCGCGTCGAGGGCGCGCTGGCCGGTGTTCGCTCGATGCCGCGGATGCTGGCGATGGCGCTCGTGCAGCGCGACCTCGGACCGCGCAGTCCATGGGGTCGCTTTCGCGTCTCGGTCGAGCGCTTCGACGCGATGCTGCTCGATCTGCTGCAGCGACGCCGAGCCGCGCCCGACCGAGACTCGGTGCTCGCGCTGCTGCTCGAGCAGCGCGACGAGGCGGGGCGGCCGCCGTCTGACCGGCACCTGCGTGACCAGCTGGTGGCGCTGCTGGTTGGCGGTCATGACAGCTCGGCGGCGTCGTTGGCCTGGGCGTTCGAGCGGCTGGCGCGCCACCCGCGGGTACAGGCGCGCATGCGCGAGGGCGACCCCGCCTACCTCGACGCGGTGGTGAAGGAGGTGCTGCGTCTGCGTCCGGCCTTGACGATCGCGCCCCGCCGGCTGCTCGCCCCGGCGCGGATCGCCGGGCACACGCTGCCCGCGGGCGTCCAGGTCGCCGCCTGCCTGTGGCTCGCGCTGCGCCGCCACGACCTCTGGCGGAACGCGGCCGCGTTCGTCCCCGAGCGCTGGCTCGAGGGGCCGGCGCCCGACCCCCTGTCCTGGATCCCGTTCGGCGGCGGTGTGCGGCGCTGTGCCGGAGCGCCGTTCGCCGAGATGGAGATGCGCGAGGTGCTGCGAGTCGCGGCCGACTTGACGATCCGGCCCGTACGTCCGGAAAGCGAGCGCGCGCGGCGCAGCATGCTCGTGCTCACGCCTCACCGGGGCGCCGAGGTGCGGATCGGATGATCCGGCGGTTGATTGCAGCCCGCCAGAGCCCGGCCGAGCAGGCGGCGATCAGGCGTGCCTGGGAGCGCATCGAGCCGCTGGCGCTCTATTCCCGTCCTCTGGATCTACCTCGCGTGCGCATCCTCAGCGCGCCATGGCTGTTCCGCCTCCCCTGGTTCCGGCGTTTCGATGGTTACACGATCTGGAGCACGATCTTCTTGCGCGACCGCCTGGAGCCGGTCGACGAAGACCTCATAGCCCACGAGCTGGTGCACGTCTGGCAGGGTCAGCACGAGTGGCCGCGCCTATGGCTCTCCTACGTCAGGCCGCGGGCGTTCTGGGGTGATCGCTCCGGGTACTGGGAGAACCGCTACGAACTGCAGGCGCGCTCGGCGGTGGCGCGCACCACTGGCGGATCTGCTCGTAGACCGCCGGATGGTTGAGCAGATCGAAGTGGGTCAGACCCCTGAGCTCGCAACCGTTGTCCACTTCGAAGGGAATCCGGCGGCCCCTTCCGGTTCCCCGGCCCGATGCGCTCGGGATGCGCACCAGCAGATCCCCGATCAGCGATCCGAGCGGGCCGTCGTCGAGCGTCGCCCCCACGAAGTAGTAGTTGGCGTCGGGAAGGAACGGCACCTCCTGGCAACGATCGCGGAGGAACTCGTCGGGATCGCACTCACTCCAGTCCTCCTCGACGCAGGAGCCGAAGCGCAGGTCCTTGATCCCGACGCTCCGCGCGTTGAGCAAGGAGCCGAAGGCGCGCGTTTCCGGCAGTCGGCGCAGCGCCCAGCCGAGCGCGTTGACGCCCTTCTCGAGGTCAGCCCCCAGATGTGGCGTGCCCAGGCAGAAGACGTGGCGCACGACGTCGGTCCACCGGCGTCCGTCGCGCTCGGCGTAATGACAGGCACTGCGCGCCACCAGCCCACCCATCGAGTGTCCGACCAGCACGAGCTCCTCGACGCTGGTCGGCCAGGCCGAGCTCAGCTCGTCCAGCAGGCGCGCCAGCTCGCGGCCGTTCTGGGACACGCGCAGCCCGGTGTTGTAGCGGACATAGACGGGAGTGAAGCTCAGCTCGTCCTGGAGCCGCTCGCCATAGGTTCTCCGTCCCGCCCGGCCACGCAGCGGAAGCCGTCGCCACGACTCGTCGTTCTCGCAGAGGCCGTGGATGAACACGGCGATGCGCGCGGTCGCGTCAGGGAAGCCCGCGGCCAGATCCCGGGGTTGGGGGACGATCTCGCGCCCTCCGCGGCGGACCTCCATACCCAGGGCCAGGCGATTGCCCCGCTCGTCCAGATGATTGCCGTATAGCCCGTTGATAGCCCCGAGCGCCAGCGAACCGACCGGCGTTGCGGCCAGCGCCGGGCCGTCCTCACCGGCTCGCCGCGAGAGCAGCTCGGTTCCTCTCAGCGAGGCTGCCCGCAGGCCCTTGCGCACGCCGCCGTAGACGGCGTGCGAGACGCCATCGTGGACGGCGCGCACGGGGGCGCCCGCCGGTCCGAGGATGCTGAAGGGCCGGCTGGAGATGCCCTCGTGCATCTCCTCGATCAGGCCCCCGGCGGCCGCCAGCGTCTCTCCGGCCAACTCGCCGAGCGCCTCGATGTCGGTTCTCTGCACCGAAAATCCCTCCTTTGCAACGTCCGAGTCAAGTGTTGCATCTGTTATATCCACCCGGGCGGACGCCCGCAACCCCCTGAAGGGCGGTGGTGCATACTGCCGTCGTGTCCGCGCCCCCCCGGCCCACGGCGGCCGATGCACTGCGCCTGGCCCGCCGGAAGTTCCTATCGCCGGAGAGGCTGGACATGAGCGCCCTGGCCGACGAGCTCGGCGTCAACCGGGTAACCCTCTATCGCTGGGTCGGCTCGCGGGATCGTCTGCTCGTCGAGGTCGTGTGGTCACTCGCGCGGGACACGATGGCCAGGATCCAAGCGGAGGTCGACGGCGGCGGCCCGGCCTTGGTCGTCGATGTGGTGATCCGCTTCCTGGAGGCGGTGATCTCCAATCCGGGAATGCAGAGGTGGCTCACCGAGGAGGGGGAGCACGCCATGCGGCTGCTCACGCGCCACGAGACCGACTTCCAGCCGAGGCTGATCGCGGCGATCCAGGACCTGCTCGAGCGCGAAACGGCCGCCGGCCGGCTCGACGTGCCGGTCGAGCTCCACGATCTCGCCTATGTGATCGTGCGGCTGATCGAGTCCTACACCTATCTCGACCTGATCACCGGCGAGCGTCCGGATGCGCGCCGCGCCGAGCCAATCCTGCGGATGCTCCTGCGTTAGCCGTCATGTAGCCACCAATCGGCAGCCCGGAAACCGATCTTCAGCCGAGAGGGCTCGTGCGAGCCGCGGCCGCGGTCGCGGCTCGCAGGCGGTCCGCCAGCTCCCCGGTCAGCTCCCCGGGCCGCAGTCGCCAGCTCCAGTTGCCGTCCTCCTGGCCGGGCGTGTTCATGCGGGCGTCGGCGCCGAGCCCGAGCAGATCCTGAGCCGGGACGATCGAGAGCTGACACGGCGAGCGGAGCGCCAGCTCCGTCATCGCCCAATGCGGCGCCCCGGCATCGATCCCGGCCTTCGCGAATGCACGCTGCGCTCGCTCCCGCTCGCCTCCGGTGGCCTGCTCCCACCAGTCGGCGGTGGTGGGGTTGTCGTGGGTCCCGGTGTAGACGACACAGTTGCGTCGAATCGACGTGATCGGCTGGGGGTTGGTCATGTTCTCGCTGAACGCGAACTGCAGGATGACCATCCCGGGCAGGCCGAGATCGTCGCGGAGTCGCCTCACCGGTTCTGTGATCACGCCGAGGTCCTCGGCGATCAGCGGCAGGTCGCCCAGGGCCCGGCGCGCCGCCTGGAAGAGCTCTCGGCCCGGCGCGCGGTGCCAGCTCCCGATCCGAGCCGTGCGGTTGCGCTGGGCCACCGCCCAATAAGCGACGAACGCGCGGAAGTGATCAATGCGACTGAGATCGACCAGCTCGAAGGTGCGGCGTAGGCGTTCGATCCACCATCGGTAGCCGGTCGCCCGCATGGTTTCCCAGTCGTAGATCGGGTTGCCCCAGAGCTGGCCGCTCGCACTCCAGTCGTCCGGCGGCACGCCCGCCACGAGGCCGTCCTGGAAGAGCTCGGGGTGGGACGTGTGGTCCGCGCCGCCCGGCGCGATGTAGATGGGAATGTCCCCGAGCAGGCGCACACCGCGCTCCGCGGCATAGGCGCGCAGGTCCTGCCACTCGCGCTGGAAGCGGACCTGATCGGCGAGCGCGCCCTCTCCGGCGAACGCCGCCCACCCCCCGCTCCAGAAGGGTTGTGCCGCGACGAACGCTTCGATCTCGCGGGCCGAGACGGGCGAGTCGGGGTCCGCCAGCAGTCCCGGCCAGCCGGCGAAGGCCGAGGCGGCGCGATAGGGCGAGCCGGACTCGTCGGGCGGTCCGAGTGGGAGGATCTGCCACCACGACTGGCCGGCTCGGGCCAGCCAGTCGACGAAGCCGAAGGCCTCATCGCCCAGCCGCCCACCGGGCAGGGAGGTGGGATGCAGCAGCACGCCGCTGGCTCGGGAGGTGAACATCAACCGGGGCTACCGCCGGCTCGCGGGGTGAACATCACCCCCGGCTACCCTCGGCCCGCGCCCGGGAAGCATCGCCGCGCGGTTGCCGGACCCGCCGTCGGGGTAAAGCCCACGCCAATGATCCAAGGCCAGCATGGTGCTGAGGCGATGGTGATGCGGGCCACCTATCGCCTCCAGCTGACGCCCGCGTTCGGTTTTGACGCCGCGCGTGAGCAGGTGCCCTACCTGGCCGAGCTGGGCATCAGCCACATCTACTGCTCACCGATCATGCAGGCCAGGCCCGGCTCTGAGCACGGCTACGACGTGGTTGATCCCACCGTCGTCTCACCCGAGCTGGGCGGCGAGAGCGGGTTCCGCGCGCTGGTGCAGGCGGCCCGGGAGGCGGGGCTCGGCGTGATCGTCGACTTCGTCCCCAACCACATGGCGACCGCCGAGGAGAACCCTTATTGGCGGCACCCGGAACGCCGGCGGAAGTTCTTCGACGTGGATCCGGAGACAGGCTGGCACCGGCGGTTTTTCACGATCGACGACCTTGCCGGCGTCCGCGTCGAGGATCCGGACGTCTTCGAGGAGACCCATCGCAAGGTTCTCCAGCTGGTCGACGAAGGCCTGATCGATGGCCTGAGGATCGACCATCCCGACGGCCTGGCCGACCCGGCGACCTACCTGCAGCGGCTCAACGACCGCGGAGTGAAGCTGATCTGGGTGGAGAAGATTCTCGAGGCCGGCGAGCAGCTCCGCGAGTGGCCGGTGCAGGGCACGACCGGCTACGAGTTCGCCAACGACGTCACCGCGCTGTTCGTAGATCCCGCTGCCGAACCCGCGTTCACCCAGCTCTACGGCGCCCTCACCGGCGAGCATCGGCCGTTCTCCGAGGTCGCGGCCGAGGCCAAGCTGGAGCAGGCCAGAACCGCGTTCGCGCCCGAACTGAAGAAGCTCCGCTCGCTCTATGACGACCCCCAGCTGGAGCGGGCCACCGCGTCGCTGCACGTGTACCGGAGCTACGTGGTCCCCGGCACCGGGACGGTCACCGACGAGGACCGCGAGGTGCTGGCCGACCTCCCGGCCGAGCTGCAGCGCGTGCTGCTCCTGGCGGTACCGGACCACGACGAGTTCGTGACCCGCTTTCAGCAGACCACCGGGCCGGTGATGGCCAAGGGCGTCGAGGACACCGCGTTCTACCGCTATCTGCGACTGACCGCGCTCAACGAGGTCGGGGGCGATCCGGGACGCTTCGCGCTGGACGCCAGGACGTTCCACCGCGCCAACCAGATCCGAGCCGCCCGTTTCCCGCGGCACCTGCTCGCCTCGCAGACGCACGACACCAAGCGCAGCGGCGATGTGCGCGCGCGGATCGCGGCACTCACCTACCACGCCGGCGAATGGACGGAACTGGTCTCAAGCTGGCGGGAGGTCAACCAGCCGCTGCGCAGCGGGAAGGGCCCCGACGCGAACGAGGAATACCTGATCTATCAGACCCTGATCGGGGCCTGGCCGATCGAGGTCGAGCGCCTCCGCGACTACCTGGAGAAGGCACTGCGGGAGGCCAAGGTCAATACGAACTGGGATCAGCCCGACGTGGAATGGGAGCGCTCGGTCCAGGCGTTCGCCGCGGCGCTCTACGATCATCGGCCGTTCCTGGAGACCTTCGAGCCATTCCTGCGCGAGGTGGTGGCGGCCGGCGAGAGCGCCGCGCTCGGCGCGCTCCTGCTGCGACTCACCTGTCCCGGCGTGCCCGACATCTATCAGGGCGACGAGCTGTGGGCGCTCAACCTCGTCGATCCGGACAACCGGCGGCCCGTGGACTGGAACGCCCGCCGCCGCGCGCTCGAGCAGCTGGGCGCCGGCCGCCCCCCGGAACCGAGCCAGCAGAAGCTGGCGGTGATTCGCGACACGCTGGCGCTGCGCCGCCGCCGGCCCGAGGCCTTCTCGGGTACCTACACCCCGCTGCGCGCCGATCCTGATGTGTGCGCTTTCACTCGCGGCGACGACGTGGCCGTGGTCGTCGCCCTGAGCCGGAGTGCCGACACCGCCAGCGCAGAGCTGCCGCCGGGCGACTGGCACGAGCTGCTGACCCACCGCGTCGCGCTCGCGGGCCTCCGCCTGCTCGAGCGCGGCTGAACACCTTCCTGTACAGTTTGTGCATGTTTTTCTCCACATGCCTGCTGGTAGGCGCCATCGGGCGATGACCGGAGCCTGTACATCACGGCACCGGCTCACGATCGAACAGGTAGCCGATCGGCGCGGGGTTGTGCTGGAGCTCAGCGGCGAGTTGGACCTGGCCACCGCGCCGCAGCTCGACCGGCAGCTTGGCCGGCTCGGCCCCGTTCAGCCCGGTCGCCTGCTCATCGATCTTCGCGGGTTGGAGTTCATGGACAGCGCCGGGCTGACTTCGATCGTCAGGGCGCAGAACCGCGCCGATGCCAGCGGCCACAGCTTTTGCTTGCGAGGTGGCGCGAGGCAGGTGGACCGGCTGATCGAGCTGGTCGGGATCGGCGACCGGTTCAGCTTCGAGGATTGATGCGCTGATCGCGGGCCTGGCCGCTAAGGCGTGGCCGGCGGCAGGTAAGGGGTGGGGCCGGGGATCTGCCTCCTTTTGCCCGATGTAGAGCGAGCGTCTTAGCCGCATGATGTGCTCATCACGACGCAAAGGAGCACAACATGACAAGCACGATGACCGCATATGTCGCCCGGGAGCACACGCTCGATCTACGCCGCGCCGCCCGGGCACGGGTGACCGCCAGCCCCTCGGTCGTGGCGGAGCTGGCACCGATCGAGCTCCGGCTCGCCCACGGGGCCGAGGCTCACGTCATCACCCGCCTGGCCGAACTGGACGACGCCGCCGAGCTCGAGGGCCCGGTTCTGCTCGCGCTGATCGACGGCCGGGCGCAAGCTGGTCTGTCGCTACGCGACGGGCGCGTGGTGGCGAACCCCTTCGTGAGCACGAAGGAGGCGGTCGACCTGTTGCGTTTGCGGGCCGCGCGCCTGACCTCGGCCGAGACCGACCGCCACGGGCTCGCGCGCGTCCGGGCGCGGTTCGACGCTCGCCTCCACGGTCGGCTTTTGGGAGCAGGCGCCCGCTGAGAACCCGGGCCAGGATGGCTGTACGGACGGGGGCAGCCGGCCACGAGGTTCTCGCGGCCGGCAACCGGGTATGTCGGACCGCATGAGCTTCCGGACCGCGGCTGAACCTGCCCTGCGCTACCGCACCGACGGTCCCCTGGATGCCCCGGTGCTGCTGCTCGGCCCCGCGCTGGGCACCGCGCTCGAGCTATGGGATCCGTGCCTCGACGCGCTCACCGAGCGGTGGCGCGTGGTTCGGCACGACCATCGCGGCCAGGGCGGTTCACCCGTGCCGCCCGGGCCATACACGGTCGATGACCTGGGCCGCGACGTCCTGGCGCTCATGGACACGTTGGGGCTCGAGCATGCTGCCTACGCCGGGATCTCGATCGGCGGCATGGTGGGCCTGTGGCTCGCCGCGCACGCGCCCGAGCGCATCACGCGGCTCGTGGCGTGCTGCACCTCAGCGCATCCAAGTGAATGCGCCGACTGGGCCGAGCGCGCCGCCACGGTTCGGAGCGCCGGCGGCACGGCGCCGATCGCCGACGGCGTCGTGGCCCGGTGGCTGACCCCTGCCTTCGCGTCCGCGCATCCCGAGGTCGCCGACGGCCTACGCGCGATGCTGTTGGCCAGCCCGGCCGATGGGTACGCCGCCTGCTGCGACGCCCTCGAGCGCCTTGACCTCCGCGCGGATCTCCCCCGGATCATGGCGCCGACGCTGGTGATCGGCGCGGATGGTGACGAGGCGATCCCGGCCGAGCAGGGTCGGCCAATCGCCGCCGCGGTCCCGGGGGCGCGGTTCGAGCTTTTGGCCGGCGCGGCGCACATACCGATCGCCGAGCGTCCTGCCGAACTGACCGCACTGATCCTCGACCACCTCGAGGCGGCCGGTTGACATCGTGAGGGTGACTCCCCGGCGTGAGGTTCACTTGAAAGGGTCCGTGCCCCCGGCGCTCCGGACCTGATCGCGACGCACCGGACCTGATCGCGACGTACCGGACCTGATGGCGACGCACCGGGTCTGATCGCGACGCACTCGCGGACGTAGAGATCGAGGCCGTCGCAGCGATCGCGCGCGGCGAGGGGGGCGTCCTCATACATCCGTCCGCAGCGGGCCCAGGCGAGATGGGATCGTTCGTCTACGGACGATCCCGGGGTTTGAAGCCGCAGGTAGTCACGCCAGGCACAGCGATCTGGCGACGTAGTCCAAGCGGCCATCCCATCGCCCAGCACCACGTCCCGGGGGAACTCCGATGCTCGACGCCATCAGCCGACGGCAGGCTCGCACCCGCCTGCATGCCCTTGTCACCTTGTTCGTCGCCGCCATCTGCGCGGCCGCCGCCAGCGCGGCGACGGCTGCCCCGCTCGCGCAGTTCAACCGCGAGACCTACGCTTACTCGAGCTCGCTCACCACCCAGCAGGAGGCCAATCGCTATCAGGTGATCGTGCTCCAGAGCACCGACCATGCCCGGGTTGCGCAGCTGAAGGCGGCAAACCCGAGCCTGAAGATCTTCATGTACGCCGATTCGCTCAACTCTCGGCCGACGGACACCATGGCGCTGGCGACCTGCACGGACTACCCGACCGACAACGCAGCGCATCCGGACTGGTTCCTGCTCGACCAGAACGGCAACCGGATCCAGTCGAAGAACTACCCCGGCAACTACCTCATGGACGTCGGCAACCCCGCCTACCAGCAGGCCTGTGTCGCCCACGCTACGTCCTTGGCCAAGCAGTACGGGTTCGACGGGGTCTTCTTCGACGACCTCACCGCTTACCTCAGCTGGGTCGTGCCGTCCACCGTCACGGTCCCCGCGTACTCGACCCCGGCGTCCTGGCAGTCGGCCGAGTACTCGTTCCTCTCCTACGCCGGGCCCCAGATCCACAGTCAGGGGGAGCTCGTGGTGGCGAACATCGGCGGCGGCTCCAACATCGCAGGTCTCTGGCAACAGTGGACCGCCCCGCTCGACGGGTCAGAGGAGGAGAGCTGGATGGACTCCAACATGTCCTACTACTGGTCCCAGCAGATCGCCAATGCGGCCTGGTCGGCGGCCAACGGCAAGATCGCGATCTTCCACTCCCACAGCGTCACCGAGACCGGCAACGCCTTCGGACTGGCCTCGATGCTGCTGGTCACGCAGGGCAGCGAGAACTACTCGACCTCCAACGCCAACACCACGAGCAGCGAGAGCTGGTTCCCCGAGTACCAGACGGCCCAATCACTCGGCGGCGCCACCTCGGCTTCGACCAAGCTCGCGAACGGCGTCAACGCACGTGCCTTCGCCGGCGGAGTCGTGCTGGTCAACCCGTCCGGGTCAAGCCGGAGCGTCGCCCTGGGCGGCGGCACCTACAGCGGGTCCGGGCTCTCGAACGTGAGCAGTGTCACGCTCGCGCCCTGGAGCGGTCTGATTCTCCTGCAGGACACGCCCGGAGCTGGCGCGGCGCCGCTCGACGTCGTCCTCCCGGGAGTCTCCGGCAACGCCATCGTCGGGCAGACCCTGACCGCCGATGCCGGCCTGTGGTCGGCTACCGCGAGCCCCGCCTACTCCTATCTGTGGATGCGGTGCGCGAGCTCCAGCCCGAGCAGCTGCAATCCGATCCCGGGCGCGACCGCGGCCACGTACACAGTGCAAACGGCGGACGCCTCCCAGTTCGTCGCGGCCTCAGTCACCGCCGCCACCGGCGGGGGGAGCGGCAGCGCAACCTCCGCGGCGAGCGCGCAGGTGCCAACTCCGACGTTCACGCTGGCCGCGTCACCGGCCAGCAAGACGGTCACCCATGGCGTTACCGCCTACTACACGATCGTCGTGAAGCCCAAGAACGGCTTCACCGGCTCGGTGGCCCTGAGCGTAAGCGGGTTGCCGGGGGCGGCACACGCCTGGTTCAACCCGCCCACGACAACCAACTGGTCCTCGCTCGGAGTCTCGACCACTTCGACCGGCACCTACACCGTCACCGTCACCGGATCGAGCGGCGGGGTCACCACCATCTTGCCGCTGACGCTCACCGTGACCTGAGCTCCGGACCTCTAGGTGAGGGTCGCTCCCGACCTTCCGAGGTGAGGGCCAGGAGCTATCGTGGGCCCGATGGTCGCGGCTGTCATTTTCGACCTGGACGGCGTGCTGATCGACTCCGAACGCGTATGGGATGCGGCGCGCGCGGACCTCGTCGCACAGCATGGCGGCCGGTGGAGCCCGGACGCGCAGAGCGCGATGATGGGGATGAGTTCGCCCGAGTGGTCCCGGTACATGCACGACACGCTCGGGTTGGCGATGCCGGCGGACGAGATCACGACGGCCGTGGTCGACCGCCTGACCCGCCTGTTTCGCGAGCATCTGCCGCTCATCCCCGGGGCGCGCGAGACGGTGATCCGCCTCGCCGAGGATTTCACCCTCGCACTTGCATCATCGGCCAACCGGCCGATCATCGACCTCGTCCTCGAGCTCTCCGAGCTCGGCGACTGCTTTGCCGCCACGGTCTCGTCCGAAGAGGTGCCGCGTGGCAAGCCCTCGCCCGACGTGTATCTCGAGGCGGCTCGCCGGATCGACGTGCCGCCGGACCGCTGCGCGGCCGTGGAGGACTCAACCAACGGGATGCGCAGCGCGGCGGCGGCCGGAATGGCGGTCATTGCCGTGCCCAATCGCGACTTCCCACCGCCGCCCGACGCTCTCGCCCTGGCGGCAGAGGTGCTCGACTCGATCGAACAAATCACGTCAACGCTGATCGCACGGCTTAGTTGCGCTAGCAAGCATTCCCTGATATAGTTGCTCTAGCAAGTATCGAAGAGGCGATGTCAGGCCTCACGACAGCTTGGAATGGAGCAAATGATGAGCACCACCGCCACTTATCTCCCCGTCGCCGTACCGTCCGGTACCTGGAACGTCGACCCCGCGCACTCCAAGGTCGGGTTCGCCGTCAAGCACATGGGCATCGCCACCGTCCGTGGCGAGTTCACGAACTTCGAAGGCACGCTCGAGATCGGCGAGGACCTGTCAACCGCCAAGGCGTACGGGACCGTGAAGGTTCAGTCGGTCGATACGAACGAGCCGCAGCGCGACGAACATCTTCGCTCGCCGGACTTCTTCGACGGCCAGAAGTATCCGGAGCTGAGGTTCGAGTCCACCCGCATCGAGGCGCTCGATGACGAGGAGTTCCGGATCACCGGCAACCTGACGTTGCACGGCGTGACCAACGAGATCGTCCTACATGCCGATTTCCAGGGCGCGGACACCGATCCCTGGGGCAATGACCGAGTCGGCCTCGAGGTCACCGGCCAGCTCTCCCGCGGCGACTACGGCATGAAGTTCAACCAGGCGCTGGGCAGCGGCAACATGCTTGTCTCCGACAAGGTCAAGCTCTCGCTCGACATCTCGGCGGTCAAGCAGGCTTAACGCCAACCGGCCCGGCCGGGGTGATCAGATACTTGGTGCCGGTGGCGGGCCGGCCATACCTGGCGATTGCGTCGAGCTGCAGCGCTCCCGGCAGCGTCACCTGGTCAGTGAACCGGATCGCGAAGGTCGTCGTCAGCCCAGCCGCCACGCGCTGGCGCATCTGAGCGAACTTGTCCGCCCCGGCTTTCTGGAGGAACGGCATGAGCAGCCAACCTCCGACGCCCCAGGCCATTCCGTAGCTCCGGGTCAACTCGGTCGGCGAACGATCGAGTCCGCCATAGATGTAGACCTGCTTGTGTACCGATGAGCCGTAGCGGCTGAACTCGGCGCCGGCGCTGATCGCCGCCTCCATGCTGGTGAGGATCTGGTTGGCCAGCCGGCCGCCGCCGACGGCGTCGAACGCGATCGTCGCGCCGGTCTCCTTCACCGCGCGAGTCAGATCCTCGGCGAACCCGTCGGCCGTCGAATTGCATACGTATGTGGCGCCCGCGGCTCGCAGAACCTCCTCGTGCTCCGAGGAGCGCACGATGCTGACCAGCGGGATCTGCTCCTCGATGCAGAGCCGGTTCAGCATCTGGCCCAGGCTCGAAGCCGCAGCTGTATGCACCAGGGCGGTGTGGCCCTCGGACCGCATCGTCTCGACCATGCCGAGCGCTGTCATCGGGTTGACGAAGGATGCGGCGCCGTCCGCGGCGGTGCTGCCTTCCGGCAGCCGCAGGCACGCCGACGCATCGATGGTGCGGTACTGCGAGTACATGGCTCCGCCCGCCACGGCGACGGTCTGGCCCAGCAGCGCCTGGGCAGCCTCGGTTGAACCGGCGCGCACCACGGTCCCGGCGCCCTCGTTGCCCACCGGCATCGATTTCCCGACCCTGGCTGCGGCCGCGCGCGCGGCGCCCGCCGTGAGCGGCGCAGTGACCACGGGTCGTTCCGCCGTGCCGCCTGAGACCGCCTGCGTCACGTCGGCGCCGGCGAAGAGTAGGCCAAGGTCGGAGGGGTTGATCGACGCCGCCTCGATCCGAACCAGAACCTCGTGCGGCGCCGGGGCGGGAACCTCGACGTTCTCCAGCGAGATCTCGACCGCCGGCTCGCCGGTGACCAGCGACCGCAGCTGCAGCGCTTGCTCGGGGATCGCCTCTGACACCTCCGGCTCCTTTTACCACACGGCGGAACGGCTTTGAGTTGCGGTCGGCTTGCGCGAGGCTTGCGCGCGGCGGTTAGAACCGGTACTACTGGACCAGCGAAAGGAAGACTTGTGTCGATGTCCGTGCCGTCCGAGCCGAGCCTGATCGACGGGGAGCGCCGGTTACCCATCCGGCGTTTCGGCTTTGGTCAACGCATCGCGGGCTTGGTCGTGGACGGCATCGAGCTGCGCGCCCCGGTGTTCAACGAGAACGAGGTCCGGGCAGCGGCCGGCCTGACGTTGGTGATCGGCGCGGTGGCGTTCGCCTACGCCTACTTCACCCACCTGTACATCCCGCTTCAGGTCGTAACGAGCTTCTTCTTCGTCGACTTCCTCCTCCGGCTGACGGTCGGGCTCCGGTACAGCCCGGTCGGACTCGTCGCCCGCGCGATGACGTACCACCAGCCGCCCGAGTGGGTCTCGGCCAAGCCCAAGCGCTTCGCCTGGACGATCGGACTGGTGATGGCCTTGGCGATGACGATCATCACCAACAGCGGCATCCGTGGCGGCCTCCCGAGGACGATGTGCCTGATCTGCATGACTCTGATGTGGATGGAGTCATCCCTCGGCCTGTGTCTCGGCTGCAAGCTCCACGGCTTCATGGTCGGGCGCGGGTGGATCACCAAGGACCCCGACTATGAGGTGTGCGCCCACGGGGCGTGCACGGTGCCCGCGCCGAAACCGGCGGACGGCCGGGCCTCGGGCGAGGCCCGGTGATGGCTCATGTCCTCGAGTGAGCTCACCGCGCCACGGGAATCCTTCGATCCGGCCCGCCTCGCGGAGGCCGAGGCGGCGTTCCTCGACGCGGATCCCGGTTTTGGCGAGACGGTCCTCCTCGACGAGCTTCGCGCCTCCGAATACGGAAGGCTCGACGCCCGCGGGGACGTCTACCTCGACTACACCGGTGGCAGCCTGTACGCGGCATCGCAGATCGAGGAGCACCTGCGCATGCTCCACGAGACCGTCTACGGCAACCCGCACTCGGTCAATCCGACCTCCTCGGCAGCCACCATCCTGGTTGAGCAGGCGCGGGCCGCCGTGCTGCGTCATTTCAACGCGGACGAGAGTGAGTACGCCTGCATCTTCACCCCCAACGCCACGGGGGCGCTGCGGCTCGTCGGCGAGTCCTATCCGTTCACTCCGGGCGATCGGTTCCTGGCCACGTTCGACAACCACAACTCGGTCAACGGGATCCGCGAGTTCGCGCATGCGAAGGGAGCCCAGACGGCGTACGTGCCGCTCGAGGCCCCGGATCTGCGCGTTGCCGATGGCCTGCTCGAGCGCTACCTCGACGAAGCCGCCGAGCACGGCCACAACCTGTTCGCCTACCCGGCCCAGTCCAACTTCTCCGGCGTCAAGCACCCACTCGAGTGGATCGCGCTGGCGCAGGAACGAGGCTGGGACGTGATCGTGGACTGCGCCGCATTCGTGCCGACCAGCCGGCTCGACCTGTCGGCTTGGAAGCCGGACTTCGTCCCGATCTCCTTCTACAAGCTGTTCGGCTACCCCACCGGGATCGGCGCCCTGCTCGCTCGGCGCCCGGCGCTCGCCCGGCTGCGGCGGCCCTGGTTCAGCGGCGGGACCGTGGTCGCGGCGAACGTCCAGGGCGAGCGGGTGATTCCCCTGTCCGGTCACGCGCTGTTCGAGGACGGCACGGTCAACTACCTCGGCATTCCCGCGGTCGAGATCGGGCTGCGCCACATCGAGCGGATCGGCATGGACACGATCTCACGACGGGTGCAGGGGCTCGGGACCTGGCTGCTCGATCGGCTCACACGGCTCCGGCATTCCGACGACAGCCCCGCGGTGCGCGTCTACGGTCCGACGACGTGGGATCGCCGCGGGGGCACGATCGCGCTCAATTTCCTGCACCCGGACGGCCGCGCGATCGACGAGCGCTTCGTCGACCTCGTCGCGGCGGCGCATCGCATCTCGGTTCGCACCGGATGCTTCTGCAACTCCGGCGCCGGGGAGACGGCGTTCTCGCTCTCGCGCGACACGCTGATCGGGGCGGAGTTCACCGAGGGGATGATCCTCGACGACTACATCGGCCTGGTCGGGATGCCCACGGGCGGAGCGGTCCGGGTGTCACTTGGGCTGGCCACCAACTTCGCCGACGTGTACCGGTTCATGGCCTTCGCCACGGAGTTCCGGGATGTGCCCGGGGTGCCGGCGGATCTCCCGCCACGGCTGGCTTGTTAGGTCCGCGACGACGTCGTGGGCCCTTAGCCGGACGCCAGCCGGGCCTGCGGCCGTAGCGCCTGCCGCAGCGCCGCGATCAGATCGCGGTTGATGACGTCGAGGAACACGTGCGAACCGGCCGTTTCACCGTGGAAGAGTCGCTGGAAAGCCTCCTCCGGCAGCATCAACAGGAGCGTGCGCTCTCGCGTGGCAGCGGTCGTCGGGGCGGGCTTACCGTCGATCAGGCTCTCGTATCCGAACGCCTGCCCGGGTCCGGCCAGACCTACCCGGATCCGGCGGCCGCCGCGGATGATGACCTTCTCGGCCGCGCCGTTCATCGTCAGGTAGCACGCCGTCGAAGTCGCGCCCTCGGCGACCAGCGTGCGACGGGCCGGGCTCAGTGCGTAGCGACCGGCGGTCAAAAACCCCCACAGGGCCAGCGTGTCGAACGAGCGGAAGGTCGCGAGCCGTCCCACGTACCCGCTGTCCGGCGGTCCGCAGAGCTCGAGTTCGGCCGGGGGCCGCTCGGCATCGGACTCCCGAGCGTCGGCGGCCTCGCCATCGAGGGACGCCGCCAGCACTCCGAGCTGCGTACGCAGGCGTCGGCACGCGACGCCGGCGATGCGCCGCTTGATCGCGAACGCAGTCCGATGGCGTCGCGAGACGAGCGCGGCGAAGTCCGCGCGTCTGAGGATGAGCACGCTTGCAGGTTCGATCGCTCGCGCCGTGGCCGAGTGGCGCCCGCCGTCGACCAACGGGACCTCGCCGAGGATCTCGCCCGGCCCCAGAGTGCTGAGCTCGACGACGCGCTCTCCGGGCAGCGCCAGCGAGAGCGCGACCTGACCTCCGGCGATCAGCGCCATCCCCAGCGGCTCATCGCCCTCCCGCCACAGCACCTCGCCCGCAGCCAGCTCGCGCCGGCGCAGGACCTGGCCGAGTTCCGCCAGCTCCGCTCTCGGGATGCCGTCGAACAGCGGGACCGAGGCCAGGAAGGCTGTCGTTGCGCGTTCGCTGTCGCGGACGGTCGCGCCGTCAGACATCGAGGTCGCGCGTCTCGAAGTCGAGCTCGCCTTCGGGTCCGACGGACGCGGAGATCATCGAGTACTCCGGCACCTCGAGCCACGTCGTGGTGTCGAGCGTGAGTGGCTCGGACGCGATCAGCAGCGATCGCGTCCGGTCGCTGGCCGTCATCGCTGAGCGCCCATTGCGCGCGACATAGTGACCTCCGAGCGTGTACCAGAGGCTCACATAGGGCAAGTCGGTCTCGAGCAGGGAGTCGTGCTCGGGGTACCAGCCGTAGTCGAAGGAAAAGCGCGTGGCCACCAGGGACTGGCCCGTGGTCAGGCACAGGTTCACCGGTGACGAGGTGTCGATTCCGGCCTTGGCTCGCACCTCGCGGAGCACGCGCAGGGCGGAGACGGTGGCGTCAGCGAGCTCGCCCGCGTCCGGCCGGCCGTAGGGATCCTCGAGCTGCGAGAGCACCAGCGCATAGATCCACTCGGAGTCCGTGGTTCCCTGAATCATCTGCGCCAGCTCGGGCCGGATGTACTGGATCAGGTCGTATCGCATACGGACGAACTCGCGCAGGTGGCCGTTGTGGGCCAGTGCGACGCCCGCGGAGTGGAAGCGAAACGGGTGCAGGTTGGTCTCGGCCACCATCTCCCGCTCGCTGTGGGTGACGCCGCGGACGTGCGCGATCAGGCAGGTCGGAGCGAGCTTTGCGGCCAGGCTGCGGAGGTTCCGATCGAAGGCCGGCAGCGTCGTGGCTCGGTACATCAGCGGATCCTCGGCCCGGACCGAATGTGGATCCCAGGCGGCCATGCCAAAACCCGCCAGGTTCAGGAAAGTGGCCATCATCCGTGGGCTGTAGGACTGGCGAACCAGGGAGCTGTCGGTTTCGAACAGCACGTGGTCCAGCGAGATCGGTTCCCCGATATATCCGAGCAGACGACACATCGACAAGATCGTATAGACGGGTTGCGTTCGGCTTGCGCAGCGCATGCGCACCGCGCGTAGTGTTCCCAACCTGCACACGAGTCACCGACTGAAGGGAGCAGAGATGAAGGAGTTCAGGTGCGGAGCGATCGTGCCCGGCTGCTCGACGGTTTTTGAGGGCGAGTCCGAAAGCGCGATTCTCGATCAGATCGCGGCGCACGCCCGCGACGATCACGGCATGCACGAGGTCCCACCCGAGGTCGTCGACTCGATCCTCGACAACATCAGGGAGCGGAGCCCGGCTTAGGGGTCAAGCGGAGATCTGCAGGCGGCTCAGGCGGAGATCTGTAGCCGATCCAGGGCGGCGGCCAGCCGTTCGGCCAGCGCCTCGAGCGCGGTCCAGTCGACGCGCCCGCCCCCGTTTCCGTCACGGGCCAGTGTCTCGATTCGTTCGGCCGGTCGCACCATCTCCTGCACGCCCACGATCCGCGCGGCGCCTTTGATGCGGTGAGCCTGGCGGCGCACCGCATCCGGCTCGTGCGCTCCGAGCGCGAGCCGCAGCGCATCCAGGTCGACACGGCTGGTCTCGATGAAGTCCGCCACCACCGCGGCGGCGAGCTCGGCGTCGCCGCCGGACAGCTCGTCGAGCGTCGCCGCTTCGATCAGCTCGCGGCGGTCGAAAGCGGGTGGAGGCGGGTCGAGCCCCGACGCTGCGGGCTCCGGTGTCCGGGTTGGCCACTCCAAGTGTGGGAGCCACCGACGCAGCCGGCCGGCGAGCACCGGGATCGTCGTCGGCTTGGCCACGAAGTCGTCCATGCCGGCCGCTGCACACTTGGCCGGCTCCCCCTGCATCACGTTCGCGCTGAGCGCGATGATCGGCTTGCGAGCCCCGCCGCGCGGGCGCTCGTGCGCCCGGATCCGCTGGGCAAGCTCGTATCCGTCGAGCCTCGGCATGTTGAGGTCCGTCAGCAGCAGCCCATAGCATCCGGTCAACCACTGCTCATACGCCGCCTCGCCGTCTTCCGCGCAGTCGACGTGGAAGCCGATCAGTTCCAGCTGGTGGCGGAGCACGGTGCGGTTGACGGGATGATCCTCGGCCAGCAGGAGCAGGCTGCCCTCGCGCTCGGCCTGCGCGCGCGTCGGCTTTGGGCGGCTGGCGGGCGGCGCGTGCTTCCCCCCCTCGGGCTCGTCGCGCAACTCGGCGCGGTCGCCGATCGGAAACGGCGCCACCAGAGACATCTTGGTGCCGTGGCCCGGCGCACTCCGCAGCGTGATGTCACCACCCATCAGGACGGCCAGCCGCTTGCAGATGACCAAGCCGAGGCCGGTACCGCCGTAATGGTTCGAGGTCGACGCGTCGGCCTGCATGAAGTCCGCGAACAGCCGCTTCTGCTGCTCGGGCTCGATCCCGACTCCGGTGTCGCTCACCTCCACTTCGACGGTCTGGGCCTGCGCGGAGGCGTGTAGCACGGAAACGGTGACCTCGATCCCGCCCACCTCAGTGAACTTGACGGCGTTTGACAGCAGGTTGGAGACGACCTGACGAACCCGCAGCGGGTCGCCGACGTGGGCGGGCGCGAGTGTCTCGTCAGCGTTGCAGGTCAGCAGCAGTCCCTTGGCGGATGCGGTGTGCACGAACGTCTCGACCGCAGAGCGTACGACCGTCTGGACCGAGAACGTCCTAGGCGACAGTTCGAGCTTGTCGGCTTCGATCTTCGAGAAATCGAGGATGTCGCCGATGATCTGCAGCAGCGAGGCAGCCGAGCTCTCCGCGGTCGAGACCATCTGTCGCTGACCCGGTGTCAGCTCGGTGCGGGCCAGCACCTCGAGCATCCCGGTGACTCCGATCATCGGCGTGCGAATCTCGTGGCTCATAGCGGCCAGGAACGTCGTCTTCGCACGGCTCGCATGTTCGGCCACCTGGCGCGCGGCGACCGCGTCGTGTTCGGCCAGCTCTCGCGCCGCGACGTCGGCCTGCACCGCACCGGCCATCTCATTGAAGGCACGCGCCACGTGCTCGAGCTCCGCCACCGCCCGCACGTCCACTCGCTCGCCGTAGTCGCCGTCGGCGATCCGCCGAGTGGCGCCGATCAGCGTGGCCAACGGGCGCAGCGCGACCCTGGTGAGGACTGCGATCGCGCCGATCCCAACGAACACGATGGCGACGAGGATCGCGATCTCTATGTGGGCCAGGGTGCGGTTATCCGCCTGCGCCCGCTGCACCGACCGCAGCGTGCGCGCCTCGACCAGGCTGATGAATCGCTGCACCGCCGCCATGATCACGCCCTTCTGGGCCAGGTATGCGTGGTCGACCAAGCGCCGATACAGGGGCGCGATGTCCGCCGGGTAACGGGCATCCACTCCGCGCCGAATGCGGGCCGCCGCCTGCGCCATGACCGAGCGCTCCAAGCCCGCTAAGCCGTTGGACGCGTTGAGCGCGGCCTGGAGGGCGCGAAACTCGCCTGGTGCGAAATGGGCCGCCCGCATCTGCGCGGTCAGCGACCGCGGCGGCCCGTAGCGCACGTGCCCCTCGCCCCGAGCCAGCACCCGATCCCAGAACGAGCTGTCGTAGCTCACCGGGCGCGGCGCGGTCCCAGCGCGGATGGCCAGGATCTGCTGGTAGTACCGGCGGTACTGCGGCTCGCCCGTGGACACGTAGAGCCTGACCATGTTGGTCAGATCATTGGAGCTCTGCCGCATGCTGTCGGCGAGCTGGAACGAGCTGCTGCGCTGGTTCTCCGCGTCCGCCTGCTTGGTCGAGCCGCGAACCTGCAGTGACGCCACCACGAACAGCGAGGCCACCAGCGCCCCGAGCGCGGCCAGCAGGAACACCAGCAGTCGGCGCAACGACGGGGAGCGGTACCTTGACGCCGCGCCGGTCATGGCGCGTCATCGGCCACAGCCGTCGGCGGAGTCCAGCGACGCGCCACATCGGCGAGCTCTTGCGTCGACATCGGGGAAGCCAGGAATGCGCCCTGGGCATGGCTGGCCCCCACCTCGAGCAGCAAATCGAACTCCGCCGAGGACGTACACCCGCTGCCGACCGCGATCAGTCGGCGGGACCGAGCGTGATCGACCGCCTCCTGGAGCGAGGCGGCGCCCGCCGCGTCCCCGACTGCGCGCTTGATGAGCGAGGCCGCGAGCCGCGCTCCGGTGAGCGGTATCTGATCGAGCCGAGTCGCCGGACCGACGACGTCCAGCCAGAGACCGAACCCCTTCAGGCGGAGACGGGCGAGAACATCGAGCGCGACCGCGGCGCCTCCCGGAAGCGCGGACGCCCCGATCGTCAGCACGACTCGGCGGGGGTCGGCGCCTCCGCTGCGAACGAGTCCGGCCAGTCGATCGGCGAGCTCGGCGTCGGCGAGCCTGGCGTGCGGGAGGCGGATCACGATCTCCAGCGGGAGCCCCGATTGACCGAGCTCGCGCGCTGCGTCGCTGCCGAGTCCGACCAGGTGGTCGCTGAACCGCTCGGTCATCTCCGGAGTCTCGAGCGAAGCCGTGAAGCTCGCGCCGTGCACGATTGCGGTCCCCGGCTCGCGCCACCGTGGCACGAGCTCCGCCGCGACGATACGCCCGGTCGACAGGTCGGCGATCGGGTCGAGGTGGGCGACGATCCATCCGCCGGCCAGTCCACGCTCCATCTCCGCCACCGAGAGCCGCCGCACCTCGTCGCGCTCAGCCACGGCTGCCGTGGGTTGATAAGCCGCCAGCAGATCGGTGAGCACTCTCGCCGTGAGTGGCTTCTCGACCGCACCAAGCACCTGCAGGCCATAACCCTCGGCGACCGCCCGCACCGTCTCCAGCATGCTCCGGTCCAGGCCACTGGCAATCGCGACCGCCGTGGCCAGCCCGCGCCGGGCGACGTGACGGATGAACTCCACGCCGTCCATGCCCGGCATGTCGATATCGCAGATGATCACGTCGGGCGGCGAGATCTCGGTGAGCAACTCCAGCGCGGCGCGTCCATCGGCGGCTTCGAGCAGCGTGCCCACGCCCATCCGCCCCAGAAGCGCCAGCGCGGTGCGGCGCTGGAAGTCGTGATCCTCGACCACCATCACGACGCGCGGCCCGAGGACTCGACTATCCGGCTCCGGCCTTGCCTCCGAGACTCGTGCCGCAAGCGCGCGCTCGAGAACAGCCTCGGTCTCAGCGGAGGGCTCGAGGGCGAGCTCTGAGCGCAGCGCGGCACGACATCGCTCATACGCTCCCAGCGCCCCAGCCCGGTCGCCCGCCCGGCCGAGCACCTCGATCAGGAGCTGATGTGCTGCCTCACGATACGGTTCGACCCGCACCAGCTGCTCGGCTGCCGCACGCGCGGCGCGAGGGTCCCCTGCCTCGGCGTGCCCGCGGGCTGCGAGCTCCAGCGCTTCGGTATGGATCGTCTCAAGCTCCTCGCGGATCCGCTGCACCCATTCGCCGTCATGGCGCGGCAGGAACGCAAGCCCGGTGACCGTCGCAGCCCGCGATGCCGCCCTCGCTGCGCTCGGCGCATCCCCTCGCTCGAGTCCCGCCCGAGCGTCGGCCAACGCGGCGCGCGCATCATCGATATCGACCGTGACCTCGGGCGGAAGCAGCAGCTGATAGCCACCCCTGGCGGTTGCGATCAGCTCGCTCCCGGAAAGGCCGGCCTCGTCGATGAAGCGACGGACCTCGGTCACCACGCCGCGCAGCGCCGCGGCCCAGCTGTCGGGCAGGATCTCCGGCCACAGCGCGTTGGCCAGCTCGTCGCGCGTGACCGACCGCCGATGCTCGACCGCCAGGTACGCGAACACGAGCTCCGCTCTCATCCCGGGCAGGGAAGCGAGCTTCCTCGCATCCTCATCGCGACGGATCGACAGCCCGCCCAGCACAACGATCCTCGCCCGCTGCACGTCCACGCGGCAAGCATCGCAGCTTCCCGCACGGCCGCCAAGCGCCACCGATACCTCCGTTCAGATGGCCAGGCGCGCCTTGCGGCAGCACAAATGACTCTTGACACGAGTTATCCGGAGGAGTACGTTCCCCGAATTCGATTCGACATTATCGAATCTAGATCAACAAGGAGGGAGCAGGTGGAGGAGAAGTTCTCACTTCCGCAACGCGCGGCAGCCGAGGTGCTCGGCACCGCGCTGCTAGTCCTGGTCGGACCCGGTTCGGTGGTGGCCACGCTCGAGTTGGCGGGCAAGGCGACCCCGGCGGTCACGGGGGCCGACCTGCTCGGCATCTCGTTCGCGTTCGGGCTGATCATCACCGCCGTCGTCTATGCCCTGGGCAAGGTCTCGGGCTGTCACATCAACCCGGCGGTCACCGCCGGCCTGGCTTTGACCAAGCGGTTTCCGGCCAGAGAGGTGCCCGTGTACTGGGCCGCGCAGGTAACCGGTGCGGTCATCGGCGCGCTCGGCATTTGGGCCGTGTTCGCTCACACCGGCATCAACCTCGGGATGGGCATGACCTCCTTCAACGAGTCGACCACAGCATGGGGGTCGGCGATCTTCGCCGAGGGGATCGGGACGTTCATCCTGATGTTCGCAATCCTCGGGATCGTCGATCATCGCTCGCCGGGCGACCTGGCCGGCCTCGTGATCGGCGGCGTCGTGGTGGCGATCATCATGGTGGTCGGGCCGATCACGGGCGCATCGTTGAACCCGGCGCGCGCGTTCGGACCCGAGCTGATCTCGGCCCTGGGCGGCGGCGCCACTCACTGGAACCAGCTGATTCCCGTCTACATCCTGCCTGGGCTGGTGGGTTCCGGTGTCGCGGCAGTTACGTACGACTTCATCGCGCACCCGCGCGTGGTCGTCGATGAGATCCACGATGCGGTCACGCATCCTGACCCGGGCGCACGGGTTGCCGCCCCGAGCCACTGAAACGGAGGATGATGTCCGTAACCACCACACCCACGATGAAGAAGTTCCTCAACGATCCCTCAGATCTGGTCAGCGAATCTCTGACCGGCCTGGCCGCCGCCCACGGCGACCTGTTGCGCTATGACGCGGGGGCGCGAATCGTGGTCAGGGCCGACGCCCCGATCGCGGGCAAGGTCGCGCTGATCTCGGGCGGCGGATCGGGGCACGAACCGCTCCACGGCGGCTTCGTCGGCCCGGGGATGCTGGACGCCGCGTGTCCCGGAGAGGTGTTCACCTCACCAGTGCCGGATCAGATGCTCGCCGCGACGAAGGCGGTCGACGGCGGTGCCGGGGTGGTCCACATCGTCAAGAACTACACCGGTGACGTGATGAACTTCAAGCTGGCCGCCGAAGACGCGGCCGACGAGGGCATCGCGGTCGAGTCGGTCCTGGTCGACGACGACGTGGCGGTGCAGGACTCGCTGTACACCGCCGGTCGGCGTGGCGTCGGGGCCACGGTGTTGGTCGAGAAGATCGCCGGCGCCGCCGCGGCGCGCGGGGACGATGTCCAGGCCGTCGCCGCGCTCGCGCGGCGGGTCAATCAGCGCGCGCGTTCGTTTGGTGTGGCCCTGTCGTCGTGCACTCCGCCCGCCGCCGGCAAGCCGATGTTCGACCTCCCGGATGGGGAGATCGAGCTGGGCATCGGCATCCACGGCGAGCCGGGCCGCAGGCGCGAGCCGATGCGAACCGCCCGTGAGATCGTCGAGGTCACGCTCCAGGCGATCCTGTCGGATCTGAAGCCGGCTCCGGGGGCCCGGGTCCTGCCATTCGTCAACGGGATGGGCGGGACCCCCCAGATCGAGCTGTATCTGCTCTATGCGGAGGTTGACCGTCAGTTGCGCGAAGCGGGTTTGGAACCGGCGCGCAATCTGGTCGGCAGCTACATCACCTCGCTCGAGATGGCTGGAGCTTCGGTGACCGTGCTCGAGTTAGATGACGATCTCGTCTCGCTCTGGGATGCTCCCGTACACACGCCCGCGCTCCGCTGGGGAGCGTGAAGGACCGTGATCACCGTGACCATCGTGCGCGCAGACACCATCACCGCCTGGATGGCCGGGGCCGAGGACGAGATCAAGGCCCAGAGCGACTATCTGACGCAGCTCGACGCCGCGATCGGAGACGGTGATCACGGAACCAACATGCGCCGCGGCTTCGACGCCGTCGGCAAGGCGCTGGCCGGGCAGGGCGACGAAGTGCCCCCCGGCCGGCTCCTGATCGTGGCCGGCAAGACGCTCGTCTCTACCGTCGGCGGCGCGAGCGGCCCGCTCTGGGGCTCGGCCCTGCGGCGCGCCGGCCGGGCACTGGGCGATGCGGAATCATTCGACGGCAAGCAGCTCGCGCTTGCGCTCGACGCCGCGATCGAGGGGGTGGTCGACCTCGGCGCCGCCTCCCCCGGAGACAAGACGATGATCGACGCGCTGGTGCCGGCCGCGCGCGCATTGCACGAGGCGCTCGACTCCGGCGTGCCGCTCGATGGCGCGCTCGCCGCGGCCGCCGACGCCGCCCAAGCCGGGGCCGAGGCGACGACGCCGATGCAAGCTCGCAAAGGCCGCGCGTCCTACCTCGGCGAACGCTCGATCGGACATCAGGATCCCGGCGCGACCTCAGCGGTGATCATCCTCACCGCGCTGAGTCGCGCCGTCCCGTCACCCGAACGGTGATGCCCGAACGGCTGCTGACCGGCGCGCCCGCTTCTCCGGGCATCGCCGCCGGCGCGGCCTGGCGCCCCGCCGAGCAGATTGCCGGCGGTGGGTCGGTGGCGCCCGAGCTGCGAGGCCGGGAGCGCGATGCCGCGCTCGCCGCGCTCGCGGCCGCCGCCGACGCGCTGGTTGCCGTGGCTGCCCGTCTACCCCCCGAGGAGGCTGAAATCGTCGAGGCCGGGGTCCTGATGGCTCGCGATCCGGCCCTGGCTCAGGCAGTGGAGAACGCGACAATCGCCCGGGGCCTGGGGGCGGCCGAAGCGATCCAGCTCGCCACCGGCGAGCACGCCGACGCCATCGCCGCGATCGGCGACGAGACGCTGGCCGCCCGCGCCGATGACGTGCGCAGCCTGGGACGGCGCGCCGCCCGGATCGCCGCGCACGTCGACGAACCGCCACCGGGCGGCGAGTTGATCCTGCTCGCCCACGACGTCGGTCCGGCCGATGTGGCCGAGCTTGCTCCGGTGCTGGCCGGCGTCGCGCTCCTCGGCGGCGGCGCCACGGCGCACGCGGCGATCGTCGCCCGCTCGCTCGGGATACCGATGGTCACCGGGCTTGGCCGCGAGCCGCTGGCGATCGCCGACGGAGCACCGCTGGTCCTCGACGGCGCAAGCGGCTCGCTGATCGTCACCCCTTCGGAGAGCCGCTCCCAGGCCGCCGCGAGCGAGATGCGCTCGCGCCGGCTGGCGGCCGAGCGCGCGCACGCCCTTCGCGATCGCCCCGCCATCACCACGGACGGGACGCGGATCGCCGTGCTGGTGAACGTGGCAGGCCCGCAGGAACTCGACGTGGGTCTCCGCGCCGGCGCAGAGGGAATCGGCCTGCTGCGCACCGAGCTCGGTTTCCTCGAGGCCGGCGCCTGGCCGACCGAGCGCGAGCACGCAGAACTGCTCGAGTCGATTCTGGCCGGCCTCGGGAACCGGCCCGCGGTGGTGCGGGTGCTGGACTTCGGCGTGGACAAATCTCCGGTGTTCCTGGCTCCTACGCCGCAACGAGGCCTCGAACTGCTCCTCGCCCATCCCGATGCGTTCATCAGTCAGCTGCGTGCGATCCTGCTCAGCGCCCAGCGCCATGACGTGCGGATCCTGCTCCCGATGGTCGACACTCCGGACCAGCTCGCCGAATCTCGCGCCCTGATCGAGCAAGCGGCGCGTTCGCTGCAAATCGAGCGCGTGCCGCCGCTCGGGTCGATGATCGAGACGGTCTCCGCAACGCAGAGGGCGGACGAGATCGCCCTGGGCTCAGACTTCCTCAGCGTCGGGACGAACGACCTCACCGCCGCGACCCTCGGTGGCGACCGGTTTGCCGGCGACGCCATCCGCGCGCACCATCCCCGAGTGCTCAAGGCGATCGCCCGCAGCGTCACCGCCGCCCACGAGGCGGGAATCCCGATCGAAGTCTGCGGCGAGGCCGCCTCAGACCCGATCATGCTGCCGCTGCTGGTCGGGTTCGGCGTCGATGAGCTGAGCGTCGGCGCCGCCCGCGTGGGAGAGGTCCGCGAAGCGATTCGTCACCTCAACCACGAGCAGAGCACCGGGCTGGCTCGATCGGCGCTCACCATGGATACTCCGGAAGAGGTCGAGTGGGCGCGGTCGGCCGCCTAGATGATCGATTCCGCGCTTCGTTAGACGGCGAGGGCTGCGAGTGCTCGGCCGGGCGGCCGAGGGAGTGATTGAGCCAAACGCTGCCAGCGAGTGCGAGGATCAACGAGGTCTAGCGCCGTGCTGGCGAGCGGCGGCGGTCCATCCGGGGGCCGCCGCCGTTTGTTTGCGCCGAGTGCACAGTTACTTACCCGTGGGGTAACCAACTGTGCATCTCCCCCTTCCTTCCTTCCTGCAGAAACTCCCGCTATCCGGTAGGAACTGCACGATCGACGCGTCAACCGAGCGGCTCTTGAGGTCGCGAACGCGCTATCGCCAGGTCGCGAACGCGCCAAAACGCCAGTTCGCAAAATCAATCGTCTAGTGCGGAGCAAGCGCTGACCCCTGAGCCGGAGCGAGCGCTGACTCTGAGCCGGAGACAACGCTGACTCCGACAGTGAGTCTGCGCTGCGGTCAGCGCAGTCCGGCCACCGTGGAGGCGAGCGCGTCAAGGGCGGCGTGCGCATCCTCGCCTTCGGCTCGCAAGCGGACGCTGGTTCCGCGCTTCGCTCCAAGGGCGAGAATCGACAGGAGGCTCTTGGCGTCGACCTCGCGCTCGCCGCTGGAAACCCAAACCTCCGATGAGAATCTCATCGCCGTGCGGACGAACTCGGCGGCGGGCCGGGCGTGCAGATCGACGTCGTCCGGCAACGTCACCGTCACCTCGCCGGCGGTGTCAGAACTTGCAGGCACCCCGCGCCTCCTCCGCCGCTTTGGCCACGTCGGCCAGCGAGCACCCCGCCGAGGCCATCACGGCCGCGGCGACACTTCCCTCCACCAGCGGAGCATCCACCAGGCGCGCATGCCCGTTGCTCTGGCCCTCGAGCACGTGCCGGATTGTCAGGATCGCGCTCCCGAGATCACCCAAGATGATCACGCCGTCGCCTTGGTTCGCGCGCCTGATCGCGTCACGTACCAATGTGTCGTCGGTGCCCAGCGTTCCGCCAGGGCCGCCCCCCGCGACCTCGATCCGCACGTCAGGGCCGGCCATCTGCCCGGCCAGCTCAGCGACCCCATGAGCCAGATCGGCGCTGTGCGAGACGACTACGATCCCAACCAACTCGAGTGCCCTCCGTCGCTTGCGGGGAAGATGCGGTGCAGTCTACACTACCGAAGATGATTCGACAATGTCGAACAGCATAGAGAAGGCCACACGCCGCTCGACGATCCAGTCGGTCGATCGTGCGGCCCGCATCCTCAAGGTTCTGGCCAGCGGACCACGCCGGCTGGGGGTCAGCGAGATCGCCGATCGTCTGGGGCTGACGCGTCCCACCGTGCATGGGCTGCTGCAGACCCTCCAGGCTCACGGCTTCGTCGAACAGGACCGCGACTCCGACAAATACCAACTCGGCGCCGGCCTGCTGCAGCTCGGCAACTCCTATCTCGACCTCAACGAGCTCCGTGCGCGCTCGCTGGTGCACGCCGAACGCCTCGCCGCCCGCGCCGACGCGGCGGTACGCGTCGGCGTGATGCACGGGGGGAGCGTAGTGATCGTCCATCACGTCTTTCGTCCTGACACCACCCTGCAGATCCTGGAGGTCGGGGCGGAGCTCCCGCTCCACGCGAGCGCCCTCGGTAAGGCCATGCTCGCCTTCTCCCCGGACCGCGCCGTGGGAGACCTGTTCGCCGAGCCCCTCCCCCGCCTGACCAGCCGAACGCTCGCGCCGGCGGCGCTGCGCGAGGAGTTGACCGAGATCCGCGAGCGCGGCTACGCCAGGGAGAAGGACGAGGCGATCCTCGGCGAATCGAGCATCGCCTCACCCATCTTCGACCACTCGGGAAACGCCGTCGGTGCCATCGGCGTCGTCGGCGACAGCGAGCGAATCATCCCGCGCGCGCCCGCGAAGCAGCTCGTTGCCGCCGTGGCCGAGGCGGCCCGCGGAGTGTCACGCGAACTCGGCGCCACCCGCTGGCCAACTCTCAGCCCCGAATAATCACGGGGAGGCGGAGGGAGCGGATCGCCAGAGTCCGCCGGAGCGGTTGGTCGGAGCGATCGCCGGAGCGGCGGCTCGCTCGTGGAAGTTTTGGCTCCCGCCGGAGTCTGCCTATACAGAGTGTCCAAGCCGCGAACCGGCCTATCGGAGTCCAGAACTGCACCACTGCCTGGAAGTGATCAACAATGAACCTGAAGCAGCCCTACCAATCCGCGGCGCGTCGCACCTTCCTGGACGGCGTCATCGACGGCTACGTGACCTGGCGCGAGGAGAGCGCCGCGGTGACCGCGTCCTACAGGAGCTGGGATCGCGCTCCGCGTGACGAGCGCGCGACGGCCTTTGCCGCCTACGTCGCCGCCCTCGACCGCGAGGAGCAGGCGGCTTCGGCGTACCGGCGGCTGCTCGAGCGAGCCGCCGCGACGTAGCGGTCACTTGTAGCCTCGCCTCGCGGGGGGCGTGCTACATAACCCGGACATAGTTCGGGATATCGGACACACTCGGGGTATCGAACACGTTCGGGGTATCGAACACGTTCGGGGTATCGAACACGTTCGGCGTATCGGACACCTTCGCGGCGCAATCCATGTTGCCGAATCCAAGGGGGTGCGGTGCCATGATGAGCCGGGACTTGAACCTGGCCGCTGATCCGACTCCTCATGCCGCTGCTCACATTTGAATGGCGCTGCCCCACCTGCGGGCACCGCGAGGCGTCCGCACCAGGCATCTGCCCCGGCTGCGGCGCTGCGGCCGGGCGCCGGACAGGCCCCCCGACCCTGGCCGAAACCTGGAACCGGCAGCACCCAGGCGACCCGATGCTCGCCCCAGTCCGACGACCGGTTCGCTCCCGGCCAACGGTCCCCCGCTCCGGGCCACCCGTCCCCCGCTCCCGGCCACCCGTCCCCCGCTCCGGGCCACCCGTCCCCCGCTCCCGGCCACCCGTCCCCCGCTCGGGGCCACCCGTCCCCCGCTCGGGCCACCCGTCCCCCACTCCCAGCCACCGGTCCCCCTCCTGCGGCCGAACCGGCCACCCGTCCCGCACTCCCAGCCACCGGTCCCCCTCCTGCGGCCGAACCGGCCACCGGTCCCCCGCTCCCGGCCACACGTCCCCCGCTCCCGGCCACACGTCCCCCGTTCCCAGCCACCGGTCCCCCGCTCCCGGCCGAGCCGGCGCGCGTTCCTGCCGATCGCTTCGTCGCTGGTCGGCATCGCGCTCGGCGTGGCGTTCTGGAACACCGGCGTCTTCGATTCCGGACCCAGCCCGAAGCCGCGGGCGGCCCGCTCGCCCGCCCAGCCGCTCACCCCGCCAAAGTCGCCAAAGTCGCCAAAGTCGCCAAATCCGCAGACTCAGGGTAAATCCGCCGGCGGCGCCGCGACGGCTCGTCCGAAACCGGCGCCCGCGCGCTCGCTCATCGGTCCCCACCGCGTGTTCGCCGGACGGTCCTTCTCGGTCGCCTACCCGATGGGATGGACGGTGCTCAGCTCGGAGGCGGCACGGTCTTGGGGCACGGACACGACGATCGTCTCTCCGACCGATCCGCACACGCTGATCAGAGTCGACGTCAACGCCAACCCGGTCAGCCGCGATCCGAGTGCGCTGGCCCAGCCGATCATCGCCAGCGTCGCCGGGCAGCCCGGTTATCGTCCGCTCGGCATCACGGCCACCAGCCTCAATGGTCTCCCGGCCGAGCGTTGGGAGTTCGTCGTTCAGGAAGCGGGTGTGCTGCTGCACAAGGAGGACGAGTTCTTCACCGCGCGCAATGGCGCCGGCATCGCGATCCTCACCTCGGCGCCCGTTGACGCCTACGCGCGCCTGGCCAAGCGGTTCGGCGCCCTGCGCCAAACGTTGGCCGTGCGCTGATAACGCGGATGGCAAACGGCGCCCAGGCTTTGATCCGCACGCTGGTGCAAGCCGGGGTGCGGACGTGCTTCACGAACCCGGGTACGTCCGAGATGCATTTCGTCGCGGCGCTCGACTCGGTGCCGGAGATGAGGGCGGTGCTGGGGCTGTTTGAAGGGGTGGCGACGGGCGCCGCCGACGGGTACGCCCGGATGTCCGATGCGCCCGCGGCGACGTTGCTGCATCTCGGGCCCGGGCTGGGCAACGGGCTGGCGAACCTGCACAACGCCCGCCGCGCCGGAGTCCCGATCGTCAACATCGTGGGCGATCACGCCACCTACCACACCCGCTACGACGCCCCGCTGCAGTCGGACATCGAGACGGTCGCCCGCAATGTGTCGGACTGGGTACGTACCTCGAGCAGTACGGCTGAGCTGTCCCGCGATGCGGTAGAAGCGGTCGCCGCAGCCGTGGGGCCTCCCGGGCGGGTCGCCACGCTGATCCTGCCCGCGGACGTGTCCTGGAGCGAGGGAGCCGAGACGGCCAGAGCGCTTGCGCCGGCTCCCGCGAGGGTGGCTTCAGACGACGTCGTGGAGGCGGTGGCGCGGGCGATTCGAGCAGGCGGCCGAACCGCGATGTTGCTGGGCGGTAGGGCGTTGCGCGAGGACGGCTTGATCGCGGCCGGCCGGATCGCGGCCGCCACGAGCACGAGACTGCTCGCCGAGGTGTTCCCGACCCGCCTGCAGCGGGGTGCGGGGCGGCCGGCGGTGGAGCGGCTCGCGTACTTCCCGGAGCTGGCGATGGCGCAGCTGGAGGGGTTGGAGCAGCTGATCCTGGTTGACGCCAGATCGCCCGCGTCCTTCTTCGCCTACCCAGGTAAGAGGAGTGATCTGGTACCGGATGGCTGCAAGGTGCACGAGCTCACGACGCCTGGCGCCGATGTGCCCGGGAGCCTTGACGCTCTGGTGCAGGCGCTCGGCGCCGCCGACGCTGCGCCGTCTCTGCAACCTGCATCCAGGCCGCCCTCACCGACCGGTCCGCTCACCGCGGAGAAGGCCTGCCAGGCGATCGGTGCGTTCCTGCCCGAGGGCGCGATCGTCTCCGACGAAGCGGTGACATCCGGACTGACCCTCCCGGCGAATACCGCCGGAGCCCCGAGGCATGACTGGCTGACGCTGACCGGCGGCGCCATTGGACAAGGACTCCCGCTGGCGGTGGGAGCGGCGGTCGCCTGCCCGGACCGGCCCGTGTTCGCGCTGGAGGCCGATGGGTCCAGCCTCTATACCATCCAGTCGCTCTGGACGATGGCGCGCGAGCAGCTGAACGTCACGGTCGTGATCTTCAACAATCGCTCCTACGCGATCCTGAACGCCGAGCTGGCCCGAGTCGGCGCCGAGCCGGCGGGGCCCAAGGCCAAGGCTCAGCTCGACCTCGGCGGCCCGGATCTCGACTTCGTCAAGCTCGGCACCGGCTTCGGCGTCGCCGCTTGCCGCGTCGACACCGCCGAGCAGCTGATCGATGCTCTCCGCCGGGCCGGCGACGAGCCCGGGCCGCACCTGATCGAGCTGGTAATCGTGCCGGCGGCCGGGTAACCCTCCCTCACGGATCCGCGAGCGTGGCCAGACGCCCCGCTGCCTCGGCGATCACGGCCTCACGCTTGCAGAAGGCAAACCGGACGAGCGTCGCGGCCACCGCCTTGTCGTCGTAGAACACGCTGGTCGGGATCGCCACCACCCCGCAGCGCTCCGGCAGCGTGCGGCAGAAGGCCACCGCCTCGGTGCCGACGTCGGCGTTGACGAAGTAGGTGCCGGCCGGGATCAGCGGCCGAAAGCCGGCGGCAGCGAGCCCGACGCAGAGCTGGTCGCGCTTGGCGCGCAGCTCGTCACAGAGGCCGACGAGGTAGGCCGGCGGCGAACGCAGCGCTGCGGCGGCCGCGTGCTGCAGCGGCGTACCGCCGGCAAAGGTGAGGTACTGCTTGACCTTGCGCGTCGCACCGACGAGGTCGGCGGGGCCCGAGCACCACCCGATCTTCCAGCCCGTGAACGAGTAGGACTTGCCGACGCTCGAGACGGTGAGGGTGCGCTCGGCCATCCCCGGCAACGTCGCCAAGGGAATGTGCTCGCCCTCGTAGACGAGGTGCTCGTAGACCTCGTCGGTGACGCAGACCAGGTCGTGCTCGAGACAGGCCGCTGCGACCAGCTCGAGCTCGTCGCAGCTGAGCACTCGCCCGGTCGGGTTGTGGGGAGAGTTGAGCAGGAGCACGCGCGCGCGAGGGCCGATCGCCGCCGCGAGCGCGTCGCCGTCCAACGTGAAGTCCGGCGGGCGCAGCGTCACCGGCCGCCGCCGAGCGCCGGCAAAGGCGATGCAGGCCGCATATGAGTCGTAGTAGGGCTCGAGCACCACGACCTCATCCCCGGGATCGCAGAGGGCAAGCAGGGCCGCGGCGATCGACTCGGTGGCGCCGAACGTGATCAGGACATCCTCGGGCTCGAGGCCGTAGCGGTCGCGCTGGTGCTCGAGCACGGCGTCGCGGAGGGCCGGGACTCCGGGCAACGGCGCATACTGGTTCTCTCCCCCCCGGAGCGCTCCCACCGCCGCCTCGATCACCGCCGCCGGCCCGTCGGTGTCCGGGAAGCCCTGGCCGAGGTTGATCGCCCCCGTCCGCGCCGCCAGCGCCGTCATCTCGGTGAATACGGTGGTCCCCAGCCCCTCGAGCCGTGCGGCGGGTTTCACGATGCGGTGCTCACGCTGGATCGGCCGAGCCCCACAGACCCGGCCCGCGACTGTGTTCGTAGATCAACGAGGTCTCGGCGTGGGCAACGGCGGGGTGTGTGGCCAGGTGGTCGACGACGAAGTCCCGCAGGTCCTGAGCGTCGGCGGCGGCGACCCAGACCAGGTAGTCGGTCACGCCGGCCAGGTGAAAGACCATCAGCACGCCGGGAAGCTGACGCACCGCCGAAGTGAAGGCGTCGATCTGCTCCCGCGTGTGGACGATCAGGCGGACCGCGATCAGGGCTTGCAGCGGACGCCCGAGCGCGGCTAGGTCGAGCTCCGCGTGAAAGCCCCGGATGACGCCGCGCTCGCGCAGGGAACGGAGCCTACTCAGCGCGGTCGAAGGCGCCACGCCGACGCGGTCGGCGAGCCGTTGGTTGGTGATCCGAGCGTCGGCGGCGAGCAGTTCCAGCATTGCCCGGTCGACGGCGTCCACAGCGGGCTGCTGATGATTCGGCATGAGCGGGTCCGTGACGGTCTGGGATGAAGAAACTTCGATTCCGCCAGCAATTATCGCATTATCTTCACGGCGTTGACGGTTACCCGCAGTATCATCAGACTAGGTCCATGAGTCACGTTGCCATTGCTCCCGCTGTGAAGGACTCGATTCTCGACACGATCGGCGACACGCCGCTGGTCCGGCTGTCCCGGATCGGAGCCGGTCTGAGGCCGCAACTGATCGCCAAGCTCGAGTCGTTCAATCCGGGCGGATCGATCAAGGACCGCGTGGCCGTGGCCCTGATCGAGGCGGCCGAGCGCGACGGCCGGCTCCATCCCGGCGGCACGATCGTCGAGCCGACCTCGGGGAACACGGGGACCGGCCTGGCCATCGCCGCCCGCCTGAAGGGCTACCGCGTGATCGCGGTGATGCCGGACAAGATGTCGAAGGAGAAGATCGACCTGTTGCGCGCCTACGGGGCAGAGGTCGTGGTGGCGCCGACCGATGTGCCGCCGGATTCGCCTCAGTCCTACTACCGGGTGGCTGACCGCCTGACCGCGGAGATCCCCGACGCGTTCCAGCCCAACCAGTACTTCAACCCGGCCAACCCCCAGGCGCACTACGAGTCGACGGGCCCCGAGCTGTGGGAGCAGACCGGTGGCCGGATCACCCACCTGGTCGCCGGCGTCGGCACCGGGGGGACGGTCACCGGGACGGTGCGCTACCTGCGCGAGCGCAAACCTGAGCTCGTGGTGATCGGAGCCGACCCCGAGGGCTCGATCTACTCGGGCGGCGCGGAGAACGTCCGGCCGTATCTGGTCGAGGGAGTCGGCGAGGACTTCTGGCCGGAGACCTTCGACCCGACCGTGATCGACCGCTGGGTCACGGTATCCGACCGCGACGCCTTCCTGACCACGCGCCGGCTGGCGCATCTGGAGGGGATCCTGGCCGGCGGTTCCGGGGGGTTGGCACTCCACGCCGCGCTCGTCGCCGCCGCCGAGATCGAGGATCCCGAGGCGATCGTCGTGGTGATCCTGCCCGACGGCGGCCGGTCCTATCTGTCGAAGATCTACTCGGATGCTTGGATGCGCCAGTACGGCTTCATCGAGCGCGAGGCCGAGCTGCTGGTCGGAGATGTGCTCGCCCGCAAACGCGAGGCCGGGGAGATCCCGATCCTGGTCACCGTGCGAACCGATTACCGCGTGCGCGACGCCGTCGCGCTGCTGCACGAGCATCGCGTCTCACAGCTCCCGGTGGTCAGCGCCCACGACCCGGCGGCCGTGGTGGGGGCGGTCGGCGAGCGCGGGCTGCTCAAGCACGCGGCGCGCGACTCCTCGCTGCTGGAGGCGGAGATCGCCGAGGTGATGGAGCCGCCGTTTCCGTCCGTGTCGGTCGACGACCCGGTGCGTGAGGCGGTCGAGCTGCTGGTCGGCGATCAGCAGGCGCTGATGGTCACCCGCGACGGGCGCTCCGAGGGTCTGGTCACCCGCACAGACCTGCTTGAAGCCCTGGTGGCATGACCGAGCCGGCGCCGCGGCGCGACGCCTTCGCCACCCGAGCGGTCCACGCGGGCCTGACCCCTGACCCGAGCTTCGGCTCGGTGGTCCCGCCGATTCACCAGACCTCCACCTACGTCCAGCGCGGTCCGGGCCAGTTCGTCGAGGACTACGACTACGCGCGCTCGGCCAACCCGACCCGGGCGGCACTCGAGCGCGCGCTGGGCGAGCTCGAGGGCGGCAGCGCGGTCACCTTCGCCTCGGGTCTGGCGGCGGAGCACGCCCTGCTGACGGTGGTGTGTGAGGCCGGCGCCCACGTCGTCCTCCCAGCCGACCTCTACGGCGGTACCTACCGGCTCGTCGACAAGGTGCTGACTCGCTGGGGGCTCCAGTACGACCTCGTCGATCAGACCGATCCCGCCGCGCTCGAGCGGGTGCTCCGTGACGACACGCGCCTGATCTGGGTCGAGACGCCCACCAACCCGCGCCTGGACGTGATCGACATCGCCGCGATCGTGGCCCGGAGTGGCAACGCCCTCGTCGCGGTCGACAACACCTTCGCCACGCCCGCCAATCAGCTCCCGCTCGAGGCGGGCGCCGACTTCGTGGTCCACTCCACGACCAAGTACCTAGGCGGACACTCCGACGTCGTCGGAGGCGTCGTCGTGACCCGCGACGCCGATTGGTACGAGCGCCTGCGGTTCGTCCAGAACGCGGTCGGCGCGGTGCCCGGACCGTTCGACTGCTTCCTCGTCCACCGCGGCCTGCGCACGCTGCACCTGCGGATGGACGCGCACAAGCGCAGCGCCGAGGCCGTGGTGGCGTTGCTGCAGGACTCCCCTGAGGTTAAGGACGTTCGCTGGCCGGGCTTCAGCGGGATGGTGAGCTTCCGTCATCCGCGGGCGGGCGCGATCGCCAGGGCCACCCGACTGTTCGCCCTGGCCGAGTCGCTCGGGGGAGTCGAATCCCTGATCGAGGTGCCACAGCTGATGACCCACCAGTCAGTCGAGGGCTCGACCGCGGCCGTCCCGCCCGATCTGGTGCGCCTCAGCTGCGGGATCGAAGAGCCCGACGACCTCGTCGACGACCTCCGCCAGGCGCTGGCCGCGACGAGCTAAGACGGCGTCGACGAAGCCATGCTCCGCAGTCCGCTGGCCGAATACGCGCTTGCCTGACTCCCGCCGCATCGCCGCTCGACTCGAGGCCCTCTGGCGGATAGCCCACGGACCCGGCGGAGGCGCCGACCGCCCCGCGTTCTCGGCGGCCGAGGCGGAGGCGATGCTGCTCGTGGCCGGCTGGGCGGCCGAGGCGGACCTGCAGCCCGGGCTCGACCGCCACGGCAATCTCTGGGCGCTCCCCACCGACTGGACCGGGCCACTGGTGAGCTCCGGCTCCCACGTCGACACCGTCCCCGACGGCGGCCGCTTTGACGGCGCGCTCGGCACGGTGCTCGCGCTCGAGCTGGCGCACGAGCTGCGTGGCGGGACCGCGGGGGGTGCCCGTCCAGCCCTGCTCGTCTGCGCCGCTGAGGAGGCGCCACGCTTCGGCGCGGGGACGATCGGCTCGCGGCTGCTGGTCGGCACGCTTGACGAGGCCGCGCTCGGGGAGTTGAGGGACGCCGGCGGCGCGAGCGCCGCCGACGCGCGCGCCGAGTACCGCCGTGCGCTCGGGGGCCTCCCGTCGATCGAGCCTCCGCTCGCCCGATTGCGCGCCCACGCCGAGGTCCACGTCGCGCAGCGGTCGGCTTTGCGGGAGCTTGGCGTCGTGACGCGGGTGGCGTCTCCCCGCCGGTTCGAGATCGAGCTCAGGGGCGAGGCCGGCCATGCCGGCGAGGTCACGATGGATGACCGCCGCGACGCGCTCGCCGCTGCGGCTGAGCTCATCCTCGCGGTCGAGCGCGCGGCCCGGGCAGAACCGGCGGAGACGGTCGCCACCGTCGGTACGCTCGAGGTCGGGCCGGGAGCCGTGAGCGTGATCCCGGCGCTGGCCCGGCTCGAGGTGGACCTACGCGCCGTCTCCGCCGTCTCGCTCCACCGTCTCGACGCGGCGATCCGCTCCGAGACGGCGGAGATCGCCCGCCGCCGCGGCGTTCAGGCGAGCGTCCGACTGCTGCGCGGCGGCGAGCCCACGGCTCTTGACGCGCAGCTGGCGGCCGCCGCGCTGGCCGCCGCCGCGGCGCTCGGGATCGCTGCTACCGAGACGTGGTCGGGTGCCGGTCATGACGCTCAGCACCTCGCCGCGATGATCCCGGCGCTGCTGCTGTTCGTACCCCTTGCCGGCGGCCAGAGCCACACCCCGCTGGAGGGCGCGGACTCGTCGGATATCGAACGCGCCGCCCAGGTTGCCCGCGCGGTGCTGACGCACATCTGATATATAGCTGCCGATGGGGGCGACGGCCGAGCCGACCCAGGGCTCACGCACTGCGAAGGCTCGGTCGCAGTCGAGTCCAGCGGAGATCGCATTCAAGAGCGTGGTCAAGCGCTATCCGGGACGGGAGCGCTCGGCGGTGGAGAACCTCAGCTTCGAGGTCCCGCCCGGGGAGATCTGCGTGCTGATCGGGCCCTCCGGCTGCGGCAAGACCACCGCCCTGAAGATGATCAACCGCCTGATCTCGATCACCGACGGGGACATCACGATCGACGGCGCGAGCGTGCGCAAGCTCGAGCTCAGCGAGCTGCGCCGCGGCATCGGCTACGTCTTTCAGCAGATCGGGCTGTTCCCGCACATGACGATCGAGAACAACATCGGCGCGGTCCCGCGCCTGCTCGGTTGGTCCAAGTCTCGGATCAGAGAGCGGGCCAGCGAGCTGCTCGAGCTCGTCGGCCTAGATCCCGAAGGCGATCTACAGCGATACCCGGGCGAGTTCTCCGGCGGCCAGCAGCAGCGGATCGGCGTGGCCCGCGCGATGGCGGCGGACCCGCCGATCATGCTGATGGATGAGCCGTTCGGCGCGATCGACCCGATCGCTCGCGAGCGCCTCCAGAACGACTTTCTCAGGCTTCACCGCCAGGTTCGCAAGACGATCATCTTCGTTACCCACGACATCGACGAGGCGCTCAAGATGGGCGATCGGATCGCCATCATGCGCGAGGGCCACCTCGTCCAGATGGCGACGGCGGATGACCTCCTGTCGGCACCCGCCGATGAGTTCGTGGCGAGCTTCGTGGGAGCCGATCGTGGCCTCAAGCGCCTCCGCGTCCGCACCTTGAGCGATCTGACGCTCGACCCTCCGGCGGGGGACGGCGCCGAACGCCCGACGATCCCGCACGACATCAGCCTTCACTACGCGCTCTCGATGATGCTCGCCGAAGGCACCAGCGTGCTCGATGTCGTCGACGAAGGGGGCACGGTCCTCGGCAGCGTGCGAATGGAGGCGATCACCCGGCTGATCGCGCCCGCGGACGCAGCGGACACGCCGCCTGGCCCAGGGGGAACTGCGCTCTGAGCCTGCTCCTCGCCGCCGGTGGGCCGGTGATCCCGACCTTCTCCCAAGGCTCGAAATGCATCGTGCAGAACCACCAGTTCTGCGCGAGCTGGTTCTTCGACAACTTCGGCTCCCGGTTCGAGCCTCGGCTGATCGAGCACATCGAGCTGACTGCGATCGCCGTCGGGGTCGGAATGGCGATCGCATTCACCGCGGCGATCATCGCCTACAAGAACGACTGGTTCGAGACTCCGTTCTCGCTGTTCTCAGCGTTCCTGTACACGATCCCGAGCCTCGCGCTGTTCGAGCTGCTGGTGCCGATCACGGGGATCAATCGGTTCACCGCCGAAATCGGCCTCGTCTCCTACACGCTGCTGATCCTGTTCCGCAACACGCTGACGGGATTACGGGCGGTGCCGCAACCGGCGATCGAGGCGGCCCAGGCGATGGGTCTGACCCCCAACCAGAGCCTGATCCGGGTCGAGGTGCCGCTGGCCGTGCCCGCGATCATGGCCGGAGTGCGGATCGCGACGGTGACGACGATCAGCCTGACCACCGTCGCCGCCTACATCGGCGCGGGCGGACTCGGTGCGCCGATCTTCGATGCGATTCAGAGCGGCTTCAAGACCGAGTTCATCGCCGCCGGCGCGCTCGCCGTCTTACTGGCGATCGCCGTCGACGTGCTGCTGGTGCTGGTCCAGCGCATGATCACGCCGTGGAGCCGCCGCACCCTCCGGGACGCCTGACATGCACGCTTTCCTCGACGCGTTCACATTCTTCTTCAACCACCTCAGCCTGATCGGCGACAAGACCGTGGCCCACATGAAGCTCTCGCTCGCGGCGATCGGGGTGGCAATCGTCGTCGCCGTCCCGATCGGCGTATGGCTCGGACACCTCCACCGCGGGTCGTTCCTCGCCATCAACGCCTCCAACATCGGGCGTGCACTGCCGAGCCTCGCCGTGATCTCGATCGGGATCGGGATTCTCGGAGTCGGATTCGTCAACGTGCTCGTCGCGCTGGTAGTGCTCGCCGGGCCGGTGATGCTCACCAATGCCTACGTGGCGGTGGACCAGGTCAGTCCCGACGCCGTCCAGGCGGCGCGCGCGATGGGAATGCGTCCCCTCCAGATGTTGCTACGCGTCGAGCTCCCGCTGGCGCTGCCACTGATCTTCGCCGGACTCCGCACCGCGACCGTATACGTCGTGGCGACGGCCACGCTGGCCACTTTCGCCGGCGGCGGGGGCCTCGGCGACATCATCGTGAACGAACCCACCTACGGGACCGCGGGGGTGATCGCCGGGTCGCTGACGATCACGCTGCTCGCTTTTGCCGTCGACGGTCTGCTGGCCATGGTGCAGTTCGCCATCACGCCGCAGCCGCTGCGAAAGCTCGGCAGCAAACCCAGAGTTGAAGCCGCGGTCGAGCCCACGTGGGAAACCGCCGGACGTCGCTGACCAAATCGAGGAGGAAGGAAGTACACATGCCCGGAGCATCACCGAAGCGCTCGGCGCCGCAGTCCCGGCGGCCGGTGCGCGTCATGGCCGCCGCGGTCGCGGTGCTCGCCGCGCTGGTTCTTGCCGCCTGCGGCAGCAGCTCGAGCTCGAGCAGTTCCAGCTCGTCGAGTGCGCCGGCCTCGAGTACGCCCGCCGGGTCCGGCGGCTCGTCCTCGGGCGCACTGACCCTCGGCACCAAGGACTTCACCGAGGAGTTCATCCTTGGCCAGCTCTACAAGCAGGCGCTGGAGGCGAAGGGCTGCAAGATCAATTACAAGGAGAACATCGGCGCGACCGAGGTCGTCGACAAGGCGCTCACGAGCGGGCAGATCGACGCATATCCTGAGTACACCGGTGAGTCCGTCGCGACAGTGGCCAAGATCAACCAGACCGTCACCAGCCCGCAGCAGGAGTACGACCTCGCCAAGGCGTTCTATGCCAAGCGCGGTCAGGTCATGAGCAACTACACGCCATTCTTCGACACCGATGCGATCGCGGTGCTCAAGCCGTACGCCAAGAAGCACGGGCTCGTCACCAACGCCGATCTCAAGAAGATCCCGCACTTCACGCTCGGCGCGCGGCCGGAGTTCCTCAACCGCCAGCAGGGCGCGGCGGGTCTGAAGAGCGTCTACGGCGTGAAGAATTTCACGTTCAAGTCCTTGGCCCTCGGCATCCAGTATCAGGCCCTCGACAGCGGCGGCGTGGACGCAATCGACGTGTTCACCACCGATCCACAGCTGGCCAGCGGGAAGTACACCATCCTCAAGGACCCGAAGAATATCTTCGGCTTCCAGAACATCGCACTGGTGATCAACAAGAACAAGCTGGGCGCGTGCCCGAGCGCGTTGACCGTCGTCGACGGCATCAACAAGCTGCTCACCACGCCCGCGATCATCGCCCTGAACAAGGCGGTCGCGATCGATAAGCATCCGGCGGCTGCCGTCGCCACGTCGTTCCTGAAGGCCAACCACCTGATCTAGCCTCGATCCGGGCGGCGCTCTTCGAAGCGCCGCCCGGCTCGGTTCAATTTAGGGTCCCCTCCGCGGGCCGCCCGGCCGGCCGGTCCCAGACGACGTGGAGCGCCGGGGGCTTGCGGAACACCAGGCCCCTGACCGAGGCGGGACGCCGGAGGTCCAGTCGCAGGCCAGGGAGCCGTGCGAGCAGCGAGGCGAGCGAGGTGCGCGCCTCGAGCCGAGCCAGGTGGACGCCGACGCACACGTGCGGCCCTTGGGCGAAGGCGAGATGCCCCCGGGCCCAGACGCGATCGAGGGCGTAGCGATCCGGCTCGCCGAAGACCGCTGGGTCGCGGTTCGCGGCCGAGATCGAAACGCGCACCAGCTCGCCCCGCGCGATCGAGGAGCCACCGAGCTCGACGTCGTCCGTCGCATACCGGTCGACCACCGCCGCGGCCGGCTCGAGACGGAGCGATTCCTCGATCGCCGCGTCCAGCAGCTGCGGATCTCGGCGGACCGCGGCCAGCTCGTCCGGGTGCTCGAGCAGCAGCAGGACGGCGTTGGCGATCATGCCCTCGGTCGTCTCGATCCCGCCGAACAGCAGGACGGCGGCGTTGGATACAACTTCGTCGACGCTGAGGGTCGCGTCCGCTGCTGCCGCCGCGAGCAGCGATGAGCGCCCGCTGTCCGAGATGACGGCTTCGAGGCGCTCCCGCAGCTCCGCAAACGCCTCCGCGCCTTCGCGCGTCGGCTCGCCTCCGGCGGTGATCTGCGTCACCGCGGTGACGATCGCGTCGTACCAGCGCAGCACGCCGCTGGCCTCATCGGGCTCGAGGCCCAGCGCCCGGGTCACGATCGACGCGGCCAGCGGCCCCGCAAATACCCGTCGGAGCTCCGCGGTGCCCGCGGGCGCGAGCTCGTCGATCAGGCCGTCGGCCGCCTCGCCCACCATCGGTGCGAAACGCTCCCTGACGGCCGCCAACCGGAAAGGTGGCGCGAACGGCATGCGGTGGCGCGCGTGCTTGCCGCCGTCAAGGCTCAGCATGCTCGGCCCGATCACGCGCCCGGTCGAGAATCGCGCGTCGTCGACGGTGAACGCGGACGGGTCCGTCATCACCCGGACACAGTCGGCGTGCCTCGTGACGAGCCAGCCGCCGAGTGCGGGAAGCCAGGAGACGGGCTCGTCTTCCCGGAGCCGGGCAAGGAGGGGATGCGGATCGCGATCGAGCTCCTCTAGGCTCGCCAGCGCGCCGAGCGAGAACGCTTGCCTCCCGGTCACGTCAGGGGCGCTTGACCTGGCCACGCGAGGCGGCGAGGATCCCTTCGGCGCCAACACCCAGGAGGGATCGTGATTGCCCATAGCATCGAGATTGATCGTCGGCCTGAGGACGTCTTCGCCTACATCGACGAACACGAGCGCCATGGCGAATGGCAGACGGAGATCGTGAGTTCAAAGGTCGAAACCGACGGGCCGGTTGTGGTCGGCACTCGAGTCCGGGAGTCCCGGAAGATCGGGGGCCGTGAGCAGGACACCAGTTACGAGATCACCGAACACGATCCCCCTCGCAAGCTCTCGTTCCGCGGGGTCGTCGGCCCGGTCAGGGCTTTGGGCACCGTCGTTGTCGAGCCCAGCGGAGACGGTTCGCAAACGCGGGTATCGATCGAGTTCGATCTCGTGGGCCACGGTTACGGCAAGCTGATCGCGCCGCTGGCACGGATGCAGGCGCGGAAGTCGGTGATCTCCAGCCAGGAGCAGCTCAAGGCGAGGCTCGAAGCGGGCGCTTGATCAGGGTCAGCGGCGGCGGGCACGCAGTTGGCGGTTCTTCAGGCGGTTTCCACACAGGGCCATGTTGCACCAGTTGCCCTGCTGGTTACGCGAGCGATCGTAGAACGCCCACCGACAGTCCGGGTTCGCACATAGCTTCAGGTGCGACCAGCTGCCGTCCTCCTGGGCGCGACGGATGATGAGCAGGAGGTCGAACAGCCCGTCGCTGAGGTCGTCGTGACGAGGGTTCTCCAGCCCCAGCACACCGCCGTTTCCCACGATCACGCGCGGGCGATGGCTGTCGGCCAACTCGCGCAGGGGCTCGAGCGCCGGGGCGCTCAGCACCTCGCCGTCGCGTGACTCGAGCAGGCCGCGGATGCTCTCCCGCACGCTCTTGGCCAGTTCGAGGTCGACCGGAGCCATCGAGGTGTCGGCGCCGAGCAGCCCGGCGTCGACGAGCCACGCCCGTGCTCGGTCGGCGTCGCTCAGCAGATCCGACTCTTTCTCGACATCGAGCGTGTTGACGAATGCCTGCACCAGCAGCAGGGGCATCGGCGCGGGCTTCGCCTCGGTCCACGGATACCAGGATGGAAGGGCGGGCATTCCGGGGATTGTAGGAGGCGTGACCAGCAAAAGTGCTTGACAGGTCATAGTGACCAGCGTATATTGTTTGGTGGTCATGAGATTACTTGGAATCACCAAACAGAGATCCGCTTCCCGTGGAGCAGCGAGGAAGACCGAGGGCCTCCTGGTCGCCGACCGGTTGCGGATGCGCGATCGAGTCACGGCACGTTGGCGCTCGCGCCGGCTCGACCTCGAGTTGGCCGCCGGCACGCCATCCGAGGCCAGTGCTGCGATCGCCCTGCGAGCGCGGCGGCTCACCGATCTGTCCTGCCGCCGCGCGGTCGCCGATGCGTTCGATCGCGTCGTGCGCGAGGCTCACCAGGGCGTACGCCCCTCCCACGTTCGGGTCCTCCCCAGCCGTCGTCGAGTCATAGCCGCCAGCGACGAGCTGCGCCGACTCGCCGCCGACCTGGCCGAGCCGGGCCCGGTCGCCGCGCGCGGAGTGGCGCAGGCGCGGATTCTGCTCACCGACGGCACCGGCGCGCTCTACAACCCGCGTAGCCCAGCAAGTCTGCGGGAGCGGGCCCTCAGCGCCGCGGCGAACCTAAGACCGTGGAGCGCCTGAGGCCACCGCGTGCGGCTACCGCCTCTGGCTGGGCTCAGGGGGAACGACGAGAACCGGGCAGGGGGCGAGATGGAGCAGACGATGCGCCACGCTGCCCAGCAGCAGGCCGCCGATCGCAGACAGACCCCGGGATCCCACGACGATCAGATCCGCACCCACTTCTCGCGCCACGTCCACGACCTCATGCGCGGGGCGGGTTCCCACGTCGCCCCGGACGATCAGCGAAGCGCCGAATCCCTCCTCCGAGAGCTCGGCGGCCAGCTTCTGCAGTCGCGCCTGAAGTTCCGACTCGTCGGCGCGGCGCGGTAATCCGACCGCGCCACCGCCCTCGATTCGCTCCACGACGTGCACGATCGTGATGGCGGCCCCGCCTTCTCTGGCCAGACCCTTGACGTAGGGCAGCGCCCTCTGCGCGTATTCGGAGCCATCGGTTGACCAAACGATTTGTTTGAACATGCGGACCTCTCACGCCGGCGGCGCGCCGGCGGGGGCGCCGCCGACGTCGTCGAGAGTCATTTCGTCCTCGGACGCGGCGACCGCCTGGGTGACGTACTCCTGACGCTGCGCAAAGTGGACGGCCAGGTAGAAGATCACCAGGCTGAACACCGCGATGGCAACCAGGTCCCACCAGAAGGGGATCGTCAGCTGGGCCAGCAGCGTGACCGAGAACGGCCACCCCGTCTTCGGCGCGGATGACGGGAACTGGCCCAGGTAGGAGATGATCCCCAGCCCGATGAGCCAGGGCGGAATCCAAGCCGCCGCGCGCCATTCGAGATGCAGTTTCCGGCTCGGAGGTGCCGTCGCCTGGTAGACCGCGAACACGACGTAGCCGATGATGATGAACAGATACAGCCAGAAGATCGTGTTCCAGCCCGACCAGTAGACGATGAAGTTGGCGCATACGAACGACAACGGCGCCAGGATCTTCGCCGCCGGCAACCGGTAGGCGCGCGGACGGTCCGGGTCGTTTCGGCGCAGGGCGGACAGCGATACCGGCGCCATCGCGTACATCATCACCGTCGCCGAGGTGACGAGGCTGACCAGGCCGGACCAGCTCGGGAACGGCAACAACACCAGCATCCCGACGACGAAGCAGAAGATCAGCGAGACGAACGGCACGCCGCGTTTGTCGATGCGTCCGAGGGGGGGCGGTACGTAGCCGTTGCGCGCGAGGCCGTAGGAGAGCCGGGCCGAGGTCCCCGAGTACACCAGGCCGGTCCCCGCCGGAGAGACGACGGCGTCGATGTAAAGGATCGTGGCCAGCCAGCCCACGCCGGCCGTCGTGGCGAGGGTGGCGTAGGGGCCGAAATGACCGACACCCGGGATCGGGTTCAGCCAGTTGTGGTTGACGTTCTTGGGCGTGATAGCGCCGATGAAGGCGACCTCGAGCAGGATGTAGATGATCGTCCCGATGATCATCGAGATGATCACCGCTCGATGGATGTCGCGCTGGGGATTGCGCGCCTCCCCGCCGACCTGAATGGCCTGCTCAAAGCCCTGCAGGGCGAACACCACCCCCAGCGGGAGCGCCGAGAAGACGCCCTTCGCGCCGAATGGAGCGAAACCCCCTCCGGCTGTGAAGTTCTTGGCGTGGAACGCTGCGATCAACAGCACGATGATCGTGAGCGTCGGCACCGCCAGCTTCCAGATCATCGTGATCCCGTTGGACTCGGCCAACCAGCGCACACCCATGATGTTGATGAACGTGAAGCCGCCCATGCAGACGGCCGCCACCAGGATGCCGAGCGCCGTCAGCGTGCCATTGGAGTTGTTGAGACCGCTATGCGGGAAATTCGCCTGCAGATAGGCGAGTGCCGCCTCGACCTCGATCGGAGCGATCGTCACCGCCTGAATCCAAGCCATCCATCCACCGGTGAAGCCGCCCAGCGCGCCAAAGCTCAGAAACGGGAATCGCGCCGTTCCGCCGGACACCGGATAGGTGGAGCCCAGCTCGGCATGAACCAGCGCCAGCGTGGCCAGGATCGCACCGGCAAGGACCCATGACAGCAGCGAGGCGGGACCCGCGGACTGGGCGGCTCCCAAGGCCCCGAGCAACCAACCCGAGCCGATGATCGACCCCAATGAGATCAGCGTGAGGCCGCGCAAGCCGACGTCGCGCTTGAGATGACCCTCGCCGAAAACGGACGCCCCAGCTGGGGCTACAGGTTCACTGACGCTCATTCTGCCATCTCCTCCTTGCTCTCCGCGGCTGATGCCGCAGCGGCGTGTCGAGCCCTCCGGCGGTGAATCTATCCGACCCGGTGCCGCCTCAAACGCTTCTTGCTTCGGACGTCGCGTCGCCGTTGGCGTGCCCCCGTCTTCCCCGGCCGGGTGCGACTACCCGATAGATTGGCCGCAGGCATGACGATCGTTGATCTCTCCGCGCCGATCTCGCCGAGTCCGGAGAGCGCTCCCGACCTTTTGCGCACCGAGATCGAGTTCAGCGATCACGCCGTTGGAGCGAGTCAGATCGCCGCGATGTTCGGCGTCGGGCGCGAGTTGTTGCGCGACGGCGAGGGTTGGGCGGTCGAAACGTTCACGCGCTTGGGTACGCACAACTCGACTCACGTGGACGCTCCGTACCACTACAACTCCACCATCGCCGGCAAGCCCGCGCAGACGATCGATCAGTTGCCGCTCGACTGGTTCTTTCGCCCCGGCGTCGTGCTCGACTATCACGACCGTGCCGATGGGCTGACGATCGAGGTGGCCGACCTCGAGACCGCGCTTGCGGCGGCCCGGCACGAGCTCGCCGAGCGCGACATCGTTCTGATCCGGACGGGCCGTGACGCCTACTACGGCGAGGCCGACTATATGAGCCGTGGGCCCGGCGTCAGCGCGGCGGCCACGCTTTGGTTGTACGACCGCGGCGTGCGGGTAATGGGGATCGACGCCTGGGGCTGGGACCGCCCGCTGCATCTCCAAGCCGCGGAGGCCCTGGAGACCGGACGGTCGGGGATCTTCTGGGCCGCGCACCAAGCCGACCTGGCGTACTCACAGATCGAGCGGTTGGTCAACCTGGACCGGCTGCCGCCGAGCGGGTTCACCGTGGCGTGCTTTCCTCTGCGTCTGATCGGAGCGAGCGCCGCGCCCGCGCGCGTGGTCGCGATCCTGGACGAGCTTCCGGCAGGTGGCTGAGGCTCCGATGAACGAGACCCAACTGCCGTCCGAGACCCAACTGCCGTCCGCGCCCGCCCACGCCGACCTGAACGAGATCGAGCTGGTTGCGCGGGACGTCTCCGGGCTGGCACGGGAGCTGGCCGCGGAGACCGACCAGGCCCGGCAACTGCCCGAGGAGCTGGTGGTGGCCCTGCGTCGCTCGGGCTTGCTGCGGGCCGGCGCGCCGCGCGAGGTCGAGGGGTTGGAGCTCGCGCCCGGGGCAGCGCTCAGGTGCGCCGAGGAGGTGGCTCGCGGTGATGCGTCGTCCGGTTGGTGCGTGTCGATCGCGATCACGAGCAGTCTGCTTGCCGCCTACCTGCCAGCCGAGGCACGGGAGGAGCTGTTCGGCGGCGGGCGGGGGATCGCTGCCGGCGTGTGGGCGCCGCGCGGCAAGGCACGGCTCGTCGCCGGCGGCGTCGTGGTGTCCGGCCGGTGGGGGTTCTGCAGCGGGATCACGCATGCCGATCTGCTGTTTGCCGGCTGCTTCGTCGACGATCCCGCCCGCCCGAGTGGCGAGCGCCCGCTGCCGTCGGTCCTCGCCCTTCCCAAGGAGGATCTGGAGATCCTCGACACCTGGCACACGCTGGGGCTGCGTGGCACCGGCAGTCACGATGCCGTCGCCCAGGAGGTGTTCGTGCCCGGCGCGCGCGTGTTCTCGCTGCTTGACGGGCCGCTCTTGAACAGACCGCTCTATCGCTTCCCGATCTTCGGGTTTTTCGCACTGTCGATCGCGGCGGCGGCCCTGGGCAACGCGCGCGCGGCGATCGACGCGCTCGTCGAGCTGGCCGCCGGCAAGGTCGGGCTGGGCTCGAGTCGCACGCTCGCCGAGCGTGCCCCCACGCAGGCTGGGGTCGCCGCGGCGGAGGCATCGTTGAGCGCAGCACGCGCCTTCTACTACGCGACGATTGACACTGCGTGGCAGGCGGCGCAGCTCGCAGAGCCGGTTCCTGTCGCGCTTCGCAACGACCTGCGGCTTGCCGCGACCCACGCCGTCCGAACCTCCGCCGAGGTTGCGCGCGCGATGTACGACCTTGCGGGGGGCAGCGCGATCTACGACCAGTCGCCGCTGCAGCGACACTTCCGTGACGCGCATACCGCCACCGCGCACTTCCAGGTCAACGAAACGTCGCGCGAGTTGCCCGGGCGGATCCTGCTGGGCCAACCCGCCGATGCGTCGATGCTGTGATCTCCACGACCGAGGATCACGGGACGTGCGCTCGTCCCCGGAGCGCCCGAGTCATCCCACGAACCAAGGAGCACGCCCAGTGACGCTCAGCAACGCCCAGTGCCGCCTCGCCGCACGCCCGGTCGGCCTCCCTGAGCCAGCCGATTGGGATCTTGTGCAGGAGGAGGCCCCGGAACCGCAGGACGGGGAGTTCCGAGTCGCGGTCGACTACCTGTCCGTCGACCCTGCGATGCGATCGTGGATGAACGCCGGACGCTCGTACGTGCCACCGGTGGAGATCGGCGAGGTGATGCGCGCGGCCGGTATCGGTCGCGTGATCGACTCGCGTCATCCCGAGTTCAAGGTCGGCGAGCACGTGTACGGCGTGTTCGGCGTGCAGCGCTACGCGGTGTCCGACGGACAGGGCGTCACCCGAGTCGACACGACGCTCGCGCCCGCGGCTGTGCACCTCGGCGTCCTCGGCATCAGCGGCCTGACCGCCTACTTCGGCCTGCTGGACGTCGGCAGGCCCGAGCCCGGTCAGACCGTTGTCGTCTCGGGCGCCGCCGGGTCGGTCGGCAGCGTCGTGGGCCAGATCGCGCGGATCAAGGGCTGCCGGGCGGTGGGGATCGCCGGCGGCGAGGAGAAGTGCCGCTGGCTGGTGGACGAGCTCGGGTTCGACGCGGCGATCGACTACAAGCGCGGCGACATCCGTGAGCAGCTCCGGCAGCACGCCCCTGACGGCCTCGACGTGTTCTTCGACAACGTCGGCGGCGAGGTGCTGGAGGCGGCACTCGGGAGGCTCGCGCGCGGTGCACGTGTGGTGCTCAGCGGCGCGATCTCGCAATACAACGCCACCGAGGCACCGCGTGGGCCGGCGAACTACATGCAGCTGCTCGTGGCACGCGCATCGATGACCGGCTTCGTGATCTTCGACTACGCGGCTCGTTACGGCGAGGGCGTTGCCCAGCTCGCGCAGTGGCTGCGCAGCGGCGAGCTGCAATCGCGCGAGCACATCGTGCACGGCGATATCGACAAATTCCCAGACGTGCTGCTGGAACTCTTCCGTGGCGGGAACACGGGCAAGCTGGTCCTCGCGCTCGACGGTGAGTAGGTGAGCTCACGTCGCGCTCGCCCGTCCGGTCGACGTCGTGTTACGGGAGCGCCCGCGGTGCGCAGCGCAATCGAGTGAGGGCGGCGAAGGCCCCGCTCGGGGGCCCTCGCCACGCCGCGGGTTAGCCCGAGGTCAATGAAATCGTGAGCCGGGCGAAAGCCTCACTGAGCGCTGTGTTGATGCTCACCTGTCCCGAGGCGCCGATGTATTCGCCGGTCCCTCCGGTGATGGCCAGGGTCAAGACGCCATCGGTGGAGATGGCGCTTCCGTCAAATGTGATGGTGCCGCCGTGGAACTCGATCGTTCCGCGGCATAGCGAGTCGCCGTCGAAGGCCGGCATGCAGGTGGCCAGGACATGGCCGACCTCGGTGCCAGACGCGCCGAACAACGGATCCCGGAACACGTCGTATCCGCCCACCCCGGTCGGGCTTGTGGTTGGTGGTGTGACATTGGCAAAGTCGTTGCTGTACCGCTCCGTGACGACGATCGTACGTGTCGCGTTCGACGTCGCCGGTCTTGACGCGGCGGACCGGTTCGCCGGTGCGCCCGCCGATGAGGCCCCGGAGCCCCACCTCGCTTTTGCGGCTGAGCTTGCACTGCCGCTTGACACCGCCGTCAGACCGACGAACGCGATCGCGGCAATGGACAACGCGAGCGCAACGCTGATCCAGCGCTTACGCATGACTACTCCCTCCCGTTGGGTACCCTTTCTCCGCAGAGCTACCCGCATCCCGGCCGAGGTAACGAGCATCTGACACTGTTGTTATCGCCGTTTGCGCCGCGGGCGATCGCACCGCGACCTGAGGCGGCTTGACGCTGCGGCTGCCGGCGCGCGGACGGGGCAAAGAGCGGGGCTTGTCCGTTGCACGACAGATTCGTTTACGCCCCCTGTCTATTTTCGATTGTCCCGTTCGTCCTAGACCTGACCATCGATCAGACCAAGGAGGCCGAATGAAGTACATGCTGCTGATTCATCAAGGCTCGACGCCAACCCCGCGCGACCCGGAGGGGTGGGCGCAGCTGCCGGAAGAGGAACAGCAGGCCGTGTTCGCCGCGTACCAGCAGCTGGGCCAGACTCCGGGGGTAACGCCTGGCGTCCAGATGGGCGAACCCGACACGGCGACTACGGTGCGCGTGGAGAACGGCAGGACGCTCACAACCGACGGCCCGTTCGTCGACACCAAGGAGGCGCTCGGGGGTTATCTGTTCTTCGAGGCGGACGACCTCGATGCGGCCATCGAGCTGGCGGCGAAGATCCCGCCGGCGCGACTCGGCGGGGCGATCGAGATCCGTCCGATCGTGGAGTACTAGCCATCCTCGACCGCGTCTTTCGCGCGGAGTGGGGGCGAGTCCTCGCTGCGCTGATCGGCTTCCTCGGCGACTTCGACCTCGCCGAGGAAGCCGCGCAGGAGGCGTTCGCCGCAGCCGCGGAGCGCTGGCCACGCGAAGGCACCCCTACGAGTCCTGCTGCCTGGCTCATAACCACGGCACGGCGCCGCGCCATCGACCGGATCCGCCGCGACCGCACGCTGGCCGAGAAGACCCGCCTGCTCGAGGCATCGGCCGTGACCGAGGACACCTTGGACGACACCCCCTTTCCGGATGAGCGACTCGAGCTGATCTTCACCTGCTGCCATCCGGCGCTCGCTCTCGATGCGCAGGTCGCTTTGACGCTGCGGACCCTCGGCGGGCTGACCACAACCGAGATCGCTCGCGCGTTTCTCGTCGCCGAACCGACCATGGCGCAGCGTTTGGTGCGGGCGAAGCGCAAGATCAAGGAGGCCGGCATCCCCTTCCGGGTCCCGCCCGATCACCTGCTGCCAGACCGGCTGGCCGCGGTCCTCGCAGTCGTCTATCTCATCTTCAACGAGGGATGGCCCGGCCGGAGCGAGCTCACGGGCGAGGCATTGCGCCTGGGGCAGGCGCTGAGCGAGCTGATGCCCGACGAGCCCGAGGCACACGCCCTGCTCGCCGTGTTGCTGCTGCACGACTCCCGCCGCCGGGCACGCATCCGTGACGGCGAGCTGGTGCTCCTGGCCGACCAGGACACGTCGCTGTGGGACAGCTCGCAGATCGCCCGTGGGCGCAGGCTGCTCGACCGGGCCCTGGCGCTGCACGGTCGCGGTCCGTATGTCCTCCAGGCGGCCATCGCCGCTCTGCACACCGAGCACCCGCGAGACTGGTCTCAAATCGCGGCCCTCTACGGAGAACTCGCGCGCCTGACCGGTTCGCCGGTGGTGGAGCTAAACCGGGCCGCGGCCCTGGCGGAAGGCGGGGACCCTGAGGGCGCGCTGGTCATGCTCGAGCAGCTCGAGCTCGAGGACTACCGCTACCTGCACTCGACCCGCGCCGAAATACTGCGCCGGCTCGGTCACACCGACGAAGCCCGCGGTGCATACGCTCGCGCGCTCGAGCTCGTTCATGACGAGGCCGAGCGGCGTCTGTTCGAGCGCCGCCTCGCTGCGCTCGAGCCCGAGTCGGGCTCTGCCCGCGGCTGACCCCCGGTGGTGGTTAACCCCCTGTCGATTTCGTGATGTCCCGTTCGTCTAAGGGCCACTCTCGGAAACTAGGAGGCATCCATGACCCCCAAGATCGACGTTATCAGCATCGGAGTCGCCGACCTCGAGCGCGCGCGGCAGTTCTACGAGCAGGGCTTTGGCGGCGCGATCCACGAGCAGAACCAGGCGCTGGCCGTCAGCCTCGGCCCCAACGCCTCCCGGATCGCTCTACGCCCCTGGGACGCGGTGGCCTTCGACGCGGGCGTGCAAGCAACCTCGAGCGGCTTCAGAGCCTTCACTCTTTCCTACATCCTCGAATCGGCGGATGCGGTGGACGAGGTGCTGACACGGGCGAAGCTTCATGGCGGTCGCGTATCGAAGCCCCCCAAGAGCGCGTTCTGGGGCTACAGCGCCTACATCACAGACCCCGCCGGCTGCCTGTGGAAGATCGCCTCGGCCAAGCGCCGTCCGCTCCTCCCCCGCAAGGAGGCCCGGCCGACGAACGGCCGCGCGATCAAGCCACAGGAGGTGCCGATCACCATCGGCGTCGCCGACATGAAGCGGTCGAAGGAGTTCTATAAGGAAGGCATCGGCCTGCCGGTGAAGAAGTCCTTCGGCAACAAGTTCGTGATGTTCAGCGGCGAGGACGGAACCTCCGACCTCGGCATGTACAAGCGCGAGGCGCTGGCCGACGATGCCGCGGTGCCACCCGACGGCAGCGGCTTCCACGGCTTCAGCATCATGCACGTCGTGGACTCCGCCGAGCGCGTCGACGCGCTTCTGGACCGCGCGGAGCGTGCCGGCGGCAGGATCGTCAAGGTCCCGACCAGGGCCGGCAGCCGTGGATACCACGGCTACTTCGCCGACCTCGATGGCAACCTGTGGCAGGTCGCCACCGGCAACTGAAAGGGACTCAAACCATGCTCGGATTCGACTGCTTGTGCACGGCCTTGCCGGCCGAAAGCGACATCAAGTTCGTGCGGTGAGCACGGTGTTCGAGCTAAGGGCGATCGGGACAGTCGAGTCGCCCCTCACCGATCCAGCCGCAGCACCAAGGCAGGGCGACGAGGGCGCACCCGCGGCATCGATCGTCTTCGACCCGGCGGTGGTCCCGGCACTGGACGGGCTCAAGGTGGGCGACGAAATCCTCGTGCTCACCTGGTTGCACCTTGCGCGCCGCGACGTCCTGCGCGTACACCCGCGTAGCGACACGTCGAGGCCGCAGCAGGGGGTGTTCAGCACCCGCTCGCCGGACCGGCCGAATCCGATCGGCCTGCACCAAGTGGAAGTCATCTCCATCGAGAGCGACCGACTCCGCGTGCGCCACCTCGAGGCGATCCACGGTACGCCCGTCGTCGATGTCAAGCCAGTCCTCGGCAGGGTCAGCGCGAGGTGAGCAGGGCGCGCTCGTCCGACCCCGGGGTGAGCAGGGCGCGCTCGTCCGATCCCGAGGTGATGATCAGGCTTCTCCGCTGTAGTAGTCGGTCGCGCTAGAGCGAGGAAGGATGAGCTTGTCCTCGGCGTTCTCGACCCAGACCCCGACCTTGTCTGAATCCGGATAGACCGAGACAGCCGTTGGACTCACGGTCGAGTACATCAGCACCCGTACGGTTTCGTCGGTGTTATTGCGCAACCCGTGGGCGCCGGTTGGCCCCTCGGGGAAGCAGACGGCATCCCATGGAGCGAGCTCCTCTACGCCATCCGGCGTCCGCAGGGTGGGTCGACCGGCGAGGACGAGCAGCCATTCCTCCTCGCCGTACTCGTAGTGGTACGGACAGATCGCCTGTCCGGGTGGAAGCTCGTACACGCTCGTGCCGGTGCGCGTCGCTCCGACCTGCGGGCCGAAGCGCAGCATGCCGGCCCTGAAGCCCTCTGGATCATCTGAGTCGTACGTGAACTCAGGATTTTCGATGTTCATCTTGGACATCGGACCATTCTTCCACCAGGCCGTTCACGCCGGCACTGTCCGGGCAACACCGGGCACCCCGGGCAACAGCTACACCACCACCGGCTCCGCTCCCGGCTCTCCGTCCCAGTAGTCATCGACTTGGTCGCTAACGCTGAACCGGTACCCCCGATGGCCGGGGACGCGGATCACGACCGTCTTGTCGTCTGGGTAGAAGGTGCTCGTCGGCCGGCCGATCGGGGTCGAGAAGGTGATCAGGCGAGCCCTGCTCCGCCCCTGGTTCAGCAGCCCGTGGGCACCGGCCGGGCCCTCGGCGAAGCACACCAGGTCGCCGGGGGCGAGAACGTCCTCGCCCTCGGGATGACGCAGCGTTGGGGTTCCGCTAAGCACCAGCGTCCACTCCTCTTGACACCAGTTGTAATGGTACGGGTCCATCGCCTCAGCCGGAGCCAGATCGCGCAGTGCCGCAGCCCAGGTGGGCGCGCGGAGCACGACGCCTCGCTCCGAGGCCCGGAGGCGAGAATTCTGCTGCGCTTCGTCGCCTGCGCAGGCCTGCTCCGGGATCGACGAGAGGTTGATCACGCGAGTGGCGGTCCCTGGCGCCGGCTCTTGCCCCGCGTCCAGAGGCTCCGGGGTCCGACCTGTTCCTTCCAGCCATGAGTTGATCGCGTCCCCACGACGGAACATCACGCCGGGCGCAGCACCGATCTTGTCGGAGTCCGGATACTCGGTGACAAACGCCTCGCCCCAGCCGCGCGCGCCGGCGGAGAAGATCACGAATCTCCCCGGTCCGCGCACGGTGTGCGCCCCGAGCTCACCCGAAGGGAACGCCACGAGATCGCCGGGCGCAAGCGACCGTTCACCGGTCAGATCGCGCAGTATCGGCGCTCCGCTGACCGCATACATCCACTCGTCGACCCCGTGGTGGTAGTGGTAGGGCCAGATCGGTCGCCCCTCCCGGGCTTCGTAGACGCTGGCACCGATCCACTCGGCGCCGAGGCGCTCTCCAAGCGAGGACGCCCGGTGACAAAACGCCCCGCGCTCAACCCGCTCGTCCAGGTCGCAGCTGGCGATGTTCACCCTGATCACGAAGCAATGCTCCCATAGCGAAGCAGGAAGATCTGAGGGTAAGCTGACGCCATGCCGATGCCGAAGCGCTCAAGCGTCGATGACTTCTTTGAGAAACTGAACGACGTCCAGCGGCCACACCTCGAGGCGCTCAGGGCGCTGAGCCTGGACGCCGACCCGGAGGCGCGGGAGGACCTGAAGTGGAACCTGCCGGTGTACGTCCGCGGCGAGAAGACGAGCCTGTGGATGCTCCAGAACTTCAAGAATCACTGCTCGCTACGGTTCCCGCCACCGTTCTTCGCCACCCAGAAGGCCGCGGTTGCGGCCGCTGGCTTTGAGGCCGGTGAGGGGTTCATCAAGCTCCCTTACGAGCGCGAGCTGCCGACGGAGCTCCTGAAGACACTGATGCGGGCACGGGTCGAGGAGTACGAAGCGACCGGCGCCGGCTGGAACGACCGCTGAGCCGACGGGGATCGAGATCGAACTCCGGCTCCATCAACGGCAAGGCTAGTATCTCGCGAGTTCGTGCGGGCACCGTGCCTGATCCCGTCTGTTAGAAAGGGCCGGTGGTCCCGATAGACCTGGCCGAACGCGTCTGGCCGCAGGCGGGCCGCGGCGAGTTGCTCGCCGTACCGCTCGGCTCGCTCGAGCAGCACGGGCCGCACCTACCCCTGGACACGGACAGCCGGATCGCGCGCGAGGTGGCGCGGCGACTGGCGCGCCTCCGGCCCGGCGTCGCGGTTGCTCCAACGGTGCCGTACGGCTCGAGTGGCGAGCACGAGTCCTTCCCGGGCACGATCTCGATCGGCCAGCAAGCGCTGGAGTTCATGCTCGTCGAACTGGTGCGCTCGGCAACGCGCACGTTCGCGCATGTCCTGCTGGTCAGCGGCCACGGTGGCAACGCGGCCCCATTGGAGCGGGCCGTTCGCCAGCTGCGATCAGAGGGCCGCTCTGTCCTGGGCTGGACGGCTGCGCTCGCCGGTGCCGACGCCCATGCCGGGCGCACCGAGACGGCGATCATGCTCGCGCTGGCCCCCGCGGCCGTGCGCCTGGCCGATGCGCGGGCGGGTAACACCTCGCCGCTGCGTACCCTCCTGCCCGAGATGACTCGCTCGTCGGTTCGGGCCGTGTCCCCCAATGGAGTGCTGGGGGATCCCGCGAGGGCGACCGCGGCCGAGGGCGCGGAGCTGATCGACCGGCTGGTGCAAAGCCTCTCAACAGAAGTGGAGCGCTGGCTGGCATGAGTAAGGTCGCTGTCGTCACGGGCGCCGCCCGCGGAATCGGCGCGGCGACCGTGGTCCGGCTCTCCCGTGATGGCTGGGCCGTGGTGGCGATCGACCGCTGCAGCGACGATCCGGCGGTCGACTATCCGCTGGCCACCGAAGCGGACCTGCACCGTGTGGTGGCCGCCTGCCGGGGCCCCGAGCCGGTGATCCCGGTGGTCGCCGACGTTCGTGACCAGCCGGCCCTGGATCGGGCGGTGGCGACTGCACAACGCGAACTCGGGGGGCTCGACGCCGCGGTGGCGGGGGCTGGGGTCATCCTCGGAGGCGTTCCCCTGTGGGAGATGACGGAGGCGCAGTTTCTCGTCACCGTCGAGATCAACCTGTTCGGCGCCTGGCGCCTGGCCCGGGCCGCGATTCCGGCGATGCTGGCCCGGGACGAGCTACGGCACGGCCGGTTCATCGCGGTTGCCTCGGCGGCCGCTCACCGGGGTATGCCGCGGCTGGCCGCCTATGGGGCGGCCAAGGGTGGTGTGGCCAGCCTGATTCGGGGATTGGCGGCTGACCTGGCCGCCACCGGCGTCACCGCCAACGCCGTGTCTCCGGGGTCGACGAGCACCGCGATGCTCGAGGCCAGTGCCGCGATCTACGGTCTCGATAGCGTGGATGAGTTCACGCACCACCATCTCCTCGGCCGGTTGCTGACGCCGGGGGAGATCGCCGCAGCGATCGCCTGGCTTTGCAGTCCGGAAAGCAGTGGTCTCACCGGGGCAGTCGTTCCCGTCGATGCCGGATTGACGGTGTGAGCGGCGCGCTGCCCGATGGGTTCCGGATCGTGCTTGATCCGGCCGCTTCGCTGTCCTCCCGGCGGCGAACCGTGCTGGGCGGGAGCCCGCGTCGTCTCCTGCGCCTCTCGCCGGCGGCGATACAGCGGCTCGAGAGCTGGATCGCGGGCGAGCCGATCGCCGGAGCCGCGGATGGTGAGCTGGCCCGCCGACTCGTCGACGCCGGAATCGCGCATCCGGTTCCCGTCGGCGGCCCTCGGACCGACGAGGTGACAATCGTGATTCCGGTGCGCGACCGCCAGGTCGAGTTGGCCCGCTGCCTGACCGCGCTGAACGGCGAGGTGGCGACCTTGATCGTCGACGATGGCTCTCGGGACTCCGGTGCGGTCGCCGCCATCGCCCGGGACCATGGCGCCCGACTCATCCGTCACGCTCGGCCCCGCGGTCCCGCGGCAGCGCGGAATACCGGCTTCAGCTCGACCGAATCCGCGATCGTGGCGTTCGTGGACAGCGATTGCGTAGTCCAGGCGGGCTGGCTGGAGCAGTTGGTGCCGCACTTTGCCGACCCGGCCGTGGCCGCTGTCGCGCCGCGGATCGTCGCTCTTGACTCCGGTGGTGGTGGCTGGGTGGCTCGCTACGAGACGGCGCGCTCACCGCTCGATCTCGGTGAGGCCCCCGGCCGCGTGGCGCCGCAAACCCGGATTCCCTACCTCCCGGCCGCAGCGCTGGCGGTCCGCAGGACGGCCGCCGGTCGCGGCTTCTCCGAGGCCATGGCCGTAGGTGAGGACGTCGATTTCGTCTGGTGGCTGCACGCTCAAGGCTGGCGAATTCGGTATGAGCCGGCGGCACGCGTCGCGCATGAGCACCGGACGACGTTGGCGGGTTGGGTGCTCCGCCGGTTCCAATACGGGCTGTCGGCAGCGCCGCTGGCGCGGCGCCACCCGCGCCGTCTCGCTCCGGTAGTGGTTCCGCTCTGGAGCGCCGCGGTCTGGACGCTAATCGTGGCCTCCCGCCCCCGGGCCGGCCTGGCCACGATGGCCTTCATCGGGTTTCGTCTTCGCCGACGTTTGTCCGGGATACCCGGATCGGGTGCAGTCGCTATCCAGGTGGTGGCCAGCGGCACTGTCCGCGCTGGTGCCCTACTCGCCGCAGCCGCTACCCGGGAGTGGCTCCCACCGGTCGGCCTCGTTGCCCTCCGCTGCGCAGTAGCACGGCGATGGATCCTGACCGCCTGGCTGCTGCCGGCCGCCGCCGAATGGTGGCGGCGGCGCCCTGTGCTCGATCCCGGTCGCTACGCCGTGGCGCGGTTGCTCGATGACGCCGCCTACGGTTTCGGCGTTTGGGTCGGTTGCGCGCGTGGACGGACGCTCGACCCTCTGATCCCGCGGGCAGGCGCGGCTGCGGTTGCCAGCGCGCGCTCGTACAACAAGTTCGGCCACAACGAACTAAGCTCTGACCATGGCCAGCCGAGGTAACGGCGGTCCGTCCGCCGAGGAGAGTTTGCGCGCGCTGTACGAGAAGGTGGAGTCGCAAACAGCGAGCGCGATGGAAGAGCTGGTGGCCAAGCCCGGCTTTGGCCGCCTGCTGGCCATGAGCGGCGAGAACGTCGCGGCCTTGGCCCGAATCGGCGCCGACACGGCCGACGCGGTTCTGCGCAATCTGCGGATCGCGGGGCGAGCCGATATCACCCGCCTGGCACGGCAACTGCACCGCACCGAGGACAAGGTCGAGCGCCTCCTGCAGGAGGTGGAAGCACTGCGCGACCAGCTCGCCGCCAGCGAGGACACCCAGGATCGACACGATAAGCCGCGGGACGCGGTAAAGCGGTCGTGAGCGCGGTGTAGAACACGTCCATGATTCGTCGCCTCCTCGCCTCGGTAGCCCTCCTCCTCCCGCTCTGCGTCCCGGCTGTGACCCGTGCCGCGCAGCCCGACATCGCTCGGTACGTGTTGCCGCCTGGTAACTACGGCGGACTCCCAACGGGCCCGCACTCGCTAGACCAGCTGCCGCTGTATTCGGGCCTGACGCCACTGCGACGGCACATCTCGATGACCGACGTCTTCCATTTCTACCTGCCGATGAACTTCCGCCCGATCGGGGCGACACAGAACCAACCAGTCGGGCGCAGCGACGTAACGGTCACCTACGACTCGTATGGCATTCCCCACATCAAGGGCAAGACGCGCGCCGGGATGATGTTCGGCGCCGGGTGGGTGATGGGGCGGGACCGCGGCCTGCTCTTCCAGTTCGGCCGTGACCCGGCACGGGCCGCGGTCGCGGACATCCCCGGCCTCGATGCATTCTCCCTGGTCACCAGCGCAACTCCTTTCAAGCCGAGCGCGGAGACTGAGGCGCTCGTCACCCAGCAGCGCCAGAAGCTGATTCGCGCCTACGGGCCGGAGGGACGGCAGATCCTGCGTGACATGGCGAGCTACACCAGCGGTGTGAATGCCTATTACCGGACGAACCACGTGGCGTTCCCCGACGGCCGGCCGTTCAACGCCAACGACATGATCGCGGTGACCGCGTTCATCGGCTCGATCTTCGGGAACGGCGGCGGCACGGAGCACGAGAACTCCGACCTGCTGGCCCGAATGGAGGAGAAGTTCGGCGCCCCGCGTGGTCATGCCATGTGGAGCGACGCCATGGAGGCGAACGACCCCGCAGCTCCGGTCACGACCCACAAGCGCTTCCCCTACCCGACGCTCACGGGCGGAAAGGTCACGGGCTCGGTTCTCGTCGATCCCGGATCGATCCAGCTCGCCCAGGATCCTCGGACCGGTGCGGCACGGTCGATGGAGACGCCTCGACGCCATGCCTCGAACTGGCAGCTGGTGGCCCCGGGGCGCTCGGCCACCGGCCGGCCGATCGGCGTCATGGGCCCACAGCTCGGCTACTACTACCCGGAGATCGTCTATCAGGAGCAGCTCCAGGGCCCTGGCATCGACGCCCAGGGGGCGGCCGTGTCGGGCCTCGGCCTGTACATCCTGATCGGCCGGACTCGCAACTACGCCTGGAGTCTGACCTCGGCCGGCAACGACAACGAGGACGTGTTCGCGGAGAGACTCTGCGTGCCCGGCGGCGGCGTGCCCACGCGCGCCACCCAGTCTTACATGTTCCGCGGGCGCTGCCGAGCGATGCGCATCTTTGACGCCGGAAGCCTCGCCGGCAAGGAGATCAAGTTCCCGGTGACGGTGCACGGTCCAGTGATCGGGACCGCGACCGTGCATGGGAAGCCCTACGCACTCGCGCGTAAGCGCTCCACCTACGGCCAGGACGTGCTGTCGCTGGGCGCGCTCAAGGCGATGACCGAAGGCCGGGCTACCTCCCCACCGCGGTTCTGGAAGTACGCCAACCGCTTCGGCTTCACGTTCAACTGGGGCTATGTCTCACGCAAGGCCACGTCGTTTTTCTCCTCGGGACTGCTTCCTGTCCGCGCGCGGGGACTCGACCGCCGCCTACCGACGCTCGGAACCGGGGGCTATGAATGGCGCGGCTCCCTGTCCGAGCTGGCCCATCCGCACGACATCGCGGGTCGGCACAGCCTGCTGCTCAACTGGAACAACAAGCCCGCGCTGGGATGGATGCCCGGCGATGACGCTCACGACGGCATCGTGCAGCACGTCTCGCTCTTCGGCCCCTGGCCAAAGCATCCTCGCGTGAACGATGTCGTAGGCGTCATGAACAAGGCAGCCACCCAGGACGCAACCGGCGTGCTGGTGTGGCCGGTCATTCGCGCGATGCTCAGTCGCGGCCGCGCGCCGGATGCCCAGACGTCGAAAGCGGTGGCGCTGATCGACAACTGGGTTCGGCATGGCGCACCCACCTTGGGCAGCCCCCCGGGCGGGCCGATCCCCTATGCGGGCGCGGCGCTGCTGGGCGCTGCCTGGTCGCACATCTTCGACGCCGTCATGAGCCCACGGCTCGGGAGCGCGCTCGGGGCCTTCGAGAGGCTCCTCGGTCGCGATCCCTCCTACGTGGATAAAGACCTCAAGACCGAGCTCGGACGCCACGTTCTCGCTCCGTACTCGGTCCGCTACTGCGGCAGTGGCAATATACCCGCGTGTGCGCGATCTCTGTGGGCGGCGCTCAGAGCCGGGCAGGCCGATCTGGTCAAGCAGAACGGGGCCAGCGCAACGTCCTGGCGCATCGACCAGGGATTGACCGGGTTCGTGCCCGGCCTCATCTCGACCACGTTCCCGGCCACCAACCGGCCGACCTACCAGCAGGTCATCTCGCTGGCGCCGCGACCGTAGCGACAGCAGGACCTGACAACCCCCCAGCGACGCAGGATTTAGGATGGCTTTGGTTGCTTTCATTGGACTGGAGACCGGGTTATGGGACTGAGCTTGCTACGTCTTTCAACTGCGATGCGTCGGGCCTCAGGCGGTCGGCTGCTCGGGGGGATCGCAGGGGTGCTCACCGCGATGGCTCTGACCGGTTGCTCGCTTTCGATGCCGCCCGGCGCGGGCCCGCTTCGGTACCGCGACGCGGTCTTCGCCAACATCACTGAGACGAGCAACCTGCAGTACGGAAGCGCCCCAGACCTGGCCGGCAATCCGGTCGCGCTCACGCTCGACCTTTACCAGCCAACCGGCGACACCGTCGCTCAGCGACCGGCGATCGTGTGGGTGCACGGTGGCGGCTACTGCTGCGGTGATAAGAGCGCCGGGCCTTCGGCGATCCTGGCGCAGGAGTTCGCCCACTACGGCTATGTGACCGTTTCGATCAACTACCGCCTGTTGGCCCCGAATGGGTGCAGCGCGGGCAATGGCGTCGTGTCGCCCACGTGTTTCACGGCGGCGATCGGCGCTGAGAACGATGCTCAGGCCGCCGTCCGATGGCTGCGAGCGAACGCCAGCACATATCGAATTGACCCGTCGCGGATCGGCATCGGGGGCGAATCGGCCGGAGCCATAACCGCGAGTCTCGTCGGCATGGATCCGCAGGACCCCGGCAACAGTGGCAACCCTGGTTACTCGTCCCAGGTGGGAGCGTTCATGTCCCTGTCCGGAGGCACGCCAGGCGGCCTGTTCGCGAGCGCCGGCGATGCGCCCGGGCTCCTGTTCTCAGGCACGTCCGACCCCACTGTGCCCTTCCTCTGGTCGGCCCAGACAGCGGCGGCTCTGCTGGGCGACGGCGTGCCCGCATTCCTCGAGGCCTTCCCTGGCGCGGGTCATGTCCCATACACCCAGTTCCAGACGCAGATCGACAGCCAGAGCGATTATTTCTTCTACGACTTCCTCGACGCCGCCGGTGCCCAGGGGGCGATCCATGCCCAGACCCTCGCGTTCGATCACTACGCGCAGGCCATGAGCCGCAAGCACACCGCGTTCGGCCGAGCACTGAAGCGCGCGCTGTCCCGTCAGCACCGGACGCTCAAGTAGCGTCGGTCGATCGAGAGCCAACCTCTGATCGGCGAGCGTCAGCGAGTCGCCGGCGCGCTGAACCGCGCCGCCGGCCGGGCCTCGATCACGCCTCCCCCAACGCGCGTCGCGCGCCAGCCGGCGTCGCCGAGCAACGCCCGCCACTGTTCCGCCGTCCGTTCTCGGCCCCCGGCGAGAACGAGCATCAGCAGATCGAGCCATTTCGCGCCGTCGGGGGCGTTGCCCGGCTCGATCACGCTGTCCAGCGCGACCAGCCGCTCGCCCGACGCGGCGCGAACCGTCTCCAGGATCCGCTGTGCCGAGGCGTCATTCCAGTCGTGGAGGATCCCCGAAAGGAGATGGACGTCCCCGTGTGGCACCGAATCGAAGAAGCTCCCCTCCACAAACCCACAGCGGGCGCCGAGCGCCTGCTCGTCGCGCACGGTCTCGGGAAGGTCGAAAATGATGCCGCGCATCCGCGGGTGGCGCTCCAGCAGCGCACGGAGCAGCGACCCGTTCCCACCGCCGACGTCGACGACAACCTCGTCACCACGCCAGTCCACGCTCTCGAGCCGATCGAGGCGGCCCTGCGAGCCTTGCGCCATAGCACGATCGAAGGCGGCGCGGTCGTCCGGGTGCGCCGCCAACCACGCCCAGAACTCCTGATCGTGAACGCGTGGGAACGACGGCTCCCCGCTCGCGTCGAGCGCCGCCACTGCCTGCAGCCAGGTGCCGCCGAAGAGGTGGGAGAAAGCATCCCAACCATCCTGCGCCAGCGCCTCCGAGGCGGCGGTGTTGCAAAACACACCCGGCTCGGTCTCCTGGAAGATTCCCTCGCTCGCCAGCGCGCGCAGGACGCGGTGCAGCACGTCAGCGTCGACGCCCCGTTCGCGTGCGAGCTCGGCGCTGCTCCGCGGGCCGGCCGATAGCGTCTGCGCCACGTGCAGATCGGCGGCGAGCCCGATCCCCCGCGTCACCAGCGCACCCCGCAACGCGTTCCAGATGATCTCCTCAGCGTTCATGCACGAGCAGAGTGGAGGGCGGCCACGCCTCGTCGAGCTCCATCCGGCGAACGATACGGCGATTCCTCCGGGCGCGAAGCCAGTCCGGTAGGTTCGCATCGTGCAGGTCAACGGTATTCAGCTGGCAGTCGCCGAGTACGGCCCGGCGGACGGGCCGGTCGTGGTGCTCTTGCATGGGTTTCCCGAGCTCGGCTTCTCGTGGCGCCACCAGGTCAAGCCGCTCGCGGCGGCGGGGTACCGGTTGCTGGTGCCCGATCTGCGCGGCTATGGAGACTCGGACGCGCCAGCCGCGGCCGAGGAGTACGCGATCGACGTCCTCGCGGCCGACGTCCTCGGACTGCTCGATCACGAGGACGCGGCTCAGGCAACGGTGATAGGGCACGATTGGGGCGCTGACGTGGCCTGGAAGACCGCGTGGCTTCACCCCGGGCGGGTGCGCGCGGTTGGGGGCCTGTCGGTCCCGTTCGCTCCGAGAGCGCCCGCGCCGCCGCTCGGTCTGATGCGTAAGCATTTCGGCGCTGACTTCTACATGGTCTGGTTCCAGGAGCCAGGGGTCGCCGAGGCAGCGCTCGAGCGTGACGTCCGGCGGACCCTGGCCACGCCGCGGGTGTGGGATGCGGCCTGGGCCGCGGACCGCGACGAGGACCCACCGACGCCTGCGTTTCTTACGGACGCCGAGCTCCAGGTGTACGTCGATGCCTACACCCGCACTGGTTTCCGCGGAGGACTGAACTACTACCGCAACCTCGATCGCAACTGGGAGGTGACCGCTGACGTCGCCGAGCGCCGCATCACCCAGCCCGCACTGTTCCTGACTGGGGAGCGTGATCCTGTGCGTCGGTTCATGCCGGCCGATGTGATGGACGGCTGGGTGACCGACCTGCGCGTCAACGAGGTGATCCCCCACGCTGGGCATTGGCTTCAGCAGGACGCCCCCGAGCTCGTCACCGATCATCTGTTGCGGTGGCTGGCGTCCGTGCACTGAGTCATGGGCGACCACCTCATCGTCCTTCATTCTGCGGTGCGGGCCTGCCCGGGCTACAGCCGCCACGACGCTCCCTCGATTCTGCTGGACGGCTCATCGGTGGCGCGCGACACGGAGCACGGCCGAGCCGTCACCGCGCAGCTGACGCGCCGCCACGGAACGCTCGAGGAGGCGATCGACGCCGCGGTCTTTGCGCTCGGCGCCGCTGGGTTGTCCAAGAGCATCCGCCGTCAGGCGCGCGCGGCGTGCGAGGACTACTTCTACAGGCGGCTCGACCTGACGCCTAGTCACGAGCTGGGCGGACCAGAGGCAATGGTCGAATCGCTCGAGCTGATGCCCGAGCCGATGTACCGGGCGCTGGAGGATGTGGTCGGCCTCGTCGTGGACGGCGAGTACGAGGAGCTCAGCGTCGCGTCTGGCGATCGTCTCACAGTCGAGGACCTGCGCCGTCGCGTCGAGGACGACTGCCCCGAGTCGCTGGTGCTGCCGCCGCGCGAGATCTACCAGGTCGAGGCGATCACCAAGTCAGACGATCCGGACCTGCCGGGTTGGGCCTACTTCCTCGACCTGTGGACCGAGATCGGCCCGGCGCGCCTGCACATCGAGGGCGCGCTCGAGGAGTCGGGAGAGCGGTTCACGGCGACGCTGAACGACATCCTGCCCTGATCCGCGCTACGGGCCTCCTTAACGCGGAAAGCCCACCCGTGGGTGGACTCTCGGCCATCAGAAGATCAGGCTGCTTTCGCGGGAAGGGGACGTTCAGATGAAGGTCTCGCCCTCTGGTTGCCCTCGCTATCTGACCCACCCAGGGTAGCGCACCCAAGCCCCTGCCGGGGTAGCGCACCCTCAACCCCTACCGCGGCACGCTGGTCCGAGGTGAAATACTGCAGCTGCCGTGGCGGGGACTCGATGACGCCTTGGTTCATCCCTCAGGTGCGGGTCGGAGATGTCGCCGGCGCGTTCACCCGAGCAACTCGCCGCTTCAGCCAGAAGGTGGTGCGCCCGGTCCTAGGCTCGCGGTGCTCGCGTGGCGAAGCGCACGATACTTGAGCTTCATCAGCGGCCGCTCGAGCATGTAGTAGCTGACGGCCGCGCACCCGATCGAGATCGCGAGCGTGCCGGCGAGCAGGGGCACGAAGGCGGTGCCGCCGTGGCGTCCGGACAGCTTCAGCACCACAGCGTAATGCCAGAGGAACACGCCGTAGGACACTAGGCCCAGCCACGCCATCGCCGGACTGGCGACGATCCGCTGCGGCGCTCGGCGCGTGCCGTCGGCGAACACCGCCGGGGCAAGCATGAGCACCGCGATCATCCCAAAAGCCAGGTGAACCGCCAGGGCCTGACCTGAGGCGATCACGAACGGGGTCGGCTGAATCGTCAGGCTGAGCAGGACATAGATCGCGACCGCTGCGCCCCACAGGACGGTTGCCCGAGTCGAGATCCAAGTCGCTAGCCGAAAGCCGAGCGCCCTACCAGTAGTCGCTGCCGAGACCACGGCCAGGCCCATGCCGAGGGCGAACCAGAACACGTTGCCGGCCACTGACCAGCCCACCCATTGCGGCGCGGGCGCGAGCACGACGAACTGCAGCCAGACCGAAAGCGCCGATAGCACGGCGAGTGTCAACGCTTGCGCTGTCACCCAGGCGCGCAGGCTCAAGCGTCGAGTGAGTCGATCGACGATCAGTGCATAAGCGGGTAGGACCGCATAGAAGGTCACCTCGGCGACGAGACTCCATGTCTGTGCCAGCCCGCAGTTGGTCACCAGCTGCGAACAGCGCGGTCCAGAGGACAACGGGAGTGTGTGCAGGAGCGCGTACATCGGCCACACCGATTCAAAGTCGACCCTCGGGAGTCCAGGAATGACGAGCAGAATCGTCAGCACGAGCCAGTACGCCGGGTAGATCCGCAAGAAGCGTCGCTTGGCGTACGAATCCACGCCCGGGGCGGCCGCGCCGCCGCCTCGGTAAGCGATGAACGGCCGGTACAGCAGGAAACCGGAAATCAAGAAGAAGATCGTCACGCCCACGTTGAGGTGCGCCAACAGCCTGCCGCCCAGCGAACCCGACACGGTTCCACTGAACACCGCGCAGTGCACCAGGACGACGCACACCACGGCGATGGCGCGCATTCCGTCCAAGAGCGGGAAGCGCGGGTGGTGCGGGGGCGGGGTGACAGCCTCGGGGATCTCGACGGGCGCTCTCACCGAGGTTTACCACAAGCGCCAGGCAGCCGCGGACGCAGAGTGCAGAGAAGAATGGCGATCGTTCGGAGCAGGTCGGTAGGGTTGCGGCCGTGGCGCAGCGTCAGCTGGCGATCCGTAGCCGTGAGTTCACCGTCTATGACGAAGGGGATCCGGTCGGCCCGGCGATTCTCGTCCATCACGGAACTCCAGGGGCTGGGCCGCCCTACTCGGGCTGGGTGGAGGATGCCAAGGCTCGTGGCGCTCGCCTGATCGCTTATGACCGTCCGGGCTACGGCGGGTCCACAGCGTCCCGCGGACGCACCATTGGCGACGCGGCGCTGGATGCCGCGTCGATCATGGACGCACTCGGAGTCCAACGCTTCGCCACCTGGGGGGTGTCCGGTGGCGGTCCGCACGCGCTGGCGTGCGCCGCGCTGCTGCCCGACCGGGTGACGGCGGCTTGTTCGATCGCCGGGGTGGCGCCGTTTGACGCAGACGGGCTGAACTACTTCAACGGTATGGGCCACGAGAATCTTGTCGAATTTGGTCTGGCGATGGCCGGCCGCGAGCACATCGCCCCGTTCGCCGCGGCCGCCGCGGCTGAGATGCTGGAGAACCTCGAGGACCTGGCGGCATCGATTCAGACGCTCGTCGCTGAGCCCGACCGGATCGCGCTCGGCGGCCCGATCGGAAAGTGGTGGGCCGATGGCCTCGGGGTGTCGTTCTCCACCGGGGCAGACGGATGGATCGATGATGACCTCGCGTTCGTCGAGCCCTTCGGGTTTGAGTTGGGAGCGATCTCACGACCGGCCCTCGTCGTCCATGGGCATCTGGACCTCTTCGTCCCAGTCAGTCACGGTCAGTGGCTGAGTCGCGCCGTGCCCGGAGCAGAGTCATGGCTGCTTGCCGACGAGGCTCACCTATCGCTGATGACCAGCCAGGTGAGCAACATTCACGCGTGGTTGCTCGATCGCTCTGCCGCCAAGTAGCGGAGCTGCGTGACTAGACGCGAGCGGGAGAATCAGGCCATGACCACCTTTCCCGACTCCCACCGCGACCTGCTCGATGCGCAGGTCGCCTCGCTCGCCACGATCGGCGCCGATGGATTTCCGCAGCTGACCGAGATCTGGTTCCTCTACGACGAGGCCGAGGATAAGGTGAAGCTGTCGATGAACAGCTCCCGGCTGAAGACGAAGAACCTCCGCCGGCGGCCGCAGTGCAGCCTTCTGATCTTGGACCTCCAGAACCCGTACCGCTACCTCGAGGTCCGCGGCACCGCCGTGTTCGAGTCAGATGACGATTACGCCTTCGCCGCGAAGGTCGGCGCCAAGTACGACGCCGATCTCAAGCAGCACGACGGGCCCGAGGACACGCGGGTGGCGATCACGATCGAGCCGGTGAACGTCTACGCAGTCGACATGAGCGGCTAGCTGGAAGGCGCGGCGGGTAGCTGCACCGTGACCCGGAGCCCGCCGGCGGCCCGGTGGGTGAGGCTGAGGGTTCCGTCGTGTGCTTGGGTGATGCTGTTGACGATTGCCAGGCCGAGGCCGACACCTTCGTGGTCGGTGCGTATGCGTCTGCTGCCGCGTTGAAACGGCTCGGCGAGTGTGGAAACCAACTGTGGGCTCAGCTGCTCGCCGGCGTTCTCGACCGTGAGCACCACGCTCTCGAGGTGAATGCTCGTCGTGATCCACACTGCGCCCTGTTCAGGCAGGTTGTGGACGATTGCGTTGTGCACGAGGTTGGTCGCCATCTGCAGCAGGAGCGCGGGTGAGCCGATGGTGGGAGTCATCTCGCCGGAGTTCTCGATCGTGACGCCGCGCTTTTCGGCGAGGGGGAGGAGCGTTTCGGTGGCTTCTTCCGCTATCAGGGACAGGTCGACGGGTTCTCGAACGAAGGACCGCTGGCCAGCGCGGGTGAGCAGGAGCAACGCTTCGGTGAGGTCGATCGCTCGGGCGTTGACGAAGTGGAGGCGGTCGACGAGCTCGTCGTCGCCACGGCTCTGATCGTTGCGGGCCACGTCGAGCAGCGTCTGCGTGATCGCCAGCGGGGTGCGCAGCTGATGGGAGGCGTTGGCGGCGAATCTCTGCTGTTCGACGATATGTGCTTCGAGTCGCTCGAACATCGTGTCGAAGGCATCCGCGAGCTCGCGGAACTCATCTCTGCGGCCCGGTAGCCGGATCCGGTGGGACAGAGACCCGGCGGCGGCCGTGCGTGTGGCGTCGGCGATGCGGGCCAGGGGCGCGAGCATCCGGCCGGCGAGCAGCCACCCTCCCACGAGACCGAACACCAGCAGGAACGCCAACACTGCGGCTGCTCTCGGAGCGAAAACGTGCAGGAGGCTCGACCGGACGGGAAAAACACTATGGAGGGGGGTGTCGGCGTTGATCAGGAACGCGCGGTCGGGGACGTAACGCAGGAGGAACACCCACACGGCGGCGAGCAGCAAGGCGCCTGCGACCATGAGGAATCCGGCGTAGCTGAGGGTGAGTTTGAGGCGAACACTCAACCCAGGCGCTCTATCCACGGTCTGCTCCCTCACGTCCGGTATGTGGTTCGGTGTCGATGCGGTACCCGGCGCCGGGCATGGTGGCGATGATCGAGGGTTTGCCGAGGCGTTTGCGCAGTGCCGAGACCGTGATCCGTACGGCGTTGGTGAACGGGTCTGCGTTCTCGTCCCACGCCCGTTTCAGGAGCTCCTCGGCGCTGACGACACCGCCTTCGGCAGCGACGAGGACCTCGAGCACAGCGAACTGCTTGCGGGTGAGCGCGATGTAGCGGCCGTCGCGGTGGACCTCGCGGCGGAACGGGTCCAGACGCAGACCGGCGATCTCTCGCACGGGCGGCCTGTGGTGTGCGCGGCGGCGGTCGAGTGCTCTGAGACGGAGAACGAGCTCTTGGAGATCGAACGGCTTGGTGAGGTAGTCGTCGGCGCCGAGTCCGAACCCGGTGGCCTTATCGTCGAGCCGGTCGGCGGCGGTGAGCATCAGGATCGGCATGCCGCTCCCGGAAGCGACGATGCGGTTGGCGATCTCGTCGCCGGAGGGCCCGGGGATGTCTCGGTCGAGCACGGCGATGTCGTAGGCATTGACGCTCAGCAGCTCCACAGCGGCGTAGCCGTCACCGGCGATGTCGGCGGCGATCGCTTCCAGGCGCAGGCCATCTCGGATCGCCTCTGCCATGTAGGGCTCGTCCTCGACGATCAGCACGCGCATGGGCCGATGCTACGAGCTGGCGCATATCGTCGGCATATCGAAAACCGCATACGTGCCGGCAACACCACGCTGCCTTGAATGGTGGCGTGACCTCCAGGCAACCAGCGCGCACAGCGGCCCGCCGTTCCCGATCGACCGTGTGCGGTCGTCGCCGCCGTCACGCGCTGGTTGGCGCGGCGCTCGTCCTGCTCCTCGCCCACGGCGCGTTCGCGGGCAGCTCACGATCGCTCTCGGCGCCGGCCCGCGACGTGCGGGGCGACAGGGACCGCGCAGACCTCTCGTCGGTCAGGTGGCCGCTGCGCGGTCAGGCGGCGTTGGTGCTCGGCAACGGCCGGCCGGCGGCGAGCCCGCACGAGTCGCCGGCCCCCATCGCCAGCCTGGCCAAGGTGATGACCGCCTACCTGACCCTCAAGCACTACCCGTTGAGCGGCGCGCAGGACGGCTTCACGATCACCGTCACCGAGGACCAGGCACAGGCCGAGGCCCAGGGCCAGTCGGTCGTGGCGGTGCGAGCCGGCGAGCAGCTGACCGAGCGCCAGCTACTGGAGGCGCTGCTGGTCCCCTCCGGCAACAACATCGCCCGGATACTCGCCGGGGTTGCGGGCAGCGAAGCGCGCTTTGTCGACGAGATGAACGCTGAGGCCCTTGCGCTCGGGATGGACCACACGATCTACACCGATCCGAGCGGGTTCGATCCGAGCACGGTTTCCACTGCCGCCGACCAGCTACGCGCCTTTCAGCGGGCGATGCGCTTCCCCGTCTTCCGCCAGATCGTCTCAATGGCCACCGTGACGCTGCCGGTCGCCGGCACGCTCACCAACTACAACCCCCTTATCGCCGAGGGCTACTCCGGCAAGACCGGGTCGGACTCCGCGGCCGGGGGGTGCCTGGCCTTCTTCACCCACCTGACAGTAGGCGGGCACGGGCTGACCGCGGTCGGCGTGGTGATGGGGCAGGGGCAGGGCAGCGACACGTCGGTGATCCTCGCCGCCGCGGGCGAGGCCGCCACGCAGCTGGTCGAGTCCGTCGCCCCGGCGATCCGTGTGCGCACGATCGCCGGTCTCGGCGTGGGCGGCCCAAGGAGAGACTCCGGCACACAGGGCCCTCCGCTGTTGCTCGCTCCCGGTCGCGCCTCAGCGCAGAACTGATGTCAACGCACTCACTGCCCACGGAGAACACACATGAACAGAACGCGACGGCCGCCGGAGAACACATGAACAGAACGCGACGGCCGCTGGCCGCCCTTGCCCTGATCGCCATCGTCGCCTTGATCAGCGCGTGCGGTTCGACCGCACCCGCCGGCACCGGCACCGGCACCGGCGGCGGCGGCGGTGGCGGTGGCGGCACCGCCACCAGTAATCATGAGAAGGGGGTGAAGTTCGCCAAGTGCATTCGCGGCCACGGGGTCAGCAACTTCCCGGACCCGGGCCCGGGCAAGCTCACCATCGATGGGATAGTGAACGGCTCGTCGCTGGACCCGAGCACCCCGGCGTTCAAGCAGGCCATCAGCGCCTGTAAGAACCTGGAGCCAGCGGGGTTCACGGGCAGCAAGCGGAGCCCCCAGCAGATGGACGCCGCCCTCAAGTTCGCCCAGTGCATCCGCGACAACGGCGTCAACGACTTTCCGGACCCCGTCGACGGTCAGCCCCTCGTCGACACGAATCGAATCCCATCATCCGCAACGAACAGTGGTATGAGCATTCTCAACGCCGCGATGCTGAAGTGCCGCGATCTCTCGGCAGCAGCGAGGGGCCAGAAGTGAGGCGGAAGACCTGGGCGCCGGCCGCAGCGGCCGGTCTGGCTGTCCTGGCTGTCCTGGCAGTCCTGGCTGTCGTGACCGCCGCCGGCGGCGTGGCTGTGATGTCCAGCGCCAAACCAGCGGCGGCAGTCGCACGGCGGCTACCGGTGGGCACCGCGCAGGTGGAGAGAAGGACACTCTCGGCGATGGTCTCCCAGGCTGGGGTCCTGACCTATCGGACGCGATCGGACGGGTCGCCGTACTCCGTGATCAACCAGGCCCGGGGGAGATACACCAAGCTGCCCGCGGCCGGCCAGGTGATCCGGCAGGGTCACGTGCTCTACCGGGTGAACGATCGACCGGTGGTGTTGCTGCATGGCTCGACACCCGCCTACCGGACCCTCTCGGCCGGGGTGAGTGGCCCCGACGTGAACGAGCTCAACGCGGATCTGGTCGCGCTCGGCTACGCCACCCGAGGTCAGCTCAGCCCCAAGTCGGCCTCCTTCGGGCCGGCCACCACCACGGCCGTGATGAAGCTGCAGGCCACGCTGAGGGTGACCCAGAACGGCACGCTGACTCTTGGCCAGGTGGTGTTCGAACCCTCCACGGTGCGGGCGACGAGCGTCTCGGCGCAGCTCGGGGGCAGCGCCCAGATCGGCGAGACGTTGATGCAGGGCACCTCCACCATTCGCCAGGTGCAGGTGGCGCTGAGCGCCTCCGAGCAGACCACGATCACGGTCGGGGACAAGGTGAGCATCACCCTGCCCAACAACCGCACCATCCCAGGTATCGTCTCCTCGGTGGGGGCGGTCGCCACCTGCCCGTCGAGCTCCGGGTCGGGCGGGTCGGGATCGAGCTCCGCTGCGCCGAGAACGGACAGCTGCTCGTCAAACGGCTCGGGGAGCACCACGCCGACCATCACCGTTGGCGTCACCCCCTCCGATCCGGCCGTTACGGGCACCTGGGATCAGGCCCCGGTGCAGGTCGGTATCACCACCGCCAGCGTGCGGGGCGCGTTGGTGGTACCGGTGACCGCGCTGCTGGCCCGGTCCGGCGGTGGCTACGCCGTCGAGGTCGTCGACCCAGGCGCGAGCAGCCATCTCGTGCCGGTCACGCTCGGACTGTTCGACGACGCCGAGGGGCTGGTGCAGGTCACCGCCTCGGCGCTGACCGCCGGCCAAGAGGTGGTGGTCCCGACGACATGACCGCGACCCCGCCACCCACGCCACACGGCAACGCGGTCACGGCCGGCAATGACGCCGCCATCGAGGGCGCAGGGGTGCCGGTGCTCGACGTCGAGAACGTGACCAAGAGCTATCCCGGCGAGCCGCCCGTCCACGCCCTGCGCGAGGTGAACCTCACCATCGGCCCGGGGGAGCTGGTCGGGATCGTCGGCCCCTCGGGGTCCGGCAAGACCACCCTGCTCCAGCTGATGGGAACCCTCGACAGGCCCACCAGCGGCCGGGTGCGGATCACCGGCCTCGACGTGGCAGCAATGGCCGACGAGGACGTTGCCTACCTGAGGGCCACCCGGATCGGGTTCATCTTCCAGCAGTTCTTCCTGGCCGAGCACTCCACCGTGTTGGACAACGTCGCCGACGGGCTCCTCTACGCCGGCATCCCCCTCAGGGAGCGTCGCGAGCGCGCCCGCGACGCCCTGGAGCTGGTCGGCCTGGCCCAGCGTCCCCGTGCTCGTCCCACCCAGCTCTCCGGCGGGCAACGCCAACGGGTCGCGATCGCCCGCGCCCTGGTCGGCCAGCCCGCCATCGTGCTCGCTGACGAGCCGACCGGGAACCTCGACCAGGCCACCGGTCAGTCGATCCTGGCCCTGATCGACCAGCTTCACCACGCCGGCTCGACCATCGTCGTCATCACCCACGACCACGCCATCGCCGAGCGCATGGCCCGCGAAGTGGAGATCCTCGACGGTCGCATCGTCGCCGACACCGGCCCCGAGGAGCCGTCGTGACCGACACCGCCACCCTCACCCGGCGACGGCTACAGCTCTCCGACCTCACCCGGCTCTCCACCGTCGGACTGCGCACTCGGAAGCTGCGGGCCGGGCTGTCCGCTCTCGGTATCGCCATCGGCGTGGCGGCGATCGTCGCCGTGCTCGGCCTGTCCGCCTCCTCCCAGGCCGGCCTGCTGGACGAGATCAACCGGCTCGGCACCAACCTGCTCACCGTCAGCAACGGCCAGAGCCTCACCGGCGGCGCCACCGAGCTGCCGACCATGGCGCCGGGCATGATCGGCCGTATCAGCGGCGTCGAGCAGGTGCAGAGCACCGGGGCAGTCAGCGGCGCCAACGCTTTCCGCACCCGCTACATCCCCTCGGTCGACACCAACGGCCTCACTGTGCAAGCCGCATCCCTCGACCTCCTCCCCGTCGTCGCCACCACCGTCGCCCAAGGCCGCTACCTCAACGCGGCCACCGCCCAAGAACCCGTCGCCGTACTCGGCGCCACCACCGCCCAGCTTCTCGGCATCGACCGCATCTACCCGGACGAGCGCATCTGGGTCGGCGGCCAGTGGTTCTACGTCGCCGGCATCCTCAGGCCGGCGGTGCTCGCCGCCGCCATCGACACCTCCGTCCTTGTCGGCTACCCGGCCGCAGAGAGATACCTGAGCTTCGACGGACACCCCTCCACCATCTACCTCCGCGCCGCAACCGACCGAGTCAACGCGGTCGACAACCTCCTCGCCGCCACCGCAAGCCCGGAGAGCCCCAGCGAGGTCAACGTCAGCCAGCCATCCGACGCTCTCGTGGCCCAAGCCGACGCCAAGAGCGCCCTCAACGGCCTATTCCTCGGCCTCGGCGCCGTCGCCCTCCTCGTCGGTGTGGTCGGCGTCGCCAACATCATGATCATCTCCGTCCTCGAACGCCGCTCCGAGATCGGGCTGCGCCGCGCGCTCGGCGCCACCAAAGGCCATATCCGCACCCAGTTCCTCTCCGAAGCCATCCTGCTCGGACTCCTCGGCGGCGTCGTCGGCGTCGCCCTCGGCGCCGCGGCCACCGTCGTCTACGCCCACACCAAACACTGGGCCACCGTCGTCCCCACCGGAGCGTGGGCCGGCGGCATCGCCGCCTCCCTGCTCATCGGCGCTTTCGCCGGGCTCATCCCCGCCTTACGAGCCGCACGCCTCTCACCCAGCCAAGCTCTGTGGTCCATCTAATGCTCGTTGGAGGAGCGCGAACAGCGCCGTGAAGTGCCGCTCGGCGGCCGCCTCGTTGTAGGCACCCATGTCGGACATCGTGTAGCCGTGCTGCGCACCTGCGTAGAGCTCGGTCGTGTGGCGCACGCCGGCGTCGTCCATCGCCTGGTCGAGCGTCGCGATGTTCTCCGGAGTCATGCTCTGGTCCTGGTCGGCGTGACCCCAGTAGACCTCCCCGCGGACGCGGGGCGCGAGCAAGTGCGGGCTGCCCTCGTCGTCGGTGACCATGCGACCGGTGTGAAAGCCGCCGAGCGCGGCGACTCGATCAGGATGCGCGGCGGCGATCATCCAGCCGAGCCGGCCGCCGAAGCAGTAGCCGGTGATCCCGACAGGGCCGTCGCTGAGCTCGCCGAGCCTGTCCAGATAAGCGCCGCCGTCCGAGGCAACGGGGGCAAGTGTGAGCGCGCCCATCAGCGGGCCGAGCGACTGAAAGAACCTCCCGCGAGAGTCAGCATCGTGGAGGTCCGGTGTCTCCCACAGCGGGGCGCGCCCGGCCCGGTAGAACACGTTCGGGGCGAGTACGACATAGCCCTGGGCGGCAATCCGATCGGCCATCTCCTCGATCCGCGGACGCAGCCCGATCCCATCGATCATGAACAGGACGCCAGGATGCGCCCCCTCGCCAGCCGGCTTGACCAAGTAGCAGTCGGCGATCCCGTCCGGGGTCGGCACGTCGATAATTGAGCCGTTCATGACGGGAGCTTCTCAGATCTGGCGAGCCTGAGACGCTGCCCACCCGGGGGTAAGCTTGCGGCGTGGACATCGAGGACGTTCGGGTTGCCGTCTATCGCTCGTTCGCGGAGACGGGCCGGGCGCCCGAGCCCGGCTCGCTCGCTGACGGCGCGTTGCGCGAGCTGCACGACCAGCGCCACGTCGTTCTCGATCGTGATGGCCGAATCGTGATGGCGCACCCATTCGCCGCCGTGCCATTGGGCTTCTCGGTCATGGGTCGCCGGACCCTCTGGTGGGGCGGCTGCGCGTGGGACTCATTCGCGCTCGTGCATCTTCTGTTCGGTGAGCCCGAGGTCCTGGTCGCGACGCGATGCCCGGGCTGCGGGGCCGCCCTCGCCTGGGTGGTCGACCGGGATGCGCCACCGGCGGGTGAGGAGGTGGCGCATTTCCTGATCCCCGCGGCTCGGATGTGGGACGACGTGGTCCACACGTGCGGGCACCAGCGCCTGTTCTGTGGGGAGGGTTGCGTCGCCGCCTGGCTCGAGCGCAGCGGCAACAAACGTGGCTACGTGATGGACCTGGGCACGCTCTGGCGTCTGGCACAGGGCTGGTACGCCGGCCGCCTTGACCGCGGCTATCAGCGGCGCGAGCCCTCGGAAGCGAAGGAGTATTTTCGCTCGGTCGGGCTGCGCGGACCGTTCTGGGGACTGTGATCCGCCGTCCTAGGTGGCGTGGTGAACGGCCTCCACGTTATTGCCGTCGGGGTCCAGGACGAAGGCCCCGTAGTAGCCCGGCGAGTACTCGGGACGGATGCCGGGCGCGCCATTCTCGCGTCCTCCGGCGGCGATCGCCGCCGCGTAGAACGCGTCGACCTGTCCCGGCGAGTCGGCGGCGAAGGCCACATGAACCGGCGCTCCGACCGGGTAGGCGAGCGAGATCATGAAGTCATCCAGGTCCTCCGGGCCGAAAGCCACCTGACGACCGTCCTTACTTTCATTGAGCTCGACGAAGCCCAGCGGGGCGAGGGCGCGAGCGTAGAACGCGCGACTGCGATCGAGATCTGCCACACCAATCACGAGGTGATCTATTACGACGCGACGGACCGGCATCCGTTGAGCCTACCCCCTACGCGGAGCACAGGATCGGTATCGCGCCACGCCGGCCGGTCGCGCCGGGCACGGCTGTAGTCATCGTGTCTCCGTCGATGGCTAGCCCGCCGTGGCGGCGCCCGGGCCGCTGACGGCGGCCGCCGCGGTCTTGATCACGTTGGCGACGACGTCGGAGCGGGAGATCATGATCACGTGCGAGCCCTCGACCTCGGTGATGGTGGCCCCGGCGCGCTTTGCCATCGACCGGACCACGTCGGTGCCGGCCGCCGTGTCGAGGGTCGCTACCACCGCCCAGGACGGCAGCGACTTCCAGGCTGGCGGCCCGGACGGCTCCGTGAAGGCCAGCTCGGCCACCGGCCGTCTTCTTCACGCGCTCGGCCGCGAGCCGGCAAGCGGGCGTGGAGACCCTGGGGCGGATGACCGCAAGGCGCGACGATCGCCACAAGCTGACCTTGGCAGACCCGGCAGCCCCAATACGACGCCGTGTGCGACTGGGGCATCCCGGATCACGGCCGGCTGCAGCGGGTCAGCGCGATCGGCATGCCGGTGTTCGTGGCCAACGGCGACAGCGACCCGATGATCCTGCCGCACTTCTCCTACCTGCTTGCCGGCCTGATCCCCCAGGCGCTAGTGAAGATCTACCCGGACGCGGCGCACGGGTTCCTGTTCCAGCACCACGCCGAGTTCGCACGTGACGTCGACGCGTTCCTCACGGAGTGACGAGATCCGCGTTCAGTACTCGTTCTTGATGTTGAAGTAAGAACCGCGAATGGTTCCCGCCAGCTTCGACTTCTGCCTCGCGAATTTGAACCGCGAGGCAAGCTCCGCGGGGACTTCCATCCCTTCGGAGAGCTTGAACCCGACCGCCCGCTTAGTGGGACCGTCGACCGTGTACATCACGTTGATCGACAGACCGCTCTCGTAGAAGACGTAGGCCATCCGGATGTTCTCGATTTGGAAGGTCGTGGCCTCGAGAGGGCGAGACGAGACGACGATGTCGCGTTCTTCCTTGAGGATGCGGTGCACCCAGTCGATTGTCGTCTTCGCGTCGCTCGCAGGCTCGACGGTGAAGACGTGGTCGTACTTGTTCTTGAAGTACCGGGCCTCGTTCGCGCGTAATCCGGCGAGCGCAGCCGCTACGGGCGACGACTCCAGGCCGACGGTCGAGACGGTATTGAAATCCACGGCGTAGGACATGATGAGCTCCCGATCGCGCCAAGGTGTATCCGTGTACTTCGAACGTACGCTACCTCAGCTTCGCGGCGGTCTGGGCCAACGACCATTTCATGTTCCAGACAGCTTGGCCCGAGGCCGGCGATCGCTCGCCGGGATTCGCGAGCTCACCGTCTCGCGCGACCGTCGGCGTTCCCACCACCCCCACGCGGCCATCACGCCGACCGCATACATCCACCCGAGCAGGACGTCGAAGAAGTAGTGCTCGCCCGTGGCCATCAGCGTCAGGCCCATGGCCAGCGGATAGAGCAGGAGCAGCGGCCGCAGCGCGCGGCGAACGCGAGACCAGAGGAACAGGACCACGAGCAGCGTGACCGCCGAGTGAAGCGACGGCACCGCGGCGACCAGGTTCACGCTGGCCTGGCCCTCGTCGAATAACCCGGCCGTCCCTCCGCCGATCACCTGCCAGCCCTCCGACGTGGTGCGGGCGACGCCGTGCAGCAGACCCATGTCGGCGGCCATCCACGGCGGGGCGGCCGGGAACGCGACATAGGTCGCGAGACCGGCGGCTGCGAGCGTCAGGATGCGCCGGGAGAAGCGCAGAAAGTCGAGGCGGTCGCGCGCCCATAGGAACCCCGCGACGGTGACCGGGACGATGAAGTAGGACGTGTAGATCAGCGTGAAGGCGACGTCGAGCCAGTTGATGACCCTCGGATCGTTCAGGTGCGCCTGCAGCCACTGGGTTGGCGTCGTGCCGAGGAACACGAAGCGGTCGAAGTCGATCATCACGTGAACATGGACGCCGATCCCGAGGGAGTCGGCCGCGCCCCGGGTGAAGTCGTACACGGTCAGCATGACCATCCACGGCAGCCAGTCGCGCACGAGGCGGAGCACCTTGGCCCACGGCCGGCCGAGAGATACGCAGGCGAGCGCCCCGCACACCCAGGCGACGACCACCTGGTGGTCCCCGGGAATCCCGTAGTAGGCGCTCCAGACCCCGAACGAGATGAAGTACAGGCCGACGACGACGCGGCGCACCGCGACCCAATGCCCGAACCCCGAGTCGGTCGGGTCCTCCCCCCTGGGGTGTGCGAAGTCGGTCGCCGTCACGTACAAGAATCTAATCCCCCGCACCCCTCGGCTCGACCAACACGACTCTCACGAACGGCTGGCTAGATACCTCGACTCCGTATCGCTCCGGTCTTCGATCAGCTGGCGTCGAGTTCGGCAATCAGCTGGTCGACTCGGTTGGCGATCTCGTCGCGCGTGGCGCGGACGTCGTCGACCGGGCGGCCTTTGGGGTCGGGGAGCTCCCAGTCGAGGTAGCGCTTGCCGGGAATGTAGGGGCATTGATCGCCGCAGCCCATGGTGATCACGAGGTCGGCTTGCTCGGCAAGCTCGCGGGTGAGTAGCTGCGGGGTGCGATCGGCGAGGTCGATCCCGAGCTCGCGCATGACCTCGATGACCTCGGGATGCACGCGGTCGCCCGGGTTGGTGCCGGCCGAGAGCGCGCTGTGGCGCCCGGCGGCGGCTCGGTCGAACAGGGCTTGGCTCATCTGGGAGCGCCCGGCGTTGTGCAGGCAGACGAACAGGACGGTGCTCATCGTGGCGGCTTGTCGCCGGTGACGGCAGCGAGGTGATCGAAGAAGAGCCGTGTGGGCATGGTCGGGGTCTTGGTACTGCGGGTCGACGGGCCAGGAGTCTAAACATTGACAATCATCACTTCAATCGGTATTTGTATATCGATGCCCGTCGATCTGGAGCTGACTCCAAAGACGAAGCGCCCGGCCGGTGAGCGGTGCTGCGAGCCGGTCGTGTATCCCGACGTCGAGCGCGATGAGGCCGTCCGGATGGCCACGGTCGCGAAAGCGCTCGGCGACCCCGTGCGGATCCAGCTGGTGGATGTGCTGCGCAAGCACGCCGGGAAGGTGTGCGTGTGTGAGTTGGTGCCGTTGTTCGACCTCTCCCAACCGACGGTGTCCCATCATCTGAAGGTGCTGCGCGAAGCCGGGATCGTCGGCTCAGAGCGCCAGGGCCTGTGGGCTTATTACTTCGTGATCCCCGACGCACTCAAGGAGCTCTCCGGATGGCTGACGTGACCAACCAGTGCTGCAGCCCAGCCGTGCAGCAGACGTGCTGTGACCCGTCCGAGAAGGCAGCGTGCTGTGACGAGAGCCACGGTTCGGGGTGTGGTTGCGCCGCCGGCGGCACCGCGCCGTCGATGGCCTCCACCGCGACGGTCGAGCTGGTGAGAGAGACCGTGCGGGAGAAGTACGCTGCTGCGGCTGTGACCGCTGCCTCCGGCTCGGGCTGCTGCAGCCCGGCTGATGAGACGGGAGTGTTCGGGTCCTCGCTGTATGCAGAGAGTGGCGAGGGCGACGCACCCGACGCTGCGGTGAACGCGTCGCTGGGCTGCGGCGTGCCGACAGCCGTCGCCGATCTGCACGAAGGCGAGGTCGTCCTTGACCTTGGGTCGGGCGCCGGTGCTGACGTGCTGATCTCCGCACGGCGGGTCGGGCCCTCGGGGCGGGCGATCGGGATCGACATGACCGACGAGATGCTCGATCTCGCCCGCCGCAACGCGATCGACGCCGGCGCTCAGAACGTCGAGTTCGTCAAGGGGTATCTCGAGGACCTTCCGCTCCCCGACGCCAGCGTCGACGTCGTGATCTCCAACTGCGTGATCAACCTCTCCGGCGACAAGCCGAGGGTCCTGGCGGAGGCCGCTCGGGTGCTCAGGCCCGGCGGGCGGTTCGCCATCTCCGACGTCATCGCCGATCCCGACATGGACGAGCAGACCAAGGGCGACATGCAGGCGTGGACCGGATGCATCGCCGGCGCGCTCACCGAGCCGGAGTTCCGCGACGCGCTCGCCGCAGCCGGCCTCCAGGACCCGGAGTTCCGCGAAACCCACCGTGTCCACGAGCACGCGGCCGCGGTGATCGTCCGCGCCCGCAAGCCTGCCGCAGCAGCCGGCTAGCAGCGCCGGTTCGCGGCGGGGCGCCCTGGGTCCACGCTCGCGTCAGGGCATCGGCGCGTCGACCAGCGCCAGGATGACTCCAACCAGCCCAGCGGCCAGGAGCGTCTCGACGATGCCGCGTTTGGCGGCGAGCAGCGCGACGGCAGCGAGCGCGAGGACGATGAACTGCCAGGTCTCGCGCAGCGCCCCGGCCAGCAGGATCGCGGCGCCGAGGATCGCGCCGATCGCAGCGGGGCCTGCGCCGTCGAGGAACGCGCGGGCGTTCTGGTTGGTCCGCAGGCGCTCGAACCGGGGGCCGGCGATCAGGATGAACGAGAACGACGGAGAGAACGCGACGACCGCGGCCAGCAGGCCGCCGGCGAGCCCGTGTGCGGCGTAGCCGACCGCGGCAACGGTCGCGACGACCGGTCCTGGGGTTATCTGCCCGAGCGCGACCGCGTTAAGGAACTGCGCGTTGGTCATCCAGTGATAGCTATGCACCGCGTCGTGCTGCATCAGCGGGATGATCACGAACCCGCCACCGAACGACAGCGCACCCACCTTGAACGCCGTCCACGCCAGCGCGCCGAGCCCACCGACCGCCGCCGAGCCGGGAACCAGCAGTCCAAGCGAGCCCAGCTGAGCGGGGCGACGCTCGATCCACAGCTCGACCAGTCCGCAGGCCAGCAGTGCGAGCACGAGGTAGGAGCCGAGCAGCGCCGCGGCGGCGGTGCCGATCAGCAGGTAGGCAACCCACCGGCCGACGCGTCCCCGGTCGGCCCGGAGGCGGTCAAGGCTCGGGCCGATCAGCCCGCGGGCGGCCTGGACCGCAACTGCGGCGACCGCAGCCCCGGCGCCGGCGCCGGCGCCGCGGACCCATAACGGCGGCGAGTGGGAGAGGAACAGCAACGAGAGCGCGAGGATCAAGATCACGGCCGGGGCGATGAACCCGAGCCCGCCGACGATCGCGCCAGACGGCCCCGCGACCCGATAGGCGCAGAAGATCGACAACTGCGTCGAAGCCGGGCCCGGCAACAGACCACAGGCGGCGTTGGCGTCCTGGAACTCGCGGGCCTCCATCCACCCCATCCGCTCGACCATCAACTGCCGCAGCAGCGCGATGTGCGCGGGCGGTCCGCCGAACCCGGTCACCCCGATCCGCGTCCACTCCCGCCGGACCGTCCGCAGCGACGCCACCCGGCCTGCGGGCAACGACTCGGGCTCGGTCATCGGGCTGCCTCGTAGCGATCGTTGATCAGGTCGGGATGGGCGGGCAACTCCGGGCAGACCTCCCGGACGCGGTCACACAAGCTGACCACGTACCCGAACCGGCTGCTGGGTGAACCGAGAAGTGTGGGCTTGCCTCCGCCCGCACCGCGTTGTCAAGAGCGATCGCGCGTCGCCGGAGTCAGGACGAGTTCGTACCACGAATCTTGCCGGCCGCCGTCCTCAGCCGGTCCGGTGGCGACGAACCCGACCTTTGTGAGCACCCTCTGAGAGGCGACGTTGTCATTGCTGCTCCCCGCTCTGAGTTTCCGCAATCCATACTGCTCGCGCGCAATCCGGCACAGGTCCTGCAATGCAGAAGTTGCGACGCCACGACCGGTGACCCGTTGTCCAACGCGATAACCGACCTCGGCGGTCCCGTCGACGAGGTCGTACAGGTTGAAGCGACCCACGACCTCCTCGTCTTCATCGACGAGCACGTGAAAAACGCAGGCACCGCTTTCCTGTTCGGCCAAGAGTGCGCGATGTCGCTCAGCGAACTGCTCGTAGAAATCGTCGCCACGATCGCTGACAAACTCGGCGAAGTAGGCGCGGTTCGTCTGCTCAAAAGCGAGGACTGCTGGTTCGTGATCAGGGCGAAGGCGCTGGAGTTCGAACACCGGCCAAGCGTAGCCAGCCGGGGCGTCCGCGACCGTCGCTCGCCACAAGCGCGCACATCACACACCGCCAACGGCCTGAGCATCGGCACAGGACTAATGACGATCTCGATGCCAGATCGATTCCGGCTCGCGGCTCCGAGGGGACGTCGACGACGGATTGGCATGGCCTTGGGGCTGCTTGAGCAGTCTCGGTTGGCGTCATGTCCGCGGCCGGGGCGCACGAGGTCCACGCCGCTGACTCGGAGGCGGATCGCTGTATGGCGGTCGGAGTGGGCGCCACGCGTGGCTCGTGCGCAGCGCGATCGGCGAGACGGATCGTGTGCCGACGGGCGGCCGCGCGATGTAGGTCATCGATGTGAGCGCCCGCGAGCGCTCGAGCCAGAGCGGGGTGCAGCATTTGAGCCTCCCTCGGGGGTTTGCCATCCGCGTATTGAGACGCCGGCGGGGCCGAAGAAGGGTCGGTGCCTGTCGCACAGGCGCCGGGGCGACCCTTTCTCGGCGCGCGCGACGTCACCCGCTGCCGGTCCGATAGGGCGAGCACCCCGACCCGCCGCTTTCTAGACTTCTAGTTTGCTAGCATGCGTAGCCATGACCGACGAGGTCAAGCAATTCAACGTCTACTTGCCTGTCGGGTTGATCAAGCAGGTCAAGCACCGCGCGATCGAGTCAGAGCTGTCGCTCTCAGCCCTGGTCGCCGACGCGCTGCGCGCGTACCTCGACGACACCCACCCACGGCAACAGAATCCGTCTCGGAAGGAGACCTGACATGGACACTGAAGGCATCGCGGCGGTATTCCTGGAAACCCACAACTGGGGAAAGGCAGCCAAGTTCTTCAAAGCGTTGGGCTTTGAGCTTGAGTTCGAAACCGACCACAACTCAGGCGAGCTGCGCAACGGCGACAGCCCGTACATCTTCATCGCTGAGGTCCCCGAAGAGCAGGAACCTCAGGTGCGAATCGTGCTGAGACTCCCCACCGCGGATGTTGCGCCCGATCCCGCCCTTGAGGTCGTCAGCCCGTTTGAAGACACCCATTACGGGACGCAGGAGATGGTCGTCCGGGATGGCGACGGCCGGCTCTGGAGCCTGCATGCCCCAGCAAAGAACCAACCCAACCAGGAGGACTCATGACCATCCCGGCTGCGTCGCGCTGAGGTGGCAGGGCACTGCACCGCCGATTTCGCTCACCCGCGGGTGGCGATCCTCAGTTCTGATTGGCGATGACCGGCGAGGACTTCGGCGGGGGAGGTGCAGGGAAGCTCGGGGTAGAGGTTGTGGATCGCGCCGGCGTCAAAAGCAAGATTCATGTGGTCCATCGCGAGCGCGGCGCGAACCTGCCGCCCGAGCTGGGGCTTGACTCGTCCGACTGTGTTCGCGATCAGGCGCAGCATCGGTGGGGGCACATGTTTCGTTGGTGCGGTGCGACCGGCGGCGTTCTGCACGAGCTGGGCGAGCTGCTCGAAGGTGAGGTTCTCAGGACCCCCGATCTCGAGCGTCTCTCCGCGGGTGGCGGGGTCGAGGACCACTCGTTCTGCGAGCGACGCTACGTCGCCTGCGGAGACGAAGTTGATCGGGTTCTGCCCACGGCCGAACACGAGCGGGCGTCCAGACCGGGCGGCGGTCTGCTCGAGCAGCTCGATCCATAGTTCCAGGAACGCGGTCGCTCGCACAACGGTCAACGGGATACCGCTGTGAATGGCGCGCCCCTCGGCGGCGTACTTCGCGCGAAACAGTTCCATCGGAGCCTCGGCGGCGGCGCCAACGGTGGAGATCAGCACGAATCCAGCGCCAGCGGCTCGAGCGGCCTCAATCAGGTTGGCGTTGCCGTCGCGGTCGACGCTCATCAGTGAGTCACGGGCGGATTCGTTGAACCCGTGAACCGCCGACACGACGGTCTCAACGCCCGCAACCGCCGGCTGAAGGCTCTGGCGATCGCGCACGTCGCCCCTCATCACCGTGACCTGGCCGCCAACGAGCTGCCCGGCGCGGGCTGGATCGCGGGTGAGGACGCGGACCTGATGCCCGCGGCCAGCCAGGCGCTCAACCAGAAGGCTGCCGAGCCGGCCGGTGCCGCCGGCGACGAGAATCATGACCGGACTCCAGGCATCACCTGGTGCCGGACCGCCTCATCGACGGTGCCGGCCTGCGCCTGTACGGGCTCGAGGTAGAAGCGAGCCCAGGCCACGGCATCGTCCGCGACCCCGAAGATGATCACTCCGCGCATCAGGTGCTCCGTGCCGTCCAGTCGCGTGCCGCGATGCTGCCACTCGCTCCACACCGTGCTCCCCTCGACCGCGCAGGCCAGGACCTGACAGGTGAGGTCGGGAATCGCCGCGAAGATCTGCGCCCAGTTGGCGCGGACCTGGTCTTGACCAGTGAACCCGCGCTCGGGATGAGCCGGCGTCTCATTGCGGTAATCAGAGGCGAAGCACGCGACCAGGGTCTCGAGGTCGTGCTCGTTGGTGGCCCGCTCGAGGCGGCGCACGACCGCCGCTGGCCCGGCCTGGACGTGGGTCGTTTCCATCGCTTGTTCCCCTTGCATCCGATTAGATCTAGTAAGCTGTAACGGATCCAGCACTATGGACTCAAAGTCGCCTAATGTCAAATCGAAGCGTCCGTACGACTCGGCGCGGCGTCGCGAACAGGCCCGCCAGACGCGCGCGGCGATCCTCGACGTGGCGCGGCGGCGGTTCCTCGACGACGGTTTCGTGCCCACCACGATCGCCGCGATCGCCAACGACGCCCAGGTGTCGGTAGACACCATCTACAAAGCCTTCGGAGGCAAGCCGGGGTTGGTCAATGCGATCTGCCAGCAAGCGCTGGCGGGCGAGGGGCCTGTGCCGGCCGAGGTCCGCTCAGATGCGATCCAGGCCCAGGAGCGCGACCCTTGTCAGATCATCCGGGCCTGGGGCAAGCTCACCGCGGAGGTCGCTCCACGAGTCGCTCCCATCCTGCTCTTGGTACGCGCCGCAGCGACAGCAGATCCGGACATGGCACGCCTACAAACCCAACTGAGCGGGCAACGCCTCGAGCGGATGACCCACAACGCCCGCAACCTCGCCGACACCGGCGGCCTACACCACGGCCTGACCGTCAAGCGAGCCGCGGAGATCATGTGGACCTACAGCTCGCCTGAGCTCTACGAGCTGCTCGTCCTGGAGCGCGGCTGGCCGCTGAAGCACTACACCACCTTCATCGCCGACGCCATGATCGCCGCCCTACTCGGGTCCGAGAGCGTTCCGGAGCCTGCCCGAAGGCCTGACTGACCCCCAGGGAGCATCCTGTTCGCCCGATCGAACCGCCACCAGTACTGATCACGGCGGCGCGTTGTTAGTAGGTTGCCCCCGACGAATCGTCCTCGTCTCGGTGGGATTCCGGATTAGGAGCAACGGACGCGTGATGAATTCTGAGCCGGACGAGAAGGCTCCGATGCGAGACGGAGCGCTCCGAGGACCCGAGCGAAGTCAGCCGCCAAAGGCGGCGCGCGCGCTCGTCATGGATCGTGTTGACCGCGCTCACCGCGCCACGCCGGCGGTCGCTGCGGCCGGGTCTTGCGCCCTCCCGCCCCGGCGCGGGACAATCGCTGCGCGGCGACGGCCGCGAACGAGCCATGGCGAGCGAGAAGACCCCCGGGGCTGACGTGGCCGAGTTGCTGGCAGCGGCCGGAGCGGCGCTGGGCAGGCGCGCGTGGCGCGAAGCGCGCGAGCACTGCGAGCGGGCACTCTTGGGCGGTGAGCGCGCCGATGCGCTCGAGCTGCTCGCGGTGGCTAGCTGGTGGCAGGACGACGTGGACGCGGCGATCGCGGCTCGCGAGCGGGCGTACGTGCTGCGACGCGAGCGTGGCGAGACGGTCGAGGCGGCGCGGGTGGCGGGCTTCCTGGCCTGGGACTACGGCGCGATGCGCGGGGTCAACGCGGTTGCCAACGGCTGGCTGCAGCGGGCACGTCGGCTCGCCGGGGAGCTGGCGCCTACGGCCGAGCATGCATGGCTTCCGCTCATCGAGGCGTCGTTCCATCTCGACTCGGATCCGGACGAGGTGCTGCGGCTGAGCACCGAAGCGGCGGAGCGCGCCGGCGCTCTGGGCGGTCTCGACATCGAGATGACGGCGCGGACGCTGCAGGGACTGGCTCTCGTGAGCCTCGGGCGCGTGCAGGAGGGCACGCGGCTGCTGGACGAGGGCACCGCGGCGGCGACCTCCGGCGAGCTCCACGACCCGCTCGCGATCGGCTCGTGCTGCTGCAACATGATCATCGCCTGCGAGCGGTCTCGGGACTTCGACCGGGCCGGTCAGTGGTGCGAGCAGCTGGCTGCGTTCTGCGATCGGACCGGCCAGCGACCGCTGCTGGCGCTTTGTCGCGCCCATCACGGCACGGTGCGGATGATGCGTGGTGAGTGGGTGCAGGCCGAGCAGGATCTTGCGTGGGCGGCCGGGGAGCTGTCCATCCTGCGCCCGCCGCTCGCTGGTTACGCGCGCGCCCGATTCGCGCAGTTGCGCAGGCGGCAGGGCAGACCGCGGGAGGCACGTGCCCTCGTGGACGAGGCGGGCGCGCACGTGCTCGCGCCGCTCGTCCGCGCGGATCTGAGTCTGGACGACGGCGACCCGTCCGCCGCGCTCGGCCATGCGGCGCGCTACCTGCGCGGGCTGGGTGGGGCACAGCCGATCGAGAGCGCGGCCGCGCTCGAGCTGATGGTGGCGGCCCGGATCAGGCTCGCCGAGCTGCCCGCGGCGCGGGCCGCGCACGAGCAACTCGCCGCGATCGCCGTGGCCGTCGGCACACTGCCGTTGCGTGCGGCGGAGCGCTGCGCCGCAGGCCGGATCGCCCGTGCGGAACGCGATCCACGCGCCGCGCGGTCGTCGTTCGAGGATGCCCTCGACCTCTATCAGCGCTCCGTGATGCCGTTCGACGCCGCGCAGGTTAGGCTCGAGCTCGCCCGCATGTTCGGCGAGCACGAGCAGCCCGCGGCCGGGCTCGAGCAGGCGCTCGCTGCTCGCTCGGCCTTCGAGCAGCTCGGCGCCGCGCTCGCCGCGCAAGAGGCGGACAAGGTCGCCGCACGGCTTGGCGGACGGCGTGCCTCTGCGCGAAGCATCGGGATGACCGCGCGTGAGATCGAGGTGCTGTCCCTCGTTGCTCGCGGCCTGTCCAACCGCGAGATCGCAGAGCGGCTAGTCGTCAGTGAGCACACCGTTCACCGCCACCTGGCGAACATCTACGCCCGGCTCGGTGTCTCCTCGCGCGCGGCTGCCGTCGCGGTGGCGTCCGGGCGCGACTTGCTCGACTGCTAGCCGCGCGGGCCACCGGGCCATGTGCCGGGAAGATGGCCCGATCGGGCGATGAAGCGATGGCGCCGTTGCCGCACACTGACCCCATGAGAGCGGACTTCACGCTCCAGGAGCCCAAGCTGCTGGCGCTGTATGAGGCGGTGCTCGACGAGCTCGGCATCGGTGCCGGTACCCGAGTGCTCGACGTCGCCTGCGGGCCGGGCCTGTTCCTGCGCCTGGCGGCACAGCGCGGTGCCACTGTCAGTGGCGTCGACCCCGAGGCGTCGTTCATCGCGATCGCGCGCGCACTCATGCCAGACGCGGAGCTGGTCATAGGAGGGATCGAGTCACTGCCGTTCGCAGACCACGCGTTCGACGTCGTCACGGGCTTCAACGCCTTCCAGTTCGCGGCCGATCCAGCGCGAGCGCTGCGCGAGGCCGCGCGCGTCGGCGTCGCAGGATGTCCGATCGTGATCGCGGCATGGAGTCGCCCCGAGCGGTGCGAGGCCGCGGCATACCTCAAGGCCGTCGGTGGGTCGGAGGCGTTCGCGCTCTCGCAGCCTCTAGCGATGGAGGCGTTCGCGGCCGCGGGTGGGCTCGTGGCGGGCGAGCTGCGCAGTGTCGACTGCGTCTGGGACTACCCGGACGAGGAGGTCGCGCTGCGCGCGTTGTGCTCGACCGCGTGGGCCGTCGAGGCGATCGGCGCCGTCGGCAAGCAGCAGGTGACCACAGCCGTCCTGGAGTCGATCGCGCCGTACCGGTCGATCGACGGCGGCTACCGCGTCGAGAACGTCTTTGGCTACGTCATCGCAACCAAGAAGGCAACCACAAAGGAGGCTGGCATGGCAGGTGTTCGCAAGTTCAACTTCGAGGAGCCCGACGAAACACGGACTCCCGACAAGACGCGTGTGGAGGTCGTGCGGACGGGCGGGGCGACGGCGGCGCGCCTCGTCTTCGAGCCGGGCTGGAAGTGGTCAGAGTGCGTCAAGCCCGTAGCCGGCACGGATCGGTGCCAGGTGCACCACGTGGGCTTCGCGCAGTCCGGAACGTTGCACGTGGTCCACGAGGACGGCAGCGAGATCGAGATCGAGCCAGGGAGCGCCTACGAGATCCTGCCCGGGCACGACGCCTGGGTCGTCGGCGACGAACGTTGCGTCATGTTCGAGTTCGAGTCGCGCGCGGCGGAGGAGTACGCGCGCGGATAGCAACCGCGCGATTGGGTACCGGAGGCGCCTCCGGTACCCACTCGCCGGAGCCAATCCTGTCTCCCGGCTACTCCCGCGGCGGCCCAAGCCCTTGCAAGGGATCCGCCGGCGATTGTTCGAGGGGGAGCGTGCGAGCTCGCGAACGGTCGTAGATCGACGGATTGGAGCGTTCTGGCTCCGCGAGGTGCCGCTGCCCTGTTCCGGTAAGCCAGGTCGACTTCTCCTCGCTGATCGACACTGCGACCCTCCCTCAGCGGGCGACCGATGGTCCGTCGCCCGCTGAGGCGTGTGTAATCGCGGCTCCTAGGCTGCGGCGGCCCGTCTGACCGCGATCGGGCCCTCGTAGATCTTCCGGTGGGGGTCCTCCATGTTCGCCTCGTGGACAGCCTTCAGGTCGGCGTGGTAATCGCCCTCGCCGGTGGGATCGGTCATCGCGAGTGAGGCCAGCTCGAACAGGCTCAGCGCAACGTGCGGGACCCAGTGTTTGGTTCCTTTCTTCCATTGGCCGGTCACGAACGGGGTGGCCGCCAGCGCGATCGCGCCGAGCGCGTCGAGCCCCAGGTGCACCTTGAACGGAATCAGCTTGACGATGCCTAGGGGATAGTCCGTCAGGGTGCTGTAGCCCGCGTGGATGGCTCCGGCTATGCGGATCTGCCGAGCTGACTCGGTTCCCTTCAGGTTCGTCCATCTTGGGAAGGCGGTCACTAGGTTGGCGCCAACCGAATAGTCGGTGATCCCGTGCAGTGTGGAATCAATCGGCCGGGGTGGGAACGGCATATCTGTTTCCTTTCAGGGGTGAAGGACGACCTTGACGCACTCGTCTTGTTTGTGCTTGAAGGTCTCGTAGCCCTCAGGCGCCTTGCCTAGCTCCATCCGGTGGGTGATCACGAAGCTCGGATCGATGTCTCCGTTCTTGATGTGCTCGTACAGCGGCTTGAGGTACTTGTGCACGTGGCACTGGCCGGTCCTCAACTGGAGGCCCTTGTTCATGAACGCGCCGGCCGGGAACTTGTCCATCAGGCCGCCGTACACGCCGATCACCGACACGATGCCACCGGGACGGCAGGCCAGAATGGCGTCGCGCAGGGCGTGACCGCGGTCGGTCTCCATGCGGGTGGCCTGCTTGGCCCGGTCGACCGCGTGCAGAGCGCCGTGCCCGTGGACCGCCTCCATCCCCACGGCGTCGATCACCGCATCCGGACCGCGCCCCCCGGTCAGTTCCTTGAGTTGCTCGACGATGTCGGGGTTCTCGGAGAAGTTGATGATGTCGGTGGCCCCTGCCTTATTCCGGGCCATCTGCAGCCGGTAGTCGTACTGATCGATGGCGATCACCCGCTCGGCGTTCATCATCACCGCGCTGGCGATGGCGAACTGGCCCACAGGGCCCGCGCCGAACACCGCGACGACATCGCCGCCCTTGATGTCACAGAGGTCCGCTCCGAAGTAGCCGGTGGGGAAGATGTCCGACAGGAACAGCACCTGCTCGTCGGTGAGGTCGTCCTCGATCTTGATCGGACCGACGTCGGCATAGGGCACTCGGGCGTACTCGGCCTGACCGCCGGCGTAGCCGCCGGTGATTCGTGAGTAACCAAAGATTCCGGCCGTGGAGTGCCCGAAGAACTTCTCAGCGATCCCGTGATTGGGGTTGCTGTTCTCGCAGACCGAGTACATCTCGTGCTGGCAGGACCAGCAGTTGCCGCAGGCGATTGGGAACGGCACGACCACGCGGTCACCGACCCGTAGGTTCGACACGCCCTTACCGGTCTCGACGACCTCGCCCATGAACTCGTGGCCGAGGATGTCCCCGCGTTTCATCGTGGGGATGTAGCCGTCGTAGAGGTGAAGGTCTGAACCGCAGATCGCGGTCGAGGAAATCTTCACGATCGCGTCTCGATCGTTGAGGATCTTCGGGTCAGGGACGTTTTCGACCTGAACCGTGTTACGGCCCGACCAGACATTCGCGCGCATCAGACACCCGCCTTCTCGGTCTCGGCCTCATGCAGCGGCTGCGCGGGGCGCTGGTGGAGTTTGCGCTCGAGCCGCTCTCCCTCCGGGCTGGCGTCCGAGCGGGCGATGACCCCGGTCTCCACGAGCTGCTTGAAGCGCCGCAGGTCGTCCTTGACCTTGGCCAGCGGCTCGGTTCCCAACAGCTTCTGCACCGCTTCTCCGAGCTTGCCGCCGGGGGCCTTGCGCTCCAGATCGACGTGTATCTCGGTGCCTCGATCGCCGGGGGCGGCGGCGAACGTCACCGCGGCTCCGGTGCTCTCGATGTATTCGGGACGGAATCGCGCATTGCGCCAAAGGCGCTCGACCTCCTCGCGCTCGCGCAGCACGGTTATGGCTGCCTTTGAGCTCATCCAGATGACCTCCTCTTATTACGTGTGAATACGGGCTGCCCGGACAGCGTCCGCGCAAACGGCACCTCCTCGTAGAAGCGTTAGTAGGTCACGACGCTGACCCAAAAAGGCGAGCACCTCACCGAGCAGGAGCGCCCGCCCATCGCCCGGCCCGGCAGTGCGGCGCAGCCGGACCTGACAGGCCAGGACACGACCGCGCCGCCGCGCGTCTCCGACGACTACCAGGACGACGTTTGCCGATCGTTGGGGCAAGAACGTTTCCGCGGAGACGTTTTCATGCGCGCTCCGCAGAGGTATATTCTCGCTGCGATCGAGGCGAGCAAGGGGAGTTGGACATGATGGGTTGGCGGCGTTCGATTTCCGCGGGTTCTCTGGCGGTTATGGCGGTGCTCGCGCTGGCGGCACCAGGCTCTGCGACCGCCCAGCCGGCCCCCAACGCTCAACCGGCCGGAGGCGTGGTGGTCGGTGGGTCGGCGAGCATCACCCAGTCCGCCACCACCACTACGGTGTCTCAGTCGACTCAGCGCGCTGCGATCAACTGGCAGAGCTTTGACGTCGGCTCTCAGCAGACCGTGCAGGTCCTTGCGCCCAGCGCCAGCGCGGTAACGTTGCTGCAAGTGGTCGGGCCGAATCCGTCCGAGGTTGCCGGACGAATCAGTTCCAACGGCATCCTGGTGATCACCAACTTGAGCGGAGCAGCGCTTGACACAGGCGCGCAAGTCAACGCCTCGAGCTTTGTCCTTTCCGCAGCGGCCGCGGTCAGCAAGAAGTTCATGAACGGCGGCCCGATCGTGTTCAACCAGGCCTCAACCCCCAGCGCCACGATCGCCAACGCGGGCACGATCACGATCAAGCAGGCCGGGATGGCGACGCTACTGGCCCGGGCGGTCGCCAACCAGGGCACCATCGACGCCAGGCTCGGATCGGTCTGGCTGCTCGGGGCGCAAGCCGCGACGGTCGGCGTGACGGGCGGCGGGGCGACCGGCTTCAACCTGACCAAGGCGGTTTCGAAGGCCCCGCCGGGCGTCAACACGCTGATCACACAAACCGGGACGATTTCCGCATCCGGCGGCAGCGTCCAGATGATGGCCGATGCGGTCACCGGGACGATTCAAACCCTCGTCTCCAACCTCGGCGTGGTCACCGCTAATACGGTCGGCTCGACTGTCGGCACCATCAGCATCGGCGGGACCGGCGGCTCGATCAATGTCGGCGGACGGGTGCAAGCGCTCGGTGGGGCTCGCGGGGTGGGCGGGAGCCTCGAGCTGCTGGCTTCAGGCAGCGTCACCCTCGGCACGGCCGCCAAGATGAACGTGTCCGGCGGCGCCGGCGGAGGCACGCTGGCGGTCGGCACCACTGCCGCGCGCGCCGCCGGAGGACCGGGCGTGACCGGGCAGGCCACCAGCCAAAACGTGACGGTGCCCGCCGGAGCGGCGCTGGCAGCGAACGCAACCAACGCCGGCAACGGCGGCCACATCACCATGCTCTCAACCCAGACCACGCGGTTCGCTGGAAGCGCATCGGCCAAGGGCGGACCAAACGCCGGCAACGGCGGCGTGATCGAGATCAGCGGCAGCACGCTCGTCCTCCCGAAATCAGCCACCACGAATGTCTCTGCGCCGAACGGGCAGGCGGGAAGCGTGTTGCTGGACCCGCGCTTAGTCATTCGGTGAGACCGCGGCCGCGCCCGGCCGATAGCTGGCGCCAACAGCAGCAGGTCGACATCAGGTCGGCCAGGAAGCGGATCAGCGGCTCTTCCCTGATTTTTCCCTGGTCGAGACAGGCGTTTTGCGCGGCGAGAAAGACCGTGCTTTACCAGAGATTTTTCTAAGTGGAGCCAGCCGGGATCGAACCGGCGACCTCCTGCTTGCAAAGCAGATCGGATTGTCCACTCGTGTCTCGTAGTGTCGCGCAAATACCTGCAAATGCGGCATTTCTGTTGGCCACGGGAGGACACGAAACGACGGCGCGAGACAATCTGATGCACCCCTGGTGCACCCTCAGCGTGGCGTGCGTCTGGGCGCCGGGTAGCAGTGCAGCCGTCGAAGGTGCCCCCGGCTGCGTCAGCTGGCGGACGTGGCCGCGCCCTCCAGGGCCGCTCTCGCCTCGGCAATCGCCGTCTTCGCGTCGAGCCGCGGCGTGTCCTCGAACTCGTCCATCACGTGGCCGTAGGTGCTGAGCGTGAGCCGAGCGTCGTGGCCGAGCTGGCGGGCGACGTAGATCACCGAGCGCCCCTCGTGGAGCAGCAGCGAGGCGAACGAGTGCCTGAGGTCGTACGGACGGCCGTGCGCGAGCCCCGCCGCCTCGATCGCGCGCTTGAAGGCTCGCCGGCGCCACGACTGGTACGCCGCGAGCGTCCAGGGCGCGCCGGTCGCTGACGGGAAGATCAGCGAGGTTTCGGATGGCCGGCCGCTTCTCAGCCGCCATTCTCGGAGGTCGACGGCGAGCGGCTGGAGCACACGCACCGTCCGATGAGCCGCCGTCTTTGTGTCCTTCTCCTCACCAAGCGAGATGGCGCGCTGCGCCCGGAGCTCGAGCGGACCGAGCGCCGGCAGGATGTGCTTGTTCAGAAGTTGCCGGTAGTGCATCCACGTCTTCGGCGAGAGCTGGGACGCATACGCCTCACACCACTGATACCATTCTGGTATGCGAGGCGGCGACTATGTGATGATGGCTCGGCGTCGCGCGGGGCTCACGCAGCGCCAGCTGGCCGAGCGCCTCGACCTCCGCCAGGCGACCATCGCACGCTGGGAACGCGGCGATCGCGGCGTCAGCGTCGACGACGTCGAGCTGGTCGCGCACGTCTGCGGCCTGCAGCTGGACGCGCATCTCCTGGTCGAGGACCGCAGTTGGTGGCCGCAGATCGCGATGCAGCTCGAACTCGATCCGCTCGAGCGAGTGCGGCGGCTCACCCCTACGGGTGCTCCGGACATCGCAGCGGGGTTGTCCGAGCTTGCCGCGGCGGACGTGTTAGGGCTCGTCATCGGAGAGGTCGCTGGGGCGTTGCATGGCTGGCCGCTCGTGCTCGGTTCTTCGACGATCGAGGTCTGCGGGTTTGTCGACGGTATGGGCTATCGCCTCCGGCAGATGGGCGCTCGGAAGACCCGGAGCGGCAGGTACATCGTGTCCGGCGGGGCGAGCGTCGTCATCGACGAGGCACCTGCGGGCACGAGAGGCGAACCGGACCTCGCCCGCAACCGAGTGCCGTTCGACACGCCGGCTGGCGCCCTCGAAGCAGCCGGACTGATCGACCTGCTGCGGATCGCCGACGCGTCAGCCGCTCGCACGGCACGGCGCGACTCACTCGCGCTTCAAGCCGTGCTCAACGTCCAACGCGAGCGCGAGGCCGCGGGCAGCTCCGACGAACGGGCGGCGGGGGACAGGATTGCTGAATGGCTGAGCCAGCAGACTCCGGTCGCGTGAGCCCCGCCATCGACGCTGAGCGCGAAGCGCTCCTCAAAACACTCGTGGCTCACGGCGTGCAATTCGTCGTCATCGGCGGTGCCGGCATTCAGTCGCATGGCCGTCGCTACGACACCCTCGACATCGATGTCACGCCCGACCGTGACGAGGCCAACCTGCACCGTCTCGCTGATGCGCTGAACAAGCTGGACTGCCGCCTCGTCACCGATGCGGCCAACGCGGCCGCCTGGGTGCCACTCCCACCCGACTACTTCACGCCTCGCACCCTCCTCGCCGCCACCGCCTGGAACCTGGCGACGCGACACGGCCAGCTCGACCTCACATTCGCCCCGAGCGGCTTCCCTGGCGGCTACGGAGAACTCGCCGCCCGGCGCGGAGCGCCTCATGGTCGCCGGAACTCGCATTGCCGTGCTCGTCGCTGCCCTTGACGACATTCACAAATCCAAGCGCGCCGCCGACAGACCGAAGGATCGGGCGTACTTCCAAGCTGTCGGCGAACCAGACCGCGGCTAGCCGATCTGCGTGCGCTCAGGCGCTCATCTCGGACAAGCGCCGGGAAGGAGCTCACGCGCAAAGAGCCTGGTCGATCGAAGCGGCCCTCTCGGCAGCTCCCTCGTTTTCCGCGCAAACCGGGTTTCTCGTCGGTGGCGAGGAGATATACGTCGGGACGCGATAGCAGGTGCCGGCCCGGGTGCTGATTGGGATCAGCCGGCCGTCCATCAAGCCGTGAGGCTTGGTCGCCTCAACGTGGCGGCCCTACCAGGTGTTGCGTATGCACGGGCGGGATCGCCGGCGGTCACGGCGCGCTCTCGTTGCTCGTCCGCAGCGGGCGTTTCCCGCTCGCCGCCGGAAACGCTCGCATTCACGCGATTGCGATAGTGCGGCTTCGCACTCCTCGACACGATCCACTCGCCAAGCGTCGGCGGTTCATCTGGCTAGTGCCCGCCTGCGGCCTGCACGAGCAGGGCGATTTGGACGCGGTTGTCGACGTCGAGCTTGTCGAGGAGGCGAGAGACGTGGGCCTTGACCGTGGCGACGGAGAGGTGCAGCGCCGTGGCGATCTCGGCGTTGGTCTCGCCCCGGCCGACGGCGAGGGCGACATCCCGTTCGCGTGGGGTGAGCGTGGCCATGCGGTCGCGGGCGTGGTCGGTGCGGGCGCCGGCATCGGAGTCGCCGGCCACAAGGGAGATGAGCTGGCGTGTGACCGTGGGAGAGAGCATGCCGTCGCCGGCGTGGACGAGCTCGATCGCGCGGACGATCTCCGCCGGCGGGGTGTCCTTGAGCAGGAAACCGGCTGCTCCGGCCTGCAGCGCGCGCAGGACGAGCTCGTCGGCGTCGAAGGTCGTGAGGACGACGACGGCGGGCGGGTCGGGCTGCGCGGCGAGCAGCCGGGTGGCCGCGATGCCGTCGAGCTGGGGCATGCGGATGTCCATGAGGACGACGTCGGGACGGTGGAGGTCGACCGCGCCGAGCACCTCGCGGCCGTCTGCGGCCTCGGCGACCACGTCGAGGTTCGCGGCGCCGGCGAGCATGATCCGCAGGCCGGAGCGCACGAGCGCGTCGTCGTCGACGAGCAGGACGCGGATCATCGTGGCAGGCTCGCACGCAGGACGAACGCGCCGTCGGGGTCGACGCCGTGCTCGAGCGTGCCGCCGGCGAGCGAGACGCGCTCGGCGAGCCCGATCAGGCCGGTCCCTGCCCCGGGCAGCGGCGCAGTCGCGGGGACGGCCACCGGCGCGAGGCTGCGGACCTCGACCTCCAGGTCGCCGTTGGGCGCGCGGACGGTGAGCGTCACCGCTGCTCCCGGCGCGTGCTTGCGCGCGTTTGTCAGGCCCTCCTGCGCGATCCGGTACGCGGTGCGGCCGACGGCGGCGGGCGGTGCCGCGTCGCCCAGCTCGATCCGGGCGGTGACCCGCATCCCGCCGGCGCGCGACTCCTCGACGAGGGCAGCGAGGTCGGCGAGCGTTGGCTGGGGTGGTTGCGTCGGGCTCTCGCCGCCCTCCTCGCGCAGGACGCCGATCACGCCGCGCAGTTCCTCGAGCGCCGTCTTCGCGCTCTCGCGGATCACGCCGGCCGCCTCGGCGACCTCCTCGGCCGGTGCGTCGGGGTGGAATTCGAGCGCGCCGGCGTGGACGGAGAGCAGCGAGAGGCGGTGGGCGAGCACGTCGTGCATCTCGCGGGCGATCCGCCGCCGCTCGGCCGCGCGGGCTTCGTCCGCGGCGCGATCGCCCTGCGCGCGCAGCGATCGCACGAGCTCTCGCCGCGCGCGTACGAAAAGTCCCCAGCCGAACACCACGCCCGTCACCAGCACGCAGGCCCCCGCGTTGACCCAGTAACTACCGGAAGGGGGGTAGAGCAGCGTGCTCGCGAAGGCCCAGGCGATCAGGAGCCCGACGATGACGGCCAGATCACGACCACGAGCCCGGATCGCGGCGTTAAAGGCGGCGGCGAGGTTCGCGCCCGAGGCCGTGAGGATCACGAGCGAGACCGCCCCGACGCCGATCCCGACGGCGGCTGGATGCGTGCGCCGCCAGTGCAGCGAGACGAGCGTCGCGATCCCGACCACGACCTCCACGACGCGCAGCCAGGGCGGCAGCATCTGCCAAGCGCCCGCGAGGGTGAAGGCGCTGATCGCGAACGCAACCAGGTAGATCGTCGCGTCGACGACGCGGTCGCGGCGGCCACGCTCCTCGTCGGGGTCGTCGATCACGACGCCGGGCAGCGCGGAGCGCAACCAGCCGGACAGGCCATCGGTGAAGCGTGCTGTCGCCTGGCGCGCCATCGCTCGAGGGTCAAGGTTAGGCGAGCGCCACGGCCGCGACCCCCTACCAAAGTCGTTGTCTGCCACCGCCGCAGGGCTCGGCGAGCGTAGCCCGCGGACCGTGGCTGGAAACCCGGCGGGCCGCGAGTCTGCCGGCATGATCCAAACCAACGCACTCACCAAGCAGCTCGGCGGGCACACCGTCGTCTCGGACGTCACATTCCGCTGCGAGCCGGGCACCGTCACGGGCTTTCTCGGCCCCAACGGCGCCGGCAAGACCACCACGATGCGCATGCTCGTCGGCCTCTCCGAGCCCGACAGCGGCACGGCACGGATCCTCGGCGGGCGCTACCGCGACCTGCCGAACCCGGGCCGGCGCGTCGGCATCCTGCTCGACGCATCCGCCCAGCACGCCGGGCGCCGCGGCCGCGAGGCGCTCGCCGTCTCCGCCCACACCATGGGCGTGCCGCCGCAGCGCGTCGACGCGCTGCTGAAGCTCGTCGGCCTCGACGAGACCGCGGCCCGGCGACGTGTCGGCAAGTACTCGCTCGGCATGCGCCAGCGCCTCGGCTTCGCCCACGCACTGCTCGGCGACCCCGAGGTCCTGATCCTCGACGAGCCCGCCAACGGCCTCGATCCGCAAGGCATGCGCTGGATGCGGGGGCTGCTGCGCACCTTCGCCGACCGCGGCGGCACCGTGCTGCTCTCCTCGCACCTGCTCGCCGAGGTCGAGGCCGTCGCCGACCGGATCATGATCATCAGCGGCGGACGGATCCAGGCCCAAGGCACCCGCGCCGAACTGATGACCGAGGCCGGGACCATCGTCGAGGCCGACGACCTCGCCGGCCTCGATGCCGCGATGCACCGCGCCGGCCTGGCGACCCACCCGGCCGACGGCGATCGACGGCTGGTCGAGGCCGAGCCCGAGGTCGTCGCCCGCGCGGCAATGGCCGACGGCGTCGTACTGCGCCGGCTCGCCCCAGCCGAGGACGCCGGCCTCGAACGCCTCTTCTTCAAGCTGACCGCGCCCGACGCAAGCACCCCGTCAACACAACCCGATTCGATCCATCCCGAGCTGGCAGGAGCAACCGCATGAGCACCACCACCCTCACCGCACCGATCCGCGTGAACACCGCCGGCGTCCACGCGCGCCCCGGCCTCGGCCGCCTCGTCGCCGTCGAGCTGCGCAAGATGGTCGACACCCGGGCCGGCTTCTGGCTCCAGATCGCCATGGTCGCGCTCACCGTGGTCGTCGTGGTCGTCCGCCTGCTCGTCGGCGACGCGGCGCACCACACGTTCCAGTCCGTCCTCGACGCCGGGCTGCAGCCGGCGGCCATCCTGCTGCCGGTCCTCGGCATCCTGCTCGTCACCTCCGAGTGGTCCCAGCGCACCGGGCTGATCACCTTCGCGCTGGTCCCGGTGCGCTCGCGCGTCCTCGGCGCCAAACTCATCGCGAGCCTCCTGTGGGCCGTCGCGATGCTGGCGATGTCTCTCGCCGTCGTCGCCGCTGGGGTGCTCGTCTCCTCGCCCGGCGTCGAAGGGACCTGGTCCAACGCCGCGCCGCTGATCGGCCAGTCGGCCGTCTACCTGACGACCGGGATGGTCGTGGGCGTCGCGTTCGGCGCAATCCTGCTCAGCGCCGCCCCCGCCATCGTCCTTCGCTTCGCGCTGCCGACGGCGTGGATGGCAGTGCTCTCTCTGCCCGCGTTCTCCGGCGTCGCCCCGTGGGTGGACTACGCGGGCGCAGTCGGCCAGATGACCGCGAAGGTCATGAGCGCGACCCAATGGGCGCACGCCGGCACCTCGCTCGCCATCTGGATGGTGCTGCCGCTCCTGATCGGCGCTTGGCGGATCACGCGGCGGGAAATCGCCTCGTGAAGGCACTCAGACGATCAGCCCTTCGATTGGCCTGCGGGACGCTCTAAGGGCGCGCCGCAGGCAATCCTCTCGGCGGGCGGCCGTCGGATCGACACGCAAACGACAGGCATCGAAGGCGGCCCACGTCTCCGCCAAAGCGCTCGCCTTCTCGACGAGCGAGCGTCTCGGCTCGGTCGCCCGAGACGCGTGCTTGGGACGAGCAGCGAGAGCGGTTCGTCGCAGGCGGCGATTGGAGCCGTGCATAGGTAATAGGTACGGCCCATGTAGCTGACCACGCAGGCCGAGCCTGAAGCCGGGGCGGCTGACGCCGCAACCTGCGGACCCCGCGCCGCCCCGGCCTGCGTGACCGCGTATACGCGATGGCACAAGAGCAGGTCACGGCGGTTGGCCCGCCGCTTCCCCGCTCCTCGCCAGGAGCAGCACTCTCAGGCGCACGCGCGGCGTCCTCTCGGGGGCTAAGCGGAGCACAAAGCAGCGCTGCCAAGATCCCAGTGCACCCCTCATGCACCCCGGTCCGCCACCGGAACCGTCGTGGCTCCTGATCCCCAAACGCAAGAAAGCAAGTATTTGCAGCGCTTTCCGTCCAATGGAGCCAGCCGGGATCGAACCGGCGACCTCCTGCTTGCAAAGCAGGCGCTCTCCCAACTGAGCTATGGCCCCTCGGCCTCGAGTTTAACCGCGTGACGAGGCTCAACCCGGCGGAGCCGGCCGGGTCAGTCCAGGCCGACCTCGAGCCCGATCCCGTGGTGGCTGAGATCGGGCACGCCTCCGCCGGCGACGCGGACGACGTCTGAGCGACCGGCTCGACGGAGGAGGCTGGCGGCGAAGGCGGCGCGGATGCCGGCGGCGCAGACCACCGCCGTGGTGCGACCGCGGTCGGGCAGCTCGACAACGCCTCCGAAGCGGAAGCTCCGCAAGGGCATGTGGTGGGAGCCGGGCACGTGTCCGGTCACCCACTCGGGGCTTTCGCGGACGTCGACGAGATCGACGGATTCTCGTTGCAGCTCGACCGCCAGCTGCTGGAGATCCCAGGAGTCGGCGTAGGCGACCGGGAGCCCTTGCCGCGTCCAGGCCTCGGCGTCGGCCAGGGCGTAGCCCGAGGTCTGCCACAGGCCGACGGCGTGGAGCGCGCTGGCCATCGCCTCGGCCTGTTCCGGCTCGGCTGCGACGATGACGATCGGCTGGTTCGGCTCGAGCACCCACCCGGCCCGCGTGCCCACTCCGGGGCTGGCGACGGGCAGGTTCACCGCCCCGGCCAGGTGGCCGGCGTCGAACTCGGGCGGCATCCGGCTGTCGAGGACGGTGGCTCCGGCACGCAGCGCCTCGGTCAAGGCAGCCGGTCCGAGCAAAGCCGGCTCGCCGGGTGCGCCGCCGGACCGGGCCGAGTTGAGCGAGACGATCCGCTCGATGTTCGGCGGGCGGGTGGGGAGGTTCTGCAACAGACCTTGCACGAACGCCTCTCCAGAAGGCAACATCAACAGCGGGTTGTGCAGGCGCTCGTAGCCGATCGTCGAGCTCGTCTTGCCGCTCAGGCCGGCGCCGCCGCAGAGCGAGCCGCCGACGTGCGCCGGCCAGATCTCGACGTGATCGCCGAGGGCCAGAAGTGGCTGCAGGCTGTCGTGCAGCGTGGCCGCCCCCGAGACGGCTTCGACCGCGAGGTCCGGACGCGCGAGATCGCCGACGAGCAGCGAGTCGCCGGTTAGCAGCATCCAAGGATCGTCTCCACGGGACGCATCACACACGACGAAGGAGAGGTGCTCTGGCCGATGTCCGGGGGTACCCAGCGCGCGCAGGCGCAGCGAGCCGACGACGATCTCATCGCCAGCCGAGATCGCGTCGGCCCGGTCGTGCTCGCCGACCGCGGCGCGGTGACAACGGGCGCCGGTGGCGTCAGCCAGGCGGAAGCGGCCGGACACGTGATCGGCGTGATCGTGGGTCTCGATCACGTGGGTGATCCGCAGACGCTCGTCCCGGGCGATCTCCAGGTAGACCTCGATATCCCAGCGGGGATCCACGACCACGGCCTCTCCGCCGTCGCCGAGCAGGTAAGACGCGCAGCCTAGATCTCGATACAGCACTTGCCGGAAGAACAAAGAGCCGCCTTTGCCGAGGAAAACGGGAACTCAACTAAATCAGTGGACTATGTATAGACCACCGATCGCGGGCCCGTCAATGGCGCGAAACCCGGGCTGGATTCAGGCGATTTGCAGGGGCCGTTGCGCCCCGGGATCCGCTCGGCGGCGGCTCAGCCGTCGAAATCGAAATCGCGTGGCGGACGCTGCTCGAACCACAGCCGGTCGTGGTCCGGCGTCTCCTGCAGGAATTCCGGCGTCTCCTCGAGCGGGTCCTCCTCGGTTCCCGCTGGGGGCTTCTGCGCCGGCGGGCGTGTGGGCGGCGCTGCTTGGCCGGTGCGCTCGTCGAGCGCCTCCTCGACGTCGTATTCCACCGTCTCTCCGAACTGCTCACGCGGCAGCGGGGCGCGGTGCGGCGGCGGCCCGGGCTCGTCGAGCGGGTCGTGCGCCTGAGCCCGTTCGGGGTCGGCCTCCAGATACTCGGGCTCCGCGTAGCGCTGCTCGTCGAACGGATCGTCCTCGTCGAGCATGTCCGAGGCGACTCCGGGTCGAGGCTCGAGGGGCACATCGGGTTCCGCAAAGGGAACCGCGCCAGTGGCGTCTGCCGCCTCGGGCTCCCCCTCGTATTCATCGTCCCACGCGGGTTGGTGAGCCTCGTCGAGGACCAGCTCTGGCGGCTCGGCCTCGATCGGCCCGCGACGGACCGGGCCGAGCGCCTCTTGCTCGGCCCGCTCGACCTCAGCCGGGTCGGCGCCGCGGCGCCGCTTGAGGTCTAGGTGCTCTCGAATCGCGTCGTCAAGCAGACCCATCGAAACAAAGCCTACTGGCCACCGGACACGTTGGCCGTCGCGAGCGGTGCCCGAATGGTTCTGTTCTTTCCCTGGCGCTTGGCCGCGTAGAGCGCCGTATCGGCCTCGGCGATCAGGTCCTCCTTGAAGCCGTCGAACGTGGCCGCCACGCCGAGGCTCGCCGTCACGCGCAGGACGCCGTGTTGATCGAGGCGGGGAATCCGCAACGACTCGATCGCCGTGCGCACGCGCTCCCCGATCGCGTAGGAGCCCTCGAGGTCGGTATGCGGCAGGATCAGGGCCATCTCCTCTCCACCGTAGCGCGCTGGGGCATCAGCCTCACGCGAGCTGTCACGCAGGACTCGCGCCACCTGCTTGAGCACGATGTCGCCCTGGGGATGGCCATAGGTGTCGTTGACCGACTTGAAATTGTCGATGTCGATCATGATCAATCCGACCGGGTGATGGTAGCGCCGGACCTGCTCGAGCTCGGCACTGAGGATCTCCTGGAAACGACCGTGATTGTCCAGGCCGGTGAGCTCGTCGGTGACGGCCTGGCGCTGCACCTGAACGTGCAGATCCACGTTCTCGAGCGCCAGGGTGGCCTGGGCGGAGAGTGAGCGCAACAGGTCGCGGTCGTCGTCGTTGAACGGCTTGCCCCGGCGAGCGACGGTGATCAGACCCTGCGCGGGGCCACCAGGCTCGATCGGGCCGAGCGCCATCGACACCACGCTGATGTCCTCGGCCGCACTCTCACCGAGCCCGTGATCCCGCAGCGCCGCTCGCTCGGCATTGAGGAATTGCTCCTCGAGCCCTTCCAGCGCGCCGACCCGGGAGCTCTCGGCGAGGGGCTCGTTCGAATGCGGCCGCGAGCTCAGGCGGCCGCACTCCGCCTGGGCCGCGTCCAAGGAGGCGCGCAGGGCAAGCTCCATCAGCGCCGGGCGATCGAGATTGGAGGCGAACGTCTGCCCGATCCGGTGAATCGACTCGCGCAGGCGCGCGCGTTCCTGATCGAGTTCGTCCAGCCGGTGCGCGAGCTGGTTGGACATGTTGTTGAACTCCACCCCGAGCGCGGCGAACTCGTCGCTGCCCTCGATCGGCACCGGCGCGGAGAAGTCACCCCCACCGAGGCGCCGGGCGGCGCTGAGAAATCCTCCGAGCTGACCCTCGAGCGCGCGGGAGGCGAGCAGCGAGAAAGCGAACGCGAGCACCAGGAACCCGGCGATGAAGGCGGCGGCGACGACCTGACTGGTGCCGAGCGGCTGTGCCGTGGCGGACAGATTGGAGAGGACCGTGACGGCGACCGGGCGGCCCTCGAACCCGGGGAGGGACTCGGTGACCGCTCGATAGGTGGCGCCCGCCACCTTGATCGTTCTCCGTCCCGTGGGCAGCGGCTGATTGGCCGCCGCCGGCAGCGTGGCTGCGAGCGTCCGCCTCCCTGTGCGGACGACGATCTCGACACCCGGGGCCCTGAGGCTGTGGGCGTAGTCGGATGCCGTCAGCACCGAAACGGCGACGGTGAGTGGAACATGGCTTCTCCCCGCCCCCACCCTGGCCGCCCCTGGCGCGATGCTGGTCATGTCACCGACATCGACGAGCGCGTGCCTTCCGCGGCTCACACGGATCCGCGTCACCCCGGCTCCGCCGATCAGAGCGGCCAGGCGCGGCTGGAGTGACGGGCCGGGGGTGAGGCTCAGATCCTTGGCGATCGTCTGGGCATCGTTTCGTCCCGTGGCGGCCGCGCTCAGGTAGGTGCTCTGCGCGCTCGTCGCCAGGCCGCTCGCGCGCGCGTCAGCCTTACCGGTCTGGCTGTCGGAAATCAGCCGGAATACCAGGAAACCGACACCGACCATCGGCAGGATCACGATCAGCGCAAAAAAGCTGGTTAGCCTGGTGCGGAAGCTCATGCTTGTTTTCGCTTACCCATTTCCTGGGTATCGGCGGAAACCCGTTTTTCTGCAACCCCTGTACCGCACCCGCCCAGGCGAGAACGCGCCCTTGGCGCTTGCCCGCCGGCGGCCCGGCGGAGGTTGCGCCCGCAAGGCTAAACTGTGGCGCTACCGGGCGGTTTCACCCGCCGCACGGGGCTATAGCTCAGTTGGGAGAGCGCCTGGATCGCACCCAGGAGGTCGGGGGTTCGAGTCCCCCTAGCTCCATTTTTTGTGATGTCTCGGCTACAGCCAAGTAGTCGACACCGCTCAGTCTGCAGTTGGGCGTGCGCGGCGCATCACCTCCTACCCTTTGGCATAGATGAATCACAGCTCTCCCCTCCGTGTTGCGATCATCGGTGCTGGGCCAAGTGGCTTCTACGCCGCCGGCCAGCTGCTCGCGGTCGAGGAGCCGCAGTTCGCCGTCGACCTGTACGACCGCCTGCCGACGCCGTATGGGCTTGTGCGGGCGGGCGTGGCTCCGGACCATCCGAAGATCAAGTCGGTCACGCGGGCTTACGACAAGACCTCCCAACACGAGCGCTTTCGGTTCTTCGGGCACGTCGAGCTGGGCAGCGACATCACTCGCCAGCACCTGCTGGAGCGCTACCACGTCGTCTGCTACACGATCGGCACATCGATCGATAAGCGACTGGGGATCCCGGGTGAGGACCTCCGCGGCTCACATGCCGCGACGGAGTTCGTCGCCTGGTACAACGGCCACCCGGACCACTCGGGCCTGGAGGTCGACCTGCAGGCCAAGCAGGTGGTGGTCGTCGGCGCGGGCAACGTCGCGATCGACGTCGCTCGGATGCTCGCGCTGGCTCCGTCCGAGCTCGCGGTCACGGACACGGCCGACCACGCGATGGACGTGTTGAGCTCCAGCGGGATCGAGGAGGTCACGATCCTGGCCCGCCGCGGCCCCCTCCAGGCAGCTTTCACGAATCCGGAGCTGCTCGAGATGGGTGAACTCGCGCGCGCCGATGTCGAAGTCGTCGGTGGCGAGCTCGACGAGCTCTCGGCGGTCGCCCTTCTGGAGGCCGACAAGACCCGCAGGCGCAATGTCGAGATCGTGCAGGAATATGCCGCCCGGCCGAAAACCGGCAAGCCGATCACGGTCCGCTTCCGCTTCCTGGCCTCACCGGTGGAGCTGCTCGGCGATGCGGCGGGTCGGGTCCGCGCCGTGAGGATCGAGCAGAACGAGATCGTCGCGCGCGAGGATGGCTCGCTGGCCGCGCGCGGCACCGGAGCGTTTGAGGAGATCCCGGCCCAGCTGGTGTTCCGCTCCATCGGCTACACCGGACAGCCGGTCGCCGGCATACCCTTCGACGAGGGCCGCGGCCTGATCCGCAACGCGGGCGGCCGGGTGACCGCCGCCGACGGTACCCACCACGCCGGCGAATACGTGTCGGGCTGGATCAAGCGCGGACCGTCTGGCGTGATCGGGACAAACAAGAAGGATGCCCACGACACCGTCGAGAAGATTCTCGAGGATGCGGTCGGCGGACGCCTCAACGATCCCGTCGCGGACGACATCGAGGAGATGATCGCGACGCGCGCCACATATGCGGTGACCTGGGAGGTCTGGCAGGCGATCGATGCGATCGAGACCGCCGCCGGCGCGGCGTCGGATCCCGGACGACCGCGTGTCAAGCTCACCGAGTGGGCCGCGCTGCGCGAAGCGGCTCAGCGATCAGGGACGGGCAAAGCTCGCGAATGAGCAGGCCCAGCCGCGTCTAAGCGGGTCCGGGCGCGGAGTCGCTCCCGGACCAACGTTGTCTCGCGTGTCGCTAGGCTTGGTTGCACTCTCAAGCAAGGATTGATCGTGGACGTCGAAATCTGGTCTGACATCGCCTGCCCATGGTGCTACGTCGGCAAGCGTCGCTTCGAAGCCGCGCTGACGCAATTCGAGCACCGCGAGGGCGTGCGGGTGACTTGGCGGAGCTTTGAGCTCGACCCGTCGGCGCCCCCCGAGCGGGAGGGCGATCGCGCCGCCCGGCTGGCCGAGAAGTACGGGATGACGATCGAGCGCGCGCGTGAGATGGAGCGGCAGATGACCGACACCGCGGCCGGCGAGAACCTGGTGTTCCGCTTCGACATCGCGCGCAGCGGATCGACGTTTGATGCCCACCGGCTCGTCCACCTGGCGCAGGCGCACGGCCGTCAGGACGAGATGAAGGAGCGCCTGCTCAGGGCCTACTTCTGTGAGGGCGAGCTGATCAGCGATCACGACACGCTCCTGCGCCTGGCCACCGAGGTCGGGCTTCCCGAGGACGCGGTGCGCGAGATGCTGGCCGGCGACCGGTACGCCGAGCAGGTCCGGGAGGACGAGCGGACCGCGAGCCGATTCGGCATCAGCGCCGTGCCGATGTTCGTCGTCGATCGCGCGCTCGGCGCGACGGGCGCCCAGCCACCCCAGGCGCTGCTGGAACTGCTGCGTCAGGGCTGGGCGAACCAGGCGCCGGAAGCGGCGCTGGTCGGCGGCGAGAGCTGCGGCGTCGACGGCTGCTGAGCACCCCAGCGACCGCCATGCGCTTCGCCTTCAAGACGGCCAACCAGAACACGACCTGGACCGAGGTCCTCTCGATCTGGCGGGCGGCCGACGAGATCGAGCTGTTCGAATCCGGCTGGCTGTTCGACCACTTCTACCCGATCCAGTCCCCCACCGGGCCGCCCGACCTCACCGGCCCATGCCTCGAGGGCTGGACGATGCTGGCCGCCCTGGCTCAGGCGACGCGACGGCTGCGGCTCGGGACGATGGTCACGGGCATCCACTACCGCCATCCGGCGGTGCTGGCCAATATCGTCTCGACGCTCGACATCATCTCCGGCGGCCGGCTCGAGTTGGGCATCGGCGCCGGCTGGAACGAGCAGGAGTCCGGCGCTTACGGCATCCCACTGGGCAGCCTCCGGGAGCGCTTTGACCGCTTTGAGGAAGCCTGCGAGGTGCTGATCGGCCTGCTTTCGCAGGAGACGACGACCTTCGCCGGCCGGTACTACCAGCTGACCGACGCTCGCAATGAGCCTAAGGGCCCGCAGAAACCCCATCCCCCGATCTGCATCGGCGGCAGCGGCGAGCGGCGCACGCTCCCGGCGGTCGCCAAATATGCCCAGCACTGGAACTTCGTCGGCGGCACGCCCGAGGAATTCGCGCACAAGCGCGAAGTCCTCCATGCTCGCTGTGCCGACATCGGCCGCGACCCGCACGAGATCACCCTGTCGGCCCATGTCTGGCTGAAGTCAGGCTCCGAGGAGCACATCGATCAGGCCGTCCAGGAGATCGCGGCGCTCGGCGAGCACGGCCTCGAGCTGGCGATTCTGTACCTGCTGCCGCCGCTGAACGCCGGAGTGCTTGAGCCGCTGGCCGAGGCGATGGCTCCGCTGCGGTAGTCGGCTACGCAGCCGCGGGTGCGGCTGCTACGCAGGAACGGGTGCGGCGAAGACCGGCCCCAGCGCACGTCCGGCCAGCTCGACCGCCTCGAGGTCGTGGACGTCAGGGAGCGACACCGTCATCCCCTCGAGTCCGGCCTCCTTGAAGGCGGACATCCTCTCAGCGAGCTCATCGGGGTCTCCGGCCATCAGCATGGCGACGCGCTCGGCCGGCAACCCGGCCTGCTTGAGCGCCTCGACCTTGGCCAGGGCGCCGTCGTGGGTCGGGGCGATCACCACGACCCCCATCCCGGTCTTGGTGATCTCCGCCGGATCGCGGCCCACGTTCTCGCAGTGTCCGGCCAACACCTCCATCAGGTGCTTGGCCCGCGCCGGGTCGCCGAACACGTTGCAGCCGTCGGCGTACTGGGCGACCATGCGCAGCGTCTTGCGCTCGCCGCTGCCGCCGATCACGATCGGGATGTCGCCGCGCAGAGGCTTGGGGTTGTTGTAGGCCTCCTCGACGCGGAAGTGCTGGCCCGTGAAGCTGGCCTGATCCTCCGTGAACATCGCGCGGCCGATCTGGAGGGCCTCCTCGAGCATCTCGAAGCGGACCTTCAGCGGGGGGAAGTCGAATCCGTAGGCGCGGTGCTCCTCCTCGAACCAGGCGGCGCCGATGCCCCACCAGACCCGGCCGCCCGAGATGATGTCGAGGGTGGTGACGGTCTTGGCCACCAGGGCGGGATTTCTGTAGGTCACGCCGCCGACCAGCAGCCCGAGGGTGACCGTGGAGGTGCGGGCGGCTAGAGCGGCCAGCATCGTGTTGCCCTCGAACATCCAGTTCTTCGCCGGGCCCACCGGCGGAATCTGGTGCAGGTGGTCCATCAGCGAGATCGAGCTGAAGCCCGAGGCCTCGGCCGTCGTGGCGATCTCGACCAGACGTTCGAAGACCTGGTCCGGACCGGTATCCGGGTAGTTGAAGTTCGGGAGGTGGAGATCGAGAGTGATTGGAGCGCGCATCTGGTGAACGCTACTCCTCCTCGGGACGCGGCTACCCTGCGGCCATGACCGAAGACGAGGCTCGCGATCGGTTTGCCACCGCCCGCGTGGCCCGGCTCGCTACCGCCTCGAAGGACGGCGTCCCACACCTCGTTCCGTTCACCTTTGCCCTGCTTGACGCCGGCACGATCGTCAGCGCCGTCGACGCCAAGCCCAAGCGCACGACGGCGCTGCGGCGGCTGGCCAACATCGCTGCCAATCCTCGGGTCGCTGCGCTGGTCGATCACTATTCCGAGGACTGGGAGGAGCTCTGGTGGGTCCGGGCCGAAGGCACCGCGAGGGTGATCGCGCCGGACCGGGAAGCCGGGTTGCGCAGCGAAGCGCTCCGTGCGCTCTCGGAGCGCTACCAGCCCTATCGCGAGGCGCCGCCCGCGGGGGCGATCGTCGCGATCTCGGTCGATCGCTGGGCGGGTTGGACCGCCGCCTGAGCTCGGCTACGGTTGCGCCATGGCCGAGGATCCCGACCGCCATCCGATTCCGCTTCCGGCCCTTGATGGATAACGCGCGGGACGCCGTGATCGTCGGCGGCGGTCACAACGGTCTGGTCGCCGCAATCCTGCTCGCTCGCGCCGGTCGATCGGTCCTGGTCCTCGAGCGCGCGGCTGAGCTCGGGGGCGCCGCCGTTTCGCGAGCGCTGTTCCCCGGCGTCGACGCCCGTGTCTCCTGCTACTCCTACCTGGTCAGCCTGTTCCCGGCCGAGCTGCGCCGCCAGCTCGGGTTGAACGTCGAACTGCGGACGCGGTCGGTGTCGTCCTACACCCCTTACGACGACGCGGGGCTGCTGGTGTGCGACCGCAGGCAGATCACGGCCGCTTCGATGCAGCGGCTGACCGGCGATCCCCACGCGTTCGCGCAGTGGGAGGCGTTCTACGACCGGCTGCGCAGCGTTGCGCAACGCATCTCGTGGACGCTGACGGGGCCGTTGCCGGCGCGCGCGGACCTGCGCAGGCTGGTCGATGACGATCCGGCTTGGCAGGCGCTGATCGAGGAGCCGCTCGGCCGGCTCCTCGAGCGCTCGTTCTCATCCGATCTGCTGCGCGGCGTCGCGCTGACCGACGCCACGATCGGGACCTTCGCCCCGGCCGATGATCCGTTGCTGCGCCAGAACCGGTGCTTCCTCTACCACGTGATCGGCGACGGGACGGGCCTGTGGAAGGTTCCGGTCGGGGGCATGGGCGCGCTCACCGGGGCGCTGATCGAGGCAGCGGCCAACGCCGGCGTCGAGGTCCGCACCGAGGCCGAGGTTATGGCGATCGAGACCGACGGCGCGCGCGCCGAGGTCAGGTGCGCCGACGGCTCCCGCCATGGCGCCCGCCACGTGCTGGCAAACGTCGCGCCGGCCGTATTGGCGCGGCTGCTCGGTGAACCGGCGGTGGAGCGGCCGGAGGGATCGCAGCTGAAGCTGAACCTGTTGCTGGGCCGCCTGCCCAAGCTGCGTGACCCCGATGTCGGCGCCGAGCAGGCGTTCGCCGGGACGTTCCACGTCAACGAGGGCTACGAGCAGCTGCAGCTGGCCTACGAGCAGGCGGCCGCGGGGACGATCCCGACTCTTCCCCCGTGCGAGCTCTACTGCCATTCCCTCACCGACCCAACGATCCTCTCGCCCGAGCTGCAGGCCGCCGGCGCCCACACCCTGACCATCTTCGCCCTGCACATGCCCGCCCGGCTGTTCGGCGCCGCGGGGGCGAAGGACGCCGCCGTCGCGGCGACGATCGCATCCGTCGATTCGGTGCTGGCCGAGCCGCTGGACGGATGCCTGTGGAGCACCGCCGACGGCGAGCCCTGCCTGGATGCCCACACCCCGCTCGAGCTCGAGGCGGAGCTGGGGATGCCAGGCGGCCACATCTTCCACCGTGACCTCGCCTGGCCGTTCGCCGAGCCCGACGCGGAGGCGGGGACTTGGGGCGTCGAGACCGCTCACGCCAACGTCTGGCTGTGCGGAGCCGGCGCCCGGCGCGGTGGGGGCGTCAGCGGCATCCCCGGCCACAACGCGGCTCGCGCGGTGCTGAGCGGCTAGACGGTTAATCCGCGGACGAGACCGAGCCGGGGCGAGGGGCGCCCGGGGGATCGCTCAGCCGGCCACCGGCACCGGACCTCCGACGACGCCGTCGGCATACAGCCGGCCGATCTCGGCATCGGTCAGCCCGAGCAGGTCAGCGAGCACCTCGTCGGTGTGCTCGCCCAACAGCGGAGCGCGCTTGGGGGCAAGCCGCTCGCAGGCGTCGAAGCGCAGCGGGGTGCTCGGCATCAGGTAGGAGCCGATTCCTGGCTGCTCCACTGCCTGGAACATCGGGTTCTCCGGCGAGCAGCGCCGGTCGTGCTCGACCAACTCGGTGAACGACCAGTAGGGACCCCAGCAGACGTCGTGAACGTCGAAGATCTCGCGGATCTCCTCGAGTGTGCGTGCCGTCGTCCACGGCTTGAGGATTGCCCCCAGCACCTCGCGCGCCGCGAACCGGTCGCCCTCCAGGTCGAGGTTGACGTCCATCATCCGCTCGCAGCCGGCGAACGCCTCGTCGAGGCCGGTGGCCTTGACGAGGTTCTTCCACTGCCGGAGCGTCAGCGCGACGATCATCAGCCGCCGTCCGTCGCGGGTGAGAAAGTCACGGCCGAACGCCCCGTAGAGGTAATTCCCGTCCTTCAGACGTTCGGTGCGGTTGATCTGGGCCTCGCCGATCTTCCCGAGGTTGCCGACCATGGCCAGGGCCACATCCGACAGCGCCACTCGCACGACCTGACCTTCCCCGGTCAAGCGCCGGTGGCGCTCGGCCGCGAGCAGACCGGTGGCGGCCAACGTTCCGGTGATGGCGTCCCAGGCCGGGAGCAGGTGATTGAACGGAACCGACAGGTGGCGCGGTCCGGTCGCCCAGGGAAACCCGGTCGCCGGGTTGACCGTGTAGTCGACCGCGGAGGAGCCGTCGAAGTTGCCGGTGATGTTGACGGTGATCAGATCGGGCCGCTGCTTGGTCAGCGCGGCCTCATCGAGCCAGCCGCGCAGCGGGAAGTTGGTCAGGAACAAGCCGGCGTCGGGGCCCGGCGCACTCACCAGCTCCAGCACCAGCTCGCGACCGCGCGGCGAGCCCAGGTCGACCTGGATCGATCGCTTCCCCTTGTTCATGCCGGCCCAAAACAGGCTCTTGCCTTCTTCGGTCACCGGCCAGCGCGTCTGGTCGAGTCCGCCCCCGATCGGATCGAAGCGGATCACGTCGGCGCCGAGCTGGGCGAGCGTCATTCCACCGAGTGGAGCGGCCACGAACGCCGAGCCCTCGACGACGCGCATGCCCTCGAGGATCGCCGTCACAGCCCAGCAGCTTATTGGATCTCGTGTCGATTGTCACGATCTCGGACGGCGGTAGGTCTACGCCAACGCCGTCGCGGGCCTCGCGGCGGCTCAGGCCTACACCAGCGCCGTCGCGGGCCCGGCGACGATCTTGCGGTCAAACAGCGAGCCGATCTCACCCGAGCTGAGGCCGAGCACCTCGGCCAGGATCTGCTCGGTGTGTTCGCCCAGAATCGGGGCACGGCGGACCGGTAGGCGACCGAGCTCGGCTGGGTCCAGCGGCGACGCGGGCGCCAGGTAGCGACCGACGCCCGGGTGCTCGATCTCGGAGAACATCGGATTCTCCGTTGACGCGCGGGGGTCCTCCGCAACGAGCTGGTTGAAGGTCTGATACGGACCCCACGACACGCCGGTGCCGGCGAACCGCTCGCGGACCTCCGACAGGGTGCGGGCGGCAAACCACGGCCGCAAGATCGCGGCGATCAGATCCCGCGCCTCGTACCGGCCGGTCTCGGTGCCGAGATCCTGACCGCTCACCTGCTCGATCCCGTCGAAGGCCGAACGCAGGCCGGTGGCCTCCACCAGGGCCTTCCACTGCCGCGCCGTGAGCGCGACCACCATCACCCGCCGGCCGTCCTGCGTCGGGAAGTCGGCGCCGAACGCGCCGTAGAGGTAGTTGCCGTCTTTGCGCTGATCGGTCCCGCCGAGCTGAGCCTCGGCGATCCGGCCGAGGTTTCCGACCGTGGCGAACGCAACGTCGGAGAGCGCGAGGCGAATCAACTGACCCTCGCCGGTGCGGGTGCGGTGGCGCTCGGCGGCCAGCAGGCCGGTCGCGGCAAGGCCTCCCATCACGAGATCCCACGAGGGCAGCACGCTGTTGAGCGGTTCGGACAGATTGCGGGGTCCGGTGGCCCAGGGGAATCCAGTCGCCGGGTTGACGGTGTAGTCGACCTCGGAGCTGCCGTCGGGGTTGCCGGCCAGGGAGACCATGATCAGATCCTCACGGCGGGATCGCAGCGTCTCGTAACTCAGCCAGCCGCGCGCGGGGAAGTTGGTCAGCAGGCTTCCCGCCGTCGCGATCAGCTCGGTGACCAGCTCGCGGCCCGCCTCGGATCCGAGGTCGACCTGGAACGAGCGCTTCCCCTTGTTCAGCCCGGCCCAGAAGAGGCTCTGCCCGACCGCCGGGCGGCCGTCCTCGCCGGCGCCCGGCGGTGTCGAAGCCAGCGGCCAACGGTGGTAGTCGAGACCGCCCCCGAGCTGGTCGAAGCGGATCACGTCGGCGCCGAGCTGAGCCAGGGTCATGCCGCCGAGCGGTGCGGCCACGAAGGCCGAGCCTTCGATCAGCCGCAGTCCATCGAGGATGCCCGGATTCGGGTGAGCGCCATCGCCGCTCACGCCATCACTCCGACCAGCCGCCAGTCGAGCACCGCTGCGGCGTCCTCCCCCGCCGGTCGGTCGGCCCGGGTCTGCACGCGCAAATCGACCAGCACGCCATCGACGTCGGCCGATGGCTCCACCGCCTGCACCGTGACCACGCTGCGCAGTACATCCCCCTCGAACACCGGCGCGAGGTGGTCACACGAGCGCCAGGCGAGCACCGTCACGAGGTTGGGGATCGCCCGAGTCGCGTGGGACAGGGCAATGCCGATCGTGTGGCCGCCGTAGACCAGCCGCCGTCCGCGTCCGCTCGACGCCGGGTCACTGTGGGCCGCCGCGACGTTCAGCGTCAGCCGCACCAACTCGGGTGCGCCGGTGACCGTGTCCCCGCTCTCGACGGCGTAGACGCTGCCCACCGCCAGCCCGGCGCCGTGGGGCCCGGGAATCAACTCGCGATATCTGGCCAGGTCCCAGCCGCGGATCGATTCGGTCAGCTGCGCCGGATCGAGCTCTGACCGGATCGCATCGAAGTCATCGGCGTGGCCGGGGCGGGCGGACTCCTCGCGCATCGGCAGCATCGCGCAGCGGTGATAGTCCAGCACCGGTTTGCCGGTGTGGTCGAGCGTCCGCACGCGGAGCACGGCCAAACCGGTTGGCGCTCGACCCGCCCGTGACGAGGTGTCGCGCAGCGCGACCACCTCCGTGGTCGTGCGCAGCGTGTCGCCGATCCGCGGGGCGCGACGCAGGGCCAGCCCGCGGTAGAACAGATTGGCGATCACTCGCTGGGTGGCCAGCGTCGACTGGCCGATCGCGACGTCGCAGACGAGTCCCGGGTGGGCCAAAGGTGCCCCCGCGTCGATCACGTCGCCGGCCAGGTGGCGGTCCAGCGGGAGCCGCAGGCGGTCGCCCAGCACGGCCTGGTGGAGCGCCGCGTGCCCCGCGGTCAGCGTCATCCCCGGCGAGCCATCGAACACCTGCCCCACCTCGAGCTCCTCGTACCAGGGCCCGGCGACGGTAACTGGGGCGTCGAGCATGGTCACTCGGCCGGCTCCGTCGCCCGCCCCGCGCGCGAGAGCGTCCGCAGGGCGGCGAGCCGCACCGGCTCGTCGAGCATCTCCCCGTCCATGGCCACCGTGCCGCCGCCGTCCTGCGCCGCCCGGGCCAACGTTCGGAGCACCGACTCCGCGTGCTCGACCTCCGCCCGCGAGGGCTTGAACTCCGCCGCGATCGGCTCCAGCTGCGAGGGGTGGATCGCCCACTTGCCGTCGTAACCGAGGTCGGCCGCCCGGCGGGCGGCGGCGATCAGCTCATCGGTGTCCTCGAGCCCCAGATGGGGGCCGTCGATCGCCCGCAGACCGGCGGCGCGCGCCGCGATCAGGACGGCATCCTGCACGGCGAGCCATCTGTCGAGATCGCCGGCGCCGGCCCGCGAGCGACCGAGCGAGGCCGAGAGGTCGGCGTAGCCGAGGATGAGCGCCTCGAGCCGCGGGCTGGCGGAGACGATCCGATCGAGGCCGGCCAGCCCCCGCGCCGTCTCGATCAGCGCCTGCACGTGCAGCCGCTGGTGGCGCTCGCACGCGAGCTCGGCCCCATCGAGAAGGCGATCGACGAAGGCCAGGTCGCCGGCGCTCTGCACCTTGGGCACGACGATCCCGGCGATCGCGGTGACCTCGCTCAGCGCGATCAGTTCCCGGTGCACCCAAGCCGTGCCGATCGCGTTGACGCGAACGAGCACGCGGCCGGCCTTGAAGCCTGCGCCGTCGAGCGCCTCCAGGACCGCGGCCAGCGCCTCCGATTTGCGCTCCGGCAGGACGGCGTCCTCGAGGTCGATGATCAGCTCGTCGACATCGATCCCCCGCGCCTTCGCGAGCATTCGCTCGGAGCTCCCGGGGACGACGAGGCTCACCATCGAACGATCGTACCGGCGGTCAATAGCTCCCGGGATGGCTGAGCGCGAGCTGCCGTCGCAGCAGCGGGGCGACCCGGTAGCGGTCTTCGCCGAGTTCGCCGTGCAGCGCGTCGAGCAGCGAGATGACGTGGCGGTGGCCGATCGCCTCCAGCCACGCGAGCGGACCGCGGGGATGGTTGACGCCCAAGGTCAGCCCGGCGTCGACGTCCTCCGCGGTGCCGTTACCCTCGCCGATCAGGAACGCCGCCTCGTTGATCAGCGCGCAGACGATCCGGCCGAGTACCAGCCCGGGAGCGTCCGCCACGAACTCTGTGTGGCGACCGAGCGCGGCGAACAGCTCCTGAGCGCGCTCGATCGCGGCGGGCCCTGTCGCGGACGTCCGGGTCAGCTCGACCAGGCGGCCGGCGTCGAACGGGGGCAGCACGTGGAACCCGACGGCGGTCGGCTCCGACAGGGCCAGTGAGCTGTCGTGCAGGAGCCGTGCCCGCGGGCCCTCGCGCCCGGGATACGGCCCGGTCCCGAAGCGACCGCCGGCCTGGAAGCCCTCGCAGTCGACGGTCAGCCACGGATTCTCCGGCGCCGGCTCGACCGGGCGTCCCGCCCGGCGCGCCACCACGAACCCGGCCTCGACGGCGGCCCGGGCCAGTTCATCGGCGATCGGCAGCTCGCCGGTAAGGAAGACCACGCGGCCCTCGCCCCGGCCCGCGTCCGGTGGCTCGGGATCGGCCGGCCGGTGATCGGTGCCCTCGGCGTAGTCGTACCAGCCGCCACCGGTCTTCCGGCCGAGCCGGCCGGCCGCGACCATCCGGGCCTGCAGCGGCGAGGGCCGGTAGCGCGGCTCGCCGAAGGTCGCCCTGTAGAGGCTCTCGGCAACCGCGTGGTTGATGTCGATCCCGACCAGGTCCATCAACTCCAGCGGCCCCATCCTGAAGCCGCCGCCGAGCCGGGCGATCCGATCGATCTGCTCCACGCCGGCCACCCGCTCGGCCAGCAGCCGCAGCGACTCGAGCGAGAACGGACGGTTGACGCGGTTGACCAGGAATCCGGCGATGTCGGCGGCGTCGATCACTCGCTTGCCCATTGCCGCGCCGACGGCGCGCGCCATCGCGATCGCCGCCTCGCCCGACGTCTCCCCGGCGACCACCTCCACCAGCTTCATCACCGGTGCCGGGTTGAAGAAGTGAAGCCCTACGACGCGCTCGGGACCGGGAACGCCGGCGGCGATCTCGGTCACCGACAGCGATGAGGTGTTGGTGGCCAGGACGGCATCCGGGCCGACTATCTCGGCCAGCCGGCCGAACAGGTCGAGCTTCAGCTCGAGGCGCTCGGGCGCCGCCTCGATCACGAAGCCGCACGGCGCGAGTTCGGCGAGCTCGTGCGCGGGCTCGATCCGGTCGGCCAGCGCCGCGGCATCCTGCGCCGAGAGCTTGCCGCGATCGACGAGGCGGTCCAGCGCCTTGTGGATGCCCGCCATTCCTCGCTCGAGCGCTTCCGCCACGGGATCGTGCAACAGCGTCCGCACCCCGGTCCGCGCGGCGAGCTGGGCGATCCCGGCGCCCATCGTGCCGGCTCCGATCACGCCAATCGTCTCAGGCAGGTCGGGGCTCACGGCCGCTCACTCTACGACGGCCCGCCCGTGTTCAGCGGGCGGACGCCGCAGGGGAGAGTGACTGCGGCATCCTCCTGAGAGCGCTTCGGAGCGGTCAGCCGTCAGCGCGGGCCAAGTCAACAGTCCGTGACCGCTGAGGTCACTGTCGGTGAACGATAGGCGCCGGTCAGATGAGCCTGGCGGCATAGACTCACGGCGGTGGAAGCCTCGGCTCATCGGGTGGTCGTCGTCGGCGGCGGGTTCGGCGGGCTGCGCGCCGTTCAGAAGCTGCGTCGCGCGCCGGTCGAGGTGACGCTGGTCGACCGCCGCAACTTCCATCTGTTTCAGCCACTCACCTACCAGGTGGCGACTGGGGCGCTGTCCGCCAGCGAGGTCGCCTATCCCCTGCGCGCGCTATTCAAGTCAGACTCCAACGTGCGAGTGATCCTGGGCGAGGTGACGGGATTCGACTTCCAGGCACGCGAGGTGGCACTCCGCGGGGTGGCCGGGGTCGCGGCGCCGCCGAAGCTGTCCTACGACACGCTGATCGTGGCCGCGGGCTCGAGCTACGCGTACTACGGCCACGAATCCTGGCGCGAATTTGCCGCGGAGGTGAAATCGCTGGAGAGCGCGGTCGGCGTGCGCTCCGAGATCCTCACCGCGTTCGAGCGCGCCGAGGTCGAGAGCGACCCGGAGGCCAGAGCGGCAGAGCTGACCTTCGTTGTGGTCGGCGGCGGCCCAACCGGCGTGGAGATGGCCGGACAGATCGGTGAGCTGGCCCGGGACCTCAAGCGTGACTTTCACAACATCGACCCGCGCACGGCGCGCGTGCTGCTGGTCGAGACGACCGACCGCCTGCTGGGGACGTTCCCGCCGTCGCTGTCTGCCAAGACGGCCCGCTCGCTGGAGCGACTCGGCGTCACGCCCACACTGGGCACTTCGGTGGTCGACATCGATGCCGACGGCGTCACGCTCGAGACGGCCGACGGCAGGCGCGAGCGCGTGCACGCCAAGACGGTGATCTGGGCCGCCGGCGTCCAAGCCTCCGAGCTGGGCCGCACGCTCGGCGAGGGCAGCGGAGCGGAGGTCGATCGATCCGGCCGCGTCTCGGTGCAGCCCGACCTGACCCTGCCTGAGCACCCCGAGGTGATCGTCCTGGGCGACATGGTGCGGGTGCGAAATCCAGACGGCGGAGTGACCGCACTCCCCGGCGTCGCGCCGGTGGCGATCCAGCAGGGCAAGTACGCGGCCAAGCTGGTGCGAAACCGGCTGCAAGGCCGTTCGACACCTCCGTTCAAGTACTTCGACAAGGGCAACCTGGCCACGATCGGGCGCGGACGCGCGGTGGCGGCCATCGGCCCGATCAAGCTCAGCGGCTTGCTCGCCTGGATGGTCTGGCTGGTGGTGCATCTCTGGTACCTGATCGGCTACCAGAACCGCCTGCTGGTGATGATCCGCTGGTCCTTCAGCTTCTTCAACCACGGGCGCGGCGCCCGCTTGATCACGGAGCGCTCGACTGCGTCGGTTCCCACGAGTGCCGAGCGGGCCGAGTGAGCTCGCACGAGTCCCGAGCGGGCCGAGTGAGCTCGCCGGAGGCGCCGGTCAGTGAACAGCTCGAAGGCTGGCTGACCGGCGAAGGCGAGAAGACGATGGCCAGCCTGACGGCGGTGTTCGGCAAGAACAGCTTCTCGATCCTGTTCGTGCTGTTGCTCGGCGTCTCCGCGCTGCCCCTACCCACCGGCGGAGCCACGCACGTGTTCGAAATCATTGCGGTGTTGCTCGCGCTCCAGCTGATCGCGGGCCGTGAGGAGATCTGGCTGCCGAAGCGCTGGCGCGGGACGGAGCTTGCCGGCCCGCGGCAGCAACGCTTCATCGCCGCCTTGTTGCGGCTGATTCGCTGGCTCGAGCGGTTCTCCCGGCCGCGGGCGCGCTATCTGTTCAACCACCGACTGACCAACATCTTCTTCGGCCTGATCGTGATCGGAGGCTCACTCGGCGCGTTCCTCGCGCCGCCGTTCTCTGGGCTCGACACGCTGCCGTCGCTCGGCGTCGTCTTGGTGTCGTTGGGCGTGCTGCTCGAGGACGTGCTCGTCGTCATCGCCGGCGTGGTGTTCGGCGTGGCCGGCGTCGTGCTCGAGATCGTGCTCGGCCGAGCCGCGATCCACGGCATCAGCCAGATCTTCTAAAGGCCCACGGCGGTGCAGCTCCCGGGCCGCCGGGGTGGTGAGCTCCGCCCCGCCGGGGGCGGTCAGCTCCGCGACACCGTCACCGGGTGGGCGGCCACGGCGTTGAACACGTAGCCGCCGTCGTTGTACGGAGTCGCGTCGGGCTGGGTGCGCCCGCCGACGTCGGTGGCGCGAGCCCGTAGTTCGTACTCACCCAGCCGGGTTGGCGTCCACGGGTAGCGCCAGCGGACCCAGGAGTAGGGCAGGCTGGGCGCGATCAGCTCGGCCTCGTGCCAGCTCGCGCCGTCATCGACGCTGACCTCGACACGGGTGATCGGTCCCCGGCCCGACCACGAGCGACCGTGCAGCAGCTGCCGGCGCCCAAGCTCGAGAGGCGCGTCCCAGGGAAGCTCGAACGCGCTGTTCACAGCGCCCTCGCCGAGCGGCGGCTCGTCAGCCGGGTAGCTCGGACCGGTCATCCGGTACTCCGCGGTGCTCCAGTGGGAATGCAGCACCCGGTCTGAGACCTCGATCGAGCCGAGCCACTTGATGCTGGCCATGCCGAACCAGCCCGGCACGATCAGGCGCGCCGGGAAGCCGTGGTCGGCGGGCAGCTCTTCGTCGTTCATGGCGTAGGCGATCAGCACGTCCTCCAGCGCCTTCTCCACCGGCAGCGCGCGCTTGAAGCGCCCGAGGTCGACCCCCGCGTCGCGGACCGGCCCGTCCAGCCCCTCGGCCATCAGCGAGACCGCGGCGAGGGTGATCCCGGCAAGCTCGAGCACGTCGTAGAGCAGCGCCCCGGTCCAGCGCGCCGCGCCGACCGCGCCCAGACCCCACGGCGTTCCCGGCACCGGCATCCCCTGCTGGCCCTCGAACAGCGTGCGTCCGTTGCCGGCGCATTCGAGCACCGTCGTGAGCGTGCGCGCCGGGAGCCCGAGCAGCTCGTCATAGCCGAGGGTCACGGCGTGTTCCCGGTCAGGACGGCCCCGCAGCCCGCTGCCGAAGACGTGCAACTTCCACGTGGCGACATCGATCACCGGGGTCGGTGCGTGGTTGCGAACGAAGAAGCGATCGTTCGGGATCCGATGGCCAACGTCCTGGAGGCTGTCCCAGCGCATCTCGGCGTTGAGTTCGTCCTGCGAGACGAAGCTGCCGGGGGGCACGGGCTTGACCAGCTCGGAGCGCGTCTGCGTGGCCACCGGAGCCTTCCCGTGTCTAAACATATGCACCAATTGGATTGATTTTGTGCAGTATATCGAGGTCGACCACTCGCCTCCTCGCTGTCCTGGCGCGGCGCCGCGGGGTCGAATCAGGGCGCCGGCGAGGATGCGGACCCGGTGCCTACACGCCAGCGGCGTTGCAGCGGGAGCACGAACCACAGGGTCAGCACAACCACGCCCGCGATCGTTCCCACCGTCACCGCCGCGACCTCGCCGAAGACCACGTTGGAGATCAGCACCAGGATCGCCGTCAGGCCGAAGCCCAGGAAGACGGCGCCGGCGATCGCGGCCCGATTGGCGGTGCTGACGATGTAGGGCCGCTGATGCTGGCGAAACAGGAGGCGGTGGTGGACTGACGGCGCGATCAGCAGGACCGCCGCGATCGCGATGCACAGCAGCGCCACGAAGTAGTCGATGCGGTCGAACTGGCTCATCCGGCGATAGCCGCTGTTGAAGGGCACCACCAGCAGGAACGCGAACAGCACCTGGATGCCGGTACCGCTGACGCGCAACTCGTTGAGCAGCTCGATCAAGTTCCTGTCGAGCGTCTCCTCGGCGGTTTCCTCGTGTCCGCGATCGGCCGCGCTTTCGCTCATCCCGCAGATTTCCAGACCCATGCCGGAACTCCTGTCCCGCGGCACCGGACGTCGGGCCGGCGACGTACTTCGGTAGGTTCGCCGAGCGTGGTCCCAGAGACGTTCCAATTCGAGGGCGCCGGCGTCCGGCTCACGGGAGACCGCTGGGCCGGCGACACCGGCGACACCGGCAACACCGGCAACACCGGCAACACCGGCAACACCGGCGAGACGAGCGATGCCGGCGACTCCGTCGTGCTGCTGTTACACGGCGGAGGCCAGACCCGGCATTCCTGGGCGCGAACCGCGGAGCGTCTGGCCGCCGGCGGCCGCACCGCGATCTCGCTCGATGCGCGCGGCCACGGCGACAGCGACTGGCACCCCGAACAGGACTACTCGCTCGACGGTTTCGTCGCCGATCTGCTCGCCTTCATCGCCACGCTGGAGCAACCGCCGGTGCTGGTCGGCGCGTCGCTGGGCGGGATCACCGCGCTTGTCGCCGCCGGCGAGCATCCCGGGCTGGCTCGTGGTCTGGTCCTCGTCGACGTGGTGGTCAAGATCGAGCGCCGGGGCGTCAGCCGGATCCGAGACTTCATGACCGACCACCGGAATGGTTTCGCTTCGCTGGAGGAGGTGGCCGACGCGATCTCCGCCTACAACCCCCTGCGCAAGCGCGCGCGGAACCTCGACGGCCTGCGCAAGAACGTGCGCCAGCGCTCCGACGGGCGCTGGTACTGGCACTGGGATCCGGCGTTCATCAGAATCGACGACGAGCCTCAGCGGCGGACGAATCCCGAGCGCCTGCGGATTGCCGCGTCGCGGCTGACGATCCCGACGCTGATCGTCCGCGGCGCGCAGTCCGACGTGGTCAGCGACGAGGGCATGGCCGACATGCTGGAGCTGGTCCCGCAGGCCGAGGTGGTCGACGTCCAGGCCGCCGGCCACATGGTCGCCGGCGACGACAACGACGTGTTCGCCACCCGCCTGGAGGCGTTCCTGGCCGGCCTGGACTAAGAGCTCGTAAACCGAGCCGTCCGGTCAGAGGTTGTCCAGCAGCTGACGGGCGATCACCAGCTTCTGGATCTCGCTCGTCCCCTCGTAAATGCGGAACAGGCGGGCATCGCGGTAGAAGCGCTCGACCGGGACCTCGCGCATGTAGCCGGCCCCGCCGTGGATCTGGACGCCGCGATCGGCCACCCGGCCGACCATCTCAGAACAGAAGAGCTTCGTGGCCGCGGGCGCCAAACGGGTGTCCTCGCCGGAGTCGAACAGCCGCGCGGCCTCGAGCACCATCGCGCGTCCGGCGAACACGTCGGTGTGGCACTCGGCGAGCATCGCCTGGACCAGCTGGAAGCGACTGATCGCGGCGCCCCCCTGACGCGCCTCGGCGGCGTAGCGAACCGATTCGTCGAGGATCCGGGAGGCCAGCCCGACGCAGACCGCCGCGATGTGAAGCCGGCCCTTGGCCAGCGAGCGCATGGCGGCGCCGAAGCCCTTGCCCTCGACCCCGCCGATCAACGCCTCGGCCGGAACGCGGACGTCCTCGTAGTACACGTCAGAGGTCCACGCCCCGGCCTGGCCCATCTTCTTGTCGTGTCCGCCCACGACCAGGCCGGGCGTATCCGACTCGACCACGAACACCGAGATCCCGCGGCTGCCCTCGGCCGCCGGATCGGTCCGGGCGAAAGTAATGAACAGATTCGACAGCGCCGCGTTGGTGATGTAGCGCTTGGCGCCGTTGATCACGTAGTGGTCGCCGTCGCGGATCGCGCGCGTTCGCATCCCGCTCGGGTCGGAGCCCGCCTCGCTCTCGGTCAGGCAGAAGCAGGACACCTCGCCGGCCGCGAGCCGGGGTAGGTAGGCGGCCTGCTGTTCGGGCGTCCCGAAGTTGACCAGGACCTGGCCGGCGATCCCGTTGTTGGTGCCGAACATCGAGCGGAACGCGGGGGCCGTCCAGCCGAGCTCGAAGGCCAGCCGCACGTCGTCGCCGGCGCTGAAGCCGAGGCCGCCGTGCTCGACCGGCAGCGCATATCCGAACAGGCCCATGTCGATGGCCTGGCGGCGCAGATCCTCGGGGATCGCGTCGTTCTCCTCGATCTCCAGCTCGCGTGGAACGACCTGCTCGCGGACGAACGCCCGCACGCTCTTGACGATCGCCTCAAGGTCGTCGGCGCCGACGGATGATTGGGTGGTCGACATGGAGCTCCTTATCCGGTCGGAGAGAGAGCGTAGGAGTAATGGGTCAGGACCTCGCAACCGTCGTCGGTGACCAGCAGGAGGTCCTCGAACCTGACCCCGCCGACCCCGCCGGCCCACAGCCCCGGCTCGATCGCGATCACGTCGCCGCTGACCAGCGGCTCGTTGCCGGACAGGCCAACGTAGGGGGCCTCGTGCACCTCGAGGCCGACCCCGTGGCCGAGGGCGAACTGAAAGCCGTCGCGCTCGCTGGATCCGGTGCGCTGGGTCGCGTATCCGGCGGCCTCGAACACGTCGCAGGCCGAGTCGTAGAGCTCGCGCCCGGTCAGCGACGGGCGCACCGCGGCAATCGTCGCCTGCATGACCTGATCGACCAGCCGCTCCTGCTCGGTTATCGAGTCCGCGTGTTCCGGCACGGGCGGGCCCACCACGAACGTGCGGGTCATGTCCGCCCAGCACGAGCTCGCCTCATGCCGAGGCCAGAGATCGACCTGAATCGGCAGTCCGGCCGGCAGCGGCCCGGATCCCGGCTCGTGCCCGTAGCCGTCCCTCACGGAGGCGACGATCACGTCCGGCGGACACGGGGCGTCGAGTTCAGCGCATGCCGCGCGCAGCGCGGCGCGGACGTCCTCGGCGCGCAGCGGCGCGCCGTCGATGACCAGATCCCCGCCCGGACCGGGCTGCGCCCGGGAGAGCAGCGCCGCCGCGGCCGCCATGCCGGCCTCCGCGGCCCGCTGGGCCTGGCGGATCCCCAGGAGCTCGGGTCCGGCCTTGGCGCGGCGTCGCGCCTCCACGGCATCGTCGTCGATCCTCAGTGCGATTCCGCCGGCCCTCAGGCGATCGGCCAGGGCGACGGGAAAGCTGCCGGGAACCGCGGCCTCCCGGACCTCCAGCTGGGTCAGCAGCCGAGCGACCACCTCCCGCGAGGCCTCCTCGCGGGCCAGTCCGTCTTCGACGAGCTCTTTGAGCCCGAGGTCGAAGAAGTCGAAGATCTCGGCGTCGGGCAGCACCGCCGCGACGCGGTCACGCTCCAGCGAGGAGGTGAGCACGATCGAGCGCCCGTCGAGCTCGGCGAACAGGAACGCGTCCATGATCGCGATCGGCACCTCATGGCGCATCGCCGGGGAGCGCTCGGTGTCACCGTAGAGCAGCAGGCCGGGCATCTGGCCCTGACCTTACCCGGTGGCGGCGTTACCCCAACGCGCGCAGCAGCGCCGTGGCGACCGCCGCGCAGAGCACCACCAGGATCAGCGGCGCCCGCAGATAGAGCGCCACGCCGGCGACCAGCAGGCCACCCGCCCGGGCGTCGACCACCACGTGGTGTCCACGCCCAGCGGCGGTCTCGGTCACCACCAGCGCTGCCAGCAGCGCGGGGGCCAGCAGTGGGATCACTCGTCCCAGCAGCGGATGCAGATCGCGCCCGCCGAAGATCACCGGGCCGAACGCCTTGATGGCGGCGGTTCCGAGAGCGAGGCCGCCGACGGTTATCCAGACTGCCGCGCTCACCGGCGCAACCCGAGCAGGGCCGGCAGCGCGGCGGCGATGATCGGAACGCCGGCCGGGGCAACCGGCGTCAGAGCAAGCGCGATTGCCGCGCCCAGGACAGCGACTCTGCGCGCCGCCGGCCGACGCATCTCGACCACGAGCAGCGCGAGGAAGAAGGCGGGGAAGACCGCGTCGAGCCCGAGCGTGGTGGGGTCGCCGATCACGCCGCCGGCCAGCACCCCGACGATCGTCCCGATCACCCAGCTCGGATACTGAACGAGCGTCGCCCCGAGCAGAAAGTCGACATCGAACCTGCCCTCGCCCCGGTTGGAGAGCGCCCACGATGCGTCGACCAGCGCCTGGCCGCGCACCGCCCGCCCCAGCGCGCGGTGGGGCAGCCAGGGCGCGATGGCGATGCCCATCGGAACGAACCGCAGGTTGAGCAGCAGGCCCGCCACGATTGCCGCGAGCGCACTCCCCCCGGACGCCAATACCGCGAGGGCGGCAAACTGGGCGGAGGCGGCGAACACGACGATCGACATCACGATCGCCGCGGTCGGCCCGATCACCGGGCGGGCCAGCACTCCGAAGGAGCCCGCGACCAAGGCGCCGGCCACCGCGAACGGTAGCCCCGCGCGCGCCCCCGCCACGGTCGGGCTGGCTTGCACCATCGGGCTTGCCTCGGCTCGCGGAGGGCTCACTCAGACCAGCGCGCTCAGCGGTTCGGAAGCGACGAGAGCGGGAGCCCCACGGCGGGGCGGGCCGCCTCCCAGGTCAGGTTGCCGAGATAGCCCGCGGCCAGCTCGGCCCGCGCATCGTCGCTCAGATGGGGGGCCGCGGCCACGAGCGCCCGCTCGAGCTGCTCGGGGGCGGCCTCGGCCAGCGGCTCGTCGGAGATCAGGACCGATCCCCATTGGAGATCCTGGCCGAGCTGCCGAGCGGCCTCCAGCGCGCGGACCAGCCGCGAACGGGCGGGATACCAATCGGTGGCGGGTACGGGCGGCTCCGTCCCGGCGCCCTCCACGGTGATGACGAGACGGTCGGTCATCAGCACACAATCGAGCGTGCTCATCCCATCCTCAAAGCGCCACCACTCGCGGGCCAGCGCGGAGCGGACCTTGATCAGCTCCCTCGCCCGCTGCTGTGCCTTCAGCCGCGAACCGGGAGGCAGGTCGTAGATCAGAGCGCGACGCAGCCGCACCGTCTCGGAGGTCTGGGTCACCCCGCTCGGCCAGGTCAGCTCCTGCGGATGCTCGATCAACCATTCGGTCAGCTCTCGGGGCGGGGCGACCGGATGCTCGAACAGGCCGAGCGAGCCGTCCGGGGTTCGCACCGAGAGCGTCATCAACAGCGACCCGGGCACGTCGACGAGATCGCCGAACCGGGCGCGGCCCGCCGGGGTTGCGCCGATCAATGCCGGAAGCCACGACCGCCCGGAGGCATCGCGCTCGATCAGCGCGCGGAAGAATGGACGCACGCGAGTCATCGCATGCTCGTCGGAGCCGGGTGCCATCCGGGAAAACCTACAGACGGTGCGGCTGGTCCAGCGTTCCGCGGCGATGCCAGGTGCTCAGCGCGGCGCGCTCGCGGTCGGGGTCCAGCCCGGGCCGCGGGCGATCCTCGCGCAGCGGCGCAACGCCGCCGAGCCCCGAGAGCCAAGCCCAGGTGTCAGCGACGGTTTCCTGAACCGGGCGGCAGCGCAGTCCGTCCGCGTGGGCCCGCTCGACGCTGACGTCGTGCATAGCGGCGTATTCGTGGTCTGGGGGGATCCAGACCGGGAGCTCGCTCCACGGTTCGATCCCGGCCTCCAGCACCGTCCGCGGATCCACCCAGGTGAGCCTGGCATCGTCCGCACCGGCGACCGTGCGGCAGGCCTCGAGCAGCGAGCCCATCGTCGCGTGCCCGCGACGGCTGACCACGTTGTAGGGGCCGCCGCGTCCGGCGGCGGCGGCGTGCAGCATGAACGCGGCGAGATCGCGGGCATCGACGTACTGCAGCGGCAGGTCCGCCGGCCCCGGGGCCAGGATCTCACCGCCGCGCGCCATCCGCGCCAGCCACCAGGGCAGCCGGCCGACGTTCTCGTGCGGTCCCAGGATCAGCCCGGCGCGCGCCAGCAGCGCGCGCTCGCCGAACGCAGCCTGGACCGCCAGCTCGGCGCCGCGCTTGAACTCGGCGTACTCGCCGCCCTCGGCGCGGGGCGAAGCCTCGACGGTGGGCGCGGATTCGCCGGACCCCAGCGCCAGCGGGTGGGCGTAAACCGACCCGCTGGAGATGTAGAGGTAGCGTTCGGTGCGCTGCGCCAGTGCGGTGGCGCTGTCGCTAACAGCGCGCGGGGCGCCCGACCAGGTGTCGGCGACCAGATCCCACTCCCGTTCGGCGAGCTCCGCGAGGTCCCGGGGGTTGCCGCGGTCGCCGATGATCCGCTCGACCCCGGGCTCGGCCCAGCCCCGCCCGCGATTGAAGGTGGTCACCCGCCAGCCACGGGCCAGGCCTTCTCCGACCAGCGCTCGCCCGACGAACTCGGAGCCACCGAGGACGAGAAGTGCGATCACGGGGCCACAATAGCGCAACCCGATGGTTGCGGCTCGCGCGAGCTCGGTCCCGCTCTGCGTCGTCGAGCGGCCTTCGACAGGCCCGGAATGCCGTGGAAGGTTCCGAGTCGCGCGGGGTCCTGAACAGCAGGGCACCGTTCGTGAAGCGTGGGGGCTGGCCCGGGCGGCCACCGAGAGCCGTCCGGGTCCGGGCTGAGCTCAGCCGCGGTGGCTACAGAAACAGGTCCGGGGCGAGGTCCGCCTCGGTGGCGTCGCCGTAGCGATACCCCGACAGGTCGGTGATCCCCTCCTCCGCCAGCACCTCGTCGTCGATGAAGAAGTTGCCGGTGCATTCGCGGCTCGGCCGATTGAAGATCGCGTGGGCGGCATCGGCCATGATCTCGGGCTTGCGCGCGCGCGCCATCGCGGCGTCGCCGCCGAGCAGGTTCTGGACCGCCGCGGTGGCAATGATGGTCCGCGGCCACAGCGAGTTGAAGGCGATCCCGTCGCCACGGAACTCCTCCGCCATCCCGAGCGTGCACATGCTCATCCCGTACTTGGCGATCGTGTAGGCGACGTGAGCGCCGAACCATTTCGGGTCCATGCTCAGGGGCGGCGAGAGCGTCAGCACGTGCGGGTTGGACGCGTTCTTGAGTTGGGGAATGCAGGCCTGGCTGACCACGAACGTCCCCCGGGTGTTGATGTCCTGCATCAGGTCGTAGCGCTTCATCGGCAGCGCCTCGGTCCCGGACAAGTTGATCGCGCTGGCGTTGTTAACGCAGATGTCGATCCCGCCGAACTTGGCCGCGCACTGGGCCACCGCATCGGCCACCGAGGCCTCATCGCGGATGTCGCCGACCACCGGCAGCGCCTGCCCGCCGGCCTGCTCGATCGCCTCGGCGGCGGTGTAGATCGTCCCCTCCAGGCGCGGATCGGGCTCGGCGGTCTTGGCGATCAGGCAGACGTTGGCGCCATCTTGGGCGGCGCGCAGGGCGATGGCGAGCCCGATGCCGCGGCTGCCGCCGGAGATGAACAGGGTCTTTTCGGCGAGTTGGGTCATGGGGGCGCATCCTCTCAGACCTGCCGAAGGTCGGCATGGCGTAGCGTTCCTGACTTGACCGGAGACGTGGACTCCTTGACCGGCGCCAGGCTGGATGATCTGCTCGGAGAGGCCAGGCGGCTGCGCGCCGAGAGCTTCGGCGGTCTGGTCACCTTCTCGCCGAAGGTGTTCATCCCGCTGACCAAGCTGTGCCGCGACGTCTGCCACTACTGCACGTTCGCCCGCCCGCCCAAGCGCGGGGAGGCCTCCTACCTGACCCCCGAGGAGGTGCTGGAGATCGCGCGAGCGGGAGCGGCGGCCGGCTGCCACGAGGCGCTCTTCACCCTGGGCGACAAGCCGGAGCTTCGCTACCGCGCCGCCCGCGAGGAGCTTGACGCGCTCGGCTACGGCTCGACGATCGAGTATCTGGCGGCGATGTGCCGGCTGGTCATCGAGGAAACCGGGCTGCTCCCGCACGCGAACCCCGGCGTGCTGGATCGATCTCAGCTAGAGCTGCTGCGCGGCGTATCGGCCTCGCAGGGGATCATGCTGGAGACGATCAGCGAGCGGCTCTCCGAGCGGGGAATGCCGCATCACGGCTCGCCCGACAAGCGGCCGGCGCAGCGCCTGGAGACCCTCGAGCTGGCCGGTCAGCTCCAGGTTCCGTTCACCACGGGAATCCTGATCGGGATCGGCGAGACGCGCGCCGAGCGGATCGAAGCCCTCCTGGCGATCCGGGACCTGCATGCCCGCTACGGGCACATCCAGGAGGTGATCGTGCAGAACTTCCGGGCCAAGCCCGACACGAAGATGGCGGGCGCTCCGGAGCCCTCGCTGGAGGATCTGCTCTGGACGGCGGCGGTGGCCCGGATCGTGCTGGGACCCGACCTCAGCGTCCAGGTGCCGCCAAATCTGTCGGCGGATGACTTCCCGGCCCTGCTCGACTCCGGGATCAACGACTGGGGCGGCGTCTCGCCGGTGACCATCGATCATGTCAACCCCGAGGCGCCGTGGCCCGAGCTGGACCGCCTCCGCGAGGCCACCGAGGCCCGCGGGTTCCGGCTCGCCGCCCGCCTGCCCGTCTACCCCGGGTATGTCGCCGAGCTGGATCGGTGGTGCGAGCCATGGGTGGCCACGGCCGTGCGCGCCCGGGCCGACGCGTCGGGACTGGGGCGCGAGGATCGCTTCGTGGCCGGCGTTTCCACCGCGATCCCGGATTTCGACCGGACGCTGGCGGCGGTCGGGGAGCCGCGTGAACCGCTGCGCGTCCATGGCGACACCGCTGCCGGCTGGACGGGCAGCTGGGCCGGAGCGGGCTCGATCAGCGAGTCGGTGGCCGTAGCCCTGGCCAAAGTCGACGAGGGGATCTTGCTCGACCTCGACGACGTGGAGGCGATGTTCGAGGCCCGTGGCCGCGATCTCGGAGCGGTGTTCCGGACCGCCGATCGACTGCGACGCGAGGTCTCCGGTGACGAGGTGACCTACGTTGTCACCCGGAATATCAACTACACCAACGTCTGCTATTTCAAGTGCGGGTTCTGCGCGTTCTCCAAAGGCAAGCTGGCCGAGAACCTCCGCGGCCCGGCATATGTGGTGCCGCTCGAGGAGATCGTCCGCCGCTGCCATGAGGCCTGGGATCGCGGCGCGGTCGAGGTATGCCTGCAGGGCGGTATCCATCCCGGCTTCGACGGCGACTACTACGCGGAGATCTGCGCCGCGATCAAGCGCGAGCTGCCTGACCTGCACCTGCACGCGTTCTCCGCGCTGGAGGTCTGGCAGGGTGCCGCGACGCTGGAGGTCTCGCTGACCAGCTACCTGGAGCGCCTGCGTTCGCTCGGGCTGGCGTCGCTCCCGGGCACAGCGGCGGAGATCCTCGACGATGAGGTGCGGGCCGAGCTCTGCCCGGACAAGGTCAACACCGGCCAGTGGCTCGAGGTTCACGACACGGCCCATCGGGCCGGGCTGAATTCGACGACCACGATCATGTTCGGCCATATCGAGCGTCCTCGTCACTGGGCTCGGCACCTGATCGCCCTGCGCGACCAGCAGCGCCGGACCGGCGGCTTCACCGAGTTCGTCCCGCTCCCGTTCGTGCACGTCGAGGCGCCGATCTTCTTGAAGGGGCGGGCCCGGAAGGGACCGACGCTGCGCGAATCGATCCTGATGCACGCCGTTCCCCGGCTCGCCCTGCACCCGCACATCACCAACATCCAGGCCTCGTGGCCGAAGCTCGGCGTCGCCGGCGGCCAGCTGGCGCTCCGGGCCGGGGCGAACGACTTCGGCGGCACGTTGATGAACGAGTCGATCTCCCGCGCCGCCGGGGCCAGCCATGGCCAGGAGATGCCGCCGGAGCAGATGGAGGCGGCGATCAGGGCGATCGGCCGTGCCCCCCGCCAGCGAACCACGCTTTACCGAGTTCCCGATCCGGCGCGGACCGCCGCCTCCTATGGCGCCGCCGCGCTGGTCGACCCCGTCAACCCGCCGGTCAGCACCGCGCAGCTCAAGCGTCCGCGGCGGCTGATCCGTCCCGGCGTCGCGGCCTGAGTGCGGGCGGCGCGGACGTTGAAGAACCGCATTTCGCAGAGTCGAGCAGAAGGAGAGCACCTCGTATGACCATGCGCTACGGCTACAAGGCTTCCGCTGAGCAGTTCGGCCCCCGGCGGCTGCTCGACTATGCCGTGCTGGCGGAGGACTTGGGGCTCGAGACGATCGCCATCTCAGACCATTTTCAGCCGTGGCGGCACAAGGGCGGCCACACGCCGGCCGTGTTCCCCTGGCTGGGCGCGGCTGGTGAGAACACCGAGCGGGCGTTGCTCGGCACGAGCGTGCTGACCCCGACGATGCGCTACCACCCGTCGATCGTGGCGCAGAACTTCGCCACCCTGGCCTGCCTGAACCCCGGCCGCGTGTTCCTCGGGGTCGGCACCGGCGAGGCGCTGAACGAGACCCCGGCGACCGGGGACGCATGGCCGGGCGCGAAGGAGCGGCGGATGATGCTGCGCGAGGCGCTCGAGCTGATCAAGCTGCTGTGGAGCGAGGAGCGCGTCAGCTTCGACGGCGAGTACTACCAGACCGACCGCGCGACGATCTACGACAAGCCGGAGGTGCCGATCCCGATCTACGTCGCCGCTTCCGGGCCGTTGGCGGCGAAGCTCGCCGGGCGCGTGGGGGACGGCTTCATCGCCACCTCCGGCAAGGACCCCGAGCTGTACAAGGAGCTGCTGGGGAAGCTGGCCGAAGGAGCCGAGGGAGCCGGCCGAGACCCGGACCAGATCGACAAGTTCATCGAGATCAAGGTCAGTTACGACAGGCAAGACATCGAGTACGCCGAGCGGGCCTGTCACTTCTGGGCGACGCTGGCGCTGAAGCCCGAGGAGAAGTCGGGGATCGACGACGCGACGGAGATGGAGGAGGCGGCCGACAAGATCCTCGACCGCGCTCAGACCCGCTTCATCGTCTCCGACGATCCCGATCAGGTCGTGGAGAAGATCGCACCGTACGTCGAGCTCGGTTTCTCCCATTTGATCTTCCACGGCCCGGGCGACGACCAGGAGCGCTTCCTGCGCGGCTTCTGCGCCGACGTGCTGCCCAGGCTGCACGAACGCTTCGGACGCTCCGGCCAGCCGGCCGGAGCGCAAAACGCAGTCTCATCCTGACTAACCGGGGTAGAACAGAGGTATGACCATGACGAACCGACTTCATGACATCGAGGCGCTCGGCCAGGCGATCTGGATCGACAACCTCCACCGCGGCCTGCTCGAGGAGGGCACGCTGCAGCGACTCGTCGATGAGGATGGGCTCACCGGCGTGACCTCGAACCCGACGATCTTCCAGAAGGGCATGGGCGACTCGGAGCTCTACGACGACGACTTCCGCGAGGCGACCAAGGAGAGCGACGATCCCGAGCGGATCTTCGAGTACCTCGCCTACCGGGACGTCCGCGGGGCCTGCGACCTGCTGTCGTCGGTGTTCGAGCGCACCGAGGGCAAGGACGGCTTCGTCTCATTCGAGCTGCCTCCGTCCTCGGCGTTCGACGCCGACGTCTCGGTCCAGGAAGCACAGCGCCACCACTCGGCCATCGACCGGCCGAACGTCCTGATCAAGGTCCCCGGTACGCCGGCCGGTGTGCAGGCGTTCGAGGAGCTGACCGCCCAGGGCATCAACGTGAACGTGACCCTGCTGTTCGCCGTCGAGCGCTATCGCGAGGTGGCCGAGGCCTACCTGCGTGGGCTCGAGCGCCGGGCCGAGTCCGGCGAGTCGCTGCGGTCCGCCGCCTCGGTGGCCAGCTTCTTCGTCTCCCGGGTCGACACGAAGGTCGACAAGGCGCTCGAGGAGGCCGGAGGGACGGAGCTGGGAGGGAAAGCTGCCGTGGCCAACGCGAAGCTGGCCTACGAGGCGTTCCAGGAGATCTTCTCCGGCCGGCGTTGGGAGACACTGGCGGCTAAGGGCGCCCGCGTCCAGCGCCCGCTCTGGGCCTCGACATCGACCAAGAACCCGGACTATCCGGACACCCTCTACGTCGACGAGCTGATCGGCCCCGACACGGTCAACACGATGCCCGATGCGACGATCGAGGCGGCCCGCGACCATGCCACCGCGGAGCGGACGATCGACCGCGACGTCGAAGGGGCGCACGCGCTGATGCGCGAGCTCCACGATGCCGGCGTCGATTTCGAGGACATCGTGATGAACCAGCTGGTCGACGAGGGCGTCAAGGCATTTGCCAAGTCCTACGACGAGCTGATCGAGACGATCGGCAAGAAGGCCCAGCGCCTGGCGGGCGTCAGCTGACCGGAGCCGACCGCGGGGCGACGACCAGGTCGGAGACCGGGTTCGGTCATCCGGCGACACGGCCGGGGTACGCTCACGCGATTCACTGAGTGAGCGCCCGCCCGGGAGGGTTCATCGACCCGCTGCGAATCACCGTTATCGGCTCCGGCGCCTCGGGTCTAGGCGCGGCGTTTCGCCTGCAGCAGGCGGGGCACCGCGTCAGGATCCTGGAGCGGGCGGACCGAATCGGGTCCACGCTGCGCTCACGGCGTGAGCACGGGTTCCTGCTGGACCAGGGAGCGTTCTTCCTGACCAGCGGGCATACCCGGATGCTGCGGATCGTGGAGGAGGCCGGGTTGCTCGATCAGCTCGTCCCCGGGCCGCTCGTGGTTGGCGCCCTGCGCGACGGCAAGATCCACGAGGCCAGGGCGCGGCGCAACCTCGTCCGGACGATTGGCCAGCGTAGGATCGGACCGAAGTTGCGCGCGCTCTTCGCGCCGCCACAGGACTCCCGCTCGCCGATGGAGTTGCTGTCGGTGTTCCGGCTGCTGTTGGGCTCCAGGCTGGTCGCCCTCCGAGAGGGGATGGGCACGTATCCGGACCTGCTGTCGGAGCGCTTCGAGGTCGAGTTGCGCGCCGAGGCGCTCGAGGTCTTGGAGGACGCCGGGGGCGTGACTCTGACCTGGCGTGACGCCAATGCGGCGGAGCACGTCGAGCCGGTGGACGCGGTCGTGCTCGCCGTGCCCGCGGCGACCGTCAGGAGGCTTCTGCCCGGGTTGGACGAGCGGCGCTCGAGGCTCCTGGGGGAGGTGCGCGAAGGCCACGTCATCAACGTGAACGTGGCAAGCCGCTCGGCGCCCCCCGATATCGGCGCGACCTACGTGCAGATACCGCGAGACGCGCATCCGTTTCTCGCCGGGATCGTGCTGGACCACAACAAGGTGCCGGGCAGAGCTCCGCCCGGGGCCGGCCTGCTCACCCTCGTCGCTCAGGCCGACTGGTCAACCGCTCATCGCGACGACGGCGACGCCGGGGTCGCCGGCGAGCTCCTCGGAGCGCTCGAGTCGGTTCTCCCTGGCGCGGTTCACGACGTTCAGTTCGTCGAGGTCAACCGTTGGTCGCAGCAGTTCAACCCGATCGGGCACCACCACAAGCTCCCGAAGTTCCTGGCTCTATCCGAGTCGTGCGACCGGCGCGTACAGCTGGCCGGCGACTTCCACATGCCGCAGAACCTGGAATCGGCCACGGCGGCGGGGGAGCGGGCGGCGCACCGGCTGCTGGCGGCACTCGCGCCGCGCCGGGAGACGGCGGGCGCTCGCGCGGAGGCGATGCGGCAGGCGGCTCGCCGCGCCTGAGCGAGAGCGGAGCGGCTAAACCGCGCCTCCGTACAGGTCGAGCGTCTTAGCCATGCCGCCGTCGGCGCACAATGTCTCGCCGGTGACGAAGCGGGCGGCATCGGAGGCGAGAAACACGACCACGTCGGCGATGTCCTCCGGCACCGACCATCTCCGCAAGGGGGTTTGGCCCTCCACACCCTCGACCACCCCGGGGATCGCCTTGTTCCTGGCCCAGAGATCGGTATCCACCACCCCCGGGGCCACCGAGTTCACGCGGATCCCGTCTGGACCCAGCTCCATGGCCAGCGAGCGAGTGGCGGCATCGATCGCGCCCTTGGTCGCCGCGTACGCCGATCGCCGGGGCGTGCCGACCACTCCCGACACCGACGAGAGATTGATGATCGCGCCCGCGGAGCGAGCCCGCATGCTCGGCACCAGCGCGGCGATCAACAGCAGCGGCGCCCTCACATTGACGGCGAAGAGCCCGTCCACCAGTGCCGCGTCGAGGTCCTCCACTGCAAGCCGCGCGGCGATCGCGGCATTGTTGACGAGCACGTCCACCCCGCCCAGCTGTGTAGAGGCCGCTCGGGCCAGCCGCCCCGGAGTCTCAGGGTCAGCCAGATCCGCCTCGATCACCACCGGATCGTGGTGCAGCGCCCCAGCCACCTCATGCAGGGCTTCGCCGCTCCGAGCCGCCAGCGCGACCCGGGCCCCGGCGCGATCCAGCCCGCGGGCGATCGACGCCCCGATCCCCCGCGACGCGCCGGTCACCAGCGCGGTGCGGCCCTGGAGCGAGAACGCGGTCATCGCGCGCAGCCTACGCCAGTCGACTCCGAATCGCCCAGCGTGTGGTGGGAATCGCCGCGGCGGCCGGGATCAGGAAGATCGCCGCCAGAGCGAGCCAGCCGGGCTGGCCCCAATCGGCGATCAGCGTGGTCATCAGGGCGGGCGCCGCCATCAGCGCCACCGCCTCGCCGGTGGCGAACACGCCCTGATACTCCCCGGCCGCGTGAGCCGGCATCAGCGGCACCGACAGGCCCCACGAGGCGGCCACGAACAGCAGCTCCCCGGCAATGTGCAGACCGGCAGCCAGGAGCATCAGCGCGATCACCGTAGGGCCGCCGCCCCCCTCGGTGAGCGCGAAGAGCAGACACGACGCCGCCAGCGCGACCCCGGCGAGCAGAGCTCCGCGAGCGGCGGACAGCGGTGTGGTGATTCCACGGTTGGTGCGCACCTGCAGCGCCGCGATGGCCAGGCAGCTGATCATCACGATCACCGCCGAGATCGCCCTGGGCGCGCGGGTGTGCAACGCGACCCACAGCGGCAGTCCGGTCGAGAGCATGGCCCAGCACAGCGCCATCACTCCCATCAGTGCAGCGAGCGAGACGTATGGCCGATCGCTCAGCGCGGTGAGGCGCCGGCGCCGGATCTCGCCACGGACCGTGGGCGTGCCGGCGATCGTACGGATGAGCAGCGCATAGACCAGGTAGCTCCCACCGTTGAGTCCGAGCAATCCCAGATACGCCGAGCGGGTGTTGATCGTGATGACCACGCCGCCGGCGACGGCCCCCAGGGCCCAGCCTGCGTGGCTGATCGCGCGGAGCTGTCCCAGCACCTCGAGCTTCTGGCTGCCTCGAGTGAGGCTCAGCACCAACGCGCTTCGGGGCCCGCCCGTGGCGCTGCCGGCGATCTGACCAAGACTGGCCACCACCACGAACGCGACCATCCCGTGCACCGTGGCGTAGCCGAGCGCCGCGGCGGCCTGCACCAGCAGCAGCGCGCCGAAGGTCTCCCGCGGTCCGACGCGGTCGGCGAGCCAGCCGATCGGCGTGGCGGCGATGACCCCGAGCGCTCCCGCGACCGTCATGCCGATCCCAAGTTGGGTCGGGGATAGGCCGACCGAGCGGGTCAGGAAGATCGCCCAGCTCGAGTACCAGGCGCCATTGCCGACCGCGGAGACCAGCGTTCCGGCCGCGATCCGCCGCAGCGGTCCAGCCGGTGGCAAAGTTCGATCGAGAAGTCGAAGGCGCGCTAACATTCTTGCTTCAGCGATTCCTGAACTAACAATGACAGTTCACGCTAGCAAAAACAATGAACGTGTCAAGATGCCGGCGGCCGATCCCCGGATCGCGCTCCTCCGAGAGCTCGCCGATCCGCTTCGGCTGCGCGTGATCGACCGGCTGGGTCACGTCGGACCGGCGACCGTCACGCAGCTGGCCGGCGAGCTGCGAGTGCCGCTGCCGCAGCTGTCCAACCACCTGCGTAGGCTGCGCGAGGCGGGGCTGATCTCCGCGCAGCGAACCGGTCGGCAGGTCGTCTACGAACTCGCCGATCCCGGCCTCGTGCCGCTGCTGCCCCTGCTGGACAGCATCACTGGCCGCGTCCACGCCGGCGACTTCGCCCAGACGCCAACCGGCATTCCCTCCCGGACGTGTTACGGCCATCTGGCCGGTGACATCGGAGTCAGCATCTACCGCGCGCTGCTCGCCTACGACGCCGTGACCGCCGGCCCCGACGGGATCGTCGCGCTCGGACCTGAGGCGAGCACCATCTTCGGCGCGCTCGGCGTCGAGCTCACCGCCGTGACCCCAGGCCGCCAGCGCTTTGGCTTCGAGTGCCTCGATGCCACGGTACGCGCGCCGCATCTGGCCGGCGCGCTCGGGGACTCGGTGGCCCGGGCCCTCACCGACAAGCGCTGGATCGCCCACGTGCCCGACAGCCGGCAATATTCCCTGACCGCGGCGGGGCGACGCGGACTGAAGCGTGTCCTCGGGATTGCCTGGCCCGTCTGAACGCAGAACCGAGCACGCTCCCGGCAACGCGATGAGCGACCCCGGCGAGGTCGAGCGGTTTCACGACCGCTGCAGCGACCTCATGCGCGAATTGCTCGATGGGCTGGCGGCGGCGCCCGGCCGGCCGCGTCCGTTCCCGGAGATCGAAGCGGCGATCGGGTGGCCGCGCCGCCGGATCGCCTCGGTGCTCGGGGGAGTCTCCCACCTGCGCCACACCGAGTTCGGCGGACGCCGGCCCTACCACTTCCTCGATGCCAGGCACTCGGCATCCCGCCGCTGGGAGCTGTGGATGGACGCCGACCAGGCCGACGCGGTGCGAAGGGCACAGGCGCAGGCCTAGAACACTCGTTTACTTATCCCTGGGGTCAGGGTTCGTGGGGTACGTGTTAGGTCAGTCCGAACCCTGCGGAAAGGTATTTGATGTCCACAGCGCTAGTCGTTGTAATCGTCGTGGTAGTCGTGCTCCTGATCGGCGTGCTGGTGGCGCTGCCTCGGATGCGCGAGACCGCCCGCCTGCGGGCGCGTGAGCGCGAGCTCGGCCAGCGGCGCGAGGTCGTCGCCGACGAGCATCGGTCTGAGGCGGAGAGCCGAGCCAAACAGGCCGAAGTGGCTGAGCGCCGGGCGCGGATCGCCGAGCAGGAAGCGGCGGGAGCGCGAGCCCAGGCTCAGTCGCACCAGGAGCGTGCCGAGCTGCACGAGCAGGGGCTGGCCGACCACGAGCTCGTCGCGGACGACGAGCGGGATCGCTTCGCGGGCACATCGGCCGTGGAGGATCCGCCCGGCGGAAGCCCGGCCGTGGATGATCCGCGCGGCGGCAGCCCGGCCGTGGAGGATCCGCGAGGCGGAAGCCCGGCCGTGGAGGATCCGCGGGGCGGAAGCCCGGCCGTGGAGCACCGCGGCCGATGAGGTCCGGCATCGGAACCATCGTCTGGTTGATCATCGGAGTGATCGTGGCCTCGGCGCACCACTACTTCAGTCACGCCGACAAGCTCAAGCCGCTGATCTCGGCGTTGCTGGCGATCGTCCTCTGGCCGCTGCTGCTGCTCGGGATCAACCTGCACATCAAATAGGAGGTAGCGCCATGGGTGATCGTCTACAGCGAGTCAAGGGCAAGGCCGAGGAACTGAAGGGACGCGCCAAGCAGCAGACTGGCAGAGACACGGGCCGCCCCGGCACCGAGGCCCGAGGCACCGGTGACGTCATCAAGGGAAAGACCAGGAACGCGGTCGGCAAGGCGCGCAGCGCCGTCAAGAAGAACACGCGCTAGGCAGTCGGCTCACCGTGCTACATAACCCGCACTATCTGCGGGTTATGTAGCACGCCCGTCCCCGCGAGGCGAGGGCCCCACCCCCTTCCTCGTTGCAGTCGGTTCGTCAGATCCCGACCGCACATGTCGAGGCCGCCGCGCCGCACCCGGACGCGCACTGCCGCACCCAGCCGCCGCTGCGCAGGGCCCGGCTTGCGTAGGATGCCCGACGCATGGGTCCCCTCCAGGGCATCAAGGTGGTGGAGATCGCCAGCATCGGGCCAGGTCCGTTCGCGACGATGATGCTGGCCGACATGGGCGCCGAGGTGATCCGCCTCTTCCGCGCCGACCAGCCTGGCCCGCTTGGCGAGGACGGCGCCGACACCGTGGGGCGCGGCCGTCCATCGGTGCCGGTAGACCTCAAGGATCCGGCCGGGGTCGAGCTCGTGCTGAGGTTGGCCGAGAGCGCTGACGGACTGATCGAGGGCTTCCGTCCCGGGGTGATGGAGCGCCTCGGGCTCGGCCCGGAGGTCCTGCTCGCCCGTAACCCGCGCGTCGTCTACGGCCGGATGACCGGCTACGGGCAGGACGGTCCGATGGCCAAGGTGGCCGGTCACGACATCAACTACATCTCGATCGCGGGGGCGCTCGGAGCGATCGCGCGCCATGGTGAGCGCCCGCTGTTTCCGCTGAACCTGCTCGGCGACTACGGCGGAGGCGCGATGTTCCTTGCCTTCGGGATGGTCTGCGGCCTGCTCCAGGCGCGCTCCTCGGGCCAGGGACAGGTTGTCGACGCCTCGATGGTCGACGGTGCGGCGCTGCTCACCAACCTGTTCTACGGCCTGCGTGCATCGGGGGTGTGGAGCGACGAGCCCGGAACCAACGTCCTCGATTCAGGGGCTCACTTCTACGAGGTCTATGAGACCTCCGACGGCGGCCACATCGCCGTCGGGGCGCTCGAGCCGCAGTTCTACGCCACGCTGCTGGACCTGCTGGGGGTGGCGCCCGAGGACGCGCCGCAGTGGGACCGCGAGCGCTGGCCCGAGCTGAAGCAGCGCTTCGCCGAGATCTTCCGCGGCCGCTCGCGCGCCGAGTGGTCGGGCGTGCTCGAGCAGGCCGACGCCTGCGCCACTCCGATCCTGTCGATGGCCGAGGCGCCCTCGCACCCCCACAATGCCGAGCGGGGCACGTTCGTGACCCACGGCGGCGTGGTCCAGCCGGGCCCGGCCCCGCGCTTCAGCCGCACCCCCGCCGAGATCGCGGCGCCTCCCTCGCCCGAGCAGGCGCTCGGCTCCTTCGGCCTCAGCACCGAGGAGATCGCCGCGCTCGGCCTCACTTCTCGGTGAGCGCCAGCCGCACCCGGAAGGTCGTGCGCCCCGGACGGCTCTCGACGGTCAGCGAGCCGTCGTGTCGGTCGACGACGATCCGCCGGGCGGTGGCCAGGCCGAGACCGGTGCCCTGACCGACGTCCTTGGTGGTGAAGAACGGGTCGAAGATCCGCTCCACCAGCTCGGGCGGGATTCCGCTCCCGTCGTCGCTGATCTCCACGACCGCGCAGCTCCCGTCGAGCCGGGTCGAGATCGTGATCGTTCCCCGTTCACCCAGGGCGTCGATCGCGTTGGCCAGCAGGTTCGTCCACACCTGGTTGAGCTCTGAGCCGCGAATGGTCAGCTTCGGCAGGTCGCGGTCGTAATCCCGCACGATCTTGATCTCGGTGTGCTTGAGCTTGAAGCCGAGGACGGCGAGCGTGGTCTCGAGCCCCTCGTGCAGGTCGACCTCGACGATCTCGCCGCGATCCATGTACGCGTATGACTTCACGGCCTTGACCAGGGCAGTCATGCGGGCCGTGCTCTCCTGCATCTCCGTGGCCAGCCGCCCGGCGGTCAGGCTCGCGGCCACCCAGCTCAGGGCCGCGCCTGTCGCGGGGCCGGCCAGCTCCGCCACGCGGTCGAGCCACTTCCGGTCGACCCGGGCCGCCGCCAGCGGCTCGGCCAGTCGCCACGGCTCCGGGACGCCCATCTCCTCCATCCGCGCCAGGAGGTCATCCTCGGCGTCGGAGGCGTCGAGGATGTCGAGCGCCGTGCAGGCGGCTCCGCGGTGCACGGCCTGATCGTGGAGCGCGATCAGCTGCTCGGCCTGCGCGCGCTCCACCCCGGCCGCGACGAAGCTCCCCATGGCCGAGCCGATCACCTCTAGCGCGTCGGTCATCTGCGCCGCGGCCCGCGACGCGGCGGCGGCCGGATTCCCCAGCTCGTGGGCCAACCCGGCGGCCATCGTTCCCAGCGACGCCAGGCGCTCGCGGTTTTGCTCGATCGCGGTCAGGCGATTCATCACCGGAGCGACCTGTTGCATCACGCGGCGATGAACCGACTGTTGCGCGAAGGCGAGCCGCCGGAAGTCACCGGCGAGGATCAGCGCCATCCGGCAACGGGTCAGCGCCCGCATCTGCACGCCCAGTGGCGCGCCGGTGAGGACCGCGATCGCGCCCATCCAGGTTGGCGCGTGCTGGCGGGCCAGCGGGTCCGCGCGCTCGCCCTCGATCAGCACTGCCTGGGCGTCACCCTCGAGCAATAGCTGCAGGCCGGGTGGCTCCTCGCCCTGCTCGGCGATCACCCCATCCGCCTCGACGTAATAGACGCTGGCCACCGCGACCCACTCCGCCAGCTGGTCATTGCTGAGGTCGTCGAACAGGTCGACGGCGCGGAGCTCTGCGACGGTGACCGCCTCGTCGCTCGCCCGTTCTTCGCGCGTGGTCATGCCTCGACCAGATACTCGTGGATCAGCGAGATCGCCATCGAGCCCTCGCCCACCGCGCTGGCCACCCGCTTGATCGAGCGGGCCCGGACGTCGCCGGCGACGAACACCCCCGGGACCGTCGTCTCCAGGACGTAGGGCTCGCGCTGGAGCGGCCAGCCGGCGCTCTGAGCGTCCCGGCCGGCGAGAATGAATCCCCGTTGATCGCGCGCCACTATGTCGGCGAGCCAGTCCGTGCGCGGCGTCGCGCCGATGAAGACGAAGCACGCGTCGAGGTCAAGTGTCTCCTCGCCGGCGGGGCCGTGGATGCGCAGCCGCTTGAGACGATCCCCGTCGCCCTCCGCGGCCACGGCGGTGCTCTCCGTTCGCACCTCGATGTTCGGCAAGGCCGCGATCTGCGCGATCAGGTAGTGCGACATCGACTGCTCGAGCGACGGCCCGCGAACCAGCATCGTCACCCGCGCGGCATAGGCGCTGAAGTAGACGGCGGCCTGACCGGCTGAATTGGCGCCGCCGATCACCACCACGTGCTGGTCGGCGCAGGAGCGAGCTTCGGTCAGCGCGGCGCCGTAATAGATGCCGGCGCCGGTGTGCTCGCGGAAGCCCGGAGTGTCGAGCTGGCGGTAGGTGACGCCGGAGGCGACGATCACACAGTTCGTGCTGAGCACCCCGCCGCCGCTCAGCTCGACCATGCGCCCAGAGCCCTCGGCGCGCAGGCCGACCGCCTCCTGCACGGTCAGGAACTCCGCCCCCAGCCGCCGCGCCTGGTCGGTGGCGCGCCGGGCGAGATCAGAGCCGCTCAGCCCGGCGGGGAAGCCCAGGTAGTTCTCGATCCGGCTTGAAGTGCCGGCCTGGCCACCGGGCGCCTCCCGCTCGACCATGACCGTCTTCAGGCCCTCCGAGGCGCCGTAGACCGCCGCCGCAAGGCCGGCCGGGCCGCCGCCCACGACGACGACGTCGTAGTGATCCCGCGCCGGCGTGCCGGTGACGCCAAGGCGCTCGGCCAGCTCGAGCACGGTCGGGCGCTCGAGCACGGAACCGTCCTCCAGCAGTGCCACCGGCAGACGGTCCTCAGCCACGTCGGCGACCCGCAGCAGCTCCCGTGCCTCGCCGTCGCGCTCGATGTCGAACCAGCGGGCGGGAACGCCGTTGCGGGCCAGGAAATCCCGCAGATCGTGCGTTTCCTTGGAGAACCGGTGGCCGACCACCCGAACGCCCCCGGTGGTCATCGCCGCTTCGGCCTCCCACGTCGTCAGCAGGTCTTCGACCACGGGAAACAGCTGCTCCTCGGGCGGATCCCAGGGCTTGAGCAGGTAGTAGTCGAGGGCCACCTCGTTGATCGCGGCGATCGCCGCCTCGGTGTCCGCATAAGCGGTGAGGAGCACGCGCTTGGCCTCGGGGACGATCTCGCGCGCTTTCACGAGATAGTCGGTGCCCGGCATCCCGGGCATCCGCTGATCGGCGATCAGCAACGCCACCTGGTCACCGCGCCGGCGCAGCTCACCCAGCACCTCGAGCGCCCTCGGGCCGGAGGCCGCGCGCAGGATCCGGAATCGCCCGCCGAACTTGCTCCGTAGGTCGTTCGACACGGCGGCGAGCACCTGCGGGTCGTCGTCCACCGCGACGATCGCGGGGCGCCGCTCGGGCGCCCGGGAATCGCCGTTGGCGCTCATGACCGCCATACGGCTAGATGCTACGACCCGCGTCACGCCAGTACCGCTCGCGGATCCGCCGCTTGAAGATCTTGCCCGATTCCTCCCGGGGCAGCGCGTCGTCGAACGCGACGACGCGCGGGACCTTGTAGCCGGCCAGCCGGCGGCGCACGTGGTCGCGGACGTCGTCCTCGCTCAACCCGGCCTCGGGATCGATGTCGACGTGGGCGGCGAGCGCCTCGCCGAAGGAGTCGTCGGGAATTCCGAACACGGCGACATCGCGGACCCCCGGGAGCTCGAGCAGGCACGCTTCGATCTCGATCGGGTAGATGTTGACTCCGCCGGAGATCACCATGTCGCGGGCTCGGTCGGACAGGTACAGGAAGCCGTCGTCGTCGACGCGCCCGATGTCGCCGATCGAGATGTAGCCATCGCGATCGATCTCACGGCGCTTTTCCTCCAACCCCAGATAGGTGAAGCCGGGCCAGAAGGGCGGCGGCTTGACGTACACCTCGCCGGTCTCCCCCTGCGGGAGGAGCTCGCCGAGGGGATCGAACACGTGGATGTCCGCCCCGGCCAGCGGAGCGCCGACGGTCCCGGGATGAGCCAGCCACTGCGCCGTGTCGCAGCTGACCACGATCCCGGTCTCGGTGCCGCCGTAGTACTCGAGGATGACCGGGCCGAACCAGTCGATCATCCTCTGCTTGATGTGCGCCGGGCAGGGCGCGGCGGCGTGGACGACCGCCTCGAGGCAGCGGATGTCATAGCGCGCCCGCACCTCCTCGGGGAGCTCGAGCAGGCGGACGAACATCGTCGGGACGACCTGCGCGTGGGTGATCCGCTGCTCCGAGACGAGGCGCAGGAACTCCTCGGGGGCGAACCGGGGCATGATCGTCAGGTCGATCCCCAGCGCCACGGCGAACAGGCCCTGGGCGTTTGGCGCTGCGTGGTACATGGGAGCGGTGACGATCGTGCTCATGCCGGGCCGCAATCCCATGCCGGCCAGCGTCGCCGTCGCGACCTGGGTCGACTGCTCGGGCGTCATCGCGTTGCGGATCACGCCCTTGGCGAACCCCGTCGTGCCGGACGTGTAGATCAGGCTCATCGGCGCGGCGGCGAGTGGCTCGGCGTATGGCTCGTGACGGCCCAGCCAGTCCGCCAGCAGCTCGTGGCGCCCGGTCGGGGCTGATGCGCCGTAAGCGGCGGCGAGCTCCTCACCCACCGGCACCTCGATCAGCGGCACGCTGGGGGGAGGACGCGCTGCACCTCTTCGACGAACCAGCTGTGCGCGAAGACGATCCGCGACCCGCTGTCGGTGAGGAGGTGACGCAGCTCCTCACCACGCCAGTGCCAGTTCACCGGAACCGGGACCGCGCCGATCAAGCCGGCGGCGACGCTCAGCAATGGGAGGTCGGAATCGTTGCGAAGGACGATCGCCAGTCGCTCGCCGTGCCCGATCCCAGCAGCCACGAGCGCGCTGGCCACCCGCGCTGCATCCCGCCTGAGGCTCTCCTGAGCGATGACTCGCCGGCCGATCCTGATCACCGGTTCGGTGCTCACATCCGTGAACTTATCGCGCCACGGTGCCCGCGCGATTGCCGTGCTCCGGCGGCCCGTGTCGTCAGCCCGCGTTAAGATCGCCGGGTTGAAGGCATTCGTCACCGGCGCCAGTGGGTTCCTCGGCCACGCCGTCTGCGCCGAGCTGCGCGCCCGCGACCATCGGGTGGTGGCGCTGGTGCGTCGTCCGGGCTCCGAGCCGCCGGGTTGCACGCCCGCCGCGGGCGATCTCAGCGACGCTCGCGCACTCGAGCGACACGTCGAAACCGCGGCTCCCGACTGCGTGATCCATCTGGCGGCCGAGATCGCCACCCAGCGCGACGAGGGCAAGATTGCCGAGGTGAACGTCGAGGGCACACGCAGGTTGCTGAGCGCGTGCGCTGACGCGGGTGGCCGGACCGGCGCGCGAGCGGGCGGGCCCCGGTTCCTCTTCGCGTCGACGGTCGTCACCGGGGACGCCGGCGGCGCGGTGCTCGACGAGTCATCGACCCTGCCGGTGCAGACCGCCTACGGCCGCTCCAAGCAACAGGGGGAGCAGCTCGTCCGCGAATCGGGGCTGCCGAGCGTGATCATCCGCCCCAGCCACGTCTACGGCCCGGGCGGATGGTTTGTCGATGAGATCGTCAGGCGGCTGAAGTCACCGGGCCGCCTAGTGGTGGTCGGCTCGGGGCGGAACTGGTGGGACGTGGTCCGAGTCGAGGATGTCGCCACCGCCTGCGTCGATGCCGCCGAAAGCGCCAACCCCGGCTCCCTGTATCACGTCGTGGACGACGAGCCGATCCGCTACTTCGACTTCGCCGCGCTCACGGCGCAGGCGCTCGAGGTGGGCCCGCCCCGTCGCATCCCGGCCTGGCTGGCGCGGCGGGTCACCGGCAGCGATCCCGTCTCCGCCGTCGTGCGCTCGGCCCGGAGCTCCAACGCCCTGATCAAGCGCGAGCTCGGCTGGAGGCCCCGTTGGCCCACCGCGGGCGAGGGGGTACCCGATGCGGTGTCCCGTCTCGGCTGAGTGCCGATTGGCGGCCGCTCATCGGTGAGCACTTTGGCGCCACCCGCGCAGCTGCACTTTCGGGCGTCGGGTCTGAACTTCGCCGCCCTCGCTTGGGGCCGGGCGGACGCGCCGCTGGCGCTGTGCCTGCACGGCTACCCCGACACCGCCTGGACGTGGCGATTCCTCGGGCCCTATCTGGCCGACCGCGGCCTGCGGGTGGTCGCTCCGTTCATGCGGGGATACGCGCCGACCGACTTGGCGCCGGACGGGGCCTACCAGGTGGGCGCGCTGGCGCGGGACGCGATCGAGGCGCACGGCGCCCTCGGCGGAGATGCCCGCGCGGTGCTGATCGGTCACGACTGGGGAGCGATCGCCGCCTATTGCGCCGCGTCGCACTCGCCGCACCTGTTCCGGTGCGTGGTGACGATGGCGGTGCCACCGCCGGCCACCTGGCTGGCACCGCGGCTGTCGCCGAAGGCGCTGATCGGCGAACTGCCGACCATGGTCGGCCAGCTGCGGATGAGCTGGTACACGCTGTTTCAGCAGCTGCCGGCGATCTCAGAGGCCAAGCTCGATGCGCTGATCCCCAAGCTGTGGGCAGACTGGTCGCCCGGCTTCGACGCGCAGGAAGACCTCGGACGCGTGTTCACCGCGCTCGACAGCCCGGAGCGTCGGACGGCGGCGCTGCGCTACTACCGCGCGCTGGCCCAGCCCTGGTACCGCTCCGCGCGCTACGCGCCGGAACAGGCCCACTGGATGGGCATTCCCGAGCGGCCCGTGCTGCTGCTCCACGGCCAGAACGACGGCTGCATCGCGCCGGTGTTCGCCGAGCGCGCGCGGGACATCCTGCGTCCCGGCAGCGCCGTCGAGCTGGTGGCGGGGGCGGGTCACTTCATGCAGCTGGAGCGGCCGGATCTGATCAACGGACTGATCGCGCGGTTCATCGAGCTCGGCTAGAGGGGCCACCAGGAGCCGGGTGGTCACGACTTGCGGCTGTCGCGCCACTGCACGAGCTCGCGCAAGCGGCCGAGGTCGTACTTCGTGCCGTCGCCGCCGATGCCCAGGGTGATCTCGTGAACGCCGGCGTCGGCTAGGTCGTCGGCCACCTCGAGCGTGCGGTCGCCCGCGCCCCAGACGCGCTCGATCTCGTTCGGGTCCCGCCCGACCTTGGCGCAGTGCTCGGCCAGGATCGCCGACTTCTTCTCGTAGACCTCGCGGTCGCCGAAGCTGTGCCACAGCTGCGCGTGCTCGGCGACCAGCCGCAGCGTTACCTTCTCACCGGCGCCGCCGATCAGGAAGGGCATCGGACCGGCCGGCGGCGGGTTCAGCTTGGAGAGGCGCTCCTTCATCAACGGCAGGTCTCGCTTGAGCGCGCGCAGCCGGTCCGGGGCAGTGCCGAACTCGTAGCCGTACTCGTCGTAGTCGCGCTCGAACCAGCCGGCGCCGATCCCGAGGATCACCCGGCCGCCAGACGAGTGGTCGATCGTCGAGTGGACGTTGGCCAGGAGCTGCGGATTTCGGTAGGAGTTGCAGAACACCAGCGCGCCGATCCGGACGCGCTCGGTGGCGGCGGCCAGCGCCGCCAGCGAGGCCGTGCCCTCCCAGTGGTTGCCCTCGGGATCGCCGTAGAGCGGATAGAAGTGATCCCAGGTGTAGACCGTGTCGACGCCCATCTCCTCAGCCGCCCGCCAGGCGTCGCGCATCTTGCTGAATTCGCAGTGCTGCGGCTGCACTTGGACGCCAACACGAATGGCCATGACACCTCCGGAGGTCGGTTGATCGGGCGGCCTCAGGGGTCCCGAGACGCGAACCGGTATGAGGCTACTACTTGATCGCGCAACCGCACCGGCCTGAGTCGGAGGCCCGCATTGGGCCTCGGCCTGAGCCCGAGGCCCCGCATTGGGCCAACTTGAGCAATCTCTTCCGACCTGGACGTTTAGGCAGAGCCCTCGCCCGGTCTCGCGCCAACTCGGCGTCCCCATCCTCGCCAGTTCGGCGCAGCGGAGTCGTTACTGGGTGTGTCGGAGCCTCGGCCTCCGGCATCGGGGCAGGGGGGTCGGGACGGCCCCGCCGGGACAAATGTCTACGTAGTCCACGGATGGTGTTCTTGATGCTGATAGTCGTAATCCTTTGTGGGGTGGTGGCGCTCGCGGTCTGGGGGACGGCGTTGAACCGTGATCGCCGCTGGGCACCCGCCGATCGCGCGGTCGAGCCTGACGCCTCGCTCCGGTTGCACGCGCTACCCGACCTGGCCGACCTGAGTGCCCACGACGTGAGCGTGGTCATCCCGACCCTCAACGAGGAGGGCAGTCTGCCATGGGTCCTGGAGAACCTCCCCTCGTGGGTCTCGGAGGTGATCCTGGTAGACGGGCTCTCCACCGACGGCACCGAGGCGGTGGCCCGGCGCCTGCGGCCGGATGTCGTCGTCGTGCACCAGCACCAGCGAGGCAAGGGCGCTGCCCTGCGGGCCGGATTTGCCGCCGCCACCGGGGAGATCGTGGTGATGATCGATGCCGACGGCAGCACCGACCCGCGGGAGATGCCCAGGTTCGTTGAAGCGCTGATGGGCGGCGCGGACTTCGTCAAGGGCTCCCGGCACCTCGACGGCGGCGGATCCGCCGATTTCACGCGCGTCCGCTCAGCCGGGAACCGCTGCTTCGTGACGCTGGCGAACCTGCTCTACCGGTCTCGCTTCACGGACCTCTGCTACGGCTACTGCGCTTTCTGGCGCGACCAGCTCGACGCGCTCGCGCTGACCGCGGATGGGTTCGAGATCGAGACCCAGCTCGTGTTGAACGCCGTCAAAGCCGGGTTGGCAATTCAGGAGGTGCCGAGCTACGAGCTTCAGCGCCGGGCCGGCTGCTCAAATCTGAACGCCTTCCGCGACGGCAAGCGCGTGCTGCGGACGCTGCTGACCGAGCGAGCGAGCAGACATGCTGGACTCCAGCCAACCGCGCCGATCGACCTGGTCGAGCACGTGGTGGCGACCGGCCTCGTCTATCGCGCCGTGTCGGGGGTGCAGCATGAACTGGCGGCCTGATCTGGTCACCGCGCTGGAAATCGCCCTGCTCGACCGAGCGCTGGCCAATATCCACGACGACGACGTGCGGCCGGCCCCCCGAAGCGAGCCGGCCGATCAGGTCCCCCGGTTCAGAGCGGCGAGGACGGCCGAGCCATCCCCTCCGCGAGGTCCCCGTAGCCCGGCGCGATGATCGCTCCGGGCTGATTTCTCTGCGGACCCTCAGCGCAGGAACACCGCAAAGAAATCGCGGTCGTCCGGGGTCAGATAGCGATCCGCACCGCGGGTCATACCGGGAAGCAGGCTGCTCGGTTGACCGGCCAGGGGCTGTCGGTAGGTGATGCCGGTGACCCAGTAGGAGTTGATGTCGAGCTGCATCGCCCGCACCGCACCCGCGCGGACCAGGATCTGCGCGAGAGAGCCGACGGTCTGGTCGTTGGCCGCGGCGTAGAGCAGGTTCCCGGCGGCGTCGACGCCGACGCCGGACCGCCACACCCGGACCGCGTTGCCGAGCGTGGCACCCCACTCCGGGCCGTCCGACAGGTTGGGGTTGGGCCGGCCGCCCTCGACGATCAGCGGCAGGTTCTGGCGGGCGAACCGAACGCCGGCCGGAATCATGGCGCCTCCCGCCCAAGCCCGGACGTCGACTCGGCCATCGGCATATCCCACGATCGTGGCCAGACGCGGCTGCAGCGGCGCGTATGTATGGCCATCGACGGCGAAGCCGCCACCGGAGTCCTGCAGCTTGAACGCGCTGTTGAACGTGGCCAGCAGCCGTGGGCGAGCGGCCGCTGGTACCTCCATCGGTCCGCGGGGGAGGCTCACGGAGGGCTCGAGGCGGCCCGGGTAGAGCGCGATCCACGTCCGTGCCGTCTCGATCCTGGCCACCCCGGCGACCATCTGAGGGTAGCTCGGGTCGCTGCGGAACTGGGTGATCTGGACCGGGGACCCGCCGCCACTCCAGGTCTCGCTCGGCATCCACACTCCCTCGCCGGGCAGCGACGGGGCGACGACCGGCGCGATCGCGGGCGGATGTGTCGCCGCCGCCGCGACGCGCGAGGCCAGCGGGAGCTTGCGCAGCGCCGGCCCGCCCGTCGCCGGCGCGTTCAGCGAGTAGTAGATGCTCTCGACCTGCGAGGCGATCCGCGCGGCTCCGTGGTCTCGCAGCCACTCGAACGAGCGGATCGTGAGACTCGAGTTCGAAGGACCCGCGATCGTCGAGAGGTAGGACACCGAAATCGGAACCAAGCACAGCCACGCCGAGATCACGATCACCCGGCGCGCGCGGCGCAACGGGCTCAGGCGCGCCGGCAGGGGCCGGCGACGCTGGTGGCTGAGGTTGGGGTGCGTGTGGGTACTCATCGCCGAGCGCCGGGCGAACGTGCTCCCGGGTACTCATCGCCGAGCGCCGCGCGAGCGTGCTCCCAATGGCGTTCGCGCGGGCGCCGGAATCCTCCTGCCCCGGATGTGGCGCCCTTAGAGAAGTCTCATCTGCCCGGCGAAGGCGATCGTCTGAGTCCGGAGAAACCCGGGAGCGATCGCCCGTCCTCGCCAGCCCGCCTGGTGGTCGATGTTCGGACTCGGAATCTGACCCAGATGCCGGCACAGCCCGCCCGCCGGTCCTCACCCCGGCCCGAAACCGCCGCCCCGCGGCGTGCGCCGCGGATGCCGGCCGATCAGTCTGAGCGTCGTCGCCGCCGGCGCCATCTCCAGCGCCTCCGTCGCGACCTGCTCCAGGACTTCGGGCTCGCCGTGCTGCTCACCGCCGCCGCGTTGATCCTGACCGCAGGGCTCGGGGTGATCGCCATCCTCGAGGTGCCGCTGGCGGCCCTGGTCGTCGCCTCGTTCGTGCTCGAGCGACGGGCGCGACGTCGGCGGCCGAGGCGGTTGACAGGGGTCAGCCGCCGCGAATAGCATCACCCGCGGGGCGGCCGACGCGCTGGCGGCCGTGGATCGAGTAACTGGGGAGGGCGCGATGGCGCTGCAGGGGCTAGACAAGGACGACCCGCCGGCGCCCGAGGTGGCCAAGCGGATGCTCGACGCGATCGGCGGCCGGTGGTGGGGCGTCTACATCGGGGGCCCGGAGGCCACCCACGCCTGGACCCCCGGAGACGTAGCGGGCTACGTCCAGCACGGGATCGAGAACTTCATGCTCACCTACGTCGGACGCCAGAAGGCGGGACCGCTCACCCACCCCCAGGGTCAGACGGACGGCCGGGCAGCGATGGGTCTGCTGAAGACCTTCGGCTATGACAACCGAACCCCGCTGTGCCTGGATGTTGAACTCGGGACCTTCGAGTCCGCGCCGATGGCAAGTGTCGAGTACGCGCGCGGCTGGTGCGAGACGGTCAGGCAGGCGGGAGGACGTCCGGGGGTCTATGCCAACCCGGAAACCCTGAAGGCCATGCACGGCAAGGCTCCGGCGGACTTCGTGTGGATCGCGAGCTGGGTGACCCATGGTCGTGGTGAGCACGACCCCCACTCGGCCGCCGGCGTCCCGGCCGCGCTCTGGCCGAACCCGGGACAGCGGGCGTGGCAGTACGCGGGGGCATTCGGCAATGCGCCGTGCCAGGTTCTCGGTGTCGATGTCGACATCGATGTCGCCGACCCGGGCTGCCTGGCCGGCGTGCCGGGCCACAAGTCGGCCCCGAAGGTAGAAGCCCCACCTCCGTTCGCCGGACGGATGCTGACGGTGGGGATGTCCGGCGATGACGTGCGGCGCTGGCAGTCGCGGATGCGCGACCGCGGCTGGCATCTGGCGGTGAGCGGAAGGTACGACTCCGCCAGCGAGTCGATCTGCGAGGCGTTTCAGAAGGACAAGCACCTGCCAGTCACGGGCCACGTCGATCGTCAGACCTGGGACGCGACCTGGAGCGCCCCGGTGACCCCGTAGCCGGGGTGGGAAACGGGAACGAGGAGGAATGAATGCCGCAGCGAGCCGACATCGTCGCGAAGGCCGCCAGCTTCGACAACTATCTCGGCGGTAAGGGTTTCGACATTCCCAACCGCTTCAGCCAATTCCTCGGTCACCCCGCCGAGGCCTGGTGCGGGGACTTCGTCACCGCGATCTACGCGATGTGTGGGCTACCGCTGCCTTCGATGCAACAGGGTCAGAGCACCGGCTTCAGCTACGTGCCCGACGGCTGGGCCTATGGCACTTCCAACCACGCCACCCGAAACTCCTGGCAGGCTCAGCCCGGAGACATCGTCTGCTACGAGTGGAACGGCTCGGGACTGTGCAACGGATCCGACACCCATACCGGGATCGTCGACCATTGGAGCGCCGGCACGCTGCACACGGTCGAGGGCAACACCTCCCCGGGCGGCGGCGTGCACCGCCATGATCGACCGGCTCCCGAGAACATCGGCAACACTCAGATCTGCGGGGTCATCGACGCCAGCAAGCTGGTGCAGTTCAGCTCAGGAGGCACGCCGACCGGCGGCGGCGACCCCGAGGTGCCACCGTTCCCGGGACGCACGCTGATGCTCAAGAGCCCTCACATGACCGGCGACGACGTGCAGCGTTGGCAGGTCCAGATGCGCCACCGCGGCTGGAGGATTCCCACCAGCGGCGACTTCGATCCGCCCACCCGCGACGTGTGCGTGGCCTTCCAGCAGAAGCAAGGCCTACCGGTCACCGGCCGGGTCGGGCCCAAGGTCTGGGCCGCGGCCTGGACGGCGCCCCAAAAATAGTGAGCTGACCGCGCTCAGCGCGGAGCCATGCGGATCGCGCCGTCGAGACGGATCGTCTCGCCATTGAGCATCGCGTTCTCGACGATGTGAACGGCCAGCGCGCCAAACTCGTCCGGGGCGCCGAGCCGGCTCGGGTGCGGCACCGTCCTGGCCAGCGAGGCCTTGACCTCGTCCGAGAGCCGGGCCAGCAGCGGAGTGTCGAACGTGCCCGGAGCGATCGTGCAGACCCGGATCAGCTTGCTCGCCAGGTCGCGGGCAGCGACGATCGTCATCCCCACGATTCCCGCCTTCGAGGCCGAGTATGGGATCTGTCCGATCTGCCCCTCAAACGCCGCCACCGAGGCCGTCATCACGCACACGCCGCGCTCGCCGTCGATCGGCTGCGACGCTGCCATCCGGGCCGCACTCAGCCTGAGCACGTTGAAGCTGCCGATCAGGTTGACCTCGATCACCTGGCGAAAGAGCTCGAGCGATCCCGGGTTGCCGTCCCGGTCGACCACTCGCAGCGCACCGCCGCGGCCCGCGCAGTGCAGCACGGCGCGCAGCGGGCCGAACTCCTCGGCGGCGTCGAGCGCGGCGCCGACCTCGTCCTCGCTGGTCACGTCCGCGGCGGCGAACTTCACCTTGTCGCCCAGGCCGGCGGCGACCTCCTCCCCGGGAGAGGAGGGCAGGTCGAGGATCACCACGCTGGCCCCGGCGGAGAGGAACCGCTTCGTCGTGGCCAGGCCGAGCCCGGACGCGCCGCCCGTCACCACAGCCGAGATTCCGTCGATCTTCACATCAACTCCTTGGTTGTGTCTGGGCTCCGGCGCTTCGCGAGTGTCGCCGGCGGCTCACCTGGCGATCAGACGCGCTCGATGATGGTGGCGTTGGCCATGCCGCCGGCCTCGCACATGGTCTGGAACCCCCAGCGCCCGCCGGACGCTTCCAGCCCCACGAGCAGGCTGCCCATCAAGCGGGCTCCCGACGCCCCCAGCGGGTGACCGAGCGCGATCGCCCCGCCGCGGGGATTGATCTTCTCGATATTCGCGTCGAAATGCTGGCGCCAGGCCAGCGGCACCGGCGCGAACGCCTCATTGACCTCGATGTGGTCGAACTGGTCGAGCTGCATCCCCGTCTTGCGCAGCACCTTCTCAGTGGCGGGAATCGGGCCCGTGAGCATCGTGATCGGGTCGTCGCCGGCAACCGCGAACGCGTGGAAGCGGGCGCGCGGTTTGAGGCCAAGCTGATCGGCCCGCTCCTCGCTCATGATCAGCAGCGCCGCCGCGCCGTCGGTGAGCTGCGAGGAGTTGCCCGCGGTGATGCTCCAGTTGATGTCGGGGAAACGCTCGCTCATCTCGTCGCTCTGGAACACGGGCTTCAGTTCGGCCAGCTTCTCGACCGTCGTCTGCGGGCGGATCGTCTCGTCGCGGTCGACCACCGTCTCCGAACCGTCCTCGCCCGTGACGGTGATCGGGATGATCTCGCTGGCGAAGTCGGCCGCCGCCGCGGCCTGGTGCGAACGCGCGGAGAAGACGTCGAGCGCGTGGCGGTCGATCCCGTACCGCGCCGCGATGATGTCCGCCGAGATGCCCTGCGGCACCAAGCCCGGGGCGTAGCGCTCGTTCACCGACGGCCCAGCCCAGTCCTGGCCGATCCGCGCCGTGCCCATCGGGATCCGGCTCATCGACTCGACGCCCCCGGCCACGACGATGTCGTAGGTCCCGGTCATGACCCCCATCGCGGCAAAGTCGGCGGCCTGTTGGCTCGAGCCGCAGCGACGGTCGATCGTCGTCGCGGGAACGTGCTCGGGGAGGCCCGCGCCCAGCCAGGCCCAGCGACCGACGGGCCCGGCCTGCTCCCCCACCTGGCTGACGCAGCCCATGATCACGTCGTCGACCTCGGCTGGATCGAAGTCGTTGCGGCCGAGCAAGCCCTTCAGCGTCTGCCCGAGCAGCTCTACCGGATGGAGCGCCGACAGGGCGCCGCCGGGCCTGCCGTCCTTCGGTGCTTTGCCCTTCGCCATCGGCGAGCGGACGGCATCGACGATCACCGCCTCGCGCATGATTCTTGAATCGCCCATCGTTGTTCCCTTCGGTCAGTGTCCAGATGTCCTGGTCCGCTCGTTGCTGCCAGTCCGGCGACCGCGCGAAGGCTAACGATCGCTCGCGCGCAGGCCGGCTCAGCCGATCCCGGCGGGGACCGGCGTGAGCAGGTGGCGCATGCGCCCGACCGTGGAGGTGGTGCGCCCGTACGAGGCGCGCAACACACTTGCCGGAGCCTGGTGATGCAGCAGCGCCACCCCGATCGGGAGCACCGTGTAGTCCGGGTGGCGGTCCCAGGTCGGCATGTAGCTGATGCTCGCCACGCGCGAGCGTTTGCCGGTGACGTCGATGTGCAGGAACACCAGCATGCCGTCCTCGGTCTGGACGGGGCAGCACGCCCCGGACTCGTTGGAGAGCAGCTGGCCCTCTCCGAAGACGACCAGCTTGCCGTGCACGCGGGTGATCGGCTGCACGACGTGCACATGCTGTCCGACGATCGCGGTGATGTCGGGGTCTTTGGCCAGGGCCTGCGCCGTGCTGAGCTGGAACGCGCTGGGCGCGGCCTGGAACTCCTGCCCCCAATGGAAGTTGACGATCACCACCTGCGCGCCGAGGTGCCGCGCGCGGCGAGCCGCTCGGACGACGCTCCGCACGCTGGCCAGGTTCACCGACCAGGGATGCGGCAGCGTGAAGCCGTTGGTCATCTCGGTGTAGGCCAGGAAGGCCACCCGCACCCCCTTGACGGTCACCAGCAACGTGCGGTTCTGGGCCGAGGCCGAGGGGAACGAGCCGGTGTGCAGGACGCCGGCGCGATCAAGCGTCCGGCCGGTCTGGTCGATCCCGTACTGCCCTTGGTCGAGCGAGTGATTCGACGCGGTGTCGCAGATCCTCCAACCGGCCTGCTTGATCGCCCGCGCGAGCTGCGTTGGCGTGTTGAACACGGGATACCCCTGCGGCGGCCGCGGGGTCATCGGCGTCTCGACATGGCAGATGGCCAGGTCGGCGGCCCTTATGAAGGGGGCGATCTCGTGCAGCATCGGAAAGAAGTCGTAAGTCCCGTGCCCGTTCCGCAGCGCCTGTTGCCAGACCGGGCCGTGGACGAGCAGATCACCGTTCACCTCGACCGTCAGCTTGACCGGGGGTGGCTTGCTCGCCGCGGCCGAAGTCCTCGCCGCGACCGAAGTCCTCGCCGCGACCGAAGTCCTGGGCGCGGCCGAAGTCCTCGCCGCGGCCGAGACCACAACGGTGTGGCCGCGGATTCGCGGGCGACCGGAGCCGGACCCGGTCACCGTCGCCAAGAGCAGGCCGACAGCGGCAAGTGCGACCAACGACAGCCCGAGGGTGCGCGCGAGATTCCGCTCCGGCCAGAACCGCCTCATCCTCGAATCATCGCCGCTCGTCAAGACGGACACGTGTGCCCGATCTGCTTCAACGCGATAAAGCTCGACGAAGGCTCGCTGGTCGCCAAGAGCTCGACGAAGGCTCGTTGGGCGCCAACGCCAAGATCGCGGGCGCCACCCCGATGCTGGAATGGCTCGGGGATGACGCCGCGGTCTTCAGCTACTGATCAGCGCACTGGGCGGCTCACGCGGCGCGGGTGGCTCACGCGGCGCGGGCGGCTCACGCGGCGCGCGCCGCGGACCTGCGCCACAGCGTCACGGCCAGGAAGCCGAGGATCAGCGATCCGACGACGTAACCGATGCAGACTCCGACACGGGCACCGCCGGCCGACGCGGCCGCGTGGATGACCGCGTAGATGAGAAACGCCGCGATGGCGATAAAGAGCACAGAACCCGACTTCATTAGAACACTCACGACGGCTCCTTCGGTGACCCGCGCCACCGTAAGGCGCGTGGGGATTGGGAATCAGAGGCGTGCTAAGCGCGCCACGTATCGATGTATCGACAGAACGGGTCGATTAGATGAGTTGCGACGGAGCGCGTCCGATCAGATCGTTTGCCGAACCGAGAACCGTCGGGCCGCCTATCTTGTGCAGATGGCGTCCTCGCGACAGTCCACTCCTCGCGGATCGATCGCGCGGGCATGAGCCCAGCCGGCGCGGTGCACGCCCCGAGCGATCCCGAGGGCGGGATCGACCTCGAGGTGCTCGAGTCGGTCCAGCGCCGCGTTCTGTGGCTGGCCACCTCGATCGTGCACCACGCCAACAAGGTCCGCAAGACGCCCTCGGGGGTCAAGGTGGGCGGCCACCAGGCCTCGTCGGCCTCGATGGTGAGCATCATGACCGCCCTGTTCTTCGAGCACATGCGCGCGCCGGACCGAGTGTCCGTCAAGCCACATGCGGCGCCGGTGCTGCACGCGATCAACTACCTGCTCGGGCGCTTGGATCAGCGCTACCTGACCGAGCTGCGAGCATTCGGCGGACTTCAGTCCTATCCCAGCCGGGCCAAGGACCCCGACCCGGTCGATTTCTCCACCGGCTCGGTGGGGATCGGCGCGACGGCGACGTTGTGGTCGAGCATCGCTCACCGTTACGTCGCGGGTCACTTCGAGGTCCCGCGCGGCGGCCGGCACATCGCCCTGGTCGGCGACGCGGAGCTCGACGAGGGCGCGATCTGGGAAGCCCTCGTCGACCCAGTGGTCCCGCGGCTCGGCGAGGTTCTGTGGATCGTCGACTTGAACCGCCAGTCGCTTGACCGGGTGGTGCCGGACATCGCGGCCGGGCGGATCGGGAAGATGTTCGAGGCGGCCGGCTGGCGGACGATCACCGTCAAGTACGGGAGACGGCTGCGCGAGCTCTTTGCCCGCCCAGGCGGCGAAGCGCTCGAGCGGCGCATCGACGAGATGCCGAACGAGGAATACCAGCGGCTGTTGCGCTCCGATGCCTCCGAGCTGCGCGAGCGGCTGCCCGGCACCGGCCGCTGCAGCAATGACATCTCGCGTGTGATCAAGGACCTCGAGGATGCCGAGGTGCTGCGCGCGGTGGCCGACCTCGGCGGGCACGACCTCGCCGACCTGCGCGACGCGTTCCGCACCGCCGACGAGGCGCACGACCGTCCGGCGGTGATCTTCGCCTACACGATCAAGGCCTGGCGGCTGCCGACCCAGGGGCATCCTGGCAACCATTCGGCCCTCCTGAGCACCGAACAGTGGGAGCAGCTCGCGGTGGACCTGGGCGCCCACCCGGAGCGGCCGTGGGAGTTGTTTCCCGAGGGCTCGGCCGAGGCGTCGCTGTGCGCCCGCGCGGCTCGAGAGCTTGCCTTGCAGGATCTGGCGCGGCGCGATCCGCCGGCCGTTCCCACCGAGGTCCGCGAATCGCACGCCGGGATCGCCTCGACGCAACAGGGCTTCGGCCGCTTGCTCGTCGAGTTGGCTCACGCCGCGCCGGAGGTCGCCTCGCACATCGTCACCGTCAGCCCCGACGTGGCCTCGTCGACCAACCTGGGCGGCTGGATCAACCGCTCCGGGGTCTGGAACCCGGGCGAGCGGATCGACTGGTTTGCCGATGACACCGACACACTTGTGCGCTGGCGCGAGTCCCAGCATGGGCAGCACATCGAGCTGGGAATCGCCGAGGGGAACCTCGTCGGCCTGCTGGGTGAGCTGGGGGCGACGTGGTCCCGGGACGGCCAGCCCCTGCTGCCGATCGGCACGATCTACGACCCATTCGTCAACCGGGCGCTGGAGCCGTGGTCGTTCGGGATCTACGCCGGCGGCCAGTCGATCCTCGTTGGGACCCCTTCGGGAATCACACTCGCGCCGGAGGGCGGCGCGCACCAGTCGATCATCACCCCCTCGGTCGGGCTCGAGCAGCCACGCTGCGTGGCCTGGGAGCCGGCCTTCCTGCAGGACCTGGAATGGGTGCTGCTGCACGCGCTGGCGCAGCTCGGCCGACCCGGCGGCGAGTCGGCCTACATCCGACTGAGCACACGTCCGATCGAGCAGGCTCTGGCCGGCGTGCCGGGCGCAAAGGGCGATCGTGAGCGGCGGCGGCTCGGGGTGCTGGCGGGCGCCTACCGGCTACGAGCGGGCTCGCGGCCGCCCCAGGTGACCCTGGCCGGGATGGGTGCCGTGATGCCCCAGGTACTGACGGCGGCCGACGAGCTCGCCGCGGACGGGATCGAGTTCGACGTCGTGTGCATCACCTCCGCCGATCTCGTGCATCGCGCACTCCAGGCCCGAGCCGGCCTTCGCCAGGGCGATGACGAAGTGCTCGAGGCGGCGTTCCCCGCCAGACGGGCGGCGCCGATCGTAAGCGTGCTCGACGGGCATCCCCACACGTTGTCGTTCCTGGCCGCGATCAACCAGACCGCGATCGCTTCGCTCGGCGTTCAGGATTTCGGCCAGTCCGGCGACGTCGAGGACCTCTACCGCCACTATGGAATCGACGCCGAGACGATCATCGGCGCCGCGCTCGACCTGATCTGAATGAGCCCGCCATGACCGAGATCGTGATGCCCCAGCTGTCTGACTCGATGGAGCAGGGCCTCGTGCTGCAATGGCTGATCGAGGACGGCGCCGAGGTGCAGGTCGGCGCCGAACTGGTCGAGATCGAGACGGACAAGGCGACGATGACCTACGAGGCAGAGGTCGAGGGAACGCTCTCGATCGTCGTGCCCGAAGGCGAGACTGTCGCCGTCGGCGATGTGATCGCCCGCGTCGGGCCCGCCACCGGCGGCGCGGATGAGGACGCCCAGTCCGATGCCGCCAGCGAGGAGGCGATCGAGCCGAAGACCGAGGAAATCGCTCCCGAGGTCGCCCAGCCCAGCGGCAACGGAGCGACGCACAATTCGGGCAACGGGGCGGGGACCGTCGACGACAGCGCTGCCGCGACCCCGGTCGCGCGGCGCCTGGCCGCGGTGCACGGCATCTCCCTGGGGACGCTCGAAGGCACCGGCCCCCGGGGGCGGATCACGAAATCGGACGTGCTGACGGCAGCGGGCGTCGACGTGGCGGGGACCGTCGGCGCGGCAGCCGGCGTCGACGTGGCACGGCCCGTCGGCGTGGCGGGGAGCGCCGAGGCCACCGCGGGCCCGCGCCCGAGCGGCGGCGGCGAGACGCGGACCGAGCAACTCACCCGGCGCCAACAGGTGGTCGCCCGTCGCATGGCGCAGGCCAAGTCCACGATTCCGCACTTCCAGGTGCAGACCGAGGTGGCGATCGATCGGGCGCTGGCGCTGCGCGGCGAGCTGAAGGCGCTGGCCGCCTCCGACGAGAGCTTGGCCGTCCCGTCGGTCAACGACCTGATCGTCAAGGCCTGCGCGCTCGCCCTGGTCCGGCATCCGCACGCCAACGGCTCATACAAGGACGACCAGTTCGAGCTGCACCAGCGCGTCAACGTGGGCGTGGCGGTGGCCACCGAGGGAGCGCTGGTGGTTCCAACCGTGTACGACGCCGACGCAAAATCGCTTCAGGAGATCGCTCGGGACACCCGGCGGCTGGCCGAGCGCGTGCGCAGCGGCGAGATCACGCCGCCCGAGCTCTCGGGCGCGACCTTCACCGTGTCCAACCTGGGCATGTACGGGATGACCGCGATCACGCCGGTGATCAACCCGCCCCAGGCGGCGATCCTCGGCGTCGGGATGGCGCGGCAGACGCTGGCCCGCGACGCCGACGGGGCGATCGTCGACCGCGGGCTGCTGACGCTGACGCTCAGCTGCGACCACCGGATCCTCTACGGCGCCGACGCCGCCCGGTTCCTGGCCGACGTCAAGGGCGTGCTCGAGGCCCCGTTGCGGTTGGTCATCGGCTGAGCCCGTCCTTGACTCTGTTCGCCGACGTAGTCGCTGCCTCCACGGAGATCGCTGCCACGAGTTCACGCTCGCGCAAGGTGACGATCCTGGCCGACCTCTTGAGAGCGCTTGACGCCAGCGAGGTGGCGACCTGTGTCGGGTTCCTCTCCGGCGTCCCTCGTCAGGGCCGCATCGGGGTGGGCTACTCGACCGTGTATCGAATCGAGGCGGCGCCGGCCGACGCGCCGTCCCTGACCGTCCTCGATGTCGATCGTGCGATCTCGGCCGTCGAGCAGGCGACCGGGAGCGGATCGGCTGACCGCCGCTCCCAGTTGCTGGGCGAGACGCTCTCTCGCGCCACTCGGCCTGAGGCCGACTTCCTCAGAAGACTGTTGACCGGCGAGCTCCGGCAGGGCGCGCTGGCCGGGCTGATGGCGGACGCGATCGCCAAGGCGGCCGGGGTGTCCGGCGCGCTCGCCCGGCGCGCGCTGATGCTGTCGGGCGACCTGACCCAGATGGCGGAGATCGCGATGACGAGCGGAGAGGAAGGGCTCCGGGATGTTGGCTTTGCGATCTTCCGCCCGATTCTCCCGATGCTCGCCTCCTCCAGCCCGAGCGTCGCCGACGCGATCGGCGGCTTCGAGCAGGCGTCCGTGGAATGGAAGCTCGACGGGATCCGGATCCAGATTCATCGTCGCGGGGACGAGGTGCGCATTTACACGCGCAACCTCAACGAGATCACCAGCGCGCTGCCGGGAATCGCCGAGGCGGTGCTCGGGCTGCCGATGAGCCAAGCGGTTCTCGACGGCGAGGCGCTCTGGATGGGTGATGACGGTCCGGCGGCGTTTCAGCAGACCATGTCGCAGATCGACAGCGGCGCGCCTCCGCGCGGAGTCGTGACGTTTCTCTTCGATCTGCTGCATGTCGACGGCGTCGACCTGCTGGACACGCCGTTGCATGAGCGCGCCGCGAGACTTCAGGCGATCGCGCCGCAAATGAGGATCCCGGCTGTCCTGACCACCGATCCGGAGGCAGGGCAACGCGTCTTGGAGGAGGCGCTGCAGGCCGGCCACGAAGGGGTGCTGGTCAAGGATGCCGCTTCCCTGTATGCGGCCGGTCGGCGCGGGAAGGCGTGGCGCAAGGTCAAGCCGGTGCGCACCTACGATCTCGTCGTGCTCGGGGCGGAATGGGGCCACGGACGTCGGCAGGGTTGGCTCTCGAACCTGCACCTCGGCGCGCGCGTCCCCGACTCGGACGAGTTTGTGATGGTCGGCAAGTGCTTCAAGGGCCTGACCGACGAGCTGCTGCGCTGGCAGACGGACGAGCTGCTGCGGCGTGAGACCACGCGACGCGGCAACGTGGTGCTCGTCGCACCCGAGCTGGTCGTCGAGATCGCGATCGACGGCGTCCAGTCCTCCACCCGCTATCCGGGCGGGGTAGCGCTTCGCTTCGCACGCGTCAAGCGCTACCGCCCGGACAAGGATGCCGCTGACGCGGACGTGATCGACGAGCTGCGAGCGCTGCTTCGCACCGGCCCATGACGGCGCACACTCAGCTCGCCCTCAGGCGCGGTACTCGGTCGAGCTCGATTCCGAAGTGCTCGCGATACGCGGATAGGATCGCCCGGTCGTCGGCCAGCTTCGTCTCACGCTTCTGATCGTCGGTGGTGACGATCAGGCTGTCCTCTCGCAGGGAGATGCGGCCGCCCGGGGTAGACCGGCTGCAGATCGCGTTGGCCGTGAAATGCGAGCTCGGCGAGTGCTCCTGATACCAGCACATGGCCTGGAAGTCGGTCAGCTCCCGCGGATGTCGCTCGAGCCGGTACTGATTGGCCCCATCCTTGGTGACCGTCAGGTCGCCGTGGCTTTCCTCGAGACGAAACGTGCCATCCGGGTCGTGCTGCTCGACGCCGAAAGCGACACGAAGCGGCCAGCGACTGTGGTCGCCGAACCCAACGTCGGCCAGCCATTCAGTGCCGTCCGAGCAGCCGACCAACAACGCGAGGTGGTCCAGCGGAGGTCCGTAGCCGTCCCCCGTCCAGACACGGGCAGCTAGCCGCGTGACACCGTAGCCAATGGCCGATAGCAACTCCGCGAACAGACCGTTGAGCTCATAGCAGAACCCGCCCCGCCGGCGGTCCAGGATCTTCTCGGCCAACGCCTCCGGCTCGAGTGAGATCGGCTCGCCGAGCGCGATGCTGAGGTTCTCGAACGGCACCCGCTCGAGGTGCGCTGCATGAAGATGACGCAGCGCCTCAGGATCTGGCGCCACCGCGCCATCCATCCCGAGCCGGTCGAGGTAGGAGTCGACGAAGCCCACGACACGATTCATACACGTTCGGCTCGTTCCGGACTTTCGAACAATTCCGGGAGGCGTGAGCACCGGGCATATACTGGTCCGCTCATGCCGACGGGGCCTGGTTCAGCATCGTTGACCGAGCAGGAGCGTTTGGCAGCGACCCGGGGTGGCGACCGCCCTCGGGCGCACGCCGGAACCAGCGACACGGAGCTGGCGATCTTCGTGGCCACGGAGCGGCTGCTGGCCGAGATCCCGCTGCACGAGCTCAGCGTGGCCCAGATCATCGGCGCCGCCGAGATCTCCCGGGCGACGTTCTACTTCTATTTCAGCTCGAAGTTCGCCGTCGTGTCCGGGCTGCTTGCCCGGGTGATGGAGGAGATCTTCGAGGTCGTGCAGCCGTTCGTCCAGCGCGAGGATGGAGTGTTGCCCGAGCAGGCGCTCCGCAGCAGTCTCGAGGGAGCCATCGCCCTGTGGAAGAGCCACCGCCCGGCGATGCGGGCCATCCACGAGCACTGGAACGCGACGTCCGAGCTGCGCACCCTGTGGATCACCGTCGTCGAGCGATTCACCGACGCCGTGTCCCGCGAGCTCGATCGGGAGCGTGCGGCCGGGATCGCCCCGCACGGGGTCGCCAGCCGACAGATCGCGGCGACGCTGTTGTGGGGCACCGAGCGCTGTCTCTACGTCTCCGGGCTCGGCGTCGATCCTGACCTGCCCGACGAAGAGCAGACGCTCGAGCCGCTCCTGGCGCTCTGGTCCGGGACCCTCTACGGAGGATCTTCCGCCCCGGGCAACAGCGACCGCGCCTCGGCCGGCCCATCCGGGCCGGCCGAGGGCCCAAAGCTGATCCGCTAGGACGCCGCGACTAGCGCCGGGGAGTCGGCCGACTCCACCGAGTCGCTGTAGGTCTCGCCGCGCTCGGCCTTCTCGACCAGCGAGGCGGGCGGCTCGAAGCGCTCGCCGTAGCTCGCTGCCAGCTCGCGGGCCCGAGCCACGAATCCGCGCAGGCCGCCGGCGCTCGCCGTCCGGGCTCGCCCAACTGCGCCGGCGTCCTGCGTCGTCCGGCTTCCACCCTCGTAGCCGTTGATGTACTGGAGGACGCCGCCGGTCCAGCCGGGGAAGCCGATCCCCATGATCGAGCCGATGTTGGCATCGGCGACCGACTCGATCACGCCCTCATCGAGGCACTTGACCGTCTCAAGCGACTCGATGAACAGCATCCGCTCCTCGAGGTCCTTCAGCTTGATCGAGAACGGGTCGACGGTGACCGGGAAGTGCTCCCGCAGCCCCGGCCAGAGACCGGCGCGCTTGCCGTCGACGTACTCGTAGAAGCCGGCGCCGCGCAGACGGCCGGGACGGCCGGCCTCGATCATCGTGTCGATCACCCTGAAGGCGGGATGATCGACTGCGACCCCGCCATCGGACTCGAGCGCCTCCTGGGCCGCCTTGCGGATCCTGGCCATCAGCTCCATGTTCAGCTCATCGGTGAGCTGGAGCACGGGCGCCGGGTACCCGGCCTGTGAGGTGGCCTGCTCGATACTCGACGCCGGGATGCCCTCGGTCAGCATCGCGATGCCCTCGTTGACGAAGGTTCCGATCACTCGGCTGGTGAAGAACCCGCGGCTGTCGTTGACGATGATCGGGGTCTTCTTGATCTTCTTGGCCACGTCGAGCGCGCGGTAGACCGTCTCCTCGCTCGTCTTCTCGCCCTTGATGATCTCGAGCAGCGGCATCTTGTCCACCGGGCTGAAGAAGTGCAGTCCGATGAAGTCATCCGGTCGCGAGACACCTTCGGCCAGGCCGGTGATGGGGAGCGTCGAGGTGTTGGAGCCGAGCAGCGCTCCCTCGGCCAGGTGCGGCTCTATCTCCGCAAACACCTGTGCCTTGACCTTGGGGTCTTCGAACACGGCCTCGATCACCAGATTCGCGCCCTCGGCATCCGCCGCGTCGGCCGTCGGCGTGATCCGCGCGAGCAGCTCATCCGCCTGCTCCTGAGTCGAGCGACCGCGGGCGATCGCCTTGTCGACCAGGCCCTTTGAGTAAGCCTTGCCCTTCTCGGCCGCGGCGAGCTCGACGTCCTTGAGGACCACGTCGAGCCCGGCCTTGGCACATACGTAGGCGATCGCCGCGCCCATCATTCCGGCGCCGAGCACGACCACCTTGGTCGGGGTGTAGGCCTCGATCGAATCGGGACGCCCGCGCGAACCATTGACCCGCTGCAGGTCGAAGAAGAACGCTTGGATCATGTTCTTGGAGACCTGACCCGTGACCAGATCGACGAAGTAGCGGCCCTCGATCTCGATCGCGTTGTCGAAGTCGACCTGGGCGCCCTCGACGGCCGCCGCCATGATGTGGTGCGGCGCCGGATAGTTAGCCCCCTTGAGCTGCTTGCGCAGGTTGGCCGGGAAGGCGGGCAGGTTGGCCGCCAGCTTCGGGTTGGACGGCGCGCCGCCCGGGATCTTGTAGCCCTTCACGTCCCACGGCTGGACCGCCTCGGGATTCGCCTCGATCCAAGCCTTGGCGGCGGGAATCAACTCGTCCTGGGTGGCGACGGTCTGATCGAGGATCCCGAGCTCCTTGGCCTTCTCCGGCCGCACCCGCTGACCCTGCATCAGGAGCTGCATCAGCGCGTCGACCAGTCCCAGCATCCGCACCGTGCGAACGACGCCGCCCGCGCCGGGGAGCAGGCCGAGCTGGACCTCCGGGAAGCCGAGCTGCACCTTCGGATCATCGACGGCGATCCGGTGATGGCAGGCCAGGCAGATCTCCAGGCCGCCGCCCAGGGCGGCGCCGTTGATCGCGGCGACGACGGGCTTGCCCAGCGTCTCCAGCTTTCGCAATTGGGCCTTGATGCCCCGGATCTCCTCGGCGATCTGCGCCGAGTGCTCCTTGGTCGCGAGCTTGAGGTCGTTGAGGTCGCCGCCGGCGAAGAACGTCTTCTTGGCGGAGGTGATGATCACGCCGGTGATCTCGTCCTTCTCGGCCTCCAGGCGCGCAACCGTGGCCGCCATCGAGTCCTTGTAGGCGGCGTTCATCGTGTTCGCCGACTGGCTTGGATCGTCCAGAGTCAGGATGACGACGTTGTCGGCGTCCTTGTCCCAGCGGATCGTGGTGCTTTCACTCATCGGTTCGGTGTCCTTGTCTGTCGCAAAATTGGGCCCGCGAGTTTCGCCCCCGGGCGAAATCTCGCAACGTGATCGGCGGGTGGGTGCAATCTGATCGCTTCTGGGCGATCAGACGCGCTCGATGACGGTCGCGATGCCCATGCCGCCGCCGATGCAGAGCGTGGCCAGGCCGTAGCGGCCGCCGGTGCGCTCGAGCTCGTCGATCAGCGTGCCCAGGATCATCCCGCCGGTCGCGCCGAGCGGATGCCCCATGGCGATCGCGCCGCCGTTGACGTTGACCTTCTCCAGGTCGAGGCCCATGTCCTTGACGAACCGCAGCACGACGGCGGCGAACGCCTCGTTGATCTCGATCAGGTCCATGTCCTCAGCGGTCAGACCGGCCTTGGCCAGCGCCTTACGCGAGGCCGGCGCGGGACCGGTGAGCATGATCGTCGGATCGGCGCCGGAGACGGCGGTGGCCAGGATCCGCGCGCGCGGCCTGAGGCCGAGCTCGGCACCGATCTGCTCGTTGCCCACGGCCACCAGCGAGGCGCCGTCGACGATGCCCGACGAGTTGCCAGGAGTGTGGACGTGGTCGATCTTCTCGATCCAGTGGTACTTCTGAAGCGCGACGGCATCAAAGCCGCCCATCTCGCCGATCATCGCGAAGGAGGGCTTGAGCTGACCGAGCGTCTCGACGGTGGTTCCGGCCCGGATGAACTCGTCGTGGTCGAGCACGGTGTTGTCGTTGATGTCGAGCACCGGAACCACGGAGTTCTTGAACTTGCCCTCGGACTGCGCGGCCGAGGCCCGCTCCTGCGAGCGAGCGGCGTAGGCGTCGACGTCGTCACGGCTGAATTCCTCGACCGTGGCGATCAGGTCGGCGCTGATGCCCTGCGGAACGAACGAGGTGTCGTAGTTCGTCTCCGGATCCATCGCCCAGGCGCCGCCATCGGAGCCCATCGGCACCCGCGACATCGACTCGACGCCGCCCGCCAGCACCAGGTCCTCCCAGCCGGAGGCGACCTTCTGCGCGGCGATGTTGACCGCCTCCAGGCCTGAGGCGCAGAAGCGGTTGAGCTGGACGCCGGCCACGGTGTTGGGGAGCCCGGCCTTGATCGCGGCGGTCTTGGCGATGTCGGCACCCTGGTCGCCGACCGGGGCGACACAGCCGAGCACGACGTCGTCGATGCGGTTGGGGTCGAGCTCGTCGTGGCGGGAGAGCATCTCGTGCATCAGCCCGACGACGAGGTCGACCGGCTTGGTCGCGTGCAGCGACCCGTTGACCTTGCCCTTGCCACGCGGGGTTCTGATCGCGTCGAAGACAAGCGCTTCCGTAGCTGGCATTTCCTTGACTCCTTCGAAGTCCGTTGGACACGGCGACCGCGCCCGGCCTGGGCCGTGACGAGTACTCGTCGTCTGATTCAGGGCGTCCGTACTAACCGACACCTATGTCGGATAATACGCCGATCGCCCGAACAGGTCACACCAGCCCGATGCCAGATCCACCCAAACAGCGCTTACCGGCCCCCGAGCGGCGCGGGCTGATCTTCGCGGCCGCCCTGGAGGAGTTCGCTCGCACCGGATACGACGCCGCCTCGCTACGCCGCATCGGCGCCGCCGCCGGCGTCACCCGCACCGTGCTGTATGACCATTTTCCCTCCAAACGGGCACTTTTTGCGGCCTTGCTGAAGGAAACCCACGTGACGCTGCTCTCCCACCTGCAGGAATCGATCGAGCGCGAGGTGTCGATGCGGCGCCGGATCGGGGCCACGATCGAGGCGTATCTCGCCTTCGCCGAGGACGAACCGCTGGCGTGGCAGCTGCTGTACCCGGATCGCCCTCCGATCGATCCCGACGTCGCCGCCGATCACCGCCGCTGCCGGCTGGAATCCAACCGCCTGCTGGCTGCCCTGCTGGCTCCGGACGCCAAGCGGGCCGGGATCGAGCCCTCCAGCAACGTCGGCCAGGCGATCTTCTCGATCCATCAGGCGGCGCTGCGGGGTGCCGTCCGCTGGTGGCAGGCCCATCCCGAGGTCCCCCGCGAGGAGCTGGTCGAGGCGGCGATGGACGTGATCTGGACCGGGCTCGGCGGTCTCGAGCGCGGCGAGTCGTTCGCCGCCGGTTCGCCCAGCGGGCTGAGCAGCTAGCGCGACCGGTCGGCGCGGTGGGCTGAGCGGCTAGCGGGGCCGGTCGCAGACAGCGAACAGGTCGACCGCCTGGTCGAGGTCCTCGTGCCCCAACCAGAAGTCCTCGACGGTGATCTCGAGCGCTCCGGCGCGCGGCTTGATCCGGTCGCCGTTGAGCCGCCGGTCGTAGAGCCGCTGGCGCGCGCGGCGGGGGATCAGGCGCCGCAGCCGCAGTGGATCGAGCCCGAGCAGGCGATCGAGCTCGCGGCGCTCATCGTCGTGGATCGCCCGGTAGCGCGGTGAGACCTGTAGGCCCTGGATCTCGACCGCGGCGAAGTGCCGCGCGCACAGATCGTGCAGCTGGCGGGCGTCGTACTCGACGTAGTGGTAGGGGTCGATGATCTCGTCCGGGCGCCCGAAGGTCAGGCGGTTCGGCGTGACGAAGACGGCACGGCCGTCGGGGACCAGCACGCGGGCGACCTCGGCCAGCACGCGGTCGGGATCGGGGACGTGCTCGATCGACTGGATCGAGACCACCGACGCGAACGAGCCGGCCGAGAACGGGAGCGCGCGCATGTCCGCGACGCGGGTCTCCCGGTCCTGGCCGGCCAGCGCCGCCGGCTCGACGTCGACCCCGACCGTCTCCCGCGGCGCCAGCTCGTCATATGAGTGCCCGATGCCGCAACCCAGATCGAGCACCCGGCCGGGTCCGAGCAGCGATGCGCACAGCCGGTACTCGGCGCGGTGTCGCTGGAAGCTCGGATTGAACCCACCCTTCGCGGTGGAGACGCGCTCGCCCGTGATCATCGCCGGAGGGTAGTAAGAGCTCCGATCGAGCACCTCTCCGCCCCCTTGTCCGCTGGGATCGGGCCGCGCGCTCTATCGTGCTGCGCCGATGGCCAAGCGCGAAGACATCCGGAACATCGCGATCGTCGCCCATGTCGACCACGGCAAGACGACGCTCGTCGATGCGCTCCTGTGGCAGTCCGGCGCGTTCCGCACCGGTCAGGACGTCGGACATCAGATCCTTGATTCGATGGACCTCGAGCGCGAGAAGGGCATCACGATCCTGGCCAAGAACACGGCGGTCCGCTACGGCGGGGTCAAGCTGAACATCGTCGATACGCCCGGGCACGCCGACTTCGGCGGAGAAGTGGAAAGAGGCTTGACGATGGTCGACGGGGTGCTGCTGCTGGTCGACGCCAGCGAGGGCCCGCTCCCGCAGACCCGCTTCGTCCTGCGCAAGGCACTGGAGGCGCGACTGCCGGTGATCCTGGTGGTCAACAAGGTCGATCGTCCCGACGCCCGCATCAACGAGGTGGTCGACGAGGTCTACGAGCTGTTTCTCGACCTCGACGCGGACGAGTCGCAGATCGACTTCCCGATCGTCTACACGAACGCCAAGGCCGGCCAGGCCGGACTCGAGCCGGATGCGCTCGGCGGCGACCTGCAACCGCTGCTCGACCTCCTCGTCCAGCACATCCCGGCGCCCGAGTACGACCCGGATCACCCCTTGCAGGCCCACGTCACCAACCTCGACGCCTCCCCGTACGTGGGCCGGATCGCCATCTGCCGGGTCAGGCAGGGCACCATCCGCCGGGGCGAGACGATCGCCTGGTGCCGCGCCGACGGGGCGATCGAGCCCGTCAAGGTCACCGAGCTGTACGTGACCGAGGCGCTCGACCGGGTCGATGCTGAGGAGGCCGGGCCAGGGGAGATCATCTCGGTGGCCGGGATCGCCGAGATCACCATCGGCGAGACGCTGGCCGACGCAACGGATCCCCGCCCCCTGCCGGTGATCACCGTCGATGAGCCCTCGCTGTCGGTGACGATCGGGATCAACGATTCCCCCCTCTCGGGCCAGGACGGCGACAAGCTGACCGCCAGCCAGCTCAGGGCCCGCCTGGAGCGCGAACTGGTCGGCAACGTCTCGCTCCGGGTCCTCCCCACCGAGCGGCCCGAGGTCTGGGAGGTCCAGGGCCGCGGCGAGCTGGCGCTGGCGATCCTCGTCGAGCTGATGCGCCGGGAGGGCTTCGAGATGACCGTCGGCAAGCCCCAGGTGGTCACGCGCGAGGTGGATGGAAAGCTGCACGAGCCGGTGGAGCGGATGAGCGTCGACGCCCCGGAGGAGTACGTCGGGGTGATCACTCAACTGCTGGCGCTGCGCAAGGGACGCCTCGAGCAGATGGTCAACCACGGCACCGGCTGGGTCCGGATGGAGTACCTCGTGCCGGCCCGCGGGCTGATCGGCTTTCGCACCGAGTTCCTCACCGAGACGCGCGGCACCGGCCTGGTCCACCACGTGTTCGACCGCTGGGAGCCCTGGCACGGCGAATTGCGAACCCGTCCGAGCGGCTCGCTGGTCGCCGATCGCCGTGGCGTGGTCGCCTCCTTCGCGCTGTTCAATCTGCAGGAGCGCGGCGCGCTGTTCGTCGGCCCCGGCGAGGAGGTCTACGAGGGCATGATCGTGGGCGAGAGCTCGCGGGCCGAGGACCTCGATGTCAACGCCACCAAGGAGAAGCACTTGACCAACATCCGTTCCTCCACGGCCGACGAGCTCGTGCGCCTGGTGCCCAAGCGAGAGCTCTCGCTCGACCAGGCCCTCGAGTTTCTCCGCGAGGACGAATCCGTCGAGGTCACGCCCCGGGCGGTCCGGCTGCGCAAAGTCGAGCTGGACGGCACCGCGCGGGTGAAGCTCGCGCGGGCGAAGAAGCGGACCGGCTGAGTCTGAGGCCTCCAGTGGCTGTCACCAAGGTCTGCGTCGTGATGCCGGCTCGCAACGCCGCCCGGACGCTCGAGCGCACCGTCTCGGCGATCCCGACGGACGTGGTTGACGAGATCATCCTGGTCGATGACGGCTCGACGGACGGGACGATCGAGGTCGCGCGGCGGCTGCCGCTGCACGTGATCTGGCACCCGCACAACGTCGGCTACGGGGGCAACCAGAAGACGTGCTACCTGGAGGCGCTGCAGCGCGGCGCCGACGTCGTGGTGATGCTCCACCCCGATGGCCAGTACGAGCCCTCGCTGATCCCGCGGATGGTCGAGCCGATCCTGCAGGGCGAGGCAGACATGGTGCTGGGGTCGCGTCTGACCGAGCCCGGCAGCTGGAAGGAGAGCGGGATGCCCCGCTACAAGTTCCTGGCCAACCGGGGGCTGACGGTGATCGAAAATCACGTCCTGCGCACCGACTTCAGCGAGCTCCATACCGGCTACCGCGCCTTCTCCCGCGAGCTCCTGCTGACCGTGCCCTTCCTGCGTAACTCGATCGATTTTGTGTTTGATTCCGAGATGATCATGCAGGCCGTTCACTTCGGCTTTCGCATCACCGAGGTCCCGGCGCGGACGCGCTATTTCCCCGAGGCGTCCTCCGCCTCGGCCCGGCAGTCGGTCGTTTACGGAGTGAAGACGCTGGGCGCCGCCGCCCGCTTCATCCTCCACCGCAGTGGCGTCCTTCGCTCGAAAAAATTCCAGCCGTGAGTAGGGTCGCGTCCTGAACTCGACGGCCTCGCCCATTCAGTCAAGACTCAGGAGCCGCGTGCCGGCGGCCATCGAGGGCCTGAGCGCGGATTGGGTCGCGGTCGGACTGATCACGGTCATCGCCTTTCTGCTCCGGATCAGCCAGTTCCAGCAGACACTGATCGGCGACGAGGTCTCGACCTACCAGGACATCGTCGGCCACACCTTCGGCAGCGTGCTCAGCACGGTCCATACGGGCGCCGAGAACTCCCCGCCGCTGTACTTCCTGCTGGCCTGGATCGCAGCCAAGATCGGTGACCCGACTGTCTGGATTCGGGTGCCCTCGCTGCTGGCCGGCACCGCCATCGTGCCGGTGGTCTACGCCATTGGCCGTGAGACGGTCGGCCGGGTCGGCGGGTTGATCGGCGCGGGCGTAATGGCGTTGACCCCGTTCGCCGTCTACTACGGACTGGAAGCACGCCCCTACGCGACGATGACGTTCTTCGTCGCCCTCTCCACCTGGGCGCTGCTGCGGGCGGTGAGGACCGGCGCGATCCGTTGGTGGGCGCTTTACACGCTCTCGGCGACGGCCGCCGCCTATTGCCACTACACCTGCGTCTTCGTGCTCGGCGTCCAGGCGGCCTGGTCGCTGTGGACCTGCCGGGATCGGATCAGGACTCCGCTGATCGCCAACGCCGCTGTGCTGGTGCTGTACTCGCCGTGGCTGCCCCACCTTCGGGGCAAGGCGCTCGCGGTGATCGGTGCGCTCTACCCGCTGGGCTTTCACCGCGTGGTCACCGACCTGTTCCGGCCGTTCCCCGGGCATCCGGCCGCCCCGCTGCACGCGATCCCGACCGTCGCCGGTCTGATCGCCATCGGCGCCGGGGCCGTGGCCGGACTGATCGCCCTCGGCCTGCGCTGGCGCCGCTCCGCGCCCGAGGACCGCCGGCTACCGCCGCGGTTCGGACTGTTGGCGGCCCTGGCCCTGGCCACCCCGATCGGCCTGCTCTTGTACAGCCTGACCGTGACCGACCTGTGGCTTCCTCGCGGCCTGTCGGCCTCGTTGCCCTTCACGGCCCTGGTGCTGGGTGGGTTGCTGGCGGCACTGCACCGGCCGCTGCAGCTGCTGGCAGTGGCGGCGCTGATCATCACGCTGCTGGCCGGCACGTTCCGCAGCTTCGACGCGGTCTATGCGCGAGGGCCGTTCCGGACGATGGCCGCGTACCTGGATCGCGTCGCCCGGCCGCGGGATCCGGTGGCGATCGTCTCGTTCGTGGGCGCCCCGGCGCTCGGCGTGGAATTTCACAAGCCGCACGTGGTCCTCAGCTCGATCTCCAAGGGGTGGAGCCTCACGCCGCCCGGTGGGAACGCCTACGTGGTCCTGGATGACGTGATCGCCACCGATTACAAGATTCCCACGCCTCAGCATGCGGGTTTTCGCCTGGTGGCCCGTAAGCACTACGCGGGGAGCTTCCCCACCGATCTGCTGATCTACCGCCGCGTCTCGTAGACGGTCAGGCAGCCGAAGCGACGGACCGGGGTGGCGATCGGCGCGATGTCCCCGGCGAGGCCCCCGGGAGCGTTGCAGTCGGCGATCACGAAGGTCGCCCCCGTGTGCCTCAGGATCGCGCGCCGCAGCACCCCACTCGGGTCGTGCAGAGCCGGATCGAAGAAGGAGCTGGTCGTCGCGAAATTGGCGCTCGGCTGCCACTGGAGGTGGCCCGCGTAGGACTGGCGCCCGGTGAAGGGGGGCACTGACCACGACAGCAGCCACGGCGCGAGCACCCCGCCTGGACGCGGGGCGTGGTCGAGATAGTCCAGCGCCTTCGCCTGGTCGGGCGTCAGGCGGAACAGCGCCTGGTTAAGGGCGCCGGCGATGGTCCCGGCCAGCTGGTCGCTCATTCCTTGCGCTTGGTGAAAGGCGGCCGGGGCGGTGCCGGCCAGGATGGCGGCGGCCGCCACGACGGAAGTCAGACGATGGCCGGGCGATCGGGGCCACGTGGCCGCCCACGTGGTCGCCCGCGTCCAGCCCCGGACGGCCAGGACCGACAGCGGGATCGTCACACCGGCCAGCGCGTGGGGCGGGAATTCCGGCACCAGGAGGTAGACCAGCGCGCAGGCGATCGGCCACAGGACGAGCATCCAGTCCTGGTCGCTGCGCGGTCGTCGCACACCCAGAGCCGCGAAGGCAACCAGCGGACCGAACGAGGCGACCAGCGCCCACCATGGCTGGGTCCCGCTGAGCGTCGAGCTGGATTGGAAGGCTCGCCACGATGCATCCGTACGCGAGAGGATGACCCCATAGATCAGCGGCAGCACGAGCGCCGACGCCGGAGCCGCCAGGACGAGGTAGCGCCGGCGCGGGCCCCGGAACACGAACAGGCCGCCCACGATGGCCAGCAACGTCACCCCGAGCCATGGGTAGAGCCACGAAACCAGCAGGCCGCAGATTGCCGCGATCGCGGTCCAGCGCCGAGCGAAACGCCGGTCCTCGGCGGCTGTGCCGGCCAGCAGCTTCTCCGCCGCGATCAGGAACACCGGCGTCAGCCCGATCGCGATCGCGGTGTGATCGAAGCCCCACAGCGACAGGGAGGGATCGGCGTCGTTGCTGGCCAGGACCAGATCGAGACGGTGGACCGGGGATAGGTGACCGGTCCAGATCGCCAGCGCGTAGACCGGGGTCTGGTAGAAGAGCGCCAGCAGCAGCGCGGCCGCCACCCGCCCGGGGCGATCGCCCAGCAGACGCCTGACATAGGCGCCGACGCCCAGGAACAGGACGAGCACAGCAACGGGCTTCCAGACCAGATAGGCGACCTGGATGCTCGCTCCGAGCCGCCACAGCAGCCCGGACACCAGGTACATCGGCTGGAGGTAGTCGTGCGGCGTGGAGCCGATCACCCACAGGTTCGAGGCCAGCAGATGGCTGCCGGCATCACGGGTCCAAGCCAGATATTGAAACTGGTCGAACAGGTCGCCGCCGTTGACGCCTGTGAACACGCCCCCGTGCTCCGAGACGTAGACCAGCATCGCCACCAGCGGGGCGAACGCCCACAGCGCCAGCAGCCCCAGGATCGCCGTCTGCGCCAGTGGGCGCCGGCCCTCAGCTCTCACCAACACCGTGCCAGGGTAGCCAGAGTCCTACCGCCCCGAGGATCTGGCCTCGCTCATTTGACTCAGGTCCGTCGCGTGTATTGAGCGCGGTGTCCGCCGGCCCGGGGGCCGCGGAACGGCCGGGACGGAACCGCCACCTCGATCGGCACCAGCGCCCCGCGGCGCAGCCCGCGACGCTCGCGCAGAGCGCGCGGGAGCAGCGGGAGCGCCGCCGCCAGGCCGCGCAGGTGGGGGCCGAGACGACGCTCGCGCGCGGCGTGCCAGGCCCAGCCGAGCTGCCGGTAAGCGACATAGGGCAGCCAGCGGGCCGGGAACGCCCGGGCCACCAGCACCAGCGTGTTGCGGGTGACCAGGAACTGATGCCCGCCTCGCAGTTGGTGTGAGGAGCCGCCGCCGGCGTGCAACGCGACGGCCGGCTCGTAGCGACAACGCCACCCCGCGAGCCTCAGGCGAAGCGCCAGGTCGACGTCCTCGAGATACGCGAAGTACCGCTCGTCGAAGCCGCCCACCCCGAGCAGGGCGGCGCGGCGGTACAGCGCCGCGCCGGCGCAGGCCCCGAAGATCTCCCCCGGTTCGTCCCAGCGCCCGTCGTCGCGGGCGAAGCGGCCCCGCTGCTCGCAGGCCCCGTCACGGCGCAGGACATCGCCGGCGTCGTAGACCTCATCTGGATCCTCGAGCGAGAGCATCTTGCAGGCGACGGAGGCCGCGCCCGGGTCGGATTCCAGGACGTCGGCCAAGCGAGCCAGCCAGTCAGGGGCCAGCACCACATCGGTGTTGATCAACGCGACGAGCTCGTGGCGGGCGGCCTCGATGCCCCGGTTGGCCGCGTGGGCGAAGCCGGTGTTCCGGCCGAGCTCCACGACCCGCACCTCGGGATGGATCTCGTTCAGATAGGCGAGGGAGCCATCGCTCGAGCCGTTGTCGACCACGATGATTTCCCTTGGGGCGAGGCTCTGCTCCGCGAGCCCCTCCAGACAGCCTGGCAGCCAGTCCCGGCCGTTCCAGTTGGGCACCACGATCGAGACGGCCGGCCCGCTCATCGGGGATGATGGGCGGGTGTCACCGGCTCGCGCAGGCATGGTCATCCTCGCCATCGTGGTATGCGCGTGGTTCGCGTTGGGCATCCGCCAGACCCGCGACACGGCCCGGGCGACCGCGATCGTCTCCGCAACCCAAACCCCCAACGCCGAGCAGGCGGCGCGCGCCCGGTCGCTCCTGCGGTCGGCCGGAACGCTCAACCCTGACCGGCAGCTTGATGTGCTCCGCGGTCAGCTGGCCCTGTTCCGCGGCGAGAACCGCAGCGCGACCCGGATCCTCGAGGGCGTGGTCCACGAGGAGCCCCAGAACGTGGCGGCGTGGGTATACCTGGCGCAGGCCGCGTTCAACGTCGACCGGCGCGAGTTCGGCGTGGCCGCCAAGCGGATCACCGAGCTCGACCCGCCTCAGAGATGAGCGGGCCGGCCTCCGGGCCCGATCAGCGGGCCGGCGCACCGGCGTGGCCGAGCACGGCGGCCATCTGGTCAAGTAGCTCGTCGTCAAACGACTGATCCCAATTGCGGCTCCAGCGCACGTCGCTTCCGCGCACGCGGCGGTCGGCATCGGCCGCTCCGGACGCCGCCATCAGCAGGGCCGCCGCGACCCCTTCGACCGTCGGCTCGGCGGTGATCAGATTGGACGAGATCGCCGCCATCGCCTCGGGGGTCTTGTTCTCGAAGCTGTTGGTCACGGCCAGCATCCCGCCAGACGCCATCTCGATCGGGACCAGGCTCGGGTGGGGGGTGTACATCAGCGCCAGTCCGACATCGTGCTCGCGCAGGAGGCTCGCGTAGGAGCGCTGATCGGATCGGGGTAGCAGGTCCAGGGCCGCCCCGCCGCCCAGCGCGATCCGGCCGCCCCGCTGCACGGTGCCGATTCCGTGGAGCTCCCACCCACTCCGGAATCCGCCCTGCTCGAGCGCCCGGGACAGGGCGAGCACGCCGAGCTCGAACATGTTCCGGGCGGCGTGGGGTTCCGGACGGGCGTAGAAGAGCAGGCGGCGGGTGCTCCGCCCGGCCAGCTCCTCGATGGTCGGCGGGGCGACCTCGCTGATCGCGTTCTCGAAGGCCGCCGAGTTACGATCGCCGGCCAGCGCGCCGGCGGCGAACACGCCCAAATCGTGGACCCGGAAGTAGTCGCGCAGCAGCTCGCTGGAGAACAGGGCGAAGTGCGGGAACTGGTAGGACTGACCGGCCAGCGCCGCGTAGCTGCCCATCGGGAACGTGAACGGCTCGTATTCCTGGATCAGGTAGAGGAAGCGCTCGCCACCCACCGACCGCAGGGCGTCCCGGGCGATGTGCGCGGTCCACCAGGTGGTGGCGATGAAGCTGTCAGAACGACTGACCTCGATCGCGGCGGATTCGCGACCGAGCGCGAGCTCCACGGTGTCGAACAGCTTCTCCAGGCCGCTGAACGACTCGAGCTGGGCCGCCCAGTCCCGGGGCAGCTGCCCGACCGGATCGACGGTCACGATCCGCACGCGAGCGCCGCGCTCGGCCAGCCGCCGGGCCAGATTGAACTTGGCGATATAGCCGCCGAAGAAGTGCCGCAGGTCGATCGAGGGAATCAGGAGATTGATCCGAGCCGGCGCAGCGTCGGAGACCGCCCAGCGCAGCGGGGCGATCTTCTCGGCGACCGACCTCGCGCTCTCCGGCACGCCGCTCCGTCCCGGTGCCATCACCAGGGATGGAGGCGGCAGGGCATCGAGACGCAGGCGGGGCTGCGGCCGCTCGCGGGCGCTGAGGGCCAACAGGCGCCGCCAGACAAACGCGTGGGAGAGCATCCATTCGGCGCCCAGCGTCTCGGGTTTGCCCAGCAACTCGCGGACGCCGCGGAGCCCGAGCGAGGCGAGTGCCAGCACGGACCGGTCCGCCTCCAGGAAGCGGTCGAGCGAGCGGCGCTTGGCGGCCGTCATCCGATCGGCGCAGCGGAGTTCGAGGATGGTGGAGAACTGGGTCAGGCGACACACGTCGACGAAATAGTGCAGGCGCCACATTCGCACGCGCTCGGCCAGCGCGCGCTGATGGCGCAGGCGGTCTCGCAGCGGAGTCATCTGGTTGGCCGCCGCGTGGCCGAGCGAGGCATTCCCGTGCTGGACGTAGTCGTAGAGGGGGCGATCCACGAAGGCAATCTCCCCAAGCGCGAGCGCGGTGAGCCCGATCCAATGGTCGTGGAAGTGGGCGAACTGGGCGGGCGGAAACGGCAGCGCGTAGTCGAGGAGCCCCCGCGGGAACAACGAGGCCGCCCCGGTCACCGCATTGGCCACCAGCAGGGACAGGATGTCGGAGTGGTTGTTGCGCCGCCGGCTCCACCACGTCTCCGAGATCAGCTCCCCGTCGCCGGAGACGACCCGCGCGTCGCTGTAGACGAGCTCGGCGCCGCCGATCTCCGCCAGCAGCACCTCGAGCTTGTCTGCGTGCCAGATGTCGTCCTGGTCGGCCATCGCAACGTATTGGGCATCGGACGGCACCAGCTCCAGCGCGCGCTCGAAGTTGTTGTAGAAACCGAGCCGTTTCGGCGACCGGGACAGGATGAAGCGCGAGTCATCGCCGATCGCCTCGGTGATCGCCGCAAAGCTCTCAGGACTGGAGCAGTCGTCGCTGATGATGCAGGTCCAGTTCCGATGGGTCTGCCCGCGGATCGAGTCGAGCTGGCGGTGGAACAGATCGAGCGGTGGCTCATAGGTGGCCATCGCGATCGCCACGCGTGGCGGGGGGTCGGGGTTGGTGGGGTCCGCGGGGTCCGCGGGGTCCGCGGGGTCAGCGGGGTCGGCGGGGTCCGCGGGGTTGGCGGGGTCCGCGGGGTCGGCGGGGTCCGCGGGCCATGGGGCGGCCACCGGTTCGGTCGGGGCCCGGCGCCGGATGCGACCCAGCTCTGCGACCGCCTCGCCGCCCGCCTCGAGCTCGGCCCGCAGCGACAACCGCCATTCGTCGCCTCCACCGCCCGCCGCTTCGACGATCCGCACCGTCCCCCAAAAACCACTGCGGTAGCTGAGCAGGCGCGGGTCGGCGGGTGAATTGGGGTCGTCGCTCAACCCGGTAGCGGCAAACGGATCCAGGTCCGGATGCAGCGCGCGAAACGGATCGAGCCGCGGCATGCCAAACGCGGTGACCGGCTGGGGCTCGCCGTCGAGCAGGAAGCTGAGCGAGCGGATCTTTGCCTCCGGGCAGAAGCACCAGCCGCAGACGAACAGAGCCGTGCCGCCGCCGAGCGCCACCTCCGGCGGAAGCTCGGACTCGAGCTGAACCTGGAGGGTCATGGCCGTCACGCGGTGCAAGCGTAGACGACAGCGTCTGGGCTACCGTGCCAGGCGATGAGCGATTCCGAGGCAGCGGCCGAGGGCTCCGCGCAGGTCGACATCGAGGCGTTCTGGCGCGCGATCCGCGCCCGCCATCCCCGACTCCGCGTGGCGCTGCCCGCCGACGCCCGGATGACCGCCCGCCACCGCGGCGAGCGCCATGAGTTCCGCTCCCGGCTCGACCTGATCCTGCAGATCCTCCGGCTGGCCTGGGTCAGCGACGCGTTCCTGGCTCAGGTTCTGTACCGAATCAAGGCCCGGCTGCAGACGCTCGGCGTACCGGTGCTCCCGCGGCTGGCCCATCGGCTGGCGATGGCGCTCGCGCAGGTCTCGATCGGCGACCCGGTGGTGGTCCATCCCGGCGTCTACATCGTCCACGGTCAGATCGTCGCCGACGGCCTGGTCGAGATCCACCCCGGGGTCGTGATCGCCCCGTTCGTAACCATCGGCCTGCGAGCCGGGAATGTGACCGGCCCGGTGGTCGAGCGCGACGTCAGCATCGGCACCGGGGCGAAGGTGATCGGGCCGGTGCGGATCGGGGCGGGGGCGACGATCGGCGCAAACGCGGTGGTCGTCGATGACGTGCCGGAGGGAGCGACGGTGGTCGGAGCGCCGGCCCGGCGCACCGCGTCGTGTTAACTTGCGTTCCGTGTTCCCCTTCAGGCGCAGAGGACGTGACGCCGGTGGCGGCGGCTCGGCGCTGGCCGAGGAGCTGAGCGGCGACTTCCCCGGCAGCGATGACGAGCTGTCCGCCGAGATCGAACGCCTGACCGAGGCGAATCGGTCGCGTCGCAGCCAGGCCACCGAGCGACGGCTGCTGCATCTGCGCAACCTGGCCGGAATCCGGCTGCTCGACCGAGCCGGGGAGGACCCGCAGCATCCGGAGCCGGACTTCGATGCCCTCCCTGACGTCGACGGCCTGCCGGAGATCGCCGGCAATGTGACCCCTGAGCTGCTCCGAGCCGGCATCCTGCGCCATGGCTGCCTGCTGGTAAGGGGTCTCGTCCCCCGGTCGGACGCCGTGCGCTTCGCCCGCCAGATCGACCGTTCCTTCCAGGAGCGCGATCGCCACGATGCGGGCGAGAAGTTCGACGACGCCTACTACTCCGGCTTTGACCCGGATCCGCGGGTCGGCGGGGAGATGTCGCGCCACTGGATCAAGTCCGGCGGCGGCGTCCTGGCTGTGGATTCCCCGCAGCTGAGCTTCGAGATGCTGGAGCTCTACAACGCGGCGGGCCTGCCGGAACTGGTCGCGGGGTATCTCGGCGAGCCGCCGCTGATCACCGCGCAGAAGACCACCCTGCGCAAGGCCGAGCCGGGTCTGGCCGGGGCGTGGCATCAGGATGGGAAATTCATGGGCGAGGTCAGGGCGCTGAATCTGTGGCTGTCGCTGTCCCGCTGCGGAGACCGCGCTCCGGGGCTCGACATCGTCCCGCGCCGAATCGACCATCACGTGACCACGCAGACCGATGAGGCGTGGCTGGAGAATGCGGTCTCCCAGCGCGTGGCCGAGGAGGCCGCTGTCGGGACCCGGATCCTGCGTCCGATCTTCGAACCCGGCGACGCGCTCCTGTTCGACGAGCTGTTCCTGCACAAGACGGGCTCCGATCCGTCGATGCCCGAGCCGCGCTTCGCGATCGAGAACTGGTTCTTCGGCGCCTCGGGCTACCCGGCCGATTACGCTCCACTCGCGATCTAGGGCCCTGCGGATGTGGAACGGTAAAGAGGTATCGGTCGTGCTCATGACCTACGCCGAGCGCGACTCGATCCGCGGGGTGATCGAGGGATTCTTCGCCACCGGCCTGGTCGACGAGGTGCTGGTCGTCGACAACAACGCCCAGGCGGGTACCGAGGAGGAGGTCCGCCGGACGCGCGCTCGGCTGGTACACGAGCCGAGCCAGGGCTATGGGCACGCCACCCGCCGCGGGCTGATCGAGGCCACGGGCGAGCTGGTGGTGCTGGCCGAGCCCGATGGCACGTTTCTGCCGGAGGACATCCTCAAGCTGCTGGTCTACAGCTCGGAGTGCGATGTGGTGTTCGGCACCCGGACCACCCGCGAGCTGATCTGGGCCGGCGCCAACATGGCCCGCTTCCTGCGGTGGGGCAACTGGGCGGTGGCCAAGATGATCGAGGCGCTGTTCAACACCAGCCATCTCAGCGACGTGGGCTGCACGTACAAGCTGCTGCGCCGCGACACCGCCCGGCACATCGCGGAGACGATGACGGTGGGGGGCAGCCATGCCGGGGTCGAGATCATCCTCCTGACCATCCTCTCGGGAGCCCGGTTCGTCGAGGTGCCGGTGAACTACCTCCCCCGCGTCGGCGTCTCCTCGGTCACCGGCAGCCCGGTCAAGGCCGTGATGGTGGGCCTGCAGATGATCGCCCACGTGCTCCGGTTGCGGTATTCGGCACCGCGGCGATTCAGTCGCCCCGCCTCGTTGGCGGCGCCGAGCCCATTCGCCGCCGAGCGCAGCGATGAGCGACTCCCACTTTGACTCGATCGCGACCGTCTACGACGAGTCGCTTCCCGCCCATGTGGTCGAGCACTACCTGCGCAAGCGCGTCGCGTTCGTAGCGGCCACGTGTCCGCGGGGCGCGGGGCTCGACGTGGGCTGCGGCACCGGCGTGCTGGCCGCCCGATTGGCCGGAGCGGGATACGAGATGGTCGGCGTCGATCCCTCCGAGGGCATGCTGGAGGTCATGCGCGCCCGCAGCCCGGCCGTCCGTGCGGTGGCCGCCTCGGGCACCTCGCTCCCGTTCGAGGACGACAGCTTCGACCTGGTCCTCACCGTCGCCGTGATGCATCACATCGCCGAGCCCGAGGCGGTGCGCCAGACGCTGGCGGAGATGGTCCGGGTGGTGAAACCCGGCGGCCGGGTGCTCGTCTGGGACCACAACCCGCGCAATCCCTACTGGAAGAGCCTGATGGCCCGCGTGCCCCAGGACACGGGCGATGAGCGCCTGATCGGCGCACCCGAGATCCTCGCCGGGCTGAGCGGCGCCGGTGGCCGGATCATCGCCTGCACGCAGCGCGGGCTCGTGCCTGACTTCACGCCCCCTTCCGCGCTCCGGGCCGCCGCGGTGATGGAGCGGGCGTTCGAGCGCACGCCCGGGGTGCGGCGATTCGCCGCGCACAACGTGATCCTGGCAACAAAGTAGGGACGCTCGCGGCCGGCGGAAGGGACGCTCGCGACCGGCGGAAGGGACGCTCGCGCCTCGCGGAAGGGGCGCTCGCGGGGTGGCGGAAAGGACGCTCGCGGCCGGCGGGAGGGACGCCGATGGGACGCTTCCTGGGGGGTGTTGGGGGAAAACTGTTCATAGTGAACAGAAACATCCCTCGGCCTCGAACGTGCTCCCCTTCGTCGCCGTAGTTTGCGCCCGAGAGTCGACGTCGGTCCGAGAGTCGACGTCCGCCCGAGAGCGCGACGTCCGCCCGGGAGGCGACATCCGCCCGAGAGCGCGACGTCCGGCTCAGCGGGGAACGAGCTCGGCCACGACGAACCCCGCCTGGCCGCGATGGATGGGCCGCAGGGCGAACCGCCGACCCAGCTGCTGCAGGATCCATTCGATCTCGGGGTTGCCGGTGCCGATCGGGTGCTGAACCGGATCGATCGCCGGATGCGCTTGCAGGGTGGCGGCGAGGGCTAATCCGCCGGCATCGGTCAGGATGCGGTCGCCTGGCCGCAGCTGGCCGATCCCACGGGAGATCTTGCCCTTCCAGACCGAGGGGACGAACGTGTCCTGGTTGGCATCGCCGAGGAACAGGCGATTGGCCTTGCCACTGCGCATGAGGACCTCGATCGAGAGGTCGACGTCGGCGGGCAGCAGGATCACCACGCGCCGCCCCGGGATGTAACGGCTGAGCAAGCGCTCGCCCTCCGGGGCGCGGGGATCCAGTGGTGGCGGGTGCCGCAGCCGGTGCAACGCGGCGGGCAGACCGCCGCCGGGATAGGCGTGCGCGAGGGCCGAGTCCGAGAAACGGCCCCAGATCGACGGCCAGGCCGCGGCGATCATCAGGACAGCCACGGAGACGGAAAAGGCCACGGCGCCGTACCGGATCCCCGGCGAGGTCCGGTGGCGGAGCAGCAGCGCCAGCCAGAGCGCGCCGACCAGCAGGACCGGCAGCGCCACGTAGGGAAGAAGATAGTTCGAGGACCGGTTGTCGGTGTAGCTGAACACGGCGAGCGCGTAGGCGGTCATGCCGGTCAGCGCAACGAGCGCGGTGCTTTCCCGGCGAACGATCTCCGGCCGACGGCGGACCAGCAGCACGATCGCCGCCGCCGAGCTCAGCCAGGCGGCGCCGATCGCCAGCGCCGGGGACCAGCGCTCGAAGCCGAAGGTGATCGATCCCTCCTTGCCGCCGAGCAGCAGCCCGTTCAGGTAGGCCAGATACTGGCCCCAGTCCGGCAGATGGCCGGTGACCGCCAGCGTGGCTACGGCGAGGATCGCGTGAGCGCAGACACAGGCAGCGAGCGCCAATCCCAACTGGACGGACAGCCAGCGCCACCGCTCGCCCCGCTGGCCCCGCTCGCCCCGTAAGCCCCGCTCGCCCCGTCCGCGCAGGTGCGCCTCGAGCGCCACGACCGCCAGGAACGTGAAGGCGGTGTAGGCGAACGCCTCCAACGCCCAGATCGACGCCACGCCCAGGACGGCGAACCCGAGGGCGCGAGCCAGTCGCGCGCGCCCGGGCCAGCGGGCCGCCGCGGTCAGCGCGAGGATCAGGAGCATCGGCAGCCCGAACCGCAGCGGCCCCTGCTCCGGCAGCGCCCCGACCGCGTAGTGGAGGTTGTAGAGCAGGCCCAGCACGCCGACGGCCAGCGTCGCTGCCGCCAGCACCCGGGTCACGCCGGCGATCCGCAGCACGCCGTAGGCGGCCGCGTAGAACAGCGCGGTGAGGATCCCGTCGAGCAGGCCGAAGGTGCCGTAGCCGATCCCCACCAGGTGGAACCAGCCGACCATGAAGTAGATCGAGCCGACGCCGTATTGCGAGACCGGATCGCCCACCAGCAGCGCGCCGCCGTGCAGCAACTGGTTGGCCGGCCCGAGCAGCCAGTCCTGCTGGAACGCGATCACGCCGGGCGGGCCGTAGATGCTCGGCGGGACCGGCGAGGGGTCGAACACGACCAAGTCCGGGATCGCCAGCAGCAGGATGACCAATGCGACGATGTCGATCGCGGCGCCGCGCCAGCCCTGGAGGCGCTGCACTCGGATGCGGTGGTAGAGCACCAGCGCGGCGGCCCCCCCGGCGGCGGCGAGCACGACGCCGGTGAGGCTGAGGGAGCGCAGGTGCGTCACGCAGAGCAGGGTCCCGAGCAGCAGCGCGCCGGCCACGGCGAAACCGCGCCCGCCGACCCGCTCGAGCCTCGACAGGAACAGGTGCCGAGCGGGCCGCACCGCGGCCGCCAGCATCGCCAGCGCGATCACCCACCACACGCCCATCGCGCCCAGCATCACGCCGAGCCCGTCGCCCCAGGGAAACGAGGCGGACAGCCTGACGAGAATGATCGCGGCGGCCAGGCCCGCCGCGAGCGCCCCCACGAGCCCGCCGAGCGCCGTTGCGTTTTCCCCCGCCGCCACCCTGTCGGCCAGGCGCGGGCCGGAGATCAGCGCCAGCGGGAGAACGACGAGGAAGGAGGCAAGGTACAGCGCCGTCTTGGCGCTCTGTTTCTGCCCGATCACCTGGGGTCCGAGAACGCCCACTCCGGGCGCCGGATGGACCACCAGCAGCACGGCCGACATCAGCACGGCCATCCCGGCGATGGCCAGGGTGGCGGTCAGGGCCAGAGTCGGCCCGTAGGCCGCGCCGCCCGGGCGAGGACCGGCCTCGCCGGCGACGCTCATCCCGGGGACGGGGCGTAGACCTGGATCTTTGCGCGCGCGATGCCGGCGTACACGTGGCTCTCGACCAGCCTGTAGGGAGCCGGGAAGTGGCCGTGCACCGGCGCGATCAGTCGGGCCAGCCCGGGGATGTTGGTCGGCACGAAAACCGTAGAGACGACGAAGATGCGGCCGCCATGAGCCGCGGCCACGGCGTGCGCGATCGCCTGGGAGATCGGAGCGACCGGATCGAAGAACCCGAAGGGGTGATCGCGCTCGGCCGGCGAGCCGGCCCGGAACACGGGGACCGGTGCCTTCAGCGCGACGTCGAGCGGCGTCAGCGGGCCAGGGCTGAGCTGACCGGTCTCGTCGATGACGACGTCGCCAGGCCGCGCGTGGCCCTTGATGAAGTCAGCCGTTGCCTGATAGTTGGGACGTTCGTAGCGGTGGACCAGCATCTTCGCGGCGCCGATGGCGAACGAAGCGACGGCCAGGACGACGGCGAGCGGAGCCAGCCGGCGGCCGCCGGCGACCAGCAGCGCCGCCAGCGCGAGGGCCAGGGCCGGCCATGACGCCGCCAGGTTGCGCACCCCGAAGATGTGGGTGCTGACCGCGCTGACCAGCGCCTCGGCGACGGGCGTGACGATCACCAGGGCCAGGATCAGCACGATCCGGCGCTCCGCCACCAGGCGCCACCGGATCGGCCGCTCTCGATCGACAGACGCCAGGGCTCCGCCCCCCGCGACCACGATCGCCAGGCCGAGCAGGACGAGCGCGGGTGTGCCGGGAAGACCGGTCAGCGGCGCCGAGGAGGCGTATGGGTACCCGACGGCCCAGTGCTCGAGCGCGAGCCGGACTTCGTGCCCGGTGAACGGCGACAGCGCGGACAGGATCGAGACCGTCGGGGAATTGAAATCGTTGAGCAGGCCCGGGACCCAGGGCAGCACTCCGGCGGCCGCGCCGAGATTGGCCAGCAGCGCGGGTCGCCGGGCCTCAGGATGGGCCCACCACAGCCAGAGCAGCTGCGCCCCGAGCACGAAGGCACACGTGTAGTGCGTATAGAACGCAGCGCACGAGCAGACCGCGTACACGACCCACCAGCGGGTACGGCCGGTATCGACCGCGAGCAGCATGGCCAGCGACGAGGCCATCACCAGCAGCATCATCACGCCGTAGCTGCGGGCCTCGGAGGAGTAATAGATCATGAACGGAGACAGCGTGGTGATCGCGGCGGCCACCAGGGCAGCGCGGCGCCCGACGGTGCGGAGTCCGAGCAGGTACATCACCGGGATGCTGAGCGTCCCGGCGATCAGCGAGGGGAGTCGCAGCAGCTCGGGCGTGTGGCCGATCTGGCTGGTCAGCCAGGACGCCAGGAAGATCAGCGGCGGGGTGATCTCGGCGTGCTTGATCGAACCCGTCCCGTACATCAGGGAGAGCACGCCCCCGAGTCCATGGGTCGCCGAGATCCAGTATGTGGAGAGCTCGTCGCCGAACAGCGACTGGTGGGCGACGGCCAGGCGGAACGCGAGTCCGACCAGGATCAGCCCGCCGACCGCCAGGGCCGATGGCGAGATGTGGATGGCGTGGCGTCGTTCCGCGGCCGCCGGGGCCGGCGACTCGGCGAGCTCCGGAGCGGTCACGCAGCGACACTGTATCGAGGGGCTTCGCTAACGTCCCGGACATGTGGCGGCCGAGACGTAGAGAGAGCAAGGCGCGGGACGCCGCGACCACGGTGGCCGAGCCGCTGAGCGACCCCGTCGAGGACCGCGGCGAGAGCCTCGAGGTGCTGCGGGCCGAGATCGAGGCGTTGACCGCGCGCAATCAGGCCACGCCGGACCGCGAGACCGAGCGCCGCCTGATGGCCCTCCGCCACCTGGCCGGGCTCAGGCTGATCGACGACGCCCCCGCTGGCGCGGACTTCGTCGCGCCCGACCTCGAACGCCTGCCCGCCGGCGACCCGCTGCCCGAGATCCCCGGCGCCGAGTTGACGCCGGGACTGATCCGCGCCGGGATCCTCCGTGATGGCTGCCTGCTGGTGCGGGGTCTCGTGCCCCGGGAGCGGGCGCTGCACCTGGCCGGGCAGATCGACCGCTCGTTCGCCGAGCGCGAGCTCAAGGACGCCGGCCGCCCGCACAGCGAGGGCTACTACGAGGAGTTCCGGCCCCATGCCCGCTACGGGGACGTGCTGGGCCGGACCTGGATCCAGCAGGGAGGTGGCGTCCTGGCCGCCGACGCGCCGATGTTGAGCTTCGAGATGCACGAGCTGTTCCGGGGAGCGGGCCTGCCGGAGTTGGTCTCCTCATACCTGGGCGAGCCCGCGCTGATCTCGGTGCACAAGACGACCCTGCGGAAAGCCGCGCCCTCGGTCCCGGGCGCCTGGCACCAGGACGGGTTCTTCATGGGCGAGGTGCGCTCGCTGAACCTGTGGCTGTCGCTCTCGCGCTGCGGCGACGAAGCGCCCGGGCTCGACATCGTCCCCCGCCGCCTGGACCAATACGTCGCCACGGCCACCGAGGAAGCGGTGCTCAACTACACGATCTCGCAGCAGAAGGTCGAGCTGGCCGCCGGCGAGACCCCGGTGATCCGGCCTATCTTCGAGCCTGGCGACGCGCTCTTCTTCGACGAGCTGTTCCTGCATCAGACCGGCTCTGACCCGTCGATGCCCAACCACCGGTACGCGGTGGAGAACTGGTTCTTCGCAGGCTCCGGCTTCCCCGGCGAGTACGCTCCCATCGCCGTCTGAATCAGTCCGGGATCGCACCGTAGACGCGGCGCTCAACCGCGGCCCAGGCGGGATTGCGCTCGTACAGCCGCGCGATCTGCCGGGGGGTGAAGTACCGGCTGAGGTCGCGCTCGTAGGCGCCTTCGTTGACCCGTCCGACCGCCTGCACGCGCACCCGGATCTCCTGGGTCAGCTCCCCCAGCTCCTCCAACAGCGCCAGCACGTCCTGCTCGATCGCCTCGGCTCGCAGCCAGCGATCGACCGACAGCCGGTCGTGGTCGGTCATCCAGCGCAGCAGGTCGTCGGCGTCCGTCTTGCCCGAGACCACGTCGGCGCTTTCCAGCGGCTCCGGGCGGTAATCGGGATGCACGCCGTGGCGCGCCTGGTGCTGGGCGCCGCTCAGCGCCCACGCCGGGAGCCGGCGGATGTTCATGACCCGCAGGCGGCCGTCGAGCTCGGACTCACGGGCGAAGAACGGCAGGTGCTTGTCGTTGGAGTCAGGCGGATCGGCGAAGCTGACCAGGCCGGGAACCGCCGTGAGCATCCGGTGCGTGGCGTCTCCAGCCGTCTTCGGCAGGTGCGCCCAGGCGAAGCCGCGTCCGATCACCATCTGAGCGTCTCGGCAGCCACGAGGCGCCGAACCCTACCTCCGCGCCGCCGTCGACCCGGCCTCGCCGCCGACCGCTCTAGACTCGCCCGTCGGCCATGACCCGACCCGAGTTTGATCCCTATCTGAACGACCCCGAGCGCTGGGGGGTATCGCTGGCCCAGATGGCCGAGCTGATGCTTCCCTGCCTGGACGCCGTCGGAGCCCGCTCGGTGGCCGAAGTCGGCGCGTTCGCGGGCGACCTGACCCGCGTGCTGACCGCATGGGCGACGGGCTCCGGGGCCCATGTGCTGGCGATCGACCCGGCGCCCCAGCCCGGTCTGGTGACGCTGGCGGAGGCGCAGCCGGAGCTCGAGTTGATCCGGGAGACCAGTCTGGCCGCGCTGCCGGAGCTGCCGATGCCCGACGCGTTCGTGATCGACGGCGACCACAACTACTTCACGGTCAGCGAGGAGCTGCGTCTGATCGGCGAGCGGGCTCCCGGGGCCGCCCTGCCCCTGCTGCTCTTCCATGACGTCTGCTGGCCGCACGGACGCCGCGACGACTACTTCGACGCCGAGCAGATCCCCGAGTCCTACCGTCATCCCATGGCCGGCGACGCCGGCGGCATCTTCCCCGGCGAGCCGGGGATCCGGCCCGGCGGCCTGCCCTATCCCCACTCAGCGGCGCGGGAGGGCGGCCCACGTAACGGCGTACTCACCGCGGCCGAGGACTTCGTCGCCGGGCGCGAGGATCTCCGGCTGGTCGTCGTTCCCGCATTCTTCGGGTTCGGGGCGGTCTGGCACACCGGTGCGTCGTGGAACGAGGAGCTCGACGGCATCCTTGGCCCGTTCGACCGCCACCCGATCGTGGCGCGACTCGAGGCGAGCCGGGTCCACCATCTGGCCCTGGGTCATTCGCGTCTGACCGAGCTGTGGCTGGCCCAGAAGCGGCTGGCTCGCCAAGAGGAGGTCCTCCGTCGCCTACTTGATTCCAGCGCGTTCTCCGTGGCCGAACGCCTTTCGCGGCTGCGGGCCTCGGCCGGCGTCGCCACCGACCAGTCGATCGTCTCCAAGGACGAGATCCGACGGGTGCTGGAGGACTGACTGGTGCGGAAGCTGACCTACTCGATCGGCTTGTCGTTGGATGGCTTCATCGCGGGGCCCGGCGGCGACTTCGCCTGGGCGGCCCCGGACGAGGAGCTGCACCGTTTCCACAACCAGCAGACCCGCGAGGTGGGCGTACAGCTGCTCGGGCGGCGGCTCTACGAGACGATGGTCTACTGGGAGACGGCTCACGAGGATCCGGAGATTTCCGAGACCGAGCTCGAGTTCGCCCAGATCTGGAAGAGCCTGCCAAAGCTCGTGTTCTCGAGCACGCTCACACGACTCGAGGGCAACGCCACGCTTGCCCACGGCGAGGTCGCGGACGAGGTGGCCAAGCTGAAGGCGCAACCGGGCAAGGACCTGGCCGTCGGCGGCGCCGGGCTGGCTTCCAGCTTGATCCGGCTGAATCTCATCGACGAGTACCGCCTGTTCGTCAGCCCCGTCCTCGTGGGCGCAGGCACGCCGTACTTTCCACCCCTCGACCAGCAGATCGACCTGGAGCTGCTCGAGACCCGCACGTTCGGCCGCGGCGTCGTGTACCTGCGCTACCGGCGCGTATGAGCCAGCCCGAGCGTTAGTGAGGCTGCGCTAACCCCGGCGGCGTGCGAAGAAGTCGGCTTCGGCCTCCCCGAGCGGGGTTGCCGGCGGCGCCCCGTGCAGGTACTCCGCGGCGATCGCTCCCCAATCCGCACCGGCTCGCAGCTGGCCCAAGACGATGGCGACTATGCCGTGCATGCGCCGGATCAGGATCGACTCGGGCGGGAGGGTGAACTGGTTCACCTGCTCCTTGACCGCGGCCCGCTGCTCGCTGTCAAGCGGCGGGCGGGCGCCGCTGGGGGCGTGATCGCCGCTGGGGACGCGGCCGCCGCTCGGGGCGTAGTCGCCGCCGTCGCGGGGTCGATTGCCGCCGGGTCGGTCGCCGACGGGTCGGTCGCCGCCCCGGTGACGCTCGCGATCTCGGCGGGCATCCGCGGGCGAGAAGCGATGCTGACCGGGCACGGCGTACCACCTGGTCGCCATCCGCATCAGCCTCAGCGCCCAATCGGCGTCGACCGCGTCGGCGCGGTCGGCGGGCAGATATCCCGCGGCGCGCAGGGCCGTCTTCAGCGCCGGCGCGTCCCGATCGCCGACGGCCCGCGCGATCGCCCGCTCGGCGTCGAGGTGGCCGGCCTCAACATCGCGGACCAGGCCGAAGTCCAGGAAGCACACGCTTGCATCGGGACGCAGGAGATAGTTGCCGGGATGCGGGTCGCCGAGGGCGATCCGGTCGCGGTAGAGCAGTCCGAAGAAGAATCGGAAGACGATCTCGCCGTACCGGTCGCGCACGGCCTCCTCGCGCCGGCGCACGGTCTCGAAGCCCTTCCCGTCGACGAATTCCGACACCAGCACCCGCCGGGTCGAGAGCTCGGTGTAGACGCGGGGGACCGAGAGGAACGGATGACCCCGCGTCATCCGCTCGATGCGGCGCTGGTGCTGCGCCTCGAGCTCGTAGTCGAGCTCCTCCCCGATCCGCTCACGCAGCTCGGTCAGGAGCGCCTTGGCGTCCAGCCCGGGAGCCAGGCGCCCCACCAGCGGCAGCAGCAGCATGGCGTTGCGCAGGTCCGTCTCAACCGCCTCCGCCACTCCGGGGTACTGAATCTTCACCACCACGTCGTCGCCGTCGACGGTGGTGGCGCGGTGGACCTGGCCGATGGAGGCCGCGGCGAAGGCTTGCTCGTCGAACTCCGAGAACACCCGGCTGAGCGGTCCGCCGAGCTCCCGGCGCATGAGCTTCTCCAGGTCGGCGAAGGCAACCGGTGGCACGTCGTCGCGGAGCGAGGCGAGCCGGCGTTGCAGCTCTTCCTGCTCGTCCTCCCCCAGGCCGTCGAACTCGACCATCGAGATCATCTGGCCAACCTTCATCGCCGCCCCGCGCATCTGCGCGAGCTGATCGACCAGCTGTGCCACCAGCGCGGCGGTCCGCTCGCTCTGGGCGGCGGCGGCCCGCTCGGGCGTCCGCATCCGGTTGGCCGTCCGCATCCCGGCCCAGCGGAGCGTCTGACCGGTCACCAGCCCTCCGACTCGCGCCGTCCGGGCGAGCCGGCCGGTCGGCAGTTTTCCCGCCTCGCGAGGGGGATCGTCAGCCTGCGTGCCCATTGCGCGCGCCCGCCTGACGGCGCCAGTGGTTGACGGCGCGCAGGGGAGCGGTCAGCCGCCACGAGACGCTGTCGGTCCGCTCCTCCAGCGCCCGCTCGAGCTCGAGCACGCGGGCGTCGATCAACAGCGCTTTGGAGAACGCGACGGTGCGGGCCACCTCGCGGCGCGCCTCGGCCTGACGCGCCCGGCGCTTCCAGCCGGCTTCGTCCTCGGTGGCCGGCCCGAGCGCCGATTCCCACTTCTCGGCCACCCGGATGTGCGCCTCGACCCAGACCGCCAGGTCGCTGATCAGCTCGATCGAGCGATGGTGCACGACCCGGAGATCGATCACCCGGACCCGGCGCCCGGCCGCGCGCGCCTGGAGGCAGAAGTCGAGGTCGTAGCCGTGACCGAGCACCAGTTCCTCGTCGAAGCGGAGGTTGCGCACCGCCCAGGGCGAGAGCACCATCAGCTGGCCATCGACTGTGGTGACGTCGGCCGGCGGTGGACTGCGATCAGCCCAGGCGAACGCGGGGACCTCGCCCCCACCGTGCTCGACGTAGCGATGGCTGCCTTCGGCGGCGGTCACTTTTCCCTCCCACCAGGCGATGCTGCGCACGTCGGTGGCACCCGCCGTCCCGAGCACGGCCACTTCGGGATCGGCCAGCGCGGCTCTGACCTTCTCGCACAGCTGTGGATCAACGATCTCGGTGTGCGGGGACACCAGCACCAGGGCCTCCAGGTCCTCCCGGGCGGCGGCAGCCTCCAGCACGAGGTTGTAAGCCCGGCCGATCGGCTCCAGCGAGGCGAAGGCGAAGACCGCCGAATCGGGCTCGGCGGCCAGGCGGATACCGGGCTCCGCGTAGCGGCCGTAGGCCTCCGCGCTGCTGATCGAGGCGCCGAAGGCGATCACTCGCTGGTGCCCGTCAGTCCGGGGTCCAATCTGCGCCGGGTCAGACGCATTGGGCGCCTCGACCTCGCGGCGCGGAGGCGGCGCAGCGGCTCGGTGATTCGCCAGGAGATGCTCGTGGTCGTCTCGGTCAGCGCCCGCTCGAGCTCACGGACCCGAGCCTCGCACTCGAGCTGATTGGAGTAGGCGAGCACCAGCGCCGCATCGGTGTCGGCCTCGGCTCGCCGGGCTCGCTCCCGCCACGTCCCCGCCCCGGACCCGATGCCCATCCTGCCGTCCCACTTGTCGGCCACCTTGACGTGAGCATCGGCCCACTGCTCGGGATCGGGCACCATCTCGAGCGCGCGGTGATGGATCGCCCGGAAGTCGGCCGTCACCACCTTGCGCCCGGCCTCCCTGACCTGCAGACACAGGTCGAGGTCGTAGCCGTGGAACTGGCCCAGCGACTCGTCGAATCGGATGTTGTCGACCACCCACGGGGACATCACCAGCACGAAACCGTCGAGCGTCTCGACCTCGCCGATCCGGGCGTAGGCAGGCGCGTCTGACCAGGCCCACGAGAACGAGGACAGATCGCCGCCCCCGTGCTCCTCGTAGCGATTGATGAACGACGCACAGGTGACGGAGGCCTCCCACCAGGCGATGCTGCGCACCCCGATCGCCCCGACGCATCCGACCAGCCCCACCTCTGGGTCGCTGAGGGCCTGGCGGATGATCCGACAGAAATCTGGCTCGATGATCTCGGCATCCTGGTGTACGAGCACCAGCGCCTCGAGGTCCTCGCGCCCCGCGAATTCGTCCAGTAACGCGTTGTAGGAGCGGAAGATCGAGCCGATCGAGGCCAGCTGGTGGACCTCCGAATCGGGCTCCGCGGCGCGGCGAATACCCGGCTCCGCGCAGCGGCGGTAGACGTCTGGCTTCGTGATCGAGGATCCGAATGCGATCATCGTGGGCGTCTCAGCAGCATTCGGACGAGTGTAATTGTCATCGGGAACGCCATTGATCCGCGACGAGCCAGCCGCGAGCACCCCGCCGCGGAGCCGCGGCGCGAGCGTCGACGGCCGGGTGGTGATCGAGGCGCGGGGGGTCGATAAGACCTTCAACATCCCCGACCACAAGGTCGACACGCTCAAGGAGCGAGCCACGCATCCGTTCCGGCGGGTCGAGCACCGCCGTCTTCGGGCGCTGCAATCGGTCTCATTCGACATCCACCAAGGGGAATTCTTCGGGATCGTGGGGCGCAACGGCTCGGGCAAGAGCACCCTGCTGAAGATTCTGGCCAGCATCTACCGAGCCGATGCCGGCCGGGTGAGGATGGCCGGGCGGGTGGCGCCCTTCATCGAGCTTGGAGTCGGCTTCAACCCCGAGCTCTCCGCCCGGGAGAACGTAGTTCTCAACGGCGTGCTGATGGGGCTCGGGCGGCGGGAGGCCCAGCGGCGCCTCGGCGAGGTGATCGAGTTCGCCGAGCTCGAGGACTTCGTCGATCTCAAGCTCAAGAACTACTCGTCCGGAATGATGGTCCGGCTGGCCTTCGCGATCATGGTGCAGGCCGACGCCGACATCATGCTGATCGACGAGGTGCTGGCCGTCGGCGATGCCGCCTTCGCCCAGAAGTGCATGGACTTCTTCTACGAGAAGCGCGAGGCCGGCAAGACGATCGTGCTGGTCACACACGACATGCCGACCGTGCAGTCACTCTGTCACCGCGCGATGCTGCTACACGACGGCGAGATGCGCTTCATCGGCGCGCCCGAGGACGCCGCGCTGCGCTACTACCGGCTGAACTTCGCCCAGATGGGGGACGACAAGAAGCAGGCCGATGAGCCCGACGTCGTGCTCGATCTCAACGTGCGGGTCCTCGAGGCGACCCTGCGCGACCCCCAGGGCGGGGCGAGCGAGAACGTCGAGCAGGGCACGCCGATCCAGGTCGACATCCTGATCGAGGCGGCCCGACCGCTGGCGGGGCCGACGTTCACCGGACACGTGGTCAACGAGGAGGGCGTGGTGGTGACCGCGTTCACGCGGACGCTCGAGCAACCCGTCGAGGCGGGGGGCCGGATCCGGCTGACCGGGGAGATCGAGAACCGGCTCGTTCCCGGGCGCTACTACATCGACTGCTGGGTCCGCCATGACGAGCATCAGAGCCTGATGGCGATCCAGGCGCTGCGGCTGCTGCGCTTCGTCGTGTACGGCACCGCCCCACGCCACGGCGTCGTGACCTTGCGGACGACGATCGAGCCCACGCTCGAATCACCGGCGGCAGCCGTGAGCGACGAGACACTCGAGCTCGAATCACCGGGGCAGCCGTGAGCGACGAGACACTCGAGCTCCGCGAGGTCGCAGGGCCCTCGGCGCTGGGCGGCGGCCGCCGCCGCGCATTCGAGCTGCTTTACCTAATCGCGGTCAACGACTTCAAGAAGACCTACTTCGGCACGGTCCTCGGCTACGTGTGGTCTATCGCCCGGCCGCTGATGATGTTCGCCGTGCTGCTGGTGGTCTTCTCGCACATCTTCCACCTCGCCTCCAACGTTCCCCACTATGCCGACTTCCTGCTGTTCGACATCGTCCTGTTCGGCTTCTTCCAGGAATCGACGGTGATGGCGGTCGGGTCGATCGTCGGCCACGAGGCCGTCGTCCGCAAGACCCAGTTCCCGCGGCTGGTCATCCCGCTTTCGGTGGTGTTCACCAGCATGTTCAACCTGGCCCTGAACATGGTGGTGGCGTTCGTGTTCATCCTCTTCGGCGACGTCTCGCCCCGCTGGACCTGGCTGCTGCTGATCCCGATCCTGCTTGCCCTGTTCGTGATCACCACAGCGGTCAGCATGATCGTCTCGGCGCTCTACCCGCGCTTCCGTGACGTCGGGATCATCTGGACCGTCTTCTCCACCGCGCTGTTCTACGCCACCCCGGTGCTCTACCCGGTCTCGGCGGTCCACGCCAACCTGCGGAACGTGATCGCGCTCAACCCACTGGCCCCGATCTTCGACCTGGCTCAGAAGTGGATCACCAATCCGGCCACCCCGTGGCCCACCGCCCACTCGATGGGCGGGCCGTGGCGGCTCGCCGTCGCCGTCACGATCTACATCGTCGTCTGCGCCCTGGCGGTCTGGATCTTCCGGCGCGAGGCCCCCCGGATCGCCGAGGAGCTATAGGCGGGCAAGCCCTCGCCCAGCCCGATCAGCGCCCCGGCCAGGGCGATCGCGATCAGGGTCACGGCCGGCATCTGCCAGTCCCAGTCCAGGGGCGCGTGGGCGAGGTACGCGATGAAGCCCGCGGTCGGTCCGGCGGCGAGGTCGGGCGCCCGGGCCAGCGCGTCGCGGGCCGCCAAACCGACCCCACCGAGGAACATCACGAGCAGGACGAGTCCGACCAGACCGAGCTCGGCCAGGGTCTGCAACGGCAGCGAGTGCGCGTCGCGGGCCGACTCCTTGATGTGGCGGTAGCGGAGCCAGTAGACCGCCCATCCGCCGGCACCCACGCCCCGCAGGGGCTCGTCGCCGAATGCGCGCAGCGCCACCCGCCAGTAGTCGTAGCGGTTGCTCTGGAGCGTCTCGTACCGGGTCGCCCCCACGCTCAGAGGCTGTCGGGAGCTCTCCTTGGCGCCGACGACGATCGCCAGCGCGAGTCCGGCGCAGATCACCACGAGGGCGATCAGGGGCATCCGCCGGGGCAGGCGAAGCATCCCTCCCGGGAGCTGACCGCTCCGTTCTCTGCGGGCGAGGCCGACCTGGGCACCGGCGGTCAGCAGCCCGATGACCAGCAGGGCCAGGAGCGCGATCAGGCCCTGATCCTCGCGGGTGGCCAGCGTCCCCTGCAGCGACGAGACGCCGTCAAGCAACGCCGCCACCCCGCTCGTCAGTCCGCCCGCCACGATCGCCAAGCCGATCGACCGCAGCTGCTCGCGGCGCGGGGCCAGGGTCACCAGGGCGATCAGCCCGGCGGCGCCGGCGAACAGCGCGCCGCGGGAGAAGCTCAGGTACAGCCCGAGCCCGAGCGGCGCCGTGGCGGCCGCCGCGACGCTCCGTAACCACGCGGGACGGGTGGTGCTGCCGGCCAGGGCCACGCACAGCACGAAGCCGATCGCCGCGACTTCACCCATCGCGTTCCAGTACGTGAGCGGTTGCTCGAGGCGTCCCTTGGCGCTGATCGAGTGGGCGAAGTGAAGCGCTCCGGGCAGCAACCGCTCGGAGATGCCGTAGCCGACGACCACGAGCGTGCCCAGCGCCAGCGCCGGTAGCACAACGCGCTGCGTGCGCGATCCGCGCAGCAACACGGCCGCCGCCAGCAGCCCGCCGGCATACAGCACCACCCGCTGGCCGGCGTGGTAGGCGTCGCCCGCGATCGGCGCCCAGGTGAACGAGACCAGCGTCCAGGCCGCCAGAGCCCCGAGGGCCAGCAGCGCCAACCGGCCGCCCCGCCCGTCGAAGGTCAGCGGCCGAGGGCCGAGCGCGAGCGCAACCACCACCACGATCCAGACGAGCAGGCCGGCCCAGACTCGAGGCTCGTCGAAGTATCCGCCGCTGAAGAAGGCCAACACCGCCGGGCCGCCGAGAAGCACGGCGCGTGCGCCGGTGATCGCGCCTGTGCGCATCGGCTTCAGCGCTGGGCGACCCGCGAGGCGCGCCGGACCAGCCGCGTCGACGGCAGCGGCGGACGCTCGGCAGACCGACGCGAACCGGCAGCAAACGCCGCGTCAACCTCAGCCAGGATCCCCGCGCGGAAGCTGTCGCGATCGAACCGAGCCGCGTTCTCGACGCAGGCCTGGGGATCGACGCCGGCGTCGTCGAAGCGCAGGATGGCCTTGGCCAGCTCGTTCGCGCCCCCAGACCAGAAGCACCCGGTGACCCCATCGACGATCGTCTCGACCGCTCCGCCGGCCCGGCGGGCGATCACCGGGCGTCCCGACGCCTGGCTCTCGACCACGGCGATCCCAAACTCCTCCACCGCGGTCACGATCAGCGCCCTGGCGCTGCGCAGGATGTCGGCCACCTCCGCGTCGGATACGCGGCCGGTGAACCGGATCGTCGGCCCGGCCAGTTTCTGCAGCCGGCGGGCGGCCGGGCCATCGCCAACCACGACGAGCGGGAGCCGTAGTTGGTTGAACGCGCCGATCGCGATGTCGATCTGCTTATGGGGCATCAGCTCGGAGACCACCGCGTAGTGGTCGCCGGCGACTCCGGGCGAGAACCGCTCGGTGTCCACGGGCGGGTACACAACGTCGGCCTCGCGCCTGTAGTACTCGCTGATTCTCGCCTGGGTCGTGATCGAGTTGGCGATGTAGCGATCGGTCCTCTGGGCCGCCGCGCGATCCCATTTGCGCCAGCGGGTGAAGAAATCCCGCAGGAACGCGCGCGTCACCGGGTTGCGCCGCTGCGCCAAGGTCGGGTCGCGCTCGTTCCAGGCGTAGCGGAACGGGTTATGGCAGTAACTGACATGGATCGTCTGCTCGCCACACAGGACCGCATGAGCCCAGGCCGACGAACTCGAGATGACCAGGTCGTAGCCCGACAGGTCGAAGGACTCGATCGCCACCGGATACAGAGGCAAAAGCGCGCGAAAGGTCTGCGCCGACGGGCGCAGCCGCTGCAGGAACGAGGTGTGAACCCGCCGGCCGGCGAACCTGCCTTCGGTGCCGTTCTGGTCGTAGACGGTCGTGTAGATATCGGCCTCGGGCCAGATCGCGCACAGCTCGAGGAACACGCGTTCCGCGCCACGGACGTCGATCAGGAAGTCGTGGACCAAGGCCACGCGCGGCTGATTGTGCATCGAGAAATCCATCGCCACGTCTCGCAGTCTATGGGCTAAGTACGCTCCCCGAGTCGATGGCCATTGTCCTACTGACCAGCTACTCGGGGGCTCTGGGTGGTGCCGAGCGCGTGCTGATCGAGCTGGCCGGGGCGCTCGAAGGCGAGCGCTACCTGGCTTGCCCACCGGGTCCCCTGGCCGACGCGGGAGCGGCGTCCGGCCTGCGCGTGATCCCGCTCCGGCCGCGGCGGCTGGAGCTGCGCGGCGACCCGCGGGACCGGTTGCTCGCGCCCGCCCGACTCGCCGGCCACGGCCGGGAGCTGCGGCGGCTGGTGCGCGACCTCGACCCCGACCTTGTGGTCGCCTGCGGGACACGCTCGGCGCTGGCGCTGCTGCTGGCCCCGGGGGCTCGTACGGTTCCGGTCGTCTTTCAGCACAACGAGATGCTGCCCGGTCCGCTGCTCGGCCAAGCCGTGCGCGCCGCCGCCCGGCGCGCCGACCTGGTGATAGTGCCCTCGCGCGCGGTCGCGCAGGAGCTCGGCGGCAGCGCCAGCGCGGTCGTCGTACACCCCGGCGTCGACGTCGAGCGCTTCGACCCCGGCGCCCCCCGGGCCCAGCCCCCCGAGGTGCTCGTGCTCGGCGCCCTGGTCGCAGTGAAGCGACCGGAGCTCGCGCTGGAAACAGCCGCGATCGCTCGCCGCACCCGCCCGGACCTGCGGCTGCGGTTCGTCGGCGCGCCGCTGGGCGACGGCGGCGGATCGCCTCTGTCCGAGCTCCAGGCCCGCGCCGCCCAGCCCGATCTGGCCGGGGCGGTGGAGTTCGCCGGCGCGGTGGCGGACCCCGCGGCCGACCTCATCCGCGCCAGCGCTCTGCTGCACGGCGCCGAGCGCGAGGCGTTCGGCATCGCCGTGCTCGAGGCGCTGGCCGCCGGGCGACCGGCCGTCGTCCCGGCGGCGGGCGGTGCGGCCGAGATCGTCGACGACTCGTGCGCGATCGCCTACCCGCCCGGCGACGCCGCGGCGGCTGCTGCCGCGCTGCTCCGGCTCCTCGAGGATCCCGAGCTCGCCGCCGAAATGGGACGACACGGGCGTGAGCGAGCCCGCGCGCATTTCAGCCTGGCCGCCAGCCGGGCCGGGTTCGCGCAGGCGGTGGGCCCCGTGATGCGCCGGCGCCCCGTTCCCGGGGTGACGCCGGATCAGCTGGCCCTGATCACCGTCACGCATAACTCGGCCCGCGAGCTGGCCGCGCTGCTGGCATCGGTGGACCGCCACCTCCCGGGCGCCCACGTCGTCGTCGTCGACAGTGCCTCAGACGACGACTCCGTCAGGCTGAGCCGCGCCTGGGCCGGGCCGCGACCCCCGACCGTGGTCGCGCTCGCGGAGAACGCCGGCTTCGGACGGGCCTCCAATCGCGGGATCGCGAAGGTGGGGCAGCCGGTCAGCGTGCTGCTGAACCCGGACGTCGAGCTGCTCGACGATTCGCTGCTGCGGCTCGCCGAGGAGGCGCTGCGCCGGGATCGTCCCGAGCGACTGCTGGCCCCGCTCGTGCTCTCGCCGGATGGCACCCGGCAGGACTCGGCGCATCCCCTGCCCGGCACCGCCGCCGACCTCGTGAACGCGCTGATTCCACCGGCCGCGCTGCCCGGGCCGGCCGGGACGTGCCTGGCGCCGTGGCGCTCTCGCGGCCCGCGGAGGATCGGCTGGGCGGTGGGCTGCGCCGTGCTGGCCCGGACCGAGACGCTCCGGCGCCTCGGGCCCTTCGACGAGGGCATCTTCATGTTCGGCGAGGACCTCGACCTCGGCCTGCGCGCCGCGCAGGCCGGCGTCCCGACCTGGTTCTGGCCGGACGCGCGCGTCCTGCATCACGGCGCTCACTCCACCGCCCCTGCCTTCGGCGGCGAGCCGTTCGAGCTGCTGGCGCGGGCGCGTCACGAGGTCGTGGGCCGCCGTCTCGGAGCGCGCCGCGCGCGGCTTGACGACCTCGCCCAGTCGCTCACCTTCCACTCCCGGATCGGGCTCAAGGGCTTGCTCGGCCGCGACACCGCCCGTGAGCGGCGCCAGCTCGCAGCGCTGCGGCGGTGCCCGGAAGCGGGCTGAGTGCGCGCACGGACGCTCGCGCTCGCCGGCATCCTGGCCGCGGGCCTCTTGGCCGTCGGCCTCTTGGCCGGCTGCGGCGGCTCGTCATCCCGCCGCCCGGCGACCACAGCGCCGGCGGCGCCCACCTCCTCGCCGGCGGCGCCCACCCCCTCGCCGGCCGCGCCCACCCCCGCGCCGCCGTCGGCGGGTCCGACCTCGACCCCACCTCCGGCCGGCGAGCGGTTCGGCGTCAACGTCAACCGCCTCTTCAATGGCCGGACCTACTCTCCGGCGCAGATCAACGCCCAGCTCGCGGCGGTGCGGGCGACGGGCGCGACCGTGGCCCGGAGCGACGCCTTGTGGGAGGCGACGGAGCCTGCTCCCCCCGTGGGAGGCCGACACAGCTATGACTGGCGCTTCGACGATGCGATCGCCGCTTCACTCGCGGCGCAGGGGCTGCAGTGGCTGCCGATCATCGACTACTCGGCTCCGTGGGCGCAATCGATCCCGGGTCAGGACCACTCTCCCCCGGCCTCTCCCAGCGATTACGCCGCATACGCGGCGGCGTTGGCCGGCCGCTTCGGTCGCGGCGGTTCGTTCTGGAGCTCACACCCGTCCCTGCACGCCCCGGTGGTCGACACCATCGAGATCTGGAACGAACCCAACAGCGCGTCCTTTTGGTTTCCCGCGCCGGACGCGAGCCGCTACGACACGCTCTATCTGCGCGCCCGCGACGCGGTCCTCGCGATCGATCCGACCGCGCGGGTGATCGTCGGGGGCATGGCCCATCCGGGCTCCTACCTGCAAGCGATGCTCGCGGCCCGACCGGATCTACGCGGGCACATCGATGGCGTTGGGGTCCACCCGTACGGACCGACACCGCAGGCGGTCCTCGAGGGGGTGGTCGCGGCGCGACACGATCTACGAGCGCTCGGACTGGGAGCGGCCCCCCTATATGCCACCGAATTCGGCTGGACTACGCATCCCTCCCACGACCCGCACTGGCTGCCTGAGCGCCTGCGTCCGAGCTACATACGGCTCACGCTTGGCGGGCTCGGACACCTGGGCTGCGGGCTGGCGGCAAGCTTTCTGTACACGTGGGTGACTCCCGAGCGCGGGCTCGGCGATCCAGGGGATTGGTTCGGGATCGCGAGACCCACGGGCGGGCGCACTGCGGATACGGTCGCGTTCGCCGCGGGGTTGCGAGCTGCCGTCGCGCCGGGCCCGAAAGTCGCGGACTGCTGAGCGACTGGCCCGCTACCCCGGCTTCGCGCAGCGCGTCGCGACCGACGACTTCCGGCGACAGCGCTCCAACGCCAGCGTCCCCTTCCGGAACGCACCGAACGCGGGCTTGGCCACGAATACGCTCGGGGTGCGGACGCGGAACAGACCTGCGTAGGCGAACAAATGCGTATGTCGAGTCTGGTTTCCGACCCAGGTGAAAATGTCGAATCCGGCCAGGCCCAGCGATCGGCGGTTGCGCGCCAGCAGGGGGAGCACCTTGCTGATCTTGTTCGCTTGTCCGCTCGCGGTCGTCTCGAACGGATAGTGCTTGCCGGGCAGGCCGAGCGACGCCGGCCAGCCCACCTCCGTCGCATACATCGGCTTGTGCGAATCGCCGTAATGGTTCATTACGGCACGGACGCGCTGGAGGATGGTGATCACGCCCTGCGGCTGAGCCGTGTACGGATGAACGGCCACCGCATCGAACAGGTGCTGTGCACCCGGCACCCGGTAGACGCTGTCGATGATGTCCCAGGAGTTGTTGGGGAATCCGGCGAGAATAACCTTGCCGCCTGGATCGGCTTGCTTGATCGCGTCGTGGGCGGCGCGCAGGAGCGCGACGTAGGCGGTCTGGAACGGTTGATCGGGCCAGAAGAAGGACCCGCTCGGCTCGTTCCAGATCTGCCACATCCGGACCGGCACCTTGGGGACGGTCTTGTGCGCTCGCCAGTAGCTGCCGTGCGGTCCGTATCGGTTCACGAGCAACGTGAGGTAAGCGGCGTACGGCCCGTCGTTCGCCGGTTCGCCAACCGAATTGTTCGTGTGAGGCGCCACGTCCCAGCCGGGCGCATAAAGGACAACCGGCAGAAGCCTGATTCGACGCTTCGCCGCGAGCCCGACGATCCGGTCGGTCGCCGTGAAGTCCGTCGGAACCGCACCCTGCGCAAATCGTCCCGCCTGACCAGCCGGAACCTGGGCCCAGCTCTGGTAGGGCTGAGCCTGCGACCAGCTGAACACGACCCGGAGGCTCTCGACCCCGCTGGACACCATGGTGTCGAGCTGACGCCCGAGGTTCACGTGGGCGCCGAACAGGGGGCCGTCGCCAGACATGCCGACGAACCCCTGCGGGACACGGGCGGCAGAACTCGTAGACGCCCCCAATGTCAGCACGATCGCCATGACCCCAAGGAGCGCCGGGACACGCAGTCGCAGCACCGCGCCGAGTCTAGCCGGTGGCATCCTGAACCAGCGTGCGTCCGATCGCCCCGTCGAGCGCCGCCGCGGTGCGCTCCCAGGAGAAATCCCGAGCGCGACGAGCACCCCGCTCGATCAGCCCACCCCGGACCGATTCGTCGCACGCCGCGGCCAGGAGCGCCTGCGCGAGTGCGCCGGCGTCACCCGGGGGGAAGCTCAGGGCCGCATCGCCGCAGGTTTCAGGCAAGGCGCCCGCGGCTGCGGCGACGACTGGCACGCCGGAGGCCATCGCCTCCAGGCACGGTAGTCCGAAACCCTCGTAGGCCGAGGGCATGGCGAAGGCCCGAGCCCCGGCGTAGAGGGCCGGCAGATGACGGTCCGGGATGTAGCCGAGGCGACGCAGCCCGGGCTCTGACCCGCGCAGGTAGGCACGGTCGGAGCCGGCGAGAACGAGCTCGAGGCCCTCGTCGGCGAGCGCGGTGGCCGCGAGGCCGAGGAGGTCCAGGCGCTTGCGCGCGGACGCCGTTCCGAGGGCCAGCACGTACGGGAGCTCGAGCCGGTAGCGGCGTTTGATCTCCTCCGAGTCGCCCGCGCCGGCATCGGCGAAACGCTCGTCGACGCCCCCAGGAACCACCACGATCTTCTCGGGGGGAACGCCGAGCAGCTCGACCAGCTCCCTGCGTGAGAACTCCGACACCGTGACGAGCAGTCTGGCTCCGCCCGCGATGGCCGGCAGCAGCCGCCGCTGGTAGGCGACATACGGCCTGGAGTATGCGTCGGGGTAGCGCAGCGCCGCCGCGTCGTGGATCACGACTACGTTGCGGCGCGAGAGGACGGGGGCAAGGTTGGCCGGCGACAGGATCAGCGACGCGGACGCCGCTCGGAGGGGGAGAAGACCCTGCTCCCAGGCGTGACCGGCCCGGTGGGCGAAGCCGGCGGGCGGGCGCAGCACGCGATAGCGGTCAGGTCTACGAGCCGGCAGCCGCAGAGCCAACTCGCGGGCGTAGCGCTCGACGCCGCCGATCTCGTCCCTGACGGCGGCGCGAGCGTTGATCGCCACCGGCGCGGCGGCCCGCGCCGTGGCTGGCCGTGCTAGCGGTCCGAGCAGCGGATCCGGCGCCTGGTCACAAGCCCGATTCCGATCATGGTGGCGCCGATCGCCGCGGCCAGGCCGGCATCGAACCCGGTCCGGGGCAGCGTGTTCGAGGACGAGGCGGCGGACGTCGCGGCGGAGCTGCTCGTGCTGGACGAGCTCGACGCGGTGGTCGCGGTCCCGGAGGACGACGACAGCGGGGTCGTCGAGCTTCCGCTCGAGCCGCTCGCCGTCGGGGTGGGAGTCGGGGTCGGAGTCTGCGGGGTGCTGCCGGTGGACGTGTGCGTGCCACCGGAATGGTGCTGCCCGGCCAGTGGATCGGTGTACTGGTTGTCTCCAGCCGACGGGCCAGAGGCGATCGCCGCGGCGGGGACGTAGAACACCATCGCGGCCAGGAGCAACAGCCAGATCAGAGTATTTCGGCAAGAACGCACGCTGCGAGTATTGCAGTCAATGAGGCTCCTTGCCTTCAGTGACCTCCACCGCGACCGTGATGGAGCGGCGCGCCTGGTATCGCTATCCGAGCAGGCCGACGTGGTGATCGGAGCCGGAGACTTCGCGTCGATGCGGCTCGGGCTGGGGAGCACCCTCGATGCGCTCAGCCCAATCCGCAAGCCGACCATCCTCGTGCCGGGCAACAACGAGACCGACTCCGCGCTGTGGCGGGCCAGCTCGCGGTTCGAGCAGGCGGAGGTGCTGCACGGGCAGGGCCGGAAGATCGACGGCGTCGAGTTCTTCGGGCTCGGCGGGGGCGTGCCGCCGAGCCCGTTCCCGTGGAGTTGGGATCTGACCGAGCGCGAGGCCGCGGCCAAGCTGGCCGGATGCCCAGATGGCGCAGTGCTCGTCGTGCACTCCCCGCCCCACGGTTACGTCGACGAGGCATTCGGCCGCCACCTCGGCAGCCGGGCGATCCTCGAGGCGATCGAGGCTCGGCGACCGGCGCTCGTCGTCTGCGGCCACATCCACCAGTGCTGGGGTCGGGAGGCGATGATCGGCCCCACCCGAGTCCTCAACCTCGGGCCCCGCGGAACCTTCGTCGATATCTGAAGGCCAGTTCGGCAAACCCGTCCTTTGCAGGATTTATTGCAGCACCAGGAGGAGGGCATGCGATCCCGACGGGTCGTGTTAGGGTCATCCGCGCCCCGTCGTGAGAGTCGATCCAGGACGCCAGCGGCGCTGGTGCGCAACGCCCCAGCCACGCAGTCTCGTGCGTCCCGGACCCTTGCCCATGCTCCAGCGCCAACATCGTCAGCTGATCCTCCGCTCCCTCGTCGCGCTTGTCGCGCTCGCGGCGGTGCTGGCCAGCAGTCTGGTCTCGCGCTCGGCCGGCGACCTGCAGAGCCAGATCGACTCCAGCCGATCGGCGGCGTCCTCGCTGAAGACACAGATCGCCAGCGAATCGGCCCGGATCGACCGGACCGCCGGCGGCCTGGCCGCCGCACGAACCCGGCTCTCCGCCGTGCAGACGGAGCTCGACGGGCGCGTCGCGGCATTGCGTACCGTGCAGTCCGGCCTGCTGGCCGCCCGCACCCACCTGGTCGATCTGGAGAACCGTCTGCGGCTCGCCTCGAGTGCCCTGGCGTCGAATCTCCGGTCCAAGTACGAGGGCAATCAGCCCGACCTGATGACGGTGATCCTCGAAGCGCGGGGCTTCTCTGACCTGCTCGAGAAGGTCAGCTTCATGAAAACGATCGGCCATCAGGACGCCCAGGTCGTCGGCCTGACCAAGACCGCCCGTACGGAGGTCTCCCGGCAGGCCGACCGGCTGGCGACGCTGGAGACGCGTGACCGGCGCCTGACCGACGAGGTCCTGGCCAAGCGCAACCAGGTCGCGGCGATCCAGGGAGCCCTGCTCAAGCAGCAGATCGCGCAGCTCGGCACCCGCAGCGCCGACGCCGCCAAGCTCCACGATCTCAACGCCCAGTTGGGGACGCTCGAGGCCAAGGCGGCGGCTCAGGCCGCCCGGGCCCGCGCGGCGGCAATGGCCGTGAACCGCTCGGCCGGCGGGATCGCCGTCGATACCGGCGGTATGGTGCAGCCTCCCCCCGGCGCCCCGCTCGCGGTCGCGCAGGTGATCGCCGCCGGCAACGCGATCGCCGGGCTGCCCTACATCTGGGGTGGCGGCCACGGCTCCTTCCAGGCCGCCGGCTATGACTGCTCGGGCTCAGTCAGCTACGCGCTGGCCGCCGCCGGCCTCCTCGGCTCGCCCTTGGATTCGACCGGCTTCGAGAGCTGGGGGGCGCCCGGACCCGGCCGCTGGATCACCGTCTATGCCAACGCCGGGCACGCCTGGATGGAGGTCGCCGGCTGGCGTTTTGACACCGTCGCCCTGTCCAGCGGCACCCGCTGGTCACAGGGCGGCGGCGAGTTCTCCGGGTTCGTGGTCAGACACCCGCCGGGGCTGTAGACCTGCGGCGAGCCGGCAGCCGTTGCTCGGCCGCCCCGCTCGGGACGCCGCGGCCGGGTTGCTCGGCCGCCCCGCTCGGGACGCCGCGGCTGGGTTGCTCAGCGGCCGCGCTCGGCGCGCCGCGGCCCTGAGCGCCCGACATCCGCGTGACCAGCAGGAGCAGGGCCGGGACGGCCACGATCGCCACCATCGCCAGGAACCAGACCTGACCCGCGTCGGTCCCTTCGCCCAGCGAGTGGGCGAGCCCGGCGAGCCAGGCCAGCGCGGTGAACCGGTGCAGCTTGCGCCAGCGCCGGGTGCCGATCGTGCGCCGAGCGTAGTAGGAGAGGCCGAGCAGAATCGTCGCCCAGCCGGCGACGATGCCGAGCGTCGTCCAACCTGTCTTGTAGCCGCTGGCGAACGGGATCGCGATGTCGGCCACCGAGGGGTGCAGGAACTTGTCGCCGAGCAGCGATACGGCGTGCACCACGAGCGCGGCGATGACGGACAGGGAGAGGATCTCGTGCGCGACGCGCAGGTCCGCGCCGCGTCGCTTGAGTAGCTTGGTGCTCATCAGCAGGCCGAGACAGACGGCCAGGCTAGCCAGGATCAGCGCCGCGAAACCAGCCGCCCGGCTCGTGATCCAGAACAGATGAGGCGTCACGTTCGTAGTCATGCGGGTAGCTTCGGCGTACCGCGCCAGAGCAGCGTAGGCGGCGGGTAAGAGCTTTATAGGAGTCCGTGGCGGGAGAGCTAATCCACGCGCAACCAGCCGCTCAGCCACATCCGCAGCTCGAGGAGGCGACGTCCCTCGCGCTCGATCACCGCGAAGCACCGGGCGGTCTCCGGGCGCTCACCGAGTTGGTGCTCGATCAACCCGCGAGCTTCAGGGCCGCCAGACCCGCGCCGCATCCAGTCCTCGAAATCCAGCGTCAGCGGGACGACCTCGTCGTGTTCGAGCTCGAGTCCGGCGGTTAGGCCCAGTCCGCGCAGCCGGGATAGCGGGAGACAGGCCCAGTGGGAGTGGTCACGCAGCCGCTCGACCTCCTGCGACCAGGCCGCGGCGTCGGCGTCGTCGTCGGCAAGGTGGTCGGCGATGATGATCCGTCCGCCGGGACGGACCACGCGAGCCAGCTCACGGAACAGGCGAGCGGGGGCCGGGACGTGGTGAATCGTGAAACGGGCGATGGCGCCGTCGAAGCTCGCGTCCGGCACCTGGAGAGCGGTCGCGTCGCCCACGGAGAATGTCGCGTTCTCCAACCCCGCCGCTGCCGCCTCGCGCCGAGCCACCTCGATCATTGCCGGCGTCAAATCGACCCCGTGAACCTCGAGCACATGAGGAGCCAGGTGACGGCTCACCAGCCCCGGCCCGCAGGCCGCCTCCAGCCAACGCTGGTCTGGCCGCGGCGAGGCCAGGCGCACGAGAGCATCGAGTGTCTGTACCGCCCGCCCGACAGCGCTGGCGTTGAAGGTCTCGGCCTGCTGGGTGAATTCCGCGATGATTCGCTCGTCGTGCATCGGGCACACCTCCACGAGTGCCTGCGTCGCCGTGGCCTGAAATTCTCTCAACCTGATCCGAGATGACCGACCCGACTCCCCCATCCGGACCTGACGTGACCGCTCCATGGCTCGAGGTGGTGAACGGCCGCCTCGGTCGTGACACGACGCCGGTGCGCCGCCTGACGCGAGCCCGGCGGGGTCGCCTGCTCGACGCGCTGGCCGCCCTCGCCCGGCGAGGTCGCGACCCGAGCGGCGCCGTCGATCCCGACGTGGTCTCGCTGCTGGAGATGCTCGGCCTGGACGCCGGCGACCACGTGAGCTCGGCGCCGGAGTTCGCCGCGATCCTCGACCAGGGCGAGGCCGCGGGCCTCGACCGGAGCGCCCTGCCGCACGTCCTCCAGGCCTATGTGCGCGCCGTCAGCCGGATCGTGGCCGTCGAGGCCGCCGTCGCGCTGGAGGCGTTGCGCCACGTCGAAGCGGAAAGGCGTCCGGAGATCATCGGGCGGATGATCGACGTGCTCCTTCCCTCCAGCTTGCGGGGTTTCGATCTGCTGCACCGGGCGATGCTGCAGGACGCGCTGCTCGAAGCGGCGGACGGGGTGACAGCGACCGCATCGGACTTCGAGAACATGGCAGTGGGGATGGTCGATCTCGTGCGGTCCACCGACCACCTCTCGCGGGCGAGCGGCGAGGAGCTCGAACGGCTGGCCGACGCGATCTTCGCCGCGGGTCAGGCGGCGACCGCGGGGCGCGCCGCGCACATCGTGAAGTACGTCGGCGATGGCTTGATCATCGCCGGGGGCGAGGTGGCCGGCGTGGCCGACGTCGCGCTCGACGCACTCGAGCGCCTGGAAGCCGCACTCCCACTGCGCGCGCGGGGCGGCGTGAGCTACGGCTTCGTGGTGCAACGGGCCGGCGACGTGTTCGGGTTGCCGGTCAACATGTCCCACGCGCTTACCAAGGCGGCCCAGCCGGGGCGGATCCTGCTCAGCGCCGACGCGGCGGCGCTGATCGGACCGGAGCGGCACGGACGCGTGCGCCGTCGCCTCCTGCCCCATCCCGCGCTGGGCGAGCAGCGCGTGGCCACGTTGCATGTGCCGGCCAAGGGCCCGTCGGTCCCTAAGCCATAGCGAGTCGGCGGGCGGGCTCGCGCATGGTGGCGTCGTGGAGCGACTCCTGCGCACAGCGCGCGAACAGCCAGAGCCTGACCCGCTGACGGTCGACGTCCAGCAGGTCGGCCATCCGGTTGGCGAGGCCGGCGGGAGCGGCGGCCAAACGCCGGTCGCAATTGAGCATGTGCTGGACCGCGTCGTAGGCGGGATCGCCGACGAACGGCTTGGCGTCGATCGCCAGCCATGGCTCGCGCTCGGCGGCGAGGACGTTGCCGGCGTGCAGATCGGTGCAGAGCAGCACCGATGGTCCTGCCGTGCCGGGGAGCTCCCTGAGCATCGCGATCCCGGCTCGAGCCACGCCGGGGTCCATGCCGCGGCGGTTGGAGTCGAAATCGAGCTCGAACGAGTCGGCCCACCGATCGCACATGACCTGCAGCGGGACGAAGGGGTGACCAGCGGGCGGGCGGCGCTGCCACAGGCGGGTGAGCAGCCCGGCGAGGACGACATCCTGCTCGGGCTCCGCGAGCGCGGAACCGAGCGCAGTACCCGGTGTGCAGCGCTCCAGCAGCAGTGCCGTGGCGTTCGGGAACGACCTCGAGGCGAAGGCCCGGACGGCTCCGTGCCCGTCCCATAAGCGCAGCGCGTCCGCTTCGCGTTCGGCCTCCCAGTGGCGCCACCCGAGCTTCAGCACGAGCTCATCGCCGGCCCGGTTGCGCGCCGGGGCGACCCAGGCGCACTGTCCGCCCGGCGCGTAGGGCTCGTCGAGCTCGAGCTCCCAATCGGCGGCGATCTCGTCGATCTGCTCGGGGATTGCGGCGAGCCATTCACGGCGCTCGGAAGAGTCGACCGCGTCCCTCAGCTGCCGCGGAATCCGGACCGTCCTCACGATCGACCCTCGAGCTGATACTGAGCCGATCCGCGAGTGCTCATCGATGTCGCATTTTCCAAGATCGCCGGCCCGGTCGCGGGTAGTTTGACCCTATGGACACACACACGAAGCTCAATTTGGACGAGGTCAAGGATCTGGCGCCCGACTTCGGCATGGGTGAGTTCGGCGAAGCTCGCTTCGCCCGCGACGCGCTCGGGGCCGAGCGCATCGGACTGGCCCACTATCGAGTCAAACCCGGCCAGCGGATCGGATTCGGGCACCGCCATGGAGAATCCGAGGAGATCTACGTGATCCTCGGCGGATCCGGGACATTCAGGGTCGAGGACGACATGTTCCCGGTCGGGCCGAGAGACGTCGTCTACTGCCAGCCGTCGGCAATGCGCGGATGGCAAGCCGGTTCCGACGGCCTGGAGCTGCTGGCCTTCGGCGCCCACGCGAAGGACGATGCTGAAATGGAGCCCGGTTGGTGGGCCGACTGAACTCGGCCGCCAGGGCGCGAAATCGGTCCGGCTCGGTCTCGCCGGAGTCAAGTCGGCTGTAGTGGTCTAACGCCCCGGCTCGTCGGCGAGGACCCCGAGTGAGGTGTTGGGATGAAAGTTCCAAATAGGGAAACTTTCATCCAACACCCTGCCGGCGTCCACACCGCCAGATAGGCCTGAGGACTAGTGCGCGACCGCGATGATGATCAAGACGATCACCACCAGCAACAGACCAGCAGCAGCGACGCTGACGGGCCGTTGCTTCCACCAGAAGTCGGGCTTGGCCCGGTCACGGCTGTAGCGACCCTCCGGCGGCGTCCCGACCCAGTCGTCATCGTCGTCGTATCCGCTCATGTCCCGAGGCTACCCCGAATCGGATGCCGAGAGGCGGGGTCGGTACGCGGAGCTGGTCGAGTCCGGCGGCGGGGTCGACCGCGGAGCTAGTCCAGTCCGGAGGCGGGGTCGACTCCGGAGGCGGGATTCACCGCGGCGCCGCCGGGTGGACACAGCGGCGCCATCGCGGGACACTACCTCCGTGTTGTTCGCCGGGAAATCGCGCCGGGAGATCGCTCACACGCTGAACGCCGCCTACGCGAATGGGTTGCTCAGCGAGGACACCTTTGTGCGGCGGGTCGATCAGCTGCTCGACGCCACGCTGATCGAACCCGGACGACTGATCGGCGACCTCAATCTCCGCCGGCCGCGGAGCGACTGGCTCTCCCGGGCGACCGGTGCCTTGACCCGCAGCATCGATCGGATCGCCGGCCCGGCCGACCCGGGTCCCGCGCCACCAGACACCCTGCTCGCCCTCGATTGGAGCGGCGCCCAGAGCAAGCTACTGATCGGCCGTCATCTCGATTGCGACGTCGTGCTCGCCGACACCGCCATCTCTCGATTTCACGCTCGGCTGCGGTTCCGCGACGGACGGTGGATCCTCCAGGACCTCGATTCCACCAACGGCACCTCGGTCAACGGCGAACGCGTGGGACGCTCCGAGCTACGTCCCGGCGACGTGATCTCGATCGGCACTGAGCGACTGACCATCGACTGACCGGTGTGGGGTAAAGGCGTGGGGGTAAAGGCTTGCCTCAACGGCGGTCGCACCCGTGAGGAGCATCCGGGCGTGCCGCAGACCCCGGCCGAGCTGGCCGCCGACGCGATCGCGGTCCGGAGCGCCGGCGCCTTCGCCGTGCACGTACATCCGCGCGATGCCCGCGGGGCAGAGACGCTGGACGCTCGGGCCTGCGACGCCGCCGTCGCGGCGATCCGCGCCGCGGCGCCCGGCCTCCCGGTCGGCCTCTCCACCGCCGAGACGATCGATCGCGACCCGTTCGCGCGGGCGGCAGCGGTCAGGGCGTGGAACACACCGCCCGACTTCGTGTCGGTAAACATCGGTGAGCTCGGCTGGGCCGGGATCGCTCGCGCCGCACAGCATGCGGGTATCGGCATCGAGGCCGGCCTGGCCACCCCGCAGGAGGCCGAGGAGCTGGCCCAGGGCCCGTTTGCCCATCGGGTGCTGCGGGCGCTGGTGGAGGTCGATGGTGGCGTGTCAGAGGCGGCGGAGGTGGCTAGGCTGGTCCCGGCCGGCGTGCAGCAGCTCTGGCACGGCTACGGCGAGCTCACCTGGGAGATCATCGCGGCGGGCGCCGCGGCCGGGCACGACGTGCGCGTCGGCCTGGAGGACGTGCTCGTGCTACCGGACCTGAGTATCGCCGGCGGCAACGCCGAACTCATCAGCGCGGCTGTCGCGCTGGTCGGCGATGCTGGCGCCTAGTGGTTCGTCTGAGACGGCCACTAGAAGCGTCCCGGGTGCAGCAGCCGGCCTTCCCGTAGCGCGGGCCGGCGGGTGACCCGTAGCGCGGGCCGGCGCGTGACGCTGAACGGGTTGGCCGCCGACAGCGTCGAGTAGCGCACCTTGAACGAGCTGCCCTTGAGCGTCAGCGTCGACGGCGTCGCAGCGCCGGCCGATCCACCGGCGCCGGCCAGCGAGACGAGGTGGCGACTGCCCGGACTGAGCCGGATCCGGGTCGTCCGCCACGCCCGGTCGGCGATCGCGCCGACGTGCCCGGCCCTCGTCGCGGCCTTGGCCAGCCCGAAACCGGCCACGCCGAAGTCGGTCAGGGGGAGGGTCCGACACACGGTCGGGCTGACGCAGTCTGAGGGCGCCTCGAGGATCCACTCGGCCGAGGTGACGTCGACCGCACGCACATGGAGGGTGCGCAGGAAGGTGTGGTGAGCCGTGATGTCGTCCAGCGCCACCGTGACGGTGTGACCGTTGACGGCCACCGCGGCCGCGATCACGTCGCCCGGGCTCACCTTCATCGAGATCGGCTTCGACGCCGCCGGGACGAGCTCGAACCACGCGGTCGAGTCGACCTGGCCCGACGCCGTGCAGTCGACCTCGGTGCCGACCTGCTCGAGCGCCTCGGCGTTGGTGCTGTAGCCACCCAGCCCCACCCACATGGCGGAGTAGGTGCGCCGACCGGGGGTGCAGCTGGCGCTCGGCTGCGTCCACGTGCCGAATACCCGGCCGAACTTCAGGCCTGCGCGATGGACGGCGTAACCGGCCCAGTTCGAGCTGGTGGTGGAGTCGGCCAGCGCGGGACCGGCGGCGGCCAGGGCCAGCATCACACTCGCCAGCACCGCTCCGAGCAAGGGACGGCGGGAAAACATGGGACAGGTGTCGGTCGGGGAGGAGATCGGCTTGAGCGAACAGGTCGGTTACTTCGTTCCCGCCACGGCGAGGATCGCCGCTGACCGGCCTCGGCAGTCGTACATCGTGGTTTTAGCTCCCGAGCTCCCGGTCGCTCCGGTGCTGGAGCCGGTGGGGATGGTCACGGCACGGCACGCCTGCTCGACGACGGCGATCGCCGCCTGGCTGCCGCTGCGGGTGTCGCCCGGCAGCCGGCCCCCTGTGCCGGTCCCGTCGGGGAGCACCCAGCGCAGCCGTCCCGCCTTCACCTCGGAGGCGATCCAGCGTGCCGACACCGAGCTCTCGCGGCCGGAGAAGCCACCCAGGCCGGCGACATTGGCGTGCGAGGCCACGATCGCCGCCGCTGCGCTGCTCTGGCTTGACACGCCGATCGTGCCGCCGCCGTGTGCGTTCGCGTACTTGATCGCCGCGCTCAGGCCCGCGCTATCGCCGCCGAACATGCCGCCTGCGCCGAAGTTGCCTCCGGGGCCACCTCGGAAGTTGCCGGCGTTGAAGCCGGGAGGTGCGGCCGGCGCGCCCGCGGCCGGAGCGCCCGCGGGTGGAGCGCCTGCGGGTGGAGCGCCCGCGGCCGGAGCGCCCGCGGGTGGGGCGCCTCCGGGAGAACCCCCAAGTCGGAAGCCACCGCGGCCGCCGGGAACGAACCGGCCGGGCCCGCCGCCGGAACCCGCTCCCCCGGGTCCGCCGCTCTGGGCGCTGGCCGGACCGCCCGCGGGGAAGGTGCTGCTGGTCGCGTGCCCGAGCGTCTCGGCCGCCCAGGTGGCCGGAGCCGCGAGCAGCGCGAGGAGCGCGGCGGCCACGAGCGCGGCGCGCAGCCGCGGCGGTATCGAGATGGCCAGGAGCACCGCGGCCGCGCTACCCACCCCGATGACCAGCGGATAGGCCCAGGACAGGCCGTTAATCGTCCCGAGCACGACGAGCTCGGTGATCGCCCCCGCCGCGATCGCCAACGGCGCCAGCATCCGGGCGGCGCGTCCATCCTCGGCGCGACCGAACGGTGCGGGCAGCATCTGTCCGACGCCCGCGCCGACGAGCGCGGCGGCGAACGGGGCCACCAGGGAGACGTAGTACGGGTGGAAGATGCCCTTGGCGAAGCTGAATGCCACCACCGTGGCCAGGAATGCGCCGCCGACGACGATCAGCCAGCCCGTGCGCGGGTCACGCCGGCGCAGGCGAGTGAGCACGAGCAGGCCGAGGCCCGAGACCAGCGCGAAGCCGAGCAGCCAGCCGGCCTGGTCGCCGAGGCTCGACTGCAACAGGCGGAAGATTCCGGTGTTGCCTCCGAACAGGCCGCCGGCGCCACCGCCCCCCGGGCCGGCGGCCCCGCCGCCCCCGGGTCCTCCGGTCTGACCGGCCAGGCGGCCGAGCCCGTTGTAGTTGAAGATCAGCGACCAGACGCTGTTGTCCGATGTTCCGGAGATCCACGGACGGTCGGACGCCGGGACCAGCGTCACCAGAAGCGGCCAGGCACCGCCGGCGATCAACATCGCCAGACCGCCCGCCAGTAGCTGCCGAACCGGTTTGAGCGCGCCGCGGAGGCCGCCTTCGGAGGGCCACCGGGACCACAGCCAGGCCAGCGCGATGCCCGGGACGACCATCAGGGCGACGGCCATCTTGGTTTCGAAGCCAAGCCCGACGGCGAGGCCGCACAACACCAGCCAGCGGGTCCGGCCGGTCTCGATCGCTCGCAGCGCGAGCCAGACCGCGGCCACGGAGCACAGCACCAGCAGCTCGTCCGGGTTGTTGTGGCGTGAGACCGCGACGATCACCGGCGTCGTGGCCAGCGCCAATCCGGCGGCGAAGCCCGCGGCGCGGCCGAAATAGCGCCTGACCAGGTCGTACACGAGCCCGACCGCGACCACGCCCATCAGGGCCTCCGGCACCAGCATGCTCAGCGGGTGAACGCCGAACACGCGAGCCGAGAGCGCCTGCACCCACAGGCTGAGCGGCGGCTTGTCGACGGTCATCAGGCCGCTCGGGTCCATCGAGGCGAACAGGAAGTTGTGCCAACTCGAGGCCATCGAGCGAACCGCAGCGCTGTAATAGGTGTTCGCCCAGCCGTTGATCGACAGACCCCAGAGGTTGAGGACGCCGGCCACGGCGAGCAGTCCCAGCAGCTCTGGGAACGCGAGCAGCCGTTCGAGTTTCAGCCTGGTCAGGACGAGCGACTTACGGCGGGCCGGGGGCGCCGCCGGATACGAAACGGTTTCGGTGCTCATCTCAGGGCTGGTCGGGCGCCCGGTGGGTCTCGGCGTACGCGCCGGCAGCCGCGAGCACGCCGACCGCGCCAATCGCCAGGCCGGCGAGGGTACGGGTGATGGTTGTCATCTTCGGTCTCCTTGCTCGCGTCGGGTTGCCTCTTGGAGCGGGATCATCGGTTGACGCTCGAAGGGCGGCCGAAGACGTCTCTAAGACGTACGTAGGAGGGGCGATCAGCGGGGTGCGGTGGGCGCGTGCTCGCCAACGCCCATCCCCGCGCTGACCGCGAGCGCGGCCAGTACCGCCGCGACGGCGCAAGCGAGCACGAGCCGGTCGGCCACCAGCGCCAGCACGACCAGCGACGCGAGGCCGCCGATCGCCAGCAGCGGCGGCCCGAGCTTGCCCCGGGAGACCGACCGCTTGAACAGCACGAGGCCGGCCAGGTAGATCGCGGGGCCGCCGAGCAGGGCTGCCGTCACCTTCGTCGTCGCCGCACCCCCCGGGTCCTCGATCGTCAGGCGCACCGCGACGGCGAGGACGATCACCCCGGCGACCATGATCGCGTGGGCGTAGGCGTAGGCGGCGCGCCCCACCCGGGCGGCGTCGGCGGCGGAGCTGGAGATCGCGCGAGCGCCGTGCTCGGCGTGGCGGAGGAAGTAGGCGGCCCAAAGGGACGCCGTGGCGATGAACCCGGCCACGAACGACAGGTCGACGGAGGCGCTGCCGTGCTGCTGGGCGAAGGTGGCCCCGACCCGCAGCACAGATTCTCCGAGGGCGATCAGGAGCACGAGCTGGCAGCGCTCCGCCAGGTGGGAACCGGCTAGCGTCCACTCCTCGATCGGCGTCGAGCCGAGGCGCGGCAGCGTAAAGCCGTGCAGAGGCGCCCCGAGGTCGAGCACGATCGCCCCGATCCAGACGAGCAGCCGGGCGTCGCTCCCGACCAGCGCGCCGAGGATCCAGCCGACCCCGGCGATGGCCGACCAGGCCAGCAGCTGCGCGTAGTTTCGCCGCATCGTCTCGCCGCGCCCGAACGCGAGGACCATGAACCCGCTGCGGATCACCTGGATCGCCACATAGGAGGCGGCGAACGGGACGCCGCGATTCCCGAAGGCGTGAGGGATCGCTGCCGACATGACCAAGCTGATCGCCATCAGCACGATCATCAGCAGCGCCACGCGCGGGCGATCCGGATCGATCCAGTTGGTCGCCCAGGCGGTGTAATTCCAGGCCCACCAGACGGCGGTGAACATGACCAGCGTTTGCAGCGCTCCGCGAACGGTCAGATGCTCGAACAGGTAGTCCGAGAGCTGCGTGATCGCGAACACGTAGACCAGGTCGAAGAACAGCTCCATGTTGGTGACGCGCACCGCGGCGTCGGCGCCACGCTCACGTAGGACTCGGCTCCCGCTCACGAAGGTGCTTACAGTACGAGGTACACCAGCTCAGGAGTTTCCGAAAATGACTGCTAACAGCTTTGATGCCAAGGCCTCGCTCACCGTCGGCGAGCGCTCATACGAGATCTTCCGAATTGACGCTCTGCAGGAGAAGTACGACGTGGCCAGGCTGCCGTTCTCACTGAAGATCCTGCTGGAGAACCTGCTGCGCAACGAGGACGGTGACTCGATCCGCGCGCAGGACATCGAGGCGCTGGCCAAGTGGAACGCCAAGGACGAGCCCAGCCAGGAGATCGCCTTCACTCCGGCCCGGGTGGTCATGCAGGACTTCACCGGCGTGCCGGCGATCGTCGACCTGGCCGCCATGCGCGACGCGATGAGCGAGATGGGCGGCGACCCCGACAAGATCAACCCGCTGGTTCCGGCCGAACTGGTCATCGACCACTCGGTCCAGGTCGACGCGTTCGGCACCCACGAGGCCTTCCAGACCAACGCCGAGCGCGAGTTCGAGCGCAACCAGGAGCGCTACGCCTTCCTGCGCTGGGGTCAGGGCGCTTTCCAGAACTTCTCGGTGGTCCCGCCGGACACCGGAATCGTCCACCAGGTCAACCTCGAGTACCTGGCCCGCGTCGTGTTCGTCAACGACGAGCTCGATCAGGCCTATCCCGACACACTGGTCGGGACCGACTCGCACACCACGATGATCAACGGCCTCGGCGTACTGGGCTGGGGCGTGGGCGGGATCGAGGCCGAGGCCGCGATGCTGGGCCAGCCGATGTCGATGCTGATCCCGCAGGTCCTCGGCTTCGAGCTGACCGGCGAGCTGCCCGAGGGCGCGACCGCCACCGACCTCGTGCTGACGGTCACCGAGATGCTCCGCAAGCGGGGCGTGGTGGGCAAGTTCGTCGAATTCCACGGCGCGGGCCTGGGCAACCTGCCGCTGGCCGACCGCGCGACGATCGGCAACATGTCCCCCGAGTTCGGCTCGACCTGCGCGATCTTCCCGATCGACGCCGAGACGCTGCGCTATCTCGAGTTCTCCGGGCGCCCGAAGGAGCTGATCGAGCTTGTCGAGGCCTACGCCAAGGAGCAGGGGCTGTGGCACGACGAGGACTCCGAGACGCCGACCTACACCGACCAGATCGAGCTGGACCTCTCGACCGTGGTGCCGAGCATCGCCGGGCCCAAGCGGCCCCAGGATCGTGTCTCCCTGACCGACTCCAAGACGGGATTCCGCAAGGCCCTCGAGGGGTTCCTGCCCGATGAGAGCGGCGAGGACGAGTCGCTGGACGAGAGCTTCCCGGCCAGCGACCCGGTCTCCTCCCACGTGGCCAACGGCCCGGGCCGCGGTCCGAACGAGAACCGCCGGGGCGACGACGACGGCGACGATCCTCAAGAGGGGTCCGGGGGTACCCAGGTGGTCGACCGCCCCAACACACAGGTCCCGGTCACGCTGGCCGACGGCACCGAGACCGAGCTCGACCACGGCCACGTGGTGATTGCGGCGATCACCAGCTGCACCAATACGTCGAACCCGTCGGTCATGGTCGGCGCCGGGATCCTGGCCCGCAACGCGGTGCAGAAGGGGCTCAAGGTCAAGCCGTGGGTGAAGACCTCGCTCGCCCCGGGCTCGAAGGTGGTGACCGAGTATCTCGATCGGGCCGGCCTGACCGAGTACCTGGAGGACCTGGGCTACCACCTGGTCGGCTACGGCTGCACGACCTGCATCGGCAACAGCGGCCCGCTGCCCGAGGAGATCTCGGAGGTGGTGAGCGATTCCGATCTGGCCGTCGTCTCCGTGCTCTCCGGCAACCGCAACTTCGAGGGCCGGATCAACCCCGACGTGAAGATGAACTACCTGGCCTCGCCGCCGCTGTGCGTGGCCTACGCGCTGGCCGGCACCATGGACATCGACCTCTACGAGGAGCCGCTGGGCGAGGACAAGGACGGCGCGCCCGTATTCCTGAAGGACATCTGGCCGACGGCCGCCGAGGTGGCCGAGACCGTGCTCGACGCGGTCCAGTCCGACATGTTCCGCAAGAGCTACGGCGAGGTGTTCGATGGCGACGAGCGCTGGAACACGCTCGAGGTCCCGGAGGGAGAGAGCTTCGCCTGGGACGACGATTCGACCTACGTGCGCCGCCCGCCGTTCTTCGATGACCTTCCCGAGGAGCCAGAGCCGATCACGGACATCGAGGACGCCCGCGTGCTCGCCGTGCTGGGCGACAGCGTCACCACTGACCACATCTCCCCCGCCGGCTCGATCAAGCGCGACGGTCCGGCCGGCCAGTATCTGATCGAGCACGGCGTCGAGCCGAAGGACTTCAACTCCTACGGCTCCCGCCGCGGCAACCACGAGGTGATGATGCGCGGCACCTTCGCCAATATCCGCCTGCGCAACCAGCTCGCCCCGGGTACGGAGGGCGGCGTGACGCTGTATCTAGGTGATGACGACGACGACGGCGATGAGATGTCGATCTACGACGCCGCGATGAAGTACATGGAGGCCGGCACTCCGCTGGTAGTGCTGGCCGGCAAGGAGTACGGATCGGGCTCCTCGCGCGACTGGGCGGCCAAGGGAACCCGGCTGCTCGGCGTGCGCGCGGTGATCGCCGAGAGCTTCGAGCGGATCCACCGCTCGAACCTGGTCGGGATGGGGGTCCTGCCCCTTCAGTTCAAAGATGGCGAGTCGGCCGAGTCTCTGGGCCTGACCGGGCACGAGAAGTTCAGCATCGGCGGCCTGACCGAGGCCGATGGGATCCCTCGCGAGGTGACCGTCCACGCGGGGGACAAGGAATTCACCGCGACCGTCCGGATCGATACCCCTAAGGAGCAGCAGTACTACAGCCACGGGGGGATCCTGCAGTTCGTCCTCCGGCAGCTGCTCGCCGCGTGAGACCGCGCGCTCGCCGCATGAGACCGCGTAGCGGATAGCCTTCGGCGGCGTGCAAGCTCCCGAACTGCTCACGGGCCTGCTGACCTCGGCCGGGCCCTCGGGCCATGAGGTGGATCCCGCTCGCGTCTGGCGCGAGTGGTGCTCGACGTTCGCCACCGACGTGGCCGCCGATCACCTGGGGTCCTCGCGGGCTCGCGTGCCCGGAACCGGAGGCGGACCGACCCTGGCCGTGGTCGGCCACATCGATGAGATCGGCCTGCACGTCTCGCACATTGACGACGAGGGCTTTCTACGCTTCGGCGAGGTCGGCGGCTGGGACCCGATCGTCCTGGTCGGCCAGCGCGTGCGGCTGAGCACGCGCGAGGGAACGGTGCCCGGGGTGATCGGCCGCAAGCCGATCCACCTGCTCAAGGACGATGACCGCAAGCGCGTGCCCGAGCTCAAGGACCTGCACATCGACATCGGTGCCAAAGACGGCGATGAGGCGCACACGCTGGTCAGGATCGGCGACGTGGCGGTGATCGACGCCGCCCCGATCCAGCTACCGAACGACCGTCTGATCTCTCGGGCGCTCGACAACCGTGTCGGTTGCTACGTGGCGGCCGAGGCGGCCCGGCTGGTGGCCGAGGCGGGTGGCGCGCCCGGTGACGTGGTCGCGCTCGCAGTGGTCCAGGAGGAGACCACATTCGCCGGCGCGCGGACGAGCACGTTCGCGCTGCAGCCGGACCTGGCGATCGCCGTCGATCTGACCTTCTCCACCGACCAGCCCGGAGTCGAGCTCGGCCCGATCACCAAGCACACGATGGGTTCGGGCCCGGTGATCGCGCGCGGGACCACGCTTCATCCCGTGGTCTCCGAGTTGCTCTATCAAACCGCCGAGGAAGAAGAGATCCCGTTTACGGTCGAGTCGCTGGGGCGGGGTACCGGCACCGACGCCGACGCCATCCACTTCACCCGCGCGGGCGTTCCCACCGGGCTCGTCTCGGTGCCTTCCCGCTACATGCATTCCCCCGTCGAGATGGTCTCGCTGGCCGACATCGACGCGGCGGCCCGCCTGATCGCCGCCTTCGCGCGGCGACTGACCCAGGGTATGTCGTTCGAGCGATAGGGTCGCGACCTCGTCAGGCCGATGCTGCTGTTATTCGACATCGACGGGACGCTCCTAGCCGGCGCGACCGCGGCGCACCGGGCCGCGCTGCAGGCGGCGCTCGAGCACGTCTACGGGATCGATCCGACACAGCTCCGGCGCACGCTCGCTCCGGCCGGGCGAACCGATGGCGAGATCGCCCGAGCGATTCTCCTGAACGCCGGTGTCTCGGCCAACGAGATCGACGAGCACATGGACGAGCTGCGCGAGGAGTGCTGCCGGATCTACGCTCAATCCGATGCCGAGGACCTCTCGCACACGGTGGTGCCGGGAATGGGTGATCTGCTCGGCTGGTTGTCCGACCAACCTGACGTGCGCCTCAGCCTGGTGACGGGAAATTTCGAGACGATCGCCCGGATCAAGCTGAAGCGAGCCGGCATCGGTCGGCACTTCCCCGCCGGGCAGGGCGGCTTCGGCTCCGATGACGAGGACCGCGCCTCGCTGCCTCCGATCGCCCGGCGGCGGGCCGGGGAGACCGGCCACCCGTACCCTCGCGAGCGGACGATCGTGATCGGCGACACGCCCCGGGACATCGCCTGCGCACACGCTGATGATCTGCGCTGCTTCGCCGTGGCCAGCGGGCCGTTCAAGGTGTCCGAGCTGACCCAAGCCGACGCCGTCGCCGCCGACACCGGCGAGTTGCGAGAGCTCCTGCGAGCCGCGCTGGAATAGCTCGCCGCGTCTGATTCTCAGCGCGGGACGAGCTGGACGATCGGGATGTTGCGCCCGGCCCGGGCTGCCCTCTCCCGGTAGGCGGCGTAGGGCGGGAAGACACGATCGGCCAGCTCCCAGAGCCGGGCGCGCGAGCACTCGTCGTCGATCACCTCGGCCCGGAACGGCTGTCCGCCGAACGTGACGTCGGGGTTGTGGCGCGCGTTGTGAAACCACGAGGGATGCTCGGGTAAACCGAGCTTGGAGGCAACGACGGTCACGCGGTCGCCGTCGTGAAAGTAGATCAGCGCGTTTCGGCGTAGACGACCCGAGCGGGCGCCCCGCGTCTCCAACACGGCGGTGGGAAGCATCAGTCCCGCGCCGAGACGGCCACCGGTCAGCCGTATCAGATAGGGATCGAGTCGCCACCCGACCCGCCTGGAAACCAAGCCCGCCGCGCGGGTGCCGACCAATCTCGCATACGCGCGGTAGAGCCAGCCCCGGGGAGCCAGGGGATCGACGTAGCGCAACGGGTCGCGTGAAGCCATCAATGCTCTCCCAGCCGCTCAAGCTCGCCGAGTTCGTGTCGACAGTGCCGACACGGTACACGCGCGGCGTTGCTCAGCTCGCGCCGGGGAGTGTCAGTCAGCCCTGGGGCGTGGGGAACTGCGCTCGCATCATCAGGTCCCACACCCGGTCGGGCGTGAACCGGCGCTGGCCCATCATCAGACGCGCGCTCAGAGTCACCGGGTAGCGCGGCTTCGGGCGGTTCGCGTCAAGCGCCCCGGCGATCGTCTCGGCGACGGCCTCGGGCCCGGCGCCCAGCTTGGCCATCGGCCCGTTGTACGCGCCCTCGGTGATCGTCCCGACCTTGCGGTTGAACTCCGCGTAGGGGCCGCCTTCCTCGGCGACGCCGACCGACGTCGAAGCGACCTCGCCGAACTTGGTCACGATCAGGCCCGGCTCGATCAGAATCACCTTGACCCCAAACCCGCGGACCTCAAAGCGCAGGGCATCGGAGATCGCCTCCACCGAGTACTTGGTCGCGTGATAGAGCCCGCCGCCAGGGAAGGTGAGCTTGCCCCCCATCGAGCCGAGGTTGACGATCTTGCCGAAGTGCTGCTCACGCATCCCTGGGAGCACGAGCTGGCACATCCTGATCAGACCGAAGACGTTGGTCTCGAACTGACGGCGGACCTGATCGAGGGGGACGCTCTCCACCGCGCCGGACTGGCTGTAGCCGGCGTTGTTGATGAGCACCCCGACGGCGCCCTCGGCGTCCTGCACCGTTTTCACGGCGGCGCTCATCGAAGCCTCATCGGTTACGTCGAGTGCGAGCGTCTGGCAGCCCTTGTCCTTGAGGTCGGAGATCGTCTCCGGGCGCCGCGCGGTCGCGTAGACCTTCCAGCCCCGCTCGGCCAGAAGCTCGGCGGTGGAGTGGCCGATGCCGGAGGAGCAACCGGTGATCAGCACCGCTTTCGATGGCGTCGGCACGGCTACCCGCGGACCAGTTTCTTGTAGGTGATCCGCTTGGGCCGGTCGGCTTCGGCGCCGAGGAGCTCGTGGCGGAAGCTCTCGTAGGCCTCGAAGTTGCCCTCGAACCAGCGGACCTGCGAGTCACCTTCGAACGCCAGCACGTGCGTGGCGATCCGGTCCAGGAACCAGCGATCGTGGGAGACCACAACCGCGCAGCCGGCAAATGACAGCAGCGCCTCTTCGAGCGCCCGCAGCGTGTCGGTGTCGAGGTCGTTGGTCGGCTCGTCGAGCAGCAACAGGTTGCCGCCGGAGCGCAGCAGCTTCGCCAGGTGCAGGCGGTTGCGCTCCCCGCCGGAGAGCTTGGCCACCTTGGTCTGCTGGTCGGTGCCCTTGAAGTTGAAGCCCGAGACATACGCGCGGCTGTTCATCGTGCGGTCGCCGAGGCTGATCGTGTCCTCGCCGCCCGAGACCTCCTCCCACACCGACTTGTTCGGGTCCAACGCGTCGCGAGACTGGTCGACGTAGGCCAACTCGACCGTCTCGCCGAGCCGGAGCGTGCCTTCGTCGGGCTGCTCCTGGCCGGTGATCATCCTCATCAGCGTCGTCTTGCCGGCACCGTTGGGGCCGATCACGCCGACGATCCCGCTGCGGGGGAGGGTGAAGCTGAGGTCGTCGATCAGCATCCGGTCGCCGTAGCCCTTCTTCAGACCTTCGGCCTCGACGACTATCTCTCCCAGGCGCGGACCCGGTGGAATGTGGATCTGGACCTGGTCGAGCTTGACGTTGCGGTCCTCGGCCAGCAGCGCCTCGTACGCGTTGAGGCGGGCCTTGGGCTTGTTGCGCCGGGCGCTGGCGTTCATGCGCACCCACTCGAGCTCCTGGTCGATCATCCGTTTTCGCGTCTTGTCCTGGCGGGCCTCCTGGGCCAGCCGCTGCTGCTTCTGCTCGAGCCAGCCGGAGTAGTTGCCCTGGTAGGGGATCCCGCGGCCGCGATCGAGCTCGAGGATCCAGCCGGCGACGTTGTCCAGGAAGTAGCGATCGTGGGTGATCGCCACCACGGTGCCGGCGTAGTCGTGCAGATGGCGCTCCAGCCAGCCGACCGACTCCGCGTCGAGGTGGTTGGTCGGCTCGTCGAGCAGCAGCAGGTCGGGCTGACGCAGCAGCAGCCGGCAGAGCGCGACCCGGCGACGCTCACCGCCGGAGAGCTTGCCCACGTCGGCGTCGCCCGGCGGGCAGCGCAGGGCGTCCATGGCCACATCGAGCGTGGTGTCGAGGTTCCAGCCGTCGACGTGGTCGATCTGCTCCTGAACCCGGCTGAACTCATCCGCCGTCTCGTCCGAGTAGTTCATCGAGAGCTCGTTGAAGCGATCGAGCAGCGCCCGGATCTCCGCGACGCCGTCCTCGACATTCCCGCGCACGTCCTTGGCGGGGTCGAGGTGGGGCTCCTGCTCGAGCAGTCCGACGGTGGCCTTCGGCGCGAGCTGCGCCTCGCCCTGGAACTCGGTGTCGATGCCCGCCATGACCCGTAGCAGCGTCGACTTGCCGGCGCCGTTGTAGCCGAGGACGCCGATCTTGGCCCCGGGCATGAACGACAACGAGATGTCGGTCAGGACCTCCTTGTCGGGCGGGAACCGGCGCGAGAGCTTGTACGTGGTGAAGATGTACTGGGCAGACATCGAGGACTGAGGATAGAAGCATCGGCCCGGCGGACCGTCCCCGGGTCGGCGGCCAAGTGCGCTGCCGGGTAGAACTCGGGATGTGTTACGCGCGTTCGCCGGCGTCCTCGGGCTGATCGCGATCGGATGCATGTGCGCGGCGATCGTCGGGATGGTCACCGGCCGGCCCAGCGACAGAACCGGCTGGCTGCTCCGGGCGCTGGCCGTGCTGTGCTTCGCCGGAGCCGTGGCGCTGAACATCGCGGCTCACTGAGAAACGACCGACGACTACTAACCTTGAGTCCTCAACGTCTTAGCGAAAAGGAGCGAGCAGTGGCAAAGGCGATCTACACAGCCGAAGCGAACGTGACCGGCGGACGAGCCGACGGTCACGGCAAGACCACCGACGACGCCCTCGACGTGCAGCTGCGCCTGCCCACCGACATGGGCGGTAACGGCGGCGGCACCAACCCGGAGCAGTTGTTCGCGGTCGGGTACGCCGCCTGCTTCGAGGGCGCCCTCGGAGTCATCGGCCGCCGCGAGAAGGCCGAGGTCGGCGACGTCTCCATCGACAGTCGTGTGAGCCTGTTCCCGACCGAGGAGCGCGGCTTCAAGCTCGCCGTCGAGCTGGACGTCAGCCTCCCCCAGGTCACCGACGCCGAGCAGGCGCAGCGGATCGTCGCGGCCGCCCACCGGGTCTGCCCGTACTCGAACGCAACCCGGGGCAACATCGACGTGAAGCTCACAGCCAACGGCCACCCGGTCGGCTAGGACCGTTCCGCCCCGAGGCATTCGTCGGAACGATTCCCGGCGCGACCGACGTCTGGCGCCGATCCCCGGGGGCGACCGGGCCCTCATCCCTCTGGCTGCCATCCGCTGATCACCCACCTTCCGGGTCCGAGGCGCTGCACCGTCGCGATCGTCAGGTGCCACGCGGGCCGGAGGCCCTGGTAGGCGTCGGTGGCTGTCGCGGTCGTCGCCTCACGCGTGACCACGACGAACTCGTCGCTGTGACCGTTCAGCGGAGCGACCGCCTCGACCGTCCCCCGGTTGGCAATCCCGCCCCGCTTGAGCTCGTAGTCGCCCGCCGTATGCGCAGCGGCGAGCTGCATCGCCGAGCGCGCCTGGCCGATGCTGGCCGAGGCCAGAGCCCGCATGTCCGCGGCCACGTCGGCGGCATCCCAGTTGACGTAGGCGGTGGCGAAGATGGTGATCGCCTGCACGGCGCTGAGCGAGCCGGGAGCGCTCTGCCTCGGCGGCCGCGAGGGGTACTCGTGCGTCGCCTGGGCGGTGGCCAGCTTCGAGCCCGCGGGCGCGCTCGGGCCGCCCGGCGGAGCCTTGCTCGCCCCGGGGGCGCTCCGGGTCGCGGCCGGGTTCGTCTGTGTCGCCGGCGCGCTCAGCGCCGCACACCCGCTCAATGCCACGCACCCGCTCAGCGCCGCGCCGAGGCCGACTGCACAGGCGACCACGATCGCCCAAACCGACCGCCGACCGCACGGACGATCGCGGGCCGGCGGTCGGGCGGGCGCGGTGCGAGAGACGAGCGCCATGCCTACAGCCCCACCGGATGCCTGGCCACGAAGCCCGCCGCGCTGCGCACGAGCGGGTGCCAGCCGATGCCACCGCTGCCGTCGCCGGGACCGGCCGCGTCGTGCGTGTCCCAGCGCAGCCCGGCCACGTACATGAAGACGTGGTCCGCGCTGGCGTACAGCGTCACCCACCGACCGGGCCCGGCGAGGCCGAAGGACTCCAGCGTGCTCGAGGCGGCGCCGTAGGTCACCGGCAACAGGCGCGCGCCGTAGAGCAGGTGCTCGACGCTGCTCGAGCAGTCGTAGGCCGGGGCGACCTGATCGAGCGGGAAGCCGTGGGCGGCGCCGTAGCCGTACGGCTTGCCGGCGATCTGGTTGCCGGCGGCGATCATCTCCTTGACCGCGGTGGGAGCGCCGGCGGGCGCGGCGGCCTGGCCGTCGGGGAGCAATTGCGCTCGCGGACCGGGCGCGATCGGCACCCCGCCCAGCGACCCCGGGGCGCACGTCGAGGGGTCCTGAGCCGCCGCCGAGGCCGGCGTCAGAGCGTTCGGCTGTCCCGGGACCTGGCCGAGCAGGTTCCCGGAGCCGGAACCGGGCGGGCGGCCGATGCGCACCGGCCCCGACCACAGGCCCTGCTGATAGGGGATCCCGAGCCTGCCCGCGAACTGCCACCACAGATCGACCACGCGCGGCAAGCCGTCGATGGGGCCGCCGCCGAAGCCGAAATCGCGCTTGTAGGCGATCGCCGAGTGGCCGCCCCATGTCACCTGCAACGGAGTCATATACGGCAGGCCGCCCATCGCCGCCGCGGTCTGGAACGTGTAGCCGCCCAACTCGGCGTAGCTGTCGGGGTGCTCGGTCAGGCTCTGCCCGGAGGCACCGAGCGAGCCGCTGCTCGGGTCGCCCGGGCCTCCGAACTCCGAGGCGCCGACGCGCTGACCGCCACCGGCAGGGCCGAGCACGATCGAGCCGCCCGGCCCGGCCCCGTTGGCCGCGCACGGATCGTCGGGTGAGAGCGCGCCGATCAGGAAGGCGAGGACGGCGACGGCAGCCGCCGCGATCGCCGCCCCGACGATCACCGCGACCACCAGCCAGGGCCCGGGGAGTCGGTGGCGCGAGGAGGTCATGCCGCCACCATAGGTGCCAGCGAAGACAACTGAGGCTAATTGAAACGCAATTGTTGCAATTGGCTTCGGGCACCCGCCGGAGCCGCGGGTGCCGTTAGCTCTTGAACGAAAGGACTTGCCTCATCGCTCCGTCTCGGGCCCGTGATCGCGTCGGCCTCGCTAACGTTCTTATGTCATGGCTCGCATCCTCGACGTCGAACAGGCACTGCTCCTGCTGGAGCTCGATGCCCCCTTCGATCAGCGCGCCGTGCAGCTCGCCCGGCGGCGGATGGCCAAGCGCTGGCACCCCGACATCGCCCCACCGGGGCGTCAGCACGAGCATCAGCGTCACCTTCAGGCGATCAACCAGGCGGCCGACCAGTTGGAGCAGCTGGCCGAGGGCTCACGCGGCGGCCGGGTCAGCCGCAACGCCGTCAAGGTCTCCGCGGCGGCCACCCGTCGCGCCCGTGAGGAGGAGGGCCGGCGCGCCTACGAGGCCGAGCAGCGCGCCCGGGCCTCGGCCGCGGACCGGGCCAAGCACGACCCGTTCGGATCGCGCGTGCCCGACCACTCGGTGGTGCACCGGTACGCACGCTGCCTGGCCTATCCCGAGTGGGGGGTGGGAACGGTGAACGGGATCTACTTCTCGGGCGACAGCGAGGACGACGACGTCCAGCAGTGGGCCCGCATGCAGTTCGCCGTCGGCGTCAGGACGGTGCCCGCCGGCTCGATCCAGTTCGTCGACTTCTCCCAGCCCGACGCCGCGGCCAATCGCGTGCAGCGCTTCATGACCGCCGCACAACACGCGCTCTCGGAGGGCAACCCGGCGCTGGCAGCCCAGCGCCTGATCTACGCCCGCGACGCGGAGCCCAACAACCCCGTCGTCCTGAGGCTCCTGACCGTGGCCTTCTGGCAGGCCGGGAACCTCCCGGCGGCCGGACGGGCCGTGCGGGATTGGTCCCGGGTCGAGTCCGACCGGCCCACCCCGGAGCGCTTCGCCTCGCGCATCTATGAGGACATGGGGGCGTTCGACATCGCCGCAGATGCCGCCGAGCGGGCGGCCGAACGCGCCCCCGCCGACGCCTCGGCCTGGGCCAGGCTCGGGCGCCTGCGTCTGCGTCTGATGGACCGCGCCGCCGCGATCACCGCGCTCGAGCGTGCCCGGCTGATCGGGCCGACGGTGGAGGCGCTGCTCGACCTGGCGCTGGCCTACCACCTGGCCGGAGACATCGGCGCCGAGGTGTCGGCGGCCGAGGCCGCCACCCGGATCGAGCCGGGGTCACAGGCCGCGTGGGCGACCTATGCGCACGCGCTGGCCCGGACCGACCGCACCCGCGACTGCATCACGGCGTGCGAGCGGGCGCTCGAACTTGGCGAGTCGCCCGAGGTGGCCGACCTGCTCGAGCGGGTCAAGGCGGCAATCCCGCGCGAGCTGCCGCAGCGCAACGCGGCCTAGTCGGCCTCGGGCCAGGACGGGGCCACCGAGCCCTCGCGTCCGCAGAGCGGACAGGACTCCTGTGGCGCGAGCAGGCGACCGCTGCACATCGGGCACTCCTCGACCTGATCGAGCACGCCGAGCAGCTCGCCGACCCGGCAGACGAGCAGACGCTCCTCGTCGACCTCCACCCAGGCCCCGGCGGAGGCCGGGAACACGACGTGATCACCGGGTTTGACCGGCATCTGCACGCCGACGTGATCCCACCAGTCGAGACCGCGTCCGACCGCGAGCACGATCCCGTGTTGTGGCGGCGGCTCGTCGGATCCGGGCGGCACCAGCAGCCCTGAGCGCCTGATGCGGTCGGGGTCCAGCTCCTTGATCACGACCCGATCGAACAGAGGACGGAGTTGGTTGCGCATCGTGGCCATAAGGATAGGGCCAGGACCGCCGGGCCTCGCCGCCCCGATTCCGTCCAACCCAGCGCGTAGCTTTGCGGCCGTGCGCTTGATCGTCGCCCGCTGCGAAGTCCGCTACTCCGGCCGTCTCACCGCGCTCCTCCCGGAGGCGCTGCGGCTGATCATGGTCAAGGCCGACGGCTCACTCCTCGTGCACGCCGACGCCGGCGGCTACAAGCCGCTGAACTGGATGACGCCGCCGACGGTGATCGAGGAGACGCCCGACTCGATCGTCGTGCGCAAGCGGGCGGGCGCCAGCGAGGATCGGCTGGAGATACGGGTCGCCGAGGTGCTCTCGGACGTGAGTCATGAGATGGGGTCCCCGGACGAAGACGCGGCGCTGGCCAAGGACGGAGTCGAGGCGCATCTGCAGGAGCTGCTGGCCGACCAGCCACACTGGTGCGGCGAGGGGCTGCGGCTGGTCCGCAGGGAGTGGCCCACCGATATCGGCCCGGTCGATCTGATGTGCCGCGACCTGGAGGAGGGATGGGTCGCGGTCGAGATCAAGCGCGTGGCCGGAATCGAGGCGGTCGAACAGCTGACGCGCTACCTCGAGCGGATTCGGTGCGACCCGGCGTTTCACCCCTGCCGCGGCGTGCTGGCGGCTCAGTCGATCAAGCCCCAGGCCCGAGTGTTGGCGGCCTCCCGCGGAATCGAATGCGTCGAGGTCGACCTCGCGGTGCTGCGGGGCGAGCGCGAGCCCGAACTGCGATTGTTCGCCGCATGAGCGAAGAGCAGGCAGTCCTCACCGAACGGCGCGAGCGGGTGCTCGTGATCACCATCAACCGCCCAGACCAGCGCAACGCGGTGAATGCCGCGGTGGCCAACGGGATCTCCGCGGCGCTGGACGAACTCGACGCAGACGCTGAGCTGACGCTCGGCGTGCTGACGGGTGCCGGGAAGGGCTTCTCAGCCGGCATGGACCTGAAGGCGTTCGTCGCCGGCGAGTCGGCCTGGGCCGCGGACCGCGGCTTTGCCGGGATCACGCAGCGTCCGGCCGTCAAGCCGCTGATCGCGGCGATCGAGGGCTTCGCCGTAGCCGGTGGGCTCGAGATCGCGCTGGCCTGCGACCTGATCGTGGCCGCCCGCGGGGCCAGGCTCGGAATCCCCGAGGTCAAGCGCTCGCTGGTGGCCGCGGGCGGCGGGCTGCTCCGGCTGCCGCGCGTCCTGCCGCGCAACATCGCGATGGAACTGGCGCTCACCGGCGACCCGATCGAAGCCGAGCGGGGCTACGAGCTGGGCCTGGTCAACCGCCTGGCCGAGCCCGGACAGGCACTCGAGACCGCCCTCGAGCTGGCCGGCCAGATCGCGCCGAACGCGCCACTGGCATTGGCCGCGTCCAAGCGCGTCCTGGTCGAGTCGGTCGACTGGCCGGAATCGGAGTTCTGGCAGCGCCAGAGCGAGATCGTCGGGCCGGTGATGAAGTCAGAGGACGCCCGGGAGGGATCGACGGCGTTCGCCGAGAAACGCGCACCGGTCTGGAAGGGCCGTTAGTCCGAGCCCTTGCCCCAGGCGGTGGCGATGACTGAGCGGGAGCCGCCGCGGTCGCGGTGCTCGCAGAGGTAGATCCCCTGCCAGGTCCCGAGCGCGGGGCGGCCGTGGGCGATGGGGAGGGTGAGTGAGGGACCGATTACCGCGGCCTTGATGTGCGCGGGCATGTCGTCGGGGCCCTCCATCGTGTGGGTCCAGTACGAGGCGCGCTCGGGGACCACCTCGTTGAAATACGACTCGAAATCGTGTCGCACGTCCGGCGAGGCGTTCTCGTTCAGGGTCAGCGAGGCCGAGGTGTGCTGGATCAGCAGGTGCAGAATGCCCACCTCGATCTCGTTCAGCCCGGGGATCGCCCCGACAATCTCACGCGTGACCAGATGGAAGCCGCGGGGTCGCGGATCCAAGCTGATCTCCTGCTGCAGCCAGATCATGAATCAGGGAGGTGGGCGACCCGCATGTCGACCCGCTCGCCCCGGAAGGGGACCCCCTCCCGCTCCAGCAGGGCACGTTGGGCCGGACCCTTGGCCAGCGACCCGTCGGCTCGGACGATTCGGTGCCAGGGGACCGAACCGTCGTGGCAGTCGTGGAGCGCCGCGCCGGCCATCCGGGGCGCGCCCGGAGACACGTCGCCGTAGGTCCGAACGAATCCGGCGGGCGTCTCCCTGACCCGCTCCAGAATCTGGCGTACGGTGTCCGATTTCATGCGTGGAGCATAAGTGCAAGGGATCTTGCAGCAGGAGGAGAAACGGCCCGGAGCCAGTCGCGGGCCGAGATCCCCTTGTATGGTCGCCCAGCCCGTAGGCGCACCCCATGACCTCCATAACGACGAAGCAGACATTCGCGGCGGCAGCCGCCATCGCGATCGCCATCCTCGCCGCGGCGGGCGCACTCGGGCTCGGCTCGGCTCCCGCCTCCGGGGCGAGCCTGGGTCAACTTAACTCCGCGCTCGGCCAGCAGCAGTCCCGTCAGCGGACGCTGGCGTCGAGCCTGGCCAGTCTGTCCCGGTTGATCGGCTCGCTGGACTCCCAGATCTCGCTGGTGCAATCCCGCGAGGCGGCCGTGCAGACCGAGCTCGACCACGACCGCGCCCAGCTCCAGACCACGCGCGCCGCCCGCCGTCGCGAGCAGGCCCGCGTCGTGATGCTCAGGGGACAGCTGGCTCACTCACGGATGCTGCTGTCCCGACAGCTCCTCAGCAGCTACGAGAACGCGCGACCGGACATCGTCTCTGTGGTGCTCGAGGCGCACGGCTTCACCGACCTGCTCGACCGGCTTGACTTCCTGCGCCAGGCCGAGCGCCAGCAGCAGTCGACGATCGCCTTCACGCGGCGAGCCAAGGCGCAGGCCGATGGCGCCGCACGGCGGCTGGCCAAGCTCGAGGCGACCTACCGCGTGATCACGGCTCAGACCGAGTTGCACGCGCGCGCCCTGGCCGGGATGAACGCGCTGCTGCAATCGCGCCAGGCCGCGCTCGCCCGAGCCAAGACAGCGCAGCAGGATGCGCTGGCGGCCAGCCGGAGCCGCGGTCGCCAGCTGCAATCCGCGATCGCCCGAGTGCACGCGCAGCAGGCCGCTGCCGCGCGGGCAGCCGCCGCGGCGGTCGTCAGCACCCCGAGCGCGTCGAGCGCCTCGAGTGGGTCGCGCGCGTCGAGTGGGTCGGGCGCGTCGAGCGGCTCGGGCGGGTCCGGGACGCCGACCCCGGTCGGTCCGAGCTTCGGTCCATCCGGGGGCTGGGCGATTCCCTACGCGATCGTGCTGTGCGAGTCAGGCGGGCAGGACCTCACGCCCAACAGCGCCGGAGCCTCCGGCTACTACCAGATCGTCCCCGGGACGTGGAAGCTGTTCGGCGGTAGCGGGCCCGCCGCCTATCTGGCCAGCAAGTCCGAGCAGGACGCCGTCGCCTCGCGGATCTGGAACGGCGGCGCCGGCGCCTCTAACTGGGTCTGCGCCGGCATCGTCGGCATCACCCACAAGTAGACGCCTACGCCGTGGTGCGCCAGTCTGGCGTCACCGCGGCGCGGTGCTTGCCGCTGCGCGAGCTCAGGCGGTCGAAGTGATCGAGGGCCTGACCCGAGCCGAAGGCAACGCAGGTCAGCGGCGAATCGGCCCGGAACACCGGCATCCCGGTCTCGGCCGCCACCCGCTCCGGGAAGCCGCGCATCAGCGTGCCGCCGCCCGCGAGCAGGATCCCGTCCCGGGCAATGTCGCTGGCCAGCTCCGGAGGCGTCTCCTCGAGGGTGTCGCGGATCGCCTTGAGGATCTCCCGCACCGGCAGGGCGATCGCCTCGCGCACCTCCTCGCTGCGCAGCTCGACAGCGGTGGGCAGGCCGGTGATCAGGTGACGCCCGCGCACCTCGGTCGTCTCCTCGGGTCGTAGCGCGGCCACCGAACCGACGGCGATCTTGATCTGCTCCGCCGTGCGGGAGCCGATCGCCAGCTTGTGCACGCTGCGCAGGTAGTGGGTGATCGCCTCGTCCATCTCGTAGCCGCCGACCCGGACCGAGCGGGCGATCACGATTCCGCCCAGGGAGATCACCGCCACCTCGCTGGTGCCGCCGCCGACGTCGACCACCATGCGGCCGATCGGCTCCTCGATCGCCACGCCGGCTCCGATCGCGGCGGCGATGGGCTCCTCGATCAGATGTACGCGGCGCGCTCCGGCGGCTAGTGAAGCCTCCTCCACCGCGCGCTTCTCGACCTCGGTCACCCCCGAGGGGGCGCAGACGATCAGGCGGGGGTGGACCGTGCGCCGGTCGATCACCCGGCGGATGAAGTACCGAAGCATCGCCTCGGTGACCTCGAAGTCGGCGATCACACCGTGGCGCAGCGGCCGCGTGGCGGAGATCGTCGCCGGGGTGCGGCCGATCATCCGCTCGGCCTCGGCGCCGACCGCATGAACCTGTCCGGTTTCCAGGTCGGAGGCGACGACGGAGGGCTCGGACACGACGATCCCCCGCCCGCCCACGTAAACGAGCGTATTGGCGGTGCCCAGGTCGATCGCCATGTCGTGAACCCCGAGACTCGGGGTCAGATGACGGCGGGAGGTATCACGGCGTGAGCCGTCTCGGCGGAAGCGGATACCGGAGAGGTTGCCAAATGCGGGCGGTTTGTGTCTACGGGGTCAACCGCCCGCTGATCGCGGCTTCCGGATCCCGGAGCTGGCCTACGCCGGCCGCCCGCCCAGCTAGGGACTCAGCGCTCGCCGGGGAGCTTGCGCGGGTACTGCGAGACCGGCAGGTCGAGATCGAGCGCCGTGGCCACGATCCGGTTCTGCTCGTTGGCGTGGGCGACCGGGTAGCCCTCCCCGGAGGCGGCGCGCTCGGGGCGGCCGATGTAGCCGAAATGCAGCTCCTCCGGAAGGATCTGGAGCAGCCTGGGTGCCATGTGCGCGCGGGCGCCCATGTTGCGCGGCTCCTCCTGGACCCACACGACCTCTTTGAGATTCGGATAGCCCTTGACCAGCTCCAACACCTCGGCCTGGGGGAACGGATAGAGCAGCTCCATCCGGCCGACGGCGATCTCCGGCTTGTCCTTGCGGCTGTCGTGGTCGACCAGGTCGTAGTAGATCTTGCCGCTGCAGAGAATCAGGCGGGTTACCCGCTCGGGATCGACCCCGGGCTCGGGGAGCACGGGACGGAAGCGGCCCTCGGCCAGGTCCTCGAGCTTGCTGGTGGCGTCGGAGAGGCGCAGCAGCTTCTTCGGGGTCATGATGACCAGTGGCCGCTGCTTGGCGATCCGAGCCTGGCGACGGAGCAGGTGGAAGTATTGGGCTGGCGTCGTGGGGTTGGCCACGCGGATGTTGCCCTCGGCGGCGAGCTGCAGGAACCGCTCGAGCCGGGCCGAGGAGTGCTCGGGACCCGAGCCCTCGTACCCGTGCGGGAGCAGCAGGGTCAGGCGCGAGGTCTGGCCCCACTTGGCCAGGCCGGAGATGATGAACTGGTCGATGATCACCTGGGCGCTGTTGACGAAGTCGCCGAACTGCGCCTCCCACAGGACCAGCGTCTCCGGCCCTTCCTGGGAGTAGCCGTACTCGAAGCCAAGGCAGGCCATCTCTGACAGTGGGCTGTTGTGGAGCTCCATCGGCGCGAGCGCGCCGGGAAGATGCTGCATCGCGCAGTGCTCCTGCCCGGTCTTCGGGTCGTGCAGGACGAGGTGGCGCTGGCTGAACGTGCCGCGCTCGGCGTCCTGACCGGTCAGGCGGATCGGGATGCCCTCGGTCAGCAGCGAAGCAAAGGCGAGCGACTCCGCATGCGCCCACACGATGCCGCCCTTCGGACCCAGGGCCTCGCGACGCTGCTCGAGCTGCTTGACCAGCTTCGGATGAATCGTGAACCCGTCCGGCACCGACAGCAGCTCCTCGTTGAGGACCTGGAGACGATCGGCGGACACCGCGGTGTTCACCTCGGGCGACGGCGTGCGGTCGAGCTGGTACTCGCCGGTGGCGTGCTCGATCTCGCGCGCCGCCGCGATTCGCTCCTTCAGCTCCCGGTGCTGCTCGGTCAGGACCGCCCAGACCCCGTCGGTCATCTCGGTCGATTCCTCTTCGGTGACGATCCTCGACTCGATCAGCTGCCGCGCGTAGAGCTCTCGCACCGGCGGGTGCTTCTTGATCACCTGGTACATCTCCGGCTGCGTGTAGGCCGGCTCGTCGGCTTCGTTGTGGCCGAAGCGCCGGTAGCCGATCAGGTCAATCAGCACGTCGTGACCGAACTCCTGACGGAATGCGAACGAGAGCCGGACCGCGGCCACGCAGGCGGCCACGTCGTCGGCGTTGACGTGGATGATCGGGACGTCGAAGCCCTTGGCCAGGTCGGAGGCCCACGTGGTCGAGCGGGCGTCCTCGGGATCGGTGGTGAACCCAACCTGGTTGTTCTGGATCAGGTGGATCGTGCCGCCGACCGTGTAGCCGTCGAGCGCCTGCAAGTTCAGCGTCTCGGCTACGACGCCCTGGCCCGGGAAGGCGGCGTCGCCGTGGAGGATCACCGGAATCGCCGCGTTGGTGTCCTGGTGCGCATGGGGTCCCTGCCGGGTGGTCTGGGCGGCGCGCGTCGCCCCCGAGGCGACCGGCGCGACGAACTCGAGGTGGCTCGGGTTCGACTCGAGCCGGACGATGATCGACTCGCCTCCCTCGAGCTGGTAGGACCCCTGGGCTCCGTGGTGATACTTGACATCGCCGGTGCCGCCCTGGGGAATCGTGGTGATCTGCTCGAGCGACGAGGAGCCCTCGAACTCGGCGAAGATCGTCCCGTAAGGGCGGCCGAGGTTGTGGGCCAGCACGTTCAAGCGGCCACGGTGGGCCATCCCGATCACCACCTCGCGGGCTCCGCGGGTGGCCGAGAGCTGGATGATCTCGTCGAGCATCGGCACCGTCATGTCGAGACCCTCGACGGAGAACTGCTTCTGGCCGAGGTACGCCTTGTGCATGAAGCGCTCCAGCGCGTCGACTTCGGTCAGGCGCTTGAGCAGCGCCTTCTGCTCGTTGGACGTCAGCGGCTTGCGGAACTGCCCGGACTCGATCGCCTCCCGCAGCCAGAGCCGCTGCCGATGGGAGGCGATGTGCTCGATCTCGTAGGCGATCGGGCCGCAGTAGGTCTCGCGCAGGTGCGGGAGCGCGTCGGCCAGGGTCGCGCCCGGCACCCACATCCGCAGGATCCGGGCGGGAATCCGCTCCATCAGCTCGGGCGTCAGGTGGAGCGGTCCGGGGTCCAGCGCAGGATCGCTCTCGGGCTCGCGCCCCAGCGGGTCCAGGTGCGCGGCGAGGTGGCCGTGGGTCCGGTGGGCCTTGAGCAGCGAGGTCGCCGCCTGCACGGCCTGGAGCAGTTCCTCTGAGGGCTCGCCCGTGGCCGCCGGGGTGGCCTGTTCCGCGGACTGCGCCGCCGTCGCGGCGGTGGCCGCGGGCGCCGGCGGTGGCGGCAGCTCGGGCAACTCGACGCCGAGATCGCTGAAGACCGACTCGTAGAAGCCCGCCTCGCCCTGCAGGCAGGCGTCGATCCGCTGCAGGAACCGGCCCGACTCGGCCCCCTGGATGATCCGGTGATCGTAGGTCGAGGTCATCGTCATGACCTTCTCCGCGCCGATCGCCTGGGCGATGTTCCCGAGCCCGACCGGATAGGCGATCGAGCCGGTGGCCACGATCGTGCCCTGCCCGACCATCAGCCGCGGCACCGACGCGATCGTTCCGATGCCGCCAGGATTGGTCAGCGAGATGTTGCCGCCGGTGAGGTCGTCGGCGGTGAGCGAGTTGGTCCGCGCCTTGTCGACCAGCGCGTTGTAGGCGTCGAGGAAGTCTTGGAAGCTCCGGCGACCGGCGTCGCGGATGACCGGGACCATCAGCGTGCGCGTGCCGTCCTTCTTCTCCACGTCGACGGCCAGGCCGAGGTTGACCGCGCCGTCGTCGATCCGGTGCGGCTTGCCCTCGATCTCGTCGAAGTGGTGGGCCATCACCGGCATGTCCTCGGTGGCCGCCTTGGCGATCGCGTAGGCGATCAGGTGCGTGAACGAGACCTTCTTGCCGGCCTCCTTGAGCTGCTTGCGCCGAGCATCGAGCACGGTCACCGTGAGCGTCCGGAACGACGTCGCGGTCGGGATCGAGCGGCTCTGCTCCATATATCGGACCAGCGCCGCACCGCCGCCCTTGATCAACTGGGCCCCGGCGGGCTTGGCCTTGCCGTCCGAGGACGGCGAGGCCGCGGGCGCCGGCGTCGCGGTCGCCGTCGTCGCTGGCGCCGGAGCCGCGGTGGCGGCGGCGCCGTTGCCGGCGGCCGCCAGCACGTCGGACTTGGTGATCCGCCCGCCGCGAGCACTCCCATGAACCTGTGAAAGATTGATGCCCTCGGCGGCGGCGATCCGCTGGGCAATCGGCGAAGCGTTGGAGTCGCCGGTGGACGCGCCGTCGATCTTGGCTGCCGCGCCGGGAGAGCTCTCGGGCTCCGGTTCGTGCTGGGCCGGGGCGGCTTTCGCGGCTCCGGTGGTCATCCGCGCGATCACCTGCCCCACGGTCACCGTCTCTCCATCCTCGGCCAGGATCTCGGTGATCGTCCCGCTGGTCGGAGCCGGAAGCTCCATATCGACCTTGTCGGTGGAGATCTCGACGACCGTGTCGCCATCCTTGACCGCGTCCCCGACCTTGACCGACCACTCCAGGATCGTGCCCTCGGTCACTGACTCGCCGCCCGTCGGAGTGACGATGTCGATCGTCTTCGCTCCGCTCGCGGGCGCTCCGTTCTGGGACGACGGCGCGGGCTCCTCGGAGACTTGCGCCGAGGGCGCCTCGGATGCGTGCGCTGCGGGCTCCTCGGGTTCATCCCCCGCGGGCTCCTCGGACTCATGCCCCGCGGGCTCCTCGGATTCATGTGCCCCCGCGGGCTGCTCATCGGTCGAGATCTCCGCCAGGAGGCCGCCCACCTTGACGGTGTCGCCCTCGTCGGCGTGGATCTTGACCAGCTTTCCGGCCGCGGGCGAAGGGACCTCGGCGTCGACCTTGTCGGTCGAGATCTCGACAATCGTCTCGCCTACGGCGATCGTGTCGCCCTCGTGCTTGTGCCACTCGAGAACGGTGCCCTCGGCCACCGAGTCGCCCATCGCGGGCATCACGACCTGCACCGTGCCTGTTTCTACCGCCATCTACCGATCAACTGTAACGCGTGTCGATCGGTCCGCACGGATTCTTGCCCGTGGCCCGGCGCCACGTCGACGCTCGGCGATCACGAACCCGATCGTCCCTGCAAAAGGCCCAAGCCCGCCGAGCACGGCGACGGTCACGGCGAGCCAGAACGGGATGATCTTTCTGCTCGCGGCGGCGATGCAGATGAGCGACATGCCGATCCAGATCACGCCGTGAGCTAAGCCGAGGATGAAGGTCTCGGGTTCCGGTTTGCCGAGCACGAAGGCGCAGACCAGCAGGGACAGGTAGACGGCGGAGTGCGTGAACGAAGCGCACTCGAGCCGCCGGAAGGTGATCGATCTCACGGCGAGGTCTCGGTGAGCAGACCGGCCATCACGCGCAACGGCTCGTCAGCCTCCTCCGGCCAGCACGCCACGTCGGCCGGCCACCAGGCGAAATCGTCGTGCTCGTGGTCCGGCGTGACCGTGGCGCCTTCCGGGAGCCAGGCCTGACCCAGCAGGAGCACCACCCCGCTGGGCAGCCGGACCAACGCCTCGATCCGCAGCCGCTCAGGCTCGACCGACCATTCCTCCTGGAGCTCACGGAGCATCGTGTCCGTCGGGTTCTCGTCGACCTCCACGGAGCCCGCGGCACCGAGCGCCCACCGGTCAGACCACGAGGCCAGCCACGGGGCTCGGTGGCCGGCGAGATAGCGCCCATCCGCCGAGCGCACGACGCAGGAGGCCGAAAAGCTGCCCGCGGCCTCGTCGGAGATCAGCCGCAACGACCACCGGGCCGGCTGCAGCTCAAGCCGGAGCCGGTGGCCCTCCGCCTCAAAGGCGACCAGCCGAGCGGCCAGCCCGTCGTGACTGGGCGATCCGCGGCGGCGCAGTGCCTCGACCGCCTCGTCGGCGGCGCGAGCCGCGCCGGGACCGGGCTCGAACGGATCGTCTCGCCACGAGACCTCGACCTGGGTCGGATCCCAGGGCCCGCGAGCCAGCATTGCCCGATGATCGGCCACGGGACAACCGTATCGATCCCCTCGCCGACGCCGAACACCTTGTTCATGCCGGTAGGCTCGCCTCAGGTGCAGCGGCGACTGAAACACTGGGGCTGGGGCTACGAGGACGAGCAACTCGCTCCCGATGCACAGCGCGAGGCGGCACGGTTCATCACCTCCCGGCTGGGCTTCGGTTCCACCGAGCCCGAGCCGCCCGCGCCGCTGCCGTCGCTGCCGGCCCCTCGGCTGAAGCCGCCGGAAGAACTCGCGGAGATCTGCTCGGCCAGCGACTACGAGCGCGCGCTGCACTCATACGGTCGTTCGTATGCGGATGTGGTGCGCGCGTTCCGCGGGCAGTTCGAGCATCCGCCCGACTTCGTCGCCCATCCGCGCGACGAGGCGGAAGTCTCAGCCGTGCTCGAGTGGGCGCTGTCGGCGAGCGCCGCGGTGATCCCGTTCGGCGGTGGCACGAGCGTCGTCGGAGGCGTCGAGCCGCGCGTCGGCGACGGCTACCGCGGAGCCGTGACGATCGATCTGAAGGCCCTGGACCGGGTACTGGAGATCGACGAGATCTCCCGTGCGGCGCGGATCCAGGCGGGGGCCACGGGTCCCGGGCTCGAGTCGCAGCTCTCCGAGCGCGGTCTCACCCTCCGGCACTTTCCGCAGTCGTTCCAGTTCTCGACGCTGGGGGGTTGGATCGCCACGCGGGCCGGTGGCCACTTCGCCACCCTCTACACGCATATCGATGATCTGGTCGAGTCGGTGCGAGCACTGACCCCGAGCGGGCCCTGGGAGTCACGACGCGTGCCGGGGTCGGGAGCCGGCGTCTCGCCCGACCGGATGCTGATTGGCTCGGAGGGCACGCTCGGCGTGATCACCGAGGCTTGGGTGCGCGTCCGCCCCCGTCCGGTCCACCGCGTCTCCGCCGGCGTCCGGTTCGCCGAGTTCTCCGCCGGGGCGGCCGCCGTCCGCGACCTCTCACAATCCGGGCTCTATCCCACCAACTGCCGTCTTATCGATGCCGCGGAGGCATTGCTGACGGGCGCCGGCGACGGTACGCACGCTCTACTGGTGCTCGGCTTCGAATCGGCCGAGCACGACATCGAGCCGTGGATGACGCTTGCGCTGGACTGCTGTTCGGACCATGGCGGGGAGTGGGAGCGCCGCGGCGCGACCGCACCAGACTCCGGCACCGTCGGGAGCTGGCGCGACGCGTTCCTGCGCGCCCCCTATCTTCGCGACACGTTCGTGGCCATCGGCGTCCTCTCCGAGACGTTCGAAACCGCGATCACCTGGGAGCGGTTCCCCGAGTTCCACGCGTCGGTGACCGACCGCGTCTCCGGGGCCCTGCGCGACGTCTGCGGCGGCGGCTCGGTCACCTGTCGGCTGACGCACGTTTACCCGGACGGGGCGGCGCCCTACTTCACGATGTTGGCGCCGGCGCGACAGGGGGCCGAGCTCGAGCAATGGCGTGCGCTGAAGGCGGCCGCTTCCGACGCGGTGATCGCCGGCGGTGGGACGATCACGCATCATCACGCGGTCGGGCGCGACCACAGGCCCTGGTATGACCAGCAGCGCCCCGACGTGTTCGCAGCGGCACTGAGCGCTGCCAAGGCCGCCGTCGATCCCGGCTGGGGGCTGAATCCGGGCGTGCTGATCGACCCGCCCGGCCCGGGGATGCGGCCGGGACTTCCCGTCTGAACCTCAGCCGTCGATCAGCGCGCGGAACCCCGGGTCGGTGCGCAGTGCCGCCAAGTCATCGTCATCGCGCGCCCACCCCGCGGCCTCGGGCCGCAGCTCCAGCGCTCTGCGCAATGCCCTGAGAGCGGCGTCGCGATTCCCCTGCAGCGCTTCCAGACACGCCAGGTTGTAGTACAGCCCGCCGCCGTCGGGATGCTCACGCAGCCCTTCCTCCAGGATCTGCTTCGCGCGAGCCGGATCTGAGCGCATCAGCGGCCCGGCCTGGAACGCCCACTCCCACGCCGAAGGCTCGAAGACCGGGGGGCCGCCGAAGGTGAGCACGGTGGTGCCGGCCTCGGCGGCCACCGCGTAACGGTGCGAGGCGGGATCCGGGACGAACACATAGGTGCCGGCGGGAGCGTCGTGCGACTCACCGTCGATCGTGAACGTCGCCCGGCCGGCGGCCACGAAGTACAGCTCCTCGTGGGCGGTCTGCGGATTTTCGGTATGCGGCTCGACCACGTCCGTGCCGGGCGCCTCGGCCGTGTAGGCGTTACAGCCGAAGGCCCGGATGCCAAGCGCGGAGCGCACCGGTCGCCAGGTCAGGCTGCCCGGGCCGGGCACCGATTCGAGCTCGTTCAGGTGGACGATCCGGGGCGGCTGGGGCATCGGCAGGGGCGATCCTACCCGCCGGGGTAGAGCTGGAGCCGCTCGAGCACGGCCTGCGCGGCGGGGGCGAACCCGGGCGGGATCCGGCCGAGCAGGTCCCGCCAACCGGGGTGGATCGCGATCGCCGCACGGACGTACTCCAGGGCGGTTTCGAGGTCGCCGGCTTGGGCCGTGCCGAGCCCGGCCCAGAATCGCAGCTCGTCGCTCTGGGGCGCGAGCTCGGCCGCGCGGCGATAGAGCGCGGCGGCCTCGTCGTGGCGCCCAAGACCGCTGAGCCGGTCTCCCTCATCGGCCAGCTCGTACGCGTCGTGCAGGATCAGCAGCCGCCGGAGCTCGGTCAGCGGCTCGCGATGATCCTCGACGCGCAGCGACACCGACGTCTTCCAGTGCGGGCCCTCGGCGGGGACGACGAGCAGCGCGGCAGACTGGCGCCCGCGCACATCGCCGCCCTCGGCCTCGGCCGCGTCGAGCGCCGCCAGCAACCGCTCGGCGAACGGCGCCGCGTTCGAGACATAGGCGCTGAGCATCGCGGGCCAGACGGTGTCGGAGGCCATCATGTTCGCCTGGCAGCACACCTGCTCGCCGATCGCGTGGCCGGCGAAGGCAATGCAATTCGCCCCGGTATGTACGGCCAGCCGGCCGTCGCCGCCGATCACCGCGACCTGTCGTCCCTGCGCGATGGGATCCGCGGCAACCAGCTGCGCCAGCGCGTCGGCCGGCGCGGCGCCGGCCCGCATCAGCTCGAGCGCGTTCGGACCATAGGAGGCCTCGACAACCGACTGGGTGGCCACCGCTCCGACACCGGGCTCGGCCCAGGGGACGATCGGGCCGACCGAGAACCAGTGCGACTGGACCGCGACTCCGAGCATCCCCGTGGCGGGGTCGCGGGCGACGATCGAGTAGGTGCCCTGGCGCGGACTGATGCTAGGCACGGATCTGCCACACATCGACGTCACGGCCCATGCGGGGATGGTGGACGTGTTCGGATAGCGTCATGCCGAGCTTCTGTGCCACTCGCCGAGAGCGGGCGTTCTCGGGGTGGATGATCGAGATCAGCGCGGACAGCTCGAGCTCGGCCAAGGCGTAGTCCCGCGCCGCGATCGCGCCTTCGGTGGCCAGGCCTCGCCCCCACGCCCGCCGGGCCAGGCGCCAGCCGAGCTCGGGCCGTCCGGCGAGCTCCGGGATGAAGTTCGGGTACGCCACGCCAATGAACCCGAGGCATCCGCCCGCCAGGTCGGGCTCGAGTGACTCGACGGCCCAGAAACCGAAGCCGTGCTCCTGCCAATGCGATTGCACTCGCGGGAGAAAGGCCGCGACGGCGGCGGAACCGGTCGGACGGTTGAGGTAGCGGGTGACCTCGGGGTCGCGGTTGATCGCGGCCAAGTCTGCCTCGTCCTCGGAGCGCCAGTGGCGCAGCAGCAATCTGCGAGTGGTCAGCTCGCCGGCGACGTCGAAATGCGCCCGGGAGCCGCCTCCGTCCGGGTGGCTCATCGGCCGGCGTCGACGTTCTGCAGCCGGACCTGCCCGTGGGCTACGAGCTTGTCGTCATCGGCGCGGCGCATCTCCACCTGCCACAGCTGCTGGCTGCGGCCCTGCTGGATCGCAGTCGCGAGCACCGTGAGCCGACCAGACTTGTGCGGCCGCAGGAAGTCTGTGATGTTGGTGACTCCGACGGCCAGCTGGCCCTGGTCCTTGACCGCCTGGTAGGCGCCGGTCGTGGCGAACGTCTCGATCGCCGCGGTATAGAGCCCCCCGTGCACCAGTCCCCAGGGCTGGTGGTGGCGATCGTCGGCGGCGACCGAACCGGTGACGCGGGTTGGCGTGGTTTCGTCGAACTCGATGTCGAGCAGTCGCATCAGCTCGCTTGGGCCCGTCAGGTCAATCATCGCCGCGTCCTCCTGATTTTCGACTCCAGCGCCCGCATGGCCAGCGGACCTCGGCGATCCTACGAGACTCATTCATTCCCTGGGCTCCGAGGATGCCCCGCGGCGCAGGAATCGGAATCGACGGGGCGAAGTGAGCCACCTGCGCACTGCGCACGGCTAGACATGCAACGGGCGTGATCACGATGAGCTTCGCTACGGCAGCCGACAAGATCGCCAAGAAGATCAAATGGTTTGTCACGCCCTCGGGTCCGAAGGGGAACAAGCTCGCCAGCCCGCTGGGAATGACGGTGACGGCCGTGCTCTACGCGATCGGCGGGTTGGCGTTTCTGTCGGCGCTGATCAATCTCTGGCCGGCCGTCGACTCGGCTGCCAGCCCCACCGCAGCGACGACGGCGGCCGGCGCCGCACAGGCCCAGGGTGTCCTGGCGGCCGCCGCGGGCGCCGCCGCCACGACCCACCGTGTCGCGCTGCTGTGGGGCATCTACGTCGCACATTTCAACAAGTCGAGTGGCCTGATCGTGCTCGCCCTGCTGATGGGCGCGATCGGCGGCTACACGCACGCGCTGGCGAGCCTGCTCACGCAGATCGACACTCACCGCTTCTACGCACGGAACGGTTGGTTCTACGCCCTGCGCCCACTGAACGGCGCGGTCCTCGGCCTGCTGCTGTACTTCGCCTTCCGGGCCGGCTTCGCGAACTCGAGTGCCGATGCCAGCACCGCCGCCTCCGTGGATCCGTACGGGATCGCCGTGGTGACTGGACTGGCCGGCCTCTTCGCCAGTCAGGCGCTCGCGCGGCTGCAAGGCATCTTCGGACTCGCCACCGGCGCCGGTCCGACAAAGGCCGATTCCGCGGATTCGAGCCAGGACAAGGTCGCGCCGCCGGCCGACTGAGCGTATTGCCTGTCCGCGCCGTTCTAATCTTGCTGCGTGACCGACCGGGTTCCTGCGGCGTGATCGAGCGTGCGGCGTGATCGAGCGGGCCGCGCGGCTGCTCGAGACCGGGTTGGCGTCCTTCGACGGTCGGGGGCACTGGTGATCGCCGTGCTCGGGCCAGGCGGCGTCGGCGGCTTCATCGCGGCGGCGCTGGCCCGCGATGGTCAGGACGTGACGGTCGTGGCCCGCGAGGCGACCGCGGCTCGAATTCGTCAGGACGGGATCTCGGTGCAAAGCGTGGTGCTGGGGGAATTCGTGGGGCGGCCGGGAGCGAGCGCGGCGCTTGTAGGGCCCGACTCGAAGGCACCCGCGGGGCTCGACTCCGCGGCGCTCGCGAGGCCCGTCTCTGCGCTGATCGTGGCGACCAAGGCGGTCGGCCTGTCCGAGGCGCTGCTACGGATCGAGACCGAGCCCGAGCTCGTCGTGCCGCTGCTCAACGGCCTTGACCACATGACGCTCCTGCGCGAGCGCTTCGGCCCCGACACGGTGGCCGCCGGGGCGATCCGCATCGAGGCAGACCGACCCGAACCGGCGCGGGTGGTGCACACGAGCAGGTTCCTGCGGATCGACGTCGCCGCCGATCACCCCACGGCGCGGGGGCGGTTGCCAGCGCTGGCGGGCGCGCTGGAACGCGCCGGGATCCCGGTCCGGATCGAGCGCAGCGAGGCTCAGGCGCTGTGGTCGAAGCTGGTCCGCCTGAACGCGCTGGCCTGCACCACGAGCGCCTCGGGCCGGCAGATCGGTTTCATCCGCTCGGATCCGGAGTGGCGGGCGAAGCTGATCGGCTGCATCTCTGAGGCTGCCGCGGTGGCCAACGAAGACGGCGCCGAGATCGACCCCTCGACCAGCATCGCTGAGCTCGACGACGCCCACGAGGGGCTCGGCTCTTCGATGCAGCGCGACCTCGCCGCCGGCCGGGAGCCCGAGCTCGACGCGATCGCCGGCGCCGTCCTGCGCGCCGCCGCTCGCCACGGCCTGAGCTGCCCGACGATCGCGGAATTGGCCGGCCAGATCGCCGTCCGCGCGGGCCTGCCGGTGCTCCCGACCTAGCCGGAATTAGTCCCGACCTGGCCGGAGTACGTCACGAGTCTGTGCCAATCCCGGCCGGGCGGCGCTTTCTCAGCCATCCTGGCGAGGGTGTTGGTAGGAACCGTCCGCATACGGACCAGAACATCCCAACACCCTCTGTGGGTGGAGCGTGTCTGACGGTCTCGAGGCGGCGGTCGATGTGGCAGTGGCCAAAGTTGCCCTTCGCCAGCACGGCAACATCACCCGGATCCAGCTGTATGCGCTCGGAGTCGGAGACCGGGCGATCGCTCGCCGAGTCAAGGCCGGTCGGCTGTACCGTGTCTTCCGCGGCGTCTACGCAGTGGGCCGGCCGGCAACGACCCAGCTCGAGCGCGCGGCCGCCGCGGTCCTGGCCTGCGGGCCCGGCGCCGTGCTGAGCCACTTCTCAGCGCTGAGCCTGTGGGGGTTTGCCAAGGGCTGGCCCCCAGCGCCCGAGGTCATGATCGTGGGCGACCGCCGGCCGCCGGGGATCGTCGTTCATCGCACGCTCAACCTGCCCCGGCGAGACGTCCGCTTCCAACTGGGGATCCGCGCGACCAGCCCGGCGAGGACGATGCTCGACTGCGCTCCGCGCCTGGCGGAGAAAACGAGGACCAGGACCGTGGATGACGCTCTTCACACGCCGTTCCTGAGCCGGTCCCAGCTGGCCGACGTCATCGACCGGTACCCGACCCATCGGGGCGCGAAGCTGCTCATCCCCTTCGTCGACACCACGGACGGGCCGACCCGCTCCGGCTGGGAGGAAGAGTTCCCGGCGTTCTGCGAGCGCTTCGGCCTGCCGCGTCCCCGGGTCAACACGGTCGTGAACGGCTTCGAGGTCGACGGCTACTTCGAGGCCGAGCGGCTGATCGTCGAGCTCGATGGATACGAGTTCCACCGCGGTCGCCAGGCCTTCGAGGACGACCGGGATCGCGATGCCGAGATGCTCGCGGCTGGTTTGGCCACGGTGCGAGTCACCTGGGAGCGAATCCAGAAGCGGTCCGCGCGGGAGGCCGAGCGGCTCCGGAAGATCCTGGGTCAGCGCCGCCGCCGCGCCGCCTGAAGCCCGCCGGGCGCCAGAGCGGGGCCTAGATCGGCGGGCGTATCGGCGGGGGAGCGCCCGGCCCGCCGGGCCCAAGCGGGGCCTAGATCGGCGGGCGTATCGGCGGGGGAGCGCCCGGCCCGCCGGGGGCGTGGGCGGGCTCGACGTACACGGGCTCGGCGATCTCCTCGCGGGCCACGGCATCGATCGCCTCTTCCTCTTCCTCTTCCAGCTCCTGATCGTGGTCGCCGTCACAGAGGACGCGGAAGGCGCCGGTGACGCCGCCGTCGGCCTGCAGGACGATGCCGGGCAGGATCTCCTCGCCCTCGTCCAAGCCAAGACGCTCGATGTCGAAGTGAGTCATCCCGATGCCCCAGGTGTGGTGCTCGGGGTTCTCGCGGTCGTGCGACGCGACGCCCTGGGCCAGGCGCTGGAGCAGATACGCGATCTTGCTCGTCTCGACCATGGCTCAGGACGCTCGGCTCACGCAGATCTCTCGATGATCTCGACGCGGTAGTCGTCCGGGTCGCGGACGAAGCAGATACGCGAGCCGCCCTTGCTGACGGTGTACGGCGCCCGCTCCGGCTCGATGCCCTGGGTGGACAGAGCCTCCAGGGTGCCGTCGAGGTCCTCGGTGGTGATCGCGATGTGCCCGTAGCCGGTGCCAATCTCGTATGGCTCGGTGCGCCCGTGGTTGTACGTCAGCTCTAGCCGGGGCTCGGAACCGTCCTCGGGCAGGTTCATGAAGACGTTGGTCGCGTCGTCGCCGATCGGCATGCGACGCACCTCCTGGAAACCGAGCGCCTCGTAGAACTTGACGGAACGGTCGATCTCGAGGATGCGGTAGCAGGTGTGGATCAAGCTCATGTTCAAAAGGCTACCCCGATAGGCTCCGGAATGTGATCGTCGAACGCTCGATGCATGACGACTGGCTGTCGAACACCTATCTGGTGGCCGACGAGTTGGGGGCGCACGCCGTGCTGATCGACGCCGGCGGCCCGGTGGAACCGCTGCTCGCCGTCCTCGACCGGATGCGGTTCTCGCTCACCCACGTGCTGCTGACCCACCATCACCACGATCACGTGGCCGAGCTCGAGAAGGTGCTCGAGCGTCACCCGGGGACGCCGGTCCTGATCCACCCGCTCGAGCGGGAGCTCGTCCCCGGTGCCACCGGCACGATGGAGCCGGGGCAGACGATCCAGTGCGGCGCGTTGGAGATCCAGCCGCTCCACACCCCGGGTCACACGGCCGGAATGCTCTCGCTGCTTGTCGACGGAGGCGACGTGTTCACCGGAGACACGCTGTTCAAGGGCTCGGTCGGCGGTGTCCGCGCCCCGGGGCACACGAGCTATGCCGACCTGAGGTCCTCGATCATGGACACGCTCCTCACGCTCCGGCCAGAGACCCGGATCCATCCCGGCCACACCGATCCGACGACGGTGGCCGACGAGCTTGAGCACAACAAGTTCGTGCGGATCTGGCGCGGCCTTGACCCCGAGGGCGACCAACCGTGCACCGCGCTGGGGGATCCGGCCACCCTGATCCTGCTCGGAGACGACTACGACGGCGGCCACAAGGCCTGGGTCCGCTGGCCGGACGGCGCGGACGACATCGTGCCCGGGTCGAAGGTCCAGGTCTGATCGCCCCGGAGGCACCCGGCCCAGCCGGCGGGTAGCATCGTCAGTCGTGGCTAAAGACAAGATTCCCACCTCCCGCGTGGGGCGTACCGCCAAGATCGGCCGGCTGGCGACCGGGCAGGCGATCCGCCAGGCGGGCACTCGCGCGGCCAACGTGACGCGCTCGGACGAGGGCAAGAAGGTCGCGCTGGAACGCCGGCACCTGGAGGCGGCCGAGCAGATAGTCACCGCCCTGGGGACGATGAAGGGCGCCGCGATGAAGGTCGGGCAGGTGATGTCGTTCCTCGACGTCGGGCTCGTGCCAGAGGAGTACCGCGAGGAGTTCCAGAAGAAGCTAGGCGCGCTGCGCGACGCGGCGCCGACGGTCACCTTCAAGGACATGGGCAAGGTGATCGAGGAGGAGCTCGACGGGCCGCTGGATGAGTTCTTCGAAGAGTTCGACGAGACGCCGATCGCCGCCGCCTCGATCGGCCAGGTCTACCGCGCGAAACTGCTCGACGGTCGCGACGTCGCGGTCAAGGTGCAGTACCCCGGCGTCGCCTCGGCGGTCCGAGCCGACATGCAGAACCTGGGACTGATCCTGCGGCTGGCCAAGCGGATCGCGCCCGGAATGGACCCCAAGGCGATCGGCGAGGAGATCCGCGACCGGATCGAGGAAGAGCTCGACTACGAGCTCGAGGCCCAGAACCAGCGGACCCTGGCCCGGATCTTCCGGGGCCATCCGTTCATCGTCGTTCCCGGCGTCGTCACTTCGTTGTCCCGCGAGCGGGTGCTGGTCACCGAGTTCGTGGAGGGCATCGGCTTCGAGGAGCTGAAGGGCAAGCCGCAGGAGGAGCGGGATCGCGTCGGCGAGATCCTGTTCCGCTTCTACTTCGGCTGCCTCTACCGCCACCACCAGTTCTCCGGCGATCCCCACCCCGGCAACTCGATGCTGATGGCCGACGGGAAGGTCGCCTTCTACGACTTCGGGTTGTTCAAGCGGATGCCGGAAGGGGCGGTGGAGCTGGAGATGCAGGTCGCCCGCGCGGTGATCGAGGGGGACACCGAGACGATCATGCGCGTCGGCACAGAGACCGGCTTCTTCCCCGAGCCGGAGAAGTTCGACCCGGACAAGGTGCTCGAGCACTTCCGCGCCGCCACCTCCTGGTACACCCACGACGAGTACGTCGAGGTGACCCCCGAGTGGGCCACCCAGGTCCTGATCGACATGAGCGACCCGCGCTCGGAGTACTTCGGCCAGCTGCGGCACGAGTCCGCGCCGCCCGATCATCTCTTCGGCCGGCGGATGGAGGTTCTGACCTTCGCCGTGATCGCCCAGCTCCACGCGCGCGGGAACTTCCACCGGATCGCCCGGGAGTGGTTCTACGGGGACGACCCGGAGACCGACCTCGGCCGGCAGGAAGCCGAGTTCTACGCCGGCGCGACGGCGTAGCGGCGCCGGGCCGCCCGAGCCGGACAGCCCGGTCGCCGATCGGTGCCTACCAGGGCACCACGCCGGCCGAATCCACGAACGTGCCGGTCGGACCCGACGCGTCGATCGTCGCCATCCGAACGATCGCCTCGGTCCCCTCGGCAACGGTCTGGGTCCCACGGTGGGCGTTCAGGTCGGTCGCGGTGTAGCCGGGATCGACGGCGTTGACGCGCATCTTCGGCAGGCCCTTGGCGTACTGGCTGGTGATCATGTTGACCGCCGTCTTCGACGCCGGATAGCCGAGGCTGTTGATCGTGGACTCGATCCTCGTGGGGTCGCTGGTCACCGTCAACGACCCCATCCCGCTTGAGACGTTGACGATCACGGGGTTGGCGGAGCGCTCGAGCAGGGGCAGGAACGCCCGCGTGACCCGGACGATCCCGAACACGTTGGTGTCGAACACGTGAGCGACCTCGTCGGCCGTCGTCTCCGACACGGGCGAACGGGTTCCGGCGATCCCGGCGTTGTTGATCAGCACGTCGAGCCCGCCGGTCCCGGCCTCGACGACCTGCGCCGCCGCGTCGATGCTGCCGGAATCGGTCACGTCGAGGGCGACGAAGCGCCCGCCGATCCGCTCCGCGGCGGCCCGGCCGCCCTCGGGGTCGCGCGCGGCCATCCAGACGTCGTGGCCCTCGGCGATCAGGCGGCGTGCGGTTTCCAATCCCAGGCCCTTGTTTGCTCCGGTGATGAGTGTTGTGGTCATCCCTCCATCCTGCGCCGAGGCGACCGTGAGGACAAGGGGTCACGGCTGCCTAGGACTGACAGGGCAACCCTGAGGGCGGGGCGGTGCGCGATCATCACTACATGTCGATAGTCCAAGACGAGCTCGGCGGCTGCCTGCGCTCCTGGCGCGAGCGCCTCACCCCGGCGGAGGCGGGGCTGCCCGCCGGCCGCCAACGCCGCACGCCCGGTCTGCGCCGGGAAGAGCTGGCCGGACTGGCGGGCGTCTCGCTCGACTATCTGGCCCGACTCGAGCAGGGCCGAGCCCAACGCCCGTCGCCTTCGGTGCTGGCGTCGCTGGCCCGCGCGCTACGCCTGACCGGAGAGGAGCGCTCGCACCTCTTCCGGCTGGCCGGCGCCGTCGAGCCCGGACCGGGCACGATCAACCGGCACATCACGCCGAGCCTCCATCGCCTCCTCGACCGGCTGGCCGACGTCCCGGTGCTGGTGGTCGACGTGGCCGGGGAGGTCGTGGCCGCCAACCCGCTGGGCACCGCGCTGACCGGCGATCTCTCACACGCGACCCGTCGCGAGCGCACGCTCGCCTGGCGTCACTTCACCGGCCTGCCGTCCCGGATCGTCCGCAGCGCCCAGGAGCAGGCCGAGGCCGAAGCGGTGATGGTGGCCGAGCTCCACGACGCGCTAGGGCGCTTCCCCGCCGACGAGCACCTGACCGGCATGATCGAGGCGCTGCTCGAGCACAGCCACAGATTCGCCGAGCTGTGGCAACGCCACCCGGTCGGACAATCCCATTCGAGACGCAAGACCTTTGCCCATCCGGAGCTGGGCACGATCACGCTCGACTGCGACGCGCTCAGCGTGCAGGGCAGCGATCTGCAGGTGATCGTCTACACCGCGCCAGCCGGCTCAGCCGACGCTGAGTCCCTGGCCCTGCTGGCCACGATCGGGCTGCAGAGCTTCTCCGACTGAACCTCGGGCCCTGGCCGCGAACCGAATCGAAGGTCGGCAACGGCACCGGCCGAAGTTCGCGGCCAAGGGCGGGTGGTTACACCCGCTGGATCTGCATGAGGCTCGTGGTGCCCGGGCGCCCGCTCGGGAGCCCGGCGGTGATCCCGACCCGGGCGCCGGGCTGGACCCAGCCGAGCTCGACGACCCTCCGTGCGGCGTCAGCGATCAGCTCCTCGGTGATCTCGTGCCGGCGCATCGGCGCCGCCTGCACCCCCCACATCAGGCTGCAGCGCCGCACCGTCTCCCGGCCGGGGGAGAGCGCGTAGATCGGCACGGACGGGCGGTGGGCGGAGATCAGGCGGACCGAGCGGCCCGAGAGAGTGGGGATGACCAGCGCCGCCAGGTGCAGGTCGCGGGCCGCCGCGCAGGCGCTGTAGGCCACCGTGTAGGCGGCGTCGCGCGCATCGCGCCGGACCCGCTGCTCGTTCCAGATCTGGTAGGGCAGACCGTGCTCGGTGCGTTCGGCGATCGAGGCCATCATCGCCACCGCCTCCACCACGTAGGAGCCGATGGCGGTCTCCTGGGAGAGCATCACCGCGTCGGTGCCGTCGAGGATCGCGTTGGCCACGTCGGCCACCTCGGCCCGGGTGGGACGGGAGGAGGCGACCATCGAGTCGAGCATCTGGGTGGCGGTGATCGAGGGGCGGGCCAGCTGGCCGGCGATCTTCAGCAGGCGCTTCTGGACCAAGGGGACGTCTTCGATCGGCAGCTCGATCCCGAGGTCGCCGCGGGCCACCATCACGCAGTCGGCGGCGCGGATGATGTCCTCGGCCGCGTCGACCGCCTGCGGCTTCTCGATCTTGGCGATCAGCGGCAGCCGCGTATGCCGGCGCACGCTGGTCACGTCCTCAGCCGTGCGGACGAAGGACAGGGCCACGAGGTCGACGCCGATCGACTCGCCGAAGCGGAGCATGTCGAGATCCTCCTCGGGGACGGCCACCAGCCCGCGCGTGGAGCCCGGGATGTTGAGGCCCTGCCGGGAGGCGACCGAACCGCCGATCTCCACCACCGTCTCAACCTCGCCGTCGTCCGCGCGGACGGCGCAGACCCGCAGCCGGATCGCGCCGTCGGCGAGGTAGATCACGTCGTCGGGGTCAACTGCCTCGGCCAATCCGGGCCAGCTGACCGACATCTGGCTCTCATTTCCCTCGGCCGTCGATCCGCACAGGAGCACGAGCTTCTCCCCCGGCTTCACCTCGACCCTGCCGTCGGCAATTGGCCCCACCCTCAGCTTCGGCCCCGGCAGATCCTGAAGGATGGCCACCTGGCGACCGGCCTTCGCGGCGGCGGCGCGGATCCGATCGGCGTTCTCGGCGTGCAGCTCCAGGTCGCCATGGGAGAAGTTCAGACGCGCCACGTCGAGGCCCGCCTCGACCATCCGAACCAGTGTCTCAGGATCCCGCGAGGCGGGACCGATCGTGGCGACGATCTTGGTGCGGCGCATTGAACTGGGCAAACTAGCGACTCGCCTGCGTCGTCACGTATTGATTCTGTTTAGGCATCCGCTCAGACCGCGAGCGCGCCGTCTACGACGATGGCCTCGCCGTCGGCGCTGAGGCGGCCGGCGCCGCGCAGGTCGCAGATCAGGTCCCAGTGCAGTGCCGAGGCGTTCACGCCACCAGTCTCCGGGTAGGAGCGGCCCACGGCGAGATGGACGGTGCCGGCGATCTTCTCGTCGAGCAGAGTCGAGCCGGTGGCTCGGTCGATTCCGGCGTTGGTGCCGATGCCAAGCTCGCCCAGGTACCTCGCGCCCTCATCGGTGGACAACGCCGCCTCCAGATACTCCTGTCCCGCCTGCGCCGTGGCGGAGACGACCCGGCCGGACTCGAATTTCAGCTCCACGCCACGGACCTCGACGCCACGGATGAGCGAGGGAACGTCGAAGCGGATCGTTCCGGTGGCCGAGTCCTCCAGCGGGCCGGTGAACACCTCGCCGCTGGGCATGTTGCGGCGGCCATCGGAGTTGATCCAGGTGCGACCGTCGACGCGCAGCCTGAGGTCGGTGCCCTCCGCCTCGATCCTGATCTCGCTCGCGCGACTCAAGCGCTCGGTCACCCGCTGCTGACGCCGGCTCAGCTCCTGCCAAGCGGCCACCGCGTCCGGCTGGTCCAGGAAGAGCGCCCGGCGCACGAACTCGGCGTACTCGCCTTCACCCATCCCCGCCTGCTGCGCCAGTGCGGCGGTCGGCCACAGCGTCCCGCACCACCGCCCGGCCAAACGCGCCTCCTGAACCGGCGCCCGCGCGCGCGCGGCGCGCGTGACCATGCTCGGGTCCACGCCGGCCAGCGAGCGGGTGTTGACGGGCGCGTCGATTCGCACGAACGAATCGATCTCCTGGATCTCGGTCAGCTCCAGCGGCGCGAACGAATCGAGCTGCTCCTCGCGCACGTGTCGATAGAAGTCCTCGGTCAGCGTCGGCGGACTGAGTCGGAGCAGCGGCCAGGCGCCCCGCTCCAGCAGCTCGCCGTGGAGAGCCAGCACCGGCTCCAGCGCCAGCGTGGTCGAGGCGACGAGCACCTGCTGGCCCGGCAGCACCTCGAGGCACCAGTCGCAGATCAGGCGGGCGAACGCGCCTGCATCGATCACGGCGCCTGCAGCTCCGGGAAGTTTTCGGTCAGGTGGGCCCGCAGCGAGTCGCGGATGAACCGCCGCTCATCGGCCGACGCGACCCGGTAGCGCGCGAGCAGCTCCTTCTGCTTGTACGTCGGCAGGCCGGCGATCGTCCAGGTGACGACGAGGCGCTCGAACAGCAACTCGACCGCGCGCTGCCAGGCGTCCTCCTGGTTGAGGCCGCCCTGGAGGACCGCGGCGTACTCGGTCCGGGCCGCCGGGGTCAGCGCTCCCCGCAGCCTGAGGACGTTGCCCTCGGCGTCGGTGTACTCGCTGGTGGGGGCGCTGGCCGGCGGCGCAGCGGCGAGCTTCTGGCGCTGGCGACCGCGTTTGCCCATGGCGCTACGGGAGCGCGGACGCGGCCCGCTCGAGCTGACCGCGGACGTCGCCGGTGACCGGATCGGCGTGGCCGGCCCAGGCCGCCGCCGGCTCGAGCCCGGCGAGCTTGGCGATCGAGCCGCGGGCCTGCTCCGTGTCGGCGTTGAAGGCGGGGTGCGGCACGCGCGGGCCGCCCTTCTTCCCGGTCTGGGGATCGAGCGTGTAGAAGCAGTCCGAGACCAGGGCCAGCCGGTCGGACTCGCGCAGCAGGCCGATCAGCCCTGGAGCGTGACCGGGGAGATTCACCACCTTGAAGCCGGCTACTTCGTCGCCCTCGTCGACCGTTCCGGCCACCGACACGGCGCCACCATCCCAGGCCGGCAGCAGCCGAGGGAACAGGAACTTCCCGAGCGGCGAGAGCTGCGCGAAATCCCAGTACGGCCTCAGGGGGGCCGGCGACTCGGCGGCGACGCGCTCGGCCGGGTGGCAGTACACCGGAGCGCCGAGCCCGGGGGCCGCGCCGCGGTGATCGGCGTCCGCATGCCCGAGCACGACGCGCTTGGCTCCGCCGAGCCTGGCCGCCGCGGTCCTCACGGCGCCGGTCATGGCCGAGATCCCGGCGTCGAATACGGTCACCCCGCCCTCGTCCTCGATCAGATAGACGTTCATCGTCCGCAGCGGGAAGCCGCCGCGGACGAGCCACACCCCTTCGGCGATCCGCTCGGCCGGAAGGCCGTGGATCCAGGTCCGCAGCCGGGTGGCGAGGTTGGCCAACTTGGCCAGCCGCGCCTGGGCGGGCGAGCCGACTGGCGGGAGGAAGCCGAGCTGGGTGGCGATGCTGGCCGAGTCGATGAACGCGTCGTTGTGGGTGATCAGGTCGTCCTTGACCGTGAACACGTCGCACCCCTCGATTCGCATCTGGGCCCCGTTGGGGGCGAAGCCCTGGAAGAAGCCGGGTCCGGCGAATGTCCCGCGGGCGTGGTAGCGCACCGCGGTGCGGTCCTTGGCGGTCGTGACGTCGATGATCTCCAGGGTGAAGTCGGGAAAGGCGGCGAACAGGGTGGCGAAGTACTCGCGCACGCCTTCGGGGGCGACCAGCTCCTGCTGGCCAACGAAGCGGTCGATCGTGCCCGGCTGCCAGAGCGCGACCGCAGCATCGAGGTCGTGGGCGGTGAGCGCCGCGAAGTAGCGCTTGGCGATCTCGGAGGTCGAAGCCATCTCGTGACGGCGCAGTCTACGCGCCGCCAATATGGTTGCACCCTCATGGACCGCAAGCGCGAACTCGGCCGCGGCGAACGCGTGCTCCCCGGCCTCTGGCGCCTGCGCCTGCCCCTGTCATATCCGGGCATCCCGCACTGCAACGCCTGGGCGATCGCCTCCGGACCGGGCGTCGTGCTGATCGACACCGGCGTGTCCGAGCCGGGGTCGATGGGCCAGCTCGAGCGGGCGATGGATCAGGTCAACCTCCGGATCGAGCACGTCCGGCTGCTGGCCTGCACCCACGCCCACCCCGACCATTGGGGCCAGGCCTCGCCGGTCCGCGAGCGCGCCGGTTGCGAGTTCTGGATGCACCCCAACCATACGCACGCCACCAGCAGCGCGGAAGATCCCAACGCCGCGCTCGCGCGTCGCCTCGAGGTGGGCCGGCAGAGCGGCGTCCCGGCCGACGCGCTCGAGCGCTACGCCGAGCTGCTGAAGGACAGGCCATCGGGGATCGCCCGCGTGATCGAGCCGGATCGCGACCTCGTCGACGGGGTCGAGATCGAGACCGATCTGGGCGTGTGGACCGCCTATGAGACACCCGGCCACGCGCCCTCGCACGTCTGCCTGTTCGAGCGCGAGCGGCGGATCCTGATCTCCGGCGATCACGTGCTCGGCCGGATTTCCCTGTTCTACGACTACGGCTTCTCCCCCGATCCGGTCGGCGAGTTCCTGCGGTCGCTGGACGTGGTCGATGCGCTCGACGCCCGGCTCGCGCTGTCCGGGCACGGCAAGCCGTTCACCGACGTGCATGGCCACATCGAGGGGAATCGGAAGCTGGTGGGCGAGCGCCTGGATGCGGTGCTGGCCGGTCTGGCCGGCGGTCCGCGGACGGTCGTCGATCTCTCGCCCGAGGTGTACGGCGAGCCGGTCACGCCTTCGAACGCCGCCTGGTTCCTGAGCCAGACGCTGGCCTACCTGCGACACCTCGAGGTCGAGGGGCGGGTGACGCACGAGTCCGACGGCGAGCTGGAGCGCTGGCGGACCATCTGAGTCCTGACGGCGAGCTGGAGCGCAGGCGGACCGTCTGAACCTTTACACATCAATGTCAAGGTTGGTAGAGTGCGCCTACCTTGCGGATCGACGAGATCATCGCTCGGAACGAGGGCCCTGTCTTCTCGTTCGAGTTCTTCCCCCCCAAGAGCGACGAGGGCGAGCGGAACCTGCGGGCGGCGCTCGAGTCGCTGGCGCCGCTACAGCCGGACTTCGCCTCGGTGACCTACGGGGCGGGCGGTAGCACCCGGGACCGCACCCTGGAGATAGTGACCTGGCTCAAGCGGGACCTCGGGATCGAGGCGATGGCCCACCTGACCTGCGTCGGCGCCACGGTCGACGAGCTCCGAGGGGTGCTGGACCGGATGAGTCGGAGCGGGATCGAGAACGTTCTCGCCCTGCGGGGCGATCCGCCCGCGGGCGATACCAGCTGGACGCCGCATCCCGGCGGGCTGCACTACTCGACCGAGCTGGCCTCGCTGATCGTCGAGCATCGCCCCGACATGAGCGTCGGCGCGGCCTGCTTCCCGGAGATCCATCCCGAGGCGGTCGACCTGGCCCATGATCTGCACTTCCTGAAGGCGAAGGTGCAGGCCGGCGCGTCGTTCCTGATCACCCAGGTGTTCTTCGACAACGAGCTCTACTTCCGCTTCATCGAGGAGGCTCGCGCGGCCGGTATCGATGTTCCGATCCTGCCCGGGATCATGCCGATCACCAACGTCTCGCAGATCAAGAAGATCACCGGCATGTGCGGCGCGACGATTCCGTCCGACCTGCTCGAGCAACTCGACCTGCGGGCCGGAGACCCGGACGCTGTGATCGAGCTCGGCGTCTCCTACGCCACGCTGCAATGCGCCGAGCTGCTCGCTCGCGGCGCACCCGGGATCCACTTCTACACGCTCAACCGGTCCCCCGCCACGCGGGCGATTCTCTCCGCGCTGAGGCTGCTGCGTCCCTGGGCGGGCCGTCTGTCCGTCGGCTCCGGCGCCGAGGGTCAGTCCGCCGCCTAGCCAACTGACCAACGGCACGGGCCGGGGGGTCGCCCTCACCGGAGCCTGGCCGAGAAAGCGAACGTGAGGTTCGCTTTCTCGACCAGGCTCACCAGCACGGTCGCTTTCTCAACCAGGCTCACCCACTCAGAACCTCGTAGCGCGAAACCGTCAATCGGGCGGGATGACGTCGAGCCCTTGGGCGACCGTCGGCCGGCCGTCGCGCTCGTAGCGGATGTCGATCTCGTCGTTGCGCTTGTAGGTGCCGATGCCCCACACCCCCATGAACCAGGCCCAGGCGCCGAGCTTCTGGCGGATCAGCTCGCGCTCGAACACGAGCTCGCCGGCCGTGACGCGGTAGTCGGAACCGAGCTCCTGGCGGACGCCGTTGATGTAGACGTCGAACGGTGTGCGCACGCCGTCGGGAAGCTTGACGCGCCAGGTCTTGGGCATGGCTTGACCCTACCCGAGGTCCCCGGGGATCAGGGAGAAGGCGACCATGTCCCGGCGCCCCCGGCGCCCGGACTCGTAGGCCCGCAGGAGCCCCTCGCGCGGGAATCCGGCCGCCGCCGCGGCACCGATGGCCGGTCCGTTTGACGGGTCGACGTACGCGGCGATCCGCTGAAGCCGGCAGCTGGCAAACAGCCAGCGCGACGCGAGCACCGCCGCCGCCCGCCCGAGCCCACGGCGGCGGGCCGCCGGGGCGACCCAGACGTGCAACCGGGCGCCGGAGTTGTCCCAATCGAACTCGTCGGCCCACACCCGCCCGACGCACGTATCCGGGGAGGAGGACCCGGGTTCCAGAATGGTCAGGCGAACCCGCTGCCCGGAGGCCCGCTCGGCGTCCGCCCGGTCGGCCTCGCTGCCGAGCTCGGCCCCGCTGGGCGGTCGAGCCTGGCCCACCTGCTCGTGCAACCGCGGGTCGTCCTGGTAGGCGATCAGGATCTCGGGAATGTCGCGCTCGGCGTAGAGCCGCAGCGACACGACGCCGTCGGTGAGCGTGTCGGGAGGCTCGGGGATCGAGGGCATGTCCTCTCCGGACCGTACCCTTTCCCGCCGTGGAGCGGATCGCCTACCGCATCCGTCGTTCGGACCGCGCCCGGCGGGCGCGGGTCACCGTCGACCCCGCCCGCGGGGTCGAGGTCGTGCTGCCCGCGGCGGTGTTCCGCCGGGGCGCTCATGCTCCCGCCCGGGAGGCCGAGGCCGTGGTGGCTGAGCTGCGCCCGTGGATCGAGCGGCGGCTCGACGATCTCGCGGGCACCGAGGCGGCGCTGGCCGCTCGCGGCGATGCCATCCCCTATCTGGGCGAGTCGCTGCGGCTGGTGCCCGAGCCAGGGCGCACGCGTGTACATCGGCGCGGCGCGGAGCTGAGGGTGCCGGCGGGAGACCCCAAGCCGGCGCTCGAGCGCTGGTTCCGCCGCGTGGCCCGCGGCGAGATCGGCCCGCGCCTGGACCGCGCCTGCGACGAGGCCGGGAGCTCGTACACGGCGCTGACCATCCGCGGCCAGAAGACCCGTTGGGCCAGCTGCTCGCGCGCGGGGGCGATGAGCTTCAACTGGCGGCTGCTGCTCGCCCCTGAGCACGTGCTCGACTACGTCGTCTGGCACGAGGTCTGCCATCTCGAGGTGATGGACCATTCGCCACGGTTCTGGGCGCTACTGGGCTCGCGCTGCCCCGACTACCGCGAGCACGCCCGCTGGTTGCGCCGCAACGGCGCGACGCTGGTGCTCTAGACCCTAGACCGCCGCCTTGCTGCTCTAGACCCTAGACCGCCGCCTTTGCCTGCTCTAGACCCTAGACCGCCGCCTTTCCTTTCTCGGCGGCCTTCTCGGCCGTCGCCCGGCGCAGGGCCTGGTAGGCGCTCTCGCCCCTGCGTTGCTTGACCGCCTCGCGCTTGACTCGTCCCACATAGGCCTCGGTCGAGCCGTCGCCACGGACGTCGAGCCCCGCCCGCACGCTGGGGACGAGCCGCTCGGGGCCGGCCAGCTCAAGCCGCGCGGCGACCTGCTGAACTGGCTCGAAGCGCTTGATCCTGGTGTCGATCGGACGCTTCGGGACCTCGCTCGCGATCTCCCGCGCGCGGGCCTCGGCCGCGTCCAGCGCCGCCGGCAGCGCGTCGTAGCGCGAGCGCTCGACCTTGGGGCCGATCCTGACCGTCAGCTTCCAGGCCACGCCGCGATCATGCCAGCGCCGGCGCTTTCAGGAGGCGAGCTCGAACTCGATCTCGTTGACAACACCGAGGTGGCGCTCCCGGGGCAGCCTGCCGGCGAGTCGCCGGACCAGCCGGAGGATCGGTTCGTTTGTCGCCAGCATCGTGGCGCTGAAGCGCTCGATCCCCTGCCTGAGGGCGGCATCGGCCAGCCGCTCGAGCAGCTCGGAGGCCAACCCCTCGCGCTGAAACTGATCGCCCACCGCGATGGCGAACTCGGCCACGGTCGGGTCCTCGCGAGAGCGAATGAACCGGGCGACCGCGAGGATGCGCTCCGGGTTATCGACCGAGACGGCGACCAGCGCGTGGTGATCGCGGCCGTCCACTTCGACCAGGTAGCGAGCGTCGGCCAGGCTCAGGTGCGGCTTGGTGGCCAGGAAGCGGGTGTATTTGCTCTCAGGCGACAGCCGATCGTAGGCCTCCCGCAGCCGCCCCAGATCGTCTGGGCGAATCTGACGGATCCCGACCGTACGGCCGCTGCGTAAGCGCACGAATTCCATGCTCTTGACGTTAGGTTGCGTACGTATGTTCGGGTGTGCGATCGCGCACAGCCCCTCGAGGCCGCGCAGGGCGGCCGAAACGCCCTGCGCCGGGCAGGGCGGCCGAAACGCCTGGGACTCAGCGCTCGGAAATCGGCACGTAGTCGAGCTCGCGCCCGCCGGTGTAGATCTGGCGCGGCCGCGAGATCTTCTGCTCGGGATCCTGGATCATCTCGAGCCATTGGGCGATCCAGCCGCTGGTGCGCCCGATCGCGAACAGCACCGGGAACATCTCGACCGGCATCCCCAGCGCCTCGTAGATGAGGCCCGAGTAGAAGTCGACGTTCGGATAGAGCTTGCGCTTGATGAAGTAGTCGTCCTCCAGCGCGATCTTCTCGAGTTCGGTGGCGATTTCCAGCAGCGGGTTCTTGCCCGTAACCTCGAAGACCTCTTCGGTGGCCGTCTTGATGATCTTGGCCCGCGGGTCGAAGTTTTTGTAGACGCGGTGGCCGAAGCCCATCAGCTTCTCGTCGCCGTTCTTGACGCCCTCGATGAAGCCGGGGATGTTCTCCTTCTTCTCGATCCGCGTGAGCATCCGCAGCACTGCTTCGTTGGCGCCCCCGTGGAGCGGGCCGTAGAGGGCGGCGATCCCGGCGGCCACCGCCGAGTACGGGTCCACCTGCGAGGAGCCGACGCTGCGCACCGCGCTGGTTGAGCAGTTCTGCTCGTGATCGGCATGGAGGATGAACAGCACGTCGAGGGCGTGCTCCAGTCGCGGATCGGGCTCGTACTTCAACTCGGTCATCTTGTAGATCATCGAGAGGAAGTTGCCGGCGTAGGAGAGGTCGTTGTCCGGATAGACGTAGGGCATACCCCGGTTGTGGCGGTAGGAGAACGCGGCCAGGGTCGGCATCTTGGCGATCAGCCGGATCGTCTGGATGTAGCGATTGTCGGGGTCCTTGATCGCGGACGCCTCCGGATAGAAGGTCGACAGCGCACCCACCGAGGCGAGCAGCATCCCCATCGGGTGCGCGTCGTAGCGGAAGCCCTGCATGAACTCCTTGACGTTCTCGTGCACGAAGGTGTGGATCGTCACGTCATGCGTCCACTCCTCGAGCTGCTTCTCGCTCGGCAGCGTCCCGTTGACGAGCAGGTAGGCGACCTCGAGGTAGCTGGACTTCTCCGCCAGCTGCTCGATCGGGTAGCCGCGGTACTCGAGGATCCCCTTGTCGCCGTCGATGAACGTGACCGCCGAGCGGCAGGACGCCGTCGCCATGAAGGCGGGGTCGTAGGTCATCAGGCCGAAGTCGTCGTCCGAGGTCTTGATGTTGCGCAGCTCGGTCGCGCGGATCGTGTTGTCCTCGATCGGAATCTCGTACTGCTTGCCGGTCCGGTTGTCGACGACGGTCAGGGTGTCGCTCGAGGCTCCTACGTCGGCATCGTCCTGCTGCTTGGTTTCGGTCGTCATGGCACTCCTATCGCCGCGTTGCCGGTCGTCGCCCGAACTGGAGGCACCGGACGACTGCTGCAAACTCTATTACCCAGTACGTGTCAGTGATCAGCCTGGCGAGACTCCCGGGCCACCCGGGTCTACTCGAACGTGCTCGTGTGCACGGCCATGGCGATCGCGACGACCATCAGCACGAAGCTGATCGCCATCACCCCGCGGGCGCCGCGCGTGCTGTAGGGAAAGCTCGGCCGGGTCAGACCGAGAGCGGACAGCACCACCGCCCAAGCGGCCAGCACGCCTCCCGCGATGTAGAACGGGGTCTTCGAGACCGCCGCGGCGACGAAGATCGAGCTCAGCACAGGCGCGAGCCTATCCGATTTTGGAGCGTTCCGGCGCGCCCGCCGAACCCCCCTCGTAGCGGCTTTCCGTGGCCGCGCGCTGTCCCTGGTAGTGGCTGCCCAGCTCCGGACTTCCGTACGGCCGCAGCGCCGGCCGATCCAGCGACATGAACGAAAGCTGGGCGATCGGGAGCCCCGGGTAGAGCTTGATCGGGACCCGGGTCAGGTTGTTGAGCTCGAGCGTCAGCGTCCCCTTCCATCCCGGGTCGCAGAAGCCCGCTGTCGCGTGCACGATCAGACCGAGCCGGCCGAGGCTCGATTTCCCCTCGATCCGCGCCACGATGTCGTCCGGCAGCTCGACCCACTCGAGCGTGCGCCCGAGGCAGAACTCGCCGGGGTGGATCACGAACGACTCCTCGCCCGTGACGATCACCTCTTCGGTCAGGTTGACCGGCGGCTGGCGGAGATCGATCGCCGAGGCGCGGTGGTTGTGGAACACGCGGAACGAGTCGCCCAGGCGCAGGTCCACGCTGGCCGGCTGCACCAGCCCAGGGTCCCACGGGTCGATCCGGATCCGCCCCGCCTGCACGAGCTCGAGGATCGTCCCATCGGAGAGAACCGAAGCCGGCGCGTCACTCATCGCCGAGAAGTCTGTCAGTGACCGAGCGTGCGTGCGCGGGCGCGGACGGTCCGCACGCGCGCCGGTGAGGCCGGCGCCGGGTCGCCGTGCGGGCCGCGACGGGGGTGGCGCGGGAACGGCTTACGTGGATGCCGGCGGTGCGGATGGCGCTTGACGCCGCCGTCGCCGTCGTCCGAGGAGCCCGGCTGCTCAGGCTCCTGCTTGATCGCCCACCAGACGATGTAGATCAGCGCCGCGAGCGGTATCTTCAGCGCCAGCATCAGCCACAAGAATCCCCAAGTCACTCCGGCGCGATCCTATCCAGAATCGTTCCCAAAGTCACCCCCGCCGGCGAGGGTCAATCTCGCAGGGCGGCCGGGACCTCGCTGAAGGTGGTGATGCGTCCGATCTCGGACACCCGCTCGGTGATCTCCTCGGCGGTCAGCCGGGCCACCCGCTCGGTGCCGAACTCCTCGACGTTGTAGGAGGCAAGCGCCGTTCCGTAGGCCATCGCATTGCGCAGGAGCGCGTCGTCGACGGGGCGATCGGGGTGGGCGGCGATATAGCCGACGAACCCTCCGGCGAAGCTGTCGCCGGCGCCGGTCGGGTCGACCACCGTCTCGAGCGGGAACGCGGGCAATCCGAAGAAGCCGGCCTCGGTGAGCAGCGAGGCGCCGTATTCGCCCTGCTTGGCCACGACCACGGACGGGCCCCACTCGCGGATCCGCTGTGCCGCTCGGACCAGGTTCGGTTCCCGGGTCAGCTGGCGCAGTTCGGCGTCGTTGAGGATCAGGCAGTCGACGCCGGAGATCGCGGAGATCAGCGAATCCCGGGCGATCTCGATCCACAGGTTCATCGAGTCGAGCGCGACGAACCGGGCGTCCTCGCACTGGCCGCGGACCTCGCGCTGGAGGTCAGGCTGGATGTTGGCCAGGAACAGCACATCCGAGGCGCGCGAGGCCTCCGAGAGCTTGGGCTGGAACCCTTCGAACACGCCCAGCTGGGTGTCGAGCGTCTCGCGGTCGTTCAGGTCCCAGCCGTAGACGCCCTTCCAGAAGAAGGTCTTGCCGCCGGACACCCGTTCGATGTCCGCCGTCCGAACGCCGCGGCCCTCCAGCACCGCGATCTCCGCCTCGCCGAAGTCGTCGCCGACGGGCCCGACGACCCGGACCTCGTCGAAGAACGAGGCCGCCAGCGCAAAGTGGACGGCCGAGCCCCCGAGCATGCGCTCGCGCTCGCCGAACGGTGTCTTGACCGCATCGAACGCGATCGAGCCGACTACGGTCACCGACATAGGCGCCCGAGGCTAATCGATCACCGGCGCTCACGCCGCCCCGGCGGCGACGCCGAGCGCCGCCCTGACCCGCGCGCCATCCGGATCGAACAACGGCTCGGGCGAGACCTCGCCGGCCACCCAGCTGCCGAAGATGTCGATCGCCACCGCCGCGCCCTCCTCCACCCCCGCCGGCAGGTACGCGTAGGCGATCGAGCGTCCGACGGTGTAGCCGTACCCGCCGCTGGTCACGCGGCCCACCACGCTCTGATCGACCCGGACGGGCTCATTGCCGAGCGCGACGGCCCGTGGGTCCTCCAGCACGATGCAGCGCAGGCGGCGACTCGGTTCCGGATCGAGGGCATCGGAGCCGACGAACGACTTGTCGCTGCGCACCGCGAAGCCCAGTCCCGCCTCGTACGGCGTCTCGTCGGGCGTGATATCGGCCGCCCACACGCGGTAGCCCTTCTCCAACCGCAGCGAGTCGATCGCCCGGTATCCGCAGGCGGTCAGGCCGTGTGGGCGGCCGGATTCCCACAGCGCCCGCCACAGGCCGGCGCCGTACTCGGTCGGGCAGTAGAGCTCCCACCCGGGCTCGCCGACGAAGGTCACCCGCAGCGCCCGGACGGGAACGTCGCCGATCGTCAGCTCGCGCATGCGCATGTAACCGAAGTCCAGCGGCTCGGCGCTGAGCGGCGAGAGGATGTCGAAGGCGCGCGGGCCCCACAGGGCAAAGCAGGCCCACGACGCGGTCACATCACGCAGGGCGACCGAGCCGTCGTCGGGCAGATGCCGGCGGATCCAGCCGGCGTCGTGGTTGCCGAAGGCCGTGCCGGTGACGATCTGGAACTGCTGCGGCGCGATCCGGGTGACCGTGAAGTCGCACTCGATCCCGCCGCGGCGGTTGAGCATCTGCGTGTAGGTGATCGAACCGACGTCGCGGGCTACCCGGTTGTCGCACAGCGACTCGAGCAACTCGGCCGCGCCCGGACCGGACAGCTCGAGCTTGCTGAACGAGGACTCGTCGAACAGCCCGGCCGCCTCGCGGGTGGCCCGGTGCTCCACGCCGATCGCCGGGGACCAGTGCTTGCCGGCCCAGCCCCGCGGCCGCAGCCCCTCGTCGCCGCCGATCGCGTTGCTCTCATACCAGTTGACCCGCTCCCAGCCAGACTTCTCGCCGAACGCGGCGACATGCTCCTGGTGCCAGGAATACGCGCTCGAGGTCCGTAGCGGCCGCCCGGCCTGGCGCTCGTGTCCGGGATAGCGGATGTCGTAGTAGGTCTCGTAGACCTCCCGCGCGCGCTTCAGCGTGTAATCGGGCGAGCGGTAGTGCGGACCGAACCGACGGATGTCCATCTCCCACGTGTCGAGCGAGGGCTCGCCCTCGAGGATCCACTCGGCCATCAGCTTGCCCATCCCGCCGGCGCCGGCGAGCCCGTGCGCGCAGAAGCCCGCGGCGACGAACAGTCCCTTGACCTCGGTCTCGCCGAGGCAGAACTCGTTGTCCGGCGTGAATGCCTCCGGGCCGTTGATCAGCCGGGTGACCTTGACGTCGGTCATCGCCGGCACCCGCTTTGACGAGTTCAGCGCGATCTCCTCAAATCGCGGCCAGTCCTCCTCCAGCAGGCGTCCGTTGAAGTCTGCGGGGATCCGATCCAGGCGGTGCTCGTCGAGCGCCCAGGGTGCGCTGTGGCGCTCATAGCCGCCCATCACGAGCCCGGCGCCCTCCTCGCGGAAGTAGATCAACAGGTCGGGGTCGCGCAGCGTCGGGAGATGCTCGCCCGCCGTCCAGTCCTCGCGAAACGGCTGCGTCACCAGATACTCGTGGGCGAACGGGACCACGGGGATCCGCACGCCGGCCAGGCGCCCGAGCTCCGCCGCAAACATCCCCCCGGCGTTGACGATCACCTCCGCCTCGACCTCGCCCCACTGCGTTCGCACCCCGGCGACCCGGCCGTCGACCACCTCGATCCCGTTCACCCGCGTGTGGGTGAAGACGCGGCAGCCGCCGGCCCGGGCGCCGTCGGCCATCGCTGTGGTCAGGAGCGAAGGATCGAGGTAGCCGTCCGTGGGCAGATACGACGCGCAGCGGACGCCGTCGGTGACCATCAGGGGGAACAGCGCCTGCGCCTGCTCCGCGGATATGAGCTCGAGCGGCAGCCCGAAGGTCTTGGCCCAGGCGACCTGGCGCAGCACCTCCTCCTCGCGCTCGGGGGTGCCGGCCAGCCGGATCCCGCCGCACTCGACCCAGCCGCAGTCGAGCTTTCGGTACAGCTCTACCGAGTCCATCATCATCCGGGTCAGGGTGACGCTCGAGCGCAGCTGCCCGACCAGCCCGGCCGAGTGGAAGGTGGAGCCGCTGGTCAGCTCGTTGCGGTCCAGCAGGATCACGTCGCGCTCGCCGGCCTCGGCCAGGTGATAGGCGACCGACGCGCCGCCGACGCCGCCGCCGATGATCACCACGCGGGCACGGGCGGGAAGCTTTCGGGGCCGGACCATTCAGGCCCCCGCCTCCCGTGCGCCCGCGCGCGCGGCGGCGAGCCAGTCATCCAGGCTCGGATCGGCAGCGGCCTCGGCCAAGCGCCGGAAGTGCTTCTCGGCGTACGCCGCGAAGTCGAAGTCGAGCTCGGAGATCACGCCCTGGATCACGCCCCACGCAGCCTCCCGTGCGTCGGACATGATCCGCATCAGCCGGAGCGCCGCCCACCGGCCCGGCCCCGGTGGCTCGCCGTAGTAACCGGCCAGCAAGCGCTCCTCGGCCGTCTCGTCGAATTCGTTGTTGACCGCGACGTTGCCGAGGTCGAAGCACCGGTGCCCCATCCCCGCATACTCCCAATCGACGAGCAGGACGCGCTCGGCGCTCTGGAGCAGATTGCCCGGAAGCAGGTCGCAGTGACACGGCGCGGGGTCGCTCAGCGGCAGCGCTTGCGCGATCCGATCCGCGATCGCGCGCGTGTCCGCGTATGCGCCGGGCAGGCTGACCCCGCGCTCGCCGATGGTCCGCGCGTAGTCGTCGAGCAGGTCGGGGACCCAGAAACGCACCGGCAGGCTCAGCCCCGAGTCGTGAAACGAGCGCAACGCACGCCCCACCGACTCGGCCTGGCGGCGGAGTCGCTCGGGATCGGGTGGATCGGTTTCGACGAACTCCGTGACCAGCGCGTCTTCGTCGGCCGCCACCAGGGTCGGCCCGATTCCCAGCTGTCCGGCGGTCTCGCTGGCCAGCCGCTCGGCCTCGCGGCTGATGCCGAGCAGAGCGGTGTCCTTGCCCGGCGTCCGCACGAAGTAGTCCCGGGAGCCGAAGCGCACGCGGTAGTTGCGGTTGGTGATCCCGCCGTCCAGGGGCTCCGGCCCACCGACCCGCGATCCGAGCGCCGGCTCGAGCCGATCGAGGATCCCATCCAGGTCGGGCATGTTGGCGCCGTAACCTAGCGCCTAAGGCGTGCTTCCTATACCTTCACCGCCGACAACCGTGCAGCGGCGCCGCGCGGCGGCGGAGAGGAGGGGCAGCCTTGGATCTGGATGACCTGAGGGCAAAGGTGCAGTCTGAGGAGATCGACACGGTGCTGCTTGCGCTCACCGACATGCAGGGACGGCTGCAGGGCAAGCGCCTGACCGCACGCCACTTCCTGGAGGAGGTGGCCCAGCACGGCTCGGAGGGCTGCAACTACCTGCTGGCCGTGGACGTCGAGATGAACCCGGTCGAGGGCTACGAGATGGCGTCCTGGGAGCGAGGCTACGGCGACTTCTCGCTGCGGCCCGACCTCTCGACGCTGCGGCCGGTCCCGTGGCAGGAGGGCACCGCCATGTGCCTGGCCGATCTCGCCTGGGCCGACGGCTCCGATGTGGCGGCCTCGCCGCGCCAGGTGCTGCGCGCCCAGATCGACCGGCTGGCGGAGCGCGGCTGGCGCACCAACGCCAGCACCGAGCTCGAGTTCCTGGTCTTCCGCGACAGCTACGAGCAGGCCTGGCGCAAGGACTACCGCGACCTCGAGCCGGCCAACCTCTACAACGTCGACTACTCGCTGCTGGGGACCGCTCGGGTCGAGCCACTGATCCGCCGGATCCGCAACGCGATGGAAGCGGCCGGAATGGCGGTCGAGAACTCCAAGGGCGAGTGCAACCTCGGTCAGCACGAGATCAACTTCCGCTACGCCGACGCCCTGTCCTGCGCGGATGACCACTCGATCTACAAGAACGCAGCCAAGGAGATCGCCGCCCAGGAGGACATGTCGATCAGCTTCATCGCCAAGTTCAACGAGCGCGAAGGCAGCTCGTGTCACATCCACTTCTCCCTGTCCGATGAGAACGGCGCCGTGTTCGAGCGGGACCGGGCCGTGTTCGAGTCGTTCCTGGCCGGGCAGCTCGCCTGCCTGCGCGAGCTGACGCTGCTGCTGGCCCCGAACATCAATTCCTACAAGCGCTATGCCGCCGGGTCGTTCGCGCCGACGACCGTCGCGTGGGCCGATGACAACCGCACGTGCGCGCTGCGCGTCGTCGGGCACGGGCCGGCGCTGCGGTTCGAGAACCGGGCGGGCGGCTCCGATCTGAACCCGTATCTCGCCCTGGCGGCGATCATCGCGGCGGGGCTGCACGGCGTTGAAGAGGGCCTGGAGCTCGAGCCGCCCTACAAGGGCAACGCGTACCTGGCCACCGACAAGCCGCGCCTGCCGAGCACGCTGCGCGACGCCCGGGACCTGCTCGCCACCAGCCAGGTCGCCCGCGCTGCCCTGGGCGACGAGGTGGTCGACCACTATGTGCACGCGGCCGATGTCGAGCTCGCCGCCTTCGAGAGCGCCATCACCGACTGGGAGCGGCGCCGGGGGTTCGAGCGGCTGTGAAACTGTGAAACTCGCTGGCGCGAGTTCCATTGGGAGATTTGCCAGAGGCAAATCTCCCGGGGCGGTGAAACTCGCAGGCGCGAGTTCCATTGGGAGATTTGCCAGAGGCAAATCTCCCGGGGCGGTGAAACTCGCAGGCGCGAGTCCATCTCCCGGGGGGCGTGAGCTATGAGCGCGGACGTCGGTGCCGATGTCGCGATCGTGACCAACCTCGAGTCGGTGGCCTCGCTGGAGACGATCTTCGCCCCCGTGCGGTCGCTGACCGCCTTCGAGGAGACGGTCGACCGGCTCGGCACGGCGATCCGGCTCGGCCTGCTGCCCCCCGGAACGCGCTTGCCGGCCGAGCGCGAGCTGTGCGCCAAGCTGGGGATCGCCCGTTCCACGCTGCGCCAGGCGCTGGTGGCGCTGGGACACAGCGGCCACCTGCGGGCCACGCGCGGACGGGGGGGCGGAACCTTCGTGGCCGATCCGCTGCCCCCCGCCTCCCCGCCCTCGCGCGACCTGCTGGCCGCCTGGCGCGACACCTGCGACGAGCGGATGGCGGTCGAGGTGGGCGTCGCCGTGCTCGCGGCCGAGCGCGCGGAGCCAGAGATGCTCGACGCGCTCGACGAGCTCGTGCAGACGCTGGCCGGCCTGCTCGACGACTTCCCCGCCTACCGCCAGGCCGACATCCGCCTGCACGTCGGGCTGGCCGAGGCCACGCGCAGCCCCCGGTTGGTCACCGCGATGACCGAGACCCAGGGCGCGATGACCGGCTTGATCTCGCTGATCGCCCACCCGCCGCAGGTACTCGACTCCGCCAATGTCCAGCACCGGCGCCTGCTCGCGGCGATCCGCCGCCGCGACGAGGCGGGCGCCGCCTGCGAGATGGCCGAGCACCTCCGGGGCACGGAGCACGTCCTCGCCGGATTGCTTCCGGCAGGTTGAGCGCGCTCATTGGCTTGTCGGTGCAATCCCGCCAGGACCGGTACCAGCGTCCTTCGCCGTCCCGGCACTTGACTTAGGTTAGGCGGCGCGCATAGGGTGTGCGCGCTAAGGACGGACCATCAGACCTTTTACCCCGGGAGGGGCCATATGGCGACGGCGGAGCAGACCCGTTCCTCGGATGAAACGCGACTAGCCGAACTCGGCTACGCACAGGAGCTCAAGCGCGGTTGGAGCTCCTTCTCCAACTTCGCGATCTCGTTCTCGATCATCTCGGTCCTCGCGGGGTGCTTCACTAGCTACGGGCAGGCGTTCAACAACGGCGGCCCGGTAGCGATCTCGATTGGCTGGCCGGTAATCAGCCTGCTGATCCTCTGCGTGGCGTTCTCGATGTCCGAGTTGGCCTCGGCCTTCCCCACTGCGGGCGGGATCTACTTCTGGGCCTCGCGGCTCGGCGGCGCCGGCTGGGGCTGGTTCACCGGATGGTTCAACCTGATCGGGCTAGTCGCCGTGGTGGCCTCGGTCGACTTCGCGGCGGCGAATTTCCTGGGGGCGTTACTGAATCTCTACAAGGTCAACTTCATTTTCAACTTCACCTCGACCAACGTGCACTACAACGCCCACGTGGTGTTCGCGCTGTTCGCGCTGATCCTGCTGATTCACGGCTTGATCAACGTCTTCTCCGGCCACCTGGTGTCGATTTTCAACGGCGTCTCGGTGTGGTGGCATGTCGCGGGAGTCGCTGTGATCGTGGTCCTGCTGGTGGCGGTTCCGAGTCACCACGCGAGCTTCTCCTACGTCTTCGGCCACCGCGCCTTCGGCGGCTTCAGCCACCATATGTACTGGTTCTACGTGCTGCCGCTCGGCTTCCTGCTGACGATGTACACCATCACCGGCTACGACGCCTCGGCCCACGTCTCCGAGGAGACGCATGGCGCCGACATGTCGGCCCCCAAAGGCGTCTGGCGCTCGGTGTTCTACTCGGCGGTGATCGGCTGGATCCTGCTCCTGGCCCTGACCTTCGCCGTGCAGCAGAAGAACGTCAGCACGATCAGCAGCGCCGGGTTTCCGGCGGTGGCGATCCTTACCACGGCTCTCAGCACGGCAGCGGCCAAGGCGGTCCTCGTGATCTCCACCATCGGTCAGCTGTTCTGCGGGATGGCCTGCGTGACCAGTGCGTCGCGAATGACCTTTGCCTTCTCCCGCGACGGCGCTATCCCCGGACACAAGCTCTGGCGCCGCGTCGGCGGCAACGGCACGCCGACCTATGCGGTCCTGTTCGTGTGCGTGGCGGCGCTGGTCATCACCATCCCGGCCTACTTCCCCAACTCACTCGGCACACCAGTTGCCTTCTTCGCCGTCACCTCGATCGCGGTGATCGGCCTCTACATCGCCTATACGATCCCGGTCTTCCTCCGCTGGCGGATGAAGGACGAGTTCAAGCCCGGTCCGTGGACGCTCGGGCAGAAGTACAGGTGGATCAACCCGATCGCGTTCGTCTGGGTAGGCCTGTGCGTGATCATCTTCTGCCTGCCGACTTCGCCGGCGGGCGTGTTCTTCAAGCACGGCTTCAGCTGGAGCTCGGTCAACTACGCCCCGATCGTCACGATCGTCGTGATGGTCTCGGTGACGTTGTGGTACATGATCTCGGCCAAGCGGACATTCACCGGGCCGGTGCGGACGATCAAGTTCGCCGACGACGGGGTGACGATCGCCGAAGGGGAACCCGAGGTTGCCTGACGCCACCCTGGAGGTCCTCGAGCCCGCCACCGAGGCGGTGCTCGAGGCGGTTCCGCGAGCCGGCGTGGAGGACGTCGACAACGCCGTGGCCCGGGCCAAGGCGGCGTTTCCGGCCTGGCGCACGATAGCTCCGGCCGCGCGGGCCGAGCACCTGCGCGGGCTGGCCGACGCCCTGGAGGCGGCGCGGGACGAGCTGGCGGTGCTCGAGGCGCGCAACGCCGGCAAGCCGATCGCCGACGCCAGATCGGAGATCGGCATGGTCATCGACACGTTCCGCTACTACTCGGGGGCGCCCGAGCGGCTGCTCGGCGACACGATCCCGGCCGCCGGCGGCCAGGCGTTCACGGTCCGCGAGCCGCTTGGCGTCGTCGGGTTGATCGTCCCCTGGAACTTCCCGCTGACGATCGCCGCGTGGAAGCTCGGGCCGGCGTTGGCCGCCGGCAATACGGTCGTGCTGAAGCCGGCCGAGCTGACGCCCCTGACCGCGATCCGGTTCGCGGAGATCGCGTTGGCCGCGGGCCTTCCGGAGGGGGTGGTCAACGTCGTGGTCGGACCGGGGCGGACGTGCGGGCAGCGCCTGGTCGAGCACCCGGACGTGGCCAAGATCGCCTTCACCGGATCGACCTCGGTCGGGCGCGCGATCGCCACCGGCGCCGCGGCCACGATCAAACGGGTGACGCTCGAGCTCGGCGGGAAGTCCCCCAACATCGTCTTCGCCGACGCCGACATCCCGGCGGCCGCCGCGGCGGCGCCGATGGCCGTGTTCGGCAACGCGGGCCAGGATTGCTGTGCGCGCTCGCGGATCCTGGTGCAGGCTTCCGTGCTCGATGAATTCATGACTGCCCTGGAGCCGGCCGTGACCGGCATCCGCGTCGGCGATCCGCTGAACCGGGAGACCGAGATGGGGCCGCTGATCTCGGCCGAGCAGCGGGACACGGTCTCGTCGTTCCTGGAGGACGAGGCGCCGGTGGCCTTTCGCGGCAGCGCCCCCGAAGGGCCCGGGTACTGGTTCGCCCCCACCGTGTTGTGCCCGGTCGATCCCTCGGCACGGGCCGCGCGCGAGGAGATCTTCGGGCCGGTGGCCACGGTGATCCCGTTCGCCGACGAGGAGGAGGCCGTGCGGCTGGCCAATGACACGATCTACGGGCTGTCCGGCTCGATCTGGACCCGCGACGGCGGCCGCGCCCTGCGGGTGGCCCGGGCGCTCGAGGCCGGCGTGCTCTCGATCAACTCCAACACGTCGGTTCGGGTGGCCACGCCGTTCGGAGGCTTCAAGCAGTCCGGCTACGGGCGCGAGCTCGGCCCGCACGCGCTCGACGCCTACACGGAGGTCAAGTCGATCTTCTTCTCCACGATGTCAGCCGGATGACTCACGCCGCCGACATTCAGGCGAGCCCGGATGGCGAGCGAAGGCGATCAGCGTGAGGCTCGAGGGGAAGGTCTGCGTGATCACCGGGGCCGCGGGGGGGATTGGCCGCGCCACCGCCGATCGGTTCACGCGCGAGGGGGCTCGGGTCGTCGGCGTCGACCTGCTCGAGCACTCGATCGGCGAGCTGTCGCTGCAGGCCGACCTGACCGACGAGCCGGCCGTGGCCGACCTCTACGCCCGGGCGGCCGCGGAGCTCGGCGGCATCGACGTGCTGTTCAACAACGCGGGGATCTCCCCGACCGACGACGCGTCGGTGCTCGACACCACGCTCGATGCCTGGGAGCGCGTCCAGGCGGCGAATCTTCGCAGCGTGTTCCTCTGCTGCAAGCACGGGCTGCCGCATCTGCTCGAGCGCGGCGGCGGGTCGGTGATCAACACCGCCTCGTTCGTGGCCATCCTCGGCGCGGCCACCTCCCAGATCTCCTACACGGCGTCGAAGGGCGGCGTCCTGGCCCTCTCGCGCGAGCTCGGCGTCGAGTTCGCCCGCCGCGGCGTCCGGGTCAACGCCCTGTGCCCGGGGCCGATCGACACGCCGATGCTGCGCGAGCTGTACGCCGCGGACCCGGAGCAGGCGGCGCGGCGGCTGGTGCATGTTCCGATGGGCCGTTTCGGTCTGGCGGCGGAGATCGCCAACGCAGCTTTGTTCCTGGCCAGCGATGAGTCCAGCTTCATCACCGCCACGAGCCTGCTCGTCGACGGCGGGATCAGCGGCGCCTACACGACGCCCATCTAGCTCCGGCGTCAGGGCGTCTCGCCGAAGCTCCGGAGGCAGGTGTCTCGCCGCCCGTGACGAGTCACGACAATCTGCGCTTCAGTGCCACGATGCGCTGATAGGAGGCCACCGCCTGGCGGTGTGAGAGCCGGCCCTTCCCCATCGCCGACTCCAGCGCGGGCAACGTGCCGGGCGCCCCGTCGGTGTAGAGCAGGATGTCGGCTCCAGCCTCGGCCGCCAGCACACCCGCCGTCGTCTCGTCGTGACCGGTCGGGGCGCCGAGCGCGTCGGTGATCGCGACTCCCTTGAACTGAAGCTGTCCACGCAGCAGGCCCTGGATCACAGGCGCGGACAGCGCCGCCGGAGCGCTCGTGGGGTCATAGGCCGGGAACCGCGCCGTGGTGATCATCACCGCGTCGAGGCCCCGCCGGATCATCGCCTTGTATGGGACCAGTGCCCCGGCTCGCTGGGCCTTGGTCGGCCGGAGCAGATCGAGCTTGAAGTCCGTGTCGACGCCGGCCGAGCCGTCGCCGGGGAAGTGCTTGGCCGTTGCCGCCACGTGCGCCGCCTGAACCCCACGGGCGAACGCGCCCGCATAGGAGGCCACCGTGTTGGGCTTGAAGGAGAAGGCCCGTCCCTGGGTCCAGATGAATGCGGCCGGGAACGTCGGTACGTCGACCACGGGGGCGAGATCCATGTTGATCCCGAGGCCGTGGAGGTATGAGCCGGTCGCCTTGCCTTCACGGGAGGCGACCGCCGGACCGCCGGCGGCGACCATCTGCGGCGGAGAGAGGTCCGGCGGCCCGTTGGTCAGCCGCTTGACCTGGCCGCCCTCTTGGTCGACGGCGATCAGCAGCGGCGGATTGCCCCCGGCTCGGGCCGCACGCTGCAGCGAGGCGTTCAGCGCGCGCAGCTGGGTGCGCGTCGAGATGTTGGCGGCAAACAGGATCACCGAGCCGACCTCGCCGCGCCGGATCCGCCCCAGCAGTCCGGAGCTCGCGACCGTGCCGGGAAGGCCCACCATCACGCGCTGGCCGAGCAGCTTCGCCGCCGACGCGGGTGCCGCCACCGAACCTGATGGCGCCGTCGGGCCTCCGATCGCCCCTCCGCCGGTGGCCGCCTGGCGCTGTGGCGTGGGGCGGTGGGCCGCTGCCGACCTGATCGCGGACGACGGCGCCAGTGGGCTCGCCAGGCCGCCCAGCACCACCAGGATCAACGCGAGAAGACGAGGCACGCCTAAATTGTCGGGGATTCTCCGGCGGCAGGCATCGAGCCGCCGCCGGAGACCTTCCCCTCTAAGTGCCCGCGGTCTCCGCGGCCGGCCGCGGCGGTAGTGAGGGCTCGACCCGCAGCCAGCGGGCCGGGCGCGCCGGCAACCACCAGTTCCAGCGCCCGAACAGCGACACCACGGCCGGCACGAGCAGCGCGCGGATCAGCGTGGCATCCAGCAGGATCCCGGCGGCCAGCCCGGTCGCGAACACCTTGACGTCCGTCTCCGGGCCGGCGGACATCGACACGAAGGCCAGGAACAGGATCAATGCGGCGCTGGTGACCAGGCGTCCGGTTCGACCGATCCCGGTGATCACCGCGGCGTTGGTCGATCCGGTTCTGTCGTATTCCTCGCGCATCCGCGAGAGGATGAACACCTCGTAGTCCATCGAGAGCCCGAACAGGAACGCGAACACCATCAGCGGGATCCAGGCGGTCACCGAGTGTGTCGCGGCGATCCCCCACAGCGCATTCGAGCCGTGACCCTGCTGCCACACGAGCGTGATCACGCCCCAGGCCGCCGCCACGCTGACGATGTTCAGGATCACCGCCTTCAGCGGCAGCAGCAACGAGCGGAACGCGCGCGCGAGCAGCAGGAAGGTGAGCAGCGCGATCAGCGCGATCATCACCGGGAAGCTCCCGTAGATGGCGGAGACGAAGTCGGCGTTCTCGGCCCCGAGGCCACCGACCCGGACCCCGGCGGCGACCCCGTGAGCCACGCCCTTGACCCGGCTGATCGTGTCCCGCCCAGCCGCCGTCGAGCCATCCGCCGAGGGGATCGCGTCGACGATCGCGGTTCCGGCCCGCTGCCACTGCTGACCGGTCACCGCGACGGCGCCGTGGACTCCGGCAACTCGGCTCAGCGTTGTGGCGACGCGCGCGGCCTGGCTCCGGCCGGAGCTCAGGACCTCGATCGGCTGCAGCGCTCCCGGGCCGATGCCCGAGCGCTCGAGCGCGACCAGGCCAACGCGCGCGTCGCCCTTCTTGCTCAACGTGTCGGCGTTCGGCGACCCGGGTTGCAGCGAGGTGGCGGCGAGCACCAGCGCGGCCAGGACCAGCAGCGCGCCGACGGCGGCCACCCAGCGGCGGCGCACGACCAGCCGCGCCCACGACGTCCAGCTGCGACTCGCCTTGTCGTCATTGCGAACGTGCGGCCAGTCGAGCCGGCCCCCGATCTTGGCCAGCACGATCGGCAACAGGGTCACGGCGACGATCACGCTGATCAGGGGGATCAGCATCCCCGCGTACCCGATCGAGCGCAGGAACGGCAGCGGCAGCACGATCATCGCCAGCAGCCCGATCGCCACGGTGGTGCCGCTGAACACGACGGCGCGGCCGGCCGTCTCCATCGCTCGGACGACGGCTTCGTCACCCTCGTAGCCGTGGGCGCGCTCCTCGCGCCAGCGGACCACGATCAGCAGCGCGTAATCGATCGCGACGCCGAGGCCGATCAGCGCGACCAGGAACTCGACGATCATCGAGACGTCGGTGAGTGCGGTGAGGGCCCAGAGGACCAGGAACGTGGTCATGATCGAGACGATCGCCATCAGCAGCGGGACGAAGGCCAGCAGCGAGGCGAACACGAACCCCAGCACGACCAGGGCCCCGAGGCCGCCCAGCACCGACTCGAGCAGAACGCCCGGGCCCCCGCCACCTCCGGTCTGATTCGCCAGCGCGTCGAATCCCGTCACGTGCACGGGCGCTCCGGCGATGGTGTCTCCCGACAGCACGGCGGCCGCCTTCTTGGCCGCCTTGGTGTTATTTCCGAATGACTCGTTGTCGGGCGGCGGATAGGCGAGCACGAAGGTGGTGCGGCCGTCGCCGGAGACGAATGCCCGGTTTCCGGTGGTGGCGAACGAGGCGGTGCGGGCGCCGGGGATCGCGGAGCGGAGCTTCGACTCGACCTGCTTCAGGCCGGCGCGCACCGTCGGAGAGGAAACCGAGGTGCCGGGCGGAAGCGTCACCACCGGAACCAGAGGCGCGTAGTTGCCGCCGGTGTGGTAGATCCGGGCGATCCTGTCATTGGTGAGGAAGCCCTCCCGACCGGGCACGGAGAACTTCTTGCTGAAGGAATTCGTCGAGGTCCCCACCGTGGCGATACCCACCAGGGTGAGCAGGAGCCACGCGCTCGCGACGATGCGTTTGTGGGCCAGGACCCACCGGGTGGTCGAAGTCATCATCGTCGGTCAGCTCCCGTCTGGAACTCGAGGGTTCGGTCGATCAATCATTCGCAGGGCGGATGTTTTGTAGCACAAACGATTCGATGGTTCCATCATGCGTTGTACAATCTTTCTGACGATGGCGGATCAGCTCCCAGGGCCACCGCGCGTTCTCCACAGGGCACTCACCCGGCACACTGGGTTCCTGCTCAGCAGGATCGGCGCGATCGGCCAGAAGCGCTTCGCCGAACGGATCGAGTCGCTCGGCCTCAACGTCCGGATGTGGGGCGCGCTCAACGTGCTCGACGCGGAGGGCGCGGTCTCCCAGCACGCGTTGGGCAAGTCCGTGGGGATCGACCCCAGCTCGATGGTAGCCACGATCGACGAGCTGGAGGCGCAGGGATTGGTTGAGCGCCGTCGCCATCCGAGCGATCGCCGCGCCCACGCGCTGCACGTAACCCCGGCGGGACGCCGCACGCTCGCCGCGGGTCGCAAGCTGGCCAGAAACGAACAGGCCAAGCTGCTCGCGGCGCTCGACGACGACGAGCGGGACCAGCTGCACGCCCTCCTGCTGCGGGTGGCCAACTCGATCGACAAGGACCAGGCGTAACCGATTCGCACCGTTGGCGACCGGCCGTACCGCGGCGCCCGAGGACGCTTCGAGCCCGGCGGCCAGCCTGCCGATCAACGGTGCGTGACCTGTCGCACGGAATCCCCGCATCCGAACATCTAATGTTGGTGGGATGCTCGACCGACTGACGATCCTCGGCGGAGGTGGCTGGTTCCCCGCCCACGGTCGTCAGACGGCATGCGCGCTGCTGTGCCGCGGCGACCGCGCGGTTCTGATCGACGCGGGCACAGGGGTCGGGCGTCTGGTCGAGCAACCTTCGCTGCTCGACGGGATCAACCGGCTCGAGATCGTGCTGACCCATTTCCACCTGGACCACGTCGCCGGCCTCGCCTATCTGCCGGCCGTGCTCGGGGCCTGCGAACAGAGGACAGTGTGGGGCCCCGGCAAGCTGCTCTACGGAGCGACCACTCGCGCGCTCCTGAGGACCGTCTCGCACGAGCCCTTTCACCCGGTTCCGCTCGAGGATCAGGCGATCGACGTGCGCGACCTCCCCGCCGGCGAGATCGACTTCGGTGGGATCCGAATGGCCATGCGACGGCAGGATCGACACTCGGCGCCGACACTGGGACTGCGCTTCGACGACGAACTGGCCTGGATCACCGACACTGCCTACGACCCCGATTCCGCCGCCTTCGCCCACGGTTGCCACGTCCTGGCGCACGAGGCGTGGTATCCCACCGCCTATCCACGCCACCCCGAGGTTCACTCATCGGCCGGCGAGGCGGCGCGGGTAGCCACACAGGCCGGGATCGACCGCCTGCTGCTGATCCACCTGCCGCCGTTCGAACTCGAGTTGTGCGACCTGCTCGCCGAGGCGCGACTAGAGGCCCCGGACACGATCCTCGCTGACGACGACCGCGACCTCTCGGCGCTGCTCACCTCGAGCCTGGTCGAAAAACCTGCGGTATAGGGAGGAAATTCGACCAGCCTCCGGGGGTCAGGCTGGAGCCGCGTTGACCAGCCACCGGGGGTCGGGCCACGACCGCATCACCAGCATCCGGGGTCAGGCTGGAACCGCGTCGGATTCTCCGGTGCGCGCGCCGGCACGGCCCGGGCGGCCCGCCTCCGGCCGGCTCACCGCCAGCGCACTGCCGATCCCGAGCAGCGTCCAGGTGATCGGGTCCTCCAGGAAGTCGGCGTAGAGCATGGTGTGGAAGACGAGTGCCAGCAAGCTCGCCGCGATCGCCCCGCGGACCGGGTCCGCGCCCGCTCCCCGCAGGAGCGCGACCAGCGCCACCAACACCAGCGCCAGGTAGGCGAGCTCGCCGATCAGGCCCTGCTCGGCCCCGATCGTGATCGGGATCGTGTGCGAGGCCGACAGGGTCTTCGAGCTGCCCGGATGATGTTTCTTGTATTGATCGACGAACGAGCCCGATCCATAGCCCCACAGCGGCCGGTCGCCGAACAGATCGACCCCCCCGGTCACCAGGTCCGCACGACCGCTCGAGGCGCCGTTGAGACCCTGGTTGAGCCCGAACGTCTTGGGTGTGATCGCCAGCGCCGCGGTCCCCAGCGCCACCAAGAGCACGGCGGCGGCGATCACCGGCCAGGCCTTCCAGCGCAGCGCCGCCAGCGCCCCCAGCCCGACCAGCAGCGCCCCGAGACTCGAGCGTGAGAGCGTCAGCACCAGACCGCCCCACAGAACCGCCAGCAGCACCGTCGAGCCGATCTGGACTCGCTGCTCGCGCGCGTTCAGCAGGACCGCCGCGAGCCAGATCATCACCAGCGCCAGGAAGCGACCGAAGATGTCGGGGTCGAAGAACACGGAGTTGACCGTGAAGTAGGCGTGCACGTCGTTGGCCGCCACAAGCTTGGGATTCAGCAGCAGGGTCTTGGTCGCGTATTCGACGAACCCGATGGCGGCGAACACCACGGCCAGCGCTACGACCACCTTCAGGCACCGGAAGATCAGCTCGCGCGTCCAGCTGAGACGCCGCAACAGCGAGAACAGCAGCGCGAACGGAACATAGAAGAACACCAACTGCTGCAACGCCTTCTCGAAATCCGACGAGTACACAGACTGGATCGCGTAGAGGACGACGTAGAGCGCCAGCAGTCGTTCGATCCACACCTCCGGTCCGGCGCGGTGGGCCACCGCGGGCTCGGGGTAGGTCAGGCCCGATTTCCGGGCGAGCTCTCGCTCCGCCCGCTCCAGCTCGCGCTCACGCTCATCGCGCCAGCCCGGCTCCTCCCGGCGTTGGCCGAACCAGCCCAGCGCCGGGGCGATCGCCGACAGCGCGCCGGCAGCGACCACGAGGTACAGCGGCACCAGCAGATTCGACGTCGAGCCCCCTGCCGAGATCGGCACACGGAACGGCAAGGCGAGGACCGCCAGCGGCGCGATCAGCCAGGGGCGCCGCGTGATCACCACGGCGAGCCCGCCCACCACCGCGAGACCCACCGCGGCCACGGCCAGCGCCAGCAACGGGTGGCGGTGCACGACGCTCAGCTGCGGCGAGTGCCAGATGTCGGCGAGCAGCAGCACGGGGGCCAGCACCAGCGCGCCGAGCATCGACGCCGCCCGGGCGCGGGGGTGTCCGATCAGAATCGCGCCCGCGGCCAGCACCGCGACGGCGATCACGCCCAGCTTGGGCAGCGGTCCGTGCAGCACGGCAAACGTGATCACGCGCCCAGAGGGTAGAGAAGGGTCAGGCACCAATCCTCTACGCTCTCGCGCCATGTCCTCTGCGAAGCGCTCTGCGCATCGCGGACCGGCCGCGCTCCTGCTGATTGCGATCGCGCTCGCGGTGTCCGCGTGCGGCACCACCAGCAAGCCCATCGCCGGCTCGGCCGCCGCTACCCGACCCAGTGCACCCGGCGTACACGCCAAGATCGACGACCCCCGGATCAAGCATCTCGCCTGCCTGAAGCAGCACAAGCTGCCGGTCAGCGAGCCGACGCCGACCGAGATCCAGGTCGGGCAGCCGGACATTGGACCGCTGATCGCGTTCACGCCCACCCCCGGCAACGCCCAGGCCGATCAGATCGAAGCCAAGGATCCGGGCGCCGAGGCGATCGGCAGCGCGTTGTTGTTCCCGAACCAGGGCTCGGACAAGCTGCTGGGGACGGTCGAGGCCTGTACCGAGCTCGGCGTCTCGGGCTGACCGTGTCCGTTCCCACCGCAGAGATCAGCGCATCCGAGCGCAGTGCCGCTCCTGGCACGACCCCCGTCACGTGGTTCCGCGGCGGCCGGCTGCTGGCCGTCCTGGCCGGCGCCGCGCTGATCATCGGAATCCTCTCGCTGCTCCTGCCCTCGACGCCGAGCTACGACCCGTGGGCCTGGCTGGTCTGGGGCCGGGAGATCGTCCACTTCAAGCTGAAGACAGACGGCGGTCCGACGTGGAAGCCGCTGCCGGTGATCTTCACCACGATCTTCGCGCCGTTCGGGAAGGCTCAGCCCGATCTGTGGCTCGTCGTCGCCCGCGCCGGCGCGGTGATGTCCGCGGCGATGGTGTTCAAGGTCTGCTCGCGGCTGACCTGGTGGCTGACCGCGCGGTCGCTCGACGATGTGAGCCGGGCGGAGCGGCTCGTGGCGTTGGCACCGGCGCTGCTGGCCGGGTCGATCGCGACGGTCGGCCTGGTCTTCTCCGGAGGGTTCATCAGCGATAACGCGCTCGGCTATTCCGAGGGCCTGATGACCGCCCTGGTGCTGATCGCGGTCGACCGGGCCTTCGACGGACATCATCGCCAGGCGTTTGTGTTCGGGTTTGCGGCGGCGCTCGATCGTCCCGAGATCTGGCTGTTCTGGGGCCCCTACGGCCTCTGGCTGTTCTGGAAGGATCCCGGGGCGCGCAAGCTTGTCATCGGCCTGTTCGCGGCGATCCCGGTCCTCTGGTTCCTGCCCGAGTACTGGGGCTCCGGACATTTCTTCCGCGGCGTCAACCGGGCCCAGCAGCCGCGCTCCAACAGCCCGGCCTTCGCCAAGTGCCCGTTCTGCACCGAACTGGCCGACCACGCGTGGCCCACCATCCTGCTGCGCATCAAGATTCTCGCCGCCCTCGCGATAGCGGCCGCCGCGGCATTGGTGTGGCGCGCGCAGCGCACCCGGTCAGGCTGGAAGCCCGAAGGCGCGCGCGAGCGCGCGCTGGTGGCCGTGATCACCGCAGGGGTGCTCGGAGTTGCCTGGTTCGTGGTGATCGCCGTGCTGACGCAGGCAGGATTCTCCGGCAACAACCGCTACCTGGTGCTCGGCTCGGCCCTGATCGACATCGCCGGCGGCGTCGGCTGGGGCTGGCTGGCGTTCGAGCTGGGCCGCCGTGGCGGCGCCCTGCTCGCCCGCCGTGAGGCCGCTCCCCCGGGCCGCCGCGAGCCGCCGAGGACGGGACGATGGATTGGAGCGCTCGGAGTTCTGATCGCCATGCTGGCGTTCCTGGCATTGCCCAACTTCGTCGGTAACAACCTGACTGACATCCAGCGCACCCACCGTTCGCTCGTCTACCAGGCGCACCTGCGCGAGGACGTCAGCAAGATCGTGAGCGAATACGGCGGCGCGAAGAAGCTGTTGGCCTGCGGTCAGGCGATGACCGAAGGCTTCCAGGTGCCGATGGTGGCGTGGACACTGGGAACGCACACCGCGCAGGTCGCCGCCTCGCCGAAGTCGGGCACGCACCCGACGGCCGGGCCCCCGGTGATCCTGCAGACCCGGGCTCAGCGCAATGCCCACCTGTTGCCGATCCTGCACAAGTTCACGAACTACTCGTCCTACGTCTTGGCGAAGCACGACCGCACGTTCAGACTGTTCACGGACTGCCGGAAGTAACCTGGAGCGCCGCATGGCCACTGCAACCGCACCACGCACACGGCGCTCATCGCGCATTCCCGACTTCCACGTGCGGCTGCCCGGTCGGGTCACGCGGCTGCCGCCGTGGGCCCGCATCGGCGGGCTCGTGTTCGTGCTTATGGTCGTCTCGGTGTTCTTGCGGAGCCGCTACCTGAGTGGACAGTTCTGGATGGACGAAGGTCTTTCCACGGGTATCTCCTCGCACTCACTGACCGCGATTCCCGGCGTCCTGCGCCACGACGGCTCGCCCCCGCTCTACTACCTGCTGCTCCACGTGTGGATGAGCATCTTCGGGAACACCGAGTCCGCTACGCACTCGCTCTCGCTGGTCTTCGGACTGCTGACGATTCCGGTTGGACTGTGGGCGGGCTGGAGCCTGTTCGGCGAGCGCACCGGCGTCATCACCGGAGTGCTGTTCGCGTTCAGCTCGTGGCTGACCCAGTACAGCGAGGAGACGCGGATGTACTCGCTGATGGCGCTGCTCGGGTTGCTGGCCACTGCCGCGTTCGTGCACGTCTTCGTGTTTCGGCGGCGCAAGTACCTGATCCTGTTCGCGATCGCTCAGGCCCTGATGCTCTACACCCACGCCTGGGGCATCTTCTTCGGCGTCGGTTCGGCGGTCACTGTGCTGATCCTGATGCGGCTCAGCGACGAGCCGCGCGCGCTCTTGAAGGACGCGCTGATGGCCTACGCCGGCGCCTTTGTGCTTTTCCTGCCCTGGCTGCCGAACTTCATCTACCAGGCCACCCACACCGCCGCGCCGTGGGATTCCTCGCCGCGCTTCGGCGCGCCGGTCCAGCTCGCGCGAGACCTGCTCGGCGGAGACCGTGTGGCCATACCGCTGCTGATCACCTCGGTGATCGGCTTCGCCGACCTCGTCGTTGCAGGCAAGCGCCGATCCCGCGACGCCACGCTCCTGTGGACGCTGATCGCTCTGCCGGTGGCGACCCTCGCGCTGGCCTGGATCGCCTCGCAGATCACGCCGGCCTGGGTGTCACGCTACTTCGCCCCGACGCTGGCCGCGATCTTGCTGCTGGCCGCGTGGGGACTGGCCAGGACCGGCGTCGTGGGCGCGGTCATCCTCGTGGTGACCGTGATCCTGCTGGCCAACCCGGCATCGTTCAGTCCCAAGTACAAGAGCGACATGCGCGACGTGGCTGGCGAGATGGCGCCGCTCCTGCACCGGGGCGATCTGGTGATCGTCGGCCAGCCCGAGCAGATAGCGCTGAACTGGTACTACTTACCCGGCGGGCTCAGATACGCGAGCACGATCGGGACGGTCCAGGACCCGCGCTACATGGACTGGGTCGACGCCCTGCCCCGGCTCCAGCGCGCGGATCCCACCGCGACGCTCCAACCGCTGATTGCTAGTCTCCGGCCAGGACAGCAGATCCTGTTCGTCCGCCCACTGACCGAGGGGGCGCAGAACTGGAAGGCCTCTTGGACAGCGCTGGTGCGCCGGCGCTCGGCCCAGTGGGGCAGGATTCTCTCTTCCGATCGTAGCCTCAAACCGGTCGCCTGGGCCCCGCATAATTACCGCGGCGCTTGCTGCGTGGCCGATAGCGCTGCCCTCTACCAGAAGGTTTCTTGACACGGCTATGACCGAACCGACTCCCGCAAGCACGCCCGCCAGAGGCGCCGAGATCACTCCCGAGCATCCCGTCGTCGTCCTCGGCGGCGGCCCCGCGGGCCTCACCGCCGGTTACCTGCTGGCCAAGCAGGGCAAGCCGGTGATCGTGCTCGAGTCGACCGATCAGGTCGGCGGCATCGCCCGCACCGAGGTCAGGGACGGCTACCGCTTCGACCTCGGCGGCCACCGCTTCTTCACCAAGGTCAAAGAGGTCGACGACCTTTGGCACGAGATCATGAAGGAGGAGTTCCTCAAGCGCCCGCGCCAGTCGCGGATCTACTGGAACAAGAAGTTCCTCGAATACCCGCTCGACGGGATGGACGTGATCAAGAAGCTGGGCCCGGTCGAGCTGACCCGCGTCGGGTTCTCCTACCTATGGGCCGCGATCAAGCCCAAGGGCCAGGAGGAGACGGTGGAGCAGTGGGTCTCCAACCGCTTTGGCAAGCGCCTGTACAACCTGTTCTTCAAGACCTACACGGAGAAGGTCTGGGGCGTCCCCTGCTCCGAGCTGCGAGCCGAGTGGGCGGCGCAGCGGATCAAGGGTCTGTCGTTCTTCAGCGCGGCCAAGTCCGCCTTCTTCGGTAACCGCGGGGACAAGATCAAGTCGCTCATCTCCGAGTTCAATTACCCCCGCTACGGGCCCGGACAGATGTGGGAGCAGATGCGCGACGACATCCGCGCGGCCGGCGGCGAGGTCCGGATGAACGCGCCCGTGACACGACTGCGGTTCTCGCCCGACGGCCGCGTCACCGAGGTAGTGGCCGGCGGCGAGACCCTGACGCCGAGTCACGTGATCTCCTCGCTGCCGCTGCGCAGCACAGTTGCGATCAGCGAGCCGGAGGCTCCCGCCGATGTCCGCGCCGCGGCCCGCGGTCTCCGCTACCGCGACTTCCTCACGGTCGCGCTGGTGATCGAGGGAGAGGACATGTTCCCCGACAACTGGATCTACATCCACGAGCCGGGGGTCAAGGTCGGGCGGATTCAGAACTTCCGCTCCTGGAGCCCGTGGATGGTGCCCAACGACACCGACGCCTCGATCGGAATGGAGTATTTCTGCTTCGAGGGCGACGAGCTGTGGAGCATGGAGGACGACGCGCTGGTCGCCTTCGCCACCAAGGAGATCCAGCAGCTGGGGCTCGCCCGGGCCGACAAGGTCAAGTTCGGCTTCGCCGTGCGGGTCCACAAGGCCTACCCGATCTACGACGCCGAGTACGGCGAACGACTGGAGACGATCAAGGGCTGGCTGACGGGTTCCCCGAACCTGATCCAGGTCGGCCGCAACGGCCTGCACCGGTACAACAACTCGGACCACTCGATGCTCACCGCGATGCGCGCGGTCGACAACATCCTCCTCGGGTCAGACCACGACATCTGGGCGGTCAACGCCGAGAGCGTCTACCACGAGGAGCACCAGGAACCCGAGCAGCCCTACCTCAAGCCGCCCGATACGGCGGCGATGGAGCAGCCGCTCGCGTCCGAGCGGTAGCGGTCGCAGGTCGTGGGGCACCGGCTGATGCGCAGGCTGTTGGTGCTCCTGTCGCTGGCCGCGGCGCTTTCGCCCGCGGCGTTCGTGGCCGCGGTGTTCTTGCCCGCGGTGTCCTTGCCCGCGGTGTTTTTGCCCGGGGTCGCCGCGGCGGCCGGGACCACGCCCAGTCCCTTCAGCCCGGGCATCCCGCAGCAGACCCCGACCGCGACGAGCACGCCGACGGTCTCGCCCACCGTTCTCAGCACCAGCGGGTCCTCGGGCAGCTCCGGTCTGAGCGGCTCGACCGCAATCACCATCGCGGGCGGCGCGATCCTCCTGCTCCTCGGGATCTCGTTCTTCATCTGGCGCGACGCGCGGCGCCGAGCCCCGGTGCGCCAACGGGCCGCCCTGGCCGAGGCCGACCGCGCGCGGCAGAACGCGAAGGCCCGCGCCAAGCAGAAGCCGCGGAAGCTCAGCCCGGCCGAGCGGCGGCGGCGGAAGCGCGGCCGGGCGCGCTGAACGCCACCGGGGGTCGGGCCCGGTCGAGCCGCGGCGGAAGCGCGGCGGGGCGCGCTGACCGCCACCGGGTCGGGCGACGCTAAGCGGCGAGGCCGCGCACGTTTCGCCGCGCCTGCAGCAGCTGCCGCTCGACCGTCCGGGCGCTGTCTCCCGTCTGCAGTGCGATCTCGGCATAGCTGAGCCCCAGCGCGTGCAGCCACAGCGCGCGCCGTTGGCGTTCCGGTAGAGCGGCCAGCGACGCGAGCCGCTCGCGCTGCTCCAGGCGCTCCTCGGGTCCGGGGGTCACGGCTTGCCACGACGCCGGCTCAGGCCGCGCGAGCTCGTCCGCTTCAAGCGAGAGCTCGCGCTGATCCCGGCGGACCAGCTTGACCGCCTCATGGACCGCGGTCTTGGCCAGCCACGACAGAGCGGTGTCGTGACCCACGCGGTCGCGGTGGTGCAGGAGCCGACTCCAGGCGAACTGGCAGGCGTCCTCGATCACCGCGTCGCAGGCACGGACATCTCTGCGCACGATCCGTTCGAGCCGGGGCGACAGCGTCATGTAGAGCATCCCCAAGTCGCCGTCGCCGGCTCGTCGAGGGTTCGTCGTTCTTTGGGTTGCGCGTGACATGTTGAGACTAATTGAGACTAGATCTCTACGATTCACGCTACCACGCGTCCGCTCCAGTTGCTAGCCTCCAGACTATTCATTTAGCTTCAATTTGCAACTCGGAGGTTTCTGCGTGAGTCAAGTCGTCCTAGCTGCAGTCAGCGCGCACCCGAACCCGAAGGGCCTGCCTGGCAGCAACGTCCTCCAGCAACTGGTCAACGGCGCGGAGGCGTGGGCGCTGGCGATCGCCGTGCTCGGCGCGTTCGTCGGTGCCGGACTGTGGGCCGTCGCCTCCCACACCCAGAACCATCACTACGCGGCCCGCGGCCGGATGGCGGCGCTGATCTCGGGGGCCTCCGCCCTGATCGTCGGGGCCGCCCCCGGGCTGGTCAACTTCTTCCAGCACCTGGGGACCACGGCGCGATGACTCCCGCGACCGCCCCCTCCCCCTTCGCCATTCCCTTCCGCCACGGACCGTCTGCGGCCGCTCGCGTTGCCCGCGCGGGCGCCATCGTCTTGACCGTCGCCGTGCTCACGCTGGCTATCCTGGCCGCAACCGCACCCCGCGCTGTCGCCTTCGACCCGTTCAAGAAGGCATGCGACGTCGCCGGAGTGATCAGCAAGCTGGCGGGCAAGGCCTGCGGGGTGCTGCAGGGCGGAAAGCTGGTCAAGGCCGGTAAGCAGCTGCTGGGCGGCAATCTGAGCGGCGCGGGCAAGGCCTTGCTCGGCGGCGGCGCCAAGCGCATCGTCGGCTTCGCCGCGGTCGGGGCCTGGGCGCTCGGCGGAGCCAAAGCGGCACTCCACGAAACCGAGAAGGAGATCGGCAAGACCACGAGTCCGAGGCTGCAAACCACGTGGTTCTCGTCGAGATACTGGCGCGTGGCCGGGATCGGCGCGCTGCTGACCCTGCCGTTTCTGTTCGCCGCCGCGATCCAGGCGCTGATCCGCTCGGACCTCTCACTGCTGGCCCACGCCGCCTTCGGCTACCTGCCGCTGGCGCTGCTCGCGGTGAGCATCGCCGCGCCGCTGACCATGCTGATGCTGGCCGCCTCCGACGAGATGTGCACGATCGTTTCCTCGGCCTTCGGCGGGGCGGGCGTGGGCTTCCTCAGATCGTTCGGCGGCGCCATCGGCCTGCTCTCGGCGGTCGACGGCTCGCCGTTCTTGGCTTTCCTGATCGGCGCCATGCTGGCCGGCGCCGCGCTCGCGGTATCGCTCGAGCTGCTCCTCCGAGAGGCGGCGGTGTACGTGGTCGTCTTGATGCTGCCGCTGGCCTTTGCCGGCATGGTCTGGCCGGCACGCCGGATCTGGGCGGTGCGGGCTGTCGAGACGCTGGTGGCGCTGATCCTGGCCAAGTTCGCGATCGTGGCGGTGCTGGCGCTGGCCGGCGGCGCGCTCGGCACCGGAGGCGCCTCCGCGATGCTCGCCGGGACCGCCCTGCTGATGCTCGCAGCGTTCTCGCCGTTCGTGCTGTTCCGGCTGCTGCCGTTCGCCGAGCTGGCCGCCGGGGCTTCGGGCGCGCTGCGCGGCGAGGGGTCGCGGTTCGACAGCCATGCCCGCACATCCGACGCCCTCAGCGGAGCGGTCGAGATGTGGGGGATGTCCTTGACCGGCGGGATGAACGACGACCTGGAACGCTCGGCCGCCGCCGACCGGGACACCGTGGCAGCCCCGAGATTCGATTCCGCCGAGCCCTCAGGCCGAGCTTCGCGGGCGGCCCTGGGCCCGGCCGGACCCGGTGCCGACGGCGGCGCTCAGAACATCGGCCCGGACGGCGATTCCGGGAATCGGCCCGTCGGAGCCGAAGCGGCTCTGGACGGTTTGTCGGGGGTCTCAGGGCCACCGGGCGAGCCGGCCGGCGGTGAGGTTTTGGACGCTCCCGCACTGGCTCCGACCGCGCCGGAGCCCAGCCAGCACTTGACCGTAGGCGAGATCCTGCCGCTCCGCGACGAGGCGGATGGGCCGCTGACTCTCCCCGACGACGTCGGTCCGATGCTTCCGCTCGTGCCGGTCGCTGAGCCGGAGGGCCGAGATCCTGAAGGCGGCAGGCTTTGAGCGACGAGCGGCTCGGCTATCGATTCGGCCCACTCGAGCGGCGCGGAATCCTCGGGTCGGTCCGCGCCGGGCAGGCGACGGTGATCGGCATCGCGGCGGTCCTGGCGGTGTCCGTGCTCGACCGGGTGCCGAGCGCCGCGGGAGCGCTCGTCGCCGTGACTCTGGTGGCCGGCGCTCTCGCGCTCGCCACCCTGCCGGTCGGGGGCCGGACGGCCGAACAGTGGACGCCGGTAGCCGGCGCCTTCGCGATCCGCCGACTCAGCGGGCGCGCCCGCTTCCGCTCGCGCACCCCGGGCGATGGATCACGCGCCCGCGTGGGCGGTGACCGGGAGAGCGCCGCGGCGGCCCTGAAAGGGCGGGCGGAGTCGGGCCAGGCGGCCGAGCACGCGGATGCCCGGGCCGACCCGCCGCCCAGCCTGCGCGGCGTTCGAGTGATCGAGGTGCGGTACCGAGACCGGGCGATCGGGGTCGTCTCTGAACGCTCGGGCAAGCGGCTGACCGCGGTGCTCGCCTGCCGCGTCGTCGCCTTCGGGCTGCTCGACCCGGAGGCTCAGGAGCGGCGGCTGGCCCGGTGGGGGCTAGTGCTCTCCGGCACGGCCGGCACGGCTGTGCGTCGGATCCAATGGCTGGAGCGGACCGTCCCGGCGCGCGGCGATGAGCTGGTCCGGTGGCTGCACGCCGAGCGGGACCCGGCCGTGCCGTTGCGCGGGACGCCGATGATCGAGTCCTACCTCGAGTTGATCGGCAGCACCGCCCGGGTCGCCCAGGAGCATGAGATTCTGGTGGCCGTCCAGGTCGATGCGGCCCGCGTCCAGGAGCGCGGCGCCGACGCCTGTTCGCGCGCATTGATCGACGAGAGCGAGCGGGTCGCCGAGCGCCTGCAGGCGGCCGAGATCAAGGTGCTCGGCGCGCTGCGCTCAGAGCAGCTCGCGCGCGTCCTGCGCACCGCATTCGATCCTTATGCGCGGGCCGAGATCGTGGCGCTCGAGACCGCCGATCCGGACCGCGGCGGTCTGGCGGAGTGCAACGCCTGGCCGCTCGGCGCCTGGGAGGGCTGGGACCGCTATCGCAGCGACGGCGCCGAGCACGCCACCTACTGGATCGGGGCCTGGCCACGGGTCGAGGTCTCCCCGATGTTCATGGATGCGCTGCTCGGACGCTCGAACGCGGTGCGAACCGTCGCCGTGACCTTCGAGCCGGTGACGCCGCAGCGCTCGACGCGCGAGGTCGAAGCCGCGGTCACGCGCGACCGCGCCGACCGCGACCTGCGGCGCCGCTTCGGCCAGTCCGAGACCGCCCGCCAGCGCCAGGCCCAAGAGGCCACGGCGCGGCGCGAAGCGGAGCTGGCAGCGGGTCACTGCGAGGTTCGACTCTCCGGCTTCGTCACGGTGTCCGGGCGCGACGCCGAGGAGCTGCGACGCGCCAGCGCGGAGGTGCTCGAGAACGCGGCTCGATCCCGGCTCGAGCTGCATCGCATGTACGGTCAGCAGGCCGACGCCTTCACCTTCACGCTGCCGCTCTGCCGAGGATTGAAGTGAGGGGCACTCGCCTGGCGGCTCGTGCCTTGCGAGAACCGCCCGGGGGGCGAGTCTCGTGGGGATCCCTCGGCCGAGGGATCCGGGCGGCCGAGCGGCCCGCACACCGCACCACGACCCGCCACGCGCAGGCGATCTACCCGTTCATCGCGGCCGGCGGACTCGGGCCCCGCGGCGTGTTCATCGGCCGGGACTCCAGCGGCGGGGCGTTCTGTTATGACCCGTGGGCGCTGTACCAGGAGGGCGTCCTCGACGATCCGAACGTGATCGTGCTGGGCAAGCTCGGCCAGGGTAAGAGTGCACTGGTCAAGACGCTGCTGTGGCGAATGCTGCTGTTCGGTCGCCGGGCGTTCGTGCTCGATGTCAAGCGCGAGTACGGCCCGCTGTGCGCCGCGGTCGGCGTGCGGCCGATCTCGCTGGTGCCCGGCGGCGGAGTTCGTCTCAACCCGCTCGCGTCGCACCCCGAGGAGTACGCGCAGCTGGAGTTACTGCGGGCGATCGCCACCACCGCAATCGGATCCGAGCTGAGCCAAGTCGAGGCGGCCGGGCTGCGCGAGGCGCTGCGCACCGTCCGCGCGCGGGGGGTCGGAGAGCCGACGCTGCCCCAGATCGCCGCCGCGCTGTTCTCGCCCGCCGGAGAGATGGCAAACCGCCTGCGCACCGGCGCCGAGGAGCTGGCCGCCGACGTCAGGCGCGCGGCGCTCGCGATCCAGGACCTCTGCGAGGGACCGTTGCGAGGGATCTTCGACGGGCCGACCAGCCCCGGCCTCGATCTCGACGCCAGGCTGGTGGTGATCGACCTCCACGCCGTCCGTGACTCCCCCGCGGTGGGAGTCCTGATGGCCTGCGCGACGGCCTGGATGGGCGCGCTCCTGGCCCGGATGGCGGAGCGCCCCGGCCGGGATCGGCTAATCAACGTGGCCGATGAGTCGTGGAAGATCGTCCAGCACACCGGGCTGGGCGAGTGGTTCCAGTCGAACTTCAAGCTCGCCCGGCAGTTCGGCGTGATGAACCTGGTCGTGCTGCACAAGCTGGCCGACCTGCACGCCGCCGGGGACTCCGGCTCGCGCGCGGCGCGGATCGCCGAAGGCCTGATCGCCGACGCCTCCACCCGGATCGTCTACCACCAGGACGAGAGTCAGGTCCCGCTGACGCGCGGACTGCTGGGACTCTCCGAGACGGAGGCCCGGCTGATCTCGCTGTTGTCGGCCGGCCAGGCGCTATGGCGGGTCGGCTCGCGCTCGTTCGTCGTCCAGCACTACCGCTCGCGCCTCGAGGCGGAGCTGACCGACACGGACACCGGCATGACGATCGGCACCGAAACGGGGAGACCCACATGACCGCGCACCGCTCCGAGGGCGTCTCCGACCGCGCGATGCTGATCGCGATCGCGGTCCTGCTCGGCATCGCAGCGCTGGTATGGGTCTGGGGTGGGCTGGCCGGAGCGCTGTTCGGCCGGGGCTGGCCACGCGTCGGCGCGGCGCAGATCTTCGGCGTGCTGACGCGCCTGCCGGCGCGCTTGTCTGACCCGGCCGGCGCGTGGCCTGGGCCGGCGCGAGCCCGGCTGCCGGGTCCGGCGGGCTGCTACGCGGCGCTGGCGCTGGCCGGGACGCTCGCCGGTCTCGGCTGCCTGTTGGCCGTCCGGCTCGGCGCCACAAGCCTGCTCCGCGGACCCGAGCAGGGCGCCCGCTGGGCCAGCGCTCGCGAGCTACGCAGGCTGACCAAGCGCGGTGGTCGCTCCGAGCGCCTGGCGCTGGGGAGTCATCGCGGACGGATGCTGTACGCCGAACATCGCCATGCGTTGGTGGCCTTCGGTCCGCCGCAGTCGGGCAAGTCGGCGGGGCTGGCGATCCCGGCGCTGCTGGAGTGGAGCGGGCCCGCCGTCGCCTCTTCGATCAAGACCGATCTACTCGGGGCCACCCTGGCCCGGCGCAGCGAGCTGGGTACCGCCTTCGTGTTCGATCCATTCGCGTTGGCTGGCACGCAGTCTCATACCTGGTCGCCGCTGGCCCGAGCGGGCACCTGGGACGGTGCGCTCGAGGTGGCCTGGCGGATGGCCGCCGCGGGCGAGCTCGATCAGCGCGGCGTCGAAGGGGGAGACTTCTGGGCGATCGCGGCGGAGCAGCGACTCGCGCCCCTTCTGTACGCGGCCGCCGGAACCGGAGCGTCGATCGATCACGTCGTCCGCTGGGCCTATGGCCAGGGTTCCCGTGAGCTCGACGAGGCGCTGGCCCTGCTCACGGGCGAAGCCCAGGACGAGCGGTCCCTGGCCGACGCGCACGCGGCATATGACGCGGTCCGGGCGTTCGAGTCTCAGGCCGACCGCACCCGCTCATCGATTGAGGCCACCGCGCAGGCGCTGCTGCGGGCGTACCGCTTCCGGCGGGTCGCCCGTTCGGCGAGCTCGTGCGACATCACCGCCGACCGCGTGCTCGACGAGGCCGCGACGCTCTATCTGATCGGCGACGCCAAGGCGTCGAAGCTGCTGCGACCGCTGTTCCTCGCGCTCTTGTCGGAGGTGATCGATCGCGCGTACGAACGAGCGACCCATAACGGCGGCCGCCTCGAGCTGCCGCTGCTGCTCTGCCTCGACGAGGCGGGCAACGTAGCGCCGCTGCCCAACCTGGCCGAGATCGCCTCGACGGCGCCCAGCCACAACATCCAGCTCGTCTCGATCTTCCACGACCTCGCCCAGGCCCGCAGCCGGTACGGCCAACAGGCCGAGACCGTGGTCAACAGCCACCGAGCGCGGATGCTGCTGCCCGGGGTGGCCGACCTCGAGACACTGCGTTACTTCTCAGGGCTGGTCGGCGACGAGGAGGCACGCGAGCTCACCCGCACGACGGGGGCGGGCGGAACCACCCGCTCGACCTCGCGGCGCCGGCGCCCCCTGCTGGCCTCCGAGGCGCTTCGCCAGTTGCCCGACGGCCACGCGCTGCTGCTCTACGGACGTCTGGCGCCGGTCCGGATCCGGTTGCGGATGTGGTTCGCAGACCGCCGCCTGCGGGCGATGAGCGCGCGATGAGCTGGAACGGATCCGGCGACGAGCGATTCGGGCCCGGCGACGACGGCTTCGACGACGGGGCCTGGGAGGAGTCCGAAGGTCGGCGCTGGCCCATGCACTGGCAGGGCTTGTACCCGCGCGAGCGCTGGCTGTGGTACGAGCAGCTGTGGACCGATGTGTGCGCGCTGCGCGAGCGCTATCGGCTCTCGGTTCGCTCGGCCTGGTGGGAGGATCAGATCCAGCTAGAAGCGCTGGCCGCGCTGGCCGCGTGGGCCGAGCGATACGACTCGGGTGAGTGGGACGATCCACCGGGCAAGCTCGCGCTGCTGTACGACCTAGAGCGGATCAACGCCCTCCTGCGCGACGGCAATGACCCCTTCCACCCCGACCGGGACCGGCTGGCGTTCTCCCGGTATCTGATCGAGATCGGCTGCCAGCCCCCGCCGGGACGGTCGTAGGCGAGATGATGCGCACAGCGCCAACCCGACGAAGGAGCACCCGCAATGCCGCTGGCCGAGAACAAGAGTTGCCCCGTCCACCATCGGCCTCACGGCGCCGCGGTCCACCACGACGAGATCGCGCTCAGGCTCCCCTGCCACCGCCTCGAGCAGGCGGGGATGAGCGAGAGAGTGGCCTACGAGCTGATCTCGAGCGATCTGCTCTTGGACGGTCAGGCCAGGCTGAACCTGGCCACCTTCGTCACCACGTGGATGCCCTCCATCGCAGCCCGGCTGATGGCCGACACCGCGAACAAGAACATCATCGACAAGGACGAGTACCCGCAGACCGCTCGCCTGGAGGCCCGCTGCGTGAGCATCATCGCCGACCTCTGGAATTCGCCCGAGGGCGAAGGCGCGACGGGATGCTCGACCACCGGATCGAGCGAGGCGGCGATGCTCGCCGGAATGGCCCTGAAGTGGCGCTGGCGGGAGCGGATGCGGGCCGCCGGGAAGTCGACGGACAAACCGAACCTGGTCATGGGCATCAACGTGCAGGTGTGCTGGGAGAAGTTCTGCCGCTACTGGGACGTCGAGCCGAAGCTGGTGCCGATGGAGGGCGACCGCTACCACCTGGAGGCGGAGCAGGCCGCGGCCTACTGCGACGAGAACACGATCGGCGTGGTCGCCATCCTCGGCTCGACCTTCGACGGCAGCTACGAGCCGATCAAGGAGATCGCCGACGCGCTGGACAAGCTCGAGGCGGATCGCGGCCTCTCGGTTCCGTTGCACGTCGACGCCGCGTCCGGAGGCTTCGTCGCCCCGTTCATCCAACCTGACCTGGCGTGGGACTTCCGGATCCCGCGCGTTCAGTCGATCAACGCTTCGGGCCACAAGTACGGTCTCGTCTACCCGGGCGTGGGCTGGGCGATCTGGCGGGACAAGCAGGCGCTGCCCGCCGACCTGGTGTTCGACGTCAACTACCTGGGCGGACACATGCCCACGTTCTCGCTGAACTTCTCCCGGCCGGGCAGCGAGGTCGTGGCTCAGTACTTCATGTTCTCGAGCCTAGGCTTCGAGGGCTATCGGCGGGTGATCCAGACCACCCAGGACGTAGCCAGGTACATCGCGGATGGGATCGCCGAGATCGGCCCATACGAGCTGCTGTCTGATGGCAGCGACCTGCCGGTGTTCGCGTTCTCGCTCAACGCCGGGGTGACCAATTACACGGTCTACGACGTCTCCGACCGGCTGCGCCAGAACGGCTGGCTCGTGCCCGCCTATTCGTTCCCGGCCAACCGCGAGGATCTCAGCGTCCTGCGGATCGTCGTGCGGGCGGGAATGAACCACGAGATGGCCGATCTGCTACTGGATCACCTGCGCGAGCAGACCGCGTTCCTGGAGTCGCTGACCGCGCCGATGCCGGCCCCCCGGGAGGACACCCGCAAGGCATTCGCGCACTAGAAACGAGGGTGCTGCCGGAGGATCGCCTCAACCATGTGCCGCCCGGCGCCGATGACTTCAGTACATGCGCAAGTTGCTTGTTCTGATCGGTTCGCTCGCCGCGGCCGGGGCGATCGCGGCGCCGCTCCAGGCTCAGGCACGCCCGACGAGCGCGCGCGCCCGTCCCGGATTGGCCCACGCGTACATAAACCCGTTCATCAATCCGGCCTGGAAAGCGGACCGCACCGACATGGGCATGGATTGGCTCCCATCTCACAAGCTGGCGGTGCGCGCGATCGGCGACGCGGTGATCCTCGGCTCGGACAACCACAGCGCTTGGCTGGGCCAGCACTCGATCTGGTACCGGCTCCTGAACGGCAGTCACGCCGGGGACATCATCGACGTGGCCGAACATCTCGAGAACCTGATCCCGGTAGGGCGGCGGGTGCGCGCGGGGCAGCAGATCGCGATCGCGCTCCCCGGGTTTCCGTGGACCGAGTGGGGCTGGGTCGACGCGCAGGGTTTCCCGCGCGCGTACGGCTGCTATTCGGAGGGCGTTCCGACCAACTCCGGCCGGGAGATGAAGCGCTTTCTGATGTCGCTCGGAGCGGCACCCCGCGACCATGTGACGGCCGGTCCCAACCGTCCGACCGGCAAGCTCTGTTGACCCGGCGCGCCGAGCGATCTAAGCGATAGGGTCTTACGTCCTGCGCGGCAGTCCTGTCGCGGTCAGCGGGAGAGGCGTCAATGAGTACTGCCGACTGGGTGAGGCTGGCCACGATCCCGTTCTTTACCGGGGCGGTGGGGTGGCTGATCAATTGGACGGGGCTGATCATGCTGTTCAACCCCGTGCGCTTCTACGGCTTTCGCGTGCCGGGTCTGCTGGAGCTGGCCACGCTGCTGCCGCGCAAGCTCCAGGAGGTCCCGGGCATCATGCAGGGCGGGATCGGCTGGCAGGGGATCGTCCCGGCCCGGGCGGCGAAGATGGGCAGCATCGCCGTGGACAAGGCAATCGCCAAGCTGGGCACCCCGTCGGAGTTCTACGAGCAGCTCGAGCCGGACGAGATCGCCGATCACATCGTCTCGATGTTCCGCCCGGAAGTGCCCGGCATCGTCGATGACACGATGCGCCGTGAGCACCCGGGTCTGTGGCAGAACGTCCCGCCCCGGGCCAAGCAGGCCGTCTACCAGCGTGTCCAGGAGCAGCTGCCCGAGATCGTGCACCAGATCACCGACGAGATCGGCCTGTACATCGATCAGCTGCTCGATCCGAAGCTGATGGTGATCGACCACTTCGAGAAGAATCCGGCGCTGGTCAATCGGATCTTCAAGGACGTGGGCCAGAAGGAGCTCCGGCTGATGGTCAACTTCGGGTTCCTGTTCGGCTTCCTGTTCGGGATCCCGGTGGCGATCATCACCCACTTCATCCCGGAATGGTGGCTCTTGCCGATCCTGGGCGTGATCGTCGGCTGGACCACGAACGCGCTCGGCATGTATGTGATCTTCGAGCCGGTCGAGCCGCGCAAGATCGGGCCGTTCAAGCTCCATGGCCTGTTCCTACGCCGACAGGAAGAGGTCGCCGACGTGTACGCGGGGATCATCGCCGACGATGTGGTCACGCTCGAGAACATCGGCAACTTCCTGCTCGACGGCCCCCGGGGCGACCGGACCCGTCAGATGCTCGAGGAGGCGATGGGCCCGGCGATCGATCGCGCCGCCGGGCCCGCGCGCGGGGCGGTCCGCGTCGCTGTCGGCACGCGCGAATACGACAGCATCCGCGACTCGGTCGCCCAGCAGGCGGTCGGCTACACGATGACGCCGTTCCGCGACCCCGAGTTCAGCCGCCGTCAGAGCGACCGGATCCGCAAGCTGATCGCCGCGCGCACGCGCGAGCTGCCCTCCAAGGACTTCGTCGAGATGCTGCGCGCGGCGATCAAGGAGGACGAATGGATGCTCTACCTTCACGGAGCAGTCATGGGACTCGGCGGCGGCATCATCCACCTGTTGATCTTCGGGACCTGACGTGGCCGACGTAATCGACAACAGCGCGGAGGAGCCCGTACCCGGCGCGACGCCTCGCACCAACCGGGGACCCGATGGGCTCGACGCCGTACCGGGCCTGGCGCGGATCGCGGTCTCGGCCTGGTGGCGAACGACGGGCTGGGCGGTGCAGAGCTCGGTTCATGCCTCGCGCCGGGTGGCCGAGGCGGCGTTCTCCCCGGAGAAGGCGGTGCGGCTCGCCCAGGACGTGCGCGTGGTCGCACAGGACGCCCTCCTCGGGGTGATCAACGCCACCGAGGTCGGCCGCAGCGTCAGCACGAGCGCGCAACCCGCGGCCGACGCGGCCATGCGAATCGTCTCGGATGTCGTGCCCTCGCCACGGCGCCCCGATCAGGACGGATACGGCGGCCGGCGTCCGAGCAATGGCTCCGTGCCCGAGCGCTCGTTGCGAGACGAGGGTGAGTCGCTGCTGCGCAAGTCGCGCGATGTCCGTTACGAATTCGATGCTCACCCGGCCTACGAGCGGATTCTCTCCGAGCTCGCCCCCGACGAGGGCCGGGTCCTGCGGCTGCTGCTGCTCGACGGTCCCCAGCCGGCGGTCGACGTGCGCACCGGCGGGCCGCTGGGCCTGCTCAAATCACGGCTCGTCGCGCCAGGCATCTCGATGATCGGCGCGCGCGCCGGCTGCCGATACGTCGATCGCGTGCCGTCATATCTGAACAACCTCTTCCGCCTCGGCCTGGTCTGGTTCTCGCGGGAGACCCTGCGCGATCACCTCCGCTATCAGGTGCTCGAGGCACAGCCCGAGGTGCTCGACGCGATCCACTCGGTCGGGCAGGCCAAGGTCGTCCGTCGCAGCATCCACCTGACCCCGTTCGGAGAGGACTTCTGCCGCGTCTGCCTGACCCCGGAGACGGCGCGAGTGGAAGAGCTCCCCCAGCACTCCGCCCCACCGGAGACGGGCGCGGGCAAGGCCGCGCTGCCACCGGCGGAAATGACCGACGGCTAATCGTCGACAAACCGGACGGCTAATCGTCGACGAGAATTCGCCCCCGCGAATTCCTCAGCTGCCGAAGGCGCCAGCGCCGAAGGCGCCGTCCAATGCCGGGAGGCCGTCGATGCTGGCTGAGTTCTTTTCGCGCTGGTACACGCGCAGAGCGTCCTCGCCGCCCACCCTGAGCTTCTTCGCCGCCCAGGCTGCCGAGTGCGGGCGCTCCCCCTCGTAGGACATGAGAGGCACCCCGTACCCGCAGGAGTCGGCGACGCGCTGCACCGAGACGAGCACGATCGCCCGGCGCGACTCCGGCACTTCGGGCTCGGCAAAGCCACAGCGCTCGAACAGCGCGTCGAAGCCGGGCTCGGTGGCCGGGACAACCTGACCCCGGCCGTGCAGCCGGACGATCCGCGGCGGCCCCTCGAAGGCGCAGAACATGACGACGATCCGGCCGTTCTCGCGCAGATGGGCGATCGTCTCGGCGCCGCTGCCGATCATGTCGAGGTAGGCGACGGTGAGCGGATCGAGCACGCGCAGAGTCTCGATCGGGCCCTTGGGCGATAGGTTGACGTGCCCGTCGGCGGCGAGCGGCGCCGACCCGACGAAGAACATGGGCTGCGCCGAGATCCAGCGCGAGAGGCGCTCGTCGATGCCATCGAAGACCTTGGCCATGCTCGTCACGATACCTGTCGCGCACGCTGGGTCCCACCGAGCCGGGCCCTCCACCCGAGCGACGAGCTAGGCCGAGAGGTAGCGGTCTGACGCGTGCTCGAGCGCGCCGCGATCAGAGCAGGCCGGCCAGCTCCCGGCCGGCCTGCTCGAGTTGGGCCTCGGTACCCGCCTCGAGCACGATTCCCAGGTCGAGGACCCGGGCCCCGAAGGAATCGAGCTCACGCGTGCCGACGATCGCGTGGCAGGGGACGCCGGCCTGGCGGGAACGGGTGGCCACCTCGGACACGGCCTTTCCGGCCAGGCTCTGCCGATCGAGCCGGCCCTCGCCGGTGATCACGGCCCTCGCCTCCCGCATTCGCGCGTCGAAGGCGAGCGCGTCGAGCACGAACGATGCGCCGGGGACGAGTTCGGCCCCGAAGGCGGCCCACAAACCGCCGGAGAGACCGCCGGCGGCACCGGTCATCGGCACCCCGCGCGGGTCGCGATCCCAGCGCCGAGCGAGCGCGTGCAACCGGGAGCTGAGGCGCCGCACGTCATCGGCCGAGGCCCCCTTCTGCGGCCCGAACACCCGGGCCGCGTCTTCAAACGGCGTGCGCACGTCGCAGAGTACGGTCAACTCGGAGTCGCGCAACCCGCCGCCCGCCCCGATCGCCTTGATCGCCCCCGCGCCGCCATCGGTGGTCGCGCTGCCGCCGACGCCAAGGTAGATCGCCTTCGCCCCGGCATCGATGGCGGCGAGGATCAGCTCCCCGGTGCCCGCAGTGCTCGCCGCGACGGCATCCCGCTCGGCCTCGGCGACGAGGCCGAGGCCGCTCGCAGCGGCGGTCTCGATCACGGCCACGGTACGGCGGCTAGGCTCGCCCAGCGCAAATTCGGCCTCGACAGGTCGCCCGAGCGGATCGCTCACGGTCGCGGTCAGCCCGCGCAAGCCCAGGGGCGGCGCCAGGGCCTGCAGCGTCCCCTCGCCGCCGTCGGCCACCGGACAGAGATCGACCGGCCGACCCGCCGCCTCGACCCCCCGCCCGACCGCCGCGGCCACCTCGCTGGCCGAGAAGGTGCCCTTGAACGAATCGGGGGCCACCAGCACCGTGGTCGGGATGCCCTTCTGCACGCCGGGCATCCTGTCAGGGATGGCCGAGCCGGTCCGCGCTAAGCTTGTTCGATGGGTATCGAACTCTAGTCCAGATGCGGATCATCTCCCACCCGTCGACTGAGCAGCTCAGCCTCCCCGGGGTGCTGTACGCGCTGAGCGATCCCGTGCGGCTCGAGATCGTGGGGATGCTTCACGAACAGCCCGAGCTGTCGTGCGGAAGGATCGAGGTGCCGGTCTCCAAGTCGACGCTCAGCCATCACTTGAAGGTGCTGCGGGAAGCCGGACTGACCCTGACCCGCGCGGAAGGCGTGCAGCGTTTCGTCTCGCTGCGACGGAACGACGTCGAGGCGCGCTTTCCGGGGCTCCTTGGCTGCGTGCTGGAGCAACCCGAGCGCCGCGAGGCCACGGGCCGGCGTCGCGCCGTTTAGACCAGCCGCGAGATGGCGAGTACTCCCCTTGGGACCATTGGTCCGAGGCTGGCGGCGCGTCTCTTGTACTGCTTGACTAAAGCCTTACCGAGACGTATAATTCGATCATCTTCGAACTAACGAACAACGGAGTCGCACTGAATACTTCTGAAACCAAGCGCCGCAAGCGCGGCGAACACACAAGCGCCGAAGGGACGCGAGCGCGTCCGAAGGCGCAGACCAACAGCCGTCAGCGTCGGCGCGCCCAGTCGGGCGCCGATACGGGCGGCGATGTCCGTCGCCAGACGGAGACCACGACCAGCGCCTCGATGGAGTCGCTCGATCTGTTCTTCCGCGAGGTGCGCAAGCACCCGCTGCTGACGGCGGCCGAGGAGATCGAGCTGGCGCAGCGAATCGAGCGCGGCGATCTCGAGGCCAAGGACCGGATGATCAGAGCCAATCTGCGGCTGGTGGTCGCGCAGGCCCGGCGATACCAGGGCCATGGGCTCCCGCTCGAGGACCTCGTGCAGGAGGGCATGCTCGGCCTTATCCGCGCGGTCGAGAAGTTCGACTGGCGCCGGGGATTCAAGTTCTCGACCTACGGGACGCTCTGGATCCGACAGGCGATTCAGCGTGGATTGCAGAACCATGGCCGTACGATCCGGCTGCCCGTTCACGTGGCCCAGCGGCAGGTCAAGGTCCGCAAGGCCGAAGGCGAGCTGAACACCAAGCTGGGGCGTGAGCCGACCGACGAGGAGATCGCGGCGGTAACCGAGCTCCCGCTGGAGCAGGTCTACGAGATCCGCGAGCTCAGCCGTAGCCTCTCGAGTCTTGACCAGCCGGTCACCGACGATGGCGAGGCCTCGCTCGGCGACCTGCTGCCCAGTGACCGCCCAGATCCCGTCGAGGAGGTCGCAACCAGCGAGCGCGACCGCCAGGTGGCGGAGATCGTCGGACGGCTGCCGGAACCCGAGCGTAAGGTGATCGAGCTGCGGTTCGGACTCTCCGGGGACGAACCTCGGACCGCCCGCCAGACCGGTAGCGAACTCGGAATCACGGCCGCCCGGGCAAGCGAGCTGGAAGACCAGGCGCTACGACGCCTGGCCGACAACTCGCAGCTGGACGCCCTCCGCGAAGCGGCCTGATCAGCGTCACGAGAGCGCCCGACGTTCATCGCGTCGGGCGCTTCCGCGCGCGCTGAGCGCTACGGACGGGTTCACCCTCCGGCGTGCGCGGAGCGCTACAACTTCATCTGGTCAAGCGAGCACGCGCCCGGCGGCTTGTCCTCGCGCCAGCGCAGGATCTTCGTGCCGTGGCGGATGCGCCCGCCGCTGGCATGGTCGAAGGTGATCTCGACGACCAGCTCCGGGCGCAGGCTGATCCACTCGAGCTCCTTCTCGTTCTTCCAGCGGCTGGGATCGCCGTGACCCCGTTCCCCGGTCTCGTACGGCTCCAGCCGGCCGACCAGGGCGCGCTTCTCGGCGGCGCGGATGCCTGAAGAGTGCCCAACCACGTGCAGTCGCCCCGCCTCGTCATAGAGACCCAGGATCAACGAGCCGACAGTGTCGGCCTCCTTGCCCGGCCGGTAGCCGACGACGACGGCGTCGATCGTGCGCAGGCGCTTGACCTTGACCATCCCTTTTCGCTCGCCGGGGCGGTACGGGGCGCCGAGATCCTTCGCCACCACACCCTCGCCGCGGTGCAGCCAGGGCTCGGCCTCATCACGGTCATGGGTCAGCGGGGTAAGCCCGATCGGGTCGCTGACCAGCGCCTCTAGCGCGATCCGGCGCTCGGACAGCGGCGAGCCGAGCAGCGTCTCGTCATCCCGCGCGAGCAAGTCGAACGCGACATAGCGGGCCGGCGTCTGCTCGGCCAGCATGGCGATCCGCGAGGCCGCGGGGTGGATCCGGTTCTGCAGGGCGTCGAAGTCCTGCTCGCCCTCCTGCGCATCGATCACGATCTCGCCGTCGATCACGTACTGCCCGGGCGGGAATGTCAGCTCGGGAAAGTAGCGGCGCAGCGGCTTGCCGCTGCGCGACTGGATCATGAACTCGTCCCCGTCGACGAACGCAATCGCCCGGAAGCCGTCGTACTTGGGCTCGTAGGCCCACTGCTCACCGAGGGGCAGCTCTGGTTTGGACCGGGCCAGCTGTGGCTCGATGGGCGGCTTCAGCGGAAGCGTCACAGACCGATCCTAACCTCCCGCGACGCGGTTTGAAGCCCGGCGAAGGCCGCTACGATCCTGTTGTGTCGACAGCCCACGCCACGGCAGCCGAGGAGGAGTACCTGCAGACGCTGTTCTGGCTGTTCGAGGCCGGGCTGCCGATGACCGCGGCGAACGTCGCACGCGCGATGCAGCTCTCGGCCCCGACCGTCTCGGAGATGATCGGCCGGCTGGAGCGCGACTCCTACGTCCGCCGTGACGCCGAACGCACGATCACCTTCACCGACAGCGGCCGCGAGCACGCCGAGCGCATCGTCAGCCGGCACCGGATGATCGAGCGGTTCCTCACCGACGTCGTCGGGGTTCCCTGGGACGACGTCCACGAGGAGGCAGAGCACCTCGAGCACGCTATGACCCCCCGCTTCGAGGCCTACGTGCGGGCGGCCGTGGGCGACGCCGCCACCTGCCCGCACGGACACCCGATCGCAGTCGGCCAGCGGATCGATGGCGTGCCGCTGGCGGACTGCGAAACCGGGGCCGAGGTCACGGTCCTGCGGTTCGAGAACGAGGCCGAAGATCTGCTGCACTACCTCAAGCGAGCCGGGATCGAGCCCGGCCTGCGCGGCGAGATCACCGCCAACGACGGCGAGATCGTCTCGGTCCACCACGAAGGCCATCTCGCCACGGTCACCTCGAGCGTCGCCGAGACCGTGTCCGTGCTGGCCGACCCCTCCCCGCCGCCCCGCATCGCCTTGCCCGAGCAACTCGTGCTCGGCCGCGAGCGCTACGGGCGCTGACGTCCCCAGCCACCTGAGGCCGAGGCGCCGCTTCCGTGGTCGCGTGAGGGTCCGACGATTACCGTGCGGGCTGCCGTTTGGCGCGAACGATTGACTGCGCGGGCTGCCGATGGCGTGTCGTAGCCGGAAGGAATCGACAGGGCGGTCGACTGCGCCGGAGCGCGGTTGCGACCTCGCCGGCACCGGAGGGTGCTACATAACCCGCACTATGTCCGGGTTATGTAGCACCACCCCCGCCGGCGAAGACCCACCCCCTCTTCATTGCGGTCGTTCGTCAGGTTCCAACCGCACATCCCAGGACCGCCACGCACTCAGACGCGCTGCCACGCCTGAGCCTGCGCCGAAACGGCCCGAGGCCAAGGGGTCCACTCGAGATCGGATTCCAGGCGAGCGGCTAGAACTCGCGGTCGGCCGCGGCCGCAACCCGGGACCGGGGCGGGAAGCTCCGGCCGGCCCCGGAGCCAGCGGACCAGCTGGTCCCCGACGGCGGGATGGTTCAGCAGATCGAAGTGGTTGGCCGCCCCGATGTGGCGGTAGTTGTCGACCGGGAAGCGGAGCCGCTCGCCCTGGCGTCCGTGGGCCCAGGCGCTCGAGCGGAGGACCAGCAGGTCGCCGAGCAGGCGGCCGAGGGGCGCCTCGGCGCTACGGGTCAGCGAGGCGGAGACGAAGTAGTGGTTGGCGGTGCGGAGAAACGGGATCTCGCGACCCGGGTCCGGGTGGTGCGCGTCACGATCGGCGCCCGACCAGTCCTCATCGACCAGATATCCGCCGCCCAGGTCTCTCACCCCAGCGCTGCGGACGCTCAGGGCCTTGGTCACGGCCCGAGTCTCGGGAAGCCGGGAAAACGCCGCCGAGGTGGCCCTGGCCACGTGCTCGAAGGGCGCGCCGTGGTGCGGGCTGCCGAGCGCGACCACGTGGCGGACGTGCCCGACCCACCGCGATCCCGCGCCGTAGTGGCAGGCGCTCCGCGCCAGCAGTCCGCCCATGGCGTGACCGATGAGCGCGATCTCGGTCAGCTCGGTCGGCCACTCACGCTGCACCTGCTCGAGCAGTCGCCCGAGCTCGCGGCCGTTCTCGGAGATGTGACGACCGCTGTTGTAGCGGACGTAGATCGGGGTGTAGTCGAGTTCGAGCCGCAGTCGCGCACCGTAGGTGGGTACTCGATCCGCGGCACGGTTCCAGGCGTCCTCACTGCTCCCCAGGCCGTGGAGGAACACCGCGAGCCGCGGCGTCGCGTCGGGGTACGCGTGCGCGAGAGAATCGGCCACGGGCGTCACGCTCCGCCCCGCCCGGCGCAGCGTCAACTGGACCGCCAGCGGACTCTGGCGGCGCTCGAGCGCGTCGCCGAAGGCGCCGTTCAGCGCCCCGACCGCCCGGCGGCCGAGCCGCCCGCTGTCGATCGACTCGGCGTCGTGCGGCAGCACAGCGCCGGCCGCGACCGCGCCGGAGCGCAGCACGGCGGCGCTGATGCCACGAACCGCCCTGTAGGAGATTCCGGCGATCCCGTCGTGGATGAGCCGCACCGGCGTCGCGCCCGCGCCGAGGGTCCAGAAGACCCGCCGCGCGATCCCGGCGTGGACGTCCTGAACGCGCGCGGCAACGCCGCCGACCGCGTCGGCGGCGAGGTCACCGACCGCCGCAACCTCCTCCGGGCGCATCGCGAAACGCCTAGGCCGGCACTCCCTCTACCTCGCGGTAGGCCTCCGCGAGCAGCTTTACGCCCGCCTCGATCTCCGCCGGCGTGACCCCGGAGTAGGCAAGCCGCAGACTGGACTCCGCGCCCTCCAGCACGAAGTCCGACCCCTTGACGAACTGAACTCCGCGCGCGGCGGCGGCGGTGAACATCGCTGCCACGTCTGTGCCTCGCGGCAGGTCGAGCCACATGAAGTAGCCGCCCTCCGGTGCCACGAAACGGGCCTCGGGCAGCTCGCTGGAGATCGCGTCGCAGAGTGTCTGGGAGCGCTCGCGCAAAGCCGCCCTGACCGTCTCGATCGAACGGTCGAGCGCGCCGGAGCGGCAGAACTCGTTGACGATCGCCTGGGAGACCATGCTCGGCGAGATGTAGGTGCTGGTGGCGATCTTGGCGATCCGGGCGATCAGCTCCGTGGGGCCCACCAGATAGCCCACGCGAATGCCCGGGCAGACCGTTTTGGAGAACGACGAGGCGTAGACGACGTTCTCCTCGTCCATTGAGAGCATCGTCGCCAGCGGCGTTCCCTCGAAGCGCAGCGTCACGTAGGGGTCGTCCTCGAAGATCATGAAGCCGTGCTCGCGGGCGAGCGCCAGCAACAGCTCGCGCTTGGCCGCCGAGAGGGTGTACCCGGCCGGGTTCTGGAAGTTGGGGATGATGTGGGCCAGCTTGATGTTCGCCCCCGCCGCCAGCACTCGCTCGAGGGCGGCGACGTCGATCCCATCGGGCTCGAGCTCGACCATCCGCACGTCGGCGCCGCGGTTGCGCAGCGAGAGCAGCGTCCGGTCGTAGGTCGGGCGCTCGACGATCACCGCATCGCCCGGCTCGACCAGGGCGTCGAACAGAAACGCGTCGGCCTGCATCGACCCGTTGGTGACGAGTACGCGCTCGGGCGCTACGCCGTGATGGTCTGCGATCCACTGTCGCAGCGGCGGGTAGCCGATCGACGTTCCGTAACCGGTCACGCCGCCGGGATCAGTTTGAAAAGCCCGGTCGGCGGCGGCACGCAGCCCCTCGACGTCGACGATGTCGAGCGACGGAGCGCCTCGGGCAAAGGAGATCTGCTTGGTCATGAGACGAAGACTACGAGTTTGGCTCCGCGAGGCGCACGTCGACGACCGCCCGATCGGCCCCCTCGTACCCGCGGACGGCCACTTGCTCGATTCCGGGAAGCTCCCGCAGGCTCCGTTCGAACGCACGGACCGCCTCGAGCTGGACGAACGGACCCGCCACGAGCGTGAATTCGTTACCAGCCGTCGGCTGCATCGCCGGCGATGCGGGGATGGCCAGGGCTCGCACCAGCGCGCCCTGATAACCGGCCAGGAGCTCGCTCAGCGAGGCCCGGAGCTCCTCGAGCGACGAGCGCAGCTCGCCGAGCGCGTTCAGCTCCTGACGGCAGCAGCCCGACCTGGCCGGCGCGCGCTGGGACTCGGGCTCCGGCTCAGGCGGTTCCCGCCGCGCCCGCTCGAGGATCTCGGCCAGCGGTCCCTCACGCCCGCGCGACGACTCGGGCTCGGGTGGCGGCTCAGACTCGGGCGACGGCTCGGGCTCGGACTGGGCCTCGGGCTCGGGTGGCCGTTCCGACTCGGGCGGCGGTTCGGGCTCGGGGTCGGACTGGGCATCGGGTGGCGCCGGAGATCGGGGTCTGGCCTGCGCGGGGGGCGCCGGTTCACGCTCGGGCGCGAGCGCGACCTGGATGTCACGGAGCAGGCGGTCGAACAAAGCCAGCGGCTCGTCGAGGGCGGCAACTCCGTGACTCTGTTGCGGCATCGGGCAAGCCCGAGCGTAGCGCCCGCACAGGCGTCAAGATTTTGGTGTACCGCTAGGCGCCGGCGCCGGTGGATGACCTGGGGCACCCGGCGCCGGTGGGTGACCTGGGGCACCCGGCGCCGGCGGACGACCTGGGGCACCCGGCGCCGCCGGATGACCTGGGCACCGCGGCGTCAGACGAGGCTGGATGCCGAGTGTGCGGTGCCCAAGAGCGACATGGCGATCTCCGCGACCTCGGTGGGGGTGCGGCCGACCTTGACGCCCTTGGCTTCGAGCGCCGCTTTTTTGGCCTCGGCGCCGCCTGACGAGCCCGAGACGATCGCGCCGGCGTGGCCCATGGTCTTGCCCGGAGGAGCGGTGAAGCCGGCGATGTAGCCGACGACCGGCTTGGTCACGTGCTCGGCGATGAAGTCCGCCGCCCGCTCCTCGGCGTCGCCGCCGATCTCGCCGCACATCACGATCAGCTCGGTCTCGGCATCCTCCTGGAAGAGCCCGATCACGTCGATGAAGTCGGTGCCCGGCACCGGGTCGCCGCCGATGCCGACGATCGAGGAGTTGCCGAAGCCGCTCTGCGCGAGCTCGTTGCCGATCTGGTAGGTCAGCGTGCCCGAGCGGGAGACCACGCCGACGTTGCCCTCCTTGAAGAACGAGGCGGGGATGATCCCGACGGTGGCCTTGCCGGGCGACAGGATCCCAGGACAGTTCGGCCCGACCAGCCGTGAGCGCCCGTTCTTCTTGAGGATGTTGAAGACCCGGAGCTCGTCGTGGGCGGGGATGCCCTCGGTGATGGCGATGATCAGCTCGATGCCGGCGTCCTCGGCCTCGAGGATCGAGTCGGCGGCGAAGCGCGGCGGGACGAAGATCATCGCCGTGTTGGCACCGGCCTGCTCCACCGCCTCGTGGAAGGTGTTGAACACCGGAATCCCCTCGACGTCTTGCCCGCCCTTGCCGGGTGTGACGCCGGCCACCACCTGGGTGCCGTAGTCGCGGTTGCGCAGCGAGTGGAAGGTGCCCTCACGCCCGGTGATGCCGGAGGTGCAGAGCTTGGTGTTGCCGTCTACGAGGATGCTCATTAGCCCTTCGCCAGTTCCACGACCTTGGCGGCGGCGCCGTCCATGGTCGACTCGGTGTGCACGTTGGGGAGGTTGGCCGCGGCCAGCAGCGCCCGTCCCTCGATGTCGTTGGTCCCATCCAGGCGGACGACGAAGGGCACCGTCGGCTTGATCTGCGCGAAGGCCTCGATCAGGCCCTTGGCGACCTCGTCGCAGCGCGTGATGCCCCCGAAGATGTTGAACAGCACGGCCTTGACCTTATGGTCTGAGAGGATCACCTCAACCGCGCTGGTGATCGCCTCGGCCTTCGAGCCTCCGCCGGCATCCAGGAAGTTGGCCGGCTCGCCGCCCGCGCCCTTGACGACGTCGAGCGTGGACATCACCAGCCCGGCGCCGTTGCCGAGAATGCCGATGTTGCCGTCGAGCTTGACGTAGGTGAGGTGGCGCTCCTTGGCCATGCGCTCCTGCGGATCCTCGGCGGACAGGTCCCGCAGCTCGGCGTTCTGCGGGTGGCGATAGAGGGCGTTGTCGTCGAGCGTGACCTTGGCGTCCAGCGCCTTGACCGCCCGCTCCGGAGTCACGATCAGCGGGTTGACCTCCATCAGCGTCGCCTCCTCGGCGACGAACGCGGCGTAGAGCTTCGAGATCAGCGCGCCAACCGGTCGCACGACGTCGGCGTCGACGCCGGCCTCGAAGGCCAGGCGTCGTCCATGGAAGTCCTGAAAGCCCAGCAGCGGATCGACGTGCAGGTGGGCGATGGCGTCCGGGTCCTCGTCGGCGACGGCCTCGATGTCCATGCCGCCCTTGGTGGAGAGCATCACCAGGGGTGCCTTGGCGGAGCGGTCGAACACGACCGAGGCGTAGTACTCAGAGGCGATCTCCGAGGCGCCCTCCACCCACACCTCGTGCACGGTCAGTCCACGGATGTCCATTCCCAGGATCGCCTCTGCGTGCTCTCGGGCCTCGGCCTGGTTCTGGGCCAGCTTGATCCCCCCGAGCTTCCCGCGCCCGCCGATCTGCACCTGGGCCTTGATCACGCAGGGATATCCGATCTCGTCGGCGGCTGCCACGGCCTCCTCCACGGTCCGCGCCGGCTTGCCGCTGGGCACCGGCACACCGTGCCGCGCGAACAGCTGTTTACCTTGATATTCGAGGAGGTCCATGGACCAGCAGCACTCTATTGGATCGGCAGCCGTGGCATTATGGCCGCCAGATGGCCATACCTAAGCAAGTCTCGTTCGTGACCTTCGACGTCTACGGCACCTTGATCGACTGGGAGACCGGCGCCTACGAGGCCTTTCGCAAAGAGGCCGAGCGCGACGGTTTCACGATCGAGCGCGATGAGTTGATCCCGCTCTTCCACGAGATCCAGCAGCAGATCGAAGCGGGCTCCTACGAGCTCTACGCAGAGGTTCTGCGACGAACGGCGGTGCAGATCGCGAAGCAGCTCGGCTGGCCGCTGGAGCCCTCGCGCTCGGGCTTCCTCCCGGAGTCGGTTCAGCGCTGGCAGCCGTTCAAGGAGACCAACGCCGTGCTCACCAAGATCTCCAAGAAGCACAAGGTGGGGCTGATCTCCAACATCGACGACAAGCTGCTCGGCCAGACACGGCGCCACATCCCGCTGGACTTCGACCTGGTGGTGACCGCCCAGCAGGTCCGCTCGTACAAGCCGGATCCCGCGCATTTCACCGAATGCGAGCGACGAATCGGCGGCAAGAAGGGCTGGGTCCACGTCGCCGCGAGCTACTACCACGACGTTGATCCCTGCATCAAGAAGAAGATCCCGGTGATCTGGGTCAACCGCACCGGGCAGGTGCTCGAGCCCGGACAGAAGAAGCCCGATGCCGAGGTCAAGACCCTGCGCGAGGCCGCGAAGCTCCTCGGAATCGGCTGACCCGTCCCGGCCGTGAGGGCGCTCGCGGTCCACAACGACGTGATCGTGTTCGTCAGCCGCATCTGGCAGACGACCTGCACCGCGATCCGCACCGGAGACGAGGGCTTCGTGATCGACTCGCCGGTCTACCCGGATGAGCTCGAGGCGCTCCCGAGCGTGCTTCAGCAGGCTCGCTTCTCCGTCTCTGGACTCTTGGCGACCCACGCCGACTGGGACCACCTGCTCGCCCGGCTGGCCTTCCCCGAGGCATCGCTGGGGTGCGGCGAGGCCACGGCCGAGCGTCTGGCCGCCGAACCGGGCGCCGCTCAACGCTCGCTGCGCGCCTTCGACGACGAGCACTACGTCGACGGACGCGGACCGCTGGCGCTGGGCGGCGTCCAGTCACTGCCCGTGCCCGGCCATCTGGCGCTGGGCCTCGAGCAGGAGCTGCAGCTCCACCCCACCCCGGGACACACGGCCGACGGCACCGCCTTCTGGATCCCCTGGGTCGGCGTGCTGGTCTGCGGGGACTATCTGTCTCCGGTGGAGATCCCGATGCTCTCACCCGGCGGCTCGCTGGAGGCGTACCTGGAGACGCTCGGGCGCCTGCGGCCGCTCGTCGAGGCCGCGACCACGGTCGTTCCCGGCCACGGCGCACCACAGCCGAGCGGGGACGCGCTGGGCATCCTGGACGAGGACGTGGCCTACCTCGAGGCCCTTCGCGCTTCCGGCGTCGATGCACCGCTGCCCGCGCGGCGCCACAGCCCCGCCCAGCGCAAGATCCACGCCTCCAACGCCGAATCTCTGATCTGAACTCGCCCGGGGTCGGGCCGATCGCTCCACTTGGATGCACTTTTCTCGATCATGCGTGGAAAACTGCATCCGAGTGAGGTCCGGAGGTATCGGGGGGTGCGGACTCGCCGGGCGCGGGTCGCGCGCTACGAGGAGGCCTCGGAGGTGATCACGGCAATGGTGTCGCCGGTGGTCACGGCGGCGCCGACGGCGATCGGCAGCTCGGAGACCTTGCCCGCCTTGTGGGCGGTGATCTCGTTCTCCATCTTCATCGCCTCGATCACCGCTATCAGCGCGCCTTCCTCGACGCTGGCGCCGGACTCGACGGCGACCTTCAACACGGTGCCCTGGATCGGCGAGGCCAGGGTGTCGCCGCCCCCGCCGCCACTGCCCGCAGCGCGCTCGCTGCGTCGCGGGGGACGGCGCCCGGCGACCGCCGGGGCCGCACCGTTGGTACCAGTCCCGCCCGTCCCGCCCGCCCCACCACCGAATGGCGGGCCGATCACCTTGACGTCGAAGCGCTTGCCCGAGACCTCGACGGTGTAAGCCTGCTCGACCTTCGGCTCGTCAGTTTCGTCGTCCTTCGCGCCCTGATCGGCCTCGGACTTCGGGAAAGCCAGCTCCTTCAGCCACTTCCTGTCCTCGATCAGGTCACGGCAGGTCTCGGCCTTGGCCCACTGCTCGCTGGCCATGATCGCCTTGTGGAATGGCATCAGCGTCTTCAGACCGCCGATCTCGTACTCACCGAGGGCCCGGAGCATCCGCGCGGTGGCCTGCTCGCGATCGGCGTCCCAGACGATCAGCTTGGCGATCATCGGGTCATACATCGGAGAAACGACGGAGCCGGCCAGGCAGCCCGAGTCGACGCGCACGCCGGGGCCCGACGGCTCCACATAAGAGGTGATCGTCCCCGGGGCGGGAGCGAAGTTCTTCGACGCGTCCTCGGCGTTGATCCGGCACTCGATCGCGTGGCCGCGGAGCTCGACGTCGTCCTGGGAGATCGAGAGCTTCTCGCCGGCGGCGACCTTGATCCCCTCCTTGACGATGTCGATCCCGGTGACCATCTCGGTCACGCAGTGCTCGACCTGGACGCGGGTGTTCATCTCCAGGAAGAAGTACTCGCCGTCCTGGAGCAGTCCCTCGATCGTGCCGGCGCCGGTGTAGTCGACCGCGGCGGCTGCCTCGGTGGCGATCTTGCCGATCTTCTCGCGCAGCTGCTCATCGACGGCGGGAGCCGGGGCCTCCTCGATCAGTTTCTGATGACGGCGCTGCAGCGAGCAGTCGCGCTCGCCGAGGTGGATCACGTTGCCGTGCGTGTCGGCCAGTACCTGGACTTCGACGTGGCGCGGGTCGGGCAGGTAGCGCTCGAGATAGACGGTTGAGTCGGAGAAGAACTTCTCGCCCTCGCGCGCGGCGCCCTCGAAGGCGTCCTTCAGCTTGTCCTCCGTCAGCGCCACGCGAAAGCCCTTGCCCCCGCCGCCACCGGCGGCCTTGACGGCGACCGGATACCCGATCGAGTCCCCGATCACCTTGGCGGCGTCTTCGACGGTCTCGACCGGTTCAGTGGTGCCGGGCACGATCGGGACACCGGCCTTCTGCATCAGCTCGCGGGCCTTGGTCTTCGAACCCATCGCGTCGATGGCGGAAGCCGGTGGCCCGATGAAGGTGATCTTGCGCTCCTCGAGCTCCCGGGCGAACGCCGCGTTCTCGGCCAGGAACCCGTAGCCGGGATGGACCGCCTCCGCGCCCGAGCGCTCGACCGCGTCGATCAGCTTCTCGATCGACAGATAGCTCTCGGAGGCCGGACCGGGTCCGAGCAGGAACGCCTCGCCGGCGCGGCTCACGTGGGGCGCATCCCTGTCGATCTCGGAGTAGACGGCGACCGTGGCGATCCCCAACTCCTCGCAGGCCCGGATGATCCTGAGCGCTATTTCTCCTCGGTTGGCGATCAGGATCTTTGAGAACATGGCGCCGCCGGACTTTACCGTCGCGAGCCGGATTTCCGCCAAATGGACGCCCATCCCGGCGTGGCAGGCCCCGCAATCGCTGTGTTAACTCACCTTTAGGCCTGTGCCGGCGAAGGGCGGAATATCGCTGTGCGCACCTAGAATCAGCCGCGTGCACACGCTCCCGGAGGCGCTCGGGATGTGTCCGGGGGTGGCAGCGATCCCGGGCACGCCCGCCCAATCACCAGAGATTCCCTTGTTGGCGGGCCGCCGACCGTGATCGAACAGGATTATCCAACGGTCACCGCCCCGGTGTCGGAGGACCGGCCGCCGGATCTCGCCTCTGGGCGCGCGGACCCCTACGGAGGGCTGCGGGCAGGCAGACCGGGCGCATACAACGCCACCCGGCTGCGGGCGGCGCTGCTGCGGCTGCGGATGCCGTTGGCCGTATACGCCGCCTCGCGGTTGGTCTACCTGCTGATCGCGCTGGGCGACACGGCGATCCACAAGTGGTCGCTCGGCGCGGAGGTCTCGAACTGGGACGGGGTCTGGTACCTGGCCGTGACCGGGCATGGCTATCCCGCCTTCCCCTTCCGCGGGCAGACCACGCTCGGCTTCTTCCCGCTCTACCCGATCACCACGTGGCTCGTCTCGCACCTGCTGTTCTGCTCGGCGATCCTGGCCGGGATGATCGTCGCGACGGTCGGCGGTGCCATCGCCACGGTGCTCGTGCAACGACTCAGCGAAGCGTGGTGGGGGGAGCAGGCGAGCCGGCGCGTCGTGCTGTTCTTCTGCCTGTTCCCGGGATCGATCGTGTTCTCGATGGTCTACTCCGAGGGCCTGATGCTGGCGCTGGTGGCCGGCTGCCTGCTGGCGCTCCAGCGCCGGAGGTGGGTGCTGGCCGGGCTTCTGGCCGGTCTGGCCACCGCGGTCGGCCCGGTCGCGCTGGCGATCATCCCGGCCTGCGCGGTCGCGGCCTGGCACGAGATACGCCGCCACGGCTGGAAGGACCGGGAAGCTCGGCGGTCGTTATTCGCCCCACTGCTGGCCCCGGCCGGTGTGGGCCTGTTCGCCGTGTACCTGTGGATCCGCACGGGCACCCCCTTCGCCAGCTACAACGCTCAGCACCACGGCTGGGGCGAGAAGAGCACCCCGCTGGCGATGTTCACCACGACCAAGCACCTGATCCACCAGATCGCCAACGCCCACAGCCTCCATCACCCTGGCATCAACCTCAACTACGCCGTCGGGGTGCTCGGAGCGATCTTCCTGATCTGGGCGCTGTGGCTGATGCTGCGCCCCGGCAGCGGGCGGCGAATGCCATCTGCGGCGATCGCCTGGACGGGCTGGACCGGCATTCTGGTCTTGACGTCGTCCAACACGCCGCCGAATCCGCGGATGCTGATCTGCGCGTTTCCGGCGTTGATGGTCATCGCCTACCGGCTGCGCGGTAGGGCGTTCGCGTGGCTGATCGGCGTGAGCACCGTGCTCCTGGTCGCGATGAGCGCGGTGACCTACGTCGGCACCGGCTTGCGGCCATGAGGTAGCAAACCGACCGGCGAAGGGATCTCCCGGGTCGGGCTAGCGGCTGAGACGTTCTACCCGGACCTGGCTGGCGTAGCCGAAGATCCGCATCTGATGGTGCGGGTAGTCAGCCTGCAGCGTGGCCTGAAGCGTGCGGTAGCGGACGTAGTTGGACCGGGAGCCGGGTGGCCCGTGGCGCTGGCCCTGATGGCTGGCGAGGAACCACAAACGGGGGCACGTCGACTCGATCCGCCGCAGCTGCCCGTTTGACGGGGTGGCGTAGTCCTCGACGAACGGGCGCACCGCGGACCATGGTGTCGCCGGGCTGACCGGGACCGGCGCTCGGGCGGCGTCGCCGCGCGCCCGAACGTAGTAGTCGAACGGCATCCGCCCGTCCAGCGGATAGAAGAGGATGCAGTCGGCCGGCCGGGCCTCCGCCACCACGAAGCGCTCGGCCGCCTTCCAGTCCTCGGGGGCGGCGCCGTAGCTGGCGACCAGCGGCACCGCGCGCAGCGCGACGAGGAGGCCGATCCCGAGCCACCCGAGCTTGACTGGGAGCGGGGTGCGCAGCAGGACCCAGGCCAGCAACAGCGCGGCCGCGGGGAGGCAGATCACGCTGTTGCGATAGAGCAGGATCGGCTGGCCGGAGGCGGACTCGGCCAGGCTCAGCAGCATCGGAACGAGGAGCCAGCTGAGCAGCAACAGCCCGGCCCAGGCCTCACCGTCGAGCGCACCCCGGCCGCGCCGCACAAGGCGGACAACGACCCCGCCGGCCACGACCAGCAACCCCACCGATACGACCAGGGCGACGGGGCCGCTGAACGTCGGGTGGAAGTTCGGCGGCATCCCGGCCGAGGTCAGCCACTGGAGCATCTGGCCGATGCCCTTGGCGTTCGGCCGGGGCACCCAGAACAGCTGGCTGGAGCCCCGGTTCGCCGCTAGCAGCAGCAGCGGGACGCACAGCACCGCGGCGGCCGCGACCGCTCCGAGGACGACCCGAGCCCGGCCACGGGGCCGCAACAGCAGCATAAGCAGCTGGGCCGGTACCACCAGCGCCCCGGCGAACCCCACGTAGGCGGCCAGCACGATGCTGGCGACGTAGGCGGGGACCGCCACCCGCGGCGGGGGCCGGTCCTTCGGCGCTTGCGCGATCGCCACGAAGGCCAGGAACGAGGCGGCCACAAACGTGATCAGCGGGGCATAGCCGCGCGCGTCCTGGCCCCAGAACACCAGCGGAAGGCTGACCGCGGTGAGCAGGCCCGCGGCGAAGGCCACCCGGTTGTCGAACAGGCGACGGCCCAGCAGCCCGACGATAACCACGGTGCTCACCGTGGCGATCACCGAAGGCAGCCGGATCACCGCGGCGGCGTCGCCGAACAGTCCGATCAGGACGTGGAGCAGCAGGTAGTAGACGAGCATGTTGCCGCCGTCGTGCCCGATCGCGTTCCACAGAGCCGAGCCGTGCTGGGAGGCGATCGCCACGCTGGCGCCCTCGTCGAGCCACAGGCTGCGGGTGCTCAATTGGAAGAGCGTGAGCGCGGCGGCGAGCGTGCACGGCAGCGCGAGGGCCAGCACCCGGAGGCCAGCTTCCGAGCGCCACCATCCCGCGCGGCGGGGACCCGCCCCCCCGCCGGGCGACCCCGCCGTCGGCTCGTCCGCCCTGGACTCGGTTGTGGTCTCGGAGATCACGCCACCGCCGCAACCGGACGCCGCTCGGGCCCCGGCGGCCCCGGTGGCGAGGGCGGCCCGGGTGACCGCGGCGCCCGCGGGCGGTAGGCGATCAGCGCGGCCACCGTCACCAGCGCATAGACGGCGAGCACGTACGGCGAGCTGCCGATCGGCAGCGCCAGGATCCCGTCCGGCTTGATGACCAGCACCGAGACCACGAGTGCCACCGGAATCACCCGCGAGCGCTGGGTGGCCGCGCCGGCGGCGAGCAGGGCGACGCCCCAGGTCAGGTACCAGGGCCAGGCCGCGGGGCCGCCCAGGACCGAGGCCACCAGCAGCAGGCCCAGATACCACGGAAGCCGCTCGTAGCGCACGCGCAGGCAGAGCACGAGTCCGACCGCGGCCGTCAGAACCAGCGCCACCGCGCCGAAAGCCGACTCGAGCCCGTGCGCCCCCGCGCCGATCCCCAGGGAATGCAGGAGCGAGGCGAGGGTGTATCCGGCCGCCGTGGCCGGGGTGATGGCCAGATGCACCTTGCCCGGCGTCGACAGCATCCCGCCTGAGAGCCAGTGCAGGCCGACGCCGCTGATCAACCCGGCGGCGAGCAGCACGCCGGCCACCACGGCGGCGCTCTGGCCCAGCACCGCGGGCAGACGCCGGGGCTCGGCCCGGGCCCAGCAGATGACGATCAGAACGATCGCGGCGGCGGCGGGGAGCTTGACCGTGGTGGCCAGCGCGCAGATGGCGATCGCCTGCAGCGGCCGGCGCTGGATGGCAAAGAACACGCCGGCCACCAGCAGGCCGGCCATCAGCGCGTCGTTGTGCCCGGCGCCGATGAGCTCGAGCAGGACCAGCGGGCTGATCACCGCCAGCCAGGTGGCCCGGGCGGGATCCGCGCCGGCGGCGCGGGCCAGCCGCGGCACGAACACCGCCAGCAGCGCCAGCCCGGCGAATTCGATCGCGCGCATCAGCAGCACCCCGAGGACCAGATGCGAACCGGCGAGCGCGGCGACCAGGCTGGCCAGGGCTATGAACGTCGGTCCGTAGGGCGCCGTGGTGTGCTGCCAGAACGGCGAGACCGTGCCCAGCAGCCGCGTCTGGTGCAGACCGGCCAGCGCCGCCGGGGCGTGCTGGTAGGGATCGACTCCGTGGTGCAAGAGCGTGCCCTGGGCCAGGTAGCTGTACATGTCGTGGCTGAACACGGCCGGGCCGAGGCACAACGGGATCGACCACAGTCCCCCAATCGCCAACAGCTCGCCGACCCGGAATCCCGGCGTGCCAGACAGTCGCCGCCCGATCCCCAACCAGGCCATGCACAACGCGAGCACCCCGGCCCAGAACACGACCGTCGCGAACCGGTGCCCACCCGGCAGGTCGGCCACGAAGAACCAGTGGACCGGCTGTCGGTCCAGCAGCTTGGAGGCAGCGGCGGTGAGCGCGAGTGACCCCGCCAGCCCAAGGCCGACCCAGGCCCAGCGGAGATCGCGTCGGGCGCCACGCACGGGTAGGAAGCTAGACCATCAAACGCCTGGCTAAACGGGTGAAGGCGTCGCTAACGCGCTGCTAAGGAGCGTTATTGCGCGCCGATGACCATGCCGGCGCCGACCGTGTCGTTGGTCGACTCGTCGATCAGGATGAAGCTGCCGGTGGTGCGATTGCGTGCGTAGGGATCGACCATCAGGGGCTGGCTGGCCCGCAGGCGCACCCGGCCGATCTCGTTGAGCTCGAGCTGATTGGTGGGCTCGTGCTCGAGCGTGTTGACGTTGACGCGGTACTCGAGCTCGTCGACGATCGCCTTCGCGGACGTCGTCGTGTGCTTGATCGTGTAACGGGCGCGTGCGCGCATCGGCTCGGACCCCATCCAGCAGATCATCGCGTCGAGCTCGCGTCCGGTCACGGGCTGGTCCTCGGCCTCGACGACCATGTCGCCGCGCGAGATGTCGATCTGGTCGGCCAGCCGCAGGGTGACCGACATGTTGGGGAAGGCCGCGTCGAGAGCGCCGTCGTAGGTGTCGATCGAGCTCACCGTGGTCCGATGGCCACCGGGGAGGACGACGACCTCGCTGCCGGGTCGCAGCACCCCGCCGGCCATCTGCCCGGCGTAGCCGCGGTAGTCGTGGTACTCGTCGCTCATCGGGCGGATCACCCACTGGACCGGGAAGCGGACGTCGGCGAGGTTGCGGTCCGGCGCGATCACCACGTGCTCGAGGTGATAGAGCAGCGGAGCCCCGCCGTACCAGGGCATTGCCCACGAGCGGTCGACCACGTTGTCGCCGTTCAGCGCGGAGATGGGAATGAAGGTGATGTCGGGAATCTGCAGCCGCGCGGCCCAGTCGGTCATCTCCTCGAGGATCGAGTAGAAGACATCCTCGTCGTAGCCGACCAGGTCCATCTTGTTCACGCATACGACCAGGTGGGGGATCTTCAACAGCGAGGCGATGTAGGCGTGGCGGCGGGTCTGCACGCTCACCCCATTGCGGGCGTCGACCAGGACGACCGAGAGGTCGGCCGTCGAGGCGCCGGTGACCATGTTGCGCGTGTACTGCTCGTGGCCCGGGGTGTCGGCGATGATGAACTTGCGTCGCGGAGTCTGGAAGTATCGGTAGGCGACGTCGATGGTGATCCCCTGCTCGCGCTCGGCCCGCAGGCCGTCGGTCAGCAGCGAGAGGTTGAGATAGCCGTCGCCACGGCGCTCGGAGGTCTCGGCGACGTGCTCGAGCTGGTCCTCGAAGATCGACTTGGAGTCATGCAACAGCCTGCCGATCAGGGTCGACTTGCCGTCGTCGACCGAGCCGGCGGTGGCGATCCGCAGCAGCTCGCTGGTCCGGGTCCTCACCATGTGTCCATTGCTCGCCGCGGCCGGGGTCACTAGAAGTAGCCCTCGCGCTTGCGGTCCTCCATCGCCGCCTCGGTCACGCGGTCATCGGCGCGAGTCTCCCCGCGCTCGGTGATCCGCGTCGCGGCTATCTCGGTGACGACCTGCTCGAGCGTCAGAGCACTCGAGCGCACGGCGCCGGTGCAGGTCATGTCGCCCACGGTCCGATAGCGCACCGATTCCTCGAAGACGTGTTCCCCGTCGAGCAGCTCGACGTCCTGGCGGTGGGCGTAGAGCATCCCGTCGCGGGCGAAGACGGGGCGCGTGTGGGCGTAGTAGATCGACGGGACCTCGAGCTGCTCCTCGGCGATGTACTGCCAGACGTCGAGCTCGGTCCAGTTGGAGATCGGGAATACGCGCACGTGCTCGCCCTTGCGGATCCGGCCGTTGAACAGCGACCACAGCTCGGGTCGCTGACGCTTCGGGTCCCACTGGCCGAAGTCGTCCCGGAACGAGAAGACTCGCTCCTTGGCCCGGGCGCGCTCCTCGTCCCGGCGGGCGCCGCCAAACGCGGCGTCGAAGCCGTGCTCCGCCAGGGCGTCGAGCAGCGTTGTGGTCTGCAGCCGGTTGCGCGACGCGCGCGGGCCAGTCTCCTCCACCACGCGGCCGGAGTCGATCGAGTCCTGCACGCTGGCCACGATCAGGCGCTCGCCGAGCTGCGCCACGAGCCGGTCGCGGAACTCGATGACCTCCGGGAAGTTGTGCCCGGTGTCGACGTGCATGACCGGAAACGGGAAGCGCCCGGGCCGGAACGCCTTCTCGGCCAGCCGCATCAGCACGATCGAGTCCTTGCCCCCGCTGAACAGAAGCACCGGCCGCTCAAGTTCGGCGGCGACCTCGCGGAAGATGTGGATCGACTCCGCTTCCAGGGTCTTGAGGTGCGACAGCTCGTAATGCAGCGGGTTCATTCGTGGATCCCACACTCGGTCTTGTCTTGGCCCGACCAGCGGCCCTCACGCCCGGATCCCGGCCGCGTGCAGGGCGCGCAACCGATCGAGGCGTAGCCCTGATCGTGCAGCGGATGGTAGGGAAGATCGTGCTTGAAGATGTAGCGCCAGAGGTCCTTCTCGGTCCAGTCGGCGAGCGGGTTGAACTTCCAGATCCCGCGCTTCTCGTCGCGCTCGAGCTTGGCGGTGGCGGCGCGTGTCGGAGCCTGCTCACGGCGGATGCCGGTGATCCAGGCGTCGACGCCCGAAAGGCCGCGCTCGAGCGCCTCGACCTTGGCCGCGCCGCAGCAGTTCTCGGGCGTCCACGGCCGGCCTCGGCTCGAGGCGTCCTGCACCTCGAACGTGAGCCCGAAGCGCTCCTCGAAGCGCTTCCATGTCTCGAGCGTCTCGGGAAACAGGACACCGGTATCGATCGTGAAGGCACGGGCGTCGCCGGTGGCCTCGGTGAGCATGTGCACGAGCACCGACTCTTCCTTCTGGAAGGAGCAGGCCATCGTGAGCCGGGGATGGAACTGCTCCACGGCATGGGTCACGACCTCCTGTGCGGTGGCCGTCTCTAGGTCCTGCGCGAGGGACGCCATCAGACGGCGCACTCGCCCTCGCCGCGGATGACCTCGAAGGGCACCTCGCGGTTCCAGTCGATGAATTGGTTCATGTTCTCCAGGGAGAATTCGATCGGGAGCGTCAGATCCTTCACGCGCGCCTCGAACTCGGGGGCTCCTACCCGGTCGACGAACGCGTTGAACTCCTCGCCCTCATCGCGGTCGGACTCGTAGAACCGGACCCACCGCTCGACGGCTTCGGGCACCCGCTTGGCCGGCAGGCGCGACTTGAGCCTTTGACCGTAGCGTACGTCACCGCCCTCGTAGGACCCGCCGATGTGCGGGATGTAGGCGGGAATCGTGTGCTCGCCGACCTTCAGGGAGGCTCCGTAGAAGCCGATGTTGGCAATGTGGTGCTGGCTGCAACCGTTCGGGCAGCCGCTCATCTTGATGTGGATCCGGCGGGTCAGCTCGTCGTCGAGCTCCATCGCGACGAGGCGATCCTGGACCGCCTGGTTCAATCCCATTGAGCTGGTGATACCCAGCTTGCAGGAATCGGTCCCGGGGCAGCTGACCACGTCGGTGATCTCGTCGGCCCCAGCCTCGCCGAGCTCGAGTTCGCTGAGACGGCGCCACAGCTCGTAGACCGACTCGTCGCGGACCCAGCGCAGGACCAGGTTCTGGTGAACCGTGGTGCGGGCGTAGCCGCCGCTGTAGTCGCGCATTATCTGGCCGAGTCCGCGCAGCTGATCGGGGGTCAGATCGCCGCGTCGGATCTTGACCTCGACGGTGGAGAACCCGGGCTGGCGCTGGCCGGCCACGTTCGTGGACAGGAACCGGTCGAACTCGCGTTGGTCACCGTTGGCGGCGGCATATCCAGTTTCGCGGGCGGAGGGTGCGCCCGCCTCCTCGTCGTGCTCGAGCAGCAGCCCCTCGATCGAGAAGTCGCGCTCATCCACCCAGTCGCCGTCGAGCTCCTGCTCGACCTGCTCGCGGAAGGCGTCGATCCCGATCTTGTCGACGAGCACCTTGATCCGGGCGCGAGCGCGGTTGACCCGCAGCCAGTCCTGGCGGTCGAAGATCCGCAAGCAGGCCTCGGTGACCTTCAGATAGTCGCCGTTGTCGAGCTCGACGAACTCGTACAGGGTCGGAGCCATCCGCGGCATGATCGAGGTGCCGCCGCCGACCCGGATCTCCACACCGCGCACGCCGTCGCGCAGGCGGGGGAGGAAGGCGACGTCGTGGATCTTGGTGATCGCGTTGTCCTCGTCGGTGGCGGTGAAGGCGGTCTTGATCTTGCGCGGCATCGCCTGGGTGGTCTCGTGCCTGACGAAGTAGCGGACGTAGGCGCCCGCGTACGGGGTGATGTCGAACAGCTCGCCGGGGATCACGCCGGCCCGGGGGTCGCCGGTGACGTTGCGGACCGTGTTGCCACAGCCCTCGCGGCTGGAGAGGCCGGCGTCGCCGAGCTCACGGATCAGCTGGGCGGCGTCATCGAGCGGCACGTGGTGCATCTGAATGTTCTGGCGGGTGGTGACGTGGCCCTTGCGCAGCGGGACGTAGCGCTCGATCACGTCCGCGAAGGCGTCGAGCTGGTCGGGCGTGATGCCGCCCATCGGCAACTTCACGCGGACCATCTGGACGTTGGCCTGGCGCTGTCCGTAGACGCCCTGCTTGAGGCGGAACTTGATGAACTCCGTCTCCTCGTAGCCGCCCTTGAGGAATCGCGTGGACTCGGTGTCGAAGTCGTCGAACTCGCGGGCGATGATCGGGATCACGTGCCCGGGGATATTCTCGAGCACTTCAGGGTTTTCGAGCGATCCGGTCCGCGCGTGTCCGTGGGTCTTGGTTTCGAGGGAAGCGGGCTCCATGGGTTCCTTTGCGATAGCCGGCACGAACTCCCAGCCCCGTGAATGTACCAAAAGGGGATCTGAGTTCAGCTATTTCCGCGCGACAGCGGGGATTTCCGGAGGGCTAGTGACGAACTATGAGGTGCACGGTGCGCCGTGTGACCGCGCCGGCCGCGGGGGAGAAGCTGATCCGGACCGCCAACTTGACCTGGCGATTCCGGGTCAGCTGTCGCAACTGGTGCGCGCTCAGGCCCAGCGGCACCGAGACGGTGCCCGCCCGGCGAACCTCGAGCTTCCGCTTGCCGACCGTCAGGGAGCCGGCACCGGTCAGGGTGATCCGCAGGACGTGGCGGGCGCCCGTCCGGCGCACCGAGACCTTCGTCACTGTCGCGGCGGGGAAGACGGTCACGGTGGAGGCGGTGGCGGCGCTGGCCCCCGCGGCATCGCTGACGCTGAGCCGGACCGTATACGTCCCGGGCCGGGCAAAGGTGTGAGACGGCCGCGCGCCGGAGCCAGTGGCGCCGTCCCCGAACGACCAGATGTAGCCGGTGATCGTGCCGTCGCTGTCGCTCGAACCCGAGCCGTCGAAGATCGTGGAGGCGCCCGCGACCGGGTGGGCGCTCAGCACGTGGAGCGATGCGACCGGCGGGGCGTCGACGGTCACGACGCGCGAGGTCGTGCTGCTCAGTCCGTTGCTGTCGGCGACCGAGAGCCTGACCGTGAACCGCCCCCCGCGCGAGTATGTGTGGGCGATGCTGGGACCGGACGCCGCGGACCCATCGCCGAAGTCCCAACCATAGGAGCTGAGCTGTCCGTCGCCGGGCGTCGTCTGGGACGTGAAGAGGACCGCCTGGCCGGCGATCGGGGCGCTCGGCGAGACGGCGAAGGCCGCGCTCGGCGACGAGTGGACGTCGACCTGATGGGAGACGGAGGCGGAGAGCCCGTCGCTGTCGGTCACCGTGAGCGTGACGGTGTAGACCCCAACCGCCGCGTAGATATGGGACGGCGTGACACCGGTGGCAGCGAGGCCGTCGCCGAAGTCCCAAGCGTACGAGGCGACGGTTACCCCTGCGGGCGCGGTCGTGGCCGATGCGTCAAAGAGCCCGGACTGGCCCGTCGTGAGCGTGCCCGCGGGCGGACTGAACGCGGGAACCGGCGGCGTGCCGACGGTCAGCTGATGGGAGACCGAGGCGGAGAGCCCGTCGCTGTCGGTCACCGTGAGCTTGACCGTGTAGACGCCAGCCGCCGCGTAGGTGTGAGATTGCGTGGGGCTCAGGCCCGAGATCGTCGTGCCGTCGCCGAAATCCCAGGCGTAGGAAGTGATCGGGACCGCGTCGGGCTCGGTCGTCCCCGACGCGTCGAACGGCACGGAGGTGTTGGGAAGCAGCGGACTCGCCGGTGAGGTGAACGCCGGAACCGGCGGGGTGCCCACCACCACCTGGTGCGACACCGTGGCCAAGTTGCCACTGGAATCGACCACGGTCAGCGTCACCGTGTGGAGGCCTCGCACGGAGTAGGTGTGGTTGACGCTCGCGGGGACCGTCGCCCGGCTGAACGCGTTGGCCGAGCCGTCGCCGAAGCTCCAGGTGAAGCTCGTGTACGCGTCGCCGCTCCCGATCGTGCTGCTGGTGGGGTTGAAGGCGAGGGAAGTGCCGACCGGATTCGGTCCCGGCGGTACGACAAAACGCGGGATCAGCGTGTGCGTCGCCGGTTGGGCCTCGCAGCCGACGTCCCCGTTGCTCCATTCGGTCTGCGTGTAGTAATGGTTGCCGTTGATCACCTGGTCGTACAGCGTCCCCGAGGCGCTCCCGCCCAGGGTGGGGGCGAACGCTTTCGGGTTGCCTCCGTTGGTGAGGTCGACCGTCGCGCTGAAGAAGTTGCAGTTGTCGCCGTTCTCGAGACCGGTGTTGGAGTTCCACCAGCCACCTCCGTTGACCGGGTCGGTGACCGTCTCGTTGAACTCGTGGCTGACGTACTTGATCGCCACATCGGCCAGTGGATCTCCGCCCGGGGACTGGACCGCGGCGTGGCCGTCGGACTGGCACGCTTTCGGATTCTGAGCTGCCGTGGCGCCGTTGTAGAACATCGGATCGGCGGCGTATAGAACCTGGGACGCCGGGACGGTGAACGACGAGTGGTAGGCGCAGAATGCGTTATCGGCGCAGTCGGCCGCGTCGGCACAGACATCCGTGTTCGGCGGGGTGAGCATCTGGTAGTAGGGGGCGCCCGGCCCGATGCCGGTCGGCAGCGAGTCGGCGGTGATCAGCCGGGTGATCTCGGCCTGGAGCTGAGTGTCGGTGAGGCACTTCGGATAGAACGTCGCATTGACGTCAGGGCAGTTCGTGGTATCGCGGCTCGGGTACGCCTGCGTATCGACGATCACCTGGGTGGCGGGATTGAACGACTGCTGATAGTCGGCGAAGCCGGTGGCGTCCGTGAACTGGCGATCGACGGCGAACACGTTGGTGGCGTGGCCGCCGTCGGCCGCCAGGTCGGTCATGTAGCGCGTAACCAGGTTTTTGTCCGCGGCGCTGAGCAGGCCGCTCGGATCCCAGAAGACCAGGTAGGGCGCGACCGAATGGATGACCTGGCCGCCGTGGAAGTTGAGGTTGCCGTTGGCGAACTGAGGGCTGGCCTGCGCCGCACGCCGGGCCGCCAGGGCACCAGGACCGAAGGACAGATCGACCCCAGCTTTGGGCGCGATGCCGAGATACTGACCGTCGGGTTGCCTGACCACCACTGCCCCGGCGGGTGCTGCGATGATCGCCAGCAGCAACACGGTGAGCAGGGCGCCGACGGCGAGCAGCGCCAACCGGCGTTCACGGACCCTCGTCATGTGTCCCGCGGACCCCCTGAGAGATTCGAAGCTCATCCGGCCGTCACGTCGAGGTATCGGCACGCGGGGGCGATCTCCTGACCCGGCGGGAGTTGTCGGCGGCTCGTGGCATTGTTGCCGGCCGGTGGGAACCCTAGGCCCAGGGCGGCGGGGGTGACTGCTCGCGAGCCAGGCCCTCGTGCAGCGCCGCCTGCTGCCACGCGGGACGCTTGCGCGCCGGCGGAACCGGACGGGGCGCGGTCGCGCGCATGAACCGCTCGAGCGCGGCGACGACCGCCGCGGCCTCCTCCGGGGAGGCGTTCGGGGCGACGATCTCGAGCTTGGGACGCCGGTTCACCGTGGCTCCGAGGGTATCGTGCTCCCGGTCCGGATGCCCACGCTGCCCGTCCTCGATCACGACGCCGTGCTCGCCGCCGTCTCGCCGGCCGAGGCGACCCGCCACGTCCGCGAAGCGCTGCTGCGCCACCACGCCGGGGAGTGGGTGATGCCGGCCAAGATCTACCTGCAGAGCCCGCCGTTCGGGGACTTCCGGGCAATGCCGGCCCGCGGCGATGGGCTCGCGCTGCTCAAGTGGGTCACCTCGTTTCCGGGGAATCCCGCGCAGGGGCTGCCGACGGTGACCGGGGTCATCTGCCTGTCGGACGCGGTGAACGGCGAGCCCTTGATGCTGCTCGACGCGCGCTCGGTCACGGCCCTGCGCACCGGCGCCGTGGCCGCGGTGGCCACCCAGGCGCTGGCGCGGCCGGAGGCGCGCAGCGTGGGGATCATCGGCTGCGGACTGCACGGCGCCTGGACTGCCCGCTGCCTGGCCGCGGCCGGTTACGGCCCGGGCGTGTGCTTCGACCCCCGGCCCGAGGCCGCGCAGCGGGTGGCCGACGAGTTCGGATGGGCGATCGGCTCCCGGGCCGAGGCGGCCCGCTGCGAGATCGTGTCGTGCATCACCCCGGGCGCGGAGACGGTGATCGACGCCGGCGACCTGCGCGCGGGCCTGCATCTGAACATGCTCGGGGCCGACGGAGCCGGCAAGGCGGAGGCCACCGTGGGGGCCGTCGGCTCGTGCGCGCTGTTCTGTGACGAATGGGCCCAGGCCTCGCACGGCGGCGAGCTGACCGGCGCCGTTCAGGCCGGCATCGTGAGCCGCGAGCGGGTGACCGAGCTCGGCGCGGTCCTGGCCGGCGACGCGCCGGGGCGTCCGGGGCCTGAGACGGTGACCTTGTTCGACTCGACCGGCCTGGCCATCCAGGACCTCGCCGTGGCCCGCGCCGCGCTGAACGCCTGGCGAGACGGCCGCATCGAGGCGCAAACCGTCCGGCTCTGAGGAGGCTGGTCGAGAAACCTCCCGTATGAGGAGGAATTTCGACCAGCCTCGCCCGGGCGACGCGCCGCTCCGGCCCGCGCGGCACCCAACCCGGCGCGAAGCGCCCCTAAATCGCCCCGTGCAGGAAGTACCAGATGAAGAAACCGCTGAACACGACCAGCACCGGGCTCACGCGGCGGCGCTCGAGCAGCTGCGAGCCGGTGTGCAGGATCACCCCGACCCCCACTCCGTTGGCGATGCTGTAGGTCACGGGCATCACGATGATCGTGGCGAACGTGGCCAGCGGCGAGGTGTTGTCCCAGCGCAGGTCGCGGACCAGCGAGAACATCATCACCCCGACGATCACCAGCGCCTGGGCGGTCGCCTCCACCGGGATGATCCCGGCGATCGGCGAGATGAACATGCAGAGCAGCAGCAGGACGCCGGTGACCACCGAGGCCAGGCCCGTGCGAGCGCCCGCCGCGACCCCGGAGTTGCTCTCGATGAAGGTGGTGTTCGAGGACGCCGACATGAAGCCGCCGACCGCCGCGGCGAGACCGTCGATGGCCAGCGCGGTCTTGAGCCGCGGCAGCCGTCCCTGCGCATCGAGCAGACCGGCGTTGCGCCCGACGCTCACCGAGGTTCCGACGTTGTCGAACAGGTCAGACATGACCACGGCCAGGATCACCGCCACCGCCGAGCCGCCGAGCACGCCGAAATGAAAGGAGAAGTGGCTGCCGTCGGCCAGCGCGAGGTCCGGCGAGGTAAGCCAGGCCCCCTGGGGCAGCCGGGCGGAGCCGTCGGTCCAGATCCTGTAGTGGTCGATCGCGTTGATCGCCGTGGCCAGCGCGGTCGCGCCGATGATCCCGATCAGCAGGGCGCCGTGCACGCCGCGGTCGTACAGCGTCCACGTGACGAGCAGGCCCAGGACGAACACCAGCATCTTCCAGGTCCCCAGGTGGCCGAGGGTGCCGAGCGCTCCCCCGGAGACGATGAACCCCGCGTTCTTGAGCCCGACCACCGTGATGAACGCCCCGATCCCGATCCCGATGGCCAGCTTCAGGTCGTAGGGGATCGCGTCGATGATCCGCTCGCGCAGGCCGACCACGACCAGCGCGACGATCACCGCGCCGTCGATCACGAAGATCCCCATCATCGCCGACCAGGTCACCTTGTGGGCGGCCACCTCGGCGGCGGCGAAGGCGTTGAGCCCCAGGCCCGAGGCCAGCGCGAACGGATATTTGCCGAACACGCCCATCAGGACCGTCAGCACGCCCCCGGCCAGGGCGGTGACAGCCAGGACCTGATCGAACTGCAGGCGGGTGCCGTGCAGATCCGCGGTGCCGCTCAGGATCGAGGGGTTCACGAAGACGATGTAGACCATCGTCAGGAACGTGGTCAGGCCACCGAGGATCTCGGTCCGGTAATTCGAGCCGCGGTCGGTGATCTCGAACCAGCGGTCGAGCTTGTCGCCGCGGGTGCTGCGGGCCCGCGTGCTGGTCATCTACAGCGGAATGTTCCCGTGTTTGTGCCGGCTGCGCCGGCATTGCGAGATTCGGCCTGGCGGCCGAACTCGCGGTGCCGGCTGCGCCGGCATTGCGAGATTCGGCCTGGCGGCCGAACTCGCGGGCTACAGGGGAATATTCCCATGTTTTCTCTTGGGGCCGGGCTGGCGCTTTGTCTGCAGCGTCTCCAGCGCGGTGATCACCTTCGGCCGCGTCTCGTGCGGGATGATCACGTCGTCGATGTAGCCGCGCTCGGCCGCCGCGTAGGGGTTGGCGAAGTGCGCCCGGTAGTCCTCGATCAGCTTGGCCCGGCGCATGTCGGGCGTCGGCGAGGCCTGGATGTCGCGGCGGTAGATGATGTTGACCGCGCCCTCGGGCCCCATCACCGCCACCTCGGCGGTCGGCCAGGCGAAGTTCATGTCCGCGGCCAGGTGCTTTGACCCCATCACGTCGTAGGCGCCGCCGTAGGCCTTGCGGGTGATGATCGTGATCTTGGGCACGGTGGCCTCGGCGTAGGCGTAGAGCAGCTTGGCGCCCCGGCGGATGATCCCGCCCCACTCCTGGGTCGTCCCGGGCAGGAACCCGGGGACGTCGCAGAAGGTGATGATCGGGATGTTGAAGGCATCGCAGGTGCGGATGAAGCGGGCCGCCTTCTCGGAGGATTCGATGTCGAGCACTCCGGCCAGCTGGGCCGGCTGGTTGCCGACGATGCCGACGCTGTAGCCGTTCAGGCGGCTGTAGCCGCAGACGATGTTCTTGGCGTAGTGCTCGTGGACCTCGAAGAACTCCCCGTCGTCGACCACGTAGCGGATCACGTTGCGCATGTCGTAGGGCTTGTTGGGGCTGTCGGGAACGACCGTGTCGAGCTCCTCGTCCATCCGCAGCGGATCGTCGGTCGGCTGCACGCGCGGGGCCAGCTCGAGGTTGTTCTGGGGCAGGAAGGAGAGCAGGTAACGGCAGTCCTCCAGGCAGGTGTCCTCGTCGTCGGAGGCGAAATGGGCCACGCCGGATTTGGAGTTGTGGCTCATCGCGCCGCCGAGCTCCTCGAACTCGACCTCCTCGCCGGTCACCGTCTTGATCACCTCGGGCCCGGTGATGAACATGTGCGAGGTCTCCTTCACCATGAAGATGAAGTCGGTGATCGCCGGGGAATACACGGCGCCGCCGGCGCACGGGCCCATGATCAGGCTGATCTGCGGGATCACGCCGCTGGACTGAACGTTGCGCAGGAACACGTCGCCGTAGGCACCCAGCGAGACCACGCCCTCCTGGATCCGCGCTCCGCCGGAGTCGTTGATACCGATCACCGGGCAGCCGATCTTCGCGGCCAGATCCATGATCTTGCACATCTTCTCGGCCATGACTTCTCCGAGCGAGCCGCCGAACACGGTGAAGTCCTGGCTGAACACGCACACCCGGCGCCCGTCGATCGTTCCGTGGCCGGTGACCACCGCGTCGCCCCAGGGCCGGTTCTTCTCCATGTCGAACTCCGACGTGCGGTGGCGCACGAACGAGTCGAGCTCCTGAAACGAGCCGGGGTCGAGCAGCTTCTCGATCCGCTCGCGGGCCGTGTACTTGCCCTTGGCGTGCTGCTTCTCGACCGCGGCCTCGGAGCCGGCGTGGATCGCCTCCTGCTTCAGCTCCTGGAGTTGGGCGAGCTTCTCTTCGTAGGTCTCGGGTGCCTTGTCGCGCATGGTCTCTGATCGTGGGTGGGTCGGCGAGTCTACGGACTCGCGCGCGATCAGAACGACCGGCGGGGTTGGGTCAGCCGCGGGAGTACGGGCGGTGGTGCGCCTGCCCGAGGCTGTCGAGCGCCGCGGCAAGCACGTCGGCCGGGTTCGGCCCAGAAGGCTCCCGGTCGGCGGCCGGCGCGGGTGGCGCGGGTACGGCCGGCTCCGTCGGTTCGAACCGGATGGGCGGCGAGGACGGCGAGCGGAACCAGCCGACGATCCTGGTCCACAGTCCCCCCGGTGACTCGGGCAGGCTCGCCGCGTGTGGGGGGGCGGGAGCAGGCTCGGGTTTCACGGCAGGGGGTTCGGGCGCGTCGCCGGCGACCCGAGCCGCGGTGATGATCACCCGGGTCCCCCACCCCGACGGCTCGAGCCGCACCGTGCCGCTCGCGTGCGCGCCCTCCCAGGCGACGGCGGTTTCCGGCTCGAGCCTCGTGATGCGAATCTCTCCGAACTGACCGAGGTGGCGTTCCAACGAGGACGCATCGCTGCATTCCGCCCACAACTCGGGCGGGGATTTGACCAGGGTCCTACTCGCCTCGTGCTCTGCCATGCCCCGGATTTCGCCCGGTTCAGCGCGACTCCTTCCGAGGTTCTCGCGCTTGCAGGCGAGGCGGATCACGCCGTCGCTTGAAGCGACCAGACGAGCTCGGCGGCTTCGGAGCGGCTCCGTACGTCCAGTTTGCGGTAGCAACGCTGGAGGTGCTTCTGCACGGTGCGTTCGCTGATACCGAGTCGTGTGGCCAAGGCGGCGCTCGAGCTGCCCAGCGCGATGCCGGTGACAACCTCGGCCTCTCGGTGGGTCAAACCGAGGCCGCGTAGCGCGGGCCAATTAGCGGCTGGATCGGGGAGCTGTGCGGGCGCTCGACTCCGCCAGGCGAGGTCGGTGGCGAGGGACGTATGCTCCGAAGCGTTGCGGTATGCCTGGATCAGGAACGGGCGAGCCCGATTGAGCAGTCGCTGTTCGGATCCGCTGAAGTCCCGCTGGCGACGGCTGAGCGCGACGCCGAGCAGACGCCCTGCCCCGCTGGGAAGCGTGAAGGCGATTTGATGGTTGAGGCCCAGGGGTCCGTAGAACTCCCGGTAGAGGGCGAGCGAGCGCAGCTGCGTCGGCGTGACGACATCGCTGAAGCGGTATGCGCGCCCGTCGAGGGTCCGCTGATAGCGCACGATCAGCGGGTTCTCGTGGGCGAGGCGCGCGAACACGGCATGGGCCTCGGCCGGGAACCCCGGGTCGATCAGCACCGTCGTGCTACCGGGGTCCGGGCCGATGTCGTTGAGCGAGATCCACTCGGCTGGGACCGCACGCCTGAGCCCGACGATCAGTCCGCGGCGAAACTCGTCAAGGTCCAGTAGTCCTTGGACCTCGCCGATCAGGTCCAGCAACGCATCCGGCGGCATCGAGAGAATGTACGCGGTTTTGGCGTATTGACCGGCAGCTACGGATGCCGTTTGATGCGTGAGCAGTGTTCAGCTCCAGTAAGCGGCGTGGCCGCCTTCGGCGCGCCGTTCGGGTCTGCGCGTGCCTGGCCGGGCTCGGAACGCTGAGCGTTTCCGCGCAGGCAAGCGCGGCGGGTCCTTCGGCGTCGTCGTTCACAGCGTTTGATCTGGGGGCGTACGTGACACCGGTCGGGGTGAACGCGAGCGGCACGGTCGCGGTCAATCGATACGACAGCCAGTTCAACTTTCTCGGCCCCGCTCTGTGGAGCGCCGGCACGACGATCCCGCTGACGCCGCCATCGAACATGACGTACATCGCCGGCGTCTCGGACCAGGGCACCGCGGTGGGCACGGACATCCTGACCAGGAATGGGGTGGTCTGGCAGACGCCGTCGAGCTATACGACGTTCGCATCTCCGGTGGGGACATTTCCTCCGTATCCGCCCGGCCCCGCGTACATGAACATCCTCGCGGTCGACGCCCAGGGGGAGCTGGCCATCCAGGAGGGCGCCATCCAGAACGACAATGTCTACCAGGCCTGGGCATCGACCTCCTACGGCAACGGACTACACGCGCTGTCGCCCTACGGCGCTCCGCTCGGGCCGGGGCTGGGAGGCAGCCTCACCCTGGGCGTCAACAACGGCCACGAGCTGTTCACTCAGAACCCGACGGGCTTACCCGGCAGCGGCACACCCCGCTACCTCGGGCCCGGGACCGGCACGCCGCTCGACTTCCGCGCCTGCAGCGTGGCCAGCGACGGCAGCACGGTGGGCACGGGCACCGGCGGTGCCGGCGTGCTCCGGGATCCGAGCGGCGCCGAGGGCACGATCCCCGTCGTCCCCGTCTGCTCGCAGTCGACGTATTACAACTCGGTCTCGGTGAACGCGGCCCACGACGTGATCGGTGACGCCACCGGTGTCTCCTCCCTGTATTCCGGGGGCACCACCGTGTCCATCTCGAGCCTGTTCGGACCGAGCAGCGGCTGGTCGGCCGTGACCGCGACCGACATCAACGACGCAGGCGACATCATCGGACGGGGGACCCTGAACGGGGTGAGTCACGGCTTCCTGCTGCAGTCATCGCAGCTCGCCATCACCGGTTTCGTCCTGGACACCAAGAGCAAGCCGGTGGCCGGGGCATTTGTCAAGGTGACGGGAACCGACGCCCAGGGTGCCACAGTCAACACGACCGCGACCACCGGTCCGAGCGGAAGCTACTCGGTGACGCTGTCGCCGGGCCACTATCACTTCGATGCCGCGACCGTAACGCCGACCGGTCAGCCGACGGGCGGACGATGGACGACGCTTCACTGCCCCGGCACCTCGAGCTCGCCCGGAACCTGCGACATCACCACCTCGGGCCAGGTGAGCTTCGGCTACGTACTTCCGGACCTGCAGACCGAGGCGCTGGAGATCACCCAGGGAATCCAGAACCAGGCGTGGGACACCCCGCTCTCGGTGACCCTGCCGGTCCTCGGCGCCACCCCCGGGGGCTCATATACCGGCCAGCCGCTGATCAAGGACGTCGCGACGGTGGTGCGGGCCTACGCGAGCGTGGTCGGCGATCCCGGCGCCCAAGCCCAGGCCGGGACCATCGCGGTGCTGCACGCCTACAGCTCGGCGGGGGGCGGCCTGCATGAGCTGAGCGGCAGCCCGATCCCGGCCGACGCGGCGCGCACCCTGCAGGTCGGCAACTCGCTGCCGGGCGCCCGCACCAATCCCACCGGCGCCTACACCTTCACGTTGCCGAAGGCCTGGACCGAGGGCGCGCCGATCACCCTGGCCGCGGAGATCGATCCGGCCAGCAATGGTGTCCGGCCGATCCACGAATGCCTGAGCTGCGCCGCCAACGACGCCTTCGCCCTGACCCGAATCGCCTTCACGACGACGGATCCGATCACCATCCGGCCGTTTGAGATCGCCTACAAGTACCCGCTGCCCGGCGGCCGGGGATTCAAGTTCACGCCCGGGCCGAACCTGACCTCGCTGCTGAACCGAGGCCGGAGCCTGCTGCCACTCGCGCCGAATGATCTGGTGATTCAGCCGTACTACCAGGCGTACGTGGACATGTCCGCGGAGGTGCAGCAGATCGTGCACGACTACAGACTCGCGCACTACCAACTGGTGAAGCCCGACCTCAGCGACTGCATGGCGATCTATAACTGCCGCGCCGACCTCACGTCGGCGGAGATCGACGTGGTCAACCGGCAGGTGGCGCTACTCCATTTCGGCCGTTCCTACCTGTTCGGGTTCTCCCCGATCACCCAAGGCGTGTCGTACACGAACACCGGCGTCTCGATCATCGGCCCGCACACGCCGGCGCGACCACTCACCTCGGCGCTGCACGAGCTCCTACATCAGGTCGGCTTTGCCCACGCCAGCCCCTGCGGCGGGGGCGGCGCCAATGGTCAGGTCGCCGTCCCATGGCCGCCCGACCAGCAGGGCTTCATTCACGGCATCGGACTCGATCGCATCCCCAACTCCGGCGGGCCTGGCCACTACCGAATCATCGCGCCCCAGAACCAGTGGTATGACCTGATGTCCTACTGCACAAACGCAAGCGATGCCAACGCGTGGATATCAACCGACAACTGGACCAAGTTCGTGCAACTAGACAATGGGCCGGCACCCCATGCCGTCGTGACGGCCGCAACGGCCTCTGCCCAGCCGCGGATGATCGTTGACGCCGCGCTCTTCCCCGGCGGCAGGGCCACGGTTCTCGGCGCCAGCAGCACCTCAGGCCCGTTGACGCACTCACAGGGGTCAGGGTTTCATATCAAGGTGCTCGGCCGGCACGGCCAGACGATCGGCGACGTCGCCGTGCAGCCCAATCTGGTCAAGGACAGCCAGGGCGTGCTGTTCCTCACCGCCACCGTGCCGTCGACCGGCGCCTCGAAGATCGAGCTGACCCACGGATCCCAGATCATGGCCTCAAAACGGCGGCCCAAGGTCTCGCCGAGCGTCCGGCTGCTCACGCCTCGCCGCGGCTACCGCGTGGTACACCATGCCCTCACCATTCGCTGGCGCCCGCGCGGCGCGCGCGGCGCGCCGCTCACCGCAACCGTGCAGTACCTCAGCAGCCCACGCCAGGGCTGGCAGACGCTGATCGCGGGGCTGACCACGCACAGCTACAGTGTCCCGGCGTCGCTGCTCCGCCACGCGCGTCGGCTTCGCCTGCGCGTGATCGTCGGGGACGGCTTCTCCGACGTGACGGCGACGGCGTCCGTCCGCCTGCACTGAATCCGGCCGGCCGCAGGGCGAGGCTGGCGCCGGCTAGGCGCCGGCGTGCGTAGCCATCAGGAAGATGGTCACCACCACCAACAGGCCCATGGCCGCCCCGACCCCGCCCACGCGCTTGCGCAGCGCGAGGTACTCGGGACTCCACTCCGCCGAACCGGTGGCCAGATCACGCTCGGCTAAATCGGCCAGCTTCTTCGCTCGGGGGATCATGAAGGATCCCTCCACGGCGCCGAGGATGACCACGATCACGATGCCCCACTGGACGAAGAAGTGCTTCCACTGATGCTCGTCGGAGGCAAGGTAGATCCCGGCGAGCAGCACCACCAGCAGCCCCGGGTTGATCAGCCGGCGCGAGATGGCGACCTGCACCCGGTGGAACCAGGGCATTGCCCGCCGGTCCAGCCGTTCGCCCACCACGGCGAAGATCGGATAGGCGAAGGTCACGCCGAAGGCGACCATCACCGCGGTGATGTGGACCGCGAGAACGAGATCTGAGAAGGCGACCGCGCTGACGAGCACGGTCAGAAGGATGGCTTGTATTCGCCGAACACGTCGCGCATGGCGCCGCAGACCTCGCCCATCGAGCAGCGATCCTTGAGCGCCTGGCGCAGGACGGGTAGGAGGTTGTCGGTGCCCCGCGCGCACTCCCGGATCTCCTCCAGGCGCTTGGCCACGAGGTCCTGGTCGCGATCGGCCTTGAACGCCTTCAGCCGGTCCAGCTGCTCGCGTTCGGATTCGGGGTCGACCCGGAGGATGTCGGTGATCTCGATGTCGTCCTCGACGAACTTGTTCACGCCGACCACGATGTCCTGCTCGATCCGGTAGCGCTCGTGGTAGCCGAACGCCGACTCCTCGATCTCGTTCTTCATGTAGTCGATCGCCTGGACGGAGCCGCCGAGCTCGTCGACCTTGTCGATCAGCCCGCGGGCGCTGGTCTCGATCTCATCGGTCAGCGCCTCGACGAAGTACGAGCCGGCAAACGGATCGACGGTGTCGGCGGCGCCGGACTCGTAGCCGATGATCTGCTGCGTGCGCACGGCGATCTTGGCTGCGCGCTCGGTGGGCAGCGCGAGCGCCTCGTCGAAGCCATTGGTGTGCAGCGACTGGGTGCCGCCGCAGACCGCGGCGAAGCCCTGCAGCGCGACCCGGACGATGTTGTTCTGCGGCTGCTGGGCGGTCAGGGTGACGCCGCCGGTCTGGGTGTGGAAGCGCATCTTCCACGAGCGCTCGTCCTGGGCGCCGAAGCGCTCGCGCATGATCTCGGCCCACATCCGCCGGGCGGCGCGGAACTTGGCCACCTCCTGAAAGACGTTGTTGTGGCCGTTGAAGAAGAAGGCCAGCCGGGGCGCGAACTTGTCGATCTCCAGGCCCGCGTCGAGCGCCGCCTGCACGTAGGCGATCCCGTTGGCCAGGGTGAAGGCGACCTCCTGGACGGCCGAGCACCCCTTCTCACGGAAGTGATAGCCGCTGATCGAGATCGTGTTCCACTTCGGGACCTTCTCGTTGCAGTAGGAGAACAGGTCCGTGGTCAGCCGCATCGCGCCCTCGGGCGGATAGATGAAGTTCCCGCGGGCGATGTACTCCTTGAGGATGTCGTTCTGAGTCGTGCCGCGGAGCTGCTCGGAGGGCACTCCCTGCTCCTCGCCGACGAGCTCGTAGAGCAGCAGCAGCACGCTGGCGGGGGCGTTGATGGTCATCGACGTCGAGATCTTGTCCAGCGGGATCTGGTTGAACGCCGTGCGCATGTCGTCGATCGTGTCGATCGCCACGCCGGTGCGCCCGACCTCGCCCAGGCAGCGGGGATCGTCGGAGTCGAGCCCCAGCTGGGTCGGCAGGTCGAAGGCCATCGAAAGCCCGGTCGTGCCCTGCTTGAGCAGGTAGCGGTAGCGCTCGTTGGATTCCTTCGCGCTCGCGTAGCCCGCGTACTGGCGCATCGTCCACAGCTGCTTGCGGTACATGTCGCCATGGATGCCACGGGCGTACGGATAGGCCCCCGGCTCGCCCAGGCGCTCGGGGAGGCCCTCGGGCAGGTCCTCCTCGGTGTAGAGGGGCTTGATCTCGATGCCCGAGTCGGTGAACCGGCGCTCATCGTCCGGGCCGACGATCGGGGCGATCGTGCGGTGCTCGTAGGTGGCCATCTCGCCCGAGAATACCCGTGAGGGGCGATCACAGCACTTTGTGGAGAAACGCCTGCGTCCGCTCGTGCTTGGGGTTGACCAGCACCTCGTCCGGCTTGCCCGATTCGACCACGACGCCGTCGTCCATGAACACGATCGTGTCCGCAACCTCCCGGGCGAAGCCCATCTCGTGGGTGACAACGATCATCGTCATGCCGTTGTGGGCGAGCAGGCGCATCGCGTCCAGCACGTCGCCGACCAGCTCGGGGTCAAGGGCCGACGTCGGCTCGTCGAACAGCATCAGCTTCGGCTCCATGGCCAGTGCGCGGGCGATCGCCACCCGCTGCTGCTGGCCGCCGGAGAGCGCGACGGGGTAGACGTCGAGCTTGTCGCCGAGCCCGACCTGCTCGAGCATCGCGCGGCCACGCTCGCGCGCCTCTTTGCGTTGGAGCCCGGATACGCGGATCGGAGCCAGACACACGTTGTCCAGCGCGGTCATGTGTGGGAACAGATGGAAGTGCTGGAAGACCATCCCGATCTCGGCCCGCTTGCGCGCGACATCGCGCTCGTGCAGCTCGTGGAGCTTGCCGCCGGACTCGCGGTAGCCGACCAGCTCGCCGTCGACCGACAACCGGCCAGAGTTGATCTTCTCCAGGTGGTTGATGCACCGTAGGAACGTCGACTTGCCCGAGCCCGAGGGCCCGAGCAGGCACATGACCTCCTTGCGTTGCACCTCGAGTGAGATGCCCTTGAGCACCTCGAGCCGTCCGAAGCGCTTGTGCACGCCCTCGGCCTTGACCATCGGCTCACTCATCGCCTACTCCCGCGTCCAATGCCGAGCCAGCGCGCCCGTATCGTGGCGGTCTCCGCGCGACTGAACCCGCGGCCGAAGCGGCGCTCGATGAAGTGCTGGCCGACGTAGAACACGCTCGTCAGAACGATGTACCAGATGCTGGCCACGATCAGCAGCGGGATGATCTTGTAGTTGACCGAGTAGATCAACTGCACCGAGTACAGCAACTCGGTGTAGGCGGCGACGCTGGCGAGCGACGTGTTCTTGAGCATCGCGATCGCCTCGTTGCCGGTCGGCGGGATGATGACCCGGATCGCCTGGGGAAGCACGATCAGGCGGATCGCCTGCAGTCGGCTCATGCCTAGCGACTGCGCCGCATGGGTCTGACCCTCGCTGACCGAGATAATCCCCGCGCGGACGATCTCGGCCATATAAGCCGCCTCGTTGAGCGATAAAGCGAGGATCACCGCGGTCGACGTCGTGATCAGCGAATTGGAATCGGCGGTGATGAGCGCCGGGCCGCCGAACGGCACCCCGATCGTGATGTGTTTGTAGACCGCCCCGATGTTGTTCCAGAACAGGATCTGGACGAGCAGAGGCGTACCCCGGAAGATGTAGATGTAGAACCAACTTGCGCCGGAAACGACCTTATTGGGGGACAACCGCATAACGGCGAGGACGACTCCGAGCACGACGCCGATCAGCATCGAGATCACCGTCAGCTTGAGCGTTTCGTACACGCCGTGGGTGATGCGCGCCGAGAACAGATAGTGGCCGACGAGGTGCCACTCGAGCTTCTTGTTGTTGATGATCGACCGGAGCAGCGACGCCGCGACGATCAGGATCAATGCGCCGGCAACCCAGCGCCAAGGACGCCGGACGGGGACGGCCGAGATGTCCTCGGGCCGCCCCGGACCGGCTAGATGCTCGGAGCCTTCCATGCTCAGAGCTTCGTCGATTCAGCGGCTAGCTGATCGCTCCGTTGATCCTCGGGTTGGTGATCGCGCCGGCCTGGACTCCCCACTTGGTGAGGACCTTTTTGTAACTGCCGTCCTTCATCAGGGCCTCGAGCGCGGCCAGCACCGGCTTAGTGAGACCGCTGCCCTTCGGGATCGCGAGACCGTAGGGCGCGTTGCCGAACGCGGCACCCGCGAGCTTGAATTGCCCGCCGGACTTCTGGACCTGGTACTCGGCTACCGGCGAGTCGGCGAAGCCGAGCTGGGCCTTTCCTCCGACTACCGCGAGGTTCGCGCCGTTCTGATCGGGGAAAGTGAGCACGTTCACCCCGGGCTTGCCGGCCTTTTTGCACTTCGCTCCTTGAGCCGTGGCGTCGTCCTGCTCGATCGTGCCCTTCTCGACGGCGACGGTCTTCCCGCAGATATCGGCAATTGACGCGATCGTGGCGCCACCCTGGGCCTTGGTATAGAACGACTCCCCGGCGGTGAAGTAGGTGACGAAATCGACGGTCTTCTCGCGGACCTTGGTATCGGTGAACGAGGACGCGCCGAGGTCGTACTTGCCCGCGGCGAGGCCGGGGATGATGCTGTCGAACGTGACATTGGTGATGTTGATCTTCAACCCCATCAGGCCGCCGAGTGCCTTGACCAGGTCGGCGTCCATCCCGATCACGGTGTGCCCGTCCGGCGCGATGAACTCATTCGGGGCGTAGGTGGCGTCGGCGGCGACCGTCAGGGTGCCCTTGGACTTGATCGACGCCGGCACGAGCGCGGCGACTTTGGGGTCGGCCGGGGTCGACGACGCTGTCGAGCTGGCGCCGGATGACGTCGATTTCGACAGCGGAACTGGGTTCGCGCTGGCCTTCTTGGTCGCAGAGGACGAACTACTGCTGCCGCATCCGGCGAGCGCGGCAACACAAAGCAGTGAGAGCGGAGCGGCGAACCAGCTCCTCCTCCGTGTACGCATCTGGCTCCTTCTCGGTAGTTGCATCCCCCGGTCCGTCAAAAGGCAGGATAAGCAAACCACCAGATACGGGCGGACAGGCCTACCGCCCGTCCCGATGGAGGGTCTAGCCTTGGGCTCATGCAGGTCAGGGTGCGTTTGTTTGCCGCGCTGCGTGAGCGCGCCGGGTCCGAGGAGCTCGAGCTCGAGCTTCCCGCGGACGCTCGCGTCAGCGACGCGCTGGCCCAGATCGGCTGGCTCACCGGCGGCCTGAGGGTTGTGATGGCGGTCAACCGCGAGTACGCCGATGGCGACGCGATGCTGCAAGCGGGCGACGAGCTGGCCCTGATCCCGCCGGTCTCCGGGGGCTCGGTCGGCGCGATGCACGCCCGCGTAACCGCCGATCCGCTCTCGCTGGACCGGCTGGTCGAGCTGGTGCGCGATCCGCGCGCCGGGGCGGTCGTCACCTTTCTCGGCGTCACCCGCGATGTCTCCCACCTCGACTACGAGGCCTACGTGGAGATGGCGGAGCCGAAGATCGCCCAGATCGTCGCCGCCGCAATCGCCCGTCACGGGCTGTGTGCGGCGGCAGCCGAGCATCGGACCGGAAGGGTGCCGCTGTCGGAGCCCTCCGTCGCGATCGCGGTCTCGGCGCCCCATCGGGCCGAGGCGTTCGCCGGAGCGCGGGAGATCATCGACACGATCAAGGCCCAGGCGCCGATCTGGAAGCAGGAGGAGGGCGAGTGGGTGCCCGGGACGACCCCCGGCTGAGGTCGCTGCCGGCCGTTCATGAGCTCGCGGCGTCCCTCGACGCGCCGCGCGCACTGGCCGTCGCCGCCTCACGGCGGGCGATCGATGAGCGGCGGGGCGCGCTGCTGGCCGGCGCACCACCCGTAGAGGACGCCGGGAACATCGAGCTCCTCGACCGTGCCCGCGCCCTGATCGAGGAGCTCGAGCGCCCTTCGCTGCGTCCGGTCCTGAACGCCACGGGCGTGATCCTCCACACCAACCTCGGCCGGGCCCCGCTCGCGCCCGCCGCGCGGGCAGCGGTCACGCGAGCCGCCGATGGCTACGGCAACCTCGAGCTCGACCTGGCCACCGGGGCCCGCGGGAGCCGGCAGGCCCACGTCGAACGCCTGCTGCGCGAGCTGACCGGCGCCGAGGCGGCGATCGTCGTCAACAACGGGGCCGCAGCGGTGCTGCTGGCCGTCGCCGCGCTCGCCGGCCCGGTCGGCACGGCCGGCCGGGGCCGAGGGATCGTCGTCTCCCGGGGGCAGCTGGTCGAGATCGGCGGCGGCTTCCGCATCCCCGAGGTGATCGCCCAATCGGGGGCGCGGATGATCGAAGTCGGCACCACCAACCGCACCAGGCTGGCCGACTACGAGCGCGCGATCGCCGCGTCCGGGGCCGAAACCGCGGCGCTTCTTCGCGTGCATCCGTCGAACTTCCGCACCGTCGGCTTCGTGGAGGAGGTCTCGATCGAGGCGCTGTGCGGGCTGGGGGTGCCCGTCATTGACGACGTCGGGTCGGGCGTGCTCGCCGAGGCGGCCGGGATTCCGGCGCTGGCCGACGAACCCGCGCTGAAGCGCTCGATCGCCGGCGGCGCCGCGCTGGTCTGCTGCTCGGGGGACAAGCTGCTCGGCGGGCCGCAGGCCGGGCTGCTCCTGGGCACCGCCGGCGCGGTGGCCGCGGCACGGGAGCACCCGCTGGCCCGGGCGCTGCGGATCGACAAGCTCTCGCTGGCCGCGCTCGAGGCGACCCTGGCGCTGTACCAGGACCCCGAGCGGGCCCGGCGCGAGATCCCGGTGCTGGCGATGCTCGAGGCCGGCGAGGAGACCCTGACCGTTCGCGCGCGGACGCTGCAGGCGCTGATCGGTTCCGGAGCCGAGGTGATCCGCGCCACCGGCCGAGTCGGCGGCGGCGCGCTACCGCTGTTCGAGCTCGAGGGCCCCGTCGTGGCGCTGGCCGCCGACCTCGATTCGGTCGCCGTGATGCGGGCGCTGCGCGAATCCGATCCCCCCGTGATCGCCCGGATCCACGACGGCCGGGTGCTGCTCGACCCGCGGACGCTGCGCGAGGACGATCTCGCCGGTGTTGGAGCGGCGGCCAAGCGGGCGACGACCCCGTGAGCGGACGGCCAACCCGGCGAGCGGCCGCCAAGCGGGCGATGACTCCGTGAGCGAAGCGCCGGGCGCACCGGCGCCCCTGACGCTCGGCACCGCGGGCCACATCGACCACGGCAAGACCGCCCTGGTTCGCAGCTTGACCGGCGTCGACACCGACCGGCTGCCGGAGGAGCATGCGCGAGGGATCTCGATCGAGCTGGGCTACGCGAGCCTGACGCTTGCATCGGGGCGTCGCCTCTCGGTGATCGACGTTCCCGGGCACGAGCGCTTCGTCCGCACGATGGTGGCCGGCGCCTCCGGGATCGACCTCTACCTGATGACGATCGCCGCCGACGACGGGGTGATGCCCCAGACGCGCGAGCACGCCGCGGTCCTGCGCGCGCTCGCGGTCAGCCACGGCGTAATCGCGGTGACGAAGACCGACCTGGCCGATCCCCGGGCCGCGATCGACGAGGCGGCCGAGCTGTTCCCAGAGGCCGAGGTGGTTCCGGTATGCGCGCGCAGCGGTGCTGGGATCGAGGACTTGGCGGATGCCCTGGGCCGGGTTGCCGAAACCCTCCCCGGCCGCGATGGCGACCACGCGCCGGCCCGGCTGCACATCGATCGCGTGTTCACGATCCGGGGCGCCGGCACGGTAGTCACCGGAACGATGTGGGCGGGCGCGATCGGCCGCGGCGATGAGCTGGTGCTGCTCCCGGCCGGCCGGCGGGTGCGCGTCCGCGGCGTGCAGGTGCACGACCAGACGCTGGAACGCGCGTCGGCGGGTCAGCGCGTGGCGGTCAATCTGACCGGGATCGGAGTTGACGAAATTGCGCGCGGCGACGTCCTGGCCGGGCGGGACTCAGGCCTGGAACCGACGTATCTGATCGATGCCGAGCTGGAGTTCGGCGACCGTGACCACGAGCCCGAGCACGGCGACCGAGTCCAGGTGCACCACGGCACCCGTGAGACCCCGGCGCGGGTGGCCTGGCTCGGCGGTCGCTTCTGGCAGCTCCGGCTCGAGCAGCCGGTCGTCCCCGAACGCGAGGATCGCCTGGTCCTCCGGGCGATCGCGCCGCCCTACACACTCGGCGGCGGGCGAGTGCTCGACGCCCATCCGCGCAAGCATGGCCCCGGCCGCGAGGTGCTGGCCCGGCTCGCCCGGCTCGCGCGCGGCGAGACGGAGGGCCCCGCCGCCACGGAAGCCGCCACGGAAGCCGCCACGGAAGCCGCCACGGCGGCTCCGTCTCCGACTCCGGATCCGCCGGAAGCAGCGCCCCTGAGCCCGACTGCCCTGGCACTCGAGCGACGGCTGCGCGCCGCCGGGGCCGAACCGCCGCTGGAATCCGAGCTCGACCCCGTCGATCTGGAGGCGCTGCGCGCCGCAGGCCGCGCCGTCCGCGTCTCGAAGACGCTGCATTACCACCCAGACGCGCTCGAGGAGGTTCGCCGGCGCCTGATCGCGTTCGCGCGCACCCATGACGACGCGATCACGCTGGCCGAGCTCCGGGACGAACTCGACACATCCCGCAAGTTCGCGCAGGCACTGCTCGAGCACTTCGACTCCGAGCGGCTGACGATCATGCGGGGCGAAACCCACCACTTACGGCGCGAAAACCGCGGCAAGGCGAGCACCGGCAGGCCGGGCGACCCCGAGCCTCGGTAGATTCAGGCGATATGACGACCTGCCTAGTCACCGGAGGCGCCGGGTTCCTCGGCTCCCATCTCTGCGACGAACTGCTGGCGCGGGGGAACCGGGTGGTCTGCGTGGACAACCTGGAGACCGGCTCGCTGGCCAACATCGAGCACATCAGGACCGACCAGTTCACGCACCTCAACCTCGACATCATCGAGCCGTACTTCATCGACGAGCCGATCGACCTCGTCTTCCATCTCGCCTCCCCCGCGTCCCCGATCGACTATTTGCGCCTGCCGCTGCACACGCTGAAGGTCGGCTCCTACGGCACCCACCACACGCTCGGGGTGGCCAAGAAGCACCGGGCGCGCTTCCTCACCGCCTCCACGAGCGAGGTCTACGGCGATCCGGAGATCCATCCCCAGCCGGAGACCTACTGGGGTAACGTGAACCCGATCGGCCCGCGCGGCGTGTATGACGAGGCCAAGCGCTATGCAGAGGCGCTGACCATGGCCTACCACCGCCAGCAGGGAGTCGACACCTCAATCGTCCGGATCTTCAATACCTATGGGCCGAGGATGCGGCCTCACGACGGTCGCGCCATCCCAACCTTCCTGCGCCAGGCGCTCCAGGACCGCCCGATCACCGTATTCGGTGACGGTTCCCAGACCCGGTCGTTCTGTTACGTCGACGACCTGATCCGGGGGATCATCCTGCTCGCCGAGTCGGGCCATCACGATCCAGTGAACATCGGCAACCCGAACGAGTTCACGCTGCTGGAACTCGCCGAAGCAGTGATCGAGGTGATCGGGTCGAGCTCGGAGATCGTCTACGAGGCGCTTCCCGTCGACGATCCCAAGGTGCGTCAGCCCGACATCGCGCTGGCCCGGGATATCCTCGGTTGGGAACCCGAGATCGATCTGCTGGAAGGCCTTCGCAAGACGATCGAGCAGTCCGGCAAAGAGGCGCTGGTCGGCCGTCTAGGCTAGCTCCGAAATCCGCTCTGAGCGCATTTTCTGCGCGCATTCAGCGGCCTCCGCACCGGCCCCAGAGGTTTAGTGCGGAACTTCAATGTCAACATAACGTTACGAGAGGGGAGGAATCACGGGACCCCATCTGAACGTGTCGACGACCCACGAGACAACGGGTAGCCACGCCAACGGGACCCACGAAGGTCCCGTCCCGGCGCCGCTGCCCTCGCACGACGTCCGCCGAAAGCGCCCGCCCGCGCTGTCGTTCCTGCTGCGCCTGGAGACGCTGCGGCGGGTCGCGCGCGTGGTCTCGCTGCTGGCGCTGGATCTGGTCGGGGTGGTCGGAGCACTGTGGACCGCTCTGGCGCTGAAGCTGACCATCCGCGGGGAGTTCAACTTCCATGCGGCCTGGCAGGGGATCCACGCGTGGATTCCGTTCGCCTGCCTGGTCACGGTGCTGATGTTCGCCCGGGTCGACCTCTATGCCGATCGGCCCCGGCGGCCCGGGGCGGGCCGGATCGCGTCCGCTCTGTTCCAGGGCACCATCATCGCGCTGGTGTTCGCGCTGGCCAACGGCGAGCACTTCTCGAGCTACTACATCTTCTACGGCTCGCTGATCTTCGGGATCGTCTACATCGCGGCGCTGCGCAACCTCCACCTGCGGGTCACGGGCTGGCTGCTGGAGCAGGCTGGCTACCGTCGCCGGGCGCTGCTGGTCGGCTCGGGCAAGCACATCGAGGCGGTCGCGCACGCGCTTTCGGACCGGGCCCAGATGCGGGTCGACCTGGTCGGCTACATCTCGCTGACCCCGCGCCCGCAGAACGGCCTGCGGTCGCTGGGCCGGCTGGACCAGCTGAACGAGATCCTGGCCCGCGAGCGCGTCCAGGAGGTGATCATCGCCGACCCGGACTTCCCCCAGGAGAAGGCCGTGGACCTGGTCGATCTCTGCCATCAGCGCGGCGTCACCGTCCACGTCGCGCCGTCGACGATGGAGATCCTGATCAACCGGGCCGAGTTCGTGCCAGGTCAGAGCGTGCCGCTGTTCACCCTGCGCCCGCCGGTGTTCGAAGGCATCGACTACGCCCTGAAGCGAACCTTCGACCTGGTTCTCTCGACGATCGGGCTGGTGGTGCTGACCCCGGTGCTCCTGGCCATCTCGCTGGCCATCAAGCTGAGCTCGCGCGGCCCGGTGATCTACCGGTCGATGCGCCCGGGGATGGCGGGAAAGCCGTTCTACTGCTTCAAGTTCCGCACCATGCGCGAACACGCCGACCAGACCCAGGCCGATCTGGAGCCGTTCAACGAGCAGTCGGGCGGCCTGTTCAAGATCCGCGAGGACCCGCGCTTGACCAGCGTCGGGCGATTCCTGCGGCGCTTCTCGCTGGACGAGCTCCCGCAGCTGGTCAACGTCGTCCGGGGCGAGATGTCGCTGGTCGGCCCGCGGCCGCTGACCATGCGCGACTTTGAGCAGCTCGAGGACTGGCACAAGAAGCGCTACCACGTGCTGCCCGGGATCACGGGGCTGTGGCAGGTCTCCGGACGGGCCGAGCTCGATTTCGACGATCTGGTGCGGCTTGACTTCCTCTATCTCGAGCGCTGGTCGATGTTCCTCGACCTCTCGATCCTGCTCAAGACGATCCCCGCCGTGTTCTCCCGGCGGGGTGCGTTCTAGAGCGCCGGCGTCCGCGCCGGCGGGCTCGTCTGTAGGCTCTCGCGCTGCATGCCCCCGACCGACCGCTTCGTGATCAGCTTCGCCGCCGAGCCTCCGCAGGACTCCTTGCCCTACGGGCGCTGGGCCGACACGCTGCGTCGCTACTTCGCCGAGGCGGTCATCGACATCGACTCCGAAGGCGAGGAGCTCGGCGACCTCGGCGAGGTCAGGTGGTTCCCTGACCGGACCTACTGCGGGCGCACCTACGTCCCCGCGATCTCCCGCACCACCGCGGGCTTCGAGCTGTTCGGCTACGTCTCCTTCGGCGAGCATGGCGGCGCTCCCGGCGACTTCGAGGCCCGGGCCGACTACACCTCCGAGCTGGCCGAGGCCAACCCCGACTGGAAGCTCGACCTCAACGACGAGGTGATCGGGCGCTGGCGCGGCGAGCAGGGCAAGGCGGCGGACATGACGCTCGTCTGGGGCGTGCCACTGATCCCGGGCGGGGCGCTGGTCACGGCCGAGCTGGCCAATCTGGCCGTCGACCAATGCGAGCTCGTCGAGGAGCGCTTCACGCTGATCGCCCCCGACGACTATCGCGCGGACTTCCTCGAGGTCAAGCTCTGGAGCAAGGGCGGCGACGAGCTCGCGGTCGAGTCGCTCTACGTCGAGGACGACGGGACCGATGAGGCCGAGACCGGCGGGGCCCAGGACGCCGAGGTCTCGGATTAGGGTCCGCGACTGGGTAGGTGGCGGACCCTAGGCCATACGCCCGACGGTCAGCGCCGCCGGCAGGCTGGTGGCGATCTCCTCGTCGGTCAGCGGGTAATGGCAGGCCGCCAGCGTGCCCCGACCCTTGTCCTCGAGCAGCGGCTCGTCGATCGAGCACTTCGGCTGCGCCTTCGGGCAGCGCGTATGGAAACGGCAGGCGCTCGGCGGGTTGGCCGGACTGGGAACGTCTCCGCTGAGCAGCTGCCGCTCGCGCTTTCCGCCGGCCGGGTCGGGCACCGGGACGGCCGAGAGCAGCGCGCCGGTATACGGATGGCGGGGATAGGAGTAGAGGCTCTCGCCCGGGGCCAGCTCGACCACCTTGCCGAGGTACATGACGGCCACGCGGTCGCACATGTGGCGCACGACGGAGAGGTCGTGGGCGATGAAGATCAGGGTCAGTCCGAGTTCTCGTTTGAGCCCCAGCAGCAGGTTCAGCACCTGGGCCTGGATCGAGACGTCCAGCGCCGAGACGGGCTCGTCGGCCACCAGCAGCTTCGGCTCTAGCGCGATCGCCCGGGCGACGCCGATCCGCTGGCGCTGGCCGCCGGAGAACTCGTGCGGGTAGCGGTTGTAGTGCTCGGGATTCAGGCCGACCCGGTCCATCAGGTCCTGCACGCGCTTCTTGCGCTCGCCCTTGCCGGTCAGCATCTCGTGGATCACGAACGGCTCGGCGATGATCGACCCCACCGTCTTGCGAGGGTTGAGCGACGAGTACGGGTCCTGGAAGATCATCTGCATGTCGCGCCGCAGCGACTTGAGGTCCTTCTTCTTGCGCCCGGCGATGTCGTCGCCGTCGAACCGGATCTCGCCGGCGGTCGGATCGAGCAGGCGGACGATCAGCCGCGCGGTCGTGCTCTTGCCGCAGCCTGTCTCTCCGACGATGCCCAGCGTCTCCCCGCGCATCACGTCGAACGAGATGTCGTCGACTGCCTTCACCGCCCCGATCTGGCGCCGGAGCACGATCCCGGTGGTGATCGGGAAATGCTTGACCAGACCGCGCACCTCGACGAGCGGCGTGCCGGCCGCGCTCATGCGCTGCCGTCCGTCGTCGGTGCGCTGGCGTCGCTCGCCGCCGGGGCCTGGACCTCGCCGGGCACCGGGGTGGTCTCGACCTCGCCGGGCACCGGGGTGCTCAGGGCCGCATCGGGACCCTCGGTCAGCGCGGCCAGCACCGCCGGGTCGGCGTGCTCGAGTCCCGGTCCCGCGATCGACTGGAGAGCCTCCTGGGCCCGGCCGTGCACCAGACCGTCCCAGATCCGGGTTCGTACCGCGGGGTCGAGCAGACAGGCGACGCTGTGAATGCTCTCCCCCGGCACCGGCTCGAGCTTCGGGTCGATCCGACGGTGGGCTTCCTGCACGTACGGACAGCGCGGGTGGAAGTGGCAACCGCGGGGTCGGTTGATCAGGCTCGGCGGCCTCCCGGCGATCGGGACCAGCTCCTCCCCCCGTGGGCTGTCCAGACGCGGGATCGACTTCAGCAGACCCCAGGTGTACGGGTGCTGCGGGTTGGCGAAGATTCGTTCGGTCGAGGAGCGCTCGACGATCCGTCCCGCGTACATCACCGCGATCTCATCGGCGATCTCGGCCACTACGCCGAGGTCGTGGGTGATGATGATGATCGCCATGCCCAGCCGCGTCTGGAGGTCCTCCAGCAGGGCCAAGATCTGGGCCTGAACCGTTACGTCGAGCGCGGTGGTCGGCTCGTCGGCGATCAGCAGCTTCGGCTCGTTGGCCAGGGCCATCGCGATCATCACGCGCTGGCGCATACCCCCCGAGAACTCGTGCGGGAACTGATCGACCCGGCGATGGGGATCCGGTATCCCCACCAGCTCGAGCAGGTCGATCGCCCGGTCGCGAGCGGCCCGCTTTCCGACCTTGCGGTGTGTCAGCACCGCCTCCATCAGCTGCGCGCCGACCTTGTAGAAGGGGTGTAGCGAGGAGAGCGGGTCCTGGAAGACCATCGCGATCTCGTTGCCGCGGATCTTGCGCAGGTCCTCGTCTCGCAGCTGGACCAGGTCGCGCCCGTCGAACATCATCGAGCCGGAGACGTTCGCGCCCTGGGTTCGCGTCAGGCCCAGCGTGGTGAGCGAGGACACGCTCTTACCCGATCCCGACTCGCCCACGATCCCGAGGGTGCGCCCCGGCTGCACCGAATAGGAAATGCCGTCGACGGCGTGGACCACGCCATCCTCGGTGGGGAACTCGACGCGTAGATCCGTGACGTCGAGCAGCGGCGTCGACGTGCTCACGAGTAGCGCACCCGTGGGTCGAGATAGGCGTAGGCGATGTCGACGATGATGTTGGCCACGATGATGAAGACGGCCGCGAGCACGATCGTACCTTGCACGATCGGGAAGTCCGCGTGCGTGATGGCGTCGTAGTTGAGACGGCCGATGCCCGGGATGTCGAACACCGCCTCCACCAACACGGCGCCGCCGAGCAACGTCGCGATGTCCAGCCCGAGCACCGTGACCAGTGGCGTGATCGCCGAGCGCACCCCGTGTTTGAGCACCACTTTGCGCTCCGAGAGTCCCTTGGCCCGAGCGGTGCGGATGTAGTCCTCGCCCATGACGTCGACCAGGCTGCCGCGCAACAGCCGCGCATAGATGGCCGCCGAGGTGGCGGCGAGGACGAACCACGGCATCAGCAGGGATTCGAACCAACGCACCGGGCTGTTCGTCAGCCCCGTGTAGCTTCCGGCGCCGTGGAGGAAGGAGATGTGGTGGTTGCCGATGTCGGCGGAGAAGAAGAACAGGACCAGCAGGCCGAGCCAGTACACCGGGGCCGAGACGAACACCAACGCTCCACCCATCGCCGAACGATCGAGTGCGGTCCCGGTCCTGGAAGTGAACAACCATACGGCCGTGATCCCCATCAGGATCCAGGCCGGCAACGCGATCTGCCACCAGTTGCTGCCCGCTGCCAGGGTGATGACGGGAATCAGGCCGAAGCAGAGCCAGCCCACCAGAAGCGTCCAGCGCAAGCGGTCGGACACCGGCCGGCGGCGCATCGTCGCCGAGATGATCCCGATCGGAATACCGCTCAGCAGCCACACGAACACGGCACCGAAGGTGAGCGAGATCGTGGCCGGCAGGCGGTCGAAAATCAGGGACTTGACCGGGGCGTCGCTGTAATAGCTCTGGCCGAGGTCGAAGTGGAAGACGAGGTGCTTGAGGTAGAGCCAGAACTGCGTGTAGACGGGCTTGTTGGTCCCAAGCGACACCGCGATCTCGTGGATGATCTTCGGCGAGGAGTTACGTCCCGCTCGAAGCTCGGCCGGATCGACGTTCGGCAGCAGATAGAAGAGCCCGAACGTGATCGCTATGACGGCGATCAGGAGGACGACTCCCCACAGCAGGCGGCGGATGATGTATTGGACCATGGCGTCTGGGCACGATGCGTGGGGGTCCCGCCGAGCGGCGGGACCCCACGCTGTGAACCTTTACTTCAGTGACATGAAGCTGTAGTCGAAGGAGCCCTCGTTCCACAGCTGGTTGACGGGACGGATGTCGTTCGACATCACGTAGGCCTGCTTGTCGAACTGCCACGGGACGGCGACCGCCTGAGCCGTCAGCAAGTTGTCGACCTTGGCCCACGCCTGGGCGCGGCCGGCGTCACCGGCTGACTTCTCGGCGACTCGCATCGCCTGGTCCAGCGGGGTCAGCGGACCACCCGTGTAGGTGCCGCCGTTGGCCTTCAGCCAGTCCTTGTAGCTGACCTGACCCCAGTTGGAATTGTTCGTTCCGACCATGTTGTAGCCGGCGAACGTCGGATCCAGCAGGGTCTGCGGATCGGACCAGTCGCGAATCCACCCGACCTCCGGGCATGCGTCGATCTCCTGCTTCGGGTCGCCGCAGTACTTCTGGTACATCACCGACTGGTCGACGAGGTTGAAGTTCGTCTTGAAGCCGAGGCTCTGGATCGCGTGGTTGACGATGGCCGAGTTCTTCGGGGCCGGATCGCCGGTTGAGCCGACGACCTTGACCACATAGCTGCCCGTGTACTTACCACTCGGATAGCCCGCGGCCTTCATGTACTTCTCGGCCACGGTCAGGTTGCCTTCGGGGTAGTTGTTGTAATCGACATTGGGACCGTGATCACCGCCGGACTCGGCGTAGCCCGACGAGCCCGGATAGATGAAGTGCGTGCCCAGCTGAGCGACGATCGATCCGCCGGAGACCTTGTTCATCTGCGCACGATCCAGCGCGGCCCACAGAGCCTTGCGAATGTTGACGTTCGCGAACGGGCCCTGCCTGTTGTTCAGCGCCACGTAGTGATCGCCGGATCCCGGTACCGCGATCAGCTGGTTGTAGTACTTCTGATAGGCCAGCTTGACGATCGGGCCCGCCGGCGTGTCGTTCTGGATCATGTGCTTGCCGGTCAGCACCTGGCGACCGATCACGTTGGTGTCGCCGCCGATGTTGATGTTGATGCCGTCGAGGTATGCCGGACGGACGTCGGTGCTGGCACTCCAGTTCGGATTGCGCACCAGGACCATCGACTTCCCGGGCTGATAGCCAACGCCCTGGACACTGCCCTTGGCGTTGGTCTTGACCATGTAGGGGCCGGTGGCGACCAGCTCGCCGGTCCCGTACTGGGTCGGCTTCTTCTTGTCCAGCGGCGCCGCGAACTCCTTCGGCACCGGCATCGTCAGCGGCATCGACAGCGCGCCGACGAAGAAGCCGCCATACGGTCCGGTCAGGTGGAACACGATCGTGTACTTACTCGGCGTCGAGATGCCCGCGATCGGTCCTCCGGTGGCTTTGTCCGCGCCCACGATGTAGCTGAAGTACGAGGGGAAATACGGATTGGCCACGTTCGGATTGGCGCCGCGCTCGATCGCGTAAGCCACATCAGCGCTGGTGACCTCACGGTTCACCGGTGGGCTGAAGTGCACGCCCTTCTTGATCGTCACGGTCACCGTCCGACCACCGTCGGTGAGCTTCGCAGCCGAGGCGGCGAGGTCCGGCGAGGCGACGGTCGGGCTGTTGGGCAGGAACTGGAACAGCGGCCGCTGCGTTGCGTAGAGGACCGCGTAGTCCAGCGCGAAGTACGCCTGACCAGGATCGAGATGCTGGAAGTCCTCGTGATCGAGAACCGTGAGCACCCCGCCCTTCTTCCCGTTGTTGAGGGTCTGACCGGAACCATCGATGGCCGGCTTCAGCGATGAGCCGCTCGACGAGCTGCTGCTGCTGCCTCCGCTGCTGCCACCGCTCGAACTGCTCGACTTGCTCGATCCACAGGCCGCGAGAGCGAACGCGAGTGCGCACACCACCCCAGCGAGTGCGAGCCTCTTTAAGTGCAACGTCATCATGCCTCCTCTGTGCATGTCGTTCGGCCGCTACCTGCCGGCCTTCGGATTGAGCGCGTCCTGGAGCCCGTCGCCCACCAGGTTGAAGGCGAGCACGGTCAACAGCAACGCGACCCCTGGAAACAGCATGTACCACCAGACCGTCTGGAAGTTGTTGGTGGCGTCAGAGATCATCTGACCCCAGCTTGCAGTAGGCGGCTTGACGCCGACGCCCAGGAACGACAGCGCCGCCTCGAACAGGATGTTCTGCGGGATCAGCAGGCTGCTGAACACGATGATGGGCGCGACCAGGTTGGGCAGCACCTCGCGGAACATGATCCGCGTGTCGGACGCCCCGAGGGAGCGCGCGGCCTCGACGAACTCCTTCTCCCGCAGCGAGAGCACCTGTCCGCGCACGATCCGGAAGATGTACGTCCAGCCGGAGATCACGATCACCCCGATGATCACCTGCACTCCCGGGTTGATGACGCCGCCGAGGCATCCGTTGACGGCGCACGCTGCCGCGATCCCGATCCCGAAGAGCAGGATCGGGAAGGACAGCACGACGTCGGCGATGCGCGAGAGCAGCGTGTCTACCCAGCCGCGATAGAAGCCGGCGAGCAGTCCGAGCGAGACCCCGACAAAGGTGGAGAGCGCGGTGCCGATGATCCCCACCTCGAGCGACACGCGGGTCCCGTAGATGACCCGCGACATCACGTCCTCGCCGAGCGGGTCGACGCCGAACGGATGAGCGCCGCTGGGTCCGATCGGCGTGCCGAACGCGTCGGTCAGGTTCGGGTTCTGCGTCGAAGGCCCCGGGAGGCCGAACAGATCGACGATCAGCGGGGCGAAGATCGCGATCAGCACCAGCAGGATCAGGAAGCCGGCTGAGACCATGGCCACCCTGTCCGAGCGGAAGCGCCGCCAGAACAGGGCGCCGGGCGAGCGCGCGCTGATCTCCCCGGCCGCCAGTTCGACCTGGTCGACCGTCCCGTCTCCGCCGACCAGCAGCTCTGATGCGCCGACGCTCATCTATCGGACGACGCTATTCCCCGGAAAGCCCTTGGATCCTTCCACCAGGTCAGGGAAATACCACAGTTAGAAGGCCTTGTCACCAAACCCTAACGCCGGATAAATGTAACGAGGGACGGCTACGCTCTCGCTCGCGCCCTCGTAGCTCAATGGATAGAGCACGCGCCTCCTAAGCGCGGGATGCAGGTTCGATTCCTGCCGGGGGTACTCGCGGCGCCGGAAAATGCCTGCAAAGCCTTATGGACGCGGGGCCAGGCGCCCGGAGCGCCGTCCCGGCCCGAACTCGAGCGTACGCCCCGACTCGCCGCCACGGCCCGATTACGAGTTGGCCGCGGCGGCAAAACTGCGCGCGCATTGCCGCCAGCTCGGCGAAAGGCCCGCGGCGGAGCGGCGGCCCGATCCGTTGATACCGTCAGCGGCTGCCCGTGGCGGAGCGGCGGCCCGATCCGCTGATACCGTCAGCGGCTGCCCGTGGCGCAGTCAACCATCGAACAGCCCGCGGCCGGGGCCTCCTCGGCCACCCCCGGGCGGGGTTCGCCGGGCTCTCGCGCCCGTGCGCTCGCCCGCCATCCGGCGATCCTGACCGGCGCGGGGCTGCTGATCATCTCCGCGGTGATCGTGCGCTGGGCCAATACGCGCCCCGGGTTCGATCCCTACGGCTGGCTGGTCTGGGGCCACCAGACGCTGACGCTGTCGCTCGACACCAACGCGGCGCCGTCCTGGAAGCCCCTGCCCTACCTGTTCACGGTTCCGTTCGGCCTGTTCGGCGCTGCCCAGCTGTGGCTGTGGATGATCGCGTCGGCCGCGCTGGCGCTGAGCGGCGCCGTGTTCGCTGGGCGGATCGCCTACCGGCTGACCGCGGCACCGGCCGAGCGCCGGTGGGCCGGGTGGGTCGCCGGCGTCTTCGCCGGGATCGCCGTGCTGTGCATCAACAACTACTCGCATTACATCCTCAGCGCCCAGTCGGATCCGGTCATCGTCGCCCTGACGCTGGCGGCGATCGACTGTCATCTCTGCGGGCGCCGCCGCTGGGCGTTCTGGTGTGCGGTGCTGGCCTCGCTCGGCCGGCCCGAGGCGTGGCCGTTCCTCGGCCTCTACGGCCTGTGGCTGTGGCGCGAGGACCGAGCGATGCGCTGGCAGCTGATCCTCGGCGGGGTGGCGCTGCTGGCGCTGTGGTTCGGGATCCCCGCGATCAGCTCGCGCTCGTTCTTCGTAGCCGGCGACAACGCCAACAACTCCGGCCGCGCGATCTCCGGCAACCGGCTGTGGGGCGTGCTGCATCGCTTCTACGAGATGAATCCCGTGTCAGTTCAGCTGGCGGCGCTGATCGCGGTGGCGCTGGGCGTGCGGCGGCGAGACCGCACCGTGCTGGCCCTGGTCGCGATCATCGTCGTCTGGGTGCTCGTCGAGATCGCCTTCGCCTACCACGGCTGGCCGGCGCTCCAGCGCTACATGTTCGAGGCCGGCGGGATCCTGATCGCGCTCGCCGGCGTCGCCGTGGGACGCCTGTTGGCCGACCCGCCCAAGCTCTCGGCACCCACAGGCCTGCTCGGGATCGGGCTGGTGGCCCTGCTGAGCGCCAGCCTCGTGCCGACGATCGTGCACCGGGGGCAATTCGAGCACAAAGACCTCCGCCAGCAACGGCGGCGGACCCACGTGCTCAACCTCCTCGCCACCGACGTCGGCCGGCTCGGCGGTCGCGATCGCCTGAAGGCCTGCGGCGAACCGCTCACCAGGCTGCAGTACCAGACGGCGGTGGCCTGGAATCTCCGCGTCAACGTCTCGACCGTCGGCTTCAAATACGGCCAGGCGATCGCGCACGGCAACCCCCTGGTCCTGTTCACGCCCAAGCCCGACGGTTCGGGCTGGAAGATCCAGGGGGTCCACCAGACTGCGGCCTCCTGCCGCACGCTCCCCCGCTAACGCCGCGCCTGTTCCGACCAGGCCCTGCGATTCCCCACCAGGGCCCGACGCCTTTCGCCTTTCCCGACCAGGCCCGACGCGTTTCCCGACCCGGCCCGCGCGTTTCCCGACCAAGATCGCCCGTTTCCCGGGGGGTGTGGGATGAAACTGTTCATATACGACAGTTTCATCCCACACCCCCCGCCAGGCTGACTCGCCGTGAGCCAACCACCGGCTCGGCCGGGGCCGATCACCGGCTCGGCCGGAACCGATCACCCCCGGTCCGGACGCTCCGGATAGACGTCGTCGATCGTGGTCAACGCCACGTAGGGCGCGCCTCCGGCGGCGGCCTGGATCGCCTCGCCACCCCCGGCCAGGCGGTCGCAAATGGCCAGGACGCCGCAGACCTGGTGGCCCTCGTCGAGCACGGCCTCGAGGGCGCGAATCGTCGAGCCGCCGGTGGTGACCACGTCCTCGACCAGCAGGCAGCGGTCCTCCGGCGCCAGCAGCGGCCCCTCGATCCTGCGGGCCAGGCCGTGCTGCTTTGCTTCCTTGCGCACGAAGAACGCCTTCACGTCGGCGCCGCCGGCCAGCGCCGCGCAGGCGATCGGGTCAGCGCCCATGGTCATCCCGCCGACGGCCGTGGCCCCCCACTGGCTCGCGTAGGCGGCGACCAGCTCGGCCAGCGGTTCGAAGCCCGCGCGCAGCAGGATCGCCCGCTTGGCATCGACCAGATACTGGGCGGTGCGGCCGCTGGTCAGCACCACTTCGCCGATCACCAGCGCGTGCTCGCGCAACGCCTGGGTCAGGCGCGCCCGGGCGTTCGAATCGTCGTCCAAAGCCATTGCCGGCGCTCATGCTAGTCAGCGCCACGGCCGATACGCGTGTCGTGATCCACCGCGCTCTCGTCGTGACCGCATGCACATGCTCGCTGCTCCTGCTGGTCTCCTTCGCGCTGTTCGCCCGGGACCAGGTCTCGGCCGGATCCAAGCACCAACAGGGCCTGCTGGTGGCCTCGACGCCCGGCAGTCCGGCCCCGGCCACGCACCCCAAGGGCCAGCCGCGGCGCTTCATCGACGGCGCCGCCAGCGCCCTGACCTCACCGTTTCACTCGATCGTCGCGTCGGACAGCGACTGGGTCAATCACGGGATCCCGACGATCTTCGCGCTGGTCGCCTTCGGCGGCGGACTCGGGTTCATGGCCCGGTACTCCCGCGGCGTCGCTTAGCTGTCCGTCTCAGCTCTGAGCGAAGTCGGCCCCGAGAGGACGACGCCGCTCCGCGACGCCGCTCCGCGAACCCCGCTCCGCCGCTCAGGCCGGCTCAGCGGTAGTAGACGTCTACCCCGTCGCCGTAGTTCAGCCAGTTGAACACCGGGATCGCGTCGGCGATCGGCAGGCGCATGCACCCGTGGCTGGCCGGATAGTCGGGCGCCGGGTTGAAGCCGTGGATCGCGTAGCCGCCGATGAAGAAGCTCGAGTAGTACATGCCATCGGGCAGATAGCCCGGATCCCGTCGGTAGATCCTGAAGCTGCCCAGGACCGTCGGCGTCGAGGGCTTGCCCGAGCTGATCGGGAGGATCCAGAAAACCTTCGAGCCGTGGATCAGGGCCAGCAGCTGATGGCTCAGGTCCCCCTCGGCGTGCGTGCCGTGGCTGGGGTACTTGACCTGGAAGGAACCGGAGCCGTTGAGCAGAGAGCTGATCGTGGGCCCGTCGACCCGCTGGGAGACCCCCCGGCCGAGCAGCCGGTGGTAGGCGTCTACGGCCAGGCCGGTGCCCTGGTCGTAGACCCCGGTCTGAGGGATGTAGAAGTGCAGCGCGGCCAGGCGCTGCTGGATCAGCTCGACGAGCTTCCCGCGCGAGCCGAACGAGACGTTCTCGCCGAGCACCTCATAGCTGCGCCGCGCGGCGAAGCTCATCATCGTGGCGGTGCGGGAATGCCCGACCACTACGGAAACGCCGCCCGCGCCCCGACTGGTGACCTTCTCGGTGAACAGCCCAAGCTTGTGGTTCTTGGACGGCCTGACCCGCAGGCGGTCGCGCTTGATCAGCTTGTGGCCGAGATAGGAGCGCACGCTCACCCATTGGCCGGGGACATACGGGCGCACGACGCCGGAGACATGAATCGTGCGATCCGGGACCGTGACCGGGGAACGGCTCACGAAGAAGGCATCCGGGAGGTAGAGGACGGCCGATGCCTTGACGGGGCTCGTCGTCGGCGTCGCGGGCGTGGTTGACGTCGTTGTTGGCGTCGTGGTCGTGGTCTTGGTGGCCGCGCCGGCAACGGACGCAAGCGCGCCCGACGCCAGGAATACGGACGCCGTGAGCGCGAGGACGCGATGCGGGAGGCGTGACATGAAGCGAAAGTAAATCAGTACGGCAAGTCGGGGCGGCAAGAGGGCCACCAGATTGTCGTCGGCCCCCCGGGCTATCGGCCGATCGATTCCCGGTTGCGGACGGCCAGCGGGCCGGTGATGACCGCAATTGTCGAGAGCGACCCGACCATCAACGCGAGGATCTCGGGAGCGCTCCAGTGCACCTGGTTGACGCCGAGCGCGAGGCAGTTGTTCAGCGAGTGCAGCGCCATGCACGGATACAGCGAGCCCGTCCGCCAGCGGACCATGCAGAGCACAAAGCCGAGGAAGCCGAGCGGCACCAGAAACTTGGGCGAGGCCGAGCCGAGGTGCGCCAGGCCGAACAGCAGTCCGGTGATCAGCGCCGCGATCCAGACCCCGACGTCCCGGCCGCCGAGCATCACCCGCATCCGGCGGAGCACTCCGAACAGGAACCCTCGGAAGAAGAACTCCTCGGCGATCGGGGCGATCACGCAGACGAAAACCGCCGCCCCGATCAGCGCGGCGGTGTGCTTGTTGACCCCGAGCTCGTTGGGCAGCTTGTCGTTGCCGTGCAGGTTCAGCACGGTCGCGTAGACCCAGCTCAGCGCGTAGTACCCGGCCCCGGCGACCGCCACGGCGATGATCCCGAGCCGCAGCGGCGTCTTGCGGTAGCCGAAGTCCGCCGGTCGTCGCATCCCGCCCAGCACCGCGAAGTACAGGGCCGCCACGACAAACGAGATGTCGAAGACCACGTCGCCGATCAGGCTGACCGCCGGGCTGGGGTGGGAGAGGTTTGAGCCGAACGCCTGGCCGACGACCTCGACGATGATTGTCGCGATCACCCCGATGCCCAGCCCGAGCAGGACCGCCGCCGGTGCCGTCCACAGGCGCGCACCCGGCTCTTCGGAGGGCGAAGCGGCGCCCGGCGGCGGGTCGCCGTAGGCCTTGGGCGGGGGCACGCTCGGCATCACGCTTCAGATTAGGGTTCGGGACACAGGTCGGCCAGGCTGGCGATCGTCGGGACTCCCGGCGGCCCGGGACGACCGTCGCGAGCGAGCAAGATCGCCCGCACTCCCGCCGCCTGGGCGCCCTGGACGTCCTCGAGCTCGTCGTCGCCGACGTGCACTGCCTCGCCCGGAGCGACCCCCGCGCGGCGCAGCGCCTCGATGAACACCCGCGGATCGGGCTTGCGCGCCCCGATCTCCGCCGAGACGACGACGCCATCCAGTCGATCCAGAAGCCCGATCCGCCGCAGCACCTCCGGCAACGAGACGTCCCAGTTACTGGCCACGACCAGACGCAGACCGCGGTCGCGGGCCGCCTCCAGCGCCGGCGGGGCGTCGTCGAAGGCGCTGAAGCGCAGCGAGGCCAGCAGCGCCTCGGTCAACTCGTCCTGGTCGATCGCCGCCAGCGCCCTTCCGCCCGGCAGAGCCGCGCGCAGGACCTCGGCGCAGCGCCCGCGGAGCGCCAGCAGGCTGGGTTGATCGCGCCCGTCCTGGAGGTGCGCTCGGTAGTAGGCGATCTCGGCGGCCAGCGCCGACCCCGCCTGCTCGTCGCTCACCGCCAGGCCGAAGCGCGTCGCGAGCTCCTGCCGCAACGCCGGCGCGGGCGGCTCGAGGCGAACCAGCGTCCCCATCGCGTCGAGCAGCAGCGCCCTCACGCCATGGAGCGGCCCGGCCGTCGCTGACGTGGAGGACTCCGCGGGCATGCCGATGGCGATCTTGGCAACTCCGGGCCGGGCCGGGCCGTGGGCGCGGTCCCCGGCGGGCGCGGGCGCCCGCGGGAAGGAGCCCCAACCGGCAGCACGAAACAGCCGTGGAGCTACACTGACGGGCCCGAGTTCAGGCGTCGAGCAGAGCACCGATCGCCCTACGACCGTCCGCCAAACGCCCTCCATGAGCCGACGCGACCGACAGCGCCGCCGCAAGCGCAATCGCCGACACCCCTTCAGGCGGGTGGCGCTGATGACCGTCCTGCTGACCATCTGCGGAGTCGTGATCGCCGCGATGAGCGTCCTCGGCTGGATCGTCAGCGTCGCCGACTCGGCGCCGGATATCAGCCAGCTCCGCGCGCGCGATCCCGGCCAGGTCTCGGAGGTGTTCGGCAGCGACGGGAGCCTCCTCGGGTACATCGCCACCGACGTGCTGCGCACCGTTCTGCCCGACCATGCGCTGCCCAAGATGCTCAAGAACGCCACCGTGGCGATCGAGGATCGGCGCTTCTATCAGCACGGCGGCGTCGACTATCAGGGAATCGTGCGGGCAGGGGTCAAGGACCTGGTCAACGGCGGCACCGTGCAGGGCGGCTCAACGCTGACCATGCAGCTGGTCGACAACGTCTACCTGCCCAACGACATCCGCGCCCACCACAACATCAAGTACAAGATCATCCAGGCCAAGCTGGCCAACGAGCTGGAGCAGAAGCGGCCGAAGCGCTGGATCCTGGACGAGTACCTGAATGATGTCGACTACGGCACGCTCGGCGGCCAGACCGCCTACGGCGTGGGCGCAGCATCACAGCTGTTCTTCAACAAGCCGGTGCAGAAGCTCAACCTGGCCCAGTACGCGCTGCTCGCCGGACTGCCCCAAGCGCCGTCGGATGACAACCCATTCAAGAATCCGGGCGCCGCGCGGTCCCGCCGCACCGAGGTGCTGAGGGCGATGGTGACCGCCGGCTACATCACCCAGGCGCAAGCCGATTCCGCCGCGGCCTCGCCGCTGCAGGTGAAACGCAACTCGACCTACCAGCTGAAGCGCCAGCCCTACGTCTTCGACTACGTCAAGCAGCAGCTGATCAAGCGCTTCGGACTGAAGACGGTCCAGCGGGGTGGGCTCAAGGTCTACACGACGATCGACTTCAAGCGCCAGGAGGAGGCCACCCAGTCGATCCTGGCCCACGAGGGCGGAGTGGGCCAGCCGGCCGCCGCGCTGGTCAGCATCGACCCCCACAACGGCCACATCCTGGCCATGGCCACATCGTCGAAGTACGGCTCGGGTGATGGCCAGACCACGTTCGATTACGCCACCCAATCGCACCGGCAGACCGGTTCGGCGTTCAAGGTGTTCGCGCTGATGACGCTGATCCATGCCTTCGACGGCGACCCCAACCAGACGTATTACGTGTCCAAGGAGTTGGTCCCCGGCTGGCTGCCCGCCTATCCGACCTACCACGTGCAGACCTCCGAGCTCAGCTACCAGGGCACGATCAACGTAACCCGGGCGACGACGGAGTCCGACAACACGGTGTTCGCCCAGCTCGCTCAGGATCTGACGATGGAGAAGGTCACCGCGACCGCGCACGAGATGGGCATCACCTCCCCGCTGACCAACTTCCCGTCCGAGGTCCTGGGGGCGGTGGGCGTCTCCCCGCTGGAGATGGCCGATGCCTATGCCACGATCGCCAACGGCGGCATCCACTACGCCCCCACGGCGATCAGCAAGGTGGTCTTCCCGGACGGCAGCTCCTCGGAGCTCGGTGCGGCTAAGGGGAACCGGGTGTTCACCTACGGCGAGACCTATGCCGCCGATCAGGTCATGAAGACGGTCATCACCTCGGGAACCGGCACCGCGGCCAACTACGGCTGCCCCGCCGCCGGCAAGACGGGCACTACCAGCAACTTCACCGACGCGTACTTCGATGGCTTCACCAAGCAGCTCGCGACGGCCGTCTGGGTCGGCTACCCCAACGCCACCACCTCGATGCCCGGCGGCTTCGGCGGCACATTGGCCGCCCCGATCTGGCACGACTACATGCAGGTGGCCTCCAACGGATACTGCGGCGACTGGACTCCGCCGACGGTTCCGTGGCACGGCACCCCGTTCTTCGGCAACTTCGCCGTGACCGGCAACGCCAAGAGCAACAGCGGGACGGGCACCCACGGGACGGGCACCAGCGGCATTGGAACGACCGGCACGCCTGCCAACCCCTACAACAACCCGACGCTCTACCAGGGCAAGCCCCAACCGCCGAGCGCCAAGCCGCCCACGGCCGGAAACGGAAACGGGAACGGAAACGGGAATGGGAACGGCAACGGCAACAAGCCGCCGGCCGGCTTCGGCGGCGGCCACAACACCGGCGGCGGCGGGATAAAGAAGCACTAACACCGGCTCCGGGTGTCTCCCCGGCCCTGCTGGTAGCTTTGTCATCGAAGCGGCGCGCGATCACGCACGTCCGCAAATCGCCCCGAGAGACAAAGCATGCCCAAGGAAGAGAAGGTCGAGCTCGAGGGAGAGGTCGTCGAGGCCCTCCCGAACGCGATGTTCCGCGTCAAGCTCGACAACATGGATCGCGTCGTGCTCGGCCACGTGGCCGGGAAGATGCGACGCTTCCGGATCCGCATCCTTCCTGGGGACCGCGTCAGGGTCGAGCTGTCCCCGTACGACCTGGATCGCGCCAGGATCGTCTACCGCCACCGCTGAGCCCGGCCGAGGCCGTGCGTGAGCGCGATCTGATCGACGCGCTGCGCGATGTGCTCGCGCCGGCGGGGCCCCAAGTTGTCCGCTGGATCGGCGACGACGCCGCGGTCGTACGCGGCCGCGGCTACGCCGTGACCTCGGTGGACACGATGGTCGATGGCATCCATTTCCGCCGTGGGCAGCTCTCCATGCGCGAGATCGGCCAGCGCGCGCTCGGGGGTGCCCTCTCGGACCTCGGCGCGATGGGCGCCCGCCCCGGTGAGGCCTACCTCGCCCTCGGCCTGCCGTCGGGAGCCGAGCGGGTCGAGGTCCTCGAGCTGTTCGCCGGCGCGCAGGCCCTGGCCGAGCGATTCGGCGTGAGCATCGCGGGCGGTGACGTGACTCGGGCCGGGGAGCTGATCGTGTCGGTGACCGTGGTCGGCTGGGCCGCTGACCCGGGGGAGCTGGTGGGCCGTGACGGCGCGCGCCCGGGCGACCTGGTGGCCGTCACCGGCACGCTCGGCGCCACGGCCGCCGCCTTGGCGGTGCTGGACGGACGTGCCCGCGTCGATAACCGGTTGGCCGACCGGCTCCGAGCCCGCCACGCCAATCCCCAGCCGCGGATCGCCCCCGGGCGAGCGCTCGCCGGCGCCGGGGCAACGGCGATGATCGATCTATCTGACGGGCTGGCCACCGACGCCGCCCACGTGGCCCGGTCCAGCGGCGTGCGAATCGAGCTCGCGTTGGCCTCACTTCCGCTCGCCGACGGCGTTGCCGAGGTGGCCGAGCAGCTCGGAGTGCCGGCGCCGGTGCTGGCCGCCACCGGCGGCGAGGACTATGAGCTCTGCGCCTGCGTGCCCCGGAACGCGCGGGCCAGCGCCGAGGCGGCGTTCCGCGACCACGAGGAGGCGGTCCAACTGACCTGGATCGGCCAGGTGTTGGCCGGCCAGCCCGGCCTGCGCTTCGCCGACTGGCCCGGCGGCGAGCTGGCGGGATACGAGCACGCGTTGTAGCGGGGGCCTCGCTCGTCAGGGCGCGGGGGGCCTCGCTCGCCAGTGCGCACGTGCTCCCGACGGCGCTCGGACAGCTCGCGCAGGCGTTTGAGCAGCGCATCGGCCACGGCGACCGGATCGACCGTGTATTCGTCGCGCTCCACCTTGGCCTTGATCTCGGCCACCGCGTGCTTTCTGTCGTCTTCCATGAACGCCTCCTGCAACCCATCGGCAGCGAATCTGCCCGGCTGCATCGCGTCTGGACCCGAGTAAACAAAGATTCCCCTCGGTCGCCTAGGTCAAACCCGCAGCGGCTCCGGCCGGCGTCCCGATCGCGCCCCGGCGAGCCTTCCGATCGCCCCCCGGCGAGCGTCCGATCGCCCCCCGGCGAGCGTCCCGATCGCGCCCCGGTAAGGGTCCCGATTCACTACGCGCGAGGACGGGCCGCACCGACCGGCGTGACGCCTTTCAGCCGCGCAAAGATGATGATCCGCTGGGCGGCGCTGTAGAGCGGGTTGCAGGCCGAGAGCACCAGGCGGTCATAGCCGACGTTGTTGGTCACCCAAAGCGCCGTCGGGTTCACGATCTTCTGTGACTGCACGACGTAGGTGAAGTCCGCGTACGGCATCTTCACCTCGATCTTGTCGCCCGAGTGCAGGGCGTCGATGTGCCGGAACGGCTCCAGATACGTGGTGCGATGACCGGCGATAGCGACCGTCTGGCCCAGGCCCGGCAGCGCGGTCGCCGGGTAGTGCCCTGGGCCCTTCTCGAGGCTGGCCGTGTCGGTGCCCTGGACGATCTCGAAGCTCGCGCTGATCTTGCCGATCACGATCTTTCCGATTTCGGCGCCGGTGGGGACATCGTGCTGCTCACGGCGTGCGAGAAAGGCGATCCGCTGGCTCAGCGCCGGGAGGCTGCTCAACGCGTGGGCCTCGATCACCGTCAGCGGGGCGCTGAGGTAGTGCTTGTTTATCTCGTTGCGTTTGATCGTCCCGATCACCGCGGTCACAGGCTCGGTCCAGATCAGGGTCAGGCCTGCGTCGATCACGAGCAACAGCCCGGAGATGATCAACACCGAGGAGATGTCCTTGATCAGCCGGCGCATGCTTCAGCGCCGCAGCGCCGACTCGGTGCCGCCCAGCGAGCCCGGTCCGGCGTACCCCATCGGGCCGCGCACCGAGATGACTTCGGACTCCTCCGGTCCTGCTCGTCGCTCGGCCCGGCGCAGGATCACCGCGACGCTGGCCACGCATCCGAGCACCACGCTCCACTGCACGGCGGCCAGGATCCCCAGCTGCCCGCCGGCGATCAGCAGCGCGCCGTTCCAGATCACGTCGACCGGTGAGAGCCCGAGCGCGTGCGCGTAGTAGACGACCACCAGCAACGGCGGCGCCAGCCCGATCAGGATCATCACCGCGGCCAGGCTCCGCGGGATCCGGACATCGGGATCCACCACCCACATCCACAGATGGAGCGCCGGGATCATCAGCGCCGCGGCGAACGGGTTGGCCAGCCAGATCGCCAGGGCGGCCACGCAGATGACCAGCAGGACCGCGGCACCGGCACCCTCCCCGGCTGATCCCCGCCGGGTCCCCGGGGGTCCGGCGAACCGAGCCACGAGCCGCAGGCACAGTGGCCGCAACAGCCAGAACGACAGCACCAGCACCAACGCGAGCACCGCCAACAGAGCGATTCCCGCGCCGTGCAGCGGCACGGCGCCGGCCCCGACCGGCCCGGGCGGGGTCGCATCCAGTACGCCGGCCAGCTTGGCGCCTCGCACGATCGCCGCCACCAGCACGAACGGGACGGCGCTGCTCAGCACCCACACGATCCAGCGGCTGATCGGATGCCCTCTCCGGCGCGCCCGGGCGATCCCGTCGATCGTGGCCATGAGCACGGGAACGATCAGCGCCAGCACCAGAAGCCTGACCGCCCAGAGCGGAACCAGCTTGCCGCCGAACAGCAGGTAGGAGGAGGGCGCCGCGATCGGCGAGCCGCGGTCGATCGCGTTGACGGTCACCAGGACGGCCCGGCCGAGCGCCGTGACCCGGCCTCCGCTGACCCGCTCGTCACGCCGGGGGACGCGCTGCCCCGCCACGGAAACCAAGACGGCCGGCTCGCCGTGGACGCCGAACGGCCCCTGCTCGGTGATCGTCAAGGGGAAGGCCAGCCGGGCAAGCTGGGCGCCGACGCCGTTCCCACCCGCTCGAAGGCCCGCCTGGCTGCGCAGCGCAGCGGCCAGGGTGTTGCGCAGGGCCGGCGGGGCGATCTTCTGTCCATTTGACCACGGCCCGACGACGGGCTGGGTGACATCGGAGCCGGCCAGGTCCCCGAGCACGATCACCGCGTCGAGCTGGCTGCCGGCCAGCTGACGGGCCAGCCGCGTGGTGCCGACGGCCCCCACCGAGCCGCTGGTGGAAACGAGCATCACCGTGTGACTGAGCGTCTCCCCCTTGAGGACCCGGGCCAACTCCAGCATCGCCGCCGTGCCCGACAGGTCGGCCGCGGCCGGCGAGCTCTGCGCGTCGCGATGGGAGACGATCACGATCGTTCCGTTCGAGAGGCCCGCGCGCACGCCGGAGACGGTCTCCAGGGTCCGTGCTCCATCCGCCGTCGAGCCCTTGAAGGTGTCGGTCGAGACGCTGTAGCCGTCGCCCTGCAACACCTGCCCGACGTGCCCGGCCAACGCATCGTCGCCACCAGAGCCGGGACGCCGGTCCGGATACTGCGCGGCCAGGTTGTTGATCGCGGCGTAGACCGCCCCGCCGTTGAACGCCTCAGAGGACAGGGTCGTCCCCATGCCCCCGGGCTGCGTCTCGAGCGAGAACGCGAAGACGATCACCGCCAGCGCGACCCCGATGAACCCGGTCCGATAGATCCGCGGATCCAGCATCTGTCCGGAGGTTATCCGGGGCGGCGGGCGAGCTACGCCGGACGGAGCCCGGGCTGCCATTACTCTTGGTTATTGCTTTCTCCAGAGGAAGGACCCGTGGCAGACCGCTCAGCTCGCATCCTGCTCGTGGACGATGAGCAGTCGATCCAGGCGCTGCTGTCGTATCCGCTTCGCAAAGAGGGTTACAACGTCGTCCAGGCCACCGATGGCCGTCAGGCCCTCGACCGCTTCGACGAGCAGAGCTTCGACCTCGTCGTGCTCGACGTGATGCTGCCGAAGATCGATGGTCTGGAGGTCTGCCGACGGCTGCGCAGCCGCAGCTCGGTCCCGATCATCATGCTCACCGCCAAGTCGGAGGAGATCGACAAGGTGGTCGGCCTCGAGCTGGGCGCCGACGACTACATCACCAAGCCGTTTTCGCTGCGCGAATTCTCGAGCCGGATCAAGGCGGCGCTGCGCCGGGCCGAGATGAGCCGCCCCGTCGAGACCGCACCCGACGAGGCACCGCTGGTCATCCGCGAGCTGCGGATCGACTTCCCCAAGCGCACCACGCGGGTGCGCGGCGAGGACGCGCAGCTGACCTTCGTCGAGTTCGAGATCCTCTCGGCGCTGGCCCGCGCGCCGGGCCGGGTGTTCACTCGGGACATGCTGCTGGCCCGGATCTGGGGCGATTCGGCCTACCGCGACCCACGGACGATCGACGTCCACATCCGGCACCTGCGCGAGAAGATCGAGGTCGACCCCAAGGACCCGCAGTATCTGTTCACGGTCCGTGGCGTCGGCTACCGCTTCCGCGACACCGATCTCTAGCGCCCCGTGCGAATCTCGCTGCGAAACCGCCTGGCGCTGGTGTTCTTCGGGATCACGCTGCTGGCCATCGGCTCGCTCTACCTCTACGTGACGCCGGGTCTGCGCACGCGCCTGGTCAAGGAGCGGGTCGGGGAGCTGGCGGACGCCGCACGTCGCTACTCGGGCCCGATCGCCCGCACGGTCGGAGCCTCCGACACGATCGCGCAGGTCCGGGCCACGGTCGACCGGGCCGGGCAGAGCTCGGGCGTGCGGGTGACGCTGATGTCGGTAGCCGAGGCGCTCGTGCCGGGCGGGCCCCAGCTCTCCCCCCTGGCCGACTCGAGCAACCTCGGCGCCACCACCACGGTCGGCTTCACCACCGCCTGGCAGGCCATCCACACGGCCCGGCTGGCCACCGGCACCGCGTCGACGCCGTCCGGCGAGGTCGCCGAGGCGGCCGACCCCGTCTCCTATCAGGGCCGGGTCGCGCGGGTGATCGTGTACTCCGCGACGGTGGCCGACATCGCCCGGACGGTTTCGCTGATCCGCCATGACATTCTCGTGGCCGGCGGGATCGCGCTGCTGCTGGCCCTGAGCGGCGGGTATCTGGTCGCCCGCTGGCTGGGATCGCGCGTGAAACGGCTCGAGCTGGCCGCCCAGCGGATCTCGGCCGGGCAGTTCGACAAGCCGATTCCGGTGGACTCCAGGGACGAGCTCGGTCAGCTGGCGGTCGCCTTCAACGAGATGCAGAAGCAGCTCGAGCAGCTCGAGTCGGCCCGCAAGAAGTTCATCGCCACCGCCTCGCATGAGCTCCGCACCCCGGTGTTCTCACTCGGCGGCTTCGTCGAGCTGCTCGAAGACGAGGACCTCGACCCCGAGACCCGCCGGCGTTTCCTCGAGCAGGTCAAGGATCAGGTGGCGCGCCTGCGCAAGCTCTCGGTCAACCTGCTCGATTTGTCCAAGCTCGAGGCGGGCTCGCTCGAACTCCGGCCCGAGCAGGTCGACCTCGGCGAGCTGACCCGTTCGGTCTCGGCCGAATTCGAGCCCTCGCTCGTGCAACACGATGCCCACCTGGAGCTGAGGCTCTCGTCGGCCGCCGAGGCTACCTGCGACCCGGTCCGGATCGCCCAGATCGTCCGGATCCTGATCGACAACGCCCTCACCCACAACCCGCCGGGAACGCGAATCGTGGTGACAGCGGGACGCGACGACGGCCACGTCCGGGTGGCCGTGCGTGACAACGGCGAAGGGATCGACGGGCAGGCCCTGTCGCGGATCTTCGAGCCGTTCTTCACCGCCGACGACGCCCAGGGCTCGGGGCTCGGACTGGCCATCGCCAGCGAGCTGGCCGAGCGGATGGCCGGGCGGCTGATGGTGCGCTCCTCGCCCGGGGAGACGGTCTTCACGCTCGAGGTCCCGGCATGAATCTGCCGCTATCCTGAGGGAGAGCGTGCCGTCCGCAAACCCTCCAGTGCATGGCTGATTCTCCGCTGGTACTGGTCTCCAACCGCGGGCCTGTCACCTTCCAGCCCGGCGGCGAGCTCAAGCGGGGGACGGGAGGACTGGTCACGGCGTTGATCGGCCTGGCCTCGTATCGCGATGTGACCTGGATCGCCTCGGCGATGACCGACGAGGATGTCGAGGTCGCCGAGCAACACGGCGGGCGCCCGTTCCCGGTCACGGCCCCCGGCGGAGGCGAGTACAGCGTCAAGCTCGTCGCCTCCGATGCGAACGCGTACGACGCCTTCTACAACATCATCGCCAACCCGATGCTGTGGTTCATCCAGCATTACCTCTGGGATCTGAGCAACGCGCCGGACATCCGCCGCAATGAGACCGAAGCGTTCGAATTCGGCTACAACGCGGTCAACGAGGACCTTGCCCGCGCCGTGCTCGAGGAGATCGAGGGGGTGGAGAGCCCCGTGGTGATGGTTCACGACTACCACCTCTACACGCTTCCGGGCCTGATCCGACGCGCCCGGCCGGATGCGTTCCTGCACCACTTCATCCATATCCCGTGGAGCCAGTCGGACTCCTGGCGCGTGCTCCCCAAGGCAATGCGCGACGACCTGTACCAGGGGATCCTCGCCAACGACATCGTCGGGTTTCACACCTGCCACTACCGGAACAACTTCCTCCAGTGCTGCGAGGACCTGCTCGAGTTGGACGTCGACCGCGAGGCCGGGATCGTCCAATGCGGCGATCGCGAGGTGTGGGTCCGCAACTACCCGCTGCCGATCGACGCCGGGGCGGTCCAGGGCGTGGCCTCCCGTCCGCGCACGAAGGAGTTTGAGGGCGAGCTGCTGCGCCGCCGCCGCAACCACCTGATCCTCCGGGTCGACCGGGCCGACCTGAGCAAGAACGTCCTGCGCGGGTTCAGCGCCTTCGACACCTTCCTGGAGCAGCATCCCGAGTTCCGGGAGAAGGTCACCTTCATCGCCCAGCTGATGCCCTCGCGGACCGACGTGCCCGAGTACGCCGAATACCTCGAGCGGATCGAGGCCGTCGTCGCCGTCGTCAACCATCGTCACGGCTCACCCGACTGGATGCCGATCCAGCTGAAGCTCCGCGACGACCTCGAGGAAGCTGTCGCTGCCTACAAGCATTACGACGTGCTGATGGTCAACGCGATGTTCGACGGCATGAACCTCGTCGCCAAGGAAGGCCCGATGGTCAACGAGCGCGCCGGGGTGTCCATTTTGAGCGAGAACACGGGCGCGCACGAGGAGCTGGGGGAGTTCGCGCTGTCGGTCAACCCGTTCGACATCCAGGAGCTCGCCGACTCGATCCACGCCGCCCTGACCATGGCCCCAGCCGAGCGCGAGCGCCGGCACCAGGGGCTCAAGTCGATCGTCACCGCCCGCAATCCCGGCGACTGGATCGACGACCAGCTGGCCGACATCTCCAAGAAAGGCCGCGGCTAGTCCGGCTCGGGTCAGTCGTGGAGGGTCCGGCCCTCGTTCAGCAGGGCGATGTAATCGGCGATCCGCTTGGCGCGCGTCTCCGGGCGTTTGGCGTCCGCGATCCGGTAGCAGAAGGCATATCGCCTCGCGCCCTTGAGCGTCTCGAAGAACGCCTTCGCCTTCGGGTTGCGATCTAGCTCGGCCTGGAAGTCGGGCGGGACGGTGGCGCGACTCTGCGGCTCGTATGCCGCCTCCCAGCGGCCATCGTCCTTGGCCGCCTGCACCTGCGCCACGCCGGCGGGATGCATCCGCCCCTGCTCCAGCAACTCGGTCGCCTTCTCCCGGTTGACCTGGGACCACTTGCTGCGCGGCCCGCGGCGGGTGAAGCGCTGCAGCCAGAAGCTCTCGTCGTAGGCGCCCTTCTGACCATCGATCCAGCCGAAGCAGAGCGCGGCATCAAGGGCCTGCGCATAGGTGACGGTGGCCCGGGGGGAGCCTTTCTTGGCGATCTTGAGCCAAGCGCCCGGGGAGGACACATGGTTCTCAGCCAGCCAGACCTCCCAGGCCTCGGGGTCCGGAAACTCCAAGATCTCCAGGCCGTTGCGCGTGGTTTCCGGCATCGCGAGGGATTTTCCCGCTTCGGCCCGGCACCGCGCTCGCCAGCTAGGTTCGAGCCCGGTCGCTATAGTCGACCGCCGCCCCCTGGGGCCGATTCACCATGACCAAGCCGCCCACCATTTACGACCTCGTTCTGATCCTCTCGACGGGTGCGGAGGAGGACGACCGCGCCAAGATCGTCGCGGACGTGGAGTCGGCGATCAGCGCCGGTGGTGGCACGCTCGAGCGCAGCCAGGCCTGGGGCGTGCGGCCGATGACCTTCGAGATCAACCACCAGGGCGAGGGCTACTACCACCTCCTGCAGTTCGCCGGCCCTTCGTCCCTGCTGGAATCCCTCTCGCACAGCCTGCGAATCGCCGACAACGTGTTGCGCTTCCGGATCATCAAGATCCTTTCGGGCACGCCGCCGGCGCCGGATTCACCGCCGCCCGTGCTGGCCACCGCGGCTGCCGGTGCTTCTGCGCCCGGCGGCGACCGTGGCGAGCGCGGTGAACGCGAGCGCGAGCGCGACGGCGAAGCCCGCTGAGCCGCGCTTCGCTTTGTAACGGAAGGCAGTCGTCGGGTGCCAACTCGCCGCCGACTCGCCAACGATTCTGTCCATTTTCCGCACACGCCCAGGGTTGCCGTCTGCCACCGGCCTAGACTCGGATCAGGCTTAGAGAACGTCCCCGAGAGGAGATAGGAATGGCAGGAAGCAATATCAACCGGGTGACCATCACCGGCAACCTGACCCGGGATCCCGACATGAACACGCTCCCGGCGAGTGGCACGACGGTGTGCAGCCTCCGGGTCGCCTGCAATGGCCGGCGCAAGAACAACGAGACCGGCCAGTGGGAGGATCAGCCCAACTACTTCGACGTCACGGTGTGGGGCGCGCAGGGCGAGAACTGCGGCCGCTACCTCAGCAAGGGGCGGCCGATTGCCGTCGACGGCCGGCTGCGCTGGCGCGAGTGGACGACGGGCGATGGGCAGAAGCGCCAAGCGGTCGATATCATCGCTGACACCGTGCAGTTTCTCGGCGGGCGCGATGACGCCGGCAACGGGAATGGGTTCTCCAGCAGCGTGCGCGCGGCGGAGAGCGACATCCCCATTGATACCGGCGATTTCCAGAGCGCTCCTGCGGCTGCCGGAGCTGCCGACGACGACATTCCGTTCTGAGGCAGCGGCCTGATAAGCAGATCTGATAGGTGATGACGAGTGGCGAAAGCACGTAGACGACCGGTTCGCCGGCGCGATAGGAAGGGCGGGCCGACCTCAGGTCGACGCAAGCCGTGCCCGTACTGCCGCGACAAGATCGACCAGGTCGACTACAAGGACCTCTCGGCCCTGCGTCGTTTCGTCTCGGAGCGCGGCAAGATCCGCTCCCGGAGGATCACGGGCGCCTGTCGCCGTCACCAGAGCCAGGTCGCGCGGGCCGTCAAGCGTGCGCGCGAGCTAGCGCTGCTGCCGTACGTGGCCGAGGGCGGCAACGACGCTCGTGAAGGTCGCGGCCGGGATCGCGACCGCGACCGCTAGCCGGCGAGGACTCTGAACGTGCCTCAGGCCATCCTGCTCCAGGACGTCGACTCGCTCGGCGAGCGCGGCGCGGTCGTCGACGTGTCGGCCGGCTACCTGCGCAACTTCCTGCTTCCCCGCAAGCTGGCCGAGCCCGCCACGAAGGGCTCGGTCGAGGCCGCCTCGCGGCGGCGTGAAGCGGCGGAGCGGGCGGTACAGGAGGCCGAAGACCGCGCCCGGGACAATGCGGCGCTGCTCGGCCGCACGGTGCTCACGATCCCGCAGCAGGCCGGCGACGATGGCCGCCTGTTCGGCTCGGTCACCACTCAGGACATCGCCGACGCGATCCGCGACGCCCGCGGGATCAAGATCGATCGCCGCAAGATCCACCTGGACGACCCGATCCGCAACATCGGGACCTACATGGTCGTGATCGAGGTCACCGACGACGTGACCGCAACGATCAAGACCATGGTCGTCGCCGCCTAGCGGCGCGCTTTCCGGTTCAGGTCCAGCCCGGGGCGGCGGCGCAAGTCCGCACCCGCTTCGATCGGCTGACCCGGCCTGATTGAACTTCCTGCTGGTTGCGGGAACGCCTCCATCTCGCCGCCTGTGCTCGACCTAGACTCGGACGAGCCATGAGCGCAGTCCAGAACATCGCCGCCCCACCGCACAACCTCGAGGCCGAGAAGTCGGTCCTCGGCGCGGTGCTGCTCGACGAGCGCCACCTGCATTCGCTGCTGGTGGAGGAGCAGCTGCGGCCCGAGCACTTCTACCGCGAGCAGTACGGCGCGGTGTTCGCCGCGATGCTGCAGCTCTACAACACCGATCGCAAGATCGACCAGCTGACCGTGGCCGAGACGATGCGGGAGAGCGGACAGCTGGACGGGCTGGGAGGGCCGGAGGCGGTCGACGAGCTCGCCGGCTGGGTCCCGGCGGCCGGCCATGCCCGCGAGTACGGGCGGATCGTCCGTGAGAACGCGCAGATGCGGCAGCTGCTGACCGCCACTTACGAGATCCAGGCGGGCGTCCATGGACGCGAGGCGCCCACTCGTGAGCTGGTCGAGCGGGCCGAGCGGCTGATGCTCGAGGTCGCCCACGACGACCGCCAGAAGAAGATCCGGACGATCGCGGACATCCTGCATGACGAGACCGACAAGCTCCATCGGCTGTCGGTCTCCAAGACGGCGCTGACCGGCACGCCGTCGGGCTTCAAGGACATGGATGAGAAGACCGGCGGCTTCCAGCCGGGGAACCTGATCGTGATCGCCGCGCGCCCGTCGATGGGCAAGTCGGCGCTCGTCGCCAACATCGCCGAGAACGCGGTGCTGGCCGGCCACGCGGTCGCCCTGTTCTCGCTGGAGATGTCCGAGTCCGAGCTCGCGCAGCGGTTCGTCGCCTCCCAGGCGCGGATCAAGGGCGAGGATCTGCGCCGCGGCAAGGTGCCCGAGTCACGCTGGCCGAAGATCCTGGAGGCATGCCGGCGCCTCGCCGAGGCTCCGATGTTCGTCGATGACTCGAGCGACACCGGCGTGCTCGAGGTGCGGGCTAAATCGCGCCGGCTGCACAACCAGCTGCCGCACGGCCTGGGCCTGATCATCATCGACTACCTCCAGCTCATGCGCCATGAGGGCCGGGTCGAGAGCCGCGTCGAGCAGGTGGGTCAGATCAGCCGCGGCCTCAAGGGCCTCGCCCGCGAACTGGACGTGCCGGTGATCGCGCTCTCGCAGCTCAGCCGTGCGGTCGAGCAGCGAGGCGGCGACAAGAAGCCGATCCTCTCCGATCTACGGGAATCCGGTCAAATAGAGCAGGATTCTGACCTCGTGATGTTCATCTACCGCGAGGAGTACTACGACAGAGAATCCGAGCGGCCCGGCGAGGCGGACATCATCATCGCCAAGCACCGCAACGGGCCGGTCGGCGAGATCACCTTGACCTTCCAGAAGGAGTACCCGCGGTTCATGAATTACGCCGGGGAGCGCTTCGCGCAATGAGCTCCTGCGCGTTCGGTCTCTGCGACGGCTCCGGCTTCCTCTACGACGATGCCACCAACACGGCTTACGACTGCCGCTGCCGACCGCAGATAATCGCCCTGGCGAAGGCCCGCGGCCTCTCGGCGGTGATCCCGAAGCTCTATCGCGACGTTGCCTTCGACCGCCCCCCCGTGACCGACATCGACCCGCAGATCGTCGCGGCCACCCGCCGGTTTGCCGATCGGATCGACGAGAACCTGGACGCCGGACGCGGTCTGTGGTTCATGGGCCCCGTCGGGACGGGCAAGACGACGCTGGCGATGCTCGTGGCCAAGGCGGCCCTGAGAGCCGGCCGGTCGGCGGCGATCTACTCGCTACCGCGGCTGCTCAGCGAAATCCGGGACACGTTCACCGCCGGCCGCTCGCACGTGACGCTGCTGGACCGGCTGACGGCCGTCGATCTGTTGCACATCGACGACGTCGGCGCCGAGCGAACGAACGACTGGGTCCTCGAGGAGCTCTATTCGATCGTCAACGCCCGCTACGAGGATCAGCGCTCGATCGTGATCACCACCAACATCCTCGACCGCGAGGCGCTCTGCGCACAGATCCACGAACGCACCGTCTCGAGATTGACCGAGATGTGTGACGAGCTGCCCCTCCTCGGCGAGGACCGCCGCATGGACCTGCGCATGGCCTAGCGCGCGGCATGGCGTAGCGCGCGCATGGACCTGCGCATGGCGTAGCGCGCGCATGGACCTGCCACGGCCTAGCGCGCGTATGGCGTACTCAGTTAACCGGTACGCCGAACGGCCTTTTGGTGGTTGATCAGATAACCCCTGAACAGTTAATAGTCACACCGCTATCCACTTGTCCAGCGGAACCGCTTTTCTGGTTGTACCAACCCATAGAGTTTTCGATAGGAGCTTCCCTCTCCTTCAATAAGTAGCTACGATAGGGGCACGAGCTAGTAGAGGATGGCTGTGCATACGTCACGTCCCCTCCGATCGAGCTCAGGCGATACTGATCAACTTTTTCTACCTCGTCCCTGACCCGCGAGTTGTCCCGCAAGCGCGCTTCGTGTAGCGCGCGGCCAGACTTCACGCGAAAGCGGAACTAGCAAGCGCTCGGCCTTTCAGCGCCGCGGCGCGGTAGATGTTTGCATCACCTGGTGATACCCAGAGAGGCACTCTTGGCCTCACTGGGCCGCACGATGCATGACACATTCGTACCTCGAGTTCGAAGTGTCTAGACATTTTGGGTGACCGGTCTCATATTTTTGTCTACACCCTCGCCAACGCCACTTTGGTGTGCATAGACTGACCGAAGGCCCGCCACTGTCTCGGCGGATTCACAAAGACACAGACGTGCTCAAGGAATGAGGAATAGTGCGGGCTTCTCGGCGGCCGCGTACAGCGGCGCGAGTGAAATCGCTGGTAGGTAAATCACTGGTAGGTGAGTCCCTGGAAGGTGGTGCAACCACGCGGCTAGGCTTACCAGCCGGAGGTGTGTTACTTACCCCTCGCGCCGTCCCGGCGCCCCAGGACCTGGGACAGGACGAAGCTCGGGGATCGGGGTCGCCTCCGCGCTCGCTGACGCTGGACCTCGGCGGCTCGTCAACGCTGATCGCAGACGCGGTCTCAGTTCCTGGCACGCCGAGCGCGGAGCCTCGGCGCCATCTCAGCCTCCGCCGCGACGCGGTCTACCGCCGCTCCCTCGCTCTGGCGGATGTCCTGGCCGCCGTCGGGGCAGTGCTCATCTCGACAGCTGCGACGAATCGGCACGATGCGGATCTCGCCAGGCTTGCCACGGTGCCCTTGATCGTCGTCATCAGCAAGCTCTTCGGTGCCTACGACCGCGAGGGCCTGCTGATGCGCAAGTCCACGCTCGACGAAGCTCCCGCGCTGCTCCAGACGGCCACGGCTTACGCGCTGGTCGCCTGGCTGATCGATGGATTGCTGATCACCGGGACGAAAGGCCGGCGAGACCTGCTCGTCCTGTGGATCGCGGCGTTCCTCTTGCTACTCCTATTTCGCGCCGCCGCGCGCGGAGTGTCGCAACGCCTGACCGTACCCGAGCGCTGCCTCTTGGTCGGGGATCCCGCCACCTGCGCTCGGATACAGGTGAAGTTCGCTCGACGGCCCTCCTTACACACCGTGGTGGCGGCAAACGTCACACCCGAGAGCCTCGACTCGGCAACCTCGCCTCTCAGCGTCCACGACCTCCAAACCGCGGCTTCGCGCCTGCGTGTCGATCGCATCATCATCACACCCCGGAGAGCCGACGACGCCAGCGTGCTCAATCTCATCGATGCGGCCACGTCGACCGGGCTCAAGGTGAGCGTGTTACCCCGTGTACTCGAGGTGGCCGGCTCATCGGTCGAGTTCGACGACGTCGAGGGCATCCCGTTGCTGTCGATACGCGCGCTCGGCCTCAACCGATCCTCCCGCGTCATAAAGCGGACGGTCGACGTGATCGGATCTGGACTTGGCGTGCTGGCGGTGGCGCCGCTGATCGCTGCTGCGGCGTTGGCGATAAAGCTCGACTCCAGCGGATCCGTGTTTTTCCGACAGCGTCGCATCGGGCGTGACGGCCGGCCATTCGAGCTCCTCAAGTTCCGGACGATGATCCCCGGCGCGGATGATCAGAAGGGCGGGCTCCTGCACCTCAACCAGGCCGACGGCCTGTTCAAGATCGCGAACGATCCACGCATAACGCGCGTAGGCAAGCTACTCCGGCGCACGTCGCTCGATGAGCTGCCGCAGTTGCTGAATGTAGTCAGAGGCGAGATGAGCCTCGTCGGTCCCAGGCCATTGATCGAGGAGGAGGACAGACGTATCGAGGGCTGGCGGCGACGGCGGTTGCAACTGACCCCGGGAATGACCGGGCACTGGCAGATCCTCGGCTCGGCGCGGATCCCGTTGGAGGAGATGGCCAGGATCGACTACCTGTACGTGACCAACTGGTCGCTCTGGCTCGATGTGAAGATCCTGCTCCGCACCGTCCCACACGTGCTCACAGGCAGGGGTCAATAGCGATGATCGACGCGGTTGTCGTAACGCACAACAGCAAGCTCGACCTCCCTGGCTTGTTGGAGAACACACCACTGCGCAGGGCCTTTGACCGGATGGTGGTGGTGGACAGCGCATCGACCGATTCCAGCGTGGACATCGCTCGGCGGGGCGGTCTCGAGGTGATCGCCAAACCGATCAATGATGGTTTCGGTTCCGCCGCCAATGTGGGCATGCGGCACACATCCGCGCCGTTCGTCTGCATTCTCAATGCCGACATCCGGTTTTCTTCCAACGACGTCGGGGCACGGTTGGTGGCGAACTTCGCCGATGAAGCCGTGGGGATCGTGGCTCCGACGCTCGTGCTGCCTGACGGCCGTGAGCAGGACTCGGCGCGCCAGGTGCCATTACCGACCGACCTCATGATCCGGCGACTGCGGCACGCCAAGCTCGGCGCCCTGACCGCCGCGGCTCCGGGTCCGGTGCCGTGGGTGGTCGGAGCGTTCCTGCTCATCCGCCGCAGAGCATTCACCGCCGTGGGGGGCTTCGATGAGCGCTTCCGCCTGTACTTCGAAGATGTCGATCTGTGCGTGCGCCTTCGGAGCAGCGGCTGGCAGGTGATATTCGATCCTTCCGTCCGGGTGTCGCACTATCACCGGGCTGCGAGCAGAGGTTCAGTCATGCGCTGGAGCACGAGGCAACACATACTGAGCGCGCTGCGCTTCTATGCCCATTTCCCCAGGCACGCGATTTATCGCAACCCACCCATGCGTAGGCGCGCCAGTGGCTGCTGAGCACTCACCGATATCCACCGCCGAGGCCGGCGGAGGTGAGCTCGCGGCGAGCGGCGATCCCCTCGCGCAGCGGCAGCTATGGGACACACTTCGCCGACGCTGGCGGGTGTCGGTTGCCATCTTCGCGCTGGTCCTCGCCGCAGTGGCGGCGTTTACTGTCACCCGCCAGAAGGAATATTCATCCGCCGCGCAGCTGTACTTTCGTGATTTAGGTCTTGACCAGAAGCTGCTCGGGACCTCGTCATTCGTCAACGCGCCCACGACACCGGCCGATGCTGCCGCGACCAACGTGGGCCTGGTGTCGGTCCCCGCCGTGAGCGTGTTGGCGGCGCACAAGCTGGGGATCTCTCCAAGCAGGGTAGAACGGGATGTCACCGTCTCGGCAGTTGGCCAGTCCTCGAGTCTGGTGAAGGTCGTCGCCACAGCTCCGAGCGGCTCGGCCGCAGCCCGGATCGCCAATGCCGTGGTCTCGACTTTCATCGCCTACCGCCAGGAATCGGACCGGTCCCAGCTCACGAGCGCCGAGACGCTGGTCAAGGACCAATTGGCCACCCTGTCGGCGCGGCATCAGGAGGGGACTCGCAATTTCGCGAATCTCGAGGCTCGCGCGAGCCAGCTCCAGATACTCGCGGCGTTACAGACCGGCGATGCCGAGCTCCTGCAGCCGGGCACGATCCCCACTTCTCCGGCCAAGCCCAACAAGTCCGAATATCTCGTATTCGGAGCACTGCTTGGGCTGATTCTCGCGATTTTCGGAGCCCTGCTCAGAGAGCGGCTAGATCGCAGCGTGCGCGACAGCTCCGAAGTCGAGGCGCTCCTGCAGCTCCCGATCCTGGTGGAGATCCCCAACAAGCGCGGGCTGGTCGATGCCTGGCGCTCCGACCTGAAGCTCGGGGACTCGCGCGTCGTGCAGGAGGCGTTCCGCACGCTCGTCGCCCGTCTGCGCTACTTCAACGTCGATCGGCGTACCCAAGTCGCACTTGTGGTCTCGGCCCTGCCAGGGGAGGGCAAGTCGATGGTGGCCTGGCATCTCGCCAAGGCCGCGGCGGCCGGAGGGGCCAACACGTTGCTCGTCGAGGCCGATCTGCATCGGCCGGTGCTGGCGGCCAGGCACGGACTCCGCTCGATGCCCGGGCTGGCCGAGACGCTGCCGCTCGGCGGTCCTGATCTATCGGACGCCGTACAGCGTGTCGCGGTTGCCGCCTCCCGTACCGACGCCGAAGGGGGCGCGATGCGCCAACCCGAGCTCGACGTCCTGGTCGCTGGGCTCTCAGCGCCCAATCCGGCGACCCTCCTCCAGAGCCACAGGATGGAGGCCGTTCTGACTGAGGCGCGGGCGAACTACGACTTCGTCGTGATCGACACGCCCCCGGCATCGGTTGTGTCCGATGTCTATCCGCTGGTGCGGCAGGTCGACGGCGTGGTTGTCGTCGCGCACGCTGGACGTTCCGAGCGTCGCGCGCTGGCCGATCTGCGCCGTCAGCTGCTCCGGCTGCGCGCCCCGCTGCTCGGGGCGGTGGCCAATGCCTCGGCCACGAGCGCTCACGGCTACGGCTACGCCGGCTACGCCCCCACGAACGGGCTCGTACCCGCGGAGTCGATGCCGGCCAATGGCGCCGTAGAGGGCCGCCGGCCTCGTTGACCGCGCCTCAGCCGTTTGGAGCCCGCACATCGGTTCGGGTGCTTTCGCCGGAGCCGGCCCGGACACATGCGCGTACTTCACATCACTAACGCCGGTGGCGGCGGCCGTGTGCAACTCGGGGGCGCGGAGCGCGCGGTGGCCGAGCTGAGCGGGTACTTCGCGGCCAAGCGCGGCTGGGAGGTGGGGGTGGTCGCTCCGGAAGAGTTTCTCGATCACGGAACCCTGACCGACGGCGTGCAGGCCTTTCCCGAGCCCTTCGACCGAGGTGCGCTTCGGCGTCTGATCCGCATCAGCAAAGGCTTCCGGCCTCACGTGGGCGTGACGCACCTCCTCCGAGGCACGCTGCTGGGACAGCCTGCCCTGGCGGCGAGCGGGGTTCCCGTCAGGGTCAGCAATCTGCACAATTCTCTGGTCCAGATCGGGGCCGCTTCGTCGCAGACCGGGCGCGTAGCCTGTTATCGCCACGCCTTCTGGGCGGTAACCCTGACGTGTTCCCACGCCACCGTGGCGATCTCCGCGTCGAATGAGGTGGACCTGGTTACCCGCCAGCGGATCCCGGCGTCCAGGACGCGCCTTATCGACAACTGGGTGGACGACAGCTTCTTCGACCCCGGACTCGCGGCCCGGGGTCGTCAGCTTCGAAGCGATCTGGGTCTGGCTGATGCGGCGTTGGTCCTCGGCCTGGTGGGGCGTCTGGAGGCGCAGAAGAACGTCGCTTTCGCCGTGCGCCTGCTGGCCGCGCTCCCGGAGGCGCATCTCGTCGTCGTTGGTGACGGGACCGACGCCGCCGGGATACGTGCGCTGGCGGCCGGATTGGGCGTCACCGGCCGGGTCCACCTTGCGGGATATCAGACCGACATCCGACCTTGGTACGCCAGTGTCGACGTCCTGCTTGTTCCATCGCTGTTCGAGGGCTTCGGCCGAGTGGCCATCGAGGCCCTGGCCGTAGGCACGCCTGTGATCGGCAACAACGTGCCGGGGCTGGCCGGCATCCTCACCGAGGTTGGCCCACCGGCGGCTTGGAAGTGCCCCCTCGAGCCCGCGTCCGAGTGGGCCCGGCTCGCCCGCGGCGTGAGACTTACATCGGCCGCGCGGGAGGCCGTGCGCGCGCGGATTGCTGGTCGTTTCAGCTTTGCGGCGGCCTGCGAGGGCTACCAGGGGATGTACACGCAACTCCTCGGCCAGGGCTGACCGGGATGATCGTCACGCTGATCGCCTTGATGCTCCTGGTCGGCTGCCTGGCGCTGCGCGGCTCGGATTGGACGCGACCCCACATCGCCCTCCTCGTCCCGTGGTACGGCGCGGTGGCCCTCAGTCAACTGCGGCTCACCGACTACCAAACACCCTGGTCGGCCCAGTTCGCCGCGATCGCCCTGGGCGGGCCCCTGGTCCTCGCCGCTGGTGCGGCCGTGGCCGACGGCGGCGCATCCCGCAGCTCCTTCGCGCAGGTGTACAGCGTGCGTCACGACTACGCCAGACTTCGCACGATCGCGCGGATTCTGTTCGCCGGTGCCGTGCTGGGATCGATCCTCAAGCTGAGAATTCAAGGCGGCTTCGCCCTGTTTTCGTCGGAGATCGATGCGACCAGAGGCTCGTTTCATATCCCGGCGCCGGTCACCGTGTTGACTGATGGGTTCTTCCTCTCCGCGTGGCTCACGTTGATCGGCATCTACGCGACACGTCGGAGGGGGTCTCGCATTCCACGGGCTGACGCGCTGCTGCTCGGCGTGTCGGTACTCGGGGTCGGAGTCAGCGCCAGCCGCAACAGCATCCTCGTCACCCTCGCGGTGCCGTTCATATTCCTCTATGTCATCGGGGCGCTGCGCCGCCCGCGAGCCATCGCCCTGCTGGCCATCGCCGTGGTGTTTCTGGCCGTCACCTCCGGTCTGTTTTACATCCGTACCAGCCAGCATTCCGGTTCGGCCTTCGAGTCCTCCTTCTACAGCACCACGGTGCCGGAGACCCCGTGGCTCCTACGACCCCTTCTCCCTATCTACGTCAGCACCACGGCACCCTTCGAGACCCTCAATCGAGTAGTCCACGCGTTCCCCTCGCAGTTTCCCTACCGGCACGGTTGGTACTCGATCTCGTTTCTGCCCAAGCAGACCCACCTCCATCGCGCAAATCTCTACGCGGCGACCGCCGTGCTCTCGGCGCCGTACTTCTTCAACGTCGCCACCTATGAGGGCCCGCTCTTCGGTGATGCCGGCCCACCGGGCGTGCTGCTGGGCTCGGCATTGATCGGCCTGGCGATCGGACTCTCCCGGAGGCGGCTGGCCAGGGACGCCACGCTGGCCGGGGCCGCGGCGTGGTCCTACGTCACCTACACGATCTTCTTCATGTCATACGACCAGCTCTACTCGATATTCCTGACCAGCTTCACCGACATCATCACCTTGTGGCTGGCGTTGCGCCTGACGACCTCAAGGGGGAGTGAGACCGCGCCCCTCGCCGCGGCGCCGGCGGTGGCCCGTCCCCTGACCGCGGCAGTTCCGTGATCGAATGCCCTCACGCGGGCCGAAGATGAGCTTCGAGGTCATCATCCCCCATTACAGCCGTGCCGCTCTGCTCAGACGCGTCCTCGACGCGCTGCGAGGCCAGACCGAGCCGATCGAAGTCTGCGTCGTGGACAACGGCTCCCTGGATGAGAGCGTCGCCGTCCTGTCGGCCGACTACCCAGAAGTCCGGTTGATCGAGCTGGCCACCAATCACGGCTTCGGGGCGGCCTGCAATCGAGGCATCGCCACCTCGCGTGCCGACCACGTGGTGCTCCTGAACAACGACGCGATACCAGCGCCGAACTTCATCGCTGAACTCCGCCGCGCGCGGGAGCGGCAGACGGATGCGGAGATGCTGAGTCCGTGTCTGATCCAGCCCACGGGCCTGGTCGACTCCTTTGGCATCGCCTGCGACGACAACTTCAACATGTTCGATCTGGCCCGGGGCTGGCGGCCTGCCTCACTCCTCACTGACGCCGCACCCCGCGCGTTCGCCCCAACCGGTGGCGCGGCGGTGTACTCACGAGAACGGGTCTTGGCGGTGGGGGGCTTCGACGAGCGGATATTCGCTTATCTGGAGGACGTCGACCTGGGTCTCCGGCTCTGGCTCGCGGGCGCTCGGTGTGCCGCCGCACCGAAGGCGACCGCCACCCACGCCCACTCCGCGACGCTTGGGTCGGGCTCGCGCCGGAAGAACTATCTGCTCGGGCGAAACAAGGCTTACCTGATTCGCAAGTACCGCGACCTGCTCCAGCCTGGCACGACTGCGCGGGCCATAGCGACGGAGACGATCGTGAGCGCAGGCAAGTCGCTGGGCGATCGCAATGACGGTGCGGTCCGTGGCTGGGCAACCGGATGGCGAGTTGATGTCGCACGTGTGGCCGGGACACGCGGAGAGCTCGACGAGGTAATGCAGCCGACGGGTTTTCGCGACGGTCTCCGTGCCCGCCGTGACACTCGCGTCAAGCCAGGGCCGGTGGCGTGACATGGGACGCATAGGTGCGCTCCTCCGTCTGGGCCCGCGGCGCTGTCGCAATCTTTGGTTCCACGGGCGCATCCGATTCTCGGACGAGTGGACGCGAGCACAGGTCTACCAGGCCTGGCTCGGCTCGTTTGGTTCCTGTGGGGCTGAGGTCCGGATCACCGGTCGGCCCGACTTCGGCTCCGAGCCTTATCTCCTCCATTTCGGCAATCGAGTGACGATCACAGATGGGGTGCGCTTTCTGACACACGACGGCGCGGTCGCGCTGTTTCGCGACGAGCTGCCGGGGCTGAGAATGCACCGTCCGATCACCGTTGGCTCAAACGTCTTCATCGGAGTCAACGCACTGATTCTGCCCAATGTGACGATAGGTGACGATTGCGTGATCGGCGCCGGCGCCGTAGTGACCAGAAATGTCGCGTCGGGCACTGTCGTCGGCGGCAATCCGGCTGTACCTCTGAAGACCCTAGCCGAGTATCGGGCCGGGGTAATGCCGCGCACGCATACGACCACCCCCTCATCGGTCGATGGCCCGAGCAGCGCCTCCACGCATTGACTCACGGAGCTCGAATCACCGCCGACGCACCCGCTCGCCCGGCGAGGCGCTTCGTGCCGGCGCAGGTCCGGCGGCTCGGGCATCGGCTCGGCCGCAGCCCCACGATCCGGTTCTCGCCCGGGAAGGTCGTCCCTGCGCTCCTGACCGTCATCGCCACGCCGGTGTTCGCGCGCACGCTCGGCCCCGCCGGCTACGGCGTCCTCGCCGTGGCGACCACCTGCGCGCTCCTCGCTGCAGCCCTGATGTTCGGCTGGGCCGAGATCGTCGCCGTGCGTGAGATGGTCGACCCGTCCGTATCGGTTGAATCCCTCTGCTCGCAGGCGTCCCTGCTGTTCGTGGGAGGCTTGGTAGTCGGCCTGGGCGCCACCATCGGGGCGGCCATCTTCGACCTCGAGCCGGGTCTGGTTGGCTGCGTATCCCTGGCCATCATCGCGTGGGGCGCCACCACGTTCGCGGTCGGCATGTTCCGCGGTCGTGGTGACGCTCGGGGGTATGTCAGGACGGCGGTACTCGGCTCGAGTGGCCGCGCCATGATCGGGGGACCGGCGGCGCTCGCCGGGGCAGGACCGCCGGGCGTCCTGCTCGGCTGGGCGGTCGGAGGCGTGCTCGCCTGCGTGCTGGCGGCGAGGCGGCTGCGAGTCTCGTGGGCCAGCGTCCAGGTAATCCGCCCGTCGCGTGCGTTCGTGCGCTACGCCCTGCCCGCCGTAGCCGTCACCAGCGGCTTCCTCGTCCTGTCCATCGCGGACCGAGGACTCCTGGCGCTGCTCGACGGGTCGCGCGCCGTTGGCACGTACTCCCTCGGGTACTCGCTGGTCGAGCAGAGTTTGGTGCTGGGCTTCTCGATCTTGCAAGCTGGAGGCTTTCCCAGGCTGCTCGGCGTGTTCACCGACCATGGCCCGGCGGCGGGGGCAGCTGCGTTAGGGCAGGCCATCACTCGGGTGATCGAACTCAGCGGCGCCGTCGCGATTCCCCTGATCCTGTTCGGCTCCCATCTTCTGGTCGCCGTCGGCGGCGCAAGGTATCGCGCCAGCGGCGGCCCCTTCCTGCAGTTCGTCGTGGTGGGGGTCGTCCTGCTGGGGATCGCCCAGTATCTGTCGATCCCGTTGCAGCACGAGCGAGATTCGCGCGTCTGGGGCGCCACCGTTGTTGGGTGCGCCGGCTGCAACATCGTGGCCAACCTGGTGCTGATTCCTCCGCTGGGGCTGGAAGGTGCCGGTATAGCTACGGCGGGCGCGTACGCGCTGTTCTTGCTCGTCAGCGCGTCCGTCCTCCGGCGCCGCCGGTACGTCGTCCTCGCGACAGTGAAGCTGCGACCGTTCTTCGCATCGGCGGCGACCGCTCTCGCACTCGGCGGTCTCGCGTTGCTGACGCACCTCTGGCTGGTAGGTCTGGTGCTCGCACCCTTGTCGTATGCGGTGGTTCTCTCGGTGGTCAAGCGCGGTTTCCGGGCTGACCGGTCATGACTGTCTCGATCGTGATCGTGACCTGGAATGGCGCAAGCGTGCTCTCCGCATGCCTCGGCAGCGTGGCGGCGCAGCAGGGCATCGAGATAGGGCGCGTCATCGTCGTGGACAATGCCTCGAGCGACGGCACGGTGGAGCTGCTCGACAGCCTGCGGCCGGCGCTTCCATTCGAGCTGGTCGTCGTCGCCAATGACGAGAACCGCGGCTATGGAGCAGCCAACAACCAAGGCGCGAGCCGCGCGTCAGGTGAGTTTCTGGTGTTACTCAATCCCGATACCGCCTTTGTACGCGCCGACAGCCTGGCGCGCCTGTGCGGATCGCTTCATGACGCAGGTGTCGGTCTCGTCGGACCCAGGTTGATCAATCCAGACGGGACCCTGCAGCCTTCATGCGCGGCGATCCCATCGGTCTCGCACGCCCTGATCCTGGGCACCGGGTTACACCGCCTGGTGCCCCGGAGCTTGCAAGCCCGGTTCGCCCCTCGGCGCTGGGCTCACGACATCACGACCGAGGTCGGGTGGGTGGGGGGTGCATGTATGGCGCTGCGGCTGCGCGACTTTCGCTCGATCGGCGGCTTCTCAGAGGCGACCTTCATGTATGGCGAGGACCTCGAGCTCGCCTACTGCATTCGTCAGCGGGGCTACTTCGTCGTGTTCGTCAGCGACTCGGTGGTCATTCACCACGATGATCATTCCGCGGACCAGCGCTGGTCCTCGGCACAGCGGGCTGCGCGTGTGGCGCGCGGTAACCTCGTCTTCCTGCAGCGCCATTACGGTCCGGTGAGGCGCAACACGATCCGGTCGATCCTGGCCGGAACGTATCTGGTGAGATGGCTCCTGTACATCCTGCTCGGAGACGAACGTGCCACGGTGTGTCGTGCGATGGCCCTTCAGTACTCGCAGGAACGGGGAGCGTCCCGACAATCCGATAGCTGAGAGCATGAGACGCCCCGGCCTGTCCCTGATTCTTCCCATCATCGTTATCGGGACTGTCGCGACCGTCGTCACCGTGATCGGCCGGCAGAGCAGCGACACCGAGTTCGTGTTTCGCCAGCAGAACCTGAGCCCGGTCACGCCGGCCGTACTCGAGCGCTTCGTCGCATCCGCCCCCGATCCACGCCCGGGAAACGGGAGGCATCGTGCGTTGAGGGCTCGCTGCGACGCTCAGGGAACGGGGGAGCTGCGGAATCCGTGGTCATGCACCGTGACCTATCCGGTTGGGCCCCGGGTCCGGTATCGCGTGGTCATTGACCCGACCGGCCGCGTTCACGGCGTCAACGGCGACGGCTCGCTCTCAGTCCAAGGATGCTGCGTGGGATACGTTTCGACAAGCTGATCAGAGAGTCGAGATGGCCAGCTGGCCGGATTGCAGCCCCTCGAGCAGCACCTGCGGCGCGACCGACTCCCAATCGCGCGGCCGGTTCGTGAAGAACGCACCGACCTCATCCTGGACGATCGGCTCCAGCGGGTTCATCCGACGCGTCTGCTGGGCCGTCGGCCTCGGGTCGGAGCCGTTAGCGGCAAGCGCAATCGACAAGACATAGCGATAGTTCCAGTTGTTCTTCTCGTAGTGCACGGCCTTCTGAGCGGCTTTCAGACCGTCGACCGGAAATCCGAGCTGAAGATCGCAGACGCTGATGATGCTGTACGCCTCCGGCCGCACAGCCAAGAGCGAGATCGACGAGAGCGCGTCCCGTCGCGCTTGGACGCAGTTTCCGGTTGCCAGCGCCCGTCCGCTTGCCCGCAGCCGCAGATAGGACCCGCCGACCAAGAGGGGCGCGACCGCCAGAACCAACCAGCCAATCGTAATCGGGTGACGATTGCGGAGCTCGGCCTGAGCCTTCGGTGCCCGCTGGACGGTCGATGCCAGAGCCGCACCGCCCGCGACGAACAACCAAAGCGTGACAGCGGGCATCTCCCAGTCCCAGTCGACGCCGGCGTGCACCGCCCACGCCAAGCCCGCGGCGAACACGACGGCGTAGACGGTCCGGTCCGGGCCGCGGATCCGGGCCGCCAGCAGACCGAGGATTCCGAGTAGGACCATCACGAGCAGCAGGAAGCCGACGACTCCGAGCTCGGCGAGCGTCTGCAGGTAGAGGGAGTGCGCATGGATGACCGAGCCGAAGCCTTCGGTGGGCCTGTGCTGCGCGGCCAACACCTCGTAGCTGCCTGCGCCGTAACCCGATAGGGGTCGCGCCCGGAACGCGTTGAACGCGATCTTCCATAGTGGAATCCGGTTGTCGTTGGCGATGCTGCCGAGTCGGTCGCGCGTCTGCCCCTGGCTCGGCGGTGTCGGATGGGCGAATTTGTCGTACTCCCGACCGGCGAACCCTGAGACGACGAGCACGAGCACCGCGACCAACGCCGTCGCGGCCGCGCTGATCGAGATCGTCCGGGACGGGATCCTCCACCGCCCAGGCGCGTCGACGAGGCCGGCTAACCAATGGTCCGGGATGAGCATCACGGCCCGCAGGGCCCCGGCCGCGAGCATGCACCAACCAACCGTGATGGCAACGTGGCGACCTTGCGCCACGGCGCCCGGCGAAGTCGGAGTGTTGGTAGCGAGCAGATTTGCGGCATAGGCGGAGTGAACGGCGATGGCGCTGGTCGGTACCGCTGAGACGGCGGCTCCGACGAATCCCCGGGGGCGACCCAGCACCAGGTAGGCGACGATGCCGACCACTCCGACCGCTATGCCGCCTCTCGAGAAGGTCAGCAGCGCCGTCGCGGCCGTCGCCGGAATCAGAGCCGCACCGAGGACGCGCACGGCTGGATGCTCACGTTGGCTGGAGGCCAGATGGGCGAGCAGGATCGTGGCGATCGCTGCGAACAGTCCGAGCGCGTTCCAGTAGGTCAGCGGATAATTCAGGCGGCTGGCGAAGTTGCCGGTTCCCGTCGGCCAGAAGTGAGGGAGCACGCGCGAGAGGAGGGCGGCGAGGCACACCGCGGTCATTCCGGCCGCCAGGGCGCGGATCAGCCAGCGCAGTCGGATGATGCTCGTGGGCAGCGACCCGAACAGCGTCATGGCCAGCAGATAGAGCAGCGTGCGGTCGTACTCGTCGAGCGCCCGGGCGGTGTCGTGGGACCACAGCGCAGAGACCAACTGCCAGGCACCAAGGCCGGCGAGCGCAAGCAGCGGAATCGCAAGCCGGCGGTTGAAGCCGGAGAACGGATGCTCGGCCAGTGTCGTGCGCAGGACCAGCGCGGCCGCGAACCCGATCGCGGCGAACCCTGTCGTGCTCGGGAAGAACCCCCCCTGGCCGAACGAGAGATAGACGATCGAAGCCGGCGCCAGGCCGATCAGGGCGGCTACGCCGACATTGTTGAAGAAGCCCCGGATCTTCGGTGCCTCGGGACCCAAGTAGGTTTCAGCCTGTGGCGTCGCCTCCGCGACGCTCCCGCCGGTCACTGAAGCTGCAGCCGCAGTTTCTGCAGCCCGCGCTGTATGCGCTTCTCGACGGCGCTCTCGCTGTCACCGACCACTCGAGCCACGTCGCGAACCTTAGCGTCGGCGCCGAAACGGAGGGCGATCGCTTCCCGCTCGTCCTCGCTCAGCGTGTCGAGCGCTCGGCCCAGCGCATCGCGGTCATCGATCGCCCCAATACCGCCATCGTCACGCTCGAAGGAAGGGTCCCCCCCGACTCGTTCGAGGGCTCGAGTCTCGACCGTACGCTTGCGCGCTTGGTCGCGAACCAGATTCACGGCAATCGTGTAAATCCAGTTCTTCTCACTCCCCTTTCGCGGGTCAAACCGCTTCCGAGAGCGGAGTACCCGCTCGAACGTCTCGGCCACCAGATCCTCGGCCAACAGCCGGTCTCCGGTGCGGTAGACGAGGAACGCGAACAGAGACCCGGCGTGAGTGTGGAACAGCTGTTCGAACGCGTTATCTCGCAACCAGATCACCACTCACGGCCGGGAACCAGACCGTCGCGGCGTGCGCCGCGACGGTACCAATTCGTATTCCGCTGAATTGCGTCGTTCGCGTCTCGATCGCAGTCTACCGACGGGGTTCTAACGAATCAGTCGGCGAGCCGAGACTGAGAAGCTAACGTCGGGCACGTGCCCCGATGGGCACTTTCGTATGGCGGACGATCGTGTGAACCGGCGTCTTCGCGACTGTAGGTGTCACCGTGGTCGGTAGTGGCGGCAGCAACCCCCGCTCCCTCAGGCATCGCTCTCGATCGCGGCGCCCTCCGTGGTGGCAATGCAGCCGGCGGCACTTGTCACGATCTTTCGGTCCACCGTGGTCGCATGGCTTGTATTCCGCTGTCGCCGCGCCGACCCCACTCGAGGACCCGCTGGTGGCCGCAACTGTGCCGGCCGTGCCGCCCGCCATCACGCCGACCGTGAGCAACGCAGTGACGATCCTCGACCTCGACGAGGCTCCCCAGGAACGGGACGGCCTGTTGGCCTTGGCCATCGCGGCGGTCTTCATCCGGTCGAGCTCGAACGGGCTCGCCTGCGGCTTCTCATCACGCAGGCGCCGAACGACCTGATCGTCCTCCTGCCCCCAGTTTTCATCTCGTTGATTCATTGCGCTCCCAAGTCGGCACGGTTCTACAGCCTGATACGAACGGGTCGCGCGGTTTCGGACATGCCGAGTGAGATTCCTTGGCCGGGAGCCCGCGCCTGCCGCCGCCCGCACGCTCCGTACACTCAGCCCTGCATGCCTGGAATCGTGATTATCGGCGCCCAGTGGGGCGACGAGGGCAAGGGAAAGATCACCGACCTGCTCGCCGAGCGGGCGAATGCGGTCGTGCGCTTTCAGGGCGGCAACAACGCCGGCCACACGATCGTCCGAGACGGCCAGACGTGGAAGCTGCACCTGATGCCCTCAGGCATCCTCCACCCCGGCAAGTTGTGCGTGATCGGCAACGGCGTGGTGATCGACCCGAAGGTCCTGACGGAGGAGATCGAGGGGCTGCGGCGGCGCAACATCAACGTCAGCTCGCTGAAGATCTCGGCCAACGCGCACCTGATCATGCCCTACCACATGATGCTGGACCACGCGGGCGAGGCGAAGCTGGGCCGGCTGCAGATCGGGACAACACGGCGGGGGATCGGCCCGTGCTACGCCGACAAGGCGGCGCGGTTGGGGATCCGGATGCAGGACCTGCTGGACGAGAAGATCCTGAAGAAGAAGATCGTCGTGGCGCTGGAGCCCAAGCGGCTCTCGCTCCGGCCGTTCGCGAAGGATCCGGCGCTCGACCTGCAGGCGATGACCGACGAGTACCTGACCTACGGCCACCGGCTCGAGATGCACATCGCCGATACCAGCCGGATGGTGCTCGAGCAGCTCGATGCCGGCCAGGTGGTCGTGTTCGAGGGCGCGCAGGGCACGCTGCTGGACATCGACCACGGGACTTATCCGTTCGTCACGTCGTCCAATCCGGTCGCCGGCGCGGCGTGCATCGGCGCGGGAGTGGGACCGAAGGACATCGACGAGGTCTGGGGCGTGACCAAGGCCTACAGCACGCGCGTCGGCGCCGGGCCGTTCCCGACCGAGCTCGAAGGGCCGTTTGCCGACGAGCTGCGCGAAAAGGGCGGCGAGTACGGCACCACCACCGGGCGCCCGCGGCGAGTGGGCTGGCTGGACCTGGTCGCGCTGCGCTACGCCGCGCGGATCAACTCGCTGACCGCCCTGGCCGTGACCAAGCTCGACGTCCTCTCAGGGCTCCCTGAGCTCCAGATCTGCACCCGCTACCGCGGGCCGGAGGGCGCGGAGTTCGACCACTTCCCGTACCACCAGACGGTCCTGCACCACGCGGTCGGCGAATACGAGACGCTGCCCAGCTGGTCGGAGGACATCACCGAGTGCCGGAGCGAGGATGAACTTCCCGGGGCCGCCCGAGACTATCTGCAGTACATCGCCGACTTCGTGAAGGTGCCGGTCGCCCTGATCGGGGTCGGACCCGGGCGGGACGAGGTCATCTGGACGCAGACCGGCCGCGACCTGGGCGGCCTGATGAAGGCCGCCGCATAGCGCGGGTCGCCTCACTGCCAGCGTTCGAGCAGGTCCTCGTCCTGCACTCGGCGCACCACCTTCGCCGGCACCCCCATCACGACCTCGCGGGGGCCGACGTCACGGGTGACCAGGGCTCCCGCCGCGACGAACGCCTCCTCGCCGATCTCGACGCCGGGCACCAGCACCGCGGCGCCCCCCACCCGACACGCCCGCCGGAACACCGGTCCGAGCAACGGCTCGCCCGGCGCGTGGCGGCCCATCGCGTTGTCGTTGGTGGTCTGCACGCCGGGACCGAGGAAGACGTCGTCCTCGACGATCGCGCCGCCGGTCACATACACGCCCGTCTGGATCAGGACCCTCGCGCCGACCTGGACGCCGAAGTCGATGCAGGAGGCGCGGCCGACGACGCTGCGCTCCCCGACTGACGAGCGCTCGCGAACCTGGGTCTGATCGCCGATGATCGCCCGCGCGGCGATCAGCGCGCCGGCATAGACGACCGCGCCGCAGCAAATGGTGACCTCATCGCCGATCACCAGCGCGTCAAGACGGGCACCCGCCGCGCTCGAGCCGGGGCGCAGACGGGGGCGCTTGCCGAGCACGACGCAGTCCTCGATCGTGCAGCCGGCGCCTACCTGGGTGCCCGGATGGATCACGGCCCCGGACCCGACGTAGGCGCCGTCCCCGACCACCGCGCCGTCGTGGATCACCGCGCCCGGCGCGACCGTCACGCCGGCGCCCACCGAGGCGCGCGGGGAAACGTGGCTCCCCGCGGATATCCCGCCGGGCTCAGGCAACGGCCGCCGGCGCGGGTCCAGGTGCGGCCACGGCCGGGCGCGCCGAGGCGTCGAGCGAGCGCTGAAGCTGCTCGAGCACGCGCACGACGCGCACTCCGTTGGCGCCGTCCGAGCGCGGCTGGGTGCCGTCGCGGATCGAGGTCAGGAAGTGCTCGCACTCGAGCCGCAGCGGTTCGATGTTCGGGATCCGCGGCGAGAAGATGTCACCGCTGCGGGTGATGTACTCGCCGTAACCGCGGGCGTCCTCGTCGAATCCCTTGTCGTACACGGTCACCTTGCCCTCCAGCGCCATGTCGTCGAATGTGGCCATCCGCCGCGAGCCGACGACCGTGAAGCGGCGCTCCTTGTGCGGATCCAACCAGCTCAGGTGCAGATGAGCCGAGAGCCCCGACGGGAACCGCAGGAAACAGAAGACCACGTCCTGCACGCCGGGGCGCACGTAGGACTCGCCGTGGGCGACGATCTCCGAGGGCTCCTCGCCGGCCAGGTGCAGCACCACCGAGACGTCATGCGCCCCGAGGCTCCACAGCGCGTTCTCGTCAGCCCGCAGCTTGCCCAGATTCAGGCGGTTGCCGTAGATGTAGTAGATCTCGCCGAGCTCCCCCGCGGTCGCCAGCTCCTTCAGCTTCTGCACTCCGGGGTGGTACTCAAGCAGATGGCCGACCATCAGGATCCGACCGGCGCGCTGCGCAGCAGCCACAGCGCGCTCCGCCTCCGCCACCGACTGGGCCAGCGGCTTCTCGACGAAGCAGTGCTTGCCCGCCTCCAGCACGCGCGTGGCCAGCTCCGAATGGGTCGGCACCGGCGTGGCCAGGGCGACAGCGTCGAGCTCCGGATCGTCCAGGAGATCCCGGAGCTCGGTGCTCACGCGGGCCTGCGGGAACAGGTTCGCGATCCGGGAGCCGGCCGCCTCGGAGGCGTCACACAGCCAGCCCAGCTCGCAGCCGGGCAGCGCCGCGAAATTGCGCGCCAGGTTCGGACCCCAGTAGCCCAGCCCGACCACGCCGATCCGGATGTTCTCAGCGTCCACGCGGGCCAGTCTACGTCGTGGCCGCGTCGGTCCCGCTGCGACGATGAGTTCTGCGCGGCGCGGCGGTCCTAACCTATGGGAGCCGGCTGGAGCCGGTCCCACGCCGACGTGACAACGCCAAAGGAGGTAACGATGGCCGATCACAGGATTGGAACTCGCGAGGAATGGCAGGCGGCGCGCGATTCACTTGCCAAGCTCGAGGCCGAGCACGCCGAGCTCGACCAGAAGGTGACCGAGCAGCGGCGCCAGCTTCCGTGGGTCCCCGTGGAGAAGGAGTACCGATTCGACACCGAGGACGGGAAGAAGACGCTCGCCGAGCTCTTCGACGGGCGCTCGCAGCTCCTCGCGTACAACATCATGTTCGGGCCCGATTACGAGAACGGCGCCTGCCCCGGTTGCTCGAACCTGGGCGATGAGCTCTCCGCCACGCTGCAGCATCTGAACCACCGCGATGTGACGCTGATCTGCTTCTCGCGGGCGCCGATCGATCGGCTCACCGCTTACAAAAAGAGGATGGGCTGGGAGTTCCCCTACGTCTCGACATACGAGACCGAGTTTCCGTTCGACTTCGGGCTGGCCCTCACGCCCGAGCAGGCTCAGCAGATGCCTCAGGTCACGGCGATGATCGATGACCCTCCGGAGTGGCTCGAGGAGTGGGGCCGTCAGGTCGGAGCCAAGCTCGAGGACGGCCTTCGCGAGGGTCCGAGCTTCATCGCCTTCGCGCGTGAGAACGGCAGCGTGTACCACACCTACACGGTGATGGCGCCCGATCCGTTCGTCGCGCCGTACCACTCGTTCCTGCTCGAGCGAACGCCGAAGGCCGGGGCATCCGAGCCGCGAGCCTGGCGCAAGGACGAGTACCCAGACTGATCAGGGCCCGTCCAGCGCGCGGCTCATGATCAGGGCCCGTCCAGCGCGCGGCTCAGGTCGGCCCAGAGATCCTCGAGGTCCTCGCACCCGACGCTCAGGCGGATCAGCCCTGACGGTATGTGCTCCTGTCCCGGATGTGCGCTACGTCGCTCCATGCACGTCTCGACCCCGCCCAGGCTCGTGGCGTGCCGGATGATCCGGGTGGCGCGACAGGCCCGATCCGCCGCGTCGGCGTCGGCGAGCTCGAAGCTCACGATCGTGCCGAATCCGGGATAGCGCACCCGGTCGACGGCGGCGTGCTCGGCCAGTCGAGTGGCAAGTTGTTCGGCCGAGGCCTGGGCTTGGCGCAGTCGCAGGGCCAGCGTCCGCGAGCCGCGCAGGGCGAGGAAGCATTCGAGCATTCCCGGAGTGGCGCCGTTCAGACCCCGGGCAACGCGCAGCTGCCGCAGTTCGCCGGCATCGGCGGTGACCGCCGCCCCGAGCAGCAGGTCTGAATGCCCCCCGATCAGCTTCGTCGCCGAGTGCACGACGATGTCGGCGCCGAGTTCCAGCGGGCGTTGGATCAGCGGCGTCGCGAACGTGTTATCGACAACCACCCGGGTCCCCGGGCCCCGTGGCGCCGCGCAGATCGCGGCCAGGTCGGCCACGTCGAGCAGCGGGTTCGACGGCGACTCGAGCCACAGCAGATCCGCCTCGGAGGCCCGCTCCAACCAGCGCGGATCCGTCGCCGGCAGCCGTTCGACTCGCCACTGGTGAACCCGGGCGCCCGCGTCGGCGATCCCGGCCACACCCTGGTAGCAGTCATCGCCAAGCACCAGGTGCGCCCCGCTGGGCAGCTGCCCGAGAACCGCCGCACACGCCGCCATCCCTGACGAGAACGCCACCGCGTCTCCCCCCTCGAGTCCCCCCAGCATCGCCTCAAACGACTCCCAGCCTTCGGTGGCCTCGTTGCGACTGTAGATCCGCTGTCCGCCGAGCACGTAGGTCGAGGCGGCGATGACAGCGGTATTGAGCGCGGCGCCCGGCACCGCTGCGGGGCGCCCAGCCACGATCGCCCAGGTTTCCGGCTTCACCTCATCGCGCCGCACCACAGGGTGCTACCTCGCCACCGTTCGCGCGCTGCGGTCCTGCCCCAGCCCCCAGCTGACGATCCGCTCCGGATGGATCCGGATCAGCGGCGTCGGCATGGCGATCGCCTCGGCCCGCCCGCGGATCTCGATCGCCCGCGGACGCCACGGGTCGACGCTCTCCAGATCGTCGATCACGATCGCGGCTCGCCCGGTGCTGGCGACGTCGCGGAACTTCTTCGACCGCTCCAGATCGTGGCCCCCGACGTCGATCGTCTCGCGCGCCGCGTTGTAGATCCATCCGACCGGAACCACATGGGGCATGCCGTCGCCGCCGACCGTCGCGATCCGGCCCAGTTGCCGACCGCCGGCCATGTACCGGACCTCGGCCTCAGTGAAGACACTCACGTCACGATGCTCGCACAGCGACGATGAGTTCGCCGCGCGGCGGCGGTCCTAGACAGCAAACGCAACAGAGGAGATCTGTCATGGGCAAGCTGGTGGTGACTGAATTTATCTCGATCGACGGGGTGTTCGAGGATCCTGGTGGAGCAGAGGGCTACGAGCACGGCGGCTGGACCTTCGACTACGACCGCGGTGACGACGGGAACAAGTTCAAGGTCGACGAGCTGATGACGGCCGAGGTGCAGCTACTCGGGCGCGTGACCTACGAAGGCTTCGCCGAAGCGTGGCCCTCGCGCGAGGGTGAGTTCGCCGACAAGCTCAACAGCGATCCGAAATACGTCGTCTCGACGACGCTGAAGAACCCCGAATGGCAGAACACGACGGTGATCTCCGGCAACGTCGCCGAGGAGGTCGCCAAGCTGAAGCAGCGGACCGATGGTGCCATCCTGGTCGCCGGCAGCGGAACCCTGGTGAGCACGCTCCTGGGGGCGGACCTGGTCGACGAGCTTCGACTGATGGTCTTCCCCACAGTGCTCGGGCGCGGCAAGCGCCTCTTCCCCGACGGGATCGACCGACTGAGGCTGAAGCTCGCGGAATCCAAATCGGTCGGCCCCGACGGCGTGCAGATCCAGGTCTATCAGCGAGCCGAATAGAAATTGCAAATGAGTCGCCGGACCGGCGGTCGGCGCGTGAGAGGATGCTCGCCGTGGAGCTCACCGAGGAACTGACCTGGCGTGGACGCCGGGTCAGGTGGGGTCGACGCGGTGGCGGACCCCCCGTCGTGTTTTGTCACGGCACGCCCTGGTCGTCGTGGCTGTGGGCTCCGTTTGCCGCCGCGTTGAGCTCAGACTTCACGACCTATCTCTGGGATATGCCCGGCTATGGGCGTTCCTCCAAGGATCCCGTGCATCCGGTCGGCCTCGACGTTCAGGGCGAGCTCCTGCAAGACCTGCTCGAACACTGGAATCTGAGCGCTCCTCATGTGGTCGCCCACGACTATGGCGGTGCGGTAGCGCTGCGCGCCCACCTCCTGCAGGGCTCGCGATTTGCCTCGATCGCGCTCGTCGATGTCGTGGCGCTCGCCCCCTGGGGCTCTGACTTCTTCCGCCTGGTACGCGACCATGCGCCGGTGTTCGCCGCGCTACCGGCCGCGATTCACAACGGAGTGGTTCGGGCCTACGTCGCGGGCGCAAGCCACACCGGCCTTACTCGCGAGCAAACCGACGCGCTGGTAGCGCCCTGGCTCGGCGAGACTGGCCAGGCCGCGTTCTACACCCAGATCGCGCAGGCCGATCAGGCGTACACCGACGAGATCGAGCCGCTGTACGCCGACCTCGACCTACCCGCCCTCATCCTGTGGGGCCGCGACGACACGTGGATACCCGTTGACCGCGCCCACCGTCTCGCCGAGGCGATTCCCGGAGCGCAACTGCAGCTGGTCGACAACGCGGGCCACCTGATCCAGCTCGACCAGCCAGTCCAGCTCGCTGACCGGCTGCGACGCTGGCTGGACACTCAAACCCGCTAGCTGACGGCTGGGGCGCGGCCGACGGATCCACGTGGGCAGTGGGCCGTGCTACTCGGGGGGCGTGCTACATAACCCGAACATAGTGCGGGCTATGTCGCAACCTCCGGTACCGGCGAGGGGTGCCAACCGCGTTCCGGCGCAGTCCACCGGCCGTCCCGTTCCGGATTCTCAGAACTGTAGGACGGTGCTTCCCTCTGTGATGGCGGGCGGATCAACCGTCGTGCCGACGTTCTCCTTGACCCACTCGGCAGCCCGGCGAGAGGACTCGTCCGTGCCGGCCTTGTCCTCGCAGACTGTCACGGTCGTGCCGCCGCTACCGGCATCGCCACGGAAGGCCGCATAGCTGACGAACCCAGGCACTCCCCCGATGAGGGCCTTCACGTCATCCTCCCGCTGGGCCAGGACGTCAAAGAGCGCCGAGGCACCCGGCTCCGAGTAGCTCCGAACCACCACGTACATGTGCGTCCCTTTCTATCGCCGTTGCCACTTTGATTGTCTCAGGGAGCACCGCGCCCGCGGAAAAAATTCAGCGCCCAGGGTCGGCTGACCCGTGGCCGATTCAGTGCGGTTCCCATGCGGACAGCTTGTGTCCTCGTCGCCTCCAGATGAGCCGACACCATGCTTTCTGCCTCCCCGGCTCTACGTACAATGCCCGGCGTGCGGTACCTGATGCTGATGTGGGCCGACGCCGACGCCGCCGGCGGTGACGAGAGCGATCTGCAGGCGTGGGTCGACTTCGACGAACAGGTCAAGGCTGCCGGCGCGTTCGTTCTGAATGGTGCGCTGGCGCCCGCAGCCTCCGAAGCCCGTCTCGTGCAAACTGCGATCGCCGGGCATGCGCTCGGCGGGGCGGTCGAGCGCCGTCCCTTCGCCGAGGGCGAGCGGCAGATTCAGGCGTTCTACATCATGGAATGCGACGGCATGGACGCTGCCGTCGAGTGGGCGAACAAGCTGCCCACCTATGGCTACGTCGAGGTCCGCGAGTTCCTGCAGTACTGATTCGCGGATAGCGGTCCGTCGAACATCGCGTGGAGGGCACCGACTCCGTCGGCCTCCGCGCTCACTTCCAAGACGAGCCGGTCGCCGTGGTCCTCGACCCGCCAATCGGCAAACGCACAGCACTCCTGTTCCAGCAGCGCCAGCTCGCGCAGCTCGGATTGGACGCCTGGCTCAGGCGCAAATACAAGGCGCACGCCGCGAGCGGTCATCTGACGCTCGCACAGCGCTCGCGCGGTCAATCTCTGCCAGGCGCCTTGGCGGTCAGACAGTCCGGCCGCGGTCAAGGAGCAGGCGATCGATGAGTTGGCGGTCATGTCACCTACGATAATCGGGAACGTGGCTGAGCCGTAGGGTCCAGTTCAAGCTGGCTTGAATTCAAGCGGATCCGCCATCGAAATCTCGTCGTAGCGCGCCGGGGCGCATTGCGCCGGCCATCCGGGCCGACGCAATGCCGGGCGGGTGCGTTACTTCGCCGCGTTGATCTCGCCGAAGAGCCCGTGGGACTCTCCGCCGATGCCGGCGGTGAACAGGAGCGTGTGCGACGTGCCGGTGGTCCCGTTGCCGAAGCGCAGGCCCCACAGCGAGTCGATCGCGATCGGGTTGCCGTCCGTGTTGACCAGGGCCCCCTTGAAGTCACCGGTGCTCGGGTCGTAGGCATTGATCGCACCGTCGCCGAAGTTGCCGACCAGCAGATCGCCGCTGAAGGCGCCGAACTCCGCCGGAGCGATGACCAGGCCCCACGGCGAATTCAGGGCGCCGCGAGTGATCAGCCGCTTCAGCAGATGCCCCGCCGTGTCGTAGACATCGACGAACCCGTGACCCGGTCCCTTGACGTCGTCGTGCTTGGCCGAGTCCTGCTCGGCGTAGGTGACGTACAGGTTGCCGTTCAGCGACTGGATGCCGAACGGGGCGTAGCCGGAGGGGACGTTCGGGTCGGTGAACCCGCCCGGCGAGCCGACCTTGACGAACTTGCTGTTGAACACGTCGATCCGGTTGGCGTGGAAGTTGGTGGCGAACAGGAACGACGCGCCATCCCGCTTGCCGATCGCCAGCCCCTTGTACACGGCGCTCGGGTCGCTGAACTTGACCTGGGCGGCGGTGCCCGACACCGACTTGCTCCAGGCCGTGATCCGTCCGGCCTCCGAGTCGAAGATGAAGTTCGACGCGGCCGATCTGTGATCGCCGGTGACGGTGAAGTCACCGGTCGGGTTGAAGACGATGCCGGTTGGGGCGCCCTCAGGGATGCTCACGACCAACGGCACGATCTGCGGGATGCTCCCGTTGACGCCGCCGGTGTAGAGGGTCGAGACGTCGGTGCCGTTGTCGGCGATCCAAAGCGGGGAGGTCGGGCTGGCCGCCATCCCCCACGGGTTGACCAGGTTGGCGTCGGTGATCCGCGCCACCCCGGGGATGTCCGAGATCAGGTTGGCCTGGCGGTAGTGGTTGCCCGAGGAGCCCGCGTCGGCGACTACCGGTACCGCGGCCGCGCCCGCCGCGACCAGAGCCAGCGCCCCGATCCTCCAACGACGCGACGAACGCGAAGAATGCTTGTTTGCCCCTGCTACTGCACGATTCATACACACCTCCGGACGCACCGAGGGTGCGCCGCTTGGGCCGGTCCGAGTACCAGCCTTCGCCTCTACAGGACGTGTGGCGCGCCCGAACCTTCCCGGGCCGCGCGAGGTTTGCCGCCCGGGCAGACGATCTCCGCTGGCTCCGTCACAATTCGCTCATGCTCAACAACCTGGAGACTCGCAAGGACACGGTCCAAGTCGCGGTCGAGAACGCGTTCCACCATTTCGGTCAGATCGCCGGCATCATCGCCGATGCCGGTCGCGGAGTGACGCGGGAGCTCGGCGAGTGGGCGACGGACGTGTTCGAGATGCGAGAGGCGACGGCGCGCGCTCGGGCCGATCGCGAGGCGGCGGGGGCGGAGGAGGACCTTCAGTAGAGGGGGCGATGGATGCGGCTTTTGGGTGACGCCGCGGTCGGATAGGCTCGCGCAAACGAGAGGGCGAGGTGACCGATGATCGCGGATCTGCATTGCCATTATCCGATGCATCTGCTGACGGAGGACCGCAATCCGCACGGTAATTTGGCCGGATGGTTGAGGCGACTCGAGGATGAGGTCGAGGCGGACCTGGTGGGGCTGGCGGCTAAGCTCTTCAACGCCCCGGGATGGAGTGGCAAGTGGCGGATCGACGTCCCTGGCCTCAAGCAGGGCGGCGCTCGAATCGTCTGCTCGGTTCTGTTCTGGCCGGAGGATGAGTTTCGGTTCGGGTCGACCCCCCCGGCCCATTCCTTCGGAGACCTTCAAGGCCTGCTGGGCTACGTCGAGGATGACCTACGGCGGCAGGGCCAGCGTATCGTCAAGCGCGCGGCCGACCTCGACGATGACAGCGGTGGCATGGCGTTCGTCCATTGTGTGGAGGGTGGCTTCCACCTGGGTCCAAATCCAGTCGAGATCGACGCCAACGTGGAGTGGCTGGCCAAGCAAGGCGTCCTGTACATCACGGTCGCGCATCTCTTCTTCCGCGGATACGCCACCAACGCGCCGGCGATCCCGCCGCTCTCCGACGACCAGTACGACTCTCGTGTGCCCCCAGGACCTCAGCAAAGGCCTGACCGAGCTGGGCAAGGCGGCGGTCCGCTCGATGTACCGCCACAACGTGCTGGTCGACATCAGTCACATGAGCGAGCAATCGATCAAGGACACGTTCAAGGTGATCGCGGAGATGAACAACGGCGCAGACCCTCACGAGTACCCCGTGCTGGCCACGCACGTGGGCATGCACTCCGCCAACCCGGCTAAACCGCAGAGATACAACCTGACCCCGGCCACCGCGAAGTGCATCGAGGCCAGCGGCGGCCTGATCGGGTTGATCATGGCCCAGCATCAGCTCGGCTCCACGAGCAGCGCAGCTGACTCTCAGGAAGTGCTCCGCCGGCATATCCAGGCGCTCATCGACGCTAAGGTGAGCCTCAAGTCGGTCGCGATCGGCAGCGATCTCGACGGGTTCATCAAGCCGACCCTCTCCGGGTTCGAGCTCGCGCGCGACTACGTCCAGCTCGACAAATGGATCAGGACAGAGTTTTGTGACGACGCCGACGCGATCCTGCACGACAACGCGCAGAGGGTGCTGCGTAAGGTGTTTGCGGCGAGGGGTTGATCGTGGCCGAACCGCCGAGCGCGCCGGCCCAGCCCCCGCCGCCGGACGCCGACGGGTTTCACCATCCAGCCAGCGAGGACGCCTCATTCGGCTGGTGAAGATGGCCCAGAGGCTGAACCTGCAGCTCCGGGTGCGCGGTGCCGCCCATTCGGTGTCTCACGCGATCTACGCGGATCCGCTGGCAGCGCTGCCGAACGAGGTGAGTTGTCAGTGGCCTGCGCCTGGAGACAACGTCGAGGTCATGCTGGACCGCTATCGCGGATGGCGAGTCAAAGACGAGGCGCGCAGGCTCGTGGAGGCGGACGCCGGCATCCATCTCGGCAAAGATCCGAGCGACCGGACGGGCGCCGCGTCGGTCACGAAAGGGCTCCTGTACCAGCTCTGGAAGCAGAAGGGCTGGACGCTGTCGAATCTCGGCGGCGTAACGCACCAGACGATCAGCGGTTTCACGGCCACCGGGTCATCGGGCGGTTCGGTCCAGTACTCGGTCAACGACAACCTGTGGGGCTTCCGGGTGATCGACGCCGAGGGCAGGGTGCACGAGGTCACGCGGGAGGACCCCGATCCCGACCTCTTCTACGCGATGTCACCGAACCTCGGACTCTTGGGCGTCGTCTCCAAGGTCATCTTCCAATGCGAGGACGCCTACAACATCTGCGGGCAAGAGGCCATCACGACCATCGATGAGTGCGCGATCGATCTGTTCGGCCCGGGCACCCCTGAGCGGCCTTCGCTGGAACAGTTCCTGCGCGAGGCGGAGTACGCCCGGCTCGAGTGGTGGCCGCAGCGAGGAGCAGAGCGCGTGACCGTCTGGCAGGCGCAGCGGATCCGCCCCCAGCCAGGGTTCCGGCCGCGCCGCTACGAGGAGTTCACTACCCATCCCGACACGGCTGAGGTGGCGATCTCGATCCTATACACGGTGCTGGGTAACCTCGATGACCTGTCGCTGGCCCGACCGCAATTGGAGCGAACGTTCGCTCGCGTGACGAATCTCCTCGAGCTGGCGCCGCCGCTGAAGAAGCTGGGAAAGCTCGGAAAACTACTGGCGCGTTACCTCAGTCGTGCGGGGGAGCTTGGAGTCCTCGGAGCGATCCGACTGCTGAAGCCCTTCGCACCACTGATCAAGCTGGGGATCCCGACGATCTTCCCGAAGCTGCTCGAGGTCTTCGTCCCGTTCGACTCCGACAAGCACGGTTACGACAAGGGCGAGCCGCAGTGCTTTCGCGATTACGCGTGGCAAGGTTTGCCGATGGACAACGAAGCGGACGACGAGTTGCTGCCGATCGCGTTCACCGAGATCTGGCTGCCGCTGACACGCACACAGCAGGTTATGCATCTGCTGAGGTGCTACTTCGACACACCGAACAGCGCCCAGGAGTCGTATCGGCGCACCGGCCTCAACGCGTGGGAGCTATATGCCGCCAAGCCCACTCGTTTTTGGATGAGCGCGTCGCACTCGGATGGTCAGGATGAGTGGAAGGAGGGTGTGTTCCGGATCGACCCGTACTGGTTCGCGGCAAACCCCGGGGACCCGACCAAAACGTTCTATCCCCAGTTCTGGCAGCTCCTACGTGACAACAAGATCCCGTTTCGGCTGCACTGGGGTAAGTATCAGCCCAGCACCGAGATCGACGACTGGGTCGCCTTCTTCAGAGCCCGGTACCCGCGCTGGGATGACTTTCTCTCTCTCCGCGCCGTCCGGGACCCGACAGGTCGCTTTCTCACGAGCTACTGGCGCGACCGGTTCGGGCTCAAGGCGCAGGCTAAGCCGGCGGGTGGCACGCGTTAGGATGCGCTGAACTAGCGTGCGGGGCCGCGCCCCGGGGGACTGAGTGGCATCGGTTGAACTTGCAACCATCCTGCTGACTGATCTGGTCGGTTCGACTGAGCTGGCCGCGACGGTCGGCCCCGAGCGGGTGGACGAGCTTCTCGATGAGCATTTCACCGTGCTACGTGATGCGATCGAGTCCTCGCGTGGCCGCGAGGTGAAGACCACGGGGGACGGGCTGATGGTGGCCTTCAGCTCTGCGTCGGCGGCGGTCCGATGCGCGGTGACCATGCAACAGCTGCTCGAACGGCACTACCGCCACGCGGAGCAGACACTGCATGTCCGCATCGGACTCGGAGCCGGCGAGTCCAGGTTGCAGGGCGGCGATTACTTCGGGATGCCGTCGATCGCCGCGGCGCGCCTATGCGCCAAAGCGCCGTCCGACGGAATTCTCGTCTCCTCCACCGTGAGAGTGCTCGCCGAACGCCTGGACAACATCGAGTTCGAGTCCGTCGGTGAGCTTGAACTCAAGGGCTTTCCCGAGCCGGTCAACGCATTCGCCGTGTTGTGGCAGCCACTCGAGGATGAGTCGGGCGGCAGCCACAGCGGTTGGGCGGGGTCGGTGCAGTTCTCGGTGCCGATGGCCGGTTACGTGGGGCGCGCCGCGGAGCGGGCGCGGATCGACCGAGCCCGAGCTGCTGCGCGGAACGGCTCGCGGCGCGTGGTGCTGCTGTCCGGTGAGCCCGGCATCGGTAAGACAAGGCTGGCCGCGCACGCTGCGCAGGTCGCGCAGCGGGACGGGTTCAGCGTCCTCTGGGATGGGTGCTCTGAGGAGTTGGCCATGCCATATGAGCCTTGGATCGGGGTCTGCTCCGGGCTGATCGACCACGCGCCCAAGGAGTTCCTGGACGGATACGTCGAGCGCTTCGGCGGGGAGCTCCGGCGCTTGGCCGGGAACCTCCCGCGTCGCGTACCGGACCTGCCCCCACCGCAGCCTTCCGACCCCGAGACGGAACGGTTCCTGCTGTTCGCGGCGGTGGCGGGGCTGCTGCGAAGTGCTTGTCAATCGTCCCCGGTGTGCTTGGTGCTCGACGACCTTCACTGGGGCGATGGGCAAACGGTCGCTCTGCTCAAGCACGTGGCGCGGACGGTCAACCAGGCACCGCTGTTGCTGATCGCGACGTACCGCGATTCCGACCTGGCCAAGGACCATCCGCTCACCGGGGTGCTCGCGGATCTCCGTCAGATGGAGGGAGTAGAGCGGATCGCGCTCCAAGGCCTTGGGGTCGATCACGTCTCCGAGCTCATGAGCGCCGCCGTCGGGCACGAGCTCGACGCCGGCGGCATCACGCTGGCGTCGAAGGTCGCGGCTCAGACCGGCGGCAACCCGTTCTTCGTGGGCGAGATCCTGCGGAGCCTCGTGGAGTCGGAGCTGCTCGTGTTCGATGACGCCACCGGGCGGTGGAGCATTGACGGCTCGGCCTCGATCCACCTACCCCAGGGCGTCCGCGATGTGATCGATGGACGCGTGCGACGTCTGGGAGAGGAGACGCGCCAGCTTCTGGTTCTTGCGGCGGTGATCGGCCAATCATTCGACGTTGAGCTGCTCAGCAAGCTCATCGACACGAGCGAAGCCGTAATCCTCGATCGCCTGGAAGCGGCAGTCGGTGCCGCGTTGCTCGCCGAGTCGCGTGATCGCGTCGGCCGGTTCAGCTTTGCTCACGCGCTGATCAAACAGTGCCTTTACGAGGGGCTGGGAACCACGCGTCGGGCGAAGCTCCACCACCGCGTAGCGGTCGCGCTCGAGCAACTCGGTGCGGGCGAGGCCGAGGCCGGGCTGCCAGAACTTGCTCTGCACTGGCGTCTCGCCACCGCCCCGGCGGCCTCGGGCAAGGCGGCCGAGTACGCCCGGCGGGCGGGACGGCAAGCGCTGGCGAGCCTGGCGCCGGCCGAAGCGGCGAGGTTGTTCCGCGACGCCATCGAGCTGACCAGAGAGATTGACACCGTGGAGGGCTGCCAAGCCCTGATCGGGTTGGGCGAGGCGCAGCGCCAGACCGGGGACGGCGCATATCGCGACACATTGCTGGAAGCATCACGAGTGGCGTACAAGCTGGGGGATGCCGAACTCGCCGCAAGCGCGGTACTGGCCAACAGCTCCGGCGCCTACAGCTTTGTTGGAGATGTCGATGCGGCGCGGCTGCAGGCGATCGAAAAGGCGATCGAACTCGACGACCCACCGTCCCCGGCGCGCCGTGCGCGACTGCTCGCCCTCGAGGCGCTGGAGCTTGGCTGGGATCCCGATGTCCACCGCCGGCGGGCGCTCGCCGACGAGGCCGTTCGACTTGCACGTGCTGCCGGCGACGCGCGGGCCCTGGCCGAAGTCCTCCACAACGCGGTGCGGGCCTCAACGTCTGCGGACACGCTCGGCCTACGGGTGGGACTTGCCAAAGAAATGATGCAGAGTGCGGAGGCGGCGCAGGATCCGGCACTCCAGTTCTGGGCGTACGTCGGGCAGTTCACCGTGATGCTCGAACAAGCCGAGTTCCGGGGAGCGCGCGTTGCGCTGGAGCGGATGGAGCTGGCCGCCCGCGAGCTTGGTCAGCCGCTGCTGACCTGGAACGCCGCATACAGTCGTGCCGGCTGGACTCTGCCGCGGGGTCATATCGCAGCCGCGGAGCAGCTGGCCGAACACGCATTGCAGGTCGGCCGGCAAGCCGGCGAGCCGAATGCGATCCTGATCTACGGCTCTCAGTTGGCATTCCTCCGGGCCTACCAGGGGCGCGGCGACGAGGTCGTCGCGACGCTCGAACAAAGCGTCGCCGCGTATCCGCGTGTTTCGGGTTGGCGGGCCGGCTTGGCCTCGTGTTACTGCCTGGTCGGTAGACGGTCACAAGCGGCCGAGATCGTGGAGCAGGCAGCGAGAGATCGATTTGCGGACGTATATACGGACCAGGCTCGCACCACCGCCCTGGCCCTGTACGCCGACGCCGCGTACGAGGCGAAGCTCCCCGGCGCGGCAGCGATCCTGTACGAACTGGTCGAACCCTGGAGCGATCAGGTCGCCTGGAACGGAGCGACCATGTTCGGACACGCGACCATGTGGCTCGGGCTGCTCTCCGCCACGCTCGGCCGGCACGAGCGGGCCGACAAACAGCTTGCCCTCGCGTGCAAGCTCCAAGAAGCCGACGGGCTGCTGCTCTGGGCCGCCCGGGCGTACCTGGGCTGGGCGGAATCGCTTCTGCACCGCGGTGAGCAGGGCATGGCGAAGGAGAAAGCCGCGCGAGCGCTCGAGCTGGCCCGCGAAAACGGCTGGGCTGTGTTCGAGGCACGCGCGGAAGCGATCGTCGCCGCCCAAGCCCGGGAGCCGAGACTGATCCGATAGCCGCGCTTACGCCGTGGTCAGCTGATCCAGCGCTCCAGAGCCGCCACCACCCGCGCCCCGGCATGGCCGTCGCCGTAGAGCGGTGGGCGATCCGCCGGTGGCTCGCCCTCCAGCGCCGATAACGCGGCCTCGCGGTCGAGGTCGACGAGCGAATTCCAGCCCAGCTCGACGGTCTCCACCCACTCGGTGCTCGGCCGCAGGGTGACGCAGGGAACGCCCGCCAGATAGGCCTCCTTCTGCAGCCCGCCCGAGTCGGTCATCACCCGCCGGGCATGGCACAGCAGTGCGGTCAATTCGAAGTAGCCGAGCGGCTCGGTCACGATCATGCGCTCGCCCGAGCGCAGCTTCTCGAGCAGCGAGGCCTCTCGCAGCCGCCTCTCGGTCCGCGGGTGCAGCGGCAGCACCACAGGCTCGGGAACCGCGAGCAGCAGCTCGACGAGAAGGCCCAGGCGAGCGGGATCGTCGACGTTGCCCGCTCGGTGCGCGGTGACCAGTACGTACTCGCCGGGGCTCAGCCCCCGCGCTCGGAGTAGGTCGGTGCGTGCGGCAGCCTGCGGCTGCACAGTCAGGGCCACGTCGACCATCACGTCTCCGACCACTTCGATGGCACCCGCCACCGCCTCGCGGCGCAGGTTCTCGGCCGCCACCTCCGAGGAGCAGAGGAGCAGGTCGCTGGCGTGGTCGGTCAGCACGCGGTTGAGCTCCTCGGGCATCGCGCGATCGAACGAGCGCATGCCCGCCTCGACGTGCGCCACCGGAACCCCGGCCTGAGCGCCGGCCAGCGCGCCCGCGAGGGTCGAGTTCGTGTCGCCGTAGACCAGCAGGCAATCTGGCGCGATCTCGGCCATCAGCGGCTCCAGCGCCGCCAGCATCCGCGCCGTCTGCGAGGTGTTGGTGCCCCCTGAGACCTCGAGCTCACGGTCAGGAGCGGGCACGCCGAGCTCGGCGAAGAACACGGCGGAGAGCCGATCGTCGTGGTGCTGCCCGGTATGGATCAGCACCTCCTGGCCGGCTTCGCGCAGGCGCGGGGAGACCGCCGCCGCCTTGATGAACTGCGGTCGGTTACCGATTACGGTGAGGACCTTCAACCGGCATCGAGCTCCGACCGGATGTAGGCGCTCAGGTCCGCCGCCGCCTGCGCCGTGACCGGGCCGGCTTCGAAGGTGAGCTCGTCGACGGCCGTCACCGGCTGGACCTCTCGCGTCGTCGAGACGATGAACACCTCGTCGGCTTCGGCCAGATCCTCGTGCGTGCACGGCGCCTCGACCGCGCCGGACAGATCGAACACCGCCCGGCGGGTGATGGAGGCCAGGATGTGATCGTCGAGCGGCGGGGACAGCAGTGACCCGTCCTTGACCCAGAAGATCGAGCTGGTGGGCAATTCCAGCACGCGTCCGTGCGGGGTGACCAGGAGCGCCTCGTCGAAGCCCTGCTCTTGGGCGAGCCGGCTGGCCAGCATGTTGGCCGCATACGACAGAGACTTGACGCCGTCGAGGATCCGCGTCGGCGAATAGGTGATCGAGCAGAGGCGGGCGTGCTCGGGGCACGGCGGGATCGGTTCGGTCAACAGCAGCCGCCGGCCGCCCCGCGTCATCACGATCCGCAGGACCTCGTGATCGGGGCCGGCCCCGGCCTGAGCCAGCAGCCGATGGGCGTCGGACCGCACCGCCTCGAGATCGATCGGGAGCAGGAGACGGGAGGCCGAGCGCTCGAGCCGGGCCAGGTGCTCCTCCAGCGCGAAGGGCCGCCCGTCATAGACCCGGATCCCCTCGAAGACGCCGTCGCCGCGGATCACCGCGTCGTCCGTGACCGGGATCATCGCCTCGGAGGCGAGCATGATCTCGCCGTCGAGCGAGGCGAGGCTGGTCTCTCCGGTCGGGCTCACGACGCGGAGCCTACCTCCCGGCCGTCGGCCCACACCGCCGCCAGCCGCACGATCGTCGCGGCGGCGGCCGCCATGTCCTGGACCGAGCACCACTCGCGGACCGAGTGATACTCATGGCCGCCATCGAAGATGTTAGGCGTAGGCAGCCCCATCTCGCTCAGCAGCGATCCGTCGGTGCCTCCGCGGATCGGCTCGCGGATCACCTCGATCCCTTCGGCCTCGATCGCCCGAGCCGCCGCCGCAACAACTTCCGGCACGCGATCGAGGTGAACGCGCATGTTGCGGTACTGCCGGCGGATATCGACCTCGAGCCTCGCCTCCGGCTCGGATGCGACGACCTCCCGCGCGGTGCGCTCGAGCAGCTCGAGGTGCGCGCTGAGCAGATCCTCGTCGAAGTCGCGGATGATCGCCCGGATCTCCGCGTGGCCCGAGGTGCCGGTCAGCTCGTAGGGATGGATGTAGCCCTCGCGCTCGCTGGTCGTCTCGGGTGTGAGCTTGTCAGCGGGCAGCGCGGCAATTATCCGCGCGGCCAGGCGCAGCGCGTTGACCAGCTTCCCCTTCGCATAGCCGGGATGGACGTCGACACCCTCCACCGTGATGATCGCCTCGGCGGCCGTGAACGACTCGTCCTGGAGCTCGCCCAGTTCCGAGCCGTCGATCGTGTAGGCACACAGAGCGCCGAAGCGCTCGATGTCGAACAGCGAGGCCCCCATCCCGATCTCCTCGTCCGGGGTGAAGGCGATCCGCAGCATCGGCCGAGGCAGCTCCGGGTGGGCGATCAGGTGCGCGACCGCCGACATGATGGCCGCCACACCGGCTTTGTCATCGGCGCCCAGCAGCGTGTCGCCGCTGCCGGTGACGATGTCGTGGCCCGACTTGCGACGGAGCTCGGGCATCGTCCCCGGGTCCAGTCGCGTGCCTCCGAGGGGCAGCTCCAGCGTGCCGCCTTCGTAGGTCGAGTGGACGATCGGTCTCACGCCCGCACCGGGTGCGTCCGGGCTCGTGTCGAGGTGGGCGATCAGCCCGATCACCGGTTCGGCGCCTCGGGTCGAGGTCAGCGTCGCCGTGACATAGCCGTTCTCGTCCAGCGCGGCGTCGCCGATGCCGAGGGCCTGGAGCTCGACGACGAGCATCCGCCCGAGCTCGAGCTGGCCGGGCGTGCTCGGCGAGCGCTCTCGGTCCCGCCGTGACTGGGTGTCGATCTGGACGTAGCGCAGAAACCGCTCGAGCAGGTCGGGACCGATCGACTCGGCCAGTGAGGACGTGTACGGCGAGTCGCTCATGTCACCGCCAGGGCGCCCCGAATCATTCCGGCCAGCGAGATCAGCTGATCGCGGGCGTTGCGGTTGACGACGGTCAGGTTGATGAACCCGTGGATCAGGCCGGGGACGCGCACCAATTCGACGCGATTGCCGGCCGCTCGCAGCGCTGTCGCGTACGCCTCGCCCTCGTCCCTGAGCGGGTCGAATGCCGCTGTCATCACGATCGCCGGCGGCAGGCCCTCCAGGTCGGGGGCGCGGAGCGGGGAGAGCCGCGGGTCGGTGCGGTCGGCGCCGGGCGGGAGGTACTGCTCGACGCACCAATCCATGCTCTCCCGGGTGAGGAAGAACCCCTCCCCGAACAGGTCGGCCGAGCGCCTCGTCTCGACGAAGTCGGTGCCCGGGTAGATCAGCACCTGAAGGGCGGGCACCGCCTCGCCCTGACGGGCCAGCTCGCGGGCCGAGACCGCGGCCAGGTTCCCCCCCGCGCTGTCCCCGCCCACGGCCAACCGCGCCGGATCCGCGCGGAAGCGCACCGCGTTCGCATGGGCCCACCGAGTCGCGGCGATCGCGTCCTCGACGCCGGCCGGAAACGGATGCTCGGGCGCCAGCCGGTAGTCGATCGACAGCACGTGCACACCGCCGTACCGGCAGAGCACGCGGCATGGCTCGTCATGGGTATCGAGGTCGCCGACGGCGTATCCGCCGCCGTGGAAGAACACGAGCAGCGGCGCGCCATCGGTGGCGCCGGGCGGGGCGTAGTGGCGCGCGCGCAGCGGTCCCGCAGCGCCATCGACCTCGAGCTCGGTGACGTTTCCGACCGCCGTCGGCCAACGGGCAAAGGCCAGTGCCTCCTTGCGCATCCGCTCCCGCTGGACCGCCGCGGGGGCACCGTCGACGTTGATGAAGGTGTCACCGCCGCGGAGCTTCATCACGCGGAGCAGCAGCTGGATCCCCGGATCGAGCACCTGGCCGTCCACCTGCACCGGCGGTCGGCCCGCCAACGCCCGCTGGGTCCGGGGGGACATCGCCGCGATCGCCCGGGCCGCGAGGGAGTCGAACAGGGTCGCCGAGTCGGCCATCCGCGCATCATCGCAAGAACCTGGCGCGTTAGGCCGGAGCAACTCCGCGGACGCTCGACCGACATGCAGCAGTTTTGGAGAAGACAGGGCGAGCGGGGACGGCTAGCTTCGCGGATCGAGTGTCGGGGTCGGCGATCACTTCTGCCGCCCGACGCAGTCTTACCTGAGGACCACCGACAACGGACGGAGATGTGGACAACATGGCGAATGTAGTCGAGCAGGAGCGGCCTGTGTCCGGGCCGCCGGGTACGAGCGTGGCCGTGCAGGCCGAGGCCCTGGTCAAGCAGTACCGCAGTCGCGCTGGGGTGATCGAGGCGGTACGGGGAGTCGACCTCACGGTGCACGCGGGTGAGGTCTTCGGTTTCCTGGGCCCGAACGGCGCGGGCAAGTCGACGACCGTCCGGATGCTCACCACGCTCCTGTCGATCACCTCGGGCGTGGCCCGCGTGGCCGGCCTGGACGTTGCGCGCGAGCCGGACGCGGTGCGGCGCCGCATCGGCGTGGCGCTGCAGGAGGCCGGGCTCGACGCTCGCCAGACCGGGCGCGAACTGCTCGTGTTGCAGGCGCGGCTGTTCGGGCTTCCCGCGGACGCCGCGAGCGCCCGGGCGGAGGAGCTGCTTGCGCTGGTCGAACTCGAGGGAGCGGCGGACCGCCCCGTCAAGGGCTACTCGGGCGGGATGCGTCGCCGGCTGGATCTCGCCTCCGCGCTCGTGCACGAGCCAGAAGTCCTGTTCTTGGACGAGCCCACGACCGGACTCGATCCGGCCAGCCGGGTCACGGTCTGGGATGAGGTGCGCCGCATCAACCGGCGCGGCACCACCGTGTTTCTCACCACGCAGTACCTCGAAGAGGCCGACCAGCTGTGTGACCGGCTGGCCATCATCGACGACGGCCGCATCGTTCGCGATGGAACGCCCGCGCGGCTGAAGGCCGAGCTTCGCGAGCGCCAGGACCTGGACAGCGAGCCCACGCTGGACGACGTGTTCCTCGATGCGACGGGACGCACTCGCGGCCGCGTCGCCGGTGACGTACAGGAGGTGTCGGCATGACGCAGTCATGGGTACTGGGAAGGCGTGCGCTTCGCGAGGCATGGCGGACCCCCGAGGCGTTGCTGCCCACCTTGTTCATCCCGCTGTTCTTCCTGGTGGTCAACGTCGGCCAGGCGGCCAGGATCTTCCCGGCCGTGTCCACCTCCTTCCTGCACGGCCAGGGCTATGGCGCGTTCCAGCTACCCAGCTCGATGTTGCTGGCCGCCTCGTTCGGAACCGCCGCGCTGTTCCTGGTCGAGGACATCGAGGGCGGCTACTTCGACAAGCTGCGAGCAACGCCCGTGCCGCGATCGGCGCTTGTGCTGGGTCGTCTGATCGCCGAGTGGGCGAAGGGCGTGCTGATCGCCATCGCGCTCGTACTGCTCGGGCTGATCTTCGGGATCACAATCGCCAGCGGCCCCCTGGGGTTTGTGCTGCTGGTCGGCCTGAGCTCGCTGTGGTCCGTCGTCTTCGTCGGGTTCATGCAGCTGATCGCGCTGAAGACACGCAGCGCGGCGGCCACCAACTCCGCCGGCCTGGTCTTCTTCCCGCTGCTGTTCCTGACCCCCAACTTCGTCCCGCGCGACATGCTGACCAGCCCGATGAAGGTGGCGGCGACGTGCAACCCGGTCACCTATGTGATGGAGGCGCTGCGCTCACTGATCCTCCAGGACCTGGTGTGGAGCCGGATCCTGGCCGGATTCGGCGTGGTGGCGGTACTCGGGGCGGTGATGATCGCGCTCAACGTCCGACTGATCCAGCGCTATGACTGATTCGCCGCCGCGCGCCGGCGGCCCTGTACCAGCATCCTGAGCGCTGCTCACTCGCGATGTGCGAGGATGGCCTTCTCGGGGTCCGTTGCTAATCGTTTGGAGGAGTAGATGCGCAACTTAATCGGTCTCGTCGCCGCCGTCACCACGCTGGGCGGTGCGGGTGTCGCGATTGCCGGGCAGGGCGCGACGAATCAGAGTGGCGAGTTCATCGACCTGAACGTCGCCGTCTCCCCGCCCGTGGCCGGAACCGCCAAGACTCCTCGTGGCGTGGGCGTGTCATTCGACTCGTTCGCCGGGAACCGCATCAACGGCAACACGGTGAGTCACAACACGTCGATCGTGGTGCGCTTCAACAAGGGCTTCAAGGAGAATGGCAAGCTGTTCCCGGCGTGCAAGATCAATCCGACCGCGCTCACGAAGTGTGCGAAATCGACGCAGATCGGGACCGGCACGGCCGAGGCCGAGCTTCCCGGATCGGGCGGTGGCGCGCCGACCTTCGTCCCGGCGAAACTCATCGCTTACAACGGCAAGCCGTTCGGCGGAAGCGCGCCGACGATCATCTTCACCGCGCTCCTGAACGGCAAGCCGAGCACCGAGCTCGACTTCACCGTCAAGCAGCAGGCGAGCGGCCCGTACGGGCTCGCGTTCACCGAGATCCAGTTCCCGGGTTCGGGGCCGGCCACATTCGGCATATCGAAGTTCAGCGTGACGATTCCCGACCGGACGGTGACCCAGAAGGCGCACGGCAAGTCGGTCAAGGTCCACTTGATCGAGGCGCCGACCAAGTGCACGGGGTCATGGAAGTTCGCGCAGATCAATACGTTCAGCACTGCGCCGCCGCTGGTCGCGACGGACTCGCAGCCGTGCACGAAGCCCTGACCGGAAGCGGCAGCGCGCATGGACCGGGCACAGCTTCAGCAGACACAGAAGCCGCTCAAGGCGCGATACCGAAACCAGCCCGCGACCGCGCTCGTCACGTTGCGAGCCGAAGGGCAGCTCGATGCCGAGGAGATCGCTTGCTCGGTCAGCACGGGCCGAGCTTTGGTGGAGGCCGGGCTGCACCCCGCTACCGGCGGGTCCGGCGCTCTCGCCTGCTCCGGTGACATGTTGCTCCAGGCACTTGTCGCCTGCGCGGGCGTAACGCTGCGGTCCGTCGCCACATCGTTGGAGATCCCGGTGAGCGGGACGCTGCGCGCGGAGGGAGACCTCGACTTCCGCGGGACGCTCGGGGTCGTCCGCGGTGACGAGGCGCCGGTCGGCTTCCGGGAGATTCGCCTGATCCTGGAACTCGACAGCGACGCCGGAGAAGATCAATTGGACAATCTGGTTCGGCTGACCGAGCGCTACTGCGTCGTCTACCAGACGCTGTCCGGCGGCGTGCCCCTCAGCCTTTCACTGCACCGGTCGTGACGCGAGCAGATCCCCGAACCGCTTGTGCGTTTGCTCGGGTCTGATCCCAGATGAGTGGCTTTCTGCAGCGAGTCCGCTTCGGGCGGGATCATCTTTGGGCACCGCGGCGGATGTCGGACTACCTCGACGAAGAGCTCGCCTCGAGCGGAACGCGGCGGATGGAGCGCCATCTTGCCCGGTGCGAGGAATGCCGCCGGCTGCTCGCCGGGCTACGCGGCATGCTGGATGCGCTGCATCGGTCACCCGCCGGCATCGACGCCGATCACTCGCTCCGGCTGGCCGCTTCCGTTCGCCGGCGGCTGGGCGAGCCTCCGCTCTCCTGAGTGAACCGTTCTGCGGGTGCGGCGGGTCAAAAGTGACATGACCAACCACATTGACATCCAGAACCAGAAGGACCCCGCTCGGATCGAGAAGACCGACCAAGAGTGGCGCGAGCAGCTCACCGCCGCCCAGTACGAGGTGCTGCGCCGGAAGGGAACCGAGGCGCCGTTCACCGGGCGGTATGTGGACGAGAAGCGCGGCGGAACCTATCGATGCGCCGGGTGCGGTGCGGAGCTGTTCTCCTCCGAGACCAAGTTCGACTCGGGAACCGGCTGGCCGAGCTTTACCGAGCCGGCGGACCGACGAGGCGTCGAGCTGCATGACGATCGCAGCCATTGGATGCACCGGATCGAGGTGACCTGCGCGGCGTGCGGCGGCCACCTTGGCCACGTGTTCCCCGACGGAACGGGGCAGACGGGTGAGCGCTACTGCATCAACTCCTGCTCGCTCGAGCTCGACGAGCGGTAACGCCGAGCGCGTTCGGCGGGCGTCACGTGCGCGTGTCGCTCGCCGGACAGGCGGTATAACGGCGCGGTGAGCGCCGTGCCGAGCACCGAGGATCAGCTGATTCTGAGAGCTCGCGGCGGCGACCAGGATGCCTTCGCGGAGCTGGTGGTAATTCACGCCGATCGGGTGTATGGGGCCCTGCGGCGGTTCGGGCTTGACCCGAGCGAGGCCGACGAGGTGGCTCAAGAGGTGTTCGTGCGCGCCTGGCGCGGCTTGGGCCGATTTGAGGGGCGGGCCAAGTTCTCCACCTGGCTGTACCGGATCGCGTTCAACGAGGCCCAGCGGCAGCTTTCACGGCGCGTGCCCCCATCCGCCGATCCGGAGGCTGACCGCGATGATGATCCGGTCCTGTCGCTGCCGGAGTCGGCGCTGCTCGGTCCCGAGGCCAAGACGCTCGACCACGAGTTCGAGCGGACGCTGGATCAGGCCCTGGCCCAGCTGCCCCAAGAGTGGCGCGCGGCAGTGGTCCTGCGGGACATCGAGGGCCTCTCGACGCGGGAGGCGGCCGAGATCATCGGCGTCCGCCAAGCGGCGTTCAAGAGCCGCCTCCATCGGGGGCGGATGCAGCTGCGCGCCCTCCTCGAGCCCTACCTGCGGCTCGAAGAGGGCTGAACGCGGCTACCGGAGCGTGGTGGCGCAGACCGCGCCGCCGTGCTTCTCGAAGTACCGCTGGTGGTAATCCTCGGCGTCGTAGAACGCAGGTGCCGGTACCAGCTCGGTCACGATCGGCCGGTTCACCGCCGCCTGGCGCTCGTCACGGGAGGCGATCGCCAGCCTCTCCTGTTCGGCATCGTGGAAGAAGATCGCCGAGCGGTATTGACTACCGAAGTCCCAGCCCTGTCTGTCCCGGGTGGTCGGGTCGTGGATCGACCAGAAAGTGTCCAGCAGCTCACCGTAACTGACCACGGTCGGGTCAAACCAGACCCCGACCGCCTCGGCATGGCCGGTGGTGCCGGAGCAGACCTGCTCGTAGCTCGGGTCAACCATGCTGCCGCCGGTGTAGCCGACGCGGGTCTCGACAACGCCCTCGATCTCCCGGAACGACGCCTCGACGCCCCAGAAGCATCCGGCGGCAAAGGTCGCGCGCTGATTAACCTGTGGAATTCGACAACTGTTCGTCCTTTCCGTTTCCGTTCACGCCCAGATAGACCCTCGGCTCGGCAGAAACGGTTCAACCCCGCCGCGAAATCCGTGGGCGTGTTCTAACGACGGAACGACTGGAAGAACAGCCGCGCGCGGGAGCGGCTGGAGGTGAGCCGGGCGTTCACGGTCCCGACCTCCCCGACGCGGCCGGCGTGCACCTTCATCACACCGCTGGCAGCTTTGCCGCGAACGACGTACCAGGTGTTGGCGCCGACGGGGTAGCCAGGCCCGGGACGCAGCGCGCGTCGCGCGACCGCGAACCTGGTGCCGGGCCTGATCCCCCGCAGCGCGTAGAACCGGTCGCTGGTCAGCGCGATGATGAGCCGCCCGACCAGATGTCCGTGGGAGCCGATCGAGAGTCGCCGCAGCAACTGGCGTGACGCGTAGGCGGCGCGCAATCCACCGCCCGAGAGGCAGTAGATGTCGATGTAGCGGTGTCCACGTGTCGTGTACCGGGTGAACGTGGCCCGTGCGGCCCGGCGGGCTTCGCCAAGCGTGAGCGCTCCCAGCCTCGCGCGGACGAGCTTGCCGGTGGGCGATACGCAGGTCGGCGGTGCCGGGACGCCGAGCGGATGCGGCCAGACGCCGGCGCCCAGCTTGAGAACGTAGAAGCCCGACGTTCCGTCCGTGTACCAGACCTCTCGTTGATTCGGATCGAACGCCGGCTTGGACATCGCGAAGTCGCTCGCCTGCGTGCCGTTCGCGACGGCGGCCTTCGGCGGGGAAACGTAATACGCGACCTCGCGCGGGTGCGCCGGATTGCTGATGTTGAAGATCCGCAGTCCCGAGTTGATGAACGAGCAGGCGACGATTTCCGGGTCGATCTCCCGGGGAATCGAGCAGTAATGCGCGGCGTAGCCCTGCACCGGGCTCAGCGCCCCCGGGTCCTGACCGGCCGCCTTGTGCTCGGCCGGCTGATTCACGGCGAGACGCAGATTGGAAACCACGTGCGGATGCGCGGGATCGGCGATGTCGATGATCCGTGCCGCGCCGACGGTGTCCGGCGGCTGCCGCTTCCCGATCGAGATCGCGTACTCGTCGAACTCGAGCAGGTAGGGATGGCCCTTGATCGTCATCGGCGCCGAGCTCTGCGGGATCGTCGAGTTCGACCAGGTAAGGCGGCTGACCTCCTTGACCTGCGGATGAGCGACCCGGTTCTGAATCTGGCTGACATCGAGCGTGTCGAGCTCGCCGCCGGTCGGGTTCGAGATGTAGGCGGTGTCGCCATCGTCGCTGATCGACAGCCCGTGGGAGATCATGTTTCCCTGCCACACGTCATACGGGTGCCGCGGGTTGGAGACGTCGATCGCCGTGATCGACGGAAACGCCGTCCCGGTCGCCCAGTAGGTGTTGCCGTCCGGCGAGAACGTCCCCTCATGTCCGAGCCGCGCGATCACGCCGGTGAAGTCGAGGACCGGGTGACGGCAGTCCTGGCTCAGGCTGTAGAACGCAACGTCTCCGGGCAGGGTCGCGGGGTTGCCGAGGACAGCGCCGAGCAGGCCGCGCTTGGTGTTCAACGACAGTGACTCGTGGGGAGAGAGCATCGGCAGCGTCGTCAGCGTCGCCGTCTGCACGGGGTGGGCGGGATCGGACATGTCGAGCACCGCGACCCCGAGCGAGGGCAGGCCGGCCAGACTGATCGCGTTGGTCGGGAACAGCAGCGCCGTGTCGTAGTAGGCGCACAGGTGCCCGGCGGGATCGGTGTAGGAAAGCGTCTTGAACCCGCCAGAGCTCCCCTGATGAGCGACGAACGAGAGGCTGCACGTGAAGCCGTTCGCGGCTGCGCCGGAGCTGATCACCGAGCCGGGAATCCGTCCGTCCGGATAACCGGTCAGGGGACGCGAGCCCGCTGCGCATGGAGCCGTCGGGGTCGCCACGTTGGCCGGCTCCGGGGGATCCTGGAGCTGCGTCGGGGCGATCGTCTGGCCGCTTCCCTGCCCCAGCGCCAGCAGATCCCCCACCCCGGTGCCGGCCGCGCCCTGGGCCCCACCAGAGCCGACCGCCAACACGCCGGCAGCGGCGAGCAGCGTCATGGTCAGTGCCAGCAGCGCCGTTCGATCCCAGCCGAACGCTCGACTCCACCGCCAGATCAGCTTCACCCTGCGCCTCCTCGGTCACCAGCCAGGTCCCACGGCCAAAGCTACAGCAGCGGGTCTCGGCCGGTCGCGATCGGCGAGGTGTCAGCCGGGACGCCGCGGACCGGAACGTCGCGAGCGGATCAGAACGCCAGGTTTCCTGGGTCGCCGATCAGCACGGCTTCGGCCTCGCTGAAGCGTGCGCTCATCGCGCGGGTCTCCAGGAACGTCATCAGCAGGCGGCTGATCGGCACTCGCTGGCGCCACAACACGGCCGTCTGTGTCTGCGGTCCGCCCTGAAAGTGCGCTTCGGCCACATCTCGGGAAAACGTGGCGGAGAGAAACGAGGACGGGGATCTGGCGGGGAACTGGCCGTCGACCGCGGCGCCGCGATAGAGCGTCGCCGTGTCAAGTCCCCAGCTCGACCAGAGTTCCTGTGTGAATGCGATCCGGGCGATCAGGTGGTCGGCTCGCAGGCGCTTTGACCAACGCGTGTCGAAGATGCCCGGATCGCGGACGATCTTGCCTCGATACGGACACAGGCCGAGCTCGGCCAGGACGATGGCATGCCCCTTGACGATCTCGCCTGACTGGGGGTTGCTCACGAAGGTCTCACTGAATTCGCGCTCGACCTCCGCCAGGCCGCGGGCGAGCAGGAACTCCTCGAGCAATGAGAACAGGGCCGGAGCGCCAACCCGGAGTTCGATCTGCCGCGCCAGGTCGATGGAGGCGTCTCTGTCGGGGACGGCCAGCCAGTCTCGAACGTCCCTTTGTGCGGCGACGATCTCGCGCAAGGTGGCCTGGCGCTCGGCCGGACCGCAATCGATCTCGAGAACGCGGTTGAAGCGCGAGACCGCGTCCTCGAGCTCGGCGAGCGCCCCGCGGCTTGCCAAGCTCGATTCGCGCGCGAACTGGAAGCGGCTCACGTCCTCCAGCGGCAGCTCCCAGCGGGCCCCCGCATCCTCAAAGGCCAGGATCTCGACCTCGAACGCTCCCCGGCCCGGCGCAAGCCCGCTCACGGAAATCGGTGTTCGCCTGACGTCGAGCAGCCGCCCGCGATTGCCCACCACCAGATGAGCAAGCTCGCCCGAGACGAATTCCGCGTCGGGTGCCGCGTCGAGGTCAGATCGGTAGACGGACTCCGTCAACGCTCATTGCCAGGCGGCGCCGTGAGCGCGTGTGGCTATTGCCAGTACCTCTCGACGATCTGAGCGGAGCGTTCGGTCGCCAGGTCAGGATCCTGGCCGGCGCTGCGAAGCGCCCGCCGCTGGCGCAGGAGATCCCAGAGACGGTCCAGGTCGACCCGGATCTCCTCCAGGCGCGCGACGTCCTGCTCGAGATTCGGATCCCCGCTCCCTTCCTTCTGGCGCAACGCCTCGCGCTCGGACTCGAGCGCCTCGATCTGGTTTTCGATCTGCTCATCGCTCGGCATCCGCAAAGCCTCGCAGATCCCGGCCGGATCGTCACGAGCCAGGTACGATCGGCGTAGTGTCACGTTCCGCGCCGCTCGTCGATGAGATCGCCAATGAGCTGAGCACGTGGCCGGGTGTTCGGATCGATCTCCGCGCGGACGGAGCCGCAGTGGTCCGCTACCAGCAGATCGAGCTGGGCGTCCTCTTTCGTGACCGGGGCATCGCCGAGTTGCCCGTCCTCGGTCCCGAGCACGACGAGCTGATCGAGCGTGGCGACGCAGAGCCGGCCGACGCCACGCCGGATTCCACCGGGGTCAGCCACGGAGTGCACGGGCCGTCCGATGTGACAGCCGTGCTCGAGCTGTTCGACCTCCGTTACCGCGACGTCCGCGGCGAGGACCCGCCGTACAGCTCGGAGGATCCCGCATAACGGTTAGACCTGCAGCAGGGCGAGCAGGTCGGCGCGCTCGAACATCTTGGCGGTGGCCACAGCCGTCGGACTCCCCGCCTCTGGATCGGCGCCACCGGCCACCAGCGCCCGGATCACGTCGACCTCGCCCTTGAAGACCGCGCCGGCCAGCGGCGTCTGGCCGCGGTCATTGACCCGGTCGGGATCGGCGCCCCGCGCGAGCAGGGCAGCGACGGTGCCGGCATGCCCGTGATAGGCGGCGAGCATCACCAAACTGTCGCCCTTGTGGTTGGAGAGGTTTGCGTCGACCCCGGCGTCAACGTAGGCGGCCAGCTGCGCGCTCGCCCCCTCGCGGGCCAAGCCGAACAGCTTCGTGGCCAACTGCACCACATCGTCATCGGGCTCATTGCTCAGCACGTATTTAGGACGGTAGATGACCAGGCTCCGGCCGGTCCCGAATCAGTACCACCTCGGATATCCTGTTCACCGAGATGCGGAAGATTCAGAGCCAGGGGGTTCACCACATCACGCTGGTGGGCGCCGGTCGGCAAGTCTCGATCGACTTCTGGGAGGGCGTGCTCGGGATGCCGTTCGTGTTCGAGCAGCCCAATCTCGACAACGCCTCCGAGAGTCATCTGTACTTCGATCCCGGCGACGGCCGGCTGATCACGATCTTCACCAACGAGGAGCGGGTCGGCGATTCGGAGCGCACGCCGACCGAACCCGGGTGTGTGCATCACGTCGCGCTCGCCGTCTCCCAGGCCAGCTTCATGCAGACGGTCGAGCGTCTGGACGAGCGCGAGATCCAGCACAGCGGCGTCAAGGACCGCGGCTTCATGGACTCGATCTACTTCAAGGACCCGCTCGGGCTGCTGATCGAGTTGGCGTCGTACCGGTTCGAGCCGCCGGCGGGCTTCACCCACGCCCAGGTGCTCCTGGAGGCCCACCGCCTGCGGGTCGCGCGTGACGATTACAACATCGCGCCGATCCACGTCGCGGATGCCATCGAGGCACTGGTCGCCCGTTCGCGAGACTCGCTCTCCGAGGACCGCTCGCCCAAGGACCCCTACACGAAGGCCCCGGCAACCCGCTAGAGGCGATTGATTCCCGCGCCTGCCGTTTTGGCGCCTCGCGAACGCGCCTGCCGTTTTGGCGCCTCGCGAACGCGCCTGCCGTTTTGGCGCGTCGCGACCTCGAGAGGCGCTCGACCTGCAGTTCCTACCGAATAGCGGTAGGAACTGCAGGAAGAAGGGGAGCTCGGTTCCGCGCGCGGGACCGGGCCATCAGGCCAGGAGCCGCGCCAGGGCCAGCTTCATCACTTCCGCCGGGCTGCGCGTCCCGTTGTCGGCGGCCATGAAGTGGGGGGCGATGAACAACGAGAAGGCGAGCAGGCAGCGGGCCTCGACATCGTCCTCGTCCGGGCAGAAGGCTCCGAACAGGGAACGCAGATAATCCATCCGGCGGTTGTCGACCCGTCGGAGGCGCTCGGCGACGGTCTGGTCGCGGCGGGACCAATCGCGAACGGCAAGGTCGACCGCCAGCAGCCCCTCGCGGGAGTAGGCGCCCGCGAGCGAGAACAACCTCCGGAGCTTGAACCTCGCGTCCCCGCCGGCACCCTCGATCCGTTCGATTACGTCGTCGATCACCACGCGCTCCCATGTGTCCAGCATCTCGTCGAGCAGCGCACGTCGGTCGTCGAAGTACCAGTAGAAGCCGCCCTTGGTGACGCCGAGCGCCTGGGCCAGCGGCTCGATCCGAACCGCGTCCGGGCCGCCGGAGGCCAGGAACCGGAGTCCCTCATCGATCCACTTGCTCCGTGGCGTGCGGGGCCGGGCCATCACCTATCTGTAGCGCGTTGCACCTGAATTGACACTGTCCACCCTCATCTATACGCTACCGTATGGATGAGGCTTCCCGACGCCGCACACACATCTCGGCCCTGGCGGATCCACGATCTGACCCGCGACTTCCAGCTCGAGGACGTATGGGCGCTGCCGACGCCGGGGGGCCCGGACGACTTCCCGCGGCTGGTGCGGCTGATGGCCTCCTTCGATACGTCGCGAAGTCCCTCGCGGGTCGCCCGCGCGCTGTTCGCGATCCGGTGGAAGGCCGGGGAGCTGCTCGGTTGGGATGACCCGGGCGCTGGCCTCGGCTCCAGGGTGCCGACGCTGCGCCGGCGGTTGCCGGTGGATCTCCGTGACGCTCCATCCGGCCCGGCATCCGACGACCTCCCCTTCACCCCGTTGTACCTGACCGACGACGAGTGGGCCGCGGAGATCGCCAACCGAACCGTTCACGGCGTCCTGCACATCGGCTGGGTCCCGGACGGCAACGGCGCCTACCGTGGCCAGATGGCCGTTCTGGTCAAGCGAAACGGACTGCTCGGGGCGGCGTACATGGCCGCGATCGCGCCGTTCCGGCACCTGATCGTGTACCCCGCGATCATGCGGCAGATCGAGCGGTCATGGCAGCGCGCGCTGGCCCGGAGCCCGCACTAGACGCCCCGGCGTGCACCCGGCACTCGCACTGGCCCGGAGCCCGCGCTAGACGGCCCCGGCGTGCACCCGGCACTCGCGCTGGTCCGGAGTCCGCGCTAGACGACCCCGCCGTGCACCCGGCACGTTCGCTGTCACGCTGTCCAGATGGGCTCTCGCGGTTCGCGCACGGTGACTTTGGTGCTGTGCCTGCGTGACGGGAGGATGCTCGGATCGTTGGTGCCGTTCGAGGTCGACGTCCCGTGGTGGCAGGAGGTGGGTCCGGTCGTGCTTGGCGCTCGTGAGCGGTTTGGCATCGAGGTGACCGTCTTGCGACTCCTGACCGGCGGCGCCGGTGGTCCTCCCGGTGGCCGCGTCACCTACCTGGCCAGCGTCGACACCGAGCCCGCCGTGCCGCTGGCGTCATGGCAGGGCGACCCGATCGCCGAGGAGCCGCTCCGAGCTGGTTACGCCAAGCCGGGCGGCCCGGAGCTGGATCTGGCCTGGGCGGACGAGGTCCTCGAGCGCCGCGGCACACCGCGAGTGGGTCCGGCCGAGCAGGTGCGCACGTGGAATCTGTCCAGCCTGTGGCGGTTGCCGCTGGCCGGCGATGCCGCGTGGCTGAAGGTGATCCCTCCCTTCTTCGCTCACGAGGGAGCGATCCTCGCGCGTCTCGCGCGAGACGATGTCACGCCAATCCCGCCAGTCCCGCCTGTCCCGCCAGTCCCGCCAGTCCCGCCAGTCCCGCCTGTCCCGTCAGTCCCGCCTGTCCCGCCTGTCCCGCCTGTCCCGCCTGTCCCGCCGTTGATTGCCACCGAGGGGCTGCGGGTGCTGATGGCGGAGGTGCAAGGGGAGGACCAGTACGACGCCCCGCTGCCCCGGCTGCGTGAGATGGTGCGACTGCTCGTCAACGTCCAGTTGGGGGTGTCCAGACGCCCGGAGACTCTCGCCGGGTTGACCGTGCCGGATTGGCGAGCTTCCTCGTTCACCGCCCTCGCGCAGGGCGTCATCGAGCGCACGCGCAGCGAGCTCGATGTCCCGGCCCGTGGTTCGCTGGAGTCGTTGCTGGACGGGCTGCCGGGGCGCTTCGAAGCCTTGGCTGAATGTGGGATACCGGACTCGCTCGTCCACGGCGACTTCCATCCCGGCAACTTCCGCGGCAACGACCGGCGGATCGCGCTGCTCGACTGGGGGGACTGCGGCTTCGGCCATCCGCTGTTCGACCAGGCGGCGTTTCTCGATCGCATCGATCCAGGCCTCCGGCCAGCCGTGCGAGCGGAGTGGTCGTCGATGTGGCGCGCGGCGATTGCGGGATCCGAACCAGACCGGGCCGCGACGCTGATCGCACCCCTGGCCGCCCTACGGCAGGCGATTGTCTACCGGGCCTTCCTCGACGGCATCGAACCGAGCGAGCGCGTCTACCACGCCAAGGATCCCGCCGACTGGCTCGCCCGAGCGGCCGAGCTCCACCGAACGCCACCTCCGGACTAGGCCGTTACTAAGATGGTTGAGATGACAACTAGAACCTGGTTTATCACTGGAACCTCGCGTGGGTTTGGCCGCGAATGGACCGAGGCAGCGCTGCGCCGCGGTGACCGCGTGGCAGCGACGGCGCGCGATCCACGCACGCTCGATGCCCTCGCGCAGGAGCACGGCGACGCGCTGCTGCCGATGGAGCTCGACGTCACCGACCGCCCCGCGGTGTTCGAGGCAGTGCGCCGTGCCCACGAGCACTTCGGCCGGATCGACATCGTCGTCAACAACGCCGGCTACGGCCAGTTCGGGATGGTCGAGGAGCTGAGCGAGCAGGAGGCGCGAGACCAGATTGAGACCAACCTGTTTGGCGCCCTGTGGGTGACGCAGGCCGCGCTCCCGTTCCTGCGCGAGCAGGGCAGCGGGCATTTCTTGCAGGTGTCCTCGATCGGGGGCATCTCCGCGTTCCCCGGCATCGGCATGTACCACGCTTCGAAGTGGGCGCTGGAAGGCATCAGCCAGGCGTTGGCGCAGGAGGTCAAGGATTTCGGGTTGAAGGTCACGCTGATCGAGCCCGGCGGCTTCTCCACCGACTGGGGTGGGTCCTCGGCCAGACATGCCGACGCGCTCGACGCGTATCGGCCCCAGCACGAAGCCTCGCAACAGCGCCGCGCCGGCAACACGCCGGGCGACCCGACTGCCTCGGCCGAGGCCGTGATGCGGATCGTCGATGCGGAGGACCCTCCGCTGCGGGCGTTCTTCGGCAGCGCCCCGCTCGGGATCGCCGAATCGGATTATGCAAGTCGTCTCTCGACCTGGCGTGAGTGGCAGCCGGTGGCGGAGCTGGCGCAGGGCTGAAAGCCGGAGCGCCCCCGGTTGCGGAGCTGGCGCAGGGCTGAAAGCCGGAGCGCCCCCGGTTGCGGAGCTGGCGCAGGGCTGAAAGCCGGAGCGGCCCCGATGGCGGAGCTGCGCAGGGCTGAAGCCGGAGCGCCCCGAGCTGAGCTATCTCCCACCACGTTGACGGTGCTGACCTGCATCTGATATATCACAGGGAATGCGGCCAGCGGCAGAGCCCTCACCACCGCTGCCGTCGTTGCAGCGCGTCGTCATCATCGGCGCGGGGATCGTGGGCAACAGCCTCGCCTACCACCTCACTCAGCTCGGGCGCACCGATGTCACCCTGATCGACAAGGGGCCGCTGCCCAACCCCGGCGGCTCGACCGGGCACGCCTCCAATTTCATCTTCCCCGTTGACCACTCCAAGGAGATGACCGCGCTCACGCTGGAGAGCCTGCGCCAGTACGTCGAGCTGGGGGTGTTCACGGAGAGCGGGGGGATCGAGATCGCGCGCACGCAGGAGCGGATGCAGGAGCTGACTCGGCGGATGTCCTCGGCGCGCACCTGGGGAATCGAGCCCGTCTCGCTGATCACCCCGGCGGAGGTCAAGGAACTGGTTCCGTTCCTCGATGAGTCGCTGATCCTCGGCGGCTTCTACACCCCGGGGGCGGGCGTCGTCGACTCGCTGCAGGCGGCCACGATCATGCGCGAGCGGGCGCAGGCGGCGGGCCTGACCGTGTCAGCCAACACGGAGGTGCTGGGGATCGACGTCGAGCACGGCCGCGTCCGGCGGGTGCGCACGACCAAGGGCGACATCGACGCCGAACAGGTGGTGATCGCCGCCGGCGCCTGGAGCCCGCGCCTGGCGCGAATGGCCGGGGCGTCGATCGCCCTGACGCCGATGATCCACCAGATGATCGATATCGGGCCAGCCCCGCGGTTCGCGGAGGCCAAGGGGATGATCGAGTACCCGATCGTCCGCGACATGGACACGAACATGTACGAGCGCCAGGAGGGCACCGGACTGGAGATCGGCTCCTACGCCCATCGGCCGATCACCCTGGACGCCGATGAGATTCCGTCGATTGAGGAATCGGCATTGACGCCGACCGAGCTGCCGTTCACCCAGGAGGACTTCGACCCGCAGATGGAGATCGCGCTCGAGCTGATGCCGGAGATCGTCGGCGACGAGAGCGTCGGCGTGAAGTACGCCATCAACGGCGTGCTCTCGGTCACGCTGGACGGCATGCCGTTGATCGGAGAGACGCCCGAGGTCCGCGGGCTGTGGTCGGCCGCGGCGATCTGGATCAAGGAGGGGCCTGGGTCGGGCAAGACGGTGGCCGAGTTGATGGTGCACGGGGAGTCGGAGATCGACGTGTACGAGTCGAACGTCGCGCGCGCTTACCCACACCAGAAGACCTCCGCCCACGTCAAGGCTCGGGCCGGCGAGGGCTTCAACAAGATGTACGGAATCGTCCACCCCTCCGAGCAGTGGGAATCCAACCGGCGCGTCAGGCTCTCGCCGTTCTACGAGCGCGAACGCGCCCTCGGCGCGCAGTTCTTTGAGGCGGTGGGCTGGGAGCGGCCGCAGTGGTACGAGTCAAACGCGCCGCTGCTGGAGGAGTACGGCGACCGCGTCACCCGGCGAGAGGCCGAGTGGGAGGCGCGCTGGTGGTCCCCGATCATCAACGCCGAGCACCTGGCCATGCGCGACCGCGCGGCCATGGTCGACCTGACCGCCTTCGCCGTCTTCGACATCATCGGCCCGGGCGCCCTCGATGCCGTGCAGCGGATCGCTATGCGCCAGATGGACGTGGCGATCGGTCGCGTCGTTTACACGCCGATTCTCACCCCCAGCGGAGGCTTCAAAGCCGACCTGACGATCATGCGGCTGGCCGACGACGTCTTCCGGGTGGTGACCGGCGGCGCCTACGGAATGTCCGATCTGAAGTGGTTCGCCGATCATCTTCCCGGTGACGGCTCGGCGCAGATCATCGACCTGACCAGCTCTTGGTGCACGCTCGGACTGTGGGGGCCGCGGGCGCGGGACATCCTGGCCGGCGTCACGTCGGACGACGTCTCCCACGAGGGCTTCCCGTTTGCGCGCTGCCGGACGATCGAGGTCGGCCCGCTGTCGGTGCTCGCCTCCCGGATCTCGTATGTCGGCGACCTGGGCTGGGAGCTCCACCTGCCGATCGAGCAGGGTGCACGGCTGTGGGACATCGTCGCCGAGGCCGGGGCGCCGCATGGCGTGATCCCGGCCGGGATCGGCGTCTACGGGACCACCGGGCGCCTGGAGAAGTGCTACCGCGCCTATGGCGCCGAGCTCGAGGGCGACTTCACCGTGATCGAGGCGGGGATGGCCTGGGGCAAGGTCAAGGACCAGGACTTCGTGGGCAAGGAGGCGCACGTGCGCCAGCGCGAGGAGGAGCCCGCGGCGGTCATGTGCACGCTGACCGTCGACGATCACACCTCATCGACCGGGGTCAAGCGCTACATGCTCGGCGGCGAGCCCGTGCTGACCCGCGACGGTCAATCGCTGATCGACGCCAAGGGCCGGCGCTCCTACGTGACCAGCGCCGGCGCCGGCCCCTCGATCGGCAAGCACATCCTGATGAGCTATCTGCCGCCGGAGCGCGCCGTAGTCGGTGAGCAGCTGGCGGTTGAGTACATGGGCGAGCGCTACCCGGTGACCGTCGCGTCGGCCGATTCGACTCCGGTCTTCGACCCCGACAACACGCGCGTCCGCTCGTAATGCCATGAACGTGCTCGTCTGCGTCAAGCGGGTACCGCTGACCGGGGGGAAGATCGTGCTGACCGAGGACGAGCGGGCGATATCCACGCGCCACCTCGGCTTCACCGTCAGCCCGCACGAGGAGTGCGGAGCCGAGGAGGCGGTGCGTCTGGTCGAGCGGCACGGGGGATCGAGCACCGTGCTGACACTCGGGCCACCCGAGGCCGAGGAGCAGCTGCGCGACATGATGGCGATCGGGGTCGACCGGGCCATCCACCTGGTCACGGACGGATCCGAATGGGATCCGCAGGCCACGGCACGCGCGATCGTGGGAGCGATCGGCCTGGGCTCCGACGAACAGTACGACCTGATCCTGTTCGGAAACGAGTCCGCCGACGCCGGGAATTATCAGGTGCCGATCCGGGTGGCCCACGCTCTCGGGTGGCCCTGCGTGACCGGAATCAAGGGCATCACCGTCGAGGACGGGCAGGCTCGCTGTGAGCAGGAGGTGCCCGGCGGCCGCGATGTGTACGCAGTCCCGCTGCCCGCCGTCGTCTCGGTCAAAGAGGGTCTCAACCTCCCGCGCTACCCGTCGGTTCCCGGCCGGCTCCGGGCCAAGCGCAAGCCCCTGGTGGCGGCCGACGAAGACCGCCCGGAGCCTCGGCTGGAGATGGTCCGGCTGGTCCTGCCGCCGAGCTCCGGCAAGCAGGCCGAGGTCCTCGGCCGGGGCCCCGAGGCAGCTCCCGCCGTCGTCGAGGTGCTCCTCCAGCTGGGGTTGGTGTAGGCCGATGCTCCTGGTCTACGTCGAGGACCCGGCCGACGAGCTCTCCCAGCAGGCGCTGACCTTCGCCCGGGGACTCGAGGACGATGTTCACGCCGTGAGCGCCGAGTCGTCCACGCCTTACGCTCCGGAGGCGATTGCGCGCGCGCTGCTGGATCGGATCTCCGACCGTTCTCCGGAAGTGGTGATCGCCCCGGGCACGGAGCGAGGCAACGAGGTGCTGGCCCACGTCGCGGCGCTGCTCGACCAGCCGCTGGCCGCCAACTGCACGTCGGTGACGTTGGGTGACCCGGCCACCGTGGTGCGGGTGCGCTGGGGCGGGAGCCTGCTGGAGGAGGCTCGTCTGCACGGCTCGCCCAAGTTGCTCACGGTCGCGCCCCACTCCGTCACGGCTGACCCCGCCGCGGCCAGCGTGAACGTCGAGGTCGCGCAAATCTCAGTGGCGGACTCGGTAGCGGTCTCGGAGCATCTCGAGACGGTCACCGCCGGCGTCACGCTGGTCGACGCCGACGTGGTCGTCTCCGGTGGCCGGGGGGTCGGCTCGGCCGAGGGCTTCGGCGTGATCGAGGAGCTGGCCGCGCTGCTGGGCGGCGCCGTCGGCTGCTCGCGCGCGGTGACCAGTGCGGGATGGCGGCCGCACACCGACCAGGTCGGCCAGACCGGCACCAAGATCGCTCCCCAGATCTACATCGCCTGCGGGATCAGCGGCGCCACCCAGCACATGGCCGGCTGCAAGGGCGCGAAGAAGCTGCTCGCCATCAACCCCGACGGCGAGGCGTCGATCTTCGCGAGCGCCGACTACGCGGTGATCGGGGACCTGCACGAGATCGTGCCCGCGATCTCCTCCGAGATCAGGAAGGCGAGGCAGACATAGGCTCGCTGATCGCCGCGGTGCTGCTGGCGGCCGCGGCCGCGGTGAGCGCAGGGCTGTTCGCTTCGCGCGTGAGGTTTCTCATCGGGCTGATGCAGGCTGCCGCGCCGGTTCGCCGCTCGGGCGACGTGCCGCGCCGCGCGCGCAACGAGGCGACGATCGTGCTCGGCCAGCGCAAGCTGCTCCAGCGCGTCGGCCCCGGGCTGATCCACGCATTCATCTTCTGGGGCTTTCTCGTGCTCGCCCCGACGATCCTGATCGCGGCGATCGGAGTGATCGACAAGCACGCCACGCTGCCCTGGCTCGGGCACCAGGGCTGGTTCGCCTTCCTGGTCGACCTGTTCGCCGTGCTGGTGCTGGTCGGGGTGGTCTCGGCGCTGTGGATCCGCAAGGTGCAGAGGCCGGCCCGGTTCGAGGGCAGCCACCTCGGTGAGGCCGACCTGATCCTCGCCCTGATCGCCACCATCGCCACGACGCTGCTGCTGTGGCACGCCTCGCGGATCGCCCTCGGCCTGAACGAGTGGCCGCGGTCCTCGGCGCCGGTGTCGAACGCGCTGTCGCACCTGTTCGGCCACGACGGGACCACGCGTGTGCTCGAGCGCGTCTTCGTGTGGGCGCACGTCCTCACGATCCTCGGCTTCCTCGCTTACCTGCCCCGCTCCAAGCATCTGCACATCGCCACCGCGGCGTTCAACGTGTGGTTCGGGCGGACGGGGCCGGGCGGACGGCTCGAGCCGTTGCGGTTCGAGCCCGAGGAGGGAGAGAGCGAAGAGGATCTGCGCTTCGGCGCCGGCACGGCCCCCGACCTGACCTGGAAGCAGGTCCTCGACACGTTCTCCTGCACGGAGTGCGGGCGCTGCCAGGACGCCTGCCCGGCCTTCGCCACCGGCAAGGTGCTCTCGCCCAAGCTCTTGATCATGGGCCTGCGGGACCAGGTCTTCGCCGGCTCGCCGGATGAGGCGCTCGTCCCGAATGCGGTGCCCGAGGAGTCCGTGTGGGATTGCGTCACCTGCGGCGCCTGCGTGCAGGCGTGCCCGGTGTCGATCGAGCACGTCGACCACATCGTCGACCTGCGGCGCCATCTGGTCATGGTCGAATCGAGCTTCCCCTCCGAGGCCGAGCCGATGCTCCGCGACGTCGAACGCTCGTCGAACCCGTGGGGTCGGGCGCAATCCGAGCGGGCCGACTGGGCCGCCTCGCTCGGCGTCCGCGTGCTGGAGCCCGGGGATCCGCCGCCGGAGTACCTCTACTGGGTCGGCTGCGCCTCCTCCTTCGACGAGCGGGCGCGGCAGACGGCGGAGTCGACGGCCAAGCTGCTGCAGATCGCCGGCGTCGACTTCGCCATCCTCGGGCCACGGGAAAGCTGTACCGGCGACCCGGCCCGGCGGATGGGCAACGAGTACGTGTTCCAGGCGGCCGCGGAGCACAACGTCGAGGTGCTGGGCGGCGCGGGTGTGACCAAGATCGTCGCCAACTGTCCCCACTGCTTCAACACGCTGGGCAACGAGTACCCGGACTTCGGCGGCCACTACGAGGTGATCCACCATTCCGACCTGCTGGCCTCGCTGGTCCGCGATGGACGGCTGTCGCCTTCGCGCTCGGAATCGTTGTCCGTCACCTACCACGACTCCTGTTACCTCGCGCGCCACAACGACGTGCTGGCCGGCCCCCGCGAGCTGGTCTCGGCGGTCGGCCAGCCGCTGGAGATGGCCCGGTCGGGCAAGGAGACCTTCTGCTGCGGCGCCGGCGGCGCACACATGTGGATGGAGGAGCGCGGCGGCGGGATCAACGAGGCTCGCGTGCGCGAGGCGGCTGAGACCGGCGCCGGCACCCTGGCGGTGGCTTGCCCGTACTGCACGGTGATGCTCGGCGACGGCGTGCAGAGCACCGGCGATGACCTGCGGGTCGTCGATATCGCCACGCTGCTGATGGAGTCGATCGACCAGGGGAGTACTGTCCAGGAGTGACCCGGCCCTAGGGCGTGCCGCGGATCGCCCGCTGGGGACAGCCGTTCCCGCGTCGGATGCAACAAGGATGGAGCAGCGAGGACCCAGCCGAGCGCTGGCCTCACCGGCAACATGATGGGCAGCGCCACAAAATTCCGGGGACCCCGCTCGTCGACCGCTTCAGCGGAGGCTGATACCGCCGACGCGCCCGACGTTGACATGATCATCCGGGCTGCCGGCGAGATGATCGTCCGCCTTGCCCCGACCGAGCGCGAGGAGGAACTGCTCGACCGCGCGCTGAGGCAGAAGGCGGAGGCGGCCGGACCGAGCTCGCCGCGCACGATGGGTGAGATGGCGGCGCTGGCCGCGAGGGCTGTCGGGGCGCCTCCGGGCCTGAGCGCCGAGGCGGGAGCGGTGGCGGTGCTGGCCGGCGTGGGGATCGACCTGCTTGACGACCTGGGCGATGGAGACCTGGATCCGGTGTGGGAGGACCTGCCACGGGGATGCGTCCTGCTCCTGGCCACGACGCTGATCAGCGCGGTTCCGCACCGGGCGATCGCTGAGCTCGGAATCTCGGGTCGGTTGCGCGAACGGATGCACGCCTGCCTGGCCGTGGGCCTGCTCGAGATGAGCGGCGGCCAGCTGGAGGATCTGGCCAGCCAGCGGGGAGCGATACCTTCCCCCGCCGTGGTCGAGGCTTCCGTGATCGCCAAGAGCGGGGGCGAGATGGCCACGAGCGCCGCCCTCGGGGCGATCGCGGCCGGGGCCACCGAGGTCGCGGCCGCCGTATTCGCTCAGGCCGGCCGGCACTACGGCGCCGCCCTCCAGCTGGCCGGGGATGTCAGCGATCTCGGACAACCCGCCGCCAGCCGTGATCTGGCGGCCGGCGCCCGGACGTTGCCAATCGCATATCACGCCGTTTTGCTCGACGAGCGCGAAGCGGCACGGTTTCGTCAGCTGCTGGACCGGGCCGTGACCGACCACCCGAGCCGAGTGGAGATTCTGCACCGCCTGCGGACCTCGAGCGCGCTGCGGCGAACCGCGGTCGCGGCCGAGATCCATCACCAATCCGCCCAGCGCGCCGTCGCCTCCCTGAAGCTCCAGAGGCCCGCCGCCGACGCGATGCGCAACTACCTCGCAGGCTGCTCGATCTACGGATCCGCAGCGTCGATTTCCAACCCAACCGATGAGGAGTGAGCATGAGTAGAGAAGCCGTTGACCAACTGATGGACCGATGGACCGGTGACCGGGCGTTTCGCGAAGCGATTCGCACCGATCCTGAAGGGACGATCAAATCCACCGGCGTGGAGTTGGACGAGTCGGAGTGGCTAGCGCTCCGTGAGATCGACTGGAGCGCCCCTGACCACGAACTCGAGGCGAGGGTCAGTCGGAGCTACAGCTAGAACGTCGTGCTGGCGACTCCAGCCACGGGATCCGAGCAGGTTGCGGTAGCGCTGCGATCCCACGGCGCTACCGCCCATCTGCCGGCGACGGTGCTCGATTCGCTCGCCGCGGCCGCGGACGTGCGCGAAGCGCCACGCGGGATGGTGCTCGCGGTCGAGGGTGAGGCAAGCGGCTCGGTGTCGTTCGTGGTGAAAGGACGCGTCGAGGCATCGGTATCAGCGCCGGATGGGCCCGTGGTGGTGGCGGTCCTTCACGAGGGTGACTGTTACGGGCTGGGGTCGCTGGCCTCTGATCAGCACCTGCAAGAGGCGACGATCCGCACGCTCGAGCGCGTGGTCGTGGCCGACGTGCCGGTGGCGGCGTTCCAAGCCGCCGCCGAGCTCGACGGCGCGGCGGCCCCGGGCCTCGAGGCAGCCGTCGCGCGCTTGCACGTGCTGCGATTCCTCAAGACCGCCTCGCCCTTTACGCCGCTGGATCCCGACTCGCTCACGGCCTTGGTCGATCGGGTCCAGACCCGGGACCTGGGGGTTGGAGAGACCGCGCTGGAGCAGGGCGCGCCGGCCCGTGAGTGTCTGCTCCTGCTGGAGGGAGGCGCCGAGGCGCACATCGAGGAGGAAGGGGTCCGGCGGCGCCTGGCCACCGTGTATCCCGGTGGCATGGTCGGTGAGGCGGCGCTGCTCGACGAGAGCACTCACGACGTCACGGTCACGGTGAGCGTTCCCTCGCGCTGGCTCGTGCTGCACCGCGACGACCTGATCACGGCAATGCGAGCGAGTCGATCCGAGGCCGCCCAAATCGCCGAGTTGGTCGCCTTGAGCGGCCGACCGGTGAGGCACCCGGGAGTGCAACTGCACACCGTCGCCTCGCGTCACGGCGAGACGGTGGGCGTACTCAAGGATCCGGCCCGAGGCATCTACCACCGGCTGTCGGTCAACGGATCGTTCCTGTGGGAACGGATGGACGGGCATCACACGGTCAAGGACCTGACACTCGATCTGCTCGAGGTCTCGCATGTATTCCAGCCCCAGATGGTCGGGAGCACGGTCGGGGCGCTCGCGGCCGAAGGCCTCATAGATGGGGTCTCCCTGCCGGCGAGCGTCCTGGCCGGCATGCCCGGGCTGCCCTTCTCCCGGCGGCTGCTGCTCGCGGCACGCCGGGCGCTGGAAGCCAAGCTCGTCGTCCCGCGCCTTGACCGACTGCTCCTGCCGCTGTGGCGATTTCCTGTCCACTTCCTGTTCACCGCGGCGGGGCTCCTGACCCTGGCAGCGGTTGCCGCCGCCGGGCTCGTCGCGTTCGGCGCCGAGGCTGGCCGTGCCGGAGCCCACGCGTCGGGCTTGGCCCTCCTACTCGGGTTGTCCGCCGGCTATCTCCTCTCGATCCTCGTCCACGAGGCGGGTCACGCATTCACGACGATCAAGTTCGGACGCGAGATCTCGCGCGGAGGGGTCGGCTGGTACTGGTTCGGGCCGGTCGCGTTCGTGGACACCTCGGACATGTGGATCGCGCCCCGTTCGCAGCGGATCCTGGTCACCGCTGCCGGTCCGGCGGCCAGCCTGCTGGTGGGAAGCGTTCTCGCGCTGATTGCGTTGCCATTGGATCCCGGCGGTGCCAAGGCGATCCTGCTCACGCTGGTGCTGTTCAACTACGCGATCGTGCTGTTGAACCTCAACCCGCTCCTCGAGTACGACGGCTACTACGTCTTGATGGACGCTCTGGATCGCCCCAACTTGCGCCGCGAGTGCCTCCAGTGGCTACCACGCGGGCTCCCCGCGGCGATCCGGCAGCGGTCGCTCCGCGGTCACTTGATCGAGGTGACCTACGGGATCGGTGCCTTGCTCTACGTCGCAGCGATGACTGCGGTGACGATCCTCGCCTACCGCCTCCTGCTCCAGCACGCCATCGATCAGATCACGTCCAGCGGCGCCGCTTCCGCCCTCGGCTGGACCCTCGCCGTGCTGGTCGCGATCCTCGCCTTCGCCGGCGCCGCGCAGGACATGGCCAGGCCAGCCCCGGCGGGACCGTGAGGCCGGATCGGCGAGCGAGTACAATCGGCCGATCTTCTTGGGGCTCTCCGCGACCCGGGTTGGCAAGGAAGCAGACCCCGCGGAGCTATTAGGCGAGGAGATGGTATGTCAGGTTGGGGCGCGTGACCGGCATGCTGAGTTGGCGGTCGGCCGATCTCGGTTCGGCTGGTGCAGACGGTGGCGCACCGGACGTCGTGGTTCCGCTCTCGTCTGACGTCATCCGGATTGGCCGTGATCCCGGGAGTGACATCGTCGTAACCGACATCATGGCGTCGTGGCAACACGCCGAGGTCCGCCCTCGCAGCGATGGCCGACATGAGGTCGTCGATCAGTCCAGCCACCATGGCACTTTTGTCAACGGCCAAAGTGTCACCAAGCAGGTTCTCGAAGAATCGGATGTCGTGGAGGTCGGCCGGCACTCGTGCCGGGTGACGAACGGGAACCTCGAAGTGTCAGTTGACACCGGTGAGGTTGCCTACGCGGCGGTTGACCTGGGCGTGCGGCTTCCGCGCGGCAAGGTACTGCTCGACCGGGTCAACTTCTCCCTGAAGCCCTGCTCTCTGCTGGGCATCATCGGGCCGTCAGGTTGCGGCAAGTCGACCCTGATGAACGCGCTGACGGGCTTGCGGATGGCGACCGAGGGCGATGTGCTCTACGACGGCCAGAGCTTCTATTCGAGCTACCACGCACTGCGGCGGCGGGTGGGATTCGTGCCTCAGGCCGACCTCGTCCATGAAGGCCTCACGGTTCGACAGGAGCTCGAGTATTCGGCTGAGCTTCGCTTCCCGCCGGATACGGAGGTATCGGCGCGCGAGCGGCGGGTCCAGGAGGTGATCGCCGAGCTCGGTCTCGACGACTGCAGCGACGTGTGCATTCGCCAGCTCTCGGGCGGCCAGCGAAAGCGGGTCAGCGTGGGGCTGGAGCTACTGGTCGAGCCGTCCCTGCTGTTCCTGGACGAGCCGACCTCCGGGCTGGATCCGCATTACGAGAGCAGTCTGATGGAGATCCTGCGTGAGCTGGCCAATAACGGACGGACCGTGATCGTGGTCACGCACAGCGTCCAGAGCCTGGGACTGTGCGATCGCATCCTGGTGATGGCCCCAGGGGGCCAGGTGGCCTACTTCGGTCCGCCGGATCTCGTGTCGGAGTACTTCGACCGCCCGGATTACCCCCAGATCTTCGATGCGCTCGATCGCCCTACGGAAGGTGACTGGGGCGAGCGCTTCCGCGGGCATCCCTACTTCGGAGACTACGTCGACGTCGATGAGGAGATGCGGGAGCTGGCGCTGTCTCCGACCACGGCGTCGGGCAAGCTCGCCGCGTCCGGAGGGGTCTGGACCCAGTTCCGCGCGCTGACCCGTCGATACCTGGCGATCCTGGCGGCCGATCGCCGCAACCTCGGGCTGGTCCTGTTGCAGGCGCCACTCCTGGGTGTCCTACTACTGGTGGCGCTGCCGAGCAAGCAGCTGGGGTCGGCGCCGCCGGGCGAGTTCCGGCTTATCTCCCAGGCCAGCCTCGTGCTGCTGGTGATCGTGCTCGGCGTCACCTGGCTGGGCATGTCAAACGCCGTACGCGAGATCGCCAAGGAACTGCCGCTGTATCAGCGAGAACGCGCGGCCGGCCTCTCGATCGCGGCGTACGTCGCCTCCAAGGCGTTCGTGCTCGGCCTGATCACTGCCGTGCAGGCCATCGTGCTGATCGGCCTCGCCGTCGCCCTGCAACAGGGGCCCGGAGGCGCCGTGCTCCTCGGTTGGCCGGTCGGCGAGCTGATGGTCGTAGGGGTGCTCACGGGGTTTGCCGCGATGGCCCTGGGCCTGTTGATCTCGGCGGTGACCAAGACGAGCGACCGGGCCACGACCGTCCTGCCGATCGTGCTCGTGTTCGAGCTGGTCCTGGCCTTGGGCGGTCTGTTTCCACAGATCGGCAACAAGCCGGTGCTGCGTCAGCTCGGATACATCTCGAGTGCCCGCTGGGGATTCGCCGCCAGCGCCTCGACCGCCGACCTCAACCACCTCCAGTACGTCAGCTCTGTCTTCACTCGAGTCCCCTCGGTCGATCTGACCGATCCCACCCCGTTGTTCCGCGAATTCTCCTCGGGTGCCCCGGGCGATGCCTCGTTCGATCACACGGTGGGGACGTGGACTCTTGACACAGGTCTGCTGATCATCGGCTCGGCCGTCGCGCTTCTCGGAACGGGGCTGGTGCTGCGCCGGTACGACCCCGTCACTCGTGCGGCCTGACCGGCCGAGGGCCTGGCGGCGCGTCGCCGTGGCCCTGGTCGCCGCGCTGGCCGCCGTCCTGCTGATCACCGGGTGCGGTCGGCAGGCCCGGTTGGCCCCGTTCCCCCCGGTGGCCGATATCGGTCCCTGGAGCGGAATTCAGTGGCGAGGCCTCTCCTCCACCCTCAGCGCGACGCTGAAGCCTGGATCCAGCAACGTCTGCACCGGCGGCACGCCAAGCTGCATGGCGGCCGTGGTTGGTGAGATGACCGGTCGACTCGACGCGCTGGCCTCCCGGTGCGACCACCTCGCTCCGTTCGCCCTGATGTATCGCCAGGTCTCAGCCGCGGTCAGGTCCAGCGTGCGACGGCGGCGATATCACGACCCGGCGTCCGTGGCTCACCTCGACGCCGTGTTCGCGACTCTGTACTTCCATGCGGTCGATGCTTGGAGGCTCGGCCGGCACTCCGAGGTACCCGGGGCGTGGCAGCTGGCGTTCTCGGCAGCTCAGAACCGGTCGGTGAGCACGCTCGGGGACATGATGCTGGGGATGAATGCCCACATCAGCCGGGATCTGCCCTACGCGATCGCGGCGGTGGGATTTCGGGAGCCCGATGGCGCCGATGGCACCCCGGATATCGTCGCGGTGAATACGGACATCTCGCGAGCGCAAGCTCCTATGCTGCGAGCGATCGCCCGGCGGTTTGACCCGTCGATCAAGGACGTGCTGCAACTGGCCCGGGGCATCGATCCGCGGACTCTGAACTCCGTGATCGCCCAGTGGCGCCTCGAGGCGATGCGCAACGCGCGCCGACTCCTGGCCGCACACTCCGACGCCGCCCGCGAGCACATCGAGACCGTGATCGATGCCAATGCCACCGTCCGGGGACTCCTGATCCTGCGGGCCACCGAATACCAGCGCCCCGGGATCGAGACCAAGGCCCGCGATCGCTTCTGCGCCGCCCAGGGCGCGATCTGACCCCATGTTGCAGGAGGAAGCACCACCCGACGCGGAGGGAACGACCCCGCCGCAGACTGAGGCCAAGGCGAGCTTCCCCGCGCGGGCGCGAAAGCGCATCAAACAGGTGCTGCGCGGCGAGGAGGCAGGCGGGCTGGAGGCGGATGTCGAAGCGGCGACGAGAGCGGTGCTCCGGTCGAGGCTCGCCGTGGGCATCGTCGCGCTATCGATCCTCTCCTCGCTGGCCGCTTGGCGCGCATCGGTGTTCGACGAGCATGCCGGCAACGCCGGCGCCGTGTTCCAGCAGGAGGTCGTGGTCCAGCAGCAGCGCGAGCGAGCACATCAGGCCAGCGTCGCCAGGGACCTCATCCAGTTCGGCGAGTTCGAGCGGCATTGGTTCATGGCCAGCGTGCTGGCGCGGGATGCCCGGGTGCGCGGAGCGGGACCCGATCTGAGCCGAGAGGCCGGCCGGGAGGCGGTGGCCGCCGAGCAGCTGCTCAGCGGTTTCCGTGCGTTGTCGCCGACGTTGCAGAGCGCGGGCGGCTCGGGTTATGACGTCGCCGCGGCCTACCGCCGGGACGCATCGGTCGACATAGAGCTCGCCGGGCTGCACCCGGCCGATGCGCTGGCCGAGTCCGGCCGGCGGCGGGCTCAGGCCGTGAGGATGGCCGGGGTGGCGGCCCTGTTCGTGGCCGCGCTGGTCCTGCTCACCGTGGCCCAGGTCATGGTCAGGCAACGCCGGCCGCGGACTCACCTCGGACCGGAAGACAGCGATCCCCGGTGGAGCGCGTCGCACACCCTGGCGGTGGGCGGGACATCGGTGGGACTCCTGGCGGGAGCGCTGTTCCTGCTCGTGATGCTGCAGTAGCGATGCCAGAGAAACCGGAGATACCGCTGCCAGAGCTGCTCGAGAGCCACACCGCTCGGTTCGGGCGGGTGATCGCGGTGGCGATCGTCCTGACCACGCTCGTGGGAGCGCTGTGCGGATACATGCAAGCGCGGGCGCTGCAGCGCAACGACGAGACGCTGACCCGGGCTCAGCAATGGAGCGCGCTGGCGGCCCGGATCTCGGACGAGACCCAGCAGGGCGAGCAGCTCCAGCTGGCCAGGTTCCACCGCGCCGAGGCAGACCGGCTCCAGAGCTCCCAAGCCACGGGGGAGCGGCTATGGGCCGGCCGGGCCGTGAGCGTGAATTCGTCCGCCGGCCGGGCCGCGAGCGTGAATTCACCCGCCGGCCGGCTCCAGCAGCTGGCCGGCCAGACCGACACGGGTTCACGCCAGATAGCCGCGGGCATGGCGGCCGAGTTCGCCGCGATCGACAAGCAGGACAACGCCGACCTGCTGGACGGCGCGGCCCTTCAGGCCGGCGACGGCGCGTCGTGCGCCGCCCCGCCGTGGGCCTCTCCGGCCACCCATGCGGTGCGCTCGCCGCCCGCGGTCGGCGACAACACCCTCGGCGAGGGACCCAACCAGGATCCGAGCTTTCCCACCCGCTATCTGGCCGACGACCGGCGAGAGGGATACAGGCTCGACGCCCTGCGCGAGGCGGCGAACACCGAGGCGGCGGCCGGGGAGAAGCAGTTCACCCGGTATGCGGTCTCACTGGCCAGCCTGGCCGTCGTCGTGTTCCTGCTGGGCTATTCGCTGACGCCCCACGGACGGGCCCACCGCAAGCTCTACGCCGGGGTGGCCGGGGTGATCCTGGCCGGAGCCTCGCTGTGGGGCATTTACGCCGCGGCCCGCGGCCCTGCCACGGCTTCACCGGAGTCCGCGGCTGCCTACGCGGACGGCCGGGTGGCACTCGACCGCGCGGAGACGGACGCCGGCTACGCCCCGGCGATCCGCTACCTCACCTGCGCAATCGAGCTCCAGCCTGATTCCGCTCTGGCCTACGAATGGCGCGCCGCGGCGTTCGTGGGCAACACGACCAACAGCTTCCTGTTGACCCCGGCTCGACGCGACAACGGCCTGCGTGACGCCGAGCGGGCACGTGAACTCGGGTCAAACGATCCCCGTCTGCTCAACACGCTGGCGATCCTGCTGGATGCCTCGGGGGTCAGCCACCACGACCTCGGCCAGATCGCCGAGGTGCTGAAGCTGGTCCGGCATGCGCACGGTCGGGACCCGAGCAATCCGGTTTTTGCCTTCAACATCGCAGATGCGCTGCTCACGCTCGGACGTCCGTCCGCCACGGCTTACGCGACGGCCGAGCGACTGGCCGCCGTCACCCGCGACACGAGCACGCCCGGTTCAGAGCTGACCGCGCTCGAGTTCATCGCCGCCTCGCGGTTCGGGCGGGAACGGCAGTCGGCGATCATCGCCGCCAGGCGGAGCATCGTCGCGTCCCTGGCTGCCGGCAGTCAGGTGGCAGGGCGTGACGTGCCGCCCGCGAGCGTCCAACCTGGCGGAGCGCCAACGCTATCGGTCTCGATCAGCGATCGGTCCGGTCAGCCGACGGTATCGCCCGGCCAAGCTGAGTTCTTCGTGGACGCGGGGCGCGGGTTTGACCCCAGACGCGACCGTCTCTACGCCGTCTGGTATCACCGCAGCGAGTCCCACTGGCAGGAGGTGCCGAGCGTCTCGGGCCCCGTCGAGGCGAACAGCCGGTCCGGGTTGTCCCGGGACAATCGAGGGCGGCTGTTCTCGATCAGGGGGTCAACCTCCCAGTGTCTGCCGAGTGGTCCCTATCGCGTCGAGTTGTACGTCAACGGGGTCATGGCCGGTCAGGCCACTCAGACCTCCACCGTGGGCGACCTGGTGAACCTCCGGCTACCCAACATGCTCTTCGGTGCCTGTCGCCCGCCCTCGTGGCAGCGCACCCCAAACCGGCGACCTGGGCTGATCGAGGGATACGTCAGCCCGGCTCACGACGCCGCGCTGTTGATACTCGACGCGAGCGCCGGCGCTCCCACCGACCGTGCGTCCGGTCCGGTTCTCCATCAGGCGCTGCAGGTGTTCCACTCCGTGCTCCCAGCCGGGCTCAGCCACCGAACGGCGACCGGCAATGAGTTCGCCGGCGGCCTGTGCCGGGAGCTGGTGGAGGAATACACCTACCCCGGGGGCGAGCTGGTCGCGGGGATCGGCCGCGACGCGTTGAACCGGGAGATCGTGGGTGTCGTCTACGGACCGCTCACCGCGTTCTCAGCGCCGGCCTCGCCGTTCTCGGCCAGTGACCTGTTCGCCTCGATGGCCAGCGACGAGACCTGTACCAGCTGACCGGCGCCGGGCGCGAACTTTGGCGTGAGGTGCACGCCAGACGTGCGTTCGACGCCAGACTTCGTCGGCGTCGGTCTCGCCCTAGATCCGCCGGATCACCCGGCAGGGGTTGCCGAAGCAGAGATGCCCGGCGGGCATGTCCCTCGTGACCACGCTGCCGGCGCCGATCACCGCCTCGGCGCCGACGGTGACCCCGGGCAGGACGATCGCGCCGGCCGCCAGCCACGCCCTGTCCTCGATCCGCACGGGCGCCGCGGTCTCCACCCCGTCGCCGCGGGGACCCGCCTGCAGCGGATGCAGCGCGGTGATCAGCTGCACGTTCGGCCCGATCTGGACGTCGTCGCCGATCGACACCTCGGCCGCGTCGAGCACGACGGCGCCGTAGTTGATGAACGTCCGGGCGCCGATCGAGATCTGCCAGCCGTAGTCGCACCGGAACGGAGGCATCACCTCGGTCCGCTCTCCGACCGCTCGCAGCAGCCGGCGCAGGATCGCGGTGAGCTGCTCCGGCTGCTCGGCGGGCGTCGCGTTGAACTGGTCGGTCAGCGCTCGGCAGCCCTGGCGCTCGGCCACCAGATCGGGGTCGCTCGCCAAATACGGCTCGCCCCTGAGCATCCGTTCCTTCTCCGTGGCCATCGCGCGATCGTGCCAGACGTCGAGCAAGAGGGCCGCTCTCGCGCAAGAAAGCGAGCCTGCAAGAGGGCCGCTCTCGCGTAAGAAAGCGAGCCTGGCCGAGAAAGCGAACCTGAGGTTCGCTTTCTCGGCCAGGCTCCGGGATCAACCGGCTCGGCCCAGCAGTTGATCTACGCCGGCTCGGTGGGCCTCGGTGGTGAAGCACATCGGCTCGGCGAACTCCTCCATCGCGATCGACTGCTCCCAGGTCATGTCCGCGCAGTTGCGCAGCAGCGGCTTGCTCATGGCCAGCACGTGTTCGGGGAGGCGCTCGATCTGCTCGCACCAGCGGCCGGCCGCGTCGAGGAGCTCCTCGTGCGGGACCAGCTCGTTGCCGAGCCCGAGTCCGAACGCCTGCTCGGCGCTCAGGTGGCGACCGGAGGCGAACATGCCGAAGGTCTGCTGGTAGCCGAGCCGCCGGGTGAGCAGCCAGCTGGTCCCGACCTCGGGAATCAGGCCGATCCGGCCGAAGGCGGGCACGATCTGGGCTCGCTCGGAGAGCAGGAGCACGTCACAGGTGAGGGCGAAGGCCAGTCCGACGCCGGCCGCCGGTCCGTTCACCGCGGCGATGAAGGCCTTGTCGGTGCGGGCGATCAGCCGCGCGATCCCGCCGAACTGCCCGCGGATCCAGCGCCAGATGTCGGTAGCGCCGGCCGGGCTCTCATGGAGCATCGCCTGGGCGCCGTGGACCATCAGGCGCAGGTCCCCGCCGGCGGAGAACGCGGGGTCCCGGCCGGTCAGCACGATTGCCCGGATCGCCGCGTCGGCCGCCAGCTCGGACAGCGCGTCGTGGAGCTGAATCGTCAGCTCTGCGCTCAGCGGGTTCAGCTTCTCCGGGTCGTCGAGCGTGACGATCGCGTGGGCGCCGGAGCGCTGCACAGTCACGAGCTCGCGGTCGTCCCGGCGCGCGGCCGCGACAATCTCATGGTAGGTCGTCATCGTTCCTCCTTGGTAGTCGGTCTACGCTCCGTCCGGACGACTCGCGCGGGCCAGCAGCGCGTCGAACTCCGGCGAGTCGAACCCGGCGACGGCCCGTTCCCACAGCGCCCTCGCCCACTCGACGATCTCCGGATCGCCGGTGGTACCGATCCGGATCGAACCCCACAGGCTCCACCCGTACTGCGACATCAGACACCACAGTCGGGCTCGGGCCAGCTGCTGGGGTCGAGCGCGCCCGTGATACTCGGTGACGAGCTGCTCGGCGCGCTCAGGATCGAGCTCGAGCTCGTTGATCGCGTCGCCGAGGTCGTAGATCGGGTCGTTGTTGCCCGAGTACTCGTAGTCGATCAGCCAGACGTGGCTGCCGGGGCCGGCTGACTCCAGGAAGTTGCCGGGCATCAGGTCGTTGTGGCACGGGGCGGTGCGGGTCCGGGTGCGCGTGAGGACCTCGCCGATCGCCTGCGCGCGTTCGGCGTAGCTCGCGTAGTCCGGCGGGAGCGGATAGCCGTGCTCGACAACGATCGCGTGATAGCGGCGCTGCACCTCGACCATGTCGAAGTCATGCGCGAACGGCGGCGTCGCGTGCAGCGTCCGGAGCAGGCTGGCCAGTGCCGAGACGCGACGCGGGTCACGGAAGTCCTCCGGCGTGAGGGTGACGCTCGGGAGGTAGCCGACGACCAGCGCCTCCGGGTCGCGAAGGCGGCCGATCACGGGAGCGCCCACCCCGGCGGCGGCGGCAAGCACCGAATTGTGCTCCTCGTTGTCGCGATCGATCCCGAGCTGACCGGTCTCACGCACGCTGATCCTGACCACGTAGTCGCCCCGGCCGGTGCGGACCCGATAGTTGCGATTGGTGATGCCGCCGGTGATCGGCGCCACGATCCGGTCCGGGTCGCGCAGCTCGGGCACCTGCTCCAGCACGCGCTCGAGTTCCGGATCGTCCACTCTGCGCTCAGGCACGGATGCGGGCCCCGTCAGGGTCGTAGAGGACATCGCGCTCGAGCGCGCCCGACACCCTCGCGCCGAACACGTCGACGGTCAGGGAGGTGCCCGTGGGGAGGTCCGCCGGCACCGTGGCCAGCGCGATGTTCCGGCGCACCGTGTGACCGTAGCCGCAGCTGCGGACCCGACCCAGCAGCAGCCCATCGTGACGCACCGCCTCGCCGCCGTAGACGGGGACGTACTCCTCGTCCCCGATCACGAGCGTGCGCAGCCGCCGGGCCGGCGTCGCCGCCTTCGGAGAGCTCAGGGCCTCCCGTCCGTTGAACTCGCCCTTGTCCAGGTGCACGCAGAAGGCGAGCCCGCTCTCGTACGGGGTGTCGGATGCCGTCAGGTCCGTGCCGAAGTAGCGGTAGCCCTTCTCCAGCCGCAGCGACTCGAGCGCCCGGTAGCCGGCCGGGGTTATCCCATCGGGCGTTCCCGCGGCGAACAGCCGATCCCAGACCTGGACCGCCCATGCGGGAGGGACGTAGAGCTCGTAACCGAGCTCACCCACGTAGGTGATCCGCTGGGCGAGCACCGTCGCGCCGCCGATGTCAAGCGCCAGCGCACGGGAGAACGGGAGGACGGCGCTCGAGACCTCCGCGTCGCTCGCCCGCTCCAGCACGGACCGCGACGACGGACCCCACAGACCGATCACCGCCAGCTCGTCGCTGACATCGCGGATCTCGACATCGCCGTCGGCCGGCCCCCGGCGGTTGTACTCGAGCCAGCCCCGGTCGGAGTCGACGGTACCGGCGCCGGTGATGACCCGGAATCGATCGTGGCTCAGCCGGGTGACGGTGACGTCGGCCACGATTCCGCCGCGGACGTTCAGCATCTGCGTGTAGACGATCGTTCCCGGCGGCCGGTCCAGGCGGCTGTCGCAGACCCGATCGAGCAGCGCGAGCGCGCCCGGCCCGGAGACCTCGAGCTTGCCGAACGAGGTCATGTCGATGATGCCCACCCGCTCGCGCAGGGCGTCGTGCTCGGCCTTGACACGGTCAAACCAGGGCGGCCGGGTCCAGCCGAACGCGCGCTGGTCGGCGCCGCTGCGCCGCCACCCCTCCCCCGGTTCGAAGTGGTCCGGACGCTCCCAGCCGTTCTTGGTGCCGAACACCGCGCCAAGTTCCTGGAGGCGTACCTGCAGCGGGCTCGGGCGTCGTCCCCGACCCAACTCCGGCGTGTCGAGCGGATAGCGGAGAAGGTAGTAGTACCGGTATGCCTCGCGGGCGCACTCGGCGGCGAACACGGGATCGTCGTAGACGCGGCCGAAGCGCCAAGCGCGGTATGCGGTTACGTCCAGCTGCGGCTCGCCCGCGGTCATCCACTCCGCCAGCGCGCGACCGATGCCTCCGGCCCCGCCGAAGCCATTGAGCGACAGTCCGGCGGCGATCCAGAAGCCCGGCACCCCGGGGAGGGGGCCGATCAGCGGGTTGCCGTCGGGGGTCATCGCGTCGGGATGGCAGAGCAACCGAATCACGCCGGCGCGCTCGAGGAAGGGGAACCGCCGGATCGCGCCCTCCAGCAGCGGGACGAAGCGGTCCATGTCGGACTCCACCGGGCTGGCGCCGTGCTCCCACGGGACGCCGTCGGTCCAGCGGGCCACCGGATCGTGCTCGTACCCCCCGATCAGCATGCCGCCCGCCTCGTCCTTGCCGTAGACGAGGTTGTCGGTGTCACGGAAGCAGGGACTTCCCCGCGGGACCTCGTGCCCGGCCACGGCCTGCATCAGCACGTGCTGGTGGTCGACCGGGACCGAGGGCAGGCGCGCCCCCACCATCTCGGCCAGCTGCGGCGCCCAGACTCCGCCCGCGTTGACCACGTGTGCCGCCTCGATCCGGCCCTCGTCGGTCACGACCGCCTGCACCGACCGGTCACGGCCGAGCTCGACCCCGACCACCCGCGTGCGGGTGCGGATCTCCACGCCGTGCGCGCGCGCAGCGTCGGCCACGGCGTAGGTGGCGATGTGCGGATCGACGTAGCCGTCGCCGGGCATCCAAACCGCGCCGTGGAGCGCATCGGGCGAGGCATAGGGCATCCGCTCGAGCACCTCCGATGGTCCGATCAGCTCGGCCTCCAGTCCGAGCGCGGCGGCCCGGCTGACCGCGCGCTGGAGGTCCATGAAGGTGTCGCGACTGGCGGCGATCCGGACGCCGCCCACCGGATGAAAGACCCCGAGCCGGTTGTACAGCTCGACGCTGTAGTGCCGGAACCGCATCATCGTCGCCGACGGGTTGAACTGGGTCACCAGCCCGGCGGCGTGATGGGTGGAGCCGCTGGTCAGCTCACCCTTCTCCAGCAGGAGGACATCGTCCCAACCGGCCAGGGCCAGGTGATAGGCCACGCTGCAGCCGGTGATCCCGCCGCCGACGATGACCACCCGTCCACGCTGCGCCACGGTCAGCTCTCGGCGCTCAGCAACCGCTTCGCCACGGGTCAGCTCTCGGTGCTCGGCAGCCGCTGCGCCACGGTCAGCTCTCGATGCTCAGCAACCGCTCCAGCTCCCGTTCCAGGCCGGCGTTCCCGACCACCGCGACCTCGAGCGGGAGCCCGATCCGGGCGGCGGCGCGTTCGGCCGCGGCCCGGGTGGCCTCGGTCGGCCGCTGGGCCAGCCAGACCACGCGCGTGTAGTTGCCGAAGTAGTCATCGCGCAGCTCGGGGTGGGCGTCGAGTCCCAGTTCGCGGACGACGGTGTGCTCGAACGTGCGGGCCAGGAAGTCGGTGAGGAAGTACGTGCCGGGCTCTTGCGCCAGCGCCGCCCGGACCTCGTCGCGGCCCAGCACGTCGTAGCAGTCCCGTCCGGCCAATCGCTCCACCCCGGCGTCGGCGAGGACGGCATCGATCGTGCCGTAGCTGCCGCAGTCCCCGTAGGCCACTGCGAGACGGTCGTAGCGGCCGCGGAGCCGCTGCAATTCGACGGCCACGGCCGGGGCGATCCGCTCCGGGCGGTTGTGAAGCAGCGCGGGGACCGGGTGCACGTCGATCGCCCAGCCTCGGCGGCGGGCGATCAGCCGCACGTCGGCGGCCAGCGCGCCACACGCGATCACCGCGGCAGCCGCGGCGGACGGGGCGGACGGGGCCTGGGCCGAGCCGCCCGTCACGAAGCCCCCGGGAAGGCGAGCTGGTCGATGAACAGGTCGTTGAAGTCCTGCCGCCCGGAGAGCTCCACGTACTCGACCTCACCGCAGATCGAGTGGGCCTCGGCCCGCTCCCGCAGCGACAGCGCGGCGATCTTCGCCCCCTCGCCGGCGACGTTGCCGGCGGAGACGATCCGGGGCAGCGCCAGCTCGGGCACCAGTCCGATCCGGACCGCGGACAAAGGCGTCAGGTAGGCGCCGAAGCTCCCGGCCAGCAGCACCTGGGTGATCTCCTCCGGCGCGACGCCGAGCTCGCGCAGCAGGATGTTCCAGCCGGTGGCGATCGAGGCCTTGGCGAACTGCAGCTCGCGCACGTCACGCTGAGAGAGGAACACCGAGGTGGCGGGATCCTCGCCGCGCCAGTGCAGGACGAACACCCGCTCCTGGCCGATCTTGGTCAGCCGCGGCGCGAGGGCGGGATACAGCGACGCGGCGTCCTCGTCGGGGATGAACCGACCCGAGTGGTCGAGCAGCCCGCTGCGGACGAGCTCGGCCACCGCGTCGACCAGGCCGGAGCCGCACATCCCGACCGCCTCGGTGTCGCCGATCACCTCCAGCTCCAGGTCGTCCTCGGTGATCTTCAGGCCCTCGATCGCCCCGTCGGCGGCGCGCATCCCGCACTTGATCTGCGCCGCCTCAAAGGCCGGCCCGGCCGGTGCCGCGGTGGCCAGCACGCGCTCGCTGGAACCGAGCGCGATCTCGCTGTTGGTGCCGACGTCGATGAACAGCCGCAGCCGCCGATCCCGGGTCAACCCGGTGGCCAGCATGCCCGCCACGATGTCCCCGCCTACATAAGCGCCGAGTGACGGGAACACGAACGCCGGCGCGCGCGGGTGGATCTCGACGCCGAAGTCGGAGGCCGGGGTGGGTGGGAACGCGTGTGTGGTGACGACGAACGGGGCCATCGAGAGGGGCTCGGGGTCGATCCCCAGCGCGAGCTGCATCATCGTGACGTTCCCGCAGACGGTGATCTCGTAGACCTCGCGGGGGTCGACTTCGCCCTCGGCGCACACCTCCGCCACCAGCTCGGCCAGCGTCTCATGGGCGCGCTCGCGCAGGGCCGCGAGCGCGTGATCGTCCATCATCGTCGCCGAGATCCGGGTGATCACGTCGGCGCCATAGGGCTGCTGGCGGTTGAGCATCGAGCGCACCGCCGCCGGCTGCCCGCTCTCCAGGTCCATCAGCGTCGCCACCACCGTCGTGGTGCCGAGGTCGAAGGCGATCGCAAAGCGCCGGGCGGTGGTGTCGCCCGGCTCGACGTCGATCAGCTCCTCGTCGCAGACGACCGCCGTCACATCGAAGTTGGCGCTGCGAAGGGTCGTTCCGAGCGAGCGCAGCAGCTCGATCGACGCGTGCGGCTCGAGATCATCGATCCCGTCGAGCACCCGCTGCAGGTCAGAGCGCTGGTCCTCCATCGAGGGCTCCTCCAGCACGAGGTGGCGTTTCTGGACCGACGGGCGAAGGATCACGTGGCGCCCGACGCCGACCAGGGCGGCCTTCGGCCGGGTCTGCAGCGGGGGCACCTCCACGACCAGATCGGTCCGTGCCCCCGCGCGGCAGGCCAGCCGCCAGCCGTCGCGCAGCTCCTCAGCGGTGAACGCGCGCGGATCGATCGCGCCCACCGGCACGTCGCCGGAGACGATTCTGACCTTGCACTTCTTGCACGTGCCGTGACCCCCGCAGGTGGAGTCGATCGCGATCCCGTTCCAGCTCGCGGCGTCGAAGACCGGCGTCCCGCTCGGGACGCGGACCTCGGCGCCATCGGGCAGGAAGCGCAGCCGCACCCGCCCGGCCCCGTCCTCCGGCGCCGCGGGCGGCGAACCCGGCGGCGGCTCGGCGGGGGCCGGCCGCGGCGGCTCGGCAGGCGACGGCACGGCGAGGCGAGGCGAGGGCGTGCTCACGAGGCGGCCGCGGCCGCTTCCTTCTCCGCCGCCACCCGCGCCCGGTGCGCAGCGATCCAGCTCGACCCCCAGGGATCGTGGCCGAGCAGGAGGTCGGAGGCGCGGACCGCCTGCACGCAGACCTCGGCGGTGGACATGATCGCGCTGGTCAGCCCCGCCGCCATCGCCATCGGGAGGAAGCCGGCGTTGAGGTCATGGCGCCGCGGCAGGCCGAAGGACACGTTCGAGGCGCCCAGGCACATGTTCACCCCGAGCTCGTCGCGGATCAGGCTGATCGTGGCCAGCGTCGTGGTCACCGCCTCGGTGTCGGCGCCCACGGTCATGGCCAGCGGATCGATGACCACGTCCTCAGGGGCGATCCCGTAGTCGCCGGCCACGCTGACGATCTTGCGCGCGTGCTTCAGGCGCTCCTCCGGCGTCACCGGGATCCCGGTCTCGTCGTTGGCCAGCCCGATCACAGCGGCGCCGTGACGGGCGACCAGCGGGAGGATCTCCTGCAGCCGCTCGTCCTCGGCGGTGACGGAGTTGACCAGCGCGCGGCCCTCGTAGACCGAGAGGCCCGCCTCCAGCGCCTCGATCACCGAGGAGTCGATGCAGATCGGCGCCTCCACGGCTTCCTGGGCCATGCGCAGCATCGACTGGAGCAGCTCGGGCTCGTCGACCATCGGGATGCCGGCGTTGATATCGAGCATGTCGGCGCCCGCCTGTACCTGGGCGATCGCGTCACTGGTCACCGTCGAGAGATCTCCGGCCCGCAGCGCTTCCGCGAATGACTTGCGGCCGGTCGGGTTGATCCGCTCGCCGATGATGCAGAACGGGTGGCCGGCGCCGATCGTCACGGTCTTAGACCGCGAGCGCAGCACTGTATCCATGGGTCTCTCTTTCTTGTTTGGGCGGGATGCCGAGGCGGGTGCAGAGCTTGGCGATGCCCGCATCCTTGCGGAACGAGATGAAGTGCAGGCCGGCCACGCCGGGCTGGGCCAGCGCGTGCGAGGCGAGCTCGTAGGCGATCTCGAAGCACTCGACCTCGGGGTCGGCCGCCCGCTCGACCCGGGCCACCGTCTCGGGCGGGACGTCGATCCCCGGGACCGAGCCGGCCACGAATCGCATGCCCCGGACGGTGCGCAGGATGCAGATCGAGGGGATCAGGGCCAACCGCTCGCTCAACCCGGTGTCCGCCGCGGCGCGCAGGAACCGCTCGAGCAGCTCGGGGCGGTAGCAAAGCTGCAGCTGCAGGAAGCGCGCGCCGGCCAGCGCCTTCTTGGCGGCTCGGCGAACGCGGTATTCGAACGGCGGCGCACCGGGGTTCTCCACCGCTCCCACGAAGAAGTGAGGCCGCGGCTCGAGCTTGCGTCCGGACAGATAGTGGCCGCCGTGGAGCACGCGCGTCAAAGCGATCAGCTGCGGGCCGTCGAGGTCGAACACGCGCCGGGCCTCCGGCTCGTCGCCGGCGGTCACGTCGTCTCCGGTCAGGCAGCAGATGTTCTCGATCCCGAACATCGAGGCGCCCACCAGCTCCGCCTCCAGCGCGAGCCGGTTGCGATCGCGGCAGGCCAGCTGCATCACCGGCTCGACCCCGCTCTGGGCAAGCGCGATCGACACCGCGAGCGGCGAGCAGTGCGCGTGTGCCGACGGGTTGTCGGTCGCGTTGCAGGCGTCGAGGTACGGGCGCATCGGCTCGAGCTGGCGGGCGATCTCGGCGAAGCCACCGCCGTTGATGACAGGCATCTCGGCGGTTACGACGAATTCCCGCGCCGCAAGCTTGCGTTCAAGGGTCGACACCGGCCGCCTCGGACCCGTTGCCTCGCAGCGTGTGCTCCCATCCGGCCGGAACCTGGCGGTCGCGCCCGCTGATCAGGTTCAGCCACGACGAGCTGCCCGCGAGCTCGTTGTCCACCGGCGGACGCAGGTCGTCGAGGTGCCCACGCCACAGTGGCAGACGCTCGGAGCGCTCGTAGGCCTTCAGCCACACGCACCGCATCTCCGGTTTGACCTCGCAGCGCCCGTCCGGACGCACGCCACCGCAAGGACCGTTGCGCAGCGTCTTCGGGCAGGTCATAGGGCAGGTCAGCCCGGTGGAATGCAGGACGCACTGGCCGCACATCTGGCAGCCCCAGACGGGACCCTTGATCGCGTGCTCGGCGCGAGCCAGCCACGCGGCGGCGTTCATGCCGGTACCCGCTCCCGGTCACGATCGCGGCGGAGCTCGATCAGCTCCTTGGCCTTCTTCACCGCCGAGGACGCGTCGGCCGAGTAGCCATCGGCGCCCACGGCGTCGGCGTATTCCTGGGTCACGGGAGCGCCCCCGACCATCACTATCACCTTGTCGCGCATGCCGGCCTTCTCGAGCGCGTTGATGTTCGCCTTGAACATCGGCATCGTTGTGGTGAGGAAGGCGGAGAAGCCGACGACGTCCGGCTTGTGCTCCTCGATCTGCTGGACGAACTTCTCGGGCGGCACGTTCACGCCGAGGTCGATCACGGTGAAGCCGGCGCCCTCGAGCATGATGTTGCACAGGTTCTTGCCGATGTCGTGGACGTCGCCCTTGACCGTCCCCATCAGGAAGGTGCCGACCTGCTGGGTGTCGGTCTCGGCCAACAGCGGGCGCAGGATGTCGAGCGCGCCCTGCATCGCCCGGGCGGCGATCAGCATCTCCGGCACGAAGTAGTCGCCACGCTCAAAGCGCGCTCCGACCTCCTCGAGCGAGGGGATCAGCGCGTCGTAGAGCATCCGCTCCGGCTCGATGCCCTGCTCGAGACCTTCGTTCACCCCATCCTTGACCGCTGGGGCGTTGCCGACCAGGGTTTCGTCGTACAGCATCTGCAGAAGCTCTTCGTTCGTCATGCGGCGTCTTCTCCTTCCTCGCGTTGGCCGAGGCGCCGGCTGAGGATCCGCGCCTCATCGATCAGTGTCGGTCGCAACTCGAGGATCCGTTGTGGCGTCATCCTCAACGTCGGTCCCGTGATGCTCAGGGCGGCGATCACATCGCCGCCGGCCCCGCGCACCGGGGCCGCCATCGCGGCCAGGCCGGGCTCGAGCTCGTCGACCGCGGTGGCAAAGCCGCTGCGGCGAACGACGTCGAGTTCGGGGCGCAGCTGCCGTGGATCGGTGATCGTGGCCGGAGCGTGCTTGCGCAAGGGCTGGGCCGAGATCGTCGCCCGCCCGAAGGCCATGAACACCTTGCCGACCGCGGTGCAGTGATAGTCGACGGAGCGACCCAACCACTGACCGGTTCCGAGAAAGTGCCGGCTGTCGACCTGAGCCACGTGCTCGACGCCGCCCCGCGCCGGAACCGCGAGGTTGATCGTCTCGCCACTGGCCTGGGCGAGCGCGTCCAGCGAGCGTCGCGCCAGCTCCACCACGTTGCGTTCGAGCATGCCGCGCTCGGCCACGCGGAGAATCGCCGGGCCCGGCCGCAGGCGCCCGCGTTGCCCGTCCTGCTCGATCAGGCCGCGACGCTCGAGCGCACTGAGGAGCCTCGAGGCGGTGCTCTTGGGGATTCCGGTGGCCGACACCAGTTCGGTCAGCGCGATCGGATGCTCGCTCTCCAGCACGCGGACCAGCAGGTCGGCGCCGCGGTCGACCGCGGCCACGCCGTGCGCGGGCACCGGGGCCCCGTCGGAGATTTCTCGGCCCTCGACTTGGAACTCTTGTTCCACGCAAGATATATTAGGGCCCGCGGCCGTCAGGTCAAGCCCCGTCAGGTCAAGCCACTACGCAAGGAGTCGCATGTTCGTCAATGCCATGCCTCGCTACGAGATCCTCAGTGAGGACGCGATGGACGTGCTCGACAAGGGCTGGCGGCGGATCGTCTCCGAGCTCGGGATCGAATTCCTGCTGCCCGAGGCGGTCGAGCTGCTGCGCGCGGCCGGGCAGACCGTCGAGGACGAGAACCGGGTCAGGTTCGACCCGGACTTCATCCTCGAGCAGGTGGCGAAGGCGCCGCGGGAGTTCGAATTGCAGGCGCGCAACCCCGACCGCAGCGCGCACATCGGCGGCGACCACATGGTGTTCGCGCCCGTGTACGGATGCCCGTTCATCCGTGAGGGCGATGTCCGCCGTGACGCCAAGATGGCCGACTTCGAGAACCTGGTCCGCCTCTCCCAGGCGTTCCCCGAGCTCGACTCCCCCGGCGGCACGATCTGTGAGCCCGAAGACCGGCCGCTGGACTCGCGCCACCTCGACATGGTCTACGCGCTGCAGACGCTGTCGGACAAGCCATACATGGGTTCGGTGACGAGCGGCCCCAACGCCGCCGACACGATCGCGATGGGCGAGATCCTGTTCGGCGGCCGCGAGGCGATCGAGCGCGCGCCGGTTTCGATCTCGCTGATCAACGTGAATTCGCCGCTGCGCTACGACGACCGGATGCTCGGGGCAATGTTCGAGTACGTGAAGGCCAATCAGGCCGTGGTGATCACCCCGTTCCTGCTGATGGGGGCGATGTCGCCGGTGTCGCTGCCGGCCACACTGGTCCAGCAGATGGCCGAGGGCCTGGCCGGGATCGCGCTGGCCCAGCTGATCCGACCCGGGGCGCCCGTGGTATTCGGCTCCTTCCTGTCGAACACCGACATGCAGTCGGGCTCGCCGTCGTTCGGCACGCCCGAGTCGGGGATCGGGGTCCTCTGCACCGGTCAGATCGCGCGACGGTACGGGCTGCCCTGGCGCGGCGGCGGGGCGCTGAACGCCTCGCAGACCGTCGACGCGCAGGCCGCCTACGAATCGCTGATGACCCTGCTGCCGACGTTCCTGGCCGGCGCCAACTTCGTCATGCATTCCGCGGGCTGGCTCGAAGGCGGCCTCGTCTCCTGCTACGAGAAGTTCATCGTCGACATCGAGCTGCTGCGTGAGCTGCGCCACGAGTTCACCCCGCTGGAGATCGACGAGGCATCGCTGGCTTTCGATGCCCACGTCGAGGTCGGCGCCGGTGGTCATTTCCTCGGCGCCGCTCACACGCTCGAGCGGTTCCGCGAATGCTTCTACCGGCCGCTTCTCTCCTCGACCGAGAACTTCGACCGCTGGACCAAGAAGGGCGGGCGCGACACCACCGCCCGCGCGGCCGAGCTGTGGCGCTCGACCCTCGAGACCTACGAGCAGCCGCCGCTCGACGACGGGGTGCGTGCCGAGCTCGAGGAGTACGTGGTCCGCCGGCGGGCCGAGTTGGGCGATTAGTGCCCTGTTTCCGGGTAGAAGAGCGCTTGGCGCTGCTCGCGACCAGAGCTACACTTCTAACCTATGACTCATATATCACCGGTCGGCGCACCGCGGGAGCTGCTCGCCGATCGGGCCTATGAGCAGCTGCGGGATCGCATCGTCACGCTCCGAATCGCCCCCGGCGCCCCGATCGACGAGGACTCGGTCGGGCGGGACCTGGAGATGGGGCGCACACCGGTGCGGGAGGCGATCAAGCGGCTGGCGCTGGAGAACCTCGTCACGGTGTTCCCGCGTCGCGGGACCTTCGCGTCGGAGATCAACATCACCGATCTGGCACACATCTCCGACGTGCGCTCCCAGCTCGAGGGGCACGCCGCCTACCGGGCGGCGCAACGGCTCACCGAACTGCAGCGGGACGAGCTCGCCGAACTGCTTGAGGACCTGGCCCACAGTCAGGGCAGCGACGACGTCGAGGCTCTGATAGCGCTCGACGCGCGCGTGCACCGGTTCATCTACGGCTGCGCCGCCAACCCCTACCTGGAAGAGACGCTGGCCCGCTACTTCAACTTGTCGTTGCGGATCTGGTACCTGGTGCTCGATCGCCTCCCGCACCTGTTCACCCGGGTCCACGAGCACGAGGAAGTCCTGCACGCGATCGCCGCGGGAGACGCCGCCCGCGCGCGCGAGATCCTGGCCGATCACATCGCCACGTTCGAGCGTGAGATCCGAACCGTCCTCTGAGGCTCCCCTCCCGATCGCCCGCCTGCTGATCTCCTGCGCCGATCGTCAGCAGATCGTCGCGGCGGTCTCCAGCTGCCTGGCCGACTGCGGGGCCAACATCATCCAATCGGACCAGTACTCGACCGATCCGCAGGGCGGCCAGTTCTTCATGCGCCTGGAGTTCCACATCGACGCCGCCGGGCTCGAGGCGTTCCCGGCGCGCTTCGGCCCCGTGGCGGAGCGCTTCGGCATGGAATACAAGCTCACCCATTCCGGCCACCGCAAACGGGTCGCGCTGATGGTCTCCCGGCCCGACCACTGCCTGCTCGACCTACTCTGGCGCTGGCGCCGGGGCGAGCTCGGCTGCGACATCCCGCTCGTCGTCTCCAACCACGAGGACCTCCGTGCCGATGTCGCGCTGTTCGGCGTCCGCTACGTGCACATCCCGGTACAGCGCGGCGCCAAAGCCGCCGCTGAGGAGCGGTTGCTCGAGGTGCTGGGCCGCGAATACGACCTGATCGTGCTGGCCCGCTACATGCAGATTCTCAGCCCGTCCTTCCTCCAGCGGGTGGCGACTCCGATCATCAACATCCACCACTCCTTCCTCCCCGCCTTCGCCGGGGCCGAGCCCTACCAGCAGGCGCGCGAGCGCGGGGTGAAGCTGATCGGCGCCACGGCGCACTATGTAAACGAGGAGCTCGATGCCGGGCCGATCATCGAGCAGGACACGGCCCGCGTCTCGCACCGCGACAACGCCGACGGGCTGGCTCAGATCGGCCGCGACATCGAGCGCACGGTCCTGGCCCGAGCCGTCCAGCGGCATCTCGAGGATCGCGTGATCGTCTCCGGCAACGGGACGGTCGTCTTCAACTAGTGGCCCGCGAAGGGCGGGCGGCCAGGTACTCGTCGAGCGGAGCGTCGTGTCCCAGCCGGGTCGAGAGCGCGTGGGCCTGGTCGAGCGCGACCCGGCCGAGCAGTCGCAGGCGCTGCGGAGCGAGGCGCAACGAGGCTCCCGAGGCGGTCAGCGCGGCCACTACCGTTCCGCCGCGGTCGCGAACCGGGGCCGCCACCGCCGAGAGCCCCAGCTCGAGCTCGTCCACGATCGTCGCGTAGCCCTGGTCGCGGATCGCCTCGAGTTCCCGGCGCAGCCGTTCGCGGTCGGTGACGGTGGTAGCCGTGATCTGCTCGAGCTCCCCGTCGGGCAGCTCGGCGGCGCCGAAGGCCAGGAAGACCTTGCCGGCGGCGGTGCAGTGGAATCCCAGCTCGCGCCCGATCCAATTCGTCGCGCCGAGCAGATGCCGGCCATCGACCTGGGCGATCGCCTCCGTCCCGGCCGGCCGCGGGAGGAACAGGTTCGCCGTCTCGCCACTCTCCTCGGCCAGCCGGCGCAGGCTCGGCTGCGCGAGCTCGACCAGGTCCGCCCGTCCGACCCCGGAGCGGGCGAACCGCAGCGCGGCGGTCCCGGGGCGGAGCCCGGAGTGGTCGCTGTCCCAGGCGATGAGGTCGTGACCCTCCAGCGCGGCGACCAGCGGCGCAATGTCGACCGCGGGCACGCCCACCACGTCGGCCAGCTCGGTCAGCGTTCGCGGCGAGCGCTCGAGCACCGCCGCCAGCAGATGGGCGGTGAGGGCGGCGGCCGCGGGCACGGGCCCCGGACCGTCGCCGGGCTGCGTGGTCATGGCCGAGGGCCGTGGGGCGTGAGCACGACCGTCTGCAGCTCGGTGAACGAATGCATCACCTGCGCTCCGCCGACCCGTCCGATGCCGCTGTCGGTGCCGGAACGTCCGCCGAAGGGTAGATGCGCCTCCCAGTAGTTGCTCGACTCGTTGATGTTGACCCAGCCCGTGCGGACCCGGTCGGCGAACTCGAGCCCGCGGCCCAGATCCGCAGTGAAGATCGCCGCCAAAAGGCCGTAGGGCGAGGCGTTGGTCAGCGCGATGGCCTGCTCGAGCGAGTCGATAGCCACCACCGGAGCGATCGGGCCAAACGTCTCCTCGACCGCCACGCGAGCGTCCGCAGGCACGTCGGTGAGCACGGTGGGCTGCCAGTACAGCTCGGTGGGATACCCCGAGGCCCGCGCGCCTCCGCTGACCACGCGGGCGCCGCGATCCACGGCGTCGCCGACATGCTCGTCCATCTTGGCGGCCACCGGCTCGTTGTTGAGCGGACCCATCGTCGTCGCGTCATCGAACGGATCGCCCAGCAGGATCCGTTCGGTCACCCGCCTGGCCAGCAGGTCGACGAACTCGTCCCGGACCGCGCGGTGCACGAGCAGCCGCTCGCCGGCGGTGCAGCTCTGACCGGCGCACAGGTAGCAGGCGGTCAGGGTCGCGTCGACGGCGGCGTCGAGGTCGGCGTCGTCCATCACCACCAGCGGGCCGTTGCCTCCCATCTCCAGCAGGGTCGCCTTCCCGGCCGCGGCCTGTCCGACCAGCCGGCCGGTGGCTGTCGAGCCGATGAATGCGACGCCGTCGGTGCCGGGGTTGCGGGCGATCTCGTCGCCGACCACTGGACCGGGCCCGGTGACCAGGTTGAACACGCCGGGAGGCAGGTCGGCGTCGGCGATGCACTGCGCGAGCGCGACCGCGCTGACCGCGGTCGAGGGCGCCGGGGTCCACACCACCGCGTTGCCGCAGGCCAGCGCCGGAGCGACCAGCTCGGCGGGCATCGTGTAGGGCCAGTTCCAGGGACTGATCACGCCGATCACGCCCCGCGGGCGCCGCATCAGCATGACGCGCTTGCCCGGCGAGAACGAGTTGGGTAGCTCTCCCCCCAGCCGCTTGGCGTCCTCGGCCGCCATCCGCCAGTACTCGACCAGCTCGTCGACCTCGTCGAACGCCTCGGCTCGCAGTGGCTTGCCCTGGTCGAGGGTGAGCGTTCTGGCCAGCGCGTCACGGCGGGTCTCGATGATGTCGCCGACCGCGTTCATCTTGGCCGCCCGCTCGAACGCGGTCAGCCGTGCCCAACTGTCGGCGGCCGCGCGGGCCGACGCGATGGCCTCACGGGCGTCGTCGCGGTCGCCCTGCGGGACGGTCCCGATCAGCTCGCCGGTCGCGGGGCTCATGGCATCGGCGGTTTCGCCGGTCGCGCTGGGCTTCCAGCTTCCGCCCACGAACATCTGCTGCGCGGTGCCTGTGGCCATGGATCGCCTTCCGCCGGACGCGTTGACACAGTAAGACAACTGATATATAACAGGCCGATCAGCCCTGGGTCAATCGATTCAACGAGCGGGCAGCCCGCCCGCGGCGCTGAGCTCGACCATGTGTCTCGACGAGCCGCGCGCCCCAGACGCGCGGACTGGGGGAGTTGATTGATGGCTACCGAAGGCGCTTCGGACAGCGGCGAACTCGCCGGGTTCGGCTACAAGCAGGAGCTGGACCGCTCACTGGGCAGCTTCTCGTCGTTCGCGGCGGGGTTCAGCTACATCTCGATCCTCACCGGCGTGATCCAGCTGTTCGCGTTCGGGTTCCTGTTCGCGGGTCCCTCAGTGTGGTGGACCTGGCTCATCGTGCTCGGCGGGCAGCTGCTGGTCGCGTTGTGCTTCGCGGAGATGGCGGGGCAATACCCACTGGCCGGATCGGTCTACAACTGGTCCAAACGGGTGTCCGGCGACTTCGCCTCGTGGATGACCGGATGGATCTACGTGATCGGCTCGATCGTCACCGTCGCGGCGGTGGCGGTCGCCTGGCAGGTCGTGCTGCCACAGGTCTCGACCAAGTTCCAGATCGTCGGTAACGTCGCCGACGCAGGCACCTATGTGACCAAGGGCGGCGCCCAGAACGCACTGCTGCTGGGAGCGATCCTGGTCACCTTCGCCACGATCGTGAACATGCTCGGCGTCAAGGTCATGTCGCGGATCAACAACTTCGGCGTGATGGCGGAGCTGATCGGCGCGTCGATCCTGGTCATCCTGATTCTCTTCAACGCCCACCGCGGGCCGGGGATCGTCTTCCACAACCTGGGCCGCGGCGCCGGTCACAGCTGGGGTTACTTTGGGGCGTTCATCATCGGCGGGATCATGAGCGCGTACGTGATGTACGGCTTCGACACGGCGGGGACCCTGGCCGAGGAGACGAACGACCCCCGCAGGAATGCGCCCCCCGCGATCATCCGCGCGCTGATCGCCGCCGCCATCATCGGCGGACTCCTGATCCTGTTCTCGCTGATGGCGGTGAAGAACATCAACGATCCGAACATCGGTCTGCTCGGCCTGCCCTACATCATCAAGCAAGCGCTGGGCAACACGGCCGGCAACGTGTTCCTGATCGACTCGGCGATCGCAATCACCGTGTGCACGCTGGCGGTGATGGCATCGTGTATCCGGCTCCTGTTCGCGATGGCGCGCGACGGGCGGCTCCCGTTCGGCACGCGTATCGCGCACGTGTCCGGGCGTCGCAGGGTCCCGCTCGTTCCGACACTCACCGTCGGGCTGCTCTCGCTGGCGATCCTGGCCGTCAACATCGGCAACCAGAGCGCGTTCGTGGCCCTGACCTCTGTGGCGATCGTGATGTTCTACATCGCCTACCTCGGGGTCACCGTCGGGATGCTGGTCAAGCGCCTGCGCGGGCAATGGCCTCGCCCCGAGCACGGACCGTACTTCTCGCTCGGGCGCTGGGGTCTGCCGGTGAACATCCTCGCGGTCAGCTATGGCGCCCTGGTCGCGGTCAACATCGCCTGGCCGCGCTCGGCGGTCTACGACTCGCTGGCTGGGACCAAAGATGCGGCCGGACACGTGATCCCCGGGCACTGGTACTGGCAGTACATCGCCGTCCTGTTCATCGGCATCGTGTTCCTGATCGGCGCGATCTATTACTTCCTGGTCTACAACAAGAAGCCGCTCTCGGTGCTGGCCGAGCACCGGGCCGAGGTGCCGTCACTCGAGCCGACGCCGGTCATGGGTGACGCGGCGCCATGATCGAAGCCGGCGAGTTCGACTATGTGATCGCCGGCGGCGGAACCGCCGGGTGCGTGGTCGCCGCGCGGCTGTCCGAAGACCCCTCGGTCAGCGTCTGCCTGATCGAAGCCGGGCCCTCTGACGTCGATGACGCCGCGATCCTGCGCCTGGAGGACTGGATGTTCCTGCTCGACTCCGGCTACGACTGGGACTACCCCGTCGAGCCGCAGGAGCGGGGCAACAGCTTCCTCCGCCACGCCCGGGCGAAGGTGCTCGGAGGGTGCTCGTCGCACAACTCATGCATCGCCTTCTGGACCCCCAAGGAGGACCTCGACGAGTGGGCGGCGGCCGGCTGCGAGGGCTGGAGCTCGGCCGATTGCTGGCCGCTGATAAAGCGGCTGGAGACCAACGACGGGCCGGGCGATCATCACGGGCGCGACGGCCCGGTCAACATCCGCACGGTGCCGCCGGAGGACCCGTGTGGCGTCGCGATGCTCGAGGCGGCGGCGCAGGCCGGCCTCCCGACCAGCCGCTTCAACGAGGGGCACACCGTGACCAACGGGGCGGGCTGGTTCCAGATCAACTCGGCGGCCGACAACACCCGCATGTCCTCGTCGCACGCCTACCTGCACCCGATCATCGGCCAGCGGCCGAACCTCGAGATCCGCACGCATTGCTGGGCCAAGCGAGTGGTCTTCGAAGGTGATCGGGCCACCGGGCTCGAGTACCTGACCCCCGACCTGCTGACCCAGGCCTCGGTCAAGGCGCGCCGCGAGGTGATCCTCAGCTCGGGTGCGATCGACACCCCGAAGCTGCTGATGCTCTCCGGCATCGGACCGGGGGCCGACCTGCAGGAGTTCGAGATCGACGTGCTGGTCGACTCGCCCGGCGTCGGCGCCAATCTCGACGACCACGTCGAGGGGATCGTGCAGTGGGACGCCAAGCGGCCGATGACCCGTCATTCGACGCAGTGGTGGGAGATCGGCCTGTTCGCCACCTCGGAGGAGGGCCTGGACCGGCCCGACCTGATGATGCACTACGGCTCGGTGCCCTTCGACATGAACACCGCCCGCTGGGGCTTCCCCACGACCGAGAACGGGTTCTGCCTGACCCCGAACGTCTGTCGCGGGCGCTCGCGCGGGACCGTGCGGCTGCGCACCCCGGACTACCGGGACCGCGCTCGCGTCGATCCGCGCTACTTCACCGACCCGGACGGACACGACGAGCGGGTGATGACCTTCGGGATCCGGCTCGCCCGCAAGATCGTCTCGCAATCGGCGCTGGCCGACTGGGCCGGAGCCGAGCTCGCCCCCGGGCCCGAGGCGCAGACCGATGACGAGTTGGTCGACTACATGCACAAGACCCACAACACCGTCTATCACCCCGCCTGCACCGCCCACATGGGACCGGATTCCGATCCGCTCGCGGTGGTGGACCCGCGCCTGCGCGTCCGCGGGGTCAGCGGTCTGCGCGTGGCTGACGGCTCGATCCTCCCGTTCCTGCCGGCCATCAACCCCTGCATCACCACAATGATGATCGGCGAGAAATGCGCGGACATGGTCAAGCAGGACGCGCGGAAGGGCGCCGAAGCGGTGCCGTCGCCGGCGAGCGGTTGAACCAGACGCCGACGGCGCCCCCCGAGGTCACCCGCTTCCTGCGGGCCCACCCCCCGTTCGACGCGCTCGATGAGGACGTCGTCGAGCGAGTGGCCGGCACGCTCGAGGTCGAGTTCCACCGCGAGGGCACGACGATCTTCTCGGAAGGGGCGGAGCCGGTCGAGCACCTGCGCGTCGTGCGCGGCGGGGCCGTCGAGATCGTCCACCAGGGCCGCGTCCTGGATCTGCTCGGCGAAGGCGAGCTGTTCGGGCACACGTCGATGCTGTCCGGACTCCCCACGGGTTTCGAGGCACGGGCCGCCGAGGACACGTTGTGTTACCGGATCGACGCCGATTGCGCCCGCGAGCTCCTGGCCGCGCCGGCTGGACTGCGGTACGTGGCGCGGTCGCTGCTCGACACTCACGGCGACATCGCCGCGACCTCCGCCGGGGCCCCGCGCGACCCGGCCCACCAGCCGGTCAGCGCATTGATCCGCGGCACACCGGCCGTGTGCGGACCGAAGACGTCGATCCGCGAGGCCGCGCAGTTGATGAGCGCAGCCGATTGCACGGCGGTGGTCGTCGACCTCGGCGGCGGCTCACTGGGGATCCTCACCGACCGTGACCTGCGCGATCGGGTCGTGGCCGCCGGCCTGTCCGGTGACGCCCCGGTCTCCCGGGCGATGTCCGCGCCGGCCTACACCTGCTCGCCTGAGCGGCTGGGCGGCGAGGTCCTGCTCGACATGCTCGACCGCGGCTTCCGGCACTTTCCGGTCGTCTCCGGCACCGGCCAGGTCCTCGGGGTGGTCGAGGATCTCGACCTGATCGCCGTACAGACCCGCTCGTCGTTCTTCTTGCGTCAGCGGATCGCCCGCGCCCGCAGCGTCGAGGAGCTGGCCGGCGCTGCTCGCGAGCTCCGATCGACGGTGATCGCCATGCACGACGCGCGCCTGGCGGCGCCGAACATCATGGCGGTCTACGCCGTCGTGGTCGATGCGCTGACCCGCCGGCTGATCGAGCTCGCGGTGGCCGAGGCCGGAGCGCCAGCCGCGGCCTTCGCCTGGCTCGCGCTGGGCAGCCAGGCTCGGCGCGAAGCCGTCCCGAGCTCGGATGTGGACAGCGCCATCGCATGGTTCGGCGGCGTAGCCGAGGCCGAGATCCGCCCGTACCTTCACGCGATCGCCACCACGGTCGTCGCCGGGCTGACCAGGTGCGGGTTTCGCCCCGACTCCCACGGAGCGTCGGCGTCGAACCTGATCTTCGTCCGCTCGCTGGAGTCCTGGCAGCGGGCGGTGCGCAGCTGGATCGACGACCCGACCCAGGAGAAGGCGCTGATCCTCGTCTCGGTGCTGGTCGACAGCCGACCGGTGTGGGGAGTGCACACCGGCACCCCGGTTTCCGACGCGTTTCGCCTGGCGCCCAGCAACCCTGCGCTGCTCCGAATGCTGGCCCGCTTCGCGCTTTCCTACCGCCCACCCACGGGATTCTTCCGCGGGCTGGTGGTGGAGCACTCGGGCGAGCACCGGGGACAGCTCGACCTCAAGCACGGCGGCGTGATCCCGATCGTCGACCTCGCCCGCTGGGCGGGGATGGCGGCCGGCGCGACGAGCGCCTCGACGACCGAGCGCTTGCGCGTCGCCGGCGTCGCCGGGACGTTGTCCCCCCGGGACGCGCACACGTTGCAGGACGCATTCGAGCTGGTCGGCGGCCTGCGTCTGGCCCACCAGGTGCAGCAGCTTCGCGCGGGCTCCGAGCCCGACGACTACGTCGATCCGGCCACGCTCAGCCCGCTGACCCGGAGTCATCTTAAGGAGGCGTTTCGGGCCGTGGCATCGATCCAGAAGCGAGTCGCAGCCGAGCTCAACGTCGTTGCCGGATGAGCCCGGCTTCGTTTCGTGCCGCTCGACGTGCCAGCGGAGACGAAGCCTCGCGGACGTACGCGCAGGCGCAGTTTCCCCGCGGCCGAACGCCTTGGCGGAAGGCTGACTGGTGCGCGCTGGACTTCGAGCTGACCGGCCTGAACCCGCGGGAGGACGAGATCATCTCGTTCGGCGCGATCCCGATCGTGGACGCTCGGCTCCAGCTCCGCGGCGCGGTCTCCGGGCTGGTGCGCCCGGAGCGCCGGATGGGCGAAGCGGCCATCCGCGTTCACGGCCTGCGGACGATCGACCTCGAACGAGCGCCGCCGCTGGCCACAGCCCTCGGTCCCCTGCTGCGGGCGATCGCCGGGCGCGGGCTGATCGTCCACACCGCCGCGGTCGAGCGCGCGTTCCTCGGTCGCGCGCTCCGAGAGCGGGGGCTGCGCCGCCGCGGCCCGATCATCGACACCGAGGTGCTCGGGCGCGCTTGGCTGCACGAACGCGACGGCGACGCTCCCGGGCGGCTGTCGCTCGGAGTCCTGGCCACTGCATTGGGACTGCCGGCCGAGCGTCCGCACGATGCCCTGGGGGACGCGCTCACCACGGCTCAGGCGTTCATCGCGCTGGCCACCCACCTCGACGCCAAGCACCCCGAGACGGTCGGCAGCCTGGAGCGAGCGGAGCGGCGACTCGCCACCCTCCGAGCGTTCGATCCAGGTAGGTTGCGTCCATGACCGGCGACTGGCGCGACTACCGTCCCGCGATCTGGATGGCGATGCTCGGCGTCGCGGTGATGCTCGTGGTCAACCCGCCGTACGTCGGGGCGATCTTCTTGGGCGGCGCGATCGGGGCCGCGATCCGGATCGCCCAGCGCCGCAGGTCAGCCGCCGGCAAGCGGCTCGGTGGCGGCGATCACCCCGGCCGCCATCACTAGCCCGAACGCGGCCCGCGTCTGCTCGCCGCCGGCGGTGAGCAGCTGCTCGGCGGTGGACAGGAGGGCGTCAATGCGCTCGAGCGCCGGGCCGACCGGGCCGGGATCGGGGTCGCGGCACGCCGCGCGAGCGAGCTCGATGAACTGCATGCCGCGGGCAAAGTCGGGCGGCGGCCCAGCGCTGAGCGCGGCGGCGAACGACATCATCAGGTAGCCGTTGATCCGGGTCAGACGACCGCTGACCGAGCGGATCTCGGACACTCGCGCCGGCTGCGGATCCGCCAGCGGCCGCCCTTCCAGGATGTCGATCATGGTGCCCCCGAGGACGGAATTGCGCTCGCGCTCGTCCAGACCGGCGTATGCGGCGATCCGCAGCACGGTATGCAGCGCGCCGAGCGGCCGTCCGTAGGGAACATCGGAGGCGAACACGATCCGCTCCGCCGGGACGCGGGCGAACAGCTCGAGCTGATCGAACACCGAAAACGTCGAGGTGTCATAGACGACGTTCGGGTGATGGGCCAACCGCGCGGCGAACATGCCCTGGTCGGCGATCGCCGCGTGCGCCAGCACGAGCACCACGTCGGGATAGCGCAGCGCGAGCTCGGCCAACGGATCCATCCGCGGCATTCCCCGACCGGCATGGATCAGGATCGGCACGCCGGCCTCCTCGGCGACCTTCCAGATCGACTCGGCCGCCTGGTCGCCGAACCCGAACGCCTGCGCTCTCGGATGGAGCTTGATCCCACGCGCGCCCAACGCCAGGCAGCGCTCCGCCTCGCCCACCGGGTCCTCGGCCGGATCGAGCCGGCAATACGGATACAGCCGGCCGTCGGACTCCGCCGCCCACTGCAGCACGCGGTCGTTCGGGAGCCGGTAGGAGGGCCGACGCTCAGGATCGTGCAGCGGGAACGTGCAGGCCCGCGCGGTCGGCCCCACCTGGTCGAGAAACCCGAGCAGGGTGGCCGGGTCCAGCGATTGCCCGTCCTCGTCGCGACCGAGGTGCGTGTGGGCATCGACGACAACCGCCGCCGGCGGCATCAGCGCGTTGATCTCCGTGACGATCGAGGCAAAGGCGGCGGAGGGATCCACGCCGGAATCCTCGCAGGTCAATTCCCCGGGCCCCTTGCCGGCGGGGGTGTTGCTGCATATCCCGTCAGGGGTGCGGCATATCCACCAGCCTGACTTCAGCGTTGAGGCTCAGCAGTGCGGCCCGGACGCAACCGGGCACCTCGAGCCATGGGTAGTGCCCGGCTCCCGCAACGACGGTGAGGACCGCTCCGGGTATCACCTCGGCGGTCGCGCGGGCGGCTTGACCCCAAGGCAGCGGGCTTCCAGCGCCGACGACAAATCCACAGCGCACGCCGCCGCCGGCGAGGGTCGCGGCCACCTCCGCAGTATCCCTGCGCGCCTCGGAGATGAGGCTCGAGTAGGCCTCGACCGAGAGCCTGACCGGGGGCATGGGCGGGGCGTCGCCGGGGTCGGCGAAGTAGGCCGGCCACAGGAGACGGAGCGACTCCACGGCCTCCTCCGCCGTCCCCTCTCCGGCCATCGCCCGCCGGTCGAGTTCCTCGGCTCGTTCGCGATCAGGCCCGGGGGTTCGCGCGAGCATCTCCGTGTCGAACGCCGCCATCCCTCCGTCCCCGACGATCCCGAGCGGATCGACCGCGAGCACGCCGGCCACGCGCTCGGGATGCGCAGCCGCAAGCCGCAGCGCGAGATGCCCGCCCCATGAATGACCGACGATCAGCGCGCGATCCCAGCCCAGCCCGTCGAGCACGGCAATGGCGTCGGCGATCGCTGCGACCAGCGTGAACGGTCCATCCAGGGTCGATGGCGCAAGGCCGCGCTGTTGGTAGGCGGCCACGCGGAAGCTCGATCCCAGTTCCGCCAGGCCCTCGAGGTACTCATAGCTGAGCCCAGGCCCTCCGTGCAACAACAGCGCCGGCGCCCCGTCCCCGGCGATCCACCCTCCGAGGTGGCCGCTGGTGACCTCCAGGCTGAATTCCTCCCGGGAAATCATGGCCGAAGTCTAGATCGGGGGCGCCGCGTGAGAGCGGGCGTGCAATCCGTCCGAGCCCCTCCCTAGCTTGCTCGAACAAGTGTTCGTCCCGGTTTCCGCCGCGCATTCCGAAGCGGCCCCATGGCTCGATGAGCTGAACGGCGAGCAGCTCGCCGCGGCCACCCATCCGGGCGGTCCGCTGCTGATCCTCGCCGGCGCCGGCACCGGGAAGACGACGACGCTCTGTGCCCGCGTTGCCTGGCTGGTCACCCAGGGGGTCGCGCCGGAGCGGATCATGCTCCTGACCTTCACCCGGCGCGCGGCGCGCGAGATGCTCCAGCGCACGGGCGCGCTGGTCCCGATCTCGACGGGTTCAGGTGGCGTGGTCGGCGGCACGTTTCACTCGGTCGCGCACCGCTTCGTGCGGTTGCATGCCGGGTCGCTTGGACTCGCGCCGGGCTTTGCGGTACTGGACGCGGGGGACGCTGCGGACCTCCTCGACCTGATACGCGAAGAACACGGACACGCTCAGAGCCGGCGCCGCTTTCCCAAGAAGAGCACGCTGCTCGACATCTATTCGCGCACGGTCAACGCCCAGCGCACGCTGTCGGAGGTCGTGTCCGAGAGCTTCCCGTGGTGCGAGGATCACCTCGAGGCGATCGCGTCGCTGCTCAAGGCGTATACGGCGCGCAAGCGCGTCCTGGGGGTTCTCGACCTCGACGACCTGTTGCTCTACTGGCGGGCGCTGGCCGCGGATGAGGTGATCGGGCCGGCGATGGAGGACGGGATCGACCACGTCCTGATCGACGAGTACCAGGACGTCAACGGACTGCAGGTGGACATCATCCGCGGCCTGCGGCGCCGGCGCCCCGACGTCACGGCGGTCGGCGATGACCTGCAGGCGATCTACGGATGGCGCTCGGCCTCGGCCGAGCACATCCTCCAGTTCTCGACGCACTTTCCCGAGGCCACGCTGGTGACACTCGAGCAGAACTACCGTGCCTCGCAGCCGATTCTCGACACCGCCAACGCGCTGGCAGCACAAGCGCAGCGCTCCTACCGCAAGCGGCTTCACACCGAGCTCGAGGGCGGCATCAAGCCGGGTTTGTGCTTCTGCCGTGACGAGTCGGCTCAGGCCGCGGTGGTGTGCGAGCGGGTGCTCGAGGCGCGCGAGCGGGAGATGGACCTGCGAGAACAGGCGGTGCTGACACGGACCTCGCACGACGGCGATCTGCTCGAGCTCGAGCTCACGCGCCGGCAGATCCCGTTCGTCAAGTACGGCGGCCTGCGCTATCTCGAGGCCGCGCATGTCAAGGATCTGATCGCCCTGTTCCGCCTGGTCGGCAACCCGGCCAACGAGCTGTCGTGGTTCCGCGTCCTGCAGCTGCTGGAGGGCGTTGGGCCAGTCACGGCCCGGCGAGTGCTGGACGTGTTGGTGACCGAGACGGGAAGCGGGCGGCTCGACGGCTGGGAGCAGGCTCGTGAGCGGCTGCCCTCGGGGGCGCGCGAGGCCGGCGACTCGTTGCTACAAGCGCTCGACGCGGCGCGAGCCGCGCGGACGGCGGGCGTCCAGGCCGAGGGTTTGCGAGACGCGCTCGCGCCGCTGATCAAAGCGCGATATGCCGATGGAGCGCTGCGACTCCAGGATCTCGAGCAGCTCGTCGCCGCCGCGCGCGAGTCCTCGGATCTCGGGCACTTCGCCGCCGAGCTGGCGATCGACCCTCCGCAGTCAAGCGCGGACCTGGCGGGAGCGCCGCACCTCGACGAGGATTACCTGGTGCTCTCGACGATCCACTCGGCCAAGGGCCTGGAGTGGGAGGCGGTGCACATCCTCGCGCTCTACGACGGGAACTTCCCCGCTTGCATGGCCGCCGGCAACAGCGAGAGCATCGACGAGGAACGTCGGCTCCTGTACGTGGCGATGACTCGCGCGCGGCGGGTACTGCACCTGTACGTGCCCGTGCGCTACTACCACCGGCCCAGGGGCATCGACGATGCCCACGGCTACGGCAAGCCGTCGCGGTTCCTCACCGACGAGGTACGCGGCACCTGTGACGTGGTCACACTCGGCGAGGACGCCAACACGCCCAGCCAAACCGCCGGCGGACCGCGAAGGATCAGCGTGTCGGTCGACGACCTGTTCCGCTAGCCGCCGATCTTGAAGGTGTCGGCATTCGGCGTGGCCTGGCCGTCTTTCGTCACCGCGGTGTAGGCACCGGCGATCGCCTGGTCCTGAACGGTGAGCTCCAGGAAGCCCCAGTGCTTGGGGTCCCCGAACTCGAAGACGACCTCGTCGGAGACTTGCATGCCCGGCTTGGCGTCCTTGGCGAGGTGGTGCAGGTTGTGGTAGCCGCCGTTGCCGATGACGATGTAGGGCAGTGACTTGCCGTTCAGCGTGCGGGTGAAGCGCTGGTAGTTGTGCACGTGCCCGCTCAACACCAGGTCGGGGGCGCGGGCACTGGCCGTGAAGGCGGCGTCGAGCGTGTCACCAAGGGGCTTTGAGCCGCCGTGCATCGCGTCGACGGAATACGGCGGGTGATGAATCGCCAGGATCAGCGGCCGGTCGCTCGGCGCCGCCGCCAGTTCGCTGGTGAGCCAGCTGGTTTGGACCGGCTCGAGGTGACCACCGGACGGCACGTTCGAGTACAGGCCGATGACCGTGACCGCGGAGAGCGCGAGCGTCCAGTCGCAGTACGGCTGGGTTTCCACATCGCGGTTGTACTCCTCGTTGCCCACCGGCAGGTGTGGCGAGGGCGCGCAGAAATTGGCCATGAACGCGTCCAGTGGTTTGCGCGCGGGATCGTCACCGGTGTCGCCGTCGTGGTTGCCCGGGATCCCGACGATCGGAAGCTGCAGGTGACCGTAGGCTTCGTAGAACTGCGGGAGGTACTTACTCTGGTCGCCGTAGAAATAGACGATGTCCCCGACGCTGTAGAGGAACGCCGGACGCGGGTCCTTGGGCGCGCGGGCCTGCATCGCGTTGGACACCGCATTCTGCGGATCCGGATCAAGGATTCCACCGTGATCGCCGATCACCATGAACGTGACCGGAGTCGCGTCCGCGATGCCGACGTCCGTCCCGGTGGCCCGGCCACCCTGACCATCGGGCAGAGGCTGCACCCCCTCCGGCGGAAAGTGCTCGTGTTGCAACTGCTCGGCTGCGGTCACGTTGGATGGGAGCCCAAACCGTCGCGGTGCCATCACGGTCCTCTCGGGTAGCTGTCACGCATCCGGGCTCAGCCGGCTGGGCGGACCGTCCCGCCGAGGACGCGCTGACCGGACGACGCCGGGTTGCCGTTGGCCCGCTGCTCGGTGACGGTCAGCGCCCGGAACTGCGTCACCGGTACCCCCGACCAGAGCGTCACTCGCCGCGCGTCGTTGAACGTTCCCACGGGCACGAGCACGCCGGCCTGGTTCTTCAGCCACGCCTCGTAGTAGCGGCCGTTCTCGAGATGTTGCAACCCTGTAGCCGTCAGCTCGATCCGCCATCCGGAGGCGGTCTTGGTCAGACTGGCCGAGCCGCGAGCGTCCGGGGCGAGCGGCGTGCCCGAGACGACCATGGCGAATTGCTGAGCCGCCGGCGAGGAGCTTTGCACGGAGATCGCGACGATGATCGCCGCCGCTGCCACCGCCGTAAGCGCGATCAGTCCTCGGCCGGGACGGCTGAGCCACAGCCACGACCAGACGCGCGGGCGGCGCCTGGCCCGGGCGGCCCGCTGCGGCGAGCGTTCGGCGGACTCCGCCGAACCCTCGGCGGGCTTCGTCTGGGCTGCCCCAGCGACCGCAGCGACAACGCGTTCCTCGAGACCGGGGTCGGGATCGATCCACGTGCTCGCGTGCTGCAGCATCGCGCGCGTCGCGGTCAGCTCGGCGCGGTCTTCCTCGGTAAGTGATCCAGCCGTCTCGTCGGCCAGGTACGCGATGCGGTCGTCGTCGCTGGTCGTCACTCGCGTCCCATTTCCATCCGTACGTTAGACCAACTCAGATCGGTTCTAGTCACGTAGATGCCCGAGCAGGGCGGCGAGCCGCTTGTGGGCCCTGAACGATCTCGACTTGACGGTTCCGACCGCCACGTCCAGCCGTTCCGCGATCTCGGCGTAAGTGAGACCTTCGAAGTGGTGCAAGCGGACGACCTCCTCCTCCTCGGCAGGCAGCTCCGCGACGGCTCGGCGGACCTCCCAGACGTCGTACGCCGCCTCGGCCGAGGTGGCTGAGGAGACCAACGCGCGATCGCCGGGCGGGGCCGACTCCAAGGGATCGGTCGAGCGGGTCGCCTCGCGCCGGTAGATGTCGATAGCCACACGCCGGGCGATCACGGCGAGCCAAGGACCGATGTCTCGACTCTCGTCGAGGTTGAGGGCGGCCCGCCACGCGTTGACGAACGTCTGCTGGGTCGCCTCCTCGGCCAGTGCACTCACACCCAGGATGCGGTGTGCGACCGAATACACGAGCCTCCCGTAGGAGTCGTATACGGCACGCACCGCGTCGGGATCGCCATCGCGAAACCGCTTCCTGACCCCCCGGTCGACCACGATCGAGCACGCTACCACTCGGGTCGGGACATTCCGGGGCGATTTCCACAACCGACGGCGAGAGGCCGCCTCGCGGGGAGGCGGCCTCTCGATGCGGTTGGGCGGTCCGTGCGCCCATCGTGGTTAGTGGACGTTGAAGACCACCGGCTTCGTGGTGCCCAGCGGGTTGAGGTGCTGGTCGAAGCCACGGAGGGTGATCAGGTACTTGCCGCGCGGAAGCCGGTGACCGTTCACCTTGAGGTTCCAGTGGATCCGCACGTGACCGCGGTGGTGCAGGCCGAGCGGCACGCGTCCGACCTTCCGCAGCACCGGCACTCGCTTCCCGTGGACGTGCGTGAAGCGCACGATCCGCTGCACCAGGATCCCGACCCTGTTGTTCTGAGCGAGTTGACTCGAGATCGTCGCGCCGTTACCGCTCGCCGTCAAGCTCACCTTGCAACCCGGGAACAGCGCGCAGCTGATCCCGCCGAGGATCGCCTGGGCGAACAGTCGCTGGGGGCTGCCGGCCGTGGTGAACAGGAAGAACGGCGCATTGACCGGCGCGACCGTGCAGGCCGAGCCGTCGCCGGAATCCGGATCCGCGGTGCAGCTCGAGGAGATCGGCGCGCGAGCGTCGATCACCGAGGCGCGACCATGCGGCGGTCCGATCAGACGCACGCCTCCCGGGGTGTCCTGGATGAACACGCCGTTGGTGTCGAAGTGGCCGGTGAACGCACGCTGCTGGCCGTTTACGCTCTCGATCCAACTGACGTAGGGCACGTTCCCGAAGAACGTGATATCCGGACTGCTCGCGTCGTGGTGGGTGTCAGACAGCGGCGCTCCTCCGTTGAACAATTGGAAGTTGGTGCCGCCGACGAGCCGCGAGATGAAGATCGCGTGCCTGCCGTTGCCCGTGTCTTCGGACCAGACAACCCACGGAACCGTGGGCGAACCCGCGCTCAGCGTCCCCGCAGCGACACTCGGATCCTCGGCGTCGCGGGTGGGGCTCGCGTTCAATGAGCACGCATCCTCGGCCGTGGTCGATGTCGCGCACTGCCCAAATCCGTTTGACCCCGACGTATCGAGCGGGTTGGTCTGAGTCGCGGTTCCGTTGCCGACCGCCTGCCAGTGGAAGCCGCCGTCGGCGGCCGCGTCGGCGACGATCTTCGCCGCAAACACCTGCTCGTTGCCGCGCAGCCCGAGATGGCTGCTGCCCTTCTCGTACCACACCGTCCACCCGACCTTGTCGCTCGGTCCGGTGAACGCGATGTCGGGCTCGACGCCGTCACGGCTCGGATCGACGTTCAGCGTCGGATCGCCCGTCGAGGACGAGCCGCCGTTGGCCGCGAGGCGATCGAGGCCGACCTGCTGCCAGCAGAAGTTGCTCACGCTGGCGTTCGAGGACGGCTTGAACCCCGTGCACGGCGCCTGTGGCGAGGCTTGCTTGACGCCCTTGGAGACGAAGATCTGGTCGTGATTGCCGCTGCCGGCCACGTTCCCGTCCTCCTCCTGCCAAGCCACCCACGGGACCGGCGCGTTGCCGGGGACGGCGGCGCCGCCGGCCACCGACGGATTTTCCGCCTCCTTGTTGGTGTGGATGTTCAGTGACGGCACGCCCGCGCCGCGATCCTGACCCTCGGGGACCCAGGCGCTCACCGGGGCGTTGAACCGGCTGGCGAAGATCTGCTTCGCCCCGCCCAGGGCCGCGTTCGGCTCATACCACGTGTCCCACGGCACGGTCCGATTGGTGCCCGCGAAGTCGATCCGCGGTGCCTCGGCCTGTACGCCAGGACTGATGTTGAGCGACTTTCCCTGCGTCACCCACTGTTCATTCTTGAAGGCGCGCACGAAGATCTGCTGCGAACTACCGGACTTCTGCTCGAACGTCCCCCACGGCACCCTCGGCCCGCCCGCCGTCAGCGTCCCGCCGACGATATCCGACACCCCCGCGCTCTGACCGGGGTCGATCCCGTTGGCCGGGTCGTTGTTGACTTGGGCGCCGCTCGACGGCAAACCCACCACAGCCGCGAGCGCCGAGCCCCCGGCCACCAGGAACGTTGTCGCGGCGAGCACGGCGATGCGACGGGTGCGACGGCGCCCCAGCTTCCCACGCTTTCCCTTGGTTTCCCGGTCCGTCCGCTCCTCGGCGGGACCGGCGACATCTAACAGGCTCACTGTTACTCCTCCACGCTTGACGCGGTGCGCGACCACGCGCGCTGCCGCTCGGTTGACGCTCTGTCACGAGTACGGCGCAGTCCGGCGTACGGTTCGCGAGTTTTCGCGCCGGGACGGGCGCGTCTGCGTTGGAGGTGCGGCGGCTCGGGGCCGGTCGGAGCGGCTACCGGTGCACGAGTCGGCCGACGGCTCCCATCAGCTCTGCGACCTGGTCTTCCGGGTCGGCCGGAGCCTCGCCCTTGCCCTGCATGCAGTGCCGGGCATGAGCGTCGAGGAGCCCGAGCGCGATCTTGTCCAGGGCCGCTTGGGCGGCGCTGATCTGAGTGAGAACGTCGATGCAGTAACGGTCTTCCTCGACCATGTTCTTGACGCCGCGGACCTGGCCCTCGACGCGGGCGAGGCGTCCTAGCAACTGGTCCTTGCTGGCGCTGTAGCCGCGGCTCATGCCCACAATATACCCACCAGGGGTATAGTTGGTCAAGCGATGAACGACGTGCTGGCCAAGATCGGCGACGGGCTGTCGAACACGTTCCTGATGGCCTGGGAGGTGTGGTGGGCGCTCGTGCTCGGCTTCGCGATCTCGGCGATCGTGCAGGCTTGGGTCCCCCGCGAACGGATCCAGCGCTCGCTCGGCGGATCCGGGCCGCGCCCGGTCGCCCTAGCCACCGGGCTGGGCACCGCTTCGTCGTCGTGCTCGTATGCGGCGATCGCGATCGCCAAATCGCTATTTGAGAAAGGTGCGTCGGCCGCCGCGGCGCTGGCCTTCCAGTTCGCCTCCACCAACCTCGTGTTCGAGCTCGGACTGGTCATCTGGTTGCTGCTCGGTTGGCAGTTCACCCTCGCGGAGTTCATCGGGGGAATCGTTCTGATCGTCGTGATGACCGCCGTGCTCCGGTTGTTCGTCTCAAAGGACCTGGAGGAGCAGGGCCGTCAACACGCCCGGGCGGTCCAGGCCGGCCACCAGCACCACGCGGCCGGCGCCGAGCTCACGCTCCGCCAGCGGCTCACCTCGGCGCAGGCATGGTCGGATGTGGCGCACAACTTCCGCAACGACTGGAGGATGCTATGGAAGGAGATCACGGCAGGATTCTTCCTGGCCGGGTTCATCGGGCTGCTCGGCGACGACTTCTTCAACCGTCTTTTCATCCGTCACTCCGACCACGCGCTGCGGACCGCCGAGAACGTGGTCCTCGGACCGATCGTCGCGATGCTGAGCTTTGTCTGCTCGGTCGGAAACATCCCCCTCGCGGCTGTGCTCTGGTCAGGAGGAATCGGCTTCGCCGGCGTGCTCGCGTTCATCTTCGCCGACCTGATCGTGCTGCCGATCGTCCTGGCCTACCGCAAGTTCTACGGCACCAAGTTCGCGCTCAGGATCAGCGCTCTGATGTTCGTGACGATCGTGATCGCGGCGCTTATCGTCGACGCTCTGATCGGCGGCCTCGGTCTGCTCCCGCACAGCCGGCCGACCCGGGCCGACATCTTCGGCTCGGTGAAGCTCGACTACAAGGTCTTCACCAACGCCCTCGGCATTGTCATCTTCGTTGCCCTGTTCGGGCTCACGATGCGCCGAGGCGTGACCGACCCGGTCTGCGGAATGAAGGTCGACCGCCACAGCGCGGTCCAGAAGGACTTCGCGGGTGAGACGCACTACTTCTGCTCCGAGCACTGCCTGCACGCCTACGAGGTCGAGCCCGGGCAGACCGAGCGCTCCCGATCGCACGAAGCCCACGCCACCAACGTCCAGTGATGGCGTCGGCGGCGCGCGCGATTTACGGCACGCGCAACGGGATGTCGTGGTAGACGAACAGGAAGACGAGGAGCACGGCGATTACGACCACGACGACCACAGCGGTCACCACGGCCTCGAAAGTCGCCTGACGTCCCCACGAGGCGGTACGGCGATGGTGGTAGCGGTGCGAGGCCATGGATGCCGAAGTATGCCTGGAAATCGCCGGGGGGTCGAGTCGCGGGTTCAGGGGTCCGTTGTCTCCGCTACCGGCTTGGTCTGGAACCTTGCCAGGTACTCGTCGAGGCCTTGAGGCGAATAGCCGCCGATCCCCTCGCGGAAGCGGCGCTCGGCACTGGAGGCGACCCACTGCTTCGGCGCGCGCTTGACCGCATCCTCCCGGAGTCGGTGATAGGGGTGAAGGAGCTGCCAGGGCCCTCTGCGCGACTGGACAATCGGCGCGGCGTAGTTCGGCGCCGGGGGATCCACGCCGATGTCCGGCGACGCGCCGGCCGGCTGACCCGCCCTGAACGACAGACCCTGCTCGCGCGCCTTGTCGGCCATCCACAGAAACGGGATGTCAGAGAGCGAGGGATCACTTGTCCCGCCCCCGATCTCGCTGTGGACACCGGCGAACCAAACCTGCTCGAGCGTCTGGTCCCGGACCCCGTCACCTTGCGTCCACAGGGTGGGCTTGTACGGCGAGCGCTGCTCGTCGATGGCCAGCGCCTGATAGGCAAAGCTCACCTCCGAACTCAGCTGGGTGTCGTGGAACCCCCACATCTGCTCCCACCCGGTGAACAGCTTCGAGAGCTCCTCCCAGCCGGGAACCTCCTCCGGTATGCCCAGCGCCCCGACCGTGTCCCACACGCCGATGAAGAACACCTTGGATTCGAGGTGCGAGTACATGTCGCGGAAGATGTGTGACGCGATCGTCTTGGGGTGTGTCTGATTGGTGCGATCGCGATAGAAGGCGAACGCGATATCGACTTGGTCGACACATTCCTTCCGCAGAATGCCGCAATTGTGGATCAATCCGGCCAGGCTGCGGGCCGTGTAGGCGCCGCGGCTGAATCCGAACAGGTAGACGTTGTCGCCGGGCTCGTACTGCTGGGCCAGAAACCGATAGCCGTTGCGGATGTTGCGCGAGAGGCCGTAGCCGAAGGCACCTCCGATCAGCCGCTCGTCCGGGCTCGTCCCGACCCCCGGCTCGTAGTGCATCAGCTGCGACTGTTCCGCGGCCGGCTTCTCGACATCGGAGACCAGCGCCAGGGCGAGCTTGGCCACGTTGGTCGGCTTGGCTACGTGGTCGCGCAGCTCGTCGGGGTCGTTCCACGTCCCATCGCAACACACGACCAGGTTCTTCGCCATCGCTCCACCCTCTCTCCGGCTCTCAAAGAGACGGGAAGTTAATCAGCCCCCGGGGGAGCGAATGGCAGCACCCGGTCAGTCTGCGTGAGCTCGAACAGTCGCTGGACTCCCTTCGGGCCCCGCTTGATTGTCAGCTTTACTTCTTGCCTCAGGCAGGTCGCGTGCAATCGGAGGACGCCGCGGAGTCCCCGCGCGTCGATGAACGAGAGGCGTTCCAGATCGAGCACGAGGCGCCGGAGTGACGAGAACTCGACCGCGTCGAGCACCTCGTCGAAGAGTTCGACCGTCGCGAGATCCAGCTCGCCTGACAGCGCGATCGTGGCGTCCGGATCCAGGCGAAGGTGATCTGGGAAGTTGAGAGCCGAGTGGATCACGCGCGGCGCCGTCCTTCAGTCGTGAGATGGGCGTTGGGCCTCGTCGAGGCTGCCTCGCCCGGCGCTGGCACCGGGCGAGGCCTGGCGGGGGACCAGTGATCAGTACTTCTATGGTTGGGCAGGCCTGCGATCAGGACGCATGTCACGCCCGTCACGGCGTCGGTCATTCCGCGCCGAGTCGTAGGCATCCCGCAGCAGGTCCGCCGCGACTTCACGGCCACCCAGGCCGAACGCGAGGGCTCCCGACACGGCGAGCATCCCGATCAGCGCGATGTAGGTGGTAACCACGATCGACGGAGCGATCTTGAGCTGCGTGAGGACCATGAACACGACGATCGCCAGGATCAGGCTGGGAGCGATCGCTCGGACCATGCGACCAGTCGAGCTCTCTCCCCACATCCGTTGCGCAAAGGCACCGGCGGCGCCGGCGAGCGCCACCCCCAGGACGAGGATCAGAACCGCGGCGATCACGTTTGGCAGATAGTTCTGAACGTTGCCCATGAAGTTCGACAATGCCGGGATCTTGAGCGAACCCATGGCCGCTGCGATCGCATAGATGAAGATGAACCAGAACGCGACCAACCCGACGAGCCGCGATGGGCGCGCGCCCGGGCTCGCCCGCTCGACATACGCTCCGGCCGAGCTGCCGGCGAGCGCCCTGTCGAGACCGACCGTGTGCAGTGATGTCGTGACAAGAGCCTTGACGAGGCGCGCGATGACCCACCCGATCAGCAGGATGATCAAAAACGCGATCACGTTTGGGATGAAGCCGATCAGCGAATCGAGGGCGCGCTGAAGACTCTGCGCTATGTGAACAGCCGCAATGGGCATGGCTATGTCCTCCCTAGGAGGTCGTGGGGACGGATCCCTCCGCGCGACAGGGGTCGCGCGGACGATCGACTGAAACGCTCCCGCTCATGCTCGGTCGATCCGCGGGTATATGGCTTAGGAGACCTCGCTCGGGGGGATTTGGTTACAAGAGCTCCCGGGCCAGGTCGATCCGCCGTAACCAGATGGGCGGCGGGCGTGTCTTGATTAGAGGAATGGGGATGCTGCTGGACCCGACGACCGATCGTGATCAGGTCCTGATCGAGCGAACGCTCGGGGGCGATCTGGACGCCTTCGAGGAGCTCGTCGAGCGCCACCGCGGCATCGTCTTCAGGACGGCGGCGAGGATCGTGGGCCGAGAGGAGGCCGAGGACGTCAGTCAGGATGCCTTCCTGCGTGCCTTTCACCGTCTCGACCAGTACCGCGGTACCGCGGCGTTCAGGACCTGGTTGCTTCAGATCGTTCAGAACGCCGCGCTGAATCACATCGCGTACGGCCGCCGGCGGCCCGTCGCGCCGACTGCCGAGCCGCCCGAGGTCGCCGATCGTGATCCTTATCGGCAGCCGGCCGCCGAACTCGAGCGCCGGGAGCGCGAGCAGCGACTCGAGCTCAAGCTCGGATTGCTTCGGCCGGAATACCGGAGCCTGCTCGTACTCCGCGACCTCGAGGGTCTGAGCTACACGGAGATCGCCGAGGTGTTGGAAATGCCGCTGGGCAGCGTCAAGGGCCGGCTGCATCGTGCGCGCGGCGAGCTGATCGAGCTGCTGCGGAAGAACACCTACGACTGGGAGCTGCCGACATGAGCGAAGGCGAAAATCCAGCTGAAGATCTCAGCCCCGCCGAGCGCCGTCTCGCGGAGCACCTTGGGCTGCTCCGCGGTGGTCCGTCCGACGCCGAGTCTGACCTGCTTTCGGGCGTCCTCCGACGGGCGCGCTGGCAAAGGGCCATACGCGACCCTGTCGTCCTGATGGGCGCGGTGGCGGTGGCGGTGGGCGACAGCCTGACGCTGCTGTTCGGACCCCCGGGCGGCCACTGATGGCAGTCCTCGCGACATCGGTGTTCGGCCGAGCCGGCGAAAACCTCGGCGCGTTTCTTCCGCGCCTCGGCGGCGCGCTCGCGCTGCTGCTCATCGGACTGCTCCTTACGCGACTGATCGGCCGGCTGGTCTCGCGCAGCCTGCGGGCGACAGGTCTCGACAGCCTCTCCGAGCGTGTTGGCATCGCCTCCGTCCTGGAGAGCTCCGGCCTCGGTCGATCGTTGTCTGCGCTGATCGCTCGGATCATCCGCATCGCCATCTCGATCATCGTCGTCTTCGCGGCGATTTCGCTCCTCGGCTTGCAGTTCCTGAGCCCGTCCCTGAACCAGGCGATTCTGGAACTGCCGCGCCTGTTCATCGCCGCTGCCCTGGTTCTCGCCGGCGTCCTGGTGGCCGCACTGGCCCGTCGGCGCGCCGACCGCCTCAGCTACCAGATGGACTTCCCCGTCCCACTCGGGCAGATCGCGCAGTTCGGCGTACTGGCGATCTTCGGGATCATCGCGGCGGCCGAGCTCGGGATCTCCACCCTGATCTTGCTGGTGCTGATCGGCGTCCTGCTGGCGGCGGTCGCGGGGACCTTCACCCTCGCGTTCGGTCTCGGCTCGCGCGATGTCGCCCGCGCCCTCAGCGCGGGCCGTTACCTCCGCCACGACTACCGGGTCGGCCAGGAGATCGCGTTCGGCGACGTCCGCGGTCGCATCAGCAGGATCCACAGCACGAGCACCATGCTGGATGCGGGAGAAGGCCGGTCCATCCGCGTGCCCAACCATCTGCTCCTCGAGGAGGTCGTCACGATCTACACCGACGATCAAGTCAGCGAGCGCTGACCCGGCGCGCGCTGCCCTTTTGGCACCATCCCCACAGATGGCGCTAAGATGGTAAGCAGATGGTGACGGCCCTTACCTCCAATTCCGAGAAGAGCGAGAAGATCACGATCAATGTGGGCGTGGTCGACCTCGGTCAGATTGACCTGCTCGTCGACGAGGGCTTCTTCGCCAACCGCACGGACTTCATCCGCACGGCCATCCGGCGGCAGCTCGACAGCCGGTCGGGCGCCGTGGACAGGACCGTGGCGCGACGCGAGCTGGTCCTCGGCAGCGAGCACTACAGCCGCCACGCCCTGGAGGAGCTCCGGGCCTCCGGTCAGATGGTGGAGCTGCGAGTCCTCGGACTGGCCAGCATCGCCGACGACGTCTCGCCCGAGCTCGCCGTCGCCACGATTGCCGCGGTGGAGGTCCTGGGGGCCTTCCGGGCCCCTCGGGCCGTGAAAGCCGCGCTCGCATCGCGCACCGCATGAACAGTGAACGAAACCGGACGATGGCGGAAGCGCTGCGGCTCACCCGTGCCGGACGGTTGACCGAGGCGACCGCGTTGTTGCAGAGCGATCTCGCCGGCGCCGGCAATGCGCCGGCAGCGGCCGGGTCATCGGACTCCAGGGGAACGGCAGCGGCCGGGTCATCGGGCTCCAGGGCAACCGCGACTGTTGCCCGCACCGATGGCGAGTCCCGCCACCTCACGCATGCGGAGAGCGCCGGGACGCGCGCCTACGACCTCTACGTTCCCACGGGCTACGAGGGCGACCCGGTGCCACTGATCGTCATGCTGCACGGCGGCACGCAGGACGCAGCCGACTTCGCGGCCGGGACCCGCATGAACGAACTCGCCGAGCAGCACAGATTCCTGGTCGCCTACCCTGAGCAGGCGACCACCGCCAACCAGGGGCGCTACTGGAACTGGTTCTCCACCGGTCACCAGCGCGCCGATGCGGGCGAGCCGGCGATCATCGCCGGCATCACCAGAGCGGTCATGCAGGCCCTCGCGGTCGATGCCACTCGGGTGTACGTGGCCGGGCTCTCGGCCGGTGGCGCGATGGCCGCGGTCATGGCCGCGACCTACCCCGACCTGTATGCGGCTGTCGGAGTCCACTCCGGGATCGCCTACCGTGCCGCGCACGACGTCGGATCCGCGTTCGTGGCGATGCGAACCGGCGGGAGACCGGGCCCGACAAGCGCGTTGCCGCTAATCGTCATCCACGGCGACCGTGACGCGACCGTCGCGCCGGTCAACGCCGAGAGGCTGATCGCCTCCCGGGTCGCGGCCGGCGATATCACGGGCCAGACCGGTCCGCTGAGGACAAACGGCGACGGCGGGCGCTCGTACAGCCGCACCGTGCACACCAACCGGGACGGGGCCGGCGTCGCTGAGTCCTTGATCGTTCACGGCGGCGGCCATGCCTGGTCCGGCGGAAGTCCCGCCGGTTCCTACACCGACCCACGCGGCCCTAACGCGTCAGCCGAGATAATCCGCTTCTTCTTTGCGCACCGCGTCAACTCGCGCTGAAGCACGACTTCGTAGCGGTCGGGGGTGGTAACAAAACGCGGGCCGGGACAGCCGCGGCTAGTAGGCTGGCGACGCGCGAGGAGATCGCGTGACCTCATGGCGTTCGACCTGGTCATCGACATCGAGAACACCCCCGGCGCGCTGGCAAAGGTCGCGGCCGCGATCAGCGATGCCGGCGTCAATATCGCGGCCGCCACGTGCGTCGGCCCGGGCGCCGTCGCCGAGCTTCACATCCTCGTCAAGCACGCCGAGGCGGCCAAGCATTCACTGGCGATATCGCATCTCGCCGTCACCCGCGAGCGCGAGGTCGTGGTGGTGGACGTCGAGGATCGCCCGGGCGTGCTGGCCGACCTGACCCGGACGATCGCCCGCGCCGGTGTCGACCTCGATCTCGTCTACGTCGCCACCCGCAATCGAGTCGTCTTCGGTTCGGCCGACCTCGCCAGTCTGCGCGCCGCCCTGAACGCCACGAGCTGACCGAGCCGACGGCTAGGCGAGCTGACGAGCTCGTCGAGCTGACGGGCTAGCCGGACTCGGGCCGAGATCGCCGCGGCCCGACCGCGAGCGCTGGGATCGTCCGGTGCGTGATCGGACCGATGCTCAACGCGTAGAGCACCGTCCCGATACCCACGGTGCCGCCGAGCAGGAAGCCGGCCACGAGCACAGTGGCTTCGATACCGGTCCGCACCACCCGCATCGAGTGCCCTCGGGCCGCGATCGCGGTGCTGAGACCGTCACGCGCGCCGGGACCGAGCCCGGCCCCGATGTACAACCCGGTGGCGAACCCGTTCCCGAGCACCCCGCCGATCAACAGCGCGTACCGGGCGGCCAGGGCGTGTGGGGGTCCGAGCAGCAACAGGGTCAGATCGATCACCGCGCCGACCGCGATCGCGTTGGCGATCGTCCCGACCCCCGGACGGGATCGCAGCGGCAACCAGAGGAGCAGGACGGCGACGCTGACCAAGATCGCCCAGGTGCCGATCGGCAGCCCGAAGGTTCGCGAGAAGCCCTGATGGAGCACGTCCCAGGGATCGAGACCGAGTTGTGCGAGCACCAGCATCGCCGCGGTGACGCCGTACAGGACCAAGCCGGCGGACAGCTGAGCGAAGCGCCGGAGTCGACGATCGCGCGGCAGCGGAAGCAACAGACGGCCCACCTGAGCCAGAGTGCCAGCACCGGCATCGCGGCGGCGTGTGGCCTTCTGTCAGGCGTGAAACACGCCGGAGCCGTCGATCCTGAAGTGATCCGACGGGAAGTCCTGGACCGAGAGAGCGGCCACAAGCTTCGCGGAAACGTTCGACGGGTCGAGCTGGGGCAGGCCGCCAACCAGTCGCACCGAGATCCACCGAGCGGCGAGCAGGCTTCCGGTGGGTCCGAGGGTCACGTGGAGGATGCCGCTGTCCGACAGCGTTCCCCCCATGCCCAGCGTGCGGTAGCCGACGAAGTTCCCCAGGGAGTAGGCGATCAGGTGGCCGCGATAAGCCTCCACGCCGCGGGGGACGTGAGGTCCGGAGCCGACGACGATGGCCGCCCCGGCGTCGATCGCCGCGTGGGCGAACGCGCGGGTATCGCCGCGATCCTCCCCGAGAAACACCTCGCGGCCCTCCGGGGTGTGCGTCTCGTCGGAGCCCTCCGCCCCGGCGTGGATGATCACGACCACGACCTCCGCCTGGCGGCGGGCCTGTCGGATCAACGTCACCGCTCCGGGTATGTCGAGGAGATCGGCGTCGTATCGGTAGGGCGCGAAGCCCAGGAACGCGACCCGGACCCCTCGAACGGAGAGCGTGGTGATCTGGCCCGGCGTACCCGTGTAGGGCATCCCGTAGTGCCGCAGCGCCTCGAGTGTCTGCTCGCGCCCGGATTCGCCGTAGTCCATCGAGTGGTTGTTGGCTTGGTTCACCAGTCCGAAACCCAGGTCTCGCAGCTGGCCGGCAACCGCCGCGGGGGCCTGGAATGCGAAGCAGCTACCGCTGCTGGACCCCCCACACTTGGACGCGCCGCCGCTTGACAGCGTGCCTTCGAGGTTGCCCAGCGTCAGATCGGCGTCACGCAGCGGCGAGCGGACGGGGGCCAACGCGGATTCGAGGCCATTCGGCGGGAGGCCCCGCGCGCTGCTGATCGCCAGGTCTCCTACCCAGTTGAGCGTGATCGCCCGGGGGAGCCGGCGATGCGGCGAGGCCGGACCTCGCGCGGACGCCGATCCCGATCCCGATCCCGACGCCGAGCCCGATCCCGACCCGGAGCTCGGCAACGGCGACACCGATGCCGGGACGGCTGGCGCGCCCCCGGCGTCGCGAAACGCGACGAACACGATCAGTGCGACGGCGGCGAGCAACGCGAGCACCGCCACGCGGCGGCGGCGCCGGGCGAGCGCCAAGGGGGGAATCTCTCCGGACCCCGCACGCGCCGATCCGCTCCCCCGGTGGGGCGGTACCTCCGAAGCGGCCATCACATGTCGAATACCGCGTCAGGACACGAATTCCTGCCCCGCGTGAGGCATCCGCCCAGGCAGCGCGGGTCGGTCAAGTCAGCTCCCCGGCTTGACCGTCGCGCTCAGGCGCTTCACGCCGTGGCCGGCGTCGTACACCGTGGCGCGCAGCCGCAGACGGCCGACCCGATGACTACCGACGGCGGAGACCAGTGAGGATGTCGCGCTGATCGACGCGTACGTGATGTTGACGTGAACCAAGGTCGCAGCGGCGCGGAGCGTGATCGTCAGCGCGCCGTGGGCGACCGATCCGCTGAAGCGCAGGCGCTTGCCGCCCGAGCCGGTGACCGTGACCCGCCGCGTCCGGGCGGCGAACCGCAGGCCGGTCGGCAGCGCGACGACGACCTGGGTCAGGGCGGGGGCGCTCGGCCCGGCGCCGATCATGAATCGAAGCGTCGGCCGTGCCGCCGCGACCCCGGTGAGTGAGGCACGAGACAGCTTCGGCGCGGGCCCGACCGTCCACGGGAACGAGATCGCGCCGGCGCCGCCGAACTGGTCGGCCACGGTCAGCCTCACGGTCGATCGAGCGGTCCTCTGCAAGCGGCCGGAGATCCTGCCGGTCGCCGGATCGATTCTCAGACCGGGCGGGAGGCCCGACGCCGCGTACCTCAAGACCGCACCGGGCGAACCGGTGGCGACGATCGGCAGGTTGACCGACGTGCCGACGCTCGAGCGCTGCGGGCCTGGGGTGGCCACCCGCGGCCGGTTGGAGCACAGGGCGGTGGCAAGGCTCGAGCCGTTCGGCGTACCGAGACCCGAGGCCATGTCGAAACCCGGGCCGGCGGGATACAGACCGCCGTTGGTGCCGGTGAAGTCGTTGTTACCGGAGGCGACGTCATGGAAGGAAGCGCTGTAGCCGGTGGCCGCGGCGCGATATAGCGCGGGGTTGATGAACCCGAGCGGCATGCCGCCGCACCGGCTCGACGCGTTGGCGAGTCCGACCAGCGCCGCCCAGAGCGGGGCCGAAGCGCTCGTCCCGCCGGTCCCTTGCCAGCCGGTCGGCGCGTTGCCGGTCGTGCCCGATCCGTTGTAGTAGATGAGGTAGCCGGTGTTCGGATCGGCCGCGGCGGAGACGTCGGGGACCTGGCGGCAATAGCCGGGGGTCGCTCCGCACGGCGCCGCGCTGGAGTCCGGCTGGATCACCCCGAGGAAAGGAGGCGCGCTCGCCTGGAAGCTTGGCATCCGCCACAGCCGCGAGACGCCGCCCCCGCCCGCTCCCGGCGCCAGGCCGAGCAGCCCGCCGATACTGCCGCCGTTGTTCCAGACCAGTTCGGTGGGCGGCGGTCCGAGGGCCTGCAGGCTAGTCCCGCCGACGCTCGTGACGAACGGTTGGCTGCCAGGGTCATCGACCGCCAGGCCGATGTCGGGAAGCGCCTGACCACCGTCGCAGTCCTCGGATCCGGCATCGCCCGAGGCGGCCAGAATCGACTGTCCCTGGGCCGCCGCCTCCTGGAACAGGGTGCTCTCCGCCTGAGCGTTGGCCGCACCCTCGAGCTTCTCGCATTGGCCCCAGGAGACCGACACCACGCGGGCTCGGTCTTGCCCGATGATCGCGGCAAAGACATCGTAGGGTCCCGACCCGGGGCCGTTCTGAGAGGAGTTGGGGCCCTGGTAAACGAGGAAGGTGGCCTTCGGCGCCAGTCCCATCGCCTGCTCGATGTCGAGCGCAGCCTCGCCCGAGCCGGCCCCCGACCCGGCGCCGCCATCGACCGGCAGGTAGGAGACCGAGGCCTTGATTCCGTAGCAGGCCTGGTAGGCGGCGATGTCACGGGGATCATTCGGCTCGAGCTCATACAAGGCGATCGTCTGGCCCTGGCCCTGATCGCCGGCGCCGTAGAAGCCGGACAGTCCGTAGGCAGATGCGACCTGGTCCGCCGTGTAGGCGCTCTGCGACGGGGCAGTCGCGGTGGCGGCGGCGCAGGGTTGCGGACCGCCGGTAGCGACGTGCGGAGCTGCTCTCGAGGCCAGCCGGCCGCTGCGCAAGGGCCGGACGAGCGACGGGCGCGAGCGCAACGGGTGCAGTCCGGTTGTGGTGCTGAGACCGAGGACAGTTTGCACGTTTTGAGCGATGCCGGAATCGAGGGACGGCGCCTGGCTGCCCAGCACGGCCACGCGGCCGCTGGGCAGGCGGAACCGGACCAGCGCCAGCGAGAACGCGTGCTCCACCCCCCCGGCGGTCGCGGTGACCGGGATCGAGAGCCCGTTCTGGCTCGGCATCCCCGGCCTCAATCCGTGAGCTCGCAGCGAGCGCTCGATGGCGACGATCTGCGCCGGCTTCGCCCCGAAGCGGCGGGCGAACTGACCCGGCCTGATGTAGCGGTGGTAGAGCTTCGATCCCGGAGTCGAGACCGCCGTGGCAAACGCCGCCAGGGCGGCAGGCGCGCGCGGGCGCAGGACGACGGTGATCCGCAGCTGCGCCGTGTGCGACAGCTCCCCGAGCAGGGAGGCGCCGCTCGGCACGGCCGGCGGGAAGCCCACCCGGGTCAAGCGACTCGGACGGGCCGACGCGGCGTCGGCCATCCCGCCGCACAACATCAGGAGGACGCAGGCCAGCGCGCCCAGCAGGCGTGTGTGCGACCCACCGACGATGACCAGACGCGGAGCCCTCACGGAGTCAGGCCCGGGCGAGCGCCGCCGAAGTCGTGGCCGAACCATCTGCGCCGGGAGCGGGCCGGGAGAACTCCATCGCGTCGTCCTGCAGCGAACCCAGGCGGAGGCTGAGGATGTCCCGCGCATAGTTCTGATAGAGCCGCCAGGGCGCCTTGGAGCCTTGCCTGGGGAACTTGTCGATCGAGCGCAGCACGTAGCCGGAGGAGAAGTCGATGAACGGCTGGGGGATCACCGAAGGGTCGCGGTTGACCGCCATGCACTGCGTGAAGCCGCCCGCATCCATGTGAGCCAGCAACCGGCACACGTACTCGCAGGTGAGATCGCACTTGAGCGTCCACGAGGCGTTGGTGTATCCGGCGGCGAACGCCAGGTTGGGGACGCCGCTGAGCATCATGCCCTTGTAGCTCATCGTTTCAGGCAGCGAGACATCCTCGCCGTCGACGGCGATCTGAAGACCGCCCAGGGCCAGCATGTTCAACCCGGTGGCGGTGACGATCAGGTCGGCCTCGAGCTCGGCGCCGGACCCGAGGCGCAGGCCGGTCTCGGTGAACGTCTCGACCTGGTCGGTGACCACCGACGCTCGGCCACGCCTGATCGCCTTGAACAAGTCCCCGTCGGGGACCAGGCAGAGTCGCTGGTCCCAGGGGTTGTAACGCGGATTGAAATGGGTGTCGATGTCGTAGCCGGCGGGGAGCTGCGGAATCAGCGCCTTGCGCAGGAACCTCTTCATCAGCTCCGGGCGGCGGCGGCTCAGCTGGAAGCTGGCCATGGTCATGAGGACGTTCTTCCACCGCACGATCGCGTAGGCGAGCTTGCTGGGTAACCGCCGGCGCAGCCCATTGGCGATCGCGTCCTCGGCCGGAAGGGCGATGATGTAGCTGGGCGAGCGTTGCAGCATGGTCACGTGGGCGGCGGTCTCGGCCATGGCCGGCACGAGCGTCACGGCGGTTGCCCCGCTACCGATCACGACTACGCGCTTGCCCGCATAGTCGAGGTCCTGCGGCCATTTCTGCGGGTGCACGATCTCGCCGCCGAACCGCTCGGTCCCCGCGAAGTCCGGCGTGTAGCCCTCGTCGTAGCGGTAGTAGCCGCAGCAAAGGAACAGGAACCGGCAGCTGATGCTGACCGTCTCACCGGTGTCGCCGCGTATCGCTTCGACGGTCCAGCGTGCATCCGGCGTCGACCACTCCGCCCGAGTGACACGGTGGTCGAAGCGAACCCGCTCCTCGATCCCGTTACGGCGCGCGGTGTCACGGACGTAGTGGAGGATCGACGGCCCGTCGGCGATCGACTTGGCCTCTTCCCACGGCCGGAACGAGTAGCCGAGGGTGTACATGTCCGAATCGGATCGGATGCCGGGATAACGGAACAGATCCCAGGTCCCGCCGATCGCCCCCCGCGCCTCCAAGATCGAGTACGTCCTCCCGGGGAACCTGCGCTGCAGGTGATAGGCGGCTCCAACTCCGGACAGACCGGCGCCGACGATCAGGACATCCAGATGCTCGAGCGAGGCCTCCACGGTGAACCCGGGAGCGTATCTTCCCGGGCGGGGGTTGGAGTCAGCAGGGCGCCGAGGACCCCAAATCCCGCTCGTGATCTGCTAGACCCATTAGTCGGACCGGCAAAGGCTGCGGCCGACCCGGTCAGCGCGCCTTCGAGGGCGCGGACGATTCAACGACGAAACCAGGAAGACCGTATGGACACCGTTTCGATGACGGCTGAGGAGCTCGACGCGCTCCAGAGCGAGCTCGGCGAGCTCCAGACCGCGGGGCGCTCCGAGATCGCTGCCCGGATCAAGACGGCGCGCGAATGGGGCGATCTCAAGGAGAACGCCGAATACCACGCCGCCAAAGAGGCTCAGGCCCACCTCGAGACGCAGATCCTGAAGCTGCGTGACCAGCTCCGCAGCGCCGTGGTCGTGAAGCCGGACGTCTCGGCCCATGTGGTCCAGCACGGCAGCACAGTGACCTTCACCGAGGAGGCGGCCGGCCGGACTAAGACGTTCAAGATCGTCTCCTCGCATGACGCCAAGCCGAGCGAGGGCACCCTCTCCGCCTCCTCCCCGGTGGCCCAGGCGCTGCTCGGCCACAAGACCGGCGACGTCATCCCGGTCAGGACGCCCTCGGGCATCCGCAAGCTCCTGGTCGACTCGATCACCTAGCGATCGTCTGGGTCAGCGCTCCGGGGCCGACGGGTACCGTGCTACATAACCCGCACTATCTGCGGGTTATGTAGCACGCCCCCCGGCCGGCGAAGACCCACCCCTTCCTCGTTGCGGTCGTTCGTCAAGAACCTCACCGCACATCCCAGGGCCGCCACGCACCCTGACGCGCTGCCACGCCTGAGCCAGCGACGAAACGAGCTGCGAGACGACGCGGCGACTCCACTACTGGCCGATCCTCCGGAGCGTCGACCGGCGCGAGCCGCGAGACGCGACCACTCCTACTACTGGCGATCCTCGGGCGCGTCGACCGGCACGAGCCGCGAGACGCGGCCAGCCCTACTGCTGGCGATCCTCCGGCGCGTCGACCGGCGCGAGCATCGTGCGGAACCAGGGGCGAAACCCGAGCCGCTCGTAGAGGGCCGCGGCGCCGTCGTTGGCCTCCACAAACCCGATCGACCAGTAGGTGATCGCTCGCCGCCGGAGCTCGGTCCGGAAGGCCTCGAGCAGCGCGGTGCCGACGCCCGTCCCACGGGACTCGGCCGCCACGACGAGCGACTCGACCTCGCCGTGTGCCCCGCCGAGATCGAACGTCGGCCCGGACGTGGCGAGCCGGCAGAAGGCGTACCCGGCCAACGCGACGGATTCGCCAATCCGCGCGACGAACAGCAACCCGCTGCCGTCGGCCAGCCAGCTCCGGTACTGCTCCCGGCGCAGAGTCCAGGCGTGCTCCGCAGGTCGCACGGGCCACTGCTCGCCCACGAGCTCGCGGTGGTGTTCGACCATCGCCATCCACAGTGGCGCCACTCCGTCGATGTCGGTGGCGGCGCCGAGCCCGATCTCGAGGTCCATGCCGGCGACTATAGGTACCAGCTGCGCTCCCAACCTCCGACCCTCGGCCCCCTGCGGCTCGACGGCGAAGCTCGGCCCCGCTGGCCCCGCGGCTAAGCTCGGCCGATGGCGTCCGGCGACGTCGATGCCCTGGGGGCCGAGCTGTCCGACTGGGCCGCCGCGCGGGGGCATGCGCCGAGCACCCACCGCTACGGCCCGGAGCCGGAGCATGAGGCGGACCTCTTGCTCCCGGCCGGCGCCGGCCCGCACCGCCTCGCCGTGCTGGTTCACGGGGGGTTCTGGAGGGCTCGCTTCACCCGGACCACAATGGCGGCGCTCGCCGTCGACCTGGCCGAGCGCGGGTGGGCGAGCTGGAATGTCGAGTATCGCCGCCTGGGGAGCGGCGGGGGGGTGCCGCAGACCCTGCACGACCTGCGGGGAGCAATCGACGCGCTGAGGACGATGACCGCTGTCGTGGACCCGGCCCGGGTGGTGGCGATCGGGCACTCGGCCGGCGGACAGCTGGCGCTGTGTCTCTCCGATCTCCCCACTGTCGCGGCGATCGTCTCGCTGGCCGGCGTCTGCGACCTCGCCGGCGCGGCGCGCGAGCGGATCGGCGACGGGGCAGTCGTCGACTTCATGGCCGGGTTGCCCGACGAGCGGGCCGACGCGTACGCGTCGGCCGACCCGATCCGTCGATTGCCCATCGCCACCCGCACCCTGATCGTCCACGGCGACGACGACGACCGTGTGCCCGTGCAGCAGAGCCGGGACTATGCGGCGGCCGCGCGGACAGCGGGTGACCAATGTCAATTACTCGAGCTCGGCGGCGTTGGCCACTTCGAGCTGATCGATCCGCGGACCCCGGCGTGGGCCGCGGTGGCCGGGCGACTCGACCGACTCCTGCTCTTCGACTGACCTCCGGGCGGTAACCGGCTAGCCTAGAGAGAGGAGAGGGATGCACTCACGCCGCGCCGCACATCTACGGGCTCGCTGGTGGCTGTTGCTTGCAATGGTCCTGGGCTCGCTGATGCCGGCCTCGGCGGCCGCAGCCAGCCGGTCGGCGGCCGCAGCCAGCCGGTCGGCGGCCGCAGCCACAGGGTCGGCGGCCGCAGCCACCCAGTCGGCGGCCGCAGCCGCCCGGCCCGCGGCGGACTGCCAACCCTTCGGCGCGTCTCCGTGTCTGCTGCCGTTTCCCAGCAATCTGTTCACCCGACCGGACCATTCGACGCCGACCGGACTGCGAGTGCGCCTGCCGGCGAAGGCGATGCCGCTGGGGGCGAGCGGGCAGCGGATCAGCGCCGGCGAGTACGACCGCAACGACGGGTTCAGCCCCGGAAGCGCGTTGATCGTCCACGTGCCAGGCCTGGATAACGCGAAGGCGTTTGCGCGAACCGGCGCGGTCGGGGTGCTCAACCTAGGACGGGCGTTCGCCGCGCATCAGCCGATCGTGGTCATCGACGAGACCACGGGGCGCCGGCAGCTGATCTACACGCAGCTCGACGCGAACGCGAGCACACCGCAGGCCACGAACCTGATGATCCTGCCCGGCAAGGAGTTCACCGACGGCCATACCTATGTGGTGGCGCTGCGGAACCTGCGCAACTCGAGCGGGCATCGGCTGCGCGCGCCGTCCTGGTTCGCCAAGCTGCGGGACAACCGCCGGCTCCCGGCCAGGGAGCGCTCGCAGCGGCTCCGCTACACCAGGATCTTTGCGGCGCTGAAGCGCGCCGGGATCGCGCGGGGACAGCTCTACGAAGCCTGGGACTTCACGATCGCCTCGCAGAAGAACCTGACCTCGCGGCTGCTCTCGATCCGCAACGACGCCTTCGGCCAACTCGGGGATCACGATCTCGCCGACGGCAAGGCCCAGGGCCGTGCTCCGGCGTTTGCCGTCACCAGCACCAGCAACCTGAACTCCCAGCTGCGCGACGTGCAGGGGACGTTCCAGGTGCCCTGCTATCTGGTCACCTGCGGCCCGACCGCCACGACCGGGTTCCACTACGGCTCGAACAAGGCGGACGCACTCCCCACCCAGACCCCGGGCAACGTGGCCACCGCGCCATTTGAGTGCATCATCCCGGCCTCCGCGTCAGCCGCTGCGCCGGCCCGAATCTCACTCTACGGCCACGGCCTGCTCGGCTCGCACTCGGAGGTGACCGACGGCTGGGTCCAAGCGCTGGCCATCAATCACAACATGGTGTTCTGCGCGACCGACTGGTGGGGCCTGGCCGATGGTGACACCGGCTTTGACGCCAGCGCCATAGCGAACCTCAGCCTCTTCCCACGGGCGATCGACCGGCTCCAGCAGGGCGTGCTGAACACGCTCTTCCTGGGGCGGCTGATGCTGAGCCCGCGCGGGATGGCCGGCGATCCCGCTTTCCAGCAGGGCGGACATTCGGTGCTCGACACCTCGGAGCTCTACTACGACGGAAACAGCCAGGGCGGGATCGAAGGCGGCCTCACGACCGCCGTGGCGCCGGACTTCCGGCGCTCGGTGCTCGGCGTGACCGGCATCGACTACGGCAATCTGCTCGTCCAGCGAAGTACCGACTTCGCCCCGTTCAAGACGATCCTGGACAACGCCTACCCAGACCAGTCGCTGTATCCGGTGATCCTCGACGTGATCCAGCAGCTGTGGGACCGCGGCGATCCGGATGGGTACGCCGCGCAGATGACCTCACATCCGCTTCCCGACACTCCCTCACACGTGGTTCTCATGCAGCTGGCCTACGGCGACTTCCAGGTCAGCATGTATGCCGGGGCTGCCGAGGCCCGGACGATCGGGGCGAATGCCTACGAACCGGCGCTCGATCCGGTCCGCGTGCGGGACGGCAACCTGTTCTATGGGATCCCGAAAATCGGTCACTACCCCTTCGCCGGCTCGGCGATCGAGGTATGGGACAGCGGTCCGGGGCGGGTGCAGCCACCCCCGGTGGCGAACGTTCCGCCCACGCCGGGACCACACAACGCCGACCCGCACCAGAATCCTCGTGACACGCCCGCCGCCCAATCGCAGATCTCGCGCTTCCTGGCGCCCCACGGCGCAGTGATCGACGTCTGCGGCGGCAAACCGTGTCACTCATCCGTCTACACGCCGTGAGCTGAGTAGACCCATCACGCGCCGTCGGCCGCCGGACGGTGCAGCGCGACTCCGGCGATGACCAGCGCGACTCCGGCGCACTCCAGCGGCGTGGGGATCTGAGTCAGGACGACGATCCCGATGACCGTCGCGATCGCCGGCAGCAGAGCCACCATCAGGGCGTAGGTGGCCCGGGGGAGACGAGCCATCGCGAGCTGGTCGGTCACGTACGGGACCACGGACGAGGACACGCCAACGCCGATCCCGGCCAGGATCGCCACGGGGTCCAGGAACGCGGGCCCGGCCTGCCAGCCGCCGATCGGGGTCACCGCGACGGCGGCGATCAGCATCGCGGCGGCGAGGCCGTCGATCCCGCTCAGCTGCGGGCGCTTGGCCACGCGGTCGGCGAGCACGATGTAGAGGGCAAACAAAATCGCGTTGGCAAACGCGAAGCCGAGGCCCAGGGCATGGCCGGCAAGCCGGACATCGGTGAGCAGGTACACGCCGGGGGCGGCGAGGCCCAGAGCCATCAGGTTGCGCCGGGATCGCGCCCCCAGGACGGCTAAGCCGATCACGGGCAGAAACTCGATCGCCGCCACCGTGCCAAGAGGCACGCGGCTGATCGCGGTGTAGAAGCAGGCGTTCATGAGCGCCAAAACGATTCCCCAGCCCACCAGCAGCCGGCGCCCGTCGCGATCGAGCGCGGCGAACGTTCGCCAGGGTGCCCGCCACAGCGCGAAGATGACGGCCGCCGAGGCGATCCGCAGCCAGGCCACGCCCAGCACCGGCACGCGAACGAACAGCAGCACGGCGAACGATGGCCCCAGGTAGTGAAACACCGCACTCACGACGAAGTACACGTGCGGTGGGGGCTCCGAGGTGAGGACGGCGACGCGGCCGGCCGGCGGCTCGTCCGCGGGCGTGGAGTGACTCATCCACCAGAGCGTGGTCCAGCCGAGGCTGTTTGTACATGGCAGATCCCAGGTATAGTCATCCTGATGCCTACGAATCAAAGGCGCAATGGCCGCAGCACCGTAGGAAGTCTGCTCGACGGCATAAATCTCCGTCTCCTCGCCGAGCTTCAGGCCGACGCGCGACTGAGTCACGCCGAACTGGGCCGGCGAGTCGGACTGTCCTCGCCGGCGGTGGCCGAGCGCCTCGGACGCCTCGAGCAGGAGCAGGTGATTCTCGGCTATCACGCCGAGATAAATCCGCGTGCCCTCGGCCTGAGCCTGACCGGCATCATTCGCGTCCGCCCGGCTCCCCGGCAGTTGCGCCAGGTCGCCGAGGTCGCGCAGCACACACCCGAGGTCGTCGATTGCCGGCGCATCACCGGCGATGACTGCTACATCGTCACCGCCCATGTCCGCTCGGTCGAACACCTCGAGGAAGTGATCGACAAGTTCGCCGCCTACGGACAGACCACGACCTCGATCGTCCAGTCAGCCCCCGTGGCCTCCCGCGGCCTATGCATCAACGACGCCTCCGCCGGACGGCCGGAGCCGCCCGACGGAGTGGCTGCTGCTTAGGGGCGTGCCGCGTCCGCTGCCCTCGCGAGATCGGTCATGAACGCGAAGAACGCCGGCGACTGACCGCGGAACAGTCCATCCGCGGTCAGGAACTGCAAAGCGCCCATCGCCGCCCCGTGTGTCTCGGTGGGACGGATGATCGAGCAGACGGGGAACTTCCGACTCAGGAAGACCGTCGGCTCGGGCATGATCAGGTTGGTCTGGAACAACTGGCCCCCGAACGGAGGTGAGTTGAGATCGGGGAACTCCAGCCCGTTGGTCGGATCCTTCAGCGCCGGAGCGTTACCGGCCTTGTCCATCCAGGTCTGGAAGTGCATCGTCTCTGTCGGCCCGATGCTGAGCAGGACGCGCAGCACCTCCTTGTCGTGGACCCGCTGCGCCAGCTGCGGGTACAGGCTGGTGCCGCCCTGCTCGATCGTGGCGAAGTGAAAGCCCGCCGTGTTGGCGATCGCCTGGAGGTGACGATCCGGCTTCAGGTCGTCGTCGGATCGGGGGATGGCCGGGAACCTCCCCTTGAGGAGCCCGGGCACGGCCGGCGGGAACTTGCCGCCGAGATCCGGGTTCATGTTGGGGCTGCGATAGCGCGTCCACCACGTGGTGTCGACCGTCAACTCCATCAGATTGGTCAGGCGCTTGATCTGCTGCGCGCCCGTCGCCTTGCTGCTCGGCAGGGTCCGGAAACGCTCCAAGTTGACCGCGTCTCCGCCACGCGCCCTCAGGTAGGCGTTGATGAAGGTGAAGTGCGTGAACTCATCTTCGGTGTTGTCGTGGATGTACTGCGCCATGTCGGAGTCGAGCACCGCCAGGGCATCCTTGTACTTGTCGTTGCCGCTCCCGCCGGGCACCTCTTCGTCCTGGATGCCGCCCAGCTCGTTGTACTGCTGCCACAGGTCCGTCTCGAGGATCTCCGCCGCCGAGAGGAAGCGGAGGATGGCCTCGTCACCCGCCGTCAGGCGGGCGGATGCGGCCGCCAGCGGCACGTCGGCCAGCAAGCCCGCGCCGAGAGCTCCGACGCCGGCCCCGACCAGGAACGAGCGACGGCTGCTCAGATCCCCGCGAGTCTCAGTCGAGTCGCTCGTGGGTTGTGCTTCGTGTTCACCCAGACCGGCTGGCGCCTTCGATGCCTGGTCTGACGATGAGATGCCCCTACTCATGTGTGCTCCCTTCAGCCGAGATCGGCTGGACCCGAGATGCCAGCCTTTGTCGACCTTGACGCCGGAATCCGGGCAATCCTTCCCGCGCCGAGAAGCCGGGTGTACGATGGGTCACTCGCCGGTCTCAAAGTCCCGGCCGGCGATGTCTCGGCTCCGACCTTCGGCCGTCATGTGCGCGTTTCTCTCGAGGCGCGCGCCACGCCGCACGCGTAGGAGCCGATCATTCGTCCTTTCAATCAAGCACCCGACTCAGCCAACGCTGATGGATGACCAGGCACGCGGACTTCTGGACGTCGCCGGGCTCGTCCTGGACAACCTCGATGTCGACGTCGTGGTCGACCGGGTCCTGACGGCGGCTCGCGAGCTGACCGGGGCGCGATACGCGGCGCTGGACGTCCTGGGAGAGTCCGGGACGAAACCTGCCAGGGTCCTCGCGTCGGGAATCGGCGAGCGAACCCGCGCCGGTAACGGCGCATTGCCGGGTGGCCGCGGAGTGGGTGAGGAGCTGATCCGCGACGCTCCGGCGGGCTCGTCAATCGGGGTCCCGATCCTGGTCGACGGAGTGCCGTTTGGGAGCATCCACCTGAGCGAGAAGGAGAACGGGAAGGAGTTCAGCGCCGAGGATGAGGAGTCGATCGGGAGGCTGGCCCGGTTCGCGGGCGTCGCGATCGATCACGCCCGGCGCTACACCACTGCCGCCGGGCAGCGTGACGGGCTCGCGCGCACGGTCGCTGCGTTGGCGGCGACCACGGAGATCACTCGAGCGGTCGGCGGGGAGACGGACCTCGAGGTGATCCTCGAGCTCGTAGCCACCCGGGGGCGGGCGCTGGTCGGAGCCCAGGCATTGCTGATCGAGCTGGTCGACGGAGCCGAGCTGGTCATAGCCGCCGCGGCCGGAGATCGTCCCTCGAGTCTGATCGGGAAGCGGATCCCGCTGGCGGACACGCTGGCCAGCGCCGCGCTGAACACGCAGAGCACCCTACGTCTGGAGGTCGAGCGCAACCAGGCGCGCTTTGACCAGCATGGCCTGGGCCGGCTCGGCGTCAGTGCCGAGGCGGGACTCGTGGTACCGCTGGTCTTCCAGAACCAGACCTACGGCGTACTGGTAGCGCTTGACCCCCTCCACGGGAGGCGGACATTCAGCACCGATGATCAGCTGCTCCTGGAAGCGTTCGCCACCAGCGCCGCCACCGCCGTAGCCAACGCTCAGAGCACGAAATCGGAGCTGCAGAGGCAGCGCCTGGCCGCGGCGGAAGGCGAGCGCGAACGTTGGGCCAGGGAGCTACACGATGAGACGCTGCAGAGCCTGGCTGGGCTCCGCCTCATGCTCTCCGCGGCCCGACGAGCCGGCGGCGCGGCCGCGCTCGAGAAGGCAGTCCCCGAGGCAATCGAGCACGTCGATGAGGCGATCGCCAACCTCCGCTCGCTGGTCACCGACCTTCGTCCTCGGATGCTTGACGAACACGGGCTCGCGGCGGCCCTGCACGCGCTCCGCGAACGCTCGGGGCGCCAGGGCCTGGAGGTCGACAGCTCGATCGACCTCGCCTACGACCACGGTCGGGCGACGACGCGGCACACCGCCGAGCTGGAGACCGCCCTGTACCGGATCAGTCAGGAAGCTCTGAACAACGCCGCCAAGCACGGTCACGCGAAGCGGGCCGTGATCGACGTCCATGAGAGCCAGAGCACGGTCAAGCTCACCATCCGCGACGACGGCGACGGATTCGACCCTGCCATCGGAACGACCGGATTCGGTTTGCTTGGCATGCGCGAACGTGTCCAACTGCTGCACGGAACGATCCGAATCACCTCCGCCTTCGGCGAAGGCACCACCGTAGCCGCCAGCTTTCCCGTGCAACGCCGCGCGGCGGAGCCCGAAACCGATCTCAGCGACGCGCTCGGCGCCGTCCCGCCAACCGCGGGCTCACATACCGAACGCCGCGGGCAGCGGCGTGGACGGCTCCCGGCAAATCCACATCCGCGTAGTCCTTGAGCGCGAAGCCGATCGCACCGGCGGCGAGCGCCTGCCCGGCGATGGAGGGAGCATCCTCCATGGTCAGCACCACGATCTCGGTGTTCGGCACCTCGACACGTAGCAGTCGAATCGCCTCGATGCTGGATCCGTCGGGCATCCCCAGGTCGAGCACGAGGACGTGCGGACGATGGCCGCGCACGTGGTCCATGGCGGACCTGAGGTCCCCAGCCTCGGCCACCACCTCGACGCCTTGCTCGGCGTCCAAGAGCATCCGCACGCTGTGGCGGACGAGGGCATGGTCGTCGGCGAGCACCACGCGGATCGCCTGGCACGAGGACGAGTCCTGATCGACACGGTCGAGCACGAGGCGCAGTCAGATCACCGTATCTCCAGGCACCCATCCACGGTAGTAGCGACGCCAGGCCCCGGCATCTGTAGGTGACCGTAGGTCGGCTGCGGATCCCCACGGATCCAGCGTCGGACCAGAGCCGAACCAGGCTGCGGATCAGAGCTGAAGCGGGCCCGCTGGATCAGAGCTGAACCAGCCCCCGCTCGTGCGCGTAACGCACCAGCTCGGCGCGCGTACTCAACCGCAATTTCTGCTGAATGTGGGCGCGATGCGTCTCCACCGTCCGGACCGAGAGAAACAGCTGCTGCGCGATCTCGGCATTGGTATGGCCAAGGGCGATCATCCGCAGCACGTCGAGCTCGCGCTGGGAGAGGTCGTCGGGGGGACCCGCGGGCTCAGCGGCGAGACGAGCGCCCAGGCGCGGGTTCAGATATCCGACGCCGATCGCCGCGCACCGCACGGCCTCGACCAGCTCGGCGTCCGCGGCTTCCTTCAGGACGTAGCCGATCGCGCCGCCGGCCAAGGCATCGCGGGCATAATCGGACTCGTCCTGCATGGTCAGGATCACGATCTGAGTGTCGGGACACTCGGCCCGGATCGCCGGAATCGCCTCCAGGCTCGAGCCGCCGGGCATGTTCAGATCGAGCACCAACACCCCCGGGCGATGACCGCGGACATAGCGCTTGGCCGCCTCGACGTCACCGGCCTCGGCGACCACCTGAAAGTCGGGCTCTCCGTCGAGCAGAAGCCGCAACCCGCGACGCACCACCGCGTGGTCGTCGGCGAGCACGACCCGGATCATCGCCTGCTCGTCCGGAGCCGGGTTCGCGCCGGCGGCGGTCCGGTCGCTATCGCCCATACGCGCACGTTAGCGGGTCAAACGGCGCGTCCCCGGCGTCCGTAGTTCCCCGAACTCCGGTCGCGGCATTACCGGGTCCGCCCGCGAGGTGGCGTGTGGGGGGAGCGGCGAACGGGAACCTCAGAAGCATGACCTCACCAACCAGCAACGTCCCCGTCGTCACCTTGCGCGACGACGAGCAGATCCCCCAACTCGGCTTCGGCGTCTTTCAGGTCCCACCCCGGGAGACCGCGGAAGCGGTCACTCGAGCCCTGATGGCGGGCTATCGCCATGTCGACACCGCCGCTGCCTATCGAAACGAGGCCGCCGTCGGTCAGGCCGTCCATGCCGCCGGGCTGGAGCGCCACGAGGTGTTCATCACCACGAAGTGCTTCAACGATCACCACGGGTTCGAGCAGGCCAAGCGGGCGCTCAAGACCAGCCTTGGCCAGCTCGAGATGGACTACGTAGACCTGTACCTGATCCACTGGCCGGTCCCATCGCAGGACAAGTACGTCGAGACCTGGAAGGCGTTCATCGAACTGCAGCAGGACGGGCTCGTCCGTTCGATCGGCGTCTCCAACTTCCAGCCCGCCCATCTCGAGCGGATCATCGCCGAAACCGGTGTCACGCCGACCGTCAACCAGGTCGAGCTGCACCCGCTGTTCCAGCAGGACGGGCTGCGCCGCGAGCACGCGGAGCTCGGAATCGCCACCGAGGCCTGGAGCCCGCTGGCCCAGGGCGAGGTGCTCGACAACGAGACGATCGTCCAGATCGCCCAGGCTCACCAGAAGACGCCGGGGCAGGTGGTTATCCGCTGGCATCTCCAGCTCGGCAACATCGTCATCCCGAAGTCGGTGACCCCGGAGCGGATCACGGAGAACTTCGACGTGTTCGACTTCCACCTGACCGAGGCCGAGATGGAGCAGATCAAGGCACTCGATGCCGGGCACCGAACCGGCCCGGATCCCGACACGTTCGTCCGTCCCTGAGGATCGCCGGTCAGCGCCGCGCGGGCGGCGCTGACCGTCGTAGGTGTAACTTGCTCGAAATGGTTTCCAGCGCCGCTGTCCGGGAGTTGGCGAAACAGCGCGCGCCATACGCGCTGACGCAGGTGTATCGGTGGATGCGCGCCGTCTGGGGCGACGCACGCTTGCGCCTCCTGGCCGAGGTGGGGCGGATTCCATCTCATACCCTGAGAAATCTCTTTTATCGGCGCGCGGGAATCGTCCTGCCCAGTTCCAGCAGCATCCACTGGCGGGCCGAGTTCTATGCGCCGGAGCGGATCCGGATCGGTCCGCACAGCGTGATCGGCGATACGGCATTTCTGGACGGCCGCTCCGGGCTTGAGATCGGCGAGAACGTCAACATCGGCTCGCACGTCAGCATCTACACCCTGCAGCACGACATCGACGCGCCGGATTTCGGGGAAGTCGGCGGGCCGGTGACGATCCGGGACTACGCGTACATCGGCAGCCACGCCATCATCTTGCCGGGGGTCACCGTCGGCCAAGGTGGCGTGGTGGGTGCGGGCTCCGTGGTCACAAAGGACGTCGAGCCTTACTCACTCGTGGCGGGAATCCCCGCGAGGTTCATCCGCCCTCGGCCCACGAACCTGACCTACGAGCTCGGGTACGCGAGGCGGTTCGTGTAACTCCTGTGGGTCGCTAGCGCATTCCCGGCGCCTACACTGGCTCGGTGGCCGCGCGCGTCACCGACTGGGGCCTGGCGGCGCTGGTTCTGGCGCTTGTGGCCTCCGGCGCGCTGACGCTGTTCGCCGGCTCGCCGGGCGATGCCTGGGTGTTTGCCACGCACGACGCCCTGGGCGCGGCGATCGCGTTGTTGCTGGTGATCAAGCTCCGTCGAGTCTGGCCCCGGGTGGCGTCGGCCGGCCGCTGGGACAGGCGCACGTTCGTCGGCCTGCTGGCTGTTCTCTTCGCGCTGGCGGCGCTGGGGTCGGGCCTGCTCTGGGCCGAGGGCGTCACGCCGGCGCCGGCGGGCTACGGCCTGCTCAGCTGGCATGACGCCCTGGGAGCGGTGCTGGCCCTGGCCGTCGCTGTCCACATGGTGCTCCGGGCAAAGCCGCTGCGTGGGCGCGACCTCGTGCATCGTCGGCAGTTCCTGATCGCCGCCGGGTTGTCGGCGGGGGCAGTGGTGGCCTGGCGGACGCAGCGGCCGGTTCAGGCGCTATTCGGGCTGCGGGGAGCAAGGCGGCGCTTCACCGGGTCCTACGAGGCGGGTTCGTTCACCGGCAACGCGTTCCCCACCACCTCGTGGGTGGCGGACCACCCCGGCCCAATCGACATCGGCTCCTATCGCCTGGCGGTGCAGGGACTCACTGCTCGCGAGCTGACACTGGCGCTCGGCGACGTGCCCGACATCGACGAGCTCGTCGCCACGCTCGATTGCACCGGCGGGTTCTATTCGACGCAACTTTGGCGCGGCGTGCGCCTCGGTCGACTCCTGGATCTGGCCGGCGTCGCCCCCACCGCACGCCACGTGAGCGTCGAATCGCGCACCGGATACCGATGGAGCTTCGCCCTCGGCGACGCGCGCAAGCTGCTCCTGGCCACGCACGTCGGTGGCGAGCTGCTGAACCACGATCACGGGGCGCCGATCCGACTCGTCGTCCCGGGAGCCAGGGGGTTCCAGTGGGTCAAGTGGGTCGAGCGGATCAGGTTGCTCGAGCATCCGGACTACGCCGCTCCCGCCTCGACGCTGTGGAGCAGCTTCACCTCGGCCGGCCGGGGCAACGCGGTCGCCTCTGGGCAGGACAGGGGCTAGCCTCCGGCAGATCCCCGACCAGAGGAGCAGCATGGCCGAGAACCCTACGCTCTACGTTTGCCACGGCGACGACGGAGGCCCGCGGATCCATCCCTGTCGGCGCGTCCAGGAGGCGCTGCGCGCGGGAGGCATCGAGTACGAGAAGGTCGTGGCCGCCCAGGGCAATCCGATCCCCTTTCTGCGCAAGGGCTCGCGCGAGGATCTGCGCAAGGCGACCGGGGAGACGAAGCTGCCGACATTGAAGCTTGCCGACGGAACCGTGCTCACTCACTCCCGAGACATCCTGGCCTGGATCAAAGAGCAGGCATAGGATTCTCCGACCGTTATCAATCAGCCTCACAGAGGAGCGTGGTCATGTTGAGAGGAACCGCTGAACATGTCGGTTGGGGGGGACGCAGGTCGCTGGTTACCGTGGCCGTGGTCGTGTTCACGGCGGCCGCCTGGCTCGTGATCGAGCAACCGGGCACTGCCGGCGCCGCCAAGCATCGGACCGGCGCGGCCAAGAAGCACCACCCGCCACGGCATGCCAGCGCCATTCACGTCATCGAGCACGCGGTGACCGACACGGTGATCCAGTCCGGCGGGGGCGCCGACGTGACGGGCAACCTGCTCACCTTTCACAACCAGGTCTTCAACTCGGCCGACACCAAGCAGGTCGGCACCGATCAGGGTTCCTGCGTGCGAATCGCGCCCTCCGAGGGAAGCTGGGAATGCAGCTGGACAACATTCCTCGCTCAGGGTCAGCTGACGGTGCAGGGACCGTTCTTCGACACCAAGAACAGCGTCCTGGCCATCACCGGCGGGACCGGCGCTTTCCGTCGCGCCCGGGGTCAGATGAAGCTGCTGTCCCGCAACGGCGGCAAGGAATACGACTTCATCTTCCAGGTCGGCTAGCTCGCCGCGAGCAAATGCGCGGTCGCGGGCGCCTCGGCGCCCGCGACCCCGCGGTCAGCCTCAGCTGCGATCTCCGCGCCCGTAGAGGACCTTGAGCAGCCGAACCAGGAACTTGCTCGTTCGGGCGCCGTACGGGAAGAAGTAGAGATCCTTCTTCATGGCAAAGCGGGTGAGCACGATCGTCTGCCGGCGACAGTATTTGCGGATGCCCTCGGCGCCGTGACGGACCCCGAGCCCGGACTGCTTCCAGCCTCCCATCGGCGCCTCGAGCGCCAGGTAGTTCGCGTTTGAGTCGTTGACGACTACGGCGCCGGCTTGAATCCGGCGCGCGACCGCCTCGCCCTTGGCCAGGTCCTTGGTGTAGACGGAGGCCTGCAGCCCGTACTGGGAGTCGTTCGCCAGCCTCACGGCCTCGTCGGCGTCGCGGACCTTCATGACCGGCAGCGTCGGACCGAACGTCTCCTCGGTCATGCACTGCATCGTGTGGTCGACATCCGCCAGGACGGTCGGCTCGAAGAACGTCCCGTCGCCCTGCACGCGATGGCCGCCGGCCAGCACGCGAGCGCCCTTGGCCACCGCGTCATCGACGTGCTCCTGCACAATCTCGATCTGCGGAGGATTGATGAACGAGCCCACGTCGACGGATCCGAGCTCACCCGGGGCACCCTGCCGCAGCGCCCGTGCACGCTCGCCCACCATCGTCACGAAGTCCTCGTAGACCGGCTCCTCGACGTACACGCGTTCGACCGAGATGCACGTCTGGCCACCGTTCTGCATCGACCAGAACACGGCGGCGTTGGCGGCCCGCTCCAGGTCGGCGTCGGCCAGCACGATCATCGGATCCTTGCCGCCCAGCTCCAGCGAGACCGGGGTCAGCGTCCGAGCCGCCCGCTCCATCACCTGCTTGCCGGTCTCCGTAGAGCCCGTGAACATCACCATGTCGACGTGGTCGATCAACGTCGACCCGATCGGGCCACGGCCGACCAGCACCTGGAAGACGTCGGCGGGCAACCCGCACTCGCGCAACCCCTCCTCCATCAGGAGCGCCGTCATCGGGGTTACGCTCGAGGGCTTGTGGACGACCGCGTTGCCCGCGATCAGCGCGGGGATCGAGTCGCCCACACCATTGGTGAACGGATAGTTCCACGGCCCGATGACCCCGACCACGCCGATCGCCTCGTAGCGGACGAACACCTTACGACCGAACAGGAAGGGGCTGCTGGGACGGATCTTCTCATCGGCCATGTACTTCGGACCGTTCTTAGCCCAGAACCCGAAGGCGCTGGCGGCGTAGCCGAGCTCGGCCAGCACGGCGTCCTCACGTGTCTTTCCGGTCTCCGCCACCAACGTATCCAGGAACCGCTCCGAATTGTCCAGCACCCACTTCTGCGCCCGACGCAGAACCTTTGCCCGGCCGTCGAACCCCAGCGCCTGCCAGCCCGTCTGCGCCGCGCGGGCCCGGCTGACCATTCCGGCGACGTCCGAGTCCGCCGCCGCGCGCAAGGTCGCTATCGGTCGCCCGGTGGCCGGATTCTCGACCACGATCGAGTCCCCCGCGGTCGTGCGATCCTCAACCTGCTGCTGCGTATTCGTCGCCATGCATCCGCCGCCTTCCAGTCGTAGCTCTGAGCGTGAAGCCTAGCCGTCTCGCGCGGCGGGTCGCGCGGACATGTCCTCGCCTCGCTCGGCGGTCGGATGCGAACATGTACCGCCGTGTCCGCCGTTCCCGATTCTGGGCTCGTGTCCTACCGGCGTCAGCTACGGACTCTGGTCGCCGCAATGGTGCTACTGGCGTCGATGGTGCTCGTGCCGGCGGCCGGGGCGATGACATTCCGGGATCGCGACGGGATCCACGTGCTCTCGGTCAAGAAACTCGACTCGCGCCTGATCACGCTGTCGGTCAAGACCTCCGCGCTGCCGGGCCCGGCGAACGTCCGGATCCTGCTGCCGATGGGCTACGCGACGCACCCGCGCCGTCGCTACCCGGTCCTCTATCTGCTGCACGGAACCAGTGGCGGCGCGTCGGATTGGACGACGATGGGCGAGGCGGAGCAGACCACGGCAGGGCGACCCCTGATCGTGGTGATGCCCGACATCGCGCTGGGCGACGACGGCGGCGGATGGTGCACCAACTGGCCCGACCGCCGCTACAGCTGGGAGAAGTTCCACATCGACCAGCTCGTTCCGTGGGTCGACGGCGACCTGCGCACGGTGGCCACCCGCGCGGGCCGCGGGATCGCGGGCCTGTCTCAGGGCGGTTTCTGCTCGACGAGCTACGCAGCTAGACATCCCGACCTGTTCAGCGTCGCGCTGGCGTACTCCGGTGCTCCCGACGTGTACTACGACCTCCCCGCCCGTGCCGGGGCACTCAGCATCATCAACCTCACGGAGGTTGTCCTGGATCGGGTGGCAGCCGACTCGATGTTCGGCAATCCCGTGACCGACGGGATCAATTACGCGGCCCACGATCCCGCCACACTGGCCGAGAATCTGCGCTGGACGAAGCTGTATCTGTACTGGGGCAACGGCGCGCTGGGACCGTACGACAAGACCCTGAGTCCGTCGGGCTCGGCCATCGAAGGCCTGATCGCGGCCGACAACATCGAGTTCGAGGCTCGCCTCCACGCGCTCGGGATTCCCGCTTACTTCGATGCTTACGGACCGGGCACCCACAGCTGGCCCTACTGGGCACGAGACCTGCGCTGGTCGATCGGGAAGGTGATGTCGGACTTCGCCCATCCCGTATCGCCGGCGATCACCTACACGAGTGCCGAGAACAAGTACTCCGTCTACGGCTGGACGGTGACCACGCACCGATCGGCGCGCGAATTCTCGACGCTCGCGCACGCGGGCCGCGGTGGCTTCGCATTGGCCGGCAGCGGATCGGCGACCGTCCGGACGCCGCCGTCCTACCACGCCGGCGCCCGTTACCGCGTCAGGTTCTCCGGGCCGCACGCCGGGGGGACGCGCATGCTCAAGGCCACCAGCGGCGGCCGACTCAAGTTGGACGTGCCGCTCGGACCTTCCAACCGCTACCAGCAGGACACGCTGCAAGCGCAACTCGCCGGGACGACCGTCTACACCACCACCGTCACGATCGCGCGTTGACCGGATAGCGTTGACCGGAGCGCGTTGACCGGTGCGCGTTGACCGGTGCGCGTTGGGCTCAAACGTAGCCCGTTGGCGGCGAACTGCCCTGGATTGCGGCCACGCGGCCGGCCATTTCCCCGATACTGTCGGCCATGGGTCAGGACGTCGCCGCCAAGGCCTTCAGCCGAGACGATCGCCAGCGCTATCGACGCAAGGTCCGGGCCTGCCTCGACGTGTTCGCCCGCATGCTCTCCGAGGCAAGGTTTCATCCCGAACGACGCTCGTTCGGACTCGAGATCGAGCTCAACCTCACCGACGATGCGGGCGAGCCGGCGCTGGTCAACGCCGCCGTGCTGGAGGCGATCGCGGATCCGAGTTTCCAGACCGAGCTGGGGCAGTTCAACCTGGAGATCAACATCCCGCCGCGGCTGCTCGAGGGCGCCGTGTTCTCCGGCCTGGAACGGGACGCGCGGGCGAGCCTCAACAACGCCGAGGAGCGAGCCCGAACCGTTGGTGCGCACATGATGATCATCGGGATCCTGCCCACCATCGGCGCCAAGCATCTGCATGCCGGGAGCTTCAGCGCGAATCCGCGCTACGCGTTGCTCAACGAGCAGATCTTCGCGGCGCGGGGAGAGGACCTGGAGATATCGATCGCCGGCGTGGAGCGGCTGTCGGCCTATGCGGACACGATCGCGCCGGAAGCCGCGTGCACGAGCGTCCAGCTTCATCAGCAGGTCGATCCCGATGCCTTCGCCCGGCACTGGAACGCGGCTCAGGCGATCGCCGGCATTCAGATCGCGATGGCCGCGAACTCGCCGTTCTTCTACGGCAAGGAGCTCTGGCGGGAGACCCGCATCGCCCTCTTTGAGCAGGCAACCGACACGCGGCCGGAGGAACTGAAGGCCCAGGGCGTGCGACCGCGGGTGTGGTTTGGGGAGCGCTGGATCACCTCGGTGTTCGACCTCTTTGAGGAAAACGTGCGGTACTTCCCGGCGCTGCTGCCTGTGTGCGAGGCCGAGGATCCGCTGGAGACCCTGGAACGCGGGGACGTCCCCCAGCTCGGCGAGTTACGCCTTCACAACGGGACGATCTATCGCTGGAACCGCCCGATCTACGACGTCGTCGGGGACCAACCCCACCTCCGCGTGGAGAACCGGGTCCTTCCCGCCGGGCCCACCGTCGTCGACACCCTGGCGAATGCCGCCTTCTACTACGGCCTGCTTCGCGTGATTGCGGACGATGAACGCCCGGTGTGGTCGCAGATGTCGTTCTCCGCCGCGGAGGAGAACTTTCACACGGGCGCTCGTGACGGAATCGACGCCCGCGTCTACTGGCCCGGACTGGGAGAGGTGTCGGCAGCCGAGCTCGTGCTCAGGCGCCTGCTGCCGCTTGCCCATGAGGGGCTGGCACGCGGCGGGGTTGATCCCGGCGACGTAAGCCGGCTGCTCGAGATCATCGAGCGTCGCTGCGTGCTGCTGCGCAACGGGGCCTCATGGCAGAGCGAGGTCTTTCACCACTTCTACCAGGACAGAGCAATGGACCGGCTAGAAGCCCTCCGGCAGATGACAAGGCTCTACCGCGAGAACATGCACAGCAACGAACCGGTTCATAGCTGGCCCACCGGCTGAGCACGCCGCTGCGGCACCGTCAACTCAGGCCGGCCCCGCCCCGGTCGACTCCGCCCCGGTCGACTCCGCCCCGGTCGACTCCGCCCCCGTCGGCCCGCTCGGCCGGGGACAAGCTTGGACCCTCGGCTCCGGGGACGGCTCCGGCCCCCAGCTCCGGGGCGTGCGCGCCGGGCAACTCGGTGCCCTGAGGCACTGGCGCCTCGCCGTTGGCTTGGGCGGACGCACCGCTCCCGCCCCGCTGGTGGATCGTGTCGAGGATCGGCGTCATGAGATCCATGGGCATCGGGAACACGACTGTGGAGTTCTGCGAGCCGCCGATCTCGCGCAGCGTCTGGAGGTAGCGCAGCTGGATCGTGACCGGGTTCTGGGCGATCACCTCGGCGGCTTGGCCCAGCTTTGCGGCCGCCTGAAATTCACCCTCGGCATTGATGATCTTGGCCCGGCGCTCGCGCTCGGCCTCCGCCTGCCTGGCGATCGCGTGCTGCATCCGTTCCGGGATCTCGACGTCCTTGATCTCCACCATCGTCACCTTGATGCCCCACGGCTCGGTCTGCGCGTCGATCACGTGTTGCAGCGCATCGTTGAGGCGGTCACGCTCGGCCAGGAGCGTGTCGAGGTCCGCCCCGCCGAGGACCGATCGCAACGTCGTCTGAGCGATCTGCAGCGTGGCGCTGTGGTAGTTCTCAACCTCGGTCACGGCCTTGTTCGGATCGATCACGCGGTAATAGGCGACGGCGGTCACCCGCGCCGGCACGTTGTCCCGCGTGATGATCTCCTGCGCCGGGACCGTCAGGGTGACCGTCCGCAGGCCCACCCGCACCATCCGGTCGATCGTGGGTATGAGGACGATCAGGCCCGGACCGCGCTGATCCATCAGACGCCCCAGCCTGAATACAACGCCGCGCTCGTACTCCCTGAGCACTCGCACCGAAGCGCCCGCTGCGGCCAGGCCGAGGGCGAGCAGGATCGCCAGGACGATCAGAACCGCGATCACCATCCGGGCAGCTCCCATTCCTCAGCCCGACGGACCGCCAGGGTCAAACCGCTCAGGCTCTCGACCACGATTTCGTCCCCGGCGCTGAGCGCGCTCCCGAGCTCGACCTCGAGCGAGCCGAGCCGCGCCCGCCAAACCCCGCCGTCGACGAGCACGTTCCCGCTCCGCTCGCTCCAGCTGCGGACCACACCGACGCGGCCGATCAGCGCTTCCGGCCCTGCCCGAACCCGCCTGCGGCGCACCGCCGTTCCCTCCCGGACCGATAGCGCGACCACGGCCAGTCCCACTGGCGCCAGCACCAGCGTCGCCAGGACCCCCGCCCAGAGCTCGCCGCCAAGTCCGTCGACGGCCAGCCCCGCGCCGCCCGCGATGGCCGCCACTCCGGGCACACCGAGGAATCCGTGCGTGGACATGTGCGCCTCCAGAACGACCGCGACCACGCCAATCAGCAGCAGCGACAGACCGAAAGCCGTCATCGCCAATGAATGGTACGCCTCGCCGACCCCGCGGGCGCGGGACCACGAGCTCCGCCGCAGTCGTCAATATTCGCCCCGCGGGACGCGAGGCTGAGCTACCCTGTGCGCGGCGCTCTCGGGGCGCCGCCGGTCCGCGGACAGGGCTTAGCCCACCCGAGTCGTTCAACGATCAGCTTCGGACCTCCTTGGCCCGATTTCTGCGGACACCGGGCACGTCCAAAGGAGCGTTCCGATGGCGATCCGCAGTCTTCCTCGACGTCCCAGCCTCGAGCACTTGCGCAACGAGGCGCGGGAACTTCAGCGCCTTGTGCGTGACGGCGACCCGGCCGCGCTGTCACGCGCGCGCGAGTTCCACCCGCGCTTCGGTGAGCGCCCGCGCCTCGCCGAGCGCCCGCGCTCCGCCGAGCGCGAGGACGCCTTCCGCCTGAGTGACGCTCAGCTCACCGTGGCGCGCAGCTATGGCCAGCCCAGCTGGCCGAAGCTGAAGAGCTACGTTGAAGCGGTAACGGCCTACACGCGCGACCCGCATTCGGTGCCGCCGCAGGCCGATGCCGCCGACGAGTTCCTGCGCCTCGCCTGCCTGGTCTACGGGGGTGATGATCTCAGTCGGCCCGCCCTGGCCGCGCAGATGCTCCGCTCCGATCCATCACTCTCCGGTCGCTCCATCTACACCGCGGCAGCCGCCGGCGACGCTGCAGCCGCCGCGAGGATGCTCGAGGCGGATCGGTCGCTGGCCGACGCCCCCGGCGGCCCCTTCGGATGGGTGCCGCTGATCTACGTCGCGTATTCGCGCCTCGTCAGCGACGATCCCGCACACTCACATCTCGCCGTCACCCGGCTTCTGCTCGAGCACGGCGCCGACCCGAATGCCGGCTACTTGTGGGATGGCACCTACCTCTTCACCGCCCTGACCGGAGCTTTCGGATACGGCGAGGACGCGCCCAACCAACCCCCCCACCCCGACTCGATCCCGCTGGCGCGGCTGCTGCTCGAGGCGGGGGCCGACCCGAATGATGACCAGACGATCTACAACCGCCACTTCAGACCGGATAACGACTACCTCGAGCTGCTCCTCCCGTTCGGCCTCGGCCGCGCCCGTCGTGGGCCGTGGCCGAAGCGTCTAGGCGAGCATCTGGCGCCGCCGAAATTGCTGCCCGAAGACGCGCTCGTGTTCTGTGCGGACAAGGACGCCTTCGCCGATCGCGTCGCGCTGCTGCTCCGCCACGGGGTCGACCCCGACGGCCGGGGTACCCAGCATCCGGCGCTCGGTGGGCTCCGGCCGATCGAGAGGGCGCAGATTGCGGGAGCCGAGAAGATCTTCGAGCTGCTCCGGGCGGCCGGCGCCCAGCCGCCGGGCGGCGACGACGTCGATGCCCTGATTGGACTCTGCATGCGAGGCGAGCTCGGGACCGTCGAGCGCGCGCTCGCGCAAGGCCCCGGGCTCGCCCGCCGCGCCATCGAGCGCTATCCACGCGCCATCATCGATGCGGCCGAGCGCGGGAATGCGCGGGGGGTCGAGCTCCTGGCCCAGATCGGCTACGACGTCAACCTGCGCCGCCAAGGGCAGGCCGCCTTGCACCTCGCGGCATACAACGGGGACCGCGAGCTATGCGAGCTGCTCATTCGTCTCGGCGCAGACCCGTCGCTCCGTGACAACGCCTTCGACGCTCCGGCGGCCGGCTGGGCCCGACATGCACACCACGAAGAACTCGCTACCTGGCTCCAGGATAAGGAGCACGGATCCGACTAGATCGATTGATTTCCGCGGGCTGGTGTGCGCTACTCGGGTCCGAACGTCACGGCCGCGAGGGGGAGGGCCGGTGGAGTTCACCGGAACGGGGTTGCGACCCTCCCCCCGGGTTTCGACCTTCCCCGGCACCGGAACGTACTTGCGACCTTCCCCGGCACCGGAGGGTGCTGCATAACCCGCACTATGTCCGGGTTATGTCGCACACCCCGCGAGGCGTGGGCTCCTAGCTGGACGATCAACCGATTGCCGGGCGCCGGCGGTGACGCCGGCGCCAGCGGTCGCTAGTAGAGGCCTTCGCCGCGGGCGTAGCGTGCGGCGCGCTCGCGGTCGTAGCCGTCCGCGTCGAACTCGGGATCGGCGATCGCCTTGAGGATCTCCCCCAATGTCGGCAACAGCGAACGGTCGATGTGGTGCTCGGGGCTCCAGAGCTCGGAGCGGATCAACGCCTTTGGGCACTGCGTGTAGGCCTCTTCGACCGAGACGACTATGCCAAGCCGCGGAACCTTGCCCTTGAGCTCGCTCGGGGCGAGCAGCTCGGCGTCATCCGTGATCACGGCCCGGCCATTCACGCGGAATGTGTCGCCGACGCCGGGAATGAGGAACAGCAATGCGATCCGCGGATCGGTGAGCAAATTGCTCAGCGTGTCACCGATCCGGTTGCCCGGCCGATCGGGAATGACCAGCGTGCGTTCGTCGAGGATCCGCACGAATCCCGCGGGATCACCGCGCGGCGAGACGTCGAGCCCACCGTCGGAATTGGCCGTGGCGACACACATGAACGGCGAGCGCTCGATGAATTGCCGCGTCAGCCCGTTCAGCCGGTCGGCGATCTTCGCCGCCACGATCTCGTTCGGCTGCCCGAGGATCTCGCGCAACTCCTGCTCGCTCTCGATGATCCGGATCGTCCGCGTGCTGGACATCGGCCCAGGATAAGGGCGTTACGCATCGGTGGCACCTGCTGAGAGAGAATTTGGCGTCTTGCGGACTCGATCCTTTCTAATCGTGGCGATCGCGATCGCCGTGCTGCTTGCGGGTGCCGGCGGCCTGCTGGCCTATGACTCCAGCCGGCGAAATGTGATCGCCGCCGGGATCACGATCGGGGGGGTTGACGTGGGCGGGATGGGCCGGACGCAGGCCCGCGCCCGGCTGCAGGCCGTATTCCAGGCGCGGCTGCGCCATCCGATCATCGTGCGCTTCCGCGCCCACCGGTTCGTGCTCAGGTCCCGGGCGGCGCACGTCACCCCCGACCTCAATGACGCGATCGACGAGGCGCTACAACGAAGCCGCGACGGGTGGATCTTCGGCCGGGTGTTCAGGTCGCTGACCGGCGGTCGCGTCAATGCTCGGATCGAGCCGAGCGTGTCCTACTCCCGATCGGCTGTGCAGAGGCTGGTCAGGACCGCCGCGCGGGTCGTCGACCACCCGGCCCGCAGCGCGCGTATCTCCTATTCGGGCGCCTCGATCGGACTGGTGCACGAGACCAGGGGACTGGAAGTCCGAACCGGAGCCCTGTCGGCCGACCTCCGGCGCGCGCTCAGCGATCCAACCGCTAGCCGTGACATCGCGATTCACGCCAGGGCCACCCGGCCCGCGGTGAGCGTGCGCCAACTCGCCGGTAGGTACCCGACGATCATCACCGTTGACCGTTCCGGGTATTCGCTGCGGCTGTGGAAGCACCTGAAGCTCGTCAAGACCTACCCGATCGCGGTCGGCATGATCGGCCTGGAAACCCCGGCCGGGCTCTACCACGTCCAGGACAAACAGGTCGACCCGTCCTGGTTCGTGCCCCACAGTGCCTGGACCGGCTCACTCGCCGGCCGCGTGATACCGCCGGGCCCCGCGGATCCGCTCAAGGCGCGGTGGATGGGCATCTTCAACGGCGCCGGCATCCACGGAATCGACCCCAGCGAGTACGGCACGATCGGCCACAACGCATCGCACGGGTGCATCCGGATGACGATCCCGGACGTGATCGACCTCTACAACCAGACGCCGGTAGGCGCACCGGTCTACATCGCCTGACCCGAGACTCGTCTAAAGGCGTTGGCCGTAGCTGACGCTCTCCGGAGCCGATTCGCGCCGCGCCCGGCCTGGGGACCGGTGCGCCGGAATCAATTGGCTACAGCCGGATTGCCTTGAGCAGCGCCTGGGCCAGGAGCGCCTGGCCCGCGTAACTCGGATGCACTCCACAGCTGCCCGGCTTGCCGAGTTGCGTCAGCAGGCCCGCGGCGCATGTATCGCCGCCGCCGGAGTGAAGCGCCGCGGCCTTCAGCTCGCCGAATCCGTCCGCGATCCGGACGTGGAACGGCTTGGCGGCGCCATCCATTGCCTTGTTGAGTCCGAGTGAGGCGTCGGTGATGAACGCCGAGGTGTAGTTCAGCGAGTAGTAGTTGACGATCGCCAACTGGCCGCGATAGTGCGCGCGGTTGCGGACGGCCGACAGGATGTGCTTGACGTTGTGGGCGATCTTGCTCAAAACGGCGTTCTGTTCCGCCTGGCTGGTGCAGCCGTCGGTAGTCGTCTTCTGGCAGAGGAACAGGTCGTTTGCGCCGACCATCAAGGACACCAGCTTCACGTCTCGGTGCCGGCGCAGGAACGCCACCGCGTAGGCAAGCTGGGCCCCCTTGTAGCGGACGTGGAGCGGAAACGCCTTGCGGTAACTGTTCTCACAGCCGTTGCTGACCGCCGAAGCATCGATCAGGCTGGCGGAGGTCTCGCCGGGGCAGGCGGGATTGGTCACCCGCAGGTGGAGCTCGGCGCCGAGCTGCTCCGGATAACCGAGGAAGCTCGCCTGGTTGTGATAGTCGGGGGCCGGTACGACCGCAGACTCCTGGTAGCCAAACGTCACCGAGTCACCGAGTGAGAGGTAGCTCGCGCCCGTGGTCACGGGCGTCTTCAGCGTCACGGGCTTCTTCGGCGTCCGCGCCGCGGCCTGGCCGCTTGTGGCACATACCAGCAAGACGATGCTCAGAACCGTAACCCTGACCACACCACTCATCCGCGCGCTCCGCCGAGCACCTCTCGCCGGCGCAGCCTGAGAATCAACAGCCATTCGAGGTCCATCCTACGCCACGTCAACCGGTGACAGTCAGCTCATGCAGCAGCGGCGGCTGTGACGCACTGGCGGACATGATCTGCAGGCGCACATATCTGGCCCGGGTCGGTGGCAGCGCCACGGTGTCCGTCGTGCCGGCCCGAGCGACGATCGCGGCGACCTGCCGCCAGTGTCGCCCGTCCGCCGAAACCAGCAGCGAGTAGCGGGTGGCCCGTCGGTTCTGCACGGGACCCGGCGGCGGCTTGACGTTGGGCTTCGGCGCGGCTGGCCACTGCCGGCCCCAGGTCACGACCACCTTTCCCAGGCCGCGCAGCCCGTGGATCGGAGCGGTCAAGGTCGCGGGCAACGAGACGGGCTCCCAATCGGTGGCCGCGCTGCCGTCGACGGCCGCCAGCGCCGGGGCGCCGGGGCGCGAGCTCGAGGCCGCCGCGGCGCCGCAGCGGACGAGGTCGGGCGTCCGCTTCAGATCCGGCCGGGCGGTGGCGAAGCTGAGCGGCCTCCCAGCCCGAACCAGCTTCCGGCCCAGGGGCGTGCTGATCGGCAGCGTGCCGCCACTGTCGAGCGTCACGGTCGTCTTGACCCGCCCGATCCTCACCGTGAAGCGCCGTCCGTGCCAGGAGATGTCGTGGAGGACAACGCCGCCGAGCTGCCCCGTGAGGCTCGGCGCCAACCTGACCGAGCTCGAACCGAACCGCAGGCCCGGATAGCCATAAAGGAACTCCTGCAGAAAGCCCCCGATCCCGGTCATGAACGTGAACGCGCCGCCGGTGCTCGTCTCGGAGAACTGGTCGAAGACGTCACGGATGAACGGCTGGTAGCTGCGCTGGGTGTACACGAAGCTCGAGCATCCGGGTGAGCCGAGCGTCGAGCTGTCGATCGAGTTCACGGCATCGCTCATCGACGGGCCCATCGGATCGGTCCGCGGCACGTAGTAATCCAGATCGTTGCGGGCGACTCGGGTGGACATCGGATATGCCCACGGGTACTGGAGGAGGGTCACGTCCGCTTGCTTGACGAGCTGGCCACCGTAGCCCGAGAACTCGGGATGGACGCCCAGAGCGGCCTGGACGGGGACGGTCAGGCCGGCGGCGATGCGCGACCAGCTAGACGGGGTTCGCACGCCGATGACCCGGCCGGCCTTGACGGCGTCCGCCAGCGTCGTCCGGGCGGCCACGTCGGTGAACGCCTCGTTGTTGACGTCGGGGTTCTCCTCATCCGGACCGGTCACGTGGTCGATGCGATACCGGCCGTGGCCTGCCTTCATCGCGCGCGAGGCCCAGAACCGGGCAGCTCCGGCGAGCACGGGCCAGCCTCGCTGAGCCAGCCAGCGGCGATCGCCGGTGGCGAGGTAGTACTGCCACTGCGCAAGCGCGATGTCCGCCGTTATGTGCTGCTCGTAGAGTCCTTCGCTGTTGACCGAGACTGGGGGCGGGATCTGCTCGGTGCCGTCGAGCGCGCTCTCCCACGGGAAGCGGGCTCCGCGGTGGCCGGTGGCCACAGCGTGCCGACGGGCGGCGCCCAGCCGCTGATTTCGATACGCCTCCATCGCAGCAGCCAGATCGGGGTGCTGCGCGAGCAGTGTCGGATACATCCAGGTCTCGGCGTCCCAGAAGATGTGGCCGTCGTAGCCGTTGGAGGAGAGACCCGCCGGCGAGACGCTCCAATCCTCGTCGGAGCGAGTGCTGGACCACAGGTAGAACTCGCTGGCGTTGATGTCGGAGGCGAGCGAGCGATCGCCCAGCAGATCGATCCTGCCCGCCCACAGTTGCGCCCAGGCTGCGTCGTTCTCCTGGAGCAGTGCCGCGAACCCGGCCGCCGACGCTAGACCCGCCTGGGTCCGGGCGGCGGTGACTGTGTCTGTGCTGTCCTGCGAATCCTCGATGCCGACGTACTTGATGATCGTGTACGTCTGACCGGCGACGACCGGAAAGGTGAGCCGCTGACCGACACTCTGGTCCTTGGCCTGATCGATCTCGGAGATCGAGCCGGTCACGTTTGCGCTGGTGGTGAGCTGGCTGGCGAGCGTCGCATCGATCCCGGTCCCCTGCGCCCTGAGCGTTACCCAGTCCTGATGGGCGGCCGAGTCGATGCCCTTGCCGAGCTGATTGGTGAGCTCGGCGGCGCGGGAGCCGCGCTTGCCGGCCTGAGCGGTGAGCGGATCGGGCGAGCCGTCGATCTCATCGGTGACGGTGGCCGACCCCGTCCAGGCCGGCGTCAGCTGAAGCCGGACCAGGCCCACGGACCGGCGCGCCCGGTCGGTCAGCACCTGGTAGTTGAGCTTCGTCACATGACCGTTTGGAGCCCGCCAGGTGGCGGATGTGCTGATCACGCCCGTGTGCAGATCGATCGACTGCCGCCACCCCGTCGTGCGACCCGCGTGGAGCGAGAACGATCGCCCGCCGTCGGAGAACGAAAGCGTCGACCAAGTTGGGAGGCCCGCGCGCTGCTGCACGGCATCGGACGACTTCAGCGGCTTCCTGGGCTTGGCATAGAAGCCGGCGAGCTCCGACTGCGCCGGGACGGTTCCCCCGGCAAAGCCTTGACCGGTCGCGGGAACCCGGACTCCGAGGCGGCCATTGCCGGTGAAGGTGGGCGCGTAACCCGAGCCGCTGTGGGTCGTCGTGAGCAGGTAGGCGCCGCTGCCTGCGCTGGGTCCGGGAACGTGCGCCCGGGCGGCGATGGCGACGGGAGCGGACAGGCTGCACAGCACCGTGGCAGCGCAGACAAAGCGAGAACCACGCATCCTCCACCTCCATGACGACTCTGGGCGGAGCGTTCCCGTTGCGCCGACCATGCAAACTCCGGCCGGGCGTCTACCCGGAGTTGAGCGCCGAGCGGACGAGCGAGATCAGGCTCGGGTCGGAGTCCAGCGGCCGTCCGTCGACGGCCAGCACGCGCGTGAGGCGCAGGGCACTGGTCAGTACCGCTCCCCGCGCGTCCATGAGGTCGGCCAGCGGAAGTGGCCCGTCGGCCACCCCGTGCCCGAGGCGGTCCGCATGAGCAAGCACCTGGGCGCGCGCGATGCCGGGGAGAATTCGCCCATCGGCCGCCGGGGTTCGCAGCGTGCCGTCGCGCCCAAGCGCGAACACGCTGGCGCGGCTCGCCTCGAGCACCTCTCCGTCGGCACCGACGAGCAGCGGCAGCTCGCCGGGCGACCGGGCTTCCATCGCTTCGATCAGGCGGCGGTCGGCCCATTTGTGGGGCCCCAGACCCCCGGGAACCGTCCAGACTCTCAGCCGCACGGGCGCGGAGGGGATCAGAGCGCGGATCTCGATCGCCACGTCCGCGATCGCGCCGTCGCCGGGCAGCACCCCGACCCGCAATCGAGCCGGGCCATCAGCGGCCCTGGCCGCCGCTTCGATCCGCTCCGTCAAGCCCGCGGGCGGCTGGACGTCGTAGAGCGCGACCAGGCTTCGAGCCAGGCGCTGGAGATGCGAGGGGAGGCGCAGAGCGCGACCGTTTTGCACGAGCAGGGTCTCGATCACGCCCGCGCGCGCGTCCGGGCGAGGAATGGGCACCGGACCGAGCCGGCGGACACGGGGCGCGGGGCCACGGACACGGGCACACGGCGCGGGGTCGTGGTGCATCGGCGGCGGGCGGAGGGTGGCGCCGAGGGCGTCGAGCAGCGGGGCGGCCTTGACCATCAACTCCGCGGCCTCGGCGCCAGGATCTGAGTCGGCGACCACTCCACCTCCGACGCCGAGCCTGATCGCCGAATCCCTCACCTCGAAGGTCCGGATGGCCACGCTCAGCTCGAGCCCGGCCAACGGACTGGCGAAGCCGATCGCCCCTGTGTAGACCTCGCGCGCGCTCGACTCGAGTTCGCTGATCACGTTCATGGCAGCGATCTTCGGAGCGCCCGTGACCGACCCCGGCGGAAACGTCGCCCGTAGCAGTTGTCCGTCATCGATCCCGGCTCGCAGGAGGCCGCGGACCTCGGACACCAGGTGCCAGACGCCGGCATGTCCGCGCACCTCAGCCAGCGGTCCCGTGACTATCGTCCCCGGCTCGCACACCCGGCCGAGGTCGTTGCGCATCAGGTCGACGATCATCACGTTCTCCGCGCGCTCCTTGGCGGAGCCGGCCAGATCGTTGCGCTGGGCGCTGGCTTTCAGCGGGTCATTGGGTCTCGGCCGCGTCCCCTTGATCGGGGCAGTTCTCACCAGTCGGCCGCGGCGCTCGAGGAACAGCTCGGGCGACAGGCTCACGATCGCCCCCCACGGTCCCTGTAGAAACGCGGCGCGGTCCGGCGCCAGCGCCTCGACGCCGCGGATGAACAACTCGAGCGGCGACCCATGAAGGCGACCCACCACCTCGCCGCAGATGTTGGCCTGATAGAGGTCGCCGGCGTAGATCCGCTCGCGGCAGGCCGCGACCAGCTCGGCATGCCCCCGCGGGCTGGGAGTCAACCGCCAATCGCCCGTGGTCGAGATCTGCTCCGGCGGTGGATTCGCCAGCCGCTCGCTCCACCAAGCCAGCCGAGCCGCGAGCTCGCCGGCGCGCTCATCCGACCCCAGCGCCTCAAACCACCAGACCCCCTCCGCGTCCCGGCGGATCACATGGTCGTAGTAGGCCAGCACGAACGCGGGCATCGGCACGTTCCGTGGGGGCGGAGGATCCAGCCGCTCGACCCGGTCCCTCAACGGGTAACCGAGATAGCCGACCCACCCCCCGCCCACCGCCGGGCCACCCGAGCCGAACTCAGGCTGGCCACCCGGAGGCTGGCCAGGGTCGGGACCCCCCGCGATCGCGCGCGATTGGTCGGGATCCCGCGCGACCGCGCGCGATTGGTCGGGATCCCGCGCGACCCCGCCGATCAACGCGAACGGGTCCTCGCTGTCCGCGGCGACGCGGACCGGCTGACATCCCAGCAGTGCCCCGCCACCGGCCCATGCCCCGACCAGCGCGAACGGCCGGCTCGTGTCCGCCAGGGACCGCAGCGCCATCCCGAGCGGCGGCCGGCAGTCCAACCGCTCCCGGACGATCAAGGCGCGGGAAGGCTCAGGACCGCGTTTCCGACCCGGGCGTGGGCGTAAAGCGAGGCCTGCGTCCAGTTCACCGTGACCACGAAGCGACGCCGGGCCGCCGTCACCTCCAGCTTCGCCCGCACAGCGCCGTCGGACATGCGATACGTCCCGCTCCCATCGACCAGAGCGTCGGAGACGAAGCGGACACGCCGCAGGCGAAAGCGTAGGGTGGCGCCTCCCTTGACCGTGTAGACCCCGCCCCGGAGGCCCGCGTCGCGAGCCGATCCCGTCGCAGCGCGGTGCATCGTCGCGTCGGCGAACGCACCGGCGGCAACGGCCGCGGCTCGGCGTGGACGAGGCCCCGGGGCGGGTCCGGAGACCAGGGCAGCCGGTGGCGCGCTGGCGAAGTTCCGCGGGTAGGCACCGGGCGTATGAATGTGGGGGATGCTCGCGGCACAGCGTGTGTCGAGCTGGGCCAGACGCGCCGGCGCCGTCACAAACCGGCGGATGATCGCGCGGGCACAGCGGGCGCCGTCGACGAGGTAGGTGTCGCCCTCGGAGGTGACATGCACGGTGTTGACCAGGTCGACGACCCGGACGCGCCGGCCGAGCGTTGGGCCGAAGCGCTCGGCGTCCGAGAGCGGAGTCAGATCGTCCACATCCCCACCGAGCACGAGCAGCGGGACGGAAGCGGGCAGCGGGGAGCTGCGCCGGGGGAGGACAGGAGCGCGGTGGCGCGGCGCGGGCCAGTCCAGGCAGACGTCGTAGGGCTGCGAGTAGCCGCTCATGGATACCCATTCGCGCGGGGTGAACGGCGAAAACGCCCCGGCCGGCGCCGCCCCGACGCTGGCCCGGAATTCGTGGCGGCGGACCGTCAGCGGAGCCCGCAGCGAGAACAGCTGCGGATAGTCGGTGCAGCTGACGGCCATGTATGCGCCGTCGGAGAAGTAGCCAGGATCGGCACTGCCTCCGTTGTCGGCGGTTTGGTCGACGAGGCGGAGAAGCGGGGCCGGATCGCCCCCCAGAGCAGCTCGCACGGAGGCGTCCAGGTCGCGAAGGACGAGCGGATCGGACCCCGAGTCCTGAAACAGATCTGCCAGTCGGCGCGGATCCACCACCGCCCGCCTCCGCTTGCCGGCGGGGCCGAGCACGGTTCCCCGCAGCGGCAGACGCCGGACGCGAGCGAGCAGCCGGCTCAGGCGGACAGTCGCCGACCCTGGACCCGCCGCCGCGGCGCAGCCTGGGTCCCGGGAACAGACGAGGTCAAGGGCCGTGCGCCCGCTCGATCCCGACGACACGTAATAGGGGTCGAGGCCGCGGACGGGATAGGTCGAGTCGAGGATTACCGAGCGTAGGACACCGGGGAATCGCGCCGCGAAGGCCTGCGCGAACCAGGATCCGTAGGAGTCGCCGTAGAGGTCGACCCGGCGGAGTCCGAGGGCGCGGAGGACGGCTCGCAGGTCGGATGCGGCGTAGGCGGTTCCGAACAGGTCCGAGGCGTGAACCCCGGCACCATGTCTGCCGCGGTAGCGTCGGTTCAGCGCGCGGCCGCAGGCGCCGACCACGCGGGCGAAGCGAGAACCCGAGGCGCGCGCGCTGAGCGGATAGGAATCGAGCGCCGGGCAGTGGATCAACGCGGACTTGCCGGTCCCACGATTGTCCACCAGCAGGAGGTTGCGACCGCGCAGCAACGGCCCGAAGATGCCGCGGTATTCGACCAGACTGCCGGTCGACGGAAAGCCGGGACCGCCTTCTACGGCGACGACGGTCCCGACCGCGTGGGCGCGCGCCGATGCCGGCAGCCACTCGAATCCGATCGGGATCGTCGGGCTCGCGCGCCGGCCGGGCTCAAGCGCGTGGTGGATCGATCCACAGAAGCCGGGCTGCCCCGCGGGACACCGATGCAGCCTGATCGATCCCAGGCGCAGGCTCCTCGCCGATCCCGAGGAGGGCGCCACCCCCACGGCGATGAGCACTCCGACGAGGGCGGCAACTCGCCCGATCCGAGCCATGCGGCGAGTCTCTCACATCCTGCCGGTGTAGCCTCGGGAGGATCGAGCGCGACTTTTTCGAGGGCTGAGGTGGGCTTTTTCAGGCGTGGCGAGGACGAGGACGCCGAGCAGGCAGACGCGATGGCCCGGATCGAGGACGGGGGTATTCCGTTCGCCGCCGAGGCAAGGCTGAAGGCGCTGACCGCGGAGGGAACCCTGTTCACGAGCGGACTGTCGGTGAACGAGTTTGCCCTGCTGGACCGGTTGCGACCGCAGCCGCTGGCCCAGGTGATGGGCGCCAGCGTCGTGCGGACCGGATGGCAATACCTGCCGCCGCTCGATCCAGGCCGGGTGTCCCTGACCGGCGCTGCGTTCGTCCCGACGCCGACAGGTCGCGCGTTGCAGAATCGCTACACCGAAGCCTCGATGTCGCAGGTTCGCAACTACCGGTGGCACGCGGAGGTGGTTTGCGAGCTCGATGAGCTGACGAACGCGTGGAACATGGCGCGCCGGCGGGCGCTTGACCGTCTCCGGGAAGAGGCGTCGCAGGTCGGCGCCGACGCGGTCGTCGGCGTTCACCTGCGCCACAGCGACCACGACGTCGGTCGCGCGACGATCGAGTACGTGGTGACCGGAACGGCGATTCGGCTGCCGGCCTCGGCGGGAACCAGTTCGCCGGCCCTGACCGATCTATCGGTCCAGGATTACTGGCGGCTGCACAGCGCCGGCCATGAACCGGTCGGGCTGGCGGCGACGACAGCTGTGGTATTCGCCTCGCCCCCCCGGGCCACGGGCGTGCGGCGAGTGCGGACGACCTCGCAGAACCAGGAGCTGGAGGAGCTCAGCCGCGCGTTTCACGCAGCGCGCGACACCGTTCGGGCTAGTCTGCGCAGCCAGATCACCGACGCTCATGGCCAGGGAGCAGTCGGCGTCGAGTTCTCCCATTCGGTGCGTCGGGAGAAGCTCGCGCTGGCATCGTCGCTGACCTCGCGGAGCAACCGGGGTTGGCAGAAGGGGCGGTTGGGGATGCCCTACTTCGTCTCGGGTCACAGTGACGTCGAGCGTCGCGGCTGGGTGATCACGATGCACGCCGCGGGCACGGCCGTTCGGCGACGCCTCGACCCGTCAGCGTGGCGGGTGAAGACCGCCCTCGGGATGGGAGGCCCGTGACCGATTACGACCCCACATCGCTCGAGGGGATTCCCGAGGCCGGTCGCGAGCGTCTGGAGCAGAATCGCGAAGGCCTGTTCACCTCGGATCTGAGCGTGAACGAGTTCCTGCTCGTCACGGAGGCCGGGTTTGATCCTGTCGGTCTGGTCGTGGGCAGCTCGATCTTTCACATCGGATTTCAAGTTGCCGGCCCAACGTCGAGCCGCGAGCTGGACGTGCTGTCGCAGGCCATGTACAGCGCACGTCACCTCGCGATGACCAGAATGGAAGAGGAAGCAGACCAACTCGGCGCCGACGGGATCGTCGGTGTGCGCCTGGACATCGGCCGCTACGAGTGGGGCGCCAACATGGCCGAGTTCATCGCGATCGGCACCGCGATCAAGCACCGCGACGGCGTACTTCACCGGGCGCCGAACGGAAGGCCGTTCCAGAGCGACCTGTCCGGTCAGGAGTTCTGGACGCTGCTGCGCACCGGGCACCGACCCGTGGGCATGGTGATGGGCAGTTGCGTCTACCACGTCGGACGGCGCGGGCCGCTGCAGACCTTGGCGCAGACCGGGCGAAACGTCGAGCTGCCGAACTTCACCCAAGCGCTCTATCAGGCTCGCGAGCTGGCCATGCAGCGAATGCAGACCGAGGCCCAGGAGCTGGGGGCGAAGGGCATCGTCGGCGTCTCGCTGTCGGAGAAGAGCCACGGCTGGGGCAGCCACGTGATCGAGTTCTTCGCCCTGGGGACCGCGATCGTCGCGACCGATACGGCGTCCGTGATCGAACCGCCGATCCCGGTACTCGATCTCAACGACCGCTGAGGGCCGTCGACCGCTCCTCGTCAGCTACGACGTCCAGCGAATCTCGCCGTCGACGATCGCGTCGGTCGACCGCAGCCCCAGATGCTTCGCCACCGCGATCGATGCCCGGTGCTCCGGATGGATGTGGGCGACCAACCGGTCCGTGCCGTTCTCACGCAGCCAGTCAGCCATCCCGCCGGCGGCCTCCTTGGCATAGCCAAGCCGTTGGTGCGCGGAGGCGATCACCCAGGCGATCTCAGCCGTCCTGATTCCGTCCTGATCTCGAAGCGTGGCCTGCACGACCCCAGCGAATGTCCCGGTTTCCCGGACACGGATGACCCAGTTGAGCCAGCCCTGCATCCAATCCGCGGAATGTCCGGCCGCCTGGCGGGCGTAGCGCGCGCGAAGCTGCTCGACCGTATCTGGGCGTCCGCCGGTGTACTCGTGCAAACGATCGTCGTCGAGCACCGGGGCCGCCTCCTCGGCGTGCCCGAGCGTCAGCGGCTCGAGTCTCAGCCGCGCGGTCTGGATCGAGACCGGCTTCGGCCAAGCCGGAGGCCCCAACGCGCCCCCCAGGAAGGGGAAGGTCGGGTCGGCGGCGAGACAGCTGCGGAGGAGGAGAGCCACGCCGATGTCGCCGGTGAAGAGCGTGTATCGACCGCGCCCGTTGACCTCGCGGCGGCGCTCGAGGTCGGCGACGGCGTCCATCGCGAACATCCGGGCTCGCTCGAGCCAGAGCCCGTCGCCGGTTCGGGAGTGGAGCGAGAGGAACGCGTAGGCGTTGCCGGCCGTGCCGTGGCAGAGTCCCACGCCCTTGGCCAGCGGGCCGGCCCGCCAGGTCAGCTCACCCGCCGCCGCCAGGAGCCGATCGGTCTCCTCCTCGGCCGGAAGACCCGCCAGCGACGTGACGATCCCGGGCGCACCATGACACCACTGCACGGGCCGCCGGCCCGTCTCGTCGCCGGCGACCGGAAACCACTGAGCGAGACCGTCCTTCCGCACCGCGAGCTCGCGCAACGTGTGGCGTATGCGACGGGTCACCTCGTCGCCTCGGTCGCCCAGCAGGTCCAGGCCGGCCAGGAGCACGGACGCGTTGCTCGCGAAGCCGTGCCCCGCGCCGGTGTACCGACGCTCCTCGTCGTACAGATCCTGAACCCAGACGGTTTCCCGCCACTCACCAAGAAGCCAGTCGGCCGAATCCAGCCACAGCTCCCGCCAGCGCTCCTGGCCTGTGAACCGCCATAGCTCGAGCGCGGCGATCATCGTGCCCGGCGACCCCCAGCAGATCTCGACCGCTGGGTTCCGAGCGTTGCGCCGGATGCACGCCTCGAGCTCGTCCAGCTGCTCGCCGGTTTGGCGAATCGCCTCGACTGCCAGGAGAATGCCGCTCTCCCCGAACAGCAGCGACGGCGCCGGAGGTGGCGCGAGATCCACCAGCTCCGGCGCTCGGCGAAACCCTTCCGGAAGGGTCGCGGCCAGCTCGGCCAGGCCGGGCAGCTCCGGGCTCAGGCCCTCCCGAAACAGCAGATCCAGCGCCCAGGCGACACCGGCGGCGCCGAGATAGGCACCGCGATATGGCACGTCGGGGCCACCCTCCAGATCATCGGCGGCGTTGGGCCACAACTGCTCCGGGCCCTGGTAGGCGCCAAGCGCGTCAACGGCGATTGCCTCGATCGCCGCACGCGCCTCGGTCTCGCACCATGGCCTCGCGTCGAGCGGCCGGTGCTCGGCCGGGTCGTAGAGCCAGGCACCCATGGCGGGTTCAGGCCTGAAGCACCTCGTGGGCGAAGCGCACGGCCAGCGCACCGTCGCCGACGGCGCCGGAAACGCGCTTGCTCGCCCCGGCGCGAACGTCGCCCGCGGCGAAGACCCCCGGCCAGACCGTCTCGAGCAGATGCGGCTGACGATCGCTCGCCGGCCAGCGGTTCGGCCCCTCGCAGCTCGCCGCGCCGTCTCCGCACCTGATGTAACCGGCCTCGTCGAGGTCGAGCATCATGTGCACCGCCTCGGTGCACGGGTCGGCCCCGATCATCACGAACACGGCCGACACGGCGACTCGCTCCACGCTCCCGTCGCTGCGGCTGCGCAGATCCGCGTGCTCGAGCCGGTCCTCGCCGTGCACGGCGGTGAGCTCGGTTCCGTCGAGGATCTCGATGTTCGGCCTCGATTCGATCCGCTCCACCAGATAGCGCGACATCGTCGCAGCGAGACCCTCGCCGCGGATGACGATGCGGACGCTGCGCGCCGCCCGTGACAGGTGCGCCGCGGCTTGGCCAGCCGAGTTGCCCCCGCCAACCACGATCACGTCCTCCCCGCGGCACCGCTCGGCATCGGTGGCCATGACGGCGTGGTAGACGCCCGCGCCGGCGAACCGCTCGACGTTGTCGGCCGCCAACGTGCGCCAACGCGCACCGGTGGCGACGACGACCGTGCGGGCGAGCGCGTGCTGTCCGTCGTCGAGGTCGACGCGCACGAGCCCCTCGGTCCCCCGCGCGAGCTCGACCGCGCGGTGAAAGCTCGACAGCACGGCATCGAAACGCCGCGCCTGGAGCGTCGCCTTGCGCGTCAGCTCGGTGCCGGAGATCCCGGTCGGGAAGCCAAGGTAATTCTCGATCCGGGTGCTGGTGCCGGCTTGCCCACCCGGCGCCCACGCCTCGGCCACGAGCGTCCGCAGCCCTTCGGAACCGCCGTACACCGCAGCCGCAAGCCCGGCCGGACCGCCGCCGAGCACGACGACGTCGAACCGCTCGCCATCGATCTCGGCGCGCAGGCCGAGCTCGCGGGCGACCTGGGCGGCCGATGGGTTGCGCAGGACGCCGGTATTGCGGACGAGAACGGGCGTCTCCTCGCGGGGGATCTGCAGCCAGTCGAGCATGGCCCCGCTCTCATCGTCGGTGTCCACGTCGTACCAACGCACCGGTATCAGGTTGCGCTCGAGCAGATCCCGCACCTCGAAGGCGCGCCGCGAACCCCGTGGCGCGATCAGGCGCAGCACCCCGTACCCATGCGCCACGTGCCACTCCCTGCGCGCCATCAACGCGCGGAGGACGAGCTCGGCGAGTTCGGGCACCGCGGCGAGCATCGCCCGCAGGGACGAGCGATCGAACGCGATCGCGTCGGTCGGCTCCTCCGCGACGCACTCGGCGATCGCCGGCTCACCGGTGAAGGTGGCGATGTCGCCCAAGAACGTGCCCGCGTCCGCGACGGCGATCCACACGTCCTTTCCCGGCTTGCGGTCGAGCACGCGTACGCTGCCGCTCTCGATGACGAGGAAGGGAGCGTCGCGTTGCCCTTGCTCGTACAGCGTTTCTCCCGCGGCGAACGAACGGCGGGTGCCATGTTCCGCCATGCGCTCGAGCTTCCGAGCGGATAGCCGCGGGTACATCACCTCGTCGCCGAGATCGGGGAAGTTCTCGGCGCGGATCTGGGTGGACGCAGTTCGGTCGATCGTCACGGTCCTCCGTAAAGGGGTAGCAGACGAGCCTCAGACACTCGGCCGCGGATCGTCGTCCAGGCGGGCGTGGAAGTGCATGTCGTGCCAGCCGTCGGCGTGGAGCGCCTCGCGCCGTTTTATCCCCTCGAGCGGGTAGCCGGCGTTCAAGGCAACGCGACAGGACGCCGGATTCTCGGTCGAGTGAGCGAGTTCGATCCGATGCAGCGCGAGCTGATCGAAGGCCCAGGCGCTCAGAGTGCTCAACGCCTGCGTGGCGATCCCGCGCCCCCGAGCGGATGGCAGCACCCAGTAGGAAAGCTCGCCCAGCCCTTCGTCGAGGTCCAGTCGGCGCAGGCTGATCTGACCGAGGAGAGCCGACTCGGTGGCAATTGCCCACCCGCCTCCACTCTCCCGCCGCCATCGTTCCTCCCACGCGGTGATCCAGGGGAGCGCCTCGTCTTGGGTCATCGAACGCGCGTGCCAGTACTGGATATCGGGCTCGGCGTAGGCGGCGAGGACCGCCGGCGCATCCGACTCGCGCCACGGACGCAGCGTGAACGCGGACGCCTCCAGGACCGGCTGTGCGCGTCGCGCCAGGCTCCCGGACGTTACGACAGGATCGACGAGGCGCGGCACGTACTAGCGCGTCGCCGTCGCGTCAAGCAGTTGGAGCAGCTCATGCGCGGCGAGCTCGACAGCTTTATGGCGCCACTCGGCAGCGCGGTAGTGGCAGGCGATGATCCCGGAGCGGTGGATGCGGCGAAAATCGCCGAATACGAATGCGTACCGCGCCTTGGTGCGCTCATTGGCGCCGTCGGTCAACCCCAGAAACCATTTGGCGTACTGCTCCCAGCCGTGCCGCTCCAGGTAGGCCGTCTCGTCCGCAGCGTTCGGCTGAACCTCGCCCCAGTTGCTGTCGAGCGCGTACTGGCGCTTGGCGATCAGCTCGCGTGCGTGAGCTACTCCCGCATCATTGACCGAATACGAGGCCACGCTCGCATTGTGACGCCAGTCGGCTCAGGCGGCGATGTCGGGCAACGGCGGCGGAGCGCCGGCCGCGTCCGGAGACTCTCGCCGTTCCAGCGCTGATGCGGAGTCATCGTTCCGAGCTGCCAGGATCCGTTCGCGCTCGGACTTGACCAGCTCTGCCAAAGGAGCCGGTCGGCGCGCGAACACATCCCACGGATTCGAGTTGGTGCCCGCCATTGAAACAATCATCGGCAAACCGGCCGAGGAGGTTTAGCCCCCGGACTTGTGAAATTCCCGGTCTTTGCATCAAAGCCGCTCAGATGACCCGGTGTCGTACATGAGTCAGGCGGTCGCCCTGTGCGCGACCGGGATGCCGGAGGCCCACGGGAGGACCTTCCCGAACTGGACGAGCTCGCCGTAGAAGCTGGGGTCGAACGTCGGCGCCAGGGCGAGTTCGACGGGCCACGCCGCTGCCTCGGCCGGAGTCTGGGCCTCGCTCATGTCCTCGAACCACGGGCGGGAGGCGTCGGTGTCGATCAGTCCCGGACAGAGCGCCATGATCAGCTTGCCCTCGGAGAGATCGGCGGCTCGGCGCTCCCGGGCGACGGCGCGGACGGCAGCCACCTGCGCGACCTTGGACGGGATGTTCAGCCATGTCCCGAAGCCATCGGCCTCGGCGCGCCCGTCGCGGACGGCCTGACGCCACTCGGCGACCAGGGCGTCGACGGCGTCGAGGTTCTCAGCGGCTCGGGCGAAGCGGCCGGCGACGCGGTCATCGAGCTTGTCGAGCGTGCCGAGCGCGCTGGCGACGACGATCAATCGGCCGCCCCGGCGCAGGCACGGCGCGAAGGCGCGCAACACGCGGCTGGTCGCGAGGTTGCTGGTCTCGGCGACGGCATCGATCTCGTCGGCGGGATCGGCGTGCGGGCTCATGCGGGCCGTGGCGTTGGAGAAGACGATGTCGACCTCGCCCAGCTCCGCGGCGAGCGCCGCGATGGCCTCGCCATCGCGGACATCCAGCACGCGGACCTCGACGCGGGCGATCGCCGGCCCGGCGGCGACCGCGTCCGCCGCGGCCCGGATGCGGCCCGGGTCGCGGCCGGTGAGCAGGATGCGGTCGTGGGGCGCCATCCGCGCGGCCAGCCCCTCGACGAGCGCGAGGCCGAGGCCCTGATTGGCACCGGTGACAAGAGCAGTACGTGAAGTGGACATGGACTCAATCTAGCCTCGCGCGGGCATGCCGGCAACGAGGATCTCGCACAGGTACCATGACAAACCGGCATGGCTCCGGATGTCTCCATCAGTGGATTGCGCGTCCTGCGCGAGGTCGTGCGCGCGGGCTCCTTCTCGGCCGCGGCAAACTCGCTCGGTTACACGCAATCGGCCGTCTCGCGGCAGATGGCAGCGCTCGAGGCCGCCGCCGGCCGCCGGCTCTTCGATCGCCGCCGGCACGGGGTCACCGTGACCCCGGCGGGATCGCGCCTGCTGGCGAGCTCGGTCCGCGTTCTCGACGAACTCGAGACCGCACTGCGCGAGTTGGCGGGCGAACCGGTCGCGGCTGGGCCGGTACGACTCGGCGCGTTCGCGACGGCAGCAGCCGGGCTGGTGCCCAAGGCGCTGGCATCGCTACCGCGGGAGCCGAAGGTCACGTTGCGGGAGGGGACAACGCCCACGCTGGTCCGCGCCCTCCGGGCCGGCACTCTGGACCTCGCGGTCCTCGCCCGCACGCCGCCGTTCCGGCCGCCGGACGCCGAGTCGCCGGCGCTCGAGCTCACTACCCTGTCCGAGCGCGATCTGGTCATCGGCGTGCCCGCGAACCACCCGCTCGCGGACGCCCGAGCGGTCGAGGTGGAGCAGCTCGAAGGCCAGGTCTGGGTGGCCAGCCGCTCGGACCCTGGCGACTCCCTGCTCGGTGTGTGGCCGGGCCTGGCCGAGCGCCCCGACGTCCGCTACGTCGTGCGCGACTGGTTCGCCAAGCTTCAGATCGTCGCCGCCGGACTGGCCATCACCACGCTCGCGCCGATCACACTGGGTGTGCTCCCGGAGGGCGTGAAGGTGGTCGCCGTGCGTGGTGAGCCACAGGAAACGAGACGCATCGTCTTGGCGCGCCGACCCGGACCGCTCGACGCCCGTGTCGTCCGAGTGGCCGACGCGCTGATCGCCGCGGCGGCCTGACTTACGCCGTAGAGCTTGGGGACATCGGGCATTTAGTGCGATTCACGCGAGACCTGATCACCGCTGGCGCCGACGAGAAAGTCCAGGTCGGCGCCCGTATTCGCCTGCTGCACCGTGCTCACGTACAGGTGCTCCCAGCCGCGGGACGGCTTTGCGTAAGCCTCCACCGCCGCCGCGGCGGGTCCCCGCCTGGCTAGCTCCTCGTCGAGGACGTCCACCTCGAGGCGGCGCGCCGGAACGTCGAGAGTCACGTAGTCGCCCGTGCGGATCCGTCCCAGCGGGCCCCCGGCCGCGGCCTCGGGCGAGACGTGCAGCACGACGGTGCCGTACGCGGTCCCGCTCATCCGCCCGTCGCAGATCCGGACCATGTCGCGGACGCCCTGCTCGAGCAGCTTCGTCGGCAGCGGCATGTTCGCCACCTCCGGCATCCCCGGATATCCCCTGGGGCCACACCCGCGGAGCACCAACACCGAGTCCGCGTCGACGTCAAGATCCGGATCGTCGATCCGGCCGTTGAAGTCCTCGATCGAGTCGAACACGACGGCGCGCCCGCGATGGCGGAGCAGATGCTCCGAGGCGGCGGCCGGCTTGATCACCGCCCCGGTGGGCGCGAGGCTGCCGTACAGCACGGCGATCCCGGCGTCCGACCGAAGTGGGGCGGATCGCGGTCGGATCACCTCGGGGTCCCAGATCCGGGCATCGGGGAGATACTCGACAAGCGGCCGTCCGGTGATCGTGAGGGCCAGGGGGTCGAGCAGGTCCTGCACCTCCCGCAGCACGGCCAGCAGTCCGCCCGCGCGATGGAGGTCCTCCATCAGGAACCGGCCGGCGGGCTGGAGGTCGACGAGCAGCGGCACGGAGGCGCCGACGTGATCGAAGTCGTCCTGTGTCAGCTCGATCCCCAGCCGTCCTGCGATTGCCAGCAGGTGGATCACCGCGTTGGTCGATCCGCCCACCGCGGCCAGCGCGACGATCGCGTTGAGAAACGAGCCACGAGTCAAGAACCGGCTCGGGCGCCGACCGTCGCGCACCATCGAGATGACCTGCCGACCGGCCTCGTGGGCGCCTTCCAGGAGCCGGCTGTCGGCTGCCGGAGTCCCGGCGACGCCGGGGATCGTGGTTCCGAGCGCCTCGGCCATCATGGCCATCGTCGAGGCGGTCCCCATCGTGTTGCAATGGCCGCGGCTGCGGATCATCGAAGATTCCGAACGGAGGAACTCCTCCCGCGACAGCGTTCCGGCGCGGACCTCCTCCGAGAGCTTCCAGACGTCGGTCCCGCACCCGAGGGCCACCCCCCTGAAGGTTCCGCTCAGCATCGGCCCGCCCGGGACCACGATCGCCGGCAGGTCCACGGACGCCGCCGCCATCAACAACGCCGGGATCGTCTTGTCGCATCCCCCCAGCAGCACCAGGCCGTCGATCGGATTGGCGCGGAACATCTCCTCGGCAGCCATCGCCGCCATGTTTCGCCACAGCATCGCGGTCGGGCGGACCTGCGTCTCGCCCAACGACACGACGGGAAGGTTCATCGGGATGCCGCCCGCCTCGTAGACGCCCTGCTTGACGCTCTCGGCCACCTCGCCGAGGTGAGCGTTGCACGGCGTCAGGTCCGAGGCGGTATTGGCGATCGCAACGTGCGGGCGTCCGTCGAAGGCGTGGGCCGGCAAGCCCCGGCGCATCCACGCACGATGGATGTACGCGTTGCGGTCGCTTCCGGAGTACCACTGCGAGCTGCGCTGGGTTGACATCGGCCTCTTCCGCCGGGTGGACGGAGCCTAGGATCTACGCTGTGCGCGAGCCTACCGGCAGCCAGTGCCCCAAAGCGGTGCCAGGCGCCAGATGAAACAGTTCTCCGCTGCGGTCGCCTCCGAGGAGTCCTATGAATTGGGTGAGGGTCCGCTGTGGGACGCGCCCCGCGCACGCGTCCTCTGGGTGGACATCAATGCCGGCGTGGTCCACAGCGGCCGGCTGGAGGGCGGCACGCTGGTCTCGGTCGCGCAGGTCGGCTTTGCCGAGACCGTTGGCGCGGTCGTCTGCTCCGCGGAGGGAGAGCTCCTGGTCGCCGGAGCTCGCGACCTCTACCGGATCGATCGAAATGCCCACAGTGAGAGGCTGGCAAGCCTGATCCCCGCCGGGCGACACAGTCGGCTCAACGACGGTGCCTGTGACCCGGCGGGACGGTTCCTGGTCGGCAGCATGGCCCTGGACGCGCGCGAGCGTGGGGAGTGCCTGTATCGGGTCGGCGCCGGTGAGCTGAAGGTCCTCGACGACGACCTGACGCTCTCCAACGGGCTCGGCTTCTCGCCGAACGGCTCGGTCCTGTACAGCGTCGACACGACCCCCGGCGTCATCTGGGCTCGGCCCTACGACGCCGATACCGGCGACTGGGGCACGCGGGCCACCGTCCGGCGCTTCTGCGATGGCTCGCCCGATGGTCTCTGCGTGGATACCGAGGGCAACCTGTGGGTCGCGATGTGGGGAGCCGGCGAGGTGCGCTGCTACTCGCCGGGAGGGGACCGTCTGGCCACGGTCACGGTGCCCGCGCCCCACACCTCCAGCGTCGCCTTCGTCGGTCCCGGGCGCGACGCCCTGCTGATCACCACGGCCCGCGCGGAGCTGTCGTCTCGCCAGCTCGACGCGTTTCCCCTCTCCGGCCACCTGTTCATCGCGCACGTCGGCGTCACCGGGGTCCCCGTCACCCCCTGGTCGGGACGATGAGGAGCAGCGAGTGAGGGCGTTCGTGGTGATCGGGCCGGGTGAGTGCTCGGTCTGGGATGTGGAGGCTCCGTCAGCGAAGCCGGGGGAGGTTGTCGTCGACGTCGCCCGCGTCGGCGTGTGCGGGACCGACGTGGAGTTCTTCACGGGCGAGATGGCCTACCTGCACGACGGCCACGCCGCCTACCCGATGCGACTCGGGCACGAGTGGAGCGGAGCCGTCTCCGCGGTGGGAGCCGGCGTCGACGAGTCATGGATCGGACGGCGCGTCACAGGCGACACGATGCTGGGCTGCGGCGACTGTCACCGCTGCCGATCCGGGTCCCAGCATCTGTGCCGGCACCGCACAGAGGTCGGGATCAGCGGCGGTAGGGCCGGCGCGCTCGCCGAGCAGCTCGCCGTCCCCGAGACGTCGCTGCACGCGCTTCCCGACGCGGTCGACGATGCTGCCGGCGCGATGGTGGAGCCAGGCGGAAATGCGCTGCGCGCAACATGGGGCGCCGATCTGCACCCGGGTGACCGATTGCTCGTCCTCGGTCCCGGAACGATCGGCCTGCTGGTCACCGAGTTCGCGCGCGCGGCGGGTGCGGAGGTGCACGTGATGGGAAAGGCCGGCCCCTCCCTGTCCTTCGTCCGTACGCTCGGCCTCGACGGCGTGTGGACCGAGACCGACGTGCCGAGCCTGCGGTTCGATGCCGTCGTGGATGCCTCCAACGCGGCGAGTTTGCCTGCCCTGGCGTTGGAGCTGGTCGAGCCCGGCAAGCGGGTGGTCTACATCGGGCTGGCCGGCGCGCCGAGCACGATCGACACCAGGGTCCTGGCCCTGAAGGACGTAACCGCGGTCGGGGTGCTGTCCGGGTCGCCGGGCCTTCGCGGGGCGGTCGACGCCTACGCCTCAGGCGCTGTCGACCCGCGTCCGCTGGTCGCCGCGACCGTCGGCCTCGAACAGGTCGGGGACGTCCTGGCCGGATGGCGCCCCGACGATGCCGGGTCGGGCCCGAAGATCCACGTCGACCCGCATATCACTGCGCGGTGAATCCGCCATCGACCGGGAGCGCGACCCCGGTGATGAACGACGCTCCGGGAGAGGCGAGAAACAACGCCGCGGCTGCACATTCGGCGGGCGTGGCGAGCCGACCGAGCGGCTGAGCGGTCGACAACTCCCGGCGGGCGCGATCCGGATCGGGGAGCTGAGCGAGGAAGCTGTCGAGCATCGGGGTGTCGACGATCCCCGGGCATACCGCGTTGACCCTGATGCCATCGCGGGCCCAGTCGAGCGCCAGCGCCCGGGCCAGCTGGACCGCGGCGCCCTTGGTGGCGCAGTACAGGGGCGAGTCCGTTTGGGCGACGAGCCCTGTCTTGGACGCCATCACGACCAGGCTGCCGGCACTCCTCGAGAGGGCGGTGTGCGCAGCCTGCGCCAGATAGATCACGGCTCTGAGGTTGACCGCCAGGAGCCGGTCGATGTCGTCATCGGTGGTGTCATCGATCGATCGTGCGAGGCTGAGACCGGCGTTGGCCAAGGCGCAGTCGAGCCGCCCGAATCGGTCGTGTGCGAGGGCAACGGCGGCGTCGTTGATCGCGCGTCGGGTGACGTCGCCGACCAGCGTCGCCGCATCGCCTCCGCACGCCTCGGCCGTCGCCGAGAGCTCGTCCGCGTCCCGGTCGACGAGGACGACATTCCACTGCGCCCGGGCGAACTTCCGCGCGCAGGCGGCGCCGATCCCGCGCCCGGCCCCGGTGATGACCGCGGTCGCCCGGCTCTGGTCGTTCATAGGTCGAGACCGTAGACGCGGGCGGCCGTTCCGCCGAGAAGCGCGTCGCGGACGACAGCCGGTTGCCCTTCGAGAATCTGCAGCGTCTGGTCCCACGCGAGCTCGTAGTCGCCGGCCAGCAGGCACACCGGCCAGTCGGAGCCGAACATCAGCCGCTCCGGCCCAAACTGCTCCAGAGCAACCTCGACGCACCGACGCAGGTCAGCGGTCGGCCGTCCGTCGGCATCGGCCGCGGCGCTCAAGCCGGACACCTTCGCATACACGTTCTCGGACGCGGCGGCTGCGGCCAGCTGCGTCGCCCATGGCCCGAGCTGGTCGTTGTCCATCGGGGGCTTGCCCAGGTGGTCGATGACGATCTTCAGCTGCGGCGTCGCGTCCGCCAGGCCCGGGACGTGCTCCAGATGGCGAGGAAAGACGGCAGGGATCTCGAACACGAGGTCTCGCTCGGCTAGCAGGGCGAGGCTCTCACGCACGCCATCGCGCCGCAGCCAATCCGGGTCGGCTTCATCGTGGACGAGATGACGGACGCCCCGGAACGCTCGGTGCTCGAGGTAGCGATCGAGGGCTCGTGCCGCCGCGTCGGGCTCGAGCAGCGGCACCCAACCGACCACGGCGGCGATCCAGGGATGCTCGTCAGCGCGCGCCAGCATCGCGTTGGTGTCGGCAAACGAGTTCTCCGCCTGGACGGTGATCGTGTGCGTGATACCGGTGCTCCGCAGGAGTGGCTCGAGGTCGGTCGGTCCGAAGTCGCGGCGAATCGGCTCGTGGCCGGGGCGCATCAGCCACGAATACGAACTGTCGGCCAGGCTCCAGAAATGCTGGTGGGCGTCGATCCGCGCCGGTCTCGGCGGGTCAGCCAACGTCGACTTGACGCGGAGGGCCGCACCGCGGACTGACGAACTGCCGCACAGTGGGATTGTGCAGGTTTGCCTTTGTCACCATAACTTCGCCGGTGTTCTCACTCTTCGGCTTTGCCTGGTGCCGGATCAGTGCAGCCGCTGCTCGGACGCCGTCGTAGCCCATCCGGAACGGGTCCTGGGAGATCAGCCCGGACACGATCCCCTCCTGCACCCCCTTGACCTCGTCGGGCGAGGTGTCCCAGCCGATGATCTTCACCTTGCCGACCAGATGCGCGAGTCGCACCGCCTGGACGGCGCCGATGTCGCTGGCCTCGTTGGCCGCGAACAGGCCCTTCAGGTCGGGGTTGGCAGTGAGCACGTTCGCCGTCACCGTCAGCGCCGTGTTGTAATCGTTCTGGCTGTACTGGGTGGCGACCAGATGAAGCTTGGGGTACTTCTTCAGCCCCGTCTCGAAGCCCTGTACCCGCTGGTCGTTGGTTTGCGAGCCGGCGTGGAAGGCGATGATCGCGATCTTGCCGCCCGACGGCCCGATGGCCTTGGCCAGCTGGGCAGCAGCGAGCTTCGCCCCGGCGATGTTGTTGGTCGCCAGCAGCGGCACGTTCGACGGCTGAGGCGTCGTCCCGGAATCGATCGACACCACCTTGATGCCGGCCTTGGTCGCGCTGGTCGAGACCTGCGTCATCGCGGTTGCGTCGGTGGCGGCGTACACGAGCCCGTTGACTCCCGTGCCGATGTAGTTGTTGAGCAGGTTCAGCTGCCCGACGACGTCGGTCTCGTCGGTGACGCCGTTCCAGGTCACGCTCACGTTCTTCATCTGCGACGCTGCACACTCCGCACCGGAGTGCACTTTGCTCCAGTAATCCAAGCCGACGGACTTGGGAATCACCGCCAGGTGAACCGGCGGCGTCTTCTGGAGGGTGATCGCGGCGTTATGGACCTTGACAAAACCGCAGCCCGCGGCCAAGCAGGACGTGACCATTAACGCGACGGCTGTGAACCTACGTCGCATGAGCACTCCTCTTCTCACCCTGCGCGCTGGCGGCGCGCCCGTTCTGGCCATCGCCATTGCTCCGCTTGTCCTGAGCATCCGTGTTCCTTCTGCCGTCAGACGTCGACGCCGCAGCCAGCCGGCGTCGGCGGACCTGATCCCACCACACGGCGAGCCAGATGATCACGCCGATGATCACCTGCTGGTAGTACTGCGTGATGTTGAGCAGCACGGCGCCGTTGGTGATCACCGCCATCAGGAACGCGCCGATCAGGGTTCCGCCGATCGTGCCGACGCCGCCGAACAGACTCGTCCCCCCGATCACGCAGGCAGCGATCACGTTGAGCTCGAGTCCGACGCCGTAGTTGGGCTGTCCGGATTGCACCAGCGAAGCGGCGATCATGCCGCCGAAGCCGGCCAGTGCGGAGCAGATCACGTACACGCCGATCAGGTAGCGGTTGATGGATATGCCCGATAGCCGCGCGGCCTCCTTGTTCGAGCCGATCGCGTACGCGTAGCGCCCGAGCTTGGTCCGGCTGAGGATCACATAGCCCGCGGCGGCGATCACGAGCAGGTAGATCAACGGCAGCGGGATCGGGCCGATCTGGCCCTCGCCGACGTTGCGGAAGCCGCTCGGCAGCCCGTAGACGGCATTCTCGCCACCGACGATGAAAGTCAGACCGCGGGCCACGCCCAGCATGCCGAGCGTGGCGATGAACGGCGGCAGCTTCATCTGCGTGATCAGCAATCCGTTGACGAGTCCTACGGCCGCACCGGCGAGAACCCCGACGAGGATGCCGGGAATGATCGGGAACCCGGCCTTGGCGATCGCCATCGAACCCAGGATCCCTCCGAGGCCGGCGACCGAGCCGACCGACAGGTCGATCCCGGCCGTCAGGATCACCAGTGTCTGGCCGACGGCGATGATCGCAACCACCGACACCTGCACCCCGATGTTGAACAGGTTGTTGGAGGTCAGGAAGTAGGGAGATGCGAAGCACAGCGCGACGAAGACGACGATCAGGGCGCCGGCTGCGGCGAGCTGGGATACGACGTCCTGGAGCCGGTCGCGGACGCTCTCCGGCACGCGCAGTGACATCGGAGCCCGTGATTCAGTGTGCGTGCTCATGCAGCCTCCCTCTCCACGCCCGACGCAAGCGCCATGATCCGCTCCTCGTCGAACTCGTTCCGGTTCAGCTCACCGACCGTCCGACCGTCGCGTATGACGATGATCCGGTCGCACATGTTGATCAGCTCCGGCAGGTAGGAGCTGATCAGGACGACCGCTACGCCATCCGCGGCCAGGCCTCCGATCAGCTTGAACATCTCGGCCTTGGCGCCGACGTCGATGCCGCGGCTCGGCTCGTCGAAGAACAACATCCGAGCCTCGGTCTCCAGCCATCTGGCGACGACCACCTTCTGCTGGGTGCCGCCGGACAGGGCCTCGACCGGCCGGCTGAGCGACGGCGTGCGGATGTCAAGCTGATCGCGGCGACGCTCGGCCGATTGTCGCTCGCTGCCGCGGTCGATCCAGATCCCCGGTCCCGGAACCCGCGCCAACGTGATGTTGTGCTCGACCGGCAGCTGCATGGCCAGTCCCTCGCCCTTGCGGTCCTCGGTGAGGTAGCCGATTCCGGCGGCGATCGCGTCGCTGGGAGAGCTCAGCTGCAGCGCCTTTCCGTCGAGCTCGATCTCGCCCGCGGTGATCGGGTCGGCGGCGAACACGGCGCGAGCCAGCTCCGTCCGTCCCGCGCCGATCAGGCCCGCGAATCCGACGATCTCGCCGCCGTGAACCTCGAACGAGCAATCGTGAAGGACGCCAGGACGTGTGACGCCGGTGACGCGGAGCACGACATCGCCGACCTCGCTCCCTTCCTTGGGGTACAGGTTGTCGATCTCGCGCCCCACCATCAGCTTGACCAGCTCGGACTCGTCGAAGTCACCCTTGGACAGGGTGTCCACGACCTGCCCGTCGCGCATCACGGTGACCCTGTCGGCGATCCGCACTACCTCCTCGAGCCGGTGCGAGATGTAGAAGATCGCGATCCCATCGGCCTTCAGCTCCTCTATCAGCTTGAACAGGTCGTCGATCTCGGGCTCGGTCAGCGTTGCCGTGGGCTCGTCCATGATCACGAGCTTGGCGTCGACGGCGAGCGCCTTGGCGATCTCCACCCGCTGCTGCTCGGCGACCGAGAGACTTGACACTCGCCGGCCGGGGTTGACGTCCAACCCCACGCGTTCGAGCAGCTCCCGCGCCCGCTGCTTCTCGGATCCGCGGACGATCAGCCCGGCGTGTGTCTGCTCACGCCCCAGCGCCAGGTTGTCGGCGACGGTGAGGTGCGGCGCCAGCGCGAACTCCTGGTGGACCATCGCCACGCCCAGCCGTTGCGCATGCCGGGGATTGCGGAACCGCACCGGCTTGCCTTCGATCTCGATCGTGCCTTCACTCGGACGCTCGAGCTGCGAGAGCAGCTTCATCAGCGTCGATTTCCCGGCGCCGTTCTCTCCGGCGACCGCGTGAACTTCGCCCGGCCGGATGTTGAGGCTGACCGAGTCGAGCGCCTGCACTCCGGGAAACCGCTTGCTGACGTCGCGGATCTCGACGAGGGCACCATCTGCTTCGGGTGTCACCGGGACTCCTCTCTCTCTTAGAGAGCAGGTCCCCCGTCAGCCGAGGCTCGAAACTCTCAGCCGGTCAATTTCTCCAGACCGAGCCAGAGGGGTAGGTGTAGTCGCGTAATGACGACTCGGCGATCTGAGTCGAATAGCCCGGGGCGGTCGGGGCCATGTAGTGGTGATCGCGTATCACCACGGGATCGAGAAAGTGCTCGTGCAGGTGATCGACGTACTCGACGATCCGGTTCTCCAGCGATCCGCTGACACACACGTAGTCGAACATCGCCAGGTGCTGCACGTACTCGCAGAGGCCGACACCGCCGGCGTGCGGGCAGACCGGAATGTCAAAGGTCGCGGCCAGCAACAGCACAGCGATGACCTCGTTCACGCCGGCTAGCCGGCACGCGTCGATCTGACAGAACGAGATCGCGTCCGCTTGCAGGAGCTGCTTGAACATGACCCGGTTGTGCGCATGCTCCCCCGTCGCCACGCCGATCGGGGCGACCGCCCGCGCGATCACGGCGTGCCCGAGCACATCGTCAGGGCTTGTCGGCTCCTCGATCCACCACGGATCGCAGCCGGCCAGGCGCTCCATGTTGGCGATCGCCTCGGGAACTTCCCAGACCTGGTTGGCATCGAGCATCAGCTTGCGATCGGCTCCGATCTCCTCGCGCGCGATCCGCACCCGGCGCACGTCGTCCTCGAGGTCGGCGCCGACCTTCAGCTTGAGGTGCGTCCAGCCGTCGTCGACGGCCTGGCGGCAGAGGCGTCGCAGCTCGTCGTCGTCGTACCCGAGCCAGCCCGCCGAGGTCGTATAGGCCGGGTACCCGACCTCGCGCATCTCCTTCATCCGGGCTCTGCGCCCCGGCTCGCGGGAGCGCAGCAACTCGACCGCCGCGTCGGGCGTGATGACATCCTCGATGTAACGGAAGTCGACGCAAGCCACGATCTCCTCGGGCGTCATCTCGCACAGCATCTCCCACAGGGGCTTGCCGGCGAGCTTGGCCCAGAGATCCCAGACGGCGTTGATCACTGCTGCCGTGGCGAGGTGCACGACGCCCTTCTCCGGTCCCAGCCACCGCAGCTGACTCTCGCCGGTCAGGCGCCGCCAGAACCCGCGCATATCGGCCGTGATCCCATCGAGGTCCAACCCTTCGACCAGCGGCGCCAGGGCGTTGGCCGCGGTGACGACGATCTCGGTGCCGCGACCGATCGTGAACGACAGCCCGTGTCCCTGGACCCCATCGCCCCGGTCGGTGTCGAGGATCACGTAGCAGGCCGAGTAGTCCGGCGCCGGGTTCATCGCATCGGAGCCCGCGAGCGTGCGGGAGGTCGGGAAGCGGATGTCAAGCGCCCGCAGGCGCCCGATGCGGCCGGTCAACGCGCTGTCATGCCCCCGTCGACCACCATCGCGGCGCCGATCACCGAGGCCGCCTCGTCGGAAGCCAGGTAGGCCGCCATCGCGGCGATCTCCTCGGGGCTCACCAGGCGACCGTGAGGTTGCCGCGCCTCCATCGCCGCCCGCGCCGCCACGGGGTCGTCGTAGCCGCTGGTGATGCGCTCGATCCACGGCGTGTCGACCGTGCCGGGGGCGATGCAGTTCACCCGGATCCCCTCGCCGACGTGGTCGATCGCCGCGGCCCGGGTGAGGGCGAGGATCCCGCCCTTGGCCGCGCAGTATGCCGCCCGATCGGTGATCCCGACCAGCGCCGCGACGGACGACATGTTGACGATCGCACCGCCACCGCCGGCTCGCATCAGCGGGATGGCGTGCTTCATCCCCAGGAACGTCCCCGTCAGGCAGATATCGAGCACGCGCCGCCAGTCCCGATCGTCGGTGTCCGGCGTCGTCGCGGCGATTCCCACTCCGGCGTTGTTGACGAGCACGTCGAGACCGTTCCACTCCTCGCGAGCGCGGCCGATCATCGCCTTGACGCTCGCCGCGCTGGCCACGTCCACCGTCTGTGCCAGCGCGGGGGCCCCGAGCTCGTCGCCCACGCGTCGCGCCGCGTCTTCGTCCACGTCCGCGACCATGACGCGCGCGCCCTCTGCGGCCAGGCGCCGAGCGATCGCCCGGCCGATGCCGGACCCGGCCCCGGTCACGATCGCCCGGCGGTCGATCAACCGGCGTGGCACTGGACCGCCTGCGCTACTCACAGTAGGCCTCCTTGCCTGTAGCGACCGCGCATAAACACCCGGTGCGATCGGCGCGCGCCTTCGAGAGCGGGCTGTGCTCGGATGTGGACATCTCAATCCGACGAGCGCCGCAACGAGCGAAGGGGGGCTTCGCCGGCGGGCGTTGCTACATATCCCGGACATAGTGCGGGATATGTAGCCACCCCCTGTTTTCGTCGGGCTTGGGGCGGAGCCGGTGCCTTCCGTGCCCGTCTAGCCGGCCGGGGCGGGGACCGGGACCGACGACGACGCGGTCTCGTCGCGGATTGCCTGGGCCTGTTCGCGGCTGTCCCTTGATGAGATCAGGACGGCGGCAAGAAGCGCTCCAACGAGTGCGAATCCGGCGCCGACGAGAAAGGCGCGGTCGAAACCCTTGGTCAACGCGACCGAGGCGTTGTGCACACCGGAGTGGACCAGGCTCTGGGTCCGGCTGTTGGCGATCGTGGCGAGGATCGCCAGGCCCAGGGCCCCACCGACCTGCTGAGTGGTGTTGATCAACCCGGACGCGAGCCCCGCCTCCCCGGCCCTGGTGCCGGTCACGGCGGCGATCGTCACCGGGACGAAGGCAAAACCGAGACCGAAGGCGGCGAGCAGCGACGGCCCGAGGACGTCGGCGGCGAACGAGCCGCCGACGGCAGGGACCTGGGAGAACCAAAGCAGGCCACCGGCGATCAGCAGCATGCCGGCGATCAGTGGCGGCTTGAAGCCGATACGAGTCACCAGCTGCGACGCAGCGCCGGCGGAAATGATGATTCCCACCGCGAGCGGGAGGTAGGCGAGCCCGGCCTTGATCGGGGTGTAGTGCAGGACCTGTTGGACATAGAGCGAGATGAAGAAGAACATCGAGAACAGCGACATCCCGATCAGCAGACCCACGATGTTGGCTCCGCGCAAGGTGCGCAACCGGAAGATCGAGAAGGGCATCAGGGGGTGGCGCTGCCGTAGCTCGATGACGAGGAACGCGATCAGGAGGGCGGCGGCGATGGCGAGCCGGATCAGCGTCGTGGACGAGCCCCAGCCGGCGTTGACGGCGTCGACCACGGCGTAGACGAGGAGTGCGAGGCCGGCCGTGACGGTCACGGCACCTGGCAGATCGAAGCTCCTGTGCTCGTCCGCCGATCGGCTCTCGAGCAGCGTCCGCGGAGCGACGGTCGCGGCTAGGAGCCCGATCGGGACGTTGACGAACAGCACCCAACGCCAGCTCAGGCCGCTGGTCAGGATGCCGCCGAGCAGGACACCGGCGGCGCCACCGGCCCCGGCGACGGCACCCCAGATGCCGAGGGCACGGTTGCGCTCCGCCCCTTCCGCAAAGGTCGTGGTGATGATCGAGAGAGCCGCGGGTGAGACGATCGCGGCCCCGAGGCCCTGAATCGCGCGGGCAGCGATCAGCCACCCTTCCGATTGTGCGATGCCGCCCGCCAACGACGCGAGGGAAAACACGATCAGACCGAGCATGAACATGCGCCGGCGGCCGAGCAGGTCGGCCAGTCGCCCGCCGAGCAGGAGAAAGCCTCCGAAGGTGAGCGTGTAGGCGTTCACGACCCAGGAGAGGTCGGCGCGTGCGAAATGCAGGGCGGAGCCGATCGAAGGCAGCGCGACATTCACGATCGACGCGTCGATCACGATCACGAACTGGGTCATCGCCAGGAGCACCAGGGCGAGGTTCTTCGCGCGGGGCGTGTAATCGGGCGCTTTAGGCGTGTAGTCGGGCGCTTGGGCTATCGTTGACATGGAAGGTGACCTCCGGTTCCGCTTTGCTTTCCGGACGATAGTGAACTAAGGTTCCGTTTGTCAAGCCATCAGCGTGAAAATCCTGTGACGAGCACCATCCAAGAGACCGAGCGACCGCTGCGCGCAGACGCGCGGCGCAATCGCGAGCGCATCCTTCAGAGCGCCAAGGCTGTATTCGCGCAGCACGGCGCGGACGCCCAGATGGATGACGTGGCGGCGCAAGCCCACGTCGGCGTCGGCACCGTGTACCGCCACTTCCCGACCAAAGATGCGCTGATGGCTGAGCTCATCCGGCAGAAGTTCCAGCACCTCGTCGAGAGCGCGCGCGAGGGGCTGCAGCGCGAGGGCGAGCCGTTCGACGTGTTCGCTGACACGCTTCGACGCAACGCCGACGACTGCGCGCGGGACGCGGCCATGCAACACGCGCTGACCGGCGTGGGCGAGCACATCTGGAACGATTCGCTGCCGGTGCAGGAGGAGCTCTACGCGCTCACCGAACAGTTGATCGAGCGTGCCCACCGGGCCGGCACGATGCGGACCGACATCGCCGCGAGCGACATCGCAATGCTCATGTGTGGCGTGTCCTCGACGATGAACCACCACGGCGCCGGCTTCGATTGGCGTCGCCATCTGGAGCTCGTGATCGACGCGTTGCGGGCGCCAACCGCGACGGCGCCCGGTCCGCAGACCGGCTCCGCCGCCTAGCCTGAAGCACGGCCGCGAGCTGACGTCCCGGGTCGTCGAGGGCGAAAACCGTCCTAGTTCGGACCCCGGAGATCGTCCGAGCGTCCGGCTTCCAAGCGCGACCATTGGGCGATCGGCCGTCCGCCCGTGCGATACGCGTCCGGCTCGCCGGTGCCCTTCCCCCACCTCTGCGGCCAGCCGGTGGGCGAGTCCTCCCAGGCTTCCTGGCGCCCATACACGGTCAGGTCCAACAACGAGTAGCTGTTGTTCATCGCCTCGACACCTCGACCGTTGGTCCAGTAGGTCTCAAACACCCGGTCGCCGGTCCGCATGTAGCACACCAGGTAGAACCTGCCCACCTGCCGCTCGGTCAAGAGCGCATCGAGCGACGGCTGGGCCGAGTACCAGGGCATGTCCCAGCCCATGAAGTCGCGGTAGCGGAGACTCTCGTCATAGGGACCCTGGCAGAACGTGGCGTAGGTGACCTCGCGCGAGTGCAGAAAGGAGCGCTCCCGAACGTGCCCGTTGTAGAGCGTGCAGCCCTCGCACTGCTCGGCGGCCGGATGGCCGTCCCACCACATGAAGTAGTAGGCGATCAGCTGTCGACGTCCCTCGAACGCCTCCAGCAGCGTCACCGGACCGTCTTGGCCGATCAGCGGGAGTGTCGCGTCGATCTCGACCACGGGTAGGCGCCGCCGGGCGGCGGCGATCGCGTCGCCCTCGTGGGTGTGCGCCTTCTCGCGGGTTCGAAGGTCCTCGAGCTCGGCTTCGAACGCTGCCCGGTCAGCCACGATAGGGAGCGGCACTGCGTCGCGTGCGTCGGCTCCAGCCGACCTCAGGTTCTCGGTCCTCTCTCTCATGTCTACCTCGATTCGCGTGCTGTCGTTGTCTGATGGATGGTGGGTCAGTTGGTGGCGGCGAGGGGGATCTGGGGCGGCTTGCTCTCGCGCTGAGCCACAGCCTGTGAAGGCCCGGTTCGGCGCCCGAGCACGAAGACCGCAGGGGGCGCGAGTAGCGCGATGGCTCCCAGCACCCAGAACGTACGGTGAAAACCACCCGCCAGCGCGGTCGGTGCGGCGTCGCCCGCATGAAGCAGCGCCTTCGTGCCGCTCGCCGCCACGCTGGAGGCGATCGCCGTCCCGATCGCGGCACCGAACTGCGTGCTGGTATTCAGCATGCCGGAGGCAAGTCCAGACTGGCGTTCGGTCACGCCCTGCAGCGCTGCCACCGAGATCGGGATGAACGAGAAAGCAGTTCCGGCGCCGGCGACGACGAACGGTCCGGCAAGGTTGGCCAGGAAGTGCCCATGCACTGGCACCTGAGTCGCCCACACGATTCCGGTACCGATCAAAGTCATCCCGATCGCCATGACGATCTTTGCCCCGATCCGCGTGACGAGCAGCTGTGAGACACCGGCGAGCGTCATCGATGTCACCGAAGCGGCCAGCCAGGCGAGTCCGCTCTGTAGGGCGCTGTAGTGCATCACCTCTTGCATGTAGAGGGTGCCGGCGAACACGAACGCGAAGAAGCTTCCGCCCAGCAGGAGCCCCGCGACGTTGGCGCCGGCAAGGGTGCCCAGTCGGAAGATCGACAGCGGGAGCAAAGGATCCTCGGTCCGGGTCTCGATGATCAGGAACGTGACCAGCAGCGCGGCTGATGCCGCCAGGAGCCCGATCGTTCGCGTGGCGCCCCAACCGTATTGCGGTGCTTCCGAGATCGCATCTACCAGCAGCACGAGTCCTGCGGTGCCGGTGATCGCTCCCGGCACGTCGAACCGCCGGCGGCTCCCGCCGATCCGGCTGTCGGGTACGACCCGGGGCACCAGCGTCAAGGCGACGGCGCCAATCGGAACGTTCAGGTAGAAGATGTACTCCCACCCGATGTAGCGGGTGATCACTCCGCCGGCGATCAGCCCGACCGTCCCGCCGCCCGCACCGAGGCCGCCCCAGATCCCGAGCGCCTTATTACGCTCGGCGCCCTCCCGGAACATGTTCATCACGATCGACAGTGCAGCCGGCAGCATGATCGCCGCGCCCAACCCCTGGATCGCTCGCATCGCGATCAGAAACACCTCGCCAGTGGCGAGCGCGCACCCCAGCGAAGCCGCGGTGAATACGGCGAGCCCGACCATCAGGACCCGGCGGCGGCCGAGCAGATCGGCAGCGCGACCGCCGAGCAGCAGAAAGCCGCCAAACGTGAGCGCATACGCGGTCACCAGCCACTGCAGGTTGGTCGCGTTGAAGTGCAGATCGCGGCCGATGGTCGGCAGCGATACGTTGACGATCGTCAGATCGATCGTCGTCATGAAATACGCCACCGCAAGCAATGCGAACGCGCGCCAGCGGTTGATATTCGAGGATGCGGATGTCATTGAGCCTCCAGTGTCGTCTTCGGCTTTGCTTGCTTGGACACCCGGGAAGCGAAAAACGGAACGGTCCACCGGTAATCGAGGGCGACCGGTCCGTCGCGAACGCATCTGGTGTCTTTACGGGTGATGGCACCGTCGGTTGACCCAACACTGGGGTGATGTGGTGATGAGCCCGAACACGCTTAGTCGCGCCCGTGCAGGAGACGAGGACGCCTTTCGGGAGCTGGTCGATCCGTATCGGCGGGAGCTCCACCTGCACTGCTACCGGATCCTCGGATCGCTCCAGGACGCTGAGGACGCGGTGCAGGAGACGTTGCTGGCGGCCTGGCGCGGTTTGAACGCCTTTCAGGGACGCGCGTCGCTGCGCAACTGGCTGTATCGAATCGCCACCAACCGCTGTCTGAACGCGCTTCGCGACCGCGGACGCCGCCCAAAGGAGGTCCCTGCGATGGTTGAACCCCCCGAACCCACTCGGATCGCTGAGCCGATGTGGCTGGAGCCCTATCCCGACGTCCTGCTCGAGGGGGCCCCGGACACTGCCCCGGGGCCCGAGGCACGCTACGAGACCAGAGAGTCGGTCGGCCTTGCTTTCGTCGCCGCCCTCCAGCATCTACCGCCGCGCCAGCGGGCCGTGCTCGTGCTGAGCGATGTGCTCGGTTACCAGCGCAACGAGGTCTCGGAAATATTGGAGAGCAGCGAAGCCTCCGTCAAAGGAGCGTTGCAACGGGCACGCGCGACCCTGGACGAACGGGTGCCGCATGGAGGCCGCGACGGCGCGGCGCTGCCCAGCTCAGCGCACGAGCGCGAGCTTGTCGGCCTGTTCGCGGCCGCGGTCGAGCGCGGCGACACAGGAGGGGTTGTGTCGCTGCTCAGCGACGACGCGTGGCTCACGATGCCGCCTGAGCCGTATGAGTACCAGGGCGCCCACGCGATCGCCAGGTTCCTCGACGACCGCGCGACCCGTCGCGGCGCCAACCTCCGGCTCGTGGCCACGCGAGCCAACCACCAGCCCGCGTTCGGCTGCTACCTCCCGGACCGACACGCGACGATCGCGCGCGCCTACGGGCTCATGGTCCTGACACTCACCGGCGAGCGCATCTCGGCGATCACCTGGTTCACCGAGCGCAGCCTGTTCGCCCACTTCGGGCTCCCGCGAACGCTCCCCGATTAGCCCGCGGTGGATCGCTTCTGTGAACGAGCGATGGAGTCTCGTGCAGTCATGTCTACAGCCCGGTGAGCAGGCCGCGTAGCGTTTCGGTATAGGTGCCCAGGGCGGCGCGTCCACGGTGGGTCAGCGCCACCGAGGTTCGCGACGCCGGCCCGTTGCCGGTCTTCTCGCTGGTGAGGTAGTCGGCGTCCTCGAGCTTGCGTAGGTGCGTGATCAGGTTGCCGGGCGTCAGTCCGATCATGTCCTGCAGCCGGGTGAAGGACAGCGCATCGCCGTCGGGCAGCGCAGCCAGGGTGGCCACGATCTGCAGTCGCGCGGGGACGTGGATCAACGGGTCAAGCGCGTCGGCGGTCATCCGTCTGATCGAGGCGCGCGGCGCTGCCAAGCCTGCACGGCGCTGTACGCCAGGAGCACGACGCAGAGGCCTACGCCGTTGCTCAGCCACACTCCGCGGGGTCCCGCGAACGCGCTGCCCGTGGCGACGACCATGATCGCGATCGACAGGCCGAGTTCCGGCCAGTCCTCCCGTATCGCCGAACGGGCTGCCCAGAACGTGCTGAGAACGAGCATCGTCGCGGTGGCGACATACACGCCGTAGACGACCCCGTCGCTCGCCCCGGCGTTCGCCAACGCGCCCATGATCACGTACACGGCCAGCAACGCCGCCGCCAACGCCAACCCCTCGGCGCGCGTCTGGCGCACCGAGCGCCCACTCACACCGGCCGTGGCGCGGTGATGGGCGTAGAGCACCGAGCCAATCCGGATCGCCACCACGCCATACAGGCCCAACAAGCCTACGACCGTCGGATATTTGTAGGGATGCTGTTCGCGGACCGACAGCCACACCGAGCCGAAAGCGACCAGCGCCGCTGCCGCCGCGAGCAGCGTCAGCCACGGCGACCTGAAGTCCAACTCGCGGTGCGCCCTCCGTCTGGTCCGCTCCAGCAGCCTCGCCGCTTCACGAGGATCCAGTCCCTGCTCCCCTTGCGTCTCGGTCGCGTCGCTGTCGTACGTCCCTTGCATCTGTCCCTCCTTCTCAGCCTTTGTGGCACAAACTCTACCAAGCTTTGTGATACAAAGTCAAGCGCCGGCGGCGATGCTTGAGCGAGTCGACATGGCCACGCCGCGCGGGAACGCGACGAGGCGGCCCGCATCGGAAGCATGAAACTGCCGGGAGCCACGATCGCCTTCGTGCCCGAGGGCGGCCGCGTCCCGGTGGCGAAGTTTGGCGCTCAGTGCACGCCACACGTGCATCTGGAGCCAAAGTTCCCGAGCTCACGCCTCGTCGACAGCACGCCGCCGTATCAGCTCGCCGACAGGCGCAAGATGCCACTGAAACCGAGTGTCGTTCCGAGGGGCTTGGCCTGCCGAGGCGTGAACACGACCGCCTCACTTGAGGCCGGCGACCCCCGTCCGAGTGGATCGTTGGGAGCGCTCGTTTTGAACCGAGCAGACGTGATTGCCCAGTGTCGACGCCACCGGCTTAAACAGTACGTAAAGCTGGGTTGACCAATCCCATTTCGGGAAGTAAGTTGCTACGGGGGTTGCTGGACCCCCGGGGCAACCGAGAGGAGAAGTAACATGTTTAGAACACCCCGCAGGGTGCTGTGGTTGGTGTGTGCCGCCCTCGCCGTGCTGGCTGTTGGATCGGCGTCGGCCCAGGCGCACGTCTTTCAGGTCAACGGTGAGCGGACCGCGATCATCCCGTCCGCCGCGAGCGGCCAGTTCTTAGCCGCGAACGATATTGCCGTGACCGTGACCGGGAACGCAACCGTAGGCGCGGATGGGTCGCTGATCCTGCCGATCACACGTGGGTCGGTAAACGCCGACTCCATGGACGGCCATGTCTTTCACTCGGGGGGCGTGACGTTTTCGCATGGCGGTCGCTCAGTCAACTACCGCGATTTCATCCTCGTCCGCGACGGAGGCCGCACGTTTCTATCGGCCTTGGTCAACGACCGCGGCCGTGAGATCTTCGCGACGGTGACGAACTTCGCCGTGGAGGGCAGCGGGCGCGAGGTGACCGTGACCGGAGAGGTGAAGTTGAGTAAATCGACCGCTCAAGCGTTCAACACGCTCCTCGGCTCCGACGTGGCCGTGGCCGGAACCGATATCGGCAAGCTGAAGAGCCTGATTCGGATCGTGGTGTGACCCGACCAGGCTGACTGTCGGTGGGGGTCGGGCCTCGCTCTTGGGCGGGGCTCGACCCATCGAGGCGGGCGCATTTGCCGCAAGTCTGAGCGCGAGCAGATACCCGAACAGTGGGCGTGGCTCCGATATCGGATTCTCCGATACTGACAGTCGCGCCCGCGACGGACCCATCAGGTTGCTTGGGTCCTTGCGGCTGTCTGCTCAGGGCGCATACGAGCTGATGGCCGGTGCGGCCTGGCCGTGCGGCAATGGAGGCCCTGAGCGGGCGTTCAGCCAGACAGCCATCTTGTGACCCGGAGGCAAGGGCCGCAGGGTGACGATGACTGTGCAGCCGTTGTTGTAGCGGAGCTGACGGGCCTGGTTGAACGTCTGGCCGAAGAGTTCGGCGGTGAGCGCGAACTCGACGCTCCAGTGACCTGGGGCGAGCAGACGCCGAGACAGCGCCCGCGCTTCGCGGGGCGAGAGGCAGCGCCGCCCCGAGGCGAGGATCAGCTGCGGCAAGACCCTATCGACGAGCCGAACGGTGGACAACGCGGGACCGCTCCCGAGCACCACCACCCGGCGGGCGGGATCTAAGGCCAGGTACGGATCAGACGGTTGGGTGTCAGTGCCCGGGAACTGTGCACACGTGCCGGTCGGACCAAACAGCGGTGGACGGTCGAGCTCGGGACGCCATCCGTGGAAGCCAAGTTGTACGAGCAGCGCCCGGACCTCTCTCACGAGCACCGCCGGCGCGATGCAGTCATGGCCCCGCTGCAATTGGCCAAGCGCCCGCTCCAGACTCTGGACCCGCGTCGCCCCCGCGGCGTAGGTAGCCGGCAGCGGCGAGAGCCCAAGACGCCGGCATTGGCCGGGGCGGCCATCGGCCACCATCACATCGACATAGAAGCGGCTCTGCTCGCAGGCGACGAATTTGACGCCCGGTCGGCTCAGTGCGGCGGGCCCGTTATGACGATACTCCTGGAGGCAGGCAGCGACGGGCGACAGGCCGCTGAGCGGCACGCCCTGAACGCCGGGGCTGGTGTTCGAGGTCCCATAGGAGCAGTTGGCCGAACCCGCCGCCAGCCGAGTCGAGTTCTGCAGAGTATCGGCCAACGCAGCGCCGCCGAGGGCGAGAACGACCAGCGCGATCATCAGCCGCCCACGCCCGTGCGGGATCCTCAGCCGCCGCCGTGCCGGCGCGCGGCCAGCGAGATCCGCGGTGATCGCACGCTCCAGCTCGTCACCAAGGGCCTGCACGAACGGGATCTCACTCATCCCTGGGCCTCCATCAATTTGCTGAGCCGGGCGAGGCCTCGATGCACGCGCGTCCGCGCCGCGGCCTCGGTGCACTGCAGGCGCGCGGCGATCTCCTCGTAGCCAAGCTCGTCGACCACCCGTAGCTCGACGGCATCGCGCTCGGCGCCGGAGATCTGGCGCATCGCGGCAGTCAACGAGGCCCGGAGCTGATCGCTCTCCACCAGGGTCTCGATCCTGGCGGCGGACGCGGCGTCGAGCTCGGGCCGCTGCAGTCCCAAACGGCGCGCCGCCCGCAGCTCAACCGAGCGGCGCCGAAAGTAATGCGACAGCTCCTTACCAGCGATCCCGTACAGCCACGCGCCCCCCGGGCGCCCGAGATCACGGAAGCGCGCTCGGCGCTCGTAGGCAACCGCGAACGTATTGGCCAGCAGGTCGGCCGCTACCTCGGCATCGAGCACACGGCGGTAGAAGTACGCCAGCAGCGGCTCGGCCCAGCGGTCATACAGCTCACGGAATGCGACCGGATCGTGGCGGGAGGCAACGATCAACTCGGCGTCAGATCGGCTCGGTGCTGGCATCTACTCCTATACGCCGCAACCCACCCGCCGCGTTACATCGAGGGCGTCCCGATCGCCTTGGCCATTACGGCCCGACCACCAGGTTTGATCCTTGAAAGAGTGTGTGGTCATGGTTGGGCTCAGCGACATCCGATTCGGGAACACCTCAGATCATGAGACGCTGAACGATCTGCACCGCCGGTCTTCATACGTCTGGGAAGAGGACCGCCCGCATCTCGAAGCAAATCCAGACGCGCTCGGGATCGCGCGGGTGGCCCTCTCCGAGGGACGTGTGCGCGTCGCGGCCGGCCCAGCCGGCGAAATCATCGGCTTCTCGGTCGTCGCGCCGGCCGGGGATGGCGTGTGCGAGCTGGAGGACCTATTCGTCGATCCCGAGGTGATGCGCCAGGGAATCGGTACGGCTCTTGTCGAGGAAGCCGCGGCCCGCGCTCGTCTCGGCGGATGCCGAGAGCTGACTGTCGTCGCGCACCCCCGTAACTTCCCGTTCTACGAGAGCCTCGGGTTCGTCCAGGCCGAGCCGGTCAGCACACGCTTCGGACCAGCCACGAGACTGCGGCGACAGCTGATCAGCAAGACCGGGGCTCCCGCAAAATGATCAAAGGGGCGGCGGGCGCGTGCAGCTTGGCGCTTACTTCACGTATTGCCGTCACGAAGGCCGCGGATCGAAGATGCTGGGAGGCAATTTGAGGCCTGCCAGCAGTTGCGATACCCGATGACCTCCGAGGATCGACGGGAGGAAGCCAACCCCGTTGCAGCCGAGGTTGTAGAGCAGGCTGGGATGGCGCGGATGAGCGCCAACCACCCGAATCCCGCTGCCGTTGTAGCCCATCAGGCCATGCCAGTGGAAGTCGTACGGCTGTCCAGACGGCCGTAGGGAGTTGGCCAGCGGCCGCACGTCGTTGTCCATCTGGGCGATCAGGTCTCCTGGGAAGGGAATCTGTGGATCCCATGTCTGCGGGTCGCACGTAGTCTCCGGGCCGCCCATGCAGGTGAGCGTCACCATGTCATCGGTCCTGTCGTACGTGCGCCGGGTCACATAGACGTAGGCTGTCTCACCGCCGATTATTGTGTTCCGGATGTAGCTCATCGCCGCCGGCTCACGTGCCTCGTTCTCGACGAATGCGAGCATGTGGCCGACCACCCCGGTGATCTCCTGATCGGGGGCCAGCCGGACCGGCGCTGCGGAGGCATCCTGGACGACATGGCCGAGGAAGCCATTGGTGCAGAGCACGACGTGGCCCGCGGTGACGTCGTGGCCGCCGGCGTGCACCTGCGCCCGATCTTCGCCGACTGTGATGGTCGTGACGGGAGTCTGCTCGGCGAACCGCAAGCGGTCTGGGTAGCGTCCCAGGAGCCAGTCGAGCACCTGCACCGAGAGCTGGCAACTGTTGGCGTAGCCCGCGAGATCGGACAGGACGGCGCAGTACCTCTCGTCATTGATCTCCAGGAGCTCGCGCACACGCGCCCGGGGTACCACTTCGTACAGGCCGTCGAACTCTGGCGGGATCTCCCGGATGAAGTCCGCGTCCTCGGCGACGACGCATTCCCCCGCCCGCCACCCGCCCTGCCGGCGGATCAGGCTGTTGCGCAGATGGACCTGAAGATGATTCAGGTTGAACATCCCCATGCGACCGGTGAAGCGCTCGATGCGGAGCGACGCGCCGACTTCGTCCACGATCAGATCCAGGAGGTCATGGGCGCAGTCGAATTCACGCTGGGCTTGCACCGCCTGCTCGACCCCGAACTCGTCCGCGATACTCGCGAGCGGCCGCTCGAAGTACGTCGTGAGCTGACCGGCATTCCTTCCTGTCGCGCCGGAGGCGACGCTGTCGCGCTCGACGAGCATCACGCTCTTGTTGGTGTTCCTCAGGATGAAAAAGGTCGTGGCGACCCCCGCTATTCCCGCGCCCACCACCACCACGTCGGCGACGCCGTCTGCGTCCAGCGGCTGCGACGCGACATCCCGCGTGACCTGAGCCAGCCATGGCGACCGCGTCGGCTGGTCCAAATACACCGGCGAACTGGCCTGCGGTGTATCGACGACGTCGATCTCTGCACTCCCCAGTCGTAGTTCTGGCTCGAGGACCGTAACTGCTCGCCGTCACCCTTGCAATAGCCGATCGGGCGCGTGAAGCTTACCCCGGTGAACGCGTCCGCCCCCCGCCTCGTGGGGGGTTCCCTTCGGCTCCTCCTGGCCGCCTGGCTGCTCGCGTCTACGGCTGGTTGGGCGTTCTCGGTCGCCATAGCGGTCTACGCGTTCGACCGCTCCGGCGCCACGGCTGTGGGACTCGTGATCGCGGCGCGGCTCCTGCCGGCGATCATCGCGGCGCCGCTGTCGGGATGGCTGATCGACCGGATCGGACGAGCCACAGTGGTCGCCGGGGCGTGTGCGCTCGAGGCCGTGGGCTTGGGCGCTGTCGCCGCGATCATGACGTCGCACGGGGACCTGTGGCCGATCATCGTGCTCGCCGCCGCGACCGGAGCGGCAGCCACTGCGCCCAGGCCCGCGCTCGAGGCGCTGCTCCCAGCGCTGGCAAGAACGCCGGAGGAGTTGACAAACGCCACGGCGGTCTGGGGCGCCATCGACAACGGCGGCTTCCTGCTCGGTGGAGGGGCCGGTGCTACGGCGATAGCCGTCCTCGGCACCGGCGCGGTGACCGCTACCGCCGCCGGCCTATTCGCGGTCGCGGCATTCCTCGCTCTCCGCCTGCCATGGGTGAAGGCCACCGAGACGGACGAGCCTGAGACGGAGAATTCCGGACTGGCAGAGGCTCTCGCCGGCCTTCGGACGCTCAGGCACACGCCGTCCCTCCGCACCGCGTTCGCCCTGCTCGCCGGGCTTCTGATCGTTGAGGGCGCGGTCGAGGTTCAGGTGCCCGCTCTGGCGATCGGGAACCTCCACATGGGGAACGGCGGTCCCGGAGAGCTATACCTCGTCTGGGGCGTCGGCGGCGTCCTCGGCAGCGTCGTCCTGCTCGCGCTCGTTCGGCGGCGAGGCTATGGGCTCGCGCTCCTGGTGGGATGTGTGAGCTTCGCGGTGGGGGTCGGCGTCTCCGGCGTCGACGGGGTCGCCGTCGCCTTGCTGGCGATGCTGCCGGCGGGCGTGGGCATGGCACTGGTCGAGGTCGGTTTCATGGCGCTCGTCCCGCGCCTGGCCGACGACGCTGTGGCGGGACGCATCTACGCGCTCTCGGAGATCGCCTACTCCGGCGCCGCCGGCCTCGGCGCGCTCATCGCCCCAGTGCTGATCCGTGCGCTGGGGACACCGGGAAGCTTGGCGGCGACGAGCTCCGCCTTCGGGTTGCTGGCACTCGGCGCCGCCGGAACGATGGCGCGCCTGGACACCGGTCAGGAGGAAGCCTCGCGCGTACGAGAGCTGTTGCGTGGTGTGCGCTTCCTCTCTCCCCTGCCGCTCCCGCGCCTGGAGCGGCTCGTCCAGGGAGCGCAATCCGTGTCGGTTCTCGCCGGCACTGCCGTCGTCACCGCCGGTGAGGTCGGTGACCAGTTCTTTGTGATCGACGACGGTGCGGTGGAAGTCGAGGAGGACGGCGGGCGCCACGGTCCGGGCAGCGCCTTCGGCGAGATCGCGCTGCTGCTTGACATCCCTCGCCAGGCGACGGTGCGTGCCATCACCGACGTGCGCCTCTGGACGATCAGCCGGCCGGCGTTCGTGGCCGCGGTGAGTGCGCACGAAGACGTTGCCCGACTCGCCGACGCGGCTGTCCGTGAGCACCTGGCTCGCCCGAGGCTCGCCGGCAGCGCAACACCCACAGCTTCCGGCCTGGAGCCAGAACCCGACTTGGCTAGGTCAGCGTCTCGCGAGAACAGCGCTGACCACGAGTGAGGCAATCCAGGCTGCCGACCATGACCCAGAAAAGCCGGCAGCAACAGCGTCCAGACGCGGCCGGCCGGACATCATCCGAGCCTGGCCGAGAAAGCGAACCATGCGTTCGCTTTCTCGGCCAGGCCCCCACCCTGCGGGCGTCGGGAAGGTCGTCCCCTATGCGGGCTCTCGGAGTGGGCCGTGGAGGAATCGAACCTCCAACCTTGGGATTAAGAGTCGCTCGTTTGCAGGGCATTTGCCGTATCTACGGGCGGTTCAGGTCGTTTGAGTGCAGTTAGCGCAGGTAAGAATTGCTGAGTTCGGGACATATCTCGGGACACGTCGCTGGATGACCTTGCGGACTCGTCGTCATGCCGGGAGTGTCGAGCGGTGGCCGTACACTTTCGATGATGGCGACGACCGTGCGCATCGAGATCGACAGCGAACTGCTTGTGCGTTTGTGCAAACGCCATCCTGGCAAGCAGGACCGGGAGCTGATCGAGGACCTGGTCCGGATCGAGCTCGGCTTCGCGGATATGCGGGCGCGCAACCCCATGAGGCTCGAGCAGTCGCCATCACGGCTCGCGCCGCCTGCGAAGCGACTTGGCCTGGTCTGAGACCGACGAGTCAATGCGAGAGCGAATGAGCTGAGCCGGAACGCAGAGTCAGTGGAAGGAGCCATCTGAGGTTCGCGATCGAGAGTTCCGGATCATCATCAACCCGAAAGCGCCGGGGTAGGGTTCAGCCTTCAGAACGCGCTAGGTGGCGACCCGGCGCGGGACCCCTACCTCAATCGAACAGAACTCGAGCCATCCCAAATCGGCCAAAGGGCATCTGCCGCACGGTTCCGTCTCGCTTTGTCCATGTCAACCCGTTCGTTGACGGTGATCCAATATCCGTCGTCCGGGGTCGAGGGAACCACGCTGGCCTGGCCGGACCGGTCGACGATCCGCAGATCGCGTCCACCGTCGGGCAGCACCCCGACGAAAGTGACCTCAAGACTCGGCTCCGATCGGGCGCGACTCGGGCCGGATCTAACGAATCCGTGGCCATCCCGTGTTGAGAGCGTCGTCGTGGTGGTTCCCACAAACGCCTCGCCGCCGGCGTGTATGGCGATGCAACAAACAGCGCCGGCGCCCGGAACCAGATAGATGCGTCTCTCGCTCCCGAGGTACACACAGCGGGCCAGGCTGGGATTCGCCTCGGATCCGGCCTGCGCATTCCCCAGGAGGCTCATCGCATCAGCGTCCGCCAAGAGCGCACGATCAACATCTCCGGCGGGACGGCGAAACGCCGCAACGCGGCGATCTGCTCCGCGTCGAGCGCCGAGACGCCGCGCCCCGGTTTAGCCGGCAGCTCGGGATGACTGTCGCTCACTCAAACGACGATACGCCGCAGCGAGGCCCCGTTCAGATCTGCAGGCCCGCCGCAGCTCACCGGCCTCTAGTCAGTCAAAGTGCCCGGAGCGTCGCGCAATTCGAGCGAAAGCCTCGCGGCCGGACATCGGAGTTGGCGGTCGAAGCCTGAGCCGGTGCGATCCGGGTCGGACGCCATAAGGCCGAGCCTGATCCGCGGTCCCTGCTTGTGGCGCGACGAGCAGGTGCGTCTGGAGTGCCGGGCCGAGCCCGCTCTGCAGCGCACCCGGTACTTCCGCTACGTAGCTGCGCCGTGGTCAGGCGCGCCAGGCGAGCGCGCCTCGGTGCTCTCGAGAGCTGTCACGGCGGCGGCGTAGGCGTCGACGGGGCGAGGAGTGATGCCGAGTACGCGGAGCGGCTCGTCGGTCCACGTGGCCGGGTGCAGGTCGGCCGCGAGCGCGCCACCCATGACCGAGGCCATCGCCGGCTGCAGGCGGCGAAGCGCGACGCTCCCCGCCCTGATCGCCGCGCGCGGAACATGTCGTACCCGGATCGGGTCCCCGAGCTGGCTTTCAAACAGTTCGACCGCCTGCTTTCGCGTCAACGCCTGCGGGCCGCCGAATTCGACGAGGCGCGGCGGGTCGTCGGCGAGGACGAGCTTTGCGGCAGCGGCTGCGACATCGTCGGTCGCGACGTAACGGGTTGGCGTCTCGCCCTTGCCGAAGATGATTACCTTGCGATTCGGCCAGTCGAATTGGGCGGCGGGGGAAAGCCAGATTTCCTGAAGCTGGTCAGGCCGCATGATCACCTCACGCAGGGGAGAGGACGAGAGCGCCTGTTCAGTCGCAACCTTGCCCCTGCCCAGAGGCGTCTTCACCACTTCCGGAAAGCGCATGCTAGTCGCTGATACGAACAGGAACCGGTCCGCACCCGCGAGCTCCGCCGCGGCGATCAGATGGCGGTGTCCCTTCACGTCGACGTCGTCGAAGCTGATCCCCTTCTCGCCTGCGAAGATCCGTGCGATCACCGTTACCGTGGAAACGACCGTACTGACGCCCAAGGTGGCGCGGTCTAGCGAGGCGCGGTCACGGAAATCGCCGCTCACGACCTCGATACCGAGCGCTCGCAAGGGCTCAGCAGGAGACCCCGGACGCACGAGCGCCCGTACCGCCACGCCAGCCGCGCTGAGCCGGCGCGCGATCCGGCCCCCGAGCTCACCGGTGGCACCACAGACCAGAACGGGACCTTCAGGCAACACGCTCGCCTCGTCTCCACGCTCGCGCCCAAGGATGCAGCGGCAATCCAGAAGATCCGCTCGACTCCGCCCCGCCCGGGTCGACCTCCGGGCGCGCCGGGACGGCCATGACTAGCCGATGTCGAGGACGAGGGAAAGTGCGTCGTCGACTGCCCTCAGTTCGTGATGGCTCAGGTGCCCGACTCGCGCTCCGAGGTTCCGGGCGTCGACCGCGCCGACCATCTCGCACAGCACCTGGGTTGGCTGGGTGCCAAGCTCGATCTCGGGATGAAAGCTCGCCGTTGGCGCTGAGGTGGAGGTCGGGCAGATGACGACTGTCGAGAGCCTCAGCAGATCGTCGGCCTGGACGATGACCGCATAGCGCCGGCCGTGCTGGACTCGGCCTCGACCTCGACCTCGCGGCATCGTGATCGCGTGGACATCACCGCGAACCACGCAGCTGCTCCATCAGCGCCGCGACGTCTTGGGCTTCCAGCACGTATGCCTCGCTCCCCATCAGCGAGCGTGCCTCGGCGGCGAGACCACTGCGACGCCGATCGCGTTCGGCTGTCTCGGCGATGGCCTGACGAGCCGCCTCGGCACGACTGATACCGCGCCGCCGAGCGATTTCGTCGAGAGCGCTGAGCCCTTCGGAGCCAAGACGTAGCGAGAGAGGGGCAGCCGTCTTCATAGCGGGAGCGTAGCGCAAAACGCACTACGCTTGGCACGACTGCCCTCCTCGCTTGAAACGATCGAGCGACTAATTCCGAGCGGACTGCTCTGGTCCAGGATACCGGTGATCAAGGCGACAGCGATCAACACGCCGGCTCGGGAGCAGTTGCGGTCTGACAAGCCCGCTCTGTGGCCGTTCAGGTCGGTTGACTGGGCTGAGAGCCCGGCCGTCTGCGATGCGGCCGGGCAGACAGGTCGGAGCTGACGGCCTGACGCCGCCTCAAGATCCAGGGACTGCACGCCGACGATGTCCTTCTGCCGACCCATCGCGATCTCCCGCCCGGGTGGGAGAACGCCGCGGCCGCTCGGCGAGCTCAGGTCGATTTGGCTGAGGAGCTGCCCGAGCGACCAGAGAATCGCTGCCGTCTGTTACACCAGACCTCGCCGAGATCCAGCCGCAGACCGTGCCCGCGCCACGACATCAATACCGCAGCCTAGTACCCCTCTCGCTTCGGTCGCACTCGAGTCGGCTAGTCCGCGTGTAACTATGCGACGGCGGGGATCGATCTCGGGGTTGGCCGACGGCGTCCTGGTGGATGGCCCCGTCGTTCCTGAGCCCCGCCTGCGGTGCGGCAGGCGACCAGGTCCTTTCGCTCCAGCGGCTGCAGCCGTCGACGACTCCGCCCAGGTGAGTCTCGTCCCACACCGCACGACTCGCGATCACACCATTCGTGGGTCCCGGCTGAGGGGGACGAAGCGACGTACTTTGCCGACCTGTCCTGAGGGTTCGAGTCTAGGTACGAGGTCTGTTGTGATCTCGGGGGTGGGCAGGCCGGCCGCGGCGAGAGCGGCGCACAGACGCCTGCGTACGGCATGGAGGTCTGTGTGGTCGTTGCCGACAACCGCGGCGTGCAGTCCGCGGGCGGTCTGAGTGATCTGGTATTCGGCGACCCAGGGGGTGTGGACGAGTGCCGAGCGGATGGTAGCTGGGTGGATGCGCACCGCTCCGTAGTCGAAGGCGTCGTCGGCTCGCCCGTCGACGGTTGCTCGGAGGTATCCGTGCTCGGGGCTGTCGGGCAGGCGGACGAAACTATCGGTGACTTCGTAGCGGATGAGGGGCTGCAAGCGGTTGGTGAGGTTTGTGATGAGAACTCTCGTCGACGGGACGCCGGGCGCGACGTGGCAGCCGCGGTCGTCAACGAGTTCGACGATGCAGCCATCTTCGGCGAAGACGATCGCTTCATCGTCGAGGGCGCTCGTTCCCATGAGACCCTCGGTGGAACCGAACATGTTGATCACGGGAGCCTCGAAGGTGCTGCGCAGGAGCTCGCGGACGTCGGTGCTCAGCGGTTCGCTGCTTGCTGCGACGAACGCTGGCGCGATCCGGAGGCGGCCCGCCTGCTGCTCGCTCGCGAGGCTTGCGAGGACGGAGGGATATCCAGCGAGGGCGGCGAAGCCTCCGGCGTTCAGCCGGGCGACGATCTCCGCGAGCGGCAACGTCGCCGGCACGCTCACGTAGCGGAAACCGAGCCGTCCGTCGGCTGTGAACGCCTGTGCGGATCCCGTCATGTGCGTCGCGTTGCCTGCAGCAACAGCCGCGATCGGCAAGCCGCCGGCGGGCTTGGTGCCGAGCGTGCGGAGTCGCGCGACGAGGTTGCGTGTGAACGATCCGACGAACTGCCGCATCCCGTCCTCGTCGTAGACGAACACCCCGCGCAGACCGGAGCTGCCGCCTGACGCATAGGCGATGTAGCGGTCGAGAACGGGAACGGGCTCCGACATCGTCGCGGCTAGAGCATCCTCTGTAAGCGTCCGCGTAAGTCGTCGGTCAGTGAACACGTCGTCGAGCGCGCTCATCATCTGCATCTTGGTCATCACCGGCAGGGCGGAGAGGTCGGTGGGCTCGACAGCCTTGACATCGATGCCGTTAAGTCGCTGGGCGTGAAACGGTGAGCGGCGGATCGCGTGGCCGAGCAGCGAATGCAGCTCGGCGCGCTGATGGGCCTCGATCTGAGCCCGGTCCCACTGCAGCCTCCCCTGATGGACCGCTTGGTCCTGAAGGATCCTTGGGAGCTGACGGCGGCGCAGGTTGTCGAACGCGTCCGCTGTTTCAGGCGACGCGTGGGTCATCCGGTGTTCCTCGCTGATCAGTAAGTTGGCCGGGGTCAACGCGGAGGTCGAAGGCACGGATAAGAAGCTCGTCCATGAGCGGCCACGGCAGCGCCCCTGGTTCGGCCACACGTTCCAGCGCGGCGCCTGTATCGATCGCGAGCACAAGCTCGGCGACGAACCGCGGCGGATAGGGCAACCCCTCGCCCGAGCGCTCGCTGGTGAGCTGCAGGAGCCTGGCGAAGCGCTCAACCGTCTGGGCGTGAAGGGCGGCGTAGCGCTCGTTCAGCTTCGCATCACGTGCCGCGACCGCACGAAACTCGATCAGGAGCCGCACCCAAGCCGCGTCGCTCTCAGACCGCCGAGCGTTGCGGTGCAGCAACTCGAGGATGCCCAGCTGGGACCTCGCCGGGCTTGACTCCGCTAACAAAGCCGAGTTCTCCTCCCAACGTACCGTCATCCGCTCTTCGAGCAGCGCGAGGAAGAGATCGGCCTTCCCCGCGAACTGCGAATACACCACGCCCTTGGAGAAACCCGCCTCAATCGCGATCGCCTCAAGCGTCGCGCCGGCGTAGCCCTTCGCTAAGAACACCTCCCGGGCGGCGCTCAACAACTCTGCTCGGTTGCGCTCAACCTGCTCAGCGCGCGAGAGACGGACAGCCATGACCAATTCATACACCGTCGGTATTCAAAAGTCAACGGTATTTGAATCTCGAAGTCTGCGATGGCGCCGGCGCAGCATCGGTGCCTGAACGTCGCGCCAGTCGACAAGGCGAAGCCCAACCGCGAGCTCGGATAGCAGCCCAGCCATCCGGGCTGGCGTCATGGGTTCGGGACGTGAGCTCGCCAAGCCGCTGCTCGAAGCTGGACTAGAGTTGCCAAGCATTGCGCGTCGACGAACGAAGCGAGAGAAAGGGATGTGTATGGATCGTTACGCGGCGGTGGCACATATCGACCAGATCTTGGAGCTGGACGACGGCCGTGCGCCGATGCGCGCCGTGCGCCACCACTTCGGCATCACGTCTTTCGGTGTCAACGCTTGGACAGCCCGTGAGGCGGGAGCCCGGATCATCAACGAGCACGACGAGTCCGAGCCAGATTCCAACGAGGAGCTGTATCTCGTGCTACGCGGGCGCGCATCCTTCGAGATCGACGGTGAGCAGTTCGACGCGCCCGCCGGGACGTTTGTCTTCGTGCGCCCCGGCGTCAAACGTACAGCGTTCGGAGAGGAGCCCGGCACGACGATCATCGCGGTCGGCGGTGTTCCCGGAAAACCGTACGAGGCTGGCGGCTGGGAGCTGTTCGCGCCCGTGCGGCCACTCTACGAGGCGGGCAATCACGCCGAGGCGGCGGATCGAGGGCGCGAGCTGCTTGCGGGCGACCCACCGTACGCCGACCTTTTTTACAACGTCGCCTGCTGCGAAAGCCTCGCCGGCCAGACGGACCAAGCCGTCGCGCACCTTCGGCGCGCGATCGAACTCTCGGAGCGGACCCGCTCGTTCCTTGAAGAAGATTCCGACCTCGATCCGATTCGCCAGGACCCCGGCTTCAAGGAACTGCTCGCGGGGTGACTTCAGTGGCCCGTTGGGGGATGAACTGACCCGCCATAACTTGATCGTACGCCGATCTCGGAGATATTCGGACATGTGGCGGATCTCGCACATCCGGTGAATGAGAAACCCGGTATCCACGGGGCTTAGACAGTGGGCCGTGGAGGAATCGAACCTCCAACCTTGGGATTAAGAGTCCCCTGCTCTGCCAATTGAGCTAACGGCCCGAGGGGGTCGCTGATCTTAGCGAGGGCGGCCTGTCGTGGCGCTGGGGCCGGCGACGCCGAGCCTCAGCACGACTGGGCGACCTGTGGGTTCGTCTTGGCCTGGGCCAGCTGTTGCTTGACCTGGAACTGCGAGACCTTGGGCACGAGGGTGAGGGCCTTGGCCGTAGCCAGGTCGCCCTTGCGGGTCTGCTTGGCCGCGTAGGCGGAGGCGGCCAGGCACTCGAAGGCGTTCGCCGCGGTGGGATTGGAGAGCGTGACGAACTCCCACGCGGCTGCCTCGCCCTGGTAGTCGGCCAGCGCGCTGTAGGCGCGGGCGGCCAGCGTCGCCGTGATGGTGTCCGGGGACTTCTTGAGGCTCAGGTAGCGCTTCCAGGCCTGGGTGGTGGCGAGCAGCTCCTTCTTGCCATTGGCGGTGAACTGCCCGGTGGTGGAGTTGTAGTTGTTGCCCTGGCCGGCAGAGCTCCAGCGCGCTTCCACGAGCGAGGCCCAGGCGGCCGGATCGTTGGGGCGCAGACGGGTGGCACGCAGGGCGGTCTTCTCCTGCTGGCTGACCACCTGCGACTGAGCGCCGCCGGAGCCGTTGTTGGTGAACGCGTTGAGGATGCCCCCGCCGCTGCCCGTGCCGACCCCGACGAGCAGCAGGCCGCCAACCATGATCAGGGCGAGGCCCAGATAGATGACCTGAACGGTGCGGCGGCGGCCGCGTCCACGGAGATCGAAGAGCATGTTTGTCTAGGTCGGATCCAGGCTGTCGCCAGCCCGCGCAAGCTCTGCTGCGGCCCGCGCCGCGCTACGGCGGTCGACGATCTTGAGCATCACGATACTGGCCAGGTAGAGGACGATCAGGGGGAGCATCTCAAACGCCATGGTGACCGGATCCACCCCCGGAAGCGCCGCGGTGACCACGGCGATGATGACCACAGCGTAGCGCCAGTTGCCGGTCAGGGTGCTCCCGTTGATCGCGCCCGTCCGCTGCAGCGCGAGCAGGAACAACGGGACCTCGAAGGCCAGCCCGATTCCCAGCATCGTGAAGATCTCGAACTTGTAGTAGGTCTTGGCCTGCACGAGGATGTCGAACTCCTGGCTGTTGTAGCCCTGGAGGAAATGCACGGCCGGCGGGAGGACGGCGAAGTAGGTGAACACCACTCCGCCGATGAACAGAACCGGCGCGACGATCATCGCCGGCTTGGCCACCCCTCGCTCGTTCGGACTGAGCGCCGGTATCACGAACGCATATAACTCGTAGATCAGCAGCGGCAGCGCGATCAACAGCGCGAAGTAGGCGGCCACGGTGAGCGACGTGGTGAACGGCTCACCGATCCCGATCGTGATCGGCAGCTGCTTGGGCGTGGTCTTGGGCAACGCCTTGACTGCCTCGTCGAGTCCGTGCTGCATCTGCGTCACCGCGGCGCGGGCGGCGGGCGACAGCGAGGAGGAGCCAGCCAGTGCCGCAGCGCCGGCCGCCGCCGTACGCAGGCCGTGGGCCTCGCTCACCGTCGCGTTGGTGAGGCCGGAGATGTGGTTGGAGTTCGCCTTCAGCGACGTCGGCAGCGCCTTGTTGAGCAGATGCAGCAGGGCGTGGTTCTGCCAGAAGCAGAATCCGAAGGCGACCAGGAGCGCGATCGCGCAGACGATCAGCCGCTGGCGAAGCTCGTCGAGATGGTCGACGACGCTCAGCCGGTCGTCATACCCGATCGGGCGTAGGACCTTCGGCACGAGCTGACCCGACCGTTACGCGTTACGGGCGGCGCTCCGCGCCGATCTGGGTGCCCCCGGGGCCGGAAGGCGCGGCATCGGCGCCGCCTTCGTCACTCGTGCGGGTCAGCGGTGTTTCGTCACTTGCCCGCGTCAACGCGGCCCGATCGTCGTCGGAATCGCCCGAGCCTCCGGTGATCCCGTCCTTGAACTCCTTCAGGCCACTGCCCAGGGACTTGCCCAGCTCCGGCAGCCGCTTGGGGCCGAAGAACAGAAGCACGATCAGGAGGACGACAACGGCGTCGACGATCGGATTTCGGAACATCTCTGGAGCCTCCTGACGGTGGGGCACCTCAGGGTAGCGGGGATCTTCAGCGGGGACCCCCGGAACTTCGAAATTTGCGCTCAAGGTGCCGCGCGGACGCGCCGATAAAAGAGCAGCTAGGAGAGGTATCGATGAGCCAAGACAGCAACAGCCACACAGTCCGACGAATCGTCTTGCCGAGCGGTAGGTCGATCGAGGTGGTCCGATTCAACGAAGGCGCCCCGGTAACCCGGGCCCCGCTCCACGTCTGTCCGAGCTGCGAGTCACAACTCGTCCAGCCCGTCACCTGGGCCGAAAGCGCGCATGAGCGTTGGGAGCTGCAGCTCGAATGCCCCAATTGCTGGTGGTCTGAGACCGGCATCTACCAGCGGGAGCAGGTCGAATCGCTGGAGGACCGCCTCGACGAGGGCCTGGCTGAGATCCTGGGCGACCTGCAGCGGCTCACGCAGGCGAACATGACCGAGGAAATCGATCGGTTCGCTGACGCCCTCCGCGTTGACCTGATTCTGCCTGAGGACTTCTAGTCCCGATCGCTGGCCGGCCGGACGGATCCGGCCCGCGTTTTAGGCGTAGCGCTCGACGACCCCGTCGGCGACCAGCTCCAGCGCTGCCCGCTGGCGCGCCTCGAGCGCGGGCAGCTCCGCCTTGGCGGTGGCGACCAGCCGCAGCGCGCGGGCCTTCGCCACGGCCAGCGCCCCAGTCGCCGCGATCCGCCGACAAACGTCGACAGCACGCGCGGGCGAGTCGATCTCGCGCAGGTCGATCGCGGCGAGCTCGGGATCGCGTTCACGCGCGATGATCAGCGGAAGCGTCACGGTCCCGTCCAGCAGGTCAGCCCCCTGCGGCTTGCCCGTCCGCTCTGGCGGCCCCGAGACGTCGAGAACGTCATCGAGGATCTGGAAGGCCAGTCCAATGGCTTCGCCGAAGACACCGAGCGGCTCGAACTCCGCTCCCCCCTCGAGCGCGCCGAGCTCACAGGCGGAGCGGAAGAGCACAGCCGTCTTCAGCCCACAGCGCTCGAGATAGCGCTGCACCGAGACATCTGGATTCCAGGCATCGGCACGCTGCATCAGCTCCCCGGTGGCGAGCGCCGAGGAGGCACGCGAGAGCACCCGGACGGGCTCAACCGAACCCGTCAGGGCGAGCTCGGCGAAGGCTCGCGAGAAGAGCAGGTCTCCCGTGGCGGTGGCGGCCAGCCGCCCTCCGGCGGCCACGACCGTGGGGCGCCCACGGCGCAGCGATGCCCGGTCGAGCACGTCGTCGTGGACGAGCGTCGCGCCGTGGATCAGCTCGACCGCAACGGCGGCGTGGACCAGGCCTTCGGTCTCGGGTGCCGGTACGCCGGCGGCCAGGCACACCAGCAGCGGCCGCAGCCGCTTACCACCGGCGGCGATCGTGTCGCCGGCGTAGCGGGCCAGCTCGCGACCATGGCCCCCGGCGAGCTCGGTCATGCGCAGCTCGATCCGCTCCATCAGGCGTGGCACCTCGGCCCCGGCCGCATCCAACACGGTCTGTACGACGGCGCTCATGACCCGCACCGGCTCATCCGGCCACCGTCCCAGCATGCAGCGCGATGATCCCGCCGGCGGTCACCACGTAGCGGATCTCGCGCAGGCCGGCGAGCCACATCAGCTCGGCGAGCTTGTCGGGGGCGGGAAAGCGCTTGACCGAGCTCGGCAGGTAGCTGTAGGCATCGGGGTCACCGGCCAACCGTCCGAGCACCGGGACCACGCGGTCAAACCACAGTGAGAAGAAGATCGAAAGGGGCGGACGCTGGGGGGTGGTGATCTCCAGCACGACGACGCGGCCCCCGGGCCTGACCACCCGCACCAGCTCCCGCAGCCCCTGCTCTAGATCGGAGAAGTTGCGCACGCCGAACCCGACGGTGGCCGCGTCGAATTCGGATTCCCCGAACGGCAGCGACAGCGCGTTGGCGTAGACGAAGCTGGTCCGCGCTCCGGCGGAGTCCTCGTTGCCCGCCTTCACGCGGGCGATCTCCAGCATCCGCTCGGAGAAGTCGGCGCCGATCACCTCGCCCCCCGGCGCGACCCGGCGCGCCAGCTCGAAGGCCAGATCACCGGTTCCGGTGGCCGCGTCGAGCGCACGATCGCCCGGACGCAGCCCGCTCAACTCGCCCGCGCGCCGGCGCCAGCGATGATGTAAGCCAGCGGTCATGACCGTGTTCAGGCGGTCGTAAAAGCCGGCGATCCGGTCGAACATCGCCCGCACCTGCGGTTCCTCGAGGCTGCCGGGGGCGCCGGGCGGCGCCTGCTGTGCGCTCGCCGTCACGGCAGAGAGTTCCCGCTGCTATTGCAGCATCGAGAGGAAGTTGACCAGGTTCCGGAACTTCTTCGGGTTCTGCTGCGCGAGTCCCTTGAACGAAGGCATCGGGGCGGTCGGGTTCACGAGCGTCGAGGCGATGTTCCCGGGGGCCATCTTGGAGCCGATGTTCGTCAGCGGCGGCCCAGGCCCGTTGTTGCCGTTGTCGCCGATCACGTGGCAGGCCAGACAGCCGGACTGGCCGACCACGAGCTTCCCGGCGTTGTATGTCGCGAGCTCGGTCGCGTTGAGGCTGGACGGCGCCTTCATGTCAACCGAATTCGGCGAGCCGCTGTTGGCGCCGGAGTAGGTCAGGAACGCCACCGCGGCGATCGTGGCCAGGCCGGCGGCCATCGCCACCGGGCGGCGCTCGATCCGGCGCTCCGGGCTGCGGTCGTACAGCGGCAGCAGGAACAGCAGGATCATGCAGATCGTCGGGACCCCGATCGTGGCCATCGGGGTGAACTTGGGAACGTTCCGCATCACCCGGAGGACCTCGAACAGGAAGAAGAAGTACCAGTCCGGCCGCGGGACGTAGGTTGTGGTCGTCGGGTCGGCCTTTGGCCCGAGCTCGGCCCCGAACACGATGGCCAGGAAGATGATCATGACCATCACGATCACCGCCATCCACGCGTCCTTGGCGACGGCGTATGGGAAGAACGGCTTGCCTTGGTTCTTCAGGATCGAGTAGTCGCGGAGGTAGGTCTCCTTCTCAGCCTGGTTCATGCGATGCTCATACTTCCGCGCGCTCGGGGATCGCGTCTTCCTCGGCCTTCAGCCACGGCGGCGCCGAGATTCCGAGCTTGGTGACCAGCCACAGGTGCAGCCCGATCAGGGCGGCGATCAGGCCGGGGATCAGCAACATGTGGATCGCGTAGAAGCGCGACAGCGTGGTGGCCCCGAATTCCGGCCCGGCTCGGAGGAAGTCCGACAGGAAGGGACCGATCAGGGGCCCGCCGGCGTTGATGTTGACCCCGACGATGGTCGCCCAGTAGGAGCGCTGGTCGAACGGCAGCAGGTAGCCGGTGAAACCCATCGCCATCGTCAGGATCAGCAGAACCACGCCGATGATCCAGGTCAGCTCCCGCGGATACTTGTAGGCGCCGAAGAAGAACACCCGGGCCATGTGCAGGAAGATCAGGATGATCATCACCGAGGCGCCCCACTTGTGCATGCCGCGCACCACCTGGCCGAGGAAGGCATCGTCGGTGAGATAGCGGACCGACTCGTAGGCGCCGCCCGTGGCGTCCGGGCGGTAGTACATGGCCAGGAATACGCCGGTGACCGCCTGGGAGAGGAAGGCGAACATCGTCGCCGAGCCGAGCGTGTAGAACCAGTTGATCCCCTTCGGGACCTTGCGGAACAACATCCACCGTAGTCCGCCCGACAGCGACGTGCGCTCGTCGATCCAGTCGACGACCGTGATGCCGGCTTCGGCCGCCTGGTCGACCGGCCCGAGCTTGCCGTTCTGGTCCCCGGGACGGCGGGGCTTGGGCTGCAGGACCTTCGGGAGTGGGGGCGCGGGCAACTTCGGCATGACGTTCAGTTCTTGGGGATCTGCGAGGTGGAGAAACGCGACGGGTACAGGTACTGGCCGATCCCATCGAGTGGCTGTCCGGGATCGCGGGGCGAGAAGCGCCGCAGTTCGCTGTTGACCGAATAGCGCGGGCCGATCTGCACGACCCCGTTCTCCAGGCGCGTGTAGAAGCGGTCGAGCGGGCGGACAGGCGGTCCGCCGGCCACCAGCCCGCGGAAGTTGTAGACCCCGCCGTGGCAGGGGCAGATGAAACGCCCGGCGGCCTGAACAAAGCGCACCGGGCAACCGAGGTGCATGCAGCGCGAGGACAGGGCGATCCACTGGTTGTACTTGTCGGCCGGCTCAGTGTCGATCGCGGGGTTGCGGGAGCGGACGTAGGCGATCGACTTGCCCGCCTCACCGATGCCCTCCACCAGCGTGAGGACCTTGATCACGTAGTTGTCGTTGGTGAAGTCGGACGGGACGCCGATGCCCTGCCACTCGAACGGCACCCGGCTGAAGATCGGTCCCAGGGCAAAGCCGAGGGCCGGTAGCGTGAACGCGGCCGCCGCGATGCCGCCGGCCGTGTGCACCGACATCGTCATGAACCGCCGGCGGTTGACCGTCTCGCCGTCAAACGCGCCGGGCATATTCCGGTCGGCGGTGTACTTGGATTTGTCTTGCTTGTGTCTGTCTGGCAACTTGGGTCCTGCGGCTTAGGCGTCTGAATTGAACGCGGATCTAAGCGTATCGTCAACATCGAGGCGTCCGTCACTAGCCGAGCGCCTCGTATCGCCCATATTCACGGCGTCTGCGGCGGATCGCAGGCGCTCCGCAGCGGACGGATCCTCGGCCCGGACGAAGGCCTTGGCCTGCTCCAGCGCGGTGGTCGAACCCCAGCCGATCGCGACGGCTCCGGCGCGCCAGATCGCCTCGGTCAGCCCCTGGTCCGCGGCCGCGGCCGCCTGGGCAACCAAGGAGATCAGATCTGCGAGCTCGGCGATCGCGTCAAGGTCACCGAGGGCGGCCAGACGCGAGAGGCCCATCGCGTAGAGCTGGTCGCCCAGTAGCAGCGCCAGATCGGGATCGTCCAGTGCGAGGACCCGAGGAGTGCCGTAGTGCAGCAACGCGCCCTCGAAGATCATCTCGAGCAGGAGCTCGTACTCGGCCTCGTGACCGGCCGCGCGCGGTCCGGCCGCAGCGATCTGGGCCGGACCGGGCTCGGCCGGGCTGATTTGGGCCGGGCCGGACTGGGCCGGGCCGGACTGGGCCGGGCCGGGCTCGGCCGGGCCGATCCGGCCCGACCGCGGCGGAGACAGCAGGGCGGCCAGGGTGCCACCCTCCGCTTGCAGCGCCGCCGCGAGGGCCTCCGGCCCGGTCATCGCGCCGCCACCTCCCCGAACGCCTCAGCGGCGGCATCGACCGTGTGCCGCAGGTCGGCGGCGTCGTGCGCCAGCGAGGGGAACCACGCCTCGAACTGCGAGGCGGGCGGGTAGACCCCCCGGGCCAGCAGACCGCGGCACCAGACCGCGTAGGCGTCGAGGTCGCTGGCGCCGGCGTCCGCGTAGTCGGCCACGGGATGCCCGGCGAAGAAGACGGTCAGCAGGCCCGGGGCGGTCTGGACCTGGACCGAGCAACCGGCGGCCGCGGCGGCGCCGCGCATTCCTTCGGCCAACTCGGCTGTGATCGCCTCCAAGCGCGCGTAGGCGGCGGAGTCAAGCCGGCTGAGCGTAGCCAGCCCGGCGGCCACCGCCAGCGGGTTGCCCGAGAGCGTGCCGGCCTGGTACACGTCCCCGGCCGGGGCGATCCGCTCCATCAGCGACCTCGGGCCTCCGTATGCTGCCGCCGGGAGCCCGCCGCCGACGATCTTGCCCAGGATGGTCAGGTCCGGCAGCACGCCGAAGCGCTCCTGCGCGCCGCCTCGAGCCACGCGGAAGCCGGTGATGACCTCATCGAATACCAGCAGCGCGCCGGTGGCCGAGGCGCGGTCGCGCAGCAGCTCGAGGAATCCGGGTGCCGCGGGTACGACGCCCATGTTGGCGGCCACCGGCTCGGCCAGGATCGCCGCGAGCTGATGCTCCTCGGTCGCGGCCACGAGCGCCTCGCGGTCGTTCCAGGGCACGATCACGGTTGCGCCGGCCGCCGCCGCGGGTACCCCGGGACTGGCCGGAATTCCCTGGGTGGCCAGCCCCGAGCCGGCCTGCGCAAGCAGGCCGTCGACGTGGCCGTGGTAGGCGCCGGCGAACTTGAGCACCTTTTCACGTCCCGTCACGGCGCGGGACAGCCGGATCGCGCTCATCGACGCCTCGGTGCCCGACGAGGTCATCCTCAGCATCTCGATCGAGGGGATCCGCTCGGCCACCTCGGCGGCCAGCTCCACCTCCGCCGCGGTGGGCGCGCCGAATGATGTCCCGTGCTCCGCGGCAGCGGTGACCGCCGCGATCACCGCGGGGTCGGCGTGGCCGAGGATCAACGGCCCCCAGGATCCGACCCAGTCGACATAGTCGTTGCCGTCCACGTCCCGCAGATGCGAGCCCGCGCCGGAGGCGATGAAGATCGGATCACGCCCGATCGAGCGCATCGCGCGGACAGGGGAATTGACGCCGCCGGGCAGCAACCCCAGCGCGCGCCGGTAGAGCTCGCCCGAGCGAGTGCCGCTGTCGGTCACGACCTTCACGCTATGCCACGTCCGCCCGGCCGCTCAGACGCCGGCGTGTTCGCGTTCCCAGGCCCGGTAGTCCTCGGTGAAGTAGAGCAGCCGGATCTTCTTGAACTCGGTGGAGGAGTAGAGCGTCGAGCGCTCGGTGATCCCGGTGTGCTCGGCGATCGAGTCGAGGATCGCATCGCACTCCTCCTTGGAGCGGCCGTGGGCCATCGTGAAGACCGAGTAGGGCCAGTCCTCATAGGTCGGGCGCTGGTAGCAATGCGAGATCCCCCGGAAGGCGGCCATCTGCGGGCCGAGCTCCATGATCCGCTCGTCAGGCACCTTCCAGACGCCCATGCCGTTGGCGCTGAAGCCGGCACGGCGATGAAACAGGATCGCCGCGACCCGGCGCAGCAGCTTGCGCTCCTGCATGCCCTGCAGATGCTCGAGCAGTTTGTCCTGCGAGATCCCCAGCTGCGCGGCGGCCGGCGCGTAGGGCTGCGAGATCACCGGCATGTCGCCCTGGAGGGCGAGGATCACGGCCCGATCGAACTGATCGTAGGGCTGGGGCTCGGTCTCGACCGGCTCGGCCGCCTCGACAGTCTTGGACAGCGCCTCGGTGCCGCCCTCCATCTCCAGATCCATGCGGATCTTGAACAGCTTCAGGGTCGGCAGCTGACGGATCGACTCGGCGCCGGCGATCCGGCCGAGCACGTCGAGCGTGCCCTGGAGCCCGAGGGGCGAGTCGGGCTCGGTGGCGATCGTGAACCAGATGTTGAACTCGTGGTTGCGCAGGTAGTTGTGCGAGACGCCGGGGTGCGCGTTGATCACGTTGGCCGCCCGCCACGGATTCTCGGGGTCGACCTTGGCGGCGACCAGCATCGAGGAGTACCCGAGAGCGCGCGTGTCGAAGATCGGCGTGACCTGGCGGATGATCCGCGCGTCGAGCAGCCGCTGCACGCGCGTCATGACCTCGGTCTCGGTGATCCCCGCCTCGCCGGCGACGTGGGCGTAGGGCTCGGGGGCGATCGGGAAGCTGCCCTGCATCAGGTTCAGCAGCCTCCTGTCGAGATCATCCAGCGCGACCGCCGCGCCATCCTTGCGACTGCGGAGCTTCGGACCAAAGCCGCTACCGGTGAGCGGCTGATCGCCTATTGCAGCCATCGCGCGGCCTCCTTTGCGTGATAGGTGATGATGATGTCGGCCCCGGCCCGACGGATCGATGTCAACGTCTCGAGCACCGCCGCGCGCTCATCGAGGTAGCCGGCCGCAGCGGCAGCCTTCAGCATCGAGTACTCGCCGCTGACGTTGTAGGCGGCCAGTGGCATCGCCGTCTGATCCTTGATCCGGCGAATCAGGTCGAGGTAGGGCAGGGCGGGCTTGACCATCAGGATGTCGGCGCCCTCCTCCATGTCGAGCCGCGCCTCCCGCACCGCCTCGTCGCCATTGGCCGGATCCATCTGATAGCCGCGGCGATCGCCGTAAGCGGGGGCGGAATCGGCGGCCTCGCGGAACGGGCCGTAGAAGGCGGAGGCGAACTTGGCCGAGTAGGCCAGGATCGGCAGCTCGGACAGCCCGTCCTCGTCGAGGGCCTGGCGGATGACGCCGACCCGGCCGTCCATCATGTCGCTGGGGGCGATGACGTCGGCCCCGGCCCGGGCTTGGGAGACCGCGGCGCGGGCGAGCAGTTCGAGCGTCGCGTCGTTGTCGACCACGCCATCGGATCGGAGCACCCCGCAATGGCCGTGGCTCGTGTACTCGCACAGGCAGAGATCGGTGACCACCAGCAGGTCGGGGTGGGCCTCCTTGATCGCCTGGGTCGCCAGCTGCACGATCCCCTCATCGTCCCAGGCTCCCGAGCCGGTTTCGTCCTTGGCCGCGGGGAGGCCGAACAGCAGGACGGCGGAGATGCCGAGCGCGGCAGCCTCGCCCGCTTCGGTCACCGCGTGGGCGATTGAGAGGCGGTCGATGCCGGGCATCGCGGCGATCGGCTCGCGGCGGTCGATGCCGTGCGCGACGAACATGGGATAGACGAAGTCCGCCGGATCAAGGCGCGTCTCGCGCACGAGTCCGCGGAGGGCGCGGGTGGAACGCAGCCTGCGCAGGCGGGTCTGCGGAAAAGCCATAGCCCATCGAGAATAGCGGCGGAGCCGTGCCGGAACCCTGGTACGCTGGCGGACATGGCTGATCTACAGAAGCGCGGCGGTTACACGCCCCGCCGCGCTCGCGAACAGCGGGCGTACCGGCTCGTCGTCACCGGCGGGACCACCGGGGCGCTCGGCGTCGTCGGCGCGATCCTGGCGATCGCCGGAGTCGTCGGCTGGTTTGGGCCGATCGTGCTGCTGCTCGTCGCGGTCGCCTGCTTCTACATGTTCCGCGCCCAGACCTCGCGCTAGCTCCCCCGGGCGGTACTGGCTCGTCGCTTCGCACTCCGCCGGGCGGCAGAGCGCTTCTGGCTGGTCGCTCACGGCGGACCGCTATTTCCCGAGCAGCCGGGCAGTGGCGCCGTCGATCGTCTCCTCGCCATAGCCCATCGAGGGATCGGCCACGGTCATGACGGCAATCGCGATCCGCTGTCGCCCGCGCTCGAGCTCCCCTGCCTGGCTGACCAGCTGTCCCTCGCCGGTCCGGCGCCAGCCTCCCTTGAAGAAGACGTGCCAGGCCGGGCGCGCGGCGGCCGGGACCCCCCAGCTCTCGGTCGGATCGATGTTGGCCAGCAGCGAGCGGGCGTAGGCGCGGAAGCGGCGCGGGATCATCGAGTTGATCCGGTAGAAGAAGCGCGCCTGGTCGGCGGCGCTGATCTCCTCGTTCGCCCAGTCGACGCCGAGGGTGAAGTCGGTCATGGCGGCCCGGTCGGCCACCGACTGCAGGCCGGCATTGCCGACGATCCGCCAGACCGCCGACGCCGCGTGGTTGTCCGACACGTGGACCATGGGGTACAGCAGGGCCTGCGAGGTCGGTCCGAGCGTGCCCTTGTGGGCGTCAAGGGCACGGAGGTAGGCGACCAGCAACATCGCCTTGGTCACGCTGGCCGAGACGAAGTGTTCGTGCATGTTCAGCCCGTACTCGCGACCCCGCGTGTCCACCACGGCAAACGCCGTACGACCCGCACGCGCCTGCAGGTACGCGGCGGCGCGCTCCATCGCGGGGATGTTCGGATACGGCGACACCGCGACCGTGTGCGCGTCGCCCGGATGAGACCGGGGCGGGAGCGACCCGGCCTGGAGCGACCGAGCCGGGTGCGAGGCAGCCGCGCGCGGCGCAGCGGCGTCCGAGCCGGCGTGCGAGCCGGCGCTTAGCCCCGCCGACGCCGGGCGAGAGCCATTTCCGGAGCGAACCGCGATCTTGCCGCTGACCAGCCCGACGATCGCGACCAGCGCGAGACCCTCCAGGATCGCGATCGCGGCCCCGACCCGAAACGCCCGACCCCGCCTCGCCGGAGGCGGAGACACCACGATGGCCGGGGTGAATTCCCAGGCCGGAATCTCCTCGCCATCGCTCGGCCAGGCACCGCCGACAGCATCGACCCGCTCAAAAAGTATCTCGGTGGTCCCCAAGCCGGTCCCGATCTGTCAGCTACGCGGCAGCTAGCTCCCACATGTGGCGGGGAACCTTTCCATACATGTCGGTCTGATCCTTTGTCGCCGACGGAAAAACCGCGGATTTTCCGACGATCAGGTCATGGCGAAGCGCCGCAGGCCGAGGCGCGCGAGCGCCCAGAAGGCGACGGTAAGTGCCGCGAGGTGCAACAGCGGGAGCCCGATCCCGGGTGAGGTGCCGCTGAAGGCGTTGTTGATCGCGTCAAGCGCGGCCCGGAACGGGAACACGAACGCCACCACATCGAGCACGGACTTGACCGTGCCGGAGACGGCGTTGGCCGGCACCAGAGCGACGAAGGCGATCGGCAACGAGATCAGGAAGGCCAGCAGCGAGGCCGCGCTGACCTCCCGGGCGAAGCCGCCGATGGCGACCCCGAGGGCGCCGAAGGCCAGCCCCGCGACGGCGAGGGCAAGCACCCACAGCTCAAACCGCGACCAGTCGAGATGCACGAATAGGGAGACGAATCCTGCCATCAGCAGCGTCACGCTGGCGGCACAGCCGGCCGAGAGGACGATCTTCTCCGACAGCAACCGCCCCGGAGAGATGAGCCCGCGTATCAGCCTGGCGTAGGCGTGCTCGGAGCGCTCGATGGCCAGCATCCCGGCGGCCAGCAGCAGGGTTACGAACATCAGCGAGACGATCACCGCGATCGCCACCGCGTAGGAGTTGGCCGGCGTGGTCCTCCCCGCCAGCTGAGTCTGGTTGACGCTCAGCGGTGCGCCGATCGAGCCGAGCACCGGGCTGGCGAAGCCGAGGCCCTGGATGGCCACGTTGGCGAACGACGAGACGCTCTTCAGCGCCGTCCGCTGGGGAGAATTCTTCGGCAGCGACGGGACGACTGCGTCCACGATCGCGTGCGACTTCTTCAAGCCGAGCAGCGGGATGCTCTGGCCGAGGAAGTCCAGCTTGCCGCCGTTGAGGACCTGCTGCAGGTCGCTCACCGCGACCCGGAGCACCTGCTTGGAGACTCCCGTCTCGACGTCGGCCAGGCGCGACTTGATCGCCTGATCGACGTACTGGCGCTCGACCGGGTCCTTGGAGTTGAGGATCAGATCGACCGTCGGGCTGCCGACGCCGGTCTGCACGAGGCTCTGGATCTGAGCCGGCACGTCGGCGGGCACGATCAGGGCGGCCAGCGCCTCGCCGTCGCGGACCTTGGCGATCGCCTCAGCCCGGGAATGAACCTTGACCGGCTGGATCGACTGAAACAGCTGGCTGGCGTAGCTGGAGATGTTGATCTGCTGCGTGCCGAGATTGATCGTGCCCTTGCCCGGCGGGACCTCGCTGAAGAACGCCACCTTCGGCTTGCCCGGCGGGCTGGAGAGGGCGAATCCGATCATCAACGCGATCGCGATCGGGTAGACGATCAGGATCCCCACCAGCAGCGGCGAGCGCTTGAGGATTTGCAGGTCCTTGACCAGCAGCCAGCGCACGTCGGCCCCGATCAGTGCTTTCCGCAGGGGAGCACTGGCTAGTGCCCGCGCTCGTGCAGGAAGCCGACAAACGCCTCCTCGAAGTCGGCGCGGTGCCGGCCTCGAACGTGCGGGCCCTGCTCGGCGGTTTTCTGCCCCGCGCCCTCCTGCACCGCTCCCTCGAGCGCCGCCGGCGTCCCGGTGAAGAGCAGCTCCCCGTCGACCAGCACGAGCACGCGGTCGGCGTAGCGCTCGGCCTCGGCGACGTTGTGGGTCGAGTAGACGACCGTGGTGCCGCGGCCGGCCAGGCCGCCGATGAACTCCCACAGCCGCCCGCGCTGGCGAGGATCCAGCGAGGACGACGGCTCGTCCAGCAGCAGCACGGCGGGCTCGCAGAGCAGCCCGATGGCGATGTTCACGCGCTGCTTGTTGCCGCCGGAGAGCCGCCCGACCTCATCGTCGGCACGATCCTGGAGGTCGGCCTGGGCGAGCATCCTGGTGACCGCGGCCTCGGGATCGGCGAGCTTCTCCAGCCGCGCGAACAGGCGCAGGTTCTCGGCCACCGAGAGCTTGGAGTAGAGCGCGGGCTGCTGCGGGACCCAGCCGATCTCGCTGGCGGGGCGGGTGATCTCGCCCTCGGTGGGTGCCAGCACGCCGGCCAGGATCGACAGCAGCGTGGTCTTACCGGCCCCGTTGGGACCGATGATCGCCACCAGTTCACCCGGATACAGCTCGAACTCGACCGATTCGAGCGCCGCCCGGGAGCCGTAGCGCTTGGTCAGCGAGCGGACCGTGAGCGTCGCGGTTTGAACACCTGCGGCGCCGCGCTGGCGCGAGTACTCGGGCTCCTCGCCCCTGGGCGCTGTTGCGGTCACTGGGAAGGAGGCTACTCAGCTTGGCGCGCTAACGCGCGGCTCGAGCGAGGCGCCGCAGGAGCCGCAGAAAGCGTCATCGGCGCCGTGGGCGACGCCGCACTCGGGACAGTTGGCCGGCCCGGGGCCGAGGAAGCCCCCGCCGCCTCCAGCCTCGGACACCTGCCACTTCTCGAAGACCAGATGGCGGTGGAGGTAGAGCACCGTCTGCCGGATCACGGACGCGACCGGAAGCGCGACCAGCGCCCCTACGATCCCGTAGATCTGGTAGCCGAGGAGCAGCGAGAGGATGATCAGGATCGGGTTTATCCGCAGCGAGATCCTGAACACCTGCGGCGCCACGACGTGGCCCTCGAGCTGCTGCAGCGCGATGAACAGCAGGACCACCCAGACGGCCGAGATCGGATGGTTGAACAGCGCCACGATCACCGCCGGCGCCGGGCCGATGATCGGTCCCACGTAGGGGATGAACTCCATCAGGCCGTAAAAGGCTCCGAAGAACAGGGCGTAATGCTTGCCGTCGGGAAAGATGCCGGTGATGCCGAAAATCCACAGCGCCGCCGCCGCGCTCGCGCCCATGATGAAGCTGAACAGGAGCTGGCCCCGCACGTAATCTAGGACGGCACGCTGGATCAGCAGCGGGTAGTCGTCCTCCGGGGTGCCGTCGCCGGGCGGCATGATCCGCCGGGCCAGCTGGCCGATCTCCCGCCCGTACACGAGCAGGTAGATCGACAGGACCAGGATCAGCACAAGGTCGAAGGAGATCGTCACCACCTTCCCGAGCAGGTCCCGCGAGAAGGAGACGATGCTCCCGGAGCTCTTCAGCACACGCTTCTGGAGCGTCTGCAGGGCGGTCTGGCCCTGCTGCTCGACCTTGATGTTGATGCCGTTGCGGTCCAGCCAGTTCTGCAGCTGCGCGAGGCTGTGGTTGGCCTGGTTGACCAGATGCGGAACATCGTTGGAGAAGCGGGTCACCTGCGTGCTGACCGGCGAGGAGAGGGCCACGCCGATCCCACCGAGCGCGGCGAAGCCCCCCAGGTAGAGGATCAGGATGGCCAGACCCCGCGGCATGACGTGCTCGAGCTTCTTGACCAGCGGGTTCAGCATCAGGGCGATCAGGCCGGCGACGATCAGGATCAGCAGTACCGCGCCGGCGGCGCGGGCCAGCGCCCACAGCCCGAGCAGCCCGATCGGCAGCAACACCAGCTGCACCCAGCGGGGCACCACCACCGGCGGTACCGCGCGCGGCGCCGGCGGCGCCGCGCCGTCCTCCGGATGACTCTGCTCCGCATCGCTGGGCTCGAGCGCCTCGGTTGGCGCCTGATCCGGCGGCTCGCCGTTGTAGTCCTCCGGCACGGCTCGCTTCGGCCGGCGCAGCGCGGCCAGCCGCGGAGCCACATATTCGCGAGAAAACTTCAAACGCATACAGATGGAAGTATCCCCGCCGTGAGGACATGCAAGAAGAAGTGAGCATCTTGTTCGTCGGCGACGTGGTCGGCGGGATCGGAAAGCGCACGCTGCTCGGATTGCTGCCGGTCCTGCGAGAGCGATTCACGCCGGACTTCGTGGTGGTCAACGCGGAGAATGTGGCGGGTGGGCTGGGGATCACGCCGAAGATCGCGCGGGATCTGTTCACGGCCGGGGTCGACGTGATCACACTGGGAAACCACACGTACCGGCATCGTGAGATCTACGGCTACCTGGACGAGGAGGACCGGATCCTGCGGCCGGCCAACTTCCTCAAGAGCCAGCCTGGGCACGGATGGTGCGTGGTTTCGCGAGAAGGAGTGCGCCTCGGCGTCATCTCGCTTTCGGGCAATCTGTACATGAACGCGGCCCGTCCCCTGTTCTCCGAGGCCGACGCCGCCGTCTACGCCCTCAAGGGGAAGGTCGACCATCTCCTGGTCGACGTACATGCCGAGGCGACCAGCGAGAAGGTCGGGATGGGCTGGCACCTGGATGGCCGGGCGACCGCCGTGGTCGGCACGCACACGCACGTGCCGACGGCGGACGCCCGCGTGCTGCCCGGGGGTACCGCCTACATCACTGACGTCGGCATGACCGGGCCGCGCGGCGGGGTGATCGGGGTCAAGCGCGAGCAGGCGCTCGAGTCAATGATCACCAAGATGCCCGTTCGGTTCGAGACCTCGACCGAGGACCCGTGGCTGAACGGCGTGCTGATCCGGACGGGGGAGCCGATGCGGGCGGTCTCGATCGAGCAGGTGCTGGAGCCCGCGCCCGGCCTGACCTGAGAAGGCAGCCGCGGAGCGCCGGTCACGAGCCCGCGCCCGGCTGACCTGAGAAGGCAGCCGCGGAGCGCCGGTCACGAGCCGGGAGCGTGGTGCCCCCGGCTCTTGTCCTTCCGGTCCGAACGCCGGCTAGGTAGTGGCGACGCCGGCGGGCGTAGCGCCAGCGGGCAGCGCGGCGGGGGAGCCGGGCAGCTCGGTCAACTCGCCGCCGTTGACGGCGAACTCGCCGACCGCGCCGAGCTTGCTCTCGTCCACATACAGCGTGCGACCGTCGGTGCTCAGGCGAGCGTCGACGGCGCCAATGCCGCCGGTGGCGCCGACCGGCGTGCTGCCGAGCAGCGTCAGCTCTCCACCGGGGGCGATCGCGAAGCGCGAGATCGAACCCGATGCGGTGTTCACGGTGAACAGGAAGCGGCCGTCGTGGCTGATCTCCACCCAGCAGGGGGCGGTTTGCTCATCGGCGAACGGGGAGTCTCCGATCGACGACAGCCTGCCATTCGGAGAATCGTCGAACGCCGAGACGGTGCCGCTGAGGGCGGGGACGTTGTGGGCGTTGGACACGAACAGCTGGTTCGGGTGCGTGGGACTGAACTCGCTGCCGAACGGGCCGAGCCCTTGCGCGGTGAACGGCGAGTCGGGCGCGGCGTGCAGCCGGCCGGTCGGCGTCACGGTGAAGCTGTCGATCACAGACGGTCCGACCTCGGTGCCGACGAGCTTGGTGCCGGTGCCGTTGAATAGGACATCGGCGGGCGCCGCGTCCGCGGACAGGGTGACGGTCGAGCCGGCCAGTGGCGACAGATGACCGTGGCGGCCCAAGATGAACCCGGTGTAGTTGCTGGCGGTCGGGCCGGCGTTGGCCACGTAAACCAGGTCACCGTGAACCGCGATGCTGTCAGGCAGCGAGCCCTCGGAGGAGGCGATGCTGGCCAGTCGCAGCGACCCGTCACGCCTGATCCGCAGAACCGAGATCTGGTTGCTGCCGGCATCGACGGCGAGCAGATAACGCCCGTGGTCGGCCACCTGAACCGCTGCCTGGTCGGCCAGGCCGTGGCCGGTGCCTGCGCCCCCGGCGGTGAACGGAGAACCCGGCAACGGCGTCAGTGTGCCGTCGGCATGGCGCTCGAAGGCGGCGATGGTGTTCGTTCCCGCGGTGTTGTCATCGATATAGACATGCCCGGCCCGATGGGGCGAGCCGGCGTGCGCGGAGGCGACCGCCGGGCCGGCCAGGCCCAGGCCGAGCAGCGCAACTGGCAGCGACATGCGTGAAAGCAAGCGCATCACGTCACTTCTCCTAACTGTTTGGGTTGCCTCGATCCGGGAGAGCACGTGAACCTCTGGCTCGCGCTCAAGTTGGACCGAGGGGGTGCAGTGAGTTGACCAAACGGCCACTGGCCCGTCAAGACAAACCGGCCCGGTGACTCAGACAGTTAAGGTCGCCGACTCAGACCGTTAAGAACTGCCCGCCGCGGCTGGCGGGCCACCGACCCTCAGCCGGATGCACCCACCGCGACGCCGGTGGACAGACCGGATGCGGTGCCCGGAGCGGATGCGTCCCCATAGGCGCGCTCGGAGCCGGGGTGGGCGGCGATCAGAGCCAGCAGCACCAGCGGGAAGAACCAGGGGATGTAGAGGTAGAACCAGTGGGTGATGCCGAGCTGGAGGGCGATCACCACGGCGGCGGCCAGCGCGGAGACCTCGACGATCGTGCGCCGGCGCGGGATGAAGGCCACCAGCACGGCCAGCCCGGCCCCGGCGCCCTCGACCAAGTGCTGCTCGAGCCCGAGCCCGCCCCACAAGCCCCAGATCGAGAACGGCGAGCCACGACCGGCCTGGTAGGCGATCGTGTCGTGCCAGAAGGCGTGGAAGTTGGAGTCCAGGATCACCGGCAGGAAGGCAAGTACGACAGTCGCCGCGTAGGCGATCACGTAGAGCAGGAGCGAGCGCTTGCGCGGCCAGTCGCCCTGCCCGCGCAGGAACAGCGGACCGAGGGCGAACGGCGCGAACTTGGTCAAGCCGGCCAGCGCGGCGGCCACACCGCGCACCGGAGCCCAGTTGATGACCAGCAGAGCGATCACGATCAGGAGTGCCACCAGCGAGTCGTTGCTGTTGGAGCTCAGCGCGTACAGGGTGAACGGATAGGCCGCCCAGCAATAGGCCAGAACGATGCCGGTGGTCGGTCCGCGCACGCGGCGTCCGAGCAGGAACAGCCCGAGCAGGGTGAGGAGATCGAAGGCGATCGCCGCCGCGTGGGCGGCGGGGAGATCGTCCCAGGCGCCGCTCCAGCCGAAGATCGCGCGGGCCGGGACGTAGGCGTAGTAGTTGACCGGCCCGTAGGTGTCGCCGTTGGGGTTGTTGGAGGGGTAGTGACCGTAGAGCGGCTGTCCGTTCACCAGCTTGTCGGCGCCGATCACGCCGGCATAGCCGACGTCGATCACGTTGGAGTCGGTTACGTTCAACCCGACCCGGAAGCCCGCCAGGAAGACGATCGCCACCGCCAGCCACGGGACCGGGACGAGCAGGCGCAGAGGCTCGCGGGGGCGTCCGCGACCGAAGCCCAGCAGCAGCATCCGCGCCAGCAGGTAGAGCAGGAACGGATAGACCAGCGGCACCGAGATCCCGATCAGGGCGTGATTGAAGAACGCCAGTGAGACCGAGAAGGCCAGCAACACCAGGAGGTCGAGGTGCAGCAGCGTCGGTTTACGGCGCCAGGGGACGAATGGGGCGATGAACAGCAGGCACAGCGGCAGCCACACGTACCAGCTGTTGATCTTGCGCCCGAACGCGCCGGGGTAGCCGCGGGCCATCGACCAGGCCACCTGGAACCCGGTCCAGGCCTCGGTCACGCGTCCGCCGGCGTCGTCGACGTAGACCTGCGCGTACTCGCGCTGGTGGGGCGGGCGGTTGAACCAGCTCACCTGCCAGCGCCCGGGCCCCTTGGTGTACTCGTAGGCGATCAGCTTGGGGTGGCGGCGCAGTTCGGCGACGATCTTCGGCGAGCGCACCGCGATTCGCTCGGCCTGGTTCGCGGTCAGCCGATAGCCGGTCGGCGGCTTGTTCTTGGCCAGCACGATCACCGGCGTGTTCGGATCGGTCGGCGTCGAGAACGTGACGGACTTGCTGGTCCGTAGTCCGGACGAGCCTTTGGCAGCGGCCGAGGAGGCTCCCGGGCGGGCTCCGGCCGATGAGCCGACGTGACCGGCGGACTGGCTCGCCACCGCTTCGCCGGGGACGACCACGGCCGCAACCGCCAGCGACCCCACGAGGATCGCGAACGCCGCGCGGAGCCAGACGATCAGGCCACGTCGGGCGGCACTTACGCCTTGAAGCTCCAAAGCTTCTGTCCGATGAAGGACAGCGGCGTGCCCGCCGCGATCGCGATCGCCTGGGCGATCACCTTGCTCATCGAGGTGCTGCTGACCAGCGCGACGAGCACGACGTAGGTGAAGCCGAAGGCCACGAGCGAGACGGTAAAGAAGCGGATTCCCTGCTGCGCCGGATGATGCTGCTTGGCGTCGAAGGTCCAGTGCCGGTTCCACCAGAAGTTGTTGCTCACCGAGACCAGGAACGCGACCACCGACGCCACCCGGTAGTCGATCGTCAGCAGGTGGACGCAGATCGCGAACACCACCAGGTTGACGACGTAACCGCTGGCACCGACCGCGGCGAAGCGGACGAGCTGAATCCAATTGTGGGTCTGCCGGACGCCGTCGCGCACCCGGGCGTGGAAGGGGGTCTCGACGACGGGGAAATCGACGGTCGAGCTCATCTCGACGAGTGTGCTCATCTCTTCGGACACGCGGGGAAATGTAACGACCTGGTCTCAGCGCACCGTAAGAAGGCGCCAACGGCTAACCCGGCCCTAATCCGTGCCGGCCTCCGATTCGAGCCCGAAATGGGCCCGCACCATCGGCGCGACATCGCGCAGCGACCACTGCTCGCGCGCGTCGCGTGAAGCAGGTCCGGTACCGCACCAGAGCAGCGCCCCGAGCGAATCTGAGCGGTGCAGCGAGCCGTGGCTGCCGCCCCCCACATGGTCGGCGCCGCCCCAGTCGACGAATTCGTACCCCGGGGCGGCCGACAGCAGCACGTCGCCGGCGGTCGGGCACTTCAGCGCCGACCAGACGCGGGCCAGCGCGTCCGGATAATCAGGGCTGAGGAAGCGGCCATCCTCCACCTCGGCACCGAGCGCCGCCAGCTCCCCGTCCACGCTCCAAAGCAGTCCCCGGGGGTCTTCCAGGTCGCCTCCGGCGGCGAACCGCAGCTCGCCCCGCTCGCTGCGGACGACGGCTTCCTCGCCCTCCAGCGACAGCACCAGGTCGACGCCCTCGAGTTCGCTGACGGCCTCGATCGAGCGCTCGGTGAGCGACTCGCGTTGCTCCTCGTCCAGCACGTAGATCATCGCCGAACGCTGAGCGGGACTGAGGGCGACCTCCGCCCCGATCGAGCGGGCCGCGCTCGGGGTGGCCACGTGAAACTCCTCAAACGCCTGATCGAGACGGATCCGCGCCTCGACCGACGCCTGCGAATGGTCCGAGGTGACGATCACCGCGTGCTCCTCCAGGAAGGCGTCCGGGCCGCCGGCGGCGTGCATCAGCCGCTCGAGCTGGCGATCGGCGTTGGCGATCGAGGTGACCTGGGCGTGCGGCCCGTTCTTGTGCGACCAGGCGTCGTTGTCGGGCAGCGAGAAGAGCAGGAAGTCGAACAGGTCATGCTCGACCAGATATGCCCCGACGCAGCCCGTGTGCTGGTCGCGCACGCCCGGCATCCCGAGCTGGCCGCGGCAGCCCGTCTTGCGACTGGCATAGAGGTCGGCGTAGAACAACTCGAGCGGCCCGTCGATCGTCCGGCGAAACAGGGTCGAGGTGACGATCCTGGCCAGCGCCGACTCGTTGGAGACCTCGTGCTGATGCCGGCCGCGATAGATCAGGTACGTCGTCCCGGCGGTGCGCACGTCGGCGTCGTCGAGCGACTCGTAGATGGTCTCCACGTCGTGGGAGAGGTGGTCTGCGTTCATTCGGTAAACCGTGTCGGTCATCGAGCGCAGCACGCCGAACTGGCGGGTGGCAGAGAAGCTCGAGCCGTACTCGATGTAGCGCGCCTCCTCGCGGTGGTACCAGTTCATGCTGGGAATCAGGTGCTCGTCGGGCCCGACCCCGGTGGTGATCGTGGCGGCGCAGACCGGTGTGACCGACGGGAAGGCGGCGGCGCAGTCGTTGACGTAGGCGCCCTCTTGGGCGATCCGGGCCAGCGCCGGGGCCCGACCGGAGGCGATCGCCCGCTCGAGCATCTCGGGCTTGAGCGCGTCGATCACCGCCAGCACGAGCTTCTTGGTCGGCAGGCTCATCTAGTGGGCCACTAGCGGAGGATCCGCAGGCCGGCGTACTTCTCGCCCTCGCGCCGGCGCCCGGCGAACAGGAGCCAGAGGAGCAGCGCGAGACCGATCGGACCGACGGGGGGAGCCACGATCGAGAGCGCGGCCAGCAGCAGCGCGATGCCCTCGGCGTAGAGCGGCAGGGCGGCGGCGGCGCTGGCGTCGAGGCGCTGGCGCACGCGGGCGAACAGCGGGCGGGTGGCCGCGGCACCGATCAGAGCACAGACGACGCCACCGACGAAGCCCGGCCAGACCGCGTAATGGCCGCGGGCCAGCGACCCGGCGAACAGCAGCGCCCCGATCACCGCGGAGATCACGCCGAGGACGAGCCATACCGGCCGCGAACCGAGTCTTTCCGGACTGACGCGCCGCTCGGCGGTCGACAGCAGGATCGATCCGATCACCAGGACAAGCAGGAATGGAGCGTGCTGCAGGAAACTGTAATCCGTGCCGTTGAAGTGGATCTCGACGTTGCCCGCGGCGAGCGCGGCGACCACCAACGCCGGTAGGAAAGGGCGGATTCCGACTGCTGCCGCAGCCCCGATCCCCTGGAAGATGTCGAAGACGAGATGCACCGTGCTGTACCGTGAACAGACGTGACGATAACCGAGAGGGCGGGCCGGACTTCGTCCGGCCTTGCGGGGATCGGCCTGGCGGCCGGACTCGTGGGCCCGTCATAAAACCGTGAGCTCTAGACCCCGCTCAACCGCCCGGGACATCGAGCGCTACGCCTCTCTGTTCGCGGAGCGCACCAAGGTGATGAAGTCCTCGGCGATGCGCGACCTGATGGCGCTGACCGAGCGCGACGACGTGATCTCGCTGGCCGGCGGCCTCCCCGACACGTCCACGTTTCCCCCGGACTCCTACGCCTCGCTGATGCGCACGGTGGCCGCTCAGTCCTGCGCCCGGGCGCTGCAGTACGGGCCCACCGAGGGTCTTTCGGCGGTTAAGCACTGCATCGTCCAGGTGATGGCAGCCGAGGGGATGACAGTTGATCCCGACGAGGTGCTGGTCACCACCGGCGGCCAACAGGTGATCGATCTGGTCTGCAAGACGCTGCTCGATCCCGGCGACGTGGTGATCGCCGAGGCCCCCACCTACCCGGGCGCGGTCCCGACCTTCTGCGCCTACCAGGCCGATGTCGTTCAGGTGAGGATGGACCGCGACGGTATGCGGACGGACGAGCTGGAGGCGACCCTGGATGGGCTCGAGCGCGACGGCCGCACGCCGAAGTTCGTCTACACCGTCCCCAACTTCCACAACCCCGCCGGCGTGACGATGTCGCTCGAGCGCCGGCGCCACCTCGTGCAGCTGGCCTCCGAGCGGGAGCTGCTGGTGCTCGAGGACAACCCGTACGGCCTGCTGCGCTACGAGGGGGAGCAGCTCCCCACGCTGCATTCGCTCGATCAGGAGTTCGTCATCTACGCGAGCACGTTTTCGAAGATCCTCTCGCCCGGAGTCCGGCTGGGCTGGAGCGTCGCCCCGCCCCCGGTCCTGGCCAAGATGAACATCGGCAAGCAATCCTCGGACCTGTGCTCCTCCTCGATCTCCCAGTACTTCGTCAGCGCCTACTTCGAGTCCGGTCCGTGGGAGGACTACGTGCGCTCGCTGATCGAGATCTACCGCCGCCGCCGCGACGTGATGCTCGACTCGCTGGCCGAGCACTTCCCGCGGGAGGCCGACTGGACCCATCCCCAGGGCGGCCTGTTCATCTGGGCCACGCTGCCCGATTACATCGACACCACCGACCTGCTGGCCCGGGCGCTGCAGGAGCACGTCGCGTTCGTGCCCGGTCGGGCCGCCTACATCGACGGACGCGGCGGCTCGGAGATGCGGCTGAACTTCTCGGGCGTGAACGAGGATCAGATCCGAGAAGGGGTCCGCCTGATCGGCGAGGTCGTGCGCGAGCAGGTCGCCCTGTACGGCACGCTGACCGGCACGACCGGCGCCGGCACGCCACGCGGCGCCGAGGGCAGGTGGCTGGTCGGGGCGCCGACGGCCCCCGACCCGCCCGAGGTCGACACGGAGCTCGCCAAGGTGCTCCGGATGCCGCGTAAGCGCGCGGGGTAATCGGCTTGGGGGCGATTACCGGGGTAATCGCCTTGGGGGCGATTACCCTTGGGAGAAATCGCCTTGGGGGCGATTCTCCCGGGGGATCACGTAGATGAGCAGCGTTGCGGTCCTCAAGGGCGGGCGTTCGCTCGAGCGCCAGGTCTCGCTGAAGTCGGGCGCCCGGGTCCAGGACGCGCTCGAGCGGCTCGGCCACCGGGTGATCGCCATCGACGTCGGGGCGGACCTGGTGAGCCGTCTCGCCGAGGCGGAGCCGGACGTGGCCTTCGTGGCACTGCATGGACGCGATGGCGAGGACGGCACCGTGCAGGAGCTGCTCGAGGTGATGGGCATCGCGTACACGGGATCGCGCGTGTCGGCCTGCATGCGCGCGGCCGACAAGGTCCTGGCCAAGCACGCGATGCGCGACCACGGCATCCCCACCCCCGATTTCTTCGCGTTCAACGAGACCGCGTTCAAGGAGCTTGGCGCCGCCCAGGCGCTGGGGCCGATCGAGGAGCGACTCGAGTTCCCGATCGTGGTCAAGCCGGCCAGCCAGGGCTCGGCGCTGGGGATCAAGTTCGCCCGCACGCCGGCCGACGTCCCGGCCGCGCTGGTGTCCGCTTTCTCCTATGACCGCAAGGTCCTGCTCGAACGACACGTACTGGGCCGCGACCTGGCGATCTCGATCATCGATGAGGATGGCGCTCCTCGGGCGTTGCCGATCGTCGAGGCGGTGCCCGAGCAGGAGGACTTCTACGACTTCGAGTCGCGCTACGAGATCGGTCGCACACGGTTCGTCTGCCCCGCCGAGCTCGACGACGCGGTGGCGGAGCGGGCGCGGGAGATAGCCGTCGACGTGTACGCGCTGCTCGGTTGCTCGGGCTTTGCGCGGGTCGACCTGATGCTGGAGGAGTCGACGGATGAGCTCTACGTGCTGGAGCTCAATCCGATCCCCGGACTCACGGACACGAGCCTGTTTCCCCAGGCCGCGGACGCCGCCGGGATAGGCTTCACCGAGTTGATCGGCCGAATCGTCGACGCGGCGCTGAAGACGTGAGGATCGAGACCCAGCGAGACATCCTCAGGCGGTTCTTCGAGCTGCGGGCGGCTCACAGCACGACGCTGGCCGCCGAGCCGTATCGACAGCGAGCCGCCGTCTACACCGATCCCGACCGGCTCGAGCAGGAGATGGAAGCGCTGTTCCGCGGGCGGCCTCTGGTCGTCGGCCTGAGCGCCGACCTGCCCGGCACCGGCGCGTGCCTGGCCACCGAGGTGGCCGGCGTTCCGCTACTGCTGGCTCGGGGCGAGGACGCCGAGGTGCGGGCCTTCCTCAACATCTGCCGCCACCGGGGCGGGCGCGTATTCACCGGCCGCGGCCGGCCGGGCCGAGCCCTCAAATGCCCATATCACTCCTGGGCCTATGACCTGAACGGTGAGCTCCTCGGTCAGCCGCTGGCCCGCGAGGCTTTCGCCGGCCTCGACCGCTGCGAACTGGGGTTGGTGGCGCTGCCGGCGGCCGAGCGCTTCGGCCTGATCTACTCCAGGTTGACGGGGGACCAGCCGATCGACGTCGCGGCGGAACTGGCCGGGATCGGACCGGACCTCAATGAGTTTGGGCTGTCCGAATTTGTGTTCTTCGACGAGCGCTCTGGCGTGTTCGACGCCAACTGGAAGCTGATCCACGACACCTTCCTCGAGAGCTACCACGTGTTCTCGCTGCACCACGACACGCTCGCGCCGGACATGCTCTCGACGCCGTTCGTGGGCGACCAGTTCGGTCCGCACACCCGGGGAATCGTGATGCGCAAGGAGGTCACCGGCCTGCTCGAGCGCCCCGAGTCCGAATGGGAGCTGCTGCCGTTCGCCTCCGTCGTCTACATCCTCTTCCCGAACGTGATCATCAACATCCCGATGAGCGGGCACGCGGAGTTCTGGGAGGTCTACCCGGAGCCGGGCGACCCCCACCGCACCCGCGTCTCGGTGCGATTCTTCCTACCCCGGCCACCGCGCGATGACGCGGAGCGTTCGTTCTGGGAGACCAATGTGAAGTTCACCCGCCGGGTGGTGTTCGAAGAGGACTTCGGTCAGCAGCAGGACATCCACCGCTCGCTCCGAACCGGGCTGATGCCCGAGGTCTTCTACGGCCGCAACGAGCCCGCGCTGATCCAGCACCACACGGAGATCGAGCGCGCATTGCAGGTCAGCCGCGTCCCCAGATGATCGCCCCCCGGGCGATCATCCAAGGGTAATCGCCCCCCAGGCGATTACCCCTTACTCTCCGGCGAAGTCTTCTGGGGTGACGCGGTCTAGGAAGTCTTTGAACTTCTCGACGACTTCCTCGGTGTCCTCGACCTCGTGCTCGAACTCGATCGCCGATTCGGCGATCACCTCGTCGGCGGCGAAGATCGGGGCGCCGGCGCGGACGGCCAGGGCCAGGGCGTCGCTGGGGCGAGAGTCGATCTCCAGCTCGCGCCCGTTCACGCGCAGGCTGATCGAGGCGTAGAACGTGTTCTCCCGGAGCTCGGTGACCGCGACGCGGGTGCACTCGACCTCGAGCTCGCCGAGCACGTCGGAGAGCAGATCGTGGGTCATCGGCCGGGGCGTGGAGGCCCCCTGTAGCTTCATCAGGATCGCCGCCGCCTCAGGGTGCCCGATCCAGATCGGCAGAAACTTGTTGTTCTCGATGGTCTTGAGCAGCACGATCGGCTGCTTGCCGACCATGTCGAAGCTGACGCCGTAGATGACCATCTCCTGCACTGAGGCTGCTCCTGACTGAGTGGGTCCCGACGAAGTATAGGGAGAGGCCGAATGCCGGATTACCCGCCCAGGAGGCGGTCGAGCGACCCTCAACCTCCCACTCGCCCGCGTCGCCCCGCCCGTGCTGAAGGGCCTGATCGGCTACTGAGCGATCACTAAGCTGGCCCGGGTGAAGCCGGGTCCGCGCGTCGCCGCACCTCTGGCGCTCGCCCTGGCGCGTGCGCGCCGGCGGCCCGGGCGCTGGCTGTTCACCGTCCTCGGGATCGCGCTCGCCACGGCGTTCAGCGGCGCGGTCGCCGCCGAGTCGACGATCGCCTCGGACCAGAGCGCGCGCGCCGAGCTCTCCGCCCTCCCGGCCGCACAACGTGCCGTCCGAGTCACCTGGCAGGGGATCATCTCCCCGTCGGTGCAGCGTCGGGCGCGCGGGTTGCTGGCGGGCCTCGGGCTCGCTGCCCCGACGGAGGTCGTGCTGCTCGACGCGGTCCGGCTCCGCGGCGGGTTGGTCAGACCCGCCGCGATCGACCCGCTGGAGCAGTGGAGCGCACGACCCCCCGGGCAGCGCGGAACGGGCGCGTCGCTCGGGCCCTGCCGCGCGAGTCGCTGCCCCGTGCTGCTGGCCAACGGGAGCGTGCATGCCCCCTTGCTCTCCGCGGCCGGCGTGAACCTCCAGGTGGTCGGGAGGGTGCAGCTGAACTCGTCCATCCCGCTGGGTTACCTGCCCGGCGCCGGCGGCGGTCAGCCACCCGTGGTGCTGACCGGCGACACGAGCGGGCTCGAGGGGCTGCCGGGCATCAGCGGCGTCTACCGAACGCACAGCTGGCTCTCGCTCGAATCGACCGCCGCCCTGCATTCCTGGAACCTCGCCGCCACGGAACGCCGGCTCCAGCGTGCCCAGGCCGCGCTTCAGTCGACGGGCAGCCAGTTCAGCCTCGCCGCTCCATTCGACGGACTGGATGCGGCGCGCGCCCAGGCCGCCGCGGCTCCGCGCCGACTGCTGCTGGCCGGAGGCGGAGCGCTGGCGGCGCTGACGCTGTTCGTCGTGCTGGCGGCCGGAGCGCTGCGCCGGGACCAGGCCGAAGAGCTGGCCCGGCTCAGCCGGGCGGGGGCGCGAACCGGACAGTGCCTGGCCTTCGTGGCCGGTGAGGCGGCCCTGATGTGCGGCGTGGGGATCACGCTCGGCGCCCTGGGCGGACTCGGGGCGGACGCGGTCCTGGCCGGCGCATCCGGGTTGCCGGTGGGCGCCGTGCTCAGCCACAGCCTGTTGACCCCACTGGCCGCCGTTGCGGCGCTCGGCGGGTGGCTCTGCGCGACGGCCCTGGTGACGGTGCTGCTGTTGGCCCGCGACCTGCGGATCGTCGACCTGCTCGCGGTCGTCTCGGCGGCAGCGCTGGCGCTGGCGCTCAGCCGCTCCCCCGGTGGGAACGATCCGCTCCCGGTGCTGCTGGCCCCGTTGTGCTGCCTGGCCGCCGGCGTAGTCGTGTTCAGGTTGGCCACCGTGCTGCTGCGCGCCGGCGAGCGCACGTTCCGACGGGGGCCGGTCCTCGCCCGGCTCGCGCTGGTGGGACTCGCGCGCGCGCCCTCCGGGCCCTCGCTGGCGATCGCCTTCATCGCGGTCAGCACCGGACTTGGGGGTTTTGCGCTGGCCTATCGGGCCACTCTGACCCGCGGAGCGGCCGATGAAGCGGCGGCCCGAGTGCCGCTCGACGCGATCGTGTCACCGGGGAGCGACTTCACCCGTCCCCTGGATGTTGCCTCGCTGGCCGAGTGGCGGACTCGAGTCGGCGGCGCGGTGGAGCCGGTGCGCCGGACCGAGGCCTCGTTCCCCAGCGGTGCCGCGACGGCGACGGTCCCGGCGCTCGGCGTCCCCACCGGCGCGCTACGCGGGCTGCGCGGCTGGCGGGCCGGCGAGGGATCGGCGGCCCCGGAGACGCTGGGGCAGCGGCTGGTGCCACCGGGTCCGGTTCGAACGCCTGGGCTCGAGCTGCCGGCGCCCGCCGGCGCGTTCCGGCTACGCGCGCGCTCGCCCCGGCTTGCGGTGCAGGTGAGCGCAGACCTCCGCGATGCCGCGGGGAACATCCGGCAGGTCGGCCTGGGCACGGCAGGCACTCGGTGGCGGGAGCTGCAGGCGACGCTGCCACCGGGCCGATGGGAGCTGGCGGCGCTGATGCTGGCCGAGCCGGCCGGGCTGGAGGCGACCAACGGGCATCAGAACGCGGAGAGCGTCGCGCCCGCCGCCCAATTCACCGCGCCCGTGACCCTTGGCCCGGTCCAGGCGCTCGGGCCTGGGAATCGCGTCCTGGGCGAATCCGCATCGGGCGCGGGGACGAGGCTCTCGGGCTGGCGGGGAGTAGGTGCGGCCGCGGCGGCACCGGGTCGAGCCGACACGCTCGACGTCGGCTTCATGACTTCCGGGGAACCCGGGGTTCTCCGGCCGCCGCAGCCGAGCGACTCCAGGCCGGTCCCGGTCTTGACGGACCCCAGCACCGCGCGGGCCGCCGGCCCGGGCGGAACGCTCCCGCTGAGCGTCGACGGCGAGCCGGTCCGCGCGCGCGTGGTGGGCACGCTGGCCCGCTTCCCGACGGTGCAGAGCACTGTCGCCGGCTTCATCGTCGCCGACCAAGCGACGCTCGATTCCGCGCTCGACGCGCAACTGCCAGGGCAGGGGCGGACCGACGAGCTGTGGATCTCGGCGCCCACGCGTCTGCGAGCGACCCTGCGCCAAGGCCGCTTCACCGAGCTGCGGTCGTCGTTTCGGTCGGACATCGAGCATCGCCTGCGCAACGCGCCAATTGCCCGTGGCGTGCTGGGAACCCTGATCGCCGCGGCGACGCTGGCCGCGCTGTTGGCGGTCCTCGGCCTGCTCGTGTCGCTGCTGGGGGAGGCCCGCGACGAGCGCGCCGAACGCGACCTCGTCGCCCAGGGCGTCGGCCCGCGCGGGCTCCGTCGCGAACTGCGAGGTCGGATCCTGCTGGCGGCCGGGCTCGGGGTCGCCGTCGGACTCGGGGTGGCCGCGGTGCTGACCCGGCTGGCGGTCGCGACGGTCCGCGCGGCCGGAGCGATCGCCGATCCGCAGCCGCCTCTGGTCACGGTCGCCCCATGGGCGCAGCTCGCGCTCTGGGCGCTGGCCGCCCTGGGCGCGCTGATCCTGGCCGGCTGGCTGGCCACGCAGCCCATCCTGCGGGGAGGACGGACCTCGTGAACGCCACGGTTCTGTCTCTGCGCGACGTGTTCTGCGTGCATCGCACCCCCGAGGGCGATGCCGCGGCACTCCAGGGCGCAAGCCTGCAGGCGCGGGAGGGAGAGCTGATCTGCATCCTGGGACCCAGCGGCGCGGGCAAGAGCACGCTCCTGCGGGTGATCGCCGGGCTACAGACGCCGTCGGCCGGTGATGTGGTCGTCCTCGGCTGCGACATCGGACGCCTTCGCCCGCGGCCACGCGCCCAGTTGCGCCACGAGCTGTTCGGCTTCATCGGACAGAGCCCCGAGGCGGCGCTTTCGCCCGACCTGCGCGTCCGGGACTGCGTCGCGCTGCCGCTCGCGCTGCGCGGCGTCGTGCGCCAGGACCGCCGGGCCCGGGTGGCCGAGCTGCTCGAGCGAGTCGGTCTGGGTGATCGGGCTCGGGCTCGAGCCACGGAGCTCTCCGGGGGTGAGCGCCAGCGGGTCGCCTTCTGCGTGGCCATCGCCCACCGCCCCCGGCTGCTCCTGGCCGACGAGCCGACCGGCGAGCTCGACGCCGACAGCGCACGGGTTGTCCGCCAGCTGATCGCCGACGTGACCCGGGACAGCGGCGCGACGACGATCCTCGTCTCCCACGACCCCGCGAGCGCGAAGGTCGCCGACCGCACGCTGGTGATCCGGGACGGGCGCGTGGCCGAAGACGCGCATCAGCCCGAACGGACCCTCGTGATCGCGTCCGACGGCTGGGTTCGGCTGCCGCCTGAGCTGCTGGCCCGCGCCTCGATCGCCGGACGGGCTCGGGTGGCCGGAGACGCGGAAGGCCTCGTGGTCAGTCGGGTCCTGGGGCCTGGTGGCGCGAGCGAAACTCCGAGCACGCGCGGCTCGCCCGAGAGGCCGGAGCGAGCTTGGGCATCGGCCGAGGTGCGACTGCGCTCGGTCGTGCGGGCGCGCGGGAGCGGCGCCGGACGACGTGTCGTGCTGAACGGCTTCACCCAAGCGATCGAGCCCGGGCGGATGACGGCGCTGACCGGCCGCTCCGGCTCCGGCAAGACGACGCTGCTGCGGCTGCTCGCCGGAATCGACAGACCGGACGCCGGCGAGGTGTCGATCGACGGGCAGGAGATAGCCGGCTGGGATCCGGAGGCACGGGCCGCGCTGCGCCGCGAGCGGATCGGGTACCTGCCTCAGGAGCCCTCTCCGGTCCCGTTCCTGAGCGCGGAGGAGAACGTGGTGCTCGCGCTGCGGTTGCGCGGATGGGCGGCCGAGGAGGCGAGCGAGCGGGCGGCGGCGGTGCTCGGCAGGGTCGGGCTGGCCGACCGGGCACGGCAGCGCGTGACCCGGCTGTCGGCCGGCGAGACCCAGCGGGTGGCCCTGGCCCGCGCGCTGGCCGGCGCCCGCGGGCTGCTGATCGTCGACGAGCCCACCTCGCGGCTGGATCAGGCCAACGCCATGGCGATGGCCGACCTGCTGGCCGAGGCGGCGAGCGTGGACGGACAGACCGTGATCTGCGCCACGCACGACCCGGAGGTGATCGCCCGGGCCGGCGCGGTGCTGGAGTTGGGTTAGTCAGTCGACCTCGCGCAGGCGGCCGGTCTCGACCTCATAGACGAAGCCGCGCACCGCGTCCTTGCGGGGGATGAACGGCGAGGCCTTGATCCGGGCGACCGATTGGCGCACGTCGCCGTCGAGGTCGGAGAACGACTCAGCCGCCCACTCGGGCTTGATCCCGGTCTCCTCCTCGATCGACTTCTTGAACTCGTCATCGGTGAAGGTCAGCATTCCGCAGTCGGTGTGATGGATCAGGATGATCTCCTCGGTCCCGAGCAGGCGCTGAGAGATCGCCAGCGAACGGATCTCGTCGTCGGTGACGACGCCGCCGGCGTTGCGGATCACGTGCGCCTGCCCCTCCTTCAGGCCGAGGATTCCGTAGACGTTCAGCCGCGCATCCATGCAGGCCACGACGGCCAGCTTCGAGCCTGGAGGCATCGGCATCGAACCCTGGTCGAAGTTCTCGGCGTAGGCCTGGTTGTTGGCGAGTAGATCGTCGGTGACGCTCACGGATGGCTCCTTGCAGATCGGAGTTGGGAAACTAACAAAAGACGATAGAAATAGTGGAAAAGGACTTCCGGCCCCACGGATGTTTGCCGCGCGGCCCAGACAGGGTAATTTTGGTTGCGCCGCGTCGTCACCAGGTCGATGCGGCTATGGCAGAGGGAGAAAGACGTGATCGCAGCAAGAGCACGGACCCGTACGGGTCTGCTGGCCGCACTCTGCGCCACCGCGGCGCTCGGCCTCGCCGCCGGACCCGCCCAGGCGACCCCTGGACAGAGCGCGGTGGGGGACTTCACCAGCGGACCGTTCCATGCCCAGTTCCACGCCACCCGCGCCACGGGAGCCCCGGCCGGCGCGGCCAAGGGAGACTTCACGGCCACGAGCTCCGTCGGGCCCCTGGCACTGATGACCGTGGCCGGACCGATCACCTGCCTCGATGTCGTGGGCAACCGCGTGGGCCTGTTCTACCCGATCACCCGGAGCAATCCGACCGTGCTGTCATTGACCGGCTCAGGCGTGTTCCTGTACGCGCAACTGGGGCCGGACGGCAAGCCGCAGAGCGTCTCCTTCGTCCCGGTGCCGTTCGCCAAGACGAGCTCGTGCGCTCCGCTGCCGGCGCTGCTCCCGATCACCTCAGGGACGCTGTCGCTCACCTCGTAGATCTTCCGACGCGTCAACTGTGGGGGCGCGCCCGACCAGGGGGTGGCGGATCCGGCCGCAGTGCCGGGTTCCGCCGCCCCTGGGGGAACCGGGCTATCCGGGTCCGCGGAGAGCGGCTTAAACGAGAACGCCCCCGATCCGGCGTGATATGAGGCCGGATCTGAGGGGCGCGCTCTGGGAGGAGAGAGGTGCTACAGGAGTGAATGATCGCTCCCTCCGCGTTAGTTGTCAAATACGTATACCAGCGCATACCCATAAGCTGTAGTTATGGATCTACGTCAGCTCCGCTACCTGGTAGCCCTCTCCGAGGAACAGAACTTCACCCGCGCCGCCGCACGTGAGCACATCGCCCAGCCGGCCCTGTCCCAGCAGATCCGCCGGCTCGAGGATGAGCTGGGCCTGGCTCTGGTGCAGCGCACCACTCGAAAGGTGGCGATCACCGACGCGGGCGCGCTGCTGGTGACGCGGGCGCGGCGGATGCTGGCCGAGCTCGAGGCGGCCCAGGAGGAGATCCAGGCCATGCGGGGCGTGTGGAGCGGCCGGGTGACGATCGGGACGATGCACACGATGGGCCCGATCGATGTGTCGGTGCCGATCGCGCAGTTCCACGCGCGCCACCCGGGGGTCGAGCTGATCGTCTGTGAGCAGTCGAGCGAGGAGCTGGCCGAGCTCCTGCGCACGGACGAGCTCGACCTTGCCTTCCTGTCGGTGACCGAGCGGATCGAGAGCCACGGCCTCGGTCTCGCGCAGCTGATGCTCGAGGAGTTGGTGCTGATCCTGCCGCGCGGTCACCGGCTGAGCGAGCGTGAACGCGTCCGGCTCGAGGAGCTCTCCGACGAGGAATTCGTCAGCTACCGAGAGGGATCGCGGCTGCGCGAGGTGCTCGTCTCGGCCGCGCAGGAGGCCGGATTCAGCCCGAAGATCATGCTCGAGTCCAACGAGAGTCAGCGGGTCCGCCGGCTGGTCGCCCGCGGCATGGGCGTGGCGATGCTGCCGCGATCGGACTGCGTCGGTCCCGGAGCCGATGTCGCCGTCGCGAGGTTGGCCGGCCCGGCGCTGAACCGGGACATCACGCTGGCATGGCGCGCGAACCGGCGGCTCGCCCCCGCGGCGGCCGAGTTCCTGAGCCTGGCCCGCGAGACGTTCGCCGACGGCGCCGCCGGCTGACGTCTACCGTCGCCGAATATCGCCAATCTCGGGCTAGTTGTGCATCGCCAGCAGCTCGCCGGGCGGATCGCCGGTGAGCAGCCAGCCGTCGCCGACCAGCTGCACCTTCCCGCGCCGGGCCAGCTCCGAGACGGCGGTGGTAACGGTCGGCCGCCGCGCCGCGACCAGGTCCGCCAGCACCGCGTGGGTCAGTCGCAGCGGCAGGGCGACTCCGTCGCTGCGGACGCGTCCCCAACGATCGGCCAGGTGCCAGAAGAGCATGTGCAGCCGGACAGCGGTCCGCGTCTGCTGCACGATCGCCATGTTCACGGCCAGGCTGCGCGAGCGCTCGAGCGCTCGCCCCACCAGGCAGCCGGTCAGCTCCGGGTGGTTTGCGAAGGACTCCGCCGTGCTCTCGTCGAGCAGCGCCACCCGGGAGGGCTCGATCACCCACCAGCCGGTCGTCCGCTGCAGCGGAGGCGGGGTGCCGATGTCCTGCCACGGTCGCAGCAGGTCGCCTTGTCCGAGCAGCTCCGCGCCGAACCGGCCGTCGATCTCGACCCGCCGGAGCAGCAGTCCATCGAGCACGAGCAGCCCGATCCCTTCGCTCATGACCTCGGGCAGGCGCTCGTCCCAGACGCCGCTGGGGAGGCGGACGACCCGGGCCAGGCACTCCTCGATCGCCCGCGCCCGGTCGCTTTCCGGCACGGCCGCCGCGAGGTCCGGGTCCTCGCCTAGGACGTGGCAGAGCCCGAGTGGAGCTGCCTGGCCAGCATTCACATCTCAGAATCTGGCACAGCCGGTCGCTCGGCGTAGGCTTTCGGACGATGTCAGCCCCAGCCGAGCCGGTCGCCGAAACGCTGGAAGGCCGTAAACGCTATCCGCCACCACCCCGGGCCGAACCGGCCTGGCCCGCGCTGGCAAGCGTCTTGGCGGCGATCGCGCTGCAGTTTCTGCTGCCGGAGCGGCTCACCGTCGGGCCGAACTGGCTGCTGGCGGTCCCAGAGGCCGCATTGCTCATCGGCCTGACCATGGCCACCCCGAGGCAACTGGAGAAGGAGCACCCGTTGCGCCGGCGCCTGGCCTTGACCATGACCGGCCTGGTCAGCCTGGTCAACGTGGGGTCACTGTGCCTGCTGATCCACTACCTGTTCAGCCACAAAGTCCAGCACGGGAAGCAGCTGATCGTGGCCGGCTCGCTGATCTGGCTGACCAACGTGATGATCTTCGCCCTGTGGTACTGGGAGACCGACCGTGGTGGCCCCGGCATGCGCGCCGCTGGGCGCGACGGCCGGCCGGACCTCTTGTTCCCGCAGATGACCGATGACGTGATCGAGCCGGGTCTCTGGCGCCCGCAGTTCATCGACTACCTGTACGTGTCCCTGACCAATGCGATGGCGTTCAGTCCGACCGACACGATGCCCCTGACGGCCACGACCAAGTCGATGATGGGTCTGCAGGCGCTGGTTTCGATCGTTACCGTCGGGCTGGTCGTCGCCCGCGCGGTCAACATCCTCTAGCGCCGCCTCCGCTTCACATATCGTTCACAGCCGTATGGGCCGCCTGCACCAGATCCTGTCGCCGCGGGAAGGGGAGTTCTTCGACCTGTTCGAGGAGGCCGGGGGCAACCTCGAGCGCGCCGCCGACCTGCTCGATCAGATGTTGCGGGCGTTCCCCGAGAAACGCAATCTGGCTCGCGACATCCTGATCTGCGAGCAGCAGGGCGATCGGATCACCCACGACGTCATCCACCGGCTCCACGCCACGTTCGTGACTCCAATCGACCGGGAGGACATCTACGAGCTCGTCTCAGCCCTCGATGACGTCGTCGACTACACCGAGGAGGTCGCCGACTACCTGATCCTCTACAAGATCGAGGCGCCGATGGAGCAGGCCCAACGGCAGGCCCATATCCTGCTACAGGCTGCGAGGCTGATCCGACAGGCGATCCCCAGGCTGCGCGGCTTCAAGGAAATGTCGCATTACACGATCGAGATCCACCGACTCGAGAACGACGGCGACCGAGTCGTCCGTGAAGCGATCGCCTCTCTGTTCGAGCCGCGGATCGACCCAATCGTGGTCATCCGCTGGAAGGACATCTTCGAGCGGCTCGAGCAGGCGATCGATGCGTGTGAGCGCGTGGCCAACCTGCTGGCCGGCATCGTCATCAAGAACGCGTAGCGGTGCACAACAACGTCATCCTGGCGATCGTGGTGTGCAGCGCGCTGGCGTTCGACATCACCAACGGCTTCCACGACACGGCAAACGTGGTGGCCACCTCGATCTCCACCCGGGCGCTGGCGCCGCGGGTCGCCGTCACACTGGCGGCGGCGGCGAACTTCGTCGGGGCGTTCATCTCGCTGAAGGTGGCGGCGACGATCGCCAACGACATCGTCAATCCCGGCTCGATCACGCCGACAATCGTGTTCGCGGGCCTGATCGGGGCGATCTCTTGGAACCTCGCGACCTGGTACTTCGGCCTGCCCTCGAGCTCGTCCCATGCGCTGGTCGGCGGCGTCGTCGGCTCCGCCTACGCGGCCCACGGGGCGCACGCGGTGCTCGGAGACAACCTGATCGGCAAGATCATCGTTCCGGCGATGATCGCGCCGGTGCTGGCCTTCGTGATCGCCGGTAGCGCGATCCTGGTCGTCTATCGCATGGTCGGGCGGCTGAGCCCGGGGCCGGTTAACCGGTGGTTCCGCCTCGGCCAGATCGCCTCCGGCGGCATATTGGCGCTCGCCCACGGGACCAACGACGCTCAGAAGACGATGGGCGTGATCACGCTCGCGCTGGTGGCCAACGGAAACCTGCACAAGGGTGCCGGCGTGCCGCAGTGGGTGGTGATCGCCGCCGCCACGGCGATCGCCCTGGGGACGTACTCCGGCGGCTGGCGAATCATCAAGACGATGGGCAGCCGCATCATCAAGATGGACCCGGCCCAGGGATTCGCCGCTCAGACCTCCGGCGCCGTCACCGTGCTGGCCGCCTCGCACTTCGGCTACCCGCTCTCCACCACGCACGTGATCAACGGTGGCGTGATCGGCGCCGGCGCGGCGAAGCGACTCTCGGCCGTCCGCTGGGGAGTGGCGGGCAACATTGCGATCGCGTGGGTGCTCACCCTTCCCGCCGCGGCACTGATGGGCGGCGTCGTATACGACCTGACGCAGGTGTTCGGGTCCGGCGCCGCCGGACCCGTGGTCATCTCGGTCGTATGTATCGCGCCGCTGGTCCTCCTGCTGGTCCGCCGGATTCAGCGCGGTCTCAGCATCACCGCCGTCGAGGGGTCCCCATGACTGTCGCCACCACGATCATCGACGTCTCGAGACTGGCCAGGGTGATCGAAGGATCGCTGATCGCTGGTATCGGCATCACCGTCTTTTTCTCGCTGGTCATCTGGGGCTCGACCCGAGCCAGCGACTACGCGCGCGCCGACCAGCGGAGTCTGGCCTTGGTACACGCGGCGATCGCCACAGTGGCGGCTGCCGTGGTCGCCGCCGGAATCGTCTACGGCTTCACCATCCTCACCACCAAGTAGACGTGGGCGGCGATCAGCCCAGCGACGCGGTGAGATTGGCGCGGTCGGTCGCGCAACAGATGATGGAGGCGGATAACGTGACATCCGCCCTGGGGATTGCGATCGACGACGTCGGGCCCGGGCACGCCACGGTCTCGATGACGGTCACCGAGATGATGATCAACGGGGTCGGGATCGCCCACGGCGGCTTCATCTTCACGCTCGCCGACACCGCGTTCGCCGTCGCATGCAACTCGCATGGCGTCGCCTCGGTAGCTCGCTCGTGCGAGATCGAGTTCCTCCGGCCGGCGCGCTTGGGTGAGCGGCTGCGCGCCACCGCCGTCGAGCGCCGCCGGCTCGGACGCCGGGGAATCTATGACGTCGCGGTGCTCTCCGAGTCCGGCGCGGCGATCGCCGAGCTCCGTGGCCACAGCAGCGGCCTCCGACTTGCCTCCTCTTCTAACTAGCCCGAACCCGGCCAGCGACAGACTCCGCAGACCCGCTCGGCTCGCTCGAACCCCAGCGACTCGTACAAGCCGAGCGCGTGGTATCCGGCTTCGGCCACGATCACGAATCGTCGCGCGCCGTGCGTCTCGGCCGCGTGGCCGGCCGCCTCCACGACGAGTCGTGAGCAAATGCCGCGACGCCGGTGCGACGCCGCCGTATCCACGGTCTGGAAGCGGCCCCGGCCGCCGGTGACGATCACACCGCAGCTGGCCACCACCTCGTCGCTTTCGGGATCCTGCGCCACGTACCAGCCGCCCCGCCCGGCGCGGAGCAGCGCGCGGCGGCTCTCCAGGTGCGTGCTCGTGAATTCGCGGTGCGGCGCCTCGTCGAAGCGAGGGTCGCTCGACGCCATCTGCAGCTCCAGCACCGCGTCCCAGAACTCCGCGTCGGCACCGGCCGTCGGGTCCAGGCTCCGCACGACGACCTCTCGGTTCGCGCGGGGATGCGGCCGCAGGGCCGCGGCGTCGGCGATCAGGCCTACGTTCTCCTCCAGCTCGTACCCGCGCGCGACGAACTCCTCGCGCGCGGTGCCCAGGGAGCCGTCGGTGCGGTCCCAGCAGAACGTGTGGTGACGAACCCCCGGGTGATCGGAGAACTCGGCCTCGAACAGCCGCTCCCAGCGCGCCGCGTCGCCGGCTCCCGGGGCCTCGTCGAAGAGCAGCAGGTTGCCCCAGTAGTACTGAGGGTTGCTCGGGGTGCGCACGGCCAGATAGCCGTCGCGTGACTCGACCACGCGGTCGGGCGGGAGCACGTCCAGGTCGGTGGCCCAGGCCAGCGACCGCGGAACCTGACTGCTCGGCATCCGACCCTCCACGAGCTCAGCGTATCCAAGCCGGAGCTACTCGATCAGCCCGTCCTCGCGCAGCACCTCCTGGGCCACGGCGAAGGCGGCATTGGCCGCGGGCACACCGGCGTAGATGGCCGAATGGAGCAGGATCTCGCCGATCTCCTCGGTGCTGAGGCCATTGCGTATCGCGCCGCGGACATGTAGCCCGAGCTCAGTCTCGGCGCGCACGCAGACCAATGCCGTGAGCGTGATCGCGCTGCGCATGCGCCGGTCGAGGCCCGGCCGGGACCACACCGCCCCCCACGCGTAGCGGGTGATCAGCTCCTGGAAGGGCTCAGCGAGCGGGCTGGCCGATGCATGCGCTCGATCGACGTGCTCATCGCCGAGCACCTCACGACGCGTCCTCATCCCCGCCTCCAGATCGGTCATCGCGACTTCTCCTCGGTTGAACTCCTGATGGCGCCCCGATGCGCCACCAGCGCACGGTCGATCAGCTGGTCGGCGACGCCGAGGTAGTGCTCGGGCGAATGCGCCTGCTCGAGGCGGCCCGGGTCGATCGCCGCGGTCACCTCGGGCCGGTCGAGGAGGGCGTCACGAAGCGACGGATACCGTTCACCGACCTGCCCCGCCGCTTCGGTGACGAGCTCCCGCGCCCGCACAGGCCCAAGGAATGCGCCCAGCGCGCCGGCGACGCTCTCGCTCATCACCAGCCCGCGGGTCAGGCCGAGGTTCTCCCGCATCTTCTCGGTGTCCACGGTCAAAGCGACGAGCAGCGCGCGTAGCGCCGCGGCGGCGGACCCGGCCAGGCGAAGCAGCTCGAGCAGCGGCCCCCATTCCGCCTGCCAGCTGCCAGCCCCGCGCTCGTGCTCCTGCGGCATCGAGGCCAGAATCGTCGCGACGAGCCCGGGACCGCGCCGGGCGCAGGCGACCACGGCCACCGCGTCGACCGGGTTGCGCTTGTGCGGCATCGCGGACGAGCCGCCGCCTCCCCCGGACACCTCCGCAACCTCGGTCTGGGCCAGGAGGATCACGTCGCCGGCGATCTTCGCAGTCACTCCCAGCGCCATCCCCAGCGCGCACGCGAGCCGGGCCGGACGGACCCGGATCGTGTGCCACGGGAGCTCGGGCTCGACCAGCTCCAGCCGCGCGGCCAGGCCGGCGGCGATCTCCAGGCCACGATCCCCGAAAGCCGCCAGCGTTCCCGCGGCGCCGCCCAGGGCGACGGCGAGCTCGCGCCGGCGAACCTCGGCGAGACCCTGCGCCGCGGCGTCGAGCCCGCCCAGCCACCCGGCCGCCTTCAGCCCGAAGGTGACCGGGACAGCCTGCTGGAGCAGGGTGCGACCGACCTGCACGGTGCGCCGATGGCGCTCGGCCAGACCCGCGCACGCGTCGGCGGCCTCGTCGAGATCGTGCAGCAGCGGCGTCAGCGCCCGGCGGGCGACCAACATCAGCCCGGTGTCGAGGACATCCTGGCTGGTGGCGCCGACATGCACGAAGTCGGCGGCCGGCTCGCTCACCCGCGCTCGTAGCGCGGCAACCAACCCGGGCACCGGCGTGCCGTTCTCGCCGCTGCTGCGCCCGAGCTTCTCGAGGTCGAAGCTCGTCGCGTCGGCGGCGGCCGCCGCGATCTCCTCGGCCAGCTCGAACGGGACCAGCGCCGCGTCGGCCAACGTCCGCGCCAACGCTGCCTCGACGTCGAGCATCGCCTGCAACAAGCCACGGTCACCGACCTCGCTCGTCACGCCACCGCGCGCGAACAGCCCGGCGAACAGGCCCTCGTACTCGCCACTCACCCCCGTCAGCCTTACAGATCCCCGGTCGGAGCGACTCGCGCTGGTTTAGTCGGGTCGGGGTACCGGAAAGCACCCTCATGACGGTGAGCCTCCGCACCACACCCCCCTTCCGGGCCGACCACGTCGGCAGCCTGCTCCGCCCACCCGAGCTCCTCCGGGCGCGTGAGGAGTTCGCCGCGGACCGGCTCAGCGCCGAGCAGCTGCGCGCAGTCGAGGACGACGCTGTTCGCTCCGTCGTCGCGATGCAGCACGCGGCAGGGCTCTCTTCGGCCACCGACGGGGAATTCCGCCGCGCCTCCTGGCACATGGACTTCATCTACGGGCTGGGCGGGATCGAGCGGGCGCCCGGTGACATCAAGGTGCAGTTCCAGAACGAGCAGGGCAAGATCGAGTTCACTCCGGCGGCGATCCATATCGGCGAGAAGGTGCATCTCCGCGAGCCGATCTTCGCGGCTGACTTCGAGTTCCTCGGCTCGGTGGTCGAGGATGGGGTCACGCCGAAGCTGACCATTCCCTCACCGAGCATGGTCCACTACCGCGGCGGCCGCGCCGCGATCGACCCGGACGTGTACGCCGACCTCGACGAGTTCTGGGTCGACCTGACCGCCGCCTACGCCGATCAGGTCAAGGCGATGGCAGGCCTCGACTGCCGCTACCTGCAATTCGACGACACCAGCCTGGCCTATCTCAATGACCCCCGCCAGCGCGAGGCGATGACCAACCTCGGCGAGGATGCCGAGCATCTGCACGAGACGTACATCCGCAACATCAACCGCGCGCTGGCCGATCGCCCATCCGGTATGGCGATCACGACCCACATGTGCCGGGGGAACTTCCGGTCGTCCTGGGTGGCCGAGGGCGGCTACGACTTCGTGGCCGAGGCCCTGTTCGGTGACCTCGACGTCGATGGGTTCTTCCTCGAGTACGACGACGCCCGCTCGGGGGGATTCGAGCCGCTCCGATTCGTGCCGAAGGACAAGCTGGTCGTACTCGGGCTGGTGACGACCAAGCGCGGCGAGCTCGAGTCCAAGGATCTGCTCAAGCGCAGGATCGAGGAGGCCTCGCGGTACATCTCGGTCGAGCAGCTTTGCCTCTCCCCGCAGTGCGGCTTCTCCTCCACCATCGAGGGCAACGCCCTGAGCTATGACCAACAGGTGGCCAAGCTGGAGTTGATCGTCGAGACCGCGGACGAGGTCTGGGGCTAGAGCACCTGGCGCCGTAGCGCCTTCCGGTCGACCTTGCCGACCGGGGTGAGCGGAATCGTCGCGACGATGCGCAGCTCGCGCGGATACTTGTAGCCGCCGATCCGCTCGCGCGCCCAGGCGATCAGCTCCTCGTCCGTGGCGGTTCGCTCGGAGTGCAGCGAGACGAACGCGACGATCTCCTCGCCGTGAACCTGGTCAGGTCGGCCGATGACCGCCGCGAGTTGGACGGCCGGATGCTCGATCAGCGCGTCCTCGACGTCGCGGGGATAGACGTTGAAACCGCCCCGGATGATCAGATCCTTCTTCCGGTCGACGATGAACAGATAGCCGTCGGCGTCGAGGTAGCCGATGTCGCCCGTGTGCAGCCGGCCGCCCCGGAGCGCCTCGGTCGTCGCCTCGGGGGAGCGCCAGTAGCCGCGCATCACCCCCGGCGAGGTGCAGCAGATCTCTCCGAGCCGGCCGGTTTCCACCTCGCGTCCGTCGTCGTCAAGGATCTCCACCGTGCAACCTGGGACCGGCAGGCCGACCGAACCGGGCCGCTCGCGTCCCACCGGGTTGGTCGAGATCAGCGCGGCGGTCTCGGTCAGGCCGTAGCCCTGCCGGATCGAGACCGCGGGCACCCTCCGGCGGAACTCGGCCTCGACCTCGGGCGAGAGCGGGGCGCCGCCGGAGCTCAGGAAACGCAGACAGGAGATTTCGTGATCCTCCAGGGGGTGCGAGAGGAGGATCTGCAGCATCGACGGAACCACTGCCGAGAGCTGCAACCGATGCTCGGCGATCAGGGCCAGGAACGCGTCGGGGTCAAACCAACGCAGCAGCACCGAGACCCCCGGCTCGGGGTTGTGCATCGCCGCGAGCGTGACGAGGATTCCGTAGGAATGCGAAAGCGGCAGGGTCATCAGCGCGCGGTTGACGCCCGGCACGTGGGCGGCTTCGTGGGCCGAGCGGCCGGAGAAGAACAGGTTCGCGTGGGAGAGCATCACGCCCTTTGCGCGCCCGGTCGTCCCGCCGGTGTAGAGCAGGGCGGCCAGGTCATCGTCGGCGCGATCGACGACCTCCACCGGCGCGGCCGTCTCCAAGGAGTGAAGCGGCACCACCGCGCCATCCGCGTCGACACCGGTGCTGGCGATGAACCGGACGCAATCGAGCCCGGCCACCGCCTGTCGGACCTTCCCCACGAACTCCGGGGTGGTCACCACCGCACAGGCCTCGGCATCCGCGATCAGCTGCCGGAGGTCCTCGGGCGGGAGTAGAAAGGTGGCGGGCGTCACCACCGCGCCGGCGCGCCACAACGCGTTGTAGACGATGCCCACCTCCGGGCAGTTGGCCATCGTCACGACCACCCGATCACCTGGACGGACACCCAGCTCGATCAGCGCACCTGCGATCCGGCGGGCCCGCTCGAACAGCTCGCCAGAACGGTGCCATTGGTCCTCGAACAGCAGTGAGGGATAGTCGCCCTTGCGTGCGAACGCCCGCTCGGCCAAGCGCGCGAGGTGATAGTTGCCTCCGCCGCTCATGGCGGGCAACGTTATCCCGCCGCGAGCGCTCCCGTGCTTATCCCGCCTCGACGCTCCCGTGCTTATCCCGCCTCGAGCGCTCCAGTTATCCGGCCTCGGGCGCTCCCGTGCCATGCGACAATCTCGGCATCACCGAAACCAACGTCGAACTAGCCCGGCGCGGCTATCAAGCCGCCCTCCGTGGAGATCTCGATGTCATCCGCGACGTGCTCGATCCGCGCGTCAAATGGCACGGCGGGGATCCATCCGCTGCCGGGTCCTGCCACAACCGCGAGCAGGCGTTGGAGTTCATGCGCCAGGCCCGCATCCGCCGGCCCATCGGCGAGCTCGTCGATGTAATCGGCGCGGGGGACAAGGTGGTGGTGATCATGCGTCCGGCGCCGGAGGGCGACGAGGTCCCAGCGGAGATCGCCAACGTCTCGACCTTCAGGGACGGGAAGGTCGTGGAGATGGTCCACTACGCGGATCCGCAGGAAGCGCTCGCGGCGGCGGGGGTCGCCGGGGGCCGGTAGGCCGGGCGTCACCCGGGTCGCCGGAGCCGGGTGTTACCCGGCGTCGCAGAGGCCGGCGGCCCGGCGGTTATTCAGCGTCGCCGGCCGGAAAGCCGCGCCGGTGCCGGCGACCGACATGGGCCGTGCGGGGTAGATCGCGCGCGGCGGCGAACAGGGCGGCCAGGTCGGGCTCCATGTAGTAGTCGGTCCCGCCGTCCAGACGTCCTTCGGTGGTGATCGGCAGCTCGCGGTCCAGGTGGCGGGAGTATCGCCCCGGCCAGGCGAGAATGCCCGCGACTCCGTGGGCGCCCTTCTGCAGATCGAGGCGCTTGGCGACGTTCTCGCCGCCGAAGCGCTCTCCAGGCGCCTCTATGAGCAGGTCGAAGAGCTCCCGCGCCGGCGGTGCGAGCTTCCCGTACAGCCAGGCGGCCTGGTCGGCATCATCTGCCGACCAGGCTCGAGCCTGACCGTGGTGGCGCGATCCGCGCGGGCCGCGGCGGCCGCGGCCCGCCGACGGAGGTGGGGTCCCAGGCTCTGCCGCCAGGAAGGCCGCGAACCAGGAGTAGAACTCCGGCACACGCTCCTCCGGGACGGCCACTGTGACCTCCTTGTCGGCCATTCAGACCTCGGTGGTCCCGGTCGGCTGTCCCGTCGACTCGGTGCGCTCGGTGGCCTCATGGCCTTCGGCGCAGCGGCGTCCGTGGCGGCCGCGGTGCGGCCTGCCGTGCCGACCCGATTCGCCGTATCGCCCCGGACCGCCGTGCCGGCCCGGACCGCCGTGCCGGCCCGGTCCGCCGTGTCGGCCCGGACCGCCGGAGCGGGCCGAGCGGCCGGCCAGGAAGCGGGCAAAGAACGCGTGGAACTCTGCGACTCGCTCCTCGGGGACGTCCACGGTGACCTGCTGGTAATTCGTGTTGGTTGGATTTGGACTTGCTTCCATTATGTACTCCAGTTGTTGCTTACGGAAGCAAGCATATCACAAGTAAATACTTAAGTAAACTCACTCGGAACTTGCTACCCGGAGCGACCGGTCGACGGCGCGAGCCACCTGTTCGCGCGAGCGTGCATCGACCGCGACGGTCAGAGCGGACTGCCACCGCTCGGCGGTCACCGGCGACTGCTCGAGGCCGAGGTCGGCCAGCACGGCGGCCTGATCCACGTGGCGAGCGATCGTTTCGGCCCGGCGCTGGGCGGCAATGTGTTGGGCGCGGGCAAGTTGCGTGCGCCCGCCCGCTCCGGAAAAGTTCAGCAGGTCGCCGGCGACCAGCGGGACTGCGCGGCGCGCGCACTTCTCCCACGGGGCGTCGGCCGCCGAGTCCACCACCACCTGTCGGACGACCCGCCAGCCGGCGTGATGGGAATCGCAGCGCGCGACGAGGAAGCGGGCCAGCGCCTCGGCCACCACGACCGCGCCGGGCTCGGAGCCGTGGCCGTCCAGATGACGCAGGGCGGCGCCCACATTTCGACCGTCGTCCACCGCCCTGGCGAGCTGGCGCGCGGTCCGTCGCGGCTGGCTGGTCTCGTTGTCGATCCATCTACCGTACTAGCAGGGATTCTCGACGCTCGACCGGACCAGCTCGCGCCCGAATCGTGCCGAGTTGGTGGGCGTGCGATCATTGATGTCGTGAACGAAGACGACACAGGCAACGAGAGCTTCGAAGACAAGGTCCGAGCAATTGCGCGGGAGGTCAGCCGCTCGGTGGAGCGATTGACCGAATTCAACATGGACGAGATCGCCGACGCGATCGGCGTCGACGCCGAACGGGCGAAGCAGCTCGCCGACACCGCCGCACGCTGGCTGAATGGTCAAGCCGAGAGCTTCGGCGAAGGCGGGCTCTGGAGTGCCAAGCCTGGACGCACCGCAGCCGACCACGACCCACGCGGCGCGGCGGACCAAGACCCCCGAGGCGCCGCGGCCGACCGAGACCCCCGAGACGCAGCCCAGGATCCGCGAGGCGCCGCGGGCGACGAGGACCCGCGAGGCGCGACTGCCAAGGCGAGCTCACGGCGGCCCGCCGGACCCCATCCGCTGGATCTGCCCACGCCGGACCAGGGGTTGGCGCTCAGCGCCCTGGATTCCGGCCGCTGGACGGTCGAGCCGGGCAGCAATGCGTTCTCGACCCACGGCGAAGGGCCCCCGCCCAGCGACGCGCTCGGACTCGTCGGCGAGTTGCGAGCGCGCGACTGGATCGATGCCAACGGTGCGGTCACGCTCGTCGGTCGCAATGCGCTCCGCCGCTGGCTGGACGACGCCAACTCCAAGTAACCGCTCCGCGGCCTGACACGCCGCCAACTCCAAGTAACCGCTCCGCGGCCTGACACGCCGTCACACTCCCGTCTGACACGCCCCATGATCGGGTGGAGTTTTGAGCGGCCGGCCACTCTCGCCGCGAGGTTGGCCCGGACTACGCGTCCAGGTTTTCGATCACCTCGTTGGCCCGTGACCACTGCTCAGGGGGAACGACGAGGTAGATATCCCCGCGGCCGAAGCGATCCAGAGGATGGTCAGCGACGCAGCAGGCCTCGAGACCCAGCGCCCGGAGCTGGTCTCGCCAGGTCACCGCCGTCGTCTGGTCCTCGAAGGTGCTGACGGTTTCCCAGCCATCCAGGCGAGGATCCCCGATCGAGACCGTGGGCTCCTTGGCGGCGCGCCCTTTCCGGAAACGCGGGATCGGCATCACCCGGCCAGCCGCAGCGCGATCACGATCTGCTGGGTCTCGACCAGATCGCGTTCGGGTGCACGCTGGGCGTTGAACGCCTCCAGCACATAGGCGAGGCGCCGACCCTGCGCGGCAGCGACCAGGATGCGAATCGGGACGCCGGCCTTATTGCGCGTGTAGAGAACCACGCTCCGAGCAGGCAGTCCGCCGAGCGACGTGCCGCGCCCGTGCTTGACGGTGACCGCACCGTACGCCTTCCGGATCGACGCCAGCGCCGAGCGGAGCAGGGGCAGCTTCTTCCCTGGCGAGCTGGGTTGCGAGACGAGCGCGATCTGGGAGGTCCGGTCGCGGCTCGCCAGGCGGAGAAAGCCAGGACCGCGTACGGCAGTCCATCCACCGGGAAGCCGGCCGCTGGCACCGATCGCCGAGCTCGCGAACGACTGAACCAGGGGCGGCAGGGCCGCCGGCGCAGGCAACGCTCGTGACGGGTGATGGGTCGAGCCTCCCGTCGTGATGAGGACGATCGCCAAGATCACCACGGCGGGTACGGCTGCGCCCAGGGCGAAGCGCGCCGATATCGGGAGGGCGGAGCGCGTCAGTATCCGTCTCTCGTTCAGCCGGTGCGGCCACTGCGCCTGGCCAGGACCCGACGCGCACCCGCGCCTGCCCCGAGCAGGACCAGACCCAGCAGCACCGCACCCGTGACGTCGTAGCCGGTAAACGGAAGGCTCGGACCGGAGGCGGCAACCACGCCGTCATCCGCATCGTTGTCTCCGTCTCCGGTCGTCCCGGTGGTCCCGGTCGTACCGGTGGTCTCCTCGGGCTCACCGCTGGTGCCGGTGGTGCCGGTCGTCCCGGTGGTCTCCTCGCCTTCGCCGGTCGTCCCGGTCGTGCCGGTTGTCCCCGTCGTGCCGGTGGTCCCGGTCGTCCCGGTGGTGCCCGTGGTCCCCGTGGTGCCGGTGGTGCCGGTCGTTCCGGTCGTGCCGGTGGTCCCCGTCGTCCCGGTCGTGCTCGTGGGCGCGCTCGCGGCCGACTCGGAGGCCCCCGCGGTGACCTTCCCGACGGCCGTGTCGCCCGGTGTGGCCTGCACGAGGAACAGGGTCAGTGCCTCACGCACGTTGTAGGGGATCGTCGCCTGGGTCGTCGCGGTGTCGTCGGCGTTGCAGACGATCGGCGCCAAGACCGGGATCCCGGTGTCGGTGTTGGGCACGCCGGTCCCACATCCAGCCGCGGGCACCGCCAGGCCCGTCTGGCCCAGCCCGATCACCTTCGAGGTCGCGGTGGGAGCCGTCGAAGTGCCGTCGTTGCAGGTCTTGGTGTCCGACGTGGACTGGATCACCTGCGCCGTGACGCCGGCGAGGTTCGCGTCGGTAACGCTCGAGTCACCGTGGGCGCTCTGGCAGTTGCCGGCGGTGACGAGGTCTCCGTTGGAACTGGCGGCGCTGACGCTGAGCGAGGTGGCGCCCGTCCCGACCTTGGCGTTGGCGACCGCGAAGTGGTTGGTCGAGCCGGTGGCCGTGGTGTTGGAATCGGCCGTCACGGCGTTGACGCACAGCGCGCCGGCCGATGAAGTGCAGATGTTGTCGAGGATCGCCACCTGTGCCGCATTCAGCGGCCCGGTCGCCGTCTGGCCTGGGTTGGTATCGACCCCCAGGATCTCGTTCCCGAGCAGGGCCAGGATCGTGATGTGCCCGTGGTAGGTGCCGTCGGTGCGCTGCTCGGCGCGCGCCCGGCCGAGGATCACGTCCTCGCGGTTGAGAGTCGAGTCGCTGGCTCCGGTCGGATCGCCGGACAGCGGGCGAACGCTCGTGGGGGCGAGGTCGACGACGCCGACGGTGCCCTGGGCGTGCGGGCCCGCGCCGTGCAACGGCGGCTGGTACGGGTTGGCCGCCGCCGCGGACGCGGCCGCGTGCGAGCTGGAGGCCGCGGGCACGACCGCGGTCGAGGTCGCCGGGGCCACCGCCTGCCGGCCTGGAACCCCCAGATCCACTCCGGACGAGAGCCCAGGCAGCGCGATCACCATCAACCCGGCCAGCGCCACCGCTGCCGCCAGCAGAACATGCACTCGTCCCCTCACGAAACCTCCAATTGCTGCGTCTCTCAGACCGGACGGTTCTGAAAACAGAATACGGACCGTACCGGCTGGTGCCAGGTGTGACAACCCACGGGAGCAAACGCACGGGGTTCTGCACGCTAATCTGCCACGCGATGAGTCGCTGGGCCATGCCCGCCTAGGAACCGACCCGCCCGCGTGCCCCTCCCCGCCGGCGTCCCAGAGTCCACTCCCAACCCGGAGTCCCCGACGCCCTCCCATGACCAGGTCAGCTGGCAACAGCGACTGGAGGAATCCGCTGCCGGCCGCGGGATGCTCAGCACCCTGATCGTCGTGACGTTGATCGCGATCGTGGCGATCAATCTGCCCCAGTCCGAATTGCGACGCCAGCTCCTGCGGCCCGGCCAGCCTTATCTCAACGCGCTCGGGGTGGACCAGAACTGGTCGCTGTTCGCCCCAGATCCTCGGCGCGTGGTGATCGACGTTTCCGCTTCGGTCGCCTACGACGACGGACGAAGCGTCCGGTGGTCCTTCCCCCACGACGACGCGGTGATCGGCACCTACCGCGACTACAGGTGGCGCAAATGGGAGGAGAACCTGATCAGTCCGCTCAACGCCGCGCCGCTCTGGCGCTCCGCTGCGCTGTGGGCCGCCGGCCAGGAGACCCGCTCGGGCCACGCCGTCACGGGCGTCTCACTGATCGAGCGCTTTGCCCCGCTGGCGCCGCCCGGCGTCACGCCCAGCGTCGGCCCCACACAACAGCGAGTGTTCTACAGGTTGCGGCTGCCGGCCGCCGGGGCGCGCCGGTGAACTCGCGCTGGGAGCGGTTCTGGTTCGAACCCGAGGCCACGTCGAGTCTGGCGGTGCTGCGAGTCGGCTTTGGCCTCGTCGTATTCGGCTGGACGCTCACGCTGACGCCGGACCTCGGCGCGTTCTTCGGCCATGGTGGACTACTGAGCGCCCAGCCGGGCGCCTCAGGAGTCTGGGGTGTGCTGGCGATCTTTCACAGCGACCTCGCGGTTCAGCTGATGTTCGCGTTGTTGCTGCTCTCCAGCATCGGCCTGACGGTCGGCTATCACACCCGCCTCGCCGCGGTGCTGGTGTTCGTGGGGATCCTGTCCTTCGAGCGCCGAAACCCGTACGTCTTCAACACGGGCGACGGATTGGTCAGACTGATCGCCTTCTACCTGATGCTCGCACCCGCCGGCGCTGCCTTGTCGTTCGACCGCTGGCGCTCGGCTCGCGAGCGCTTCTGGGAGTTCCCGCTGCGTGCGCCGTGGGCGCTGCGGCTGATGCAGATCCAGCTGAGCATCCTCTACCTGGCCGGGCTATGGATCAAGCTTCAGGGCACAACCTGGAACAACGGCACCGCCGTGTCCTACGCGATGCGGATCACCGATCTCTCCCGCTTTCCCCTGCCTGGCTTTCTCATCCATCCCCCGCTGATCTCCAACTTGATGACCTACGGCACGCTGGCGATTGAGCTCAGCGTTCCGATCCTCGTCTGGAACAGGCGTCTGCGACCTTGGGTCCTGCTGGCCGGTCTCGGCCTTCACCTAGGGATCGAATACTCGATCCGCGTGGGATTCTTCAGCGTGGCGATGTTCACGCTGTACCTCTCGTTCCTCGATCCCTCGTGGACGCAGGTCAAGCTGCTCGAGCTGCGCAAGAGACTGGAGCGCAGGCACGCCACCACCCCGAACCCGCAGCCGGCGGCGCAGGCGTGACGCCCAGACGCATAGGCGCATCCCTCGCGGCGCTCCTGACCATCGCGTTCGCGGTGATCCAGGCGGGCACGGCCCGCGGCGCGGCGCTTCCACGCACATTTCGCGTGGCGCCAACCGGCGTAGACCCCAACGGGCCAAGTGGCGAACCCAGCATCAGCGGCGATTCCCGGTTCGTGGCCTTCGCGTCGGTGGCCTCGAACCTCGGACCGGTCATCACCCACCCGCGCGTCTCGAACATCTACGTATTCGATTTCGGCACAGGTCGGGCCAGGCTCGTCTCGAGCGCTCCCGCAGGCGCGTCCGGCGACGGCGTCTCGACCTCACCGTCGATCAGCGCGGACGGTCAGGTGACCGCATTCGTCTCGCAGGCGCGCAATCTCGTCGCGGGAACGCCCAAGCGCGTCAGCGAGATCTTCTTCCGAGCCGGTGGCGGGCCAGTCCGGCTGGCCAGCGTCGGGTTTGGCGGCGTGCAACCGGATGCCGACTCCGCCGGACCGGTGCTCTCCGCCGATGGCCGGTTTCTGGCCTTCACCTCCAGCGCGGACAACCTGATCGCCGGTGACGACAATGCGGCGTCGGACGTGTTCGTAGCCGATCTCAGCGCCGGCACGATCGAGCGGGTCAGCGTGTCCGGGGGCGGGTTCCAGGCCCGCGGGGCTTCATACAATCCGTCGATCAGCGCCGACGGACGCCTGGTCAGCTTCACCTCCGCGGCAAGCAATCTCGTGCGCGGCGACCACAACCACGTGCCCGACGTGTTCGTCCACGATCGGACCACCGGGGCCACGCGCCGCGTCAGCGTCTCGAGCAGGGGCAAAGAGCAGAACGCCTCGGTCGCGCCGCCATTCACCCAGATCTCGGACCTGAGCGCCGACGGGCGCTCGGTGGTGTTCGATTCCGACGCCGGCAACCTCGTGGCAGGCGACACGAACGGTCACACCGACGTCTTCCGGCGCAACCTCCTGACGGGCCGCACCACACGTGTCTCGGTGAGTTCACGGCGACGCCAGGGCGACAACGACAGCTTCGCGCCGGCGACGTCGGCCGACGGTCGGGTGACCGTGTTCGAATCCTTTGCCGACAACCTCGCGTCGCCCTGGGCGCCGAACGAGAATGTGTTCGCCGCGGATCAGAGCACCAACACCGTGCTCAACGCCGACGTCACCCCTCAGGGCCAGGCCCGCGGCCCGGAGCTCGATCCACAGTTGCTCCAGCGGCCCGCCGTCTCCGCCGACGGCCAGGTCGTCGCCTTCACCTCGGGCGCGGACAACCTCGTGCCAGGCGACTACAACGGCACCGATGACCTCTTCGTCCGGGTGATCACGCCGCCGCTGAGCGCGGCGCGGGCGCGTGGCGCCTTGAGTCACTCAGGGGCTGTAAAGGGTCGCGTTACCCACCGGTGACCCTTTGTAACGCTGGCCGCCGGCGACCAGCACGCGTCCGTTCGCGAGCCGCACCGCAGCTTCCTTGGCCGCGGCCGTAAGTGACCCCGCGGAAGTCCAATGGTTGCGCGCCGGGTCGTACAGCCAAGCCGAGCCGAGGACGCCGCGATCGCCCAGCCCGCCGGCGACCAGCACCTTTCGACTGGTCAGCAGAACGGCCACGTGGAATGCGCGGGGCGCGGGCAGCGATGCGGCCCGGGTCCACCGGTTCCGCTGCGGGTTGTAGATCTCCGCGTCGCGACGAAAGCCGGGTGCCTTGTCGCCCCCGCCCACTACCAGCACGCGCCCGTCGGCCAGCAGCGTCGCGGTCTGGTTAGCGGTCCCGTGGGGAAGCCGTCCCGCCGAGCTCCAGCGATTGTGGACCGGGTCGTACAACTCCGCGCTCGACAGCAGCCGGAGGTTACCCCTGAAGTCCTGCTCTCCCCCGATGACGAGAACGCGACCGTCGGGCAGGAGCGTGGCCGTGTGGTGATAGCGAGCAGTGCGGAGGCTGGCCACTCGCGACCAGCGGTTCGAGGCCGGGTCGTAGACCTCGGCGCTCTTGAGGGCGGGGCCGAAGCGGTTGAAACCTCCGACCACGAGCACCCGCCCGTCGCGGAGCAGCGTCGCCGTGTGATTGTCGCGCGGGATCGAGAGCGAACCTGCGGGCACCCAGGTGTCACTCGAGGGCAGATAGCGCTCGGCCGAGGCGAGATAACCCGCCGTCAGATTTCCGCCCCCCGCGATCAGCACCGAGCCATCCGTGAGCAGAGTCGCGGTGTGGGCGAAGCGGGGAGAGAAGAACGGCTGGGCGTACGTCCAGCGGCCGCGGCTCGGGTCATACAACTCCGCGCTGGCCAGCATCGCGGACTGGAAGCCGCCGGTGACGAGAACGCGCCCGTCCAGGAGTAGCGTCGCGGTCTCCAGATAGCGCGCGTTGTGCAGCCGGGCGGTCGGTCGCCAGTGTCCGCGAGCGAAGGCGGCGGACGCCCCGATCAGCGCTGCCAGCGCCAGCGACAGCCCGACGAGCCGGATCCACCCCGCGCGCCGTGGCCCGCGTGCGTCGGGGGCGAGCCCGCGCCGACGCATCACCGCCCCAGCTCGAACGGGAGGATCGTCCGCAGGCGGACCGAATAGAAGTGGCTGATGTTGCCCGCCCGGTCGATGGCTCGCACCCGCACCACATATGTTCCGGCCGGAATCGTCGCGCTCCGAGCGATCCGAAAGCTCCAGCGTCCATGGGCGAGCTTCGCTCGGAAGAAGAACGGGGCCGAGCAATCCGACAGCACGAGGAACTGCCGGGCGTCGTACCAGATGCATTTCCCGTGGGTTTTGATCCCACGCGTCGGTGCGATCAGCTGAACGGCGAGCTGCACTCGGCTGACGCCGCCGGAATCGCTGGCTCCGCCCCGGAAGAGAATCCCGGACGCCCCCAGGCGCGTGTGCTGGCCAGGCCGCGGCGAGGCGATTCTGACCACCGGCGGGATGCCGTCGCGCACGCGGATGTTCACGCCGGTCGACGTGGCCTGGTTCCCGCTCGGATCGACCACGGTGACGGTGGCACGGTAGCTCCCGGGCTTCCGGTAGCCGTGCAGGGCGAGCGGCTGGTAGCTCCGCTCGACGATTCCGTCGCCGTAATGGAACACGTACTGAACGATGTCGCCCCGCGAGGAGGAGGCATCGAGCAACACGCCGTGGAGCTGGAGCGCAGTCCGGGCGGGGACGCGCAGCCGCGCGCTCAAAGCCTGCGCTGCGCGCGCGCCGGGTGCCCGCGTTGCCGTTGCATCGGCGACTTGCGTCGCGGCGGCGCCGAGAACGGCAGCCGCCGTTACCACCCTGATCAGCACTACCGGGCGATGATACGCGCGGGGCGGTCGACCCGCGACGCTTCAGTAGATGAACGTGACCCCGGGGTCGAGGGCCATCGCCCGGGCGGTCCTGGCACCAAAGTGGCGCGTTGTCACGCGAGCGACCGCGGGGGCGTGCATCTCGCTGATGGTGAAGGAGCCATCGACGGCCACCGCGCTGACCAGCGCCACATGTCCTTGCGAGAGCGCGCCGTAGGAGCCCGGTTGGAACACGATCACCGCGCCCGCCTGCGGGCGGTTGCCGGTGGACAACCCAGCCTGCTGCGCGTTCACCCCCCAGTCTTTGGCCGCCCAATTGACGCCCAAGCTGCCGGTGTGAGCGAGGAGCTCTCGGACGTAGGCCCAGACGTCAACCCGCGCGACCACGTCGGGCCGCCGGGCGACGACGTAGTCCGTGCACTCCCCCGCGGCCGAGCCCTTGTGGAAAGCCGACAGGATCGAGCTCGAGGTCAGCGCCCACCAGGTCCGCGCCAGAGCCGGCAGCAGACCCAGCTGAAGCTGCACCGGGTTGGGGAACTCGCCCCCAAACTGGAACACCTGCAGCCGGCGGGCCAGCGTGAGCGTCGGGTGGTGCCGCCGACCGCGGACCGTCAACACGACTCCGATCTGGCTGGAACCGCAGATCGCCGATACCTGCCAGGTCGCGCTGCGGGCGCGGGCCGGCACCTGCCACACCCAGGCGATATGCATCTCTGTGGGGGTGATTGTGCTGAGCGACACGGTGCGCCCGCCGGAGCTGGCCGTCAGTTGACATTGGTCGGCCGGAGCCACCAGCGCCATCGTCACGTAGGCGCTGCCCCCGGCCCATACCGTGCCGGTGGACATCGGCGTCGCCTGCGCCGAGCCCGCCCCGGGCCAGCACGCCAGGACCCAGCCGACGAGCATTGCCGCGATCATCGGAATCCGGACGGACATATATCTGGTATATCGGCACGGCGGGCGCAAACGGGAAAAAGTTCTCCGCGCCGCCCAGTTCGGCGTTCGGCGGGTCTGGTTCGGCGTTCGGCGGTCTGGTTCGGTCCCGGCGGTCTGGTTCGGTCCCGGCGGTCTGGTTCGGCCACGGATAACTGGAGGGGGCAGCTCAGCGGTGAACGACGCCTGCGACGCCACCGCCGCGACGCGAGGGTTCGGCTGCCGCCAGCATCCGGCCGTGCTTCAGGAGCTCCAGGCCGCTGGCCACTCCGATCGTCGGGGGGATCTTGATGGTCGGGTCCAATCCGGAGGTCTCGTTGACCGCGAAAGATTGTCCGAGCCGCTCGAGCCCAGCCGTGGTCGGCTGAGCCAAGAACGCCGGCTCGGCCTGAGTAGTGGAGGAGTTGCGCTGGGAGGCGCGAGGGGCGGCGATCGCCGCCGGCAGAGCCATGTGCAAGTCGACCCGGTCGATCAGGATCTGTAGCACGGTCGTGATGATCGTCGCCCCGCCCGCCGCTCCGACAGCCAGGAACGGATGTCCGCGCCGGAGGACGATCGTCGGCGACATGCTCGACCGTGGACGTTTACCGGCAGCGGGCAGATTCGGGTCCGGGACGCCGGGCTGCAGCGGGACGAAGTTGAAGTCGGTCAGCTCGTTGTTGAGCATGAAACCGCGGCCCGGAACGACCATCCCGCTCCCGCCGAGCTGCTCGATCGTGTTCGTGTACGAGACCACGTTCCCAAACTTGTCGGCGACGACGAAGTGGTTGGTGTTGGTCCCCTCCTGCGCGAGCGTCGCGGCGCTCGGTTGCCGAGGTGTGCAGCCGCCGGATCCAGCGAGCGGGTTGCCCGGCGCGACCGGGCTCATCAGCGCGTGGGCCGGATCGATCAGGCAGGCCCGCTGCCGACCGAAGTCCGGTGACAAGAGCCCTTGAAGGGGGACGTTCACGAAGCGAGGGTCGCCCACGTAACGATTTCGGTCGGCGTACGCGAGCCGGCTCGCCTCGAGGAAGTGATGCAGCACCTGCACCCGGCTCTCGGCCGACAGCTTGAAGTTGGCCAAGATGTTCAGCGCCTCCCCGACCGTCGTGCCTCCGCTCGAGGAGGGAGCCATCGAGTAGACGTCGTAGCCCCGATAGTTGACATGGGTCGGAGGCACGCCCAGGGCTCGATACCGGGACAGGTCGGCGAGGGTCATCAAACCCGGCCGAGGCACGAGGGTCGCATCGGGGGCGAGCGGCAGATGGTGAACGGTGTGGACCACGTCGCGTCCGATCGCCCCGCCGTAGAGGGCGCTCACGCCCCGCTTGGCGATCAACTGGTAGGTCTTGGCGAGATCTGGATTTCGCAGTGTCGAGCCGACCACCGGCAGGTTCCCGTTGGGGAGGAACAGCGACTTGGTCGAGCTGAACTGCGCGAACCTCGACGCGTTCTCCCGCACCTCCTCGCGGAGCGTCGGGGTCACGGCGAATCCGTCTCGCGCCACCTGCTCGGCCGGGCGCAGAACACTGGCCAGGTTGAGCTTCCCCCAGCGCGCGAGGGCGCGCTGCCAGGTCATCAGCGTGCCTGGAACTCCCACCGAGAGGCCACTGGTGACCGCCGTCGGAAAGCTCAGCGGCTGGCCGGTCTGGGGGTCGATGAACAGGTTGGGAGTCGCCGCCGCGGGCGTCGTCTCGCGACCGTCGATCGTGTACACGCGGTGGCTGCGCGCGTCGTAGTAGACGAAGTACCCACCTCCCCCGATCCCGGCGACGAAGGGATCGGTCACGCCGAGCGTCGAAGCGACGGCCACCGCGGCGTCTACCGCGTTGCCCCCGCCTCGAAGGATGTCGAGGCCCGCGCGCGTGGCCTGGGCGGTGTCCGAGGCGACCGCACCGCCGGTGCCGGTCGCATCGCTGTGCGTTCCAGCCGACGCTGGCTGGGCGCCGAGCGGGGCCGTGGGGCTCCGCGGGCTCGCGGCGTCGCTGCGCGGGACGGAGCGGGCAAGAATCGCCGCCAGGGCAACTCCCACCAGCAACACCGAAACCATCCTCAGCGCTCGGGGCACGGGCTTACCTTGCCCGCGAGGGCTAAGGGCTAATCATGCAAGGGCGAACGACGCCTACCGCCCGGCGGCATTCGCGGCCAACGAGGAGAGCGCCGCGGCGGTGCTCTGCATGTCTCCCAGCAGCCGGTCGCGTTCGCGGTGGAGCACCGCGGTCTCCGTCTCGGCCCGCCGCCGCTCGATTTCCGCCTCCTCGCGCAGGGCGGCGGCGTAGGACGCGGCGTCGGCGATGCAGGTCTGGGCTTGAGCCTGGGCCAGGGTGATGGTCTCGTTGGCTTTGTCGTGAGCGGTGATCAGGATCGCCGAGGTCTGCTCGCCGAGTCGCTCGATCTCGGCCGCGACCTCCGATCTGGCGGGAACCTGCCCACGGAGCGCGGCCACCTCACGTTGAGTGTCCATGAACGCTGACTCGAGCTCGGCCAGATACTCATCGACGGACTGGCAGTCGTAGCCCTGCCTGGCGATCGGAAAGCGAGCCAGGACCTCGTCCTCCTGAAATGTCCCTTCCAGGTCCAGGGCGTGCTCACTGTAATCGTCGTCTCGGCCCGCCGCCAGGGCGGGAGCATGTCCCGAGAATGCATCGGCCAAGCGATCGCTGAGCCGGCGACCCGCACGACTCGATTGCGGCCGATGCATGGTGGCGTCACGCCTGCCAAAGCCGTTCACGCCGTCTCCTTTCTTCGCACTGGGCAACTTAGGAGGTGCTTCGCCGGGCCTGACGGTAGTCCTGTCGGGGACCGAAGAAGCGCCGACGATGCAATTTCAGATTCAGCGGAACCGGCCCGCCGGTCTCGGCGCATCGACGCGACACCCTGGGCGATGAGCGCGAGAGAGTGTGCCCTTCTCGGCCTTCCTACTGCTTGTGCAGGGTCGCCACCGTGACGTGCGGCCAACGAAGACCGTTGAAATCCAGCTCCACCAGCTGCGTGTACTGCAACTGAAGCGTGTCGGGCTGACCGCCCGTCCCGGGCAGCGTCTGGATCCAGAAGGTGGCATCGACCTCTACGGCGTTTGCATTGCCGCCGCTGGACCCGGTGGCGAGAAACGCCGTATTGGCCGTACCACCGCCCTTGATCGGGTTGTGCTTCGTGGAGATCTGGATGAAAGTCCGGTTCTTCATCGGCTTGCCCTGGATCGCGGCCTGCAGGACGCTGTTCGGGTTCTTCACCATCGCCTGGGTCACGCCGGCGGTGGCATGCCGGAAGGGGGTCGGCCTCGACAGATTCAGCTCCGGGAAATCGTGTTCGCCCTGGGCGAAATCCGAGTTGGCCGGAGGGGAGCTGCCGATCGGGAAGGGGATGATGTTGTTGTCCTGGATATGCGGGGGTCCTCCGGGGAGGAACTGCGTCGTGCCCTGCGCCAGGATCACCGCGCCGTGCGGGATCGACGCCATCCGCACCACGGTGGCCGGCTCGTTCGGATCGGAGGTCGCCGGCACGTTGGCCCAGATCCCCGGCTCGATGTGCAGTCCGGGGCCACCGTTTGCCTCCGAGATCTGCTGTAGATAGGTGACCCCGAACATGTTGATGTCCGGCATCAGCAACCCGCGGTTGGGGATCGGACCGTTGATCCTGCTGAAGACGATCGTCTCGTTCGTGCGATTCAGCTCGAGGAAGCGATCGTGAGGGTTGCTGGGGTGGTGCGGCCGCCAGATGGTGTTGAACCCGGTCCCCTTCCAGGTACCGGGAAGCTGCGCCAGCGGCCCGAGCGGGTCCGCATGTTGCGCGGTGGCAGCTCGAGGCGCAACCGCCTCCTGGACAGGAGGTATCCCCTCGAAGGCGAAGTCAGAATCGAGTTCGACGATCGGCGTCATGACGACTCCTCTGGACGGCTGATGAACGTTCGTTTTGCGGATGAACTCGCCGCCCGCCACTCGGCGCAGCTCGTACGCGGGGCCCCTACCGGCTCCAGCCTATTAGGCCACGGGTCACCCTGGTGTGATCTTTGTCGCGTCCGAACCCAGCGCGCCGTTGCGTCACCGCGTGCGGCGCCGGAACAGCAGGCCAGCGAGCGCGATCGAGACGGCCAGGATCGCGGCGCACCAGGCGAGCGCCTGCCATGGAGCCGAGGCCGCCGGGGTTCCGAGCAGGAGGCCGCGGAGCGTTTCGGTCACCGGGGTGATCGGCTGATGAGCGGCAAATCCCTGGATCCAGCCGGGCATCGTGTGGATCGGGACGAAGGCGCTGCTCGGATACGGCAGGAACATCACGAAGAAGGTGAAGCCATTGGCTCCCTCGGGGGACTTCGCCAGCAGGCCGATCACCGCGGCGAACCACGACAGGGCGAGCACGAAGAGCCCCAGCACGCCGGCCGCCGCCACCCAATGCAGCACGTCGGCATGCGGGTGAAAGCCGATCAGGATGCCGACGCCGAGCACCAGCACCGTCGAAGCCGCGTTGCGCGCGACGCTGGCAGTCACGTGTCCGGCAAGCACCGCGGCGCCGCCGACGTCGAGCGAGCGGAACCGGTCCACGATCCCGCTCGTAATGTCGTTGGAGACGCTCACCGCGGTGATCGAGGCGCCGTACCCGGCGCACAGCAGCAGCACGCCGGGCACGACGTAGGTGACGTACCTGGTGCCGGTCGCGATCGCCCCCCCGAACAGATACACGAACAGCAGCATCAGCATGACCGGCAGCATCAGCGAGGTGACGAGCGCCTCGGCATTGCGACGCGAGAGGCGCAGGCAGCGACCCGACATGGTCAGCGCGTCAGACATGGGCGAACCCCTTCTCGTTCGTAGGTTGGGAATTTGATGCCGTCGCCTCGGGGGCATGGCCCGTGAGGGCGAGGAAGACGTCGTCGAGCGTCGCGTGGTGGATCGCGAATGAGGTGATTGCGTCGCGCCCGGGGTCGAGCTCGTCCAGCAGCGCGCGCACCTGCGCCGCGCCGGTGCCGGTCGCGACGCCGAGCGTCAGGCGCTCTTCGTCGCGGTGGATCGCGCGCTCGCCGAGCCGGGCGCCCATGGCGTCGTAGGCCCTCGCGTCGGCGAGGGTCAGGTCCAGGCGCGGGCCCGCGACCCGCTGCTTGAGCTGCGCGGAGGTGCCCTCGGCGACGACCCGGCCGTCGTCGATGACGGCGATCCGGTCGGCCAGGCGGTCGGCCTCCTCCAGGTACTGGGTGGTGAGGAAGACGGTGACGCCGCCGGCGACGAGCTCGGCGATCACCTGCCACATCGCCTGGCGGCTGCGGGGATCCAGTCCGGTTGTCGGCTCGTCGAGGAACAGCACGGTCGGTCGGGCGACGAGGCTGGCGGCGAGGTCAAGTCGACGGCGCATGCCGCCGGAGTAGGTGGAAACCTTGCGCCGACCGGCCTCGACGAGGTCGAAGCGGCCGAGTAGCTCCCCCGACCGCCGACGGGCCTCGACTCGGCTCAGCCCCGCGAGCCGTCCCATCATGCGCAGGTTCTCCTCCCCGGTCTGCAACTCGTCGAGCGCGGCGTACTGGCCGGTCAGGCTGATGCTGCGACGCACCCGGTGCCGGTCGGCGGCGACGTCGTGACCGGCGACCCAAGCGCGGCCGCCATCCGCTGCGACGAGCGTCGCCAGGATCTTCACCGTCGTCGTCTTGCCCGCCCCGTTGGGGCCGAGTAGCGCGAACACGCTGCCGCGCGGGACTCGGAGGTCGACCCCGGCGAGAACTTCGACATCGCCGTAGGACTTCCGGAGGCCGATCGCCTCGACTGCCATCTCATCGGTCATCTTTGCTCTGCTCCTGCTGTGGCTTGCGGTGCGATGCTGCCCGCGTCCGTGGTCCGCGGGGGCTTCTGCGTATGATCTACGCAATACCGCGTACGGTATACGCAGTAACCTCACCTTGTCAAGTCAAGCGAACTGGGAGCCGGGAGCGGATGGGCGACGAATCGGAGATCGAAGCGCCGGCGGTGATCGCGACGGCCTGGGGGCGACGCCCGCCCACGACCAAGGGTCCCAAGCCGAGCCTGAGCCTGGCCCGGATCGTCGCCGCAGGAGTGGCGGTGGCAGACGCCGACGGCCTCCCCGCGGTCTCGATGAACCGCGTGGCAACGGAACTGGGCTCCTCCGCGATGTCGCTCTACCGCCACGTCGACTCCAAGGACGACCTGCTCACGCTGATGCTCGACACCGCGCTCGGTCCGGTCCCCCCCGAGATGCCCGGCGAACATTGGCGGGACGGATTAACCCGCTGGGCGCGCGAGTGGCTGCAGGCGATGCGCGCACACCCGTGGTCCACGCAGGTTCCGATCACCGGGCCGCCACTCACGCCCAACTCGGTCGCTTGGTTCGAGGACGCGTTGGGCTCCATGCGCGACACCGGCCTGGCCGAGTCGGAGAAGGCGTCCGTGGTGATGATGCTCAGCGGCTACGTCCGCAACCACGTGATGCTGATGGGGGACGTTCAGGAACACTTTCTGGAGGCGGCCGCCACTCCGCATCAGGCGATGCGCGACTACACCGCGACGCTGCGGGCGCTGACCGACGCCGAGCGCTTCCCGGCGCTGCACGCCGTCCTGGACGCGGGCGTCTTCGACCAGGCCGATCCGCCCGACGAGGAGTTCGACTTCGGACTGCAACGCATCCTCGACGGCATTCAGGCGCTGATCCGCAGACGCCAGCGGTCGTCTGTTCTGCCGGCTTCGCGCGATCGCTGACGCGGCGGTGCGCGCCGTCCGGATCGGAGCGGTCGGGTCCGGAGCTGGCCTTTACCCCAGGACGGTCACCTCGGCGGCGTCACCGTCGACGCGGACGAGCGCCCCGTCCGGGATCCGGTCGGTGGCCTCCCGCGTGCCGACCACGCCCGGAATGCCGTACTCCCGGGCCACGATCGCCGAGTGCGAGAGCACGCCACCGCTGTCGGTCACGATCGCGCCGAGCAGCGACAGCAGGATGTTGAACGCCTCGGTCGTCGACTCGGTCACGAGCACGTCGCCCTGCCTGATCCGGTCGAACTCCGACGGTCCGGCGACCCGGCGCGCGGGCCCTTCGTAGACACCCCCGCACGCCGCGACTCCACGCAGCACGTGTGCCTCGCTCGGTGCCGTGGAACCCACGTACATCGACCTTCTGGTGATGCCCATCGCCCGCATGACGCGCGCGGCGGCCGGCGGCAGCTCCGATAATTTCCGCGGTGGCGGGGCCGGCGGCCCGAGGCTGGGGGGCGCCTCCTTGGCATTGTGCGTTGCGCGCCACTGAAATCGCCCCTGAAGCTCATCGGCCGATGGTCCCCCGGTGCCGGACACCAACGCCAGCATCTCCTCAAAGCCGGCGTCGACGAAATGCTCGGCTTCGTGGATCCGGCCCTTGCCGGCGAGACGGCGACCGCCGGCCATGACCGCGCGCCGCATGATGCCCGCGGCCCAGATGTCGCTGAACACGCCGCGCTCATCGCGGATCCGGTACATCAGCCGGGCCTCCGCCAGCATCCCGTCGAACTCATCTCGATGCTCGGCGGGCACCTTCCCCCGGACCTCGGCGACCTTCGCCTCCACGACGGGTTCAGACGCGTCCTCGCCCAACCCGCCCACGGAGACGCGGATCGCCCGCAGCAGCACGTCCGGCAGTTCGAGCGCGTAACGGCCCGAGATGTCAAACCCATCCAGCAGCCGATATCCCGTCAGGTCGAGATACGCCGTGACCGCTCGCCCCGCGTCGTCATCGCGCGCGCGCAACTGCTCCAGCACGAGCCCCGGCTCACCGTCTGACTCGAGCAGTTCCCGGGCGGCCGGATCGGCGTTCAGGGCGGCGATCAGGCCGGCGAGCTCGGCCGACGCGCCGGCCGACACCGGCGCCGCACCGCGCATCATGCCCAGCAGCTCTGCCGGAGGCACCCCGGTCCATGCGCCCGCGTGCGCGAGCAGGTCGCCGAGGGCGATCATCGCCGCCCCGGTGTGGCGCATGTGCTGGTAGATCATCTCGATGTGGTGCTCGCGGCAGCGCGTCAGATAAGCGCACAGCTCCTCGTCGGAGAGCGCATCCGGATCGATGGACTGCAGCGCGCGGTGGGTCCTGATCGACGCGGGCTTGAACTTCTCGTCCCAGTCCCGGAGCTGGTCACGCCACAGCTTGCCCCGCCAGACCTCCTCCGCGCGCTGAGCGCGCTGCGGGATCTCCTCGTCCGGAATCGGCCGGACCTTCCCGTAGGAAAAGCCATTTACGTAATGGAGCTCCATTCCGTCGTGCAGCATTCCGTAATAGCGGGCGAACTCGCGGGAGCCCCGCTGGAACGGCGCCGGATGCATCTCGGTCCAGTAGCGCGTCACCGGGCGGGGGAAATGCAGCGCGTCCAAGTTCCACGAACCCGGACCCGGTGGCTCGAATTGCAGCTCGGTCGCTGACTCGGCGGAGGTCATTGTGGTGCCTCTATTCCTCGTGTTCCCCGGCGCGGCCCAGACCCGGGTGCTGAGCGGAGTGTTTCGCATCCGCTCGCCGCAAGCAAGCCCGGCTCGTCCACGGATCCGGAGCACGGAAAAAACTCAGGAAGGTTCGAGGAGGTTTCGCGTCCTCGCAGGTGGAGGAAGTACTCATGTCCTATCGAGGAGGTCGTGATGAAGGGACTGACCGGGTGGCGCGCGGGAGCGGTAGCGGCCGCGTTCGCGCTGGCTGCCCCTGCGGCGGCGAGCGCGCGATATGTGCTCGTCCCAAGCCCCAACGCATTTGCCGGGAATAACGTGCTGAATGGAGTGAGCGCCAGCTCCGCTTCCGAGGCCTGGGCGGTCGGGTCGCTGTGCTGCGCGGTGCGTCACTCTGGGCTTGGGACCCTGACGGAACGATGGAACGGGAGCTCGTGGAGCATCGTCCCGAGCCCGGACACGCAGCTCAACGACGACGTGCTCAGTGCGGTGGCGGATATCTCGCCGACCAATGCGTGGGCGGTGGGCGAGGTCCACCAGACCAGCTTCAAGACCCGCCATCCGCTCATCGTGCACTGGAACGGGACCGCGTGGAGCACTGTTACTCCGCCGAGCAACGTGCCGATCGCCGAGCTGCTGGCCGTGAGTGCCGACAGCGCGAGCGACGTCTGGGCGGTGGGCGGCGACCAACAAGGCCACGGGGTCATCCTGCACTTCAACGGGACCAGCTGGGCGTCGGTTGCCTCTCCCCAGCTGGCGAGCGGCGAAACCCTTCAGGGGGTCAAGGCGTTCAGTCCAACCAATGTCTGGGCGGTGGGCGGTCGCTTCGCCGGGTGCGTCAACTCGCTCGGCAAGACGCTGATCCTGCACTACAACGGGACGAGCTGGTCCACGGTGCCGTCGCCGAGCCCGGATCCCAACGCCAACGACCTCACCTCGGTCGGCGGCTTCTCGAGCACCAACGTCTGGGCGGTGGGCTGCCAGGGCCAGAGCGAGACGGCCACCGGCGTACCTCCCGGTACTCGGACCCTCACCGAACGCTGGAACGGAACCGCTTGGAGCGCTGTCCCGAGCCCGAGCGTCGGCGACGAGGATTCCCTGAACGGCGTCGCCGCCCCCACTGCGACGACCGTCGCTGCGGTTGGCTCCGACAACAACACGAGCGGCTCGATTCCGATTGCCAAGACGCTGGCGGAAACGTGGAGTGGCACAAGCTGGTCGGTGAGTCCCACGCCGAACGTCGGGACGAGCGACAACCTGCTCCAGGGTGTCACGGCCATCCCGGGCACCAGCTCGGTGTGGGCTGTCGGCTTCCACCTGACACCGGGCGGGCCGTACCAGACGGTGATCCTGCACACCACGTCGTAACTGACAGGCGAGGGCTGAGCACTGAGCTCAGCCCTCGCCCAGCCGGCCTTGGCCCTGGCGGCCACCAGGGACTCGGCGAGCCGCACCGGCCACCCGCAAATCGCACCGCAATCGTCCAGGGTCGTTGGACTCGGGCCGTTGCTACATCTCTAGTTCGCGATGTTCTCTACGGGTCTTGCCGCGTAGTCCGGTGCACCGCGTCTACGTGAAACTACCGTCGCAGTCACGGTCGCCGAGCACGACGATAAGAGCGTCGATAACAAATCGGACGCAATCGTCAAACGAAAGTGCAATCTATGTCTCGCAAGATGTTCGACAAGCTCACCAGTGCTGGTGGCGTCGTTGCCGTCGTTGTGCTGCTGGTGGCCGGCGGGTTGCTGACCTGGGGCCACAGCTTTGTCAACTCAAACGTCCACGATCAACTGGCACAACAGCAGATCTCCTTCCCGCCGCAGGCGGCGTTCGCCCACGCCAAGGCAGGCACTGGGATCACCCCGAGCATGATTCCCTCGGTTTCTCAATACGCAGGACAGCAACTGCTCACCGGGCCGCAGGCCGAGGCCTACGCCAACCACTTCATCGCCGTTCACCTGTCCGAGATGCCCTTTGGCGGTGTTTACGCAAAGGTCAGCGCCGCGGCGATCGCAGCCCCCACGAACACGAAGCTAGCCGCGCTGAAGCAGACCTCGTTCCAGGGCACAACCCTCCGCGGTTTGCTGCTCGAGGCCTATGCCTTCTCGGAGATCGGTGCGGTAATGCTCGTGGGCGCGATCGCGTCGTTCCTCCTGGCGGCGATCATGGCGGCGCTCGTCGGCCTCGGCGTCTGGCACGCAGCGCGCACACCAGAGGAAGAGCTGGTCCTATCCCCCAAGGCGGTCCCGGCGGTCTAGCGTTTGCGCCAGATCCGCGTCGTTACGCCCACGTCGGCTTGGTCAGCGATGTGGGCGTCGTGCGGGCGGGTGTCGTGAGCGGGCAGGCCCTGGTCTGGGCGGGCGGGTGTCGTGGTGTCGCGCAGGCCCTGGTCTGGGCGGCCGCTCGCCGGCTCGAGCTGGCGCTCCGACGCCACGGCACTGCCCGAAACCCGGCATGCTTCGGTCATGGACGAAAAGATCAATCTCGCTGAGCAGGTTCGGGGCCTCGAGGACTTGTGGAGTCCCGCCATCGTTGGCTACCTCAACGACTACAAGGTGGCAGTGGTCCGGGTTCACGGCGAGTTCGTATGGCACAAGCACGCCGACACCGATGACTTCTTCCTCGTGCTGGCGGGCAATCTCACGATCCAGCTTCGCGATCGCGACGTCGAGCTCGCGGCCGGGGAGATGTTCGTCGTTCCGCGCGGGGTTGAACATTGCCCGAGGGCCGACCGTGAGGCCCACGTCCTCCTGATCGAGCCGCGCGGGACGGTGAACACCGGAGACGCCGGAGGCGAGCTGACGGCCCCTGAGGTCGAGATCTAGTGACGGCGACGCAGCGCGCGCGTCTCGGACTAGCGCGCGTTCACGGGGTTGCCTGCCCGATGGCGAGCAAGTTGCCTTCGCTGTCGTAGAAGAAGGCGCCGCGCTCGCCGGTGCCCTTGCTTGGGTAATTGTTCGGAACGCTGACGATCTGGTCGATCACGCTGAGGTCGGGGATGTCGATGGTCTCAAACCGCAGCCCACGGGCACGAAGGTCGGCGACGACCCGGTCGATGTCGGCCACCTCGAAGCCGAGCTGCGTCGACTTCCCGGACGGGGATCCGGTCGAGGCGAAGAGGTGGAACTCGGTGCATCCGCAGACGTAGCGCAGACCGCCGTCTCGTTCCTCGACAGGATCGAGGCCCAGCTGGTCGTGGTAGAAGCGGCGAGCGCGCGCGAGGTCTTGCGCGGGCAGCTTGGTGACAACGTGAGCGGTGCTCAACGGGCCAGTCATGGTCATCTCCGGGGTCGTGGTGTCTCCACGTTAGGACCATCAACGACCCGGCGACTCATCGCTGTCGGTGACGTCTCGGATCGTCGGCATCTCGGACATGCCCTCGACGACCCCGCTCTACGCGGGAGGGGCGGGACTCGACGCCGGCGGAGTCGAGTCTTGACTCCTCGGTCTCGCTCGTGGCGAGATCTAGCATCTGATATCTTAGATCCGTGCTTGAGCCGATCAGCACCTCATTGCTTCGCGACGAGGCCTACGCACGGATTCGGCAAGCGATCCTTGAAGGTGAACTGGCCCCCGGCGCTCGGCTGCGTCCTGACGAGCTGGCGAGTCAGCTTCACCTTTCTCGCATGCCCGTGCGCGAAGCGCTGGCGCGGCTGCGTGACGAAAGCCTGGTGGAGATGCGGCCCCGATCAGGAACCCGGGTCGCGCCGATGCGCTTGGACGACGCCAGTCAGGCGTTGGTGGTGATTACCGCAATGCACGAGCTCGCGGTTCGCATCGCGGTTCCGCGACTTGAGGAGACGCATCTGCGACGGCTGAGGAGCACAGCCGATAGGTTTGCCGCCGCGGTGCGGGCCGGCGACTACGAGGCTGCGATCGCCGCCGACGATGACCTCCACGGCGTGTTTATCGAGGTGGCGGCTAATCGTCCTGTCGCTGACACGCTCGTGCGCTACATGCCTCTCTTGCGGAGGGCGGAGGCACTGCGCTTCGGAACGCTTCCCGGCCAAAAATCGATCGCGACGCACAAGCAAATCTTGGCTGCCGCCCGCGACCGGGACATCGACGCGGCCGTCTCGGCCACGCGAGCGAACTGGGCCTCACTGGCGCACCAGATCGAGCAATCAATGGCCCGCGAGGAGACGGGAGCTGCCGGGTGAGCCTGGAGGATTTCCCCCGCACCGAGCTGTTGTTCGGTCCTTCCCCGGTGCACCGGCTTGACCGCTTGAGCGAGTACCTCGGGGGCAAGGTCGATATCTGGGCCAAGCGAGAGGACTGCAACGCGGGCCTGGCGTTCGGGGGCAACAAGACTCGCAAACTCGAGTATCTGGTCGCCGAGGCGCTAGCTACCGGCTGTGACACGTTGGTTTCGATTGGGGGGGTGCAGTCGAACCACACCCGGCAGGTTGCGGCCGTGGCAGCACGGCTGGGTTTGCGGGCCGTGTTGGTGCAGGAGCGTTGGGTCGAATGGCCGGACTCGCTTTACGACAAGGTCGGGAACATTCTGCTCTCGCGGATCATGGGCGCCGATGTGCGCCTTTGCTCGGATGGATTCGACATCGGCATCCGCCCGAGCTGGGAGGCGGCGCTCGCGTCCGTGCTTGAGAGTGGGGGCAAGCCGTACCCGATACCGGCTGGCGCGTCGGATCATCCTCTCGGCGGTCTCGGCTTCGCGCGCTGGGCGCAGGAAGTCCAGCAGCAAGAGGAGGAACTCGGTGTCTTCTTTGACACTGTCGTCGTCTGCTCGGTTACCGGGTCCACTCAGGCCGGGATGGTCGCTGGCTTTGCGGCGCAAGAGCAGCCGCGTCGCGTACTGGGAATCGACGCCTCGGCGACGGTGGAGCGAACCTGGGATCAGGTGGCGCGCATCGCGCGCCAAACGGCCGACGCGATTGGTTTGGAGCGGTCTCTCGCAGACGAGGAAATCGTTCTGCTCGATGGGTGGCACGCTGGCCGGTACGGCGTACCGGACCGCAAGACGCTCGACGCGATTGCTCTGTGTGGCCGGTTAGAGGGAGTGCTCACGGATCCCGTTTACGAGGGCAAGTCCATGGCTGCGTTGATCGATCTGGTGCAATCTGGCCGGATCCAAGCCGGTTCTCGGGTGCTCTACGCGCATCTTGGGGGTCAGCCGGCTCTTAGCGCGTACGCCGGCGCATTCGGCTGACGCGCTCACTTGAGTCGAGTGCGCGGCTATTGATGTCGTGGAGATGCTCACGCGTCGGCGCGGGCGCGGGGCGCGTCGGTGTCCACGAGTTTTGCCACAAGCTCCTTGCGCGTTCGCACGCCGGTCTTCTCGAAAATCGATTTGAGGTGGTCCTGGACTGTGTGCGGAGAGAGGCACAGCGTCTCGGAGACAGCGTGGGTGTCGCGTCCGGCGAGCAGAAGGGTGACGACGTCTCGCTCGCGGACAGTGAGGTCGTGGGCGAGGAGCCGCAGGTCAAGGATGTCCGACGCGGCGGCCGGGCGGATCGTGACCGCGACCGTCCTGTCCAGCGGGTCGAGCATGTCGGCTTCGACGATCGCCCAGACGCCGGTCGCGGCCCGGACACGCGCCCGGGCCTGGAGCTGTGCGTCCGGGGCGACTGCCGGCCCGGCGGCGGTGTTGCGGGCGAGCGCACGGCTGGCGACGTTGAACACCACTCCGAGCGCAGCTAGCTTCGCGAACGGCAAGTGCTGTGGGACGAGTTGCGCGAGCCACTCGCGCGCGCCCGGGGTTGATGCGCGCACTTCGAGATCGGCGTCGAGCACGAGCACGCCGGCCGGCGGCGGGGGAGGCTGAGCGCCCGCAAGCGAAATCGTCGCGGCCGTGCTGCGTCGGGTCACGGCCGCGAGCGCCGATGAGAGCGTGTCGAGCAAGGCCACGTCATCCTCGGTGAACGGTGCGTCGTCGGACGATCGCATCAAGTCAAGGCAGCCCCATAGGCCGTGCTTGTCGCGCAGCGGGACGCGGAGCTCATCCCCGATGCCAATCGGCCCGAGAACGTCGAGGAAGCGAAGGCCCGGGTCGCGTGCGTCGCGGAAACGCGGGCCGGCGAGCATCGGCAGCGTGTCGGGCGCGTCCAAGCGCTGATCGAGGAGCAACAGTCTGGGTAGGGCCGGCCAGTAGTCGTGGTCGCCGACGGCCGTCGTCCCGAGTCCCGAGCCCGGGTCGCAGACCGGCCAACACCAGCGATCGAACCCCACGACCGGGCGCAGCAACTCAACGATCCCCAACCGCAGCGCGAACGGATCACCGGGCCAGCGGCTCAGCTCCTGGACCTGCTCCACGCAGCGACGGCGTGCACGCTCGCTCGCCATGGCGGCCAGTCTACGTCGGCGGTTGCCGTACGCGAAACCCCAGGTTGTTGGGATACCCAGCCCCGGCTCATGTCGCGATCGTGTGCGCCATGACCGCAACCACACACACCCCACCCGTCGTCCGCCACGCCGGCGAAGGCGAGCACGTCCTGCAGATGCGCGCCTGCGTGAGCGTAAAGCTATCGACAAGCGCCGCGCAGGACGGGCGCGTCAGCGCCGCCGAGTTCTGGATGCCTGCCCAGTTCGGCCCGCCGCTGCACATCCACCATGCCGAGGATGAGCTCCTGCAGATCATCGAGGGCGCCGTGCGAATCGTGTGCGGCGACACCGACGTCATTCTCGGCCCGGGCGGGTTCGCGTATCTGCCGCGCGGCGTTCCTCATACCTTCTGGGTGCAAGGGGACGAGCCGGCGCGGATGCTCGCAATCTTCACGCCCGGCGGCGTCGAGCGGATGTTCACCGACTCAGGGGAGCCAACCGACGTCGCACAGCTGCCCGCGGGCGAAGCAACGACGCCGCGCGGGCTCGAGGCGCTGACCGCGCACTACCGCGTCGAGCACATCGGACCCCCGCTCGGATCATGAGCAGCGCATCGCACAGCCGGTGCGCCGACTCTGGGCAGAGAAGGCGACGAAGACACGGCTGGCGGCGATCGGCACGGCTGCGGGCGTTTCGAGAGTGGGCGATCCAGGACTCGAACCTCGGACCTCTTCCTTATCAGGGAAGCGACCGAGCCGGGATGCGAAGCCCAGCGCCGCCCACGGCGCTACCCAGCCGACGGAGGGTCAACGCCGGTCGACGTGATTCGCGCTTTGTGGCGCTCGAACCGATCGAGCTGCCTCTCATAGAAGTCGCGGCCGATCCGCAGGAACGTCCTGACCACCCGCAGTTCTGCTGCGTCGTAGCGGTATAGCCCAACATACGCGGCCTCGATCGGCGCGTATGCGTCGACGAGCAGAGCCCTCGCGGCGGGGGTAAGAGTGACGCGATCCTCGGCGCCCGCTACCTGCTTCACGTGGCCGAGCTCCTGCAACCGCCGCAGGGCATGTTCGACTTGAGTGAGCGACCGGTCGGCGGCGGCCGCGATCTCGGTCGCCGCCATCCCATGCTCCGCTGCGCCGAGGGCTGTGAACCACCCGATGTCCTCTCGGTCGAGACCGTAGTGGCGTGCCACACCGGTCTCGAACGCGACTGCGGCATCGAGCAGCCGCTGTAGCTCCTCCATGACGGAGCTGGTCAGCGGGTGCTGCGGTGATCGCTCCACTGCGTTAAGCCTGCGGCCACGCCGCCCCCGGGGTGTGCTCCATCGCCGGAACGGCAACGCTCACCACAGTGGTGTCGAGCACCACACGAAAATACCAGGGCAGGCGACGGTGAAGTAGAGCCGCGGGCGCAAGCACAAACCCCCGCGGCGGCGGGCGGTCCTGCAGTGGGCGATCCAGGACTCGAACCTGGGACCTCTTCCTTATCAGAGAAGCGCTCTAACCGACTGAGCTAATCGCCCGGTGCCGTGCTGCGCGAGGCATGTTATCGCCGCCCGGTTCCCGGCCGGCTCTGGCCCCATTTCGTGGGGTGCGGGGGGGCTCGCACCGCGCCAGCGCGCGATAGGGCAAGCATTCGGGCGCTCGGAGTCATTACGGAAGACTGTTAGCGCGCCGTCCAGCTTGTATGGAGCAGCCATACAGATTTGGATCGCTGAGCGATAGAGATTTGCCGACTTTGTTGGCTACTGCGTCGTCCCGGTCACGAACGGCGATGTCCGTCGCAGCCAGGTGGCGAACAGCGGATCCACGATTGCCCACTCGTCCCGGCGCCGGTCGATCAGGCCGCGTCTCCGGAGGCGTTCGAAGGCGGGAATGATCATGGTGTGGTTTGTGAATCCGTAGAGGCCGACGTGCTCGCGGCTGGTGGGGCTGGCGCCGCCGCGCTCGGCGAGGAGGAACAGTGCGCGCTCCTCGTTGGTTTCGGGTTCGCCGCCGGAGCCGAGCGTGTCCAGCGTCGCGGCGAACTCGCCGGCCTCCGTGCCCGACAGCATCTCCTCGTGCGCGGCTTCGACGATCTCGGCCCCCACCGGACCGGCTGAGGGTCGGGCCAGGCGCCAGGTCGCCCAAGCGAGCTGCTGGGTGCGCTTCGGATGGCAACGGGTGAGGTTGAGCAGGTGGTTGAGCGCCTGCTCATCGGCGGGCTTCCCGGTGGCTTCGAAGCTGTAGTCGAGGTACTCGAGAAACTCGACGTGGCCGATCTCAGGCAGTTGCATCTGATGGGCCTCGCCGAAGATCGGCTCGTCGCTGCGGTCGAGCATCATCTGCAGCGCCTCGCGGATGCTTCCGGTCAGAAGCAGCGAGACGTTGGACGCACCCGAGCTCATCAGCGCGGAGCGGATGATCGAGAGCGGCGCCTCGGGGCAGCGGTTGAGCCGCTGAAACTCATCGAATACGACCACCATGTCATCGCCGAGCCTGGGGATGGTGGCCAACTGAGCATGGAGCGCCTCCACGTCCTGCGCCGGGGTCACCCCGCTCCTGCGGACCGCGCCCTTGATGACCTTGATGTCAAAGCCGATCTCCTTCTCCAACACCGCCAGCTGCTTGCGAGCCTCGCGCTGGATCCGTTTGCTGGGGTGTCCGAGCAGCGCGTCGTGTACGCAGGCGTTGAACGCCGGGACGCTGAACGCCCGCTGCAGGTTGATGCGCACGACCGTGTGGGCCGGCGCGCCGTCGCCGTGGTCGCGCCCCAGCTCGCCGGCCAGCTGCGCGGTGAACGATGTCTTGCCGGTATCCCGCGGCCCGAAGATCGCCACGTTGGTCTTGCCCTTCAGGATCAGCGCGACCTCGCGGGCAAACGAGTCCATACCCACGATCTTGGCCGGGTCCTCGAGAGGCTGCGTCCAGATGAAGGGATTGACAGCCATGTATGGACCAACGATACCAACACGTATCGCCTGGCGATACAGCTACCGTTGGACCGCGCGCAGTCCCACTCGTCTCGCCAGGTCCAGGGCCTCCTCGAGCGACTCGAACGTCAGGTGAGCGCGATACCCGCTGGCCGCGGCCGTAACCTCGACGTCGGCGCCGAGCGCCTGCCCAAGCGAGTCGGAGATCTGCTCGATCGCGGCGGCCTGATCGGGATGGAGCGACGGGCCCGAGCGGACGCGGCGTAGGCCCGGCGCCGTGCGGCCCTCCGCCAGTCGGGCTCGCCGCTCGAGCTCGCGCACGGCCCATCCGGCGGTCACGGCTTGCCTGGCCAGGGCGCGACGGACGGCGTGATCCTCGGCCAACAACAGTGCGCGGCCGTGCCCCTCGGTCAGCTCCCGGCGCTCGATCAGCTCGAGCGCCTCGTCTGGAAGGTCGAGCAGTCGCAGGAGGTTGGAAACCGCGACGCGGCTGCGGCCCACGCGCAGGCCGACCTCCTCGCGTGTCAGGCCGAGTTCCTCGACGAGGGCGGCGCAGGCGCGGGCCTCGTCGACCGGGTTGAGGTCCTCGCGGGCCATGTTCTCGACGAGCGCGATCTCGAGCGCCGTCGCGCTGTCGTGCTCGCGGATGATCGCCGGCACGGTCTCCCGCTCCGCCAGGGCGGCGGCACGCCAGCGGCGCTCGCCGGCGATCAGCTCGTAGCGGCCGCCGCCGCGCGGGCGTACGAGCACCGGCTGCAGGACGCCCCGGAGCCGGATGGATTCGCTCAGCGCAAGCAGGCTCGTCTCGTCAAAGCTCGTCCGCGGCTGGTCTGGGTTGGGCGAGATCAGCTCGAGCGGGATCTCGCGCAGCTCCTCGGGCTCATCCCTCGGCGATACCGCCAGGATTGCCGCCAGGCCCCGGCCCATGCCCTTCGGACGCTCAGCCACGCGCTGCCACCTCCTTGGCCAACTCGAAGTAGGCGTCGGCGCCGGCGCAGTGGGGATCGTGATGGATGACAGGCTTGCCGAAGCTGGGTGCCTCGCCGATCCGCACGTTACGGGGGATCACCGTATCGAACACCAATTCAGGGAAATGCTCGCGGACATCGCGCTCGACGTCCTGGGCGAGCCGGGTCCGGCTGTCGTGCATGGTCAACAGCATGCCCGCCACGGTGAGGCGCGGGTTGAGCTCCCGCTGGATCAGCGAGAGGGTGTCGAGCAGCCCGGCGAGCCCCTCCAGCGCGAAGTACTCGGCCTGGACCGGAACGATCACACGGTCGGCGGCCACCAGAGCGTTCACGGTCAGGGGACCCAGGGAAGGCGGACAGTCAAGGAAGGTGAAGGCGTACCGGTCACGGACGCCGCCGAGGGCCTCCTTGAGCTTGGTCTCGGAGCCGGGGATGCGAGGGAGCTCGACCGTGGCGCCGGCCAGGTCCGGACAGGCCGGAGCCACCGACAGGCGATCGATCTCGGTCCTGAGAACGACATCCTCGAACGGCGTCGAGCCCACCAATACGTCGTAGATCGTCAGCGGTGAATCCTTAGGCAGTCCGAGGCCGAGCGTCGCGTTGCACTGCGGATCGATATCGATCAACAGGGCCTCGTATCCGGCCTCGGCGACACAGGCGGCGAGATTCACGGCGGTTGTGGTCTTGCCCACCCCGCCCTTCTGGTTGGCGATCGCGTAAACGGTGCCCATATCGACCTTGAAGCTACCGGCGCTAGCGGTCAGATGGGCTCGTGGAGGTGCCCAAGGGGCGCTTGCGGGCCATTCCCGGCCGGCGGGGAAACAGGGCCGGCGTTGGCTCAATCTTGCGCATCAGGTGCAGGTGGCGATGCTCCGCCCCCCGATACGGCTGCACGCGCCGCGGCTCGTCAAGCTCGAGTCCCAACTGGGCGGCCGCCCGAACGGCCGCGGCTTCGCCCTCCGGGTCACGCCGGCCGCGCCAGGCGATCAGCTGGCCGCCCAGCCTCAGCAGCGGGGCGGCATATTCGGCGACGATGTCGAGCGGTGCCAGGGCCCGCGCGGTGACCACGTCGAATCGCCCCAGACCCTTTGGCCAGGACTCCGCACGGGCGGGCACGACCGTGGTGTTCGCGAGTCCGGCGCTCTCAGCGGCGCGCTCGATGAAGGCGCACTTCCTGGCGTTGCTTTCCACGAGCCACACCGTGGCGGCGGGCAGGGCGATCGCCAGCGGCAAGCCGGGAAGTCCGGCGCCCGACCCGATATCGGCAATCGACGACGCCTGGCGCAGCTCAGGGAGCTCGAGCGCGATCAGCGAGTCGGCGAGGTGGTCGTTCAGCGCCGCTGACGGGTCGCGGATCGACGTGGGCGCGAGCGGGTCGGTGGTAAGGCTGCGCAGAAGCTCGAGTAGCTGGTCGCTCGCGCCGGGGCCGAGGCCGAAGCGCCGGGCGAGCGCGCCGACTCGGGCAAGATCGCCAGCGCGGAGGCGGTCGCGGGGAGCGTCGGCGTCTCGGAAAGCAGGGGTGTCGCCGGGGTCTCGGGCAGCACCGGTGTTGCCGGGGCTGCGGGGCAAGCGAGGAGCGCTCATGTTGCGCCCGGGCCGGACTCGGCTGCGTCACGCTGCCGCTCGCGCTCGATGAACGCCGAGTAACGCTCGCACATCGTGGCGAAACGATCCGTCGCGTGGCCGTCGAGCCCCGTGTGGAGTTCCGACTCGAGCAGCGGGAGCAGATCCCGAACCAGTACGCGTCCGCGGGCCATCCATTGGTAGTACGACCGGCCTCCGTGGTGATACGGGCCGTAGAGCCGGGAGTCAGGGAAGCGCTCGACCAGCCATCGGAACAGCGCCTCGTGGCGCACGTGCATCCGCAAGGTCACCTGAGGCTGCTTACCGTCGCCACCGAACGAGCCCTCCCCAATCAGCAGGCCGACGACCACGCCGCGTTCGAAATCGGTCAACGCATTCATCGCCGCATTGTTTCACCGTCAAGAAAAACGTGAAACGCCGCGCGAGGCGGCCATGCGGTTCAGTCGACGAGCGGGGCCACGACGAGACGGCGAGAAGGCTCCTGGCCCTCGCTGTACGTCTCCACGTCGTGGCGCGACTTGAGGTGTTCGTGTACGACCTTGCGCTCGAGCGCCGACATCGGCTCGAGTGCCACTGGGCGGCCGTCGGCGATCGCGGCTTCGGCTGCCTGGTCGGCCGTGGCCCGCAGCGCGGTAGCGCGGCGCTCCCGGTATCCGGCCGCATCCACGACGACGCGCTTGCGCTCGGTCGCTCCCTGGAAGGCAATCCGGTAAGCCAGGTGCTGGATCGCGTCGATCGTCTGACCATGATGGCCGATCAGCAGACCGAGGTCTTCGCCGACGAACTCACCGGTCACGCCTTCGGCGTCCTCCTCGACGCGAACAGTGGCCTCGACCCCGGCCTCCTCGGCGATCCGTTCCATCAGCTCGTTCACCCGTGCGCCGGCTTCGCTCACGGATTCCTCCACGCTCATCGTCTTCGGCCTGACCGCTTCTTCTTCTTGCGGGGCGGGGGTGGCGGCGGTCCACCGCGCGCCCGAGCCCCGGCGGCGACGGGCTCCTCAGCCGGCTTGCGCTTGCCGCGGAGAAGTCCGGCGACCCCGCCGCCCCCGCCGGTGGGTGGCTCGTCAGCTGCGCCGTTCTTCCCGCCGGAGTCGGCGGTACCGCGCCCTCCCCCGGCGCCGCCGGCGGAGCCGGCTGAACCGCGGGCGCTCCCCGAGCCGCTGCCACCACCGGAGCCCCCGGCCGTAGCCACCGCCGGAACGGCGACTGGACCCATCGGTCCGAGCCGGCGCTTGACGACGTACTGCTGAAGGATCGTCCAGGCGTTCGTGGTGATCCAGTAGACCAGCACGCCGGACGGGAAGTTGATGATGAACAGGACGAACAGCAGCGGCAGGAACATCATCAGCCGGCGCTGCGTCTGGTCCATCGTCGGGCTGGACATCATCAGGCTCGAACCCAGCTGGGTGCCGATGTACAGCACGATCATCACGACCAGCGCCGCCCCCGTGGCCTTGTTCGTGAGGTCCGGAATGAACAGGAATCCGGCGCCGCCGTGCGGGCCGCAGGGAATCGTGTGATGGGCGTTGACAACCCAGTGCCCGTTGACCAGATGCGCGCCGGGCTGCACCTGCGGGCAGATGTCGGCACGTAGGCTCTGGCGCAGCATGTAGAACAGCGAGATGAAGACCGGCAGCTGCGCGACGAGCGGGAGACAAGAGCCCAGCGGGTTGACGTTGTTCTCCTTGTAGAACTTCATCAACTCCTGTTGCTGGCGCTGCTTGTCCTCCTTGTACTTGTTCTGGATCGCCTTGAGCTCCGGCTGCAACCGCTGAAGCGACTGCATCGATTTGAACTGCTTCAGCGTGAGCGGGATCAGCAGGGCGCGAATCAGCACCGTCAGGAGCACGATCGAGAAGCCCCAGGGGACCCCGATCGAGTTGTGGAAGAACTTCAGCACCGCCTCGAACACGTCGATCAGCGGCTGGAAAATGTTCGCTGTGACGAGCATGCTCAGGCGCTTGTGGCCGGGGTTCTGGGCTTGAAAAGTCTCTGGTCCTCGACGAGGTCGACCCCGCCGGGGCTCCAGGGGTTGCAGCGAAGCAACCGCCATCCGGCCAGGACAAGCCCGCGGAGTATGCCGAATCCGCCGATCGCCTGCGCTGCGTACTCCGAGCAGGAGGGGTAGTAGCGGCAGCGCGAGCCGGCCATTGGAGAGATCAAGCGCTGATACGTCCGAATCGGCAGGACGGCGATGGATCGCAGAGCGCTCATTCGCTCGCCTCCGGAGTACTAACTTCAGCTTGACCCTCAGTGCGCGAGGATTCCACCGCAACTGCGCCGGGGACACGGTCGATCAGCTCACTCAGCGCTCGTCTGATACCGGCCAAACCCTCATGCTCAGCCAGAGACCGAGCCTCTCGGCGGGCGACCACGACGGCGTCGGTGCCCGCCGGAAGCCGCGCGCTCTCGAGTGCGAAGGCCTCGCGCAGGACCCGCTTGACCCGGTTGCGCTCCACCGCGCCACCGACCTTTCGGGATACCGACAGCCCGAGGCGTGGATCCACCTGCTCCCCGCGGGGGAAGACGTACAAGATCAACTCCCTACCTGCGTGCGACCGACCATTGCGAAAGACACGGTCGAAGTCGGCGCTGCGAGAGAGGCGGCTGCGCTGCGGAGGCCGTGGGGCCCCGGTCAGCTGCCGGATCAGACGGTCAGGCGTTTGCGGCCCTTGTCGCGCCGGCGCTTCAAGGTCTGCCGGCCGGCTCGTGTCTGCATCCGTGCGCGGAAACCGTGCGTCCGCGCGCGCTTGCGCTTTTTCGGCTGATAGGTGCGTTTCATAGCTCACGGCCCAGGAGGGTTCCGGTCAGTATACGCAGAGCCTCAGTCCCCGCCGAGCGAACGACGAGACCCCGCCCGGCTCGGGTTGAGCGCCCGCCGGATTCATCACGGATCGGGCCCTGATTCGTTTTTCTCGCGCTTTGCGCCAACGGCCCTCGGAACCCCCGGAACCCCCTCAGACCCGATGGTATATTCGCCCGCTCGGGCCCGTGTCGCCGGGCCCGAGGCCTCACGAATTGTTATGTCGCATCTCTCTGGGAGAAGGTGCCGATTGGAGCTGCCCGCGCAACTCGAGCTGAACCCTGCCTGGCGCGAGATCCGCGCCGAGGTGAGGCGCGTGGTTGGGCAGTCCATCTACGAAATCTGGCTCGAGCCCGTCCGGGTCAAGGCCTGGGACGGGACCGTCCTCCTGCTCGAAGCGCCGCCCGCCACCCAAGCTTGGATCGCCCGACGGTTCGGCAGGATCCTCGAACGCTGTGCGCGCGGCGTCGTCGGCCCCGACGTGAAGGTCTCATTCGCGGATCCGTCCGCGCGGGAACCGGCCGGAGAAGCGGCCGGCTCAGCTCCGTCGGCCCAGGGCAATCGAGGCCAGCCGATCAACCCTCGGCTCAACTTCAACCAGTTCATCATCGGGGACGGAAACCGCCTAGCCCACGCCGCTGCGCTGTCGGTAGCCGAGCTCCCGGGCCAGGCCTACAACCCGTTGTTTCTCTATGCCCCGCCGGGTCTGGGCAAGACGCACCTGCTTCACGCGATCGGCAACTACGTCGTCGCCTACGGAGGCGGCACCAGCGTCCGCTACACCACCGTCGAGGCCTTCACCAACCACTTCATCAGCGCGCTCCACGCGCGCAAGCTCGATCACTTCAAGCACCTCTATCGCGACGCCGACGTGCTGCTGGTCGACGACGTCCAGTTCCTGGCCAGCAAGGCCAAGACCGAGGAGGAGTTCTTCCACACGTTCAACGCTCTGTACGAGACCGGCCGGCAGCTCGTGCTCACCTGCGACCGGCTCCCGCGACAGCTTCCCCAGATCGAGGAACGTCTGCGGGAGCGCTTCGAGTCGGGGCTCGTGGCCGAGCTCGGCGCTCCGGACTTCGTCACGCGCGTCGCGATCCTGCGCAAGCGCGTCGCCCTTGACCAGATCGTGCTCGACGAGGCCGCCGTGCTCGAGCTGATCGCTGAACGTGTCACCGACAACATCCGCGCCCTCGAAGGCGCGCTGATCCGCGTGGTTGCCCACCATTCGCTGCGTGGCCTACCGATCAACCTCGAGCTGGCCACTGCCGTCCTCGATGAGATCCACCCGCTGCAGGAGGCGGCGGCGGGATTCTCGGTCCCGCAGATCCAACAGGTCGTGGCGTCGTATTTCGATATCACCACCGACGAACTCGTGTCGGCCAACCGCTCCGCGCGCATCGCCTGGCCTCGACAGGTGGCGATTCACCTCGCCCGGGAGCTGACGCACACCTCGCTAGAGCGGCTTGGCGTTGCCTTCGGTGGGCGCAACCACGCGACCGTCCTGCATGCTTGTAAGAAGGTCGACGAGCGCCTCCAGAGCAATCCCGAGGCTGCTCATAACCTCAAACAACTCCATGCGCTACTCATCAATGATCGAGCCGACCTAGGCTCCTGAGAGACTGCTCCGTCCGGCTCGAGCGACAACTTGCCCGCTCCTTGCGAACGAATCCGCAATTCTCCACAGCTTCTATTCGACCTATGACTTCTACCTTCCTTCTGAGGTAATCACCGTGAAGATCTCCCTCGAGCGAGATGTTCTACTTGGACAGCTCCAGACCGTCAGCAGAGTCGCCTCCACTCGGAGCGCGATTCAGGCTCTCTCGGGCGTCCAGTTGGCCGCTTCGCAATCCGTGTGCGAACTCCGCGCGACGGATATGGACGTCAGCCTCCGCGTACCCCTCGAGGCAGAAGTCGCCCGCGAGGGCGTCGTCGTCCTCCCGGCGCGACTGCTCCTGGACGTCGTCCGGTCGCTGCCGGCGGCCAGCGTCTCGCTGGAGCTCCGAGCCGCGGAGCAGGACGTCGAGGTGGTATCCGGCAACGCTACGTTCCACATTCGCACGCTCCGAGCCGAGGACTTTCCGCCCTTCCCCGAGCCGGATCCCGAGTCCGAGATCTCGCTTCCGGCCGCGGCCTTCGTCTCCACCGCGCTCAAGGTGGCCGGCTCCGCCTCCCGGGATGAGACACGCCCGGTGCTCACCGGGATCCTCGTGTCCGCTTCGGAACGCGAGCTGCGAATGGTCGCAACCGACTCCTATCGGCTCAGCGTCAAGGAGACGACGCTCGAAGCGCCGCTCTCGTCCTCCTTCGAGGTCAACATCCCCGCCAGGGCGTTGCAGGAACTCGCGCGGATTGCCGGCCACGCGGAGGCCGCCGAGCTCAGCATCAGCGTCCGTCAGAACCAGGTTCTTTTCGTGCTCGGCCGGGTCATCCTCTCCTCACGCCTGATCGACGGACAGTTCCCCAACTACCGTCAATTGCTCCCTGAGAGCTTCGAGCATCAGTTGCGCATCTCCGGGAGCGAGTTGACGGAAGTCGTTCGCCGAGTGAGCCTGCTCGCGCAGAAGAACGCACCGCTGCGGCTGGCCTTCGCTCCCGGGGAGCTGACCGTCTCGGCCCAGACTCCGGACGTCGGCGAGGCGCGCGAGTCGTTGCCAGTGGCGTTCCAGGGGGAGCCACTCGAGATCGGCTTCAACCCGGAGTTTCTCCGTGACGGGCTCGAGGCGATCTCCGAGGGGGATGTCGTGCTAAAGCTGATCAGCCCGCTGCGCCCCGGGCTGATCGAGGCGGCCGACGAGAGCCGCTTCCTGTATCTGATCATGCCGATCCGTCTCAACGTCTAGTGCCAGCGTGCCGAGCACCCGTGCCGGCACGTCACTGACCGGTGATGCGCGTGGTCGCCGTCACGTTGCGTGACTTCCGTGGCTATCACGACGCTCACGCCACCCTCGGACAGGGGCTCACGGTCGTCTCGGGGCCCAACGGGGCCGGCAAGACGAACCTGATCGAGGGGTTGTACTTCGGCTGTACCGGGCGTTCCTGCCGCACCGCCAACGATCGCGAGGTGGTGCGCTTCGGAGCCGGGGCGACGCGGGTGGTGGTCGCCGCCGCCGGAGAGGATGGCCCGCACGAGCTGTCGGTCGGCTTCGTCCCTGGTGAGCCGAAGCGGATGCGCGTCGACGGCGCGACGGTCGAGCGTCTGCTCGACGTCCCCGACCGCCCCCTGATGAGCGTGTTCCTTCCCGATCGACTGGAGCTGGTGAAGGGGGCCCCGACGCTGCGTCGTGCCCACCTCGACCAATTCGTGGCCGCGCTCTGGCCGGCGCGGACGGAAACTCGCCGCTCCTACTCACAGGCGCTGGCGCAGCGCAATGCACTGATCTCGCGGGTCCGTTCGGGCCAGGGCTCACGCTCCTCGCTGGCCAGTTGGGACGCGCAGCTGGCGCGTTTGGGTATCGCCCTGATGGAGGATCGCCGGCGCGCCGTGGAAAGCCTCGCGCGGCCGTTCCCGAGCGTCTGCGCTCAGCTGGGCCTCGAAGGAGATCCCACGATTGCCTACCGGCCAAGGTCAGCCGCCAGGGATGCAGTCGAGCTCGCCGCCGAGCTCGCCGAGCGTGTCGACGGCGATCTGGAGCGCGGATTCACCGGTCACGGGCCCCACCGCGACGATCTGGTTCTCGCCCGCGAGGGCCGCGACCTGCGCACCTACGGCTCTCAGGGACAGCAGCGGATCGGGCTGCTGGCGCTGCTCCTCGCCGAACGCGAGGTACTGACCGAGTTCCGCTCATCGCCCCCGCTGATGCTGCTCGATGACGTCATGAGCGAGCTCGATGGCGAACGTCGCCGCGAACTCGTCAGCCTGCTGCGCACCGGCGGTGGGCAGGCGGTGATCACCACGACCGACCTCGAGCACGTGCCCGGGGCGGCAGACGCCGAGGTGACGCGCCTCGCGGTCAGCGCCGGCCAGATCCTCCAGGACGCCCTGGCAGCATGACTCCTCGGCGGAGAAGCCCACGGCCATTGTCGCTCGCCCTCGACTCCGTCCGGACGGAGTGGGCGCCCGATACACTCCTGGGGGAGGTCCAGGGCGTCTGGTCGGACGTCGTGGGGCCGGTGATCGCCGCCGAGGCGCTGCCGGTTTCCGAGCGCGCCGGGGCGCTCGTGGTGTCCTGCTCTTCGTCGGTTTGGGCACAGGAACTGGACCTGATGGGACCGGACATCCTGGAGCGTCTGGCGCGGTCGATCGGCGGCGGGCGGGTCACCCGGTTGCGCTGCTCCGCTGTGCCGTTCTCGGGGACCTGATAGCACCGCTCTGAGAACCTATGCGTTGATGCTCTTTTTTCGCAGTTTTGCAGGTAATTCTCTACTTCTCGGAACCCTGGTTCCGGGGGTCGCTGTGCTATAGTTCTGTACACCAGATTTTGACGCCCCGGCGCGCTACTGGAATGCGCGGGACCGGGGCGTCTCGACGTCATCGGAGGATCGTTGACGAACGACGACGGCGCCACGCGGCGCCCAACACCAGAAACCAGTTACGACGCGCAGGACATCACGGTGCTCGAGGGCCTCGAGGCCGTCCGCAAGCGTCCCGGCATGTACATCGGCTCGACCGGGCCACGTGGGCTTCATCACCTCGTGTACGAGGTTGTTGACAACTCTGTGGATGAAGCCCTGGCAGGTCACTGCGACACGGTGCTGGTGACGATTCACCCGGATAACTCGGTCACCGTCGTTGACGACGGCCGCGGGATCCCGGTGGCCATGATGGAGAAGGAGCAGCGTCCCGCCGTCGAGGTCGTGCTGACCGTGCTGCACGCCGGCGGCAAGTTCGGCGATGGCGGCGGCTACAAGGTCTCCGGCGGCCTGCACGGCGTCGGCGTCTCCGTTGTCAACGCGCTCTCCGAGCGACTGGATGTCGAGGTCCGGCGCGACGGCTACGTGTGGCGCCAGACCTATGAGCGCGGCAAGCCGCAGGGTCCGCTGGAGCGCGGCGAGCCGACCAAGGAGACAGGCACCACGATCAAGTTCCTGGCCGACGCGGACATCTTCGAGACGCTGGAGTACGACTTCACCGTCCTCGAGGAGCGCATGCGCGAGACCGCGTTCCTGACCCGGAGCCTACGGATTACGATCGTCGATGAGCGCGGCGAGGGCCAGCGGGCCGAGTTCAAGTACGACGGCGGGATCGTGGACTTTGTCCACTACCTGAACGAGAACAAGGAACCGATTCATAAGAACGTCATCTTCCTCACCGGCGAGAGCGACGAGGGTGCGGTCGAGGTGGCGATGCAGTGGAACGGCTCCTACCAGGAGTCGGTGTTCTCGTTCGCCAACAACATCAACACCCACGAGGGCGGCTCCCACTTATCGGGCTTCCGCTCGGCGCTGACCGGCGTACTGAACCGGTACGCGCTCAAGACCGGCCTGCTCAAGGAGAAGGACGAGAACCTCACCGGCGAGGACGTCCGCGAGGGCCTGACCGCGGTGATCTCCGCCAAGCTGGCCGATCCGCAGTTCGAGGGACAGACGAAGACCAAGCTCGGTAATCCGGGCATGCAGGGATTCGTCCACTCGATCGTCAACGCCCGGCTCTCGGAGTTCCTCGAGGAGAACCCGAAGGAAGCGCGGGCGGTGATCGGCAAGGCCGTGCAGGCCGCGCAGGCGCGGGCGGCCGCTCGCAAGGCTCGAGACCTGACGCGGCGCAAGTCGGTCCTGGAGAACTCCCGCCTGCCGGGCAAGCTGGCCGACTGCTCGGTCAAGGATCCGGCGCTGTGTGAGATCTTCGTCGTCGAGGGTGACTCGGCCGGTGGTTCTGCCAAGCAGGGCCGCGACCGCTCCGTTCAGGCCGTCCTGCCCCTGCGCGGCAAGATCCTCAACGTCGAGAAGAGCCGAATCGACAAGGTTCTGCAGAACGCGGAGATCCAGGCACTCATCACCGCGATCGGCACCGGTGTCCGCGACGAGTTCAACATCGAGAACGCGCGGTACCACAAGGTGATCCTGATGACCGACGCCGACGTCGACGGGGCACACATCCGGACCCTGGTGCTGACCCTGCTGTTCCGGGAGATGCAGCCGTTGATCGAGGCCGGCTACGTGTACATCGCCAAGCCGCCGCTCTACAAGATGAAGTCGGGGAAGAACGAGCGGTACATCGAGACGGAATCCGAGCTCGAGCAGCTCCTGCTCGACGGCAAGCTCGAGCGCTTCGAGATCTTCGATCGCTACAACACCCGGTTCAGCCTCACCGACGCGCGCTGGAGCCGCTTCGGCAAGCTGCTGAAGCAGTACGAGGGCTGGGCGTCCGCGCTGCGTCGCAGCTTCGGCCAAGAGGGCGTGACGTTCATCGAGGAGTCGGGAATCCTCGACGAGCAGATCAACGACTCGGCCGGCCTGGTCACCTACATGTCCCGGGCCGAGGTCAACGGTCACCCGTTCGCGACCGAGGTGCTGTCGGAGGACGAGGCAGAGATCGTCGTCCGGGCAATCGAGGCGAAGAGCGGGCTGGCCCGCACCCACAAGCTCCGCCGCTCGTTGCTCGACGCCCAGGAGTACCGGCAGCTGCTGCGCATCCACGAGCAGCTGGTCGGCTTGGCGGGGACCCCGCCGTTCTCGATCAAGCTCGGCGAGCACCGGGCCGAAGCCCTGACTTTTGGGGCGCTGCGCACACAGATTCTCGACCTGGCCCGCCGCGGCGTCGACGTGAATCGCTTCAAGGGGCTCGGCGAGATGAACCCGGCACAGCTGCGTGACACAACGATGGACGCGTCCCGACGCACGCTGGTCCGTGTGAACATCGAGGACGCCGCCGCTGCCGACAAGGTCTTCTCGACGCTGATGGGAGATCCGGTCGAGCCCCGGCGTCAGTTCATCGAAGACAACGCCCGCCTCGTCGCCAACTTGGACTACTAGACCATGTCGACAATAGACACACTCAGCGGAGGAAATATCGAGCCACGCGGGCTCGAAGACGAGATGCGCTCGGCGTATCTCGACTACGCGATGTCGGTGATCGTCGGGCGCGCGCTCCCCGACGTCCGTGACGGGCTCAAGCCGGTCCACCGTCGCGTGCTGTACGCGATGAACGAGGCCGGCCTGCAGCCGAACCGCTCGCGCTCGAAGTCCTCGCGGATCGTCGGAGACGTGATGGGCAAGTACCACCCCCACGGGGACTCGGCGATCTACGACACGCTTGTCCGTATGGCGCAGGACTTCTCGATGCGCTACCTGCTCGTCGACGGTCAGGGCAACTTCGGGTCGATCGACGACGACCCGCCGGCGGCGATGCGCTACACCGAGGCGCGCCTGGGCCGCATCTCGGTGGAGATGCTGCGCGACCTGGACGCGGACACGGTCGACTTCGGACCCAACTACGACGGCAAGAACCAGGAACCCCTGGTGCTGCCGGCGCGGTTCCCGAACCTGTTGGTCAACGGGTCGGCCGGGATCGCGGTCGGCATGGCCACCAACATCCCGCCGCACAACCTCCGCGAGACGGTCAACGCGGTGATCGCCTACGTCGACGACCCGTCGATCGACGTCGACGGGTTGATGCGTCACCTGAAGGGCCCCGACTTCCCCACCGGGGGCATCATCCTGGGGAGCGCCGGCATCCGCGACGCCTACGCCACCGGTCGCGGCCGCGTGCGCGTTCAGGCCCGTGCGCACATCGAGCCGCTGGCCCAGGGCAAGGAGGCGATCATCGTCACCGAGCTGCCGTATCAGGTCAAGAAGGGCGGTGAGGGCGGGCTGATCCAGAAGATCGCCGATCTGGTGCGCGACAAGAAGATCTCCGAGATCAGCGACATCGAGGATCACTCCAGCGACAAGGGCATGCGCCTGGTGATCGAGCTCAAGCGTGGCGCGATCCCCAAGGTCGTACTGAACAAGCTTTACAAGCACACGCCGATGCAGACGACGTTCGGCGTGAATATGGTCGCGTTGGTCGACAACGTCCCGCGGACCCTCTCGCTGCGCGAGGTGGTTCACCACTACGTCGACCACCAGCGCGAGGTCATCATCCGCCGCACGAAGTACGAGCTGCGTCGTGCGGAGGAGCGGGCACACGTACTCGAGGGGCTGCTGATCGCGCTGGCCAACCTCGACGAGGTGATCGCGCTGATCCGCGGGTCGCGCGACCCCGAGACGGCCCGGAACGGGTTGGTCGACCGCTTCGAGCTGACCATCGTCCAGGCCCAGGCGATCCTGCAGCTGACGCTTAGCCGCCTGACGGCGCTCGAGGCGGGCAAGATCGAGCGCGAGCACGCCGACCTCGTCGAGCGGATCAAGGAGCTACGTGAGATCCTCGGCGACGAGAGCCGGATCTCCAGTCTGATCAAGGACGAGCTTGCCGAGATCGTCAGCGCCTATGGCGACGAGCGTCGGACCGAGATCACCTACGCGGAGGGTGAGATCGACATCGAGGACCTGATCGCGGATCAGCAGATGGTCATCTCGATCACTCACTCGGGTTACATCAAGTCACTTCCACTGTCGACTTACCGTCAGCAACGCCGCGGCGGCATCGGTGTCACCGGTATGGACATGAAGGACGACGACTACATAGAGCATCTGTTCGTCTCCTCCACCCACGACTATCTCCTGTTCTTCACCAATCGCGGCAAGGTGTACCGCCTGAAGGTGTACGAGTTACCCGAGGCATCCCGTACGGCCAAGGGCCGGGCCCTAGTCAACCTGCTGCCGCTGCGCGAGGGTGAACGGGTGCAATCGGTGCTGGCCACCCGCGACTTCGGGGAGGGTCGCTACCTGGTGTTCGCCACTCGGGACGGCCTGGTCAAGAAGACCGAGTTCAAGGCCTACAACACGCCGATCAAGGCCGACGGCATCATCGCGATCAACATCCGCGATGACGACGAGCTGATCGCCGTGCGCCGGACCAGCGGCAACGACGACATCATCATGGTCTCGCGCTCCGGCCAGGCTGCTCGCTTCAACGAGACCGCCGTCCGGGCGATGGGCCGGGACACCAGTGGCGTGCGCGGGATGAACGTCTCGCGGAAGAACAACGCACTGCTGGCGATGGATGTGGCGCGTGATGACCAGGAGCTGCTGGTGGTCACCGAGAACGGTTACGGTAAGCGCACACCGATCTCCGATTACCCAGTCAAGGGGCGTGCCACGATGGGTGTCAAGACGATCACCCTGACCGAGAACAAAGGACAGCTGGCCGGCGCACTGGTCGTGCGCGAGCATCAGGAGCTGGTGTTCATCTCCCAGAACGGCATGGTGCAGCGAACCTCCGTGCGGGGAATCAATCGCTACGGGCGCTCGTCCCAGGGTGTCAGGGTGATGAACATCCGCGACGACGACCAGGTCAGCGCCGTCGCACTGATCGTTGAGTCGGACGCCGAGACCGCAGCGCCGATCATGGGTGAGTCCGCGATCGACGGCGACGGCACCGGCGCAGCGCTGGACGGCGCCGACACCGCGCTGGACGGCGGCGACGCCGCGCTGGACGATGGCGCGGATGGCATCGCGGCGGGCGACGACGACGTCCTCGTCGGCGATACCGACTCAGACGACGTCGATCCGGAGACCGACTCAGACGACGTCGATCCGGACGACGACGCCGAGGAGTGAGCCGCCGATCAGGCGGGTCCTCGGGACAGAGCCGTCGCGCTCGGGTCAGGCCTGTGGGCACAGCGACGCCCGCAGCGCCGCGTGTAGTCGGAAGACGTAATACCGGGGACTGGGCCGCAGTATCAGCGTGACCGCGGGATCTGCGGCGGTCCAGGTCAGCGGCACTTGCCCGGTCGGGCCGGGCGAGAGCACGAGGTAGTCGTAATGACCGGCGTTCACCGTGGAGCGCCACAGCCGGCAGTCTGCGATCGGTGCGAAGCCGCCGTCGCTCGTACGGCGGCCGAGATAGTCGACGCGGTTCGTGTCGCGGGCGCCGACGAGGGGATACTGGGTCAGGGCGCCGTACAACGCGATCCGCGCGTGACTGATGTGCTGAGCCCACTTGTAGAGCCCGCCGTCCGAGTTCACGTCGGTGCCCGACACACCGGCCCCGGTCAAGTACCGGCGGCCGTAGTAGTGGCGCTGAACGAGGAAGGCTGCCGTAGCGAGCGCCACAACCACAGCGATCCCGGCCAGGGCGGTGAACGCGGCCTCGCGTCCGCCGGTGAGAGCCCCGCCGACCCGGCCTGTCACGCCTTCGCCGTTCCGGCCTGAGCCGCCGAACCGCGCTGCGGTCGCCGCCCCGAGCCTCCGCGCCAAGGCAGGCAACAACATCAGCACAACCAGGCCGGCCAGGAACGCGGCGTGCCGGGCTGGGTCGGCGGGCCAGACCGACGACTCCAGCTGCGAGGCCACCAGCACGACCAGCAGGACGAGACTGCCCGGACCAAGGAGCTGCGGTCGCCGGCGCGAGAGAAGGATCGGCACCAGCAGCGTGCCCAGTGCGATCGCCGGGGTGGCGTAGCGGAGATTGGCCTCGAACAGGGTCGTGCCCTGGGCGATCCCGCTGGCGCTGGTCGGCAGCACGAAGTAGACGATGCCCGCGGCAGAACCGGTCAGGGCGATCACCCGCGCGAGGGGGTCCCGCAATAGCGCAAGGCCGGCGAGACAACCGAAGACCGTCGCCAAGAGCACGACCGGCCACAGGAACCCGAGCGCGTGAGCCAGCCCGGGCACGAAGCGCGAGCCCCACAGTGACAGGTGCTTGATGTTGGCCAGCACCGTTCCCTGCTGCTCGGCGGCCAGCGCCGAGCGCGGACCGGCGAGTACGAGCGGGCCGATCTGCAGCCGTTGGCCGATCGGGTTGCCGACGTCAAGCGCGTTTCGGAAGTACCACCATCCGCCGGTTAGGGCGACACCACCGGCCAGCAACGCGAGCGCGCGCACCCGTTCGCCGATCGGCGCGAGCAAGGGTGCGGCGAGGACGATGGTCAGGCCGGGGACGAGGAACGTCACCTTGGTACCGACCGCGAGCCCGACCGCCAGGCCGGCGACCGCGAGCATCGGACGCTGCGCGCCGGCGTTGGCGAGGAGGGCGATGCCGGCCAGCAGCATGGCCAGGCCGGCGGCATCGTTGAACGCCTGACCGGGCTGGGTCGTGCTGAGCACCGGGAGGGCGAGCACCAGGCAGCCGGCCAGCAGCGCGTGGCGCTGCACCCGCCAGCGCTCGCCGACACACCAGCAGGCGAGGAGGAACACGGCCGCCCAGAGCAGGTTCAGAAACGGTGAGAGCAGGTCGCCGTGGAGCGCGGCGATCCCGATGCCGTGGAACAGTTCGGAGTTCGCCGGGTAGTAGGCCACATACGGGTCGGCCTGGGTGAACTGGATCGCGGTGACCGATCCGGTCTGCGCGAGGCGCGCGGCGAACGGCATGTGGTACCAGAGGCTGTCGAAGTCCAACATGCCACCGCCGAGCGCGTTCGCCGTGCCCTCGCACCACTGGGCGATCACCACAGCCAGGGCGGCGAGCATCGGCCACCGAACGCCATCCCCGGCGCGGGCAGCAGCGTCTCCGCGTGCCGCGGCCGCTGCAGCAGTGTCTCCGCGTGCCGCGGCCGCCGGCCACCGAACCGGTGTGCCAACTGACGCTCGGGCGGCGGTCCGTCGAACTGACGCTCGGGCGGCGGTCCGTCGACGCAGTGAGCGAGCAGTTGTCGCCCGGCGAGCGAGCACCCAAGCGAGGAGCGCCAGGCACGCAAGCAGGGCCGCCAATGAGAGCGGATGCAGCGCCGAGACCAGTCCGAGCAACTCGGCGCCGACCAGCAAAGCGCTCAGTACCAGCACGCATTCGACGAGTGCGGCGAGCGCACCGGACACGTCGAGAAAGGCCCGCCGCCATAGGCGCGCCGCGACAAGCGCGGGCAGCACGATCACCGCGAACCGGGCCACACCTGCAGCGAACTCGGCGGCTGACATCGGCGCTAGAGGCTACGTCTCAAAACTGTGCCGGCGATCGCGGAAGGCCGGTCGCAGGTCTACGACGAGTTTCGCCGTCGGGTTCGCTATCTTCCTGAGACCAGAGAAAGGAGGTGGTCCACCTGTCTGACAGTACTTGCGGGACCCTGGAGGTGTCGGGCCGGTAGGTCGGAGGCTGACCCCGCCTAGCGGAGTCCCCACCGCGACACCGCCGAGAAGGGTGCCGGGAATAGTCCCTCCGGCCAGTGCCAAGCCCGCCTCGGGAACAGTCAGCGAAGTAGTTGCGAGGGGCGCCGACGTCGACGGCGCCCCTCGCGCATTTCGGTCACTTCGCGCGCCAGGTAGTCTGGTAGCCATGTGCCGAAACATCCGAACTCTCCACAACTTCGAGCCGCCGGCCAGCCACGACGAGGTCCGCGCGGCCGCACTCCAGTACGTGCGCAAGATCAGTGGCTTCAGCAAGCCCTCGCAGGCCAACCTAGAGGCCTTCGAAGCTGCAGTCGAGGCGGTCACCCAGGCCTCCGAGCTACTGCTCGACCAGCTCGAGACGAATGCTCCGCCGAAGGATCGCGAGACCGAGGCGGCCAAGGCCCGCGCCCGATCGGCGAAGCGATATGGCGGTTCGCCGGGCGAGCGCGCGGCGGCTTGAGCGCTCGCGTCTCAGGCGGCTAGATACTGCAGCCAGGCGGTCGGGATCGTCGGGCTGGCCACCTGGATGAACACGTGCGGGCTCGGCGTCCGCGGTTGCTTGAGCAGCTGCATGCCCGCCTGCCGCGGCAGGGCATTCCCCTTGCGCCGATTGCAGGGGGCACAGGAGGCGACGATGTTCTCCCAGGTGGAGGAGCCACCCTTCGAGCGCGGGATCACGTGGTCGACGGTCAATTGGCTGCGCACGCCGCAGTATTGGCAGGTCCAGTTATCCCGCGCGAAGACGGCGCGCCGGGTGATCTTGCGGCGATGGGTGTCACGTGGAATCCGCACGTAGCTGACGAGGCGGATCACCATCGGCCGGGCGATCGTCGCGCTGGCGGAGTGAAGCTCCCACTCGGCCCGTTCGATCATCTCGGCCTTGTCCTTGAGCAGCAGCACTACCGCACGGCGCACGGTGCAGACGTTGATCGGCTCAAACGTCGCGTTCAATACGAGCACTCGGCCACCCTCTCGCCCGCGTCGCCGGTGCTCTGGTGGCGACGCGGACCAAACTGGCGCTGGTATCGAAATGGCCATCGCTGCCGCGGGAGTGTACCGATGGATACAGCGTCTCCGGCTGCCCGGCCACGAGCGCCGCGAGCGGATCAGCACGCGACGTCCGGGCCCGGCTAGGAGCGCCGGGAGCGGATCAGCACGCGAGCTCCGCGGGACGGGATCATCGTCACGAGGCGATGCTGGGCTCGCTCGGGGGCCGGGTCGTCCGCCTCCAGGTCCAGCCGCCGGGTCATCGCCTCGAGCACAACCCGCTGCTCGGCCATGGCCAGGGCCGCGCCGAGGCAGCGCCGGGTGCCTCCACCGAAGGGAATCCATTCGTAGGTGCCGGGCTTGTGGCCGACCCATCGCTCGGGGCGGTAGGCGAAGGGGTCGGTGTAGAGGTCCTCGCGGTGATGGATGAGCAGGATGCTCATGACCACAGGGACGCCGGCCGGAACCAGGTAGTCGCCGAGCTGCCAGGGCACCATGACCCGCCGCCCTACCGCTGGGATCACGGGCCGGCTCCGCATTCCCTCGGTGATCGCCCGCTCGACGTGACCCTCGGCGTCCGTATCGGACCGGACGGCGTCTCTCAAGGCGTCGTAGGCGGCCGGGCTGCGCACGAGTCGCTCCCAGGTCCAGGCGAGCGAGTTGGCGGTGGTCTCAAACCCGGCCAGGATCAGCGTCAGTAGCTCGTCGCGGAGCTCACGATCGGTCAGCGGTTCGCCGTCCTCGGAGCGGGCCCGCATGATCAGCGACAGGATGTCCGAGCGCTGCTCGAGGTCCGGGGCCATCCGCCGCGCCTTGATCACCGGGTAGGTGAAGCGATCCAGGAGGTCGATGCCGCGCCGCTGCAGCCCGACGGGCTCGTCGTGGCCGATGTTCATCAGCTCGCCGAGTTTGGCCACGCCGGAGGCCGATACCTGGGACAGATACTTGACCGTCTGGCGCAGGCCGTATTCCGGCGTGCCCTTCTGCGGGGAGCCGTCCACGCCGAGGATGCCGGCCATGATCACGTCGAGGGTGATCGCCTGCATCCGCGGCGCCAACGGGAATGGCCGGTGCAGCGGCCAGCGGTCGATCTCGCGCTCGGTGATCTCACTGATCATCTGCGCGTAGCGGTCGATCGCCTCGCCGTGAAACGGGGGCAGCAGCAGCTTGCGCTGACGCAGATGCCGCGGGCCGTTGGCGGTCAGCACGGAGTTGGGGCCCACGACCGGCAGCAGCGCCGACTCGGCGGTCAGCGACGGCGCCACCGCGGGATCGGCCGTGAACAGCGATCGCACGTGATCGGGATGGCCGGTGACGACGGGACGCCCGGCGATCATGCCGTGGATGCGAAACACATCGCCGAGCTGACGCTGCCAGCGGAACACGAACTCGATCTCTCGCCCGCTGAGCTGGAGGACCTGGCGAAAGCGTCGGAGCGGAACCTCCGGCGGGGCGATCAGACCTCGGCCTCCGTCCGGTGCTGGGCCTGCGGGCGAGGCCGGAGCGCGGCCGATCAGCGCCCGTCCCTCAGTCTCCTCGGTGACCGTCACGGCTGCCATCCCGACAATGTAACACTTGTGTAGGTAGGGCTGCGCGCACGAGAGGGCGGAGGGGCGTTGGGGGAGGCTGGTCGAGAATCCTCCCGATATCGCAGGTTTTTCGACCAGGCTCCTGATTCGCCGGCTATCCAGCGACTCTCCGGCGGCGATCCTGCGACTCTCCGGCGGCTATCCGGCGGCTATCCGGCGGCGATCCGGCGGCGATCCGGCGGCTAAGCCAGGGGGAAGGATCCGAGCACGCGCAAGGCCTCGACGTGGCCGCGCAGCCCGTCGAGCGCGGCGGACACGTGATCGTCGGTGTCAGATCCCTCCAGGTCGGCGAAGAACATGTACCGCCCCAGGCCCTGCTTGCGCGGCCGCGATTCGATCCGAGTGAGATTGACGTTGCGGGAGGCGAGCTCCGAGAGGCAGGCCACCAGCCACCCGGGCGCCTCGGCCCCGGGGCCCCAGAACACGATCGCCGTCTTCCAGGCCGCGCCGGGACCAGCGGACGCCCCGGGCCGAACGGACGCCTCGGGCCTTGCGGACGCGCCGGGCCGAGCGAACGCCTCCCCGGCGTGCCCAAGCCACACGAAGCGCGTCTCGTTGTCAGGCTCGTCCTGGACCCCGGCCAGCAGCAACTCGCAGCCGTAGAGCTCGGCGGCGAGACGATTCCCCAGCGCACCCCACGGCCCGTCGTGGGCGGCGACGATTCGCACCGCCTCGGCGGTCGAGCTCGCCGCCATCACCCGGGCGTCGGGCAGGTGGGTCCGCAGGAAGCGCGTGCACTGTCCGGTGGCCTGCGGATGCGATACCACGACCTCGATCTCGGAGGGTTCGAGTGGCCGCCGGGCGATCAGGCACTGGCTGATCGGGTAGACGACCTCGCCGACGATTGCCACGTCCTCGGTCTCGATCGCGAGCGTGTCCAGCGTGGCGTTGACCGCCCCCTCCACCGAGTTCTCGATTGGCACGAGGGCGCGCTGCACCGCGCGATGGTGGACCGCCATCACCGTGTCATGGATCGTCGGCAGAGGCACCAGCTCGAGCTCGAGCCCGAGCTCCTGCCCGCCAGCCGAGGCGAGCACCGCCTCGTGCGTGAACGTGCCCTCGGGGCCGAAGTAGCCGATGCGCACGCGTGCCTCAGGTCGAGACGCCGCGGCCGGTCCTGCCGCCCGAGCTCTCGAGCGCGAGCTTGATCGCCTCCTGCTCTTCCGGCGAGAGCTCTAGCTCGGGCGCTCCCTGGTGCACCTGCTTGGCGTAGAACCGGGCCTGATCGCGGTGGTTGATCGAGGAGAGGACGATTCCCGACCGGGTCGCGTCGAGTAGCGCGATCGACATCGACTGGCGCCCGGACATCTCCCCGTAGGCGTCGTAGCGGACGAGCGCCCGGTAGGCAATGGACCCGTCGAGTCGCTGCTCGGTCCTGGCGACGCGCTGGTCCAGGCGAGCGGCGGCGTCCTGGACGTACTGCGAGAGGGCCTCGAAGTCGTGCTGCAGGGAGGCGGCGTGGGTGATCAGGTCCTGATCGCGGCCGCCGAGGACGACCCGCTGGGCGGACCGGACGCGGCGCAGGGACAGCGCGAGGCCGAGCGTGGTGGCCAGGGCGACGACGGCGACCCCGCCGGCTGCGATGGCGACGATCCCGGCCGTGCTGGTGAGGTCATGCACCCGCGGAAGGATAGGCGGATCACGCCGTCGGACCGCGGCGCCGTCCGGACTGCCGCCCGTCGAATCACGCCTCCGGACCACGGCGCCCGCGGATCCGCCCCCGGACCACGGCGCCGGCGGGGCGCGGCCCGCGACCGCGGGTCGTGGGCTACTGGAAGGTCACCGGGAACGACATGGTGTTGTTCGCCGTGTTCTTCTCTCCGGGCACCGGCTCGACCGTCGCATCGACGGTCTGGGTGCCCGCCGGCGGGGATGTGGGAAGCGCCACGGTGCAAGATGTCGACTGACCGGCCGTGGTCTGCGGCACGACCTTCACGGCACTGATGCTGGTGCCGCTGACCGAGACCTTGCATTTGACGTTGGTTTCGGTGTTGGCGCCGCCATTGGAGAAGTTGAGAGTGAAGGTGGGCGGCGGGCTGGCCGGAATCGTGTTCGTCGAGCCGGTCTGGAGCGTCGTGCCGGCGACGCTGACCGAGGTCAGCGAGTGGCCGTGGAGGCCGGGGGCGACCTTGCCTCCCTTGGCCGCGGGGAGCTGCACCTTGAGCTTGGCCGCGATGAACGGTGTCTGGAGCCAGCCGATGTCCGGAAGGAACTGGCCGCTGTTGATCAGCACCCCGTTGGGCGGTCCGACGGCGAGCCCGGCGCTGTGTAGCGCGGAGGCGATCGCCGGCCCGGCATAGCCCTTGTAGACGACGTCGGAGGCGAAGAAGTGCGCCATGCTCCCAGCGATCGAGCTGATCGCGTCCTTGCTGGTCGCGGTGCCGAGTGCCTGCTCGATCTTCTGGGCGATGTTTAGGATCCCGTCGCGGCGCATCTGCAGAGTCAGCAGCACGTAGCGCTGGGCGGTGCTCATCTCGCCGGGTACGTTCAGGTTCTCCGCGCTGGTCAGCTCCTTGTCCGCGTCGGCTCGGGTCTTGTCGATCTCGGTCTGGAGGGTCTGCGCCCCGGCGGCGCCGACTCCGCTCGAGAGCTGCCTGAACAGCTGCTGGCCGGTGCTGTCTGACTGCTGGATCAGCGAGCTGACGCTGTTGCCGTAGTCCTTCATCGCGCTGTTGCGGGAGCTGATCTGGCAGCTGTGGACCCCCAGCACGATCAGGATCAGCACGATCACGATCGCCACGGCGGCGATTCTCCGGCGGGCCTGAATCGACGGCTGGCCGGACGGCGGGCGAGAACCGCCGGTGGGCGGCCGGCGTCCGCTCGGCGGACGACCTCCGCTCGAGGGTCGGCGGCTGCGCGGTGGCGGGCGCGGCGCTGGTGGCTCGTCTACGTCGTCGAAGAACGACAACTTCTCTCGTTCCTGGCGGGATCGGGAAAAGCTGAGTATGACCGGCGGATCGGCGGGAAAGGCAAGCGCGCAAGCCGCCGTGCATTGCCGGCGGGGTCCATCGGGTCGCAGGGACCGGACCCGCCGCGTGGAAATTGCCGGTAATGAGCGCGAGCCAGCTGCCCACCGCGCGTGGAAGTCGCGCGGCCGGACGCTCGGGTCTGACCTCGAGACGGACCGCCACGTCCGAGCCCCCGCCGCTGGTGCTGGACCGCTACCGCCTGCAGCGCCGCCTCGGAGCGGGGGCGTTCGGGACCGTGTGGGCGGCCCGGGACGAGCGCCTCGATCGCGAGGTGGCCGTGAAGATCGTGCCCCGGCAGCGGATCGTCGGCGGGCGCTTCGAGCGTGAGGCCCGAGCCGCGGCTCGGCTCTCGCACCCGGCGATCGTCACGCTCTACGAGGCTGCGGTCGACGACGACGGGGCCTATCTCGTCTCCGAACTGGTCCGTGGGCCCACGCTGGACCAGTTGCTGGACGACGGACGGCTGTCCGACCGGGACATCGTCGAACTGGGGATCTCGCTGTGCGACGCGCTCTCGCATGCACATGCGGCCGGGGTCATCCACCGTGACGTCAAGCCGTCGAACGTGCTCGTGCCCGAGCGACCGAGCAGCCCGGCTCAGCCGGCGAAGCTGACCGATTTTGGCGTGGCGCGAGTGGTCGGTGGCGATTCGCTGACGCGCACCGGCGATGTCGTCGGCACCGCCGCCTACATGGCTCCGGAGCAGGCCGAGGGCCGGGAGGCCGGCGCGCCCGCCGACCTGTATGCCCTCGCGCTGGTGGTCTACGAGGCGCTCACCGGCGTGAACCCGGTCCGCACGGGCACCGCCGCGAGTCGGGCCAGGCGTCTGGGTGCCCACCTTCCGCCGCTGCGGCGCCAGCGCCGGGACCTCCCGCGTGAGCTCGGCTGCGGGATTGACCTGGCGCTTCGCCCGCGGCCGCGGGAACGGGGCACCGTCGAGGAGCTCAGGGCCGCGCTGGTGGCGTCCCTGCCCCGGATGGCGGACGATCCTGGGATCGTGGCCGGAGGTTTCACCCGCGCCACCGCCGCGCCGCAGCTCGAGCCCTGGGCGTTTGCCCCGGCCGCCCAGGACCACGACGGCGACACCGAGGATTGGCAGGTCGACCAGGACGCCGGACCCTCGGCCTGGATCTGGCGGGGGGCCGCCGCGCTCGGTGCGGCAGCCAGCGTGGCCTGGATCTCATCGCGCCTGCTGGCCCCGGGCTCGCTGCCCGTCGCCGTTCTGGCCGCATCCGCGGCGATCGTCGTGCTCCTGCTGCCGAGGATCGGCTGGCTCGCCTTCACGCTGGGCGTGGCGAGCATCGCCACCGCGCAGGATCGCCCCGGCGGCGCACTGGTGGCGATGCTGGCGGCGCTGGTGCCGGTGATCCTGATGCCGCGGCGTGGGATCAGCTGGCCATTGCCGGCCGGCGCGGTCGCCCTCGGGCTGATCGGATTGGCGGGAGCGTGGCCGGCTGCCGCGGCGCGGATCGGCCACTCGGCCTGGCGCCGCGGTGCGCTGGGCCTGGCCGGCTGGGTTTGGCTGGCTTGCGCCGCCCCGCTGGCCGGCCGCGATCTCTACGCCGCCCGCCCCGCCTCGACCCCGAACCCGACCGCGTGGATCAGCTCCCTTCCGAGCACCTTCCACGACGTGCTGGGGCCGATTCTCACCTCCGGCCTACTGGCCCCGGCCCCGGTCTGGGCGCTCGCCGCGGTGGTTCTCCCATGGTGCCGGCGCTCGGGTTCGCTCGCCCTGGAGGTCGTCCTGGTCACCGTCTGGGCGGCGATCTTGCTCTCGGCCACCGAGGTCGCGCTGGGCCTCGGGGGACACGGATACACGCAGGCTCCGCGGGGAGCGGTGCTCGGCGCGGTGGCCGGTGGGCTCGGGGCGCTGGCGCCGGCGCTCCACCGGGCTTGGCGGGGCACCGCCGAGTCGGCGAGTCCCCACGCACAACTTCCGTAGCATGGGCCCGCGCTCCGCGCACGTCTATGAGCGTCCTCAGAAGCATCGAGAGCAAGATCGCCGGCCTCGTCGAAGGCACGTTCAGTCGTGCCTTCCGCTCCGAGGTTCGCCCGGTCGAGATCGCGCGCAAGCTGGCGCGGGAGATGGAGGAGCACAAGTCGTTCTCGGTGTCGCGCACGTATGTCCCCAACGAATACCGGGTGTTCCTGTCCCCGCGTGACCGCGAGCGCTTCGCCGACTACGAGGATGCTCTGGTCGGCGAGCTGGCCGGTTATCTGCTGGAGCACGCCCGGCGCGAGCGGCTGGCGCTGCTCTCGCGGCCGGTGATCGAGTTCGAGACCGACGGGCGTCTCGGGCTGGGCGAATTCGGGATCCAGACCCGGGTGGTCCAGCCCGAGGACGAGGCCCCGCCCGAGCACGTTCCGGAACAGACCGGGCGAACGATGGTCTACAGCACCGCCGGACGGGTCTCCGAACCGCTCGAGGAGCGGGCTCGCTCCCGGGCGCACACCGCGCTGCTGCTGATCGGCGACAAGCGGATGGTGGTCGGCCCGGCCGGGGCCACACTCGGACGCAGCCGCCAGTGCGATGTTGTGCTCGATGATGCGAACGTCTCGCGCGAGCATGCCGAGATTCGGCCGCGCGGCGGTGCGTGGGTGCTGACCGATCTCGGCTCGACCAACGGCTCGTCCTTGAACGGCCGGCGACTCGAGCGCCCCGAGGTGATCAAGCCCGGAGACGAGATCGAACTCGGGACCTCCACCATCACGTTCGAGTTGGAGTGAGGCGCGGTGCTCGAGCCGGTCTCGATAGGACTCAAGTTTGGGTTCCTGGTGATCCTGTATCTCTTCCTGCTGTGGGTCGCCCGCAGCGCGCTGAAGGACCTCCGGCGAGGGAACACAGCGGTCGTTCAGAGTCACGATTCGCTGCTGGACTCGACCGGCATGTACCCGGCTGCGGACGGACTCGGCGAGCCGCTCGAGGACTTCGAACCCAGGCTGCTGGTGGAGCGCGCGCCGGGCCACGAGACCGGGATCGCCTACGACCTGCTGAACGGCGCTACCCTCGGCCGCGGGAATGTCGAGATCCGGCTCGAGGACCCGTTCGCGTCCTCGCGCCACGCTCAGATCACGCGACAGGGACACTCTGTCGTGATCGAGGATCTGGGTTCGACCAACGGCACCTATCTGAACGAGGAGCCGCTGACCGGACCCCAGCCGCTGCACCCCGGGGACCGGATCCGGATCGGCGACAGCGAGTTTTCCTACCTGCAGTGAGCCTTCAGTGATGCTTCGAGCCGCCGAAACGATCCAGCGAACCGACACCGGGCTTCAGCGCCGCGGCAACGAGGATTCTTCCTACGCGCGCGCGCCTCTGTTCGTGGTGGCCGATGGCATGGGGGGCGCCCAGGCCGGCGAGGTGGCCTCGCAGATCGCCGTCACGGCCTTCGAACAGGGGCTGCCCGACGACGGAAGCCCCGAGGAGCGGCTCGTCGCACGGGTGCTCGAGGCCAACGCCGAGATCTACCAGCGCTCTCAAGCCGAGCATGAACGCGCGGGCATGGGCACGACGCTGACCGCCGCATATCTCGACGAGGCCCATCTCGTGATCGCTCACGTCGGCGACAGCCGCGCCTACCTGTTTCGCGATGGAAAGCTCAAGCAGCTGACCCAGGATCACTCGCTGGTGGGTGAGCTCGTCCGCCGCGGCAAGCTGACCGAGGAGCAGGCGGCCGAACATCCACAGCGTTCGATCATCACTCGCGCGCTCGGCCCCGAGCCCTCGGTGGAGGTGGACACCTGGACCTACCCTGCGCGGGCGGGGGACGTGCTGATGCTGTGCAGCGACGGACTGACCTCGATGATCTCCGAGGAGCGGATCGGCCAGATTCTCGCCTCTTCGCCCGGGCTGGACGAGGCCGCGGACGCGCTGATCGACGGCGCCAACGAAGCGGGCGGGCGCGACAACATCACCGTGGTCCTGGTCCGGCTCGAGGACGTTGGCGGCGACGGCGCGCTCGAGCAACCGACCGTCGCCGGGATGCCCGCGGTGAAGTCCGAGACGGTGACGTCGCCCGCCCGGCCCGCCACCCCGCCGCCGGAGCGGACGGGAGCGCCTGTGGCGGTCGCCGAGCGTTCGGCCCGGCCGCGGCTGGCCCGAACCCAGGGCAAGCCTCCGCCCACCCCGAGGTCGCGGAGGAACTCGCGCTGGATGAAGCCCGTCGCGGCCCTGGTGGCCGCGCTGATCGTCCTCTTCCTGATCGGCGGCGGGGGGTACATAGCCAGCCGCCAGCTCTACTTCATCGGCACCAACGCCCAGGGGATCGTGACCGTTTACCGCGGACTGCCCTACGACCTGCCGGCCGGGATCCACCTCTACGAGACCTTCTACACCTCGGGCGTGCCCGCCGCATTCGTCCCACCCGACCGCCGCGGCTCGCTGCTCAACCACCATCTGCGCTCGCAGTCCGACGCGACGAAACTGATCACCGCTCTGGAGCGGGGGCAGATCTCGCAATGAGCGCGCGCAACAAGGAGCTGATCGGGCTGATCCCGGCCTCGCTGCTGGTCACCGCCGGTTTTGCCGGCGTATTCATCCAGCGGCAAAACCAGCTCTCCAACGTCTCGCTGACCTACGGCGCGATCTTCCTCGGATTGTGCGTGGCGGGTCACATCTTCATTCGCACGACCCTGCCCGACAGCGACCCGTACATGTTTCCGCTGGTCGCGCTGCTGGCCAGCTTCGGCATCGTGATGGTCTACCGGATCGACAGCACGCTGGCCCGCCAGCAGGCACAGTGGTTCGTGCTCGGGCTGGTCCTGTTCGCCGCGACGATCGTCGCCTTCCGGGATTACCGCAAGCTCGAGCGTTACCGCTATGTGATCGTGTTCGCCTCGCTCGGGCTGCTGTTGCTTCCGCGGCTGCCGGGAATCGGCTACTCCGCCAACGGCGCCTATCTCGGGGTCCACATTCCCGGCCTGTTCGTGTTCCAGCCGGCTGAGTTCGCCAAGATCGGCCTGGTCATCTTCCTGGCCAGCTATCTGCGGGACACCCGCCAGGTGATGGTGATGGGGGCGCGGCGGGTGCTCGGCGTGACGATCCCGCCGATCAAGCACTTCGGCCCAGTCGCGGTGATCTGGGGCATCGCGATGGTGATCATGCTGCTGCTGCACGACATCGGCTCCTCGCTGATGTTCTACGGCGGGCTGCTGGCCGTCCTCTACGTCGCCACCGGCCGGGTCTCGTTCGTCGTGGTCGGCGTGGCGGCCTTCGCCATCGGGGCCTGGTACATCGGTGGCCACGTCCCTCACGTGCACGACCGGGTCGAGGCATGGCTGCATCCGTTCGACAAGACGCTCTACAACAAGACCGGCGGCAGCTATCAGGTCGCCAACTCGGTCTTCGCCCAAGCCGCCGGCGGCCTGTTCGGCCAGGGCTTCGGCGAGGCCACCCTGAAGCTGCCGGCCGGCGGCCCCCTGCTGCCGGCTCCGCAGACCGACATGATCTACGCGGTGATCACCGATGAGCTCGGGCTGTTCGGCGCGGCGGCCGTGCTGCTGACCTATCTGCTGCTGATCGCCCGAGGCTTCAAGGCGGCCGTGATGGCGCGCGACTCGTTCTCGACGCTGCTGGCCGTCGGTCTGAGCTCGGTGCTGGCGCTGCAGGTGTTCGTGATCGTCGGCGGTGTCACCCGGGTGATCCCGCTGACCGGAGTGACCCTGCCGTTCATCTCCTACGGCGGGTCGTCGATCGTGGCCAACTTCGTGCTGTTGGCGCTGCTGTTGCTGGTCTCCGACCGCTCGCGCAGGGTGGTGCGCGCGTGAACGGCCCGATCGTCAAGCTGTTTGGCGTGGTGGTGGTGCTGTTTGCGCTGCTGATCGGCTGGACCTCGCGGTGGACCGTGTTCGACGCCAAGTCGCTGCAGAACAATCCCCTCAACGTCCGCACGTTGATCGATGAGCTGAAGATCCAACGCGGGCGGATCCTGGCTGACGACGGGAGCGTGCTGGCCCGCTCGGTGCGGGCGCGTGGCGGAATCTGGGCGCGGACGTATCCGACCGGGCCCTTGTTCGCGCACGCCGTGGGCTACTCGATCGCGGCGGAGGGCCGGGCGGCCGGACTCGAGCAGTCCCGCGGTCCGGAGCTGCGGGGCCTGCAGACCGGCCTCAGCTCGATCCTCGGCCAGCTGACCCGCCGGCGGGTGGGCGACGACGTCCACACCACGCTCGACCCCAAGGCGCAGGCGCTCGCCGCCAAGGAGCTGGCCGGCCGCGCCGGGTCGGTCGTGGCGCTCAACCCCAAGACCGGCGCGGTCAAGGTGATGTACGCGAACCCAGGGTATGACGACAACCATCCCTGTCCCACCTGCGGCAGCCAGTTCAACCGCTCGACGCAGGCGGGTTATCCACCCGGCTCGACGTTCAAGGTCGTGACCGCGGCGGCGGCGCTCGACAGCGGCAAGTACACGCCCAATTCGACGGTCGACGGCCGCTCGCCGGTGACGATTTCCGGGGTGCCGCTGTCGAACGACAACAGCCAGAGCTTCGGCACGATCGACCTGACGACGGCGCTGACCTACTCCGTCAACACGGTCTGGGCTCAGGTTGCCGAGCGCCTAGGCCGAGGCACGATGACCAAGTACATGAAGCGCTTCGGCTTCTATGCCAAGCCGCCGCTCGACTACCCGCCGGACGAGCTCAACGCCAGCCGCCCCTGGTCCAACGGTGCCCGGTCGCGACCGTACTCGCCGGGCTCTCCCAACGAGGACATCGGGCGGATCGGGATCGGCCAGGGCGGACTGCAGGTCACGCCCCTGCAGATGGCGATGGTCGCAGCCGCCGTGGCCAACGGCGGCAAGCTGATGGTCCCGCACCTGACCAGCCGCGCGGTCAATCAGGATGGCCAGACGGTCGAGACGATCAAGCCCAAGGTCTACTCGCAGGTGATGAGCTCATCGACTGCGCAGGAGCTCACACAGATGATGAAGCGCGTGGTTGACGAGGGAACGGGGACGGCCGCGCAACTGGGCGGGATCGCCGTGGCCGGCAAGACCGGTACCGCACAGGTCGGGATCGTCGGCTCGAATCTGACCCAACCCTGGTTCATCGGGTTCGCGCCGATCGGAGACCCGAAGGTCGCGGTGGCGGTCACGATCGAAAGGAGCCAGGGCGGCTTCGGAGGAACGGTGGCTGCGCCGATTGCCCGCGACGTGATGCAGTCGCTGCTGGCGGGTGGGCTATGAGCAATCGCCGAGCGCCGATTGCCCGCGACGTGATCCAGTCGCTGTTGGCGGGTGGGCTATGAGCAATCGCCGAGCGCCGATTGCCCGTGACGTGATCCAGTCGCTGTTGGCGGGTGGGCTATGAGCAATCGCCGAGCGCCAATCGCCCGCGACGTGATCCAGTCGGTGCTGGCCGGGGGCTTGTGAATGGCCGAGCTCTCGACCGGGACCGTCGTCGATGATCGCTACCGGATCCTCTCGCGCCTGGGGGCGGGCGGGATGGCCGACGTGTTCCTGGCCGAGGACCAGCAGCTCGGCCGCAAGGTCGCCCTCAAGCTGCTGCATCGCCGGTTCGCCGAGGATCCCGACTTCGTCGAGCGCTTCCGGCGAGAGGCCCAATCGGCCGCCGGCCTGCAGCATCCCAACGTGGTCAGCGTGTATGACCGCGGCGCCTACGACGGCACGTACTACATCGCGATGGAGTACCTGCCGGGGCGCTCGCTCAAGCAGCTGATCCGCCAGGAGGCGCCGCTCGACCCCGTCCGCGCGATCGATCTCACGATCCAGGTCCTCAAGGCGGCGCGGTTCGCGCATCGGCGCGGCGTGATCCACCGCGACCTCAAGCCGCACAACGTGCTGGTCGACGACGGCGGTCATGCGAAGGTGACGGACTTCGGGATCGCCCGCGCCGGCGCGTCCGACATGACCGAGACCGGCTCGATCATGGGTACGGCCCAGTACCTGTCGCCCGAGCAGGCACAGGGCCATGCGGTGGGCGCCACCTCGGACCTGTACTCGGTCGGGGTGGTGCTCTACGAGTTGCTGACCGGTCGCCTCCCGTTCGACGCCGAGTCGGCCGTGACGATCGCGCTGCGCCACGTTTCCGAGGCGCCGGCGCCCCCGACCTCGATCAATCCCAGCATCCCGCCGGAGCTCGAGCAGGTGGTCATGTGGGCGCTCAACAAGAATCCGGCTGACCGTCCCGCCGACGCCGACCAGTTCATCACCGTGCTCGAGCGCGTCAAGGAGGGGATCGTCTCCGGCGCGCGCGGTCAGCGCACCGCCAGCATGGCGGCGGTGAGCCCGATCGCGCCGCTGCCGGAGGCTCCGGTGTACGGCCCGCCCGCGGGTCCGGGCACCGGGGGCTTCGTCGCCGTGCCAGTGGCGTGGGACGGCAACGGTGATGGGCCGCCCGGCGAGCCGCCACCGGAGCAGGAGGAGCGCCGCCGTCGCTGGCCCTGGGCGCTGCTGTTGATCCTGCTCGCGCTGGCCGGGGCGGGGGTGGCCGCGTACCTGCTGACGCGTCCGACGCAGCACGCGGTTCCCAAGGTCGTTGGCGAATCGCTCAGCGCGGCCCAGGCCAACATCCAGAACGCCGGGTTCACGCCGAATCTGATCTATCGCACCGACAGGGCCAAGCCGGATACGGTCATCGGCCAGAGCCCGCTGGCGGGGACGCAGGCGAACACCGGCTCGACGGTGACGCTGACCGTCTCTCAGGGTCGCGGGAGCGTGAGCGTACCGCCGATCAACGGTCTCACCGAGGCGGCCGCGCGGACCAAGCTGCGCAGGGCCGGGCTGAAGGTCTCCACCGTGACGCTGGAAAGCTCACCGTCGGTCGCCGCGGGCCACGCGACACGGACCGACCCGCCGGTGGGCTATCCACTGCCCGCCGGATCGCAGGTCACCCTCTACGTCTCCTCGGGCAAGCCGAAGGTCAGCGTCCCGGACGTGACGGGTCAGTCCGAGGCCACGGCCAAGTCGAACCTGACCAAGGCCGGATTCTCAGTCAACACGGCCACTCAGGCGTCGGACACCGCCACCCCCGGTAACGTCATTTCTGAGAACCCGCCCGGAAGCTCCCAGGTCGCGCCGGGATCGACGATCACCATCACCGTGGCGACCGCCCCGACCACGGTGCAAGTCCCCGGCGTCGTGGGAGAAACCCTCGCCGCCGCGACGAGCAAGCTGCTGGCGGCCGGATTGAAGGTGAGCTCGACTACCCAGAGCGTGATCAGGAAGGGGCGGAATGGCCGGGTGCTCTCCCAGGCCCCACAGTCGGGCAAGGTGAAAAAGGGCAGCACGGTGACGCTGGTCGTCGGGAAATACACCGCGCCGGTTACGCCGACCACCCCAACCGGCACCACCACGACGCCGACCACCCCAACCGGCACCACCACGACGCCGACGACGCCGTCGAAATGACCGGGCTGCGAGTGGCAGTCCTCGGCGGGGGGAGATCATCAGAGCACGAGGTCTCGCTCGCTTCGGCCGCGTCGGTGGCCGACGGCCTGCGGGAGGCCGGCCACGAGGTGCGCGCCATCGAGATCGGCCGCGACGGGATCTGGCGTGAGAACGCTGACGAGGTCTCGCTGCGTCCCGGCCGCGGCCTGGATGGCGCCGATGTCGTGTTCCCGGTGCTGCACGGCCCGTTCGGCGAGGACGGAACCGTCCAGGGCCTGCTCGAGTGCCTCGACGTTCCCTACGTCGGCGCCGGTGTGCTGCCCTCCGCGCTGTGCATGGACAAGATCCTGTTCAAGGACCTGATGTCTCATGCCGGGATCCCTCAGGTGCGCTACCGCTCGGTGGCGCTTGGGCGCTTCCGAACCGATCCCCGCGCCTGCCTCGAGGAGGTCGGGGAGCTCGGGCTGCCCGTATTCGTCAAGCCGAATCGGCTCGGCTCGTCGGTGGGGATCGCTCGCGTCGACGCCCCCGAGGAGCTTGTGGCGGCGCTCGAGACGGCGTTCGAGCACGATTCCGTGGCCATCGTCGAGGCGGCGGCGACCGGGATCGAGATCGAGTGTTCGGTCATCGGCAACTTCGAGCCGGTTGCGTCCGAGCCGGGCGAGATTCTGCTCGCCGCCGGCGAGCAGGGCTGGTACGACTATGAGGCGAAGTACACGCCCGGCGGGATGCAGTTGATCGTCCCGGCCCGGATCTCCGAGGCCGCGCGCGCTCGCGTGCGAGAGCTCGCCGTCACCACGTTCGTCACGGCGGGGTGCTCCGGGCTGGCCCGGGTCGACTTCTTCATCGAGGGCGAGCTCGTTTTGGTGAACGAGCTCAACACGATTCCCGGGTTCACCCAGACGAGCGTGTTCGGGTCACTGTTCGCCGCCAGCGGCGTGCCCTACCCCGAGCTGCTCGACCGTCTCGTCCAGTTCGCCCTAGAGCGCCACGAGGCCGAGCGCCGGAATCGCTACTGAGACGCCGAGAGCTTAAGATCAACGGCATGTCCGGAATCGAGTCGGTCGCCGTGGTCGGAGCGGGCTTCATGGGCACCGGCATCGCCGAGTCCGTCGCCGTCGCCGGGATACCGGTCATCGTCCGGGATGTCGATGAGGGCAGCCTCGGTCGAGCGCGGATTTCGCTTGAGAGATCGATCGCTCGGGCGGTGCAGCGCGGCAAGCTCGACCCCGCCTCCGCGGAGGCGGTGCGCGACCGGATCGACCTGACCACCGAGCTCGAGGCGGTCTCCGAGGCCGATCTGGTGATCGAGGCCGTGCCCGAGGACGAGGGTCTGAAGACCGACGTGATGAAAGGGATCGACGGCGTGGCCCGCGAGGAAGCGATCGTCGCGTCCAACACGTCCTCGATCCCGATCGCCCAGCTGGCGCAATCGGTGCGCAATCCCGAGCGGGTGATCGGCCTGCATTTCTTCTCGCCGGTGCCGGTGATGACGCTGATCGAGATCGTCGTCGCGCTGGACACGAGCCCCGAGACGGTGACTCGCTCCAAGGCGTTCGCCGAGCAGATCGGCAAGCGCCCGATCGAGACCAAGGACCGTTCGGGCTTCATCGTCAACATGCTGCTGGTCCCCTACCTGATGGCCGCCGTGCGGATGTTCGAGGACGGGTTTGCCTCGCGCGAGGACATCGACGCCGGGATGAAGCTCGGCTGTGGGCACCCGATGGGACCGCTGGCGCTTTGCGACTTCATCGGCCTCGACGTGCTCTACGCGATCGGCAACTCGCTGTATGAGGAGTTCAAGCGGCCGGAGTACGCGCCACCCCCGCTGCTCAAACGGATGCTGGCCAGCAATCGCCTCGGCCGGAAGTCCGGGCACGGCTTCTACGAGTACTAGCGGTAGAGGGTCACCTGGTCGAGCGACAGGCTGGTGTGGGAGCCGAGGCCGGTGATCCACAGCAGGTAGTAGCGGTAGCGTTTCGAGCCGCTCGTCAACGCGATGTTCTGCTTGCGGCCCACGGTGCTCGGCGGGGACACCGGGTTCCAACCGGAATCGGGCCACTTCACCGGGGGCGTGTCGTTGCGGGCGTAGACGATGGCCGTGAACCCGGGGGTACTGGTGACGATCTGCATCACCCTCGCCGCCGTGCCGGGCTTGGCGTCGACGTAGAGCCCTACGCCGGCCTTTCCGAGCTTGGAGGCGTAGTAGGTCTGGGTCTGCCAGAAGGTGTTCGGCTGGTTGTCGATCGCGAGGCTGGCGTCAGGATGCTCGTCGGTCGGGCTGCCGAGCGGGTTGAAGCCGAAGGCGCAGCTCTGGCAGAGGCTGACCGGGGCCAGCTGGCGGCTAGGGGCCGCCTGGGCGGGATGGCCGGTGCCGTGGTGCGCCCGGGTGGCCAGCCACGCGGCCACCCCGCCGCCGGCCGCCAGCACCGAGACCAGCAGCACGATCGCCACCGTGCGGCGACGCACCCAGAACGGAATCCGCCGCTGGGTCTGTGAGGGCAGCGTCCGCAGCACGGTGGTGACCTCGCCGGTGGCGCTTCCGGCCCGCGCGGTCTCGATCGCCAGCACGTCCTCGAGGTCGTGGATCAGCTCGGCGTCGTCGGCGTAGCGGTCCTCCTGCTTCTTGGCGGTGGCGTTGTCGACGACGGCGGCGAGCGCGGCCGACACCTCGGGTCGCTTGGACTGCACGTCGGGGAGCGCCTCGCGGACGTGCTTCATCGCCACCGCTACCTGGTTCTCGCCCTTGAACGGGACCTCGCCGGTCAGCATCTCGTAGAGCACGATTCCGACCGAGTAGAGGTCCGACTGCCCGGTGACCGGCTGGCCCAGCGCCTGCTCAGGGGAGACGTAGTCGGTGGTGCCGAGCACGCGCCCGTCGGCGGTGAGACCCTCCTCGTCGAGCGTGCGGGCGATCCCGAAGTCGGTGACCTTGGCCGAGCCCTCTTCGTCGATCAGCACGTTCTGGGGCTTCACATCGCGGTGAACGATGTGCCGCGCATGGGCGGCCCCCAGCGCGCGGGAGATCTCGATCGCGTAGGCCACGGCCTCGGCGATCGGCAGGCGCCCCAGCCGCCGGATCCGCTCCTTCAGCGTCTCGCCCTCGACGTATTCGAAGACGATGTAGGGACGGCCCTCGTCCTCGCCGGCGTCGATCACCCCGACGATGTGGGGATGGGAGAGCTGCGCCACCGCCCGGGCCTCGCGGCGGAAGCGGACGAGATGGTCCGAATCGGTCGCCACCTCGCGATTCATCAGCTTGATCGCCACCTGCCGCTGGAGCGTCTCGTCCAGGGCGCGGTAGACCGTGGACATGCCGCCGGCGCCGATCCGGGCATCCAGCCGGTAGCGGCCGCTCAGCGTCGTTCCAAGCAGGGTGCTCATCGGTTCGCTCTATTTTGAGGCACGTGGGCGTCATCGACGTCAACCGCTCGATGAATTTGGCCTTAACCGGATCTAGTGGGCCGCCCGCAACCCCTCGGCATCGCCGATCAGGTCGATGCTGGGGAGCGCGACGGTGCCCGCTTCCGGCGTGACGCGGCCGATCACGGCGGCGCCCGGGTGATGGGCTCCGAGCAGCGCGAGCGCATCCTCGGCGTGCTCGGACGCCACGATCACGCAGAAGCCGCAGCCCATGTTGAACACCTCCCACATCTCCGCGGGGGCGATCTCCCCGCGCTCGGCGATCAGGCCGAACACGGGCGGCACGGGCAGCGGGCTGGTGATCTCGTAGCCGATCCCGGTTCCGATCCGCAGCAGGTTGACCAGGCCGCCGCCGGTGATGTGGGCCAGCCCGTGGACGGGGGTCCCGCTGGCCAGCAGCGCGAGCACGGCGCGGACATAGATCGTGGTCGGCTCCAGCAGGACGTCGGCGACGCCGGCGCCATCGAGCTCGGGCGGCAGGTCCGAAAGCTCGAGGCCGCCCTGATCGAGCAGCGCCCGCCGGGCCAGGGTCAGCCCGTTGGAGTGAACGCCGGAGGAGGGCAGTCCGATCACCACGTCCCCGGGCTGGCAGCGGTCGCCGACGATGATCTGGTCGAGCTGCACCGTCCCGAAGGCCGACCCGACCAGGTCGAAGCCGTGGGGGGACGGGTGACCGCGGATCACCTCGGGCAGCTGGCAGACCTCGCCGCCGGGAATCTCCACCCCCGCGAGCTCGGCCCCGGTGCGCAGTCCGATCGCCAGCGAGCGCAGCAGATCGGTCTCGGCCCGCTCGACCGCGATGTAGTCCAGCAGCGCCAACGGAGTGGCGCCGACGCAGATCAGATCGTTGACGTTCATCGCCACGCAATCGATTCCGATCGTGTCGAAGCGCCCGGTCTGCTCGGCGATGATCACCTTCGAGCCGACGCTGTCGGTGGCCAGCGCGATGCCCAGCTGCGGCGTGATTCTGATGACGCTGGCGTAGTGGCCAGGCAGTGCAACGGCCAGCGGCGAGCGTCCGGGATCGATCCCGCGGAGCACCTCGACCAGCGCACCGACGCCCTGGTCGGCGGCGCCCGTGTCCACGCCGGCGGCTGCGTACGCGTCGCTCACGCGGCCATTGTCGTGCATGACGCGGATGCGGGCCGGCGCTCGCGCAGGCCTCGCAGGACGAGCCCGGCGAGCGCGATCCGATAGGCCGCATACGGCAGCAGCGAGCGGTCACGCTCGACCTGGCGGATCAGCCACGTGGAACCGAGGGTGGAGACGAACGAGGCGGCAGCGCCTGCCGCGAACGGCAGGCCCGCGGCGGCCGGCAGCCCGCGTCGGCGGAGCCGCACGCCCTTCAGCAGGGTCGCGCCGGCGATGATCGGCAGGGCGGCGTGGCGCGAGAGCCGGTTGGCGTCCTCGCGCGTGAAACGGCGCAGGCGGGCGGCGGCCAGGGTGGCGCCGTTACGGGACACGCCGGGCACGAGGGCGCAGGCCTGGGCCAGACCCAGCCACAGCGCATCGGCCGGCCCGGCCTCCTCGTGGGTGCGGTCCTGCGGGGCCCGGTCGGCCCAGGCCATCGCGAGCGACCCGAGGATCAGGCCGGCCGCGATCGAGCCGGGCGTGCCCAGGCGCCGCTCGATCGGTCGCTCGAGCGTGTAGCCGACCAGGGCCGGCGGCGCGAACGAGAGACCGATCAGCGCCACGCTCCGCGGGCTCAGGCCTCGCACCGCCTCGTCGACCTCGTCGCGGAGGGTGATCAGCAGGGCCGCCGCGGTGCCGGCGTGCAGCGCCACCTCGAAGGCCTTGCGCAGTTCGCTGTCGAGTGAGGTGTAATCCCAGTCCAGCAGCCAGGGAAGGAGCGCGATATGTCCGGAGGAGGAGATCGGCAGTAGTTCGGCCGGCCCGTGCAGGGTGCCGAGGGCCAGCGCCTGAACGATCGACAGCCGCTCTGGCGCGCGCGGCTCAGGAGGCGACATCCGGCGCCGGGTCGCCACCGCCGCGTCCCCGGCGCCGCACGATCAGGTAGGCGATGGCGCCCACCAGGATGACCGCCGCGGCGTAATCGACGTATTCGAGGTTATGCCGCCAGCTCACCCAGTTACTGCCGACCGCCTTGCCGAGCAGACCGAGGCCGGTGATCCACGGGATCGAGCCCAGCGTGGCCAGCGAGATGAACCGCAGGAACGGCATCTCGGCCACGCCGGCGGCGTACGGAAACGCGGCGCGTACGAACGGGATGACGCGCGAGACGAGGATCACCGGGGCGCCGTAGCGCTCGAACCAGCCGTGCACCCGGTCAAGCCGCGCCGTGCTGACGTGCAGCTTCGAGCCGTGCCGCTCGAGCAGCTCACGGCGGCCGTAGTAGCCGATCGCGTAGGCGATCGACGCGCCGATCACATCGCCGAGGATGCCGAAGACGATGATCCCGATCAGGCTGAGGTGGTGCTGGTAGACGTTGAAGCCGGCGAACAGCATCGTCGGCTCGGTCCCCGGGACGCCGATGACGCCGGAGCTCGCCGTCATCACAGAAACGCCTCCGAGACCGAGGTCGCGGATGATGTGCGTGGCCAGCGTGACTAGCGAGTCGGTGATGGAGGAATAGGGCAGCAGCACGGCGGCCAAGCCTAGCGGCAGGGCCCCGGCGAAAGCCTGCGACATGCGCGGGGGCCGCCTGCCCTTTGAGTACGCTTGCCCGCTTGGCCGTCCCGCTTTTCGACACGGAAACGCCGTTGGCGCCCCTCCGTGAGAATGTCCTCACCCGGATCGCCGAAGTGGTCCGGGACGGCCGGTTCATCCTCGGGCCGGAGGTGGAGGCGTTCGAGCGCGAGTTCGCGGAGTACCTCGGCGTTCGCCACGTGGTCGGCGTGGCCAACGGCACCGACGCGATCACGATCGCCTTGCGCGCGCTCGGCGTGCGCCCCGGCGACGATGTCGTGGTCCCATCGCTGACCTTCTACGCAACGGCCGAGGCGGTGGCCAACGCCGGCGCCCGGCCGGTGTTCTGCGACGTCGATCGCGGCACCCGCAACGTCACGGTCGAGACGGTCCGCGCCGCGCTGACTTCGGCCACCAAGGCGATCGTGGCAGTCGACCTGTTCGGATGCCCGGCCCCGACGCCGGCGCTGCGCGAACTGGGACCGCCGGTGCTCGAGGATGCCGCGCAGTCGGCCGGAGCCAGCCTCGACGGACGCCGTGCGGGGTCGCTCGGCGACGCCGCCACGTTCTCCTTCTACCCCTCCAAGAACCTCGGCTGCTTCGGCGACGGCGGGGCGATCGCCACCGATGACGACGGGATCGCGCAGGACGCCCGAGCCCTCCGCTTCCACGGCTCCCGGGACAAGCAGACCTTCGAGCAGGTCGGCTACAACTCGCGCCTGGACGCGTTGCAGGCGGCCGTGCTGCGCGTGCTGCTGCCCGAGCTGGACGCCTGGAGCGCGGGGCGCCGCGCCGCGGCCGATGCCTACTCAGCCGGCGATCTGGGGCGCTATGTGGGTCTTCCGTCGGTCCCGGACGGCGCGTCACCGGCCTGGCACCTGTACGTCGTGACCCACGGCGACGCCGACGGTCTGGAGCGCCACCTGATCGATCGAGGGATACAGGCTCGTGGCTACTACCGCCGTCCGCTGCACCGCCAGCCCGCGATGGCGCCGTTCGTCCCCGACGGGCTCGAGCTGCCGGTCACGGAGGCGCTGGCCCGGACCAACGTCGCGCTACCGATCTCGCCGGTTCTCAGCGTCGCGCAGGTGAACGAGGTTGTGGCGGCGATTGCGGCCTACTCGACGTGAAGGTCTGGGTCGACCTCACGAACTCCCCGCACGTGCTCGTGCTGCGGCCGGTGATAGCCGAGTTGCGCGCACGGGGACACGAGGTGGAGGTCACGGCGCGGGACTTCGCGCAGACGCTCGGCCTGTGCGAGCGGTTCGGGATCGAGCACACCGCGATCGGCCGCCACCGCGGCGGCTCGCTCGGGGCGAAGGCGCTCGGGTTGTTCGACCGATCGTTCGAGTTGACGCGCTGGGCCCGCCGGCGGCGCTTCGACCTGGCCCTCGGCCACGGCTCCAACGACATCACCGTTGCCTCGGCACTGCTGCGGATCCCCTGCTCGACCACCTTCGATTACGAATGGGCGACGGTGCAGCACACGATCAACTGCCGGCTGGCGCAGGCGGTGGTCGTTCCCGACGTAATCCCGCCCGAGCGGCTCTACCGCTACGGGGCGCGAGGCAAGCTGCACCCATACGCCGGCCTCAAGGAGGAGTACTACCTGGCCGACTTTGAGCCGGATCCGGCGGTGCTGGCTGAGCTCGGGCTCGACGCCCGGCGGCCGATCGCGGTGATCCGGACGCCACCGGAGGTCTCGCTCTATCACCGGTTCGAGAACGACCTGTTCACGCAGGTGCTGGCCCGCCTGCGGGGTGCGCAGACCGTCGTGCTGCCGCGCACGCCGGGTCAGCGGGCCGAGCTCGAGCGCGACGGTGGCTTCACCGTCCCGGCGCGGGCGATCGACGCTCAGTCGTTGATCGCCTACGCCGACCTCGTCGTCTCCGCCGGAGGCACGATGAACCGTGAGGCGGTGGCGCTCGGAACGCCGGTGTTCACCGTGTTCGAGGGGCGGTTGGGGGCCGTCGACGAGCGGTTGCTGGCCGACGGCCGCCTGCGGCAGCTCACCCGGCCGGAGGACCTCACGCTGGAGAAACGTCCGGCGCGGAACGGATCAGACCGCATCAGGCGCGATCCGGCGCTGCTGACCGAGTTGCTGGCAGTCCCGGTCGGGGGCCTGTGAGACGGACGGGCGCACTCCTCGCCGCGGCCGCTCTGGGGGCGATCGGCGCCGCGGTCAGTCTCCCCGGCGCAACCCGAGCCGCCGCACCGGCGGTGAGCGTGTTCCCGGTTCCCGGGAGCCAGGTGGTCTCGCCCCAGGCGCAGATCGCCTTCCGCGGCATCCCCGCCGCGCAGCTCGGCACGATCCTGGTCTGGGGTTCGCGCAGCGGGCTGCATCTCGGCCACGTCGAGGCGGACTCCGATGGGCAGGGAGGTAGCTTCCTGCCCGATCAGCCTTTCGCCGGCGGCGAGACGGTGTTCGTGGCCACCGGGCTCAACGTGCTCGGGGCCACCGGCGGCTCGTTCCGGTACCTCGTCGCCGCTCCGGCCTACCAGATCGGCCCGGGCGCCCTGCCCTCGGCTTCCCGGGTGCCGGGCGACCTGCTGCGATTTCGCTCGCGGCCGGATCTGCTGCCGGCCGCGGTCAAGGTCCTGAAGGCGGGGAGGACGGCCACCGGGGACCTGTTCGTCGGCCCGCAGGCTGGGCCCCGGCAGAACGGCCCGATGATCCTCGACCCGCGCGGCGGCCTGGTCTGGTTCAAGCCGGTTCCCCGAGGCGATATCGCCACCGATTTCCGGGTGCAGAGCTACCAGAGCCAGCCCGTGCTGACCTGGTGGCAGGGCCGCTCGGGGGCGGGCGTCGGCGTCGGCCAGGATGTGATCGACGATGTCCACTATCACCAGATCGCGGTGGTCAAGGCGGCCAACGGCCTCAGTGCGGACCTGCACGAGTTCGCTCTGACCCCGCTGGGAACGGCGCTCATCACGGCCTACAACCCCGTCTTCGCCGACGCGCGCAGCGAGCACGGATCCGCGCACCAGGTCGTGTTCGATGCGGTCGCCCAGGAGATCGACGTCAGGACCGGGCTGGTGCTGTTCCAATGGGACAGCCTCGATCACGTTCCCCTCAGCGACAGCTACACGTCACCGCCCAAGGGTCTGGGCTTCCCCTTCGACTACTTTCACATCAACTCCGTCGACCGTGACGACGACGGCAACCTCCTGATCTCGGCCCGCAACACCTGGGCCGCCTACAAGGTCAGTCACGCCACAGGTCAGGTGTTGTGGGCGCTCGGGGGCAGGCACTCCAGTTTCGCGATGGGCCCGGGAGCGGGGTTCGCGTTCCAGCATGACTTCCGCGTGCGGGCGATGGCCGACCAGTACGTGACGCTGTTCGACGATGGTGCCGGGCCGCCCCGCGTCCACTCCGAGTCGCGCGGGCTGAAGCTCAAGCTCGATCTGGCCCACATGACTGCGAAGGTGGTCGCGCAGTATCGCCACGCGCCGAGGGTGTTGGCCAACTTCGAGGGCAACGTCCAGCAGCTGCCCGGCGGCGACCTGTTGCTGGGCTGGGGCCAGCAGCCCTACCTCACCGAATTCACCGCTAACGGAAAGCTCATCTTCGACGCTCGCTTCGTCGGCGATAACACCAATTACCGGGCATATCGCTTTCGCTGGCGCGGCGATCCGCTGACCCGTCCGGCCCTCGCCGCGGCCAGGACTGGTAGGCCCGTGGCCTACGCCAGCTGGAACGGTGCCACCGATGTGGCATCCTGGCGAGTGCTCGGCGGCTCGAGCGCGCATTCTCTGCGCGCGGTCGGCACCGCCCGCAAGAGCGGGTTCGAGACGTCGATCATGCTTCCCCACACCCAGAACTACGTGGCCGTGCAAGCGCTGAACCGCGTCGGTCACGTGCTCAACACCTCCCCCACGGTCCGTGCTCACTGAACGACAGCCTCGCGTGGCAACCCCGCCGTCGGCGGGCGGCACTCAGTCCTTCCTGCGCCGTCACGTGTGGTGGTTCGTCGGCATCGCGGTCGTGGTCTTCTCCGCCGCCTTCGTCCGCTGGACGGGGACGCGACCGGGCTACGACCCTTACGGATGGCTGATCTGGGGCTACCAGACGCTGCACCTGAACCTCGACCTGGGCGGGGCGCCGTCGTGGAAGCCGCTGCCGCTGCTGTTCACCGTCCCGTTCTCGCTGTTCGGTCACTACGCAATGTGGCTGTGGATGGTGACCTGCGTATCGGTGTCCTTCGCCGGCTCGATCTTCGCCGGGCGGATCGCCTACCGGGTCGTTGGCCGCGGACGGCCGGAGTATCGCTACGCGGCGATCGGGGCGGCGATCTTTGCCGGTCTCGGGATCTACGGGATCCAGGACAACATCAACGGCGCCCACTCGAGCTACATGCACTACCTGCTGAGCGTCCAGTCCGACCCGATGATCGTGGCGATCATCCTGGCGGCGATCGACTTTCACATGACCAAGCACCGGCGATGGGTGATCGCGATGCTGACCCTGGCTTCGTTGGGGCGCCCCGAGTCCTGGCCGTTCCTGTTCCTGTACTCGATCTGGTGCTGGCGCGAGTTCCCGGAGACGCGGAAATTTGTGGCCGCCAGCTGGCTGATCACGGCGTTCCTGTGGTTCGGGATCCCGACGATCACCAACGGCCGTCCGTTGGTGGCCGGCGACCTCGCCCAGGGCTCGCCGCGGGAGCTGCACCAGAACAAGATCATCGGCACGATCGACCGCTTCAAGACGCTCAACCTATGGCCGGTGTGGGTGTTCGCGCTCGCCGCGGTGACCTGGTCCGGCTACCGCTTGCATGAGCGTGGGTTCCGCTGGAAGCAGCTCCTGACCCGGCTGCGCAAGCCGGGCTCAGGAGACGAGAGCAACCCCGACAACGACGACCAGCTGCTGGTCCTCGGGCTCGCGGCCGGAATCGTCGTCTGGCTGATCGTGGAGGTCGCCTTCGCCCTGCACGGCTGGCCGGCTGTGCCGCGCTACATCTTCCCGCCGGCCGCCGTGGCGATCCTGCTCGGGGGGATCGCCTTCGGCTGGCTGCTGCGAGAGATCCCCCGCGGGCTCAAGCTGCCGGCCTGGTCGGGCGTGGTCGTGGCCGCTGCACTGGCGCTGGCCCTCGTCCCCGGCGCGTTGTCGCGGACACGCCTGGAGCACAAGGACATCCGTCACGAGCGGCTCCGGACCACGCAGATCAACCACCTGTCGGCGACGATCAGCGCACTCGGTGGCCGGGACGCCGTGCTCCGCTGCGGCCGCCCGGTGTCGAACGTCGAATATGTGAGCATCCTCGGCTGGCTCACCCACCAGAACGACGGCAAGATCGGACACCGTCCGCAGTTTGAGCTGCACAACCGCTATCCGATCGTGCTGTTCACCCAGCTGCGCAACGGTTGGGCCACCTACCCCTGGCACACGCGTCCGCAGAACGTCTCCTTCTGCCAGCGGATGAAGGCTCTCGACATCTTCACCAAGGGCCACCCCAACGGGGCTCTGTCGGTGAACACGGTGCCGCCGAAGCTGACCTCGTACAAGGGCGCGCAGGCACCAGCCGCCAAGCGGCGGAGCCGCTGACGCGCCCGGTATCCGGGCCGACCAGGGCGGGCTCATCGTGGATCCGACCCGTTCACGATTAGAATTGCCGCGCATGCGCCGGCGGATCAGATCCGCGGCCTTTCCCGTTCACCGCCACTCGCTCCCGCAACTCCTGGTGGACGGCCTCCTGGTCGCGCTCGCTTACTTCCTCGCCTTCCGGCTGAGGTTCGATGGCACCGTTCCCAAGCGCTACGAGCATCTGCTGAACTGGACGATCCTGTGGGTCGTGCCGGTCTACCTCGTCGTGCTGGCGGCGTTCGGTCTCTACCAGCGGCTCTGGACCTACATCGGCCAGCGCGACTACGAGGGAGCCGTCAAGGGGGTCATCGTCGCCACATTGGTGATCGTGGGAGCGATCACGCTGCTGCACCCCGTGCAGATCTCCGAGGGTCGGCGCGGACACTTCAATTCCACCGCCGTGACCTTGCCGGCGAGCGTGATCGCGCTGTTCTTCCTGATGACGCTGGCCTTTCTGGTCGGAGCCCGGTTCCTGGTGCATCTCGTCACCGAGGGTCGCGCGCGTAGCTTCCGGGCGGCTTGGGACGCGCGTGACGTGCTGGTGGTTGGCGGTGGCGACGGCGGCCGCCTGGTGGTACGGGAGCTGGCGCGCAACCCGGCGCTGCGCCTACGCCCCGTCGGCTTCGTCGACGACGACCCTCGCAAGCAGGGGATCAAGGACGAGCACGGCCTGAAGGTCCTCGGCACCACCTCGAGCGAGGATCTGACCCGGATCCTCGACGAGGTCGAACCAGACGAGGTGGTGATCGCGATTCCGTCGGCTCCCGGCACCCTGCGCGCCCGCGTGGTGACGGCCTGCCGCGAGCGAGGAATCCCGGTGCGGACGATGCCGACGGTGTTCGAACTGCTCCGCGACGGGTCGGGGACGATGCGGGTGACCCGCCAGCTGCGCGCGGTCCGGGTCGAGGACATGCTGGGCCGCGAGCCGGTGCGGATGGAGCTCGAGCGGGTGGGCGCCTACCTGGCCGGGCAGCGGGTCCTGGTGACCGGGGCCGGCGGCTCGATCGGCGGCGAGCTGTGCCGTCAGATCGCCCGGGTCGGCCCGAGCAAGCTCGTGCTGGTCGACCACGCCGAGGACAACCTGTTCGAGATCCTCCGCGAGCTCGAGGAGGAGCGCCACTTCCGTGCCGCCGTCCCGGTGCTGGCGGACTGCAAGGAAGAGGAGCGGATGCGCGAGGTGCTCGGCGAGCACCGGCCGGCGATCGTCTTCCATGCCGCCGCCTACAAGCACGTGACGATGATGGAGCTGAACCCGGTCGAGGCGATCCGCAACAACGCGTTGGCCACCCGGTTGGTCGCGCGGATCGCGGGTGAGATCGGCGTCAAGAACTTCGTGCTGGTCTCGACCGACAAGGCGGTCAAGCCGGCCACCGTGATGGGAGCGTCCAAGGCGCTGGCCGAGTGGGCGGTGGAGGCGGCCGCTTCCAAGCATCCCGACACCACGTACTCGACCGTTCGGTTCGGCAACGTGCTCGGTTCCTCGGGCTCCGTCGTCCCGATCTTCCGGCGCCAGATCGCCGCCGGCGGGCCGGTGACGGTTACCGATCCGCGGATGCGCCGCTACTTCATGACGATCCCCGAGGCGGTCCAGCTGATCATCCGGTCGGGCTCACTCCAGGAAGGCAGCGGCCAGGTGTTCGTGCTCGACATGGGCGAGTCGATCAAGATCCTCGACCTGGCGGAGACGATGATCAGGCTGTCCGGCTTGGAGCCCGAGCGCGACATCGCAATCGAGATCGTCGGAGCCCGCCCGGGCGAGAAGTTTCACGAGGACCTGTTCAACCCCTACGAGGTCCAGCAGCCCACCAAGGCGCAGCGGATTCTCCGCGCCGACCGCGAGCCGCTCGAATCGGCTTGGGTCGAGGAGACGTTCTCGAGAATCAACCTGCTGGTACTCGAGGGCGACGCCGCCGGGCTTGCGGAGCACGTGTCTCGGCTCGCCTACGCCCGGGAGGCTCCCACCGGTGGGGCTGGCGCCCGGTCGGGTCCGTAGACTGCGACCGCATCCATGGCGTCGATTCCGCTAGCCCTCTCGATCCACAACTTCATAAACAAGGTGGGCGCCGACGCCGGGTTCGCCTCGATCATCGGCCTGGCGATCCTGGTGTTGCTGTACTTCGCTCAGGCGCGCGAGACCGCGACGCTGCGCGAGCACGCCGCTGAGGCCGCGGAACGGATCCAGCAGCTCGAGGGGCGGGTCTCCCAACTGGTGCGCGCGCAGTCGACGCCAAGCCCGTCGGCAGCCCCGGCCGCGCAGGCCACGTCAGCACGTTCGGCGGCAGGCCCGATCGTCGCCTCCCGTGGAGTCGGCGCCGCCGCCCGGCCTGCGGCTGCCGCCGGCGTCGCGAGCGCCCTGCCGGCAGCACCGGCCGGGGTTGGCGCCCCGGCGCTGACCGCGGCCACCAAGCTGATTCCCACTCCCGGGCCTGCAGCGCCCGCGCCGGGTGCCGCGGTGGCGCCGCCCGAGTTCGACGCCGGAGCCGCTCCACCCCCGGCCACGGTGGCCGGTGCCGGGGTCGGCAATGGCCATTCACGCGGGAGCCTGTCCAACCTCGGCGGCCTGCCCGCGCCGGTGTCCGCCGGACCGGGCCCGGCGCAGCCTCCGCCCCGGGTCCAGATCCGCCCGGGAGCGGCGCCGGCGCCCTCACGGCGCCCGGTCGGCCCTCAGCGTGCCTCCACGGCAAGTCCTCCGGGGAGTCGAACACGGCGCATCATCGCGGCTGTGGTGGGCGCGCTGGTGGTGGCTGCCGTGGTGGTCGGGTTGATCGCGATCACCTCCAGTGGCGGAGGCGGCGCCGCCAAGACCAGCTCCGCGGCCAACAGCAACGCGCCGACGGGCACCCGTCGCTCGCAGCCCGCCATCAACCCGGCCGGGGTCACCGTGGCCGTCCTGAACGGAACCGCGACGGCCAGACTTGCCAACCGGGTCGGGGGCGTGCTGAAAACCGCCGGCTACAAGGACGGGACGATCACCAACGCGCCCGACCAGACCCACACGGCGACGGTGGTCGCGTACCTTCCGGGATCCAAGCGCGACGCCGTCGCGGTGGCCAAGGCACTCAAGGTCACGCCCGACTCGGTGCAGGCGATCGACCAGAACACACGGGCCGTCGCCTGCCCCGCCGCGCCGGCGCCGTGCCCCGTCAACGTCGTCGTCACCGTCGGCGCGGATCTCGCGGGCACCCAGTAGCTCCAGGTGATGATGAAGGACCTGCTCGACCTCCCGGATCGGAGCGAAAAGCCTCGGCAGCGAGGGCTCACCCACGTGCTCGACCGCGGACTCTCGGTCGAGGAGGTCGACGGCCTGATCGAGGTGGCCGGCGATTCGGTCGACATCGTCAAGCTCGGCTGGGGTACCTCGGTGGTCACGGGCAACCTGAAGACCAAGCTCGAGCGCTACGACGCCCACGGGATCCCCGTGGTGTTCGGCGGGACCTTGACCGAGCTGGCGCTGGCCCAGGGCCGCCTAGAGCAGCTGATCGTCCGCCTGCACGAGCTCGGCCTCCAGCACATCGAGATCTCCGACGGGACGATCACCATCCCCCACGAGCAGAAGCTCGAGCTGATCACCCGCCTGAAGGACGAGTTCACCGTTCTCTCCGAGGTGGGCTCCAAGGACGACACCCGGATCATGGCGCCGTATCGCTGGGTCGAGCTGATCCAGCGGGAGCTGGAGGCGGGCGCGTGGAAGGTCATCGCCGAGGCCCGCGAGAGCGGCAACGTCGGAATCTTCCGTCACGACGGAGAGGTCCGCATGGGTCTGATCGACGAGATCGCTCACGCGATCGAGCCGGATCAGGTCCTGTTCGAGGCGCCGCGCAAGGATCAGCAGGTGTGGTTCGTCCGCCGCTTCGGCGCCGACGTCAACCTCGGCAACATCCCGCCCGAGGACGTGCTCTCGCTCGAGACGATCCGTCTCGGCCTGCGCTCCGACACGGCGGGCGGCGGTTCGCCCCCGAGCTGGGGCGAGCAGCAGCACGGGCATGAATGACCCGCTCCTGAGCGGGATCCTGCTCGCGCGCCACGGCGAGACCGATGACAACATCGAGCCGATCCGTGTCCAGGGCTTCACCGACACGCCGCTGAATGCCAAAGGTGCTCGGCAGGCGGCCGCGCTGGCCGAGCGGGTGGAGGGGATGGAGATCGCCTCGCTGTGGTCCTCCGATCTGCGGCGAGCCACCGAGACGGCCCGGGTGGTCGGCGAGCGGATCGGACTGACCGCCACGCTGGACCCGCGCCTGCGCGAAGCCGATCGAGGCGTCTGGGAGGGCAAGCGGTTCATCGACGTCGCCGAGGAGGATCCTGAGGGCTATGCGGCGTGGCTGCGCGCCGGCGAGAGCTTCCGCTTTCCCGGCGGGGAGTCCCTGCGCGAGCAGTCCGATCGGGTCGCGGCGGCCCTGGCCGACATTCATGGGTCCGGCGACCTACCGGCGCTGGTCGTCTGCCATCGCGGCTCGATCCGGGTGATGTTGTGCCGCCGGGACCCGCGCGGACTGGACGCCTTCCACGAGTTCGAGGTGCCGAACACCGGGGTCGTAAGGCTTTGATACGGCTGCCGGTCGCCGCCTTCGGTGCGCTGGTGGTGGCGACCGTGGCGGCGTTCTTCGTCACCCAGCACCTGAAGGTCTCGACGCCCCTGATCGCCGGCGCGCCGGCACCGGTCCCGTCGGTCATCAATCCGGTGAGCGGAGTCACCTGCGGACCGCCCGGCAGGCCGGTCAACCATCGCCAGACGTACATCACCTTCTACCTGCAACATCGGGCCGACTCGGTGGCCGTCTACATCGTCGACCCCTCCGGCACGATCGTCCGCACGCTCTCCACCGGATTCCGCATGGGGATCGTGCGACGCAATCCACCGGGGCAGTTCCTCTGGAACGGACGCGACGACAACGGTCGGATCGCGCCCGACGGGACCTACTACTACCGGATCGCCCTGCTCGGCCAGGGCCGCACGATCGAGCTCACGGCGAAGCCGATCACGGTCCGGACGGTGCCCCCGCAGCCGGTTGTGACGGGCGTCTCGCCGTCGCTGATCTCTCCGCCCGGCACGCCCGTGACCGCTCAGCTGAAGGGGGCGCGGGGTTTCACCGGAGTGGTGCGGATCTACCGCACCGACCTCCCCGGCAAGCCGCAGGTCGTCACGAGCTATCCCAGCCGGCGTCCGGCGACGGCGTCCTGGAATGGTCTGATCAAGCAGCGTCCCGCCCCAGCCGGTACCTATCTGTTCGGCCTCGACGACACCGACAAAGCCTGCAACGTCGGTCACTTCCCGCCCACCAACCCCCCGGCGCCCGGCTCGACCGCGCACGCCGGAGTGACCGTGCGTTATCTCGCCGCCCAGCCGCCCCTTGCCGCCGTGCCGGCGGGCACGGAAGCGACCGTTTTCATCGACTCCCGCCGCCGGCCCTACCGGTGGGCGCTCAGGGCGGTCGGCCGCAAGCCGGTGCTCGCGCACGGTCGAGGTGCGGGCGTGGCCCTGCGCGTGCGGGTGCCGTCGGCGACCGGTCCGGGGATCTACGAGCTGGCCATCCGCTCGGGCTCGAATCGCACGCTGGTGCCGCTGATCGCCGGGGCGCCGCGGAACACCCGTCGTGCGCGCGTGCTGGTCGTGCTCCCGGCGCTCACCTGGCAGGGCGAGAACCCCGTCGACGACGACGGCGACGGAATCCCCAACACCCTGAACGCGGGGGGTCCGATCGCGCTCACGCGTCCGCTCGCCGGCGGGCTGCCGGCCGGCCTCTCGGACGAGGCGGCGTTGCTCGCCTACCTGAACAAGGCGCACCTGCACTACGACCTGGCCACCGACCTCGAGCTGGCGGGTGGGGGCGAGGCGGCGCTGGCCGGGCGCCGGGGGGTCGTGCTGGCCGGCAGCGAGCGGTGGCTTCCCAGCCCGCTCAGCGCGGCGCTGCGCAACTTCGTGCTGGGCGGCGGCCACGTGCTTTCGGCGGGCATCGGCTCGCTTCAGCGCACGGTCACCATCTCCGGTCAACATGCCCTCGACCCGACCCCGGCCGCCCCCACCGACGCCTTCGGAGCGCGTCCCGGGGCGGTCGTGAGCGGCAACCGAGACCTGTTGACCGTGATCGGCGACGCCCTGCACATCTTCTCCGGGACCTCGGGCGCGTTCGCCGACGTCCGCACGTTCCAGTCGATCAAGCCGGCCGGCAGCGAGACGGTGTCGGCCGCGGGGACGAGCAGCCAGACGCCCAGCATCATCGGATTCGGTCTGGGCCGGGGCGCCGTGGTCGAGGCCGGGGTCCCCGACTTCGGTTCCCAGGTGGCGCGGCGGGTCGACTTCCAGGAGCTCCTGACCCGGGTGTGGGCGCTGCTGAACAAATAGGCGGCGGTTTCGTCCGGGCCATCGCCGCGCTCCCCGTCCGGTGGCCGGGGCCAGCCTCGTTCCTGTCGTTCGTGGGGACCGACGCGCTGTCCCTGACCCGCACCACAGCCGCCGCTGCCGCCACGCCCGGGCGCGCACATCGAGCGCTCCTGCCCAAGCCCGCAGCGGGCTCCGTGGGGGCTCACGCGTACCGTGTGGCGGCGTGACGGGCTATCTCAAGCGTCTGGTCAGCTCGCTGGCGGCCTATCAGGTCGCCGACATCGTCTCCAAGTTCATCGCCGTCCTGCTGCTGCCGATCTACACGCGGCATGTGAGCAGGTCGGGATACGGCGTCGTCGAGCTGCTCGCCAACGGCGTGATCTTCGCGAGCATCGTGGTGCGGTTCGGGATGATCGAGGCATTCCTGCGCTACTACTTCACCGACGTCGATCAGGCTCGGCGAGATGCGCTGGCCCGCAGGGCGGTGCGCTTCCTGCTCGTGGTCACGACGGTGGCGGTCATCCCGCTGATCGTGTTCGCCGGACCGCTGTCCCGGCTGCTGCTCTCCCACCGGGACACCACGATATTTCTGATCGCCGTGCTCGGGCTGTGGACGTTCACCAATCTCGAGCTCGCCTACGGGCTGCTGCGGGTGGAGGAGCGGCTACGCGCATACGTGACCGCCTCGTTGACCAACGTCGTTCTGACCGTCGCGGTCACGCTGGTGCTGGTGGTCGGGCTCGGCGACGGAGCCCGCGGGCTGCTGCTGGGCAACTACGCCGTCTCGACGCTCGTGCTGTTCGGGGTCTGGTGGACTCTGCGGGACCGGCTGCTGGTACCCAGAGGCGCGGCGGAGCGGCTGGGCGTGCTGTTGCGCTTCGGACTGCCGACGGTCCCCGCGGAGGCTTCGGTGTATGCGCTCAGCATCGTCGACCGGTTCTACATCTACCACGAGCGCAGCCCGGCGCTGGCCGGCCTCTACTCAATCGCGATCAAGCTGGCCGGTGCCGTCGCCTTCATCGTGCGGGCCTTCCAGTACGCCTGGCCGCCGTTGGCCTACTCGGTCTCCGACAACGCCGAGGCGGGACGGCTCTACGGGCTCGTCACCACCTACTACCTGCTGGTCAGCGGCTGGGTGGTCGCCGGGCTCGCGCTGCTGGGGCGCTGGGTGTTGCGGCTCCTGGCGGCGCCGTCGTACTTCGGTTCCTATCGCGCCCTGCCGTGGCTAGCGCTGGGCTGGGCTCTCTACGGGCTGTGGGTCGTGTTCCTGGTGATCGCCGGACGGGCGAAGGTGACCAGCCGCAACTTCGTCGCCTCGCTCGCGGGTCTCGCCGCCAACGTGCTTCTGCTGGTCGCGCTCGTGCCGCCGCTCGGGATCGCCGGGGCCGGCATCGCCCTGTGCGGTGCCTATGTCGTGATGCTCGGGGTCATGCACTTGCTCACTCGTCGTCTCTTCGCCGTGGCCTTCGAATGGCGCCGGCTGCTTCAGTTGCTCGTCGTATTCGGCGGATTCGCGACAGCTGGTGATCTGCTGCTTCCCACCCACGGCGCGCTCGGACTGCTCACCCGCGCGGCGGTGTTCCTGGCGATCCCGCCGGTGCTGTACCTGACCGGGTTCGCCCACCCGCAGGAGTTGACTCAGGCCAGGGCGCTGATCGAGCGGGCGCGGCGTGGCCCGCCTCCGCCCGGCGTCGGGCCCCCGGTCCCGCCCGGCGTCGGGCCCCCGGTCCCGCCCGGCGTCGGGCCCCCGGTCCCGCCCGGCGCCGAGCCCCCGTTGTCGCCGGCGGAGGGGCCGTCGTGACCCGCCCCTCCGTCAGCGTGGTGATGCCGTTCGCCGGCGATCCGTCGGCCGCCCGCGCGGCTGTGGGGGCTCTGCTCGAACTCGACACACGCCCCACCGATCAGCTGATTTTGGCCGACAACGCCGGAGTCGCCGAGCCGAGCCCGGGCGTGGAAATCGTTCGCGCCCTCCGCGAGCGATCGCCTGCCCACGCGCGCAACGCCGGCGCCGCCCGGGCTCGCGGCGAGTGGCTGCTCTTCCTCGACGCCGATTGCCGCGCGCCGGCCGACCTGCTCGATCGCTACTTCGCGCAGTCGGTGGACGAGGACGTCGGGGCGCTGGCCGGCGAGGTCGGTCCGATGGCCGAGCCGGCCACGCTGGCCGAGCGCTACGCCGCAGAGCGCAGCTTCCTCTCGGCCCAGGCCCATTTCGCCCATCCGTATCTGCCCCGGGCGGCTGCGGCCAACCTGCTCATCCGCCGCGCCGCGTTCGAGCAGGTGGGCGGCTTCTACGAGGGGTTGCGAGCCGCCGAGGACACCGATCTCTGCTGGCGCCTCCAGCGCGCCGGATGGCGCCTGCACCTCCGTCCCGAGGCCTGCGTCGCCCACCACTACCGCGCCGCCGTCGGCGAATTGAGGCGGCAGTGGCGCGGGTACGCCGCAGGCCGCGCTTGGCTCGCGCGGCGCTACGCGGGCTTTACCCCGGAGCCGGCTCTCTGGCGTGGGGTGAAGCGGATCGCGCGCGGCCGGCCCCCGCGCCCGCCCGCCGCCCGCGGGAGCGCCGCCGCCCGCGGGAGCGCCGCCGCCCCTTCCGCCCGCGAGAGGCTCGGCTTCGCCGCGCTGGATCTCGTTCTCGCGATCGACGAGCTGGTCGGGTTCGCGCTGTCGAACCGCCCGGTCGGCGCGTCGCCCGACGCTCCGGCCAGCGTCGTGCTCGTCGCCGAGCTCTTTCCCGAACCTGGCGATCCCGCGGCGTCGGCCGCCTCCGCGCCGGCCGGCGCGAGGATCGAGGCGGCCGCGCGGCCGGAGCGGGTCGGTCGCGCGGCAGTGGCAGCGGCAGCCCCGGCCATCGACTACCGCGAGGACGACGGCCTCGCGGAACGGGCGTTGACGCTCGCCCGGCTCCTCGCCAGCCACCCGCTCCGCTGCCTGCGCGACCGCCACGCGCGCGACCACCGCGCGCGGCCCGGTGCGCCATCGCTGAGCTCGCTGGCCCCTGTCGCGCGGCGGCTGGAGCGCGACGCGCCGGCCCCCGTCCGGGCGCTCGGTGACCAGCCGGACGCGGTCGAGACCGCGGCCAGGTTGGCCGCGTTGACCGGCGCCGGGTCATGAAGGTCCATGTCGTCGACCCATCCGCGTTCACCCCGCCGTATGACCATGCCCTGTGCACCGCGCTGGCGGCCCGACCCGACGGTCCACAGGTCGAGCTGATCACCAGCCGGTTTCAGTACGGCGAGGTGCCCCCGTCGGAGGGGTACGTCGTGCGCGAGCAGTTCTACCGTCATGCCCGCGGACCGGCCGGCTCGCGCCGGCGCCAGGCCGGCAAGCTCGCCGAACACGTGCCCGACATGCTGCGCTACCGTCGCGCCGCGCAGGCCGCCGACGTCGTGCACTTCCAGTGGGTTGACGTGCAGTGGCTCGACGCGCACCTGCTGCCGAACCGGCCGCTGGTGCTGACCGCGCACGACCTGCTCCCGCGGGAGCCCAAGCCGGGTCAGGCTCGCGCGCAGCGGCGCTTGTACGACGAAGTCGACGCTCTGATCGTGCACTCCGATTACGGCCGTCGTCAGCTGGTGCGGACGCTGGGCGTGGAACCGGCCAAGGTTCACGTCGTCCACCACGGCGCGTTCACCCACCTCACCAGCCAGCCGCTCGAGCTGCCGTTGCCTGATGGGTTGCGAACCGTGGAGAAGCCGGTCGTCCTGTTCTTCGGGCTGCTCCGGCCCTACAAGGGCATCGATGTGCTGCTCGAGGCGTGGCGGGAGGTGCCGGACGCCGAGCTGTGGATCGTCGGGCGACCACGGATGCCGGTCGAGCCCTTGGCGGCGTCCGCGCCACCGGGGGTCCGCTTCGTCTCGCGGTTTGTTCCCGACGCCGAGCTGCCCGCCTACTTCCGTCGCGCCGACGTGGTGGTGCTGCCCTACTCGAGCACCGAGCGCTTCGATCAGTCCGGCGTACTGGCCGTCGCGCTGGCGTTCGGCAAGCCGGTGGTGCTCACCGACGTGGGCGGTTTCGGCGAGGTCGCCGCGACCGGGGCGGCGCGGTTGGTCGCCCCCGGCGATCCCGACTCGCTCGCGCGGGCGCTGCGGTCGCTGATCGCCGATCCGCAGCAGCGGGCCCGGCTGGCAGCGGCCGCCGCTGCCGCGGCCCGGGGCCCGTATTCGTGGGACGCCGCGGCCGAGCGCACGCTGGCCCTGTACCGCACGCTCGCACCGTGAGCCGAGCGGAGCCCGCGCGGTACGGACCCTTACTTCACAATCCGCCGCTGTGTTCGTGGTCGCGATCGTCTTCTGGTGCTCCGTGGGGCTGCTGGTCTATTCCCTGTTGGGATATCCGTTGCTGCTGGCCGCGCTGGTGCGGGTCCAGCGCCGGCGAGGCGCGACCGGGGCGGCCGCGTCTCCCGGGCCGCCGCAGGGCCCGGTGTCGGTGGTGGTGGCGGCCTACGCGGAGGCCGACGTGATCGCCGGCCGGGTGGCCAACCTCCGTGCGCTCGATTACCCGGAGGGCCTGCTCGAGGTGATAGTCGCCTGCGACGGATCGCCCGACGAGACCGCGCAGCGGGCCCGAGCGGCGGGCGCCGACGTCGTGCTCGAGTTGCCGCGCGGGGGCAAGATCCGCGCCCAGGACGCGGCCGTCGCCCGAGCTCGGGGGGAGATCGTCGCGTTCTCGGATGCCAACGTCGCCTGGGACCCGGGGGCGCTCGCGCGCTTGGTCGAGGCGTTCGCCGACCCGCGGGTGGGCTACGTCTGCGGTGATGTGCGCTTCGTCAACCAGGGCGGGACCAACCAGGAGGGGCTCTACTGGCGCTACGAGATGGCGCTACGCCGGCTCGAGTCGAGGGCGCGCTCGGTCACCGGCGGCAACGGAGCCATCTATGCGACTCGCCGCGAGGCGTATCTGGTCGTCGATCCGATCATGGGCCACGACCTGTCGTTCCCGTTCAACATGGTCAAGCGCGGCTGGCTGGCGATCTACGCGCCTGAGGCGCGGGCGATCGAGAAGATGGTGCCGACGATCGAGGGGGAGTTCGCCCGTAAGCGGCGGATGATGAGCCACGGCTGGCCGATAGTGGTGCGCGGCGGGATGCTCTCGCCGCGCGGGTACGGACCGCTGTATGCGCTGATGATCTACTCCCACCGGGTCCTGCGCTACCTGGTGCCGTTCCTGCACGTCCTCGCGCTCGCCACCAGCATCGCCCTGGTCTCGGAGGGCTGGGTCTATGTGGCTGCGCTGGTGGCCCAGCTCGTCCTGCTGCTCGCCGCCCTGCTGGCCCCGTTGGTCCCCGCCCGCCCCCTGCTGGTCGCTCGGTATTACGTGCTGACCCAGGCGTCGCTTGCGGCGGGGCTGTGGGACTGGCTGACCCACGGCACGCCGGCCGGCTGGGAACCCGCCGAGGGCACCAGGTGATGGCAAATCGCCTGGCGGCGATTCGCTTGCGAGTTCGCCTGGCGTCGAACTCGAAGCGCGCGCTCGACCTGGCGCTGGGCGGCGCCGCGGCGATCGTCTCGGCTCCGGTGATCGCGCTACTGGCGCTGCTCGTCCGACTCGAGAGTCCGGGCGATCCGATCTACCGTCAGGCCCGTGTGGGGCAGGACGGCCAGTTGTTCTCGATCTACAAGCTGCGGACGATGGTCAGCGGCGCCGAGTTCACCGGCGCGGGCCTGGCCATCGCGCAGGGCGACGACCGGATCACCCGGGTCGGCGCGATTCTGCGCCGGTATTCGCTGGACGAGTTGCCGAACCTGTGGAACGTGCTGCGAGGAGAGATGTCGATCGTCGGCCCCCGACCCACGGTGCCGGTGCAGGTGGAGCAGTACACAGAGCGCCAGCGCGGCCGCCTGGCGGTCAAGCCGGGGATCACCGGCTGGGCCCAGATCAACGGGCGAGCATCGCTTCCCTGGCCGGAGCGGATCGAGCTGGACCTCTGGTACGTGGAGCACCGGTCGCTCGGGCTCGATCTGCGGATCCTGGTGCGGACGATCGGGATGGTCCTGAGCGGTCACGGCCTCTATAAGGGAGAGGGGGGTGGATGGCAAGCACCGCTGTAGCCGTCCTGCTCACCGGGGTGGGCAAGCGCTACGACATCGTCTCGGCCTTTGCCCAGCACGCGACGGTGGTCGCAGCCGATCCGAACCCGCTGGCGCCTGCTCAGTACGCCGCTCACCACCGGATCGCGGTGCCCAGGATCGACGACCCCGAGTACGTGCCGGCGCTCCAGGCGCTGTGCTCTGAGCACGGCGTCGGCGCCGTGGTCCCGCTCACCGATCTCGACCTCGAGGTGCTGGCCCACGCGCGGGCGGCGGGCCACCTGCCCGCTTTCGTGCCAGACCCGGAGATCGCGCGGGCCACCTATGACAAGTACGACGCGCATCTGCTGCTGCAGCGCCTCGGCCTGCCCTCGCCCCCGACCGTGCTCCCCGGCGAAGCGGTGGCCGGCTATCCGGTGATGGTCAAGCCGAGGCAGGGGTCGGGGGCTCGCTCGATCCACCGCGCCGATGACGCCGCGGCGGCCGCCTTCTTCGTCGACTATGTGAAGGAGCCCACGATGATCCAGCGGCTCATGAACGGTCCCGAGTTCTCGATCGACTGCCTCTCCGACCTGGCCGGGCGTTGCCTGAATGCGATCCCGCGCACGATGATCGAGTCGAGGGGCGGCGAGTCGATCAAGGGCACGGTGATCGCCGATACTGAGCTGATCGAACTCGGCCGCGACGTCGTGCAGGCACTGGGCGTCCGCGGACCGTGCACCGTCCAGGTGTTCCGCGACGAAAACATCGGCCTCGGGATCACCGATGTCAACACCCGCTTCGGCGGCGCGTTTCCGGCGCCGATGTATGCGGCCCTGCCCGGGCGCAGCTATCCCGAGTTGATCGTCCGGATGGCCCGCGGTGAGGAGGTCGAGCCGCACGTCGGGGAGTTCCGGGCCGGGGTGACATTCACCCGTTACTTCTGGCAACTCGAGCTCGACGCCGCGATGACCCCGACCGGGCGCGACATCGTCGCGCCGCCAGGCCCGCCGCCGCCTCGGTAGCCGTTCCCGTTGGAGCCCGATCGACAAAAATCGAGGTTGAGCAGGGATATCTGGTGGCCGTCCAGAGACTCTGGCTTTTTCCGGCGCGAGCAAGGATAATGGCGCGATGGAAGCAAGTGCGGTGCCTCGGGTGGCACCGACAGGGGTAACGGGGGTAGCTTCGCCGCAATTACTGCGTCTGGCGTCGGACGCACGCTTGGTCGCGCTCGTCCGGCAAGGGTGGCCGGCCGCCTTCGAGGCCGTCTACAACCGTCACCACCGAGGGATCCTGTCGTTCTGCCGGCACGTGCTCAGTGACGCCGACGAGGCCGAGGATGCCGTCCAGCACACGTTCCTGGCGGCGTACAACGATCTGATCGGGTCGGACAAGCCGATCCACCTGCGGGCCTGGCTGTTCACGATCGCGCGCAACCGCTGCTACTCGATTCTGCGCGCTCGCCGTGAGCAGCCCGCGGCGGACCTCGATGAGCCCGTGACCGAGGGCCTGGCCACCCAGGTTCAGCGCCGCCAGGACCTCCGCGACCTGGTCCTCGATCTCCGCAGCCTGCCGGAGGAGCAGCGCGCAGCGCTCGTCCTGGCCGAAATCGATGCGCTCAGCCACGAGGAGATCGGAGAGGCCCTCGGGGTGCCGCGGGAGAAGGTCAAGGCGCTCGTCTTCCAAGCGCGCGAGTCGCTGGTGGCGAGCCGCACCGCCCGCGAAACCGCGTGCGCCGACATCCGCGAGCAGCTGACGATCGGACGCGGGGGTGCGCTGCGGCGGGCCAATCTCCGCCGCCATCTCCGGGACTGCGCCGGTTGCCGCGACTTCCGTCAGCAGGTCGAGCGCCAGCGCCGCCAGGCCGCCGCGCTGCTGCCGCTCGTGCCGACGCTGGCACTCAAGGAAACCGTGCTCTCGGGCTCCGGGAGCGCCGGCGCTGGGTTCGGCGGCGGTGGCGCCGGGTTCAGCGGCGGCGGCCTGGTCGCCTCCTCGGCGCTGAAGAGCGGTGTGATCAAGGGCTTTGCCACGCTAATGCTGGCCACCGCCGGGACGGCGGGTACCTACGCCGCCACGCACGCTCTCTCCGGTTCCGCGTCCCACCGTGCCGTTTCCCGACCCCGTCTCCAGGCACCGCCTGCCAGGGTTTCCCCGGTCGGCCTCGCCCCGAGCGGCCGCAGGCCCGTCATCGCGGCGCCGACGACCCACCACGCGAAGGCCGCGGTCGGCGCCCGGCCCCTCACTCATGGCGCGCTTCGTCCGACGCAGCCGACGCAGTTCGCCCGCCCGGGACACACCGTGCCGCAACCTTTCGGTCCGCTCGCGCACAACCGGGCCAACTTCCCGCGCAAGGGTGGCTCGCGCGCCGCCACGATCGCTCCGCCGGCGAGCGCCGGCAAGGCGCCCACCCTGATCGCCGTGGTCATCTCGAGCGCGCCCACGGCCACGATCTCCTCGACCTCGATCCCAGGCTCCGCGTCGCCCGGCGTCGACCGCGGCCTGCCAGAGTCGGACCGGCCGGCGTCCGAAGGGGACATCAATGACGCCGGGAGCACGGGCTCGCAGGGTGTCGGCGGGACCGTCGGCGTTCCCGGGCCCAGAAGCGGCAGCGGACGGCCGCCACGGCGGTTTGGCGATGGCGCGCGCGACCAGCGTTCGTCGGGTCGCTCCTCTGGTCAGCCCTCGCGCCGCGATCCGGCCCCGCTCGCCGCGGGCGCCGTGAGCACGCGGTCCGGGTCGTCAGGCGTTAGGCCGGCGCCCGCCGGCGTAATCCGGGTACCCGGCGGCGACAGCCATAAGGCCGTTTCAGTGGATCCGGGCAAGACCGCCGTCCCCACTCGCGCGGCTGCTGGGCGTTTCCCGGCCGCCACGGTCACGCCGGTCATCAGCGCCACATCGCCGATCGCGCCCAAGACCGTCGGCGTCGTCGGCCACTCGGCCGGCGGTGCCCTCGGCATCGGTGCCCTGACGACCGGAGGTGGCGCCCGGTAGGCGCCGATCCGCGAGCGCCCGCACCGCCGACCAGAGGTGGCGCCCGGTAGGCGCCGATCCGCGAGCGCTCGCACCCACGGCCGGCTACCTTCCCTGCGCCGATCCCGGCGCGCTATTTTCTTGACCGCGACTCGCAACCACCGATGCGAGGCGTACACCGAACAGGAGGGACGTTGCAATGGCGAAAGCCCCACGATCGCTGGCTGGGCAGGTAGTCGCAATCACCGGCGGCGCCCGCGGCATCGGACGAGCCACCGCAGCCGCTCTGATCTCGCAGGGCGCCCACGTGGCGATCGGCGACATCGAGGCGCCGCTGGCGGAGCGGACCGCCGGGGAGCTCGGCGGCGGCACGATCGGGCTCCCGCTCGACGTCACCGATCGCGACAGCTTCGACGGGTTCCTGCGTGAGACCGAGAGCCGCCTCGGCCCGCTCGATGTGCTGATCAACAACGCCGGGATCATGCCGATCGGACCGTTCGCGCAGGAGACCGACGCGACCGCCAAGCGGCTGATCGACATCAACCTGCACGGTGTGATCTTCGGCTCCAAGCTCGCCCTCGAGCGGTTCATCCCGCGCGGTCGCGGTCATCTGGTCAACATCGCCTCGACGGCGGGCAAGGCCGGCTTCCCCGGTGGCGCGACCTACTGCGCCACCAAGCACGCGGTCGTCGGGCTGAGCGAGGCGATCCGGGCCGAGGTCCGGGACACCGACGTCGAGGTCAGCGTCGTCATGCCGGTCGTGGTCAACACCGAGCTCGGCTCCGGCCTCCCCCACGCCCGCGGCTTCAAGCCGGTAGAGCCCGAGGACGTGGCGAACGCGATCGTAGAGGCGCTGCAGTTCGCTCGGTTCGACGTGTTCGTGCCCAAGTCGGTCGGCGGCATCTTCCGGATGCAGTCGCTGCTGCCGCGGCGGGCCAACGAGGCGGTCGCGCGGTTCCTCAAGGGCGATCAGGTGCTGGCCAACCCCGATCACAACGCTCGCGCCGCCTATGAGGCGCGGATGGTCGAGTCGATCGCGGTGGCCGAGCCGGTTTCCGAAGAGGCCTCAGAGGCGGAGAAGCAGCCCGCGTAGCGGCGCGGGGCGGATCGCCGGGTCAAGCCGGCCGCGGCGAACCGCGGCGGGTCGGGTCGGGTCAGCCGGCCTGACCGAGCCAGTCGGCGATCAGCCCGCCGATCTCCGGGCCGGCGTCCTCCTGTAGGAAGTGGCTGGAGTCCCCGATCACGTGGCCGACCTCGGTCCCGAGCGCCGAGGCGAACTTGCGCCCGGTCTCCAGCGGGAGCACCGGATCGGAATCGGCCCACAGGATCAGCTTTGGCCGCGGGTCCTGCTTCAGAGCCTCGAGCACCCGCTGCCCCGCCTCGGCTCCGGGCTTCTCCGGCGAGGTCGGGATCAGCAACGGGAACGCGCGCGCGCCGGCTTTCGAGGCCGCGCTCGGGAACGGAGCGTCGTAGGCGGCGATCACCTCCTCGCCCGGATCGTGCTTGCACGCGCCCTTGACCAGGAATCCAACGGGTAGATCCTCGGTCCGCTCGACGAAGTCCCGGAACGCCGTCCAGGCCTCGGTCATCTTCTGGTGGCCAGTGAACAGACCCGTGTCCAGGATCACCGCTCGGGCGATCCGATCCGGGTGCTCGACTGCAAGCCGCAGTCCGATCGGGCCGCCCCAATCGTGGACGACGACTGTGGCGTCCTTGATGTCGAGCTCCTCGAGCAGCGGCGCCATGCTCGCCACGTGGCGGTCATACGAGTACCAGTTGAGGTCCATCGGCTTGTCCGAGCGCCCGAAGCCGGCAAGGTCCGGCGCGATGCAGCGGAAGCCGGCGTCCCTGACGGGGGGGATCACCTTGCGCCACAGGAATGACCAGGTCGGTTCGCCGTGGAAGAAGATCACCGGCGCGCCGTCGCCCTCATCTATGTGGGCCAGCCGAAATCCTTCAAACTCGCGGTAGTGCGGCTGGAACGGAAAGTCCGGCAGGCCCTCGAGGAGCTGGTCCGGAGTGCGCACGGCGTCGGTCACGGGCTCAACCTACAACGGATCGCGGGCGGACGTACAGTGGCCTCGGCGAATGACCGATGACTACGATCCGTGCGACCTCTGCGCCGCGCCTGACCCGGTCCTGCTGCTGCGCTCGCCGCGCCTCGACGGCCCCCTGGTCCGGTGCTGGCAGTGCGGCCTGGTCTACGTCGGCCGGCGCAGCCAGGACTTCACCTTCGCCGCCACCGATGCCCGGCGCTCGGAGGCCCTGGCCGAGCGAGTAGGCGACCTGGGGATCGTCCGGATCGAGGTCGAGGAGGCCGAGCGCCCGCTCCGGCTCGCCGCCGAGCAAGAGCGGCTGGCCGGTCTGCTCCCCCACGTCTCCGGTGGGCGGCTGCTCGACGTCGGTTGCGCGCTCGGGTCCTTCCTTGAGGTGGCCGGGACCCGATTCGCCGCTTCCGGCGTGGAACCCGATCCGGGCACGAGCGCGCAGGCGCGAGCCGCCGGGCTGGACGTGATCAGCGGCGGGATCGACGACGTGACGCTGTCCTCGGGCGAGCCTGGCTTCGACGCGCTGACGATGTTCCACGTGATCGAGCACGTCGACTCCCCCCGGCGCGCCCTGCGCCACGCGCGCTCGCTGCTGGCGCCGGGCGGCGTGGTGATGATCGAGACCCCGACGGTCGACTGCCTCTGGTTCCGGCTCGCACCGCGGCGCTGGCGGCAGCTGATCCCCGACCACTATTTCTTCTTCTCACGGCGGACCTTGGAGGCGCTTCTGCGCCGCTGCGACTTCCAGCCGGTCGGCTACGCCAAGGTGGGGCGCCAGGTCAGCCTGCGGTTCCTGGCCGACCGCCTGCGCCGCTCCGGGGTCCCCCTGGCCGCGGGTGTGTCCGCGGCCCTTCGCGCAACGGGGCTCGAAGACCGGACCGTCCGGGTGAACCCCGGCGACATCATGCAGATCGTCGCGGTGGCTCGGTAGGCGAACCTCGGCCGCGGACGCGGCCGGCCGTGGGAACTTTGGCGCGATCTGCACGTCTCACGTGCATCCAGAGCCAAACTTCGAGACCAAGGTGCATCCAGAGCGAAAGTTCGCGGATTCCGAAGAAAACCCACCCCCCGGCCTCCCCCTTCATCGATGCAGTTGATTTCGGCGCGGACCAACGACGCAGGCAACCCGCGCCCCCACCGGACCCCCCGGACCCGCCCCCAACTACGGACCCTCGGTGATGACCTTGTCGGCGTCGGCGGCCACCGTGATCTCGATCGTCGCGGTTCCGCGGATCCACGCGATCAGGTTCATGGACTGCAACCGGTCGAGCATCGCCTGGAACGCCACCGCTTGGGCGCGGCTGCCGTAACGGCGGGCGATCTGGAACGTGTATCCGGTCAGGGCCGGCGGGTCGTCGAACCCGAGCAGGCTCTCGTATTTGGCGTCGGCCACGGTGTTGGTGACGATCAGCGGCGCCTTGGCTCCCGAGATCGCGCGGACGCGCGCGGCGAGCTCGATCAGCAGGTCCAGCGCCGGCCCGCGCAGGCCTCGGTAGAGCGAGGCCGGCACGCCGAGCGTGCGCGCGCGAGAGCCCATCGAGGCGGCGTAGGCGAGGCCGAGAGCGGAGGCGTTGCGGGGCAGCGGGATCACCGTGTGGCGGGCGTAGGCGGCGGCCAGTGCGGCCGGGTCGGCGAACGACGTGGTGCGATCGGGGGGCTGCAGCACCTCGGCGTTGGAGGGGAAGGAAGTCTCGAGCCGGCTCAGGCGCCCCAGGGCCGTGCGATCGGTGCGGTAGAGCTTCATCACCTGCAGCGCGCCCAGGACCCGCCAGTAGTAAGTGGAGGAGTCGTCGCCGAAGCTCGCCAGCAGTCGCCAGGTCGCCGGGTTGTGGTCCGGGGCGCTGTCGAAATACAGCTGCGCGTAGGGCACGGAGCGTCCGCCGTCGTAGTCGGCCAGGACCTGCCCGAGGTTTCCGATCCCCATGTGGTAGGACTCGACGGCCAGGTCGGGCCGGCCGAAACGCTGCTCCGCGACCTGGAGGTACCGCACCGTGGCGGCCAGCGCGTGGGCGGGATCGAAGCGCGCGTCGATCCGGGCGCGCCTGCGTAGGAGCCGGGTCACGCGCCCGGTGTTGCCGGTGTTGTCGGCCGCGGCGATCTGCGCGGTCAGCCTCCGGCTCTGCGCCAGGTCGATGTGCATCCCCAGCAGCGACTGGCCGGTGGCGGCCAGGATCTGGGTCAGGCCGGCGGCGGACGCGGGATCGCTGCCGGCGATCGCATCCGGTCGCCCGGCGCTCTCCAGGAAGACGATCGCCTCGACCACGGCTGGATCGATCGCGGTTCCGCGGGTGGCGGCGTCGATCAGGGGACGGTAGGCGGCCACCCGGGCGGCCGTGGCCAGCGCGCCCCCCGGGCTCTTGGCGAACAGCACCTGCGAGCGGCCTGCGGTCGCCCGGGCCACGAAGGCGGCCTGCCGCGAGGCCGAGTAACCGAATGGATCCCCGGGCCGGGCCGGACGTCCGATCCCCGGCAGTGGCGGGGCCGGCAGTACCTTGCCGCCCCCACCCCGCAGGGCCGAGACTGCGATCGCGACCAGCACGATCAGCGCCGCGCCCGCGACCAGGAGCCGCCCGCGGCCCGCGACCACGGCTACTGCACCGTCCGGCACACTACGACTGGTAGCGCAGGCGCAATCCGCGGCAACGGGGCGCGTCAGTGGCGTTGACGTGGTTTGGGAACACGTGCCAGCCCTTGCTCAGGGCAAAGAAGTCCACCGTGGTGTGCGGGTGGGCCTTCAGGTGCTTGGGGGCCACGTAGAGAACGCCCGTCTTGATGTTCATGTACCAGGCGAACACGCTCTGGTAGCCGATCGGGACGTTCGGTTGCCCGCAGGCCAGGATCCGGTCGCGACCCAGCCGCTGGACGACCACGGAAAGGCGGTTGATCTCACGGGTGCGCGCGCGCTCGTGGTTCAGGTCCTTGTGCTCGCTCCGATACCGAGCTAGCGCCACGGGCAGCAGCGCCCCCGCGAACAGGATCACCGCCAGCCCGGCCAGCCACGCCGCGGAGCTGGCGGAGAGGCGTGGGAGCAGCCGCGCCAGAAGCGGCGGCAGATCGAGGAGCACGCGGCCCACGGCGACGCCGGCCAGAACGCCCATCACCCCGATCGGCTCGAACAGATACCGCGGCACGGCCGGGAAGCCGTGCACGGCAAAGGCGATCTCGATCACCACCCAGGCCGCCGCGCACGCGGCCAGCAGCAGGATCGTGCGGTTGCGGGGCAGATCGCGCCGGAGCATGGCCAGCACCACGGCCACCACCGCCGCGACCTCGATCGGCCAGGTCTGCTGGTCGACGAAGCGGGAGATCGTGCCCGTCAGCTTGTTGCTGTGCAGCTCTCGCGGCGAGTGCAGCGCGTTGTCGCTGGCCACGAACACGGTCTTGGCGGTCAGCGCGGGGATCCCGAACCACAACAGCGGTATCAGCGCGAGCCCGCAGCCGATCAGCCAGCGCATCGAGGGGTACCTGCGCCAGGCCCAGAGGGCATGCAGGCCGAGGAACGGCCATACCTCGGGACGGCCGAGCCCTCCCAGGACGAGCAGCACGAACGCCCAGCGCTGCCGGCCGCTGAGATAGCAGTCGATCGCCCCCAGGCAGAGGGCGACGATCATGGTGTCCGACTGGGCGCTGAGGATGAAGTGCGAGTAGGCGACGATGCCGAACACGCCACCGACCGCGAACGCGCCGGCCGCGTAGCCGGCGTAGCGGCGCTCCGGCGGAGCATCGACCAGCCGCCAGGCGATCCGCCAGGCGAAGATGGCGCCGCTGAAGGACACCGCGACCGCCGTGATCATCCACAGCCACAGCGCGAAGTGGCCGAGCAGGGCAAACGGGACCGTGAACAGGAACGGCAGCGGCTTCCACGACGGCGCGCCGTTGGTGTCGAGCTTCAGGTGGATGGTGAGCTTGCCCCACACGAGCCAGCCGTAGGGGTCATAACCGGGGCGGGTCCCGGCCCAGCGGACGAGCACGGCGGAGATCGCCAGCAGGAAGATCGCGGTGAACACCCATGGATAGCGGCGGATCGCCCCGACCAGTGCGCCGAAGGGGCCGTCGAGGCCGCGCTGTGCGCCCTGGCGCCCCCGCTGCGGGGCCGGAGACGCTTCGATCTGCGGGTCGTTTAGAGCTTGCTCGGACACGCGAGAGCGACGAAGGTAGCAGCGAATGCCGTAACCTCTGGCCTCGGGCGGCCTACTTCCGTTTGCCCGGTCGGCTATCCTCGTGCGCTCGCTGGTCAGCGATCCTTCAGTATTGGCCGATGGCTGGGCCGCCTCGTCGACCGAGAGCGCTGGAGATCCCAATCAAGTTGAAGGCTTTGGAGCGTCCGTATGCAAATCTTGGTTCTTGGCGGTGACGGGTACCTCGGGTGGCCGACCGCGCTTCATCTGTCGGCCCTCGGGCATGAAGTCGCCGTAAACGACAACTTCGCCCGCCGTGGTTACGACGTGGAGATGGGCGTGGACACCCTGGTTCCGATCGCCACGCTCGACGAGCGGATCGCCGCCTGGGCGGAGATCTCGGGCACGACGATCAAGAGCTATGTCGGCGATCTCTGCGATGCCGCCTTCACCCATCAGATGATCGGCGACTTCCGCCCCGAGGCGGTCGTGCACTTCGCCGAGCAGCGCGCCGCGCCGTATTCGATGATCGATCAGGCGCACGCGGTCTACACCCAGACCAACAACGTCGTCGGCAACCTCAACGTGATGTACGCGATCGCCGACACCGACATCGACATCCACCTGGTCAAGCTGGGCACGATGGGCGAGTACGGACAGCCCAACATCGACATCGAAGAGGGTTGGATCGAGATCGAGCACAAGGGCCGCAAGGACCGGATGATCTACCCCAAGAAGCCCGGTTCGTTCTACCACCTCTCGAAGGTCCACGACAGCCACAACATCGAGTTCGGCTGCCGGATCTGGGGCATGCGCGCCACGGACCTCAACCAGGGCGTCGTCTACGGCATCGACACCGAGCAGACGAAGCTCGATCCTCGGCTGGCCACCCGCTTCGATTACGACGGCGTGTTCGGCACGGTGCTCAACCGGATGGTGATTCAGGCCGTGCTCGGTCATCCGCTGACGGTCTACGGCAACGGCTCCCAGACCCGCGGGCTGATCAACCTGGTCGACACGGTCGAGTGCATCCGGCTGGCCTGCGAGAACCCGGCCGAGCGCGGCGAATTTCGCGTGTTCAACCAGATGACCGAGACGATGTCGATCAACCAGATCGCCGAGACGATCGCCAAGGAGTTCCCCGGCGATGCCCAGATCGAGCACGTCGACAATCCTCGGGTGGAGATCTACGACCACTACTACAACGTGGTTCACACCGCGCTCGAGGGCCTCGGCCTGAAGCCGACGCTGCTCTCGAACGCGCTGATCGACCACATGTTCGACGTGGTCGAGAAGCACAGGGACCGCGTCGACATGGCGGCGATCACGGCGACGGTGCGCTGGGACCGGACCGCCAGCGAGCTGCCCCAGACCGCCAGCGCGCTCGCGGGTACGTGAGCACGTCCGCGGCCGGACTGAGCGGACGCCGGGTCCTCGTCACCGGAGGCTCGGGGTTCATCGGCCGCCACGTCGTCTCGCAGCTGACGGAGGCGGGCGCAAAGGTGCGCGTCGTCGACCTGCAGCCGCACCCGGATCCCGCCGTCGAGATCGTTCAGGGCGACCTGGCCGATCCGGGGGTGATCGAGGCGTCTTTCGCGGGTGGCTTTGACTCGGTCGTGCATCTGGCCGCGGTGACGTCGGTGCTGCGCTCGCTCGAGCAGCCCGAGCTCACCTACCGCACCAATGTCGCGGCCACGGCGGGGCTCCTCGAGGGCGCCCGTAAGGCTGGTGTGAGCTCGCTGGTGTTCGCCTCAACCAATGCCGTCGTCGGTCCGATGGACGCTCCGGCTATCACCGAGGCGCAGCGGTTGCGGCCGCTGACCCCCTACGGCTCCACCAAAGCGGCCGGCGAGATGCTGATGTGGGCCTACACCGCGTCCTATGGGGTCCGCTGCGCCTATCTCCGCCTGACCAACGTGTACGGTCCGGGGATGCAGGCCAAGGACAGCATCGTCGCCCGCCTGATGCGAGGAATCCGCCTCGGCAAGGAGTTCGAGATCTACGGCGACGGGAAGCAGGTTCGCGACTACGTGCACGTTCACGACGTCGTCGCCGCGGCCAAGCTGGCGCTCGTCGACGAGCGCTGGCAGGGGGCGACGGTGATCGGGACGGGCCAGTCGCTATCGGTGCTCGAGGTCGTCGACGAGGTGCTCCGGGTCAGCGGCGCCGACCTCTCCGTCCACCACGGACCGGCCAAGCCTGGCGAGATGCCTGCGGTGATCGTCGACCCGAGCCAGGCCCGCAGCCAGGGTTGGGAGCCGCGCTACACGTTCGCCGAGGGCCTGATCGGGGTATGGGACGAGTGGTCGCGCGCCGATATCGAAGGGGCCGTGCCGCTCGCGGGCGGCGCCGGCCTGTCGGGCGCCGCCGGGAGATCAGCATGAGCATCGCCCCGCCCCCACCATTTGCCGCCGACCGGGAGCTGGCCAAGCTCGAGCCGGAGGAGCGCGCCGCCGCCGAGGCGTTCCTGGTCGCCAATCCGCCCGGGTTGGGCACGCCGCTGGCGATCGTGATCCCCGCCTACAACGAGGCGCCGACCGTGGCCGAGGTGATCCGCGAGATCCCCGCCGAGGCAGCTGGGCTGGCCGCCGAGGTGATCGTCGTGGTCGATGGCGCTGAGGACCGCACCGCGGAGGAGGCGACCAGCGCCGGTGCGCTGGTCTGTGACGTGCCGGTCAACCGGGGCCAGGGAGCCGCGCTGCGGCTCGGCTACTGGCTGGCCCGCGCCCGGGGCGCCCGGATCATCGCGACGATCGACGCCGACGGCCAGTACGAGCCGGAGGAGCTCGGACGGGTGATCGAGCCGATCCTCAGCGATCGCGCGGATTTCGTCTCAGGCTCGCGGAGGCTCGGCACCGAGCTGACCACAGACGCGACCCGCCATGCCGGCGTGATCGTCTTCGGCGTGCTGCTCAGCGTGATCACCCGTCACCGCATCACCGATCCGGCCTGCGGCGTCCGCGCCATGCGCGCCGAGGTGACCGCGGCGGTGACGCTCGAGCAGCCCCAGTACCAGGCCTCGGAGCTGCAGATCAGCGCCGCCCTGAACGGCTTCCGATTGGCCGAGGTGCCGACCACGATGCGGGACCGGGGCGATCACGCCACCCGCACCAAGAAGGGAACCAACCTGGCCTACGGAGTGCGGTTCGCCCGGGCGGCCATCCACACCTGGTGGCGGGACCGCAGGGCAGCGCGGACGCGCGAGCGCCCGGCGAACACCCAGTGCTCGTAGACCACGAACTTCGCCGCGAATAGGATCGCCTGGACGGCGACGTAGGAGGCCGTCACCAGCGCGACGCGGATCCCATGGTGGGCCGGCACGCTCTGGACTCGGGCCTGTGTCCACGCCGTAGCCAGCGACGAGGAGACCAGCGCGATCACCGAGACTCCGACGTAACCGACGATCTCGCGGCCCCAGGCCACCCGGCCCTTGATCTTCCACGCCCACCGGCGGTTGAGGATCCAATTCGGCACCGCGCCAGCCAGGAACGCCCCGATCGAGCAGGCGGTGGTACTCGCCCCCAACACGTACAGCAAAGCGAAAACGACGATGCTGGTAAGCAGCGCGATCACCGAACCAAGGGCGTATCGCGTCACGCGTGCGGCAAGGGCGGAGCGTCTGAGACTGTGCAGGCGTTCCGATAGCACTGAGGTCGATCTTAACGGGTTGACTGGCCTGAGCAGGGTACGGGCGGTAGTTTGCCCGTGATGCGACGCGACTACACAGCGGAGCAGCTCGTGCTCGATCAAGACCTGATCCTCGCCGCCGACAACGCCCAGGTGCTCGACCGGCTCCCGGCGGATGCCTTCGATCTCGTCTACATGGACCCCCCGTTCAACACCGGCCGCGCGCAGGCGCGCGAGACGATTGAGGTGCAGCGATCCGAGGACGGCGACAGGGTCGGCTTCGGCGGGCGGCGCTACAGCTCGCGGCTACTGCAGACGCTCAGCTACGACGATGCCTTCGCCGACTACCTCGGCTTCCTGGAACCGCGTCTGAGGGCGGCTCGGGCGCTGCTGGCGCCCCACGGCACCCTGTACTTCCACATCGACTACCGCGAGGCGCATTACTGCAAGCTCCTACTCGACGAGATCTTCGGCCGTGACGCGTTCCTCAACGAGTTGATCTGGGCCTACGACTACGGGGCCAAGCCCCGCCGCCGGTGGCCCGCCAAGCACGACACGATCCTGGTCTATGTCCGGACGCCCGGCGGGCATCATTACGACGCGGATGCCGTCGACCGGGAGCCGTATATGGCCCCCGGGCTGGTCACCGCCGAGAAGGCCGCCCGTGGCAAGCGCCCTACGGACGTATGGTTCCACACGATCGTCCCCACCAACGGCCGCGAGCGGACCGGCTATCCCAGCCAGAAGCCCGAGGGTGTGCTGCGCCGGATCGTCGCCGCCTCCTCGCGCCCGGGTGGTTGGTGCCTGGATCCATTCGCGGGGTCGGGCACGCTGGGCGCGGTCTGCCGGGAGCTCGGCCGTCGTTTCGTCCTGATCGACTCGAGTCCGGTGGCGATCGAGGTCATGCGCAAGCGGCTGCGAGCAGACCACCAGCTCCCGCTGGCCCGCGCCTGAGAACACTAAGGCTCGGGCTCGCTGACCAGCGGTACGAAGCGCACCGGCTCGAGCTGCCAGCGATGCAGCGTCTGATCCGCGCGGCGGACGAAGACCAGGTGCTGCTGGTCGTCCCCCGCGGGCGCGACCGGCGCGATCAGCCTTCCGGCCGGGCCCAGCTGCGCCTCGAGGGCCGGCGGCACGGAGTTGCCGGCGGCGGCGACGTTGATCGCGTCGAACGGCGCCTCGCTGGGGATGCCCGCCGAGCCGTCGCCGACCACGAATGTGATGTTGTCGATCCCCAGGCGCTCGGCGGTCAGCCGCGCGCGCCGGCTGAGTGCGGGAATTCGCTCGATCGTCCAGACGCGCGCGACCAGCTTGGCGAGCAGGGCAGCGTGATACCCCGATCCGGTGCCGACGTCGAGGACGCGGTCCTCGGGCCTCAGCTCGAGCAACTCGAGCATGCGCGCGATCAGCATCGGCTGTGAGATCGTCTGACCGCAGTCGATCGGCAGGGCGACGTTCTCGTAGGCGCGGCCCCGCTCCGAGGCCGGGACGAACTGCTCGCGCGGGAGCGAGGAGATCGCGTCGAGCACGCGCTGGTCGCGGATCGACGCGCTGAGCAGATGGGCCAGCCTGGCCGATTGGCTCATCGCCAGATTCTGCCGCGCCTGCGAAAATCGATGCCGATGCCGGCGACGCCGACCCTGCAGCGGATCCTGCTAGCCGTGCTGGTCGCGCTGGTCGCCGCGATCGGCGTGGTGCTGCTGAGTAGCCGTGCCTCCGGTACGGCCACGCCGACACCGGCGCGTTCGGAGTTCGAGGGGCCGAAGCTGCCGGCCGGCCTGCGGGCGAGCGATTTTCGGCTCAGAGACCAGGACGGCAAGCTCGTCAGCCTCTCCGAGTACCGGGGCAAGGTGGTGATTCTCACGTTCATCCACTCGCTCTGCCACGACACCTGTCCGTTCATGGTCGAGCAGGTCAAGGGTGCCCTCAACGACCTGCCCGCGGATGGCCGCGGCGTGCCGGCGATCGGGATCAGCGTCGCGCCGGGGGAGGACACGCCGGCCAACCGGCGCAAATTCCTCGCCAAGCACCAGATGACGCACCGGCTGGCGTTCCTGAACGGGTCACCGGCGATCATGCGGCGGGTCTGGCACGCCTACGCGATGCAGCCCGTGCAGGGACCGATCGACCACTCGACGTTCGTGCTGCTGATCGACAAGCGCGGGTTCGAGCGGATCGGCTTCGCGGCGGATCAGCTCACGCCCGAGGGTCTGGTGCACGACATCCGCGCGCTCGAGCGCGAGCCGGCCTGACCTCCGCCGGCCCCGCTAGCCGCGAACGTGGCGCGCGACGATCGGCGCGAGGTGTTGCTGTAGCTCGGGTGGCGAGACCTCCGGCACCTCGAAGCTGGCGTCTCCGCGGGCGGTGCGCACGATCAGATGCGTGCTCACGCCGCGACGCATCCTGCGCCGGCCCTTCGGCGTCGGCACCTCGAGCGCCTTGACCTGATCCCAGTCCAGGCGACCCAGGATCTCGCCGCCGCCACGAACGATGTCGAGCCCATCCTCGGACATCTGGAGCTCGATGTTGCGCTCGGCCGGGGCGAGGTTGGCGATCCCGCCCAGATGGATCACCGCCACGCGTAAGGCGTCGTCATCGGCGTAGTCGTCCTCTTCCTCGAAAGGCCCCACCGTCTCGTATTCGGCGGTCGAGAGCGGGAGCTCGGCATCGTAATCGTCCTCGTGCTCGGCGTCAGCGTCATGTGCGGCGAAGGACGGGGCCGGCGCTGCCGCCTCGACCTCCTCGTCGGAGGGGGGCGGAGGGACCAGCCTCGCGGCGTCCTCGACCTCGGCCACGGGCTCATCCTCCGGCCCGGAGTCCTCTGGCTCGGTCAGAGGGGTGGCCTCGGCGTCGACGAGCAGCGCGTCCGTCTCGGTCTCCGCGACCAGCGGAGCATCCGTGTCGGCCTCCACGTCGACGAGCGGGGCGTCCGTGTCGGTCTCCGCGTCGACGAGCGGAGCGTCCGCGTCGGCCTCGACGAACGGCGCATCCGTGCCGGCCTCGGCCAGCGGCGCGTCCGTATCGGTCTCAGGGGCCGGCGCCGCGTCGGCCGCGACGGGTTCCGGCGTCGCCGACACACCCGGGAGCGGGCCGAGCTGGGCCAGGCTGTCCTCATAGGACGGCGCGCCCGCGAGCTCCTGCGCCCGCACGACGGCGGGGTGCCCGAGCGCCTCGCCCAGGCTGATGCCGAGCTGTTCTGTGGCCACCGAGGCCAGGGCCCGTCGCCACTGGAGCCCGTCGGCGCGGTCGACCGCGCGGTGGACCATCGCGTCCAGTTGCTCGGGGGTCAGGTCGAGCACGTCGGAATGGGCGGCCGCCGCCTCCTGGAAGGCGGGCCGCAGCCGCGCTATCAGCGCCTCCCGGCCCCGGTCGGCGATCTGTTGGGCGGTCTCCTCGAGCTTGTCCGTCACAGTGAAGCCTCCTCCAAGCGGGATTTGATCGTGCCCAGGAACGCCCCCGCCGTGGCGCCGTAGAGGATTCGATGATCGCAAGACAGCGTGATCGTCATCACCCGCCCCGGGACGATAGCCCCGTTGCGGACGATTGGCACTTCTCGAACGGCGCCGGCGCCCACCGCGGCCGCCTGCGGCGGCACGATCACCGGTGTCGAGCTTGCGACCCCCAGCGGTCCCATGTCGGCAAGTGTGAACGTTGCCCCCGACAAATCGGGCGGCGACAGCGTTCCGGCGTCGGCCCGCTGCCGCAGCGCGGCGATCTCCTCCCCCAGCTCGTCCAGCTGCTTGCGGTCGGCGTCGATCACCGTCGGGATCGTGTAGGTCACGGGAGTGGCGACGAGCAGGCCGAGGTTGACGCGCTCGTAGCGCTCGAAGCGCCCGTCGCGGTACGCCGAGTTTGCCGCCGGGACCGCGCGTAGCGCGAGAGCGCAGGCCCGGGCCAGCAGCGCGGTGATCCCGCATTCGTACCTCCGCTCGAGCTCGAGCGCGGGCTCCATGTCGACCTCGACGCTCAGGTCGATGTCCGGAACGGTGGCGCGCGTCTCGGCGCTCCGGCGGGCCACGGCGGCCTGCCACCGGCTCGGTTCGAGCACCGATACCTCCCCCTTCACCCCCGATGTCGCGCCGACGCTGTCCGCCATCCCGGCAACATACCCCTCATGCGTCGGCGCCCGCATCCGCGCCCTCCCATTTCTCGATGAAATCGCCTGCGTCCATGCCCGCCAGATCGGCGCGGAGCTCGCGCAGCAGCTTGGAGGCGTCCTTGGCGGGCAGCACCCAGAACAGGACCACCTCGCCGTCGTCGATCGAGATCACCTCGATCCGGTCCATCCGGCCGTGGTCGGCCAGAAACGACGGCTCGAGGCCCTCACGCGCGGCGATCAGGTGAAAGGCGCGGTTGGCCCTCCTCACCGCGGTCCCCCCAGCGCCATAACGGCCTCGTCGAGCCCCTCCTCGCCCACGAACAGGCTTCCCCGCACGTCGATCGCCGGCAGCGCACTCACGCCCGCCGCCCGCGCCCGCTGGTTGGCCTGATCGAGCGCGGTGCCCACCGAGCGCAGCCCGACTCCCTTGAGCAGGGCGGTGGGGTGGATCTCGCACGCCGCGGCAGCGATCAGCACGGTGTTCTCATCGCCCAGATCCCGCCCGCCGGCGAAGACCTGGCGAAACGCCGCCAGCGAGAAGGCCACCGCCCGGCCGACGCGCTTGGCGTAGGTGGCGGACAGCGCCGCGAACCGGGCGTCCGGCGGCCACGCCTCCGGCCAGCGCAACGGCTGCAGCTCGAGCTCGGCCACCCGCCGGGCCACCGCGTCGCGGTCGGGCGGCGGCTCGTCGGGCGAAATCTCCCGGGCCAGCACCGGCTCCCACTCCGGCACCACCGGCAGCGCGCCCACGATCCGCTCCGCGACGAGGTAGCAGGCGGGGCTGCCGAGGTCGTAGTAGAAGGTCGGCTGGTCGGACACAGCGGCGCCGGTCCTCGGTGGTGGATCAGCCGTGGATCAGCCAGCCGTCGGCGGCGCGCGCCGCCTCCATGACCGCCTCGGACATGGTCGGATGGCCGTGGATCAGGCGGGCGATCTCCGGGTAGCCGCCCTCGAGCGCGCGGGCATTGACCAGCTCCTGGATCAGCTCGGTCGATTTTGCTCCGATGATGTGGCCGCCGAGCAGCTCGCCGTACTTCTTCTCCCCCACGACCTTGACCAGACCGGTCCGATCGCCGTAGACGGTCCCGGCGCCGACCGCGCCGTATTGGACCTTGCCGACGACGACGTCGTAATCCTGCTCGCGGGCCTGCGCCTCGGTCAACCCGAAGCTGGCCACGTTGGGCAGGCAGAAGGTCGCCCGGGGGATGTCGATGTACTCGATCGGATGCGTCTTCTCTCCGGCGGCGTCCTCGACGGCGATGATGCCCTCGTCGGAGGCCTTGTGGGCCAGCGCGGGACCGGGGACGAGATCGCCGATCGCGTAGATGCCCTCGGCGGTGGTCCGCATCGCGCCATCGACCTCGATCAGGCCGTTCTCGCCCAGCTTGACGCCGGCGGCGTCCAACCCGAGTCCTTCGACATCGGCGCCGCGCCCGGCGGCGATCACCAGCCAGTCGGTCTCGCCTGACTGACCGTCGCTCCCATGGGTGAACTTGACGCTCGTCTCGCCCGACTCGATCCCCTTCACCAGCGTGTCGGTGTGGACCTTGATCCCCTGTTTCTTGAAGCCCCGCTCGGCCAACTTGGAGATGTCGCCGTCCTCGGTCGGGAGCACGCGGTCGAGCGCCTCAAACAGGAGCACTTCGACGCCCATCCGCGCGTAGCACGAGGCGATCTCCGTGCCGGAGGCGCCGGCGCCGACCACGGCGAGCGTGCCCGGCAGCTCGGAGAACGCCCAGGCCTCCTCGGTGCCGATCACGCGACCGCCGAACGCAGCGCCGGGAATCGGCTTCTTGACCGAGCCGGTGGCCAACACGATCGTCTTGGCGGTGATCTCCTGATCGCCGACCTTGACGACGCCGCCCCCCGCCAGCGCCCCCTCGCCCTCGATCACCTCGATCTTGTTCTTCTTGAACAGCCCGGATACGCCTCCGGTGAGCGTCGAGACCACTTTCTCGCGCCGCTTACCCACGGCGGCGAAGTCGAGCTCCGGTTCTCCGACCTTGATCCCGAAGTCGTCCGCCTCGCGGATCTCGCCGAGCACGTCGGCCACCCGCAGCATCGCCTTGGCCGGGATGCAGGCGTAGTTGAGACAGCGACCGCCGACCTTGTCCTTCTCGATCACGGCCGTCTTCATGCCGAGCTGGGCGGCCCGAATCGCCGCCACGTAGCCACCCGGCCCGGAGCCGATCACGACGCAGTCGTAGGAGGAATCAGTCATGACATCCAGCCTATATGAAGCGCCTGGACCGTTGGCTAGCGCCGCGGCGGGGTGGGCATCTGAATCCGGCTGAGGACGCGCACGAGCTTCCAGAACAGAAGTCCGCCAGAACCGATGATGACCACGCAGACGACCGCCCAGAAGATGCTGTTGACCCGGACCAGCGCCAGGGAGAAGCCGAGCAGGCCGATCGCCAACAGCGTCTGGAAGCCCAGCACCGCCCAGTAGCGCAGCTTCCACATGCCGACCGAGCACATCAGCATCAGGCCGGAGAAGACGAGGATCTCCGGGAGCTTCGGCTGCTGTCCTGAGACCTTGGGCTTGGCGCCGATGATGAACAGGACCAAGTTGACCGCAGCGAGCACGAAGGTGAGCAGCACGCTGACCTTGATCGACCACGGACGCTCGCCCGGCGGCAGCGGTATCAGCGAGGCGCGGGCCTCGGCGTCGCGGATTTGGGAGCGCGACATCGCCGCCGGGTCGAGGTCGACCCCCACGGCGCCCGGCTTCCTCGTCCTCGTCTTCGGCGTAGATGTCGGCGTCGGCTTCGGCGGGGCCGCGGTCGTGGCCGACGGCGAGGCCGGCCGCTGGTGACGGCCCCTCTTGCGGCTACGTTGTCCCAACGCTCACCTCGCTGCGAGTCGCGGCCGGTTCGGGCAGGGCGCCTTTCAGCCTCCGCGCGGCGCGCTCCGGTTCGGCCGACTCGGTCAGGGCGCGGACGACCGCGATCCGGCTCGCGCCGGCGCCGAGAACCGCCTCGACGTTGCGCTGGTTGATCCCCCCGATGGCGAAGAAGGGAATGCGCGCGTGGGCGGCGGCGTGGCGGATCAGCTCGAGTCCGACCGCGGGCCGGCCGGGCTTGGTCGGAGTGGCGTGGATCGGACCGACGCCGATGTAGTCGACTCCGGCGGCGGCGTCGATCTGCTCCGGGGTATGAGTCGAGAGCCCGATCAGGCACTCGGGCCCGACCAGCTCGCGGGCCTGCGCCACAGCCATGTCGTCCTGTCCCAGGTGGACCCCGTCGGCCCCCACGGCGGCGACCAGCTCGGGGCGGTCGTTGAGCACGAACAGGACGCCGTGGGCCGCGCAGATCCGCGCGTAGCGCACGCCCACGGCCAGCAGCTCGTCGTCGCCGGCCGACTTGAGGCGCAGCTGCAGCAGGTCGACGCCGCCCCGCAGCGCCCTCTCCACGAACGCGTCATCGTGCGCCCCGCAGACGAGGTACAGGCGGGCGGCGTCAAGACGCTGACGGAGGCTGCTCACGCCCTCAGTCTGGCAGGAGCGCCGCGCTAGGATGAAGTCAACGGGAGCCCTGCACCTGGGCTGAGAGGGCGGAGTCAGAATCCGCCGACCGTCTGAACCTGACCCGGGTAATTCCGGCGGAGGAAAGAAGCTTGAAGATTCATACCAATGCACCGGACGTCGTCATCGTCGGCGGCGGGGTGATCGGGCTCGCGGTGGGGTGGCGGGCCGCTCAGCGTGGGTTGCGGGTCACCGTGCTCGAACGAGGCGATCCCGGGGCCGGGACCTCGAGCGTGGCCGCCGGCATGATCGCCCCGATCGCCGAAGCCGCGCCGCGCGAGCAGGCTCTGCTCGGGCTCGCGCTGCACAGCGCGCGGGAGTACCCGTCGTTCGCGGCCGAGCTGCACGAGGCCGCCGGGTTGGATCCCGGCTACCTCGAGTGCGGCACGCTGTTCGTGGCCCGCGACGCCGACGAGGCCGAGGCGCTGAGACGGGAGCAGGCGATGCGCGAGAACCTCGGGCTGGCGGTCAGGCGCATCTCCCCCAGCCAGGCGCGGGTCCTCGAGCCGGCGCTGGCGCCCTCCCTGCGGGCGGCCCTGGAGTTTGCCGATGACCGCGCGATCGACCCCCGAGCACTTACCGCGGCGCTGGTCGAGGCGTTCAGGCGGACCGGCGGCCGCCTCCGTGCTGGGGTTGAGGTGGCCGAGCTGGTCTGCGGCGACGGTACGGTGCAGGGCGCCCGGCTGGCCGACGGTGAGCTTCTCGCGGCCGGGCAGGTCGTGGTCGCGGCGGGGCCGTGGTCCGCCCAGTTGCCCGGCGTACCCGAGCACGCGCGGATCCCGATCCGTCCCGTCAAGGGCCAGGTCCTCAAATTGCGCGATCCGAGCGGGCCGGGGCTGCTCAGCCGCGTCCTGCGAATGCAGCCGGGCTACGTCGTGCCGCGGGGGGACGGCCGCTACGTGCTCGGCGCGAGCGTCGAGGAGCGCGGGTTCGACACGACGGTCACGGCCGGCCCCGTGTTCGAGCTGTTGCGCGACGCGATCGAGCTGCTGCCAGGTCTGGCCGAGCTGGTGATCGAGGCGCTGGCGGCGGGGATCCGTCCCGGCACCCCGGACAACAAGCCGCTGCTCGGCCCGGGGGCGATCGCGGGCCTGCACTGGGCCACTGGGCACTACCGCCACGGCATCCTGCTGGCCCCGGTCACCGCCGACATCCTGGCCGGCGCCCTGACCGGGGAGGAGCCCACCGAGCTGGCCCGTCAGTGCGCTCCGGATCGCTTCGGTCGCGTGGCGGTGGGGACATGACCGTGCACGTCAGCGTCAATGGTGCGCCCCGGGAAGTCGAGCCCGACGCCACGGTCGAGACCGTGGTGCTGGCCCTTGGCGTCCCCGGCGGGGGTCGCGGGGTCGCCGTCGCCGTCGACGGCGAGGTGATTCCCCGCGGTCAGTGGTCGAGTCGGCCCGTCTGCGAGGGCGCGCGGCTCGAGGTCGTCGTCGCCGTTCAGGGAGGATGAGGAGATGAATGACCCCCTGGTGATCGCCGGCCGCACGCTGCACTCACGGCTGATCCTCGGCACCGGCGGCTTCACCAGCCACGAACTGCTCAGGGCCGCGTTGAGAGAATCGGGCGCCGAGCTCTGCACCGTGGCGCTGCGCCGGGTCGACCCGGGCGCCCGCGGATCGATCCTCGAGGTGCTGGACGGTGCGGGCGTGGACGTGCTGCCCAATACGGCCGGCTGCTACACCGCCCGCGATGCGGTGCTCACCGCCCACCTGGCCCGCGAGGCGTTCGAGACCGATTGGATCAAGCTCGAGGTGATCGGCGACGACCGCACGCTGCTGCCCGATGCGGTCGAGTTGGTGGCGGCGGCCGAGTCGCTGGTCGACGAGGGCTTCACCGTCCTGCCCTACACGACCGATGACCCGGTGCTCGCCCGGCGGCTCGAGGACGTAGGCTGCGCGGCGGTGATGCCGCTCGGTTCCCCGATCGGCAGTGGCATGGGCATCCGGAATCCGTACAACATCTCGATCATCGTCGAACGGGCCACGGTCCCGGTCGTGCTCGACGCCGGCGTCGGCACTGCCTCGGACGCGGCGTTCGCGATGGAGCTGGGCTGTGACGCCGTGCTGTGCGCGAGCGCGATCTCACGGGCCCACGATCCCGCGGCGATGGCCCGCTCGATCAGGCTGGCCGTGCAGGCGGGAGTGCTGGCCGCCGGCGCCGGGCGGATCCCGCGGCGGCGCTACGCCGAGGCCTCCACCCCCGAAGACGGACTGCCGGTGTTCGATCGCCCGGGTGCGCCGGGATGAAGGCGGACGAGCTGATCGACGCCTGGGAGGCGGCCTGGTCAGGCAAGGACGCCGACGCGTTCCTGGACAGCTGTAGCCCGCGCGTCCACTATGAAGATCCGCTGACCGCCGAGCCGCTCGAGGGCATCGACGCCCTCGGCGCGCACGCCGAGCGACTGTGGGCCGCCTTCCCCGACGCCCGGCTCGAGCGGATCGGCCAGCGACTCAGCGACGGTCACTTCCTGGCGGCGCCCAGCAAGCTGCTGGCCACCCACCGCGAGCCGCTGGCCGGGCTCGCCGCGACCAACAGGTTCATCGTCGTGCACTGCGTCTGCTACTGCGAGATAGAGGACGACCGCCTGCTCCGCGTGCGCGCATTCTTCGACCTCTACGACACGGCAACGCAGTTGGGCGTCCTGCCTGCCCGGGGCACCCTCGGCGAGAAGGCGCTGCTGATGCTGCGTGGATTCGGTCTGCGCGCCTCCCGCGGCAGCTAGCTGGCAGGAATCGTCCGGTCGTTGTCATTGCGGCCAGGCGACGGCCGCGCCATGATCGCGACGTGAGCCAGCCCCGGCGCATCGTCATCGTCGCGTTCCCCGACGTTCAGTGCCTCGACGTGACCGGTCCGGCCGAGGTGTTCTCGCTGGCCGAGCGCGCGTCCGCGCAACCGGCCTATCGTCTCGAGCTGGTGGCTCCCGGTGGCGATCGGTTGCGCACCTCCAGCGGGCTCGAGCTGGTGCCCTCGGGGTCGCTCGAGGATTGCCGCGGCCCGATCGACACGCTGGTCGTGGCCGGTGGCCTCGGCACCCGCGAGGCGGCCCGCGACGAGCCGCTGATCTCCTGGCTCCGGCTCGCCGCGCGGCGCTCGCGGCGGGTCACCTCGGTTTGCACCGGGGCGTTCCTGCTCGCCCGCGCCGGGCTGCTCGACGGGCGGCGGGCCACCACCCACTGGGCCTCCTGCGCCGCCCTGGCGCGTAGTTACCCCGCGGTCGACGTCCACCCGGACCCGATCTTCGTCCGCGACGGCAACGTCTACACCTCGGCGGGAGTGACGGCCGGCATCGACCTCGCGCTGGCCCTGGTCGAGGAGGATCTCGGCGGTCGCGCCGCCCTGGCGGTGGCCCGGGACCTGGTGCTGTTCATCCGGCGTCCCGGCGGACAGGCCCAGTTCAGCTCCGGCCTCTCGGGCCAGGATGCCGAGCGGCCGTCGGTCCGCGATCTCCAGGGCTGGATCGCGGATCACCTCGACGCTGACCTGTCGGTCGGCGCTCTGGCCCAGCGGGCGTTCATGAGCGAGCGCAACTTCGCCCGCGTGTTCAGTCGCGAGGTCGGGGTGACTCCGGCCGCCCATGTCTCGGCGTTGAGGCTCGAGCGCGCTCGGACGCTGCTCGAGAGCACCGACCTGCAGCTCGAGGAGGTCGCTCGCCGCTGCGGCTTCGGAACCGTCGAGACGCTGCGTCGCGTCCTGCGCCGAGCTCTTCATGTCAGCCCCAGCGACTACCGCGAGCGATTCGCCGCACCGGCAGACCCGCCCAACGTCATTCCCATCAGGAGCCAGATCAGATGAACATCGCCATCCCCATCTTCGACAAGCTGACCGCGCTGGACGCCGTCGGCCCCTACGAGGTGCTCTGCCGGGTGCCGGGCGCCACGGTCCATTTCATCGCCGCCGAGCCGGGCCCGAAGCGGACCGAGACGAAGATGCTGGCGCTCACCGCCGATCTCGCCTACGACGAGCTGACGGAGCCCGATGTGATCGTGTTCCCCGGTGGCAACGGGACGCGCAGCCTGATGAGCGACTCCGCCACGCTGGCCTGGCTGAGCCACGCCCACGCCCACTCGCAGTGGACCACGTCGGTTTGCACGGGCGCGCTCGTGCTCGCCGCCGCGGGCCTCCTCGACGGCCTAGAGGCGACCACGCACTGGCTCTGCCTCGACATGCTCCGCGAATACGGCGCCACCCCGGTGCAGCGGCGGGTCGTCGAGCAGGGGAAGATCGTGACTGCGGCCGGCGTCTCCGCGGGAATCGACATGGCGCTGTTACTCGCCTCGCGGATCGCCGGCGATGAGATTGCCCAGGCGATCCAGCTGGGGATCGAGTACGACCCGCAGCCTCCGTTCGAAGGCGGGTCGACGGCCAAGGCGCCGCCGGAGATCGTCGAGCTGGTCCGGGCCCGGGCCGCACAGCTGGCCTGAGGAAACTGATTCAGGCCGAGGCCAGCGTTACGGCGACCGGCGCGTGGTCGGACAGGGTGCCCCGGTCAAGCACCTCGGCCGGACCCAGCGGGACCAGACCGCGGACGAACACGAGGTCGACGTCGAAGCCGCCGGCGGGCTCGAATCCGCCTAGATCCAGCGTCCGCACGTTGAAGTCACCCCCCAGCACGACCGGCGCCTCCCCGGCCCAGCGCAGCATCGCCTGGGCCGCGGTCGCCGCCTCCCGCCGGGCGCCCGCGTCGTCGCGGACGCTGGCATGGAGCGTGCCCAGCCAGGTCCCGCCGGCCAACCGAGCGCCGAGCAGCTGCCGGCGCTCTGGCAGGCGGCGCAGGCGAAGCGTCCTGTCGGAGACGATCGTCTCGCCGCGGACCAGGATCGCGTTGGCGCCACCCCCGTTCGACTTGACCAGGTCGGGCCACCGCGTGGCGAGCGCCCGGCGCAATGGGAGCGCCGAATTGCGGGAGGTGAGCACCGTGCGGTGCTGCGCGTTCAGGCGATCGCCGAGCAGTGCCGGCCACCAGGGCGGCACCTCCTGGAGCAGCGCCGCGTCCCACTCCCATCCGGCCAGGGCCGCGGCGAACTCGTCGAGCAGATACCGGCCGGCGGCCGGCTGGGAGCGGCCGTGGAGCAGGTTCCAGGTGAGCACGCGCAACGACACCGCGGCCAACGTACACTCTCGCGCTCGCCCGTCACGAGCCCGATGCCAGTCACCATGCCTCGCCACCTCCTCACCGGAGCCGAGCTCAGCCGAGAAGACCTCGGCCCGCTGATCGAGCGCGCGGTGGCGCTGAAGGCGCATCCGTTCGAGTCCGGCGCGCTGACTCGTCGAACCGTCGCGCTGATCTTCCAGCGGCCCTCGACGCGGACGCGGGTCTCCTTCGAGGCCGGGATCGTCGAGCTCGGCGGTCACCCGATGGTGCTGCGGACGGAGGACCTGCAGCTGACCCGCGGCGAGTCGGTGCGTGACACCGCCTATGTGCTCTCGCGCCACGCGGCGGTGATCGCGATCCGCACCGGCCCGGATGCGCTGGTGCAGGAACTCGCCGAGCACGCCACGGTGCCGGTGGTCAACATGCTGACGGCGGGACACCATCCGTGCCAGGCGCTGGCGGACCTGCTGACGCTGCGCGAGACCTTCGGCCGGCTCGAGGGGCTCACGGTCGCCTATGTCGGTGACGGCAACAACGTGGCTCGTTCGCTGGCCATCCTGGGTGAGCTCGCAGGGGTGAACGTCCGGATCGCCGCGCCGGCCGGGTACCAGCTCGAGCCGGTGGCGGGCGCGGTTCTGACCGACGATCCGGCGCAGGCCGTGGCCGGGGCGGATGCGGTTTACACCGACGTGTGGGTGAGCATGAACGACGATCCCGCCACGGCGGATCAGCGCCGCCGGGACCTCGGCCCTTACCGCCTCGACGATCGCCTGATGGACCTGGCCTCCCCCGGCGCGATCGCGCTGCACTGCCTTCCCGCCCACCCCGGCGAGGAGATCAGCGCGGAGGTGCTCTACGGCGAGCGGGAGCGGATCTGGGATCAGGCGGAGAATCGCCGCCACGCCCAGAAGGCGCTGCTCGAGTGGCTCGTCGCCGGCGTTCCTGCGGCGGCTTAGCGAACTCGCGTTGCGGGCAGGATCTTCCCGAGCAGGGAGGAATGTCGCACCATGAGACGGTTGCGCATGCCCGAGCCGGTAGGAATGTCAGCCATCAGACGGTTGCACATGCCCAAGCCGGGTTTGGGTAGGCTCGCCGAGCAGCTTCGCGTCAGGAGGAGACCAGGATGCCAGCAGTGAAATCGCCCGGGGTCGGCGTGGGCTCGGAGCTCCCGATCGCCAACTATGACGAGCTTACGGTGGCGCAGGTGGAGGCGGAGCTGCCCGCGCTCACGCCGTCGCAGCTGCGCAAGATCCGTGACTACGAACGCAGCCACGCCAACCGCAAGTCGGTGCTGGCCGCGGTCGAGAGGCTGCTCGGCTGAGCGCCGCGGAAGGCCTCGCGCGGAGGCGCGGTAGGTGTCCAGATCTATGGGGCTGCCATCCTAGATGGCGTGGAGTCCAACCCGGCGACGTTCGTTCGGCCCCAGCGCGGGACCGAACTGGACCTGAAGATCGACACGCTGGCCTTCGGCGGCGCCGGGGTCGCGCGGCTCGACGGCTACGTCGTGTTCGTCCGTGACGGCATCCCCGGCGACCGGGTCCGCGCTGTCGTGGGCAAGTCCAAGCGGGGCTACGCCGAGGCCCGGGTGGTTGAGATCCTGGAGCCGAGCCCCGACCGCGTGCCGCCGGCGGCCCCGCATCCCGGAGCGCCGTGGCAGGTGATCCCCTACCAGCAACAGCTCCAGGTGAAGCACGAGCAGGTCGACGATGCCCTGCGCCGGCTCGGGCACCTGGACGGATACGAGCTCGAGCCGATCATGCCGGCAGCCGAGCAATGGCGCTACCGCAACAAGCTCGAGTACTCCTTCGGCCAAGACCTGGACGGACGGATGGTGTGCGGCTTCCACGCACCGGGACGGTGGGAGGAGATCGTGGAGATCGACGACTGCCTGCTCGCCTCCGAGGCCTCCAACGCCGTGCGCGAGCAGGTCGTCGGCTGGTGCCGCGAACAGGGACTGGCGCCCTACGACCGTCGCTCCGGCGAGGGGTTCCTGCGCAATCTGGTGATCCGGGAGGGACGGCGCACCGGTCAGCTCCAGGTCCGCCTGGTCACCTCGCCGGGCAAGCTCGACCGGGAAGGTCTGGCCGCCGCCGTCCCCAACGTCGCCGGACTGCTGTGGACTCAGCTGACCAGCGTGGCGGAGGTCACCCAGGGCGGAGAGACTGAGCTGATCTCGGGCGTGGAGAAGCTGGAGGAGGAGCTCGCGGGGCTGCGGATGAGCATCTCGGGCGAGGCGTTCTTCCAGACCAACACCGAGATGGCCGAGCGCCTGTACCGGGTGGCGATCGACTACGCCGAGCTCGGGGGCTTCGAGCGCCTGTACGACCTGTACTGCGGCATCGGGACGATCGCCATGGTGATGGCCCCGCGCGCGGCCGAGGTGTGGGGGCTGGAGATCGTCGAGGACGCGATCGCCGACGCCATCGCCAACGCCCGGGCCAACGACATCGACAACACCCACTTCTTCGCCGGCGATGTCCGGCTCGCGCTGCGGGAGCTCGTGGAGAAGGCGGGCCGCCCCGACGTCCTCGTGGTCGACCCACCTCGGGCCGGTCTTTCGCAGAAGGTGGTACGGCGGATCATCGAGGCCTCGCCCAAGCGGATCGTCTACGTCTCCTGCAATCCGACCACGCTGGCACCCAACGCCGCGCAGCTGGTGGAGGCCGGATATGCGCTGCGCAAGGTGCGGCCGATCGACATGTTCCCTCAGACCCCGCACATCGAGTGCGTGGCGCAGTTGGTCCGGGTCTAGCCGGCGGCGATCTGGATACCCTCTGCGCCTGCCATGCGCGCCGTCACGATCCGCGAGACGCAGCTGAGCGTCGAGGACCACCCCGATCCAGAGCCCGGCTCGGGCGAGGTCCTCGTCCGGGTCAAGGCGGCCGGGCTCAACGGCGCCGACATGATGCAGCGCCGCGGCTTCTACCCGGCGCCCCCGGGCGCCCCGCAGGACATACCCGGGCTCGAGCTGGCCGGCGAGGTAATCGAAGTGGGACCCGGCGCGTTGCGCTTCGAGCCCGGCGATCGGGTGATGGGGATTGTGGCGGGCGGCGGCCAGGCCGAGCTCGCGACGGTCAACGAGCGCGTGCTGATGCCGGTCCCCGAGAACCTGGACTGGCGCGCGGCGGGTGGGACGCCCGAGGTGTTCACCACCGCCCACGACGCGATCTTCACCCAGGCCGACCTGAAGCCCGGAGAGCGGGTGCTCGTGCATGGGGGCGCCGGCGGCGTGGGCACCGCCGCGATCCAGCTCGCCCATCGCATCGGCGCTCGCGTCACGGCGACGGTCCGCAACGAGGCATCCCGGGATCAGGTCGCCGAGCTGGGCGCCACCGTCATCCCGCCCGAGGAGTTCGGCGAGCACGGGCCCTTCGACGTGATCCTCGAGCTGGTGGGAGCGCCGAACCTGGCCGACAACGTCAACGCCCTGGCCACGGGAGGGCGGATCATCGTGATCGGGATCGGCGCCGGGGCCAAGGGCGATCTGCATCTCGGCGCCCTGATGATGAAGCGCGGTCGCGTGCAGTCCTCGACGTTGCGCTCCCGCCCGCTCGAGGAGAAGGCCATGACCGCCCGCGCGCTCGAGCGCTCGGTGCTGCCGCTGCTGGCCGACGGCTCCGTCAGGGTGCTGATCGCCGAGACGTACCCGCTCGAACGGGCCGTCGAGGCGTACGACCACTTCGCCGGCGGCGGCAAGCTCGGCAAGATCGTGCTGCTGCCGTAGCCCGCGGACGAACGTCTTTCCATGATGGGAGGCGTGACCCGGCGACTCGGATGCCGTTTTCGAGACATGTTCTGGAGAAAGGCATCCAGGTCACGGGTCGGGAGCCCGCGACCGAAGATCGGTCCGGCTAAGCGTCGAAGCCGGAGTCCTCGGCGGCCAGGCCGGGCTCGTCCTCCGCGGCGTGGATCGAGCACAGGGCCGGGCCGCCGGATTCCAGCACCGCCTCCAGCTCGCGCGGGGTCAGCTTGGCCCCGCACTCCTCGCAGCGCTCGCCGACTCGCTCCACGCCCTCATCTTCGAGACCCATAGCCGGATTCTAATAGGGGGGAAGATCCGCCCACCACTGCCCGAGCACGCGGAAGGCCGACCAGAACTCGCGCTTGGCCTGCTCCTCGTCGAGGGCCTCGTCGATGTTCGGGACGTACAGGGCCTCGATCGAGGGCGTCAGTCGCTGCAGCGCGCCCGGGGCGGCATCGAGGTCCCGGCGCAGCGGCAGGTCGAGCTCGTTGAGGACGGCGAGGGCGTCTGGTCCCATCACCACGACGATCTTGGGCGAGATTATCGCCAGCTCCTCGGCGAGCCGGGCCACGCAGGCCGGATCGGCCAGCGCCGGGTCGAAGACCGGGCATTTGACGCAGAGGGTGCCGTACACGGCCAGCGGGTCGATGGCCAGGCGCTTGAGCGACTTCATCAGGGCGTTGCCCGTGCGGCCGTAGAACGCGACTCCCTCCTCGACCTCGGCGGGGCGAGCGGAGTGCTTGAGCAGGAAGATCTCGGCCTGGGGGTGCCCGGAGCCCAGGACGGGCATCAGCTGACCGCGGGGACAGTGCGGACAGGACTGAAGCTCGCGGGCGAAGCTGTTGAGTTCGCGGATCGCTCGTTCGAGGTATTTCTCGCGAATCTCGTCGTCGGTTGCCGGCACGCTCCTCGGATTGGACGGCTGGCGTGCTTGTCCTTGCGAGTGCATCAGGACTTGCGCGCCACGCGGCGCACTCTGCGGTCCCGCGAGGCACGCCGGGCGGACTCCGGAAGTGCCTTGGTTTGCAGGAACTTCAGGGCCTGGACGTAGAGCAGGCTGGCCGGATTGCGGACGATGTCGGCGGCGCGGAGCGATTCCAGGAATTCCTCCGGACCGTTGAAATCGCGCATCCGGATCCGCACGGAGCCGAGCCCTTGGGGGACATGGGCGTCAGAGCCCGCGCCGGCCGGGATCCGGTACTTGGCGGCGAACCGGGCCGCCTCCTCGTTGAACTCGCTGATCGCCACGCGCGGGTTGAAGATCTCCAGCGCGTCGACGTCGTCAAGGACGGACAGCAGGTGCTCGTAGTCGGGCACGGAATGCAGACGGTCGAACGGATGGGGGACGTAGACGAGGCCGCCCTGGCGCTTGATCTCGTTGATCGTCTCCTGCAGCGTCATCCCCCGCGGGATCTTCTCCTCGATGAACAGGCCGATCACCTCGCCCTGGTCGGCCGTCTTGATCTCCTCGGCGACGATCACCTTGATCCCGTTCGCCTTACCGCGGGCCTCGTGGGCGCCCGAGATCTCGTTGTGGTCGGTGATCGCGATCGCCCCCAGCCCGCGCGCCCGCGCTTCCGCCAGCAGGACCTCGACCGGGGTCGCGCAGTCATAGGAATGGTCGGTGTGCATGTGCAGGTCGACATCGATCAGTGCCCGCGCGCCGAGCCGGCGGCGGACCCGCTGGTCGCCGCGGCCGTCGTGGCGGCGGCCCACCAGCCCGGCGTAGATCTGTTCGAACTCGTCGGCCACTCGGGACCAGCTGAAGGTCGCCCGGAGCGCTTCCGCGCTGTCCCGCAGACGCTGGCGCAGGCCGGGATCCCCGATCACCCGGGCGAGGTGCGAGGACAGCGTCTGGGCGTCCCCCGGCTCGAACACCAGCCCATGGCCGCCGTCGGAGAGCAGCTCCTCGTAGGCGGCCAGCCGCGACGTGATCGGCACCACGCCCGCGGCCAGCGCGGTCACCAGGATTCCCGGTGTGGGCCGGACGCCCTCGGACGCGAGCACCAGCACGTCCGCGTCGGTCGCCGCCTGGGCGGCCGTCAGATCACGGGCATCGACGAAGCGGACGCGCTCGCGCAGGGTGCGGCTGAGCGTGGCCGGGGCCGCCAGCGGCCGCGAGGACCAGATCGTGGCCCGCCAGGGCAGCTCGCTGGGGACCGCCCTCAGCGCGCGGAGGAACGTCCGCAGCGCCGCCCGCTCCTCCTCGGCGATCATCACCAGCTCGACGACGTCACCGATCGGCCTGGGCGGCCGCGGATCGGCCCCGGGTGTGATCACCCGGTAGTCGGCGGGGAAGAAGCGCTGGAGCAGGTCACGGGTGGACCGATAGCTGGCGGTCCGCGCGTCCAGGCGCCCGAACAGGAGGCGCGATAGCCCGCGGGCCAGCTGGGTCGAGAGGATCCGCTCGGTCGGGGCGTGAAAGCTGCCGACGTTGAGGGCCCGCGAATGGCGCAGCGCGGCGCTGGAGGCGCTGGGGGCGAACGGCTCGTGGACGTGGACGATGTCAAGCGGGAGCGCGCTCAACGCCTCCTCGATCGTCCGGGCCACGTCGACCGGCAGCGAGGCGGCCCGACGGCGCGTGGGGGAGAACGGGAGCACCTCGCCGACCCCGAGCACCAGCGGCCGGCCGTCGGCTCGGTCGAGCAGCTCCTCCGGGCGGTCGTGCAGCGCGCGCCGGCTGTCCCTGACCAGGTCGCTCGACTCCGACGGAGCGATGATCAGGACCCGGTGACCACGCGCCGCCAGCTCGTCCGAGAGCCGGGCCACGTATTCGCCTACCTCGTTGGGCGCCTCCCAGGCGAACGGAGAGACCTGTGCAACGGCAAGGCGCTTGTCCGGCACGTCCTTAGTCTAAAGGCCCTACTTGGCGGTCTTAGCCCGGGACGGAGCCTTGGCCCGCTTCGCGGCGGACGGCGCGGGCACCGCGCTCGAAGCGCGTGCTCGCTTGTACTTGGCGATGAACTCCTCCGTCGCCTCCCGGGCCTCGTCGTCAGGGCGCTGATTCTGCGGGGACTTCATCAGATACGAACTCGGTCCGTCGAGCTGGCCGGCGATGCCGTTGTTCAGCGCGAGCTTGCAGCAGCGCACGGCGTCGATCACGATGCCCGCCGAGTTCGGCGAGTCCCACACCTCGAGCTTGAGCTCGACGTTGAGCGGAACGTCGCCGAAGGCCTGGCCCTCCATCCGGATGTGCGCCCACTTGCGGTCGGTCAGCCACGGCACGTAGTCCGACGGGCCGATGTAGACGTCCTCGGCCGGCAGCGTGTGACCCATGATCGAGGTGACGGCGTTGGTCTTGGAGATCTTCTTGGACTCCAGCCGCTCACGCTCGAGCATGTTGTAGAAGTCCATGTTGCCGCCGACGTTCAGCTGCGAGGTGCGGAGCATCTTGACGCCGCGCTCATGGAACAGGCGGGCCAGGTTGCGGTGGACGATCGTGGCGCCGACCTGCGACTTGATGTCGTCGCCGATGATCGGAAGCCCGGCCTTCTTGAAGCGCTTGCTCCAGTACTTCTCGCGGGCGATGAACACGGGGATGCAGTTGACGAATCCGCAACCGGCCTCGAGCACCTGCTCGACGTACCACTTGGTGGCCTGCTCGGAGCCGACCGGCAGGTAGGAGACGACCACGTCGGTGTGGGTGTCCTTGAGGATCTCGACGATGTCGGCGGTCTCGCCGGGCGCCTTGGTGATCTTCTCCTTGAGGTACTTGCCCAGGCCGTCGTGGGTCATCCCGCGGTGGACCTCGACGCCGAGCGCGGGAATGTCGTCGCCGAGCTTCAGCGTGTTGTTCTGTCCGGAGAAGATCGCCTGTGACAAGTCCTTGCCGACCTTGTCGGCGTCGATGTCGAAGGCGGCGCTGAACTCGATGTCGCGCACGTGGTAGCCGCCGAGGTCGACGTGCATGAGGCCTGGCACCGGCTGCGAAGCGTCCGCGTCCCGGTAGTACTGGACTCCTTGCACGAACGAGCTCGCGCAGTTACCCACGCCGACGATGGCCACCCGTACCTTGTCGCCCTGGTAGCGCGCGGCGCCGTTGGTCGAACCGTTGGTCTTGCTCACGTTGAAGAGTCCTCCGCTGAAGATCGTTCACGGCGCGTTCGCCGCGGGCCGGCGCGCGGGCGCCGATGCCAGGACTATGTAGTCCCCGGCCAGGCGATTGTTACACGGAGCCCGATGCCCGCGGCGCTCGCCGCCCCGCGTGCTCAGGCGATCGCGTTCAGCTCGCCGCCCCGCGTGCTCAGGCCATCGCGTTCAGCTCACCGCGCACGTGGACGATCCGTTGGATCGTCGTCAGCACGGCGAGCCCGGCCAGCACGTACACGGCCGGGGCGAGCAGCTCGAAGTGGCCGATCGAGGCGCCCTTAGCCAGCACCAGTCCGGCCGACAGGATCACCACCCGGACGGGCCGGGTGGCCAGACCGACCTTGCAGGCCACGCCGAGCGCCTCGGCCCGGGCGCGGGTGTAGGAGACCATCAGCGAAAAGAGCACGGCGGCCACGACGGCGGCCACCGCCACCTGGTTGTGACGGGAGGCGAAGTACGCGGCCACGGCGGTCAGCACGATGCCCTCCTCGAGGCGGTCGAGCGTCGAATCCAGGAACGCGCCGAAAGGAGTTCCCTTGCCGGACATCCGCGAGTAGCGCCCGTCAAGCGTGTCCATCACCGAGCCGACGATGAACGCGATCCCGGCCAGGAAGAACATCCGCCCGACGATCAGCCCGGCGGCGGCCAGGTTCAGTGCAAAGCCGGTGAGCGAAATCGCGTTGGGGGTCAGCCGGGATTCGATCAGCCGCTCGCGGACGAGCGCCGTGGTCGGGCGCTCACCGGCCGAGGCTGGGCGACGGCTCCGCGGAGGCCGCGGCTCCTGCTTGGTGCCGGCGCCGGCCATCGCTACGCGGTCGCCCGGCCGAACGCAGGCCGCTCGGCCGCGGGGGCGAACGCCGGGCGCTCCTCCGCATTGAAGGCCCAGCTCTTTGGCCGCCGCCGGGCGAGCAGGCGATCTGCGATCAGCGCTGCCGCCAGCCCGGTCACGCCGCCCAGGAACACGTCGATGAAGAAGTGGTTACCGGTGGCCACGACGGCAAACGTGATCAGCAGGGGGTAGAGCCGCCACAGCAGTTTGACCCACCAGCGATCGACCAGGCGCGCCATCGGGAGGCCGATCATCAGGGCGAAGCAGACGTGCATCGAGGGGACGGCGGCGTAGGCGTTCAGGAACGCGCTCCCCGGGCCCTTCTCCACCGTGATCCCGGTCATCTGCTGGATCGAATCGGTGAAGCCCCACTCGGGCAGCAGCCGCGGCGGCGCGGTCGGATAGAGCACGTAGCCGACCAGCGCGATCGCCATCGCGATCATGAACATGTTCCGCACGAAGTAGAACGAGTCGTTGCGCCGCAGGTAGATGAACGCCAGCGCGCCGAGCGTGACGACGTAGTGCGAATTGAGGTACGTCCAATTGGCGACCTCCATCAGCAGGTGCTTGTTCCGGGCCCAGCTCTGGATGCTCGGCTCGACGAAGACGTGGAGCGTGCGCTCGAGGTTGATGATCTTCGTGGCATCGCCGAACGGCTTGTAGCCGCCCGCCACGCTGACCAGTCCACGCACCACCTGATAGCCGCAGTAGGCAGCGGCAAACAGCGCGATCTGTCGAATCACGTCGGTCCAGCCGCGCGGAAGGACCCGCGTCTCTATCAACCGAAGTCGACGCTTCATCACAACCCACCCATCGTACCGATGGGAGAACTTCGCGGTTAAGCGGGATTTACCTCGTGTCAGTGCAGCGCGCCGAACGCGACCCGATCCGGCCCAGCGAGAAGTCGATGACCAGCTTCGCCGGTCCCGGCCGGCGCAGCGTCAACGCGGTGAGGTCGCCGGCCGGGGCGACACATCCCGACGCTTCGGCGAGCTTCCAGTAGGGCGTGAAGCGGACCCGGATCAGCAGCCGCCCGCCACGGCTGGCCCGGAGTGTGAGCGAGTTCGGCCCGAGTTCGGTGAGGGTGCCCGGAGCGGACACGATCGGCTGGGGATCGCGGACCGCGTAGACGCGGAAGGCACGAGTCCGGTAGACCAGGCGTAGGTAGGGCAGGCCGCGGTCGACCAGCCTGACCTCCTGCCGGGCCGAGGCGTCGGGGGCGTCGTCGCTCACGGCGACGAACCTGACGGCGAGCTCACGCAGCCAGGCGTGGTACTCGGCCGCGGTGAGGGTGCCGGCGTAGAACAGGTGGTCGTGCTTGATGTCGAGCTGGCGCTCCCACCCGCGGGCCAGCGGGAAATGTGGCGCGACCCAGTAGGCCTCCCAGTGGGAGCTGGTGAACGGGATCTCGATCCGGAACGGCCCGCCCTGCCTATGGAGAAAGGCGAGCAGGGGGCGCCAGTAGGCGGCGGAGACGGCGGGGTTGTCCTCGGAGGTAACCAGATCGCGCAACGGCGCCTGCCACTGGATGTAGAGCAGCGGGATCGCCGCGACGACCAGCCAGATGGTCCGCCGGCGCCACCAGACCAGGGCGGCCAGCGGCCCGGCCAATAGCGGACCGAGTCGCCCGACGTTGCTGCCGATCGGCGAGGGGATGGCGTAAGCGGCGAGGCAGCCGACCGTGTAGAGCGCGATCCCCAGCTTCAGCGTGCGCTCTTCCCGGGGCAGGAGCACCAGGGCCAATGCCCCGATCACCGGGAGAGGCAGCAGGGCGGAGAGGGCGAAGGGCTCGGTGCCACCCTCCGGGAAGGCGACCGAGAGGACCAGGACCGGCAGCAGGGAGGCGGCGGCGATCCCGATCCCGATCCCGATCTCCCGCCGACGCAACTCGCGCTGGGCCAGGCACGCGGCCAGCGCATAGGTGACGCCTCCGAGCGCCGTGAACAATGCCGCGACAGGGCTGGCCAGCGCCGCCAGCAGTGAGAGCGCGGCAGCGCTCAGCGGTCGTGCGCGCTGCAGGGCCAGGGCCGCCCCGACCGCGAACATGAAGCCGAAGGCGAACGTCAGGCGCCCGGAGAACAGGTTGACGGCGGTGGCGGCGGCGAACCAACACGCGCCGAGCCACGAGCGGGCTCCGAACTGACGGTGAGCCAGCGGCTCGAACAGGGCGGCGGTGACCGTCGCGGCAGCGGCGCCGACCACCTGCGGCGAGAGCGCCGCGGCCAGCGGCGGGAAGAACACGCTGTAGCCGAGCGTGTGGTGTCCGGCGTACCACCAGTTGTCCCACAAGCCGAAGCCCTCGGCCGAGAACAGCTTGGCCCGGAACAGGTGCGCCGCGAGGTCGTAGCTCGGCGGCGAGATCAGCACGTACGCGAGCGCGATCGCACCCGCGATCAGGGTCGGCGCCGCGCGACGAAGGTCGATCCTCATTGTCGGTTCAGCCGAGGAACGAGGCCACTAGCTCGATCACGCTGGGTTGATCGAGCCAGGGCCAGTGTCCGGCATCGGGGATCAGCCGCAGCTCGGCGTCGCCCAGCCGGGAGGCGTAGGTCTCGCCGTGGGTGGCGGCGAACCACGGATCCGCCTCGCCCCAGATCACCAGCGCGGGCATCCGCAGTTGCTCCAGATCCGCTCCGGCCGCCGCCAGCCGCGATTCCCCCGCGTCGCGATGCAGCCGCAGGATCGCCCGCTGAGTGCCCTGGTCGAACTGCGACCAGACCGCGTCGATGCGCTCCTCGGGCCACGCGTCCCGTCGGACGCAGCCGCGTCGCAGTGCGCGGGCGAGCAGCCGCCGATTCACCGTTCCCATCGCGAGCTCCCCGAGCACCGGCCGCCGCCAGAGGCGGCCCAGACGATCCCAACCGAACCCCTCGAGCAGCGGCAGCGCGTTGCAGACGACGAGCCGCTCGACTCGCTCCGGGTTGCGCTGGGCGAAGATCAGGCCGCCCGCGGCGCCCCAGTCGTGCACCACCAGTTGGACGCGATCGACCCCGAGAGCGTCCAGCAGGTTGGCGACGAACTCGGCCTGAGAGTCGAGCGTGTACTCGAGGTTGCCCGCCTTCGTCGAGCGTCCGAAGCCGAGCAGGTCTGGGGCGATCCCGCCGGTGCGCTCCAGGAAGGCGACGAAATCGTCGGAGCTGGTGGGGATCCCGTGGAGGTACAGGGCCGCAGTGCCGGTGCTGCTCGCGCTGCGGTAGAAGACGGGCGATCCGGCGACTTCGATCGTGTGCTCGTCGACGCGCACCCGTCGGCGAGGATAACGTCCTGGGAGATGACGCTCGAGGAGAGCCCACGACCGACCAGAACGCTGTGCCTCGGCGAGGCGCTGGTCGACCTGATCTGCGAGCAGCCGGCGCCGACGATCACGCAGGGCGCGGCCTTCGTCCCGCACGCGGGCGGAGGGGTGGCCAACGCCGCCTCGGTGGCGGCCCGGGCTGGGGCAAGGGTCGCCCTGGCCGGCGGCGCCGGCGATGACGCCTGGGGCCATTGGCTGCGCGACAGGCTCGTCCGCGAGGGCGTCGACGTGTCGCTGTTCGTGCTGATCGAAGGCATCCAGACGCCGATCGCGATCGCCACGCTGGACGACCGGGCCGACGCGACCTACCAGGTCTACGGGGAGAACAGCGGGACGGTCGTATATGCGCTCGGGGACCGGCTCGAGGCGGCCGTCCGCGACTCGGCGGCCCTGCTCATCAGCTCCAACACGTTGGTCGGAGCCGAGGAGCGCAAGCTGACCATGCGGGCCCGCGAGCTGGCGCTGGAGCGCGACCGGCACGTGATCTTCGATCCGAACCTCCGCCTGCACAGGTGGACGAGCCACGCCGACGCTCAGGCCAGCGCCAACGCGTGCGTGCCCGGCGCGCTGCTGGTCCGGGCCAACCACGCCGAGGCGACCCTGATGACCGGAGAGGAGGATCCCGAGCGCGCCGCCACGGCCCTGCTGAAGGGCGGGGCGCGCATGGTGGTGATCAGTTTTGGGGCGCGCGGGGCGATCCTGCGGGGTGAGCTGAGGGCCGACGTCCCTGGGGTCCAAGCGCACGTGATCAGCACGATCGGCGCGGGCGACGTGCTGACCGGGACGCTGCTGGCACGGCTGGCGCAGAGCGATTTCTATCCGTCGACGGTGGCGGCGTCACTGCGCCACGCCGTGGTGGAGGCGGCCAAGGCCTGCGAGCGGTGGGGGGCCGTTGACTGAGGCTCGACCGCCGATCGCGAAGCGGGCCCGGCCCACGCCTCGGCGAGCTCGGGCGACGGCGGATCGGGCCCGGCCCACGCCTCGGCGCGTCCGGGCGATCCGGGATCGGCTCCGGGCGGTCTACGGGATCCCGCGGGAGCAACCCCACGCCCACCCGATCGCCGAGCTGATCCTCACCGTGCTCTCGCAGTCGACCAACGACCGCAACCGCGACGTGGCCTACTTGGCGCTGCGCGAGCGCTTCGACGAGTGGACCTCGGTTCGTGATGCGCCGGTCGACGAGATCGAGGAGGCGATCCGGCCCGGCGGGATCTCGAAGGTGAAGTCGGCCCGGATCAAGTCGATCCTGCGGGCGATCACCGACACGGCTCCCGAGCACGATTTGTCTCTGGATTGGCTGGCCGAGCTGAGCGTGCCCGAGGCGCAGCGGTACCTGTGCTCGCTCCCCGGCGTGGGCCGGAAGACAGCGGCCTGTGTGCTCCTGTTCGCGCTGGGAATGCGCGACGTTCCGGTCGACACGCATGTTTCCCGGGTCGGCACTCGGCTCGGTCTGTTCAGGCCAGGGGCGCCGTTCGAGGAGCTGCACGACACGCTGCTCGAGCTGACCCCAGAGGGACAGGAGCTCGAGTTCCACATGAACCTGCTGCGGCACGGGCGCCGCACCTGCCACTCGCGCCGGCCCGAGTGCGATGCCTGCGCGCTGGCCCGGATGTGCCCGAGCGCCGGAACGTTCGGCTGAGAAGGGGGCAGGTCCGGTTGTCTGCAGAAACTCCCGAATAGAGGGAGCTTCTGCATGGCAACCCCGCTTGGGCCACCCGCCGACAAGCGCCGGAACGCGGCCCATGAACCGCTGGCACAGCCGGGACGCGAGCCGATACCCAAATCCAGATCTGCTACGCTGACGCTAAGATTTTTGAGCAAGTACAGGAGCAGAACGACACATGGGCAAGACAATCGGAATCGACCTCGGAACGACCAACTCGTGCATGGCTGTGCTCGAGGGTGGCGAGCCGACCGTGGTCGAGAACAGCGAAGGCGGGCGCACCACGCCGTCGGTCGTTGCGTTCACGCAGAGCGGAGAGCGCCTCGTCGGAACGGTGGCCAAGCGCCAGGCGGTAACCAACCCGCAGAACACGGTCTTCTCGATCAAGCGCTTCATGGGCCGCAAGGAGGCCGAGGTGCGCGAGGAGGAGTCGATCGTGCCGTACAAGGTCGTCTCCGGTCCCGGAGGCGATGCGCGCGTTGAGGCGGCCGGCAAGCAGTACTCGCCGCCTGAGATCAGCGCGATGATCCTGCAGAAGCTGAAGGCCGACGCCGAGGCGTACCTGGGCGAGACGGTCGACAGCGCGGTGATCACCGTCCCCGCGTACTTCAACGACGATCAGCGCCAGGCGACCAAGGACGCCGGCAAGATCGCCGGACTCGACGTCAAGCGGATCATCAACGAGCCGACGGCGGCCTCGCTGGCCTACGGGCTCGACAAGGAGTCAGACCAGACGATCCTGATCTTCGACCTCGGCGGCGGCACGTTCGACGTCTCGGTGCTTGAGATCGGCGACGGCGTGTTCGAGGTCAAGGCGACCGCGGGTGACAACCACCTCGGCGGCGACAACTTCGACAAGGCGCTGGTCGACTGGCTGGTCTCGGAGTTCAAGAAGTCCCAGGGGATCGACCTGAGTGCCGACCCGATGGCGCTGCAGCGGCTCTACGAGGCCGCCGAGAAGGCCAAGATCGAGCTCTCGACGACCCAGGAGACGCAGATCAACCTGCCGTTCATCACCGCAGACTCCAGCGGTCCGAAGCATCTCGACACGCGCCTCACGCGCGCCAAGCTGAACGAGCTGACCTCGTCCCTGCTCGACCGTACGATCGCCCCGGTCCGCCAGGCCCTGGACGACGCCAAGGAGAAGGGCGCCGCCAAGATCGACCATGTCGTGCTGGTCGGCGGCATGACCCGGATGCCCGCGGTCCAGGAGAAGGTCAAGGAGCTGACCGGCAAGGAGCCCCACCGTGGTGTGAACCCGGATGAGGTTGTCGCCGTCGGCGCCGCGATCCAGGCCGGCGTGCTGGCCGGCGACGTCAAGGACGTGCTGCTGCTCGACGTGACCCCGCTGACGCTGGGCATCGAGACCAAGGGCGGCGTCATGACGAAGCTGATCGAGCGCAACACCACGATCCCGACCCGCAAGGGCGAGGTGTTCTCGACCGCGGAGGACAACCAGCCGAGCGTGGAGATCCACGTGCTCCAGGGCGAGCGGGAGATGGCCACCTACAACAAGTCGCTGGGCAAGTTCCAGCTGACCGGCATCCCGCCGGCGCCGCGGGGCATCCCGCAGATCGAGGTCGCCTTCGACATCGATGCCAACGGCATCCTCAGCGTGTCGGCCAAGGACCTCGGCACCGGCAAGGAGCAGAAGATCGAGATCAAGGCGGGTTCCGGCCTGTCCGACGACGAGATCAAGCGGATGGTCAGCGACGCCGAGACCCACGCCGAGGACGACAAGCGCCTGCGTGAGCTCGCGGAGGCCCGGAACAACGGCGAGAACGCCGCCTACCAGGCCGAGCGGCAGCTCAAGGAGCTCGCCGAGTCGATCGACGAGACCTCAAAGGAAGAGATCGAAGCCGCGATCAAGGCCGTCCGCGAGGTGCTCACCTCCGAGGACGCCGCCGACATCAACGCCAAGACCGAGGCGCTGCAGGCGTCCTTCCACAAGGTCTCCGAGGCGATGTACCAGCGCGCACAGGAGCAGGCCAGCGCCGAGGCGCAGGCCAACGGCGCCGACGGTGCCGCGACCTCGACCAACGGCGCGGGCGACGAGGACGTCGTCGACGCCGAGGTTGTGGACGAAGGGAAGAAGTAAGCGATGTCATCCGACCCCACTGTTCAGACCCAGGCGTCTGATGGTGGGGCCGGGGAGGCAACCCCGTCCGACGCCGCGCCGCGAGTGGCAGCGGACGGGGAACCATCCCCGGCCCCCGAGGCGGGCCCCGAGTCGCCCTCTGAATCGGGCCCCGAGTCGCCCTCTGGATCGGGCCCCGAGTCGTTCTCTGAGTCGCCGCCCGGTTCGACCCGTGGGTCGGCTGGCGGACCCGAGCAGGCCGAGAATGGGCTCGCGGCCGAGCGGGATCTGGAGGCCGAGGCGGATGCCGTCCTGGCCGAACTGACCCTCAAGGCGGAGAAGGCCGACGAGTACCTGGCCCTGGCCCAGCGGACCAAGGCCGACTTCGAGAACTACCGCAAGCGCTCGATTCGCGAGGCGGCGCTGGCCCAGGAGCGGGGCATCGCCAAGCTCGCCAAGGAGCTGCTGCCGGCGATGGACAACCTCGACCGGGCGCTGACGGCAATCGAGACCCACACCGAAGACAATCACGAGCAGCTGGTGTCCGGCATCAAGCTGGTTCACGCCGATGTGATCTCGGCGCTGAACCGGGCAGGGATCGAGTCGTTCTCGCCCGTCGGCGAGCCATTCGATCCGCAGTGGCACGAGGCGGTGGCCCAGCAGCCACTGGAGGGTGCTGAGCCGGGCACGGTGGCCGAGGTCTACCAGCGCGGCTACAAGCTCGGCGAGACGGTGCTCCGCCCGGCCCGCGTGCTGGTCGCCGCGTAACCGCTTTTAGAAAGACAGTTTTGAGATGGCTGACAGACCCGATTACTACAAGACGCTAGGGGTGGGCAAGAACGCCTCCGACGCGGAGATCAAGAAGGCCTACCGCAAGCTGGCCCGCCAGTACCACCCGGATACCAACCCGGGCAACAAGCAGGCCGAGGAGCGCTTCAAGGAGATCTCGCAGGCCCATGACGTGCTCAGCGACGCCGACAAGCGCAAGCAGTACGACCGCGGCACGGGCCCTTTCGCGTTCAACGTGCCGGGCGGTTTCGACCCGGGCGCGTTCACCGGCGGCTTCAGCGACATCCTCTCCAATCTGTTCGGCGGCGCGGGGCCCGGGGGCGCGCCGGGTTCCGGCGGCGCGCGCGGGGGAGCCCGCGGCGGACGTGCGCGCGAGACCCGCGGGCGCGACCTCGAGACCGAGGTCTCACTGAGCTTCGACCAGGCGGTCAACGGCGCGCAGGTGCCCCTGTCGGTACCCACCTCCAACCCGTGTCCGACCTGCCATGGCTCCGGCGCCAAGCCGGGCACCACGCCGAAGGTGTGCCCGGTCTGTAACGGCCGCGGTATCGAGGCGCAGAACGAGGGGATCTTCTCGATCTCCCAGCCGTGCTCGAACTGCCACGGCTCGGGGACGGTCATCGAGCAGCCCTGCCCGACGTGCGGGGGCAGCGGCGCACAGCGCAGCGTGAAGCGGCTGCGGGTCAACATTCCCGCCGGCGTGCGCGACGGGAGCCGGATCCGGCTGGCCGGAAAGGGCGAGCCGGGAGTCCGCGGCCCCGGCGGCAGTACCGGCGCGCCCGGTGACCTGTTCGTGGTCACGCGCGTGTCTGAATCACCCGTGTTCAAGCGAGCCGGCGACAACCTCGAGGTCGAGGTTCCGCTGACCATCCCCGAGGCGATCCAGGGCGGGGTGATCGAGGTGCCGACGCTGACCGGCTCAAAGCGCCTGCGTGTCCCGCGCGGGACCAAGCACGGCACGGTTCAGCGCCTGCGCGGCGAGGGACCGGGGCGGCTCGGCGGAAAGGGTCGAGGCGACATCCACTACCGCTTCGTGATCGACGTGCCGGCCTCGCTGTCGCCCGAGCAGACCGAGGCGGTTGACAAGCTCTCCGAGGTCATGAACGGCAACCCACGGGCGAAGCTGTTCGCGGATACCGCCGGCGCCGCGGGCAAGGCGGCGGGGTAACCCGATGTCGATCCGGCGCGTGCGGACGACGACCACGACCACCCGGGTCGAGGTGTCCTCGGAGCGCGGCGTGTTCATGATCTCGGTGGCCGCCGAATTGGCCGAGATGCACCCGCAGACGCTGCGGATGTACGAGTCGCGCGGGCTGATCGAGCCCAAGCGCTCGCCCAAGGGCACGCGCCTCTATTCCCACAAGGACGTCGAGAGGTTGCGCCGGATCCAGGCGATGACCGCCGAGCTGGGGATGAACCTGGCCGGCGTCGAGCGGGTCTTCGAGCTCGAGGAGCAGCTCGGGTCGATGTCGCGCAAGGTGCAGGCGCTCGAGGCGCGGGCGGCGGAACTGAAGACCGAGGTCGAGCGGCTCGAGGCGCTGCGGCGTGAGCTCCGGGCCGAGATCGTCCCGTACGAGCCGGGCGGCGAGCTGGTTCGCCGGGCCGACGTACAGCGTTTCCAGATCCGCGTAGAGCGCAGCGGCGATTAGCCGGCCGCTCGGCCACGCACAGGCACGCCGGCCGCGAGCACGTGTGCAACGATCCAGGGTGGATCGGCAACCTGGCAGATCCGGGACGACTGGGTTCGGGGTCTGAGAAAGGGGTGGGGAATGCGAGCTGCGGGGCTCCTCGGAGCTTTCGGGGCGGCGCTGGGCGCGATGCTCGCGCTGACGCCCTGTTCGCTCGGCGCGAGCCCGCAGGCAGCGGCAGCCCGGGTCGGCTCGACGCCTGGCGCCCAGCCGCTGCAGCTGGTGCTGCCGCTGAAGGCCGATACGGCCGGCCTGCGCCGGCTCGCGCTCGCCGTCAGCACCCCCGGCTCGCCGCAGTACGGACAGTACGAGTCGATCGCGTCGCTGAGCCGCCGGTTCGGCGCGCCGGCCGTCGCGCGGCGCCAGATCCTCGCCTTTCTCCACCGTGCCGGGGCCACCGCGGTCAGAGTCGACGCGACCGGGCTGTTCGTCGACGCGACGCTGAGCGCCGCCACCGCCGAGCGCCTGTTCGCCACCACGCTGGCTCAGTACAAGACCGCCCACGGGGCGGCGTTCACGGCGCCGGCGCGCTCGCCGGGCGTGCCGAGCGCGCTCCGGGGGCTGGTCACCGGCGTCGTCGGGTTGGACACCAGGCCGGTCCTGACGGCTCCCGGCCGCGTGCACCGGCGAGGTGGTGTCGTCCCCGGCCGCGTCCGCCGGCATGGGGCTGTCGCCCACCCCGCCGCCCAGACGGCCTCGGGGTACTTCCCGGCCAGCGGGTCCCCCAGCGGGTGCGCGGCAGGCGTGGCCACACAATCCTTCACCCCCAACCAGTATCTGACCGCTTATAACTATGACCCGCTCCACGCGGCCGGGGTCACGGGCCAGGGCGAGCGCGTGGCGCTGATCGAGATCGACGGCTTCAAGCACTCGGACATCAGCGCGTTCGCGAAATGCTTCGGACTGCGCGTACCGCCGATCAACGGCTTCACCGTCGGCCTCAAGCACGGTCTGCCGCCCGGCGGCGAGTCCACCCTCGACCTCGAGGTGCTGACCGCCGCCGCCCCGGGCCTGAAGGCGATTGACGTCTACGAGTCGAATTCGAACGAGTCAGCGGCGCTGCGAGCGCTGACCTCGCCGCTGCAGAACGGGGGCCTCAAGCCCCAGGTGATCTCGGCGTCGCTCGGGCTGTGCGAGCCGTTCGTCTTCGGCTCGGTGGGCCAGGCCGGGGTCGTGGCCGCAGAGGGCGCGCTGGCGGAGGCCGCCGCGAGCGGCATCTCCTTCCTCGACTCCAGCGGAGACTCGGGCTCGGCCGACTGCATACAGAGCGACGGCACGCCGATCGACAAGATCGCCGTCAACTACCCGGCCTCCTCGTGGTGGGTGACCGGCGTCGGCGGCACCAACCTGTTCCTGGCCCCGAACAACACGATCGGCGGAGAGGTGGTCTGGAACGACACCAACGTGCAGCCGGGGTCGGCCGGCGGTGGCGGCCCGAGCGGATTCTTCAGACGCCCGCCCTACCAGAAGGGCACCGTTACCCGGAACGCGCGCGAGGTTCCCGACGTCTCGATGCTGGCGGACGTGGCGCCCGGATATGCGATTTTCTGCTCGGCCAAGGGCGACTGCGTCAACTCGCAGAACCACAACCCGTGGCAGGGCATCGGGGGCACCAGCGCGGCCACCCCGCTGCTGGCCGGTGGGTTCGCGCTGGTCGACCAGCAACTCCGCAAGCATCGGCGCGAGGACCTCGGGCTGGCCAACCCGCTCCTCTACCGGATCGGCCGCTCACCGTCGATCAGCGGCGGGGTGTTCTCCGACGTGCTGGCGATCAGCAACGACGTCGGCGCATTCATCCCCGGGAACGGCAGGCCGCTCGGCTGTTGCACGGCCGGCCCGGGCTACGACGACGCCTCGGGCTGGGGCAGCATCAACCTGGCCGCGTTCGCGAGGGTGGCGCTGAGCCTCCAGCCGAAGATAGTGGGCATCAGGCTGTCATTGCCCGGCCGCCAGCGACCGGTCGCGTCCAGGCATATCAGGGCAAATGTGTCGTGCACGGGCAAGTGCGTGCTGGGAGCATTCGCGGTGGTTCGAATCGGCCACGCCACGCCGTTCAGAGTGCTCTCGCGCCTCTACGTCCTGCGCTCGCGCGGAACGAAGGCGGTCAGGATCTCCTTCTCCCACCGTCAGCTCGGAAAGCTGCGGGCCGGACTTCGCGCGCGCAGACGAATCCGCGCCGACGTGGTGGGGGCGGTCGTCGACGCCGGCTTCAACATCGAGCGGCGATCGCGGACCAAGTCCTTGGGCATCAACGGGTAGGCGCCGCTTCCTGGGCATCGATGGCGGGCGGGCCTCGATTGCGTGATAATCTTAGTCACACAGACTAAGATCTTTACGCAGCGAGGACACCTGACCATGCAACAGGACCGCTTTACGATCAAATCTCAGGAGGCGCTACAGGCCGCACAGCGGTTGGCCGATGAGCGCCGGAATCCGCAGACCACGCCCGAGCATCTGCTCGCGGTGCTGCTCGAACAGCCCGAGGGCGTGGTCGTGCCCGTCCTGCGCAAGCTGGGCGTAGATCCGGCCGCGATCCGGCAGGCGCTGGGCGGTTCGCTCGATGCGCTGCCGAAGCTGACCGCCCCGGATGGGGGCACCGCCCGCGGAGCCGGCGGTGGGGAGACCGCCGGCGGTTCGAGCGAGCTCGTGCAGATCCTGCGAGCGGCCGAGAACGAGATGCGGGAGCTGAAGGACGAGTACGTCTCGACCGAGCACCTGGCGCTCGCGCTGGCCCAGCACCCCGGCCGGGCCGGCGAGGCCCTGCGCGGCGCGGGAGCCACGCGCGAGGCGCTGCTGAAGGCGCTGGAGGAGGTCCGCGGGAGCCACCGGGTCACCGACGAGAACCCCGAGGACAAGTTCCAGGCGCTGGCCAAGTACGGACGCGATCTGACCGAGGCCGCCCGGGCCGGGCAACTCGATCCGGTGATCGGCCGCGACGACGAGATCCGCCGCGTGATCCAGGTGCTCTCCCGCCGGACCAAGAACAACCCGGTGCTGATCGGCGAGCCGGGCGTGGGCAAGACGGCGATCGCCGAGGGCCTGGCCCAGCGGATCGTGGCCGGCGACGTCCCCTCGGGCTTGCAGGACCGCCGGGTGGTCTCGCTTGACCTGAGTGCGATGGTGGCCGGTTCCAAGTACCGAGGCGAATTCGAAGACCGTCTGAAGGCCGTCTTGAAGGAGATCGCCGACGCCCGCGGCCAGATCATCGTGTTCATCGACGAGCTGCATACGATCGTCGGGGCCGGAGCGGCCGAGGGCGCGATGGACGCCGGAAACATGCTCAAGCCGATGCTGGCGCGCGGTGAGCTGCGCGCGGTCGGCGCGACCACCCTCGACGAGTACCGCAAGCACATCGAGAAGGACCCGGCGCTCGAGCGCCGCTTCCAGCCCGTGTTTGTGGACGAGCCCTCCGTCCAGGACACGATCGCGATCCTGCGCGGGCTCAAGGAGCGCTACCAGGTCCACCACAAGGTGCGGATCCAGGACGCGGCGCTGGTCGCCGCGGCCACGCTCAGCCATCGCTACATCGCCGACCGCTTCCTGCCCGACAAGGCGATCGACCTGGTCGACGAGGCAGCCTCGCGGATCCGCATGGAGATCGATTCCAAGCCGACCGAGATCGACGAGGTCGACCGGCACATCATGCAGCTGGAGATCGAGTTGCAGTCGCTGGGCTCCGACGACGACGACCCGGGCACTGCCGCGCGCCGCGAGCAGCTCGAGCGGTCGCTCGCCGAGGAGAAGGAGCGCTCAGCGGCGATGCACGCCGAGTGGCAGCGTGAGAAGGCGGCGACCGACACCGTGGCCGACCTGCAGGCACAGCTCGACCAGGCCAGGACCGACCTCGAGCGGGCCGAGCGCGAGGCCGACCTCGGCCGCGCCGCCGAGCTCAAGTACGGCACCATCCCCGAGTTGGAGAAGGCGCTGGCCAGCGCCGCCTCGGCCGAGGCCGCGGATGCCGCCGACGACGCCACGCCGCCGCGGTTTCTCAAGGACCACGTCGACGCCGAGGATGTGGCCGAGGTCGTGGCGAAGTGGACCGGCGTCCCGGTCTCCCGCCTGCTGGAGGGTGAGATCGAGAAGCTCGTGCACATGGAGGAGCGGCTGCACCGGCGGGTGATCGGCCAGGACGAGGCCGTCGAGGCCGTGGCCGGCGCCTTGCGCCGCTCGCGCGCCGGACTGCAGGATCCTGACCGGCCGATCGGAACCTTCCTGTTCCTCGGGCCGACCGGCGTCGGCAAGACCGAGCTGGCCCGGGCGCTGGCCGAGTTCATGTTCGACACCCAGGACGCGATGGTCCGGATCGACATGTCCGAGTACATGGAGAAGCACTCGGTCTCACGGCTGGTCGGTGCTCCACCCGGCTATGTCGGCTACGACGAGGGCGGTCAGCTGACCGAGGCGGTGCGGCGTCGGCCCTACTCGGTGGTCCTGCTCGACGAGGTCGAGAAGGCCCACCCCGACGTGTTCAACACGCTGCTGCAGGTGATGGACGACGGTCGCCTGACCGACGGCCAGGGCCGGACCGTGTCGTTCAAGAACACCGTTCTGATCATGACCTCGAACCTGCCCGGAGGTCGGGCCGGGGTGGAGGGCCATTTCCGGCCGGAGTTCATCAACCGGCTCGACGACATCGTCGAGTTCGAGCCGCTCAGCCGTGACCAGCTCGGTTCGATCGTCGGCCTCCAGGTCGCACGGGTGGTCGAGCGGGTGCGCGAGCGCGGGATCGAGCTCGAGCTGACCGACCAGGCGCGGACGCTCCTGGGCAACCTCGGCTACGACCCGACCTACGGGGCCCGGCCGCTCAAGCGGGTGATCCAGAAGCGACTGGTCGATCCGCTGGCGCTGGCCATTCTGGAAGGCCGGTTCGTGCCCGGGGACACCGTCAGGGTCGACGCCTCTGCGGAGGGCGAGATCGTATTGGAGCGGGCCGGCGCGCCCGCGGCCGCGGTCTAGTTCGGAACAACTACAGCAATGAGGAATGGGCGGGTCCGGGTCCGGCGGGGTTTCTCGCCGTCTCGGGAGGGGTGTTGGTAAGAAACGTCCGCATAGGGTCCATAGCATCCCAACACCCCCTGCCGGGGGACCCGATTCGCGGCCGAGGCCCGACCTCCCGCTCCTTCATCGATGCAGTTGACGTTCGCGCCCGCGCCGTCTAACCCGACGCAGCCCGCTGATCCGCGACCGTGAACAACCGCCACTCGCCGGGAACCCCCTGTAGCGACTCCTCGCCGCGGTAGCGGAACTCGATGTTGGAGCCGACGACGAGATCGCGGACGGTCCCGGAGACGAGGACCTGGCTGGGCTCGGCGAGGTCGGCGATCCGCGCTCCGATGTGAACGGTGACTCCCGCCAGGTCATCGCCGGCCAGCTCGCACTCGCCCGTGTGCAGTCCCGCTCGCAGGTCGAGGTCGAGCCGGCGCGCGGCGTCGATCACCGACAGGGCGCAGCGGATCGCCCGGGCCGGCCCATCGAAGGTGGCGAACACGCCGTCGCCGGTGCTGCGGATCTTGCGGCCGCGGTAATCGGCGATCTGGTCGTGCACGACGCGGTCGTGGTCGTCCAGGAGCTCATGCCAGCGCCGATCGCCCAGGCGCGCGGCGTGGGCGGTGGAGCTGACGATGTCGGTGAACATCACCGTGGCCAGCACGGACTCGTGGTCATGACGTCCGCGCGAGCCGGTGACGAACTCCTCGATCTCATCGAGGATCGCGTCGGGGTTGCCGGCGAAGTAGATGTGATCATCGCCCGGCAGCTCGACGTACCGGGCCCCCTCGACATGGGCTGCGAGGTAGCGGGCGTTGGCGACGTCGACCAGACGGTCGCCGCGGCGGTGGATGATCAGCGTGGGGACGCGAATCGCCGGCAGGACGGCGCGCACGTCGGTTTCGTTGATGGTCTCGATGATCGGCCCCACCATCGAGGGCCGGACCGAATGACGCTCGAAGCGCCCCCACCAGTTGCGAAAGCGCTCGTCAGGGGCGAGCGACGGCGAGAGCACGCCCAGCGACGCCCCCGAGCCCCAGCCGTCGATCCAGCGTCGACCGTAGAGCTCGGCCACTTCGCGCGGGCGCCCTTCCGGGTAATCGGGCGCCTGCAGCCACCGTGCGCACGCGCCGTAGAGGATCAGGCTCTCGCAGCGCTCGGGATGGGTGGCGGCGAACAGCGCTGCCATCGGACCTCCCTCCGAGGTCCCGAGCAGCACGGCGCGCTTGGATCCGGCCGCGTCCATCACGGCCAGCACGTCGTCCATCCGCTCCTCCAGCGTCTGCGTGTGGGGGGCGGGATCGGACAATCCGGTCCCGCGCTTGTCGAACATGATCAACCGGCTGAAGGAGGCGATCCGGCGCAGGAAGTAGGACGAGGTCGGATGCTCCCAGTACTGCTCGATGTTCGACAGCCACTGCGGTACCAGGATGACGTCGACGTCTCCGTCGCCGACCACCTGATAGGCGATGCACAGCTCACCGGCCTTGGCGAATCTCGTCTCTGGCGATGCAATCAACTCCTCGGACCCCGCCCGCAATCCTGCCGCTGCCGGAGATTATCGTTCAGCAGGTCAAGCGGCGGCGATCCGGACCTTGATCCGCGCCACCGGGCCGCGGGGTCGGCGGGCGTAGCGCTTGTGGGAGTCGAGCTGGAGTATCCAGTGGCCCAGCGAGGGCACGAACGGGAAGAACTGCTTGCGGGCGGTCTTCAGGTAGCCGCATTGACCGCCGGTTGCACCCAGCGAGATCGTCCGGCGGGCAGAGCCGGACGGCGCCACGTAGTGCAGGTAGACCCGCAGTCGAGCGCCGGTCATCGAGAAGCCCCAGACCTCGAACGGGGCGTGGGTCCCCAGCGGGTTCCCGTGCGAGACCAGAAACCGCGCGCCGATTCGGTCGGTCACCGTGAAGGTCGTGCCGGCTTGGCCCTGGCTCGTGCCATCGCTGGCCCGCAGCCGCTCGACGCCCTGGGCTTGCCCGCGGCCGAGGCCGTTCGGCACCAGCTTGCCCTGGAACGCGCCGCCGGCGTCGGTGGTGCTCTGCCCGAGGTCGACCCCGTCGATCGAAACGTCGACGGTGCGGGAGACGCCGAAGCCAGTGCCGGTCACAGTGACCGGCCGGCCGACCCGGTAGCAGTGCCGGTCGGTCCTTACCTTCGGCGTCACCGCTGACTCGGCGACACGCGCGGCGGAGCCGATCGCGGTGTAGGTCACCGCGCCCAGCGCGAGCACCCGGACGATCGAGAAAATCAGGGTGCGAGGGTTGGACAAGCGCGGCCATGGTACAAGTGCGCCACCACCACGTCGAGGAAGGAGGCCGCTGTGCCGACCTACATCATGCTGACGACGCTGACCCCGGAAGGGGTCCAGACGATCAAGAACAATCCGGGCAGGATCAAAGAGGTCAACCGCGAGATCGAGCAGCTCGGGGCGACCGTCAAGGCGCAGTGGGCGGTCCTCGGCCAGTTCGACTTCGTAAACGTGATCGAGGCCCCCGACGAGAAGACGATCGCGCGCGTGTCGCTGGAGCTCGGCTCGCGCGGCACCGGCAAGTACGAGACGCTGGTCGCGATCCCGATCGACGACTTCATTGGCTCGATCTAGCCGGCCGGCGGGCGACGGTCCCGGCCTGCCTCGGCGCGTGCTCGTGGTCGGGGCGGGCGCGCGCGAGCACGCGATCATCCACGCTCTGGCCCGCTCTCCGGCTGCGCCGGAGATCCTGTGTGCACCCGGAAACGCCGGCATCGCGCGGGATGCTCGCCTGCTCGAGGTCGGCGCCGAGGACGTCGACGGCCTGGTCGCCGCAGCGCGCCAGTCGGACGTCGATTTCGTTGTCGTGGGCCCCGAGGCGCCGCTGGTCGCGGGTCTGGCCGACGCGCTCGCCGACGCGGGGATCCGCTGCTTCGGACCGAGTGCCGCGGCGGCGGCGCTCGAGGGATCGAAGGCGTTCTGCAAGGAGGTGATGCGGGCCGCGGGGGTCCCGACCGCGGGCTATGCCGTCGTCACCGGCGTGGAGGAGGGACTGAAGGCGATCGACGGTTACCCGACGGTGATCAAGGCCGACGGGCTGGCCGCCGGCAAGGGGGTGGTGATCGCCCAGGACGAGTCCGAGGCTCGCGCGGCGCTCGAGGAGCTGCTGGTGGAGCACCGGTTCGGGACCGAGCGCGTCGTGGTCGAGGAGCACCTGGACGGCGACGAGGTCTCGCTGTTGGCCCTGTGCGACGGCTCGGTTGCCGTCCCGCTGGCTTCCGCCCAGGACTACAAGCGGATCCTCGACGGAGATCGAGGGCCCAACACCGGCGGGATGGGCTCGTATTCCCCGGTCCCGGCGATCGGGATCGAGCAGGCGCACCAGATCTGCCGGGACGTGCATCAGCCGGTGCTGGAGGAGCTCGCCCGGCGCGGGATCCCGTTCTCCGGCGTCCTCTACGCCGGCCTGATGATGACCGCGACGGGCCCGAAGGTGCTCGAGTTCAACGTCCGCTTCGGCGATCCGGAAATCCAGGCGATCCTGCCGCGGTTGCGCAGCGACCTGCTGACACTGCTGTATGCCGCGACGGTCCCCGGGGGACTGGCGGACGCCCGTCTGGAGTGGGCGCCGGAGATCGCCGTCACCGTGGTGCTGGCCAGCGCCGGCTACCCGGCCCGTGCCTCGATCGGCGATCCGATCACCGGGCTCGAGTCGGTGCCGGAGGGCGTCTACGTGACCCACGCGGGCACGGCCATGTCGACTTCTGGGGGCCTGGTCACCGCCGGCGGGCGGGTGCTCAGCCTGACCGCGCTCGGGCTCGGCGCTGCGGACGCGCGCGACACGGCATATGCTGCCGCCGACATGGTCAAATTTCCGGGCAAGCAAATGCGGCGAGACATCGGGCTGAGTTTGGTGGCGCCGTGAGCGATCCGGGTCAGCCACCGCCCGAAGTGGCCCCGGCCGGGGTCGCCGAGCCGGCTCCCGAGCCGGCGGTGGCGGAAGACGTGGTGGCCGAGTCCGCGGCCGAGCTCGAGCGGATCGACGTCGACGCGCCGATCGTCGGGATCGTCATGGGTTCAAAGAGCGACATTCCTGCGATGGAGGCCGCCGAGAAGGAGCTGATCGAGCGGGGGATCGGCTGCGAGGTCCGGGTGATGTCGGCCCACCGAGAGCCCGACAAGGTCTCCGAGTACGCCAAGAACGCCCGGATGCGTGGCCTGCGGGTGATCATCGCCGGCGCCGGTCTGTCGGCGGCGCTCCCGGGCGTCGTCGCGGCGCACACCGATCTGCCGGTGATCGGGGTGCCGCTCACCAGTCGCACTTCGGTGGCCGGCGGGCTCGATGCGCTGCTCTCGATCGCCCAGATGCCCCCGGGTGTCCCCGTGGCCTGCGTGGGCGTCGACAACGCCCGCAACGCCGGCGTGCTGGCGGCGCGCATCCTCGGCGCCTGAAGCGAGCTGCGGCGGCGGGAAGGCCGATCGTGGCCCGCTGGCCGATAATCGCTGGGTGATCCCGCGCTACACCCGGCCCGCGCTGGCCGAGATCTGGTCCGATCTGGCTCGCTTCGAGGCGATGCGCGCCGTCGAGGTCGCCGCCTGCGAGGAGATGGACGGCCCGTCGGGGGCCGACCTCGAGCTGATCCGCGCGGCCGGCTTCACGGTCGAGGCGGTCGAGGAGCGCGAGCGGGTGACCGACCACGACACCGCGGCGTTCGTCGACGTGCTGGCCGCCTCGGCCGGGCCGGCCGGACGCTGGATCCACCACGGCCTCACCTCGAGCGACGTGCTCGACACCGGGCTGGCGCTGCAGCTGCGCCGGGTCGGCGAGCTCGTACTGCCCGGCGCCCGGGAGCTGGTGGCCGAGCTGGCCGCACGGGCCCGCGAGCACGTGCACACCCTGTGCGCCGGGCGCACCCACGGCATCCACGCCGAGCCGACCACGTTCGGGATCAAGCTGGCGGGATTCGCCTTCGAGGCCGACCGCAATGCGGCCCGGCTGGAGCGCGCGTTCGCGCAGGCTGCGGTGGGAGCGATCTCCGGCGCGGTCGGGACCTACAGCGCCACCTCGCCGGACTTTGAGGCGCGGGTGCTGGCCCGCCTGGGGCTGGAGCGCGAACCGGTCTCGACCCAGGTGGTCGCCCGCGATCGTCACGCCGAGCTGCTGCAGGCGATTGCCCTGGCCGGTGCCGGGCTCGAGCGGTTCGCGACGGAGATTCGGCACCTCGCCCGCACCGAGGTCGGCGAGGTCCAGGAGCCGTTCGGCGCGGGCCAGAAGGGCTCCAGTGCGATGCCCCACAAGCGCAACCCGATCAAGTCAGAGCAGGTCGTCGGCCTGGCGCGCGTGCTCCGCGGCAACGCTCAGGCCGGCTTGGAGAACGTCGCCCTCTGGCACGAGCGGGATATCTCGCACTCCTCGGTCGAGCGGATCATCCTGCCCGACTCGACCACCCTGCTCGACCACATGCAGGGACGCACGCTCGCCCTGGTCAAGGGGATGGTCATCGACACCGACCGGATGCGCTCGAACCTGGAGCTGACCTACGGCGCGCTGTTCTCCCAGCGGGTCCTGCTGGCGCTGGTGGAGACTGGGGGTCTGACCCGCGACGAGGCCTATCGGGTCGTGCAGCGCCTGGCCCAGCAGGCGCTGCACGAGCGCACGCCGCTGCGCGAGCTGCTCGCCTCCGACCCGGCCGGCGCGGGTCTCGAACTCGACGCGATCTTCGACTACGCCCCGTTCGTCCGCTACGCCGACGAGATCGTCGGGCGGTTGGACGAGATCGCTTAGTCCGTCTCGAGCGTGCCGTCGGCGATCTGCGCGCGCAGGACCTTCTTGTCGAACTTGCCCACCGACGTCTTCGGTACTTCGCCGATGAACTCGACCCGCTCGGGCAGCCACCACTTGGCCACGCGATCGCATAGGAACTCGCGCAGGCCCTCGCCGTCGAGCGAGCTGTCCTTGGCGCGGACGACGCAGGCGCAGGGGCGTTCGCTCCAGCGCTCGTCCGGAACCGCCACCACCGCCGCCTCGAGCACGTCCGGGTGGGCCATGATCGCGTTCTCGAGCTCGACCGAGCTGATCCATTCGCCGCCGGACTTGACCAGGTCCTTGGTGCGGTCGACCAGCTTGATGAACTCCCCCTCGGCCAGCTCGGCCACGTCACCGGTGCGCAGCCAACCGTCCTCGGTGAACTTCTCCGCGCCCGACTCATCGGCGTAATAGGCCCGGGCCACGGTCGGTCCGCGGACCTGGAGCTCGCCTCCGGACTCGTCGTCGATGCGGAAATCCACCAGCGGGACGACTCGGCCCACGGTGGCTCGGAGCGCGTAGGCCTCGTCGCCCTCGGGGCCGCCGGGGGGCACCCGGCTGATCGAGGCCATCGGGCTGGTCTCGGTCATGCCCCAGGCCTGGATGATCGGGACGCCGAAGCGGTCGTCGTAGATCCGCATCAGGCTCTCCGGCACCGCCGAGCCACCGCAGACAAGACGATCGATCGAGGACAGGTCGGGCTGGGGGTCGAGCTGGGCGATCCCCTGCCAGACCGTGGGCACGGCGGCGGACACGGTGACCCCCTCGTCGGCGATCAACCCGGCCAGCGAGGCGGGGTCCATCCGCGGCCCGGGGAGCACCAGCTTGCTCCCGGCCATCGCCGCCGCGTACGGGAGACCCCAGGCGTTGGCGTGGAACATCGGCACGATCGGCAACACGGTGTCGCGCTCCCTCAGCCCCACCCCGTCGGCCTGGTTGGTGAGGAGGGTGTGCAGCACGGTCGAGCGGTGCGAGTAGACGACGCCCTTCGGCGAGCCGGTGGTCCCGCTCGTGTAACACATGGCCGCGGCCGAGTTCTCGTCGACCTCAGGGAACGAGAACGACTGGTCGCCGGAGGCCACCAGCTCCTCGTAGTCCAGCGCTCCTTCGCGCTCGGCGTCGGCGTCGGGCATCAGGATCTCGTGCTCGACCCCGTCGAAGTGCGGCATCTGCTCGGCCAGCGAGGCGTCAAGGAAGATCACGCGATCCTCGGCGTGGCCGACGACGTAGCGGATGTCGTCCTCGAACAGGCGAATGTTGAGGGTGTGCAGGACCGCGCCCATCGACGGGACGGCCAGGTACAGCTCGAGGTGGCGGCGCGAGTTCCACCCGAACGTGGCCACCCGGTCCCCGGGCCGGATGCCCAGCTCGGTCAGCGCGGAGGCCAGCCGCCGGGCTCGTGCGACGACCTCGCCGTAGGTCGACCGCTCGACCCCCTCGGCGGTCACGCTGACCACCTCGCGGGTGGCGAACAGCTGCCCCGCCCGTTCGGCGATCGAGCGGACCAGCAGAGGAGTGCGCATCATCTCGCCCTCGAGGGGAACTGTCGGCACTCGTGTGCTCATCCGCGGTGCTCCTTCTTCGTGCTGTCCGGGATCGTCCGCCGGGGCGAAGACTACGCGTCTTTAGACGCCTGGGGGTGCACTAGCCTGGCCCGACAGAGTCATATGCCCGACCGCCCCGCTCACGCACCGCCGCGATCTCGCTGGACGTCGTTCGTCGCGGGCGCCTCGGGGCCGAAGCGGAGGAGCCTGCACGAGGAGGGCAACCCGTCTCACCGGTTGCGCGTGGAGCACAATCGGGACACCCTGCTGGTCGAGCTGAGCGGCGAGGACGGGCAGGGCTGGCTGGTGCTGGCGGTCGACCGGGACACCCGCCGGTGGGCGGTCGGCGAGTCCCGCCGGAAGCTCGACGCCGCCCGGGCGGCTTTCGACCGGCTGTACTCCTACCCTCATAAGTAGAAACTTCGCTCAATTCGATAGAGGGATATGCCGACATAGTGGGTATGGCGTACAGGAGCGAGCAGAAATGAACTGGAAAGTCAAGATCCGCAGCGTCCCGACGCGCCCCGCGCGCTCCGAGACCGTCTCCACTGCCCGCTCCGGGTCCGATCGGAACTCCGGACCGGAACGCCACCCCGCGATGAGCGGGCTCAACGTCTCGCCCGTGCACGGCCGCCACTGCATCTGTCATCGGTGCGAGCGGTACGCCGGCCGCGACGCCGCGTAGACCATCGCCCGCCGGACCGCTGCTTGGCCCGGGTCGGAGGGGTGTTGGTAAGAACCGTCCGCATGCGGACCAGAACGTCCCAACGGGCCGGCCGCCGCGGGTCTGGAACGGGGCCCTTGGCAGCCGCCCGCGTTGCTAGCCTTGCCCCCAATGACCGCTCTCGCCGACCTTCCCCTGATCGCCTCGGGCAAGGTCCGTGAGATCTATGACCTCGGCGACGAGTTGCTGCTGGTCGCCTCCGATCGGATCTCCACCTACGACGTCGTGCACCCGACGCCGATTCCCGACAAGGGCGCGGTGCTGACGGCGATCTCGGCGTTCTGGTTCGAGCGGACGAAGGCGATCGTGCCCAATCACGTGGTCTCGGTCAGCGAAGGCATTCCGGAGGAGGCTCGGGGCCGGGCGATGATCGTGAAGAAGCTGAAGATGCTGCCGGTGGAGTGCGTGGTGCGTGGCTACATCACCGGCTCGGGCTGGAAGGACTACCAGCGCGAGGGCAAGGTCTCGGGGATCGAGCTCCCCCGGGCCTGCAGGAATCCCAGCAGATCCCGGAGCCGATCTTCACCCCCTCGACCAAGGCCGACGTCGGGCACGACGAGGCGATCGATTTCGAGGGCGCTGTGGAGTTGATCGGGGACCGTGCGCTGGCCGAGCGGATGCGCGACGTTTCGATCGAGGTCTACCGGCACGCCGCCGAGCACGCCAGCACGCGCGGGATCATCCTGGCCGACACCAAGTTCGAGCTCGGGCTCGATGCCGGCGGGCAGCTGACCCTCGGCGACGAGGTGTGCACGCCGGACTCCTCGCGGTTCTGGCCGGCCGAGGGCTATGCGGTCGGGCGTTCGCAGCCGAGCTTCGACAAGCAGTACGTCCGCGACTGGGCATCCTCGACGGGATGGGACCGCACCCCGCCCGCGCCCGCGATCCCCGATGACGTCGTCGCGCGCACGCGCGAGAAGTACATCGAGGCCTACGAGCTGATCACCGGCCAGAAGTTCGCCGACTGGTTGAAGCACACCGGGGCCGGCGGCTGATGCGGGCTCGTGTCCTGGTCCGGCCCAAGGCGGGAATCCTCGACCCGCAGGGCCAGGCGGTCGAACGCGCGCTCCCGGCCCTCGGGTTCGCCGGGGTCAGCAACGTGCACGTCGGCCGGCTGATCGAGCTCGACGTCGAGGACCCCGACCGCCTGCCCGAAATGTGCGAACGGCTGCTGACCAACCCCCTGATCGAGGATTACCAGATAGTGCCTGACACCGCCGGGAGTTCCGCATCAGCAGGCATAGCGAGCAAAGTTGACCAGGAGGCGGAACTCCCTAAGGAAACCGATGATTAGCAAGAGGTTCGAAGTCAGGTGAGATTCGGAATCATCCGTTTCCCAGGTTCCTGTGACGAGGTCGATGCGCTGCTGGCCGCCCAGAAGGTGGGCGAGGCCGAGATCCTCTGGCACGCCGACAGGGACCTCCACGGCGTCGATGCCGTGATCGTGCCCGGTGGGTTCTCGTATGGCGACTATCTGCGGGTGGGGGCGATCGCCCGCTTCGCCCCGGTGATGGAGGAGGTCTCCGAGTTCGCCCGGGCCGGCGGCCTGGTCCTGGGGATCTGCAACGGCTTTCAGGTGCTGTGCGAGGCGGGTCTGCTCCCCGGGGCGCTGCTGCCGAACACCTCGCTGCGCTTCATCTTCCGCCAGGTGCAGCTCGAGGTTGGCAACGCGAACACGCCGTTCACCGGGGCGTGCGAGGAAAACGGGCTCCTGTCGATCCCGGTCAAGCACACCACCGGACGTTTCTATGCCCCGGACGCGACGCTTGATCGGCTGCAGGCAAACGGTCAGGTGCTGCTGCGCTACGCGACCGGCCACAACCCCAACGGCTCGCTGCGGAACATCGCCGGGGTCTGCAACGAGGCCGGGAACGTTTTCGGCCTGATGCCGCACCCGGAGCACGCCGTCGACCCGCTGACGGGCTCGACCGACGGCCTGGCCATCTTCGAGTCGATGGCGAGGACTGCTTCCGCGCGGGCGAGTTCGGCTGGCGCCGAACTCGGGGGACATGCCGGTGTCGGTGTCCCCGCCTAGCGCCAAGTACCGCGAGCTCGGCCTGACCGACTTCGAGTACGGACTGATCGTCGACCGGCTCGATCGTGAGCCGAACGATGTCGAGTTGGCCATGCTGTCGCTGATGTGGTCCGAGCACTGCGCGTACAAGCACTCGAAGAAGCTGCTGCGCAAGCTCCCCACGGCGGGCGAGCACGTGCTGGTGGGGCCGGGTGAGAACGCCGGCGCCGTCGACGTGGGGGATGGGCTGGCGGTGGCCTTCAAGGTCGAGTCGCACAACCACCCGAGCGCGGTCGAGCCGTTCCAGGGGGCGGCCACCGGCGTCGGCGGGATCCTTCGCGACGTGTTCGCGGTCGGCGCGCGGCCGATCGCGGTGCTCGACAGCCTGCGCTTCGGCGAGCCGAGCACCTCGGAGCGATCGCGCTACCTGCTCGAGCGCGCCGTGGCCGGGATCGGTCACTACGGCAACTCGATCGGGGTTCCGACGGTCGGGGGGGAGATCTACTTCGAGCAGAGCTATGAGCAGAACTGCCTGATCAACGCCATGTGCGTCGGCCTGGCCCCGCATGAGCGGTTGATTCGCAGCGCCGCGGCCGGGCCGGGCAACGTGCTGGTCCTGCTCGGGGCGCTGACCGGTCGCGACGGGATCGGTGGCGCGTCGGTGCTGGCCAGCGCGGAGCTCGGCGAGGCCGATGAGGCCAAGCGGCCATCGGTTCAGATCGGCGACCCGTTCGCGGAGAAGAAGCTGCTCGAGTGCTGCCTCGAGCTGCTCGACCGCGAGCTGCTCGTTTCGCTCCAGGATCTCGGTGCCGCCGGCCTGACCTCGTCGGCCTCCGAGATGGCCAGCAAGGGCGAGGTGGGAATCGACGTCGACGTCTCGTGCGTGCCCCTGCGGGAACCGGGAATGGAACCGTTCGAGATCATGGTCTCGGAGTCGCAGGAGCGGATGCTCTGCGTGGTCGCGCCCGAGCGGGTCGGCGAGGTGATCGGCGTGTGCGAGAAGTGGGAGACGCTGGCCACGCCGATCGGCCAGATCACCAACCAGCCCAGCTTCCGGATCCTCCGGCGCGGGATCGTGGTGGGAGACCTGCCGGTCTCGATCCTGGTCGACGACTGTCCCTTGTACGACCTCGAGCCGGATGAGGCCGATCCGCCCGCGAGCTACTCGGCTCCACCGCCCGTCCTCAGCGGCGCCGAGGAACCGGGCGAGACGCTGCTGGCCTTGCTGCGCAGCGCAAACATCGCCTCGCGCCGGCCCGTGTTCGAGCAGTACGACCCCGTCGTGGGGTCGCGCACCGTGCGGCGCCCGGAGGAGGCCGACGCCGCCGTTCTCGCTCTGCCGAACGGCTCAGCGATCGCCATCTCGATCGACGGCAACGGACGGCGGGTGGCCTGTGACCCGCGGACCGGGGCGACGGAGGCGGTGTACGAGTGCGCGGCCAACCTGGCCTGCGTCGGAGCCAAGCCGCTCGGGCTCACCAATTGCCTGAACTTCGGCAACCCGGAGAAGCCCCATGTGGCCTGGCAGCTGAGCGAGGCGGTAGAGGGCCTCGCGGCGGCCTGCGATGCGCTCGGCGTACCCGTGGTCGGCGGCAATGTCTCGCTCTACAACGAGGCGCCGGTCGGCCCGATCTTCCCAACGCCGGTGATCGGGATGGTCGGGCTGCTGCCGGATGCGAAGCGGGCCGGGCGGCTCGGCTTCCTCCGCGAGGGGGATGCGATCGCGCTGGTGGGGCCGTTCGCGCCTTCGCCGATCGGCTCCGAGCTGGCCAAGCTCCGAGGCGAGGCACCGGTCGGAGAACTTCCGTTCAAGCAGGAGCAGGCTGTCCGTGATGCGCATGAAAAGGTTCGGTCCGGGGTGCGGTCCGAGGCGCTCCACAATGCACATGACATAGCCGAGGGCGGTATCGCGGTAGCCCTGGCGGAGTGCTGCGTGGCGGCGGGCATCGGCGCCAGCATCGAGCTGCCGGCCGGGCTTCAGCCGTTCGCCGAGTCGCCCGGTTGCGGGTTCATCGTCTCCGGCGAGGACGCTGCCCTGGCCGGGATGACGCTGATCGGTCGCGTGGGAGGCGATGCGCTCGAGATCGCCGGGCAACTGAAGCTCCCAGTTTCCGAACTCCGGGATGCCCGCGAGCGCGGACTCTCCGAGGTCATGTAGACCCGCTGCTAGCCTTGAACCGCGGTCCCAGAATGGCTGATCCGAACGATCATCGAGACGGACCACGCGACGAGTGCGGCGTCTTTGGGATCTACGCCCCCGAACGGGACGTGGCCCGGCTCGCCTACTTCGCGCTGTTCGCCCTACAGCATCGCGGCCAGGAGTCCGCCGGAATCGCCACTGCCCCGCTCGGCGGCAGCATCATGGCGATCCGCGACCAGGGGCTGGTCGCTCAGGTGTTCGACGAGCACATGCTGCGCTCGCTGGTCGGCGACATGGCGATCGGCCACGTTCGCTACTCGACCACCGGATCCTCCGACTGGGAGAACGCCCAGCCGATCGTCCGCGACGACCACCGCACGATCGCCCTCGCCCACAACGGCAACCTGATCAACGCGGTGCAGCTGCACACCGAGCTGCGGGGAGCCGACGTCCCATTCCGCTCCACCTCCGACTCGGAGATCATCGCGGCGCTGCTGGCCACGCATCCAGCCGAGCGCGTCGAGGATGCGGTCGCGGACGTGCTGCCCCGGCTCAAGGGTGCCTTCTCGACCGTCGTGCTGACCGACGACTCGGTGGTTGCCTTCCGCGATCCGCATGGACTGCGGCCGCTGTCGATCGGGGTGATCGAGGACGGGCCTGACATCCCGCCGGTCTACTGCGTGGCCAGCGAGTCGTGCGCGTTCGACCTGATCGGTGCCCGCTTCCTGCGGGATGTCGAGCCGGGCGAGGTGGTCACGCTGAGCGAGCGCGGGCTGAGCTCGCAGCTGGTCGTGGGGACGGAGCGCCGCGCGCTGTGCATCTTCGAGTACATCTACTTCGCTCGGCCGGACTCGCGGATGGGCGGCACCCGGCTGCAGGTCTCCCGGGCTCGGATGGGCGAGATCCTGTGGGACGAGGCCCCGGTGCAGGCGGACCTGGTGATCCCGGTACCGGACTCGGGCAACGCCGCTGCCCGCGGGCTGGCCCGGGCCGCCGGGCTGCCGCAGGACGACGGCTTCATCAAGAACCGCTACGTCGCGCGGACGTTCATCCAGCCCGGCCAGGAGCTCAGGCGCCAAGGCCTGCGACTGAAGTTCAACCCGTTGCCCGAGGTGGTCGGCGGGCAGCGACTGATAGTCGTCGACGACTCGATCGTCCGGGGCAACACCACCCGCCAGATCGTGCAGATGCTCCGCGAGGCCGGGGCGGCCGAGGTTCATCTGCGGATCTCGGCGCCGCCGATCAAGCACCCGTGCCACTACGGAATCGACATGTCCACGCGGGAGGAGATGATCGCCCACGGTCGCACCGCCGAGGAGGTCGCGGCCGTGCTCGGGGCCGACTCGCTGCACTACCTGTCGCTGGCGGGCGTCTACCAGGCGGTTCGCGGGTCACGCTCGGAGCACTGCGACGCCTGCTTCAGCGGCGAATACCCGCTGGAGGGGACCGAGGCCGCTAACGGCAAGTACGCCCTCGAGGGCGTCGAGTTGCCGCTCGTGCGCGCTTGATGCTGATTCAGGCCGCGGCCTGAATCAGCGCGTGCCGCGGGCGTAGCTGACCGCGCGTCGGCGCTCGAGTTGATCGGCGGGCCCCTCCCGCGATGCGCCGCGCGCGGCGTCGTACGGGTTGGCATAAGGGTGGCGGTTGATCGACTGGCTGCGGCGGCTCTGCCGCTCGAACCACAGAACCACCAGATACAGCGCGACGAACGCCACAAAGACGATTGCCCCAGTCCCAAAATGCATTTGGGCCTCCATTCTCGATCCCGTAAAAAGTGTGCCCCGGGCGGGCCCTGGTGCCCGCCCTGTCGAGGTCCTTCCCGACTGAAGACAACGATAGGCGCGGCGCGCGGGTATCCATGTGAAAACAGTCACACGCCGTGTAAACGGCCCGTGTCGGTTCGTCACGGAGCCGTGACAGGGTGACGTTGATCCGGTCTCGAACAGCCGGTGCCGTCGCTATCGTCGCTCGCCCATGAACCTCCGTGCTGCGCTCGCCCATGAACCCTCGTGACGCGCTCGCCCATGAACCTGCGCGCTCGCCCATGAACCCGCATGACGCGCTCGCTCGGCTGTTCGGCTTTGAAGGCTTCCGGCCCGGCCAGGAGCAGGCCGTGGAGGCGGGGCTGGCCGATCGAGACGCGCTCGTGGTGATGCCGACCGGGTCGGGCAAGTCGCTGTGCTACCAGCTCCCCGCGCTGATCCGGCAGGACCTGACCCTGGTCGTCTCGCCGCTGGTCTCGCTGATGCAGGATCAGGTCCAGGCGCTCGACCGGATCGCCCCCGGCCAGGTTGAGCTGATCAACGCGCAGCGCGCGGGCGCCCGTAACGCCGATGCCGTGCAGCGAGCCATCAGCGGAGAGGTGCGCGTCCTGTACGTCTCGCCCGAGCGGTTCGCCACTCGCGGGTTCCTGCCCGCGATCTCCCGCGCCCGCGTCGGCCTGTTCGTGGTCGACGAGGCGCACTGCGTCTCGCAGTGGGGGCACGACTTCCGGCCCGACTACTTCGCGTTGGCCGCCGCCGCCCGCGGCCTCGAGGCCAAGGCCACGATCGCGCTCACCGCGACCGCCACCCCGCGGGTGGCGCTGGACATCGCCCGCCGGCTCGAGCTGCGTGACCCGGTGCACGTCAGGACCGGCTTTGACCGCACCAATCTGAGCTTTGCCGTCGTGCCGTGCGCGACCGGCGCCGACCGGCGCCGCCGGCTGATCGCCGCCCTGTCGGAGCCGGGCGCGCTGCCGGCGATCGTCTACGCCGGGACCCGGGGCAACTGCGAGGAGCTGGCCGCGGCGCTGGCCTCGGCACTGGGAGAGGAGGTGCTCGCCTACCACGCCGGTCTCGATCGGGGCGTACGCCACGACACCCAGGAGCGTTTCATGGGCGGCCAGGCACGGGTGATCGTGGCGACCAACGCGTTCGGCATGGGGATCGACAAGGCCGACGTGCGGACGGTCGCCCACGCCTCGGTCCCGGGGTCGCTCGAGGCCTACTACCAAGAGGCAGGCCGGGCCGGTCGCGATGGCCGGCCGGCGCGCGCGCTGCTGTTCGTCGAGCAGCGCGACAAGGGACTGCACGTCTTCTTCATCCAGCGCTCGCGGCTCGAGGATGCCGCGTTCGAACGGGTCGGCGAGCGCCTGGCCTGGGCCGGCATGGACGGGCGCTACGACCTCGCGCTGGCGGAATTGGCCGGCCTCGCGGGCCTGGCCGGGGGTGGAGCGGACGCCGACGGGGCGCGGGCGATTATCGGCCACCTGTCACGGGCAGGGCTGGTGATGCCCGAGCCCTCCGCGCCGGATCGCGCGGTCGGGCGCCTGGTCGGCGCGTGGGACAGAAGCGCGCTCGCGCTGTGCCGGACCTCGGCGCGGGAAGCCGAGCGGGTGCGCTGGAACCAGTATCGATCGGTGTGGGACTACGTCGAGCGGACCGGCTGCCGGCGCGCGGCGCTGCTGGGCCATTTCGGCGACCAGACCAGATCGACGCTCGATGTGGCCTGCTGTGACGTCTGCGACCCGGCGGCTGCTCCCGCGGGGCCTCCGCCGATGGCGGCCGCGCCCCGGGTCCGGGGAGCCCGGCGTGCAGGTGGCGCTCATGGGGACCGTGGGGCCCGTGGCGCGCGGGCAGCTCGCGCGGCTTCTACGTCGATGGGAGCGGGGCCGCCGCCCGGCGAGCTCGACGAGGCGATCGTCGACGTCGTCGGCTCGGCTCGGCCGCCGGTCGGGCGCACGCGCGCGGTCGAGATCCTCCGCGGCGGCCGCTCGAAGGTGATCGCCGAGCACGCCTACGACGAGCACCCGGCGTACGGTACGTTCGCGCATCTGCGCGCCGACGACGTGCTCGGCCGCGTCGACGAGCTGCTTGCCCAGGGCACGCTGCACTCGACCGGCGGGCGGTTTCCCAAGCTCCGCGCGGCATGAGCTCGCGGGAGGGGCCATGAAGATCGCGGTGCTGGCCTCGGGCGCCGGGACCAACCTCCAGGCGCTGCTCGATCGCATCCACGGCCGCGAAGGGGTCGAGATCGTCGCCGTCGCCTCCGACAAGCCGGCCGCCCACGCGCTCGCACGGGCCCGGGCGGCGGGGGTGGCCACCGCGGCATTCCCGGCCGCGGACTACGCCGGTCGCGACGCGCGAGACGACGCAATCGCCGACTGGCTGGCCGCGCGCGGCGTCGAGCTCGTAGTGCTGGCCGGCTACATGCAGTTGCTGGGCGGCGCATTCCTGCGAAGGTTCCCGGCCGGGGTGATCAACGTGCACCCGGCGCTGCTGCCGGCGTTTCCGGGGTTGGGCGCGGTTGAGCAGGCGCTGGCCTACGGGGTCACTGTGTTCGGCGTGACCGTTCACTTCGTCGACGATGGGGTCGACACAGGGCCGGTGATCCTGCAGCGGGCGATCGAGCTGCCCGAGGCAAGGCAAGCGGGCGACGTGCTCGCCCATCTGCACGCGATCGAGCACGAGCTCCTCCCCGAGGCGGTGCGGCTGATCGCCCGCGGCGCGGTGCGGATAGATCCGGGCAATCCACGGCGCGTGCTAGTGGACCGTTGAGCGGTACAGTCGGCGGTGATGGATCAGAACACGAGATCTGCTTCATCGTTGACGTCGGCCGGCCCAGGGGAGGTCACGGTCTCCCGGGCGCTGCTGTCCGTCTCCGAGAAGACTGGAATTGTCGAATTCGCCCGCGGGCTGGCCGATCTCGGGATCGAGATCGTCTCCACCGGGGGCACCGCACGTGAGCTCTCGCAGGCCGGGATCCCAGTCCGGGCGATCTCCGACCTGACCGGATTCCCGGAGATCATGGATGGACGGGTGAAGACGCTCCACCCCAAGCTCTACGCCGGGCTGCTCGCGGTGCGAGACGACCCGGCGCACGTGACCGCAGCCAATGACCACGACGTCGAGCCGATCGATCTGGTCTGCGTCAACCTCTATCCGTTTGAGCGGACCGCGGCCACGCGCGGGGTCTCCGACCGCGACGTGGTGGAGAACATCGACATCGGCGGTCCGACGATGATCCGCGCCGCGGCGAAGAACCACCTATACGCCGCTCCGGTCGTGCACCCCGAGAGCTATGACGCCGTGCTCGCCGAGCTGCGCGAATCAGGTTGCCAGCTGTCGGTCAATACGCGGGAGAGCCTGGCGGCCGAAGCATTCGCCTACACCGCTCGGTATGACACCGCGATCGCCCGCTGGTTCCAGGAGAAGCGCGAGGACTTCCCGCCTCTGATGGTGCGGGCGTTCGAGAAGGTGCTCGAGTTGCCCTACGGCGAGAACCCGCACCAGCGCGCCGCCTATTACGCCCAGGTCGGCAGCCGCACCCACGTCCTGTCGATGGTCTCGCAGGTGGGCGGCAAGGAGCTGTCGTTCAACAACGTGCTCGATCTCGACGCCGCTCGCCTCCTGATCCGCGAGTTCCAGATCCCCGCCTGCGTGATCATCAAGCACAACAATCCGTGCGGGGTGGCGGTCGCCGCGACGGCGCTCGAGGCCTATGAGCGCGCGTTCGCCTGCGACCCGATGTCGGCCTACGGCGGCGTGATCTGCCTCAACCGACGGGTGGACCAGCAGCTCGCGGAGGTGCTGGTCGGTCAGTTCATCGAGGTGCTGTTCGCCCCCGGTTACGACGAGGCTGCGCTCGAGGTGCTGGCCGGCAAGCCGAAGATGCGCGTGCTCGACGACCGCGAGCGCCGCAGCGCGAACCTGATCGATCCCGCGCTGCGCCAGGTGGTCGGGGGGATGCTCGTCCAGGACCGCGATTCCGACACCGAGGAGCGCGTCGAGATGCAGGTCGTCTCCGAGCGCCGTCCGGCCGAGGCCGAGTGGCAGGAGCTCTCGTTTGCCTGGAAGGTCTGCAAGCACGTGCGCTCCAACGCGATAGTCCTCTCGCGAGATCTCGCCACCGTGGGGATCGGGGCGGGTCAGATGAGTCGCGTGGACTCGGTCAAGCTCGCGCTCGAGAAGTCACAATCCGACCTGACCGGAGGCGCGATGGCCTCCGACGCCTTCTTCCCGTTCCCCGACGGGCCCCAGCTGGCGATCGAAGCGGGAATCACCTCGATCATCCAGCCCGGCGGCTCGATTCGGGACCCCGACGTGGTCGCGGCGATCGACGCCGCCGGGGTGGCGATGGTGTTCACCAACCGTCGGCATTTCCGGCATTGACCGGGTCTTCCGAAGGCGATGTAGCCCGGCTCGGCGGCGACCCGCCGTCACCGTACGAGGGCGAGTTCGGCTTCTGCCGCGTGGTCCGCGCCGGTGCGTTTGTGCTCGTGGGCGGCACCACGTCGGTCGATCCAAGCGGAGCGGTCCTCGGGGTGACCCCCTACGAGCAGGCGGTCGAGATCTTCCGGCGGATCCAGCACGAGTTGGAGCGCGCCGGAGCCCGCCTGCAGGACGTGATCCAGATCCGCTGCTACGTGACCGACATCTCGCGCGCCGGCGAGGTCGGCCGGGCCCACGGCGAGGTGTTCAGCGAAATCCGGCCACTGATGACGATGGTCGAGGTCAGCTCGCTGATCGATCCGCGGATGCTGGTGGAGATCGAGGCCGTCGCCAAGCTCTGACTCGGGCGCCGCCCGGGACGCGGCTCTCGACCGGCGCGGGGACGCCGGTGTGAGCGGTCCCGATGCGCGATCATGCGGGCTCAGCCGCCGTAGCTCAGCTGGCAGAGCAGCGGACTTTTAATCCGAAGGTCCTGGGTTCGATCCCCAGCGGCGGCACTTCGCATCACCCGGAGCGTGGTGTGGTGGTCATCTGCGAACGCGTCCTCCGCGAAGCGGCGTTGGCTGGACCCCCACGAGCTCTCGGACCTCCATATGTGATCATCGATCGCATGATCGCGGCGTCCGCCCCGCGAACCGCTGGGCTTGCAGAGCACAACGTTCCCGTGCCGCTGACGTCGCTGATCGGCCGCTCGCGCGAACTCGACGGGATCGGCGAAGTGCTCCGCCGGACCCGGCTGGTGACGCTGACCGGTCCCGGCGGTGTCGGGAAGACGCGGCTGGCGATCGAGGTTGCCCGCCGTCAGATCGGGCGACGGCCGGACGGGGTCTGGCTCGTCGACCTGACCGCGGGCCCCGACCCCGCCGCCGAGGTCGCACGAACACTCGACGTCGGCGGCCGCAGCGCTACTGCTCCGACCGAGTCGCTGCGCCGCTACCTCGGCGATCGCGACCTGCTGGTGGTGATCGACAACTGCGAGCACGTGATCGATGCCTGCGCGAGGCTCGCATCCTCACTGCTGTCCTCATGCGCCAACCTACGCATTCTGGCAACCAGCCGCGAATCGCTCGGGGTGAGCGGCGAGACCGTCTGGCGACTGGACTCACTCCAAGCTGAGGCCGGGCACCGGCTGTTCCTCGAGCGGGCGCGGCAGCGGGAACCCGAGTTCATCCCGGATGCCGCCGTGGACGCGGCGATCGCCGAGCTGTGTGAGCGGCTCGACCGTCTGCCGCTCGCGATCGAGCTCGCCGCGGCGCGGATCGGGGTCATGTCGCCCGGGGAGATCCTCGCCGATCTCGAGGCAAGACTGGGCGCGCTTGGCGGCGGGTCGCGGCTCTCCCCGGCTCGCCACAAGACGGTGCGAGCCGCCGTCGAGTGGAGCTATGAGCTGCTTGACCCCACCGAGCAGCGGGCGTTCAGGAGCCTGGCCGTGTTCGTGGGCGGCTTCGACTCCGGCGCGGCAACGGCGGTCGTAGGCGGACTCACGGTCGACGGGCTCGCGCGGCTGGTCGATAAGTCCGTGGTCGCGACCGGCAAGACCTCGCGTGGGACCACGCGCTACCGGCTACTGGAAACAGTCCGCGAGCACGCGCACGAGCTGCTGGTGGCGAGCGGCGAGCTCGAGGGCGCCCGAGAGCGTCACCTCCATCACTACTCGGCCGTCGCGGAGCAGGCGGATCCCGGTTGGCCGCCGTTCATCACAGCTGCCCTTCTGGACCAGCGACGGGAGGACTACGAGAACATACGCTCGGCGCTCGAATGGTCAGCCGAGTCTGATCCGTGCGCCGGGATGCGCCTGCTCGCTGGGTCACGTGAGCTGTTCCAGATGCTCGGACCGGTCGACGGCCGCCGCCTCGCCGAGTTGCTGCTCGCGCGCTGTCCTGCGCGCGACCGATGCCGCATCGAAGTGCTCATCACCGCTGGGCTCCTAGCGCAGGTAATGGCCGACCCGGATGCGTCACACGCTTTCCACAGCGATGCGCTGCGGCTGAGCGCCGAGCTGGGGGAGTTGGAACTCGAGGGCATTGCCGCATTCTGCCGCGGCCTTATTCAGGCGCTGACCATGGTCGTCGAGCCCGCGCGCGCCGACCTCGAGGCGGCCACTACCTTGCTTCGGTCTTCCGAGAACCGCGTCGGCGAGGGTATGGCACTTGCCACGCTCGGGCTGACATTCCTGATCACCGACGAGCGCGGCCGCGCACGTGAGCTGCTCGAGGAAGCGCTGGCGATCCACACCGCCGCGGGCTATCCATGGGGAGAGGGACAAGCCCGGCTCTACCTCGCCATCACGATCGAAACGACCGATCAACACGCGGCTGCGGTTCAGTACCGCCGGGCGGTCGAATGCTTCCAGCATTACCGCGACACCAATCTGCTGGCCAACGCGTTGATCGGTCAGGCCGGTCTCATCGCGCGCCGTGACCCGGCCGGCGCGCTGCGGGTGACAGCCGCGGCGGTGAGTGTTCGTGTCCGCGTCCATGGCAACTTCCCGGGACTCTTCGGCGAGCGGATGGTGAGGATCAAGACGAGGTGCGAAGCCGCGCTCGGCAGCGACGCGGACCGGATCTGGGCGGAGGGGTCACGGCTCGGGATCGACGAGGCAATCGCACTCGCGTTCGGGGCCTCCCGGCCGCGTGCGCCGGCTCCCGCGGGCCTCAGCGCTCGCGAGCTGGAGGTGGTCCGGCTGGTGGCCGACGGCCTCACCAACAAGGCGATCGCCACGCAGCTGCATCTCTCCGTGCGCACGGTCGAGAGCCACGTCCGTCACGTGCTCGCCAAAGCAGGGCTCAGCAACCGCACGCAACTGGCGAAGTGGGCGCGCGAGCACAATCAGTAGCCGCTCAGTGGTGAATCCGCAATCGCGCTGATGACCACGGCCCGCAGCGGACCTAGGGTGCCCCTCGTAATCAACCCTAGGAGGCCCTCATGGCTATCTGCAACATCATCGACGACGCTCATCGCAGCTCCGAGGAGTACGAGCGGATCACGGCTCACGTCCGCGGTTCCGGGCCCACCCCGCCCGAAGGGTGCCGCCTGGTCCTGCTCGGCAGGGAGCGGGCGATCACCGTCTGGGACGACCCCGAGGATCGCGACCGCTTCCTCGCCGAGCGGCTGGCCCCCGCCTACCAGGCCGTGGGCCGCTCGCTGGACGAGGTCACCCGCTCACAGTTCGACGTTGACATGCTCGTCGCGGGCGACCTTGCGGGCATGGCGCCCCAGCTCGTCGGGACCGAGGGCTGATCAGCGCTAGACAGGTTAGGCCCGCACGCTGATGCTCGGCGCGGTCGCCAGTAGGCCTGTGGTCGGCCTCGGCGACCGCGTCGACGCCCATTTGCCTGAAGCGGACTGTCGGTCCGATCGTGTTCGATGCTCATGCGGGAGCGGTGTGCGACCTCGCCCTTCACCTCGAGCAGCCGGGCGCGCTGACGGGTTCGATCCCCAGCGGCGGCATCTCCTAGGCGGCCTTGCCGAGCGAGGCCACCTCGCGGGTCATCAGATCGACGCGCTGATATGCGTCCTTCAGCATGTTCCGTAGCAACGCCGCCTGGAGCCCGGGACGCGTTGCTCCGAGGTGCTCGAAGGCGGCGGCCGACAATGCGAGAAGCTCCACCGGCCCGTTAGCCGTGACGTCGGCCGAGCGGATCGAGTCACCGATCGCCGCGAGTTCGCCGAAGGACATCCCGGCCGACAGGGTCGCGAGCCGGTGGGCGGAGCCATCGGACTGGGCGACGCTGATGGTGACCTCGCCGCTCATCAAGAGAAAGATGTGGGTCGCCTCGTCGCCCGCACGAATGATCTCGCCCCCGGCCGTGTAGAGCTGGCGCTCGAACAGGCGCTCGAGATGAGTGAGTGACTCGGCGTCGACGCCTTGGCACAACTGCTGATCCGCGAGTTCGACCGCAGGCTGGGGCAGCGAGCCTCGACGGTAGGCGCTGATCAGATGCTGCTCGCACCACTCGGTCGCCGTGTCGAGGTCGTCAAACACCAGCGGCGGGATCGCGGTCGTCTCGACCGCGCGCGCAAACGACTCGTGGGCGCCCGACTCGACGAACACGATCTCCTTGTCCTCGTCGCGCATGCTCTGGCGGAGCTCGAGCAGCAGTCGCGTGGCGGCGCTCCCGATTTGGGCCAAAGCTCTGAGGTCGACTACCGCGAGGTCAAGATCGTGGCTGCGGTCGACGATCGCGCGGACGACAAGCTCCGCGCCGGCGAACAGTAGGTCGCCATGGAGCTCATAGACCATTGCGCGGCCACCTACCTCGTCGAGTTCAGCCCGCGTTGGCCAAGGTCGCCGCCATCAGACTCAGGTCGCGGCAGTCGACACTGACCGCGCACTGGCTGAAGTACAGGTCGAGCACCGAGTCGGGGTCGTCCGTGAGGATGTCGAAGGTCCGCAGCATGTGCCCGATCGCGCGATTGCGGTGCCCGGTCAGTCGCTCGGACTCGAACACGCTCTGGTCGACCGACAGATTGCGGCCTGCGTAGCGCGAATAGGTGTCGAGCACGACCTCCAAGCGCTCGCCGTATGAAGAGCCGGCGATCAGGGAGGAGGTCGTCATCGCCCCGGCATTGATCATCGGGTTCAGTGGTCGCCCCGTCTCGGGCTCAAGGCTGATCGAGTTGAAGGCATCGCCCGAGGGCTCGACCCCGACCTTCTCGCTGACCTTCGCTCGACCGCACTCCTCCAGCGCCAGACCGTCAGGTGAACGGCTTTGACATCGACTGGATGGTGAAGTCCTGCCGCGTGTCGCCAACCTCGTAGACGCGGCCGTCGATAGTAGCCACGCAGATTCCGAACCACTCCGGGTCGGCGGCCGCGAGTTCAGGTATGTAGGTCGCAACCTCGCCCGAGAGATCATCCGAGCAATCGGCGTGCAGCTCCTCCAGGTAAGCCTGGATCGGCGACCTCAACGCGCTCACGACCGGAGCCTCAACAGCGGCCATACCTAGCAAGGACATGGCGAGAACGTACCGCGCGCCTGGCCGCGTCGCTATGTACACAGGGCCAAGCCCGCCCGCTCAATCGGTGTTCCGCGGAAGCGCCTGGAAGCGAGGACTCGGCGCGCGAGTCGTTGTCCGTTTCAGCTGACTTTTGTCGTGATCGTCGCCTGGTTGTTGGCCGGATTGGGATCGGTGGTTGTCGCACTCACCGTGGCGGTGTCGCGCAGGAAGCCGCCTCGATGCTCGAGGTTGACCACCGCGAGATGGAACCTGGCCGTGGCGCCGGAGGCCAGACTCGCGCTCGTGCAGGTGATGGTCCCGCTGCTGAGCACCGGGGGGGTGGTGCACGACCAGCCGGCCGGATGGGTGATCAGCAGCGAGCGCACCCCGACCGGCAACGTGTCCTGTAGCTGCACGCTGCTGGCGGCGCTCGGACCGTGGTTGGTCACGGTCGCGGTGTAGATCACCGGGCTCCCGAAATGGACTTGGCCGGGGAGCACGCTCAGGGCGACTGCGAGATCCGCGCCTGGCGGTGGCGGCACCGTATAGCTGATCGTCACCGACGGCGCCGCGTTCGACGCGGCGAGCCCGATGCTGCCACCCGGCGGCATCAGTGACGATCCGCCGCCACCCCCACCGCCATCCGCATCGCCGCTGGAATTCGTGCTGCCGCCGCCGCCCCCGCCGCCCCCGTACAGGCCGCCGCCGCCACCGCCGCCAGTGTTGCAACAGCCAGCGAGGGCGCCGCCGAGGCCGCCGTCGCCGCCCTGTCCCAGTGAGCCGCTGCCGCCCATCACGCCGGGTGAGTTGAACGGCGGGCCAGTCCCGCCGGCGCCGCCGCTACCACCCTGGCTGGCCGATCCAGCCTGACCGCCGCCTCCACCCCCGGCGGTGCCGCTGGCAGGTCCGTCGCCACCCGGCATGCCGGCCGACCCCCCGGCGGGAGGGAGAATATCGGCGAACGCGGCCGAGCCGCCACCGCCGGCGGCGATCAGCTGGCGTGAGCCCAGCGACGCCGGATTGGTCGTCACGCACGGCGACCCGCACGACACCTTCCGAACATCACTCGCGCCGCCGCCGCCGCCGGCAAACTGGTCGCCCTGAAGCCCACCGCCGTTGAATGCCGACGGCCCGCCGCAGCAGCCGGCGACGGTGCCGAGTCCGCCGACCTCGACATACAGCGTTTGCGGCGCCGCGACCGAGAGGGACCCGCTGACCACCGCCGCCACGCCGCCGGACGCCGGTAGCCCCGGTGGCTGGTACCCGCCGCCCGAGCCCCCGACTGCCGTCACCTGCACACTCGAGACCCCGGCCGGCACCCCGAACGACTGCTCAGCGCCCGTGCTGGAGAACGTGCACGTCACCACCTGCCCGGACTGCGAACAGTTCGCCGGCAACGCGTCCGCCTGAGACGCCAGGCCCCAGAGCGACACCACCACCACCGCGAACCCCAACGGCACGCGCTTCGCGCCGCCTACAACACACCTGGACAACGTCGCCATACCCACCCCACACGCACGAAGTGATCAGGCTCCCGAAAAGAGCCAGGACTTCCAATCCGACCCGCCAAGCGAAACCTACCGCTCATCGACGAGGCTGTCCAGCCGACCCGTGGCGTTCTCGAGCACCGGCAGCTGACGGGAGATCACGTGTGCGACCAGGCAGTACTCGTCAACCTTGTCGGCGGAGAACCAATATCACCCGGTCGCGGAGGTGACGGTGACGGCGTTGAGCCGCCGTTCGATCGCGCGCCGCGCGCGCTCGATCGGCGCCGGTGTGCGCGTGACGACGAACTGTGCGTTGGCAAGCAGTAATACAGCCTCGATCTCGAACACCAGCTGGCCGACATCCTCGGTCGGGTCGATCGCGCCCTCCTGCTGCGCGTCCCTGCAGGCCGCTTCGAGGCGCCCGAGCCAGTCATCCAGGAACTCGATCAGGCGATCACGGACCGCGCCGGGCTGCGTATCCACCTCGGCGAGCACGGACGCGAAGAAGCAGCCGCCGGGAAATGTCTCCGCCTCGAGGTAGCGAAGGTAGCCGTCCACGAGCCGGCGCAATCGCTCGAGGCCGCTGGCCGCTGTCGCCCCAGGTTCCAGAAGCAGCTGCTCGAACAGGGTGTTGGCAGTCTCGATAATCGCGAGCTGCAGTTCCTCCTTGGAGCGGAAATGCGAGAACAGCCCGCTCTTGCTTATTCCACGGCATCCGCCAGCCGGCTGAGCGACAGCCCGCCGATGCCCTCGATGGTCGCGAGGCGTGCGGCCTCGTCAAGGATCGCGGTGCGGCTGCGCTCGCCGTCGCTGCGTCGGCTGCGTCCCGAGTGGATGCCACAGGTTTCGCTGGCGAATGCACGAGCCGCGACTGTCCGGAACTGCGCTTGCTCCGTCACCGCCGCCGGCGCGTGCCGAGGCGCTCTCGTCAGTGGGGGATACCGGGCGTCACCCCGAGACGAGCCGCGGCCGCACCGGCCTGGCCACGGCTGCCGACGCCGAGCTTCCGGAGGATCGCCGAGACGTGATGGTCGACGGTCTTCTGTGAGACGACCAGGCGCTGGGCAATCTCGGCATTGCGCAAGCCCTCGGCCAGCAGCGGAAGGACCTCTAGCTCGCGGTTGGTCAGCCCAGCCGGATTCTCGGCCGTGCTGGGCCGCGGCCCGCGCGGTACCTGGCGTTCGCCCAGCTCGCGCAGCCTCCGGGTGACGATTGCCGCCGCCGGTTCGGCACCGAGTGCGCGGAGCTCGTCCAGCGCGGCCCGGAGCGCGGCTCCATTGGTCGACGAAATCAACGCAATCGCCCCGTCGTAGCCCGCGCCCTCGGAGCGGAAGAGCTCAGCGGCAAGCTCCACCTCGCCGGCGAGCTGGAGGCGATAGCAGGTAGGGATGTCGTCTGGCGGCTCGACCGGGAGTCCGGCCCGGGCGCGCCAGCTCGCGAGCTGCCCCGCGTAGGATGTCGCACCCCGCTCGCAGACGAGGTCGTATGCACGCTCGGTCGCCGCGTCGATCGCCTCGGGGCGGCCCTCGAGCCATGCCGCCTCGGCGCGCGCGGCCGCCGCGAGCGCGAGCAGCTGCAAGTCATCGGCGGCGGTCGCCACCTCGAGCGCCTCGTCGAGCAGCGGCCAGACGCCAGGATCGCCGCGCCGTGCGCGGACGAGCGCGAGCGCGACGAGCGCGTCCGATCGCGGTCCGACGACCTGATCGCGCGGTCCCTCCAACAGCGACTGGGCGGTCACCGCGGCGTCGTTCCAGCGGCCGAGCGCGAGTTCGACCAGCCCCCGCTCGCCGACCAGGCACTTGAACCACGCCTCGAGCCCGAGCTCGCGGGTGTATTCGATCCCGCGCTCGATCCAGACGAGCGCCTCGCGCCAGCGGCCCCACTGGATCAGCGTCCCCGAGAGGTTGATATAGGCCCGGCCGGCGTCGGTGGTCAGCCGAGCTTGGCGGGCCAGCTCGAGGCTGCGCTCGAGCTTCGCCTGCCCCGCGACGATCCCGCAGCTCAGCTCGGTCGTGCCGACGTTGTTGAGCGCGTGGACGAGCCCCTCGGTGTCGCCGAGCTCGGTGGCCAGCGCGATCGCCTTACCGCCCCATTCGACCGCCGGCGCCAGCCGGAACAGCTCCGACGAGAGGCCGGCGAGCGCGCTGTACGCACGGGCAAGCTCGGGGCCGGGCGGGGGCTGTTCCAGCACGCGCACAGCTTCGTGCGCGCAGTCGAGCGCCTCCGAGGCGCGCCCGATACACGAGAGCAGCCGGACCCGGCGGCGGAGGTCCGCGCCCTCTCGCAGCGTGTCGCCGCTTCGCTGGTGGATCGCGATCGCCTCGTCGATCGCATCCACCGCCTCGGCGCGCATATCAGACAGGTAGGCATGGTCGGCGAACCGCTCGAGCAGGATTGCGCGGGCTTCGGGGTCGATCCCGCGAGCGAACGGGAGTGCCCGCCAATAGTGGTGCTGGGCCTCGCGCGGCGAACCGAGCGCCGCCGCCTCCTCGCCGGCGGCCGGCGCGAAGCGGAGCACCGCCGGGCCATCGCCCGCCGCCTCGGCGTGATGAGCGAGTCGCGCGAGCTCGGGAGCGCCGAGAGTCGGATCGGCGAGTGCGGTGAGTGCCCGGCGGTGCAGCGCGACGGCGCGGTCGGGCGCGAGCGATTCCAGGACAGCGAGCCGCGCGAGTTCATGGCGAAACACGACACCGTCGGCCACCGACCGCAGCACTCCCGATCGCAGGCACTCATCGAGCGCGTCCAGCGCCCCGTCGGTCAGCGCCTCGAGCAGCCACACCTCGGCGCGCTGCGGCACGATCGCGACCGCGTCGAGCAACGCACGGGCGTCGGACGACAGCCGCGCGATGCGCGCGAGCACGGCGTCGCGGATCGTTTCCGGGACGAGCGTGGTGCCGGCGGCGAGGGTCTCAGTTACGAAGAAGGGATTGCCGGAGGTGCGACGGAACAACTCGACGGCATCGAGCCCCGAGCGAACGGCGAGCTCGCCGACTGTCTCGCGCGAGAGACCGGTCAGCTCGAGGCGCGTGATCTCATCGCCGGCGGGCAACTCGCCGAGCACGATCCGCAGTGGATGGTCGCGGTGGATCTGGTCGCTGCGGTAGCTGAGCACGAGCAGAAGCCCGATCGCGGGTGCCCGCCGGGCGAGCAGGCGCAGTACGTCGAGCGTCGCCTCATCGGCCCAGTGGATGTCCTCGACGATAAGCGCGGAAGGCGCGATCGCGCTCAGCTCCGCGACGAACGCGAGCGCGACGTCAAACGGCTTGGCTCCAGCCGCGACGAGCGCCTCCGGCTCACCACCGAGCCCGGCGGCCGGCTCGAGCAGCGGCCCGAGCGGCCGCGGCGTGAACAGCGGATCGCACGCGCCCCACGATGCGGAGACGCGGCGCGGCAGCTCGTCGCGGAATCGACGGAGCAGCGCGGTCTTGCCGATTCCGGCCTCACCGTAGACGAGCACGACCCGGCCGTGGCCGTGCGCCGCCGCCTCGGCAGCACAGCCGTGCAGCACGCCCAGCTCGTCGCCACGCTCCAGCAGCCCCCGATCCACCGCACCATCATCGCGCCAGCGGGCCCCCGTTTCAATGCCCATGCCGGAAACCTACGCAGACGGGGCTCCTCCGACATCGGGAGAGTTGCCCATCTTGCGGCCCGGGTTCAGCGCGCGGTCAACCGCACCACGGGGATCTGGCGGTCCGTCTTCGTCTCGTAACCCGCGAAGTTCGGTCGCTCGCTCGTGATGCGCTGCCACGCCGTCGCGCGCTCCTCGCCGGCCAGCGTCTGCGGCGTCACCGCGGTCTTGCGACCCTCGATCTCGACCTCGACCTGGTCGGGATGCGCCGCGATGTTGTAGAACCAGGATGGATGGCCCGCGGCGCCGCCCTTGGAGGCAACGATGAGCCAGGCGTCCTCGCCATCCGGGAAGGGCATGACCACGGAGGTCCGGCGCTGCCCGCTCTTCGCGCCAACGGTGCTCAGGTACAGCAGTGGCCTCCCGCCCATCTTGCTGCCGGTGAGCCGATGGATCGCGCGTGCGATGCCCATGAACATCCGCCCGATCGGGCCGCTCGGTGCCCCTCTCGCTCCGCGGGTCCCGCCGGGGGGAACTTCGACAGCCATGCGCACACAATTGCAGATTGCGCGTTCTGAGACTGGTGACGAGCCGGCGTGCCGGCGAGTACGAAACGTCAACCCGCCGCACGGCTGGTGTGGTTAGTGGGCCGCGGTCGCCGGGGTCCGGCTTGGTTCAGCGGGGCCGTGATCGTGGTTGGACCACATCAGCTGGATCGGCGTTCTCCGTCCGTTTCCGAGCACCACCTCTTTCATCACGAGAGAGAGGTCTTGGCCGGCCAGGGTCATCGGGATGTCACCGATCTCACCGCCCTTGCGCGAGTACCAGCCGAGCTTGCTGGTCTTCCCGGTGCGGATGACGTCTTCGACGTCGGCGTCGGTACGGGCTTCGTTGAGCTCGTGGTAGAAGGTGGCGACCACGTTCTTCCACGGTTCGTCGAAGGCGTCGATGCCGTTGTTGCCCTTGGAATAGACGGCGACCGCGTAGTACGTGGTCGTTCCATCGTGGGGCACTGAGCCGTGGTAGCCGCCCAGGCCCTGGGTCGAGTCCGCTTGGTCGTCGTCAACCAGGACCGCATGGGCATGCGGCGCCTCCGTGTCCTCGCTTCCGTCCGAGTTCCCGTCCACCAGGATGACCCCCTCCGGTAGCAGCAGGTTGATCACCGTGTTAGCGGGATCCGCCCCGCCCAGCACCTGCGAGGCGAGCTGAGCGACGAGCTTCTCGGCGTTGTCCTTGAAGAACCGCTGCCCCAACTCGCCATCGACGAATGTGGAGGGCAGTGACCGGGACGAGATCGGTCCGGTGTAGTACTGAGCGATGATCGCTTGCAGTCCTTCGTCGGTCATCGCATCTTCGAGCGCCTGGTCGATGTTGGACCGGTCGCTGGCGGCCCACGCCGTCTCACCACCGAGGTAGCAGTTCACGTAGGCAAGATCGCTGATCGTGCGACCGTGATGCTTGCGCATATCCAGATCAGGTCGCGGATCAAACCCAGCAGCGCGCGCGTCGGTCGCGAGCCCCGCGGTCTTCGCGTACGCCTCGATCACCTTCGACCCCGGCGCCAGCGCCACGTTCAGCGGCCGAAAATCGGCCACATCGTGAGTCGTCATAGCGTTCCCCTCAACTCGTCATTTCGGCGCGCCAGAAAGCCTGATCCCCAACTCAACCTCCGGGCGCAGCCCTACCTGAAATGTAGCCCTCTTCAGGGCTCCCGAGACCGCAACAAATGTCACAGCGGGCACGTCGGCGCCGACGGCGAGGCGACTTGCTCATGGCGGTTGACTGACGACCACGCCGCACGGAATCGGGTCGGCCGCCATTTCTCCGCAACTCCTCTGGTGCGCGAGTGTTTGGGGGTCGAATAAGTGTCGTCTTACGAGGAGATGCGGATGTCTCGAATATCCTGCAGGGCCCTTTCGGTGCTGGTCACGACGGTGAGCCTCGCGGCCCTGACGGCGGCTTCGGCGCAGGCGAAGGTGCTGCACGTCAGCGGTCAGCAGACAACGATCACGCCATCGGCGCAGGCGACGACGTTCTTGGCACAGCACAACGTCACCGTGAGCCCGTTGGGCGCCGCGACACTCGCGGCTGGGTCGGTCACCTTGCCCATCTCAGGGGGATTCGTCACCACGCCCAAGCTGAACGGAGTGGTTCGCCACCACGGCGGCATCGAGTTCGCCAATGCGACTCGCTCGCTGTCTCTGCGCAACTTCGTTCTCGCTCGCGTCGGCCGCCGGATGGTGCTCTCGGCAAAGGCCGGAGGAAAGCGCCTGATCGTGGCTCGCGTGACGAAGCTGACCAGGACAATCTCGGGCAAGCAAGGGGTCATCACCGGCGAGCTGAAGCTCTCCGCTGCCGGCGCCCGCGGACTGAATCGCCTGTTCGGACATCACGTCGTGAGTGCGGGCGCGGACCTGGGCAGCCTCAAGAGCACCGTGACCGTCGGCTAGCGAAGGGCGCTGCGCGGTCGCGGGCCGACGCGGTAGCGGATGTCTGTAGCGAGCGGAGCGTGGTCCACCTCGAGCGGCCGCAGTCGCCGGCGGCCGCTCGGGCGCGCTCCAAGGTGACGTCGAAGCCTTAGGTGATGAGGTAGAAACGTCGTTCCCACCTGCGTCTCGATCGGATGCTGGGCGTAGTGGATGAGAACGAAGACGGCAGCGTGTACATCGCGAACGACCAGGCAGCGGCCGTCCTGCGAAAATATGGTGGATGAGCCTGGCCTCGGTGACCGAGCGTCGCCTCGCGCTGTCGGCAGCGTGGCCGACGTGGCAGCCGCGGACCCTCGCACAAGCTCTCGATGAGGTCGCCGCGCGGCACCCCGACCGTCCGCTGATCCTCACGGACGAGCGCGTTCTGAGCTACCGGGAGGTGAGCGAGGCATCCCGGCGGATCGCCTCCGGACTGATCGCTCATGGGCTGAACCCGGGGGAGCACGTCGCCGTGGTCATGGCCAACTACCCGGAGTTCGTGCTGCTCAAGTTCGCCATCGCCCGCGCCGGCGCGGTAGCCGTCCCGATCAACTTCCTGCTCCGACGCGAGGAACTTGGCTACGTGCTCGCGCAGTCAGACGCCGCCATGCTCGTGACGATGAGCCGCTTCCGCGATCTCGACTACCTCGAGTTTCTCGATCAGCTGGCACCGGAGTGGGTGCAGGACGCGGGGGAGCTTCGCTGCCGCGTCTGCGGACGGTGATCGTGTTCCCCGCGGAGGGCGACGCTCGGTCCGGCGTTACCCGGTTCTCTGAGCTGGAGAGCGCTCGCGACGCCGATGCTGAGGCGGAGCTGGCTCGACGCGAGGCGGCGGCGGACCCGCACGGCCCCGCGGACATCATCTACACATCGGGCACGAGCGGGCGCCCCAAGGGCGTCATCCTCAGCCACGACGCGTTGCTGCGCAGCGCCTACGGGTCAGCCTGGACGCGAGCGCTCCACGACGGACGCCGGATCATGTTCGCGCTGCCTCTCTACCACGTCTTCTCCTACGTGGAGGGACTGCTCGCCAGCCTGTTCGCGGGAGGGGCGATCATTCCTCAGACCCGCTTTGACCCGGAGCAGACGCTGGAGGCGATCGAGCGCCATCGCGCGGGAGAGGCCCTGTTCGTGCCGACGATGACGGTCGCCGTGCTGGAGGCGGCCAGCCGGACCGCGTGCGATCTCGGCTCCCTCGAGGGCGTGATGTCGGCCGCCGCGCCCGCTCCCGTCCGGCTGTGGGACCAGGTGCGCCTGAAGCTCGGCGTCAGCGAGATCGTCACGGCGTACGGCATGACGGAGACGAGCGCCGCGACGACCTACACCCAGCCAGATGGTCCGCTTGAACTCGTCGCCGGCACCGTGGGTTCGGCCAAGCACGGCGACACCGCCGGAGACCCGAAGCTCGGTGGCCGGCTCGTCGTCTACAAGACGGTCGATCCGCTGACCGGCACGGACCTGCCGGACGGCGCCGAGGGGGAGTTGGCGGTCCGCGGTCCGATCGTCACACGCGGCTACTACGCACTGCCGCAGGAAACGCGCGTCGCCATCGACGCAGACGGATGGCTGCGGTCCGGGGACCTCGGCCGGATCGATACGGATGGCAACATTGTGCTCACCGGCCGTAGCAAGGAGCTATACAAGTGCGGAGGCGAGCTCGTGGCCCCAAAGGAGGTGGAGGAATGCCTCACCGCCCATCCGGAGGTCGCCCAGGCCTACGTCTTCGGAATGCCCGACGAGCGCATGGGTGAGGTGGGCTGCGCCTGGGTGGTGACCGCGCCCGGCTGCTCACCCACCCCGGCGCCACTAATCGAGCACTGCCAGGCGCACCTCGCCCGCTTCAAGGTGCCCGTCCACATCATGTTCACCGAGCCGGAGGCCCTGCCGGTGACCGCGACGGGCAAGGTGCAGAAGTTCCGTTTGCTGGCGCGAGCTCGTGAGGAGCTGGCGCAGACGCGCGCCACAAATAGTTGAGGAAGGAGCCCATCATCGGTAGCTCAGCTGCTCATCCCAGTTCGGGCGGCCCTCCGGTGTCAGGTCGAACAGGTTCCAGACGGGCTCCAGACTTCCGACGTGGCGGGGGTCTTGCCCGGGCTCAGGCTCCGCGTAGAAGAGCTCCGAGCCCCAGAAGTGCCGCACCGCTTCGGCATCACGGTGAAATACGTTCAGCATCGGTCGCTGTGCTCCCTCCGCGGTCTCGGCAAGATAGTCCCGGTTGTAGGAGTTTCCCGACGAGGACAGCAGTCGCAGGTGCCGCCAGCCTCGCTCCGCACCGAACGCGAGCAGCCGCGAGATCGGCGACCGAGCGACGACCACGAGATTGACCTGCTGGCCGGCGTGCTCGGCGGCGCCGTCCAGCTGGTCGAGTAAGGCGACGCATGACGGACACGGGCCATCGGCGAGCGTCAGCAGCGCGGTCTGTCCGGTCTCGGGCCCCGGTCGATCGTCGCCCGGGTCACGCGGGAACATGAAGCTGTAGATAACGAGGCTGTCCTTCCCCGGTGCGAACAGCTCAGACATTCTCACCTCAGTCGCACTGCCGTCGGCTCCGGCGCCGGCAAACACGTAGTCCTCGGGGACGACCCCACCCGGAGGGAGCTCGCGCCTCGCGGCGGCCACCGTCTCGGTCGCCCGCCGGAGCTCGATCTCCTGTCGCAGCAGCCGGTCGCGCGCCGCGCGGTACTCGGGTGACTCGCCGGGGAACGTCGCGCTCATGGGGTCGCCTCTCTCGGGTCGCTTGCTTGGCCGGCGCCACGGAGACATCGGCACCGGATTAGACCCGATCGACGCGAGGAATTCATCGCGGCGGGGCGGCGAATGGGTCGCGGTTCGGGCACCGCCCCGGCCCCAACTCGGAGCTTTGCAACCATTTGCGTGGAGATGGCCAAACGAGAGATCCGCTCATGGTTGATGGATATGGACGGAGTGCTGGTCCGCGAGGACCTCGCGATCCCGGGAGCGGACGAGTTCATCGCCCGCCTGGTGTCGCTCGGCCGGCCCTTCCTGGTGCTGACCAATAACTCGATCTACACGGCGCGCGACCTGGCCGCGCGCTTGAGCGCCAGCGGTATCGAAGTTCCCGAGGAGCGAATCTGGACCTCGGCATTGGCCACAGCGCGGTTTCTCGAGGATCAGCGGCCGGGCGGGTCGGCCTACGTGATCGGCGAGGCCGGGCTGACCACGGCGCTGCACAACGTCGGGTACACGCTGACCGAGCGAGGGCCCGACTATGTGGTGCTGGGTGAGACCAGGACCTACAGCTTTGAGCGGATCACCCACGCGATCCGGCTGATCGCCTCCGGTTCTCGGTTCATCGCCACCAACCCCGACGCCACCGGGCCGACGCTCGACGGCCCCCTGCCGGCCACGGGCTCGGTGGCGGCCCTGATCAGCCGCGCCACCGGCGTTGAGCCCTACTTCGTGGGTAAGCCCAACCCACTGATGATGCGCTCGGCGCTCAACGCCATCGACGCACACTCGGAGACCGCGGCGATGATCGGCGACCGGATGGACACCGACGTCGTCTCCGGCCTGGAGGCCGGGATGGAAACGATCCTCGTCTTAACCGGCCTGACGACACTGGAGGATGCCGAGCGCCATCCCTACCGGGCCTCGAGGATCGTCAACTCGATCGCCGACCTGCTGCCGGACCTCGGCTGACCAGATGAGCACCGGAGCCAGGTGGAGCGAATCTTTCGGCGAAGCGGCCTTGGCGGCGATGCAGGTCTACGACGAGGTGATGGTTCCGCGGATGTTCGCGCCCTGGGGCGAGCTGTTGCTCGAGCAGCTCGCCGTCGCTTCCGGCGAGGCCGTGCTGGACGTGGCCTGCGGTCCGGGGTCGGTTGCGCAAAGCGCCGCCGAGCGGGTGGGCGAGGAAGGACGGGTGACAGGCTGCGATCTCAGTCCGGCGATGCTGACCCTGGCCAGGGCCAAGCCTCCGAAGCGCGGGGCTGCCGTGATCGAGTACCTCGAGGGGCCGGCGGACCGGCTCCCGGTGGATGACGCCACGTTCGACGTCGTGAGTTGTCAGCAGGGGATCCAGTTCTTCCCGGATCGACCGGCGGCGGTCGCCGAGATGCGCCGCGCCCTGCGGCCGGGAGGCCGGATCGGCATCGCCGTCTGGACGGAGATCGACGGCTCGCCTCCGTTCCGGGCTATGGCGGATGGGATCGAGGCGGCTCTCGGTGCGGAGCTTGCCGACCGCTACCGCGGCGGTCCGTTCGGATTCCCGGAGGGCGAGCGGCTCGGTGCCCTGCTCGAGGCCGCCGGCTTTCACGATGTCCAGGTGGCCACGCACACCCTGCCGGTCGCCTTCGAGGGCGGTCCGGCGCAGGTTGTGGCCACGCTTGCGGTGACGCCGATCGCCGCCGACATCGACCGGCTTTCGGACGAACAGAGGCAACGCCTGGTCGCCGCCGTCGCCCGTGGGACGGGCGATGGGCCGATCGAGTCCGGGCTCGAGTCGAACATCGTGCTCGCGCGGCGCTGAATCAGGCCAGACGTGCCGCGGCGCCGCCAGCGTTGTGTCCTCCAGGGAGCCGCCGTCGCCTCGGTCCTCAGCGGTACGCCATCGTTTGGGCACGCCGTGGCGACCGGAGGTCTCCGGTCCGCGCTGGCCTACGGCGTCGACGCCACCCGAGCCGTCGGCACGCTGCTGCCCCCCGGTCGCCCCGGGCTCGTGCGCGGCGCCGTCACCCACGCGGCGATCTCGCTGGCGAGCGCCGAGCTCTTGGCGTACATGCTCCCCCGCGAGCATTCCGTGGCGTGGGGGACGTTCGCCGGCCTGTTGCTCGGCGTGGTCAACCTCGGCCTGATCGCGCCGCGGTGGTTCCCGCTGATCGCCGAATTCGAGCTCGGACCGCAGATCGCCGACAACGTCGCCTTCGGGGCGATATTCGCCGCGGTCGCCGATCGGTGAACGGTCAGAGGAGCAAGGGCGATGCGGGATCCGTGACCAACGGCTGATCGGCGCTGGCCAGGGCCTCAAGCTCGGCCACAGCTCGGCCGGCGGCGATCTCGCCGCGGATCGCATCGGCCAAGCGCACCGCGTTGGCGGTCAGGCTGCGATCGACCAGGGCGCTGCGGATCGTCGTGGCGAGCTTGGCCTGGCTCGCCCGGGCCGAGATGCGACGACCGGCGCCGGCGTGCACGAGGCGGGCGCCGACATCGTTAGCGACCCGTGTCACGGTTGCGTCTTCAGCTTCTCATCACCCGGCCTATCTCATCGGTTGTGGCTTGGCGGCGTACATGGCGCGGTCGGCGATGGCGAGCACCGCTTCGTCGCCGACGCTGTGTTGATCGATGAACGCGACGCCGATGCTGGCGCGAGGATGAATCGTGCGATTGCCGTGCGGAACGGTCGACGCCTCGATTGCTGCTCCGACGTCCTGCGCGATGGACGTCGCTTCCGCTTCACCGATGTGAGCGAGGAGGACGGCGAATTCATCGCCGCCCAGACGCGCAGCGATATCGGCGACGCGGATCCGCCGAACGATCGCGGCCGCCACGGTTATCAGGGTTCGATCGCCGGCCTTGTGGCCATGGGTGTCGTTGATCGCCTTGAAGTCGTCCATGTCGATCATCAGCAGTGCGGCACGCTCGGCGTAGCGTTGACAGCGCCCAACCTGTATCAGCAGGGCCTCCTCGAAGACCCGGCGGTTGCGCAACCCGGTGAGGCTGTCGTGGTCGGCCAGATCGCGGAGACGGGCTTCCAGTCGCTGACGGTCGGAGACGTCCTGGATCTGGGCGATGAAATGCAGCGGCTGATCACGTGTGTCTCGGATCAGCGTTGCGGACAGGTTGATCCAGACGATGCTGCCATCCGCCTTGAGGTAGCGCTTCTCAATCTGATAGTCGCGGATCTCGCCCGCCATCAGGCGCTTCGCATACTCCACGCCGGCATCGAGATCCTCACGATGCGTGATGTCCTGGAAGCACATGGTCGTCAACTCGTCCTGGTCGTAACCCGTGATCCGACAGAGCGCCTGGTTGACCCGGAGGAAACGGCCGTCCAGCCCGACCAGCGCCATCCCGATCGGCGCCTTTTCAAAGGCCTGCTCAAACCGCTCCTGCGCCTCCCGGAGCGCATCCTCGGAACGCTTGACCTGACTGATGTCGTTGTGTACCGAGACCCACAGGGGACCGTGATCGGGATGCTCAAGCTCGGTCACGCTCGCCCAGCACCAGCAGGCAGAGCCGTCCTTCCGCACGTTCTGGATCCTCCCGTTCCACACCTCGTCACGGGCAATCGCCTGGACGATCTCGCTCGCCACGTCGTGATCGGTGGGCTCCGCGGGTGCCGACACGACGGCGAGGGCTTGACCGTCCAACTCGCCCGGCTCGTAGCCGAGCATCGACGAGAAGGCGTTGTTCGCGTACACGATGGTCCGGTTGCGGGCATCGACGAGGGCGACCCCGTCGCCCATCCGTTCGGTGATCGTCGCCTGCAGCGCCCGCTGGGCCTCGGCACGTTTGCGGTCGGTGATGTCGATCGCCTGCGTGAAGAGGTGCGCTGGGCGGACGCCGGCGGGAATCAGAACGACCGATATCAGCGCCCAGACGGTGCGGCGATCGGCGCACAGGTAGCGCTTCTCGGCGCGGTACGTGCGCCGCGCGCCCCTCACCATCTCAGCCTCGGCGGCGAGGTCCGCGGGCAGGTCCCGCGGGTCTGTCATCTCACGGGAGGTCATGCCGGTCAGTCGCTGACGCGAGTAGCCCAACAGGTCGACGAAGGCTTGGTTGACCTCCAGAAACCGGCCGTCGAGGTCGGTTCGCGCGGCACCGGTCAGCGACCCATCGAAGCCAACTTGCTGCAGATGCTCGTGCGTGCGCGCCTCTCGCTCCAGACGGCGCAGTTCGGTCACGTCCCGGGCGATCACGACGCCACCGGTCACCTCGCCCAGATCCGATCGTGCCGGGGACACCTCGACCAGGTACCGGCGGTCCCCATCGGGGGCGTTCACCTCAATTGAGCTCGGGTGGCCGGCCAAGGCCGCACGGTATGCGTTCTCGTATATTGCCCAGCGCTCACCGAGCACGTCCTGGCATGCCCGGCCGGTGAGATCCTCCGGAGTAAAGCCGTGGCGCCCGAGTGCGGCTCCGGCCCCGAACACGAACCGCAGCTCAGGGTCGAACGCGAGCACCGAGGCGTCGGGAAGCGCGGCCAGGATCGACAGCACGACGTGTTTGGCCACCGTCCGCGTGACCAGCTCGTCGACGCCCGATCCATCGCTCAGGGGCATCCTCCGAGTATGGGCCGATTGGTCCAGATAGCACCCGTAGTTTTCCGACGAACCACGCGGACCCTAGCTGCGCTCGTCCGCCGCGAGGTCGAGACCCTCTTCGCGCGCCAACGATTTCCCGATCCTGGCCGATAGCCCCGGCAACGCCAGGACGATCACCAAGCCGACGGCCAGCCAGATGCCGACCACCAGCGGGAATCGGCTGTAGGGAAATGCGACGCCCTGGACATTCTTGTACAGGGTGTAGATCAGGAACGCGATCCCCAGCAGCGGAAACACGATCTCCCACCGTGGGGCTCGACGAGCGCGGATGAACAGGTGGCTGATCGCGCCGACGTTGGTGACGATGTAGGCGATCAGCAGACTGAGCACCCCGATCGTGCCGGGGTAGAAGAAGGCATTGACAGCCGAGACGCCCGCGATGCGCTGGGCGGCGATCGCGCCGACGCCGACGAGCAGCACCACCGTCAGCGCCCCGGCCGGTGCCCCGGTCCGGGCCGACGGGCGCCCGAGGGCCCCGGCGAGCGCGGTATCGCGACTGAGGGCAAACAGGATCCGCGCGCCGGCAGCCGCCGCGCCGAGTCCGCTGGCGAACGCACTGATCGTGGCGCCGAAGTTGATCGCGTCGGACATCGCCGAGCCGACGTAGGTCTGCGCCAGGTCGCCGAGCGGGGCGGTGGAGCTCGAGAACGCCTTTGCTCCGGTCGCGTTGGCCCCGAACCCCCACGTCTGCACGAGGATGCAGAGGATGTAGAAGATGCCCGAGCCGATCACCGCGGTGCGGATCGCCCGTGGGATCTCCCGCCGCGGGTTGTTGGTCTCCTCGCCGAGGGCAGCGGCGCCCTCGAACCCGGCGAAGGACAGGAATCCGAACACGGCGGCGCTGGCCACCGCCGAGAACGAGACGCCGCCCGGAATCTTGAATGCGTCAAGCGTGACGCTCTGACCGTGAGGCGAGGTGCCGGCGATCAGCTTGACCACGATCACCACCATCAGGATCACGATCAACAGCACCGAGATCCCCTCCATCCCGAGCAGCGATCTGGTGGCCACACGGATGTCGCCGTAGGCCAGCAGCGCGATCAGCGCCGCCGCGATCACGGCGATCACGAAATAGTCGGCCGACTTGGCGATCCCCGTGCCGCTCAGGAATGCGATGCCGAACGTTCCCGCCTCGGCCGTGGACGCGCAGGTGAAGGCGAGGTAGGTGCCGAGCAGCGCCCAGCCCGAGAAGAACCCGGCGCGCGGCCCGAGCGTGATCCCCGAGAACGCGAACACCGATCCGGCGTGGCTGAAATACCGGGACAGGCGAATGAACGCGTAGGAGACGAACAGCACGCCGATCGTCGCGAAGATGAAAGCCAGCGGCACGGCGCGGCCGATCAGTCCGGCCGGCGCGGTTCCGTTCAATGCCATCGCCGCGGTCGGGGCCATGATGCCGATCGAGAGCGCGATCGCCTCCCAGAAGCGCAGCTCGCGCCGGAGTCCCGGAGCGGCGCCTCGTGCGGGTACTGTCGCGTCGCTCGCCACGGTCGATGCGCGCTAGCCGAAGATCGCCTCAGGGAGGAAGGCGCCGACCACCCAATTGGGAACGTCGACGACCTCGTGGATCCGCAGGTCGACCGAGACCGAGGCGATCGCGTAGGCCTCCTGGCGGCTGCGCCCGTGACGCTCGACGATGTGATCGATCACCGCGCGCGTGGCCGCGCGGGTCGCCTCGAGCAGGTCCGGGTCTACGCCGGTGCAGACGTGATAGCTCGACGCCTCGATCGCGGCCAGCTGGCCGGCGGGCACGACGTATTGGGGGTAGTGGAGCGACAGGTCGCGTCGTACCGAAAGCCGAACGGCGATGTCCATCGCCGTCTCGACGGCGGTACCGCAGACCTCCCCGTCGCCCATCGCCGCGTGGGTGTCGCCCACCGAGAACAGCGCGCCCGACACGCCCACCGGGAGCAACAGCGTCGTCCCGGGACGCAGGTGCTTGATGTCCATGTTGCCTCCCCAGCGCGTGGGCGGCACGACCGAGTGCTGTCCCGGCTCGGCCGGCGCCACGCCGATCGTCCCCGGGAACGGTGAGAACGGAAGCGTGACGTCGTCGGCGAACCGCACCGACCCCCGCTTGGCGTCGACCTGCGAGATCCGCAGCCAGGGATCGGGAAACTCGTCGGCCAACAAACCGAAGCCGGGGATGATCGCCGTCCAACCCCAGTCGTGCGGCCGTAGCTCGAGGATCTCCACGGCGAGCACGTCGCCCGGCTCCGCCCCGCGCACGAATACCGGCCCGGTGATGGGGTTGACGCGGGCCAGGTCCAGTCCCGCGACGTCTTGCGACGAGGACTGCGCGGTCAGCTGCCCGCCCGAGGCGTCGGCGGCTTCCAGCTCGACTGTCGCACCGGACTCCACCTCGAGGACGGCCGTGGCCGAGTTGTCCCAGACGAACGCGGCGTGCTCCGCGCTGACGCTGTGGAACGAGTGCGGGTGTCCGGCACCGGTCAAGGCTCGCGGAACCTACCCGGGAACCGGGTTAATGTCACACATCGGGGGTGGATAAGTGCGGGAAAGTATCCCCATGGCGACATGGACAGCTCAGACCCGAGTAGCCGGACTTCCCGATGAGGTGCTGGCGCTTCTCACCGAGCCGGACGCCATCGGCCGCTGGGCCCCGATCGCCTTCGACGTCCTCGACTTCGAGGGGGACCGCCTGGCCGCCGGCGACCGCGTACGGGTGAGCGGCAGCCTGGCCGGACGCCGCCTCGAGTTTGGTGTCGAGGTGGCCGAAGCCGACGACGGTCGCTTGGTCCTGACCGCGGTCGGCCCGATCCGACTGGACGTCGCGTACTTCGCGGTCCTGGCCGGCGACGGCACCGAGGTGCGGGCCACGATCAAGGTCACCGGCCACGGCCTGATGGGTCGGATACTGGCGCAGGCCACGGATGCCCTGCTGGCCGCCGGCGCGCTGCGGATGGCCGTGGACCGGATCGCCTCGGAGCTCGGGTCGCCCGTCGTCGTCTGAGCGTCAGCCGGTGTAGAACCGGGCCAGCGTCTCGGCGACGCAGACCGGCTTCTCGCCGCCTTCGCGCTCGAAGGTCACCTCCGTGGTGATCTGGGCGCCCCCTGGGACCTCATCGACCGAGGCCAGCTTCGCCCGCATGCGCACCTTCTCGCCTACGGGCATCGGCGCGGGGAACCGGACGCGGTTGAGCCCGTAGTTCAGCCCGAACGCGAAGCCCTCGAGCTTGAACATGTCGTAGGAGAACCGCGGCATCAGTGACAGGACGTAGTACCCGTGGGCGATCGTGCCACCAAACGGCGTCTGCTTGGCCCGTTCGACGTCGACATGGATCCACTGGTCGTCGCCGGTCACCTCGGCGAACTCGTCGATCCTCTCCTGGGTGACCGTGTGCCAGTCGCTGACGCCGAGCTCCTGGCCCACGTAGGACTTGACTTCGTCGAGGCCGGTGAGGGTGAGCATCTTGAAGTTCGCTCCTTGGTTGGGGGTCCGATCAACGGGCGCGCATCGCCACCTGGTCGGCGGCGATCGCCGCCAGCGCCGCTCGGTGACGGGTGGCGCCGCCGATCAGCGCGGCATCGAGCTGCGCGCGTTTATACAGCCAATGAACGTCGGCCTCCCAGGTGAAGCCGATCCCGCCGTGCGCTTGGATCGCGCTGGCGGTGACCTCGCGACCGCCGTCGGCCGCCGCGGCGCCGGCCAGAGCTGCGCCTTCGGCCAGCCGGTCAGGGTCCGCGTCGGCCGCCCAGGCCGCGTAGTACGCGGCCCCCCGCGCGCTCTCGGTGTGCAGCAGCATCTGGGCGCAGCGGTGCGCGACGGCTTGGAAGGAGCCGACCGGGACGCCGAACTGCTTGCGGTCCTTGACGTAGTCCAGCGTCATGTCGAGCGCGCGCTGGCAGACCCCGACGACCTCGGCCGAGATCGCCGCGCGGATCCGCTCGGCCGCTCCCGCGCCGAGCGCACCAGATTCCCCAGATCCGAGCACGCGCGCATAGCGCCGGGTCGGGTCGATCGCAATCAGCGGCTCGGTCTCAGGCGCCGTCACGATCTGGGCTTCGTCGCCGCTTATCAGGACGGCGACCGCGGCGCCGGCCGCGTCGGCGGCCAGCTCGTGCGTCCCGATCCCGGCGGTCAACTCGCCCGACGCCAATCCGGGCAGCCAGCGAGCCTGCTGCTCGGCAGTGCCGGTGGACTGAATCACCGCGGCGGCCACGGCGGTTGACAGGAATGGCGTCGCCGCGCAGGCGTATCCAAGTTCCTCGAGCAGCACCGCGAGCTCGACGGCGCCCAGGCCCTGGCCGCCGTGCTCCTCGGCGACTGCGATTCCGGGCCACCCGAGTCCGACCAGCTCGTTCCACAACGAGCTGTCGTATGCACCGGCCTCGGCCGCCTCGCGCACCTTTGCCATCGGCGAGCGCGCGGCAAGCAGCTCCCGGGCGACGCCCTTGATCTCCTTCTGGTCCTGGGTCAGATCGAAGTCCACAGCCGCCTCCTAACGAGCCTTGGGGAGGCCGAGCACGCGCTCGGCGATGATGTTCTTGAGCACCTCGGTGGTGCCCCCCTCGATCGAGTTGCCCCGGGCGCGGAGCAACTCGTAGGCCCACCGGTCCCCGGCCTGCAGCGTCCGGGGCCCGAGCAGGTCGGCGGCGAACTGGGTGAGCAGCTGGTTGGTGTCCGACCACAGCCATTTGGTCAGCGAGCCCTCAGGACCGGGTTGGCCGTATTTCTCGATGGCGGTCAGTCCGCGATAGGCGGTGAGGCGCAGGATCTCGGTCCTCAGGTGCAGGTCACCCAAGCGGTCGGCGATGATCGGGTCGTCAAGCAGTCCCGCCGCGGCGGCCTCCTCGATCAGCCGGTCGAGCATCTGGCGAAGACGGACCTGGAGGAAGAACCCCAGGCCCGCGCGCTCGTTCATCAGCGTCGTCAGCGCGACCTTCCAGCCATTGCCAACTCCCCCGAGCACGTTCTCGTCCGGGATCCGTGCTCCGTCGATGAACAGCTCGTTGAATTCCGCCTCGCCGGTGATCTGGCGCAGCGGGCGGACCTGGACCTCCTCCTGCTCCATGTCGAGCAGGAAGTACGTAAGTCCCTTGTGCTTCGCCGCATCGGTGTCGGTTCGCGCCACCAGCATGCACCACTTCGAGTACTGCGCGCCGCTGGTCCAAACCTTCTGCCCGGTGACCACCCATCCTCCGTCGGGGTCCTTCACCGCTCGGGTCTTCAGGCTCGCGAGGTCGGAGCCGGCGTCGGGCTCGGAGAAGCCCTGGCACCAGATCTCCTCGGCGGTGAGGATCGGGCTGAGATAACGGTCCTTCTGGTCCGGCGTTCCCCACGTCATGATCGTCGGTCCGGCCAGCAGCACCCCGAGCACGTTGATCGGCAGCGGAGCCCCGGAGCGGCCGAGCTCCTCAAAGAAGATCGCCGACTCGGTCAAGGTCGCGCCGCGACCACCGTACTCGCGCGGCCAGTGGACTGCCACCCAGCCGTCATCGGCCAGCCGCCGCTGGAAGTCGCGCCGCCAGATGGCGTGCGCGTCCTCATCGCCCTCGGGCTCGGGCCCGGCGTCGTTGTCGGCGAACCACGTACGCAGCTCGTCGCGGAAGGCGAGTTCGCGCTCGTTGAAAGTCAGGTCCATTTCTCCTCCTTGCTGGCGAGCCGCACCGCGCAGCCCACCAGGATGTCTTCGAGATCGAGCACTCCTCTCCCCGCGCGCACCCGCGCGCAGGCCAGCGCATGCACGCCGACGGCCAGCAGATAGAGCGCCTCCAGCGGCGGCGTCGGCCGCCCGGACTTGGCAAACGTCTTGGCATACCTGCGGGCGAAGCGATCGAGGATCTCATCGCGCTGCGCCCACACGACCTCGGCCTCGATCAGGTACACCCGCGCGAACAGCGGGTCCTGCTCGAGTGTCTGCAGGTAAGCGCGGATGCCCAGCCGCAGCTCCTCGCGCCAGTCCCTCGCCTCGCGGACGGCCGCGGAGATCCGACTCTCGAGCACCTCGTATCCGACCCTGTATCCGGCGAGCAGGCAGGCCTCCTTGGAATCGAAGAGCTCGTAGAACGTGCCTCGGGAAACGCGCGCGAGCCGCACGGCGTCGGTCACGGTGGCCGCCTCGTATCCCTTCTCCGCCACAGCGCGCACCATCGCTTCCAGGAGGCGCGCCCGCTGTGGACGCTCGCTGAGCAGCGGCGCGATCTCCGGGTGGCTGGCGACCAGGGATTCCGGCACGGATGGGACAATACCCGATGGGTACAGACCGATACCCATCGGGTACGTGAGTCGTTCCTGACTTTTGCCGCGGCGGCGCGTATGTAGGACGAGAGAGATGCTCGAACCCCTGATGAAGCTGGACGCCGCCGCCGCGTTTGTCGGTGTCAGCCCGGACGTGCTGAACGTGTGCGTCGAACTGCTCGGCTTTCCGCGCCAGATCCTCGTCGGCCGTGACGAGCGCTTCTACTCGGCCGGAGGGCTGGTCGACCTGCGGGCAGCGTTGGGGACCGAGGAGTCAATCCTCTCCGCGATACCCGAGTCGCAGCAGCCCGCTACGCCGCTCAACGTTGTCGTCGTCCACGTCGGCGCCAGCCCGACCCAGGCGTGAAGCTGGACCTCGTGGCGCCCAGCTTTGTCCATCGCGTCCGCATCCATACATACGCGTGCATACATCCTGACTTCCGCGCGGCTTGGTCCGTAGTCGATGATGTGAGGTATGGAAGCCCAGGCCGACCTGCGGGTGCCATCGCGCGGGCGGTCGTTCCCGCCGCGGCTGACGGTGCTGGGCGACGAGCGGTTGGCACGCCTGGTCGGCGGAGGCAGCGAGCGCGCGTTCACCGCTCTGTACGAGCGCTACCACCAGGCGCTGTATCGCTATTGCCTCTCGATGCTGAGAAACGACGCCGACGCACAGGACGCGCTGCAGGCGACGTTCACGGGGGCGTTGGTCGCGCTCAGGCGTGGCCAGCGCAATGCACCCCTGCGCCCCTGGCTCTACCGGATCGCGCACAACGAGTCGATTTCGCTGCTGCGCCGACGCCGTTCGGAGGACGAGCTCTCCGAGGCCTCCGAGCCAGCGACGGCTTCGGTGGCGGACGTGGCCGAAGAGCGTGCCCGGCTGGACCTGCTGATGGCGGATCTACGCGAATTGCCCGAGCGTCAGCGGGGAGCCTTGGTGATGCGCGAGCTCGGCGGCCTCTCGCACGAGGAGGTGGCGCTGGCGCTGGGAATCACGGTTGGTGCCGCGAAGCAAACCGTGTTCGAGGCGCGGCGGTCGCTGATGGAGTTCTCCGAGGGCCGTGCCATGGCATGTGAGGAGATCCGGCGAACCATCTCCGACGGCGACGGGCGCGCGCTCCGCGGCCGTCGCATCCGTGCCCATCTCCGCGACTGCCCGGGGTGCGCGGCATTCGCCGCGGCGATTCCCGCCCGCACCGCCGAGCTGCGCGCGCTGGCGCCGCTGCCCGCCGTCGCTGCCGCAGGGTTGCTCGCCCGCATCGCCGGCGTCGGCTCTGGACACGGAGCGGCGGGAGCCGGAGGCGCGGTAGCGGCCGGCGCCGGCAAGTCCGTCGGCATGGCGCTCTCCGCGAAGGCGCTGACCGGGGTCGCCGTGATCGCCACCGCGGCGGCGGGCGTTACCGCGGTCCTGCATCACTCTGGGCACCCGGCGCGCACTTCGGCCCCGACTCACGCCATCCGGTCTGGCCCCGGACGCCCCGCGGCTCGGACGCCCCCGGGCTCGGGCGGTCCTGGCGGACCCGCGGCCGGCCGCCGGCGCGCGAAGAGGTCGGGCGCGAGCTCCAAGCACCGAGCCAAACGCGCCCGACGGCGTACGGCCAGCCGCCCGGCCGCGTCGTCCTTCGCCGCCATAGCCAGGCGCGCCCAGGCGCGTTCCTTGCCGCAGGCCAGGGTCCGGCCGTCCCGAGGTTCAGCCCATGAGAACCACGGGCATCAGAAGTCGAGGGCCGGTAAGCACGAGAAGCACAAGAAGCACAAGCCGGACAAGAAGCACGAGAGGCGCCACGTCAAGTGGGACGCCCGTAAGCGCGATCGCGCGCGGCATGACCGGGCCGATGCCGGGAAGGGCTGGCGTGCCGGACACGAACTCCGCACTGGAGGTACGCCCTGACTTCCTCCGTGCCGGGCCGTAGTAGTGGTGAGAGAGGCGAGCTCGTCGAGCGGCGGGTGCGCGAATGGGCCCGTCCGCATCGGTCGAGCCGACTTGCTGGAGTGAAAACGATTCCGACCCACCCATATGTCGTCCGCGAGCACAACGAGGGCCACGGGCGACGCCTGACGGCCGCGTTTGAGGCGCTCGAGGTATTCCCGATGATGGTCGAATCGCGCAATCGCGTGCTACGCCTATTCGACGACGGCGAACCCGCGAAGCCCGCCGTGGTCGATGCGGTCGAGGTCGAGGTCGCGCTTGCCGTCGCGGTGCTGCGGTTGGCCAACCGGGCCGAGGGCGACCTTCACGGTTGCGTCGAGAGCGTGGTTCAAGCCGTGGACATCCTTTCCCCACACGCGGTGCGGGACCTCGCCAGCCACTGGCCCACCCAGGACTTCTTCGAGCGCAACACGGTCTGGCACGGGATCCCCGAGCGCTTCCGCCTGCATGCGATCGCCACCCAACGAGCCGCCGATCGACTGGCCCGGGAGATCGGTTATGAGCAGCGCGATCGCCTGATGGTGACCTCGCTTTTGCACGATGTCGGCAAGCTGGTGCTGGTTCATGCCTACCCCGGCTATCCCAATCAGGTGCTCGGTGATGCCCGGACGTCCGACGAGCGTCTGGCCCGGGAGCGCCGCGAGCTCGGGGTCGATCACGCCCTGGTCGGCGGCGTCTTGGCGCGGCGGTGGGGGCTGCCGGGGTCGATCGCCAGTGTGATCGAGCGCCATCACGCCGAGGATTGCGAAGGCGAGGCCGCGCTGGTGCGCCTGGCCGACATGCTTGCCCACTACGCCTTCGGCGGGGTCACCAATCCACGCGAGCTGGTCAGCATGGCCCGCGTGGCCGGCGTCAAGCCGGCCGAGCTACGCGCCGTGCTGTATGACCTGCCGTCGCCGACGTCGAGCACTCGCCCGCGTCAGATCGACCCCTGTCCGATGTCCCCGCGGGAGGTGGAGGTCCTGCGCCGCTTGGCCCAGGGCATGGTCTACAAGCAGATCGCCAGTGACCTCGGCCTGGCGACGAGCACCGTGCGGGCTCACCTGCACAACGTGTACGGCAAGCTGGGGGCGACGGACCGCGCCCAAGCAGTGCTTATCGCCACCGAGCGCGGCTGGATCTGAGCTGATCGCCCGAGGGGCGATCAGCTCCGGACCCCCAGCGCTAATAGAAGTGCCGCCGACCGCCGACCGCCCGTCCCATCGAGCCGAGGGCGACCATCACCACTCCGACCACCAGCAACAGGATGCCCAGCGTCCAGAGAATGGCGACCTTTGCCACCAAACCGATCAACAACAGGATGAGTCCCAGCGTGATCATTGATTCTCCTCGTATTCGCGTACCGCGATGCGATACGTCCGGTCCTCCGCTACCCGCGCGGGCGGGCTGAGAATCGAACCGAGCCCCAAGGCGGGCCGGCGTAAACGAATGTCCTACACGCTTCGAGACCGAGCGGCTGCTGCCGAGGAACGCCGCGGCTGCAGGCGGGGCGGCCCCCCGCGTCCGGCGGTGACGGTCTACCAGGTGCACAGCGTGGTTCGTCCGCAGGTCTGACGACGAGCCGCTCTGGATCAGAGGTCAAGCGGTGGCGAACCGCCCGATGTTCTGTTCCGGGCGCACGCCGACGCGTCAGCCGACGCCGGCTCGCCAGCCCGAGGCTCGTACAGATAGCCGCCCAGCGCCGACTCTGGGAAGACGATCAGGCGCGCGCCGAGCTTTCGCGCGCGCTCCACCGTGCGCTCGATCCGCTCCAGTCCCGCGTCGATATCCCGCCCGTACAGCGCCGACACGGCGGCGATCGCCGGAATGGCCCCTCGCTGGTGACGTACCTTGAGCAGTGGCGGAGTTTCTCGCTCGTAGCGGGCTTCCGACAGGGCCACGTGGACAACGTTCGCTGCTCGGGGCTGGCCATCCCGGCGCTGGTTTCAGCGAGGCGGCGGGGCGGCGGGGCGGCGGGGCGGCGGGCGGCGGACGGCGCGGCGGCGCGGCGGCGCGGCGGCGTGCTACATAACCCGCAAATAGTCCGGGTTATGTAGCACGCCCAGGCGACCGGTAGCCATCAGATCGACCGGCGAGCTAGGTGACGGGCTGCCGCTCGGCAGTGCCGACGAGGATGCCGAGCCCGACTCCGTCGGGGGTCGAACGGCGCTCGCGGCGGACCGGTAGCCACGCCGCCAGGCCGCCGAGGCCGGGGACCCAGATCGCGACCGCGTGGTAGACCAGCACGGCACTGACTGCGGCGGCGGGCCGGGCGCCGTAGAGCACCAGCGACGCCACCAGCCCGGTGTCGAGCACCCCGATGCCGGCCGGCATCGGGATGAGCGTGGCCAAATAGCCGATCTCATACGCCAGGACCACGGCGGGAAAGCCGACCGGATGGCCGGTTGCCGCGCACGCCGCCCACAGCGCGGCCATGTCAAGGCAGACGTAGCCAGCGGCTCCGAGCAGTCTCCAGTGCGCTCCGCCGATCGCCTCCCAGGCCCCGTCGATGCCTTCGCCGATCGCCCGCAGCATGCGCGGGGCACGCTTCCCCCGCGCGCGGATCAGCGCACCGCAAGCCCACATGAGGAAGAGCAGGCCGCCGCAGACCGCGGTCGGCAACAGGGTGTGCTCGAGGTCGTGCGGTCCCGGGGCCAGGCGTATCAGCAGCAACAACCCGACGGTAACCGCCGCCACCAGGTTGACCGCGATGAACAGCGACACCAGCGTCGCGCAGCGAGTCAGGAGCTGGTCCCGAGTCAATCCGCTCTTGCGCAGCAACCATCCGGTCGCCGCGGCGGAGCAGAAGTTGCCGCCTGGCAGCACCGCGCCGGCGCCCATCCCGATCCAGGCCAGCCGCCGCGCCCGCGTTCCGGCCGGCTCAGGAAAGAGGCGACGGAAGACGAACACGTACCCAAGACACGACGCGAGCTCGAGCGCCACCGCACCCCCCACCCAAGGCAGACTCATTTCGCCAATCTGGGCCAGCACGGCACCCGGTGGCGCCACGTGTACCAGCAGGCCGGCGCAAATGCCTCCGATCAGCAGGGTGACCAGCAGTTGGCGACTCGGCCGCAACGAGCGCTGCCGGCCGTCGGAGACCTCGACTCGGGAAGCACGCGGCACCACTCCACCATACGCCTCCCGACAACGTCGGCCCGTCTTGCCCTTGACCGCACGGCGACTGTGCCGGCGGCGGTCAGGCCGTGGGCCTGCCGCGGAACGGCACCACAGCGATCACCGAGCTACCAGTGGCGATCAATTCCATCGCGTCGTCGTGCACCTCGCAGTTGATGTGACCGACGGCCCGGGGCGTCCGCGGACAGGTCGCACGGCAGCTGAGCCCGCGGTCCGCGCGCGCCCCGCGCAGGAACGAATAGCAGGCCTGCGCGTGCACGCCGCGATTGCCCGGCGGCAGCGTGGTCATGGCCGCGAGGCCGGTCGCGTAGTCCATCAGCGCGGACAGGAACCCGCCGTGGACGGTGCCGGCGACGTTGAGATGCTCCGCCCGCGGGCTCACGCGAACCACCGCAACGCCGAACTCAGCGCTTTGCACGCTCAGGCCGAGCATCCGGGCGAAACCGCTGCGCGGCTCGGCACCGACCTGCGCGCGCACGTAGGCGAGGCCGTCGGACAAACGATCCGGCTCATCCGGATCCGAATCTTCGAGACCGGGGCTGGGCACGGACGAAGCCTATAGGCGTCCCGCTCTTACAATGACCCCAACACGCCCCCATGGTCTAGCGGTTAGGACGCCTGCCTTTCACGCAGGAGATCGCCGGTTCGAGTCCGGCTGGGGGTATTCCACGGACGAGTCGGCCGCCGCTGGGCTCGACGTCCCGCCAGGTCTCCGTGGGCGCCGGACCCAGGCTTGGGCAACCGTGCCGGGCAGCCTCGACTCCGAGGCACACCTGCGGTAGGTGCTAGATCATCAGCCATGACGGCTGCGCCAGCCCATCCGTAGGTGAACGGCCACTTCCGCCGGCACTCGTTATCCCGCGTCTGTGCCGAGCGGGCAACGGCGGCGGGCAACGGTCTGCGCGTTGGACGAACAGGAGTGTTTGAAGGTCCGTTTCGCGCGCCCTGGTCTTGGCGACGCTGAGGTCTTGTCGGGCGAGCGCTTCGTCGCCGAAGCCGTCGTCAGCCGTCTACGCTGCCCACGATGAAAGCGATCGCGCGGCCACGTCACCGGTTCGGAAGTCGGCTCGTCAACGAGGTTGCGTTCGTATAGTCTCGTTGAGACACTGCGTCCCTGGGATCGTACGGTCAGAACAGGAGGGGCGCGATGAGTCGGACGCGTGTGCTCGTGACGGCGAGCGTCACGGTCGGGGTGCTGTTGGGCGTGTTCGGCGGCGCGGCCGACGCGAGCGCGAAGTGCGTTCGACGCTACCGTGACCTCGCCCTGCCCGTGTATGACCGGCGCGTCACCGTCTACCGCTACCACCATCTCTCGTGCGGCGCTGCCGCCCGGATCGCGAGCGCGACCTCGGACGCGTACGAGCGTGGCCTGCCCGTCGCAGACTATCCGCCGCCGCCACCACCGGGCGTCCCCGGCGGCCAGAGCCACACGTTCAAAGTGCACACCCGTAAATACGGGACCTACACGTGCCGGATGACGGAGCGCGGCAGCGATTTCGTTCAGGCGCGCTGCCGCCAAAGCGTCCGGTTCTCAAGCTTCGTCGTCGAGGAGCACTGGTGGCTGCACGGGCAGTAGCGGCCGGCGCACAGGACCCCGATGTTCAGGACGTCAGCACCGCGCGTTTGCTGAGCTCGTCGAGACGGAAATCGCGCGCGTCCGACCGGGCGTCGAGCATCTCCTCCGAGCAAGTTCGATCCCGCGTTGCCGTCGACAGCGACAATAGCCTTCCGTCGTTGACTGTGAAGACGGTAGCCCGTGACCGACGGGTTCGCCGCCCGGTACCTCGGCGACTTCCTAAGCGCCGGAGTCGGGATTGCTCGATCCAACCGACAGCGGACACCAATAGTCACCAGTCGTGAAAGGTGGATGCTTCGTCGCGCAAGTTGGGCACGGTGTTCGCGGCTATGCGGCAAGCTGCGTGAACCTGATCGTTGCTCCCTTCCTGCGACACGTTGTGCGGTAGGCAAACGCTGAGGTTTGCCGTGTCCAGCAACGCCACCCCCGCGGACCGGATCTCGGGGCCGACGGGTTGTTGTACCAGCGCCTCAGCACCGAACGCGCTTGGGAGCACGAGAGGCGAGTTGCGGTGACTTGGTACAGACCGACATCACTGTTCGGAGGCCCGACATCCCGACAGTGCAGCGCTGCGACGGTGGCCATTGCCGGATCGCGACCATTGTTGCTCGCGTCGGCGGAACTCGCGGCGCCCACCAGAGCGAGCGCAGCAAGACAGACGATGAGACATAACCGAGATGTCATGCCGGCCAACCCTAACCGAACATGTCGCAGCCCGCACGGACTCCGCTCGGGCTGGGCTATCTTGGTTCGCGCGTTGGCGCGCGTTGTGGTTCGGCCGCTAGCCCCCCGGCTTGAGCGGAGGATTGCCGCGTTAGTCCGCAGGGGCATTTTTCCGTGTACTAGGGCCCGGGGTTATGGGAACGGGCGTAGGCGCTTGCCTCCGCGGGGGTGTAGCGCGCCACGGCGGCCTGCGGGAAGGACACGGTGGTGCCATCGCTCGCGGTGCAGCTCACCTGACTCCCACCGCTACAGCTGACCTCGAGCGTGGCGTCCGCAGCTGGGCTGCGAACCGCGAATGACGACGCGCCCCCGTGCCGCCAGTATTCGTAGAACGTGTTCTCGGCGAACGGGCAGCTCCCGTTTGCGACCGAAATGTTCGGGTCACATTGCGTCGCGCTCGTCGAGGGCGACCCGGCTGGCGCTGAGGACTGTTGCGCCGCCGGCGCGGAGTTGGTCGGGGCGGGAGCGGTGCGCCCGATCGCCACGGTCCACGGGCCGCCGGTCGTGTCCACGACCACGGTGTGGTAGTCGCCGGCGGCGATCGGGTCGACCCCCTGGGTCTGGTCCAGGCCGTTCGTCGCGATTTGGTTCAAGTCGGACTGCGCGTTGTTGATGATGAAGTTGGTGTTCGCGCACGACGGGCAGTTCCAACTGATCACGGAGTCTTCAGGAACCTGGATCGTTCCGAGGTCTAGTTGACCCGAACCCGTGAATACCTGCGGCGTCGACGGCGGTGGTGCGGGTGTGGCCACAGTCCGGGTCACGGTTACTGCGTGTACCTTCCTCGCGGCTCGGCGGGGTGACGCGGCTCGATGGGCGGTGACTGGAGCTGCGGCGGTTTTCTCGATGACGGTCGTTGTGGCGCCAACCCCGCAGCCAGCCACGAGACTGCCGAGCGCGAGCACTGCCGCAACGCCTCCGCTGAGCTGGGCGCGATGCTGGGAGGCGCGCCGGCGCATTATGTGCCCGCGCCGAGTCGTTAGATCGTCCACGAAACACCCCCCAGAATTACAAACCCCAATGGTGTCGCCTCGACCCGGTCGCGTAAGCCAGGTCGCGCTAGCGCCGATCGGTCGCGTTGAAAAGTTGGGAACCGGAGGCTGTCGCCCCCCAAGGAAGCGAGCGCAGCACTCGAGCCGGAACCCACGCCGGCAGCGAGACATTTCATTGGAGTCCTCCCTCGATGCCGAGCGATCCCTCGTGGATCACCCGCGGAACGATCATGACGCGCCCGCGGCCGGTCGCACCAGGAGGCCACCCTAGTCTTTTCTCCGGCCCCAGGGCACCAAACCCATGCCCCGCCGCCATTCGGACGTCTCCCCGTTCGGTACATGGTCTGAGTGCCCGGTGGCTAGAGCGGAACCGTCATGGACGCTGCGACGCTTCCCTCCGTCGATGCGCGCGCCCCCCAGACCAACCTCGCCCTCGCGACCAACAAGAACTCCGTCGGGCCGAAACGCACGCGCGCACTTGTGCTTTCCATGCCCCAAAGTTATGCGTCGGTGCAGAAGCGGCAGCCAACCCCGAGCACCCTCGGCTCTAAGACTGCTGCTGTCGGACAGCCGGAGCCACGAGCGAGACAACAAGCCGGCTGCTGCTTTCCACGCGCATAGGGGCAGCCGGCGCAAGCTGGTCCTGTCGTTCATCAGTAGGCGTAGGCGCGGAAGCCGGGCGAGTGCTTCGCCCAAGCACGCCGTTACAGACCTCACGATGCCTATGGCGACCCTCCGATCACGCCGACTGTCGGCGCCGGGCGATCGCTCCGCGAGAAATCCGATCTCGCGACCTCGCCGGCGTCGGCATCGGCGCACTGCCCTGTTTCGTCCATTGCGGTAGCCGGCTCTTCGCGGGACTGACAGGCCCAGTCAGGCGGCGGAATACGGCGACGAGTACGCCGGCGTGGAGTCCGAGTCATGATTGATATCCGTCGTTTCGATGGGTGCCATCTTGTGACAACGGTCTGAGTGAGGAGGATCGATGAGGTTCCTGATGCTGGTTTGCCGGGATGAGTCGATCGCGTTCGATCCAGTGGACCGCGGAACCATCGGTTCCCAGGTCGAGGCTTGGGTGTCGGAGATGGAGCAGCGCGGCGTGCGTTTGCAAGGGGATGTGCTGGCGGCTGTTGATGCGACCGTGAATGTCTGCGTGCGAGGCGGGGAGATCGAGATCGACAATGGTCCGCGCGAAGCTATGACCGCACCACCGTCGGGCTTCAATCTCCTCGAGTGCGCTGACATCGACGAAGCGATCGAGGTGTCCGCCAAGCACCCCATCGCCCGTTACGGCGTGATCGAACTGCGCCCAATCGCCGACGGCTAGTCACAGTTCGCTGGAGGCGGCTCGACTCTCATGCCAGCGTTGCGCGTTGCGCGTTGCGCGTTGTGCGGTACGCGAGCGACCCGACGGCCCTGCGGACTGCTGCTTCCCATGCATTGCGGCACCCTACGGTCGGACGCCGGGCGCGCCGCCGGCCCTGTCCCCGCCCGCGATCCTATGTATGCCACCCGGCGTTGGCGCTCGGACGCGGCCGCGCGCCTGACCGTGTTACTCGCGTGTCTGACCCTCACTGTGGTGCTTGCGGGCATCCCGACACTCCTGATCATGGTCGGCGCACTGCTCCTGGCGACCGGTTTGACGATCAATCCGTCGCTGACAACGATCTCGCTGCTCCTCGATCGGCACACCGCGGGGGGCGCCGCGGCCGAGGCGTTCGGGTGGCTGTCGACCGGCCTCGCGGGCGGCACCGGCGCAGCAAACGCGATCGCGGGCGCAGTTACTCAGCACGGCGGCAACGCACGGCCCGCGTTCGTGGTCGCGGCAGGTGCGGCGGCAGCCGCGACGGCGCTCGCCGTGGCAGGGCGATCAACACTCCACCAGCCAAACCACCCGACCGCACTACCGACCAAATAGCTCTCGCGCCGCCGGAGACACGTTCGCATCCGTGTCTTCCCAGGCACAGAGCGCGGCGATCGCTCCGGCGACAATGGGAGCGCGCGTTTCCGCGGAGACGTTTTCCATGGCGTGATCGCTTTCGTCGACGGGTCTGCGGCGCGCTGACGATCGAGTTGGCGACGACTCGATCGTCCCGACGCCGGCGATCGGCACGATCGCGCCGCCGCGAGGCCGTCCGAAAATGCGGCGAGAGCGGGAATCTGGGCGGGCACGGCGTTTCCGCGGAAACGCGATCGCGCTTAGCGGTGCCGATGTGAGGTGGTGTCGGCGATCCAGTGACTGGAGCTTGAGCAGGCTGGGGGCTTCGGTCACCAGCCGCCACTCGGACTGTGCCGCGGATCTACCTCTTCGCATGAACCGGTCGATGCGCCGGTTGTCTGGAGAGCTCGTCGCCGTACTCGCAGCGGCGGTGGCGGTACGTGGGCCTTCACAGAGATTGATCCTGGAAGCGGGTGGGTTATGCCGCAGCGGGTGGTCCGAACCAGGTGGTTAGCGCGTCGCGAAGCCCCAGCTGGGTGCCGTCTCCCACCCAGGCGACGTAGCCGTCGGGCCGGATCAACGTGGCAGGGGGAGCGGCGACTGCACCGATCACCGGAAGCTCCCACGGACCCGCAGATTGAGCGTCGATCAGCTGGACCCGATCAGCCCACGGAGTGATGTCGAAGCCACCTGGCTCACCGAGGTTGAGCAGCGCCGGTTTGGCGTCGTGCAGCAGCTCGAAGACTCGGAGCGGGCCGTCCGCGGTCACCAGGTCCAGATCGGGCATGCGGCGTCCGAGCAGCGGATCTCCCTCGCCGAGGTCGTAGTGAATGTCCAGCCCGGAGACGATCCCGGCGATCCGTTTGCGAGGCTCGTCCATGGTCGCCAGCTCCGACACGACCTCGACCAGCGCCTTCATGCGCTCGTCCGGGCGCTGGAGCGCGGTCTGAGCCATAGTGTGCTGAAGCGCGCGGGCAGCGACCGGGTGGCGCTCGGCGTGGTAGGTGTCGAGGAGGCTCTCGGGGGACGTCCCGTTTACCACCTGGGCCAGCTTCCATCCCAGGTTCACGGCATCCTGTACGCCGAGGCTGAGGCCCTGCCCGCCCGCGGGGTAGTGCACGTGGGCCGAGTCGCCGGCCAGCAGCACACGCCCGACGCGGTAGGTCGCGGCCTGACGTGTCATGTCGGTGAACCTCGAGATCCACGTGGGGCTGTGGATCCCGAAGTCGGTGCCGTACACCGTGATCAGCGCCGCGCTGAGATCGCTCAGGGTGGGCTCGCTGCTAGGCCCGAGCTGCTGCTCGGTCACGACGACCCGCACCGTCCTCCCGTCCTCCAGCCTGTGCAGGCCGTGGACGCCGATCGAGTCGGTGCGGATGCCCCGCGGCGGTTCCTCGGTCACCTCGACCTCGGCGATCAGGTTGCTCCTGGTCGGATCCCACCCCGGGAACCCGATGTCCGCTGCCTTACGAATGACGCTGCGTCCTCCGTCGCACCCGACGAGATACTGCGCCCGCAGCGACTGGCCATCGGACAGCTCGACGTCGACTCCGCTGTCGTCCTGCGTGAAGCCCGACACCTCATGTCGGTAACAGATCCGTACCGATAGCTCGGCGAGCCAGGCGGCCATGATCCGCTCGATCTGGTTCTGCCAGATCCCGAGCGAGTACGGATGACGTGTCGGGAAGTCGCTCATGTCCAACACGGTCGTGCCCAACATCGCGGCCTGAGCGACCTGACCCTCCGCGAGGAACCGATCGGCTACCCCGCGCTGATCCAGCACCTCGATCGTCCGCGAGTGAAAGCCGCCGGCCCGGGAGCCGACGAGCACGTGATCGGGACGCCGCTCTATGACCGCCACGTCGACCTTTGCCAGCGCCAACTCTGCCGCCAGCATCATCCCCGCCGGACCGCCCCCGGCTATCACCACGGCGTGCCCGGTCATGGCCGCCCTCCGATGGGATACCTCGAGAAAAACGCTCGCATTTCGTCGCTCCATCTCCGTAGGTTGTGGCCTGCGGCGGGCGATTATGCGGCATGACCCGGGGCTTCATGAAGGCCCCGTGTGCGGTATAAATTGGAACTGGAGAGGAGTGGGGAAGCGGGGCTGGGTCGCCCTACTCGTCTTGCAGCCCGGGGAAGTTCGACTCGGTTCCGCGTCCGCCCGGGGTCATGTCGAGGATGTTCCAGATCGGCCAGATGGAGTCAACGTGTCGCGCCTCCTCACCCTCTGTTCGTGGCGCGAACATCAGCTCAGTCCCCCAGGAATGGCGGAACCGGTCGCCGTCGCGTACGAACACGTTCAGGATCGGGATCTGGTTACCCTCCGGCGTCTCGGCCTGGTAGTCGCGGTTGTACGCGTTGTTCCGCGAGGACAGGAGTCGCAGGTGTCGCCAGCCGCGTTCCTGCGCGAAGGCGCGGATCCGTTCGGGAGCTGACTTCGCGACCACGACGAGGTTGATCCGCCGGACGAGTTGGCGAGCTGCGCCGTCCAGTGAATCGAGGATCGACGTGCATGACGGGCACGGCATCTCGACGAGTTCGAGTTGCGCCGTCTCTCCCCGCGCCGGGCCAGGTCTCGTGTCGCCAGGCCAGCGGGGGAACATGAAGCTGTAGACGACGAGAGTCTCCTTGCCAGGAGCGAAGAGCTCGGAGAATCTCACCTCAGGGTGGCCGTCGACTGCCTCCTCGAAGCGATAGTCGTCAGGCACCTCCCCGCCGAGCGGCAGCGCGCGGCGCTGTGCGGCGACGCGCTCAATCGCCCGCCGGAGGTCGATCTCAGCCTCCAGAAGCTCGTTGCGTGCGCGGCGGTACTCGGTGGACTCGCCTGGAAATCGTGTGTCAGCGTCTACCGTCAAGGCCGCAAAGCCTAGATGACGGCAGGGACCATTTCGATCCGACCGAGTGATGCCCGGCGTCGCGCGCTATCTCGAGCCGATGTGGCCGCCGCGCCGGAACCACGCGTAGATCACGGCGGCGGAGATCGTGAGGCTGCCGACGCCGTACACGAGGAATACCCAGAGCGAGGTGATGTGCCCGGTCAGCCAGGCGAAGTTCATCCCAAAGAAGCCGACGATGAACGACAACGGCAGGAAGATCGTGGCGACGAGCGTGAGCTGCTTCATCGTCTCGTTCTGGCGAACGCTGATCTGCGTCTGCTGGTTGGAGATCACGGCCATGTTCGCCTGCAACACGATCGCCAGCACGTCTCGCAGGGCGACGACCTCCTCGTTGACCAGCTTCAGGTGATCGTTGACATCGCGGAAGAACTGGGACAGCTCGTTGCTCACTTCAAAGTATGCGCCGCGCTCGAGTGCCTCGAGCGGACCAAGCAGGGGATGCACGGCACGATAGAAATCAGTCGCTTCTCGGCGTAGGAGGTAGATCCGTTCGGTCGGCGCCGCGGCGCCGGCGAACACCGTCGCTTCGACCTCTTCGACATCGCCCTCCAGCCCCTCGACCACAGGAGCGTATCCGTCGACCACGAGGTCGAGGATCGCCCACAAGACGGCGGCGGTGCCCTCCTTGAGCAGTCCGGGACGGCCCTCCAACCGCAGCCGGGCGTCGTGGAGGTCGCTCGCAGCTCCCTGGCGCACCGTGATGACGAAGCGGGGTGAGATGAAGATTGAGACCTCACCGAACTCGACTTCGTCGCTCGCCTCGACATAGCGTGCAGTGCGAAACACCGCGAAGAAGATGTCCGCATCCTCGTAGCGCTCGAGCTTGGGGCGCAGGTGGAAACTCTGGGCGTCCTCGACGGCGAGATCATGGAGCCCGAAGCGTTCCTGAACCTCGCGGAGTTCGGCCTCGTCAGGCTCGAACATCCCCAGCCAGACGAAGCCTCTGTCCTCCAGACAGATCTCTGCGGCATGACGCAACTCGATTGGACCCTCGTGCTGGCGCCGGCCGTCGCGGTAATGAGCACAATCGACAATCACGGTGTTCTCCTCGCAGTGCGCAGGGCCTAACGCAGTGATTCTGACCGGGTGTCCGCCAGAATAGAAGCCGCGGCCGGATCCCCGTTACATCCTGACCAAGCGCCCGGTCGCTCACATTTCTTCGTCGCGCAGCGGAGGCGTCGGGGCGGCGAGCCGAGCCATTGCGACCGGCCCGGTCAGCCGGGCGGGGGACGGGTCAGCGGCGGCCTGGGCGCTGATCCGGGCGAAGTTCAGCTCCGTCATCCCGCCGGCTACGACCGTGTTGCCCGCGCGCCCGCCGAGCGCCCAGACACGTTCGTACGCGCTCGCCAGTCCAGCCGCGACGGTTCGCACATCGCCGGCGGAGCGATTGTCGACGACGTTGACGAGTGCCAGCGGGGCCACGCGCGCAACGTCCGCGAAGGCCTGCCGGGTGATCAACCGTCGCGGCACCTTCGCGCCGAGGTACGCGTCGACGACGATGGCGTCCCAGCTGGCATCGGGCTGGGTGGCGACAAACGCTCGCCCCTCGGCCTGGCGCACGCGCAGACCCGGTGCGCGCCGCAGCCCCAAGTGGTCTCGCGCGAGCGCGAGCGCGTCGGCATCGACCTCGCAGACCTCCTGGCGTCCACCGGGGTCGGCCGCAGCCAGCGCCCGCGGCAGAGCACATCCGCCGCCGCCCACGTGCAGGATCCGCCGCGCGTGAGCGGCTCGCAACACGATTCTCATCCACCGCAGGTAATCGAACTCCAGGTGTGATGGATCGGCCAGGTCGACGTAGGAGGCATCCATGTCGTCCTGGCGCAGCAGCCGCCCGGACGGACGCAACGGGTCCCGCTCGACAACGAGGTCGCCTCGGCGTGCGATGACCTGCGAGACGGCGCGAACCCGGGGCACCGCTCGAAGGCTGTCATGCCCGTGTCTGCGAGGCTAGCGGCAGCATGTTAGGGCGCCGGGCGCGCGGGTTAGTTCGGCACGAGTGATCCGCGGTCAGCGGTTCGCACCCAGAAGCTGGCAAAAGCGTTCAGGGTCGATATTGCCGCCCGAGAGCACGATGCCGACTGTCTTTGCCGCCCTGAGCGGCACCTTGCCGGCCAGAAGCGCCGCGAGGCCTGCGGCGCCGCCGGGCTCAACCACGAGCTTCAGCCGCTCGAAGCAGAACCGCATCGCCTCGACGAGCTCGGCATCGGAGACGGCGACGATCGAGTCGACCAGCACGCTGTTGACGGCGAACGTGAGCTCGCCGGGCGCCGTCGTCTGCAGAGCATCGGCGATCGTCCGGGGAACATCGATCGTGACGCGCTGGCCCGTGATCAGCGAACGCCGGTAGTCATCCCCCGCTTCCGGCTCAACCCCGACCACCCGCGCGTCGGGACAGACGCTCTTCACCGCCGTCGCACACCCGGCCATCAGGCCACCGCCGCTGACCGGAGCCACCAGCAGGTCGACGCCCTGAGCGTCCTGCACCAATTCGAGCCCGGTGGTGCCCTGCCCGGCCATCACCAGGGGGTCGTCGAACGGGTGCACGACGCTCAGGCCGCGTTCGCCGGCGATCCGCCTGCCGATCTGCTCTCGATCCTCGGCGTACCGATCGTAGGTCACGACCTCCGCGCCGTACTGACGGGTAGCCGCGAGCTTTATCGCCGGGGCGTCGGCGGGCATCACGATCGTCGCGCTGGTGCCAAGCAGAGCCGCGGCGCATGCGACGGCCTGCCCGTGGTTGCCAGAGGAGAACGCCAGCACGCCCGCTTCCCGCTGACCGGGCGAGACGGATGCGATCTTGTTGTAGGCGCCCCGAAATTTGAACGAGCCGGTTCGCTGGAACAGCTCGGCCTTCAGGACGACATGGACGCCGGCGCGCTCGTCGAGCGTGCGCGACGTGATCAGGGGAGTTCGATGCGCGACCCCGTCAAGGCATCGCGCTGCAGAACGTACCTCGTCGATGTCCAGCATGTCGCGAACATAACCGGTCCGAAACTGAGCGGGCGCCGCGGGATCCCGCGGCGCCCGCCAGCTCTCACTCAGCAGCCTAGCCCTGTGGGCATGGGTTCTTGGGCAGGATGTTCTCAAAGTCCTCGAAGAGGACCCTGCTTCCTCCGCCCACGGTGGTGTACGTCTGCGGCAGCAGCTTGCCGTATTGCGCGTTGCCTCCGAAGTTGGTGATCTGGCCCGGGAGGTTGTTGCCAAATGCCCAGGCGCAGCCGATTGTCGTGTTCGAGATCGTATAGAAGGGATAGAAGGCGGCAGGCGTACCCTTATCCGTCGTCGGGATCAGGGTGCACCCTTCCTTCGTCTCGGAATTGCAGGTGCCCTCGGTAGCCGGCAGGTCGACCTCGAGCCCGGGGTGCTCGTATTGCTTGTTGTAGTTCGGGCCTGTCTGCGGGCTCGTGAAGTAGAACGGCGAAGGATGCAGCGCGGTGTTGCCATCGGGCCACACCGGTTGGTAGGAGACGCCATCGAACCCGCTGTTGGTGAACGTGCAGCCCGACACTTTGATGACGAGTGCCTGACTGCCGGGGAAGCAGAAGATGTCGTCATCATCACGTGGGCTTGGCGTGCCACCGTCATTCTCGGTGTCACCGGCCGGGCACGAGGTCGGCGCGCCCGCATCGGTGAGGCCGAACGGCGTGCTCGGGATCGGAATCGGCCCGTTGCACTTCTGGAAGTGGCCGATCTCCGTGTCGTAGGCGACGTTGTATCCGCCTGCCGCCCAGGTGACCCGCGTCTGCGGAGTAGAGGTGCTGTACATCGGGTGGAAGTTGTACGGGATGGCGGTGCAAGAATCACCCTCGGGATCGAACTTCACCTGCGCGAACCCGTTGGAGGCGCTCGCGGTCATCGATCCCTTCTCACCGGTGCTCAGGTCTTTGATAGTGACCTTCACACCATCCGGCGTATCCGTGAATCCCACCTGCAGCTTGTCGCCGGAGTTCATGAACAGATCTTTGGCCTTATTGGGCGTGAACGTGTCGAGTGTCGAGTCCACGGGGTTGGCCGGAGCCTGGGAGACGCCATTCTTCGTGACGAAGGCGAAGTTGAGGTACTCCAAGCCAGCCCGAGCGAGACACTTCTCGTTGTTCGCCTTCCCCGTCACCGGGTTCAGGGAGAGGCTGTCGATGTTGAGCGCGGCGCACCAGTGCGTGGCATCGCAGGCGCTCGACCCGACCGCCTTCTGCCAAGTCGGCCACGGGATCCATCCGGGTGGATAGAACTGCATCTCCATGTAGGCCTGACCCACGTGCTTGGGCGACACCTTGGGGTCGAGGATGTTGGCATCGCTGTCAGGCGGACAAGTCTTGACCTGCTCTGGGTACGACTGCGTGTCACAGAGCACCATGCCCAGCCACGTCGCCCCGGCTAGCTCGAAGTTGTAGGACTTGCCGGGTGCGTTGGGATCCTTCGGCGACGGATCCTTCGGCAGCGTAAGGTTGTATCGCATGTGATTGCCCGCCCCGGGGGTCTTGGAGTCGAACACCACCGACGGCTCGTCGTGACCCACGTAATGGCCGAAAACTTCGTCCGAGTTCGCGACCTCGGTGCACATACCGCTGGCGTTGGCGCAGTTGATAGCCACGTGCCGGCTCTTGGCGTGCCGGCTCTTGGCGGCGGCTCCCGCTGGCGCGAAACAGAGCCCCAGGGCGGCGACCGCGGCCATCGCCGCAGTCATGGACAGGACGAGCCGAATCGGCTTCACCACGACCACCTCCTCGAATGGTCAGGGGCCCGTCCTGGCTGGCCACGACCAGCTTCGCCGGGTCCACGTCTCGATCGCGGGCGACCCTACCATCGGGGGGTCGCCATTTCAACGCGGAACCGGCACCGCCTCGAGGGGGCGCAGAATTCTGACTTCGAGGACTCGCCCGCGGCGGTTACTCGGTCGATTCGACATCGACCTGACGGGCCCGGCTGCCGCGTCGCGGAGGTCGGGCTCGGCGTCGTCAGGGCGCCGCGGTCCCCCGTCGGAGGTTCGTTCGCGGTCTCCGCCCACGGACCCTTCGTTTCGGCCTCGGATTCTCCGGGCGTCGTACCGCCGCGTTGCTCGGTGGGCTGTACCGGGTCCTCGGATTGATCGCTACCGGCCATCGTGACGTCCTGGCGTGCACCCGTTTGTCTTCGATTCGTCTACCCGGGAGCGCGGGTGCCGACGCCTCGTCGCTAGGGCCCGGGTGCAGTCGGCTTGCGGCCCGGGGAGGGGATCCGGAAGAGCATCGTCAAGCGGGCGGCTTGCATCAAGTCGCCCCGCAGCGAAAGCTTGCCGTTGAAGTACGCGTTCACCGGGCTGGAGCTGCCCGCCGCGATGCGCAGGAATTCCGCCGCATCGACCGTGATCGTCAGACGCGGTGTCGGGCCCTCGCCGCCGCGCGTCACGCGACAGCGTCCATCGGCGATCAACAGGTCATAGACGTCGGACTCACCGTCCGGACGTCCGGTGATCAGCCAGCGCATCGACGAGTTGACTCCGACGGCCCTGCCCTGGTCCAGGTGCAAGGGCATCTGCCAGAAGATCCCCTCGAGCACCACTCGCCGCACCGGCGTGCGCATCAGCCAGTCGAGTCGCTCGTCGGGCATGTCTCGCACGATCCTGGAAAAGCGGTTTGCGAGCGGGTCCGAGGCGCGGCTGAGCAGCTGGCCCACGCCGGTCAACGCCCGGCGGGGATCAGGCGGGAAGCAATTCACGGAACGACCTTACCGGGGCCTCCCGTCGTGCCCTTCGGGACTCAGCTCTCCCTCGGGCCCTTCGGGACTCAGCTCGCCGTCGGGCCCTTCGGGACTCAGCTCGCCGTCGGGCCCTTCGGGACTCAGCTCGCCGATGCGGTCGCTCCCTCGAGTTGCTCTACCAGCGCGCTCGAGGTCATGACGTCGGAGAACATCGGATAGTCGAAGCTGATCGCGTTCTCGTGCTCGGCGGTGGACGTCGCCGCCACGCAATCGGACAGCGTGATCACCTGATAGCCCTTTTCGTAGCCGGTCCGCATCGTCGATTCGACGCAGCAGTTGGTGAGAAAGCCGCCAAGGGCGATCGTCGTGATCCCCCGAGCCCGCAGGATGAAGTCGAGATTCGTAGTCGCGAACGTGTCGAGCCCGCGCTTGCCCTCGACGACCACGTCGCCCTCCTGCGGCGCGAGCGCGTCGACGATCTCCGAGCCCCACTCTCCCTTCACGAAAGCCGTCGAATCGACGACGCCCTTGAGGATCCCGTACGGGTGCCGCGAAAGCTCCCCGTATCCCGGAGCGAACGTGATCGGGGCGTGCACGATGGTCGCTCCGGCGGCGCGCGCGGTCTCGACGAGCTTCCGGGTGTTCTCGATCATCCCGGTCTGCTCCATGACTTCCTGCACCGCACCGTGGAGGGCACCGCCCTCCGAGGTGAAGTCGTTCTGGTACTCGATCAGCACCACAGCCGTGGTCTTAGGGTCAACCTGCACTTCGAGCTCCCTTCTTCGACGCCGGACGCGCCACGAACTCTAACGCTGCGATCGGGCTAGCTCGCAGCGCCGGGCGTGGACATCCGCCGCCGAATACATTCATTACCATCGAGCTCGCGGGGCGGTTAGCTCAGCTGGTAGAGCGCCTGCCTTACAAGCAGGAAGTCGGCGGTTCGAGCCCGTCACCGCCCATTCAGCTGGAATGCCTGCAGAATGCGGCGAGCGCAGCGGGAGGGTGATGAGCTTGTGACATCGTCGGATGTTCACGCGCCGGTAGCATCGGCCGTCGATGCCCGACGCGCCGACCGAGGAGCTTCCGGCCTACGCCCTCACGGTCGCCGCGGCGGAGGCGCTGCGGACCGACTGGCCGCATGGCGTGACCCGCGATTGGGCCTGGTCGGGCTCGAGCGGCGGCGGCGTCCGGGTGTGCATAGTGGACAGCGGGATCGATGGTTCCCATCCGCTGGTGGGCGGGGTGCAGCGCGCGGTCGTACCGCGACCGCAGCCCGACGGGACGCTGGTGATCGAGGACGATCACGAAGGCGATGCCAGCGGTCACGGCACCGCGTGCGCGGGCATCGTCCGGGCGCTGGCCCCCGGGTGCGAACTGGCGAGCGTCCGCGTGCTGGGCAGGGACACGGGCGGCACGGGACGAGACCTACTTGCCGGACTGCGGTGGGCGATCGAGAATCGCTACGACGTGATCAACCTTAGCCTTTCGACGACGCGACGCGAGTTTGTCGACGCGCTGCACGACCTCGCCGATCTGGCCTACTTCCGGCGCAGCATCATCGTCGCGGCGGCGCACAACCTGCCGGTCGACAGCTGGCCGTGGCGGTTCGCCTCGGTCGTGTCGGTGGCCGGCCACACCAGCTCCGATCCGCTCGAGTACCACTACAACGGCGACCCTCCGGTCGAGTTCTTCGCCCGCGGCGTGGACGTCGAGGTCGCCTGGTCGGAGGGCAGCACGATCCGGGCGACCGGGAACAGCTTCGCCGCTCCACACCTGGCCGGCGTCTGCGCGCTGATCCTCGGCCGCCATCCCGAGCTCACGCCGTTCGGGCTCAAGAGCGCGCTGTACCTGACCGCCAGCAACGTGACGGCGTCATCATGACCGCCGGCGGGGGGCGGAGCGACGCGCTGTTGGACTCGATCGTCCAGGTGGCCCGGGCGATCTTCGGTGCCCGGGCGGCCACGATCCTGTTGCACGACGAGTCGACCGACGAGCTCGTGTTCGCCGCCGTCGCCGGCGAAGGCGAGGCGACGATGCTCGGTCGCCGGTTTCCATCGAGCACGGGGATCGCCGGCTGGGTGCTCTCCTCACGCCAACCGCTGGTGATCGAGGACGTAACCCGAGACCCGCGTTTCGCGACCGACCTCGCGCAGCGGTCCGGCTACCTCCCCAAAGGTCTGATGGCGGCGCCGTTGCTGGGCGACGAGGGCGTACGCGGGGTTCTGGAGGTGCTCGATCGCCCGCAGCGCACGAAGTTCAGCCTGATCGAGATCGACCTGCTCGGCCTGTTCGCCCACCAAGCGGCGATCGCGCTCGACGCCCGGCGTCATTCAGCGCAAGGCGAGGCCGGTCAGCCGCGCCAGCTCGCAGAGTTGTGGGCCGCGATCGAGCGGCTCGATGGCGAGCGTCGCGCCGCCGCCGACGCTCTGCTCGATGCGCTCACCCGGCTGCTCTGAGAACAGGACACGGCGCGCAAGTCGGGTTGCGCGCCGTGTCACTCAACCGGCTACGTCTAGCGAGCCTTCGCGTCCGGGCCTTCGGCGCCAAACTGGCGATCAGGGCCGCCGGCAAAGAACCTGTGGCCCTCGACCTCGGGCTCGTCGTCGGAGCGCAAGGCCCTGAATCCCTCGCCCTCGGACTCCATCTCCTCGGCCCGTCCGGCCCGTCTGTGCAGATGGCCCTCGACCTCTTGCTCGTCGTCGGAGCGCTTGGCCTTCACTCCTTCGCCACTCTTCGGATCTTCCATCTCGCCCTCCCTCTGCCCGCGCTGCGCGGACTTCGCTGTTGTTGAGGGGATCCTAATCCCGGGTCGCCGGCGTGTGTGAGCAGTTCGTCACACTTCTATTCAGCGGCCAGCTGCCTCGGTGTCCGGTTGCCCCGCGGCGAAGGTCGGCTCGTGCGACGGCCGCGTTCTGGCCAGGCGGCTGCGGACGTCCTCGATCAGCGACGCCGCTGGCGGCGAACTGGTCAGGGCATCAAGGAACTCGTCTCCGCTGATCCGGTAAAGGCGGGTGGGAACGGCGGCCACGACGGTCGCGGTCCGTGGGATCCGCTCCAGCAGCCCGATCTCGCCGAAGTAGCTGTCGGGGCCGAGCGTGGCCACCTGATGCTCCGCACCGCCGGCCTGGCCGCGGGCCCGCACCTCGACCGTCCCGTCGAGCACCACATAGAGCGCGTCGGCGTGCTCGCCCTCGCGCACGATCGCCACGCCGGCGTCGACGGCCAGGTCCGTGCAGGCCGCCGCCACTCGTTCGAGCACCTGCTGGCTGGCGGCGGCGAAGATCCGCAGGCGCTCGAGCACCGCCACCCGTGGGGTCAGCTCGGCGACGCGGGCGAGCGTCGCGCGATCGAGCCGGACCAGCACAGGATAGGAGCACAGGGCCAGCGCCGGGACGCCGAGTCCGACCGTCAGCATCGCGCCATGCAGGCCCAGACCGTCGACCAGCGGCGCCCCGAGCAATGCGCCCAGGGCGATCGCCCCGAGGATCAACGCCCAGAAGACGCCGAACACGCGGGCCACCAGCTCCGGCGCCGTCGAGCGCTGCAGCATGATCACCGCCAGCACGTCGACGGCCAGGGTGCCGGCACCCCGGACCACCTGCAGCGGGAGCGCGATCGCCGACGAATGGACGAGCACCATCAGGGCGGTGGGCAGGCAGTAGACCGCGATCCCGCAGGTCATGATCGCGCCGATGCGCGGCATCGCGGCCAGCCGGTTGACCGCGGCCCCGGCCAGCACCCCGCCCACGCCCTCGGCGGCGAGCAGATAGCCGTAGCCGTTGGCGCCGCTGCCGAGCTGCGCCTTGGCGAAGGCCAGTAGCATCACCGTGTCCACGCCATAGACGAAGCTGGCCACGACGCTGAAGGCCACCGGCACGGTCACCGCGGCCGACGAGAACACCGCGCGCAGCCCCACCGCCATCTGCCGAAGCGGTCCGGCCGCTCCTTCCTCGGTCACGTCGGTCGGGCGGCTGCGCACCGAGATCCGGCCGACGAGCAGCGCCGAGCACCCGAAGCTGGCGGCGTTGACGGCGAACGCCACGGCCGGAGAGCCCAATACGAGCAGCCCCGCCCCGACCGCCGGCCCGGCGACGATCACCAGGTTCTCGATGGTGCTGTTGAGCGCGTTGGCGGCGGCCAGGTCCTCCTCGCCCGCGAGCTGCGGGATCATCGCCCCGACCGCCGGGTTGTAGACCACGTTGGCTGCGCTGGTCAAAGCGGCCAGCAGGATGGCCAGGGCAACGGGACCGTCGAGGGCCGCGGTGAGGGCCAGCAGTCCCTGGAAGATCATGCACAGCACGTCGGAGCGCACCATCAGAGCGACGCGCTCGACCCGCTCCGCGATCACCCCGCTATATGCGCTGAGCAACAGCGCGGGCAGGAAGCGACCCAGCCCCGCCGCGCTGACCCAGCCCAGCGAGTGGGTGCGGTCGAAGGCATAGGTGAGCAGCACCACGGCGTACGCCCACGATCCGGTTGCCGACACCACGAGGCCGCCCAGCAGCAGCCGCAGGTCGCGGTGGCCCAGCGCCGCGGCAAAACCGGTTCGCGCCAGCAGCTTGCTCATAGGGGCTCGGCGCTCAGACCCCGGCGGAGGGCTCCTCGGCCTCCGTCCACTACCTCGTCAACATCTGGGTCCTCGAGCACCCGGAGGAGGGCAAGGAGCACTCGCACAGGGATCGAGTGGGGAATCGACATTGCGCCACCGTACAGATCAGCTAGGAGGCTTGGCCAGCCACCCCCATCGGGACACTCATGCGAACTGGAGGAGCTCGTCAGCGCCAGAGGAAGGAGGCCGTGGAACCGGGCGCGAGGCGGTATGTGAAGGAACGGCGCCGCCACGCGACGGCAAACCGGACGGTGTGGACCGAGTTGTTGTTGGCGACGAGCAGCCGGCTTCCGTCCGGATTGACGAAGGCGACGTCGTCCAGGCCGGAGGTTGTGCCGAAGTCTTGCGGAGAGCGCTCGAAGTAGTTGACGAAATGGTCGGTCTCGATCCGCCGAGCCCCCGCCTGGAGCCACCGCCCGACCTGTCCGAGCTGGTAGAAGGCCAGGCTGTACCGAACCGTGTGAGTGGACGGATCTACGACCACGAGTCCGCGGCACGGAGAGCAGCCGGCATCCGGGGGCTGCACCGGGCCGCCGGAAGGATCCAGGGCGAGATTCCACAATGAGACCGCACTGGCCCAGTTGCGCAGGGAACCGATCACGATCTCCGGCACGGACCACGGCGTCAACTGCTCCGCGCACTCGCTGACTACGAGATCGAGGGCGGGATTCAGCGTGTGGAGCTGATCCAAGACCAGCGGGGTGCCGTGGTAGCAGTGATAGGCGATTCCGTCGATCGCCCCGCGGGCCGGCCCGGAGGCGAGCTGTTGGGGATAGACCGGGTCGCTGAAGCCGTCGTCCCCGCCGAAGATCCTCGTCCTCAGCCCGGCCGCGGTGAACGCCGGGTGGAGATCGGTGGCAATGAACTCGGCCTCCTGCGGCTCGGACAGTTCCATGCCCGGCCAGTTGACCGCTGCGTTCGGTTCATTCTGGGGAGTAACGCCGGCGATTGTGATGCCCCGGCGTGCGTATGACTTGATGAACTTGACGAAGTACGTCGCGTAGGGGCCGTAGTCGTTCGTCAGCAGCACCCCCTTGCCGTCGATGTTGTCCGCGGCGTCATTGGCCTTCATCCACGGCGGAGCACTCCACGGGGTGGCGAGGATCTCGGCGCGGGGATTGAGCTGGAGCGCCTGGCGGAGCGCGGGAACGATGTAGCGATCGTCGTGCGCAACGGAGAAGTGACTGAGACCGGGATCCGTTTGGCCGCTGGGCAGGTCGTCGTATGAGTAAGGACGTCGGCCGGCGGTGAAGTCCGATGCGGCCATGGGTAGCTTCAGGAGGCTCAGGTGGTCACCGCTCGGACCGAACAGATTGCTCATCAATCTGTCCCTGCGGGCCGGATCCAACTTCGTGCCGATCAGCCAGGCTGCACTGTCGGTCATCGCGGCTCCGACGCCGGTCACGCGCTGATAGCGGACCGAGTCCTTGACCTGAATCACCCCGATACCCTTTGGGACGCCTCGGCGGAAGGTCAGACCGGGCATCCGGCTGAGGCGCCGGGACAGATTAACGGTGGTCTCCAGGACGTCGACCCTGGTCCCGCCCGACGTCGTCCTCCCGGAGGCCGTAGCACCGACGACCAAGAGCGCGCCGATTACTCCTCCGAGGGTGACCGCTATGCGAAAGCCAGTCCTCTGCCTTGCCGTCGTCTGGCTCCGCACCCCCACTCCGAGTCACTCTACCGACCCACCCCCCGGTCCACGGGATGCGTCGTGACGACCCGTGACGGTCAGCAGAACGTCACGCGTCGTGACGGTCAGCAGAACGTCGCGACGACCTGTCCCGTCCCGTCGTACGTGGAGTCGCCGGCGTAGGTGACCGTGACCGAAACCCGACTAGGCGTGCCGATCAGGCGTGCCGGCACGTCGCCGAGAGCGGCCGCGATTTGCCAAAGGTCACGTTGCCGTGCGCCGTCACGCGCAGAGGCGATGAGAACACGTCGGCGGTAGCCGTCCCGGACATACGGAGCTTCGCGCCATCTCCCGTTCCGCCGAGGGCGCTGAACATGACGGTCACTTTAGACGCGGTCTGGTTCGCCGGACCGTTGAGCAAGAAGCAGGCCGATCCCGCGCGTTTGTTCGAGAACTTGAGCAACGCAACGTTGTGGTAGTGGTACGTGCTGAACCCGATCAGCGAGAACATCACGTACTTCTCGGAGTACCGCCCCTTCCTGAACTCGGCTGGGAGGCTTCCCGGACCATGGCCGGCCTTGACGGAGAAGCTGCCGGTCGAGCTGCCATAGAGCGCGACCGTTGATGGTTTCCGGACGGTACGCACGTGTGGGCTCTGGTGGTCCTTGACCTTCGCCGTGAACGAAGGCCGCGCCACCGCGATCTTCGCTGGGCCCTCAACCGCACCCGCACGATGCTGCGAAGCCACAAAACCGCCGCAGACAACTAGCGCCAAGCCGGCGCAGACGAGTCGGCGAGCCACGGGCGACATCGGCGCGAGCCTACCACGGGCGCTTCAGGCCGCCAGGAGCTCGCTGACCGGCGTCCATTCGCGCGCGATTGCCACGTCGGCGAACTCGGCGTATTCCGGACGCCATGAGCCGGGCTGAAGGTCGGCCGGGTTGCGGCGGATTCGCTCACGCATGATCGTCCTCAGCACGCGCAGACCGTCGCGGATCGCGTTGAGCTTGCTCTCACCATGGATGCGTTCGTGCTCCGTGGAAGGGACTTCCGTGACCTTCAGGCCCGCCCGAGCGATCCTCGTGTTGATCAGCGTTTCCACTTCGAAGCCGTCGCAGGTGACGTGCATGTGGTCAAGGCAGTGGGCGTGGAACGCGTTGTAGCCGTAGCAGAGGTCGGTGTAGCTGGTCCCGAACAGCAGGTTGACCGTCCCGCCCAGGAAGCGATTCCCCATCCGGCGGATCGGCGTGATGTCCGTGCTGGCGCCGTCCGTCATGAACCGCGACCCCTTGACGAAGTCAAACCCGGCGAGCAGGGGAGCGATGAAGGTTGGAATCTCCGCGGGATCGGTCGACCCGTCGGCGTCGAGCATGACGATGATGTCCCCGGTGGCCGCGGCAAAGCCACACGCGAGGGCGTTGCCCTTCCCGCGGCCGCTCTGCGTGACGATGCGGGCGTGCGGGGCGAGCTCCTTGGCCACGCGGATCGTGTCGTCGGTCGAGTGGCCATCGACGATGATCAGCTCGGTGACGCAATCGGGAATCCGCGGCAGCACGTGGCCAAGGTTCGCGGCCTCGTTCAACGTGGGGATTACCGCCGAGATCGTCGGCGTGGGTCGAGGAGCCTGGCGGCCGATCAGCACGCTCCGTCTTGCCCCCGTCGTGGGCGCGAGCGTGAGCGGGCTGGGGGTCGTGGGGCTGGGGATCAAATCGCGTTGTGTCGGTTTCGCGTGGGTTCTCATACCGGCATAGTGGCGGGCGTCGACCCGGCGCACCATCGCCCATTCACACCGAAAGCCGGACGGTGATTCGGTCCAGTTGGGGGGAGGGCGGCATCCCTCGTTGGCGGGGGGCGCGGCCCGCGAGCCAAGCTCGGCTCAGTCAAGTGCGGAGGCCGAAATGCCGACGCTGAAAGGGGGTTCCCGGTTGAACCCGCAGTTCGGGCTCCCCTCGACGTAGGACCTCCTGCCTCCCCTCGCCATGACCACGACCGATCGCACCACCGTCTACATAGCCGACGATCACCCGGTCTTCCGGGAAGCGATCGCGCGCGCGATCCAGTCCCAACCGGAGTTTGAGCTGGTGGGAGCGGCCGGCGATGGCCGCGAGGCGCTGGAGGCGGTCCGGGAGCTCGCTCCGGCGGTGGCGATCCTCGACCACCGCCTCCCATCGCTCGAGGGGGTGGAGATTCTTCGCACGATCCGTCGCGAGTCCCGCCCGACCCGCGTGATCATCCTCTCGGGCGAAGATGCCGGGTCGATCGTCTACGACGCGCTCGAGCTGGGGGCGGCCGGGTTCCTCACCAAGGCGGCGACGATGGCGGCCATCTGCACCGCGGTCACCACAGTCGCCGCGGGTGGAACGGTGCTCGCGCCGGAGGTTCAGCAGGGGCTCGCCGCCGAGCTGCGCACGCGCTCCCTTGCGGCGCGGCCGTCGCTCAGCCCGCGCGAGGCCCAGGTCCTCGGCTTGATCGCCGAAGGGCGCTCCGCGCCGGAGATCGGCACGCGGCTCTTCATCAGCGCCTCCACGGTGAAGACCCACATCAAGGCCTTGTTCGAGAAGCTCGAGGTCAACGATCGGGCTGCCGCCGTTGCCGAGGGCATGCGCCGCGGGCTCGTCCGGTGACCCCGCCCGGACGTGGAGGGCTACGCGCGCTGATCGTCGGCCTGGCCGTGATGACGGCGTTGGTGGTGGGCGGGTTCTTCGTCCTGATGATCGTCTCGTTGAACGATCTCTCCCACCAGCGCGCCCAGGACAGAGCGGTGAGCAATCAGCTCGACACCGCGCTCATCGCGCAACGCGACCTGGTTGGGACGGACGCCGCGGCACGTGACTTTCTGCTCAACGGCAAGCCCGAGTACATGGCGGCCTACGAACGTGGCCGGCAGGCGGTCCCCGCCGAGCTCCGGACACTCCGGCGCACCGCAGTCGGAACGGTCGAGCGGAGCCGGAGCGACCGGCTCGATACGTTGGCCACGGCCTATCTCAGGGACTATGCGCCCGCCGCGATCGCCGCCCCGAGCACCCTGTCGCCTGGGCGCCGGGCGGCGCTGTCCCAGGAGGGCGGGCGACGCATGGCCGCGCTGGGCGGGCTGTTCTCGGGGCTCATTCACGAATTGACCGCCGCCCGCGCTCGCGCGCGCGGCACGGTCGATGAAACGAGCAACGAAACGCTGGTGATCGCCGGAATCGGGCTGGGAGTGACGCTGCTGCTCATGCTCACGCGCGAAGCGATCATTCTGCGGCTGGTTCTACGCCCGGTCCGGACTGTCGCGTCCGCCGCCGATCGTCTGGCCGGGGGAGACCTCACCACGCGTGTCCCGCTGGTCGGCCTCGGCGAGGTCGCGCAGCTCGGGCGGGCGTTCAACGACATGGCCGGGTCGCTGGAGGGCCGCAGCGCCGAGCTCATCGACGCCCGTGCTCAGCTCCGGGAGGCGCTCTCCGATGCGGAGGCGGAGGCGCAGGTGAAGTCGACGTTCTTGGCCAACATGAGCCACGAGATCCGGACCCCTCTGAACGGCGTCGTGGGGATGCTCGACCTCCTGGCTCAGACTTCCGTGAGCCCAGAGCAGAGCGGCTACGTCGATGTCGCGCGCGCCTCCGGCGAAGCGCTGATGATCGTGGTCAACGATGTGCTCGACCTGGCCAAGATCGAGGCCGGACGTCTCGAGCTCGAGCGGCTGGACTTCGACGTGCGGGACGTGGTCGAGGTGACCTGCGACATGGTCGCGGCGACTGCGGCAACCAAGCGACTCGAGCTCCAGTCCTTCGTTCACGCCGACGTCCCGCGTTCGGTCAGCGGCGACCGAGCCCGGGTGGGTCAGATCCTGGCAAACCTGCTCTCCAACGCGGTCAAGTTCACCACCACCGGAGAGGTCGTGATCGAGGTCACCGTCGCGGGACACGAGGAGGGCAAGACGTTGCTCCGCTTCGAGGTTAGCGACACCGGGATCGGGATCGCGGCCGACCGGATCAAGTGGCTGTTCGAGGCGTTCACCCAAGCCGACACGAGCACGACGCGCGAGTTTGGCGGCACGGGCTTGGGCCTGACCATCTCACTCGAGCTGACCAACCTGATGGGGGGCGCGCTCGAGGTAGAGAGCGAACTCGGCCAGGGCAGCACGTTCCGTTTCCAGATCCCCTTCACGGCGGCCGAGGCGGAAGCACCCGCTCCGGTCGCGGCGATTTCGCTCGATGGCCTTCGCGTCCTGGTCGTCGACGACAACGCCACGAACCGGCGCGTCTTCGAGGCCTACGCCCAGTCTTGGGGGATGCGGCCGGCGGTGGCCGAGGACGCGGCCGCGGCGATGATCGAGCTGGATCGCGGCGCCTCGGAGGGAGATCCCTTCGACGTCGCGCTGATCGACCTCAACATGCCGGGCGAGAACGGGATACAGCTGGCTGGACGGATCAGGGATTCGAACCGGCTGCCCCGCACGCGCCTGATTCTCCTCACCTCGTCGGCGAGCGGCCGTAGCGGCGATCCGGTCGATCTATTCAGCGGGCGGCTGACCAAGCCGGTGCGTCAATCGCGCCTGCACGACGCGATCACGGCGGCGATGGCGAGCCAGGCCGGCGCAGTCCAACCGGAGCCGAGGCCCACCGTGACGAGTACGCCGTCGATGGTTCCTCGCGCGCCTGCGATCCCCAGCCCGCTCCGGATCCTCGTCGCCGAGGACCAGGCCGTGAATTGGATGCTGATCGAGCGGATGCTCGCCAAGCGTGGATACCGGGCCGCCAATGCTCCTGATGGCGAGAAGCTCCTGGAGATGCACGACGCGGGGGGACGATGGGACCTGATCTTCATGGACTGCCAGATGCCAGTCCTCGACGGTTACGCGACCACCCGCGAGATCCGGCGTCGTGAGGCCCTCTCCGGTGAGCGGGTCCCGGTCGTCGCGATGACCGCGAACGCAATGGCCGGCGATCGCCAACGTTGCCTCGAGGCGGGCATGGATGACTACATGGCCAAGCCGATCAGTGGTGCCGCCGTGGGCGAGATGCTCGACCAATGGCTTCCGGATCCGGCGACGGCCGGCCCCGCCGTCGACCGCTCGCGGCTGGCGGAACTGGGCTCTCTGTTCACCCCGGCCGAGCTCACGCGGATGCTCCAAGACCTTTCACGGGCGATGACCGAGGATATGACCAGGCTGCGGGACGCGGCGGTCAGCGGCGACCCAGCGGGGCTCGCCGACGCGGCGCACCGGATCAAGAGCGGCGCGCAGATGGTCGGCGCGAGCGACGTCACCTCGGCGGCTTCGGAACTGGAGAGCCGTGGCCGCGACGGTCAGGCCAACGGCCGGACGGAGGCCGACGTGACGGCGCTGGCCGCGCATTGGCACGCCGCGCAGATGCTGATCGCCGCCGAGACTGTGAGTCTCAAAGATTGACGTTGCCGACGAGGCGGCGACCGCAGGACGGCGTCACTTGCGCTCGCGCCAAACCCGCTCAAACGGCAGCCGCCATGCGTGTGGCGCGATCAGCTGATGGATGGCGTTCGGGCCCCAGGTCCCGGGAGCGTACGTCTTCACCGGAGGCGGGTCGTCCAGCAGGGGTGCCGAGCGCTCCCACAGGCTCTCGATCCCTTCCGCCGTGGTGAACAGGGTGTGATCGCCCCGCATAGTGTCCAGCAGCAGGCGTTCGTAGGCCTCTAGAACCTCTCCGGCCTCCTCGGTCTCGCTGGTGGCGAACTGCATGCTCAACTTGTCCAGTCGCATGCCAGGTCCGGGTCGTTTCCCGTAGAACGACAACGACAGCCTGGAGGCGTCGGCCAGGTCGAAGGTCAGATGGTCCGGGCCCTGCGACCCGACACCGGAACCGGCTGGAAACATGCTCTTCGGCGCTTCGCGGAAGGCGATCGAGACGATGCGCTGTCCTTCCGGCATACGCTTACCCGTGCGGAGATAGAAAGGCACTCCGGCCCAGCGCCAGTTGTCGATCCCGCACTTGAGGGCGATGAACGTTTCGGTATCCGAATGGGCTGCCACGCCCTCCTCGCTGCGGTAACCCTCGTACTGCCCGCGCACGACGTCTTTGGGCTGTATCGGCATCAGCGAGCGGAAGACCTTGTTCTTCTCCTCGCTGATCGCCCGCGGCTCGAGCGCGGTGGGTGGTTCGATCGCGACGAAGGCCAGCACCTGCAGCAGGTGGGTGACCACCATGTCCTTGTAGGCCCCGGTGGATTCGTAGAAGCCGACCCGCTTATCGAGCCCCAGCGTCTCCGGGATGTCGATCTGGACGTGGTCGATGAAGTGGCGGCTCCAGATCGGCTCGAACAGCCCATTGGCAAACCGGAAGGCGAGGATGTTCTGTGCCGGCTCCTTACCGAGGAAGTGGTCGATCCGAAAGATCTGGCTCTCGCTGAACGTCTTGTGCAGCTCATCGTTCAGCTTGACCGCGCTCTCCAGATCGCTTCCGAACGGCTTCTCCATGATGATGCGCGAACGCTGCACCAGATCGGCTTCGTTGAGCGTATCGATCACCTGAAGCGCCGCCTTCGGCGGAACGCTCAGGTAATGAAGCCGATGGACCTCGTCGCCCAGCTCGCGCTCCGCAGCCGAGACCGCCTGGGCCAGCGCCTCGGGCCCCTCGCTCTGCGGGACGTAGTGAAGCTTTGCGGTAAACGCCGCCATGTCCTCATCGGTGTGGGTGTGGATGCCGAACTCCTCGACCGAACTGCGGGCGAACTCCCGAAACGACTCGGTGTCGTAGTCCTCGAGCGAGGTCCCCACGATCTGGATGTCTGGCGCGAGCTCTGACAACAGCAGGCGGGTCAGGCCCGGGAGCAGCTTCCGGCGGGCCAAGTCCCCGGTCGCTCCGAACAGCACCACGACATGAGGGGCGACCTCCTCTGGAGCGCTTCCCGCCGGGCGACGACCGGCCGCAGGGTAAGCGATGTTCTGCTCGCTTAGTTCGGTCACGCGCCCGATCATGCCATTTCCCGGCTATCGGGGACGCGGGCGACGGATCGTGTGATCGTTGTCCGGATGACGGACATAGGCTGGATATGGACGATCTGAACCAGCGCCGTCGGCTCGAGGCACTTTTCGTGGAGCATGCTGCGGCCGTGCGGGCGTACGCTCTGCGCCGGGTGGCCGTGGGGGCTGCCGACGATGTCGTGAGCGACGTCTTCGTGGTGGCCTGGCGGCGTCTCGAGGACCTCCCTGCCGACGAGCTGCCGTGGTTGCTGGGGTGCGCACGGCGGATCATCGCCAACCAGCGGCGGGCGACGCGTCGGCAGAGCGCGCTGTCCGAGCGCCTCAGCCACGAACGACCCGGTGCTCCGGTCCAGCCGCCGAACGTGGACTCGGTACTCGGCGAAGCGCTCGGGGCGCTGAGTGCAGCCGACCGTGAGGTGTTGATGCTGGTCGCGTGGGAGGGGCTCGATCTGGCCCGGGCGGCCGCTGTGATGGGCTGCTCGCGCAGAGCATTCGCGATGCGGCTGCATCGCGCTCGCCGTCGTTTGGCGGACGCCCTGGGCCGTAGCGGGGACCCGGCTCGATCCGACTCGATGGAGGCAGTGAGATGAGTGATCTGCTCGAGCGGCTGGCTGCCGCCAATCCGGTTCCCGAGTCCGAGCGCCCGCCCATCGATACGGTCTGGCGGAAGATCGCCGAGCTCGAGGCGGAATCCGGCTCCATACCACGGGTGAGCTCGGACGGGCGCCCGCGACGGATCCGCCGCCTGACCCTCACCCTGGCCGCCGTGGTGGTGCCGGTCGCGGTGGTCCTCGCGCTGGCGATTCCGCTGCTCGGTGCTCGTCATGGCACGACCGGACCGACGCCGTCGGGGAAGAGCTCAGCACAGCCCGCCCTCGACCCGGCAGCCCAAGGCGCCGCAGCGCTCGGGTTGGCGGGTCGCGCCGGATCCGTGGTCGCCCTCGATCCGCGGACGGGCGCGATCAAGGCGATGTATGCCAACACGTCGCAGGGCGGTGGTCCCGCCTTCACCGGTCCCGCTGCTGCGCTCGAGTTCCCGCCCGGGGCGACGTTCGACATCGTCACGACCGCCGCCGCGATCGACACCGGACGCTACGCGCCGGGTTCGCGGATCGCCGGGCCATCGCCGCTGTCGGTCTCCGGGACGCCCCTGCGCAATGAGGGCGACCAGAGCTTCGGACGGATCACGCTGACCGAGTCGCTGCGCTATTCGGTCGACACCGTCTTCGCGCAGGTCGGGGAAGCTGTCGGGCGGCGGTCGATGACCACATACATGCGCCGCTTTGGATTCTACGCATCCCCGCGGCTCGACTCGGCGTCCGCCCGGCTCGCCGCCAGCGGGGTGCGTCTGGGCGACGCGCTGGTGCTGCCGAGCAGCGCCCGAGTCGACCTGGGGCGGCTGGCCGTCGGCCAGGGTCAGCTGGCTGCGACGCCGCTGCAGATGGCGATGGTGGCCGCCGCCGTCGCCGACCGGGGCAAGCTGATGGCCCCGCACCTCGAACCGGGCCGGTCAATCCCCTACAACCAGGTGATGGCACCGTCGACCGCGCAAGCGTTGGCCCAGATGATGAGAGACGTCGTCGAGCGGGGAACGGGCACCGCCGCCGGTCTGAGCCGGCTGCAGGTCGCCGGCAAGACCGGCACGGTACACGCCGGTAATCCACGCTCCAAGCGGACCGATGCGTGGTTCATCGGTTTCGCACCGGCCAACAACCCAAGAATCGCGATCGCCGTGGTGCTCAGCGGCGTAAACGGCGGTTTCGGCGGCACCGACGCCGCCCCGATCGCTGCCAAGGTGATCGAGAAGCTGCTCGGTCGGCCACCGCGACCCTGAGCCGGCTACGCGCGGATCGGGCGCGCGAGCGCGTCGGCGCCGAGCAGACGCTCGAGCTCGGTCCGTAGGCGCTCGGTCACCGCGTCCGGCAACGGCAGCAGCGGCGTGCGGACATCCGGCCGCACCGGCACGCCACGGAACCCGAGCGCCGCCTTGACCGAGGCCTGGAACGGGTGCTCGGAGAGCAGGGCACGCAGCGCCTGCACCAGCGCGGTCCGTTCCGGAGTCGGGTCGCGGACGAGCGCGGATACCGCGTCGGGAAATGCCGCAGCGACGCCCGAAACGGCGCCCACCGCCCCGTTCTGCAGGCCCTGCGGGACCAGGCCCTCGGCGCCGATGAAGACATCGATTCCAGTGGCCAGGTACGGCTCGACGAGTTCGAACGGCGCGTCGGAGACCTTCATGCCGGCCAGGTTGGGCGCGCGCTCGCGCAGCCTCTCGATCACCTGGACCGGAATCGCGTAACCGCTGCGCTCGGCGTACTCGTAGAGGAAGAAGGGGAGCGGTGCGCACGCCTGGGCCGCGGCGGCGAAATGCTCGAGCAGTTCGCCGTCCGTAAAGGCGAAGTACGGAGGTGCGATCACGGCCACCCCGTCGGCGCCGGCCTCGGCGGCGTGAGCGGACAACGCGCACGTCTGCGCCGTGGTCTGCGCGCCGCAGTGGACGATCAACCTCAGCTCGCCGGCTGCGGCGACCGCCAACTCGGCGGTGCGCACGCGTTCCTGATGTTCCAGCATGATCCCCTCGCCGGTCGTGCCGAGCACCAGCAGTCCTTCGATGCCGCTCGCGCCGTAGAACTCGAGCAGCGGCGCGAAGGCGTCCTCGTCGAGTCGTTCACCGTTATCGCGCAGCGGCGTCACCGCCGCCGCGAGGGTCCCGGAGATCCGCTCCCGCACCATCCTGGCATCGTGTCACGAACCAACTTCGGGAGGCAAACAAACGGCATGTCCCACACCGACAAGACGACCAACCCCGCCCGTGACACGGGCTCCTGGTTTCCGGTTCCGAGCGAGGCGGACCTGCCCTCGGATCTACGAGGACTCTTCGCCAAGGCTCGCGAGCGGCTCGGGTTCGTGCCGAATGTGTTTCGCGTGTATTCCTTTCGTCCGCAGCGGCTGAGCGCATGGTTCGCTCACTACCGCCAGCTCCATCAGCCAAGCGAGCAGCTTGGCGCCGCCGATCGCGAGATGATCGCGGTCGTGGTAAGCGCAGCCAACGGCTGCCTGTACTGCCTGATCGCCCACGGGGCCGACCTGCGCAGGGAGCTCGGTGACCCCGTGCTCGGCGAACGGGTGTCGTACGACTGGCGCCGGGCCGGGCTCGATCTGCGACAGAGCACGATCTGCGCCTACGCCGAGAAACTGACCCTGCGCCCGCGGGAGGTCACGCGGGCCGACCTCCAGACCCTGCTCGACATCGGCCTGACCCTCGAGGAAGCCTGGGACGTCGCCGAGATCACCGCGATGTACAACCTCACCAATCGGATGGCGATGGCCACCAACATGCTGCCCAACGAGCAGTACAGCGGCGAGGCTCGGCCGGATTCACGGTCCCTGGCGAGCAGCGGGTAGACTTCGCCGCCGCCGCGCTGGGTGGGACAGTGTGGCTTTGAAGGGCGTGCGCCACGATCTGTGTCCGAGGGTTCGGCGAGCGTGGTGCGGCCGCCGAACGAGTACGGATAGCCGATGACCAATCACCCGACCTCAGGTTTCGTGCTGGCATGACCGAAGGCTCTGTGAGCTTGTCGCCGGAGAAAACGCGCGTCGAGGCGCCGGCTCGCGAGCGGCGCGCGAGCGCGACTCGCGCGATCGATCGGCCCGGCCTCGCCTTGGCCGCGATCGTCGTGGCCGCGGCCGCGCTCCGCTTCGTCTTCCTCGGCCACCAGGGCTACTGGCTGGACGAGGGCATCACGCTGTCGGTCCTGCACAAGTCGTTCTGGGCATCGATGTCCGCGCTGCCGCACCGGGAGTCGACCCCACCGCTGTACTACGCGATCGCCTGGGCCTGGGCCCGTGTGTTCGGCTTCGGCGAGTTCGGCGTTCGGTCTCTCTCCGCGGTGATGGGCGTGGCGGCGGTTCCGGTCGCTTATGCGCTCGGCCGGCGAGTCGCCTCGACCCGCGCGGGCCTGATCGCGGCCGCGCTGACCGCATCGAGCTCACTGCTCGTCTGGTACTCCCAGGAGGCCCGGCCGTACTCGATGCTGGTCGCGCTCTCCGCGCTGACGTTGCTCGCCTTCGAGCAGGCGCGCGTGCAACCGACGCCACGGCGGTTTGGCTTGTGGGCGATCAGCGCCGCCCTGGCCATGCTGGCTCACTACTTCGCGGCGGCGGTCGTGGTCCCGGAGGCGTGCTGGCTGCTGTGGACTCACCGTCGCACGGTGTCGGCCTGGGTCGGCGTGGGCGCCGCGGGCGCCGTCGGGGTGGCGCTGATCCCGCTGGCCCACAAGCAGAGCAAGTTCACCCTGTGGATCGCTCAAGCGCCGCTGAAGGTCCGTCTGCACCAGCTCGGCGAGCAGTTCGTGGTCGGGTTTGCCCTGCCCCGCTACACGATCATCTTCCTGGTAGCGGTCGCGACGGCCATCGTGGCCGTGGTCGTGCTGATCCGCCGAGGTCAGCGCGAGCACAAATTGGGTGCCCTGCGCATGGGCGGGATCGTGGTCACCGGCTTCGTGCTGATCATGATCGTCGAGGCAGCCGGAAGCCAGCTGGCCAACACGCGCAACCTACTCGAGCTCTGGGTCCCGCTCGCGGTGGTGGTCGCCGTCGGGCTGGCCACGCCGGCCTTCGGGCGTCTTGGCCTGCTCGCCGCGGCTGGTCTGTGCGCGGTGGGGATCGCCGGCACCGTCTACATCGATGCCAGGCCCTGGCTGCAGCGCCCGGACTGGCGCCCGGTGACCAAAGCCATCGGAGCGCCGCTGGCGCCGGGGACACCGGGCGCGCGAGTGGTTCTGCTCCTGCGCTACGGCTCGCCGTATCCCGTCAGCCTGTACAAGCCGTACCTGGTCAGAATGTCCTCGCGCAAGCCTGAGCGGATTCGCGAGCTCGACATCATCACCGCCAACCAGGCCCACTACGTGTTCCATTGCTGGTGGGGTGCCCTGTGCGGGCTGCATCGCATGCACTTCAATAAGCCGCCTGAGCTGGCCGGATTCACCGACGTCGGAGCGGTGACCCGCGGGCCCTTCGTGCTCACTCGCCTGAAGGCTTCGACTCCGGTCCGTCTCCGGCCCAACCAGATTCTCAGAGTGCTTCCGGGCTACAGCACTCACCCGCACATCTTCCTGCTGGAAAAGCAGCAGGTCCCGGCGCCGTAGCGCTTGGTCAGCTGCCGGGCCCGGCGCTTCCGGCTGCGCCGATCTGCCGGACGGCGTGGTAGATCGAGGCGACGACCGCGAAGGCGGGTTTCAGGTTGCCGTTGAGGTCGACGAGCCCCTTGGCCACGAACGGCGGCGTGCCCAGGGGGTTGCCGCCGGCCCATCCCGGCCAGGCGGCGAAATCCTGCAGGATCCAGGTGATCGCGCCCGAGAGCCACGGCTTGCTGGCCATCACCGCCAGGTGGAAGGCCAGGGAGTCGGACTCGAACGCGTAGGTGCCGCGCTGCTCGACGGGTCCGGTCCGGTTTCCGTCGAATCCGAACTCCGTGACCATCACAGCCCTGGTCTGATTGCAGGCGCGCACGGCGTCGAGCGCACCGCTGAGGGCGTCGCGATCGTCGGTGGCGCCGCCGCCGGCGGCGAAATAGCCGAAGTACTCGTTCCATCCGACCACGCTCAGCGGAGCGTAGGCCGTGTGGCAGCGTGCATCGATTCCGCTCATGGCGACAGGTCGAGTCGGGTCGAGCGCACGCGCAGTGGCGGCGGCCAGCTTGATGTAGGCCGCGATAGTGCGGTCGGGCGGCGGCAACTCGTTGCCGACACTCCACAGCAGCACGGAGGGGTGATTCTGATTGGTGAGGATGTTGTCCTTCAGCATCTTCATCGCGTTGGCCAGGAACGCCGGTTGGCCGAGGTACTGACTGCTCACCCGCCAGACCGGTATCTCCGACCACAGCAGGATGCCGTTGCGGTCAGCGAGCTCCTCCAGCTCCGGGTTGAGCGGATAATGGGCCCTGATGATCGTCGCGCCGAGTGACCTCACCCAGCCGATCAGCTGGCGGTCATGCGCGGGGTCCAGGGCGGCCCCCTCGACTAAATTCTGCTCGTGCATGCTGACTCCGCGGAGGTCGAGCAGCCGTCCGTTCAGCGCGAGACGTCCGTCGGAGGTGACGGTGATGCGGCGGATTCCGCTCTCGGTGACGTAGCCCCCGATCCGCCGTCCGGCCGAATCGCGCAGAGTCAGTGTGGCTCGGTAGAGGGTTGGGTGGTCGATCGACCACAGCCGCGGGTGGGCGATGCGGGCGCTGGTGCGCACGACCGAGGTTCCGAGCGGGGCGATCGTGACCGATCCAAAGTCGACCGACGTTTTGCCGTACGCGCCCTTGAGCCGAACCGTCTGGCGCGAGCGCGTGAGGTTGCGCAGGTCGGCCTGGGCGGCGATCGTCGCCGCGCATCGTGAGCAGGAAAGGATCGGCCTGACCTGGACCTGGGCCACGTCGACGCGCGTGACCGCGCGGAGGTAGACCTCGCCGAGCAACCCTCCGAAGTTCCACCAGCCCCCGTTCCCGGAGGGGACGTCCAGCTTCGTGCGCCGGTTGTCGACCCTCACCACTAGCCGGTTGACGCCGGCGCGCAGGTGGCTCATGTCGAACTCGAACGGCAGGTATGCCCCGGCGTGGCTACCGAGCTTGTAGCCGTTCAGCCACACGTCCGCGCTGTAGTTGACCGAGTCGAAGCGGAGGATCCAGTGCTGGAAGCGGGCCGGCGCGGACTTGGGAAAGGCCGCGCGCGGCAGCGTGAAGTCCCGCCGGTACCAGCCGACGTAGCCGTTCTGGCTGGCGGTCGAGAAATCGCCCGTGTTGTATGAGTTCGGGACGGTGGTCGGCGACCATCCGGTGGTCGCGGCCTGATCGCGCCACCAGCCCTGGGTGAGGCCCGCGTCGGACAGGTCCGGGCGGTACAGCCAGGCCCCGCCGAGCAGGTACCGATTCGCCTGACCATCTGTGTAGAGCGCGCCCTTCGTCGGCGGCGCCGGGCTGTAGCTCTGGGCCTGCGCGGTCGCCGCGCCGGCCGCCACGAACGCCAGCACGAAGGCGATCAGGACCAAACCGCCCCGACGGGCGCTGGGGACGGCAGCCCTCAACACCCGGCGGCGCCCGATCTGTGTTGGTCGTGGTCCACCTGTCTAGAGAACACCCGGGGGCTCCTGACGTTGCGCAACAGGTGTCGAGTCGGCGCACCTTTTCCTAAGGCGGTGGGTTCTTCGGCCGAGAAGGACTATGAGCGCCCTCTCGGGCGTCTGGCTACTTCGCCTCGCGGCACCTGACCCGCTCACGGAGCAGCTACGCAAAGAACCGGCCTGGCACGGGTGAGCCCCCGCACGCGTGTCAACCGCTGCTGTCGGACGTCCCCGTCCACCCCCGACCCCGGAACTCTCCTATGAACTTCATCTCCATGCCCGCTTGCCGCAAGGCGATCCTCGCGGCAATGCTGTGCCTGCTGACCATCGCCTTTCTGCCCTCGCCCGCAGACGCCTCCACGGCCCAGTGCCAGGATCGCTATTCGGCTCAGCGCGACCCGAGCAACCCGCTGATGCTCCCGGCAGCGCCGGGCGCCGACCCGCTCTCGGGCGCGCGCTTCTTCGTCGATGGCCCCAAGCACGGCAGCGCTGCCGGCGCGATCGCGCGGCTGCTCGGCATCGACGCATCCGCCCCGGTTCACTCCCAGCTGCCCAGTTTCGTCGACGGAGACTCGTGGGGCTCATTCCGCAGCTTCGTCGCGCGCCGCGCCCTCACCGCCTCGGGCAGTGTCGCGTGGAAGATCCGCATGCTCGAGAAGATTGCCGACCAGCCTGAGACCAATCGGCTCTTCGGCTTCGCGATGGGCGGCGGACCCGGAGCGGTCTACAAGCAGACCCAGAAGCTCTTCTGCGGAAACTTCACCGCCGACCCTGGCTCGATTCCAGTGGTCAGCACCTACTTCCTGCACCCCGCGCTCGGCGGCTGCGCAACCCCAGCGGAAATGAACGCAGCGACACCAGCGTTCCGCCGGCGTGTCAACGAGTTCGTCGCCGGCATCGGCAACCGCCCCGCCGTGCTGTTGCTCGAGACCGACGCGTTCGGCTCCTCCGGCTGCATGGCCAAGCACGGCGATCTCGGCATGTGGGAGGCGCTCGTCCGCTACGAGGTCGACCGCGTCGCCACCCTGCCACACGTCGTCGCCTACGTCGAGGGCGGCTACTCCGACGCCAACTCCCCCGCCTACACCTGGCGGGCGCTCAACCACGTCGACATCGGCCGGATCCGCGGGTTCTGGACCAACGGCACCCACAACAACTGGACGATCAATGAGATCCGCTGGGCAACGCAGATCTCGCGTCATACCCATGGTGCGCACTTCATCGTCAACACCGCCACCAACGGCAACGGTCCGAAGCGCAATCCACACCCCTCCACACAAGGCAACGAAGACCTCTGCAACCCACCCGGTCGCGGCGCCGGCCCACTACCCACAACGCATACCGGCTTGCCCCGCGTCGACGCGTTCCTGTGGACCAGCGTCCCCGGCAACAGCAGCGGCCCGTGCCGCGGCGGCACCGCGACCGGCACCTTCTGGACGGCACGGGCGATCGACCTCGCGGCACACGCCAACAACCGACTCGGTCCAGGGCCCAGCCAGCCCTACTGACGAGACCGGTCGCCAGGATTCCCCAGCCAGCCCTACTGACGAGACCGGTCGCCGGGACCGGAGCGTGCTACATAGCCCGCACTATGTCCGGGTTATGTAGCACTCACGGTTATCCGGAAGACCGGATGATCCGGGGCGACCCGGCGCAGCTCCTCGTCGGAGGCGTCGGGCCCGACACCGGCAAAGAAGGCTCCGACCTCGAACTTCCACTTGCGCAGATAGGCCCTCAACACCGGCGGCTTCTCGTCGTCCGTGAGCTCGACCGCAGTGAACGGCTGAGTACGCCTCCCGACGCGCAACCTGCCTTGACCGCTCGCCCTCAGGTTTCTCACCCAGTGCGTCTGGCCGCGCGCTGCCACCAGGAAGTCCGTCTGCTCATGGCGCAGGAGGTTCACCGGGGTCTGCCTCCACTCGCCCGATTTGCGGCCCTGCACCTCGAGCACGCGGGAGCCGTAGACGCTGACGCCCAGGCGCGTCAGCCCCGCCACCACGCGATTGAAGACGTTGGTGGTGAACCACCCCGGGCGCTGGTAGTGCTCAGGCAAGCCGGTTCCGATACTCGCGCATTCTCGGCAATGGTGGCACGGGGCTCGATCGAGCGCCAGCGCCGGCGCCAGGCCTGTGGGCGCTCGCCGATCTGCGCTCCGGATCGAGGCCAGCCCAACCACCGATGGCTAGTACCATCACCCCAAGTGCGCGCTAGCTGGCAAAGCCCCAAGCGCATCCAGACGGCGCGAGACGGCCGCGAATGTAGGGTAAATCGGTGACCAGGGTGAGTCCGGCGCGCTTCCCGCCGTCGCTGATTCTGCAGGAGCAGAGGTACCTGGCGGCGGCGGAGACGGGCCAGACGGCCGAGGCCGTTTCGGCCCGAGCGGATCTGATCGCCGCAATCGAGGAGCAAGCGGAGCGAGATCGCCAGCGGCTCCTCGCGCTCGGGGGCGGCTCGAGCGCTCGCGGTGAGGGGGATTTCCTGCGGGCCCGCGTCGCCCTGCTCGACGCTCGGCTGGACACGCTGAAGCAACTCGAGGGCGCCTCTCCGCCGAGCGTGACGCCTCCCGCTCCGGAGTCGGTGCAGCTGACGCCCGCTCGGAAGCTGACGCCCGCTCGGAAGCCGACGCCGCGTGGAGCCGTCGCGGATGCCGGGGCGGAGGAGGTTCATCCCCGGCATCGCGATGACATCCAGGGCCTGCGAGCGGTCGCGGTGCTGGTGGTTGCCCTGGCCCACGCCGGAGTGGGCTTCCTGAAGGGTGGCTACGTCGGCGTCGATGTCTTCTTCGTCCTGTCGGGCTTCCTGATCACCGGGTTGCTCCTGTCCGAGGCCCGCCGCCGGCGCTACGTGTCGCTGGCCGAGTTCTATCTGCGCCGCGCGCGCCGGATCCTGCCGGCGGCGACACTGACGTTGCTGGTCACCGACCTCGCCGCCTACCACCTGCTGAACATCGTTCGCGCCAAGCAGTACCTGCAGGACAGCATCTCCAGCGTGTTCTTTGCGGCGAACTTCCACTTCGCCGCTCAAGGCACCAACTACTTCGCCCAGGGTCAGCCGCCGTCTCCCTTCCAGCACTTCTGGTCGCTAGCGGTGGAGGAGCAGTTCTACGTGGTCTGGCCCGGGCTGTTCGTGATCGTCCTCGGCCTGACCTTCCGCCGCTACGCTCCCCGCCCGAAAATGATCCGCGAGCGGGCCATTCGTCGGGTCTTCTTGTTCGTGGTGGCAATTGCGGCGGCGTCGCTTGCTTGGTCGATCATCTACACAGCGCGCCAGCCGGCCGCGGCCTACTTTTCCACCCCGGCGCGTGTGTGGGAGCTGGCCCTGGGTGCCGCACTCGCGCTGGGCGGATCGAGACTGGCAGGACTCTCGGCCGGTTGGCGTACCGGTATGGGCTGGGGCGGCCTGGTCTGCATCCTGATCGCGGCGGTGACCTTCTCGGGGGCCACCGAGTTTCCGGGTTATGCCGCGCTGCTGCCCACCGTCGGGGCGGCGCTTCTGATCGCGGCCGGACTGGCGCCGTCCACACCGCGGCTCAGCGCCGGCCGGGTGCTCGGGGTGCTACCGCTGCGCTACGTGGGCGACCGGTCCTATGCCTTCTACCTCTGGCACTGGCCGGTGCTGGTGATCGTGGCGCAGCACGCCGGCCACAACCTCTCCGTGGGGGAGAATCTGCTGTTGCTGGTGGCCGCGTTCGCCCTCTCCGTCGTCAGCTACGCACTGTTCGAGAGGCCGATCAGATCGGCTCAGTGGACGCGCCGAGGCGGGGCTGTGCTGGCGTGGGTTGGTTCGGTGATGGCGGTGTTGATCCTCGCCACGGTGTACGTCTCGTCGATCAACGATCGCGAGACCAAGCAGCGCCTGGCCGCCGAGCGGATACCGACCCAGGTGCTGGCGGTGGCTCCCAAGTCCGGCACCGTCCCGCTTCCAACTAGCGGGACGGCGTCCTCCGACACCGGCGGCGAGGTCTTGCCGGCCGTGATCAAAGCGGTCAACAATGCCTCGAGCGGTCGTGGCATGCCCGCCGTACTCAACCCTCCGGTCGGTCAGCTTCTGAACGACCTGCCGACCGTGCCGGCTAACTGCATCGCGCATGACGGGCAGACTCAGTCGAAAATCTGTCGGCTGGGCGCGTCGTCGAGTTCCAGAACGATTGTCCTGTTTGGCGATTCGCACGCCGAGATGTGGTTGCCGGCGGTCCTGAAGTTCGCTCAGAGCGACGGCTGGGCCGTGGTGCCGATCATGAAGTCCGCCTGTACGCCGCTGTTGTGGCCGAGGGGATCGGCCCAATGTCCGACATGGTTCCGCTGGGCCTTGCGCGAAGGTAGCCGGCTGCATCCGGACGTCGCCCTGATCGCCGGGCACTACAGCTTCCGAAGTCAAGCCGTGGACAGCCCATCCACCGATCAGGCTCTGGGAGTAGCGCTGAGCCGTGCGGTGCTTGGGATGAAGCAGGCGGCCAAGCGGGTGGCGATCGTGGCGGACATTCCCGAGCGGGGCCGACAGCCGGTTGACTGCCTGCTCGTGCCGCATGTGAAGCTGGACGGGTGCACGGAAACGCTGTCTCCGAGCGAGCCAAACCTCACCAGCGTGGTGGCGCAGCTGGCCGAGGCCGACGGCGTGGGCCTGATCGACCCCACCGGATGGTTCTGCTACCAGAGCCAGTGTCCGCTGGTGGTGGGAAACCTCATCAGCTATCGGGACGTCGATCATGTGTCGGCGACCTACGCGGCCGCGCTGAGTGGAGCATTCGGCGCCGCGTTCGATCTGGTCGCCAAGCCCGCCAAGCCCGGCAAGCACGGCTGACCGGGGCTCCGCCCCGGCTCACGGGGCGCGGAGCACGATCACGCAGTTCTGGCCACCGAACCCGAACGCGTTGGCGATCGCCGTGCGCACTCGACCCTCCCGCGGCTCCAGCGGCACGTAGTCGAGGTCGCACTCGGGGTCGGGGTGCTCCAGGTTGGTCGTCGGGGGGATCACCCCGTCGCGCATGGCCAGCAGGCAGATGATCGCCGACAGGCTCCCGGCGGCGCCGAGCAGGTGGCCGACCATCGACTTCGGCGAGCTCGCGGGGATGCGGGGTGCGTCGCTGCCGAGCGCCTGGTGTAGCGCGCGGGTCTCGGTCAGATCGTTGGCCCGGGTGCTGGTGCCGTGAGCGCAGACGTAGTCCAGATCGGCCGGTCGCGTCTGAGTCCGCTCGAGCGCCAATTCGATCGTGCGAGCGGCGTACCTCCCGTCCGGCTCCGGCGCGCTCACGTGGAAGGCGTCGCTGGTCAGCGCCCCGCCGGCGAGCGTGGCATAGACGTGAGCCCCCCGCTCACGCGCGTGCGCGGCCGACTCGACCACCAGCACGGCGGCCCCCTCCCCGAACACGAAGCCGTCGCGCTCGGCGTCGAATGGCCGGCTGGCGCGAGCGGGGTCGTCGTTGTGCTCCGACAGCGCCCCCATGACCGAGAGTCCCCCCAACATCACCTCGCAGATCCCGGCGTCGGCGCCGCCGGCGATGACCACGTCGGCCTCGCCGGCCAGGATCAGCCGCCGCGCGTCGAGTAGGGCGTAGGTCCCGCTGGCGCAGGCCAGCGCGCCGGCGGTCACCGGCCCATGCACATCGAGGTCGATCGCCACCTCGCAGGCCGCCATGTTGGGGATCGTCGAGGGGACATAGAGGGGGCTGATGGCGCGGGGTCCAGCGGTGGTCAACGTCTCCGTGGCCTGCTGAGACTCGGGAACGCCGCCGATCGCGCTGTTCAGAACGACCCCGACACGCTCAGGACGGTTTGAGAGGTCGATGCCGGCGTCGGCGACCGCCTCACGCGCCGCAGCGATCGCGAGTTGAGAGAACCGCGCCGTCCGGCGCTCACGCTTGGCGCCGAGCAGCGCGAGCGGGTCAAAGCCATGGACCTCGGCAGCGAAACGCGTGGCAAGACCCGATGCGTCGAAGAGGGTCACAGGCCCGATCCCCGAACGGCCCTCCACCAGCCCCCGCCACGTGCTTGCCGTATCGAGACCGAGTGGTGTGAGCGCGCCGAGTCCGGTGAGGACTGGGTCGGTTCCGGTCACGGGCACCGGAGGCAGATCAAGGCCGTTTGATCGTGTCTTCGGGAAGGCATGGCGTCAGCTCCCGGCGCGCGTGTGCAACCGCGGACTCGGGGGTAGTGCACACGTTAGCTGCTGCGAGGCAGACGATGCGGGTGGAGGAGAGGAGACCGACTCATGGCTGAGACGAACGAGGTCCGGACCGAGAAGGGCATTAGCCTGGCGCGCGGTCCCGCGCTGATCCTGGGCACGATCCTGCTGGCGGCAGGCCTGTACTTTCTCTACAAGCAGCACTTCTTCCCGAAGCTGTCAAATTTCCCCAACGGCCGAGCGCCGGTGCAGGGCAAGGTCTTTCTGGGGATCTTCGGCGCCAACGGCTGGACCGGGATGCTGACGGCCGTGGCCGGGGGACTGCTCCTCTTCGGAGCCGCGCAGCATCTGTTGGCCAAGACGATGAGCCTGATCGTCGGGGTCGCTCTGGGCGCCGCCGCGATCATCGCGCTGGCCAGCGGCAACGTCCTTGGGCTGGCTGCCGCCAACCACTGGACGGAGCTCGGATGGGGCGCCGTCGCGGCGATCCTCCTGTTCAACACGGTGATCCCACGTCGTCGCCGGACTGTCGAGACCGACGGTTATGCGGAGCCGCAGGTTCGCACCGGCCGCGGCGTCGCCCCACCGGTGTCCGAGCACGTCACCAATCGCCGGATCGAGCGGGACGCCGAACCCGTGCCCGCCCGGGGCGAGCCCGAGCCGGTTGCGACCCGGGGCGAGCCCGAGCCGGTGGCGACCCGGGGCGAGCCCGAGCCGGTAGCGACCCGGGGCGAGCCCGAGCCGGTGGCGACCCGGGGCGAGCCCGTTGCGACCTCTGACGGCGAGGTCGAGCGCTCCGCGCCGCGCACCGATTCCGAGGCGACGGTCCGCCACGAGCCCCAGCCGTAGCGCGTCGGTCCGCGCCGAGCCGGCTGCGGCTCGGCGCGCTGCGTGCGATGAGTGATCCCCACCGCCTGAACCGTTTCCGGCTCGCCCAGGACGAGGACGAGACCTACGAGGCCGCCCTGGCCGAGCTCCGGGCCGGGCGCAAGCGCAGCCACTGGATGTGGTTCATATTCCCCCAGATCGCCGGCTTGGGTCAGAGTCCTGTGTCCAGGACCTACGCGATCGCCTCGCTGGCCGAGGCTTCGGCCTACCTGGCCGATCCCGTCCTGGGACCTCGGCTGATCGAGTCCGCACGGATCCTCACGGAGCTGACCGGCCCGAGCGCGCAGGAGATCTTCGGCGGCACCGACGCCATGAAGCTCCGCTCCTCGATGACACTGTTCGTCCGCGCCGCGCCGGAGCAGGCGGTGTTCCAGCAGGTCCTAGACCAATACTTCGGCGGGGAGGCGGACGCGGCCACGGACCGGCTGCTCGCCCGCCGCGGATAAACGGCCGGGTCCGCGGCCAGGCAATACCACCGAACGGAGTAGAGTCGCTGCCGGGGCCGGCTTTGTCCATTCTGGGCTGAGGGCCCGCGTACCCGGGAATCGAAGCCCGGTGGGAAGAGAGAGATATGGCCTTTATGTCCCGGAAGGACAAGGCGGTAAAGCAGGAAAGCGACGAGAGCTCCGGGGGCTGGTACTCGGATCCCTATGGACAGGCGGCGCGCCGGTGGTACGACAACGTCCACGGGTGGTCCGACCGCGTCGAGGGGGCAGGGCAGACGCCGGACAAGACCGGGGTGCAGCGTCTGGACGACGCCGCCAGCGCCGCATCATCGAACGAGCCCGCGCCGGCCAACACGAGCAGCTGACTCGCCTGCGCTGAAAACGACCGCCGGCCGGGCATGCATCCGGATCTGGTCCGGCTGCGTAGAGATGTTCGTGAGTTGACAGCGGCGGGCGGTGAGTCTGCGCGGCGCGTCGACCGGTTCCGGCCGATAACGTGACGCGATGGCGCGGAGCCGAGCGATCGACGGGGCGAAGTGCCCATGGTCACGAATCGCGCTGTTGATGATCGGGCTCGCGATCGGCGGCTGTGGCTCGCAGGGTCAGACGCACGCATCGAGCGCGCCCGGGACGACGAGCGGCGCGGCGCCGCGCGCGCACCCCCAGGTGGTTGAGCCCACAGCCGGCGTCCAGGGTGCGGCCGCGCCCGGTGTCCAGGGGGCCGCCGCTGCGGGCGCGGGCGCGGGCGCCCCGGTGGTCGGCGACGTCAACGCCCACGCGCCGTCCCTGGCGGAGGTGAAGCGCGAGTTGAACCGGCTGAACCTGTGCGGCGGCGTCACCAACCGAGCCGACGCACAACCGGTCGTGGCGGCGGCCGGCCCCGGTTTCGTCGCCGATCCCGGCACCAGTCAGGTCCAGGGACAGCTTCCTCAGCTCACCGCGCAGCTGGGCGCACTGGCCAGAGCGCTGGGCGTGACGATCTACGGGATCAGCGGATACCGGACTCCCGCCCACAGCGTCGCCGTCGGTGGGTTTGCCAATGACCCTCATACCCTCGGTCAGGCTGAGGACATCGGTGTCAACAGCCTGCTGCGTTCCAGCGCGGCTCAGATCAGCGAAGCCGAGCTGGCGGCCTACGGGCTGTACCGGCCATTCGATCCGTCGGGCGATCCGAACAACAGCGAGGTCAATCACATCCAGCTGATCCCGGCGGGCGGCCCACTGTCGCTGGCCCAGTCAACGGCTCGGTGGGATCCCGATCCAACCTGTCGCTGAGCCTCGAGCCCTCGGCGGATCAATAGTGAGCTGATGCGTGCTGTGCGGCTCGGCCGACCGCCGCCGCGATCGCCAACCTCCAATGCCCGCGTGGAAGGACGATCGCGTAGGAATGGCAGGCGGCGATGCTCCGCCGTACCGTTTGCGCGTGCGTGTGCTTGGCGCGCGGCGTCAGCGTCAGCTTGAGCTTGCCCGGATACACACCGGTGAAGGACAGCCGTTCGCGACCGTGACTGCGGCTCAGCCTGATCGCGCGGATGACCGAGTTGCGGGGCAGCTTTCCGTGGTTGGCGTGCGGCCGCTTAGCCGCGAGGCACGGGCGAGTGAAGACGTCGGATCCGAACGATGCCGCCCCGGAAAGCGCCGCATAACCGAGATGGCTGAGTCCGAAGATGTCCTCGACGCTGCGCAGCATGCCGTAGTGGTTGTAGGGGACCGAGGTGACAGTGCCGGGCGCTATGAACGGAGACAAGAGCACGGCGCCGGTGTCGCCGCCGCCCGGCCCGGTGATCCCGGGCATCGCGCTGCCCGGGCCGGGGATCTCTCCACAGCAGGCCGTCGCGTCGTTGTGTCCCTCGTCGAAGAGGATCATCACCAGCCCGTCCTGCTTGTAGGCAGCCGAGCCCAGGATCTTCGGCATCCAGGTGGCGAGGAATTCATCGATCCCCGCGAACCCACCGGGCCGAGCGGGGTTGGCGCAGGCGGCGTCGTGTCCGTCGGCGCAGAGATCGGGGGTGATGAACGCGTAGCTGGGCGTCGTCTTGACCGAAGCGAGATCGTGGGTGAGGCTGTTCAGGTTCACCACGTGGCTGGCGCAGAGGCCGGCGTTGTCGATGATCGAGTGGAAGTACACAAACGGGTCGTGGCGTGTGGCGTACTGGTCGATCGGGGTGGCGGCTTCGGTGTTGTCCGGGGCCCCAATCGCAGGATGCCCGCAGGTGGCCGACTCTCGTGCCGGATCCGAGCCCATCGACTGGTTGTACGAGCGCCAGCTGTGGCCGGCGGCGGCAAGCTGATCGACGACCGTGGGGACCGCCGACGGGTAGACGCACCCGGTGCCGCCGGCCTGCCCATTGGCCCCCAGGCTTCCGGGAGTGAGGTTGCTGAACACGGGGCAGTCGGCCTGAGTCGTCGTGTTCGGCGCCTGGCCGGAGATCATGGCCAGGTAGTTGTCAAGGCTGTTATGCCCGATCCCGTAGTAGTTGGGCAGATATGCACCCTGCGAGCGCAGGGTGTTGGCCAGATATGGCGCAGGCGGATTAGGCCCGAACGTGGTGCTGGCGTCCTCGTTCTCGAGCACGATCGTGAACACGTGCCCGATCCGCGGGGGGCGCGCCGACGCCGGCGCGCAGACGGCCAACAGAGTCACGGAGACGGCCGTCACCAACAGCGCCGCCAGCCGGCGGATCCGAACCAGCCGCCGCATCTGCGCGGCCTCAGACGAGCGCATCTCCCCGGCCTCAGACCAGCCCATCTCCCCGGCCTCAGACCAGCGCGTCATGCGACGCTCCTTTCCCACGCGAGAACCGCGCATTCGACCTGTACCTCGATAACGACCCCCCGGCCGAGCGCACACTACCACGCGCTTGGACTACCTTTGCCCGATGGCTCGGCGCGCCGTTGGATCATTGCTGCTGGCTGGCCTGGTGGTCGCATTCACCGCGACTCCAGCCGGACACGCCACAAGTCCGGCGGCCTCCGATCCGACATGCCTGGCCAACTACGCGCAGGGGCCGGTGAAGCCGGCGCGCACGCTGCGGTTCGGTGTCGACCCCGGCTTGGCCGGCAGCATCGGCGCGCGCCAGAACCGGGCCAAGCCGATCGACCGCACCAAGGCCCTCGGTGCATTGCGCGCGCTGCGCCCAGCGGGTAAGGAGCTCGTGCTCCGGGTCAATCGACTGTTCGAGTCAGACGGGGCCGCGGGCATCCGTCACTTCAAGCGGATCATCGACGGCTACACCGGGCGGGGCTTCGACACGGAGCTGCAGGTCCGCTATCACCCCTCGGCGCATCAGCGCGGAGACATCGCGGCATGGACGCGCTACGTGCGGAACGTGGTCGACGTATTCGGCCCCAATCGGCATCTGGTGGCGATGACGATCACCAACGAGATCAACTTGGCAGTCTCGCCCAACACGTCGGATGGGACCTTCCCGCGCGCCGAGCAGGCGCTGGTCAAGGGAATCATCGCCGCTCACCAGGAGGCGCAGCGCCGCGGGTTCCGGTGGCTGCGGTTCGGGTTCACCTTTGCCTACCGGTTCAGCCCCGTATCGGACGCCGCCATGTTCACCGGTCTACGCAGCGGCGGTGCGCGATTCCGGCGGGCGCTCGGGTTCGTCGGAGTGGATTTCTATCCCGAGCTGTATCCGGGACGGCGCACGGCCATCCCGGCGGCCACCCTGCAGATGCTGGGGACCGTGCGCCGGTGCTTCATGCCCCTGGGCGGACTCGGAGCGCACGTACCGATCTGGGTCACCGAGAACGGGTACGACACCTCCCCCGGCGTGATCACTGCCAACCGGCAGCGCTCCGCGCTCCGGCAGCTCGTGACCACGATCCGCAGCGCCGCCAGAACGTTCGATGTCACCGACTACCGCTGGTTCAACCTCCGGGACAACCTTTCCAGCACCCAGGCGTTCGCCGAGACCACGGGCCTGCTCAGCGACGGGTACCGGCGCAAGCCGGCGTTCGCCGCCTATCGCGGATTGATACGGCGGTTTGGGGCGCCAGCTCCGTAGCGAACTCCGAACCGGTTGCGTAGGATCGTGTGTATGCCCACACTTGATCAAATACACGACTCGATCCAAGCGCGCATCGGCGAACTGCGGCTCGAAATCGCCGCGCTGGAATCGGCACGCGCCGCGCTACAGGATGGAGGCACCGGGGTCGCCGCCTCACCGGGCACGCGTCGAGCCGACTCACCGGGTACGCGTCGAGCCGACTCACCGGGTACGCGTCGAGCCGACTCACCGGGTACGCGTCGAGCCGGCCCGACGCGCAGACGGCGCAGCCGCAAGGCCGCCAGCAACGGCAACGGTGAGGTCGAGGTGCTGCTTGCCGGGAAGCTCGAGATGATGCTGCGGGAATCCGGGAGTGGGCTCAGCGCGGTCACGATCTCCAAGCGCTCGAACGCCGGTTACAACCAGGTGCTCGGCCTGCTCCGCCAGCTGGAGGGCACCGGTCAGGTCCGTCGCTCGGGGACCCGCCGGACCAGCCTGTGGCGACTGGTCACCGACGAGGAGCGGATCGCCGAGCGGGCCGCGGAGCTGGCCGCGCTGGCCGCGTCCTAGCTCGCAAGTCGCACCGCAATCATCCAGGGTCGGACCCGAAGCGTTGCGCCCGAAGCACAAACGTTCACGGGAGACCAGCTAGACGTCCGAGGGCGTCGCCGTGGGATCGCTCGCGTCCAGGTCACGGTCGAGCAGCGACTGGCAATGGTCCCACAGAGCTTCGCGGTCCTGTGGCCGCTCCTGGGAGGCGCGCAGCCAATAGTGAGTGGGCCGCGGGCGGCGATCGTGCCAGAACTCACCCGTGGTCTGGAGCGGTTCCGCCGCCGCCCCGAGCCAGACGATCGTGTCCGCGCCCTGCTCGGAGGTGCGGATGATCGGCTTGGTGATGACGCTGAAGCGCGGCAGCGAGACGCGCACACCCTGGGTGTCGGCCCACCCGGGGTGCATCGCGTGTACGACCACGCCGCTGCCCCGCAGGCGCTCGGCGCAGAGCTCGGTGATCACCACCTGTTCGCGCTTGGTCCGGGCGTAGAGCTTGGTCGGGCTGTAGCTGGTCGTCTCGGACTCGAGATCCTCGCTGGGCAGGCTCTGGCTGTACATGCCGCCCGAGCTGACATTGATCACCCGTGAGGGCACGCTGCGTCGCAGGACGTCACCGAGCAGCTGGGTGAGGGCGAAGGGGGCGAGAACGTGGGTGGCGAACATCAGCTCGTGCCCGTCGATCGAGCGCTCGCGATGATCAGGCATCACGCCGGCGTTGTTGACGAGCACATCGAGGCGCTGCTCCTCGCCCGCGAAGGCCTCGGTCATCGCTGCCAACGCGCGCGGGCTGCTCACGTCGCAGACGACCGGACGCGCGTCGGCGCCCGGGACCGCTGCTCTGATCTCCTTGACGGCCTGCTCGGCGCGCTGCCGGCTGCGAGCGACCGCATGCACCGTCGCGCCCAGGGCGGCGAACCCCTGGCTCGCGGCGAGTCCGAGACCGGAGGCCGCGCCGGTTACCATCACCACCTGGCCGTCCATGCGCGGCGGGTCGGCCGGCCAGCCGGGGAGCGCGCGACGGATCAGCAGGCCCAAGTTGCCGTAGCCCAGCGCGATGCTGCGGTCAAGGGCGGTATCGATCATTCGTGTCGTGCGCATCTTGGTTTGGGGTACGTTGAACGCCGGTGGCTGAGCCGTCGTCGCGGGCGACGACGGTATCGATTATCTTCCCTCGCTCTACCCGCGCCTTTGTCCAGAAAAACCTTCACAGCCTGTGATGCAAGAGCGGCCATCTGAATACAGCATCGGCGAAGTCGTGCAGCGGACCGGCGTGGTCGAAGGCACCCTGCGGATGTGGGAGCAGCGTCACGGCTTCCCCGTGCCCGCGCGGCTGGTGAGCGGCCACCGGCGCTACAGCGAGCGAGACATCGAGATGATCCGACGCGTGATGGCCGAGCGCGCCGCGGGGATGTCCCTGTCCGCCGCGATCGAGCGGGCCTCCGGCTATGTCGACCGAGTGGAGCGCTCCGTGTACTCCGCGCTGCGGCGGTCCCGAGCTGACCTCGCGCCGCGGGTGCTGGCGAAGCCGACGTTGTTGGCGCTGACCCAGGCGATCGAAGATGAGAGTCTCTCGCGGGCCGAACGCCCAGTCCTGTTCGGCGCCTTTCAGCATGAGCGGTTCTATCGCCAAAGCGAGTCGCGCTGGCGCGAGTTTGCCCGCACCGCGAGGCTCGCCGTGGTCTTTGCCGATTTCCCCCGGCGGCGAACGCCCCGCCGCGCTCCGATCGAGATCCCGGTTGGGCGCGATGACCCGCTGACCCGTGAGTGGGCGATCGTCTGCGACGCCGACGGCCACGCTGCCTGCCTGGCCGCATGGGAGCGTCCTCGACCCAACGGCACGGGCCCTCGCCAGTTCGAGACGATCTGGAGCGTCGAGCCCGAGGTGGTGCGGGATGCGGCGCGGATCTACGCCGACATCGCCGCGGCGGTCGCGCCCGAGCCGCTGGCGGCGCTGCGCGAGCAGCTCGATTCCCGTCCGCCGGCCACTGCTTCGACCCAATTGCGATTGGCCTCCGAGATCACCAACCGCGCCCTCGCCTACCTATCCGAACCGGAGCTGCGATGAGTCACGTTGTGGTTTCCGGGCTGGCCTACGCCCACCCCGGGGGAGAGCTGCTGTTCTCTGACGTCTCGTTCCGGGTGTCGCCCGGCTCGCACGTCGGTGTCGTGGGCTCCAACGGCGTCGGTAAGAGCACACTGTTCCGGGTCCTCACCGGCGCGCTGCGTGCCGATCAGGGTGAGGTCTCGGTGGGGGGAATCGTCGGCTACATGGCGCAGGACGTCGGGGCGGACGACGACTCGCGCAGCGTGCGCGAGCTGCTCCTCTCACTGGCGCCGTCGGCGCTCCGCCTGGCCGGTGAACGGGTGCTGCGATACGAGGCGCAACTCCTCGCAGGCAACGATGCCGCCGGCATGCAGCTCGGCACCGCGATCGCCGATTGGTCGGCTCTGGGCGGTTATGAGCTCGAGGGTCAATGGGACGCGGCGTGCCGCCGGATCGTGCGCGCCCCTTTCGACGAACTGGCCGATCGGCCGGCGGTGACGCTGTCAGGCGGCGAGCGTAAACGGTTGGTGCTCGACGTCCTGTTCGCCTCCGATGCCGACGTGCTGCTGCTCGATGAGCCGGACAACTTCCTCGACGTGTCGGCGAAGCTGGCGCTCGAGCGCCAGATCGAAGCGTCGAAGAAGACCGTGCTGATGATCTCTCACGATCGTGAGGTTCTGTCCGGGGCCGTGCGAGCGATCCTGACGCTGGAGGGCAACGGTGCCTGGCTGCACGGCGGTCCCTACGCCTCCTACCCGCAGGCGCGCGAGGACCGCCAGCGCCGGCTCGGCGACGCGGTCAAGCGCTGGCGCGATGAGGAGCGGCGGCTGTTCGGCCTGATGAAAACGTTCAAGCAGCGCGCGCGCTACTCGAGCGACTGGGCCAAGAAGGCCGATGCCGCCGAGACGCGCTGGCGCCGGTTCAGCGAGGGTGGTCCGCCGCCACCACCGGTTCCCGATGCGTCGATCGTCATGCGGATCCGCGGCGGAGACTCGTCTCGGCGGGTGCTTGACCTGCGCTCGCTCGGGATCACAGACCTGGTATCCCCGTTCTCCGAAGAGATCCACTTCGGCGAGCGCGTCGGCGTGCTGGGCCCGAACGGGTCGGGCAAGAGTCAGCTCATGCGCGTGCTGGCCGGTCAGCGAGAGCCTGACCACGGCAAGCTGGTGGTCGGTCCGAGAGTGTCGAGCGGACTGTTCACGCAGCTGCAGTCACGCGGCGATCTGGCCGGGCGGGTGGTGCTCGACGTAGTCCTGGATCGCGTCGGGGGAGGTGGCCTCCAAGCCGCGATGGGGGCGCTTGCGCGCTACGGGTTGGCCGACGCGGCGCGACGTCGCTATGAGATTTTGAGTGGCGGCCAGAAGGCTCGGCTCGAGGTACTCGTGCTGGAACTCGAGGGCCACAATCTGCTGCTGCTCGACGAGCCCACCGACAACCTCGACATCGAGTCCTCCGAGGCGCTCGAGAAGGCGCTCGGCAGCTTCCAGGGCACCGTAGTCGCGGTGTCTCATGATCGGGCATTTCTGCGCACGATGGATCGCTTCCTGATGGTGCTGCAGGACGGCACGGTGATAGCGCTGCCCACCTACGAGCCGGCGTTGGAAGCACTCATCGATCCGGATCACGCCACCGATGTGCGCCTGGCCAAGGTGTTAGCGGAGACATGATCCGCCTAACGGTTACCGCAGCCGACACCCACTGTCGCTAGGGTACCCCGCGGCTATCTGCCGCCATCTTAAGGAGACACCATGAGTAGGAATGACAATGACCTGTTCGACCGTCTGCGCCAAGTAGGGCTGCGCAAGCAGGTAGCCAAGGCGCTGAGTGAGATAGGTGAGGGCGCGGGCAAGAAGGCTCGCAACGCGGCGCGAGGCGCGGTGAGCGAGTTACGGTCGGTGGCCGACGAGATCGAGCGTCGGATGCCCGGTGGCACACAGACCGCAAACGCGAACGCGGGCCGCGGGACCGCGAGCGCGACCGCGAGCCGCAGGACGGCGACCGCGGGCCGTAGGACCGCGACCGCGAACCGTAGGCCCGCGACTGCTACCCGCCGCAACAAGACTACGGCGGCGGCTAAGACCACTGGTCGGGCGTCGCGCTCGCGTACCAGGCGGAGCACCCCCGCGACCGCGACGAAGGCGAGCCCGTCGCGCGCCCCCAGGGGCCAGAACAAGGCCAAGATCCTGGAGTCGCTCAAGACAGGACCCAAGACCGCTTCGGTGATCGCCAAGGAAACGGGGATCGGCACCGGTACGGTCGGATCCACGCTGAGCAAGCTGGCTACCTCGGGCGAGGTCGTCAAGGCAGAGCGCGGATACGGCCTCCCCGGCCAGAGCCGGTAATACGAGCGGCCCGAGCCCCACCCGCGGGTGGGCGCTCGGGCCGCCGATCAAACGCCGGGGCTCTCACCAGCCCCCGGATCCCTGATTGCGTCCTATGCCTTGTGCCGCCTGAGCACGGTCACCTTCTGGCAGCCATGGCGCTTGGCCCAGCTGCTCGAGAGGGAGTCCGTGTAGGCCACATTGCGGCCGCTGCCGCACGCGGCGTAGACGATCAAGCCCGGTGCGAAGATGCGGTCGTTGCCGCCCGCGCCGAACACGTGATCCTTGCCCTTGCCGACGAAGATGTGGTCGTTGCCGGCTCCACCGTCGACCATGTCCCTGCCGTTACCGGTGGTGAGCGCGTCGTTGCCGGCGCCGCCCCAGACGCGGTCGGTGCCGCTCCCGACGGAGATGCGGTCGTTGCCGCCGCGGCCGTAGACCCTGTCGTTGCCGTTGCCCAGGAACAACCGGTCATTACCCGATCCGCCGTCGATGAAGACGTTGCCGTTCTTGGCGAACAGGCGGTCGCTGCCGCTGCCGCCGTACTGGCGGTTGTTGCCGTTGCCACCGAACAGGTTGTCGTTGGCGGTGCCCCCATCCATGCAGTCATTGCCTCCCCGGCCGGCGATCCGATCCTTGCCGCCGAGCCCGAGGATCCGCTCGGCCCGGTTTGTTCCGGTGATGCGGTTGTTGGCGTTGGTGCCGACGATTGCGTATTTCGGACCGGGGCTCTTGAGACACCTGCTCGTGTAGCGCTTACGGGCGACACTGAGCGCCAGCACGGTTCCGCCGGTCGGCCCGTCAAACGGACGGCTGATGACAATCACGGTGCGGTTGTTGATGATTATCTCGCAGACCCGCGCGGCTACGTTGAGCGTCGAGCCGGCCGGACAGGGCGTCAGTGACGGCGGCGGCTGGTCGTTGGTGCCGGCGCACGGGGAACTGCCCGGTCGCGTCACCTGGGCCTCACCGAGCACGACATCGGCCAGTCCCTTGAGGTGCACATCGAGGACACGCTCGGTGATCGAGCCGGCCGTCCGGATCTGCTCGTTGACTCTGATGTACGAGCCACCGCCGAGCGAGATCGTGGAGGGCTTGTCCGAGGGCACGGTGTACTTCTTCCCCGCGACGGTGATCACCTGCAGCGTCGATTGGGCTGTGGAGCGGACCGTTCCGTTGACGCAGGCGTACGAAGCGCTTGCCTGCACCGGGCCGGCGATGATGATCGCACCGCTGGTGGTGGGCAGCGTGACTCCGTCGATCGTGGCCAGCGCGGCCGCGCCGGGGGCGACGGTTCCGGCGTCGCTCGCCTGTGAGGTCGATGAGGCGGTGAACACGCCGGCGGGCCCGGCGAGCAGCAGGCCGTCCGTAACCGACGGAACCGAAGCCTGGTTCAGCCCCTGGGTCTGTGTGGCGCACGGCGAGGTCGCCTTGTTAGCCACGATCGGCTCCACCGCGGGAATGGAAAGCAGCTTCACGCGGACGAGGCTCGCGCGGCAGCCGAACGGATTCGTTGCGGGCGTTGCCGCGGAAGCCGACGCCGCCAGCGCCAGCGCGCACAACCCAGCAAACATCACAGCCGCCGAACGGCGGAAGATTGCGAAAACCATCTAGTTCGTTCTCCTAGTCGAAGCCCCCCGCACACATGGACGTGCATCCGTGCAGCTGCGCAGAGGGCTAGCCCTAGCGCGACCGAGCGGCGCGAGGATGCAGAGTCTCCTATCGGCAGCGCGTGACACAACTGGAGCGAGAAGGCTCCGCGCGCCGGCAATAGCGTCTGAAACCTGACCACCCCGGGCCAAAACCACGCCACCACCGGGGCGGCAGGCGGCCGAGGCTAGGTGGCTTGCGGATTCTCGAGCACGAGCGCCACGCCCTGCCCTGAGCCGACGCAGACCCCCAGGGTCCCGTAACGGGCGTTCCGCAGGCGCAACTCGGTGGCGAGCGTGAGCACGTACCGCGTGCCCGAGGACCCGAACGGGTGGCCGATTGCCACGGCGCCGCCATTGGGGTTGAGCCGTTCGTCGGGTACCTGAAAACCGTCGAGCTGAACGGTCAGCTCGCGCAGCACGCCGAGCGCTTGCGCGGAGAACGCCTCGTGGACCTCCCAGACGTCGATCTGCTCCGGCGTCAATCCGGCCCTGGCCAGCGCCTTGGGGATCGCGAACGCGGGGGCGATGCCCATGACCTGCGGGTCGAGCGCATGGGTGGCCGAGGACATCACCCGGGCCAGCGGCTCGATTCCCAGCTCGCGCGCGGCCTGGTCGCCGGCCAGCACCACGGCGCTGGCGCCGTCGTTGAGCGGCGAGGAGTTGCCCGCCGTCATCTGCGTCATCCCCGGCTGCGGCGGTAGGGCGGCCAGGCCCTCGGCGGTAGTCTCGGCGCGGATGCTCTCGTCGTGCTCGAACGTGCGCGCCGGCGCCTTACGCGACCCGGGGATCTCCACCGGATGGATCTCCGCGGCCAGCCGGCCGGATTCGCGCGCGGCGGCGGCACGCTGCTGCGAGCGCAGAGCGAACGCGTCGATTTCCTCGCGCGTGAGCGAGTATCGGTCGGCCACGTTCTGCGCCGTCTGCATCATCTCCACGTAAGCGCCCCGTGCGAGCAGCCTCGGGTTGGGCGGGCCACCGGCGCCGGACCACATCGTGTCCAGCATGAACACGGGCCCGCGGGGGCTGAACGGCGCGTCACCCTTCATCAGCGCCCAGCCGGAGCGGGACATCGACTCGACTCCGCCGGCCAGCCCAACCGCGAGCTCGTCGCTCCGGATCGCGTGGGCGATCTGGATTGCGCAGGTGAGCGACGAGGCGCAGAAGCGATTGACTGTGGCCGCCGGGACCGAGTCCGGGAAGCCGGCGGCGAGCGCCGCCCACCGGGCGATGTCCCCCATCCCCTCGTGCGCCGGGTTCACGCAACCGGCGGCGATGTCGTCGATCCGGTCGAGCTCGACCCCCACGTGCTCGCAGGCCCACCTCAGGGTCATCCCGAGCAGATCGTCAGTGCGCAGATGCGACAAGGAGCCGCCATAGCGGCCGACCGGCGTCCTCACCCCGCCGAGAATCAGCGCGTCAGTCACCGTCCACTTTCCCTTGACGCGTCTCCGAGCGAATTGCGGCCTGGGCCGCGGCCACCCGTGCGACCGGCACTCGGTAGGGGGAGCACGAGACGTAGTCAAGCCACGAGTCGTGGAAGAACGTGATCGAGTCGGGATCGCCTCCGTGCTCGCCGCAGATGCCGAGCTCCAGCTTCGCGTTGGACTTCCGGCCGAGCCATCCGCCCATGCGAACCAGCTGTCCGATCCCCGGCGCGTCGATCGTCTCGAACGGCGAGCGGCCCACGATGCCGCTGTCGATGTAGCGCCGGAGGATGCTCCCCTCGATGTCGTCGCGCGAGAAGCCCAGACCGGTCTGGGTCAGGTCGTTGGTTCCGAACGAGAAGAAGTCCGCGTGCATCGCGATGCGGTCGGCGACCAGACACGCGCGGGGCAGCTCGATCATCGTTCCGACCGTGTAGTCCTCACCCGGCGTCAGGCCCTCCTCGGTGGCCACCCGGTCGATCAGGGAGCGAACGATCTCGAGCTCGCGCTCGTAGTCGACCAGCGGCACCATCACCTCGAGGATCACCGCGTCTCCCGACCGCTCGTTGACAGCCTTGGCGGCGCGGGCGATCGCGCGGACCTGCATCTCGTAGATCTCCGGGTAGAGGATGCCGAGCCGGCAGCCCCGGGTCCCGAGCATTGGGTTGACTTCCTGCAGGGTGTTCGTCCGCTCGAGCAGCGCCTCGAGTCGCTCCGCTTCCGCGGTGTCGTCGCTCGCGCGGGCCCGCTCGAGCTCGACGGTCAGGTCGACCGGGGCGGGGAGGAACTCGTGGAGAGGCGGATCCAGCAGGCGGACCGTTACCGGAAGCCCCGACATCACCTCGAACAGCCCCTCGAAGTCGGCTTGCTGCAGCGGCAGCAGGTCATCCAGGAAGCCACGGCGGTCATCGACATCCTCGGCCATGATCATCGCCTGCATCTTCGGCACCCGATCCTCGGCCATGAACATGTGCTCGGTGCGGCACAGCCCGATCCCCTGCGCTCCGAACTCACGGGCCCGCTCGGCGTCCTCGGGGGTGTCGGCGTTTGTCCGCACGCCAAGCCGACGCGCCTTGTCGGCCCACCCGAGAACCCGCCGGAACTCGTCGTTCATCCGGGCGGGAATCAGCGGCACCTCGTCCGTGGTGATGGCGCCGGTGCTGCCATCGATCCCGATGTGGTCGCCCTCGTGGATCACCTTGCCGTCGATCCGGATCTCGCGGGAGGAGAGGTCGATGTCGAGTTCCCCGGCCCCGACCACCGCGGGCTTTCCCATCCCGCGCGCGACGAGCGCCGCATGCGAGGCCTTGCCGCCCTCGGAGGTGAGGATTCCCTTCGCCGCGTGGAAGCCGGCGACGTCCTCGGCCTCGGTGAAGGGGCGTACGAGTACGACCGCGCGCCCGTCCTCGGCGGCGGCGACGGCGTCCTGAGAGGTGAACACGACGCAGCCCTGACCGGCACCGGGTGAAGCCGGGACACCGCGAGCGATCACCGCGTACTCGACCTCCGGGTCGAAGGTGGGGTGCAGGAGCGCCTCGAGCTGCCCGGGGTTGACCGTCAGCAGCGCCTGCTCCTCGCTGAGCAACCCCTCATCGACGGCGTCGCAGGCAAACCGCAGCGCCGCCTGAGCAGGGCGCTTGGCCGTGCGCGTCTGCAACATGTAAAGGCGCCCGTCCTCGATCGTGAACTCGGTGTCCTGCATGTCCCCGTAGTGCGCCTCGAGGTTGCGCAGGATCTCCAGCAGCTCGGCGTGCGCCTCGGGCATCAGCTCGGCGAGGTCAGCGATGTCCTTGGTGTTCCTGGTGCCGCTGACCACGTCCTCGCCCTGGGCGTTGAACAGGAAGTCCCCGGAGGGATCGGGGCCGCCGGTCATCTCATCGCGCGAGAACGCGACCCCCGAACCCGATGTGTCGCCCTGGTTGCCGAACACCATCTGCTGGACGTTGACGGCGGTACCCCACTCGTCGGGGATCACGTTCTGCCGGCGGTACTCGACGGCGCGCTTACCCTGCCAGGAGTCGAACACCGCGCGGATCGCGGCCTTGAGCTGGTCCGCCGGCTCCTGCGGGAACGCCTCGTCGGAGTGCTCGGCGATCACCGCCTTGAAGCGCTCGACCAGCGTCTGGAGATCCTCGACGGTCAGGTCTGTGTCGAGCTTCACGCCGCGATCGCGCTTGACCGCCGCGATCTCCGACTGGAGCAGTTCGCCTTCGACCCCACGCACGACGTTGGCGAACATCTGGACGAAGCGCCGGTAGGAGTCCCAGGCGAAGCGTTCGTTGCCCGTACTGCGGGCCAGCCCCTGGACGGACTCGTCGTTCAGGCCCAGGTTCAGGACGGTGTCGAGCATCCCGGGCATCGACTCGCGCGCGCCGGAACGCACGGACACCAGCAACGGATCCTCGCGGTCGCCCAACCGCTTGCCGGCGTGCTCTTCGAGGGCGTCGAGTGCCGCCTCGAGCTGTTCCTGGAGCCCTTCGGGGAACTCACGGTCGCCGTGCATGTACGCCACGCAAGCTTCCGTGGTGATCGTGAAACCCGCCGGCACCCGGTCGGCGCCGAGGACGCGGGTCATCTCCGCCACGCCCGCCCCCTTGCCGCCCAGCAACTCGCGCATATCCCGCGATCCCTCGCTGAACTCATAGACGTACTTCGGAGGGCTCATACCGGTCGTAGCCTAGGGATCTTCGGCGTCCCGCGCCGCCTTAGAGCCCTATCCAGGGGAACGTCTGCGGCCGTGCGAATCTCGCACGGCCGCCCGATCAGGCCGCGTCAGACCGCCGCGCCGCGCCTGCCTGAGAAGAACATCGCGAGCGCTACGAGCGCGAGTACGAACAGCACCGGGTGGATGATGACTCCGCCGGCGATCGAGATTACGAGTAGGACAATCGCTGCAATGAGAAGCACGGTTTCTCCTCCGTGTCGGTGACCCTGCCTCGATCTGTGGATACCCGGTCGGTCCGGTGTCCAAGCGCCTGGTAAACGATTCTCATTCCTCGCGCTGTCACAACCTGCCCGTCATAGGCAAAGTAATGGTTATGGAGGCAGTGCACAGGACGGACGGAGAATTGCTGGCGGCGGCTGCCCAGGGCGACGGCACGGCGTTCGCCCTGTTCTATCGCCGGCACCTTCCCGTCGTCGTCGGCTTCCTGTTGCGTGAGACCGGGGAGCGCGAGTTGGCGGCGGACCTGGCGGCTGAGGTGTTCGCCGCGGTGTTTCTGTTCGCACGCCGGTTCCGGGCCCGCGGCGACGGCTCCGCGGCGCCGTGGGTCCGCGCGATAGCCCGGAACAAGCTGCGCGAGAGCCGCCGCCGAGGCCGGGTCGACGACCGCGCACGCCGGCGCCTGGCCTTCGAACCCGAAGCGCTCGACGACGACGACCTCGTTCGAGTTGAGCAGCTCGCGTCCGACAGCGAGGTGGTCGAGTTCGTGGCGCAGCTGCCCGAGCGCCAGCGTGTCGCGGTTCATTCGCGCGTGATCGAGGAGCGGGGCTACGCGGAGATCGCCGCGGAGCTGAACTGCTCCGAACTGGTGGTGCGTCAGCACGTCAGCCGCGGGCTGTCGCGGCTCAGGGACCAACTCAGGGAGCGTCAAGAATGAGCGACTACTTCGATCGCATCGAGCGCCAGCTCGTGCGGGGCGTGGAGGCGAGCGCGGGGCGGCGTTTCGGGCCTCGGATCCGGCTCGACTACCTCGCGCCGGCGGCGGCGATCCTGGTCGTGCTGGTGACCGGGGCGGTGTTCCTCGGTTTGCGCAGCCATGGCTCGCCGGCGTCTTCAGCGGCCGCCGGCGCCGGTCAGCTCGTTTTCACGGCCTCGGGGCTGGGCGGACAACCGCCTGCGACAGCGGCGGTCGATCGATCGGTAGCGATTCTGCGCCGCCGCATGGACGCGCTGGTGCCTGGCGCTCATGTCGTGCGCGTCGGCGGCGACGTCGTGGTCACGCTGAAACACCCGTCGAGCGCCGCTCGCGCGCGGGCGTCCGCACTCACCGTCCCGGGGCGACTGGCGGTCTACGACTGGGAGAACGACGTGCTGAGCCCGAACGGCAGGACCGTGGCCAGCCAGCTGAGGCGCCCGGCCGCCGCAGCGCTCACCATCAGCCAGGGCAACGGCACAGCGGCGCCGGGCAGTCCGGACGCGGGCAGCGTTTCGAGCCGCCAGGCCAGGACACTCGCGTCCGAGGGGCGTTCCCACTACCGGGTCGGGACGGTCCTGTTGCGGGCGGAAGGGGTGGGCGTCCCACAACACGCCGCTCGGTTCTACGTGCTCTTGAACCGCGTCGCGCTATCGGGTCGGGCCCTCGTCGATCCGCAGCAGAGCAAGGACCAGGGCGGTTCGCCTGCCGTGACGTTCGGTTTCACCTCGGCCGGGCAGCGCGCGTTTCGCAACGTGACCTCCGCCGTGGCCCACCGCGGCGCGATCGTCAGCGGACCCGGGCAGATGCTCAACCAGCACTTCGCGATCGCGGTCGACGGGCAGCTGATCTCGGTCCCCTCGATCGACTCCAGGCAATACCCGAATGGGATCACCGGCAACGGCCGTGCGGACATCATCGGCGGCTTCACGGTGCAGTCCGCCCGAGAGCTCGCCACGGTACTCCGCTTCGGCCCGCTCCCTGTTCGCCTGACGGCGCGTTGACGCCGTGTCCCTAGGCGGACTGGGGGGTGCCGCCGCCCGCCCGCCGCTCCATCATCCGGGTGGGATCCGCGGTGTTGAAACCGAAGCGCCGGTAGAGCCCGTGCGCGTCCGCCGTGGCCAGGACCCAGCGAAGCTCGCGTAGCTCCGGATGCTCGAGCGCGGTCTGCACCAGCCAGACGCCGAGACCGCGCCCGCGGTGCGGCTCGAGCACGAACACATCGGCCAGCCAGGCGAACCGGGCCCAGTCGGTCACCGCCCGGGCGAAGCCGGCCTGCGCACCGTCCTGCGCGTACAGGCCGAACGGGAGTGAGTTGTCGATCGCCCGGTCGACCACCGCTCGCTCGATTCCCGGCGACCAGTAACTCGTGCGCAGGAAGGCCCAGACAGCGGCGCGGTCGATGCGCGCGGGGTCGGTCGAGATCTCGTAGCCGTGGGCTCGCCACTCCATACACGCGGAATGTACATTCCGACCTGTTCCGGATTCGGCGACCTGGAGGTTGCACCGTGGAGCTCGAGACGGAATGGGTCGACTACGAGAGTCCGGCCGGATCGGTGTCCGCCTACCTGGCCCGACCGCGGGCCGCGCCCTACCCGATGCCCGGCCTCCTCGTGCTCCAGGAGATCTGGGGCGTGGACGCGCATATCGCCGATCTGGTCGAGCGCTTCGCCACCGCCGGCTATGTCACGCTGGCGCCCGACCTGTTCTCGATCGGCGGCGGCCGGCCGCCGGCACTCCAGGCGGAACGCGTGGAGCGCACAAAGGAGTTCCTCGACACCATCCCGCTCGCCGAATGGACCGCGGTGCTTGGGGACGACGAGCGGCGTGCCGAGGCCCTGGGTCGACTGCCGGGCGACGAGGGACAACGGGTCGGCGAGACGCTTGGCGTTCTCTTCGGCCGGATGACCGGCGAGATGGACACCTTCGTCGAGCTGACCCGCGCGGCGTTCGGGTTCATGCGCTCGCATCGGGCCAGCGCGGGCCGGGCCGTGGGCTCGATCGGCTACTGCCTGGGCGGCACGCTGTCGGCCCTGCTGGCTTGTGCCGAGCCGGAGCTTGGCGCCGCGGTGGTGTATTACGGCGGCTTCCCGGAGCCCGACCAGGTGGCCACGATCGGCTGCCCGCTGCGCGGCTTCTACGGCCAGGACGACGCCCGAATCATGCAGGGGCTGCCGGCGTTCGCCGAGTCGTTGCAGGCGGCGGGCATCGACCACGAACTGCGCGTCTACCCGGACACGCCGCACGCGTTCTTCAACGACACGCGCTCGAGTTACCGGCCCGAGGCGTCGCGTGATGCGTGGGGCCGAACGCTGGCTTTCCTCGCCCAGTCGCTCGACCCCGTGCCGGTCGCACCGCGGGGGCATGCGAGCTGATCGCCAGGGCCGTCAGGCGCCCTCCAGGATCCGTCTGAGCCGGGCCAGATCGGCCACAACGGCGTCGGCGTCGCGGGCGAACTCCCGGTCGGTCATCGTCGGCGTTCGGCGCAGCGTGAACACCACCTCGCATCCGAGGCCGTCCGGGATCACCCGCATCGGGTTGTAGACGGTCTCGCCGGTGGCGAGCGTGACTTCGTGGTCGAGCACGCCGAACTCGTTCGGCGGCGCGAACAGGACGGTGACCACTCCCATCGGCGAGTGCACGATCCAGCTGGCGTCGGCGCGCCGCGTCGCCCGTCCGAGTCCGGCCGCCCAATGGACCAGGTTGGCCGGATCCGATGCATAGGCATAGACGTCAGCCGCGGGCAGGTCGATGAAGGTACTCAGGTGCCTGGACTCGTCGCTCATCTCAGCGGCGGCGGGGGAAGCCCCAGGAGACGGGTGATGCGGTGACGGCTGTCATATCACCGCCGCAAATGATGGCATCCTGGTGTTCCTCACCGGACCGGCGAACGCCGGCCGACCAACACGGCGTAACCGCGCTGCTTGAAGAGACAGTCGGCGTCGGCGAAGCCGGCCTCGCGCAACCAGGTCAGCTGGCTCTCGACCGTGGCGTAGATATCGTGGGCCATCCGCTCACGGGCCGCGTTCCACTCCTCGTCGCTCGAGCCGGCCTCCCGGGCGCGGCGCTCGTGCCATGCGGCGTAATGCTCGGCGAACAGCGGCGTCGGTCCGGCCACCTGCTCGGCGTTGACGAAGACGCCGCCGGGTCGCAGCTGCGCGTGCACACTGTGCAGCAGCTTCCGCTTGTCCTCGTCGGTCAGGTGATGGATCGCCAGTGCCGAGACGATCGCGTCCCACGGGCCCTCGGGGAGCGCATCGCGCAGGTCGGCCTCGACGTACCGCGCTCGGTCGGTCCCGAGCCTGGAGCGGGCCTGAGCGAGCATCGCCGCCGCGCCGTCCAGGAGCGTGAGCTCGACGCCGGGGAACTCCGCCCGCACGAACGACGAGAGCAGACCGGTACCGGCGCCCAGGTCCAGCACGCGCTGGGGGGGACGATCGCCGAGCGCCAGCGCCTCCACGGCCGTCCGGTAGAACGGCTCGAACGGTGGGACCAGGCGCGTGCGCGCCTGGTCATAGTCGCGCGCGTGGGCGTTGAATATCCGGTTCGTCTTGTCCGTTATAGCGCACGATTGTATGTGACGGCCGCGGACCAGGAACGCGTCGGGTCATGAGTGACCGTGCACCCTCCGTCGAGGCCGGTACCCGAGCCGCGGCTCCGGTTGACGGCTCCGGTTCGGCACTCCCGTAACGCCTGGAGGGGACCGCTTAAGGCTGCTTCCTTCCGGACCTGACCTGGTTCACGGCTCTCCATCGCCACGGGACCGAACCATCAGCACCGCTCACCGGACGCTGACTCGGGGCCTGCACCCCTCGGGAGGGAATTCAGCCCCGCTAAAGCGGATTGCGGATTCAGGGCGCCGCTACGTCCCCGCCTAGCACGGTCGCCGAGGATCGTAGCGGCCCGCGGGCTTATGGCGATGGATGGTCGTCTCGCACGCGGTAGGGGTGCGCACTTACTTACCCGTGGGGTAACTAACTGTGCGTCTACCCCTTCCTTCCTGCAGAAGCTCCCGCTATGCGGGAGGAACTGCAGGTCGAGCGCATCTTGAGGTCGCGAACGCGCCCAAATCTTTCCAGGACGCGGAATCGGTCGTCGCTAGGGCGTCTCGTAGGGAGCCACGGCGGGGATGTCCGCCTCGGCGGCGCCGATCCGGCGCGCGGCCGACTGTCCCGTGGACCCGACGGCGGTGTGCTCCCCCACGGCGGCCAAGCCGATGCGGGGCATGTTCCCGTAGATCGCCTCGTACTCACCGGCCCGCACGCGATAGGTCTCGTGCCAGATGCCGACGTCGCCCGATGCGCGGACCGCCCGGTTGAATGCCTTCCAGGCGGGTAGGTGCGGCTCCTCCGGCGCACGGGCGAACCGGTCGAGCTGCTCGAAGCTGCGCCAGTGCTGCACCACCACGGGGCCGTGCATCCATCCGAGGTGCCACCCGAGCAGGCCGGCCTCGGGATGCTTGTCGAGCCAGCGCAGCATCCGCGGCATCGCGACAAAGACCGGCAGCCACCTGTGCGGCTTCCACGGGCGGTTGACCCGCATGCCGATGATGAACACGACGAAGTCACCCGACAGCTGCGCCGTGTAGCGACCGGCGTGAACCTTCGATGGCACGGCGGCGATCATACGCCAACCGGAGCGCGGCTCGAGCCCGAGGAACGGCCATCGGCCTATAGGGTGTCTCGCTCCCCAGAGAGGAACCCCGAGCTAGATGCCGCCGCAATTCGAAGCGCCGTTCAGTGCCTATCAGGCCGAGATATTCCTACGGGGGATGACCGGCGAGCGGCCGGAGCATCCGGTCGCGCTGGCCGAGCTCGAGCAGATGGTGGCCCGGACCGCCGAACCGAAAACCGCCGCCTACGTCTTCGGCGGCGCGGGCAGCGAGGACACGATACGCGCCAACCTCGAGGCGTTTCGCCGCTGGCGGATCGTGCCGCGGATGCTCCGGGACGTCTCCGATCGCGACCTCGGCGTGACTGTGCTTGGCACCGTCATGCCGGCGCCGCTCGCGCTGGCACCGATCGGGGCGCAGACGATCGTGCACGCCGACGGTGAGTTGGCCGTCGCTCGGGCGGCCGCCGCCGTTGGTTTGACGATGACCCTCAGCACGGTGTCCAGCTACACGCTGGAGGAAGTCGCCGCCGCCGGCGACGGGCCGAAGTGGTTTCAGCTCTACTGGCCCCGGAGCCGCGAGCTCGCGGTCAGCCTGCTGGAGCGAGCCGAGCGCGCCGGGTATCGCGCGATCCTGCTCACGTTGGACACTTTCCTCCCCGGGTGGAAGCCCAGGGACCTGCAGGGTGCCTGGCAGCCGTTCCTCGAGGGCGTGGGGGTCGCCAATTACCTGTCGGATCCGGTTTTCCTGAGCCTGCTCGAGCGACCGCCGGAGGAGGATCGTCAGGCCGCCATCGGCCAGTTCGTCTTCCAGTTCTCCAACCCGAGCCTGACCTGGAAGGACCTCGAATGGCTCCGCGCCCGGACGAGCCTGCCGATCGCGCTCAAGGGCATCCTGCACCCCGACGACGCGCGGCTGGCGCGCGAGCATGGGGCCGATGGCGTAGTGGTCTCCAACCACGGCGGCCGCCAGGTCGACGGCGCGTTGGCCACGCTCGACGCGCTGCCGGCGATCGCCGAGGCAATCGGCGACGAGATCGAGGTGCTGCTCGACAGCGGGGTTCGGACCGGCGCCGACGCGGTCAAGGCACTCGCGCTCGGCGCCGACGCCGTTCTGCTCGGCCGACCGTATCTCTGGGGCCTGGCCGCGGGCGGGGAGGCCGGCGTCCTGGCCGTGCTGCGCGCGGCGTTGGCCGAGCTCGACTTGACGCTCGGGCTCAGCGGCCTGAGGCGACCATCCGACCTCGGCCCGGAGGCGCTCGCCCGGGGGTCCTGACGCCCCGGACAAACCTGCTTGGGGATGGGCATGAATTGGGTAAGCTGCCGCCAACCAATCCATCGATTCGACCGCGGGAGGAAGAACAATGGACTTACGTGGTGGCGTGCGCCGTGGGCGGGTGGCGACGGCGGCGGTACTGCTGGTCTGCGCGGCCTCTGCGCTGGGTGCGCAGCCGGCCGCGGCAGCCCCGAGGCTCGGCACCCTGCTGCACGGGCTTCACGTCGATCTCGGTTGCGCCAACCCGGCCAACCACGGACTGCTAGGCCGCGTCCTCGCCGCCGCGAACGTGAATGCCGGCGGCCCGCTGCGCTGCTTTTCGCAGGCCGTGGCCGACCAGCAGGGCCTCGGACCGAAGCTGATGTCCGGCCCGACGGGCCTCGGCCCGGCGCAGATCCAGTCGGCCTACAAGCTGGCCGGCCTGAGCGCCGCCGGCCGGACGGTGGCGATCGTCGATGCCTATGACGACCCCAACGCGGCGGCGGACCTGAGCAAGTACCGCGCCGCGTACGGACTGGCGGCTTGCACGACAGCCAACGGCTGCTTCCGGAAGATCAACCAGACCGGGGCCAGCAGTCCGCTGCCGGCCGGCGACTACGGCTGGGCGGAGGAGATCAGCCTGGACCTCGACGCGGTCTCTTCGGCGTGCCCGACCTGCCACATCGTGCTGGTGGAGGCGAACTCCGCCAACACGACGGACCTCGAGACCGCCGAGGACACGGCGGCCAGAACGGGTGCGGTGGCGATCTCCAACAGCTACGGCGGCGCCGAGGACTCTACGATCCTCGCCGCGGACTCGCATTTCAATCATCCCGGGATCGCCATCACCGCGAGCTCCGGCGACTCCGGTTACGGGGTCAGCTGGCCCGCCTCCTCGCAGTACGTCACCGGGGTCGGCGGCACCACCCTGACCGCGGCGAGCAACGCTCGCGGCTGGACCGAGACCGCCTGGTCGGGTGCCGGGAGCGGCTGCTCGGCGTATGAGCCGAAGCCGAGCTGGCAACACGATCCGGGCTGTGCGAAGCGGACCGTGGCCGACGTGTCGGCCGATGCCAATCCCAACTCGGGTCTGGGCGTCTACGACACCTACAACAGCTGCGGCAGCAGTTCGCTGTGCGACTTCCTGATCGGCCTCGGGGTGGTCCAGGGACTCGACGGCTGGGCTCAGGTTGGCGGGACGAGTCTCTCCTCGCCGCTGATCGCGTCGGTCTACGCACTGGCCGGGAACACCGCCGGCGTGACCTACGGCAGCTATCCCTACAGCCACACCGCGTCGCTGAACGATGTGACCAGCGGCTCCAACGGCAGCTGCGCCGGGTCCTATCTGTGCACCGCCGTGCCGGGCTACGACGGGCCGACGGGGCTGGGCACGCCGAACGGGACCGGCGCGTTCTGATCAACCACGGACTCGACACACCCCGGGTGGCGATTACACTCGGGGTGTGTTGATCCTGCCGCCAGGGCACGCGCAACAGGTCGCCGTCCGTCGAGGACTCAACACCCGGGAGCGGTGGATCCTCAGCGGTGTGGGGGCGATCGTGGCGGGATTGGTGGTCGCGGTGATCATCGGATTCGCCCAGTCCTCGCCGACGTCCGGTCACGGTTGTGTCTACGTGTCGGTGCCGTCGTCGATGGGCGCGCAGCCGTACTCCGGCTGCGGTGCCAAGGCCCGCCAGATCTGTGCTCAGGTCGGCATCCGGGGCGGTTACGGCGGCTCGCTGGCTCGAGAGCTGATCCCCGCCTGCCGGAAGGCCGGGATCCCGGTCCCGGCCAGGAGCTGAGACCCGAGAGTGGCGAACACGTCCTGCGAATGCGGATGAGGCGATGACGATGACCGACCCCGCCGCGTTCCGCGGGCAGTTCCCAGTGCTCGAGCACAAGTCCTACCTCAATGCGGGGACCGAGGGGCCGTTGCCCAAGGCGGCCGCCGACGCGGTTCACAGCCGAATCGACGCCGAGGTCGCGCAGGGCCGCTGTGGCCAGGACTACTTCGAAGCGCTGATCGGACTCGCGGCGCAGCTCCGCGCCGCCTACGCGCAGGTGCTCGGGGCCGAGCCGGGTGAGGTCGCCCTGACCGGCTCGACCACCGACGGCGTCAACACCGTGATCTCCGGCCTGCGCCTGCAAGCCGGCGAGGAGATCCTCACCACCGACGAGGAGCACCCCGGCCTGCTCGCGCCGCTCAACCTCGCTCGCCGCCGGCACGGCATCTCGGTACGGGTCGTGCCCTTCGCCGAGCTGCCCGACGCGGTCTCGCCCGCCACGCGGCTGATCGCCTGCTCCCACGTCTCGTGGGTCAGCGGCCGGGTGATGGACGTCGTCGCGCTCACCGCCACCGGCGTGCCCGTGCTGCTGGACGCCGCCCAGGCGATCGGCGCGGTGCCGGTCGACGTGAAGGCGCTCGGCTGCGCGTTCTACGCCGCCTCCGGGCAGAAGTGGCTGTGCGGCCCCGAGGGCAGTGGCTGCCTCTACGTCTCCCCGGACCGGCTCGAGGATCTGCTCGTCCCGTGGCCGGGGTACAGCTCGCTCGCCGACCCGGCCGACGCGCTCGAGTCGGGGCCGGCCGTGGGTGTGGCCAGGCTGGACCATGGCTTCCCGTCCGGAATGCGCAGCGCCTGGGCGCTGGCCTCGCTGCAGGTGCTGGGCGGCGCCGGCTGGGACTGGGTCCACGATCGCGCGGCGACGCTGGCCGCGCGACTGGCCGACGACCTGGCGGCCCGTGGCCTCGAGGTCGGGCCGCGGGGGCGCTCGACGCTCGTCTCGTGGAAGGCCGAGGACCCCGCCGCGGAGGTGCAGCGGCTGGGCCAGAGCGGCGTGGTCGTGCGGAGCATCCCCGCCTTTTCGCTCGTCCGCGCCTCGGTCGGCGCCTGGTCCTCCGAGGACGAGCTCGACCGTCTGGTGGAGCTGGTCGCGCGTTAGGGTGCCGCCGGCCGCAGACCACGGTTGCGCGTTAGGGTGCCGCCGGCCGCAGACCACGGTCGAGCGTCGCGATCAGACGGGTGAAGCTCTCGTCGAGGTCGAGCGGGATCCCGAACCCCGCGTCCATCTCGAGGGTCACGAAGCCGTGCAGCGCCGCGCGGACCGAGCGGGCGGCGTGGATCGCCTCATCGCCGGTGAGTTGGTAGCCGCGGAGAACCGCCAGCACCACCCCGACCAGGCGCACCGCGCCGTCTCGATCGCCGGTGTTCGCGCGCTGGAGCGCCGCGTAGGCTCCCGGGTGGTCCTTGGCGTAGGCCCGGTAGGCCGCGGCGATCGCCGCAAGCGCATCGCGGCCGGAGCGGCCGGCCGCTGCCTCGGCGAGCCGATCGGCCAGCTCGGCCGTGCCCCGCTCGCCGATCCGGCGCCGCAGGTCCTCGAGGCCGGCGACGTGGCCGTAGAGGGAGGGGGAGCGGACGCCCAGCCGCTGCGCGAGCCGGGAGAGCGTCAGCGCGGGCAACCCGTCGGCGTCGGCGATCGCGGCGGCGGCGGTCACCACCTGATCGGGGTCGAGCCCGGCCCTGGGCATCAGCCCAGGGCTTTTTCCGCGCGGGCCACGGCCTGGTCCATCGCGGCGCGAGGGTTCCGGACCGCCGGCCCGTGCCCGACGACGAGCAGCGACGGACCCAGCTCGGCCGCCTCCCGAGCCGATTCCAACGCCTTGGCCTTGTCCCAGGTCGCCATCGCGGCGAACGGAAACCGCCAGTAGAGATAGGTGGGCACGGCGACGCGGCCGTAGCTGGTGAAGCTGTCGCCGGCGATCAGCGAATTGTCCCGCGTGTCCAGGAACGAGACGTGACCCGGACTGTGGCCGGGGCTGGCGATCACCTCGAGGCTGCTGATCCGATCGCCGGCGCTCAGCCGAACATCCGGTCGGGTCTTCAGCTTCGGCCAGCTGCCGGGAAGCTTGCCCTCGACGACCTTCTCGCCGGCATGGATCCGTGCGTCGAGCTCGGGCATCAGCACCTGCACCGCGTCGCCCAGCTTCTCCTTGATCGAATCGAGCGAGCCGACATGGTCGCCGTGCCCGTGGGTGAGCGCCACTCGGCGCAGCTGGCCGCCGGCGCTTTCGGCGGCGTCGATCAGCGTCTCGGCGGTGCCGCCGATCGTCGTGTCGATGAGGGTGAAGCCATCGTCCTCGCGCACGAGATACGCGTTGACGAACCGGATGCGCTTGATCTGGATGAGGTTGTCTGTGAGCTGCGTGATCTGCATATCGGATGTTCCTTCTCGGATTCAAAGTGTCTAATACAATTAGGAAAATAACTAATAGGATTAGGTTTGTCAAGCGCAAACGAGCGCTCGCCAGCGTGTGACAGGTTGCGGGGGGATCCGGCTCCGACTGGGTGCGCCCTCAGCACTGGTGGGCGGGCGAGCGCGGCGAGGCTCAGGCGGCCGGCGGCGGGAAGCCGACGCCTCCCAGCGGAACCAGGTCGATACGCTCGAACCCGTTCTCGGAGACGAGCCCCATGACCTCGGCCATCTGAGCCCGTCCGGCCTCGGTCCGCAACTCCTCAAGCGAGGCGTCGAGCGCCTCCTGGCTACGCCACAGCTCGGTGACCCAGACCACGTCGGGATCATTCGGCGAGCGGTTGATCACGTAGAGCTCGCAGCCGTCGGTGCCGCGCAGTGAATCGGCGACTCGCAGCAGCGTCCGCGCCAGTTCCTCGCCGCGCCCGGCGTTGGCCGTGATCTTGACGTAGCGACCGACGGGGGCCATCGCGCGTGCACTTTAACGCCGATCGCTTTGTTAACGCCAGTCGCTTTGACGGCGCTCAGCCGACGCTGAGTGCCGGCTCGGAGCGCAATTCCTCCTCGAAGGAGAGGGACTGCCGCTCGAGCGCGCCGTCCTCGCCGGTCCGGTAGGCCCCGGTTCGGGTCAGCGGAGGCGAGTAGGCATGGATCGTGACCGCCGGCTGATCGCCAGCGTGCAGGACGCGATGGATCGCAACCGGCGGGACGGTGGCCACTTCGCCGGGTCCGAACTCCCGTGAATCGGGCTCAGCGCCGAGCCGCAGTCGCTCCTCGCGAACGCGCCCCGAGATCACCGCGATGCCGGCCCCGGATTCATCGTGGTCGTGGAAACCGGTGTCCTGATCCTCGCTCCAGCAGATCACCCAGGCGTTGACGTCCTCGTCGTCCCAGATCTGCTCGTAGACGCGGATCTCGTGCTCGTGCCTGACGTGGTGGTGCCAGAGCTCGGGCGTGGCCGCCAGCCTGGCCACGAACCGCTCGAGTTCCTGCAGGGTCACGCGGCCACCTCGATCGAGACGAGCAGCCGCGCGCCGTTCTCCTGCAGCGCGCGATCGCGCCCGGTGTCGACGGGTTCGACGACGGGCCGATCGGAGCCATACAGGAGCTGTCCCGAGCCGACCCGATCGACCATCGCCCCCACCGCCGCCGGTCCGTAGCTCGAGCAGTCGTAGAAGGTGAGCGGGTCACGGAGTTCGATCGACGGCCCTCCCCGGGCGGCGAGGCGCTCGCAGAGCAGGGGGGCACCACCGGCCAGCATCGGGAACACGACGCGCAGGGCCGGGTGCTCGCGCCGGCCCAGACCGGCGAAGGTCAACCACGCCGCCTGCATCTGCGCGACGTAGTCGGTGAGCGCGCGCCACCACAGCGGCTCACTCAGCGACAGCCGGCCCGTCGCCTGGCCGACCGAGCGGCCCGGATGGATCAGCAGCGGCGCGCCCGAGCGGGCGATCCGCTCGAGGATCGCGCCGTGGGCATCCAGTCCGTCGTAGCTGTCGAGCGCTCCGGCCGGCAGCGAGACGCCCAGGCATCCGCGCGCGAGCAGGTGGTCGACGTCGTCGGGCTCAGGCCGGTCAAGCGGGAGCGGGCCCCACATCTCAAACTCCTCGCTCAGCGCGCTGACCCCCGCCAGGTGCGCCTCGATCAACTCGAGCGCCTCGTCCCGGGGCAGCGCCTCGATCCCGATCGGGCTCGAGATCGCGATCAGCGCCCGGTCGAGCCCGTCGAGCCTGAGGAGCCCCGCGCGGCGATCGGGCGCCTCGGACTCAGCGTCGATCAGATAGGGATGCTCATCCGCGCTGTGCAGGACGGTGAGGCCGTCCGAGCGGCGGACGAACGGCAGGCGGTCTCGCTGCGCCAGCGCATCGAGCAGTGACGTCGTCCAGATGTGTTGATGAACGTCGATCCGCATGGTCAGGCAATATATCTAATTCAATCAACTTACTCAACATTGTGTGATCCCGCTGCATGCCGCGCGCATACCGCGCGGCACGCCCGCCGCGCGGCGTGTTGGGGGATTTCTGTTCACAGTGAACAGAAATCCCCCACGGCCCTCGCCGTGGATGAGCCGGGGCGCCTGGATGCGGGGCGATCCGGGCGTCGCCGGCGCGTCGCCGGCGCGTCGCGCGATCGACCTCGACGTCCGCCATGACCTCGGCTGCGCCGGCGCGTCGTCTAGCCGCGCCCTTCAGCGGGCGGGAGGCCGGCGGCTAGGGCTTCGGGCAGGAGGCCAATGCCGTCTGCTGCTGGGCCGCGGGCACCGAGTCCTTGATGACCTGCTGACAGACCTGGTAGGTCACCTGCCTGAGGTCGGTGAGCTTGCCGGTGGCGGCCTTGTCGCACAGGGCGTCGAGCTTGGTCTTGGACGCCGATGAGAGTTGGGGGGCGGAGTTGATCGCCGTCTTGCATGCCGACACGGCGGACTTGACCGTCGGGTTGTCGGCGATCGCGGCGCCGCCGGATGATCCGGTGCTCGCCCCACCCGTCGAGGTTGAACCGCTCGACGTGCTGGTGCTAGCCGCCGGGGCGCTCGTGCTGGTGCTAGCCGCCGGGACGCTGGTGCTAGCCGCCGCAGCGCTCGTGCTCGTGCTCGTGCTGGAACTGCTGCTACTGCTGCTTCCGCAGCCGGCCAAGAGCGCGCCGCCAACGGCGACGATCACGGCCAGCGACCGCAGGCTGTAGGTCATGGGTCCCTCCATGTATGTGTATTTGCCGTCATGGCAGGTTTCGACGTACCGACGACCCGTCCATGGGATCGCCGTCGCGGCCGCTCCCACCGCCGCGCAGCTACACAGTAGTGGCGATCAGGCCCGAGTGGGTCGCGCCTTGGGACCGATCCGGTTCGAGCGACCGAGCCGCGCGGCGATCTGAGCCCCATCGTCACTGCGCCGCCTCGATCGCTAACGCGAGCACCCGCTTGGCGTATGCGCGCCAGAGCGGCACGATCACGATGCTGGCCACTGGTGCCGCGCGCCCCCGCAGCCGGAAGGTGTAGCTCCAGCGCACGTGGGTGCCGCGATCCCCGGCGTCCGAGAACCACCACGCTCCGTCGGCACTGACCACCACTCGGCGCAGGGCGCCGCTGAACGGCCCGACGCGGTAGGCGAAGTGATGGGGCGCCGCGTAGTCGGTGATCCGCTCGGGCGCCTCGCTGCCGTCCGATAGCTCGACAACCCGGGTGGCGCCGACGTGGTCCCAGGCCCCGGTCTGCTCGCGGTTGCCGACGACCGCGGGCAGCGGGCCGAAGCCCTTGAAGATCTGGGTCAGGTCGATCGGCACGATCGTTTCGAAGGTGTGCGCCGGCGACGCGCGCGCGTAACCGTCCACCTCCACCTCGACGCTCAGTCTGGCCACGGAATCCCTCGCACGATTCGCCACATGATGATGATCGCTCCGGCCGCCGGCGCGGCCGGGCGCTTGCGATACTGCGGCTGATGCACGACGTGTCGATGTCCGGCCGCTGTCTCTGTGGCGGCGTCCGTTTCGAACTGACCGAGCCCCCGGGCCCCGCCAGCTACTGCCACTGCACACGCTGCCAGCGGCGCACCGGGACCGCCGCCTCCGCCCAGGCCAAGATCGACGGCCGGACGCTCCGTCTGCTCCAGGGCGAGGAACTGGTCAAGGCCTGGCGCCCGCCCGGCGGAGGTTTCGAGAAGCTGTTCTGCAGCGAGTGCGGGGGCCATCTGTTCAGCCGGAGTCCCGATGACCCGGAGCGGATGAGCGTCCGCCTCGGCGCGCTCGACGGGGACCCGGGCGTGCGACCCAGCTGGCGTCAGTTCGTGGCGTACGCGGCGACGTGGGAGCCGATCCCCGAGGACGGACTCGAGCGCTTCCCAGAGGGGCGGGGCTAGTGGTCTCCGTCTCTGCGACGAACCACTGACCGTCATGCGCGGCGCCGTCGCCCGCAATCGTCGGATCCTGGCCTCCACCCTGCGCGGCGTCGCCGGCGGGATCTCCCGCCGTCGCACCGAGTTCCGCGAGCGGTACCTGCGCGAGGCCTGGACGATGACCAAGCGGTTCGGCACCGACGCAGTGCAGAACATCGAGCTGGGCGCGATCCCGTTCATGGACGGAGCCGTGGCCGAGGGATACGTCGAGGATCCTCAGCGCGTGGTCCTGGCCGCGCTGGTCGGCGGCCTGCGCTGCCGGACGTTCTTCGAGATCGGCACGAACCGCGGGCGCACGACGTGGACCGTCGCTCGCAGCAATCCCGACTTGACCCTTTACACCCTTGACATCCCACTCGGTCAGCCACAGTCAGCCACCGCCTTCGCGCTACACGAGGTCGATCGGCTCCTCTTCCGGGATTCCTCGTGCGGGGAGGCATTCGCGGGGACGACCGAGGGCGAGCGGATCACCCAGCTCTGGGGCGACTCGGCCAGCTTCGACTTCTCCCCCTACGCGGGCGCGATCGACTGCGTTTACATCGACGGATCGCACACCTACGACTATGCGCGCAGCGACACGGAGAGCGCGCTGGCCATGCTCAGTCCTTACGGCGCGATCGTGTGGGACGACTACGGGAACTTCCCTGGCGTATACCGGTGCGTGACCGAGGTCGCGCGCACGCTCCAGCACCCGGTCTACCACCTGTTCGGGACCCGGTACGCCGTCTACAGCCGCACCCCCCTGATCGCGCCCAGCTAGACGTTCGCACCCGCCCCGTGAGCGTGGCAGGACCAACTCTCATCCCGACCACCCCGAGGAGGTTCTTATGGCTGCCGGGGGGAGGGGAAGATCTCGTCGAGCTCGGCGAGGTCCTCGGGGGTGGGCGTCCATTCCGCCGCGCTGGCGTTCGCCTTGACCTGCTCGGGCCTGGTTGCGCCGGCGATCACCGAGGCCACCATCGACTGTGCCGCCAGCGCTCCGATCGCCACCTCAACCACCTCGAGGCCGCGCTGCTGGGCGAAGTGGGCGAGCCGGTCGAGCTGGTCGAAGGTGGCCTCGTCGGCCACGGTCCTGCGGCCGTGCAGCCGCGTGCCCTCTGGCGCGTCCTCGCCCCGTCGGTATTTCCCGGTCAGCAATCCGCTGGCCAGCGGATAGAACGGCAGGATCGCGATCCCCAGCCGCTCGCAGACCGGCGTGACGTCCTTCTCGAGGCCGCGTTCGAGCAGGCTGTACCGGTTCTGGACGCTGACGAACGGCGTGAGCCCCTCGCGCTCGGCCACCTCCGCCGCCTCCGTGAGCTGGGCGCCGCTGAAGTTGGAGGCGCCGATGCAGCGGACCGCGCCGGACTGCACCAGCTCGTGTAGCGCTCCCAGCGTCTCGGCGATCGGCGTCACCCCGTCGGGCTGGTGGTACTGGTAGAGCTCGACGCGGTCGGTGTCGAGTCGCTCCAGCGACTGCTGGATCGCCACCTCGATGTACTCGCGCGATCCGCGCGGCGCGTCGGGATAGCCGGGGGCGTTGCCCATGTCCATCCCGAACTTGGTGGCCAGGACGACCTGGTCACGCCGGCCGCGGAGGGCTTGACCGAGCAGGCGCTCGGAACCGCCTTTACCGCCGTAGATGTCGGCGGTGTCGAAGAAGCTGACGCCGTGCTCGAGCGCCGCGTCGACCACCGCCCGGGTGCCGTCGGCGTCCACTCGTCCTCCGAAGTTGTTGCATCCCAACCCGACGACTGACACCTGCAGCTCGCCGAGCGCGCGGGTCGGCACGGTAGCGCTCATCGCATTGCTCCTTTACCGGAAGTAGGCCGTCTGGGTCACGACTAAAGTCCTGCCCGAGTGACTGGGAACGAAACGGGCGGGACCCGGATGCAGCAGGCGGCGCGAGACGCCTACACGGCACTGGCTACGCGAGTGGCGGCCGAGCGGGCGGCCGGGATTGTGGCGATGCGTGCCGTCCACGACGCGTGGGCGGCCGAGCTGTTCACGCTGCCCGACGGGGCGGAGGTCAGGAAGAGCGACCTCGGAGGCGTCGCCTGCCGGCTCGTCCGGGCTGCCGGAATCACCTCCGATCGCACGATCGTGCATTTTCACGGCGGCGGCTTCGTGATCGGCTCCCCCAGCGGACACGATCCCTTTGGCGCGGTGCTGTCAGAGCGCTGCGCGGCCACGGTGATCCTGCCTGAGTACGGGCTCTCGCCCGAGCACTCGCCCTCGGCCCAGGTGCAGGACGCGATCACGGTCTATCGCGCGCTGCTGGCCGGCGGGGCGGTGCCGGCCAACGTCGTGATCAGCGGCGACTCGGCCGGCGGCGGCCTGGCGCTCGCACTGCTGCTGGCGCTGCGCGACGCGGGCGAACCGCAACCCGCCTGCGCTGTGGCGATGTCGCCGTGGACCGACGGGACGCTGTCCGGCGACTCCGTCAAGGAGAACGCCGAGGCGGACGAGATCGTCGGCCCCGAGTTCCTGGCCGGGCTGGCCGATCTCCGCTTCGGCGAGGACGGCGACCGCCGTGACCCGCTGGCATCGCCGCTGTTCGCCGACTGGCGGGGGATCGCGCCGCTGCTGCTGTTCGCCAGCCGAGCCGAGACGCTGCGCGACGACGCAACCCGGGTGGCCGACAAAGCGAGAGCCGCCGGCGTCGAGGTCCAGCTCGAGCTCTACCACGACATGGTCCACGTCTGGCTGGTCTTCGCCGGCCAGCTCGAGGAGGCCGACCGTGCCGTGGCACAGATGGCCGCGTTCGTCGACTCGCACGCCGGCGGCGCCCGCTGATCCGGGTGACATAGGATCGCGCCGTGCCCGATCCGCTCGATGATCATGATCAGGTGCTGGCGGCGCTGCGCTACGTCTCGGAGGAGGCCTGCCGCTATCTGTCCGGCATCGATTCCGAGCCGGTCTTGGCCCAGGGTTACGAGGCCGCGATCGAGGCCTGGAGCGATCCGATGCCGGAATCGGGCGAGGGGACCATGGCCGCCCTGGCGGAGCTCGTCGCGCGGGGTCAGGCCGCCGCCACGCGCTCGACCGGGCCCCGCTTCTTCCACTTCGTGATGGGCGGCGGAACGCCGGCCGCCCTGGCCGCCGACTGGCTGACCTCGGCCTATGACCAGATCGCCTACGCCTGGGCCTCCTCGCCGTTCGCGTCGCGGCTCGAGCAGGTGGCGATCGACTGGTTGAGGCAGCTGTTCGAGCTGCCGGAGAGCTTCGGCGGAGTGCTCACGTCGGGCGCGACCATGGCCAACTTCGTCGCGCTCGCGGCCGCGCGCAACTGGTGGGCCGAGCGGCTCGGCGTCGACGTCGAGGAACGAGGGCTGGCCGGCCTCCCGCCGCCGGCGATCTTCTCGAGCGGGTACATCCACCCCAGCGCCGTGCAGGCGATCAAGATGCTCGGCTGGGGCGAGGGCAACATTCGCCGCCTGACCGGCGACGACGTGGGTCGACTCGATGTCCTTGCGCTGGAGCGCGAGCTCGCCTCGCTCGGCGGTGCGCCGGCGATCATCGTCGCCAACGCCGGCGAGGTGAATGCCGCCGACTTCGATCCGATCCTGCCGATGGCCGATCTGGCGGAGCGACACGGGGCGTGGCTGCACGTCGACGGAGCGTTCGGACTGTTCGCGCGGCTCGCCCCGTCGACCAGCCACCTGACCCACGGCATCGAGCGCGCCGACTCGGTGATCTCCGATGGTCACAAGTGGCTGAACGTCCCCTATGACTGCGGCTTTGCCTTCGTCCGCGAGACCCAGCGGTTGCCGCGCGCACTCAATGTCGGAGCGCCCTATCTTCCCGTGCCCGGCGAGGCCCACCCCAGCTTCGGCTTCATCGCTCCCGAGAACTCTCGGCGAGCGCGATCGCTGGCCGTCTGGGCAACGTTGCGTGCATACGGTCGCGACGGCTACCGGGCGATGGTCGAGCGCCACGTCGCGTTCGCGCACCACCTCGCGGCGCGCGTCGACGCGGCCCCGGAGCTCGAGCGCCTGGCCGAGGTCCAGCTCAACATCGTCTGCTTCCGGGCGCGCCCGCCCGCCTGGCCTGAGGAGCGACTTGACGATCTCAACCGTGAGCTGGGAGCGGCGCTGCTGGACGACGGCAGGGTCTTCGCCGGCTCGACCATGTATGCCGGGAAGGTCGCTCTGCGTCCGGCGATCGTCAACTGGCGCACGCGGAGCGAAGACGTCGACCTGATCGTCGACGTCGTGCGGGAGCTGATCGCACAGCGTTCATAGGTCAGCCAGGCGTCGCTCCAGGAAGCGGCGCTCGGGACCAGGCCGGGCCAGCGCGAGGGCGCGGAGGTAGGCGGCTCGGGCCTCCTCGCGGCGACCGAGCCGGCGCAGCAGCTCGGCGCGGGTCGAGTGCAGGTACTGGTAGCCGTCGAGATCGAGGGCATCGACGACCGCCAACCCGGCGGCCGGGCCCTCTGCCTCGGACACCGCCACCGCGCGGTTGAGCTCCGCGACAGCCGAGCCGGTGACCCTCACCAGCTCGCCGTAGAGCGCCGCGATCTGCGGCCAGTCGAACGCGTCGTCGGCCTGCAGCGAGGCGATCGCCGCCTGCAGGACGTAGGGCCCGCGCCCGCGCAGCGCCAGCGCGCGATCAAGCGCTGCCCGCGCGGACTCGATCTCGGCCGCGTCCCACAACGAGCGGTCCTGATCGGGCAGCAGCACGAGTTCCTCACCGGCGAACCGCGCCGCTCGCCGCGAGTCGTGCAGCCGCATCAGCGCGAGCAGCCCCAGCACCTCGGGCTCGTCGGGCATCAGTCCGGCCAGGACCTCGCCGAGCCGGATCGCCTCCGCGGCGAGATCGGAGCGCCCTGAGTACCCCTCGTTGAAGATCAGATACACGACCGCCAACACCGCGGCGAGCCGCTCGGGCAGCAGATGGTCCGCCGGCACCGTGAACGGGATCCCCGCCGTCTTGATCTTGCCCTTCGCCCGCGTGAGCCGCCGTTTCATCGTCTCCGGCGAGACGAGGAAGGCGCGGGCGATCTCCTCGGTGCTGAGGCCGCCGAGCGCCCGCAGCGTCAGGGCGACCTGAGCCTCCATGGCGAGCGCGGGATGGCAGCAGGTGAAGACGAGCTCGAGCCGGTCGTCGGGGATCGTCATGTCGTCGTCGGGCTCGTCGTAGGTGGCATCGGGGCCGGCCAGCAGGCCGGTCTTGGCGGCCAGCGTGCGGTCACGGCGGAGGCGGTCGATCGCTCGATTGCGTGCGGTGGTGAGCAGCCAGGCGGCCGGATTGGCCGGGACTCCGGACCGCGGCCAGCGCTCTGCCGCGATCGCGAAGGCCTCCTGAAGGGCGTCCTCGGCGAGATCGAAATCGCCGCCGAGGAAGCCGATCAGGGAGGCCAGCACGCGGCCCCACTGCTCGCGGAAGACCCGCTCGATCAGGACTGCCGCTCCACGATCGGGCGCACCTCGACCGACCCGCCCATTCGGGAGGCCGGGATCCGCGCGGCGACGGCGATCGCCCGGTCGAGATCATCCGCCTCGAGCAGATAGAAGCCGGCCAGGATCTCCTTGGTGTCGGCGAACGGACCGTCGGTGGTCAGCGTCTGCGCGCCGTTCACGCGCACCGTGGTGGCGGCATCGATCGGCTGTAGCTGTTCGCCGCCGCGGATCCCCGGGTCCTGACCCACCTCTGCGTACTCGGCGGTCATCGCATCCCGTTCCTCGGCGCTCATCCCGTCCATCGATCCCTGGGGCGTATAGATCAACAGTGCGTACTTCATGTGGTCCTCCTTTGGGGTTGCTGTCGTCAATACGACGAACGAGCGCCGCGCGAGGGGACAGGCGCCCCGCGTGATTTCTGATCCTGAACGGGAGAGTAGGATCCGGCCATGGCGAAACACGGTGATCGCTCGCTGCTGGTGCGGATGCTGCTGGCGGCGGTGCTCACCCCACTGTTGGTGATCGCCCTGCTCGTCGCGGTGGTCCTGGTGCTCCCTGAGCAGTTCCTGATCGGCGTGGGAGCGGCGCTCGTGCTCGGCATCGGCATCACCGTGGGACAGCGAGGCAAGAGGGCCGCCGGCACCGTCCTGCAGCGGCAGGCCGCGCCGGAGCTGTTCGCGACGGTGGATCGGATGTGTTTGGTCGCAGATCTGCCGCGGCCGGAGATCGTGCTCGAACCCCAAGCGCAACCCAACAGCTGGATCGTGCAGCTGCCGGGACGCACGCCGCGACTGCACGTCACGCAGGCGCTGCTGGACCTGCTCGACGGCGATGAACTGCGCGCGGTGCTGGCGCACGAGCTCAGCCACGTCGCCAATCACGACGCGGCCGTGATGACCGTGGTGGGGATGCCCGGCGCGCTGCTGCTCACCGGCGCCCGGCGAGCGGCCCGCGGGGGGTGGCTGCCGCTGCAGATCGGAGCGCTGATCGCCGGACTGATCGGGCTGAGCTCCCGCCTCGGCACCAGCTCTCTGTCGCGTTCGCGCGAGCTGGTGGCCGACCGGAGCGCGTGCGCCATCACCGGCCGGCCTTCCGCGCTGGCCTCGGCACTGCTGAAGGTCTCGGATGCGCTGGACAGGCTGCCCTCGGCCGACCTGCGCGAGGTGGCGGCTCTCGACGCGTTTCATCTCGTCGGCGCCGAGCCGCGCCGTTCGAGGTGGTACACCGACAACCGGCTGGCCCGCGGACTCCTCGCGACCCATCCTTCGCTGCACCAGCGGCTAGCGGCGCTCGAGCGGCTCGAGCGGCGCACGCAGCTGGAGCGACCGGCCCGCAGTTCCTAGGACGCGGGCGCGTCGGGCCGACGGGCGAGCCCGAACGGGCTCCCCTCGGAGTCCCGGCAGATCGCCCATGACTCGCCGGGATGCACCACGCTGCCGCCGTGAGACTGCACCCGCTCGAGCGCGGCCGGGATGTCGTCCACGGCGAAGTAGGGCAGCGAGAACGTGTCGCCAGGACCGCGCCCGCGCTCGTGGACTCCAAGCGCCGGTCCGTTCTGGTGGGTCTGCCAGCCGCTGCCCTCGCCCTCGCTACGGGCGCCGAGCTCGACCCCGAGCACGCCCTCCCAGAAGCTCCGAGCCCGCTCCGGATCGTCGGCGGGAAACTCGATCAGCGACAGCGGCATGCGTGACACGATAGCTCGGGCGTGATCCAGCGTCCGGAATCACGGCACCGTCTAGCGCGACGCCGGCAGCCGCTCGCGCACCATGTTGCTCCCGACGCGAGCGCTGGCCGGATGCTGGGTGACGACCTCGACGAACTGATCCGCGTCGATGGCCAGCAGCAGGGCGGGGGTCTGCGCGGTCACGGTGGCCGTACGGGGCACGCCGGCCAGCAGCGCCACCTCACCCACGCCGTGCCCGCGGCCGACCGTATCCAACAGCTCGGTCCCCTTGGTCACGGCCAGGGTGCCATCGGCGATCGCGTAGTAGCGATCGCCGGCTTCGCCTTCCCGGATCAGGCAGTCCCCGGCCGCGACCTCGAGGTTGACCGACGCGCGAGCCAGGCCCTCGAGCACGGGAGCGCCGACCGACTCGAAGATGGGCAGCGAACGCAACAGCGCGATGTCCACGATCGGCACGTCGGCGTCGGCATCGATATGGCGCAGCGCCGGCCCGGTCAACAGCAGCAGGCCGGGGAAGATCGCGGCCAGGCCGGCGATCGCGCCGCTCGACCCCAGCAGCGCGACCAGGGCGGGGGCCAGCAGCGACCCGACCGCCAGGCCGGTGTCGTTGAGCGTCTCGATCAGCCCGAAGACCCGCGCCAGCACGTCGGCGGAAACGGTTCGCTGCAACAGGGTCCGGACGGTCACGTCCAGCAGCGTGCGGGCGGCGCCGGCCAGCCCGAGCAGGGCAAACGCCCCGACCACCGTCGGCCACAGACCGAGGATGACGAACGACGCCGCCCACACCAGCCCGGCCACGGCCAGCGGAGGAGCGAGCCGCGCCCGGCCGATCATCCGGACCGTGGCCAGGATTCCGATCACCCCGCCGGCGCCGAACGCCGCGTTCAGGTAGCCGGTACCGGCGCCGCCGAGGTGCAGCACCCCGACGGCGAGCACGACGAACATGACGTCCAAGGCGCCGAGCAGTACGAACTGCGCCCCGAGCAGGAAGATCAGCACCCGGGCCGAGCGATGGTGCATCACCGTGCGCACCACGCCGAGCAGCTGGCGCAGGGCCGGTTCCGGCGCCGGCCCCTCGTCCCCCGGGGCCGTCGCGGACCAACCCCGGCTCGTCCCGTCCGCCGCCCGGTTTCGGGTCACCCCCGGCAACGGGGCCACCAGGATCGCGGCCAGACCGCCGGCGCCGGCCATCACCGCGAACACCGCAGCCGGGCCGCTGATGGCCAGCAGCACGCCGGTGATCAAGGGCGCCACCAGCACGCTCAGGCTCTCGATCCAGCCCGACACGACGTTGACCCCGGTCAGCTCGTCGATGCCCCTGACCAGTGACGGGATCAGGGCCGCCTGGGTGGGACGGGTGATGGTCACGGCGCTGGAGGCAACGGCCGCCAGCGCATAGGCCAGCCCGGGCGGGGCGGAGACGAACAGCACCACCGCCGTCGCGCCCATCGCGGCGGTCTGGGCCACGTAGCCCAGCGCCAGCACGCGGGCCGGAGGATGTCGATCCGCCAGGGTCGCGCCGACCGGGGCGAACAGCGAGGACGGCACGAGCTGAGCCAGCGCGACCAGTCCCGAGCCCAGCGCGCCCCCGTGCCGGTAGGCGAAGACCAGCATGGCGATCCAGACACTCCATTCGGCGGCATTGAACGCCGCGTAGGCCAGCTCGATGCGCCTCAGTTGCGGGTTGCCCAAGACCGGGCCGACGGCCCGGGCGATCCGACCCGCACGCATCCGGCGGATCACGGGAATCCGGCCTCCAGCCGGTTGCCTCGCGCCTCCACCGCCATGAATCCGACCCCCAAATAACTCCTACGAGCGCAAGTGCCCACCTTCGGCCGTGGGCTCGGCCGCTCGCAACGTATCCGTTTCGTCGAGCCGGCGCCACTGGTCGGCCAGGATGCTGACCGGCTCGGTCAGCAGGACGTCGAGCGGAAGGTGGGCCAAGCGCTGCTCGTCGAAGCTGCTCTCGGTCTCCCTGACCGCGTTGGTCAGGGTGGTCAACCGCCGCCGGTAGCCGTCGAGCACGCGGCGGGTGCGACCGACGTCCAGGCGCTCGTGCAGCGCCACGTGGAGCAGGGTCAGGCCGGTGGTGATCCCCGCGCTGACCTCCGGCACGAAGACGACCATGCGTCCATCGCTGCGGCCGCGGGCCACCAGAACCTCGCGCTCCTCCGCGACGAGCCGCTTGGTGCCACGCAGGCTGGGGTCGGACTCGGTCCTCGAGCGGAGCCCGCGCGCCTCACCGCCCTGGTCCACGACCGCGATCGACATCTCCTGGGAATCCGGGAGCAGGTCGATGCGGTAGCGCGTGTAACCCTTGACCTCGGCCACGGCCAGATCGAGCGCGGCCAGCGTCCGCAGGTTGACGTAGCTGAGGCGGCCTCGGGCCGCTCCGGCCTCCAGGATCTGCCCGATCAGGGGCACGGTGAACAGCGCCTCGTCGGACCGGGAGATGCCCACGGTCACGGTCTTGGCCTGGTGCCGGATCGTGTCGATCGGGCGCGCGACGTCGTCGATGGCCAGCGTGAGGAATGCCGTCAGGTCGTTGATCACGTTGGTGGGGCTGCCCACCTTCTGGAACTCCCGGTCGTACAGGTCCAGCGGCGTGGCGCCCTCGACGTAGCTGAACACCGCCGCCAGCCGGGCGGTGGTGGCCGGCTCGAGCGCCGAGTTGTAGAGGCCGGCCCACAGCTTCTCCCGGAACGCCCTGATCTGGGGCGCCAGGTCGACGCCGATGATCCGAAGCATCTCATCGGCGGTGGCGGCCCGCTGCGCCGCAGCGTCGACCGTCGCCCGGGCCTCGCGGAGCGGACGGGCCTGGGCGTCGATGGCCAGCGCCGCCTCGTACCCGAACAGGTGCCCCACCATCGTCGAGAGCACGTAGGCCACGTCTTCATGCACCGGCGGCACTGACAGCAGCGCCTCATCGCCGGCGAACGCCTCGGTTCCCTCGGTGGCGATCACGATCGGCACGCCCTTGTGGGCGCGGAAGATCGCCACCTCCTTGGCCACGTCCGAGGCCGCCGATCCAGTGAGGCCGGCCGCACAGACCAGCGTCAATGGCTCGGAGGACAGGTCGATGTGCTTCTTGTCCTCGGTCACATCCAGCGCGATCGACTTGTAACAGAGCTCCGACATCTTGATCCGGATCTCGCTGGCGGCGATCAGATTGGCGCCGTTGCCGACGATCGCCCAGTGGCGCTTGCGGGGCGCATATTCCTGTGCCAGGGCGCGGATCAGCTCGCGTCGGCCCAGGACGGCCTCCATCGCCTCCGGCAACGCCGACAAGGCGGCGAGCAACTCGTCCTCGCGGACACGATCCGCGCACCCGACGGCGTCGGCCAGCGCGAAGGAGAGCAGGAAACCGGCGGCGACCTGGCTGTAGAACGCCTTGGTCGAGGCCACGCTCATCTCGATGTCGCGGCCGTCGGAGGTGAACAGAACGCCGTCGGCCTTGTGGGTGATGTCGCTGCTACGCCGATTGACGATGGCGATCACCGCCGCCCCTCGCGCGCGGGCCAGGTCGACGGTCCGGTTGGTGTCCGTGGTGGTGCCGGACTGGCTCACGGCGACCACGAGCGTGTCGGCCATCGTGTCGAGTAGGCCGAACGCTGACAGCTCGCTGGCCGGCTGCGCGATTACCTCGATCGTCGCCGCCGCCAGGGCCATGCGGATCGACGTGGCGATCGCGGTCCCCGCCACCGCCGCGGTGCCCTGCCCGATCACGATGATGCGGCGGATCGTTCCCGCCCGCAGGCGATCGCGGAGCTCGACGGGCATCGTGTCGGGCCCGAGCCGGACGACCAGACGTCCGTCGTGCTTGCCGATCCGGCCGCGCAGGGTCTTGCGCAGCGTGCTCGGGGACTCCGAGATCTCCTTGAGCAGGAAATGCCGATGGCGCCCGCGATGGATGTCGCGCGTGGTGATCTCGGTGCCCAGCAACTCCGTCGAGTCGACCGGCAGCGACTCTCCGCCGTATGTCATGCGGGAGATCCCGCCCAGGGTTCCCGCCTGCTCGCCATCCAGGATCACGATCTGGCCGTTGGACCCGTCGGCTTCGCTGATCGCCTCGCCGTCCATGCGCAGGTAAGCCGAACTCTCCTCGACCACCCCGTAGGGCTCGCTGGCGACCACATACGCGTCCTCGGCCAGCCCCACGCAGAGCGTCTGACCGCTACCGCGCAGCGCCAGCATCAGACGCGATGGCTGGCTGGCCACGGTAGCGGCGATCGCCACCGAACCGTACAACTGGCCGACGGTGCGCAGGAACGCATCGGCGGGGGCAAGGCCGTCGATCAGCTGGCGGGCGATGAGCGCGGGGATGACCTTGGCGTCGGTCGTGATCCCGGCGGGAATTCGCAGGCCGAACTCGGCCACCAGCTGGCGGTGATTGTCGACGTCTCCGTTGAGGGCGGCGACCACGTAAGGCGCGCCCGGAGTCCCCGACTCCTCCTGATCGACTGGGTGGGCGTTGGCCTGATTGACCAGGCCCACGCTGGCCCACCGGGTGTGGCCGAGAACCGTGACCCGGGCCTGCTCGGGCTCGAGCGCGAGGCGAAGCAGGTCGTCGGCCTGGATCGCGGAGCGCAGCTCGCGCGTGTTGTCGCCCAGCTCGCCGACCTCGCGCGCGACCTTGTAGACGAAGCTGAGATGACCCGACGGGGCGGAGATCGCGCCGTTCCGGCAGAGCGGATCGCTGCGCCGCTGCAATTCCCGGGCGACCTCGGGCCGGCTCAGGTCGAGCCCGTGCCCCGTGACCAGCAGCTGGAGACCGGCGGAATCCCGGCCGCGGACCTCGAGTCGGTTGAGTGCAGAGATCGCGATCTCGACTGACGAGAAGGCCTCGATCGCTGCGGTGGAGTGATGTCCCGAGCCCACCATCTGTGCGACGGCGCGGGCATGCGCGACCCGCTCCATCCGGATCGCCCAGACCGCGTCCTTGACCCTCAACAGCCTCGCGTTGATCGCCTCGATCGAGTCGCCCACCAGGGGTACGTCGCCGGCGTCGATTCGCTGCTCGAGCTGCTCGATCCAGCGCTCGAGGCCTTCGGCGCGCCGCTCGAGGTCGGACATGAACTCGCGATGCCCCAACATGCAGCGCAGGCCGGGGACGCCTCGCAGGGAGTCATCGATGGCCAGCAGGTCCGACAGCGCGTGCTCGAGGCAGTCCGAGAACGAGTCCCGGGCCTCGTCGGCCCGGAGTGCGGCCGCGACGCCGCGCTCCATCCGGGCGCTCAGCTCGGCTGGGTTGGGCGGCGATCGATCCGTCGATCGGCGTAGCACAGCAATGATTCCGCACATGACTTCCTCGAACCTCGCGGGGCGTCGGCTCAGAGTACCGACGTGGCGGGCCAGAACGGTCGTGCCGGCCGACGTCGCGCGCGCCACCGGCCGATAACCCCCGTGCCGCTGAGTCCGAGCCGAAGGATATAGCTTGACTTTCTGTAGATCGGGTCCTACGGTCCTCAGCTGTACAGGATTGGACACGGTTGATCTCACCTGGCTAGGGGCTTCATCCAGGTTGTCCTGAGCTCGATGACGGGACCGGTCCGATAAAAGGGCAGTCGCGCTGCGGCTGTGATCAACATGCAGCCGCCCAGGCGGCGTAGAGCAGGGGGTACATAGATGTTTCACACCAGCAACTCGCGCGGGAAGGGTGCAGTTCGGGCGCGGCGTCTCGCCGTACTCGGCGCCTCGCTGACCGTGCTGGCCGTACCGGCGGTCGCGTCCGCGAACTCGAGCAACATCGAGAGCGGGCAGGCCTTCGACATCAAGACGACGGTTTTGGGCATCCACGCGACGGTCGGGCCCGACACCGGGCTGATCCACAAGAACACGTCGTCGTTCACGACGCTGAGCGCGGGGTCGGCCAGCTCGCCCCTGATCAGCGGGAGTCTGCTGAACGCGAGTGTCAAGACCACGCTGAACGAGAGCGCCGAGTCCAAGGCCAGTCTGGCCCTGAGCACGATCACGCTTCCGGGCTTTCCGACCATCACCGGCAAGCTGATCACCGCCCAATCGGATGCATCGTGCCGAAATCACGGCTCCGTACTGGGCAGCAGCGTGGGCGGGTCGCTGACCGTCAATGGCAAGACCTATCCGATCGCCTCGCCGCCGAACACGAAGATCCCGCTCGGAGTGGGCGCGATCATCCTCAACGAGCAGGTCAAGTCCGGCAACTCGCTCAAGGTCAACGCGATCCACATCGAGGTGCCGCTGCTCGGCATTGACGTGGTGGTCGCCTCCGCCTTCAGCGGGGTGAGCAACTGCGCTTAGTCCTTGGCCTAGCCCTTGGGCACGGCTGACGATATTCGGGGGGCGCCCGGCCGGGGCGCCCCCCGAAGCCTTTTTGGTGTTGCCGGGAGTGCGCGGCGATTTCCTGGTTGCTTGCGACGGTCCGGTCATGGGATCCGGCCCGCGCTGGAGGAGCAGCTCGGTGGGACGCAGATGCCGCGTACTTGGAGGTGCAGCGCCCGAGAGGCCGACCGAGCCGCCGGGCCGCCCCCAGCCACAAATACGAGGATGTCATCGATCACCCGCACCATTCGACCGGCGGCCGCGGCCGCCCAGCCACGCCGTGGCTGTGTATCGCGGCCTCTGAAGCGGGAGTGGGCAGAGTCATCCAAGCGGCGTCACCGTGCGCTGAAAAGCACCGGGAACACCACTGCTGGCGGCATATTGTTGTGCGGACGCGGCGTCGGGGAATGGGTTACTCACAACGAGCCACCGGTGTGCAAGGTGGCTCGGGGGATTCAATGTGTCGGCGCGCTTAAAGACGGCATTGGTCTGGAGCCCCCGCGAAGCGAGTCTTGCGGCCTCCGCCTGTGCCTCCGACTCGGTGGCGTCCGAGGCAAACTGAGCAATGATCCCGCGGACCTGGCTGCTCGTCGGAGGAGTCGTTACGGGGCTAGGCGTTACAGGCGCTGCGGTGGCCGTGCCCCCCGAAGCATGATTATTACTCGGCGTCCTGCGTGTGACGATAACGGTCTGTTGCAACGGCGCCGCGTTCGGTGCGGTCCCGATAACGTCGATGTAATTCCTACCGCCGTGGAGCGTCGCGCTGCCGGTAAAGATGCCCTCGCCGACCGCCGCTCGCTGCCCCTGGATCAGGACAGTGCGTTACCAGGATGGATCGTCCCCCTGAGCGTCACGCGATCGGCATCAATTGTGCTGCCGCTGTGCGGGGCTGTGACGTTGAGCCTGAGGCCGCCGGCGACTCGCGAAAGCTTGGTGCCCGTGTCCCTTGTGCCAGGACCTTCGTCTTGTGAGGCGTGCCGCTGTTTCCGAGCTGTACTGCCAGCCCGACCGCGACGACGATGATCAACGCGGCGGCGACCAAGCCGCCACCAAGCAAGCGCCGGTGGCTGCGCGCGCTGGCGTCAGCGGCCTTCTTGTCCGATGATCGGTCTTCGGACCTCGGCGACACACGAGTCGATCGACCAATTACGCCTTCTGAACGCGGTGAGACCGGCGCGTCACGCGTTGCGGCCGCAGGGTCGGTCGTGGGGATGCCGTGAAGGGCCGCGCCGGAGGCGACACTACGGTCTTCGGCAGAGATTCCTCGGCCATGAATGGCGGCCGCGAAGGCTCGACTGAGGTCGCCGGCGGATGCGTAGCGGTTATCAGGATCTTTCGCGCACGCCTGGGGGAGGATCTCATCGAGCCTCGCGGCGTGGGCACTAATGGACTGCCGACCGACGGCAGAGGTTCATGGGAAGGTCATAGAGCTTCCGTGCAGCGGGCCCGCTGAAAGGGATCGTTGCCAGTGATCAACTCGAAGATGACGCAGCCCATTGCGTAGATGTCGCTCCGGGCGCTGATGAGTCCACCGTCGAACTGTTCCGGCGCGATGTAGTCGATGGTCCCCATCCAGTGGCCTGTGTTGGTCAGCCCACTGTCGGAGGCTGCTTCACGCGCTAGCCCAAAGTCAGTGAGATACACGTGCCGCTCGTCGGGGGTGCCCCCAATCAGGACGTTGGCCGGCTTGACGTCTCGGTGGACCAGGCCGCGCATGTGGGCGGCGTCGAGTGCGGCACCAAGGTATGCACCGAATTGAGCAGCATGGTCGATACCGACCGCCCCGTCGCGGCGAAGCATCGCACGCAGGTCCTCGCCCTTGATGTAGCGCATCAGACGATCGGCGGCCGGAGGAGGCGATTCGGTGGCCGCAGGAGCGTGCTCGGCCCGCGGCGGCGTTTGACCGGGGCCCGGGGAGGTTGAGCGGGCGCGACGGCGTGCGATGGTGCTCGAGGTCCGACCGGCACCCGGGGGTGTCCCTGGGAGGTTGGCGTGCTGACAGCGTGCGGTGAATTGGAGGCTCCCCCACACCCGGCGGCGGCCGGGAGCATGACCAGGAGTAGCGCCCAGCGCAGGTGACGCCACGGCCTCGGCCGGCTTCGCACCGGGACAGCGTGGCAGGAAGCCAGCCGTTGGGGATCGCGGTCAGCGGGAAGCTAGCCGTCGGTGATCGCGGTCAGCAGGAGCTAGCCGTCGGCGATCGCGGTCAGCGGAAAGCTAGCCGTCGGTGATCGCCGTTAGGTCGTCGATGATCGCGTGGGCGTCCCCGAGCTCGTGGTCGGGGTGGGTGCTGCGCACCGCGATCACCTTGGCGCCGGCGGCGCGGCCGGCGGTGATACCGGCCGGCGCATCCTCGATCACCACGCAGTCGGCCGGCTCGAGGCCGAGAAGGCGGGCGCCGATCAGAAAGCACGTCGGGTCCGGCTTTCCGTGCGCGAGCTCGTCGGAGGAGACGAGGACGGGCGGGATCGGGAGCCCGGCGGCGCTCAGCCGGGCGCTGGCCAGGGCCTGGGAGCAGGATGTGACGATCGCCAGACGCCAGGACCCGGCCAGCAGGTCGGCCGCGCCGGGCAGCGCGCGGACTCCCACCGGGTCGTTGACTTCGGCGTGTTCGACGACGGCGGCCTCGGCCGCGTGGTCGCCGTCCGGTATCAGCAGGCGGATCGTATCCCGGGAAGGCCGGCCCTGGGCAAACCGCAGGACGCGATCGGGATCGAGGCCGTGCCGTTGCGCGAACGCCGTCCAGACCCGCCGCACCGGAGCCGCCGAGTCGACCAGGGTGCCGTCCAGATCGACGAGCAGTCCCCGCGCGCCCGCGATCAGCTCGAGAGCGCTCACCGGCCGGTCGCCGGTTGCGGGACGGGGCGGGTCGCCGCGGGAAGGCGGACGATGGGGGCGAGCGCAAAGACCATCAGGGCGGCGAGCACGAACAGCGAGGAGGCAAAGCGCAGGGAGGTCGCCTGAGCCAGGCCTCCGACGATCGGTGGACCGGCGAGAAAGCCGGTGTAGGCCAGTGAGCTGACGGTAGCGAGGGCCGGGGCCGTGGACACGCCCGGTTGCTCGGCGGCGGCGCGAAACAGCACTGGCACGACGCTCGAGAGGCCGAGGCCGAGGGCGGCGAACCCCAGCACCGCGGCGGCGGCCCCGCCCCACGCCAACCCGGCCGCGAATCCCAGTCCGGCGAGCAGGCCGGAGCGCCGCAGCAGGGTCACGGCTCCCCATCGGGCCCAGACGACGTCGCTGAACAGGCGACCAACGCCCATGGCGACGCTGAACGATGCGAAGGCCAGCGCGCCGAGCGCGGCCGAGCCGCCCAGCTCGTCGCGCACCAGCTTGGCGCTCCAGTCCCCGGCGCCGCCTTCGGCGATGAACGAGCAGAAGCAGGCGATCCCGAGCAGGAGCAGCCGGGCAGGCAGCCTGATCAACCTCAATCGCGGCGCGTAGGCGTCCTCGTCCTCGTCGAAGGGCAGTAGGCGGCGTGAGAGCAACAGCCCGGGAACCCCGAACAGGAGCGCGGCGAAGGCCAGGTGGCCGGGCGGGGCCACGCTGAGCGCCGCGGCCAGCGCCCCGAGTCCCGCACCGGCGAATCCACCGAAGGCGAACGCCGCGTGCAGCGAGGAGAGCACCGGGCGGCGCAGGTGCCGCTCGACCGTCACGCCATGCGCATTCATCGCGACATCCAGAGATGAGTTGGCCACCCCCGCGAGCAACAGCGCCGCGGCCAGCTCGGGGACGTTGACCGCGATCCCGGGCAGCACGATCGCCACCATCAGCGCCGCCACGGCGGCTTGGCAGAAGGCTCGGCTGGAGCGGCCGGCCATCAGCCCGCCCACGCGGGGCATCGCGATCACCGCGCCGAGTGCAGGCGCCAGCAGAACCAGGCCCAGCACCCCGGTGCTCGCGTGCACGCGGGATGAAAGCGCGGGGATCCGCGACGCCCAGGAGGCAAACAGCGCCCCATCGACGAAGAAGATCGCGGCTATCGCCCGGCGCGCCGTCAAGCCGGGAGCACCTCCCGCCGTCAAGCTGGAGCACCTCGCGCCGTCAAGCCGGGAGCACCTCCAGCGCCTCAGGAAGCGTTCTCGGACTCCTGTGGCTCACGCGCGGGGGCCTTCTGGCCTGGATCCGGTGGCGTGCTCCCGCTTCCCGTCGCGGGCTCGGCGGCGTCGCTCGAGACACGCTCCGCATCCGAATGCTTGGTCGGCTCTGGGTCGTGATCGGACTTCCGTCCCGTTGCTTCGCTCATCGAGTGTCCACCTTCCGCGGATCGGGTGACTGCTGTCTGTGTCCACTTCCCCGCAAGCGCGCAACGCAAGCCTTCTCCGCGAAGAGCGCCTCCGCGCCATGGGTGAGGCTACCTTCTGTCCCCGGGTCCGCCGCGCGGCGCGGGCGAGGACGTCCTGCAGAAACTCCCGAATAGCGAAAGGAACTGCAGGTCCAGTCCCGCGACGGCGATGGGACGTCACGGTCCGCAGCTAGGTCCCCGAGCGGGCGTCGAGGGTTAGGGTCATGAAGGTGTTGTTCCGGCCGGGGCTGTAGTCGCCGAACGGTCCACACGGTCTGAAACCCGCGCTGGCGTACAGGGAACGGGCTGGAGCAAAGCCCGCGGTCGCCCCGGTCTCGAGGCTGACCTGGCTGAAGCCGCGCCGGCGGGCCACGTCAAGCAGGTGATCGAGCATCGCGCGGCCGATCCCGCGCCCCCGCGCCGCCTGCGCGGTGTGCATGGACTTCAACTCGACGCGGTGCGGATCGAGCCGTTTCAGCGCGGCGACGCCGAGCACCTCACCGCCGCGCCGGAAGCTGAAGAAGGTCACGGCCGGATCGAGCAGCGCCTCCACGTCCAGCGCGTGGACGTCCTCGGGCGGCGTGTGCAGATTGGCAAACGCGAGATGTCGCTCCAGCAGCGCGCGAACATCGTCGCTGCGTGGATCGTCGGCCGCGATCACTCCATCCGCCACAGCGGAAACGTAGCGAGGTGAGCGCTTGGCCAACGGCGCAAGGGGCCGACCTTGCTCGCCCGCGGGCCACCCGCCTCGCGCGTGCGGGGCCTAGCGCCAGCGGCGTCCGCGAGCCCGCCGGCGGTTGGCCGTCCGGGACGGCTGCGGCGCACGGGACCGCCGGCGCGCGGCGGCGAGGAGGTCGTTCTGGTGCTCTTGCGCGAGCACGCGGTGAATCTCAGGGTGGGTCAACATTCTGCGCCTTCCTTTCAAAACAGTTACTGTACATGAAGCTACTATATATAAAGCTATATGTCAAGCAAAATGGCCGGTAAACTTCCGTCCGTGGCCAAACCGAGGGCCGACCCGAGGGCCGACCCGGCGGTCGCGGATCTGCAGGCCAACGAGGCCTCGGGATCCTCGCCGGGGTCGTGCGACGACGAGCTGGACGACCACGTCAGCCGCGCACTCGCGCACTGGCCGCAGATCGACCCCGAGGTCGAGGGCATCGTCACGCGGATCGACAAGGTCGACCGGTACATCGAGAAAGCCGCCGCGGCCAGCCTGGCGCGCGTCGGCCTGAACCACCAGGAGTTCAAGGTGTTGATCGCGCTCCACGGGGAACCGCGAACACATGGGTCTCTGTGTCGGGACCTGCTCGTCTCCACCGGGGCCATGACCAACCGCCTGGACAAGCTCGAGCGGTCCGGCCTGCTCACGCGGATGCCCGACCCGAGCGACCGCCGCGGGGTGTTGCTCGAGCTCACGCCCCGGGGACGCGAGAGACTGGACGAGTACATCGAGATCGAGGCCAAGCGCGAGATCGAGTTGCTTGCGGTGCTCGACCCCACCGAGAAGCAGGAGCTCAACCACCTGCTCCGCAAGCTGATGAGATTTCTCCACGCCGAACTCGGCAGTCCACCGCCGGGCTAGAACGGCGGAGCGGGGCCGGAGTCCGATACGCGGCGGGAGTCCGAGCCGCGCCGGGAGTCCGAGCCGCGCCGGGAGTCCGAGCCGCGCCGGGAGTCCGATACGCGGGCTCCGGATTCGGTACCGTGCAGTACATGACGGCGGTCCCAGCTCCCAAAGCGCCACCGGTCGAGCAGGTCCCCGTGTCGCGCAACCGGCCGGGCCGGGCGGACCCGAGGATCGAGCGCATCGAGGTCTTGCTGCATGGCCACCGCGTCAACTTCACGATCGCCGGTCAAGGCCCCCCGGTGGTGCTGATCCACGGCGTCGCCGGCCGCGCCGCGCAGTGGGACCAGACCGTGGAGCTGCTGGCCGAGAGCCACACCGTCGTCGCTCCCGACCTGCTCGGCCATGGCGAGTCGGCCAAGCCGCGCGGCGACTACTCGCTGGGCGCGCACGCCTCGGGGATCCGTGACCTCCTGGTGGGCCTCAACATCGAGCGCGCGAGCATCGTGGGCCATTCGCTCGGCGGTGGGATCGCCATGCAGTTCGCCTACCAGTTCCCGGAACGCTGTGAGCGATTGGTGCTCGTCTCCAGCGGCGGCCTCGGCGAGGACGTCCACGCGATTCTGCGGGCTGCCACGCTACCGGGGTCCGAGCTCGTGTTGCCGCTGCTGGCTCATACGCGGGTGCTGGCCGTGGCATCGCTGCTCCCAAGAGCCCTGGGGCGGATGGGCCTGCACACCCGCCCGGATCTGACCGAGATCGCGCGGGGATATCAGTCGCTTTCCAATGCCGAGGCGCGCAGCGCCTTCATCCATACCCTGCGCGGTGTCATCGATCCGACCGGTCAACGGATCAACGCATCCGATCGGCTCTACCTGGCCTCGAAGATGCCGTCGCTGATCGTCTGGGGCCGCCGTGACCGGATCATCCCGGTCGAGCACGCGCGGCCCGCGCATGAAGCCATGCCCGGTAGTCGCCTCGAGCTGTTTGAAGAATCGGGGCACTTCCCGCACCTGGATCGCCCCCGGCAGTTCGCTCGGACGCTGGAGGATTTCTTCGCCGACACGGAGCCGGCCCGGCTGGACACCGGCATGATGCGCGAGCTCGTGCTGGACCGCGACTCGGACTCGGCCGCCGTGCTCGAGCGCCTCCAGCGCGAGCACCGGGCGGCCTGACCACCTCGCCGGTGCCACAACGCGGGTCCCACGACTCGGTTGCGCTGGTGCTGGCCGGCGGCGGCGCCCGCGGCGCCTACGAAGCCGGCGCCCTGTCCATCCTGTTGCCGGTCCTCGAGGAACGCGGCGAGCGTCCGCGAATCATCGTCGGCACCAGCGTGGGCGCGCTCAACGCCAGCTTCCTGGCCGCCAATGCTCAGCTTCCCGCCGTCGACCTGATACCGGAGGCGCTGTCGATCTGGGAGTCGCTGAGGTGGGGCGAGGTGGCCAGACCGATCGTCTCGGGTGCATCGTTGTTGCGTCTCGGCGACTACGCCGGCGAGGTGTTCGGGCTGCCCGGGGCCCGCCTGGAGTCGCTGCTGGCCCCCGACCCGCTCCGTGCCACGCTGCGCGAGCGGATCGACTTCGACCAATTGGCCGTCAACGTGAAGGCCGGCCAGCTCGACGCGGCCGGTGTGGTCGCCACGTCCGCCCTCACGGGTCGCTCGGTCGTCTTTCACTCCGGGCGCCGCTCACCGCCGGCCGACGCGCGACGAGGAATCGACTACATAGCGACAGACCTGGCCGAGGATCACGTGCTCGCCTCGGCGGCGATACCGGCGATCTTTCCCGCCGTGCATGTCGAGTATCCCCAGAAAGCCGCGGGGTGGTATTTCGACGGCGGGACCCGACTGAACACCCCGATCAAGCCTGCGCTGGAGCTCGGAGCCAAGCGCGTCGTCGTGATCGCGCTGGGCTCGCTCGCGCCGGGCCCGCCGCAGATAGCCGGTGAGCAGCGACCGGACGCGCTCGAGGGGGTCGGGCAGATCCTGCTCGGCCTGCTCGAGGACCAGGTCACCTCGGACCTGCAGACCCTGATCGGCATCAACGAGCTGATTGCGGCCGGCGCCGGCTCAGGCGGCGTCGGCAAGTGCCGGGTGCCCTATATCGTGGTGGCTCCGGCGGAGCGCGACGCGATCGGGCGGCGCGCCCTGCGGGTGTTCCGTCAGCACTACAGCCGCCCCCACCAGGCGATCCGCTCCCCGGACATCGCCCTGCTGGGCCGGCTGATCGCGGGTGGCGCCGACGCGCAGCACGCCGAGCTGCTCAGCTTTCTGCTGTTCGCGCCGGAGTTCGCCCGGGCTTTGGTCAAGCTCGGGCAAGACGACGCACGGCGCTGGATCGACCAGTCGCACGACCTCGACGAGCTCTGGCAGGTCGGCTCGATCTGAGCGGCAGCAGGGCGCCGGCCGCCTCCATGTTAAGGAGCGACGGCCGTCACCCCGGTAGGGGGCAACGGCCGCCGCTTCTACGGCGTCAGAAGCGCCGCGCCGGCACTATGGACATGGATTGTCGATTCGCCTCGCGAAGTTGTGGTAGCGCTTGTCGAATCCGTAGTCGGTCAGCTCGAGCGGACCCCAGCCGGCCTGTTCGCCGCCGAAGTTGCTGAGCTGTCCGGGTATGTCGTTGGTCAGGCCCCACGCACATTTCCCGTCCGACGGCTGCTTGAGCAGGTGGTACCACGGATAGAACGCCGCTCCGATCGGAGGATTGGTGCAGCCCTTCCCGGTGTGGTGCTCGCAGTTCAGGCCGCCGCCATTGTTGGCCTCCTCGATGCGGGGCAGATCCGTCTCGAAGCGGACCGTTGGGTAGGTGCCATTCCCGGCCGGCGTACGAGGCGAGCTGAGGTAGTTCGGCGTCGGGAACGTCGTCGACCCATTCGGCCAGTCGGCGTGGTAGGGATATCCGTCGAAGTCCGCGTCGGAGCCCAGACAGCCTGGGATGAACGGACCCTCGAAGCACGCCCCGTCCTCGTCATGCTTCCCGTCGGTCGCGGCATCCGGCCGCTCGAAGTGACCGGTCTCGACGTCATAGGCGACGTTGTCGGTGTGGGCCGACCAGGTCGTCCAGGCGGTCGGCTGGCCGTTCGCCAGCGGTGCCGCGGCCGTGTCGTACATCGGGTGGAACGCGTATGGCGCACCCTGGCAGGTGAAGTTGACCGGATCCCAGAGGATGTGCCGGAAGCCGTTACGTTCGCTGGCCACCATGCTGCCGTGCTGGTGGGTGGTCAGGTCGCTGATCTCGGTGACCATCCCGGCCTTGCTGTCGTGCATCGAGACCTTCAGGCTGTCGCCCGGGTTCATCAACAGGGTGTTCGAGGTCGGCGTGAACGTATCGTTGTTCTGCAGGTCGGGCCCGGCCGGTCCGTGGGGCACGCCATTGTGGGTCAGAAAGGCGAAGTTGACCGGCTCGGTGCAGTTGTTGTTGGTCTTTGCCTCGGGGGGTGTACCGGGGTTGTGCAATGCGCCGTAGCTGGCCTGCAGGCTGTCGATCGTCAACGCCGCGCACCAGTGCTCCTGATCGCAGGAGATCGCCGGGGAAAAACCCGGCGGGTACATCTGGAGCTCCAAGTACGCCGCGCCGGCGTGATTGGGACGCGGCGGAACCTGGATGTTGTCGTTGCTGTCCGGATGGCACACCTTGGTGCCCTCGGGGTAGCTCTCGTTGTCGCACATCACCAGGCCGAACCAGATCGCCGGCGTGAGCTGAAACTCGTGGGTCGAGCCGCCGAAATCGCGCGACGGCGGCGTGGCCGGGTCGACCGGCAGCACCGTCTTGTAAGTCATGTTGTTCGAAGAGCCGTGCAGCTTGGAGAAGAAGCCGATGTCCGGCTCGTCGTGGCCGACGTAATGACCGTTGTCGGAGAACCCGTTCGAATCGTTGGCCGCGATCTCCGTGCACCACATCTGGCGGAACGTCTTCTGCGCCGGGCTGAACCCGTTGCAGTCAAGCCCGCCCCGTGCCTTTGCGTGGAACTTCGCCGAGCGGGCGGCCGCGGCCCCCGGCGAGGCCCCAGCCGTGATCAGCGCTCCCGTCATGAGCAACGAGGCCCAAAATACTGCTTTCCGCATTACTGCCTCCTCCGGCGCGCCCAATCGGGCGCACCACTCGTGGGTGGCGACCCTGGGACGAAGCGCGGTTCCGACCTGCGGCTGGGTTCGGCTGTGCTTCGAGCGCAGCGTTCCCGCGTAGGTCCAGCCTAAACACAACTTCGGGCTCCCCGCGGTGGCGACCGCGTGCCCCGGGCCGCGATCGGCTGCCAGGGACGAATTCGATGCGTGACGCACCGCACAGATAGAGCCCGATCTGGGCTATTCGCTCTGCTACCGTCCCGGACGCTTCATATCACCGCCGAATCTCCGACCGCTTTTTCTAGTTTGCGCGGCGGAGGGCGGGGGACCCAACTTGCGGCTCCGGCCGCTCTGGGGCTAGTCGCCGCGTTTGCGGCGTAGCGCAGCTTTCTCGCGCAAGCCCGTCAGCTAACCCCGTAGGCACGAGAAAGAAAGAGGCTCCATGCCATCGAGAACATCGCGGCGCACGCCGCGCCGTCAAAAAACCAATCGGAGTGCCCGAATGTGCACCGGCCTCGCGGCCGTCGCCGCCAGTGCCGGGCTGCTCGCGGCGGCATCGCCGGCCGCTGCGGCCACGCCGGCGCCGGCCCAGTTGCTGGCTCAGGGCAGCGCCGGCCCGGCCGTTTCGCAGGTGCAACGGGCGCTGCACATCGAGACCACCGGGCGTTTCAGCCGGCGCACAGAGCGAGCGGTCCTCACGTTCCAGCGCAGGCACGGCCTGTCGGCCGACGGGATCGTCGGTCCCCAGACCTGGGGCGCCCTGTTCGGCGTCACGACGCAGCCCGCGGCTTCATCGTCGAGGACCGCCGGCACAGCTCAGCCGTCCGCCGGCTCCGCCGGCGCAGCTCAGCCGTCCGGCGCCTCGACCATCGGCGGATACGCGATCCCGTCGGGGATCGTGCAGTGCGAGTCGGGCGGCAACTACTCCGCGGTGAATCCGCAGAGCGGCGCCGGTGGCGCCTACCAGATCCTGCCGTCGACGTGGAGCGCTTACGGCGGGCAGGGCCTGCCGCAGAATGCTCCCAAGGCGGAGCAGGATCGGATCGCGGCGGCGATCTATGCCCGTCAGGGCGCGTCCGCCTGGAGCTGCTGAGAGCTCACCGGGTCGTGCCGTGGCAGCCGCCGCGGCACGACCCTCAGAGCTCGTCGCTCTGCTCCTCCAATCGCAGCGCGGCGGCATCGGCGCTGGCGGAATGACGGGTCGCGCCCCATTCCCAGACGCGACCGGCTGTCCGGGTGTGACGGTGCGCCGAGTCCTCGGGCACGTCGATCTCGATTCGCTCCTCTTCGATCGCGGCTATCACCTCGGTGACGTATCGCTTGCGTACCGGGTGGTTGAGGTAGGTGCTCAGGGCAGGATCGCCGGTGAGATTGATGACGAACGCGTGCGTGAAACCATGGTTCGCTTCGCCGAGGCTTCGTCCGAGAGTGATCCGCTCGACGCCGTCGATCCCGACCAGCTCTCCCGCCTGGGCAAAGACGTCGTCGATCTGCGCGTCGGTCGTCCCGGGCTTCCACTTGAACAAGACAATGTGTTGAATCACGTCAGGTGCTCCTGCTCTCCTCGTCCTGAATTTCGGCGATCCTACTGTGTGGTTCCATGCCCCGCGCGGGCTTGGCCATGCGGGCGCAGCTCTGGATACGACGTCCAGCCACGCTCGCGTGAGTTCAGCCCCATGTCCCGCGTGCCGATGGTAGAGGTGATATCGCCAGGGTGGGTGGGCTTTCGCTCTCGCGGTGCCCTCTCTCATGCGCGCGCCCGCCTCCACGCCTCGCCTGCTCTCCGCCGCCGCGACGGTGATGGGTCTCGGCGTCGCGTTTGAGGCGTCGCATGCTCTGTTCGGGCTTGGCGGGCACAGCCTCGACGGGTTCGCCGGCAAGTGGGTCTATACCGGGGTCGAGCTGATCGCGGTTCTGGTGTGCGCGACGCGGGTTCTGATGCGACGAGAGGACCGTTGGGCTTGGGGCTTCATGACGCTTGGCCTGCTGGCATGGACGGGCGGGGACCTCGTCTGGGCCGTCTGGCTGGACAACCTCGCTGATCCGCCCACTCCGTCGGTCGCCGATGGTCTCTACCTCGTCATGTATCCCGCGATGTACGTCGCGCTGATGCTCCTGATCCGCTCTCGGCTCCGGCATGTCGGCGTGGCCCAATGGCTGGACGGTGGGGTGGTGGGATTGACGGTCGCGGCGATCGGGGCCGGGCTGATTCTGCCGGCGGTCCTTGCCCTCAATACGGGCCAGCTGATCGTGGATGCCGTCAATCTCGCATATCCACTCGGGGACTTCGCGCTGTTGATCTTCGTGATCGTCGCCTTATCGCTGTCCGGCTGGCGGCCGGGTCGCCTTTGGCTGTTGCTGGGGGCGGGCATCGCCGCCTCCGCGGTGGCGGATCTCGTTTACGTCTACCTGGTCGCCAAGGGGACATATGGCAGCGGCGGGATCCTCGACACGACGTGGCCGGTGTCGATGGCGCTCTTTGCCCTGGCGGCGTGGCAGCCGGCGACGCGCCATGCCGCCGACCGCCTCGCCGTGCGGCACACGATCTTGCTCAGCCTGGTCTCCGCCGGCATCGCCCTTGGCTTGCTGGTTGACGCCGCGTTTCAGCGCGTTACCCCAGTCGCGGTTCTACTCGCGGCCGGCGCGCTGCTCCTGGCTACGGCCCGCGCGGGGCTGACCTATCTGGAGAACGTGAAGATGCTGCGGCGCACCGAGCGGGACGCGGTCACCGACGGCCTCAGCGGGCTTGGGAACCGACGCAAGCTGATGCAGGACCTCGAGGCGGCCATCGGCTCCGTCGACGGCCTGCATCCAGCGACGCTGGTGTTCTTCGATCTCAATGGCTTCAAGCGCTACAACGACAGTTTCGGGCACGCGGCCGGCGATGCGCTGCTGGCTCGGGTCGGCGCCGCACTCCAGCTGGTGGTCGAGACGAGCGGGAGTGCCTACCGCCTCGGGGGTGATGAGTTCTGCGTCCTGGCCGACGGTCGGTTCGCCAGACAAGACCGACTCCTCGCGCTCGCCTCCGCCGCGCTGACCGAGACCGGCACCGCCTTCACCGTCAATGCTTCCTTCGGAGTGGCCGTAATGCCCGACGACGCTCGGAGCGCCACCGCCGCGCTGCAGTTGGCCGACGAGCGGATGTACGCCGACAAGGCGAGATCGAATCGCACCAGCCGCGCCCAGACGCGCGATGTCCTCCTGCAGCTGCTGGACGAGGCCACCCCCGAGCTACATGACCACGTCAGCGGAGTGGGCCAACTCGCCATCGGGGTAGGACGCCAATTCTCGCTCGACTCCGACCGCCTCGACGAGTTGCTGCGTGCCGCCGAGCTGCACGACATCGGCAAACTCGCCATCCCCGACGAGATTCTCAACAAGCCCGGGCCGCTGAGCGAGAGCGAGTGGCGCTTCATGCATCAGCACCCGATCATCGGTGAGCGCATCCTCAACGCCGCGCCGGCTCTACAGCCCGTCGCCCGACTCGTCCGGGCCAGCCATGAACGCTGGGACGGCTCGGGCTACCCGGACGGAATCGCCGGCGAGGCAATCCCCCTCGGCGCCCGCATCATCGCTGCGTGCGACGCCTACCACGTGATGATCTCCGATCGCTGCTACCAGGGCGCGCGCAGCACCCCGGAGGCGCTCGCCGAACTGACCCGCGGCGCCGGGAGCCAGTTCGACCCGGTGGTAATCGAGGCTCTCCGCATCCAGCTCGAGCCGACGCTGTCCACCGACGCCGATCCGACAAGCGTCACCGGCCACCAGACCACGATTTCGCCAGGAGACGCGCCGGTTCCACTAGCTACGCGCTAGCCGTCCGCTCGCGGTCCCCACCGGCGGAGGACCGACCGACATTCAGCTTCGCTCCCTCCACGGCCATCTGTAACGAATCGCGGTCGCGCCCGAGCTCCTGCCATTGCTCGAGCGCGACGTCGTACAGCGCGTCGAGTTGGTCATCGGTGTGGTACGGATCGTGGTGAAAGAGCATCGTCCGCACCGCGCCCGTGCGAGCGCCGAAGCGCAGCGCGTCGGACAGCGCGGAGTGTCCCCAGCCAAAGTGGGACGGGTACTCGTCGTCGCTGTACTGGCAGTCATGGATCAGCAGATCGGCCCCCGTTGCCAGCGAGAAGCCCGATAGCCATTCGGGCTCGAGCTGATCGACCGCGCCAACGATCGCGGGCTCGTGATCAGGCACATAGCAGAGCGAGGCGCCGGCGTCTTCAATTCGGAAGCCGAGCGTCGGTCCGCGGTGCGCCACGGCCTCCGCCCTGATTCGCGAGGAGCCGATCGTCCACTCGCTGACGGGACAATTGCGGAAGTCGAGCCGGCAGGGCAGCTCGCGGACCTCGACCGGGGTGAGCGGCGCGGACAGATAGCGGCCGATCCGGTTCTCGAGCGAGACGCCGGGCGCCGACGGGCCCCAGATCGTCACCTCAGCGTCGGAGCGGAAGAGCGGGGAGAAGAAGAGCAGGCCCTGGATGTGATCGAGATGCAGGTGCGTGAGCAGGATGTGAACCGGCTCGCCCGCCTCACCGAGCCCGGATGGCACGTTGCGGATCCCGGTACCGGCATCGAGCACCACATTCGTCCCATCCGACAAGGTCACCAGCACGCACGAGGTATTTCCGCCGTAGCGGATCATGGCCGGCCCAGGGCTCGGTACCGAGCCTCGAGCTCCGCAGATCGTCACCTCCATCAGCTGGACTCTTCGCTCCAGAAGATCGCGATGGCCCCGGTCTGACCTCCGCGTCCCATGACCGGGAACGCGCTCACCACGATCCGGCGATCGACGCCGTCGCCACCCCGGATGCCCATCGCGCTGTGCGCCGGGCGCCCGTGGGTGACCGCGATGGCCAACGGGAGGTCCTGCAGCGGCAGGGGCCGGCCATCTGGCGATACCGGGGTGAACCGTGAGCCCCAGTCCTCCGCGGGCATCGCCCCCGCCTCCTCGAACCGCACCCCAAGCAGCTCGCCGGCGGCCTCGTTGTAGAAGATCAGCGTGCCGATCTGATCGACCAGGAAGGCGGGAGTCGTCAGATTCGACATCAGCCCGCGCGCCATGATGATCTCGATCGGGTGCTGCTCTCCCGGTGTCTCCACGGGCGCAGCCTACGCCAAACCGGAACGGGCGGGCGACGGACGCCGTTCGCTTGGCGGGCGGGTCGTCACGCCCAGGTGTATTCAGTTGCCGACGGCCCGCTGACCCACCGCGGCTAGTCCTTGGCCTGGGCGTAGCTGAGGTTCAGCACGCCGGTCTTGAAGGTTTGTGCGCTGCGCAGCTCGAGGGGGAGGCTCGGCTCACCAGGCGGAAAGAGCCGAGCTAGGCCCTCGCCGACAACGATCGGGTGCACGAGCAGGTTGAGCTCGTCAAGGAGGCCCTGGCGCAGCAACCAGCGGACGGTCGTGGCGCTGCCGGACATGGCGATGTCGCCACCATCCTGGGTCTTGATGTCGGTCAGCTTCTGGGCCATATCGCCGCCGATGATCTCCGAATTCTGCCACTCCGCCGAATGCAGGCTGTCGGAGACGACGTACTTCTTCATCGAGTTCATGACTTCGCCGAACGGCTCGTTGGCATGCTCGGGCCAGTAGGCGGCCCACTCGTCGTAGAGGACACGGCCCATGAGCATGGCGTCAGCGGTGGCGAAGCCGGCGCCGACCGCGGCCCCCATCTCGTCATCGAAATACGGGAAGTGCCACTTGTCGGGCGACTCGACGACTCCATCGAGGGAAATGAAGAAGTTCGACTTGATCTTGCGCACTGGAGGGCCTCCTGGCTGATTGGCCGGTCGCTTATGAAGGGCTGGTGTGGCGAACGAGGAGCGCGTCCATTTGGCCGACCGACTGCGGGAACACCTCGAACGCGCCCCAGCGCTCCAGCTGCTCCATGTGCTCGCTCGACTCGAAGACGAAGCGCAGCTCCATTCGGGTGCCGCCGTCGCGCTCGGTGAGTTGCATCTGCACGAAGGTGGTCGGCATTTCGGCGTTCGGCGTGCCGTCCTGGTTGGCGAATCCGTCGGTGAACTCGAGCGACCTCGGCGCGTTGACCGAGGTCACCCGCCACCAACCGCGAGACTTCTCGCCCCCCGGACCGGTCATGACGTAGGTGACCTCACCGCCGGCGGCCAAGTCGTGCTTCTCCACGGCCGCCGGGTGGGTCGGTGGCCCCCACCAGCGCTCCAGCTGCCGCGGGTCAGCCCACAACTGCCATACCCCCTCGACCGGGGCGTCGAAGTCGGCGACCAGGACCAGGCGCACGTTTTCGAAGTCCTTCTCGACGCTGACGACGCTCATCGGCCAGGGCTCCTAGACAGCTCGTTCTTTTCGGGCTGAGGGATCTGCGCGAGCAGATCGGCCATCCGATCAACACGCCCGCGCCAGGCCGTCTCGAGGTCGTCGAGGACGCGCCGCGCCCGGCCCACGCCGACGGGGTCGGTGTGCACGAGCTGCTCCCGTCCGCGGCGCTCCTTGGTGACCAGCCCGGCCCGCTCCATCACGGCGACGTGCTTCTGCACCGCGGCGAAGCTCATCGGGTATACGTCGGCGAGCCGCGACACCGACGGCTCCCCCTGGATACACCGGTGGAGGATGTCCCGGCGCGTGGCGTCGGCCAGCGCGTGAAACAGCCGGTCGGCCTCCTCGTCGGGCAAGGTATCTACAACCATGCGGTTGTAGATTAGCGCGGCGTGCCTCCCGACGCACAGAGGTGCCGCGCGCGGCCGTGATCCAGCCACATGTGGCCCAGACCAAGCGCAACCCTCTGGTTGCGCTAAGCTCTCACGCGCATGCGGATCCTGGCCCTGTACGACATCCATGGCAACGTCGACGCGCTCGAGGCCGTGCTCGCCGATCCGCGAGCCGCTGCCCCCGACATCGTGGTAGTTGGCGGCGATGCGGTCCCCGGACCGTTCGCGCGCGAGACGCTTGCTCGCCTGCAGGGATTGGACGTCCCCGTTCGCTGGGTCCGCGGCAACGGCGAACGCGAGGTGGCAACTGCGGTCGAAGCTTCAGCGGCGGCGGACGATGACCTCGCGGGCCGCACCGCGGCGATCACCGCCGCCATGATCGGCGGGGAGCAGGCGCGCGCGTTGGGTGATGCGCCGTTGACGCTCGAGCTCGACGGGGTTCTGTTCTGCCACGCCAGCCCTCGCCGAGACGACGAGATTCTGACCACACTCTCATCGCCCGAGCGTTGGGCGGACGCACTGGATGGAGTCGACAACAAGCTCGTGGTGGCCGGTCACACACACCAACAGGACGATCGGTCAATCGGCACTCGGCGCTTCATCAATGCGGGCAGCGTGGGGCTGCCATATGAGGGGGATGGGGCCGCACGGTGGCTCTGGATCACCGACGGAGTTCCCGAGCTGCTCAACACGGCGTATGACGCCGCGGGCACCGGTGCTCGCATCCTGACCGCCGGCTGGCCCGACGAGGAATCGGTTCGGGGAGCGCTGATCGAACCCGTCGATCCGATCATCGTCACCCGGCTCTTTGAAGGCCTCGCTGCCGCTTAGCTCCGCACCCGACCACCGCTGCGGGCTGAATCAGGGTCCGAGCTCGCCCCGCCGCTCTGCCTTGCGGAGCTCTCGCTCCCGCCGGCGCTCGGCTCGCGTGCGTCGTGGACCTCGGCGCACACTCGACCCTCCCATCACCGAGACGAGCCGGATGCGGATCTGCGGGGCGCCGACGGGCGGTACGTCGTCGCCGAGATGGACATCGTTGCCGCCCATGAGCGCCACCTTGGAGACGTGGACGTCCGCGCCCTCGGGCACGTGGATGTCACTCCCGCCCATCACCGAGAAGACATTCAGATGAGTCACCGGATCAGAGAACTCGGCGTCGGAAAGGTCGACGTCGCTGCCTCCCATCACATTGATGACGTTGCACTGACCCGCGATTCGCCAGCGCCCGATGCGGTCGTTGCCGCCCATGATCGACACAACCCAGCGGCTTCCACCTGGGCCTTCTCGTACCACGGGGGCCCTGCCTCCGTGGGGGATCGTGATCCCGCGTCCGTGGGCGACTGAATCGACAGTGACATCGGCGAGGAGCAGTTCGAGCTCGTTGCGGGTGCGGACTGTGTAGGCGGAGTGGAGACGGTCCTCGAGCTCATCGACATCGAGCCGACCCTCGGTAGCGGCGGTGCGGAGCGCCTCGGCGGTGTGTTCGCGCTCGGCGTCTGAGGCGCGGAGGGCGGGCGCTTCCCGTTTGCCCGGTTCCGCGCCCGAATCAGACGGCGGCGAAGGATCGCTCATCGGCCGAGGATGGTAGCCGCAACGCCTCATCCGCCGCCGCCCGAGCGAGTAGAGTCGCCTCCCAAAATGGGGTTGAACCAAGTGCCAGCGGTCCCCTAGGCGTATGCCGAAGGCCGGGCCCACTCTCACGCACGAACGCGTTGGCTGGGCGGATCCGCTCGTCGTGATCGCGGTCGTCGTTGCGATCTCGCTTGTCGTCGCGGGCGTTCTGTTCGGCATCCTCGATTCCACAGGTGTCGTTGAGAACAAATACGCCAAGTTTGGCGGCGCGGCCGCTGGATTCTTTGCCACGCTCGTGCTCCTCCAGCGCTGGCACGACAAGCTCGCGAGTGCCGCGACCGATGATGTGCGCGAACTCCGCGAGCGCCTGGCGAAAGCTGCAGACCCACCAAACTTCCGAATCCCCGATCACTTTTTGCCTTACGTCGCGGCCGAAGAGTCGCTCGCGTTCTGTTACCCACAGAGCTGGAGGCAGGAACCTCAGCGGTTCGATCTCATTTTTGTGCAACGCCCCGAGCAGATGCGCCCTGGCGATTCGTTCCGAGGTAACCTCAACGTCGTCGTACTGCCTACCTCGCAGCGAGTGCCCACACTCGGGATGGTGTGCGCGTTTGCCGAGCATCGCGGGATTGCACGATCTGAGGTCACGCGACGGGTTGGCATCGAGCTGACTCCAGCCACCGAGGGGCAGCCCATCCCGCTCAACCAGACACTCGCCATCCTGGGTATCGACGGTCCTGAATTCGCCGATCAGCTCTACGACCTGGAGGCACTCGGCGCGGAAATCCTCATCGGACGGGAGAACATAACCCGGGACACGACCTACGTCGATGGAATCCGCTCCATGTCACTGCTCTGGTCGGTTGACAGAGACGGGGTACGCCTCGTACAGCACCAAACGACCACTTACGTCGCGCGACTCGATGTCTCTTACATCATGACCTTCACCGACGACGACACGGACCGTGAGAGCATCAAACAGATTGCGCAGGAGGTTCTCGACACCGTACGTTTCTGGACGCCCGAGTGAGGCATCCGGGTTCTGGGAGAGGCTGTCCAGCGACTCACCAGTGCACCCATCCGCCGTCGACCGCCACCATCTGTCCTGTGACGAACGAGGATCGGTCGCTGGCAAGGAACACGACGACGTCGGCCAGATCTTCGGGGGTCCCGCGGCGCTTGAGGCACTGCCGCTCGATGACGTAGCGGCTATAGCCCTCGGGATCGGGGTGGATCTTCTCGCCGCCGGTTGGGAACGCCCCCGGTGCGACAGTATTGACTCGGACGTTGTCGACACCGACCTCGCGCGCGAGTGCGCGCGTGAAGCCGACCATCCCGCCCTTCGACGTCACGTAGGGCAGCAGTTGCGTCATGCCGATCAGGAAGGTGGTCGAGCCGATGTTGACAATGCTTCCGCCGCCGCGAGCGACCATCGATGGCACCAGAGCCTTCGCCATCACGAACAGGGAGCGAAGGTTCGTGTCGAGGACCTGTGTGAACTCTTCAACGTCGTACGCGTTCCACGGCTTGGACGGGTAGATGGCGGCGTTGTTGACGACGATGTCGACACCGCCGAACACGTCGGTCGCCGCGTGCAGGACTCCGTTGCCGAAATGCGGCTCCGATATGTCAGCGACATGTCCGGCGGCCTGTCCGTACGCTGACAGTCGCAAGACCAACTCGCGACTGGGCTCGGCGCCCTGATCAACCGCGAGCACACGCGCGCCTTCCTCTAGCAAGCGAATGGCGATGGTCTCACCGAGTCCACCGCTCGCGCCGCCCGTAACTACCGCTACCTTTCCCGCCAGCCGTAGATCCATGCTTGATCGCGCTGAGGATACGCCACTCACTCCGGCTCTGGCGACCGATTTCTGGCGGAGTCAACTCGACTGACATCCTCAACTCCGGAGATTCTCGTGATCGACTGCTCCGCGCCGGTGTCTTCGGATTGCGACCGCCGGGAGCAATAGCCAACCGCATCCAGCTGCGAATGCCAGCAGCCCCCACAGGAGCTTGGGCGGCAGATAGCTGAATGTGACGCGATGCCGTCCCGCTTTGACCCTGATCGTCTGGAAGAGCGCGTCGGTTCGATGCACGGGCACGGAATGACCGTCGACCTGCGCGCTCCATCCGGGCAGATCCGTCTCACGTCGGATCAGCTCCGTAGGAGTCGCGCATGAGACCTGTACGGCTTCCCGGCTCCCGGTCGTCAGCGTGCAGCCGCGATTCGTAGCTGTGAAGTAGCGGGCGGCGCCGGCGAGGTGGTAGATCCACGTACTAGGGCTGCGGTACACCAGCTGGAAAGTAGCTGCGCTCTGTGGCAGGGCCTGACCGGCCGGTGTCAGGATGTAGGCAACCCCGGCCTCACGGTAGCCGGCGAGATTGCGCTGCAGCTCCTGCGCAGGCGACGGTGCAAAGAAGGACCGTCCGCCACCGTAGTTGCCGACGAACAGGGCCGGATCGACGACCGGATCGAGACGCGAGTGGACGTAGTGCTGGAACAGGGTGGGCACCGGCAGATCGTTCGTGTTGAGCTCGGCGATACCGAAGTACGAGCCGTAGTTCGGCGCCAGGGTTCCCAGGGTGAAGAAGCGCTGCGTCCCGAGATGTCGCTGAAGGAACGCGACCGGGGCCAGGTCGAGCTGCACCGCGCGGGGTGCCGCCAGCTCCGGAGCGAGGAACAGCGCCAGCGAGTCCACGGCGAGCAGGGCGGCCAGCAGGGCTGTACGAACGCGAGGCCGGCGCACGAACGCAACCGCGCCACCGGCAACAACGATCCCGGCGCCCCAGACGATCGCGACGACAAAGTAGGGACGGTGACTGAACGCCGAGCCAAGCTTGTCGGCAAGCGACCGGGCGCCAAGCCCCGCAATCGCCACCACCACGAGCGAGCCGAACGCCGCCCATAGCAATCGTCGAGAGCGCCCGCTCGTCCTCGCCAGATCATCGAGACCGAGCGCCGCCAAGATCACCACCGCAAGCTCCAGCGAGGCCGGCGCGTAACGGAAGAAGGCCACCCGCGACATTCCCGGGAGCACTCCGATCACGTGGTCGAGCAGTGGGGGCTGACCGTAGGTCCGGGAGAACGCGAGCAGGATCCAGATCCCCAACATCACTCGCAGTCCACGACGGCCCCGGGAGAAGACCCCTAGCAAGCCGAACAACAGCAGCGAGGTCGAAAGATATCCCCCAACAGCACCCCAGATCCCGGAGAGCGCCGACTTCGGATCATTGAAACCGAAGATCGGTCCGTAGATGTAGGGGAGCACAAGCTGGGGTAGCTGGTGCGACGTAAAGCGTGCATTTCCGATGGCGGACGTGCCGTGCAGCCCGACGTCTGCGTGCCCGAGGTACCCGACCGTTGCGATTAGCAGCGGCGCCGAGAGGAGCGTCCCAACGATCGCTCCTGATGCCGCCTTGCCCGCGAACGCCGTCACTCGGTGCCGAGGCAGGCAGGCGCAGCGCCAGACGAACCAGCAGACTCCCAGCAGCGCGTCGATGTAGGCGACTTCGGGAAACCCCGCGTAAAACGACAAGGCCCCGGCCACTGCCACCAACCACCACCCGCCGCGGCGACCATCGACTGCGGCGGAATACGCGAACTCGATCCCCAGCAGCAGCAACGGCAGGAACGCCACCGGGTTGACGGTCGCGTGCTCGAGCCAGGAGAACGTGCCGTTCAGGGCAAAGGCTATTCCCGCAGCGGCGCTCGCCCATCGGTTCACCGCCAAGCGGCGCACGAGCGCGTACGTTGATAGACCGGCGAGCAGCTCGAGCAGGATGTGCTCGTAGAGCTGGCCGTTGGACAGCAGGGTCAGCATCGTGACCGGAAACAGAGCCGCGGACTGCATCTCTCCCGCCAGGGGCGCACCCGTGCCCTCATAAGGGTTCCACCACGGCATCCGCAGGTGAACCACGTCGAGCATGGCGCGGTGGCTCAGTGCCTGCGAGATGAACCCGTTGTTCGGATCGATGTTCGAGGAGCCCCCGGTCAGTCCCGGCGTCACCGCGCTCACGAGTCCGCTGCGCGAAGCAAGCGGATTGGAGTCAACGAGGTCGAGCAGGTACGGAAGGTTCGCGAGTATCACGGCCAGTACGACCGCCAGCACGGCCCACCCATCCGGTGGAACCCGACGCCCGAGCGCGATCAATCGCGCAGCCCTCGATTTTGCCTCGCCCGAGGCGGCCTCAGCGTTCACGACGCGTCGATGCTCGTGATCGAGCCCGCGTCCTCGACCAAGCGAGAATCCATCGCGCGGCATGATGGCTGATTTCGGCGTGGCGGCGATCCTCCAGCCTTGACGATGCTATGAGGACAATGTCAATGGAATTACTTGACAAGGCTGCGGCTGGTGGATTAGCCTTTGGCTTCGTGAGTGGTGCAGAGCGTGCACATCGACCGGCACTGAACGGCACCTCTGCGCCGGCTCGTCGTCGTGTCGCCGCGCGCGGGCGATGTTGTTGGTTTGGCGTCTGAGGCACCACTCGCGACGCGGCGTGAGCGCCTGAGGCGGAGCCCCACAAGCATCCCGGCCCGGTCGTGACCCGCGGGCACCCCGGCCGCTCGGTCTTCCTCTCCTCGGGCCGAGCGGCCCAACTGCTTTCGCACCCGCGCGTCGCACTTCGCACCCCTCGCACTTCGCACCTGCACCCAGCACCTCGAACTTCGCACTTCGCACTTCGCACGGGAGCGCTCAGTGCACCGACCCTCGATCTGAAAACGAGCTATGAGATGACCAGAATCGTCGTACAAGCGCTCCACGCCGACGGCGAGCCGCGCCGGTGGACGCTCAGTGAGCGCATCGTCCCCGAGAACCTGGATAGCGACCATTACGTGAGACAGTTGGTCGAGCGGCTCCGCTGGGCCACGGCGGACGCGGAAGCGCTGGAATCGCCGACCGACGATCTCGCCTCAGGCCATGACGGCGAGGCACAGCGTTTGCAATCTCCGATCAGGTCGACTGGCACCGACGCTTCCGCCCGCCCTGGCTCGCGTCGTGGCGCCACCGACCGGCGAGGCGAGCGCACGCTCTCGGTGTAGCGACGGGGCCTCGCCGGCGACGCCCGGATCGCCCGCATCCAGGCGCCCCGTCTCATCCACGGCGAGGGCCGTGGGGGATTTCTGTTCACTGTGAACAGTTATCGCCCAATGCCGCGCGGCGGCTTGACCCACTTGGAAGGCGACCGTCGTTCAGACGGGGATGTCACGGACTCTGGCGCGCTGCCGGACCGCGCGGCCGATTCGCTGAAAAAGAGTGGCATGGGGACGCCGGCGATGGTAAGTTGCCTGCTCGCCCGGACGACCGGGTGTTGAGGGCGGACATGGAGCGACGCGGGGCCGGCGGGCTGACGGCCCTTTGCCGCTTGTTGTGATCAGAACGGAGGGGCTGGCATGCGTGTGGGCGGGAGCTCGTTGAGGTTGCTGATGGCGCTTGCCGTGGTCGGCGCCTGTCTGGTGGGTATGCCGGGTGTAGCCGCGGCGGCGGGTGGGTCGCAACCGGGACCCGTGAGCCGCGTGCATCCGCTCGTCGTGGGGCAAAGCTTCCCTCAGCGGACGACCGTCACCGGCGGCGGCTTGTTCTGCCAGGAGCCGTCGGCGCAGTACCACTGCTATCTCCCCGCCCAGCTACGCCGGGCATATGACTTCAACCCATTGCTCAGCTCGGGCGAGACCGGGGCGGGCACGACGATCGCGATCATCGACGCGTTCCAGGACCCGACGATCGTGCACGATCTGCGCAGGTTCGATGCGGTCAGCGGCCTGGCCGCTCCGCCCGCGTTCCACATTGTGGCGCCGTTCGGGCTGACCCCGTTCGATCCCGGCAACGCCGACGAGGTCGGGTGGTCGGGCGAGGTCGCCCTCGACGTCGAGTGGGCGCACGCGATGGCCCCGGGCGCCAAGATCGAGCTGGTGCTGGCGCCCAGCGACGCCAACGGCGACATCCTCGCCACCGAGCGCTATGTGATCGAGCACAGGCTCGGCGACGTTCTCTCGATGAGCTACACCGAGGCGGAGCGATGCTTCGACGGCGGTCACCAGGCCGACCAGCACGCGTGGTTCGAGAGAGCCGTCGCCGGAGGCATGAGCCTGGTCGCCGGGGCGGGCGATTGGGGCGCTGCCCAGTTCGCCTGTGTCGGTGACTCGTTCATCAAGGCGGTGGGTACCCCGGCGAGTGATCCCCTGGTCACAAGTATCGGTGGCACGACGCTGCGCGCCGATCTGCACGGCGGCACCTATCAGAGCGAAGAGGTGTGGAACGATCACCTGAACGCAGAGGCTGGAGGCGGCGGGTTCAGCGAGCTGTACCCGCGGCCGGCTTACCAGAATCAGATCGGGGCGCCGGGCACGACCCGGGGCGTGCCGGACGTCACCTACAGCGCCAGCTTCTTCTGGGGCGCGTATGTCGCGTGGGGGTCCTCGGGGCAGGGCTTCGAGGACTGGTCGTTCGGCGGCACCAGCCTCGGAGCGCCCCAGTGGGCCGCGCTGGTGGCGATCGCCGACCAGGCCGCGGGCCACGATCTGGGCAACATCAACCCGAGTCTTTACGCGCTGCCTGATACCGGAAGCCAAACCGCGTACCACGACATCACCGTCGGCAACAACAGCTTCCCGCCGATTTCCGGCTACAGCGCCGCGCCCGGCTGGGACCCGGCCAGTGGTCTGGGTTCGCCCGTGGCCACCCGGATCGTGGCCGGCCTCACTGGCGGCTGATCACGTGGCGGGTTCCGGTCAGACCGAAGCGCACCAACCGTAGCTACCACTCTCGCGGCGCCGGACGAGCGTGAAGCCGCTGCTCGGGGCGGTGGCGCTCAGGCAGACGGCTGCCCAGAGTCGTTCAGGGCGGAGTGAACGAGCACGTAGGCCGCCCACGCGACTACGTCGGGGATCCGGGCCGGGGGGATGTCGCTGTTGTCGCGAATCGAGATGATCGGGTCGATCCCGAACAGCAGCGTCAACGAGCCCGTGAGCCGCTCGTACGCTTCAGGGGGAATCTCGGGTTGGACGTCCTCAAGCAGTTGTGCGATGTAGTGCCGGCGTCGAGCGGGTCGCTGGACACTCTCGTGCTCGAGCGACATGCGGAGGATCGTGCGTAGGCGTGCTTCGCGACCGAGCGTCCACGCCGCTCCGCGCCTCACGGCCTCGGCGACGCGCTGCGATGGGTCCGGGATCTCGTTGACGAGGTCCGGCAGCGATCTCAGGGGACCGCTGCCGCCGCGCGATATCCCGCACACGTTCGCCGTGGAGGGAAACTCGCCCGCGCGGATCCTCTCGATCTGCTCGCCGGGAGGGCTCGAGCAGTACTTCGTCGCGGCCGGCCGACCGGCTCAGAGCGCCGGCCTGCCACCAGCCGGTCCCGTCGATGTGGCCTTGCTAGCTCGCGTTGGTCAGGACTTTGCCATTGAGATCTTGGGGCCGCCGATGGCACCGAGTGGCGGGCCACTCGAGTGACGAACGACTGCTCGCGCCGTCATCGGGCAGGCTTGGCTTGACGCACCGCCGCGGCTCGCTGGGACGAAGCGCTATGCCGCGGCCACGTGGACCATCGGGCGCCGGTCCGTCCAAGGCCTCGCCTGCTCGATCTGCGCCGCCACTCTGAGTAGCAGGTCCTCGCGGCCGTAGGCTGCGACGAGCTGGACCCCGACCGGGAGTCCCTCCTCGGTCTGGTGCAACGGGAGCGAGATCGCCGGCTGGCCGGTCGTGTTGAAGCCCGCTGTGAACGTGCCAAACGGAATGGCGCGGATGATCGGTGCTGCCGGATTGTCGGCCGGCGCCTCGAACTCGCCGAGGCGCGGAGGAGGCTCGGCGCAGGTGGGGGTGAGCAGCAGATCGAAGCCGTCATCCGCCCACCATGAAGCGATCCGACGTGTCGAGGCCTGCGCCCACTCGAACGCTCGCAACAGATCTCCCGCGGTGTGCGTACGGCCCTGCTCCGCCAGCGCCCACGTACACGGCTCGACGTCGTCGGGACCGATCTCCCTCCCGATCGCCGCTGACCAATACTTCAGGTTCCAGTCCACTCCGGCCGTCCACCGTACGAGGAAGCCCGCGATCTGGTCGGGATGGTCGAGCTCGCGCGGATGGGATTCCTCGACATTGTGTCCGAGCTCCTCCAGCAACCGAGCCGCTCCCTGAGCAGCCCTGACGCACTCAGGCTGGGCGTCGAACTGACCGCCTGGCGGCGTCGTCGAAACACCGATGCGAAGCCGGCCCGTATCGGCGCCCACCTCCTCGCTGTATCGGCGGGCCGGGGTCGGGGCGGCGTATGGATCGCCGGGAGCCGGGCCGTGGATCGCGTCAAGAATTCCGGCCGCGTCACGGACGCTGTGCGTAACCGCCAACTCGGTCACCAGCCCGCCCATCACCTCGCCGAAATCGGGTGCGAGTGAGACGCGGCCGCGGGAGGGCTTCAGGCCGACCAGCCCGCAATGGCTGGCCGGGATGCGGATCGATCCGCCGCCATCGTTGGCGTGCGCCGCCGCGACGATGCCCGCGGCCACAGCGGCCGCCGATCCTCCACTCGAGCCGCCCGGAGACCGACCGAGATCCCAGGGATTGTGGGTCGCGCCATATGCGACAGGCTCGGTCGTCGGGAGGATCCCAAGCTCCGGCGTGTTGGTGCGCCCGAGGATCACGAAGCCGGCATCGCGGAAACGCCGGGTGAGCCACATGTCGTGGCCGGCGCGGTAGCCCGCATCGCGCAGCGCTCGCATTCCCTCGTGGACCGGGACCCCGTCCATGTAGCACGAGAGGTCCTTCACCAAGAACGGGACTCCCCGGAACGGCCCATCGGGAAGGTCGCCGACAGCGGCCTCACGAGCCTCGTCAAGGAGTGGATGGATCACCGCATTCAGCTGGGGATTGAGCTCCTCCAGGCGTCCGATTGCTTCCTCGACCAACTCGACCGGAGAGACCTCTCCATCCCGGACCATCCTGGCCTGCTCGGTGATGTCGATCGTCATCGGCTCACTCTATATCGCGCTCGAGCGCCGTGCTCATCAACCTCAAGCGATCCGATCGCACCTGGTGGCGCCGGCACGACTAGTAGCCATCCAGCGACGGGAACCCGCGACACGTAACTCGGCAGAGGGCCTGCCGGCACGCGCCGCGGCGTAGCATCACTGGGTGGTACACCGGAACCGCCGACCTGGGCGTAGGCAGCTGTGTGGGCGGCGTCATCATGTGTGCAGCGCGACAAAGGAACCCACGACAAGGAGGAGTACGGAGATGGCTGGAACCGAGAAGGCGATCCTGGCGGGCGGGTGCTTCTGGGGTGTCCAGGATCTGATCCGCAAGCTCGATGGTGTGAGCGGTACGCGGGTTGGCTACACCGGCGGCGACACGCCCAACGCGACGTACCGCAACCACGGCTCGCATGCCGAGGCGATCGAGATCCTGTTCGACCCGGAGCGCATTTCCTACCGCGACCTGTTGGAGTTCTTTTTTCAGATTCACGACCCCACGACCAAGAATCGCCAGGGCAACGACGTTGGGGCGAGCTATCGCTCGGCGATCTACTACGTCGACGACGAGCAGCGTGGCGTCGCGGAGGACACGATCGCCGATGTCGACGCCTCGGGCCTGTGGCCGGGCAAGGTCGTCACCGAGCTCGCGCCCGCCGGGCCGTTCTGGGAGGCAGAGCCAGAGCACCAGGACTACCTCGAGCGCTACCCGAGCGGCTACACGTGCCACTTCGTCCGTCCGGGCTGGAAGCTCCCGCGACGCGCGCAGGAAGCGGCGCACTGAACTTTCGGGCGACACGCCCGGCCCAAAATGCCGCTGCGACGGGCAACGTAGGAAACGGGAGCGACGGGACTCGAACCCGCGACCTCCGGCGTGACAGGCCGGAGATCATGCTCCGACTCGCGTAGTTAGTGACGGTTGAGAAGGCCGTATCGCCCGCTTACGCGGCGGTTCTGGCGGGGAAGGTTGCCCATGGGAGTTGCCCGAACCGGTGGTTGCCCGGAGCGTTGCCCGTCGCGCATTTCCGTCCGGGCCGGACCGTATCTTGGGTGTCGCGATGACTCCGAACCCCAGCGCACGCCCCTTCATCCGTCAGCGGGCGACCGGCCCGTTCTGGTACGGCAAGTGGTCGCGGAATGGTCAGCCGATCATCCGCGCGCTGGGGCGCGCGTGGGCAGAGCCGGACGGTGAGGGCGGTTGGCGTCGCAGGCGCGGGCGAGCGAGCGATGGGAGTCTCACCGAGGCCCAGGCTGCCGAGCGGATGCTCACGTTGGTTCGCTCGCACGACGCCGACCAGACCCTGCTCGAGCGTGACGCCAAAGAGCGCCGGCGCCGTGGCGTCACCTTCCGCGAGCTCGCTGGCGAGTACGTGGAGTGGCTCGAGCAGGTGAAGGGAGCGAAGCCGTCCACCCTCCGAGATCACCGGCTCTTGCTGGCCGAGCCCGGCCAGGCCTACCGTCGTGGCAAGGGTGTGTCGCGTGGGGCCGCCATGGCCGCACTCGGCGACCAACCGGTCCGCGAGGTGACCACCCGGCAGGTCGAGGACCTCCTACGCTCGATCGCCGCAACCGGCGTCGCGCCGCGAACCGTGAACAAGACTCGCCAGCTCGTCTGCGCGATCTTCAACTACGGGATGCGACCGAGCACCTACGGCCTCCCCGTCAACCCGGCGACGCACGCTGATCGTCGAACCGAACCTGAACGCGGTCCGCTCGCCTTCTATTTACCTGAGCAGGTGGAGGCGCTGGCACGCTCTCTGGCCGCCGGCGGCCACCGTGATCCGTTTCGGCCCGCGTTCGGCGATGCTGAGATCGTCGCTCGGGCCCGTGAGGACGCTCAGGACGCGGAGCTCGTCCGAGTAGCGGCCTACGCCGGACTGCGTCGTGGCGAACTGGTGGCGCTGCGTTGGCGCGACGTGTACTTCGAGGGTCGGAAGATCATCGTCCGCCGTTCGCTTTCGGGCGAAACGGAGGTGCGGTCGACGAAGAGCCGCCGGGCCCGCGAGGTCCCGCTTCCCGATCAGGCGGCCGCCGCGCTCGATCGCCTCGGGCGCCGCAAGGAGTTCATGGGACCTGACGACTACGTGTTCGCCAACCGGCTAGGCCGTCGGCTGGATCCATCGGCTCTCCGCCGCCGGTTCGAACGGGCACGCGATGCGGCCGGTCTCGAGCCGCTGCGCTTCCACGATCTGCGGCACACGTACGGCTCCCTCCTCGTCGCTGGCGGCATCGACCTGGCAAGCGTTAAGGCGGCTATGGGGCATTCCCGGATCACGACGACCGAGCGCTACCTGCACGCACGGCCTGCGGGCGAGCTTGCGGACCGCTTCACCCGCGCGCTCGGTGGGTCTCTGGCCGCCGTTGCGGCGTGAGCAGCGAATGGACGCGGCGGTCGTCGGACCCGGACGGACGGGAAGTCGTGTTCGATGCCGGCTCGCATCTGCATCTCGCGATGGGTGCGCGCGGCTGGCTGCTCGATCACGTAGACCTGATCCTCGGCGCGATCGCGGTTCCCGACTTCCGTGAGGATGATCCCGCTCCGGGCCGTGAACGCTTCTATCGTGCCGACTTCCCAGCGCCCGATCGATGGCTCCGGGTGGTCGTAGACTTCAATGACACGCCTGGATGGGTCGTGACCGCTCTTGACCAGGGCAACGATCCCAGACCGAAACCATGAGCATCACAATCGGCAATACCGACTTCGAGCATCACCACTACGACGACCGTGGCGATGTCCTCTACCTAAGCGTGACCGGCTACAAGGGGGGTTCCCCGTCCCCGCATGCGTACGCTAGTCCTGAGGGTCACGGGATCGAGTTCGACGAGGCCGGCAAGGTCATCCAGATGACTCTCGTCAACCTCAAGTGGTTGCTCGACCGTGACGGCGAACTGCAGATCACCTGGCCGGACGGCCACGTCACGCACGACGCGGCGCCGCAGGTTCTCGCAGCGGCTGCCTGAGTAAGAGAGTTGCCGCTCGCTAGCCAGCAGCTCTTCGAGCCGCGGCCGCAGAAAGCGCCAAGTCCGCCCGAGCCGGCGGGCTGGCAGCTCGCCGCGGCGTGCCAGCTCGTAGACCGTCGACACCGGCATGCGCAGCAGATCCGAGACCTCGCGGGCGGTCATTACTTCGTGCCGGGTCAGCGAGCCTCGGCCATCCGCGGAGCTCGCGGGAAGGGACGCGGAGGGCGTCTGAGCATTTCGATAGGACTCGGCGGATTCCGGCGCCGCCGTGGCGTAGGCTGACATCGTCGGACCTCCATTCAGGTCTCGGCCAGGCCCCGGGGTGTTGTCGCACCGCCGGGGCCGTCTAATGATTACGAACGGAATCTAGCGCTTGCGCGGACGGATCCGCCTACGGATGTAATCTGGCGACGATGACCCGCCAGGTTGCGCTGGAGGAGCTACTCGATGCTCACGCGGTCGCCGATCTACTCGGACTGGCGCACCGCAACACCGTGAGCGTCTATCAGCATCGCTACGACGACATGCCGCGGCCCGTCCTGGATCTGGGAGAGGGTCGCGTGAAGCTATGGCTGCGTCCCGAGATCGAGCGCTGGGCGGCGAGCCAAGCGGCCAAGGGCCGCACTCGTCGCAAGCCATCGCCTGATCGTTGACCTCGCCCGCACGGCAGCCGGCACCACCGTTCACGAGATGAACGGTTCCTCTTGTTTGAGTGATTCGTCCGGTCCTGGAGATCATCCACCTGCGATTTGGTGACGGGCTTGGATGCCCGTCGCCAAATCGCAGGTACCGCGACCGGGCCCCGTGGGATCACCGAAGACGGTCGCCGCGTCGACCACGTTCACAAAGTGCGCCGAGACCGGCCGGATGAGGCCCGCAACAGCCTCTACGGGGAAACGGATCCCCAGCCGATCGTCCGCCCGGACCCTTCAACCGTCGTAAGCGTCGGACGTCGGCTTGGCCGAGAGAAGCGCACGGGTCTCGACGTTTCCGCGGAAACGCGCCGGCCATTCGCCGACGGCAAGCGCAGCGGCGGCGCCCTTGGTGGGGGCGCACTCGCGGAAGCGAGCGTGAGGCCGACGGAACACGCGGCGGTAGGAAGCGGCCATCTGACCGTGGGCGCGAGACGCGCTCATCGCCGAAACCAGGGCTCCCGCGACGTTATGCAGAGTCGGTCAGACGCAAAGTCAGTTCGGCTCCGCCCGGCGGGAGGCCAGCGCGTCAACCGCCGAGTTTGGAAGCTTCATCCCCGGCGACCGGCAGGTCACTGGGGGATCGCGCGACGTGCGTTCGGGGGAGAACTGAGCGACCGTGTCAGGCCCAGGGCCCTGACTGCGAGCTTTCTACCACCGCTAGCTATGACCGCAGCCGGTCCCGGAGCACTGAACGTTAGGTCCGCAGGCCTCGCTCTCGGGCATACTCAGCCAGCCACTCCGGGACTGGAGCAGAGTCCAGCGCCTGCCGCCAAGTGCGATGCTCGAATTGCCGACTCGGGCTCGCCTGCAGCAGAGCCGCGAAGCCCGCAGCATGATGCGCGATGCCGGAGGGGCCAAGATTGACGAGGGTGAAGGAGACGCCCAGCATCTCGGCCAGCACCGAGCCCATCACCCAAGTTGCGCGTCAGCTGGTAGGAGCCTTCCGCTCGAACGGTGTGGTCGTCGGCCGAGAAGCGCCCGAGCGCGGGCAAATAGGTGCAGTAGCCCGCGTAGTCTGGCTGGCTGTCATTGGCGCTCCCGTGCTTGGCCTCGACGAAGACGAGCAGGGATGGCCAGAGCACTATGACGTCGGGTTCCGTTCGGCGGTCAGGCTTCTCGCCGAGATCGTCGCTGACAGCTAGGAGGCCGTCGCGCACTTCTACGGCGCGTTCGCCGTCAACCGGGTGGCCCCACAGCAGCAACGCCTGTGGCGGTCCCAGCCGCAGCTCCGCGACGTGGGCCCGAAGCCCGACGACCTCACGCAGACCGGCGATCACTGTCCACGTCACAGCGTCCTCGCTGCGCTCTGAGCAGAACTTCTGACGCTTGACCGGCCGGTTGTTCACGTTGATCGCGCCGGCCAGCGCATCAGCCAAGCCGCGCCGGGCCTGCGGCGGCACGTTGAGCTGCGGTTCGACGGTGATCCGCACGCGCGACTTGGAGTTCGTTGCGTTCGAGAACCCGATGCCGCACGACAGGCACCGGAACGCACAGGAGTCGAAGGCCGAGGCAGGCTTACCTAACAGTCCAGTTCGAAATTCCCAGGGCGAACCGCACCGCGGGCAGGTCTCAGTGAAGCTCGTCACGGTCGAGAGCATCGCAGCATGCCCACGTCGGGAGCGGCCGAGTGCGTCGTCGCCAATGCAGTGGCGCCCCCCGAGGACGTCCGAGGGAAAAACGCGATCGCTCGTGAGGTGCGCGGTTTCCGCGCAAAGCACGTCCGTGGTCGCCGGCGCCAGGAAACGTGCAATGCCGGCCAAGCAGGTTCTTGACCGCGGCGAAATCGACGTCGGCGCCGCCCTCCAAACTCGCGAAAGGAGGGGCGCCGCGGCATCGGGTCCGGTGATGCGCTCGACGGCCCTGCATTCGTAATAAGCGCGTCGCCCGTCGTCGACGGCGAGATGCGCAAGGCCGGCTTTGCGGGCGAGCTACATGCTCGGACTCGAGACAGGGCCGGATCGGAAAGCGGGCGCCGCAGGTTCGACCGCGTCGACCCGTTCCTCCTGGATCGGGTCCATGTAAAGCAGCCGGACGTGCCGCCAGCGCATGTTGGACTCCTCGTTGTCGCTCAGGGTGATCGGAGGGTGACCGTTAGCTCTAATCGAGCTAGCGCCCGCGCCCGCTTTCTGACCGGAGCGGTCGCAGCGCCGTGCCATCTCGCCGAACTCGTGGCTTGTCGGGAGGCGGGTCTTTCGCTGCGGAGATCCTGCCGTTGTGCTCTGTGAGGAACTCGAGTCCGACGGTGTGCTCGAGTCGCCCGACACGAGCGCGATCGTGGTGGCCAAGCACTCGCCCGCCACCGACACGGCCGCGCAGTTCGATCGTCGCTGTTCCGGTTGTGCCGACGGCTGCACTGCCGACGATCGCGGTCGTAGCTGCTTCTCTCGAGGAGAGGGCGCGCGCGGACGTGTGCGGGGACGGCAGGCCTACCCGGTGATCTCGCGGCCGAGGATGTGGCGAGCGATGATCCACTTCTGGACCTCGCTCGTGCCCTCGTAGATCTCGCCGATCTTCGCGTCGCGGTAGATGGCCTCCGCCCGATAGATGGTGTTGTCGGCACCGAGCTCGCGTGCGAACCCGTAGCCGCCGAGGACTTGGATCGCGTCGCGGGCAATGTCGACGGCGAGGGCGGTGCCGCGCAGCTTGGCCATCGCGGCCTCAGGTTCCGGGAACGGGACCCCGGAGTCGAGTCGCAGCGCGGCCTTGAGGTACAGGTTGCGCGCTGTTTCGATGTCCGTCGCGTACTCGGCCAGCTTGAACTGCCAGTGCTGGAACTCGCCGAGTCGTTTCCCGAACGCCCGTCGGCGGCCGAGGTGGTCGGCCATGATGTCGAACGCAGCCTGGGCCATTCCGACGCCGGCAGCCCCGATCCCGATCCGGCCGTAGGTCAAGACACGCAGGGCCAGCCCAAGGCCGGCGCCGGGCTCGCCGACGACGTTCGCCTTCGGGACGCGGACGCCCTCGTAGTAGATGTCGGCGGTGAGCTGCCCGCGGTTGCCCATCTTGCGGTCCGGCCGCCCGACACGAACGCCGGGCGTGTCCTTGAGCGGGACGAGCACGAGCGAGAGCCGCTGCTCGCCCGTCTTGCAGAGCGTGACGACGAAGTCGGCGACGGGACTGTTAGAGATCCACCGCTTGCGGCCCTCGAGCACGAGCGAGTCGCCGTCCTCGGTGGCGATCGTCTGCACCGCGCCGGGAGAGAGGTCGGTTGAGGCGTCCGGCTCGGTCGTTGCAAACGCCCCGACGATCTCCCCGGAGGTCAGGCGCGGCTGGTAGCGGTCGCGGAGCTCTTGACTGGCGAATGACACGGCGTGGCCTGCAAGGATGCAATGCACGTCGAAGACGGCGGCCAGGCTGTTGGACACGTACGCGAGCTCCTCGACGGTGACGGCGGTCGCCGTCGCGGGGTGGTCGAGCCCGTCGCCGTGCGGAGCGGCGAAGGGGATTCGGAACAGTCCGGCGTCACCCATCGCGGCGAACGCCTCGGCTGGGAATCCGTCGTCGACCTCGTCGCCGTGCGCGATCGCGTCCGCGAGCGGCCGCAGCTGCTCGTCGACGATGATGCGGACGTGGTCCCGAAGCCTTTGGATCTCTTCGGGCGAGGTCGTGTCGTGGAACAGGCGGTCGGCGAGCCGGGCCGGCGTGGTGTAGATCGTGTTGGCGGTCATCGGGTGTCCTTGGGTTCGGTGGCGAGCCTTACGGCCCGCCTGAGGCGGTCGGAGCCTCTCAAGCTCGGTGAGAGAGATGGGACGCGAATTTGGTGAGCGACCTCCCTCGGTGTCGGCGGGTTTGTTGATCCACACGCCGGTGGGTAGCGCGGGCGTACACCTCATCACCCTCCGCGAAACGCCTCACGGCCGAGCCGATGCGGGTGACGACACCGGCGACGTCGTGGCCGACGACCAACGGCGCCTTGTAGGGCAGGATGAGCTGGAACTCCCCGTTGCGGATCTTCGCGTCGAGCAGTTGACGCCGGCGGCGTGAACGTCGACGAGCACGTCGCGCTCACCGACCGTGGGTTCGAGGGCGGCACCGGCTTCGATCGGGCGCTTGTACCGGTTGACGAGGTAAGCCTTCATGGCCTAGCTCTCCAGGAAGTCGAGGACCGCGGGGACGAACTCCCGGTGGTACTGGAAGATCCCGCCGTGTCCAGAGTCGGGGTAGATCGTCAGCCTGGCGTTTGGAATCCGCTCGGCGAGCGCGTGGGACTGGCTGCTGGCGACCATGACGTCGTTGTCGCCGTTGGCGACGAACGTGGGCTGGGCGATCCGCGACAGGTCGTGGGGCTGGCCGAGGCCGGCTTCGCGGATGGCCAGCAGTTGCGCGATCCGGGCCTGATGAGAGATGGGCTTGTCGCGATGGGCCGTGCGCTCCGCAAACGCGCGATGTACTCGGTCCCGGCCTGCTTGCCGACCGCGTTTCGGTTGAAGAACAGGAACTGCCGCGGATCAAGGCGCGTCAGCGCAGCCTTGGTGTAGGCGCCGCCGACGATCATCGGCATCTTGGTTAGGCCGCCGCCGCCGCGGACCCCGGTGCCTGTGAGGATCAGGCGCCGGACGAGATCTGGGTGGTTCAGCGTGATCTCCTGCGCGACGCCGCCGCCGAGCGAGAAGCCGAGGAGATCGACTTGCTCGAGGCCGAGGGCGCGGATGAACGCGACGGCGTCGGTGGCCATCTCGCCGATTGTGTGCGGCACTTTGCCGCTTGACGCGCCGATGCCGCGGTTGTCGAAGGTGATCACGTGGCGCTTGGCGGCGATGCCGTCGATCACGCGCGGGTCCCAGTCGTCAAGGACGGCGGTGAAGTGGTGCAGGAACACGACCGGCACGCCGCCGCGTGGGCCGAGCTCGCGGTAGGCGAACGTCACCCCGCCCGCGTGGATTGTGCGGGTCGGCGTGTGTTTCCAGGTCGTCGTCGTGGGCTGCGAGTCGGTGTTGAGGTGCTCGGTGGTGGTCATGTTCATGCTCCTGCGACGCGTCCGAAGCTGCCGGCTTCGAGCGTCTGTTCGTAGGTGGGTGGGTCATAGAGCGGAAGGTCGCCGATCTCGTCGGTGCGTCGCATGTAGGCGAGCATCGCCTGCTGCGCGCCGGGGCTGGCGAGGGTGGAGAGGAACTCGGCGTTCTCGATGTGCAGTCCCTCCTCGAGGCTGAGCGAACCGCCGATGTAGGCGGCACGCTTGACCGCCGCGACGGTGAACTTGAGGCGCTGCGCAAGGTGCTCGCCAAGCGCGATGGCCCGGTCGATCAGCTCGTCGGCCGGGACGACCTCGTCGACGTAGCCGATCTCTGCTGCGGCCTGTGGTGCGAGGCCGCCGCCGTCGAGCATGCGCTTGAGCCCCTGGTGGGTTCCGAGGAGGCGTACGAGGCGCTGGGTGCCGCCGCCGCCGGGCGGGAACCCGAGCAGGATCTCGGGCTGTCCGATGACGTGGTCGCCGTCGGCCATCAGGCGGTAGTCACAGGCCAGCGCGAGCTCTGATCCGATCCCGAGCGCCGAGCCGTTGAGCGCGGCGATGAACACCGCGCCGCAGCGGTTCATCCGCAGGAACGTCTCGTGTACGTCGAGGAGCTCCATCGCGCCGCTGAGCGGGGTGCGGTCGGCAAGCTTCCGCACCCCGGCAATCGCTCGCGTTGCGCGGGCCGTGTGCACGACCGCTGAGGCGCCGCGTGGCCCAACGGTCGGGCTGGCCGCGCCGCCCTCCTGCAGCCAGCGCAGATTGGCGTGGGCGACGAACCGCTCCGGATGGGTCCCGGTGATCACGACCGCGCCGACGCCGTCGTCGGTCTCGGCGCGAGTGACGAGCGCGGCCAGGTCCGCGGCGATCTCAGGCCCGAACTCGCCGCGCGGCCCACCCTGCAGCCGGGCGAGGAGCACGCGGCCGCGCTGCTCGACGTCGATGCCGAGTCGTTGGGTTGCGGTGGTCGTCATAGGAAGCCTTTCGTCGAACGGACGGTCGTCGGGGACGGCAGCGTAGCATGCTGAGTTGACAATGTAAACTTAGATGCTTAGACTGAGCCGATGCCACCCGATACCCATGCGCGACGCGACGTCGCCTTCAACTCATCCGGCGACGAGTGCCGCGCCTGGCTGTTCCTGCCCGAAGCCGAGCGGCCGCCGCTGGTGATCCTCGGCCACGGCCTCGGCGCCACCCGTGAGTACGGCCTGGAGCCCTACGCGCGCCGGTTCGCCGACGCCGGCATCGCGGCGCTCCTGTTCACCTACCGGCACTTCGGCGACAGCGGCGGTGAGCCCCGCCAGCTGCTCGACATCGAGCGCCAGCTCGATGACTGGGCCGCGGCGCTCGCCTACGCGCGCACGCTCGACGGGATCGACACCGCGCGGATAGCGCTGTGGGGCACGTCGTTTGGCGGCGGGCACGTGCTCGTCGCCGCCGCTCGCGACGGCGACGTCGCGGCGGTTGTCAGCCATGCCCCTTCACCGACGGGGTTGCGGCTACTCGGGCGGCGCACCCACGCAGCCTGGTGAGCGCGGTCGTGCCGGTGCTGCGTGACGAACTCGCTCGTCTGCGCGGCAAGCCTCCGGTCATGGTCCCGCTCGTCGGCCCCCCGGGTGCGCCGGCGCTGATGACCTCGCCGGACTCCGAGGCTGGGTACCGCGCGCTGATCCCGCCGGACGCCGAATTTCACAACGGCGTCGCGGCTCGCTTCCTGCTCCACGTCGGCCTGCACCGCCCGGGCCGCTCTGCGCGGAAGGTCAACGCGCCGATCCTGTTCTGCATCTGCGACACCGACGCCGTCGCCCCCGCGGAGACTGCGCTGCGCTACGCGGCGACCGCGCCACGCGGGGAGGTCAAGCGCTACCCGGTCGGCCACTTCGACATCTACCTCGGCGAGCCGTTCGAGCACGCTGTCGCCGACCAGACCGAGTTCCTGGTCCGGCATTTGGGCGTGGCATAGATGACGACCGCCACCGCCACGACCGTGGGCGAGCTGTTCGAGGCCGCCGTCGCCGAGTACGAGCACGAGCCCGCCATTCGGACCCCGGACGGCACCGTCGATTGGACGTGGGGCGAGTACGGCCGCCAGGTGGCCTCCGCGGCAGCCGGGCTGGCCGGTCTCGGTGTCGAGCGCGGTAGCGTCGTCGCGTGCTGGCTGACGAACCGTCCCGAGTTCCACGCCGCCGACATCGGCGCCACGCTGCTCGGTGCCGCCTCGTTCTCGATCTACCCCACCTACACGGTCGAGCAGGCCGCGCACGTACTGTGGGATGCGGGGAGCAGAGTCCTAGTCACCGAGCCGGCCTTCCTCGAGCGCGCGCTCGCCGTTCGCGCCAGCGGCGCGACCGCGCTGGAGACGATCGTCTGCGTTGGCGAGCGGCACGAGGGGTCGCTGGCCTGGGACGAGGTGCTGGGACGAGGGGGCGACGCCGCCGATCTTCACGGGCTCGTCGCCGCGATCCGGCCGGATGACCTGTTGACGATCATCTACACGTCGGGCACGACCGGTCCGCCCAAGGGTGTCGAGCTCACCCACGCAAACGTCCTCGCGCAGCTCGCGGCGACGAGTGCCGGTCTCGGGTTGAGCGAGCGGATGCGCGTCATCTCCTACTTGCCGATGGCGCATATCGCCGAGCGCCTCGTCACGCACTACCTGCCGATCGGCCACGGATGGCGCGTGACGACGTGCGCAGAGCTACCGGAGATCAGGATGCTGCTGCGCGAGGTGCGTCCAGAGGTGTTCTTCTCGCCCCCTCGCCTGTGGGAGAAGATGCGCGCGGCCACGCTGGCCAAGCTCGGCGAGGACGCCGATGGGCCGACCGCGCTCGCGGCGCTCGGCCTGGACGCGGTCCGCGTCGCGATCACCGGCGCCGCCCCGTGCCCCGCCGAGGTGATTGAGTTCTGGGGCGGGCTCGGCCTGCCGCTGTCCGAGGTCTACGGAATGTCCGAGACCACCGGGGTAGCGACCGTCAACCCGCCCGAAGCAGTGCGCCCGGGCACTGTCGGCACGGCGCTCCCCGGCGTCGAGGTCGCGCTGTCAGAGACCGGCGAGATCCTGATGCGCGGGCCGGTGATCATGCGCGGCTACCGCAACCGTCCGGGCGCGACCGCCGAGGCGATCGACGCCGACGGCTGGATGCACTCCGGCGACATCGGCGTGATCGACGACGACGGCTACCTGAAGATCGTCGACCGCATCAAGGAGCTGATCATCAGCGCCGCCGGCAAGAACATGTCCCCGGCGAACATCGAGGCGACGATCAAGGCCGCTGGATCGCTGATCGCCAACGTCTCCGCGATCGGAGACGGGCGGCCCTACAACGTCGCGCTCATCACGCTGGACTCGGACGCCGCCGACGGGCGCAGCGCCGAGGACCCCGAAGTCGTCGCCGAGGTTGCCGCGCAGATCGCCAGTGCCAACGAACGCCTCGCGCGCGTGGAGCAGATCAAGCGCTTCACGATCCTGCCAGACGACTGGGTCGCCGACAGCGACGAGCTGACGCCGACGTCGAAGCTCAAGCGGCGCGCGATCGCCGACAAATATGCAACGGACATCGAAGCGATGTACTCCGCATGACCGCGATCAAGCAGGCCGGCGTGAAGGCGTTCGTGGTCGAGTGCTACGGCAAGGACGGGCTCCGCGCCGCCGTAGTCCCGCAGCCGAAGGTCGGTGACCGCGACGTCCTGGTCAAGGTCAGCGCGGCGAGCGTCAACCCGCTGGACAAGATGGTCCGCAACGGCGAGTTCAAGCAGCTTCTGAGATACAAGAAGCCTTTCGTTCTCGGCCACGATGTCGCGGGCGTGGTGACGCAGATCGGCCGCGCGGTGCGAGGGTTCAAGGTTGGCGACGAGATCTACGCACGCCCCCGCGACCTACGCATCGGGACCTTCGCCGAATACATCGCGATCGATCAGGACGATGTCGCCCTCAAACCAGCCTCCCTGACCTTGCACGAGGCCGCTGCAGTTCCGCTGGTCGCCCTCGCGGCGTGGCAGACACTCGTCGATCTCGCTCAGGTCAAGCCCGGCCAGAAAGTGCTCATCCACGCAGGCGCCGGCGGGCTGGGCTCGACGGTCGTGCAACTCGCCAAGCATCTGGGCGCGCACGTCGCCACGACCGCGCACACCAACGATCTGGACAAGGTACGTGGACTCGGCGTCGACGAGGTCGTCGACTTCACCACCACCGACTTCGCAGACGTGCTCTCCGGCTACGACGTCGTCCTCGACTCCCTCGGCGGCCCGAGCCTCGCGAAGTCGCTCACCGTCCTGCGGCCCGGTGGCCTGGCCATCAGCGTCGTTGGCCCGCCGGACGCCGCGTTCGCCCAGCAGCTGGGTCAGCCGCTGCTGCGACCCGTGATGGCGCTCATGAGCGCCAAGGTCCGGAGGCAGGCAGGCAAGCTCGGGGTGCGCTACGCCTTCTTCTTCATGCGGGCCAACGGCGCGCAGCTGCGCAACCTCGCCGACCTCTACGACGCCGGCCACATCCGCCCAGTCCTCGACAAGCGCACGTTCGGCTTCGACGAAACGCTCGAGGCGCTCGCCTACGTCGAGCAAGGCAAAGCCAGCGGCAAGGTCGTCATCACCCTTGACGCGAACCCGTCATGACTGAGGTTCCCGACGAGGGAGCGCCGTGATGACCGTCGCGGCACGCGACTCCGACTGGATCGTGATCGGCTCGGGCTTCGGCGGCAGCGTGTCGGCACTGCGCCTGGCGGAAAAGGGGCACAGCGTCGCGGTGTTCGAGCGAGGCCGGCGCTACCGCGACGAGGATCTGCCGAAGTCCGCCTGGCAGGCGCGCAGCTTCATCTGGGCGCCCGCGCTGGGGCTGCGGGGGATCATGCGCAATACGCCGTTCCGTCACGTCTTCAGCTCGTCGCAGACCGGTATTGGTGGCGGCAGTCTGGTGTATGGCGGGGTGCTGTTTCGCCCCCAGCGCCCCTTCTACGAGGATCCTCAGTGGCGCGGACTCGGTCGCTGGGAAGAGCTGCTCGCGCCCCATTTCGCGACGGCCGAGCGCATGCTCGGCGTGCAACCCACGCCGTTTGACTCTCCGGCCCTGCGGCTGACCAAGGAGATGGCGCAGCACTTCGGGGCCGAGGACACGTTTTCGCGCACACCGATGGGCGTCTTCTTCGGTGAGCCGGGCAAGACCGTTGAGGATCCCTACTTCGGGGGCGAAGGTCCTGCCCGGACGGGCTGCACTCGATGCGGAGACTGCCTTGTGGGCTGCCGCGTCGGCGCTGCGAACACGCTGACGAAGAACTACCTGTGGTTCGCCGAGAAGCGGGGCGTGCAGATCCACGCCGAGCGCGAGGTCATCGACATCGCCCCGATCGGCGCCGCAGACGGTCGCGACGGATACCGGGTGACCACACAACGCCCGGGTGCCTGGTTCAGACGAGACCGGCAGGTACACACCGCGCGGGGCGTCGTGTTCGCCGGCGGTGCCGTCGGCACCAACGCGCTCATGGCCAACTGCAAGCACGGCGGCTCGCTACCGAGGATCAGCGACCGGCTCGGGACGCTGGTGCGCACCAACAGCGAAGCGGTCCTCGCAGTGCGCCTGCCCGAAGACCGCAAGACCTGGAACGACGTCGCCGCCAGCAGCAGGGTGATCGTCGACGGCGACACCCAGCTCGAGTTCCTCACCTACGGTCGCAACGCCGACTTCATGAGCCTGTTCTTCACCGTGCTGGTCGGTGACGGCGGGCACCCGGCCCGTCTCCTCAAGTGGTTGGCACGTGTCGCGCGTCATCCGGTGCAGTGGCTCACGACGCTGTGGCCGATCGGCTGGAGTCGACGCACGATGCTGATGCTGGTCATGCAGGCACGCGACAACGCCATCACGTTCCGTGCCAAGAAGCGACTCGCAGGCCGCGGCTACCGCCTGTCGACGCGAGCGAATCGCGAGAAGCCGGCCCCGACTTACATCGAGGTCGGTTACCAGGCAGCGCGGTGGCTGGCCGAGCACACCGGCGGGATCGCGCAGAGCAGCATCTTCGAGGCCTTCGCCAACATGCCCATGACCGCTCACGTCCTGGGCGGCGCCGTGATCGGCGCGGACAGCGACCGCGCTGTCATCGACGAGCGGCTACGAGCCTTCGGGTACGAGAACATGATCGTCTGCGACGCCGCCGCGCTGCCGGCGAATCCCGGGGTCAACCCGGCGCTGACCATCACCGCCCTCGCCGAGTACGCCATGGCGCACGTGCCTGAGGCCGCCGGGGCCCATGACCACCTGCACCGAGCAACTCAAGCCGCCGCGCTGAGGCCAATCGACGACCGCGGGGCTCGGGAAGGTCGTGCCTGACGTGCGGTAGTGCTCGGCAGGCGCCGAGTGCTCGGCAGGCGCCGACTCTCAGTACAGACCCATCCCGTGCAACGCCTCACGCATGGTGACGTGCCCTCGCGCAAGGGCGGAACGGACATGATCCGGTGCAACGACCTCGACCATGATGGCCGCCTCGAGGGTGAGCGGCGGGTACGGGAGCGTGTCCCTGACGGCGTGATCGACTGCCGCGTCCAGGGCTGCGATGTCAGCCGCCGAACGGACGATGATGTCCGCGGCGCCGCCGTGCCAGCCAGGCCGCGCTGCCACCCGGACGATCTCGAATCGGCGGTCCGTCGAGAGGTTGTCGGCAATCCGTTGTGCGAAATGCGCCGCCGCCGGCTCGGAAAGGGTCACGAGCACCACGAACAGCCCGTCGTCTGTCATCAGTCGACCAGCGCGAGCAGTTCGCCGTGCGCGTGGTCGATGGCAGTGGCGAGCGGCCATGCGTCTTCGACCGTGTCGCGGTCGGCGACGATGCCGTAGTTGAGTCCGCCGGCGTGGCTCATGACGGTGATGTTCAGGCCGATGCCGTGCGCGACGGGCGAAATTGGGTAGAGCGCTTCGAGTCGCGCGCCGGCGAGGTAGAGCGGGTTCGGTGAGCCGGGAACGTTGGAGATGATGAGGTTCACCGGTGCCTGCCCGGGTAGGCGGGCGGCGACGTTGGTGGTCACGCGAGCTGCGCGGGCGAACACGGCCGGTGGGATGAAGTCGTAGGCGTCTTGCAGCATCCTCACGGGGATCGCCTTGTGTCGTTGCTTGGCGGAGCGCAGGCTCTCGTGGGCTGCGATGAGGCGTTCCGCGGGTGCTGCGACGTCAGTCGGGATGGGTGTGAGCATCGTGGCGATGCGGTTGCCGTAGGTGCCGCGCTGCGCCTCGGTGCGCACGGACAGAGGGATCATCGCGAGCAGCGGCTTGTCGGGCAGCTCGCCGCGATCCTCGAGCCAGGAGCGCAGCGCGCCGGCACAGATGGCCACGACGACGTCGTTGACGGTGACCTCGAAGTGGTTCTTGATCTGCTTGGCCTCGTCCAGTGGCAGTTGGGTCATTGCGACCCGGCGGTGCGGGCCGATTGGTCCGTTGAGGGAGGTGCGCGGCGCGTGCAGGCGCCGCCCTTCGAGCACGCCTCCGTCGCCAGTGCGGGCCCGCAGCCGCGACGCGCGGCGGCTCAGGCCCGCGACCGTCGAGATGCCGGGAAGGCTGCGGATGGTCGGGACCTGGTCGAGGTGCGGCAGTGCGCGCGGCACCCCACGCAGCGAGCGCAACCGCTGCCCGGGCATGCCGATCAGGCCACGGGCGAGCATCTCGAGCGGACTCGGCGGATCGGCCGCCGCCGGTGCCGAGGCAGGGACGGGAAGCTCGCGCCCCTCGGGCGAGGGGTCGAGCAGCGCACCGAGCACCTCCGCGCCCGACAAGCCGTCTATCGCCGCGTGGTGCATCTTGGTCAGCACGGCAACGCGGTCTCGCTCGAGCCCGTGGATCAGGTAGAGCTCCCACAGCGGGCGGGAGCGGTCCAGCGGCCTGGCAACAATCCGCGCGACCTGTTCGGCGAGCATGCGCGCATCGCCGGGGGCGGGGAGCGCCAGCTCGCGGATGTGGAACTCGAGGTCGAAGTCGGGGTCGTGGTGCCAGTAGGGATGGTCGAGCCCAAGCGGCACGTCGACCAGCCGCCAGTGAAACGGCGCCAGCAAATGAAGCCGGCCGGCGACCAGATCGCGGACCGCGTCGAACGTCAGCCTTCCGGCGGCGGCGCTGCCGGGGTCGTAGACGCCCAGGGCGGCGACGTGACCGTGGGTCTTGCCGTCCTCGATCGCCAGGAACTGGGCGTCGACGCTGGTGAGCTGGCGCATCACACCCTCATCTCGCCGGCTGTGCGTGCGCGGCTTGCGCGAGCATGTCGACACCGGTCAGCTCGGTCGATCGCTCCCAGAGGCGCGCGGCGAGCGCGGCGTCGCGGGAAGCCGCGGATCCGGTCACCGGTCGGGCTGGGCCTCGCAGTTCCCTGAATCCGCTCGGGCCGACGTAGCTCGCACCCGGCAGCGACTCGGTCGCCGCGTAGAGCGTCGACCGCGCCCCGCCGTCGGCGTCTTGCGCGAACAGCGCCAGCATCGCTCGCAGGAGGCGGACCCGCAGACCGCCGCCGTCGTCGACCAGGCTGGTCTTGCTGATCCCTGGATGTGCCGCGATCGACAGGACCGGGCTGCCGCTCCCGGTGAGCCGCCGCTGCAGCTCGTATGTGAAGAGCAGGTTCGCGAGCTTGGAATCGCTGTACGCCTGAACTGCGTTGAATGCTCGCCGCTCCCAGTTGAGGTCCTCGACCTCGAGCTTTCGCTTGTGCAGATCCGAGCTCACGGTCACCACGCGTCCCGTGATGTGGGGGAGCAGCAGCTGGGTAAGCGCGAAGTGCCCGAGGTGGTTGACAACCCGTCGTGCAGGGTTCGTATCTCGACGGCCACGGTTCTAGCGGGGCTCGAGGATCACGACCGGGAGCTCCCGGTCGGTCCGGGCGACGTAGGTCCGGAATGGCGGGTAGGTCTCGAACAGACGCGGCCATAGCTCGTCGGCCTCCGCCCGCGTTGCTTGGCGCGCGCGGACACGACGACGGCCACCGCGGACGTCGACTTCGGCGTCGTCGGGGTGGGCGCGGAGGTTGTGGTACCAGGCCGGGTTCTTGGGGGCGCCGAGCAACGAGGCGACGATCACGAGGTTCTCGCCGTCGCGCATGTGGATCACGGGGCTCTGCCGGCGCGCGCCGGTCTTGGCGCCGGTGTGGTGCAGGACGAGCAGCGGCGCGCCGTCGAGGGTGCCGCCGATGCGGCCGCCGGTGCGCTGGAAGATGCGCACATGCATGCCGGTCATGGCCGTGTTGAGCTTCCAGGCGAAGGTGCCTGGCTTCGGAGCTTGCACCTTCGTGCTGATCCAGCCCGCCGGGCCGTTGTAGTGATTCATGGGAGCACTGTATCAAGCTAAGTTGACTTTGTAAACTCAGATCGTTATGGTGGTGCAATGCTCAACCACAGAAACGGTCAGCCGCGCCCGCTGGCCCACCAGGTCGTCGCGATCACCGGTGGCGCGCGCGGCATCGGCCACGCGACCGCCCGCGCGCTGGCCCTCCAGGGCGCCCGGGTCGCGATCGGCGACCTCGATGGGGAGCTCGCCGACCGGGTGGCCAACGGCCTCGCCGGCGACGCCTTCGGGGTCGGGGTCGACGTCACCGACAACGCGGCGTTCACCGCGTTCCTCGACGGCGTCGAGCACCGCCTCGGGCCGCTCGACGTGCTCGTCAACAACGCCGGGATCATGAACGCCGGGCCGATCGAAGCCGAGGACGAGGCGCTGACCGCCCGCGCGATCGCGATCAACCTGGAGGCGGTCATCCACGGCACGCGCGAGGCGGTGCGGCGGATGAAGCCGCGGCGCACGGGCCACATCGTCAACGTCTCATCGGCGGTGAGCAAGGTCGCCGGATCGCACTGCGCCACGTACATCGCGACGAAGTTCGGCGTCGCCGGCTTCTCCGAGGCCGTCGCGATCGAACTGCGAGGAACCGGTATTGAGATGTCAGTGGTCCGCCCGTCGCTGTGCCACACCGACCTAGCCTCTGGCTTCGCCGGGCTGCGCGGGATGCCGTTCATCGAGCCCGAGGACGTCGCCGCGCGCATCATCGAGACGCTCCAGCGCCCACGCTTCGACGTGCCGGTGCCCAAGAGCATGGGGCCGATGTTGTGGCTCAACCAGGCGCTCCCGTTCCGCGCCCGCATGGCGCTCGCGCATCTCACGAAGGCCGACGCCATCCTCAGCGCGGTCGACGCCGAGCAGCGCGCCGCCTACGTCGAGCGCCTGAAGGCAACCGCATGATCGCGCGCACCACCTACAGGAACGCGCCCACGCAGACCATCGAGATCGGCGGCACGCGCTTCGCTTACCGCCGGCTCGGGCCCGACACGGGCGTGCCGGTGATCTTCCTGCACCACCTCGGGCGCGGTTCTCGCACAACTGGGATCCGCGCGTCGTCGACGGCATCGCCGCCAAGCATCGGGTCATCACCTTCGACAACCGCGGCATCGGCGCGTCGAACGGGCTCGACGCCCACCTCCGTTGCGGCCGATGGCGCGCGATGCCGTCGCCTTCATCCGCGCCCTCGGCTTCGATCAGGTCGATCTCCTCGGCTTCTCGCTCGGCGGCTTCGTCGCTCAGGTGATCGCGCAGGACGAGCCGCAACTCGTTCGCAAGTTCGTCCTCGCCGGCACCGGCCCGGCCGGCGGCGAGGGCATCGACAAGGTCACGCCATCACCTTCAGAGAGATGCGTCAAGGGCGGCGCTGACCTTCAAGGACCCGAAGCGCTACCTCTTCTTCACCCGCACCGCCAACGGCAAGGCAGCAGCCGCGCGTACTTCCTGGCGCGATTGAAGGAGCGCACGCGACGACCGCGACAATGCGATCTCCCCGCTGGCCTTCCGCGCCCAGCTCAAAGCGATCCACGCCTGGGGTAGGCAGGAGCCTGCCGACCTGTCTCGCATTCGGCAGCCCGTCCTGCGTCGCAAACGGTGACTACGACCGGATGGTGCCGAGCAGCAACTCCGCCGATCTGGCCCGTCGCCTGCCCGAATGCCGAGCTCATGTCTACCGCGACGCCGGGCATGGCGGCGTCTTCCAGTACCACGACGAGTTCGTCGCAGAAGTCCTGGAGTTCCTCAGCTCAGAGTGAGGACGACCTTGCCCGGGCCCGCCTTGGCCGATTGCGCTGCCGCGGCCTCGTCGAGAGGGAAGGTCGCGGCGATGGTGGGAACAGCGCCGCTCTCGCCGTTCCATGCGGTCGTTCTTCTTCGTCACGTCGTTGGCGGCCCCCCACCGCCTGCTCCGCCTTCTGCGGAGTCGCGGCGACTGAACACCTGCTCCGATGCTCTTGCGGATGTTGCGTCCGCAACGGAGCTCGGCGCTCGGACTGTCACAGCTCCATCATTTCCGCGCGCCTCGGCGGTTTGTCGCGATCAACGTCATCTGCGACGTCATCGACGCGTTGGCGTTCATCGATGCCGGTCGGCGAGGGAAGATCAGCCGAGCCGGTGCGACCGTAACGACCGCAATCACGGCATCTGCTGTCGCTGCTGGTGCGATCACCTACGCCAACCCCCTACTGCCTCGCACAACGACTTCGGAGGTGCGCGTGCGGTGGCAAACGCGGTCCCGCCTGCACCGGACATCGGCCACCTGACCACCCCACGGGCTAGCGTCACGGTCAGCAGCAGCGACAGCTCGCGGTGGCGGCGATCGCCCGGGGCTTGCCGCGGCCACCAAGCCATCGGCAGTTGCGGTGACGACGGGCCGCGTCGAGATCACGCGCTCTCGCACGCGCTCCGCGCCATGGCCGTGGTAGCCGGTCCGCACCACGACCGTGTGGTCGCCGATCGTCAGGTCGAGCTCGATCGCATTCGCGCCTGTGGGATGCCAGGCGGTGAACTCCTCGCCGTCGCAGGTCACGCGGACGCGGTCGACGTCGGGAAGCTGCACGACGCGCATGCTCGTCGACCGGCCGGCGTGCGAAGGGGTCGCGGCGTACGCCTCGATCAGTAGCTCGCCGCGGTCGATGTCGTTGCGCGCGACGGAAAGGCCGATCGACGGGTAGTCGACGCCCTCGACCGTCGGCGCGTCGAACTTCGCCAGGTTCGCGTCACCCGACCAGCGCGACCAGGCGCCGCGACCGCCGACCTCGGGGATCATCAGCAGCGCGCTGTGCTGACCGCGCGGGTACGGCTCGTCCCAGCCGAAGAAGAACCCGAAGCGGTCGTGCTCGTCGCCGAAGGTGCGAGGCTGGCAGTGCTCCTCGACGTAGTCGCGCATCCGCTGCTCGGTTACGTCGTCGCCGATCTCGTGCGCCATCATCAGCGCGATCGAGGTGGTCCGCGGATCGGGGATGAACTGGTTGATCCGAGCCCGCGGGTTGCTCCATCCGAGCTTGTGGACTGCCTGCTCGTATAGCCATCCTCCCCAGTCCGGTCGCTGGGGATAGATGTAGGGGAGGGTGACCAGCGCCGCGAGCGCCGTCACGTGGTCGGGGAACGTGCAAGCCTGGCGCTCGATCGGGTCGTAGTAGAACGCGAACCACTCGAGGTCGCCGCGGCGATCGCGTCCCATGTAGTGCTGCTCGGCGAAGTCCGCCCACGCCTCGTACGGGGAGTGCAGGCTCGTGCCGTTCACCGCGTCGTACGCCTTCAGGCCCAGGCCGGTCGCGCTGACGCAGAACGGCCAGATCTTCGTGTTCTCACAATGCGGTCCCTCCGGCCGTGCAGCGAGCTGCGCGCTGATGAAGCCGGCGAGCTCGGGCTGGGTCCATGTGAACGTGCGGTCCATGTAGCCGCTGACCTGGAACGGCTCGTGGTAGCGCGTGTCGCCCGAGACGTGCGCGTACACGGACAGCAGGAGGTTGAAGAAGCCGCGAAAGAACACGTTCCCGTCGGCAGCGATTGGGTCCGGGTTCATCCCCAGCGCTGATCACCGTTGCCGATCCAGCCGGGCGGCGCGTACGCGCCGCGCAGACGCTCGGGAATGTAGATCTGCCACTCAGGTGGGTAGCGATCGACGTTGGGATCCTCGCCGATCAGCACGAGCGCGTCGATCCCCGCCCAGAAGGTCATGTGCCGCTCGCAGAACTCGCGCGCGATGCGCGTGTAGACCTCGCGCCATGCCGGCGTGACCTCGCACATCAGGGGCAGCGCGTAGGCGCTCTCGCCCAGATCGAACCGCGGAAAGGCGCACATCGGCCCGCTCGAGTCACGGTCCCACCACGGGTGCGGCTCACCCGTGCTGCTCCAATCATCGGGCGTCGTCGCCTTCTGCCACAGATGGCGAAGCCACCCGCGGGCGCGCGCATTCAGCTCCGTGACCTGATCGTTCATCCCGGTGGCAGACGTTCCCCGGCGGCGGCCCGGATCTGCAGGAGCTTCTCACGCGCCGCCCACGCCTGCGGCCAGTCGCGACTGAGCTCTGAGACCGGGGGCTCGCGGATGATCCGCGTGGCCCACGGCGCGTCGCGCTCCGGGGCGCGGATCGGCACCGGCGCCGGACGGCGGGGACGGCGCGTGGAGCCGATCGGCGCGACGATCCGCGTAAGACCGTGGAACGACAGCAGCAGCGCCGGGTTGCCCTCGATGCGCGTGCCGCCACTGTTCATGCCCTCGACGATCCTGCCGATCGCCCGCGGTGAGAGCAACGCTCGCAGCCCTTCGCGCGCGGTCGGGAACATCAGCGTGCAGTCGGCGTGTTCGCCCGGGCGGCCGGGCAGTGTCAGTCGCCGCGTGGCTGCGTGCAGCCGGTACTGCTGACGGGCGCCATCATCGCTGCGGATCTCCAGCAACACATCGCGGGTGACCTGGCGGCGGAACCGGGGCACGCGCCGGCTCGCCAGCGCCATCAGCACGCCGAGCGCCCTGAGAAGCGTTTGCAGCGCGGCGACCTCGACCTGGGTGCGCGCCGCAGCCATGTCAGGCCGGAACTGGCGGGAGCGCGCCCGGCCCGTCGACGAGCTCGATGTCGTCCGGTCCGGCCACCTCGTGGCCGCTCGTGCACCTAAGCGTGACGCGCAGCTCCTTCCCGCACCCGGCGTGTCGCGCCAGCACGGGCGGGCCCTCGGGATCGGCCTTGTGGCGATCGCCCCACTCCCGGAGGGCCAGCAGGATCGGCACCAGCTCGCGGCCCATGTCGGTCATGCGGTACTCCTTGCGCGCCCGGCTCCCCGGCTCGCGGTACTCCGACCGCTCGAGGATCCCCTCGTCGACCAGCTTGGTCAGCCGCTCGGAGAGGAGGTTGCGTGGGCAGTTGAGGACGCTGTGGAACTGCTCGAAGCGCGTGGCGCCGTAAAAGCTCTCGCGGAGAATCAGCAGCGTCCATTTCTCGCCCACGACCTGCAGGGACCTTGCGATCGAGCAATTGCTCGCCTGATAGTTGGTGCGCTCCATCAGCTGCATACTAGCAGGCTGAGTTGCTTCTTTGTATGTAGGTTCGCTAGCGCTCAGGCTCGATGTTCTGCAAGCGCACCTGACCGCGCGCCACCAGCTTGTCGTCCTCCGGGCGGCGGATCTCGACCTGCCAGAGCTGCTGAGTCCGCCCCTGCTGGATCGGGACCGCGACGACCTGGAGCCGGCCGGTGCGGTGCGGCCGAAGAAAGTCGGTGGCGTTCGACACGCCGACGGCGCGCTGGCCGCGGTCCTTCACTGTCTCGAACGCGCCGGTCGTCGCGAACGACTCGATGACGGACGTGTAGAGCCCGCCGTGGATGATCCCCCACGGCTGATGGTGGCGCTCGTCGGCGGCGACCGAGCCGCTCACGCGCGTCGCGGTGAGCTCGTCGAACTGGATGTCGAGCAGCTCCATCAGCTCGCTTCGTCGTGTCGGAGTCACCGCGGCGTTCATGCTTCAGGCCGGCGTGAAGTTCTGGTCGATGTCGCTTTCGGCGTAGGCGCTGACCGCAGCATCGGCCGTGCGTGAGCGGGCGAGACGGGCGACGATTTCAGCGAGGTCGCGAGCGGGTAGCGCGCATGTGAGCTCATCTGCGGGCAGGCCGGTGCGGACGCGACTGACGGCGCAGCCAGGGCTCACGGCGATCGTTCCCTCGAGCGCGAGCGGCACGATCTGACACTGCGGCTTGGTGACCACCGACAGCTCCGGGCACGCCCCCTGGAGTGACATCAGAGAGCTTGCGGTCAGCCGAACGAGGACGACGTCGGGATCGTCGGCCTCGTCGAGCGGTTCGTAGGTGATAGCCGCCGGGGTCGCTGCGACGCGAGGGGCACTGCCCAAGTCAGCCTCGGTGACCCATCCGCTGCCGACGAGCGCCGCCGTGTCCTCACCGGCCGCGGCCTCCCCGAGGGAGATCAGGCCATGCGTGTAGCTGCCCACGCTGCAGTGGGCATGGTCAGCCGCCGTCGTGTGCAGGCGGCGCTGCTCGGCCTGCTGCCAGAAGCAGCAGCCTGCGGGCTCAGGAGCGGGCCGGCCGCGCAAGTGCCCTCCCGGCTCCGCGGCGTGGAATGCGACGGCGACCGGAGGGTGGTCGAGGTCGAGCAATCGAACGAGTTCCTGCACGAGCGTCATCGACGCATCGTACCATGCTAAGTTCATTTTGTGTATGTAGATGGGAGCGTACCTTCCCCCACCGCAGGCAGGCGGCCTGGCGGGAGCGTTGGTGTGCTAGCCCAAGCTCCTGCCTGTAGGCGAGTTCGCGATAACCGGAGACGCGCAAGCTAGTCGTCTATCGGCTCTCGACGCGGCTGAAGATCACGACCACCGCGGCACTGGTGCAGGCGGCGAGCGGCAAGGCCTGATCGCGGTCGCGTGGCCGAAGCGCCTACGCCGGGCTCTCGACGGACGTGGCGCCGAACGCGCGCCCGAGAGCGGCGACCTCGTCCTCGAGCGCCGGGATATACTCCGACGTCCGCAGCTGTCGTTTGAGCACGGCATCGCCGACCGAGCTCAGCACGAGCGGACGCAGGGCCTGCATCACGGCGAGTGATCGTGGGACATACACCCTGCGCTTGCGCCTGGCGATCGCATCCGCGAGAGCCTCCGCGCACTCCCTCGGGGAGTAGGTTCGGCCAAGCGGGCCGCGCAGCCGGCGGCGCGCTTCGCTCATCGCTCTGCTGTCGGCATCGGTGTCGCGCACGAGGTCCGTGTCAAGAAACGCGGGATGGGCGCTCCCGACCCCGACGCCGGTATGAGCCAGCTCGAGGCGCAGCGCGTTGGCGAGGTGCTCGACCGCCGCCTTGGACGCGCAGTACGTCCCGAGCCCGGGGAACATGCTGAAGGACCCGACCGACGCGATGAGCAGCGCGTAGCCGCGGCTCTCGACGAGATGAGGCAGGCACGCGCTCACCGTCCTGATCGTGCCGTTCACGTTGACGTCGATCGTCCGGACATGGGCATCGACCGGACCGCCGGCAAACGTGCCCGCATTGGCGACCCCGGCGTTCGTGACCACCGCGTCGATCCCGCCCAGCGCCGCGACCGTCTCGCGGACCGCATCATCGAGCGCCGTCTGGTCGGTGACGTCGGCGGGGAACCACGCGTGGCCGGCGCCGAGCGCACTCGCGCGAGCCTCCAGCAGTTCGGGCTCGAGCCCGACGAGCGACAGCCTCGCTCCTCGCGCGGCAAGGACCGTCGCGAGCTCGAAGCCAAGGCCACGTGCGGCGCTGACTCCCTTGCGACGTTGGCTGTCGTCCTACGCCGCTCGCCGGACTGCCACGAATCCAGGCGGATGTCAGCGCCGAGGTGCACGGTCTGAGAAGCGCGGGAGCCCGTCGTCCGGGAGCTTGTCCCACCTAGCGGTGGATGCGACAAACGTATGGAACTGCGGTCGGATACCGGGATCATCGTCGAGGGTGCCGAACCGGATCGAGACTTCTGGTCCGTCCGGCCAGGTGCCTCCGAACAGGCTCGAGCCGCAGACTCGGCAGAACGCTTTGACCATGCCGTTGGCTGGTCGGTAGGTCTCGATCAGGTCGGCGCCCGCGAGGAGTTGGAAGCCCTCCCGTGGGATTCGACCCTGGATCAGTGCCCCAGCGCCCGAATGCTTGCGGCACCGCGCGCAGTGGCAGTAGTTGGCCCGCAGGAACGGCGCGGTGACCTCGAACCGCACCTCCCCGCACAAACATGAGCCTCGGACAGGACGCTCAGGCGAGGGCTCACGCACGCTGAAATCGTACGTCCTTAGCATCGCCTAGACCGCTGCTGCTATGGACGAATAGCAGCAACAGAATTCGGGTATCTGGCGCCCTGTGGGGCTAATCGCCTATCTGATCATCCTGTTGTTCGTGGGTCTGTTCGTCGGTGCCATCGCCCGACTGCTGCTGCCGGGACCCGATCCCATGGGGATCGGGATGACGGCTCTCGTCGGCATCTGCGGGACCTTCAGCGCAGGCTTGTTCTCCTGGTACGTGTTACATCGCCACGGTGCCGGGCTCGTGTTGTCTGTCGTTTTCTCAATGCTCGTGGTCTGGATCTACCGGCACTCGCGTGGCGGAACCTATGGACGCCGAGGCGTCGGCGGACGTTAGCGGCCGCTGTAGATGTAGTGACCGACGAGGTTGTTCTCGCGTAGGCGAACGATCGGTGGCTTGTGGCCGGGGCGCCGTGTGGTCGGCGACTGTATAAGTCGAGCCAGCCGGCGAGGGCAGCGTTGCGTTCGTTGCTTGAGCGGTAGATCGCGCCTCGCGACGGCGGAAGCCCCGCGTGCTCAGCGAGGCCTCCACTCAGGTTCGCAGAAGCGACTCTTGCCTATGCAGCCGGTCGGTTCCGGGGTTCGTCCCCTCGTCCCCGCTTTCGGCGATGAGCGCGTCTCGCGCCCACGGTCAGATGGCCGCTTCCTACCGCCGCGTGTTCCGTCGGCCTCACGCTCGCTTCCGCGAGTGCGCCCCCACCAAGGGCGCCGCCGCTGCGCTTGCCGTCGGCGAATGGCCGGCGCGTTTCCGCGGAAACGTCGAGACCCGTGCGCTTCTCTCGGCCAAGCCGACGTCCGACGCTTACGACGGTTGAAGGGTCCGGGCGGACGATCGGCTGGGGATCCGTTTCCCCGTAGAGGCTGTTGCGGGCCTCATCCGGCCGGTCTCGGCGCACTTTGTGAACGTGGTCGACGCGGCGACCGTCTTCGGTGATCCCACGGGGCCCGGTCGCGGTACCTGCGATTTGGCGACGGGCATCCAAGCCCGTCACCAAATCGCAGGTGGATGATCTCCAGGACCGGACGAAGCACTCAAACAGGGACGGATCTACGGATAGACCAGTGCCGTTGAACTCAGGCTCCCGATGGCACTGAAGGTTGCCCGGACCAGTTGCCCGAGGCCGCGATCGCCAACGACTCAGGCAACGCGCTCGGGCGAAAATGCCGCTGCGACGGGCAACGTAGGAAACGGGAGCGACGGGACTCGAACCCGCGACCTCCGGCGTGACAGGCCGGCGCTCTAACCAACTGAGCTACGCCCCCTGGTGGGGTTCCCCAGTATGGCAAGACGAGTTTTTGCGCGGGTTGCCGCAACTTTCCTCGGCGGGAAGAGTTTCAGCGGGCGAATCAAGCTCCCGGAGGATGCGCTCAACCCGGCCGTGGGCGCATCGCAGGGATCAGCGATGGGGACCCCAGGATGGGGTCCCCATCCTGCTTTAGGGCTCGGGCCGGGGTGGTGTCCAGCCGCCGAAGACCCGCTCGAGCTCGAGCGCCACCGCGATCGAAACGTGGTCGAGATCCGGGCCGGCGGCGACCTGGACGCCCAGCGGTAGTCCTCCGTCCGAGCGCCCGATCGGCACTTCGGTGACCGGCACCCCGGCGAGGTTGAAGACGGCGGCCGGGGTCATCAGCCAGGGCCGCCCGTAGGTGCGCTGGTGCTTCGGCGCGACCCGAGGGTGTGCCGGGTGCAGGAGCACGCCGTCGCCGATCGCGTCGAGCAGCTCCGCCGCGATCGACTCTCCGGCGGCCAGCAGCCGCCGCCGACCCCGTGAGTCGCCGGCATCCGGGAGCAGCTCGGCGGCGAGCGCCACCCTCGTCGGGGCGGTATGCAGACCCCCGGCGCGCAAGAGCTTCCGCCACGTCGGCGCCGCCTCACCCGCCTGCTCCAGCAGCTCGATCGTGGCCTTGCCCGATTCGGCGCCCGACCCCGCCTGCAGGGTGGCCAGGAACGGCAGCATCGCGCTCCGCCAGGAGGTCAAGCGCACCGAGCGGACCGACGCGCCCGCCGCGAGCAGCGCCCCCACCGCGCGCTCGCGGGCATCGCGCAGCTCCCCGCCGATCGGCGCCCGCGAGGTCTCCTCGAGCGTGGTCACCTGCAGCCCCCGGAGGGACACCGAGCCGGGATCGCCGAGCGTGGCGGGACGGGCCAGGGGATCCTCGCCGTCGGGCCCGGCGATCACCCGAAGCACCGGCATCAGGTCGCCGGCGCGACGCGCGAGTGGGCCGACCGCGAGCATCCGGCCCGAGGTCCCCCGGGTCGGAGGCCACATCCCGGTGTTGGGGACGATTCCCGGGCTCGGCTTGTGGCCGAAGACGCCGCAGAACAGCGCCGGGATCCGGATCGAGCCGGCGATGTCCGAGGCCAGGCCGAATGGCGAGCCGCCCGAGCCCACCGCGGCGCCCTCGCCTCCCGATGATCCGCCGGCCGTCCGACTCGGGTCATAAGGGTTGTTGGTGCGACCGTAGAGGCGATTGTCGGATTCGATCCACAACGTCAGCTCGGAGGTATTGGTCACTCCGAGGACAATCGCGCCGGCATCGATCAGACGCTGGACGGTGGGAGCGCTCGCGGGGCTGCGAAACTCGCGGCGCGCCAACAGACCCGCTGAATTCGGCATCCCGGCGACCGCGATCGACTCCTTGACCGTGAACGGCACCCCGAGCCACGGTGGAAGCTCGTCGTCCGCTAGGGCCGACGCGATCCGCCGGTCAGCGGCAGCCGCCTCCTGGCGGGCCAGATCAAAGCGGTCGGCGGCGAGGGCGTTGATCCGCGGCGCGAACCGCCTCAGGCGCTCGATGTGCGTGTCGACGACGTCGGCCGCGGACAGCTCGCGGGCCCGGATCGCGCCGGCCAGCTCGAGCGCGGATCTCTCAGTGATCGGGGCCATCGAGTGGCCACACGAGTCGCATCACCGACTCGACGAATCGCTCGTAGCGCTCCGGCGGGTAGCGGTCGGGATCGGTCAGCACCATCCGGCCCGCCTCCTCGCCGAGGGCGCGGATCGCCTTGGCGGTCAGCTCGACGTCGAGGTCGTCAGGGAACCCGGAGCGCTCGACTCCCCACCGCACAAGACGAACGATTCGCTCGTCCATCCGCGCGCGGTTCCTCGCCACCTGGTCGCGGACGATCGCCGGAGTGCCGTCGAGCGGGAGCAGGATGATCCGCCAGGTCGCCGGTCGCCGCGCCACCGCCTCGAGGAAGCGCCTGACCCCGCGGGTGAGGAGCTCGCTCGGCTCGAGGCCGCCGGGGTCGTCAGGAACGACGTCCTCGAGCTCCTGCAGCGCGTAGCGTTCCTCGCGTTCGACCAGGGCGTGCAGCAGCCGGCCGAGGTTCGGAAAGTGGTCGTAGACGACGGGGCGGGTGACGCCGGCGATCCGGGCGACCGCCTCGATCGACACGCCGCTGTAGCCCCGGTCGAGAATCACCTTCAGCGCCGCGTCCTGCAGCTGCGCGCGGCGCTGCTCGGGGGGCAGGCGCGGCGCGTACCGCCTTCGAGGCGGGCTGTCGGGATCGGAAGGTGGGGCCGCGCGGCTCGCCATGCGCCGCTGACCCTAGCTCACGAAGGCTTCAGCCGTGTAGCCAGAACCGGCGCCCCCGGGGTCACGGGGCGGGAGGTCGTCTCCAGCGTCACGATCAACTTGCGAAAGCGGCCCATGTTGCCCGGCAGCGGCGTCCCCGACGAGAACGTCCCGCCGGCGCTGATGTCAGGCGAGATGAAGCCCAGCAGCCGCGAATCGCGGGTCGTGTTGAACAGCCATACGGCGTAGGTGTCATTCTGGCTCGGCCTCAGTCCGCGCCCCTGTAGCAACAGCACCAGGCCGCCAGGCTGGCGGACGATCGCCGCCGTGGCGGAGGCGTTCGCACCCGCGCCGGCGGGCGTCAGGACCAGACGTTTGACCGTCCGGATCACCGGGAGCGCGTCACCACCGGACGTCCCGGTCGCGCGCGCCGGTGGGCTCTTATGGCCGCCAGAGACCGCGATGATCAGGACCACCGCGACAACCACGACCAGTCCGAGGCCCACGATCGAGAGGCGGGCCGGGCGGTTGCCCGCGGGCGCCGACGGTCGCTCCGGGGCCGAGGAGATCGTCGGCGGCCGCGGTTCGACCTCGGCCGGCGGAGCGGCGTCGGGGTCCGGGATGACGGGCAACGCATCCTTCGCCAGCGGCGCCAGGGCCAGCGCGATCGCCGTCGCCCAGGCTCGGTCCGATCCCGAGCCGGCCAGGTGCGCACGCGTACGAACGCGCTCGGACACGGATTGCTCGCCGACGAGATAGTCGGCGATGCATGCTCGGTCGGCGGCCGCCGGGCGCTGCAGCTCGGCGGGGGCCAGAGTCTCGAGCGCGGCGTGGGCCCGCTCCCGTACCCGAACTGAGTCGATCTTCAGCAGCTCTGAGATCTCGTGGTAGCTTCGACCCTGGACGAGCAGCAGCGATAGTGTCGCGCGCTCCCCGTCGGTCAATGCGTCAAGGGGGGTTGGGTCCGCCGGGCTCATCAGACGGAAGTCTCGCTCAAGACGCACAGAGAGCGCAGGTGTCCCAGTCGTACGGCCGGGTGATGGCGCGAAGGCGGCGATCGTTGTGGTGCCAATCGCGGTTGAGATGACGACCGATCACCACGGCCGCAACGGGGCCCGAGCCGGCAGATTTCAGCGCCGCAGCGGCGCTCTGAGCGTTGGCACCGGTCGTCCACGTATCGTCGATCAGTAGGACCGACTCGCCGGCCAGCGGGCGCACCGAGACGAACTTGTCGCGGTCAAACCCACGCTCCGGCACGGCCGTCCCAGTCCGGCGCAGGAGCCGCTCGTGTCGCCGGCGAGTCGGTCCGACCAGCTCGCCCACGATGGTCCGCAGCGGATGATGCTCATCGCGGCCCTGGTCGCTCGACGGGACGGTGGCCACCAGATCGAAGCCCTGGACCCCCACCGCGGCGGCGACGCAGGCCTCGTGCTGGCTGAGGAACCGCCACAGCACGGCGGCGAGCTCGACCGTGAACCGCCGGGCGACCTCGCCCTCGAGCCGCTTGTAGCTGGCCAGCGTGTGATGCAGCTGCTCCCGCGCGACGCTGTAGGAGATCGGGGCGAGCGCATCGAGCCACGGCAGACCGTGGGCGCAGGCGTAGCAGCGCTCATAGCCCGTCGTGAAGTTGAAGCAGACACCACAGACCTCCGGCCCCGCGCGCGGACCCAGCATGAAGTTGCCGTATCCCGCGGTCAGTTCGGCGACCGTCGGCATCGGCGTGCCTTTACCCGGTCAGCGCGCCGGTCGACGTGAGCCGTTCGATCACATCGGTGATCTCGCCCGGTGAGCTGACCACGTGCGTCCCGGGCCGCGCCGCCAGCTCGCGTGCCCACGGCTGCGAGAGCAGCGTGTGGCGCAGGAACACCGGGCGGCCATGGGCGAGCGCCAGACGCGCCTGCATCCGCGAGCCGCTCGTCTGAGACGCCTCGACCACGACCGTGGCCAGCGACATCCCAGACATCACCGCATTACGCATTGGGAAGCTGCGCCGGCTCGGCGGGGCGTCGGGCCAGAACTGGGAGACGACCGCCCCCTCGCGCGCGATCCGGCGCTGGAGGGCGGCATTCTGCGGCGGGTAGGAGCGCCGCAGCCCAGTGCCGATCACGGCGACGGTCCGGCCGCCGGCCGCCAGGGCAGCGGAATGCGCGGCGGTGTCGATCCCGGTCGCGAGGCCCGAGATGACCGTGTAACCCCGATCCACGAGATGCTCGGCGACGGCACTCGCCGCGGCGACCGCGCGCTCGGACGCCTGACGGGCGCCGACCACGGCGAGCGAGCGCGTGTCGACGGGGACCAGCCGACCGGCGACGAAGATCAGCGGCGGGCGGTCGTGGACGGCGCGGAGATTGTTGGGGTAATCCTGATCGAGGACGGTCAGCATCAACATCCCGCTCTGGCGCCAGCGCTCGATCTCGGCCGTCACCGGAGCGAGCTGCTCGTGGGCTAGCAAACCTTGCTCTTGCTCGAGGATCGGAAGGGCGCCGCCGGCCTCCTCGATGGCGTCCGCGTACTGCTGCCACGGCCGTTCCCCCTCCCGGAGGAGTAGCACGAGCGCGGCGCTCTCGGCCAAGCTGGTCACGGCCCGGCCGAGGCTAGCGCGTCGAACAGACGTTCGTGTGGCCGCACCGCGCCTGTGCTTGCCCTCACTGAACCGGCCGCGCCGCCGAAGCGATCGCGAGCATCTGCCGATTGGAGAGGATGTTCTGGAGCGTGTTGGTCACCCAGTAGACCGCGGGGCCGTCGTGCCATGCAACTAGGCGGATGCGCTGGCCCTCGAAGTAAAGCTGTAGCCGGCGCTTGCCGACCTGGATCGTCTGGTTGGGATTTGACAGCATCGGTGGCCTGAGCCAGGTCGTGCCTTCCAGGTCGTAATACTGACCAAGGCCGCCCTGGGCCACCACGACCACGTAAGCCTGATGGCCGTGCAGGGCATAGGCCCGTACGAAGTCGGGAGCGCCCGCGGCGGTGGTGATCCGACTGACCGGGTAGTAGACCCGGAACGGAACCGTCGACTTCAGGCCTTGGGCGGCCGCCAGCTCGCTCGACGTGGCGGGGCTGAGTGGGGTTTGGAACGACTTCGGCGAGGTCTTGCGGCCCTTGGCGGCGGCCCGGACGTGGCCGGGGGCGATCCCGCCGTGCATGAACTCGTGGACTGTCCGCCGGATCTGACCGCGCGTTGCCGTTACGTAGGACGGGCCGATCGCGGACTGAAATCCGACCTGGCGGACGGGATGCCCGGCGGACTGAACAAGCAGCTCGAGCAGCTTCAGGACGTCGTCGGCGGAGCGGATGTCGGTGCTCGCGTACTTGCCGAAGATCTTCTCGATGCCAAAGCGCCGCGAGATCAGGCCGCCGGCGCCGAGCTGGTTCTTGATCTGGCGCAGAAAGTCCTGCTGGCGCGCGTTGCGGACGAGGTCGGTGTCGTTGTGCCGGTAGCGAACGTAATGCAGTGCGTCGTCGCCGCAGAGCCGCTGGTAGCCGGGCTGGATGTTGATCTCGTCGTAGGTATCAGCCGCCGCCAGGCCGAGGTTGGAGTGGTAGTAGCGGCGATCGACCTGGGTGTAGATGCAGCCCAGATAGTTGACCAGTGTCTTGAAGCCCGCGAAGTTGATGTCGATCACATGGTTGATCTGAACCCCGAGCACCTGCTTGACGGTCTTGACGCTCAGCTTTGCCCCCCCGAGGGAGTAGGCCGCGTTGATCTTCTGGGTCGTGGCGGGACCATGTTCCGGGTGGATCTTGACCTTGAGGTCACGCGGTACGGAGAGCATCGTCGTGTCCGGTTGCCCGGGGTCCAGGCGGACCAGCAGCATCGTGTCCGAGTGAGCCGGCGAGCCACCGTCGACGGCGGTCTTGACGCGCTTGTCCGAGCCGATCAACAGGAGCGTCTGCGGGCCGCCCGCGTCCGCCCGCGCCAGGACGTCGCCCAGCTTCAGCTGTGGGTTCTGCTTGAGCGCGTCGGTGAACGCCTTGACCTCGAGCAGCGTCCCGGTGGCGACGGTCGCCGCCACGGCGGCGACGACCAATAGGCAGCCGAGCAGCATCCGCGAGAAGAGACGCAACCGTGGTCGCGGGTTCCTGCCAGGAGCTTTTTGCTCGAGCGCGGACATGACGCTGCCGGGACGCGCAAACCGCTCCAGCTCAGGCGGGCCGCCTAGCTGGAGTGCTCTGCCGGCGCGCTGGCCGCCGGCGCGGACTCGCCGCCATCGGGGCTCGCCGCGGCGTGGCTAGGTTCGCCGTGGCCAGTCGCGCCGTTGCCAGTCGCGGGGTGGCCGACTGTGGGCTCCGCGGGCGGCTCGCTCACCGGCGCTTCATGCGTCGGCTGGGCGCCCGTGTACGGCTCCGGCGCAGGGGAGTAATCGTGCTCTGGAGTCTCGGTCGAGAGCGCGTACTTGAAGTCCCGGAGACCGCGTCCGAGCGAGCGCCCAACCTCGGGCAGGCGCTTCGGACCGAGCACGAGGAGCGCGACGACCAGAATGAATATCAAGTGCGTGGGCTGAAGGATGTCGCCGATCACGCCGACCAGCTTAGCTCGTTCTGCCGCCGTTTTCGAAGATCAGCGGAAGTCTTCCGGCTACTTCCAGATGAAGCTGACGGTCGCGCCGGGCTTGAGCGCGTACCTGAAAGCCAGCCCGTGCCAGGCGACTGTGAATCGAATCGTCGCCCGGGAGGTGTCGTCCGCGACCAGCACCTTGGTCCCGTCCGGGTTGAGGAAGGCCACGTCGTCAAGTCCCTCCGTGACGCCGTAGGCGCCCGTGGGCGTGCGGAAGTCCACGGCGAACCGGTCAGAGGCAATCCTGACCGCGCCCGGCTGCACGTACTTGCTGACCTGCCCGAGCTGGTAGTAGTTCGCCCCGAGGTACGCCTGGTGGGTCCGCTCGGACACCGTGACCACGCCGGTGCACCCCTGGCAACCCGAACTCGGCGCTTGCACCGGCCCGCTCGCCGGGTCAAGCGCCAGGTTCCAGAGCGCCACCACGGACGCCCAATTGCGCGTGGCCGAGATCGCCGCCTCCGCTGCCGAGTACGGGATGATCCCCGGCGAGCATTCGGAGACGATCTGATCCAGAAATGGGTACTGCCGGTGCAAGACGCTTGCCGAGCCCATGCCGCCGTAGCAGTGCCAGGCGATGCCGTCGAGGGCCGACCGAGCCGCGGTGCTCAGTAGATCGTGTGCGTAGGGGAGGTCACCGCCGCCGTCGATCCCATAGATCTTCGTCCCCAGGCCCGCGGCGTTCAGCGCCGGGCGCAGGTGCAGGCCGATGAACCCGGCTTCCTGAGAGGCGGGCAGCTCCATCCCCGGGTACGCCGTTTCCGATAGCGGCTCGTTCTGCGCGGTCACCGCGTCGATTGGAACCCCGGCGTGCCGGTAGGCCCGGATGAACTTGACGAAGTACCGAGCGAGCGCCCCATAGTCGCCTGGTAGCAGTGAGCCGGCGCCGAAGAGGTTGTCGAACGCGTGGTTGGCTTTCATCCATGGCGGCGCGCTCCACAGGCTCGCCAGGAGGTCCACGTCGTGGTTGCGGGCGAGCATCTGGCGCAGCGCCGGAATGACGTACGCACCGTCGTGTCGAATCGAGAAGTGGCGCAGCAGCGGGTCCGACTGACCGGAGGGCATGTCGTCGTAGCTGTAGGGAACGCCGGTCACGGTGAAGTCCGACGCGCCGATCGGGACGCGCATGAAGTTCAGATGGATGCCGTGCGGACCGAACAGCTCGTTCATCAAAGTCGCGCGAGCACCAGGGGTGAGCTCGTCGTAGATGAGCCAGGCCGAGCTGTCGGTCATCCCAGCGCCGAACCCCGTCATGCGCTGAAAGCGGATCCGCTCATCGACGTGTATGTCGGGACCTTGCGGCGGGCCCGACCGCTTGAAGTGCAGGTCCGGTTTCGGCGTCAGCCTGTCGGTCAGGCTCGCGGTCGTCAGCACCACCCGAACGCGGGTGAGCGCCAAGACGCGCTTGGGAGGGCTGACCACCGAGGCCAACGCCGGGGACACCGCGGCCGCGCACCATCCGCAGCCGCTCACGGCCAGAACCGCCACGTAGAGCGAGAAGCGACGTCTCACATTCTGGAAGCTAAGGGGTGGGGCGGCGTGCCGCGGGTTCGGACGCGGGTCAGCGGCGCTGGCTCCGCGCGCCAACGGTCACTCCGACCCGCCTCGATCTTCCCGGGGCGAAGGGGTAGTCGGCCTCCGCCAGGGTCGAGACGGTGAAGTAGAACCTCACGATGCCGGTCGAGTGGTTGAACGTGTAGGTGGTGTTGAACCGGCCGTCGGGCGAGATCTCGGGTATTCCCTGGATCGCGTGGAGGGCCTTGATCCCGATGTCGAGGCGAAGCAGCTTGGAACTGTTGGGGATATGTCCACCTAGGACTCGTCCCGAGATATGAATCGTGTCTCCCCAGCGGACGGCTCGAGGCGAGATCGCGATGCGCAACTTGGCGGGGACGGTCAATCTAACGAGGCTCGAGGTCGTGGACTCAGTCGTAGCGGTCCCGTCATAGGCCGCTTCGATCAGCCGTGATGCTCCCGCCGGCAGCTTCGCCGTCCAGGTCCCGTCGCTCGCGGTCTTCGCCACCGCCGTTTGGGTGAAGTTCTGTCGCCCATCGTCCGGGGCGCTCATGACCCGGACGGTCTGGTTCGAGAGGGCGGTCCCGTCGCTGAGCCCGAGCCAGCCGCTGACAGTGCTCCCATGTCCGAACGCGACGCGCCGGGTGGTGCGGTTGACCCGCCGCGGCAGCAGTGGAACCAGCTTGAGCTGCCGGCGTCTGACCTGCACCAGCTTGCCGTGCCGACGGACCGTCACCGTGACCAGCACCCGTTTGCGCACGGTCCGCGGGTGGCAGGCGATGACCTTCACCGTCTTGTAGCGCGCTCGACGTGTCACCTTCAGCTTGCGCCCATGACGAACGATCGTGTGAGGCCTCCCGAGAACCTTGACTCGTTCGGTGCTGTGGTGGCATCGCAGCGCGTTGATCAGCTTTGAGAAGCTGATGGCCGCGATCGTCGGCTGACCGATCTTCAGCTGCCAGCTCCGAACGCCCGAGGTGCCCGGCACGCCGCTGGCGTTGACGGCGTTGTTCTGCGCGTAACAGCTGACCGAATGGCCTCCGAGGCCGCCGACCGGGATCTGTGCGCTGGCTCCGGCATACCACCCCATCGGACCGCCGTCCACCGTGCACGAGATCCCCGCCACGCCACTGGGGCCTGCCGTGGCCGTCGCGGTCACGTATTGCGTTCCGGAAGTTGAGGGAGCGTTGGTCGGCCCCGACAGCGTCACGGACGGAGTCTGGTTGTCGACGTTGAAGTTGTGGGCAAGGGCACTCGTCGCGCCGGCGGCATTCGAGGCCCAGAGCCACAGCGACAACTTGCCGGCGCCATCTGAGTATCTGGAGGTGTCCACGCTGGAGTTGATCTGCGAGCCCGGGCATTGACTCCAGTTGGAGGTGTCAGGGTAAAAATCGATGTAAGTGTTGATCGCGACCCCATTGACGGCTTCCTGGAGTCCGCACACGCCTGTCGGGTCGGTTGCCGCGAGATCGGTCGACCACGCCCCGCGGACCCAGCCGGTCTGGTACCAGAGGTTGTTTCCGACCGCGTTCAGGATCGGGCCGCTGGTGGCTTGGACCTCCAGGTCCATTCCAGACACGTTCAGTAAGTCCTGACTATGACTGGAGTTGCAAGTGTTGAAGATGCCACCGCTCGCGCGGCTACAGGCCACCTGCCAGCCGAAGTACCGAGAGGATTGGATCTTCTGATTGATGCCGAACACCGGACCCATCCCGTAGGTCTGGCCGTGACAGTTGATCGTGATCGCCTTCCTCCCGAAGTTCTGGCCGTTGTCGCCCCAGACGAACTCCGCGTCGTAGCCGTCACTTCCCAGGCTGCAATCCGCCGTGGGATTCCCAACGACCGGGTATGGAGGCGAGTACACGCCGATAATCCTCACGTTCGCCGCCGGCGTCTGGGCGAACCACTTTCCCACGGAGCCCACTGCGGGCGTTATCGCGTGATCTGCAGTGACGCTGCCGGACCGAATCCACTGCCGCAGTTGTCTCCCGGTGGAACATTCCAAGCCCGACGCTGCTGCCGATGAATGCGCGCTGCGCTGTTGCTGTAGCCGCTGCACGCGTGAACGTAATACACGTCCTGGTACGGGCCGTCGGTCGCCGCTCGCGCCCTACGAAGCGAGCGCTAGCGAGCACCAGGAGCACAAAGAGTGCGGTCTTAGCCGACGCTCTCGAGATCGCGGATCGCATCGATCTTCCCCCCGATCGCTCAGCAGATCACCGCGACATCGAACGTCAACGGGGTCGGCTGCCCCGACTGATTGAAGGTGATCAGCGAGTCGAGCTGTCGGCTTTCGTTCCTGGGCACACCCCGCTCCTGCTGACCACGACGTATCCCGCGGCTAAAGCCTGCGAGGGATTGCCGGGAATCGGCACGGTCTCTGTTGGTTGCGAGCCCTGAGAGTCAACGTTCGCGACCGTCGCGCATGTGGAGCCAGCCGCACGCCCCAACGAATCAGGTAGGACCCGGGAGAGACAGCACCGACCTGGCTGCGGGGTTTACCGCCGCCAACGATCACCTTCCCCTTCGGATCGACTATCGCCCATGCCCGCACGTTGCCGTTGAAGAACTTTCCGCTGAGCTTGGCGGGGGTGATCGACCGGTTCTTCAGCTGCTTGGCTCCGACGGAGCCGGCGGGGATCCGGAGTGCTGCGTAGGACGTCCCGCCGAGGGCGACGAACAGGGCCAGGTAGGCGACGGCGTTTCCGCGGAGATGGTGGACGGCTCGGCTCACTGGGCTTTCCTTACCTTTCATGGACGTACTAGCCGCACGCGCAGTGTCCGGGGCCCAGCAGCGAGGCCGGAGTCGGATTTGCGCTGCTCCTGCTCTTGGATGTGTCCACCCGGGATTCCGAGCTGCTCGCGGAGTGGTGGATGGGTGCAGCGGCCGGGGTCGCCGAAGTGGTGGACCCGAGGGCGACCGCCGTCGACGAAGCTCTCGTGGGGTGGTAGGTCACGATCGATCGGTACGTGCTCGGTGGTGCGGCTCCGGAGCTCGCGTGGCGATGCGCATGTCCTCGCCCGGCGCGGGTCGGCTTGGTCGACTGCTTCGGCGAATGCGCCGCGGCGCGGAAGTTCGCCTTCTTAATACGCGCGAGGAGTCGCCAGGCCGCGGCACTGCCGCCGAGGTCGGCGGTAAGCGGCGCGAGACGAGCGCCGGAGGACGGGCTGCGGTCAGTAGTCGCTCGGGGCGCGGAACCGAGCACGCCGGCGAATAGGGCGAACGTCGCGGCGGCAAGTCCGCTGAGGGCGAGCGCCGGGAACGCCCGGCTCCGAAACCGTGGGCGGCGTCGAGGTCGAGGCACCCACCGCGGCGGCGGCGCGGAGTGCTCGGCTGGAGGGAGGATCTCGTCGCCGTCAGTGAGCCCCGACTCCACGTTCTCATCGGCCGGAGGGGCGCCCTGGAGCGCGGCGTGCAGCGAGGCCGCGTCCTCTGTCCAGAACGATTGAGCGCTCGGCGGCGAGATCGATGCCGGCGGTGTGGCCGGGGAGGGCGGCGCGTCGTCCGCGGACACGCCGAACGGCACGAGATCTTCGCTGGGCCCGAGCCATTCCCTGGGCAATTGCACGACCTTTGCGCCGGTGCGGCGCTCCCCACTGCTGTTGGCGCTGTTCGGGCCCTGGCGTTCCAACGGTCGGCAGACCTTCCCCGTCGACTGCAATGACGTCCTGGAGTGGCGGTAGTATACCTTCTGAATTGGTTCCAGTTTGTCTCAATTGGAGAAGGTAGAAGTGGAAGAAAACGAGCTAGAGGAGACCTACCTGACGGTCGCCGAGGTGGCGGGAATGCTCAAGCTCAACCAACAGACCGTGCGCAACTGGATCGATCAGGGCTCGCTGCCCGCACTGCGGGTTGGTCGGCGGGTACGGATCAAGCGCTCTGACTTTGAGCGGGTCGTGGCCGACGGATATCGGGCGGGCTCGGGGGCTTCCGCGCGCGAACGGGGGCCAAGCGGCGAAGACTTCTGGGGCGGCGGGTTGGTCGGGATGGCGGAACCAGACCCGTCGCTCGATGACGGCCGGAGCGACGGAGCCGCTGACGGCGTCGCCGGTCAATTGACGGAGGGCATCTAACGGCCGCGAGATCGATGAGCTTCAGTGAGGACTTAGACCGGCAGCGGGCGCATGTCATGCGCCTGGTCCGCCACGCCAGCAGCGGATGGGCCGAGGCGATGCGCGCGCACATGCTCGCGCCGCCCGATCCTGGTTTTGCCCACCGGTTGCGCTCGCTGTCGGAGGCCGCCGCGACCGAGCAGGTCGCGTGGGAGCACGCGCACAGCGCGGGCCTGCTGTGGCGTCCGGTGCCGGGTGCCGAAAGTGCCGAGCCGCCGTACGAGCTGCGGCCGGGCACGGGCCGCCGCGGTCCGGAGGAGCTCTGGTCGCGATTCGATGCTGCGGTGGCCGATTTGAACCGTGCGATCACCGGCTCGAACGCCGTCGAGGTCGCTGATGCTTTCGGCGAGGTCTCGGACGCCGCAGCGGACCTCGCCGATGCAGTCGAGCGCGAGGACGAGGTCGCCCGGGCAGCTCAGACGCGAGCCCGCGCCCGCGGCGCCGCCTAACGCTCGATCGCGGCATCGCCTAAACCTCCCAGCCGCGCGCCCCGACACCCCAAATGCCGCCACTTCCCCGACCATCCATCCACATCCCAGCGCCCGGGGCGAAGCGAGCGGTGGTGATTGGCGCGGGGTCGTTCGGAACCGCGGTGGCGGTGCTGCTGGCCCGGAGCGGGCTGCGCACGACGCTGCAGACACGCACCGAGGAACAGGCCCGCAAGCTGATCGAGGATCGCGAGAATCGGGTCTATCTGAGTGGGGTGGAGCTGCCGCGCGAGCTGAGGATCGAGCACGTTGAGGCGGGAGTGGCCCGGGCGGACTATGTGTTCCTTGGCGTCCCTTCGCCGGGCATCGACGAGGTGATCGCGGGTCTCGAACGGGGGGGCCTGCCGTCGAGGGCGGCGGTGGTGTCGCTGGCCAAGGGGCTCGTGCCCCCGTATGGCACACCTCCGACGGCGCTGTTGCGACACCACTTCGGCTGGCAGCGGACCGGCTGTCTTGGCGGCCCGGCACATGCGCGTGAGATGGTGAGTGAAGGCGCTGCTTTGGTCGCCGCCTCGGCGGATGAGTCGCTGGCGGCCGCAGTGGCGGGCGCGTTTATCCGTGCCGGGGTGGTGTGCGAGCAATCCAACGATCCGATCGGCGTGGAGCTGGCGGGGGCGGCCAAGAACGCTGCCGCGCTCGCGTCGGGGGCGACTGAGGCGCAGGGTCTGAACGCGGCAGGAGCAGCCGCGGGCCACATCTTCGCCGAGGTCTGGCGCTGGGCCGAGTCGCAGGGTGCGCGGCCCGAATCGATGATCGGTCTGGCGGGCACCGGCGACCTGGTGGCGACAGCGCTGGCGCCCGAGAGTCGCAATCGGCGAGCCGGCGAGTTGCTCGCGCAAGGCGTGCCGTCGAGCGAGATCACGCCGCGCGTCGGCCAGGCTGTGGAGGCGCTGGAATCGGTGCCTTTGCTCGCCAAGGCACTGATGGGCGCGGGGATCAATGCTCCGGTGACGAGTGCATTGGCCCGACTGATCGAGGGCGAGTTGCCGATCGAGGACTGGGTTACCGTCGTGAGGGCGACCGTGCCCCCGCCGGCCCGCTGGCTTCCACAGGTCAAGTCAGGGTTCTGGCGCCGAGTTCGGGAGCGCGTCCGCGGGTGGTTCACAAGAATTGGCGAGAAGCGATACCAAATGTTTACGAAGTCTGAAGGCGCGGGTGACACCGTTGAACCTGGACGCCAACGTAAGGAGAGGAACGATGCCCCAGATCATCGTGACGGCGGACCGGTCGACTGACCAGGAGGAAAGCCCGGTGATGTTGCGCGAGCGAGTCAATGCGGCGGACCTGGAAAGCGATCACTTCGCAAAGCAGTTGCTCGAGCGGCTGGAGTGGGCGGTCAACGACGCCCACGAAGTGGAGGAGCCGGCGGTCCGCAGTTAAGCGGCAGCGGCGCGGGTCGAACGCGGCCCGCGCCGGCCCTGTCGGGCTGGACTGCGACTCGCTGGCCGGACTAGGACTCGTGAGGTGAACTGGACTCGCCGGCGGACTAGGACTCGCCGGCTGGAGTGGGACTCGCCGGCCGGGCCACACACGTGGTCAGCGCGCTATGTAATGAACGTGGCCGGCGCCGTCCTGCTCCGTGACCACAAATCGAGCGCTGCTGCGACCGACGGTCGCAGCGCACGTGAACACCAGTCCCTTTTGTTGGTGAACGCCCGAAGGGCAGCTCACCTGCGTGTGGGTTCCGCGCTGCGCCAAGCTGCTGTGCTCGATCGCCCGCTCGATCTTCTCGGTGTTGAGGATGGTGGGCGATCCCGATGAGCCGCAGGCGCTGACGACGACGCTTACCGCGAGCAGGCCGCCGAGGCCAAGCGCACGCCCGCGCCGTCGGCTAGGTGGCGGACATTCAGGATTGCGGGGCTGAGGGGGCTGGGGGTGCCGCATAAGCGGGCCTTTCTGTATCAGGCTTGGCACTCAGCCAAGTTTCTCGATGAGGACGGAGGCATTCGTGGTCGGTTGCGTTCCACCGATCAGCGCGGCAAGGTCGACCGCCGCGCTCGTCGTGTGATTCACCAGCGTGAGAACGTCATTAGCGGCGACCGTGATGATTCCCTGGCCATCGTTCTGCTGGGTGCCCGCGCCCGACCCGTACGTGGTGCCGGCAACCGGCGTTCCGTTGACGAACAATGCCATCTGGCTCAGCGCGGTGGCCGAGACGGAGAAGGCAACCTTGTAGGTCCCCGGAGCTACGAACGTGATCCCCGGGTTGCCAACTCCATGAGTGATGCCGGCGGTCATGATCCCGTTCGAATCGAAGGTCGTGGCGGCTCCGATCGGGATGGACTCCGCCGCGAGGTTGTAGACGTAGGCGTACTGCGTCAGTCCGCCGGCGCCCGGAGGACCGGTTGGACCAGGCGGACCGATCGCACCAGCGGACCCAGGAGCACCAACCGCTCCGGGGACGCCCTGCGGACCGACAGCCCCCGCGGCACCCGGCGCACCCGCGGCGCCAGCTGCGCCGGTCGAGCCGGAAGCGCCAGCCGCGCCCGCAGCACCGGCCAGACCAGCGACTCCTTGCGACCCAGTGGGTCCGGTCGACCCTGCGGCCCCGGTATTGCCGGTGACTCCCTGAAGTCCTGATGCGCCGGTAGCACCGGTGGCGCCTACGGCTCCAGCGGCTCCCTGTGCGCCGGTTGCGCCGGCTGCGCCAGCGGCGCCGGTGGCGCCCGCTGCTCCAGCTGCTCCGGCAGTCCCCTGCGCGCCGGTCGCACCCGCTGCGCCAGCCGCGCCAGTCGCGCCTGCTGCTCCAGCAGTCCCCTGTGCGCCGGTTGCACCCGCTGCGCCCGCCGCGCCAGTAGCGCCGGCTGCGCCGGGTAGTCCAGCTACGCCCTGCGATCCGGTGGCGCCGGTCGCGCCTGCAGCCCCGGCCGAACCGGCGACTCCTTGCAGCCCAGCGGCGCCGGCCGCGCCGGCCGAGCCGGTCGCACCGATCGCGCCAGCCGCCCCGGTCGCGCCGGCCGCACCGGCAGTGCCGGCAGCGCCTTGAGCGCCGGTGGCACCGATCGTGCCAGCCGCGCCCGCTGCGCCGGTAGCGCCTGCTGCGCCCGCTGCTCCGGCGATGCCTTGGGATCCGGTGGCGCCGATCGCGCCAGCCGCGCCTGTTGCGCCGGCTGCACCTGCAGCGCCGGGCAACCCTGGAATGCCTTGAGACCCGGTGGCTCCGGTCGCTCCCGCTGCGCCGGCTGAACCGGCAACTCCTTGCAAGCCAGCAGCTCCGGCCGAACCGGTCGCACCGATCGCGCCCGCCGCGCCGGGAGCGCCGGTGGCGCCTGCTGTTCCCGCGATGCCTTGCGAGCCGGTGGCGCCGATCGCGCCCGCGGCGCCTGTTGCGCCGGCCGCGCCCGCTGTCCCGGCGATACCTTGGGATCCGGTGGCTCCGATCGCGCCCGCCGCGCCGGTGGCGCCGGCAACGCCCGCCGCGCGGTGGCGCCGGCAACGCCCGCCGCGCCTGCGGTTCCTTGCGACCCGGTGGCGCCAACCGCGCCAACCGCGCCAACCGCGCCAGCCGCGCCGGTAGCGCCGGTAGCGCCGGCTGCACCCGGTAGTCCAGCTACGCCTTGAGACCCGGTGGGTCCGGTCGCTCCCGCTGCGCCGGCCGAGCCGGCTACACCTTGCAATCCGGTGGCTCCTGTGGCGCCTGCCGTTCCTGCGATTCCCTGGGAGCCGGTGGCACCTGCGGGGCCGGTCGCCCCGGCGAGCCCCTGAGGACCGCTCGCGCCTGTGGCACCGGCCGGGCCGGTTGCTCCTGTCGATCCGGCCACGCCGGGCAAACCAGCGGTCCCGGGCGAGCCGGCAGGGCCGGTTGGGCCTGGCGCGCCGGGCAAGCCGGCGGGGCCTTGGGCGCCTGTGGGGCCGGTCGAGCCAGCCGCGCCGGTACTGCCGGTTACGCCTTGCAGGCCCTGTGCCCCTCCGGCGCCGGTGCGACCCACGCGGCCACGTCGTCCGGCTGCACCGGTCAAGCCTCGCCTGCCGGTTTGTCCGCGCTTGCCGCGCTGGCTTTGTGACTGAGGGCAGACCGGCGGTTGGCGGATGCAGAAGGCGGCGCGAGCTCTCGCGAAGCCCGTGACCGCCACCGGGCTGCACGGCGGAAGTGGGGCGGGGCATGCGGCCACGGCGGCTGCCGACCCGAGCAGGGCAAACGCGGCCATCGAGGAGAGCAGCAGTCTCCGTAGACGCGAACCGTGCAACTCTTGACCTACCCCTCTCTGAACTCGAGTCCCGGGTCGCCGGTCCTCGGATTGCCGCCGGTGGCGACGGATGGAGGCCAATGTGGAGATCCGTTCAGCCGGACAGGCTGAGGTCACGGGAAGTAACCGCTACGCGTGGTATCGACCGGACGGTCGTTTAGCTAAAGGACCGGCTGGACGGCTCAGGTGCGGGCCGAGCGCAGCCGGCGGAGAAGCTCGAGCGAACCGCGCTTGGACAGCGGCTCGTTGAGGTTGCCGCATTTCGGCGATTGCACGCAAGACGGACAGCCGGTCTGGCACGGACATTCGCCGATCAGTAGCTGCGCGTCATCGACGAGCCGACTGAATTGGTCAAACCCGCGGCGGGTGATGCCGACGCCGCCGGGATGCCCGTCGTAGATGAAGATCGTCGGCCCGCCGGTTTGCGGATGGGCGTTGGTCGAGAGGCCGCCGATGTCCCAGCGGTCGCACATGGCGATCAGCGGCAGTACGGCGATCTGGGCGTGTTCGAGCGCATGCAGGGCGCCGAGCAGCATGTCGGCCGGGAACGGCTCCGCGTCAATCAGCTCGTCCAGCTCGTACCACAGCGCCTGCGTCTGGAACTCGACGGTGGGCAGGTCGAGCGACTGGAAGTCGATCACCTCGTGGTCCTGTAGACGCTTACGCTGGTAGCCGAGCACGGTCTCCGTGTAGACGACGGCCCCGAAGGAGAGCGTCACACCGAGAGCCGAACGCCGCTCGTGCAAGCGCTCGATGTAGGTCATGATCTCGCGCTTGGTCTGGGTGAAGTAGTCGCCGGAGAACGGCTCGAGCAGGGCCCGGCGCGCGTCGAGGTCGAGCGCCAGCACGGTGTAGGAGCTGCCGAGATGGAGGTAGATGGCCCCTTCGTGCACCGTCGAGTAGGCCCGGGCCGCCTCGATCGTGCCCAGCACCTCCCCGGAGCTCGCGTCGATCAGGACGAAACTGTCGGCCGAGGCAGAGCGCAGGGCGACGCGCGCCGCCGGGTAGTCGTCGGCGCGCATCGGGACGAAGCCTCCGGCCCGTGAACGGAGGAAACCCGCGTCCGCAAGCGTCGAGGCGACGTCCCGCCAGCCCTCGCCCAAGAACGGGGTGTCGTCGTCGCTGAGCGGCGCCTCATGGGCGGCGCAGAGCAGGTGCTCGGCATACAGCTGCGGGCTCGAGGGGTCGATGATCGCGGCCTCCACGGGCCGTCCGAGGAACTCGTCGGGGTGGCGGCAGAAGAACTGGTCAAGGGCGTCCTCGCCGGCGATATAGACGGCGAGCCCACGTCCGCGCCGACCGGCCCGACCCCACATCTGGCGCAGGCTGGCGACGGTGCCGGGGAAGGTCACGCAGATGGCTGCGTCGAGCTGGCCGATGTCGATGCCGAGCTCGAGCGCGTCGGTGGTGACCACGCCGAGGAGCTCGCCGCTGGTCAGCCGGCGCTGGATGTCCTGGCGCTGGGCCGGCGTGTACCCGCCCCGGTAGGGCGCGATCCGCGCGGCCAGCTCGGAGTCAAGCCGATCGACCGAATGACGCAGGATCAGCTCGATCCCCTTGCGCGACTTCATGAAGCAGATCGTCCGTACTCCGGAGCGGATCAGCTCAGAGAACACCTCCGCCGCCTCGTACAACGCCGAGGCCCGGATACCGAGGTCCGCGTCGAGCAGCGGCGGGTTCCACATCGCCACGCGCCGGCCGGGCTGCGGCGCCGAATCGCTGTCCACCAGGCTGATTCCGCTCAGGCCGGTGAGCCCCTCGGCCAGCTCCAGCGGGTTGGCGATCGTCGCGCTGGCCAGCAGAAAGCGCGGCTCCGTGCCGTGGATCGCGGCGGCGCGGCGCAACCGGCGCAGAACGTTGGCGACGTGGGAGCCGAACACTCCCCGGTAAACGTGAGCCTCGTCGACCACGACGAAGGCGAGGTTGGCCAGCAGCTCGTCCCAGGCGGTGTGGTTGGGGAGGATCCCAATGTGGAGCATGTCCGGGTTGGTCAGGATCAGGTTGCTCCGCTTGCGAATCGCCGAGCGCTCGGGGCGCGGGGTGTCCCCGTCGTAGATCGCGGGGCGCAGCGCCTTGCCCAGCCCGAACGTGTGCAGCGCCCGGGCCTGGTCCTGTGCCAAGGCCTTGGTCGGATACAGATACAGCGCGCGGGCCCTCGGATCGGTGACCAGAACCTCGAGGGTGGGCAGTTGGAAGCACAACGATTTCCCGGAGGCCGTTCCCGTCGTGACGATCGTCGGACCGGCGAAGGCGGCATCCAGCGCCTGGGCCTGATGGGCGTAGAGCTCCGTCACGCCCACCCGCGAAAGCGCGTCCCTCACGCGCGGGTCGAGGTCTTCCGGGACGCCAACCAAGCGCGCGGAGCGCGCCTCATATAAATCGTCGTGAACCAGTCGCTCGGTCTCGCGGCCGAGCTCGAGCAGCCTCGTCCAGGGCTCGGTTTCTCTGATCGTCGCCACCGGGACTGAGTATGGCGGGGACTGCTACGGTCGCGCCCGCCATGCGCTGCCTCTACGCCGACCTCGACGGGACGTTGCTCGGTCCCGACGCTTCGCTGCTCAGCGGGGCCGACGGGAAGTTCTCGCTCGATGCCGTCCGCGCGCTTCAGGCCTGCAATCGCGCCGGCGCCGAGGTCGTCCTGTACTCCGGCCGCCGCCAGCAGAGCGTGTTCGACGCCGCGCGCCTGATCGGCCAGGCGTCCTACATCTTCGAACTCGGTTGCGGGCTGGTGCTCGACGGTGAGCTCGAGTGGCTGACCGACGGGGTCGTGCCCGCGGAGCACGCCTCGATCTATGACCAGATCGAGGCCTCGGGGGCGCCGGCACTGCTACTCGAGCGGTTTCCCGAACGGCTCGAGTACCACACCCCGTGGGCGACCCGCCGCGAGGTCTCGCACCTGTTCAGGGGCGCCGTGGACCTCGACGAAGCGAGCTCGCTGCTCGACTCGGCCGGCTTCGGCTGGCTTCGGCTGGTCGACAACGGCGTGATCGCCGTCGCCTCCGAGCGACTGGCCGGACTGCCGACGATTCATGCCTACCACCTGATCCCGGCGGGCTCCTCCAAGTCGCGCGCCGTTGCACGGCACATGCAGAACCGCGGCTATGAACCAGAGGATTGCATCGCGGTGGGGGATTCACGGGAGGACATGTCGGCGGCCACCGCGGTCGGGTGCTTCTGGCTGGTCGCCAACGCGCTTGAGCGAGACCCGTCGCTGGAGGCTGAGGTGCGCGGGCGTCCAGGGGTCAGGGTGGCCTCAGCGGGCTACGGCGCCGGGGTCTACGAGGCGGTCGTGACCACGCTGGCCGGCGGCTGAAAGCCGCCGAGCCCCGCGGTTCACAGCCGCCGGCTACTTGACCCCGAGCGTCGCGATGCCGGTCAGGGCGGGAGCGCTGGCCTGCGTCCAGCCCGAAACATTCCCGAGCGCCGAGAGGATGACCACGGCGATCTGCGGGGGCGCCTTCTTGAGCGTCTCGTGCAGCAGCGGGAGCAGGGCAACCCGGAAGGCGACACTGCCTTGGGCGCCGGCGGCCGGGGTCGTCGGCTGACTCGCGAAGGCGCGCAACTGCGCCACCGAGGCCTTGCCGACGAGCAGTTGGCTGCCGGCGACGCCGATCGTCAGCGGAGTCTTGTTGTCCTGCACGGAGTAGAAGCCTCCGCCCAGCGATTTGGTCTTGGTCGCGTGCGCGAAGAACGCGCCCGGCTGAGTGGCCAGCTTGGTGACGATCTGGCTGACCTTGGATGGGTCGGACACCGTGACGCGTCCCATCGTCGTGTGCGTGTCACTGTTGACGATCAGGTTGCCGGTCAGCTGCTTGAACAGGTCTTCGAGGTCGTAGCCGGTCTTGGCCTTGGCGGCCGCCTGGCGCTGCTGATACTTGGCCCAGCCGGCGGGAGAAGTGATCTGCTCGGCGCCCTCGGCGAAGGTGGCGATTTGCGCCGGATCGGCCACGCCGACGGCGATCGGCAGCGATCCGGCCAGGCTCGGCGCGGTCGTGCCCGGCGCGATCGGGAGCTGCGCGGAGGTGAGCGGGCGTCCCCCGGTGTCGACGCGATACCGGAAACTGATGCCCGCGCTGGTGGCGTCGATCGACGCGGCGTAGCCCCGGATCGCCCCGACCCACGGCACGCTGCGCGCCTTGGCCGCCCTGGCGGTCGACAGCACGGTCGTCAGATCACCGAAGGCGCTCATCAGTGTGTCCTGGGGCAACCCGGTGGAGAGCCGAGCGTATTCCGCTGTGCTGAATCCCCCACCGCTGGCGTGACGATCGAGCGCCGCGTTCACGTTGGGGACCGACGAGCCGATCACCAGTGTTGCGCCGGACACGGCCAGCGCGGCGGAGCTGCCGAGGCCGTAGAGCGTCGCGCCGGCGTGACTGCCGGTGGGCGAGAGGCCGGGGATCTTCTTGATCAGGGCGGCGAGCTTGCTGGCGTCTTTCGTGACCCAGACCGCGAGCACGTTGTTGCGGGCGGAGCCCGACAGGGTGGAGCTTCCTGCGCCGAACATGATCGGGTTGCCGAACAGCGGCTTGATGTCAGTTCGGTAGTTGATGCCGACCTGCTGCAGCTTCGATATCAGGGCCTGCTCACCGAAGGAGGCGGCCGGGAAGCTGTTGACCAGCGACAGTCCGGTCTTGACCGAGTTGGCGCTCGGGGCGGTGGCGATGGTCATGACGAAGGGCGAGCCGGCGCCGAAGTACGACAACTCGGTCGTGCGGGCACCGCCCACCGACGAGGATGGCTTCTTGGAGGATGAGCCGCAGCCGACCAGGGCCAGCGCGGCGACGATGGTGATCGGAATCAGGCGACGCATGGCCGCAAGCGTACTCGGCCGGGGTCGTAGCCGAGGCAGCTGCCTACTCGTGGGCGATCGCCGCCAGCAGGTCCAGGCGCGCCGCTCGCCGTGCGGGCGGCACCGCTGCCAGAACCCCCGCGAGCAGCCCGACGGCGAGCACGCCGACCACCTGGAGCCACGGGAGCGAGAAGACGATGCCCTCGCTCGAGAGCGAGCGAATCACCACCCAGGCCAGGAAGATGCCGAGCGCGACGCCCACGATCGATCCGATCGCGGCGGTGATCAGGCTCTCGTCGCGGATCAGCACGCGCGCTTGGCTCCGGGTCATGCCCATCGCGCGGAGCATCCCGAGCTCGCGCGTGCGCTCGTGGATTGACAGATTGAGCGTGTTGACGATCCCGAGCAGCGACATCAACACGCTCATCGCCAGGAGCGCGTAGAACAGGATGAGAATGCTGTTCACTCGTCCCGACACCTCGTCGGCGAGCTGCTTCTCCGACCGGGCGAGCACCCCGGGAATCGAGCTCAGCGCCCGGTTCACCGCACTTTCGGCGGCGGCCAGGCTCGAGCCTGGCTGGAGCTTCACGAACACATCCTGAAGACGGTCCTGGTGAAAGAGCCGATTGAATTCGACCTGCGGCAGGGCGATTCCGCGCAGCAGCGCTCGATCGGAGTAGATCCCGGCGACTCTTACGCTCCGGCGCAGGCCGGTCTCGCTGACCAGCGTGGACCGATCACCGACCGACAGATGGGCGGCCCGAGCTGTGTCCTGCTCAAGGATCGCCTGTCCGGCCCCGAGTCCGGCCAGCGTCGAGCTCGAGCCGCGAATCCAATCGAAGCGGTAGACCTGCCCGATCGTGTTGGGGTCGATCCCCTCGGCGGTGATCTTCCCCGCGGCGCCAAGCCGGGCCGGCGCGGCCTTCAGGCTGGAGAGCGCCAGCACGCCGGGAGCGGATGCCGCCGCTTGAGCGCTGGCCGCCGGAATCGAGCTCGCGCCATCCTGGTTCTCGATCGTCAGGTCGCCGAGGAACGTCTGGTGGATGATCCGGGATGTCGAGGTGCGCAAGCCACTGGCGTAGATCGTCACGAACAGAACAAGCGCCAGGCCGATCATCAGTGACGAGGCGCTGACCGCGGTTCGGACCGGGTTGCGGCGGGCGTTCTCGCGCGCGAGGCGGCTCACGATGCCGCTGCGGCGTTCGATCGGCCACGAGACGATCCCGGCCAGGCGCCGGACGATCAGCGGGCTCGCGACCAGGATCGCCAAAACCAGCGCAACCGCGCCGATCGCGCTCTGGGTCAGGCGCGCGGTGGCGCTGCCCGAGCCGGTGAAGATCACCACGAGGCCGGCTGCTCCGAGCAGCAAAGCGATCGCTCCCCGTAGCCATTTGCTCGAGTCGCCCCGGGCCGCGAGTGCCGCGCCCTCGCGCAAGGACTCGAGGGGAGCGGCGCGCATGGCGCGTAACGCGGGAAACAGTCCGGCACTGAGCGTGACCAGGACGCCGACGCCCAGACCGAGGAGCACGGTGCGGACTTGCAGCACGAGCGTGGTGGAGGGGAGATCGAGGCCGGCGCCGGCGAACAACTTGCGGATCACCGCCGCGGCGGCGAGCCCACCCAGGATCCCCACGATCGATCCGAGGACGCCGATCGTCGCCGCCTCGGCCAGCACCGAGAACAGCACCTGACGCCGGGTCGCTCCGATCGCGCGGAGTAGCGCGAATTCGCGGATCCGCTGCGTGATCGTGATCGAGAACGTGTTGAAGATCACGAACGCGCCGACGAGCACCGCGATGAACCCGAACGCCAGCAGGCCGCCGGTGAGGATCCCGAGTTGATCGGCGATCCGGCTCGCGTCGGAATTGACCTGGCCCTGGGCGCTGCGCGCGACAAGCTCGGGTGAGAGCAGCGGCCGGACCTCGCGCAGCAACGCGCTCGCGCTCGTCCCCGGGCTCGCCGCCACGTAGACGATGTCGGCCCGGCCCGACTTGCCGTACAGGCTGCGCGCGGTGGCGAGATCGAAGACGGCGAACGTGGCACCTCCGGTTGAGGCGCGGCCGAGCTTGGCCACGCCCGAAACGCGAAAGCGGCGCACGGGTTGTCCGGTGACGACCGGCACCAAATCGCCCACCCGGTAGCCCTGTCGCTTTGCCGTGCCGGCGTCGATCGCCACCTCATCCGGACCCCGGGGTGGCCCGCCGGCGGCGAAGGTCAGCCCGTTGAATGGTGGGCCGAGATAGGACAGCGCCAGCGTCGGCAGCCCGTTGCTCTGGACGATCTTTCCGCTCCGCCCCACGATCGTGGCCACATCCGAGATCTGGCCCTGCGCCGTGGAAACCCCGGGGAGCGCGCGGATCTTGGCGATCAGCGAGACGGGCAGGCTGGCGGGGGCGTTGATCGGAGAGGAGATGTCCTGCCGGCTTGAGACGACGACGTCGGCGCCCTTGGCGGCGCTGCTGAACAGCTGGCGAAACGCAGAGTTGATCGTGTCGGTGAAGACGAACGTCCCGGTGATCATCGAGACGCCGACCACGACGGCAAGCGCTGTCATCGCCGCGCGACGGCGGTCGGCGATCAGGCTTCGCAGCGCGAACCGCAGCATCAGCGGATTGGCCGGCGCGCCGCGGTGATCATTGCGGCGCCTTGAGCATGTCGAGGATCTCCGGGGCGGAGAGGCGACCCGTCTCGAGCACGATCAGACCGTCCCGCAGCAGCAGGATCCGGTCGGCGTTCGCCGCGGCTACGGGGTCATGGGTGACGATCGCGATCGTCTGCTTGAGATCATCGACCGCGCGGCGCAGCATCGCCAGCACGATGTCGCTGGCTGCCGAGTCGAGGTTCCCGGTCGGCTCGTCGGCGAAGATGATCGCGGGGCGGGACATCAGCGCCCGCGCGAGCGCGACCCGCTGCTGCTCCCCGCCGGAGAGCTCGGCCGGGCGGTGGCGGCGCCGATCCTGGAGCGCGACGGCGACCAGCAGCCACTCGAGCCATCTTCTGTCGATGTCCTGCCCCGCGATCCGCAGCGGCAGCAGGATGTTCTCCTCGGCGGTGAGCATCGGAAGCAGGTTGAATGCCTGGAACACGAAGCCGACTCGGCCGCGGCGCAAGCGGGTCAGCTCGCCATCGTCCAGATCCGTGAGCCGCGTCCGCCCGAGATACACCTCGCCGGAGCTGGGACGATCGAGCCCGGCCAGCAGGTGCATCAGCGTCGACTTCCCGGACCCGGAAGGACCCATGATCGCCGTGAAGCTGCCGGGCGCCAGCTGAACCGAGACGCCACGGAGCGCGTCGACCGCGATAGCCCCCTCCCCATAGCGCTTGCGCAAGTCCGTGCCGACGACGACCGGGCCATCAGCATCCCTGATCATTACGTGCAGGCTAGTGCTGCGTTCGGTCTCAGACCAGCGCCCTGGGTCGCACGTAGCCGATCAGCTGAGCTGAGCCGGGCGCGAGCTGGGCCCAGTCGCAGTCGAAGGTCAGCGTCGCCAGCCCGCCGGTGGGGAACTTGCGCTGCACGTCTCCGAGCCGTGGGTCCGCGCTCCGGGCGAGCTGGTCATCGCCGGTGGCGCCGGCGAGCTTCAGCACGAGCATCTGCACCGCTGGGTTGTGCCCCACCAGCATCGCCGAGCTGTATTCGTCAGAGATGCTGTGCAGCCGTACGATCAGCGCTTCGCAGTTGGCCTCGTAGAGCTCGTCTTCGATCAGCGCCTCGCGACCCGGGAGGACACTCTCCAGGGTCTCACGCGTACGCCGGGCGGAGGAGCACAGGATCAGCGCGGGCTCGATTCCGGTGGCGCGGACGTGCTCGGCGAGTAACTTCGCCGCCTTGCGTCCGCGGGCGGCGAGCGGCCGCTCGTGGTCGTCAAGAACCGGATCGTCCCAGCTCGATTTGGTGTGGCGGAGGATGAACAGGTGCTTCCCGGCGGGCACAGCCCGGCATTCTCCCGCGCGCGAGGGAGCGGGCGCAGCGTCCTTCCTAGGTTTCTCTCGCGCGCGAGGGCGGGCCGCGACGTCCTTCCTACGTTTTCCTTACGCCCCGACCGTGAGTTCGGCGCCGTGGGATCGCTCTATTACGCGAGCAACCAACCAAGGAGGTCCTCAGGATGAGGCTTCAACGCAATTCCGTCGCCGTGATGGCGTCGGTCCTGTCGCTCGCCGGCGGTGGGGGCGTGGCCTGGGCGTGCACCGGTCCAGGGCACGATCCAGGCTCGTACACCAACACGACGACGACCGACACGACCGGCACCACGACCACGGACACCACACCGACCACCACCACGACCGCGGCCAGCAGCGCGGTCGCCAAGACGAGCCGCAAGAGCTCGCACAAGAAGCACGCCAAGCGCCACGCGAAGCGTCACGCAAGTCGGCACTGAGCCAGACGGCCGGGTCGGAGGCCGGGTTCGGAGAGGGTCGGTCTGCTCTCCCGCCCGGCCCTCCGCCTGTCCGCCCGCAGCCCCATCGAGCCGCTAGCATCGCGCCCCACCACGGCGAGATAGCTCAGCTGGTAGAGCACACGACTGAAAATCGTGGTGTCCCCGGTTCGAGTCCGGGTCTCGCCATAGGCTGCGTGGCGCGTCCGTGGGTGTGCGTCGGTGCCGCGGCCGGGGACGTCGTCCTGACGGTTCGAGTCCGGGTCTCGCCATAGGCTGCGGGTGGGGCGTCCGGGTCTGGCGTCGGTGCCGCGGCCGGGGACGCTGTGGGGGATTTTCGTTCATAGTGAACAGTTATCCCCCACGACCCCACCGGACTTCGGGTCCCGGTCTCGCCATTGGCCGCGGGTGGGGCGTACGTGCCCCGGGCGCCGGAAGGTGGCTGCGACCCTCCGGCGCCGGAGGGCGCTACATAACCCGCAGTATGTGCGGGTTATGTAGCGCGCCCCGCCGGGCGTGGCTCCCACCCTTCCTTCGTTGCGGTCGTCAAGCCCAACCGCACACTCCTAGCCGCGCTGGACGCGCCTCGAGACGGGCGCCGGAACAGCCTGCCAAGAGCCTCGGAGGGATTACGGATGTCGCTATCCGCCCCCCGACCCGCTCGTTCCCAGAGACTCGGCCCCGCCGCCACCGTGGCGGTTTGGTGCGGACATTCTCGATCGGACCGGCCGCCACGTCGCCGCCGCGGGTTGGTGCGGACATTCTCGATCGGACCGGCCGCCACGTCGCCGCCGCGGTTTGGAGCGGACATTCTCGATCGCGCGTTTGACACGACCTCCGAAAATGTGATATCATTTTGATAGATGCCGGCGATGCCGAGCTCTAGGTCACAGGAGGCCACCCGATGCAGCCAGCACCCGAGAAGCTCACCGAGTCGCTCGAACGCTTTATCCCGGTCGATGAACGAGAACTGGGGTCCGGGCCGGGCATCCTTGTGCTCATCGGGTCGCTGGCGGCGTACCTCGCCGGCGTCCTACTTGTCACGGCGGGAGGAACCGCCAGGGGCTGGCCGGCTGCGGCGGTGTTCGTGCTGGGGACGGTGGGCGTCGCCGGCCTCACCGCGATCAAGCCCGGCGAGGCACGGGTCGTCCAGCTGTTCGGCGGCTACCGGGGAACGGTGCGCACGACCGGGTTGCGCTGGGTCAACCTGTTCGCCGTCCGCCGACGGGTTTCGGTGCGGATCCGCAACAAGGAGACCCCCACGGTGAAGGTGAACGACGCTGACGGCAACCCGATCGAGATCGCCGCGGTGGTTGTCTGGCAGGTGCGCGACACCGCGCGCGCGACCTACGGGGTCGAGGACTTCGTCGCCTTCGTCGATATCCAGAGCGAGACCGCACTGCGGCATGTGGCAAATGGCCACCCTTATGACAACGCCGACAGCGAAGCACTCTCCCTGCGCGATCACACCGATGAGGTCGCCGGCCAGCTCGCCGTCGAGATTGCTGCTCGGGTAGTCCCGGCGGGCGTCGACATCATCGAGGCCAGGATCACCCGCCTGTCCTACGCGCCCGAGATCGCCCAGGTCATGCTGCAGCGCCAGCAGGCCGGTGCTGTCATCGCCGCTCGGTCCCGCATCGTCGACGGTGCCGTCGGGATGGTCCAGATGGCTCTGGCCCGCCTGGCCGAGGAGGACATCGTCGAACTGGACGAGGAGCGCAAGGCCGCGATGGTGTCGAATCTCCTGGTTGTGCTGTGCGGCGACCGGGGCACACAACCGATCGTCAACACCGGCTCGCTGTACCAGTAGCCCGGCGCCCGACCTGACCGTGGCCGAGCGCAAAAGTGTCCTGCTCCGGCTCGATCCGTCCGTCCACGACGCCCTGGCGCGGTGGGCCGCGGACGAGCTGCGGAGCACCAACGCCCAGATCGAGTTTCTGCTGCGGCGCGCGCTCACCGACGCGGGCCGCGGCGGGTCCCCCCGCCCGATCCCGAAGCGCGGGCGCCCCAGAAAAGACCACAGCTCGAACTGAGCAAGCCAACCCGGAAAGGCAAACAATGGAACTCTCGATCAAGTGCCGGCCGAAGCCGACCGTCGTAGCGGTTACAGCCGCTGACCCGCCGGCGGTGAGCCCATGACCGCCGTTGTCGCCGAGTCGCTGACGAAGCGATTCGGCTCGGTTCTCGCCGTGGAGGACCTATCGTTCACCCTCGAGCCGGGCACGGTGACGGGCTTCCTCGGTCCGAACGGGGCGGGCAAGACGACCACGCTGCGGATGCTCCTCGGCTTGGCGGCGCCGACGAGCGGACGGTCGCTCGTCCTAGGCAAGCCGTATGTCGAACTCGACCGCCCTGCGCTGCGGGTCGGCGCGGTGCTGGAGGCGACGGATTTTCATCCGGGGCGCTCCGGGCGGGACCATCTGAGGACGCTCGGCCGTGCCGTCAGCCTCCCTGACTCGCGCGCTGACGAGGTGTTGGGGACCGTCGAGCTGGAGCAGGCCGGCGGTCGACGAGTCAAGGGGTATTCACTGGGCATGCGCCAGCGTCTGGGAATCGCGGGGGCGCTGCTCGGCGATCCTGAGCTGCTGATCCTCGACGAGCCCGCGAACGGATTGGACCCCGAAGGGGTGCGCTGGCTGCGTGACTTCTTGCGCGCGTTCGCGGCCGAGGGACGGACCGTGCTGGTGTCCAGCCACGTGCTGGCCGAGGTCGCGCAGACGGTCGATCAGGTACTGATCATCAACCGCGGTCGGCTTGTTGTGGAGTCCTCGCTACAGGCGCTGACCGCGCGCGTCGGCGGTGCTGTCCGCGTCCGTACCCCACGCCCAGACCAGCTCGACGAGGCGCTGCGGAGCGAGCGCCTCGAGGTGGTTCGAGAAGAGCAGACGCTGCATGTACGCGGCGCGGACAGCGAAAGCGTGGGGGAGATCGCGTTCGCCGCAGGCATCCCGCTACACGAACTCGTCACGGAAGGCTCCTCCCTGGAGGAGATCTTCCTCGAGCTGACCTCAGGGGCAAGTACGTGATCGCTCAGCTGAAAGCCGAACTTCTCAAGGTCCGCTCGACGCGGACCACGTTGGGACTCGTCCTCGGGATGATCGGGCTCACCGGCCTGATCGTGGTTCTCTCGGGCCTCCTCACCCACGCCGACAGTCTGACCTCCGTGAAGGACCAGCTGGGACTGTTCTCCACCGGCGGCGTCGCACTGATCTTCTCGGGCCTCGCCGGAGTGCTGCTGATCACGAGTGAGTACCGCTACGGGACGATCCATCCAACGTTCGTTTTCACTCCGCGTCGCGGGCAGGTGCTTTCAGCCAAGCTCACCGCCGGCCTGCTGGCCGGGCTGGTGTTCGGTGTGGTCGGCGTCGGGCTCGCTTTCGGGATCGGCTCGCTGATTCTGTCCGCGCGCGGCATCCCGTCGGCCCTCAGCGCCGGCAAGATTGCGCTGCTCGTGTTCGGTGGCCTCGCGGGCATCGCGCTGCGGGGCGCGTTCGGCGTTGGGCTCGGCGCGATCCTCCGCAACCAGGTCGCCGCGGTGATCGGCCTCCTCGCCTGGGACTTCGTCATCAACGCCCTCCTGTTCGGCCTGGCCCCATCGGTCGGTCGGTTCATGCCCACCGCGGCGGCGAACGCTTTGATGGGTCTGAAGACCGACCATCTGCTCTCGCCCGCCGCCGGCGGCGCCGTCCTCGTGGGCTGGACGGTGATCCTGGCGCTGGCCGGACTCGTGCTGACGCAGCGACGAGACGTGGCGTAGAGGACGGGCGGCGTTATGGGGTCGCCACCCGTGGGTACCTCCGAGACGAACGCCCGGAGAAGAGGAGTCCGCATGCCCACCGTCTCGCACAGCTCGCTGACGCCCTTGCGTTTTCTCGAGCGCTCGGCCGAGGTCTATCCGGACAAGGTGGCGATTGTCCACGGCGATCGGCGCACGTCCTATCGCGATTTCGCGGGGGAGGCGACTCGCCTGGCCCGGGCTCTGCAAGCGTCGGGGATCGAGCCGGGCGACCGGGTGGCGTATCTCTGTCCAAACATCCCCGAGCTGCTGATCGCGCACTTCGGCGTACCGCTCGCCGGAGCTGTCCTGGTGGCCATCAACACGCGGCTCTCGAGTGAGGAGGTGCGCTATATCTGCAACCACTCGGGGGCCAAGCTGCTGGTGGTCGACTCCGAGCTCGAGGCGATCATCGAGCCGGTGAAGGATGAACTCGAGACGGTGACCGAGATCGTCACCGTGTCCGATCCCGGGGCAGAGCCCGATGGCTCCGAGTCGCCTGCCGGCGTGCGGTATCAGGACCTGCTCGAGCGGGGGTCCGATGAGCCGCTGGCGTGGACCGTCGAGGACGAGCTCGCCACGATCTCGATCAACTACACCTCGGGAACCACGGGCAAGCCCAAGGGAGTCATGTACACGCATCGCGGCGCTTACCTGAACGGCCTCGGGGAGGTGCTCTATTCCGAGCATAGTCCGGACTCGGTGTACCTGTGGACGCTTCCGATGTTCCACTGCAATGGGTGGTGCACGCCGTGGGCCGTAACCGCGATCGGGGGCCGGCACGTCTGTCTGCGCGCCGTCGAGGGTAAGCGCATCTGGCAACTGCTGGACCAGGAGGAGGTCACCCACCTCAACGGTGCGCCGCCGGTGCTGAGCACGCTGGTGAACGCGGATGAGGCTCACGAGCTGGAGCGGCGTTTGGTGATCACCACGGCCGGTGCGCCGCCCAACCCGAAGACCATCGCGAAATGCGAGGAAATCAATGGCCGGGTCGTGCATGTGTACGGGCTGACCGAGACCTACGGCCCGTACTCGGTCTGTCAGTGGCAACCGGATTGGAAGGATCTCCCCGTCGAGGAGCGCGCGGGGCTGCTCTCTCGGCAGGGAGTCGGGATGGTTCAGGCCGACCGGCTGCGCGTGGTGGACGATGAGATGAAGGACGTGCCGGCCGACGGCGAGACGATCGGCGAGATCGTGATGCGCGGTAACAACGTGATGAAGGGTTATTTCGATGACGAGGAGGCGACTGATGAGGCATTCGCGGGTGGGTGGTTTCACTCCGGGGACCTCGGGGTCGTGGAGAGCGATGGCTACGTGCGCCTGATGGATCGCGCCAAGGATGTGGTCATATCCGGCGGCGAGAACATCTCCAGCGTCGAAGTCGAGCAGGCGCTGCTCTCCCACGATGCGGTGGCGGAGGCCGCGGTGGTCGGCGTGCCGGACGAGGAGTGGGGCGAGCGGCCGAAGGCTTTCGTTGTGCTCGCCGAGGGGGAGCAAGCCGACGAGCAGGAGATGATCGACCACGTCCGTTCCAGCATCGCCCACTACAAGGCGCCCAAGGAGGTCGTCTTCCTCGACGAGTTGCCGAAGACATCGACGGGCAAGGTCCAGAAGTTCGAGCTGCGAGAGCACGAGGCAGCCAAGCAGGACTCCAAAGCCGAGGCGTGAGCGCGGCGATAGCGGCCCTGGGGGCTGCTTGTCATCGTGGGTTAGACTGAGACGTGAGCATGGCTGACTAGTCTCGTAGCCTGCTCGCTTTGGGTAGCTGGACGTTTTGGGCAGTCGCACCGCGGCTCTCATCTGGCGGACACCGGGCCCTTTCCGTACTTGGGGAAGCACGTCAGAGGATCGTCCACACGCCTGAGATTCGACGGAGCACCGTTGGTGTCGGATTGAGCCAGGGCCTGGCTGAGGTTCTCAGCGACTTCGCGCGCACCATGCTGACCGATTTCCCCATCCAGGGGATCCTCGATCATCTCGTGAAACGGATCGTGGAGATTCTGCCGGTGACGGGGGCGGGGGTGACGCTGATCTCGCCGGGATACCGCCCTCGCTATATCGCTGCGTCGAACGCTGCGGCCCTGCGCTTTGAGCGCCTGCAGACCGAATTAGGGGAGGGGCCATGTCTGGTGGCCTACGAAAGCGGCGAAGCGATCTCGGCGCCAGACTTGAATTCCGGGGCGCTCTTCCCCACGTTCACGGCTCGAGCGTTGGAAGCCGGGCTGGCCGCCGTGTTTACGTTCCCGATGCACCACGGTGACTCGCGACTAGGTGCTCTCGATCTGTACCGGGATACTCCGGGAACGCTCTCCCGTGAGTCGATGGACGCCGCCCAGACGCTGGCCGACGTAGCCGGCGCGTATCTGCTGAACGCTCAGGCCCGTGCCGACCTCAAGGCTTCCGCCGACCGATCCCGGAAGGCGGCTCTGCACGATGCCTTGACCGGCCTACCGAACCGGTTGCTGATGTTGGAGAGACTCGAGCATGCGTTCCTGCGAGAGCGTCGCTCGAGCAAGACCTCAGCGCTGTTCTACGTCGACCTCGATCGCTTCAAGGCGATCAACGACACCTACGGGCACCACACCGGCGACCAGCTGCTGGTGTCGGTGGCGCGGCGTCTGACCGAGATATTGAGGCCGGGTGACACGCTGGCGCGCCTGGCCGGCGACGAGTTCGCGATCCTGTGCGAAGAGCTTCAGAGTCCGCTTCAAGCCGAGACGATCCTCGATCGGATCGAGTCGGCGGTGTCATCGCCGTTCTCGCTCTCCGACGTGTCCGTGAGTGTCAGTGCCAGCATCGGCATCGCGTTCAGCGGTGGTGGCGATGACGGCCCCGAGCAGCTTCTGCACGAGGCTGACGTGGCCATGTACCGAGCCAAGCGGGCGGGCATGGGCAGACATCGTTTACTCGACGCGCGCGAACGAGACGCCGCAACGCGACTCGCCGATCTGGAGAAGGTGCTGCCGACGGCGGCGATGCGCGGGGAGATGGAGCTCGCGTATCAGCCGATCGTCGCGGCGGCCGGTGGGCAGCTCACCGGTGTGGAGGCCCTCCTGCGGTGGAACCATCCGAGCCTCGGACGGATCTCGCCGGCAACCCTGATACCGCTCGCCGAGCAATGTGGCGAGATAATCGACCTCGGGCGCTGGGTGCTGGAGCGGGCGTGGACGGACCGCAGCCGCTGGCACGGCGATCGATCGGGCGAGCTTGGAGTCTCAGTCAACGTCTCCGCGCACCAGCTCATGTCGGCATCGTTCGCGGACTCGATCGGCGACGTGCTCAACCTAGCGCCGGGCAGACCGGACCTGTTGACCCTGGAAGTGACCGAGAGCGTGTTCGTCCGGGATGGCGAACGCGCGTTGGCCGTGCTCAATGACCTGAAGGACATGGGAGTGACGCTTGCTCTTGACGACTTCGGCACCGGCTACTCCTCGCTTGGTTACCTGCGGCGATTCCCGGTCGACAGCGTCAAGATCGACCGAGAGTTCGTCGCCAACCTCGGCAACGACCTGCCCAGTCGCATCATCGTGACCGCGGTGATTCAACTTGCGCACGGCCTCGGCATGACCGTCGTCTCCGAAGGCGTCGAGACGGCCGAACAGCACCTCGAGCTGACCGGCCTTGGTTCTGACTCCTGCCAGGGCTTCTACTTCGCGTGGCCAATGCCCTACTCCAGCCTCCGCGACCTGATCGATCGCCCGTCGGAGCCCCATGCGTGGCATCCTGCCGACGCCGATCCGGCATCCTCCGCATCCAGCGCGAGCTTGTAATAGGCCGAGGTCAGATGGGCGTCGCGGAACCCCTCCGCCGGGTAGAACTGATGGGCCGCGGCCCGCTCCTCGCGCAGGCCGCAGCACACCTCGATCTCCTCGCAGCCCCAATCCCTCGCCACTCCCCGCGCCGCCGCGAGCAGCGCTCGGGCAACTCCTCTATCGCGACGGCTGGGCGAGGCGACGAGCGCGGTGATACGCGCCAGCGGGACTCCCTCCGCCAGGCGCGCGATGCGATGTACGGCGATCAAACCGCCGTCCGTGACGAGAACCCGGTCAGGCGGATGTTTTCTGTGTGAGAACCCTCTTACCGGTTAGGCTTGCCGGCACTTGATCAAGCCCTGGGGCGAGACGGGGCATCCAACAGAGGGGGCAGCTGTGTTCAAGCGTATTGTCGTTGTGGTCGCCGTCTTCGCGGCTCAGTTTGCGGTACCTGCCGTCGGCGGAGCGAAGCACCTCACGAAGAGCCATACGGTGAAGTTGTCCGGTCTGCTCAGCACGCTCTCCACGACCGGCACCGCTGCAGTGCCCGGCACCAAGGAGACCGACGCCGGCATTCTTGACGGGAAGATCGCGGGGCGCTCGCAGGGCCGAGCCGCTTTCTATCAGACCGCAACATGGGGGTCCGGGCTGACTCTCACCGCGAAAGGCACAGTGTTCAACTCCTTGGGGAGCGTCAGGTACAAGCTCTCGGTCAAGTTCACGCTCAACCCCAACGCCACCCAGTCGTACAGCGGCAAATTGATCGTCACCGGTGGCACTGCGGTCTACCGGAAGGCCCATGGCACCCTGCAGATCAGCGGCAACGCGCCGACGCCCGCTGATCCCGTCGGCGCGACGGTGAGTCTCGTCGGCAAGCTCAGCTACTGACGGGCAACGCGAGCCGGCGACCTTCGAGGATCAGAGGAGCATGGCCTGGTCGGCGGCCAGTGACCGTGGCGCCACTTCGCTGCGATTGCCGCCGCCGGCCTTGGCCGCGTAAAGGGCCAAGTCCGCACGGCGGAGCAGCTCGTCGAGTGACTCGCGCCGGTCGTAGACGGCGATTCCGGCCGAGAACTCGACCAGCTGTGGGTCGATCGCTCGCAGCCGCTGCACAGCGGAGGAAGCGGTCTCGGCAGTCGAGTCTGAGAGCACCGCGGCGAACTCGTCGCCTCCGAGCCGAGCCAGGATGTCCCCCGGGCGGAGCGTAGAGCGGATTCGCTGGGCCATTTCACGCAGCACACGGTCGCCCTCGTCATGCCCGCTGGCGTCATTCAGCTCCTTGAAGCCGTCCAGATCGAACGCCACGAGCGTGACGTGGCGAGCACCGCGACGGGTGCGCGCCAACTCGGCCTGAACGCCCTGCTCCCACCCGCGTCGGTTCAGCAGACCGGTCAACGGGTCCATCACGGCCTCGGCGCGCAGATCCTTGGTCAAGCGGCTCACCTCGCGCACGGCCATCCTGAGCGAAGCCGCCACCGTCGAGCCGACCAGCACCAGCAGCAGGCCATTACCCCATCGGGGCGGGTAAGCGGGCGCTCCCACCAGCAGCATCGGCACGAAGGCGCAGGCCGCGAGCATCGCGACCATGCCCTGCACTTCACGGTCGCTGGCCTGAAGGCCGAACCAGACCATCGCCATCATCATCAGGACCGAATAGCCCGATGCCGCGCCTCCGGTGTAGGCCTGCAGCATCGTGAGCGCAGGAATACCGGCGAACGCGGCCACTCGGCGGGTGGTCCGCCGATGATCGGGAAGTGCTGTCACCAGGATGGGCGCGAAGCAGCTCGCGACGGCCCCGATGAAGAACAGGATGCGATGCGAAGACCAGTTGCTCGCCGTCGCGACCGCGATCGGCACGATGTTGCCGAGGACGGCCATTGCAATCAGCGAGCGGCGATCGGCCAGGGGCTTAGGTCTCACAGTGACTAGATCGACCGGCCGGCCGGGGAACTCAAGGCGGGCAAAGGCCTCCCACCGCAGGGCGCGGTCGTTTGGTTAGGATCCGCGGCCAGATGGTCAGTCGGGGTTGGGGCCAAGGACGCCAAACCGGGGCAACGCCGCTGCTCGAGCGAGAGCAGGAGCTCGTCGCGTTTGAGGACCTGCTCAGCGCCGAGCGCGGTGATGCTTCGCGACTGATGGTCGTCGAGGGTCCGGCGGGAATCGGCAAGAGTCGGCTGATCGCAGAGCTGCGAGACCGGGCGGCCGAGGAGGGGCTGCGGATTCTGGCCGCCAACGGGAGTGACCTCGAGCGCGACTTTCCGTTTGGGGTGGTGCGGCAGCTGTTCGAGCCACTGCTGGCCGATCCGCCGTTGCGCGAGCGGCTCCTGGAAGGCGCCGCGGCGCCCGCGCAGTCGGTGTTCGAGACGCTGGCGGGAGGTTCCGAGAACGGCCAGGACGTCTCCTTCGCCGCGCTGCACGGCCTCTACTGGCTGACGGTGAATGCGGCCTCCGAAGGCCCCCTGATGCTGGTCGTGGACGACTTGCATTGGTGCGATCGGCCATCGCTGCGGTTTCTGGCTTATCTGGGCCACCGGCTCGACGGACTGGGAGCGCTGGTGGTGGTCGGCCTACGTACTGCCGAGCCGGGCACCGATCCCGTGATGATCGGCGAGATAGCCTCCGATCCGGACGCGTTCCACGTACATCCCGGGCCGCTGAGCGACGCGGGGGTAGAGGCGCTGATTCGCTCGCGCCTGGCCGCCGATCCTGACCGGGCGTTCGTGCTGGCCTGCCGCTCGGCGACCGGGGGAAACCCTCTGCTGCTGCGGCAACTGCTCAGCTCGCTGGACGCGGACGGCGTCAAGCCGGAGGCGGATCAGACTGCCGCGGTGGACCGAGTAGGGCCGCGAGCAGTGTCGAGGACGGTCCTGCTGCGCCTCCGTCGGCTCCCGGCATCGGCCGCGAGCGTCGCCCAGGCCGTCGCCGTCCTGGGCAACCAGGCCGAGCTGCCGTTCGTGGCCGGCCTGTCCGGACTCGAGGAGGCAGCGGTGGCCGCCGCGACGGCCGCGTTGGCGCGGGCCGAGATCCTGCGTCCAGAGCCACCGCTGGGATTCGTTCACCCGCTGGTTCGGGACGCGATCTATCACGAGCTGCCGCCGGGGCAGCGTGAATTGCTCCACGCCAAGGCGGCTCGGCTGTTGACCGACGCGCGGGTTCCGCCGGACGCCGTCGCCACCCAACTGCTGGCCGCGCCCCGCCGGGGCGAGGCCTGGGTGGTGGACCTCCTGCGGGAAGCGGCCAGCGCTGCTCGCCACAGGGGCGCGGCGGACAGTGCCGTGGCCTATCTCGAGCGTGCCCTGGACGAACCCCCGGAGGACGGGCCTGCCGCCGCGAGTGTGCTGCTGGAGTTGGGCTTGTCCGAGACCTTGACGTCAGGGCCTGCGGCGGCGGCGCACCTGCGCCTGGCCTGGAAGATGCTCGATGAGCCACGGGAGCGGGCGCTCATCGCGGCCACGCTGGCCCGCACGCTGATTTTCACTGCCCCGCCCGAGGAGGCGCTGGAAGTGACCAGAGCGGCGTTGCTCGAGACCCCCGCCGAGTTGGCCGACGAGCGCCAGGCGCTGCAGGCGCTTCAGCTGATGGCCGTGTTCTTCGGCGGGGGCGGGGAGGAGGCGATGGGCCGGCTGGATGATGTGGTGATCGTGGGCGACGGGCCCGGCGCCAAGATGCTGGCCGCGATCACGGCATTCGCCCGCGCGCTGACGGGCTCGACGCTCGGCGAGTGTGTGCCGCTCGCCCTCAAGGCCCTGGCCGACGACGTGCTGATCGAGGTCGACCCCGGCCTGTTCCCGGTCGCCGCCATCTTCGTCCTGGTGTTCGCCGATCGCGAGGAGGCCCTCGTCGCCTGGGATCGGCTCCGGGCGCTGGCTCACCAGCGGGGCTCGATGCTCGGCATCCTCACGGTCGGACTGTGGAGGGGAGCGACGCTGCTGTGGCGCGGCGATCTGCGCGAGGCGGAGGAGTCGCTCGACGGGGCGGAGCGCGATTTCATCACCTGGGGTCTCGTGCGATCGAGCGAGACCTATGTTCCGGCCTTCCTCGGATTAACCCGTCTGCTACGCGGTGATCTCGCCGGCGCGCGGGCGCTGCTCGACCGGGACGGCGTCGAGGACGATCGGTCTGACGGTTATCGCCATTGGCTGCGCGGCAAATGTGAGCTCATGCTCGCCGACGGGCGCTACGAGCAGGCGCTCGGGCTCGCCGATGATCTCGGGGCGCGGCTGACCTTCATTCAGCATCCCGGCTGGGCGCCGTGGCGTTCGCTGAAGGCCCGCGCGCTCGACGGGTTGGGGCGGACGGACGAAGCCATCGAGCTAGCCCGAGAGGACGTGCGGTATGCGCTTCAGTTCGGAGGCGCTGGATTGCAGGGGCGAGCGCTCCTGCTCCTCGGTCGCCTGGAGCGCAACGAGGGCCTTCGAACATTGCGGGAGGCCGTGACACTGCTCGAGTCCTCATCGGCCAAGCTCGATCTGGCCGCCGCTCTGTTCGCGCTCGGCGCGGCGCTCCGACGGGGGCGGCGGCCCACCGACGCGCGCGAGCCACTGCGACGCGCGCTCCATCTGGCTGACCGGTGCGGGGCGGGTGGCCTGGCCGACGACGCACGCGCCGAGCTCCACGCGTCCGGCGTCCGGCCCAGGACGACGGCGCTCGGCGGCGTCGACGCGCTGACGGCAAGCGAGCGGCGGGTCGCCGACCTCGCCGGAGAGGGCCGCAGCAACAAGGAAATCGCCCAGACCCTGTATGTCACGCCGAAGACGGTGGAAGTCCACTTGTCCAATACGTACCGGAAGCTCAACATCCGCTCCCGTCAGGAGCTGGGCCGAGCGCTGGCCGCGTAGACGGCGGGGGCCGACGGTGGTTATCCCCTAGCTGTCCGCTGAGGGCAAAGATTGGGGTTGGGGATTGGGGGGCGCCCCGATGTGCCGGGAGGTCAGGTCACGGAGCCTTCAAGGCCGTGAGTACCACCGACCAACCGAAAGGAACCCTCATGAAATCGCGGAGCTGGACCCTCGCGGTGGTGTGTGCCGCCACCGCCATGCTGATGCTGGACATCGCGGTGGTCAACACCGCGCTGAAGCCGATCGCCCGGGACCTGAATACTTCGCTGGGGGGTCTGAAGTGGATCGTCGACGCGTACACCTTGGCGCTGGCCGCCACCGTGCTCTCGGCCGGTTCGATCGCCGATCGCTTCGGGCGACGGAGGCTGTTCATGGCCGGCCTGGGGCTGTTCACGCTCGCGTCGGCCGCGTGTGCGGCGGCGGGGTCCATCGGTGTGCTCAACGGCGCCCGGACCGTGCAGGGCCTTGGCGCCGCGGTCATGTTCGCCGTCTCGCTGGCGATCCTCGCCGATGCGTATCCGGGCGTCGCGGAGCGCCGCAAGGCTCTGGCCGCCTACGGCGCCACGATCGGGGCCGCATTCGCGGTCGGCCCGCTGGTGGGCGGGGCGCTTGCCTCAGGCCTCGGCTGGCGGTGGATCTTCGTGATCAACCTACCGCTCGGCCTGGCCTGCCTGTTCGTGACGCGACGGTCGGTTCGCGAGTCGCGTGATCCGCGTGCGCCTCGTCTCGACCTGGGCGGACAGCTCCTGCTCACGGCCGGCCTGTTCGGGCTCGTGCTGGGGATGCTTCGGGTCAACGAGCTGGGGTGGGACGACCCCCTGATCCTGACCGCGCTCGGAGTCTCGGCGCTCTGCCTGGTCGCCTTCGTCGCCGTCGAGCGCCGGACCGAGCAGCCGATGCTTCCACTCGGCTTCTTTGCCCGGCGGGACTTCACCGCGGCCCAGGTCACCGCGTTCGGGGTCTCGGCCTCGATGTTCGCCGGATACCTCTACCTCACGGTCTACATGCAGAACGTCATCGGCCTCTCGCCGATCGAGACCGGCTTGACCTACCTGCCGAGCACGATCGTCTGCTTCTTCGTTTCGGGTGCCACCGCGGCGATGGGCGAACGGTTCTCCCCTCGCGTGCTGATCGTGGCGGGGCTGACCCTTGTCGCCGTCGGCCTGCTCGCGATGGCCGCCACGACGAGCGCGACGTCGAGCTGGATCGCGATCGAGCCCGGGCTGATCGTGGGGATGATCGGGGTGGGGATCCTCAACCCGGTCCTCTCAGGACTCGCCCTGAACTCGGTTGACAACGCCAACTCCGGGGTGGCCGCCGGCGCCAATGACACGTTCCGCCAGGGCGGCATCGCGATCGGGGTCGCCGGGCTCGGTGCCCTGCTGCCCGCCCACTCGACAAGCGTGGTCGCTTTCGTCGACGGTCTCCATCACGCGCTGCTCGTCGCTGCGGGCCTGGCTGCCGGCTCGGCTGTGGCGGTCGGATGGCTGCTGCTCGAGCGCCGACGGAGCGCCGGGACCGATCTGGCCGCGCGTCAACCCGCCTGACCACGGGAACCTCGAGCATTCTCTGGCCAGCCGGGCCCCGCCCCTCACAATCGCTCACTCAGCAAACGAAAGGTACGACATGACAAGCCCAGGAACCACGTCCCGAACCTCCGCGGGCGCCTCCGCCGGCGTCGTAACGACGGTCGAGCTCCGCGACGGTCGCCGGCTCGAGGTGTTCGCCGCCGCGCCGGCCTCCGGGACGCCGTTGCTGCTCTGCCACGGCACACCCAGCAGCGGGATGCTGTACCGCGGCTGGAGCGAGATCTGCAGTGCGCGCGGGATCAGGTTGGTGGGCTACAGCCGTCCCGGATACGGCGCCTCGACGCGACACCCCGGCCGTAGCGTGGCGGATTGCGTGCAGGACGTCAGCGCAATCGCCACAGCTCTGGGCGCGGAGCGCTTCTACGTGGTCGGGCACTCCGGCGGGGGGGCGCACGCGCTGGCCTGCGCTGCCCTGCTGCCCGAGCGCGTGCTCGCGACCGCGGTGATCGCCGGAGCGGCGCCCCGTAACGCGCACGGGCTGGATTGGTTCGCCGGTCAGCTACCGGAGAACGTTCACGAGTTCGAGGCCGCGCTGCTCGGCGGGGAGACGCTGCGCGTTCTCCTCGAGGACTGGCGCAGCGAGATGCTCGGCGGGAGCGGCGAACCGGGAAACGAGAGCGACGATGCCGCCGCCGGGGTGGAATCGTTCATATCCGCCGCCGACCGGGCGGCGAGCACGCCCGAGACCTCGGCGTTCGCTGCCGCCCGGCGAGACCACGCGCTCCAGCCAGGGATCTGGGGCTGGTATGACGACGATCTCACCGAGACCAAGCCCTGGGGCTTCGATCCGACCGAGATCGGCAGCCCGGTCGCCGTCTGGCATGGCGGCCAGGACCTGTTCGTACCCTTCGCCCACGGGCGCTGGCTGGCCGACAACATCCCGGGTGCCCGGGCGCACCTGCTCCCCGAAGAGGGTCACTTCTCGATCGTCGAACTCCGGTGGCATGAGGTCGTCGACGACCTCATGTCGCTCGCTTGAGTGCACCGGTTTCGGAGGCGACCGCGAGCCTGGTCGAGAGACCTGCCGATATGGCAGGAAATCCGACCAGGCTCCCGCCGAGTGGACTAATCGTGGCGAGTGCCCATGACCCAGGCGGCGAGCTGCACCCGGTTACCCAGGCCGAGTTCGCTCAGCGCGTTGTAGACGTGATTCTCGATCGTGCGTTCGGAGAGGTGGAGCCGCGCGGCGATCTCGGCGTTGGTGAGCCCCTCTGCGACGAGGCGGGCGATCTCGAGCTGACGGGCGGTCAACGGGCTTGGCGCCGGTCGGTGCCGCCCGCCGTCGAGCAGTTCGGCGCTCCTGCCCGGCTCGATCGCGCGTCCGGCTTGCCATTCCGACTCGGCCGCGGGGCCGCCGAGCGACTCGGTCCCCCGGTTTCGCACCGCGTCGAGTTCTTGGACGGTTCCCGGCGGGTATTGCCCGCCGATCCGCTCTCGCAAGACCACAGCGGCGCCGGCCAGGCGAAGCGCCCGGGCCGGGTCCGTGGCCACCGTCAAACCGGCCAGAGTGACCAGCGCAACGCCGAGAATCGTGGTGTCGCCCACCGAGGTGAGCGCGACCACCGCCTGGGAGAGGTGCCCGGCCGCGGCCGCATGGTCGCCGGTCGCCTTGGCGGTCAGGCCGAGGCCGAGCCGAACCTGGCCCTGCCCCCAGGCGTCGTCGCACTCCTCGACGATGGCGAGCGCCGCTTCAAGGCTCTGCTCGGCGTCAGGGATGTCCCCGCGGTACAGATGGACGAACCCGAGCACGCCAAGGCCGCGGGCGATACCCTGCTGCTGGCCGAGCTCGCGGAACAGCTCCACGCTGCGCGTCAGGTCCCGCTGGGCCGCCTCGAGGTCCCTGGACAGCATGCCGCTGAGGCCGAGGTAATGAAGCGCGCAGGCCAGGGTTCCCCTGTCGCCCAAGCGTTCGGCAAGCTCGGCGGCGTCGAGCAGGCGGGGGCGGCCGGCGCCGTGGTCCTGATGCGCGACGGCCAGACGTCCCGCGCACAACAATCCCAGCGCGCGGTCCCGGTCCGCCTCCGGGTGGTGCTCCAAGAGGCGGTTGGCCCAGGCCAGCCCTTCGGTCTGGCTGCGTGAGAACCACGCCTCACGAGAGGCGCCAACCAGCCGAAGGCCGGCCGTGGGGTCGTGGTCGGCCGCCCAGGACAGGGCGGCGCGGAGGTTGTCGAGCTCCTCCGACAGGGCTCCCACCTCCGCATCGGATCCGGCCAGGTCGTTCGATGCGTGGACCCGCTCCGCGCGGGATAGGAAGAAACCCAGGTGCCGCCGGCGAAGCTCCTCCTCTTCCGGAGAGGAGGCGAGGAGCTCGCGGCCGTAGGCGCGCAGCGTGTCGAGCATCCGGTAGCGCAGCTCGCCGCCCCGACCGGTCACGACCGTCAGCAGCGACTTCGCCACCAGCGCGTCGATCTGGCCCAGGTCCGCGCCGGCCACCGTCTCGGCAGCATCCAGCGAAAAGCTCCCGGGAAACAGAGACAGGCGCGCGAAGCCAACCTGCTCCGCCGGCCCGAGCAGCTCGACGCTCCACTCGATCGCCGCTCGCAGGCTGCGGTGGCGGGCGGGCGCACCCCGGACCCCGCCCGAGAGCAGGTCGAGCCGATCCCCGAGGCGGGAGAGGATCGCCTGCGGTGACAGGATCGACACGCGAGCCGCGGCCAGCTCGAGGGCCAGCGGCAGTCCATCCAACCTGGCGCAGATCGATTGGATCGGCTCCTCTGCTCCCGCCACGGCGTCGGCCCGCACAGCCTCGGCGCGCTCGACGAACAGTCGGTTGGCCTCCACGGACGACAGCGACGCGAGCGGCCAGACGATCTCGCCCGGCACGCGCAAGGCCTCCCGGCTCGTGGCGAGCCCTCGCAGCTTCGAGCACCCCTCCAGCAGCGATCTCAGCGCTGCCGCCGCCGCTTGCGCCACATGCTCACAGTTGTCGACGAGCACGAGCGCTTTGCTGTCGGCGAGAAAACGAACGACGTCCGGCATCGCGTCGCTGCGAGCACCTGCGATGCCGACGGCCTCCGCGAACGCCATCGAAACCAGGCGGCCCTCGTCGACCGGCGCCAGGTCGACGAGCACGACGGTCGTCGACTGGCGCGAGCGACGGCGCGCGAGCTCGAGGGCGAGCCGGGTCTTACCCACTCCGCCCGGACCGGTGATCGTCACCAGACGGGAGCGGCGGAGTGCGTCAGAGAGACCGGCGATCTCGGTGGAGCGCCCCACGAAGCGGTTCATCGAGGCGGGCAGCGCTGACGCCGTTGGAACCACGGCGCGGACGCTAGCGCGCGTGAGCCGGCGATGAGTAGCGCTTGAGTACTTCCCCCATTGGCGGATCCGGTTCACCGCCGTAGCGTCACGCGCACCGAATGGCACTACCGATCCGGGGAGGTACAGATGAGCACCGCGAACAAGGTCCGGCCGGGGGATGGAGCAACGAGAGCGAGCAATGAGTCGACGGCGAAGCCGCGCGGGTTGGGCCTGCTCGCGGTCCCCGCGATCGGCCTCGGATGTATGGGGATGTCGGCCCACTATGGCCCCAGCGATGCCCGCGAGGCGCTGAGCGTGATCGACCGCGCGCTCGGGCTGGGATGCAATTTCCTCGACACGGCCGAGTTCTACGGACCGTTCACGAACGAAGAGCTCGTGGGCAGGGCGATCGCCGGCCGGCGCGACCAGGTCGTGATCGGGACCAAGTTCGGTGTGCGTCCGACCGGCCTCGACGGGACGCCCGAGAACGCGCGGCGCTCGATTGAGGGCTCGCTGCGGCGACTCGGCACCGACCATGTGGATCTCTACTACCTCCACCGGGTCGATCCGCGCACGCCGATCGAGGAGACGGTCGGCGCGATGGCGCAACTCGTCCAGGAGGGGAAGGTCCGCCACCTCGGTCTCAGCGAAGCGTCAGCCGGGACGCTGCGCCGTGCGCACGCCATCCATCCGATCGCCGCGCTGCAGACCGAGTACTCGCTATGGACGCGCGATGTGGAGGCGGAGATCCTCCCGGCCTGCCGTGAGCTGGGAGTCGGTTTCGTCGCCTACGCGCCGCTCGGCCGCGGCTTTCTGGCCGGCCGGTTCGCGACTGCCGGCGAGCTCGACCCGGGCGACGTCCGGCGCCAGCTCCCGCGCTTCCAGGGCGCGGCGCTCGAGCACAACCTGGAGCTGCGAGCCAGGATGCAGCAAATCGCGACGGAGAAGCGCTGCACGACGGCGCAGCTTGCGCTGGCCTGGGTGCTGGCCCAAGGCGAGGACGTCGTCGCGATCCCCGGCAGCAGGCATCGGGCGTATCTGGAGGAGAACCTGGCGGCGATCAACGTGGAGCTGTCCCCGGCGGATCTCGCCCGCATCGCTGCCACGGTGCCGCCGGCGGCGGGAGACCGCTACCACGCGGCGGGGATGGCCGTGGTCGGCCGCTGACCGCGGCCGCATCCGAGGAACCCGAAACAAACAACGGGAGGCAACCATGGAAACCAGCCAGGCCAACAAGCAGTCAAGCGCGAGATCGGGTCCTGCCGGCGTGACGCCCGACGCGATCCGCGCTCGCGTTCACGACATGTGGGCCACCGTGGCCCCAGCCTGGGCCGAGCACGCCGAGTACGCGGACGAACGCGCGGCGGCGCTGACCGAGCGCATGCTCGACCTGGCGATGCCCCGGCCAGGGGAACGCGTGCTCGAGCTGGCCTGCGGCGCGGGAGGACTGGGACTGGCAGCGGCGGCGCGGGTCGCTCCGGCGGGCGAGGTCGTCCTCTCCGACGTGGTCGCCGAGATGACGGCCACGGCGGCGGCTCGCGCCCGCGCTGCCGGACTGGACAACGTGAGCACCCGGCAGCTGGACCTCGAGCGAATCGACGAGCCCGACGACTCCTACGACGTCGTGCTCTGTCGCGAGGGTCTCATGTTCGCGCTCGACCCCGGCCGCGCCGCCCGCGAGATCCGCCGAGTGCTGCGTACCGGCGGCCGCTGTGCGATCGCCGTCTGGGGACCGCGTGAGCGAAACCCGTGGCTGGGCATCGTGCTCGACGCGGCCGGGGCTCAGCTTGGCGCTCCGATCCCGCCACCCGGCAGCCCCGGCCCGTTCGCGCTGCAGGACTCGGCCAAGCTCTCCGCACTGCTGTCCGAGGCGGGGCTATCGGGTGTGACCGTCAGCGAACTGGCCGTGTCCACGCGCGCCGCGTCCTTCGAGGAGTGGTGGACCAGGACATGCGCCCTGGCCGGACCACTGGCAAACATCCTCGCGGCGCTCCCCGACCGGAGCGTCCAAGCGCTGCGAGCCCGCGTGCGCGAGGCGACGAGGGCCTACGAGACCTCGAGCGGCCTGGAGTTGCCAGGGGTGACGCTGATCGCAACCGGGTCTGGGTGAACAGCCAGCCGGGCTCGGCGACCGAGCAGCGACCGGATGGGGGACCGGCGTCCCGTCAACTCGTCATAGACCATGTACGCGATCGGCGCGTACACGAGTATGAAAAGGGCGATGCCGAATGCGGTTCTCATGGCTACCTCCTTGGACTGCGGCTCGATACTGGCCGCCACTGCAGCAGACGCTAGCCGCGTCACTGCCGGGGCTCGTGTGAGAAATGCACGCCCGACCTTTTCCCGTTTGACGCGTGGGCGCGCCCGGCCTAGGCTTTGTGCCGCACGGCCGGAGGTCTCCGTGTGTACGAGTAGGAGGGATGAGTGAGCATGAAGATCCGTCTCCTGGCGACGGCGGTGGCCGCCCTCGCTCTGTCGATGCTGGTCACCTGGCCCGCCGGTGCCACCCGCCGCAGCGGGGCCGCCGCCGAGGCTGCGCCGGGGGCACCCGGTGCCATGAGCTATTACGACCTCGCTCGCAAGGACTGCGTCGGCACGGCTCGTAACACCAACTCGAAGGTGTGGTTCACGATCGCCGGCGGCGTTCTCTCGGACGTCTACTGGCCGACGATCGACGCCACCAATGTCCACACCCTGGAGTACCTCGTCACCGACGGAAGCAGCTTCACCGACCTCCAGACCCGGGACATGAGCTACAAGGTGCTTCGCGACCCGACCGGCATGGCCTGCACCGTGATCGCCAGCAGCAGCGCTCATCACTACCGGATCGTCACCACCTACCTGGCCGACCCCGCTCGCGACGCGGTGCTGATGCGCTCGAGGTTCGAAGGACCGAGCGCGGACCAGCTCTACGTCCGCCTCGATCCGCTCGCGGGCGGCACCGGTGGAGGCGTCCTGCCCGACGCCACCTCCCCCCAAAACGCCGGTGGCAACACCGCCGAGCTGGCCAGTGTCGATGGCCATACCGTCCCGGTTGATTTCAACACCAACACCAAGACCGCGGCGGTCAACCGCGACTACGCGGTCCCCACCTACATGGCACTCGAGTCCTCCGGCGGCTTCTCGAAGGCCAGTGTCGGCTACGCCGGCTCGGCCAGCGACGGCTTGACGATGCTCGACGCCAGCCACGCACTGACCCGATACGCCTCCGCGCGCGACGGACACGTCGCGCTTACCGCCGAGCTGGCTCAGAACCGCAGCTTCACCCTGGCGCTGGGCTTCGGCCAGACCCGCGCGCGGGCGCTGGCGGTGGCCCGCGCCTCGGTGCGCCAGCGCTTCGCGGCCGTGCGGGCACGGTACGAGGGTCAGTGGCTGGGCTACGACGCCGGGCTTCGCCATCCGTCGCCGGGACTCGGCGCCGCGGTGGTGCGCGAGTACAACGAATCGGTCAACGTCGTCAAGGCGAGCGAGGACAAGACCTTCCCGGGCGCGATCGCCGCGGGCCTCGCCTCTCCTTGGGGACAGTCCGTGCCGGCCGGGGAATTCGCCAGCAACGGCCTGCCGACGTACTTCGGCTCCTACCGCGAGGTGTTCGCGCGCGATCTCTACGAGGCGTTCACCGGACTGCTGGTGGCAGGGGATATCGCCAGCGCCCGTGCCGCCACCCACTTCCTGTTCGAGCGCCAGCAGCAGCCTGACGGCTCGATGCCGCGCAACTCTCTGACCAACGGCAAGCCGGCCCCCGATACCGGAGGTCTCCAGCTCGACGAGACCTCGTACCCGATCCTGATGGCGTGGCAGTCCGGCCTGGCGCACGATGCGCTGCTCTACCACGATCACGTGATTCCGGCGGCCGACTTCCTGGTGGCGAACGGCCCGTCAAACGGCGTCGAGCGCTGGGAGGAGCAGTCAGGGTATTCCCCGTCGACGATCGCGGCGGAGATCGCGGGCTTGACGGCGGCATCGCAGATCGCCCGGATCAACCACGATCCGGTTCGGGCCGCCGTCTACCAGGCGACGGCCGACGACTTCGCCCGCAGCATCAAGGCATGGACCGTGACCACCAACGGCCCGTACATCAGCTCGGCGGTCCCGAGCTACTTCATCCGAATCACCAAGCCCGGGGCGAATGGGACGATCGATCCCAACGCGGCGATCTCATACAACCTCGGCAACGGAAGCATTACCGCGGACCAGCGCGCCGTGATCGACGCCGGTTTCCTCGATCTGGTTCGCCTCGGGGTGCTGCCGGCCGGCGATCCGATCGTCCGCTCGTCCTTGAAAGTGGTCGACGACACGATCAAGCGCCAGACACCCAGCGGGACGGGCTTCTACCGTTACGGCACCAGCGGCCCCGGCTCCAAGGACGGCTACGGCGACTGCTACGAGCCTGACCCGACGAGCTGCAATCCCACCGGGGCCCCGTGGCCCCCGACGGACACCGGCTCCGGTCACCTCTGGCCCGTGCTGTCAGGCGAGCGCGGCGAGTACGACATCGCCGCGAGGGACCGCGCGCCCGCGAACGCGCTGCTGACCGCGATGCGGAACATGACCTCCGGACAGGGCCTCGAGCCGGAGCAGGCGTGGGAGGATCCGCCCGTCCCGGCCTCGCCCTACGGTGCCGATCCGGCGAAGGCCTCGATCGGCTTCCAGCCCGGCCATCCCGCCGGCTCGGCCAGCCCGCTCACCTGGGCGCAGGCGCAATACGCCCGGCTGACGCTGGGCCTGAGTACCGGCCGCAACCTCGAGACGCCGGGTATCACGATCCGCCGGTACGTAACCCATGGGATGCCCGGCTCGCTGCCTCTCTCGGTGACTAGCCCCACCAGCGGAGCGAGCGTCAACGGCGCAACCGTCACGGTGACCGGGACGACGGCGCCCGGGGCGGCGGTGGCCGCCGAAGCTGTCGGGGCGACGGGCGGGGCCGCCGCGACAGGATCGACGAGGGCGGATTCGTCCGGTAACTGGTCGCTCAGCCTGCCCACCGGCTTCGGAAGCACGACGATCACGGTCACGGCGACGTCCGGGCGGAGCACGGGCTACAGCCAGCTCTCGGTCATCAACGTCGCGCTGCCCGGAACGCCCGTGCTGAACGTCGCCGATCCGAGCGGCGACGACAACGGGCCGGGCACCTACGCCTACCCCACCGATCCGGCGTTCGCGCCCGGTGGGTTCGACCTCACCAATCTCGAGGTGACCCAGACCGGGACGAGCGTCTACGTCCAGGTCAAGATCCGCAACCTCGTGAGCACGTTCGGGAACAGCTTCGGCGCCCAGCTGCTCGACGTCTACGTGCGCGACCCGGCGGCGACGAGCACGTCCACCGCCCCGGCATACCCGATCATGAACTACAGCATCGCCCCGATGGACGCCTGGAGCCAGCGGCTCGAGGCCCAGGGGTTCGGCCCGGTCGTGTGGGCGGATGCCTCCGGCGCGTCGCCGACCGGCGCCCAGCTCGTGGTCGATGATGCCAGCGGCACCGCCACGCTGATCCTGCCCCAGGCCATGTTCGGGACGATCGGTTCGGGATGGACCTTCACCGTCGCGCTGACCGGCCAGGGATCAGGCCAACCCCCCGTGCGCGGCTTCACCCCGACGCCTGGCCCGTTCACATTCGGCGTCTGTTCCCCGGGCAATCCAAGCCCGATCTGCGCGGTCAACCCGAACTCGGTGCCCACCGTCATGGACACGATTCCGCCAGCGGGGGTGGCCCAGACCACTGAGCTCAACCCGCTGCTCGGACCGGTCATGCTCCAAGGCGTGACCGTGCCCTAAGTGGTCGCCCGGCCCCTGGCTACTCGAGACCCTAGGCTAAAAGCGGAAGCACTGAGTCAGGTCGCCGATCCATTGGACGCCGTCCCGTGGAGGCGCGGGCGGCCCAGTGGGCGCGGTGCCCGCGGCCTCGTTGTTGGGACCCCCGGGGGTGGTGTCGTCGAACTTGTGGTTGATCGAGGCGAGCGTCGGGAGGTCGAAGGCGGTCTCGATGAATTTGAGCACGGACGCGTGCTCGTACACCGTCGGTTCGAGATGCCGGGCCTTGGCCCAGGGGGAGATCACCCAGGTCGGAACGCGAATGCCCAGTCCATAGGCATCCACCTCGGGCGGAGGGACGTGGTCGAAGAAGCCGCCGGACTCGTCATAGGTGAGTATGTAGGCGGATCGCTGCCATTGCGGCGAGGCCATGAGCGCGGTGATCATCTCCCGCTGTAGGCGCATGCCCACCCGGATATCCGCCGGCGGGTGCTCGTCGACGTGCAGGCTGAAGCTGGGGATCAAGAAGGACACGTTCGGCAACTCGCCACGTTTGGCGTCATTGACGTAATCCCGTCCGGAGCGGGTGGTCCGTGGGTCCCGCGCGAAGCGCTTGAAGAAGACGTAGACGTTGTCGCTCTCGCCCTCCTCCACGTTGTCGAAGTGACCCAGGTTGTAAATGTTCCAGGAGACGCCCGCCTCCTCCAGGAGATCGAGGATGCAGGGATAGTCGAGCACCCCGTAGCCCCACACGCCGTTCGTGGTGATCCCGCCCGAGGTGCCGGCGGCCAGATAGAACCGGTTGGGCCACGTCGGGCCGAGCACCGAGCAGAAATAGTTCACGCAAAGCGTGAAGTGTTGGTGCAGCCCGTAGTAGAACGGCAAGTCGTCGGCCTTGTAGTAGCCGAGGGCGTTCTTGCCGTCGGTGGTGTAGAAGCCATTCATCCGGCCGTTGTTCCACTCGTTGTGCATCGCCGTCCAGGAGTGGCTGATGTCGTCCGTCTCGAATCTGGTGAAGTGGTACGGGCGTACCGAGCCACCGTGACCATCGGGTTGGCTCCAGCCTGGGGGGACCCCGTATCGCTCGATCCAGGGCGCAAACCCGTAGTAGTGATCGAACGACCGGTTCTCCTGGCAATCGACGACGATGTTCTCGATCGGCAACCGGCTCCGGCGCTTGGCGGTGCGAGCCGCAGATCTGGCCGCAGGCAAGAGCGGGGTGGCGAGTCCCGCCGCTCCGACCAGCCCGGCGCCCTTGAGCGCGCCCCTACGCGTGAGCCTCAGCTCGTCACTCATGACCTCTCCCAACCCTTGGACTTGCAACGATGGTTGGTTGCTGATATATCAGCGCCATCCGGCGGCTGTCAAGGGTCCGCCGCGTCGAGCGAGGAGGAGGAAGAGTCGTGTCCATTCGCCGGCTGATCTTGCTGTTGGCAGCCCTCGCGTTCGCGCTCGTGGACGCCGGGATGGCCCAGGCCCGGCCTCGTACGGCGGGCGCTGCCGAAATTCGGCACGTCGTGGTCATTTTCCAAGAGAACGTCTCTTTCGACCACTACTTCGGTACCTACCCGCGGGCGGCCAACCCTCCCGGTCAGCCCGCGTTCCACGCCCTGCCAGGAACTCCCGTGCCGGCTAACCTGCTGGGCTCCTCCCTGCTTGACCACAACCCCAACCGCGCGAATCCAAAGCGGCTCGCTCGCTCCGATTGGCCACTGTGCGACCTGAGCCATGACTACGACCCGGAGCTTCGCGAGTGGGACGGCGGCAAAATGGATCGATTCGTGGAGGAATCGGTCGACTACGAGCGATCCGATCGACCGGGGCCCGGCTACGGGAGCCTCCCCGCCGGAGTCACGGGCGGCGTCACCGCGACGGACTGCGCCACTCCGCTCCCCGGCCACCTGACCGATCAGGCCACAAACAAAGAGGTGATGGACTACTACGACGGCAACACCGTCACCGGGTTGTGGAACTACGCACAGCACGGCGTCCTCTTCGACCACAGCTTCCAGCCGACGTTCGGGCCCTCAACCCCGGGAGCCCTAAACCTGATCTCGGGACAGACCGGCGACGTCGTTGTGCCGCCCGGCTCAGACGATCAGCACCCTTGCACCGACCTGCACTGGGCGCTCGACCTGTTCCGCGATTGTTTCGCGCCCCCCGGCACGAGGACGCTGTTCGTCGGGGACACCGATTTGCGGGGCGGCGTCGTAATCGGCGACCCAGACCCGGCCTTCGATCAATGTGCCAGCACGAACACGGTCTACCTCCGCGGGCGCAACATCGGGGACCTCCTGAATCGGCGCGACGTCACGTGGGGCTTCTTCGAGGGGGGTTTCCGCCCGAAGACCCGCGCCGACGGCAAGCCGCAGTGTTCCCTGGCGCACCGGGCCGTCAATCCGTTCAACGGGTTGAAGGGATCGGAGAAGACCGATTACACCGCCCACCACGAGCCATTCCAGTACTACCGAAGCACCGCCAACCCGGCTCACCTGCCACCGAGCTCGATCGCGATGATCGGCCGCACCGACCGGGCCAACCACCAGTACGACATGATCGACTTCCGGGAGGCGGTCGCGCACGGCGTCCTGCCCGCTGTGTCGTTCCTGAAGGCGCCCCGGTACCAAGATGGACACGCCGGCTACTCCGACCCGCTCGATGAGCAGCACTTCGTCGTTGACACCGTCAACCGCATCGAGCACTCCCCGGCGTGGCGCTCGACGGCGATCTTCATCGCCTACGACGACTCCGACGGCTTCTACGACCAGGCGGCGCCGCCGATCATCAACTACGACACCGAACGCGTGCCCGGCCCGGTGGTGAACGGCGTGCAATGGCCGAGCAACATGTGCCAGCCCCCGAGCGATGGATCCAATCCCAGCATCAGCCCGACTACCAGCCGCTGCGGCTACGGCCCCCGTCTGCCGATGCTGGTCCTCAGCCCGTGGGTCAACCCCAACACGGTGGACAGCCGGACGATCAGCACCGACGCGATCCTGCGGTTCATCGAGGATCGGTTCGCCGCTCGCCAGCGGATCGGATCCGGCTCCCTAGACAACATCGCCGGCAGCCTCGACGGCATCTTCAGCGCACCGGCTCCGCACACCGCGGCACTGGAGCTCAACCCCATTACCGGACAGCCGGTCCACCACCCGTGAGCTGAGCAACCTGCTCGACGGTCAGCACCCAACACCGCCCCGCGTCGTCTGTCTCCAGTGGGTCACAGCTGTGTCCGCCTGGCTCAGGTCGGTGACCCCAGCCCGTCGGAGCCGAGCAGCTCCGAGCGCACCACGTCTCCGATCAGCTGCTCGTAGCGCTCCGGCGTCCAGCCGCGCACCCCGACCAGCATCTGCCAGAGGTTTGACAGGTTCAGGGCCCACAGGATGTCGGTGGCCTGCTTGACGTCGAGGCCGGGCGCGAGCGCCCGTTTGGACTCCAGGTTGTCCACGATCACGCGCTGGTTCTCGTAGAAGTCGCTCTGGATCCTGTCCCATAGCGCCTGGATCTCCGGGTCGGCGGGCGCCGCGGTGCGGATCACCTCGAGCAGCGCGCCGATCCGTAGCTTGACCTCGCGCGAGTTGCGCGCGACCAGGAGCAGTTGGCGCTCGGGGTCGGGCTCCTCCAGGACCTCCTGGTACCAGGGACGCTGGCCCACCGGAGTGGCCTCCTCGTCGCCGCGCAGACGCAAATTCCACAGCGCCCGCAGCACGCCGCTCTTGCTCTCGAACACCACGTACACCGTCTTGAGCGCCACTCCGGCCTCGGCTCCGATCGCGGCCATCGTGGTCGCCGCATAGCCATGGCGCTCGAACAGTCGCCGAGCGGATTCGAGGATCTCACGGCGTGTCAAAGCCGCCTGCTCGCGTCGGCGCGGCGAGTGGTAGCGGCGGGGCTTGACAGGTTCGGCCATTTCGTTACTCTATCGCCAAATTCATTACTCACAATGAGTAGTGATTAGACTACTAGGAGGGCGAAATGAGGACGACGGGCACCATCACCACCCAGGAACCGACCGCGAGTTCGGAGCAGAATGAACTGCGCGCGCGGCTGCACGGCATGTGGTCCGGCGTGGCCGGGGCCTGGTCCGCCAACGCGTCGTTCATCGAGCGCCGCGGCAAGCACATCACGGAGCGCATGCTGGAGCTCACCCTGCCACGGCCCGGGGAGCGTGTGCTCGAGTTGGGCTGCGGGCCCGGTGACCCCGGCCTGCGCGCAGCTTCGCTGGTCGCCCCGGGAGGCGAGGTCGTGCTGTCCGATGTCGCGGTGGAGATGACCGTGATCGCCGGCGCCCGGGCGAGCGAGCTCGGGCTCGGCAACGTAACGACTCGCGTGCTCGATCTCGAGTGCATCGACGAGCCGGGGGACTCTTACGACGTCGTGCTCTGCCGGGAGGCGCTGATGTTGGTGCCCGACCCGGTGCGCGCCGCCGCCGAGATCCGCCGCGTCCTGCGTCCGGGCGGACGGGTAGCGCTCAGCGTGTGGGGACCGCGGGCCGCCAACCCGTGGCTGGCTGTCGTGTTCGACTCGGTCAGCGATCAGCTCGGGACGACCACGCCGCCGCCGGGCATACCGCATCCGTTCTCGCTCGACGACGGGCAGCGCCTCGCCGCAGTGCTTTCCGAGGCCGGTCTCGCCGAGGTCACGGTGAGTGAGCTCTCGACGCCCTATCGCGCCGCGTCCGTGGAGGAATGGTGGGAGCGGACCTCCGCGCTGGCCGGCCCGCTGGCTCAGAGGCTGGCGGCGCTGCCCGGACCAGTCGGGCAGGCTCTGCGAGCGCGCGCCGCCGCGGCGATCAGCCAGTACACGACGCCGACCGGGCTCGAGATCCCCGGCGTCTGCCTGATCGCGGCCGCACACGTGGAGGTGCCGCTTGCCGACTAAGGTGACCGGCGATGACGAGCACTGAGGTCGGCAGGGTGGTCGGGTTGTGGCGCTACCCGGTCAAGTCGATGGGCCCCGAGGCCTTGACGGAGGTCGAGGTCTCGTGGCACGGCTTGGCCGGCGACCGCCGCTGGGCGTTCGTCCGCGACGGCATCGTGCGCAGCGGCTTTCCCTGGCTGACGATCCGCGAGCGCTCCGACATGGGCCAGTACCGGCCGTCGTTCGTGGAGCCCGACCGCCCCGACGCATCGTCGATCGTGGTGCGCACACCCGACGGTGAGCGATTCGATGTGGTCGACCCGGCACTGGCCGCCGAGCTCGGTCACGGCGCGCGCGTGATCAAGCAGGATCGTGGCGTGTTCGACACGTTGCCGCTTTCGCTGATCACCGCCCAGACCCTGACCAGTCTGGGGGCGCTCCTCGATGCATCGCTTGACGTACGGCGGTTCCGGCCGAACCTCGTGGTCGACGCGGCCGGCGCTGCAGACTTTCCCGAAGATGCCTGGGTCGGCTCGGAACTGAGGATCGGCCAGCTGCGGATGCGGGTGGCCAAGCGCGACGAGCGCTGCGTCATCGTCAACGTCGATCCAACCACCACCGCGCGGGATCCATCGGTCCTGCAGGCGATCGCTCGCGAGCGCCAGGCGTGTCTGGGTGTCTACGGCCAGACGATCGAGCCCGGTCGCGTGGGGATCGGCGACCTGGTGATCCTCTCCGCCTGAGAGCTCACGGCTCGCGGTTGGGTGCAGGGGCGGTGGGGTAAGCCTGCCGGCATGCGCGCGTCGCTGTTCATCACCTGTTTCAACGACACGTTGTTCCCCGAGACCGGGCGCGCGGTGGTCTCGCTGCTCGAGCGGCTGGGCGTCGGGGTCGATTTCCCGCTCGAGCAGACCTGCTGCGGACAGATGCATTTCAACACCGGTTACGCCGACGAGACGATCCCGCTGGTGCGGCGGTTCGTACGCGCCTTCGCCGACAGCGAGCTCGTCGTCTCACCTTCGGCCTCGTGCGTGGGAATGGTGCGCGATTACTACGCGCGGGTGGCCGAGCTCTCGGGCGATGCCTCGCTGCAGAGCGAGGTGGCGGCGATCGCGCCGCGAGTGTTGGAGCTGAGCGAACTGCTCGTCGATCGGATCGGGGTTGAGGACGTGGGGGCGTTCTTTCCGCGGAGCGTGACCTACCACCCGACGTGCCACAGCCTGCGGATGCTGAAGGTCGACGACAAGCCGCTGCGGCTGCTGCGAGCGGTCAGAGGGATCGAGCTGCTGGACCTGCCCGAGGCGAAGGAGTGCTGCGGTTTCGGGGGGACGTTCGCGGTCAAGAACGCGGACACCTCGATCGCGATGCTCACCGACAAGGTGCGAACGATCCTGGACACCGGAGCCGAGGTGTGCGCCGCGGCGGACAATTCGTGCCTGATGCACATCGGCGGCGCGCTGTCGCGCCAGCGAGCGGGCGTCCGCACGATGCACATCGCCGAGATCCTCGCGCAGACCGAGTCAACCCCCCGGCCGGCATGACTGACGCGGCACGCCACCCGCCGTTTCCGCAGGCCGCCCGGGCCGCACTGGCCGACAGCCAACTGCGCCACAACATCGGCCATGCGACCCACACGATTCGGACCAAACGCGCCGAGGTCGTTGGCGAGCTCACCGATTGGGAGGAGCTTCGCGAGGCCGGCCGAGCGCTGAAGGAGCGGGTGCTGCGCCATCTCGACGACTACCTGCTCGAGCTCGAGGCGGCGGTCCAGCGCGCCGGCGGCATCGTCCACTGGGCGCGCGATGGGCAGGAGTGCAACCGGATCGTCGGCGACCTGATCGCCGAGCACGGCGCCGAGGAGGTGGTGAAGTCCAAGTCGCTGACGACGGAGGAGACCAAGCTCAACGAGGCGTTGGCCGCTCGTGGCATCCGGGCCTGGGAGACCGATCTGGCTCAGCTGATCGTGCAGTTGGACGACGACATGCCCTCCCACATACTGGTGCCCGCGATCCACAAGAATCGCGCGCAGATCCGGGAGCTGTTCCGGCGGACGCTGGACGGCGTCTCGGAGGACCTGTCGGATGATCCGCGTGAGCTGGCCGAGGCGGCTCGCCATCATCTGCGAAAGCTGTTCCTGGAGGCCCGTGTCGGGATCAGCGGGGTCAACTTCGCCGTGGCCGAGACGGGCACCGTGTCGGTGGTCGAATCCGAGGGAAACGGCCGCATGTGCACGACCTTGCCGGAGGTGCTGATCAGCGTGATGGGGATCGAGAAGATCGTCCCCGCCTGGCAGGACCTCGAGGTCTACCTGCAGCTGCTGCCTCGTTCCTCGACGGCCGAGCGGATGAACCCCTACACCTCGTTGTGGACGGGTGTCACCGATGGCGATGGGCCACGCGAGTTTCACCTGATCCTCCTGGACAACGGCCGCACCGACGTGCTCGCCAACGAGATCGGCCGTCAGGCCCTGAATTGCATCCGGTGCTCGGCCTGCCTGAACGTCTGCCCCGTCTACGAGCGCACGGGCGGCCACGCCTATGGATCGACCTACCCCGGTCCGATCGGGGCGATCCTCACCCCAATGCTCAGCGGCATGGACGATGCCGGGTCGCTGCCCTACGCCTCGAGCCTGTGCGGTGCCTGCTACGAGGTCTGTCCGGTGAAGATCAACATTCCCCAGGTGCTCGTCCACCTGCGCCACGAGCAGGTCAAGCATTCGGTGCGCACCGGGGGGCGCCGGCAGCGGCTCGCCCCTGAGCGGGTGGCCATGCGAGCCCTGGCGCGGGTGTTCGCCAGCCGCCGTCTATACGAGGCCGCTCAGCGCGCGGGCCGGCGCGGCCAGGGACCGCTGGTTCACCAGGGAAAGATCGATCGCCTCCCGGGACCGCTGTCAGGATGGAGCTCGATGCGCGATCTGGCGCCGCTGCCCGAGCAGAGCTTTCGCGACTGGTGGCGGGAGCGGTCATGAGCGGCGCCCGCGAGGAGATCCTCGGCCGGATCCGGACCGCCCTGCGCGACGTGCCGGCCGCCGAGCGGGCCGCCGACGTCAGCGTCGCACGCGACTACCGGCGACACGGCGATCAGCCCGCCCCCGCTCTCACCGACCGCGACGATCAGCCCGCGTCCGCGCTCACCGACCGCCTCGTCGAGCGCCTGCGCGACTACCACGCCGACGTGCGTCGAGTGGCGCTCGCGGAGGTTGGCCAAGCAGTCGCGGACTGCTGCGCCGAGCTCGGACTGCGACGCGTGGTCGTTCCCGAGGCTCTACCGCGGCAGTGGCGGCCGGGTGGGTTGGACGTGTTCGAGGATGCGGGCCTGGACGCCGCCGCGCTCGACGAAGTGGATGCGGCGGTGACCGGCTGCGCTGTGGCGATCGCCGAGACGGGCACGCTGGTGCTCGACGGGCAGGGAGCCTCAGGGCGGCGGGTGATCACGCTCGTGCCCGACCATCACATCTGCATCGTGACCGAGGATCAGGTGGTCGGCCTCGTCCCAGAGGCGATCGCGGCGCTGGCTCCGGCGGTGGCCGAGCGCCGGGTGCCGGTCACCCTGATCTCGGGACCATCGGCGAGCTCGGACATCGAGCTCAAGCGGGTGGAGGGTGTCCATGGGCCGCGCCACCTGATCGTCCTGATCGCGCGGGGGTGAGAGCCCGCACCGTCGTGCGGAGGTGAGAGCCCTCACCGTCGCGTCGGGGTGAGGGCCTGCAGCGTCGCGTGGGCGGGGTCGCTCACACTCCGGCGGACGGCTTCTCGGCGTGACCGCCGAACTGCTTGCGCATCGCCGAGAGCAACCTGTCGCCGTAGTCGGCTTCCCCGCGCGAGCTGAAGCGGCTGAACAGAGAGGCGCTGAGGACATTGGCGGGAACCCCCTCGTCGACCGCGGCCAGGACCGTCCAGCGTCCCTCGCCCGAATCGGAGACGCGTCCGGTGAAGCTCTCGAGCTTCGGGGCTTCCAGCAGCGCAATCGCCGTCAGATCGAGCAGCCAGGAGGCCACCACGCTCCCGCGTCGCCATACCTCGGCTATCTCCGTCATGTCGAAGTCATAGTTGTAATAGCGAGCCGCGTCGCGGATCGGCGCGGTCTCGGCATCCGACTCCTGTATGTCCTTGCCGATGTTGGCGTGGTGCAGGATGTTCAGGCCCTCGGCGTACGCCGCCATGATCCCGTACTCGATCCCGTTGTGGACCATCTTCACGAAGTGACCCGCGCCCGAGGGCCCACAGTGCAGGTATCCCAACTCGGCGGGCGTCGGCTCACCGGTTCGACCCGGGGTCCGCTCAGCGGCCTTGACGCCGGGGGCGAGGCTGCGGAAGATCGGTTCAAGGTGTCTCACAACCTGCTCTTCCCCGCCGATCATCAGGCAAAAGCCACGTTCCAACCCGAACACGCCACCGCTGGTGCCGACGTCGACATAGTGAATGCCACTGGCCTTGAGTGCCTCGGCTCGGTGGATGTCATCGCGGTAGTAACTGTTACCTCCGTCGATGATGATGTCGTCCGGCTTTGCCAGCTTTGCGAGGTCGTCGATGGTCTCGTCGGTGAAGGCCGCCGGCACCATGATCCACATGGCTCGCGGCGGTGTCAGCTTGTCGACGAAATCCTGCAGCGACTTGGCTCCGACCGCGCCTTCACCCTCCAACGCGGTGACTGATTCCTGCCTGACGTCGTACACGACGCACTCATGTCCGTCGCTCATCAGACGTCTGACCATATTGGCGCCCATCCTGCCGAGTCCCACCATTCCCAACTGCATGACAGTCGCCTCCTGAGTATCGATCGGGGCTCGGCTACCCGTTCAGTTGCTGGCTAGCCGGGCGCCAGCAGCTTAGCTAGATTCTCGTCATGACCTCCGATCTGCATTTTGGCCTCACTGGCCTGGCGACGATGGGCGCGAACCTGGCGCGTAACGTCGCCCATCACGACATTCCGGTTGCGGTGCACAACCGCACCACCAGCCGCATGCGGACGTTCATGGACGAGCACGGCTCCGAGGGCCCCTTGAGCGGCCACGAGTCCGTCGAGGATTGGATCGGAGCCCTGGAACGTCCGCGGGTGATCATGAGCATGGTCCAGGCCGGCCCGGCGACCGACGCGGTGATTGAGGAGATCGTGCCCCACCTGGAGGCCGGCGATGTGATGATCGACGGCGGCAACGCCAACTTTCGTGACACCCAGCGCCGCCACGCGACGCTGGCCGAGCGGGACATCCACTTCCTCGGCGTCGGCGTCTCCGGCGGCGAGGAAGGAGCGTTGAACGGCCCCAGCATCATGCCCGGCGGCGATCGTGAGCCGTATGACGATTCGGTCAAGCCGATCTTTGAGGCGATCGCCGCCCAGGTCGACGGCACTCCGTGCTGCACGTACGTCGGGCCGGACGGGGCGGGCCACTTCGTGAAGATGGTCCACAACGGGATCGAGTACGCCGACATGCAGCTGATCGCTGAGAGCTATGACCTGCTGCGTCATGGCGTAGGACTGGAGGTGCCCGAGATCGCGCAGCGCTTTCAGTCGTGGAACGAGTCGGAGCTGGAGTCGTTCCTGATCGAGATCTCGGCTCGCGTTCTCTCCAAAACCGACGAAGCCACCGGCAAGCCGCTGGTCGACGTGATCCTCGACGCCGCCGAGCAGAAGGGCACCGGTCGCTGGACCGCTCAGAATGCGCTCGAGCTCGGCGTGCCGCTGACCGGTATCACGGAGGCCGTGTTCGCGCGGTCGCTGAGTGCGCTGAAGCAGGAGCGCGAAGCCGCCGCCGACCGGCTCGTCGGCCCCGGCCCGTCCGGCGCCGGAGCCGAGTCGCTGGCCGACGATCTCGAGCACGCGCTCTACGCTTCGAAGATCGTCTCCTACGCGCAGGGGTTCGCGCAGATGGCAGCGGCGGCCGACGGGGAGGGATGGGACGTCGACCTGGGCTCGATGGCCACGATCTGGCGGGGTGGCTGCATCATCCGGGCCCGCTTCCTGGATCGCATCCGCGAGGCCTACGACGAGGAGCCCAAGCTGGCCAACCTGATGCTGGCGGATTTCTTCGCCAAGGCGCTGAAGGAGGCCCAGGACCCGTGGCGAGCGGTGGTGGCGAAGGCCGCCGAGCTGGGCATCCCGACCCCGGCATTCTCCTCCTCGCTGGCCTACTACGACGGTTACCGGCGCGCTCGTGGCCCCGCCAGCCTGATCCAGGGCCTGCGCGATCTCTTCGGTGCCCACACCTATCAGCGGGTCGACCGGGAGGGCAAGTTCCACGTCCGATGGGGCGGGGACGGGCGCGAGGTCGAGGCCTGAGAACGGGCGGCCTGAGGGCCGCGCGGGGTTTACGCATTCACGGCGGCGGGAATCGTCCCCGCGGAGGAGCCCCCGCACTGGCGGGCCAACGAGGGAGGTCGCTGTGTACAACCAGGTGCTCGATCCGGTATCGCATTCGCTGGGCGCCTCGTCGATCTTCGCGGTGCTGCCGCTGGTGGCGCTGTTCGTGCTGCTCGGTGGCATCCGGATGAAGGCCCAATGGGCCTCGCTGATCTCCCTGGGAGTGGCCATAGTGGTGGCGATCGCCGTCTATGAGATGCCGGTCGGTCAGGCTCTGGACGCCGGCCTCGAGGGTGCGGCGTTCGGCTTGTTCCCGATCATGTGGATCGTCATCAACGCGCTGTGGATCTTCAACATGACCGTGGAGACCGGCGATTTCGCCGTCTTGCGACGGGCGTTCAGCTCGGTGTCAACCGACCAGCGTGTGCAGGTGATCATCATCGCCTTCTGCTTCGGTGCCCTGCTCGAGGCGCTGGCCGGCTTCGGCACGCCGGTGGCGATCTGCGGAGCGATCCTGGTCGGGCTCGGGTTCAAGCCGATGAAAGCGGTGGCGGTGGCGCTGATCGCCGACACGGCGCCGGTGGCGTTCGGCGCGATCGCCATCCCGATCATCACGCTGGCCCAGATCACCGGACTGCCGACGCATTCGCTCAGTCAGATGGTCGGACGGCAGGTTCCCCTCTTGGCCTTGGTGGTGCCGTTCGTGCTCGTGTTCGTGGTCGACGGGCGGCGCGGGCTGCGGGACGCCTGGCCGGCGGCGTTGGTGGCCGGCAGCGTGTTCGCCGTCCTGCAGTTCACCACCTCTAACTTCATCTCCACCGAGCTCACGGATATCGTCGCCTCGCTCGGCTCAGCCGCTGCGCTGGTGCTCCTGATGCGCGTGTGGTCACCGCGGGGCCACGAGGACAGCACCTTGTCGGCGCCCGGCCGTCCGGCCATCGCCGGCGCTGCCACGTCGGACCCCGCGTTCGAGCGGCGGGTCGCCGCCGAGGAAGGACATCCCCTCAGCTCCGGGACCGTGCTCCGGGCGTTCGTGCCCTACATCATCATCATCATCGTGCTCGGCGTTTGCAGTCTGCACGCCGTAGCCCTGCAGCTGGACAAGGCGACCAGCGCTTTCAGCTGGCCGGGTCTGCACGTGATCAACGCAAAGGGCAAGGCGCCGACCAGCGAGCTCTACAAGCTCAACTGGCTGACTGCGGCCGGCAGCCAGCTGTTCGTCTGCGGGCTGCTGTCGGCCGCAGCCCTGCGGGTGGCGCCGCGGCGGGCTCTCGCCGTTTACGGCAGCACACTCAAGGGGCTGATCGCGGCGATCATCACCGTGGCCTCGGTGCTGGGACTGGCCTACGTGATGAACCTGTCCGGCATGACGATCACCCTTGGCACCTGGGTCGCGGGGGCGGGCGGATTCTTCGCCTTCCTCTCGCCGATCGTCGGCTGGTTCGGGACGGCGGTCACCGGCTCGGACACCTCGTCGAACTCGCTTTTCGGCGCCCTGCAGGTGGCGGCGGCCCACAAGTCGAACCTTTCGCCCACGCTGCTGGCCGCGGCCAACAGCTCCGGCGGCGTGATGGGAAAGATGGTCTCGCCCCAGAACCTGGCGATCGGAGCGGCGGCAGTCGGGCTGGCCGGCCGCGAGGGCGACATTTTCCGCAAGGTGATCGCGTGGAGCATCCTGTTCGTCCTGATCATGGCCGTACTAGTCCTGCTGCAGTCGTCGGGTGCGCTGTCCTGGATGGTGCCGTAGGGCCATTTCCGGATCGGCTGGCGACGGTCGATCCGGCTGACATACGCCGGTGGCCAGCGGGATGACGGAACCTCCGGGGCGCGCAATCGGGGCACCGCCGGACTCGAGCCGAGCGGACCGCCGGCGACCGTTGGCCCTGTGGTCGCTGGCGGTGATCGCGGTCGCGGCGCTGGTGGAGCTCGGCCTCCGGTTGACGCCGTCCTACGATCCCTACGGGTGGCTCGACTGGGGGCACCTGACGATCCACGGGGCGCTCGACACCGGGGGCGCGCCCACTTGGAAGCCGCTGCCGTGGCTGTTGACCACGCCCCTGGCCCTGACCGGGGGGGCAGCGCCGACGCTCTGGCTGATCCTCACCTGCGCCGGCGGGTTGGTCGCCCTGCTGCTCGCCTATCGCCTCGCCACCGGTCTCGCCGGCCCGCTGGCGGGGTTGAGTGCCGTGGTGGCGGTCCTTCTCTGCCACAGCTGGCCCGCCCTGATGCTCACTGGCAACGTCGAGCCGGGCACCGCGGCGCTGGTGCTGGGCGCGCTGGACCGCCACCTGGCCGGCCGGCGACGCACCACGTTCGTCCTGCTCTGGCTGGCCTCGCTGATGCGCCCGGAATGCGGGGTCCTGCTGGTCCTCTACGGCGCGTGGCTGTGGCGCAGAGCCCCAGGAGTCCGGGGCCTGGAGATCGCCTGCGCGTTGCTCCTGGTGCTGCTGTGGTTTCTGCCTCCCTACGTGGCGACCGGGCACTTCTTCGGCTCGGGCGACGCGGTGTTCAACTCCGGTGGCGCCTCGCACAATCCATTCGTGGTCATCTACCGCGGCGCCAGAATCGTGCCCTGGCCGGTGGCTATCGCTGCGGTGATTGGGCTGGGGTTCGCCCTCCGTGACCCCAAGCTCGTATCGGCCGACCAGCGCTTGGGGTTCGCCCTCGGTGACCCCAAGCTCGTATCGACCGACCAGCGACGGACCGCCATCGCGCTCGCGGCGATCGCCGCCGTCTGGGCGCTCAGCGCGGCGGCCATGGCCGTGGTGGGCTTCCCCGGCGTTCAGCGGTTCATGATCCCGGCAGCGGCCACCGGGTGCGTGCTGGCCGGGGCGGGAATCGCTTGGTCGATCTCGAGACTCCGCGCCATCCTGCGCGCGCGCCGTTCGCCGCTGGTGGTCGTCGGCTCGGTGCTGATCGTCGCCGCCACCGCGTGGTACTGCGGCTTCCGGGTCAACGACGCGGTGCAGTCGATCAAGGCAGAACGGGCTCGCTCATCGCTCGACCGGAGTCTCCGGACCGCCATCGCCGAGACCGGCGGCGCCAGGCGGATCTTCGCCTGCGGCTTGCCGACGGCCGATATCGAATTCCAATCGACGCTCGGCTGGGACCTGCACGTCGCCGTCGGGAAGGTGTTATTCCGCCCGCCCCGCGACGTCCGCCTGCGGCGGGCGATCGTGCTGTTCGCAGATCTTCCCCGGTACGACCGCCTGGGCCGCGGCGGCCGCCAGCTCGCCCATCACGGGGCGTGGCGGGTGATCGCGCTGCGTGGGGGACCGGGCTGCTGACGGGACATCACGGCGAACCCCGTCGACATGGCCAGATTTCCCAGGCCGGCCAGCCGCAGTCCCAGCTTTGCCCCCGGTCGGCTGACCGCGGGGGAGCCGGCCCACACCACGTCGGTCAGCAGCTCGGTCGCCCGCAGCCAGGCCAGTGCCCACCAATCCTCGGGCCGACCCCGCATCGCCGCCACCGCGTGGGCAGAGGCGAAGGTCAGCCACATCGGTCCGCTGCGGCGAAACAGGTGGCGCCCGTCCTCGGACGGGGTGGTGTGGCCGAGCACCCGGAGGGTGGCCTCGGGCGCCAGCAGGGCGCCGCTGCCCAGCGCCAGGTCGAAGACGATCATGAAGCGATTTACGCTCCCCAGCAGCTCGGTGGCGGGCTTCATCGGGGTACTCCTCACGGGTCGGGGAACGACTGGATCGGGATGCCGGGCGGCCGCTCGCGCGTGCCCAGCTCGTAGGCGGCGCCGGCGGGAAGGCGCAGGACGCGCTCCGGCCCGTCGTCGACGTTCACGGTCAGCGTCAACGACGCGACCGAGCAATTAGTGGACACGTGCTCGCCGCCGGCGGGATCCGAGTACCGCCATGCCACCGGCAGGTCCGGCGGTGCGGCCACCTCCCCGCGCACGGTGACGGCCGAGCCGCGGAGTTCGAACGCGCAGCGGGTGGGCTCCTCCCGCACCGAGGTCGAGCGGATGGCTGCGGGCCCGCCGAGGCGGTGGAGGCGGCCGTCCAGCCACAGGCCGCCGTTGGCGATCCAAGGCAGGGTCAACCGGCCGAGCCGGATCCGCCCGATCGTGACGTCGAACCAGGCGTCGGGGGCCAGTGGAAAGCCCGCGCCGTGCAGCCAGATCCAGCGCTCGGCGTGTTCGGTGCCCCAGTTGTGCCCGACCATTCCCGGCCAGCCGTCGATGCTCACGGTGTCCTCGCCCACCCTGACCCGTCCGCGGAAGCTGGCCAGCGGGTACAGCGAAACGGCTTTGGTGCGGGGCACCGGGGCCCGGTACATCCAGGCTCGGGGCAGATGAGGGAACGCCTCGCTCTGTCGGTGAACCGCCAGGTCCCAGTCGGCCCGATCCATGGCGCCGGTGGCTCGAGCCGCCAGCAGACGGCCCGGACCGACGCGGATCAGCTCGTCTCCCTCGGCCGATAGCTCGCTCGCCCCGAGCGTCAGCTTGTGCGCTCGCGGCGGGCCGTCCCCCGTCCACACGGTGCACCACAGCGAGCCGCGCGGCGGCAGACCGGGACGCTTCAGGACCGTGTACCGGATCCAGGCGCCACGCGGATGAGCGGGATCGGCGGTCTTCAGATAGAAGCTTTCATAGTGTCCGGCCGCCGCCGGCACTTCGGGGAAGCGGGCCGAATCGAGACCGAGAGTCACGTGATCGGCTCCAGATCAGGCTCGGGCTGGGGAGCGGGGCGTCCCAGCAGCTTGAACGCCAGCCGGGTGGCCAGGGTCATGATCGTGATCTGCGGGTTGACCCCGAGCGGCCCCGGGACCGCGCTCCCGTCGCAGACATGGAGCCCTCCGAAGCCGCGGACGGCAAGGTCGGCGTCGAGCACGGAGCGGGCGGGGTCGGCGCCGGCCCGGGCCGTGCCCAGCGGGTGGAACGCCATCGCGGTCAACGAGCTCGGTGGCACCGGGTGGCGCTCGAGCGGACTGCTGTCGCCGTCGCGCAGGGTCGCCACCCCGCGCACCGGAACGATCACCTCGCGCGCGCCGGCGGCCCAATAGAGCTCGGCGAGCGCGAGGATCCCGCGTTTGAACCGCGCCGCATCGGCCCGGCCGAGGTCATACCGGATGACCGGCCGCCCGCCGACGGAGAACACCCGCCCGCGTGAGGAGTCCGAGACCATCACTCCGAACATCGCGGTCCTGGCAGCGTCGAGCATCAGCTCGCGGTGCTCGGCGCCGGTCCGCGGCGTTGACATGGCCAGGTGGTCGGGCGGTCCGGAGATGCCCTCGAGCATCACGCCCTCGGCGGCGAATTCGTCGACGAAATAGCTCTGGGGCACGCCCTCCCACATCCGGACTTCCTCGTCCAGGCGCGCGCGGACGGCGCTGGCCGGATGCAGCGACAGGTTGCGCCCGAGCGCCGGCGTCCGCACCCCGAAGCGGCGTAGCAGCGCCGGCGTGTGCAGCGTCCCGCAGGCGACGAGCACCGTCGTGCAGCGCACGCGCAGCCGGCCTCCCCCGGCGGTCCGGGCCAGGACCGCGCTGACCCGCCCCCGGTTGCACTCGAGTCCGACTGCGCTGGTGCCGGTGAAGGTCCTCGCCCCCGCGGCCCAGGCCTTCGGCACATAGGTGATGCCGGCGTGCTGCTTGGCTCCGCTCGGGCATCCGTAGGCGCACACCCCGGAGCCGATGCAGCCCCTCACGTTGCGGTTGAGGTAGCCGCCGGACCAGCCGAGTCGCTCCGCCGCACGGCGGATCACCTCGGCATTGCGCCCGGCCAGCGCCGGCGGCACAGGGCGGACGCTCAGCTCTCGCTCGACGCGAGCGAAGTACGGGTCGAGCTCGCCGGGGGTGAGCTCCTGCAGGCCGTCGACCTGCCGCCACCGCTCGAGCACGTGGTCGGGCGTGCGGAAGCAGGTGGCGGAGTTGACAAGCGTGGTTCCACCGATCGCCTGGCCCAGGGGAAGCACCAGCGGCGGCGTCCCCAGGGTCACGATCTGCCCGCCGTCGCGATACAGCTTCGGCAGCATGTCGCGCGGCCGAGCGGTGAATTCGTCCGTGTCCCACCATTCGCCCTGCTCGAGCATGATCACCCGCATGCCGCCTTCGGCGAGCTCCTTGGCCACGGGAGCCCCCCCGGCCCCGGAGCCGATCACGCACACGTCGGCGCTGATCGCGTGCCGGTGCTCCAGCTCGGCGCCGCGCACGATGCTCACCAGCGGCCCTCCGTCGCGCGGACGGCCCGGCCTCGCGCCCTGACCCGCTCGGGGTCGTAGCCGAGCTGGCGCATCACGCCGAGATCGCCGTAGTAAGAGAATTGGGCCAGGGCGGCGAGGGCGGAGCCGACCGGAGCGGCCGGCCCGCGTTCCAGGCGGCCCAGCACCCCGGCTCGGCGGTGAGGCGGCAGGCTCGTGAGGCGCCGGCGCTCGCCCGCCAGGAAGGGCAGCAGCTCGAGCGCGGCGAGCAGGCCGCGCAGCGCCACCCGCTCCGGACGTGACCCGCGCTCGAAGTTACTGGCGAATGCGGTCACCGCGTCGGTGTCAGCCAGGGCCGGCAGCGGCGGCCGCGGAGAGACGGCCCATTCGATCACGCAGCCGAGGGTGTCCAGCTCGCGCCGGGTCATGTTCCGACTCGTGCCCGCGTCATACCGTGACTCGCTCCCGGGTCATGTTCCGACTCGCTCCCGGGTCATGTTCCGACTCGCTCCCGGGTCATACCCCGACTCGCTCCCGCTGGGCGCAGGCCAGGCGCCACGCGGCCGCCCGTGCGCTCTCGACCTCTCCCGCCGCGATCGCCCCGGCCAGCTCGGCGTAGATCGGAGCCAGCTGCTGATGGTCGGTGGTGACCGGGATCAGCTCGGCGCGCTCCAGGTACACCGAGCGGATCGAGTTGAGGATCAGCAGGAAGACGACGTTGTCGGCCGCCCGCGCGACCTCGGTGAAGAACGCGAAGTCGGTGAGCGCCGCGGTGGCGGCATCGGGCGCGAGCGCGATCGCGGCTGCGAGCTCGGAGATGGGGGCGGATCGCTTGGCGTCACTCCGAGCCGCGGCCAGGCCGGCCATTTCACGGAGCATGTAGCACCGCGCTTCCATGATGTCGCCGAGCACTTCCGCGTCGAGACCGTCGCCGCGCACGAGAAGATGCGCCAGGACATCGAGGGTGCCGGATTCGCGCCAGCGCGTGGCCGACATGGCGTTGCCGTGTTGCACCTCGATCATGCCCATCTGCTCCAGGCGCTTGAGCGCCTCGCGCAGCGCGGTCATCGTGACGCCGAGCTCCGCCGCCAGCGCTCGCTGGGAGGGCAGCCGCTGGTCGGGGGCGTAGGCGCCCGTCAGGAGCCGCTGCAGCAACGTCGCGAAGACGCGTTCGGCGACCAGGGGTCGAGTGTTCGGAACACTTGCCACCTCTGGCAGCCTAACAGAGTTCCGAACACTGGCCCAGGTCCGCGTCCAGCCGCCGTCGGGCCGTCAGTGCCCAGACGCCGTCGGACCGTCGGCTGCAAAAGTCGTGGCCCCTACTTGGCGTCGTGGAAGATGATGCCCAAGGCGGTGCGGACGCCGCCGGTCACCGTGGAGACGCCGTGGCGCAGCCCGACGCGGTGGTAGCCGTTGACACCGCGGTTCGGGCGCTCGCGGGTGGGAAAAATCACGAACGCTCCGCGCGCGGGGAGCAGGACGTGGGCGCGGCTCTGAGCGCGCGGCCGCTGCTCCATCAGGACGAACTCGCCGCCGGAGAAGTCGGTCCCGGGCTCCGCGAGGACAGTGAGGACCTGGAACGGGAAGTACACGTCGCCGTAGAGGTCCTGGTGCAGGGCGTTCCAGTCCCCTTGGCGATAGCGGAGCATCAGCGGCGTCGGGCGGTCCTGACCGACGGCGCGACAGCGCTCGAGGAGCTCGTCGTGGACGAGCGGAAACGTTGGAGGCTCTCCGGAGAGCAGGTCGGCCCAGCGGTTGGCGATCGGGGCGAGGCGTTCGTAGAAGGCAGTGCGCGCGGCGGCGACGGCCGAGGGCAGGGGGTAGGCGAAGTAGCGGTAGCGGCCGTCGCCGAAGCGGTGACGTGCCATGTCGACCGTGGAGCGGAATCGGTCGCCGTCGAAGAGGTCAGCCAGCTGCGAGCACTCGGCCGCGTCGAGCACGGGCGCGGTGACGGCGAAGCCGCGGTCGTCGAGCTGACCCTCGAGCTCCGCCCAGTCGAGGCGGGCGATCCGGTGGCTCACGGTGTTCGCTTCGGTCACGGTGTTCGCTTCGGTCACGGGTTCGCTTCGGTCACGGTGTTCGCTTCGGTCACGGTGTTCGCTTCGGTCACGGTGTTCGCTTCGGTCATAGGCATTCAACGAGCGCGGGGCGGCCAACGTGAGATCGAGGTTGACGGTTTCGCAATGATGCGTCGATGTCACCGGCCGATTCACCGGAGGGCGAGCTCGTCATCGGCGAGGACGGTCGCGCCCGTCCACGCTGGGCCTCGAGCGATCCGCTGCTGCGCGAGTACTACGACACCGAATGGGGCATGCCGATCCACGATGAGCGTGGGCTGTATGAGCGGCTAAGCCTCGAGGCGTTTCAGGCCGGCCTGTCGTGGGTCACCATCCTGCGCAAGCGTTCCGCGTTCCGGGCGGCATTCGACGATTTCGACCCCGACGCCGTCGCGGCCTACGACGACGCCGATGTCGCGCGCCTGCTGGCCGACCCCGGCATCGTCCGCAACCGTTTGAAGATCCAGGCAACGATCACCAACGCGAGGGCGACCGTCGCGCTGCGCGCGGACGGCGGCCTTGACCGCCTGATTTGGTCCTTTCGGCCGGAGAGGACGCCGGCTCCCAGGACGATGGCCGAGATCCCCACCGTCTCCGCGGAGTCCAAGGCGCTGGCGAAGGAGTTGCGCCGGCGCGGGTTCGCCTTCGTCGGCCCGACCACCATGCATGCGCTGATGGAGGCCGTCGGCGTGGTCGATACGCACCTGCTGGGCAGCCACCGGCGCGGAAGCTCAGGCGTGTGGCCGACGGGCTGATCACCGCACCCGCGAGTAGCTCCTCGGCTCGCGAGGGGCGTGCTACATAACCCGGACATAGTGCGGGTTATGTAGCACCCCCGGTCCCGGCGACGGTCGCAACCGCGTTTGGTGCGGTCCACCGGCCCTCCCTCTCGGGCTGAGCCGTTCGCGGAGGCGATTCCCGCCGCGTCGAGGTCGGAGTGCCGCCGTTGACTTTCGACCCCGAGGCGCCATCGGCAGCCCGCCGAATCAATCGTCAGTGGTCCAACGGGTCATCGGCGAACTGGAAGGGCCCGGCGATCGCCTCGAATGCCGCTCGCACGGAATCACGGCCGGTGACGATGATCAACTCCTGCCGTTGATCACCGGCGCGCAGGTGCGCCAGCAGGATCGCGCGAGTGCAGTCTCGATCGATCGCCTCGACGTTGGTCAGGTCGAGCACAACCTGGGGCGCGCCGACGTCGAGCGCCTTCTCCAGCGCGGCCACGAGTCGATCCCGGCGGGCCGGCGTGAGCGCGCCGGAGATCTCGATGCGGTAGTCCTCCAGCGAGCGGCGCGTGCGGACAACGGCTCCGCGGACGGGGCGAGACGTGTCCGCGGACAATTCCGGCGCCGAGCCGAGTCGGAACCGGTTCATGGGCCCACTACGAAAGGCAGGCCCTGTGTGACCTCCCCCGTGCGAAACGCACGCTGTACCTCGTCGGGCCCCGGGAAGATCACCAGACGGACGCCTTGGCAGGTGCAGCGCCTGGCCAGCGCCACCACCAGCGCGACTCCGCCGGCGTCCATCGATGTGACTGCGCTCAGGTCGAGGATGAGGCTCTCGGGCTCGTGCCCCAGCGTTTCCGCGACGGCCCTGCGCGTCAGCTCGTGCGCCGCCGGATCCCACTCCCCCGCCACCTGAATCGTGCTCGTGGTGCCCTGTTGGCTGACCACCACCCGGATCTCGGGCGGAAGGACCTCCGTCGCGTTGGCGCGACCGGTCACGGCTGTGTCCTCCTCGACGTCGACGCACTGTCGAGGGGGACCGTTCACCCGTCGCCGAATGGCTGGCCGCCGACCCGTACTACGCCGGCTCAGTCGCGCGTCGCCCGCTGGACCGCGGTCCAAATCTAGCACTCCGGCCCAGGGGCTTGATGGACCTGCCATGCTGTGGGTAGCTCTGCGGGTGCTTAGACGCCTGCGGGGTGTCTTGCGCCTGGTCGTTAGCCGTCTTTCCCTCTCCCGGCGTGGGGTGACTTTTTCTAGGGAAGGGCGAGATTGGACCGGTTATGACCGGCCAAGCCGAGCCGGAGATCCACGAAGGCTCTCTCTACGTAGCGATCTCCAACGCGATCGTCCGGATCCTGCGCGAATACACCGGTCGCGGGCCCACCAAGGCCAGGACCACGATCCGCGATGAAGTGGTCCTGGTGATGCTCCAACAGACCCTGACCAAGGGCGAGCTCTCACTGATCAACAAGGGACGGGGCGAGAAGGTCCTCGAGATTCGCCACGAGTACCAGGAGGCGATGCGCGAGGAATGCATCGACGCGATCGCCGCCCTGACCGGGCGAACGGTGGTGGCGATGCTCAGCGCGAATCACATCGAGCCCGACCTGGGCGCGGAGATCTTCGTGCTCGAAGGGCCGGTCGACCACAATCACCGCCGCCTGGTGGCCGCGCCACAAGGCGATTAGGCCGTCAATGGAGTTGGTTGCGGGACGGGCTCGAGCAAGAACACCTCGATCTCCATGTCGGGCCCCACGTGCTGATTGGACATGAACTCGAGCACCCTGCGCCCCGATAGACGCTCGACCGCGGCGATCAGCTTGCTCTGCATGGCGACCTGAAAGACGCTCCGGGTCTCCTGGACGATGGGGTTGCGCTGCAGCTCGATCATGGTCTTCTCGACGTCGGTGTACACGCCCCCGAGGACGCAGACGAGCAGCTCGCCGCCGAGCAGCAGCGTTTTGGCCGTAACCGGCGTGCGTTTGTGATAGCGCTGGTGGAACGCCACCATCGCCGCGGTGACCGCCGCCAGCAGGGCATCGCCGGTGAGCGGAGTTTCAGTGGCCGACACTGCGGCCTTCTCTCTCGTCCTCCGGAGCTGGAGCGCACGCGAAGGCGAAGGGCGATGCTCCTCGGCGTGCGAACTACCGCTCCCAGGTTACTCGGGCCCGCACCCGGGTCCGCTAGCGTAGCTGCGATGTCATCGGCCGCCACAGCCCAGGCGCTCGTGCCGCGACTGCGTGGCGTCTCTCATGCGGTGGCCTTCTTCCTGGCGATTGCGGCGGCGGCGCTCGTCATCGTGCTGGCCCCGGCCGGCCGCGCGACCGTCGCCGTGGCGATTTACGGCGGCGGCCTGATCGCCCTGTTCGGGGGCAGCGCGCTGTATCACCGCTGGCCCGGTCCGCCGCGATTCAAGCCACTGCTGCAGCGGATCGACCACGGCACCATCTTCGTGTTCATCGCCGCGAGCTACACGCCGATCGCCGTGGTCGTGCTGCACGGGCCGCTGGCCTGGGTGATCCTCGGCACGGCGTGGACCGGAGCGGCGGCCGGGGTGGTCTTCTCGCTGGGTTGGATCAATGCGCCGCGAGCACTGATCGCCGCCAGCTACCTCGCCCTCGGGTGGGTGGCGGTGATCGCGATACCGCAGCTGCTCGGCGAGCTCGGGCCCGCACCGCTGATCCTGCTCGCCTCCGGCGGCCTCCTGTACTCCGCCGGTGCGGTCATCTACGCGCGGCAGCGACCGGACCCGTGGCCCCGGACGTTCGGTTTCCACGAGATCTTCCATGCCCTGGTGATCGCGGCGGCTGCGGTGCAGTACGCGGCTCTGGTCGGCTGGATGCTCCCCGCCGGGGCAGGCTGACCTCAGCCGGCCCAGCCGGGGCAGGCTGACCTCAACCGGAGGCGGGCGAGGGCATCACCTCGCGAGGCTTCGACTCGGCCCGGGCGGAGGCGGCGTGCTCACGGCTGTCGCGGCTGGAGATCATGACCAGCACCAGGATCGCGCCGACGAAGGCGATCCCGGCGCCGGCCAGGAACGCGCGCTCGAAGCCCTTGGTGAGGGCCACGACGTGATTGTGGACGCCGGTGTGGAGCAGGTGCAGGGTCCGGCTGTTGGCGATCGTGGCCAGAATGGCCAGGCCGAGGGCCCCGCCGACCTGCTGGGAAGTGTTGATCAAGCCCGAGGCCAGCCCCGCCTCGTCCGATGACGTGCCGGCCACCGCCGCGATGGTCACCGACACGAACGAGAAGCCGAGTCCGATCGCCGCCAGGATCGACGGGCCGAGCACGTCGCTCAGGTACGAACCGCCGGGCGCGTGGACGCGCGAGAACCAGAGAAGGCCGGCGGATACGAACAGCATGCCGATCAGCATCGTCCACTTGAACCCGATCCGGGTGACCAGCTGTGAGGCCAGGCCGGCCGAGACGATGATGAAACCCGAAAGCGGCAGATACGAGAGCCCCGCCTTGATCGGGGACTGGTGGAGGACCTGTTGGAGGTAGAGCGAGATGAAGAAGAACATCGAGAACAGGGACATACCGATCAGCAGGCCGACGACGTTGGCGCCGCGCACCGTGCGCAGGCGGAAGATCGAGAAGGGCATCAGCGGATGGGCCGAGCGGGACTCGATGATCAGGAACGCCACCAGCAGCGCCGCGGCACCGGCCAGCTTCAGCAGCGTGGCCGAGGAGCCCCAGCCGACGTTGACCGCGTCGACGACGGCGTAGACGAGCAGGGCCAGGCCGGCGGTCACGGTCAGCGCACCGGGTATGTCGAAAGACCGATTGTCGCCCTCCACCTTGCTCTCGAGCAGCACGCGCGGGGCCAGCCAGGCGCAGAACAGTCCGATCGGGACGTTCACGAACAACACCCAGCGCCAGCTGAGGCCGCTGGTCAGGATGCCGCCGAGCAGCACGCCGGCGGCGCCCCCGGCGCCCGCCACCGCGCCCCATACCCCGAGCGCCCGGTTGCGCTCGGAACCCTCGGCGAACGTGGTGGCGATGATCGACAGGGCAGCGGGCGAGACGATCGCCCCGCCGAGGCCCTGGACGGCCCGGGCGGCGATCAGCCAGCCCTCGGACTGGGCCAGGCCGCCGAGCAGCGAGGCCAGCGAGAACAGGATCAGGCCCGCCATGAACATCAGCCGGCGGCCCAGGAGGTCGGCCAGGCGGCCGCCCAGCAGCAGGAAGCCGCCGAAGGTCAGGACGTAGGCGTTGACCACCCACGAGAGGCTGTCCTGCGAGAAGTGCAGATGTGACCCGATCGACGGCAGCGCGACATTGACGATCGAGGCGTCGATCACGATCACGAACTGGGTCATCGCCAGCAGGATCAAGGCGAGACGCTTGCCGCGAGCGTCAAGCTGGGGGGCCGGGGCGGTGACCACTACTGCCCAAGTTTAGAGAGAGATTCCCCCGGCTCGACCGGGCCGCCCCCCGCGTGGCTTCACCCCAGCTTCAGCCGTTCCGAGCAATATGTGCCCGGATGACGATCTCGAGCCAGGCCTTTCGCACCGCGTCGGTTTTGCTGCTGGCCGCCGCCGGAATCACCGCGTGCGGCGGCTCGAGCCGGCCGAAACCGGCCCCGCAGCCGGCGGGCAGCTCGCGGCCGGCGGCCGGCCGGCGGCCCCCGTCGGCGCGCACCGGCCCGGCCCGGACGATCGGCGGCTCCTCGCGGGAGCGGGCGGTGGCTCCCGTGCCCGCCCGAGTCAGCGTCAGCCGTGCGGGACGGCTCCCGGCGCCAGTTCAGGATCCGGCGACCACCGCGCTCGGCGGCAAGGTCTTGCTGATCGGCGGCCTGGATCAGAGCGACGTCTCGGTGGCCGATGTGGTCCGCGCGGACCTTCACCACGCGCGCGTGATCGCCTCGCTGCCCGGCGCCCTCCACGACGCCGCGGCCGCGGCGCTGGGCGCTCACGCCTACGTGCTGGGCGGGGGCGAGCCCTCGCGCGATCAGATCACCCAGGTGGCACCGGGCTCGGCCGCCGCTGTCGCCGGCCGCCTTCCGGCACCGGGCTCGGCCGCCGCTGTCGCCGGCCGCCTTCCGGCCTCGGCCGCCGCAGTCGCCGGCCGCCTTCCGGCACCGGCCTCGGATGTCGCCGCCGCGAGCCTCGGAGGCACGGTCTACATCGTCGGCGGATACACGGGCGCGACGCCGTTGCGGACAATCGTCGCGTGGTCGGGCTCGGGCGTGGGCCGAGTCGTGGCCACCCTGCCGCACCCGCTCCGCTACGCGGCCGTGGCTGCCGCCGCCGGCCGCGTGATCATCGCCGGCGGGACCAGTGGGACGCGCGCTACGCGGGAGGTGTACTCGTTTGATCCGGCACTGGGCCGGGTCAGGCAGGTGGCGCGTCTGCCCCGGGCACTTACCCACGCCTCGGCGGTCACGCTCGGCGGAGTCGTGTTCGTGGTCGGGGGGCGCGGGAGCGTTCAGGGATCCCAGGTCAACGGGATCCTGGCGATCGATCCGCTCAGGCGGACCGTGAGCGGGGCGGGATCCCTGCCCGTCTCCCTGTCCGATACGGGCGCCGCGCCGATCCCCGGTGGCGCGCTCGTCGTCGGTGGGCGTGCGCCCGATGGCAGGCTCAGCGACCAGACGTATTTGCTGCGGGAAGCCACGCGGTGACATCGTCGCTCCGGCGCGTCCCGCTCGGCGTGGGGCTGATCGCGGCGCTGCTCGCGCTGACCGCGTGTGGCGGAGGCGGGAGGACCGCCGGGCCGACCGGGAGGAGCGCCCGGCCGACCGGGCCGGCCCCGATCGAGGCCACGTCGACGATCGGGCCGCTCCCGCCACAGTTCCGCCCGCTCCCGCCACAGTTCCGCCCGTCGATCCCGAACGCCCTGCTCGCCCTTCCCCCGCGCCCCGCGGATTACCGGGTCCCGCCGCTGCCTGACCCGCACAACGTCTACGGCGCCGATCGCGCTGGCGAACTCTCGGCGACGGTACGCCACGACCGCTCGCTGGTCTACGTCCCCAACACCGGCAGCAACACGGTCGACGAGATCGACCCGCGGACCTTTCGAGTCGTGCGGCACTTCTCGGTGGGCCGGGTGCCCCAGCACATCGTCCCCTCCTATGACCTGCGCACGCTGTGGGTGACCAACGACGAGGGCAACAGCCTGACGCCGATCGACCCCCGGACCGGCCGGCCGGGCCGGCCGGTGCCGGTCACCGACCCGTACAACCTGTACTTCACCCCTGACGGCCGCTACGCGATGGTGATGGCCGAGCAGCGCCGGGAGATCGACTTTCGCGATGCCCACAAGATGCGCCTGCACCGCGCCGTGCACGTTCCGCAATGCGCCGGGGTCAACCACGCCGACTTCACCGCCGACGGCCGCTACGCGCTGGTCAGCTGTGAGTTCGGCGCGGCGATGGTCGTGCTGGACGTGCCGGCGCAACGCGTCGTGCGCACGCTTCGGCTGCGCTCGGGCGCCTCGCCGCAGGACGTCAAGCTGTCCCCCGACGGACGCATCTTCTACGTCGCGGATCTGGTCTACGGCGGCGTCTGGAAGATCGACGCCAAGGACTTCCGCGTGGTGGGCTTCGTCAAGACGGGAGCCGGCGCGCATGGCCTGTATCCGAGCCGCGACGCGCGCCGGCTCTATGTCTCCAACCGCCAGGACGGCACGGTATCGGTGATCAGCTTCGCCACCCGGCGGGTGGTGGCGCGCTGGACGATTCCGGGAGGCAGTCCCGACATGGGCGGCGTCTCCGCCTCCGGACGCGTGCTCTGGCTCTCGGGTCGCTACGACGCCGCCGCCTACGCGATCAACACCCGTACCGGCCGGCTGATTCGCCGCGTCCCGGTTGGCTTCGGCCCGCACGGCCTGTGTGTATTTCCGCAGCCGGGCCGGTACTCGCTCGGCCACACCGGCGTGTATCGCTGAGCCGGCCGCGGGTCAGCGCTCGAGCGTTTTTCCGTCGGGCGACGCTAGCCGGGCCACGAACGCCGGATCGACCTCGAGCTCGCTCACGATCAGCGTGACGCGAACCCGCGAGGGTTCGGGCAGCACCGAGACGATCGGGATCAGACCGTCCCACAGCTCCTCATGGAGAGCCGCCACCTGCACGATGTTGTCGAGCACGCCGTCGGTTTGGATCGAGGCGAGCGTGGCGAAGCGGCGCAGGCTCGCCGGGGTCATCAGACGGGTGAGCGGGAGCACCACATGCCACATGCCCTGCTCCTGGGCGGACAGGATCAGGCCGTCGAGCACCGCGTCGTCGCGGTCGGCGGCTCGGTTGATCAGATCCGAGCGCTGCGCTTCGCTCAGATGCGTGAACAGATCCAGCGCCTCCGGCCACAGGTCCTCGCGGGCCGCCGTGTCGATCACGCTGTCCAGCCGGGCCGGCGGGAGCAGATCGATCAGATCGCGCAGGCTCTGCTTGGTCTCGAGCACGAAGGCCACGTGGAGCAGCGCCCGATCGTCCATCACCTTGATCGCGGCCGTGAGCGCCGGGCGCTCGAGGTGGCCGACGAATCGCCCCATCGTCACGTACTCGCCGCGTTGGATCAACTCGCGTGTGATCTGGGCGATCTGCTCGGGCGGGATCCGCGCGATCACGTCGTGGGCGCGGCGTGGATCGAGCTCGGTGGCCACGTCGGTGAGGAATCCGATCGGGAGCCTGGCCGCCATCTCGATCGCGCGATCGGGCTCGAGCAGCCCGGCCACCCGGGCCGAGAGCACCGGCCCGAAGACCCGCTCGCCCATCGTCGCCACCAGGCCGATCGGCAGCAGCTTGCTGGCCGCGGCCAGTCGTCCGAGTGCCGGGCCGCCGGCGTTGAAGAGAACCTCGGTGACCTGCTCGCGCAGCCGGCGGACGTCATCGGCCGGCACCTGGGTCAGATAGTCGAGCTCGTCGACATCGCGGGCCAGCAAGCGCGCGAGCTTGGCGATCTCGGCGCGATTCTCGAGCTTCTCGCTCATCGCGAGCTCATCCCAGCAGCTTGCGAATCGGGCCCCGGAGGAGCCGGGGAATGTGGCCGAACGCCTTGTCGCCCGCGGCCTCCAGCTCCGCCGCCTGCCTGCGACGGGCGTCCCTGACCGCGCCGGCGAGATCGTTCAGCTGTGCCTCGTCCAGCTTCGCCAGGGTGTCTGGCGGTGCGTCACGCAACTGCGCAGCGAGTGCCTGAAACCCATCCTCGGCCACCGGTCACCTCCTGTTTTGAGCCCTCTGAGTGAGCGGAACGCTACTTGTGAACGCCGATGTTCACCAGGAACGGGACGAGGTGAGCGAAGAAGACGTTGTGCGGATAGGCGCCGGCCGGATCGTTGTGCGCGTAGGTGCTCTGGCGGTTTATCAGGGTCAGATTTCGGTTGGGGATGTGCGACTGGCGGGCCAGCGCGCGCGTCTGGGCGAGCACCGCGGGTCCCCCCAGGGCCGCTCCGAACGCGTACATCTTGAGGCTGCGCGGGAGCTTGTGGGCCATCGTCGAATGGACCCCGAGGACGCTCTGCGCCGGGTTTGCGTCGCCGTTTCCGACCGCCCCGCCGTCGAGTGTGAGCCGCTCCGGGAAGTACCATTCGGAGCCGTCGACGCCGCTCACCCCCGCTCCGCCGAACATCTGGGCGAACCGCGTGAGTGGTGTCAGCGCGCCGGTCCCGTCCCAGCCGCGCGGGTTTCCGCTGGTGGCGAGTCCCTTGCCGAGGTGGGCCTGGGCGGCGATCAGCGCCGGCGGGGAGGTTGCGACGTTGAGCGCGAAGCCGTATTGGCCGAGGTTGGTGGCCGGGACTGGAGGCTTCAGGTTCGAAGGCAGCAGCGAGAAGGTCCCGGCCAGCGACAGGGCGTTCGGATTGGTCAGGGCCGCCACGGCGCCGGTCGAGCTGAAGATCCCGGCGAACGGGGCGGGGATGCCGCCGAAGGTCAGCCATGGCGAGGGCGTGATCTTCGGATCGTCGAACGCGGTCAGCGCCGCCCGGGCGGCTGACGCGGTTTCGGCCGGCCGGCTGGCGCCGTCGATGTAGACGAGCCCGGCCAGGTCCTTGGCGCCGGCATGGCCGCCGAAGTTCCAGGTTGCGTACGCGGTGACGACGGTGCCGCCGAGCGAGTGCCCGCCCAAGACGACCTTGCCGCCGAGCCGATGGGCGGCTCTGATCACGTTGCGGAGGTCGTGCACCGCGACGTTCATCCCCCACCGCTTGGCGAACGGATCGTCCGTGGCGGCCAGGAACTTGACGTGGGACTTGACGCTCGAGTTGGTGATGAATCCCAGGTAGTAGTCGAACAGCTGGGTGGCGGTTGCCTTGCCGCGTTTGGCGCGATTCAGCACCGATTGGTCCTCGAGCAGGTTCTCGCGGCGCTCGACGGACCACACCTGCCAGCCCTTGGCCTTGGCGACGATCCATTTCGCCAGCGGCACGAAGTAGGCTCCGCCGGCCGAGGTCCCCGGCTCCAGCACCAGGACGTTCTTGGCCTTGGCGGGGCCCACCGCGACGATGCCCACTTTGTCGTACCGGGACGGGGTGCCCGGAGCGGCGAAGCCCGTGATCCAGCGCGTCTTCACGCGCGGGGCCGCCGTGGCGGACGCCGCGACGGGGCCCAAGCAGGCCAGCGACAGCGCGATCGCCACGGCGCGAAGCGCAGATTTGCTCAAGGGGCTCCTCACCTCTGTACGGACAGTAACGGTTTCTCGCCCCAGCCTTGCCTTCCCGCATAGCTCGTGTTGCGGGTTGATTAGGCTGCGCGAAGGGAGCCCCCTAGATCGGGTGGGAGGAATAAATTGGGCCAGGACCGAAAACCTCTAGGAGGAGGATTTGTGAGGAGTCATAAGCGGATGGCGTGGACCATCCTGCTCGCGCTCGCCTCGATTTTCGTACTGAGCGCGTGCGGGAGCTCGTCCAGCTCATCGTCATCATCATCGTCGTCGGCGTCAACGCCGGCTTCGACCCCCGCCAAAGCCGGCGGCAGCATCAATCTCGTCGAAGGTACGGCGCCCGATTCGCTGGACCCGGGCTTCGGATACACGACCCAGGCGGCCGAGGCCGACTGGATTTCCTACACCGGCCTGACCACGTACGCCCATCTGAACGGCACTCCCGGCGGTAACGTGATCCCCGGCCTGGCCACCGCCCTGCCGACCGTCAGTTCCGACGGGAAGACCTACACGATCACCCTGCGCAAGGGTCTGGTCTATTCGAACGGCAAGCCGGTCAAGGCGAGCGACTTCGCCTACACCGCCGAGCGGGCGATCAAGATCCCGTGGGGCGGCTCCGGCCAGTTCATCGCGGCGACCATCGTCGGCGGAACGGACTTCGAGAAGGGCAAGGCGAAGACGATCTCCGGGATCACGGCCGACGACGCCACCGGCAAGATCACGATCAAGCTGGTCGCCCCCTACGGGGCGTTCGACAACGTGCTGGCGTTCCCGGCGCTCGGCTTGGTTCCGACCGGCACCCCGATGAAGAACCTCCCGAACAATCCGCCTCCGGGCGTCGGGCCGTACATGATCACCAACATCGTCCCGAACGCGTCGTTCTCTGTGGTCAAGAACCCGAAGTGGACGCCCCTTCCCGGGATCCCTGCGGGCAACGTCAACATCAACGTGAAGATCAACTCGAATGTCGACGCCAACGCGCTCGCGGTGCTGAACAACAGCGCCGACGTGTTCGACTGGGCCGACACGATCCCCGGCAGCCTGCTGCCGCAGATCAACTCGCAGGCGAAGGACCGGTACTCGAAGAAGGTCATGAACTCGACCTACTACATCTTCCTGAACACCAAGGCCAAGCCCTTCTCGAGCCTGCAGGCCCGTCAGGCCGTGGCCGTCGGTCTGGACCAGAACGCGATGAGCCGCCTCGGGGCGGGCTCGCTGACCCCGGCGTGCTACTTCCTGCCGCCCGGCATGGTCGGGCATCCGACCGGGCCCTGCCCGAACGGTGACCCCGCCGCCGGCGGCAACATCACGAAGGCAAAGGCGCTCGTCAAAGCGTCCGGCATGGCCGGCACGCCGGTGACGGTGTGGAGCGAGACGCGCAGCCCGCGCCAGCAGTGGATGACCTACTACACCCAGTTCCTGAACCAGATCGGCTTCAAGGCCACGCAGAAGGTGATCGCGGACGCGACCTACTTCACGACGATCGGCAACCTGAAGCTCAACCCGCAGACGGGCTTTGCGGACTGGAACCAGGACTTCCCCAACCCGATCGACTTCTACCTGCTCCTGCAGGGGACGGCGATCCAGCCGACCAACAACCAGAACTTCGGGCAGGTCAACGACCCGAAGATCAACAGCGAGTCGACCAAGCTCGGTGAGACCCCGACCAGCCAGCTGAACACGATCGCCGCCAAGTGGCAGGCACTCGACACGTACACCGCACAGAAGGCGTACACCGCCCAATTCGGGTACCTGTCGTTCCCGGCATTCGTGTCCAACCGGATCGATGTGGGATCCGCTGTCTTCCACCCGCTGTACGGGTGGGACTGGAGCACGTTCAAGCTCAAGTAGCCAAAGCGGGCCGGGACAGCTAGTCTGTCCCGGCCCCCGCTACTGATGGCACAGATAACCGACTCCGGAACCGAGTTTTCAGACGACCTAGCGGCCGTTGCGGTCGCTGAGGGCGAGGATCTGCCAGCGGGCATCGGGCCCTGGAAGCTCGGCTGGAAACGACTCAAGCGAAACAAGGTGTCGCTCGGGTTCGGCGTGTTGTTCCTGGTCATCGTCGCCATGTGCCTGCTGGCGCCGCTGTACTCGAACAGCATCGCCCACATCAGTCCGTCGATCGGCAACCCGTCGGGCAAGATCCCGATCGGGGGCGGCAAGACCGAGTACATCCTCAGTCCCACCGGGATCCCGATCGGGCCGACCTGGGACTTCAAGCACTACTTCCTCGGGGCCGACGGCAACGGGCGCGATGTCGCCGTCCGGCTCCTCTACGGCGGCCGCAACTCGCTCGAGGTCGGCGTGATCGCCACCCTGATCACGATGGTCCTGGCCCTGCTGGTCGGGATCGTGGCCGGCTACTTCCGCGGCATCGCCGACCTGGTCATCCGCAGCGGCCTGGACATCATCTGGGCGTTCCCGGCAATTCTGCTGGGTGTCACGCTGGGCACGGTGCTGGCGGTGGGGGGCATCGGGCCGCTCAAGGGGACCACGCTGATGGTGCCGGCGGTGGTGATCGGGATCGTCTACATCCCTTACGTGGCCAAGCCGATCCGGGGCCAGGTGCTGCAGCTGCGTGAGCGTGAGTTCATCGATGCGGCCCGTCAGCAGGGCCTCAGCCACTGGCGGATCATGTTGTTCGAGATCCTGCCCAATCTCGCCTCGACGATCATCGTGTTCATCCCGCTGATGCTCGCCAACGCGATCCTGCTGGAGGCGGCCCTGACCTTCCTCGGCGCCGGCGTCCAGCCGCCCAACCCGTCGTGGGGGACGATGATCACCGACGGTATCTCGACGATCCCTGAGGCATTCCACAACGTGCTGGTGCCGGGGATCATGCTCGTGCTGACGGTGCTGTCGATCAACATCTTCGGCGACGGCCTGCGTGACGCCCTCGACCCCCGGGCCAAGGTCCGGATCACGCACTGATGGCCAGGTTCGTCGTACGCCGGCTGGTCGCGATGGTCGTCATCATGTTCGTGATCTCGCTGGTCACCTTCCTCTTGTTCGAGGCGGTGCCCAACGGCGACCCGGCGCTCCGGCTGGCCGGACGCTCGGCCACGCAGGTGGAGATCCACCAGATCGACGTGAAGTACGGCTTCAACAAGCCGGTCTACGTCCAGTACGCCAAGACGATGAAGAACATCTTCACCGGCCAGGCGTACTCATACACGCAGGGCTTCAACGTGCTCGACGAGATCAAGGCCGGCCTCCCGGCCACGCTGTCGCTGGCGTTCGGCGCCGGCTTGATCTGGTTGCTCACCTCAATCATCGTGGGGACTCTGGCCGCCATCAAGGCGGGCCGCTACACGGACCGATTACTGACCGTTCTGTCGATGATCGGCGTTTCGTTCCCTCCGTTCTTCCTCGGCGCCGTGCTGCTGTACTTCCTCGGCTACAAGGCGAACATCTTCCCGCTCAGCGGCTACGTCAAGTTCTTCGACAACCCGTGGCAGTGGCTCGTGCACTTGATCCTGCCGTGGTTCACGCTGTCGGTGCTGTTCATCGGCTTCTACTCCCGGGTCCTGCGATCGACGATCCTCGACACGATCAACGAGGACTACATTCGCACGGCGAAGGCCAAGGGCCTGTCCGAGCGCCAGGTGCTGGTCCGGCACATCCTGCGCAACAGCCTGATTCCGATCATCTCGCTGTGGGGCCTCGACATGGCGCAGGTGATCGGCGGCGGGGCGATCCTGACCGAATCCGTTTTTGGCCTGCACGGCGTCGGACAGCTCGCCCGTGACTCGATCGGCCGGCTCGACATCATCCCGATCCTGGTCATCGTGATGCTGACCGCCTTCGCCGTGGTGATCATGGGCGCGCTGATCGACATTCTCTACGCGTTCCTGGACCCGCGGATCCGCCTCGGATGAGCACGGGCTCCCCTCCTTCCGGGGTCGGCGGTAGCCCGCTGCTCGAGGTCGACGACCTGCGCGTCTCGTTCGCCACCGAGGACGGGATCGTGCACGCCGTCGACGGCGTTTCGTTCTCGATTTCCGCCGGTGAGGTGGTGGCGATCGTCGGCGAGTCGGGATCCGGGAAGTCGGTGACCGCGATGACGCTCATGGGTCTGACCCGCGGTCCCAACGCGAAGTTCGAGGGCACGGCCATGTTCGAGGGGGCCGACCTGATCGAGGCGCGCGACTCCGACCTCCAGAACGTGCGCGGAGCCGGCATCGCGATGGTGTTCCAGGACCCGATGAGCTCGCTCGACCCCGTCTACCGGATCGGAACGCAGATCGTCGAGCAGATCCGCGTGCACGACCACCAGATCTCCAAGGCGGCGGCTTTCGATCGTGCCGTGGAGATGATGGAGCGCGTCGGGATCCCGCGGGCCCGCGAACGGATCCGCTCATATCCCCACGAGTTCTCGGGCGGCATGCGCCAGCGCGTGATGATCGCGATGGCGCTCTCCTGCTCCCCGAAGCTGCTGATCGCCGACGAGCCCACCACCGCGCTCGACGTGACCATCCAGGCCCAGATCCTCGACGAGCTGCGCCAGCTGCGCTCGGACACCGGCGCCGGGGTGATCCTGGTCACGCACGATCTCGGCGTGGTGGCCGACATCGCGGACCGGATCATCGTGATGTACGCCGGCCGGGTGGTCGAGCAGGGAACCCTCGACGAGCTCTTCTACGACCCCCAGCACCCCTACACGTGGGGCCTGCTCGGGTCGATCACCCGGATCGACAGCGATCGGTCCGAGCGTCTGCCGGCCATCGCCGGGCTGCCGCCGTCGCTGCACCATCCGCCCGAGGGCTGCCATTTCGCGCCGCGCTGTCCCCACCGGTTCGAGAAGTGCTCGGAGGTGCCGGATCTGGCCGCACGGCTCCCCGAGTCAAACGATCACCGCGACCGCTGCTGGCTCACGCCCGAGCAGAAGCGCAAGGCGCGGATGGTCGGCGACCGAATCGGTCTGGCCGCGCCTGAGACGGTGGAGGCGTGAGCGTCCCGGAGAGCAACGGCGCGGGGCTGCTCGACATCGAGCATCTCCGGGTGCTGTTCCCGGTCAAGGCCGGTCTGCTGATCGATCGCCGACTGGGCCACGTCCACGCGGTCGACGACGTGACGTTCACGCTGCGGGAGGGGGAGACGCTGGGGATCGTCGGAGAGTCCGGCTGTGGCAAGACCACGCTGATCCGCACCGTCGTCCGCCTGATCGATGCGACCGCCGGCGAGATCCGGTTCCGGGGGCAGGACATCACGAGCTCGGGCCGTCGCGAGCTCGAGCCGATTCGGAGCGAGATGCAGATGGTCTTCCAGGATCCGCAGGCTTCGCTCAACCCTCGTAAGCGAGTCGGGCAGATCCTGGCCACGCCATTGCGGATGCGGGGCGTGGCGAAGGAGAAGATCGACGCAGAGGCGCGGTCCCTGCTGGACCGGGTCGGCCTCGCCCCCGAACATCTCTCCCGGTATCCCCACGAGTTCTCCGGCGGGCAGCGCCAGCGGATCGGGATCGCCCGCGCGCTGGCCGTCGATCCCCGGCTGATCCTCCTTGACGAGCCGGTCTCGGCGCTCGACGTCTCGGTTCAGGCCCAGGTCATCAACCTGCTCGACGACCTTCAGGACGAGTTTCACCTGAGCTACGTCTTCGTGGCTCACGATCTCTCCGTCGTGCGCCACGTCTCGGATCGGATCATGGTGATGTACCTCGGCAAGGCGATGGAGATCTCGCCGGCAGAAGAGCTCTACTCCAAGCCGATCCACCCCTACACCTCGGCGCTGCTCGGCGCGATCCCGATCCCCGACCCCGAGGAGAACCGCTCGCGCTCGCGGGCCGTCGTATCGGGCGAGGTGCCCAATCCGATCACGCCTCCGCCCGGCTGCCGCTTCCACACCCGCTGCCCGCACGCCACCGACATCTGCCGGACGGCCGAGCCACAGCTGACCGAGTACGCCGGGGGGCACGCCGCGGCCTGCCACCACCCGCAGAACGTCTCGGCCGAGGAGATCTCGGCGGCCACGCGCTCGGTCGCCAGCCCGCTGGGCTCCAGCGAGCAGATGCCGGACACGGCCGGCGCCGCGGCGGCCTGAGCCTCGGCCGGCCCGTAAGGGGCCGGCTCCGGAAACTAAGGCTTACGCCGGGCAAATCGGCTGCGTTCTCCCGATGTGCGCGCCCTCGTCGCAGTCCACTCTGTACCTCAGTGGATACCAACGAGAGGAACACACCGTGCATCCGACAATCCAAGCCGCACTATCAGACGCTCGTAGGGACGACTTCGCCCGCGCCGCGGCGAGCAGCGCGCGCGCGGCTGAGCTCGAGCCGCGTCACCACCACCTCAGCCGTCGCGGAGGATACTTCCGACATGCAGGCCAGACTGACCAGCAGTCACCTCGTAGGCCGCGTTGGCGAGCTCGCAGAATTGGAACTGGCGTGGCGGGAGGCGACGGCTCGGCGCCCTGCGCTGATTCTGCTGCGCGGTGACTCGGGCGTCGGGAAGACGCGCCTGGTCGGCGAGCTGCAGAGGCTTATCACCGAGCGGTCGTCGATCGATGGCGAAACCACATTGGTCCTGCGCGGCGAGGCGGTCGAGCACGGCGAGACCGAGCTCCCCTACGCGCCGCTGCTGGGGGCGCTCAGACCTCTGGTGCGCGAGCGTCACCCGGCGATCGAGTCGCTGACCCGCGGCTCACGCGCGCAACTGGCGGCGCTCCTGCCCGCGCTGGACGACGGCCGTCCGGCCGCCGAGGTCCGCGACGGGTCCGGGCAGTTGCGGCTGTTCGAGGCGCTGCTCGAGCTGCTCGGCGCACTGGCCGAGAACCAGCCGCTGGTGCTGTGCCTGGAGGACATGCACTGGGCCGATCGCTCGACCCGAACCTTCGTCGCCTTCCTCGCCCGCAGCCTGAGGTCCGAGCGCATCCTGCTCCTGCTGACCTACCGCAGCGACGAGCTCCATCGCCGGCATCCGCTGCGACCGCTGATCAGCGAGCTCGAGCGACTCGAGCGCACGCGGCGGATCGAGCTGGCTCCATTCGACCGCGAGGAGCTCGCGGAGGCGCTGGCCGACATCCTCGGTGATGCTCCCTCCGATGCACTGGTGGGGCGGCTGTTCGCCCGCAGCGAGGGCAACCCGCTGTACACCGAGGAGCTGCTGGCCGCCGGCCTGGACGGTCGCGGCAGCGCGCCCCAGAGCCTGCGTGACGCTTTCCTGTCGCGGATCGAGCGGCTCTCGTCCGACGCGCAGACGGTGGCCCGCGCGATCGCCGTCGGACGCGAGCTGGGCGAGCGACTGGTCGCCGAGCTGACCGGGATCGCCCCGGAACCACTGACTCTGGCGCTGCGCGAGGCCCTGGCCGAGCAGGTGCTGCTCACCGCCCCCGACGGTTATTTCAGCTTCCGCCACGAGCTGCTGCGGGAGGCTCTCTATGACGACCTGCTGCCGGGCGAGCGGAGCGAGCTGCACCTCGAGCTGGCGCGGGCGCTGGAGCGAACGCCGTGTGCTCCCGAGGATGGCGGCCTCGAGCAGGCGACCACGATCGCCCGGCACTACAGCGCGGCCGGCGACCAGCCCGCGGCGCTCCGGACCAGCGTGCAGGCCGCTCTCGCCGCGCTCGACGCGCACGCCCACGGAGAGGCGGCCGATCTGGCCGAGCGCGCGCTGGAGCTGTGGCCGCGGGTCGCGGTCGGCGATCGCCCCGATTCGATCGACGAGGCCGAGCTGACAGTGGTGGCGGCGAGCGCCCACGAAATCGGTGGTGACCGGGCCCGCAGAGAGGTGCTGCTGCAGAGTGCCCTGCAGCAGCTCGACCCTGCCGCCGAACCGCGCCGTTACTCCTCGGTGCTGGCTCGCCTGGCTCGCACCCAGTGGGCGCTGAACCGGCAGACCGAGGGAGTGGAGACCGCGCAGCGCGCCCTGGCCATGCTCCCGGATGACGAGGAGTGCCCCGAGCGCGCGTCGCTGCTGGCCTGGCTGGCGCGCACACGCCTGCTGCGCGGGCGCTTCCGCGACGCGATCGCCGACGGCGAGAAAGCCCTGGCCGTTGCCGTCCAGGTCGGAGACAGGTGCAGCGAGAGTGAGAGCCTGAACACTCTGGGGATGGCCCAGATGGCGCTCGGAGACGACGAGGCGGGGGCAGCTCGTCTCCGCCGTGCGGCGCAGATCGCCCGTGAGGACGACGACATCGACGACCTCAGCTATGCCTACGGAAATCTCGCCGATCTGTTGGGTTTACGCGGCCATACGGCCGAGGCGCTGCGAACGGCGCAGGAGGCTCTGGCCGAGATCCCGCCGCGGTACGGCCGCGCCCGCGACTGGCTGATGCTGACGGTCTCGGAGCTCGCGCTGGAAGCCGGCGATTGGGAGCTGGCCCGGGCCCACCTCGAGCCGCCGACGGTGCAGACGGTCGGCGTGCCGCTGATCTTCCATCTCCTCCGCCAGGCCGACCTCGCGCTCGGCGAGGGCGACGAGGAAACCGCGGCGCGCTGCCTGGAGGAGGCCGAGCCGCTGGTGGCCGAATCCTCCGAGCCGCAGTGGATCGGATTGCTCGGCTCGGTGCTGGGCGATCTCCGCCGGCGCCGGCGCCAGTTGCCCGAGGCACGAGCTGCCGTCGCCGCGGCCCTCGATCGGCTCGAGGTGTGCACCGACGACGTCATGCGGATCGCCCGGGTGAGCGCGATCGGGGCGCGGATCGAAGCGGACTTCGCCCAGCGCGGGCGCGATCTCCGCGAGCCCGGCGTCGTCCGCGAGGCCATCACCCGGGCGCGGCTCCACGTCGACCGGCTGCGCGCCGCGGCGCAGGACGGCGGTCCGGTGGAGCAGGCTTGGAGCACCACCGGAAAGGCCGAGCTGGTCCGCGCGCGCGGCCGGCACGACCCCGCGCCCTGGCTCGCCGCCGCGTCCGCTTGGGAGGCCATCGAGCGGCCCTATCCGGTGGCGATATCGCGCTGGCGGGCGGCTGAAGCGCAGGTGGAGCGGGGGGACCGCGCGGCCGCGGCCGACAGCGCGCAGGCCGCGCTCGAGCTGGCCCGCCGCCTCGGCGCACGGTGGTTGATCGCCGAGTTGGAGGCGTTGTGCGAGCGCGCGCGCCTGGGCCCGGGGCGCGCCGATGGCGACGCGGGCGTGGCGGCCGGCGCGGGGAACGGATCGGGCTCGGACGGCGAGGGGGATCCGTTCGGGCTGACCAAGCGCGAGCGTCAGGTGCTAGCGCTGGTGGCCGAGGGCGCGACCAATCGGCAGATCGGTGCCGCGCTGTACATGGCGGAGAAGACCGCCAGCGTGCACGTGTCGCGGATCCTGTCCAAGTTGGGCGTTCAGAGCCGGACGCAGGCGGCGGCCGTCGTGCACCGCCTACATCTGAACTAGGCGCCTTCGGCGCTGGCGAGAATGGCGCCTGCGGCGCTGGCGAGAATGGCGCCTGCGGCGCTGGCGAGAATTCGCTGGCGCGAATTCTCGGGGGCGGGTCGTTAGGCTGGCGGTTGTGACGCGCCTGCCGGCCGAATGGGAGCCGCACGAGCGCACCCTGATGGGGTGGCCGTGCCGCCGTGAGCTCTGGGGTGCGACTCTCGATCAGGCGCGCGCCGACTACGCGACGGTGGCCAACGCGATCGCGGCGTTCGAGCCCGTGACGATGATCGCCAATCCGGGCGCCGACGCGGCCGGCGCGCGCGCGGCGTGTGGCGCCGGGGTCGAGGTCGCCGAGCTGCTGCTGGACGATTCCTGGCTGCGTGACTGTGGCCCGATCTATGTATACGGCGAGGATGGCCGGCGGCGGGCGGTCCACTTCGGCTTCAACGCCTGGGGCGGGAAGTTCCCGCCCTGGGATCGCGACGCCGCGGTGGGCGGGCTGATCGCCCGGCAGCTGGGCGACGAGGTGCTGGACGCACCGCTGGTGCTCGAGGGCGGGTCGATCCTCGGCGACGGCGCCGGAGCGCTTTTGACGACGGAGGAGTGCCTGCTGAATCCGAACCGCAATCCCTCCCTGTCGCGGGCGGAGATCGAGGAGGCGCTGCGGCGCCATCTCGGCGCGCAGCGGATCGTCTGGCTGGGTTGCGGTCTGGTCGAGGACCGCGACACCGACGGCCACGTCGACCTGATCGCGGCGTTCACCCGGCCGGACCAGGCGCTGCTGCAGACCGTGCCGGAGGGCAATCCCAACTTCGAGCGCTGCCAGGAGAACCGAGCGCGGTTGGCGGGAGTGGGGATCGAGGCGATCGAGCTGCCGTTCCTGCCCTATGCCGAGGTCGCGGGTGAGACGGTGGCGGCGGGCTACCTGAACCTGTACGTGTGCAATGGTGCCGTGATCGTGCCCGTCACCGGATCCGATACCGACCCGCAGGCGCTGGCGATCATCGCCGCCGCCTTCCCCGGGCGCGAGATCGTCTCAGTTCCCGGCGCCGTGCTCGCCTACGGCGGCGGGGGCCCGCATTGCATCACCCAGCAGGTTCCGGTGCGCGATGCCTGAGCTGCTGAGCGCCTACGAGCCGCTGGACTCGCCCGCCCGCACGCGGGAACCGACGCGCTCGCCGCTGCGGGTGGGGCTGGTCCAGGAGCGCTGGCATCCCGACCCGGCCGAGCATCAGGAGGCGCTGGGGGCCGGGATCGCCCTGGCAGCGGGTGAGGGCGCGCGGATCGTCTGCCTGCAGGAGCTCACGCTGTCCCGGTACTTCGCGATCACGCCCGATGGGCCGGAGGCGGTCGGTGCGATGCCGGAGGATCTCGGAACCGGGCCCACGCTCTCCTTTGCCCGGCGGTCCGCCGTCGAAACGGGCGTGTACGTGCACGCTTCGCTGTACGAGCGCGCCGACGGGCCTGACGGTCCCGACGGTCTCGGCTACAACACGGCGGTCGTGGTCGCGCCGGACGGGCGGCTGGTCTCCCGCACGCGCAAGCTCCACATACCGGTCACCGCCGGCTACTACGAGGATCACTACTTCAGGCCCGGGCCGGTCGACGCCGACCCGTTCCCCCTGATCAGGCTCCCGCTGGAAACCGGCGAGGCGCGGCTCGGCTGTCCCACCTGCTGGGATCAGTGGTTCCCCGAGCTCGCCCGTGCCTACTCGCTGGCCGGCGCGGAGGTGCTGATCTACCCCACCGCGATCGGCTCCGAGCCCGACCACCCGGGCTTTGACACCGAGCCCCTGTGGCAGCAGGTGATCATCGGCAACGGGATCGCCAACGGGACGTTCATGGTCGCGATCAACCGGATCGGCGTCGAGGAGCCGATCACGTTCTACGGCTCGAGCTTCATCTCGGACCCCTACGGCCGGGTCCTCGTTCAGGCCCCGCGCGATCAGCCGGCCGTGCTGGTCGCCGACCTCGACCTCGACCAGCGTGCCGACTGGCTCGAGCTGTTTCCGTTTTTGAGCACGCGGCGACCCGACGCGTACGGGTCGCTTACCCGTCCGCGCCCGGACTGACCCGCACTCATTCCTCGGGCTGCACCCCGGACAGCGTCCCGGTGACCTGCGCGCGGAGGATTGCGTCGAGTTGGGCGCCGAACAGAAACACCGTCGTGGAGACGTAGAGGTAGGCCATCGCCACGATCACCGCCGAGAGGCTGCCGAACACCGACTTGTACGACGCGATCCCGGTCAGATAGAGGTAGAACAGCAGCGACGCGATCACCCACGACCCGATCACGATCGTCGCGCCAAGGCTGACCCACGGCACCGTCTGATGCGTCGCCGGGGCGTGCCGCACGAGCATCGCCACGGCCAACAGCAGCAACGCCAGCGACAGGACCCAGCGCACCACGAACGCGAACACGTCGAACGCGGCCCCGGGATGGGCGGGGGAGAAGAACGGTGCGAACAGGAGACATATCGCCACGAGGATGAAAACCGCACCCACCTCGATCGAGAGGACGAACGAGATCGCGTAGCGCTTCAGGAACGGTCTCCGCTCGGCCGATGACCCGTAGATGCGCGCGAGCGCGCCCATCACCGCCCGCACCGCCCCCGACACCTGCCACAGCGCCAGCAGCCCGCCGGCGGTGGCCCACAGCACGCGCCTGCCGGTGAATACCTTGTTCACCCCGTCGCTGATCACCGAGAACATGGCCGGTGAGACGTTCGACTTGACGTGAGGCTCGAGGTGGTCGCGCCAGATGTCGGACAGATGAAACAGGCCTGCCAGCGCGAGCAGGGACAGCACGAAGGGAATGATCGCGGTCAGGATCTGAAACGAGATCGCGCTGGCCGAGGTGAGCAGATCGTGCTGCCTGAAGCCGTCGAACACGGCGTGCGCCAGCTGACGCGCGCGCGGGCCGAATTCCCGATCCTCTTCCCGGCATGGCTCGGCTCCGCCCTCGGGCGGAACCGCTGATGCCACCCTCTCCGCTTTCAGCATCGCTTTGACCTTACCCGCCGATCTGCGCTTCGTCACCGCAATCACAGCTGACTCCGCGCCGGATGCTAAATTTCCGTGTCCATCCGCCTTCTGCTGTGACCCTCGGGTAGCTCGGAAAGCGATGGTGAGGTGCCAGGCTCGGACATCGGGCGATTGACAAGTCGAACGACGGACAAGCGGGCTAACCCATCAGTCTTGTTGGGAAGCGATGAACTGATGCAGTCTCTGAACACGTTTAGAACGCGGGAGGGGGGCTCGACCATGAGTGATTCGGACACGGCGAACAGTCACCGGGGGACGCTGTTGATTCAGCGCGCCAGCGACGCGCAAGGTGTCGTGCTGGCCTTGATCGGTGAGCTCGACCTCGATACCACCCCCGAGCTCGACGAGCAGCTGCGCAAGATCGGGGCCGAGCCGCGCCGCCTGCTGATCGATCTCAGCGGTCTGGAGTTCATGGACAGCACCGGCCTTGGCTCGATCGTCCGCGCCCAACGGTTCGCCGATTCAAACGGACACCGCCTCACCCTGCGTCGCGGACAGCATCAGGTGCAACGCCTGTTTGAGCTGACCGGCGTGCTCGAACGGTTCACCTTCGAGGACTAGGTCTACCCGTATCCGACGGCTGACCCGGAGGGTCTGACGCATCCGCGGTGGCCGAACCTCTGACGTATCCGGCGGCTGACCCCGAAGGGCCGCCGCCGGACCGACCGTCAAACGTGTCTGCTTCGAACTAGTTGGTCTCGCGCTCGAGCTTGGCTACCTCGCCGGCCTTCTCGTCGGCGCGATCCTCCGCGCGGGCGGCCTCCTCTTTGGCCTCGCCCTTGCGCTCTTCCTTGCGGCCTTCGCGATGCAGCGATGAGTCGCCGACGATGTCGCCCGCCGCCTGCTTTGCCTTGCCCGTAACTTTGTCGACTATGTCGCTCATGAAGTCCTTTCTCTGGTGGAAACCAACAGAGGCAGGCTGCCCCGAGCGGGGTTCTCACAAACACATGTTCCGGTGGTTAGGTCCCGGTGTAGCGCTCGACGATCGTGGAGCGCGTCGAGCTGGAGCCGACCGCGGTGCAGCTGCGGAGCGTCGGGCAGGAGACGGAATTGAGTGCGCCGCCGTTATCCGTCGGCGTCGGCTGAACCCGCCACGCCCGGCCGTTCCAGCGCTGGGTGGTGCTTCCACCGTTCGGGGACGCCTCGTCGGAGCCCACCGCCGTGCAGGCGTTGGGGCGCGTGCAGGAGACGCCATTGAACTGGCTTATTCCCACGCTCGAGGTGGGCTGGACGGACCAGGCGTCGCCGCGCCAGGCCTCGGCCAGCGTGCTCGAGATGAAACCTTGACCCGATTGGCCCCTGAACCCGACGGCGGTGCAGGCGAGTGGCGCGGCACACGAGACGCTGGTGAAGCCATTGGCGTTGTTGAACTCATCGAGCTGTGGCGTGGTCTGGGCGGTCCAGGTTACGCCGTTCCAGCGCTCGGCGATCGTCGTCAGCACTGCGTCGATCCCAACCTCGCCCACCGCGGTGCAGGCTCGGGCCGATGTGCACGAGACACCGACGAGCTCAAATGCCCTGGGAGGCGTGGGATCGATCGACCAGGCTCGCCCGTCCCAGCTCTCCGCCAGCGCGTCGGGACTGCCGAACCGAGACTGCGTGGTGCCGACCGCCTTGCACGAGTGTGCCGTCGGACAGGACACGGCATCCAGTTCGCTGTTCACCGATCCAGCGGGGCTCGGCGCGGACTGGACATGCCAGCGCGTGCCGTTCCACCGCTCGACCAGAACCTTGGAATTGTTGGAATCGCCGCCGGACCCGAGCTTCACGCCCACGGCCGTGCAGGCATTGGGGCGGGCGCAGGACACGCCATTCAGCTTGGCGCCCGACGCTCCCTCCGGAAGTGAAACGGGGGTGGTGCTCCAGCCTCCGCTGTCCCGGTGCTCGGCCAGCGGCAGCTGGCCAAAGGAAGCGGTGAACGCCCAGCCGACGGTGACGCACGAGACCGCCGTCGCGCACGAAACCGAGCTCAGGTTCGCGCCGTTGTCCGGTGGGGCAGGACTCGGTTCAATCGTCCAGCTCGACGCGACCGCGGCTGCTGCTCCAACCACCGTCCACGCGCCGAAGATCGTCGCTATGACACAGACTGACCGTCGCATAATGCCTCTCCGACCCTTGCCGCCACAGAATCCCCCCGCCGGCGGCCTCCACCGCCTGCCCGTCAGCGCACTATAGTCGCGATTGCTCGGTTAGCCAACCGCTTTCTAGTTCGTCGAGGACGGCCCCGGGAGCTAGCCCTCGGCGCCCGCGCTGCTGGCGAACGGGAGCGCGTAGAACACCGCCAGCGCGCCGCAGATCGCCAGCGTCAGGTACGGCGAGACCGCGGCGAGTGCCGTGGCGAGCGCATAAGGAATCACACCCAGGCGGGCGCGGCGGTAGGTTCTCCGTCGCCACTCCTCGGACCGGGCGTCCTGGAGCAGATGGGCCTTCCGCAGGAGGATGTGTCGGTTCAGCACCGAGAAGATGCTCGCCATCAGGAGGAACGCGCCGCTGTAGACCGCGGCGGCGATGTGCTCACCTTGGCTCTCCTTGAGGTAGGCCGCCATCAGATCGGTGGCGAAGGGAAGCACCGCGATGCTCATCAGCAGCAACAGGTTGAGGATCAGGATCACGTGGTCGACCTCACGCAAGCGGCTGATCATCGCGTGGTGATTGACCCAGATGATCCCGATGGTCAGGAACGAGATCGCGTATGCCGCGTAATGCGGCCACAGGTCCAAGAGCTTGTGCCCGAGCGCGGGCTTGTCCCCGGGCGGCGGCACGTGGATGTCCAGCACGAGCAGCGTGATCGCCACCGCGAGCACGCCGTCGGAGAACGCCTCGAGGCGAGCTTTGCTCATGTGACCGGCTGTGGATGTTAAGCGGTGCTGCGAGTTGCGCCTACGCGACCCGACGGCCCAGGCCGTGCTCGCCCTTGCGCAGGGCCGCCCGGTAACCCGCCCCGAGGCGCTGGAGCGCGGCTCCCCACGTCCGCCCGCGCACGGCCACCCGGGCCGTGCGACGTAGGCGCTCGGCCAGCAGCGGCGCGTCGATCAGCGAGAGCACGGCGTGGGCGAGCCCGTCGGGCTCGGGCGGGGCCAGCAATCCCGTCCGCCCGTTCTCGATCAGCGTGGCCGGGCCACCGGCGTCAACGGCGACGACGGGCAGACCGCTCGCCTGGGCCTCGAGGATGACCTGCCCGAACGTGTCGGTCTCGCTGGCGAACAGGAACACGTCCGCGCTGGCGTAGGCCCGGGCCAGCTCGGGACCGTGCAGCCAGCCGAGGAAGGTAACGTGGGCGCCGAGCAGCGCGCGGAGGGCGTACTCCTCGGGGCCGCCGCCGGCCAGCACCAGGTGCAGCCGCGGATCGCGCCGGTGGGCGGCCAGGAAGGCGTCGGCGAGCAGCTCGGCGCCCTTCTCATTGGTCAGCCGCCCGGCATAGAGGACATTGATCTCGCCGGGAAGCGATCCCGGCTCCCGGAACGCCGGATCGAACCGCTCGAGGTCAACCCCTCGGTCCCAGCGTCCGATCCGATCGGGCTGGATCCCCAGCTGCCGGAGGCGCGCATCGGTGGCGGAGCTGGGCGAGAGGACGACGTCGCAGGCACCGTAGAACTTGCCCAGCGCGAGCCCGGCCAGCGCCTCGACGTGAGGCTGGCCCGTGCGCAGGCCCGCGTAGGCAGCGAGCTCCGTGTGATAGCTGCCGATCAGCGGTAGCTCGAGCACGCGGGCCAGCAGCCAGGCGCCGGCACCGGCCGGACCCGGTGAGCAGATGTGGACGAGGTCGTAGCGTCCCTCCGAGAGCGCATCCACCAGGGCGGGAACGCTGGGGACACCGATCTTCAGCCCCTCGTAGAACGGCATGTCGACCTCCGCCACGGCGCTCAGCCGACGGTCCACATCGGCGTCGGTGCCGATCACCTCGACCTCGAACCCGGGCACGCCGCGGTTGCGGATCTGCTGGATCGTCCGGGTCACGCCGTGCATCCCCCCGAGTCCGTCGGCCACGAGCGCCACGCGCGCCCGGTCGCCGTCGCTGCGGGTCAGCTTCAGCTTCTCGCGCCCCAAGAATGCGGTGGCGGCGGCGTAGGGAATCGCCGGCACGCAGGCATCAAAGAGCGCTCCGGTGGTCTGCAGCAGGTCGGGCGTCGCCCCCGAGTCGGTGACCGCGACAACCTCCTTCACCACCCCGGCCAGCTCGCGCTCGTGGATCCGGCGGGCGCGTCGCTGCAGGTCGGCGTGTCCGATCTCGTCATCCTGCAGCAGCTTGATCAGCCCGCGCTCGTCGATGTCCATCGACTGCAGCCAGGCGCGGAGCAGCGCGAGCGCGTGCTCTGGGCCGAGGTCGCCGCCGACGGTGCCGTGGCGGACCTCCCCCTCGCGCAGCACGCGCTCGACGATCTTCAGGACCGCGGCCGGATCGGGCCGGGCCGCTCCGCCGGCGCCCCCAAGCGATCGAATGGCCAGAGCCATCGCGGCGTGCGTCCACTTCGCCGCGCTGCCCTGCTCGCCGTGGGCGGCGGCCCGGCCGGCCCGGATGTGGGCCAGGAACTCGGCCGGGTCAGCCGCCGGTGGCGTCTCGGTGAAGGTCCGTCCGATGTCGATCCCGGCGTGATCGTCCGATCCCCCGATCGGCGTTCCGCCGTGCGTCTCGATGTACACGAACGCCGGCAGGTTCAGCTCCTTGGCCCGCGATCCGTTGCGTGTCTCCCAGATCGGGAACAGCTCGGCCAGGCGGCGGCGGTGGCGCGCGAGGAGCGGGGCCTGAACCGCGTAGAAGGGGTGGGCCAGGGCCGAGGTGATCTCGTGCTCGGCCAGGTACGCGGCGCATTTCTCGACGTCGCGGTTGTGGTCCTGCAGCCAGCCGTGGTCCTCCGGCGTGATCCCGTAGCAGAGAACATGCACCGCTTGAGGCTCTCCCTTGAACCAGGCCGTCAGCTCCTCGGAGACGAAGGTGCCGGGCAGGTGCTCGATCGCGAGCGCGCCCGCGATCGTGTCGTGATCGGTGATCGTCACAAAATCCATGCCGCGGCGCTTGGCCAGTTCATAGACCTCCGCGGGCTCTGTGGCGCACTCGGGAAGCTGCAGCGACCGCTGGATCCCGAGCTTCGACAGCTCCGACGCCGTCGAGTGTACGTGCATATCTGCTCGTGTCGTTTCGTTCATGGCCGGAAGGATTGACCTGCAAACCGGGCGGTTCGTGAAGAAGGCGCTCACGTCCTGTGACCTTCTCGTGAACACCACTTATCCTCAGCCCATGCAGATGTCCGAGCTGACCGCTCCCGAGCAGCGGGTGCTCGGCTGCCTGATCGAGAAGCGCTGGACGACGCCGGACCAGTACCCGCTGACCCTCAACGCTCTGCGCCTGGCCTGTAACCAGTCGACCAACCGCGACCCCGTCACCGCCTACGACGAGACCACGGTCCGCGACGCCGCTCAGAGACTCTGCAAGTACGGCGTAGCCCGGCTGGCCAGCGGCCACAGCTCGCGCGCGACCAAGTACCGGCACCTGGCTGAGGAGGCGCTGGGCCTGGATCGCTCGGAGCTCGCCGTGTTGAGCGTGCTGCTGCTGCGCGGCGCGCAGACGCCGGGAGAGCTGAAAGCCCGCAGCGAGCGGATGGCCCCGATCGGGTCGTTGGAGGACGTCGAGCGGGTGCTCGAGTCGCTCGGCGCACATGGCTACGCCCGCCGGCTGGAGCGCCGCCCGGGACAGAAGGAGGACCGGTTCGTGCAGCTGCTCGGCGGGGAGTCGGACGAGCCGAACCCGTCGGGGCCCCCGGCCGCGCACTGGCCCGCTCCCGCGCCCGCCGCCGAGACCGGCGCCGCGCGTCCGGCCGGACTGGTGGACCGGGTCTCCGCGCTCGAGGCCGAGGTCGCGTCGCTGCGGCAGGAGTTTGCCCGCCTGCGCGACGGCGACGGCGACGGCGACGGCGACGGGTCAGGTCGGGAGCGCGAGCCCGACCAGGTAGGTCGCGCCGCCGACGATCACGCCGGCTAGCGTCATCTCGAGTCCGGCCGACCACCAGGTCCGGAGCGTGACCAGAGACTTCGCCGCGCCGACCAGGAAGTGGGCGAAGAGCGAGACGATCGCGGCGAGGACGATCGCCGTCGTGCCGGTGGTGAAGAAGAACGGGATCACCGGGACGATCGCGCCCAGACCGGTGGAGATACCCGCCGCGATTGCCGCCTGTTTGGGGTCTCCGCGATCGCCCATCCCGCCGAACTCCTCGGTGGCCAGCGCGTGCAGCATCGCGTCGGGCTGCTGGGCGATTCGCTCAGCGAGCTCATCGGCGGTCTGCTGGTCGATCCCCTTGAGCTGGTAGAAGAGCGACAGCTCCTCCTTCTCCTCCTCGGGGTGCTCGGCGATCTCCTGGCGCTCACGTTCGACATTGGCGGCGGCGACCTCCGCCTCCGAGCGCTCGGCCAGGAACGCGCCGGTGGCCATCGACAGAGCCGAGGCGATCGCCCCGGCCAGTCCGGCGGTGAGCACGGAGCTCGAACCGCCCGTGGCGCCGGAGACGCCGGCCACGATCCCGAACACGGCGGCGAGACCGTCGTTGGCGCCGTAGATCGCGCCAGAGATCCAGCCGCCCCCAGCCGCGTGACCCTTCTCGCGGCCGAGGATCTTGTCGAGCCGGTCCTGGGCGAACTGGCGCCCGGGGGCCAGCGGCTCGGGCCGCGGGCGGTCGCCGTCGCCATGCTCGCCGCCGGCGCGGATGTCCTGGACGGCGAGCGAATGGGAGCGCTCCTCCTTACGGATCTCGCGCAGCAGGTGGTCGGTGGTTGCGTCTCCGGTCGAGCGCTTGTAGAGGTCGTCGACCTCCTCGTCCTCCGCTGCTTCGCGCGCCGCGAGCAGGCGATCGACCGGCGCGATCCTGGTCTGCAGGCGCAGCCACAGCGGGATCCGCACGCGGCTTGGATCGGGGACGGGAACGCCCACCTCGCGCATCCGCTGCTCGAGCCGCCCGCGGTGTCCGCTTTCGGCCTCCGCCATCCGGCGCAGGATCTCGGCCTCTCGATCGTTCATCCGCAGCGCGATCAGCTCATAGACCCGGCCGGCGACGATCTCGCCTCGCCAGGCCTTCAGCAGCCGCTCGCTTACCTCTGGCGGGGGATCGATCATCTCGTTGAGGGTAGCCCGAAGCTCGCTAGATTTGCCGCCGTGCATTCGTATGGCAGGAGTTCACGGTGGCTGGCGACCGGGCTCGCGGCGATCTGGCTGGCCGCGTGCGGCGGCGGGACGAGCGCGACCACCGCGGCGCGCGGACATGGCGGCAAGACCCGGCCCCGCAGCGGGGGCATCACGGCGACCCCGGGCGGTGGGCGCGGGGCATCGGGCCCGCCGACAGCGGCGCACCCGACTCCATCGCTGGTTCCCCCGCCCGGCGCGCGGCAGCGCAGCGTCACCGTCCCGGTCCTCACCTATCACCGAGTTGCGCCGTCGGGCGCCGTCGGCCTGCCCGACCTGATCGTCGACCCGGCGAATTTCGCGGCCGAGCTGAGCGCGCTGAATGCCGGCGGTTACCACACGATCCACCAGTCCCAGCTGTTCGCCGCCCTCTACTACGGCGCCAAACTGCCGAGCAGGCCGGTCATCATCTCCGTCGACGACGGCTACGTCGATGACGTCCGGACCATCCTGCCCGCCCTGCAGCGCTGGCACATGACCGCGACGTTCTTCGTGATCACCGGGCGGATGACCGAGCCGGGCTTCCTCAGCGCCGAGCAGATCCGGCAACTCGACCGCGCCGGGATGGACGTCGGCGACCATACCGCCCACCACGTCGACCTGCGCGCGATCACGCCCTCGGAGCTGCGCATGGAGACGGCGGGCTCGCGGCGGACGCTCGATGCGGTCCTCGGTCATCCCGTCTACTACTTCGCCTATCCGTTCGGTGCCTACAACGACACGGTCATCAGCGCCGTTCGCGCGGCCGGCTTCACGATGGCCTACACCACCGCCGCCGGGACGACCGAGAGCACGGACTCGCGCCTGACCTGGCCCCGGATCCACGTGGGCCGCTCGGAAACGCCGAGTGGGCTCGTGGCTCTCCTGGGCGGTCGCTGACGTGGCGCCGGAGATCGACTTCCGCCTGGCGCCGCTGAACGGCGGCGACGGAGCGGTGCTGGCGCAGGCGATGCGAGATGAGATCGCCGTCATGTACGACGGTCTCGACCTCGACGGGGACACGATGCCGAAGGCGGGTCCCGAGGAGCTGAGCCCGCCCCACGGCTCGTTCATGGTCGGCTACCTCGACGGCCGGCCGGTGTGCTGCGGCGGGATCAAACGGCTCGACGATCAGATCTGCGAGATCAAGAAGATGTTCGTCGTGCCGGAGTGGCGCGGGCGGGGAGTGGCGCGGGCGCTGCTGCACGAACTCGAGGCGGATGCCCGCCGGCTCGGGTACGAGACGGCCCGTCTGGACACCGGGCCCAGGCAGTCGAGCGCCCGCGGTCTCTACCAGTCGGAGGGCTACGCCGAGATCGAGGACTTCAACGACAACCCGGTGGCCTGCTTCTGGGGCGAGAAGCGCCTCGCGTGATGACTGTCTGCCCGCGCGTCCGGCGACCTCGCATCACTGGAAGATCTCGGTGGTGCAGTCCCCGCCGGGCAGGTGGATCTCGTGCGGACGGGCTCCGTCGGCCTGCTCGTGGAAGTCGACGAAGAAGTCTGGGTCGAGCGCGAACGTCCCGTCGGCCTGCTTGTCGAGCTTGGTCAGCCAGCCCTTGATCCCGGGGTAGAACTGGTTGTCCCAGGTCGAATACAGCGAGTTGCTCACGTACACGCGCTCGCCGTCGAGTGAGTTCTGCAGCATCTGGGGCCCGCCGTTCAGCGTTTCGGTGGCCTTCGGGTGCCCGCCGTCGCGTCCGAGCAGTCCACCCAGCCACACCTGCGAGCGCAGCACCGGGTTCTCCGGATCGGACACGTCGTAATGGCGCAGGTCGCCGTGCAGCCAGTTGGAGAAGAACAGATCCTTGTCGTCCAGCGAGAGCACCAGGTCGGTGATCAGGCCGGGCACGCCTCCCTCCAGCGGCCAGCCCTCGAGCGGCTCGTTAGTCACGTCGATCACCGTGCCGGTCGACCACGAGCCGTTGTCCCTGGAGAAGCGGATGATGTTGCTCGAGAGGGTGGCCCCGACGAAGCCCTGGACCGAGTCGGGATCGTGCTGCCAGCGGATCTCCAGCGGGATCCAGCCATCGTCGCCGAGGTCGATGGTCTGCACTTTGGCGCGCTTCTCGAGGTCCCAGAAGTGCAGCCTGCGCCCGTACTTGCCCTCCGCCACGTCGGCGGGGTTGAAGCCGTCCTTGAACGTGTTGGGCGCACCCCATTCGCTGGAGACGAGCGTGTTCTGGCGCGGTTGGTACCAGAAGTCGTACATGAAATCGGTTGCCCCCGGCTCGCTCTCCCAGCGGCCCTGAATCGAGAAGTCGCGGGCGTCGAGCACGGCGAACCCACCCGGGGAGTTGCCGTCGGCGTCGCCCAGCATCGAAACGGTGATGATGTCGCCGGGCATGCAGTGAACTGTGTGCGGCGCGCTCAGCCCGGTCTTCTCCTTTATCTCCTCGCCCTCGATCACGTGCTTGATCCGGGGCGCGCGCGGATCGGAGACATCGAGCAGGTGGATCCGCGAGGAGCGGAACCCGGGCACGATCAGGGTGTCGCGCTGCAGCTGCGAATGGCAGGCCGACGAGCAAGCATTCCAGCCGAAGTGGTGCAACTCGTCGCCGGTGTTGGGCATGTCGGTCCGCCCGACGATCTGGCCGTAGCTCGAGGAGCCGGGGTCGACGTCGACCACGGCGATGAAGTCCGGCTTGTCGATGCCGGTGCCCTCGTACAGCGCCGCGACGTAGATGAGCTTCTCGGCGGGCTGCTCGCGGGCGGCCTGCACGGTCGGATAACCAGGGCCGGTGTGGACGTGATCATCGTGAGCGCTCATCTGTGTCTCAACTCCTCACTTCGGTTGGGGCGAACTCAACAAATCTGATGAAGATAATAGTGTCGGGCTACAGGATTCCGATCTCGGAGTTGTCGCCCACCATGAACCGGTATGCCCGCGGCTGGTGGTGGTCACGCCCGATCTTGACATTGCGGCCGAGTAGCGAGGACTCCATCCGCCCGGCCAGGTCGCGCACCGATGCGCCGGCCAGCAGGATCGAATGCTCGACCTCGGCGTTCTCGATCGTGCAGCCGTCGCCGATCGCCGTGTAGGGCCCGATGTAGCAGTCGGTCAGGCGGGCGCCCGCACCGATGATCGCCGGGCCGCGGACAGCGCATCGCTCGAGCCGGGCGCCGGGGTCGATCACGACGCGTCCGTCGACCTGCGACTCGATCAGCTCTCCCTCGACCTTCGCCTCGATCGTGTCGAGGACCAGGCGGTTGGCGGCCAGCATGTCTTCGAGCCGGCCGGTGTCCTTCCACCAGCCGCGGACCACGTGCGGCTCGACGCGCATCCCGGCGTCGACGAGGTGCTGAATCGCGTCGGTGATCTCCAGTTCGCCGCGCCCCGACGGCTCGATCGCCCGGGCGGCATCGTGGATGGCGGGCGTGAACATGTAGACGCCGACCAGCGCGAGGTCAGTCTTCGGCTCCGCCGGCTTCTCGACCAGGCGGACGACGGCGCCGTCCTCGAGCTCGGCCACCCCGTAGGACTCGGGGTCGGCCACGGGGGTGAGCAGGATCAGGGCGTCTGGCTGATGCTCGCGGAACGCCGTCACGAGATCCTCGATCCCGCCCTGCAGGAGGTTGTCGCCGAGGTACATGACGAACGGTGAGTCGGCCAGGAACGACTCGGCGGTGAGCACCGCGTGAGCGAGCCCGAGCGGCTCGCCCTGGACGATGTAGGTCAGCTTGACGCCGAAGCGCGAGCCGTCACCGGCCGCCGCGCGGATCTCCTCGCCGGTCTCCGGGGCGATGATGATCCCGACCTCCTCGATCCCGGCGTCCGCCATCGCGGCGATGCCGTAGAACAGGACCGGCTTGTTGGCCACCGGCACGAGCTGCTTGGCGCTCGTGTGGGTGATCGGCCGCAGTCGCGTGCCCGTGCCGCCGCTGAGAATCAGGCCTTTGAGGTTCTGCATCGCGCGCAGACTAGCCCGTCAGGGCAGGTCGGTACGCACCGGCCAGCCGGAGATCAAAATGCCCCGGCCAGCCGGAGATCAATATGCCCCGGCCAGTTTGCGGTGGTCGAAGCTGGCGATTCGCTGTGGCTTGAACTGCAGGGCGACGCGCTTGGCGGCCTGGGCGCGGATGGCATCCCTGAACTCGGGCCCCTGGCCGCCGCCGTTGTACCGCGTGAACAGCTCGAGCCCGAAGTCCAGGACCAGCTCGGTGTCGCGGTGGATCAGGGTCTGAGCCTCGATCATCACGCCGCGCAGCTGATCGTAGGCATCGCCGGTCTCGACCTGCAGCGTCGCGCGCGGGTCGCGCTCGAGGTTGCGCACCTTCTGTGACTTTCCGTAGGTCCAGGCCCAGATGTCCTGATCGCGGGTCACGAACCACAGGGGCATCAGGTGCGGCCAGCCGGTGTGGCCGTTGGTGGCACAGATCACGGTGCGCTGCGCCACCAGGAACGCCCGGATCTCCTCCGGGCTCATGGTGATCTGGTCGCGCCGGCTCAACGGGTGAGCGCGCCGGCCCCGGCGCGGATCGTCTCGGCGGCGGCGCGCACCGCTGAGCGCGCGTCTTCAGGCTCGAGCACGACCGCGTCCCCGGCCTCCTTGAGAACCTCGCGGACGAGCCAATCGACCCCGGCGAAGCCGAGCTCGACGATCACCGAGCCGTCCGCGAGCTCGGCCACGACGGTGCGCTCTTCGCGCGCCCAGCGGGCCCGCTCGGGGGTGATCCAGACCTGCGCCCGACGGGAGGCCGGCACCTCGCCGGTCCGCGGCCAACCGTCGACGTCGGCGGCGGGATCGACGTCCGGGCGCGGCTCGAATCGGTCGTCGGTGACGTTGGCGGACTTGATCCGGTCCAGACGGAAATGCCGCACGCTGTCGCGGGTCGGATCGAAGCTGGCCACGTACCAACCCTCGCGGCCGTTGATCAGGGCGTATGGCTCGACCAGGCGGCTGGTGAATTCGTCCTCGTTCTCCTTGTAGTACTCGAAGGCCAGCATGTGCTGGGTCGAGATCGCCCGCGAGACGACCGCGGCGATCTCGGCGTCGTCGCCGCCGGGTGAGGCCACCTGCAGGCCCTCGTGCGCGGGGTCCTCGCCCAGCGCGGCGACCACCTTCTGCCGCACCGAGGCGAGTGAGCCCTCGGGGATGTGCTCGCCGATCAGATCGATCGCGGCGACCAGCGCCTTGGCCTCGACCGGCAGCAGGCGCGCGGGCCGGGCGAACGAGTCGCCGTAGGGCTCGGGGTCGACCTCGATCGTGCCGTCGGCCAGGATCTCGGCATAGAGGACGTAGGTGCCGGCGCCGAAGTTGACGACGTTGAGCACGGAGATGTCCTCGCGCAGCTCCTGCTCAGAGACCTTCAGGCTCTTCCCGAGGTCGCGTGCGTCGAGCCGCCGGTTGGCCCGGCCCGCCTCGATCAGGATGCTGGCCAGCGTGACCAGCCGCGCGAAGCGCTCCGGGCGGATCGCGGCGTCGGGCAGATGGCCGTTGGTGTCCGCGTCGGGTAGCTCGCTACGGGCCGAGCCGTCGTCGGGACCGGCCGCCGGGGCCAGGTCGCCGGTCGTATCCGGGTCGCCGCTGTGGCGCTCGACCAGCAGCTGCACGCGCTCCCGCAGCTCGGAGAGCAGGTCGGGCGGTCCGACCACGCGGGCGTGCTCGCCCAGCCCCAGCACCCAGGCGATCAGCTGCCGCGCATTGGCATAGGCGGTGACGAACACCCGGTCCCCGTCATCGCCGTCGGGCCGAAACTCCCCGTAGCGGCCGAAGTGGCGTTCGATTTGCCAGGCGATCCGGGCGCTGACCCAGACTTCGGCGGTACCGATCGCGTCGCCGAACTGCCAGTGGATTCGGTCCCCGTATCCGCGCGCGTCGAAATCGGCGGGACGCTGGAAATCGTGCTCGGCCTTGGTCGCGTAGCCGACCTTGCCGCGGATCCGGGAAAGGCGGAAGACTCGGACCGCGCCCCGCTCGTGGGCGCGCCCGACCACGTAGAACTGGCCGCCCTGGAACAGCAGCTGGTACGGATCCACCCGCCGAGTGCCGACTTCGTCGCGTTCCATCGTGTAGTAGTCGAAGACGATCGTCTTGCGGCGGAAGATCGCGGTCTCGATCTTGGCCAGGCGCTGGGAGACGTCATGGCCGCCGGCCGAACCCGTGATCCCGAGGGCGACCGTGTGTTGCTCGGGCGAGCTGAGCGGACTCGGGCGTCCCCACGAGATCTGTTGGAGGGCCAGGCGGAGCGGCTCGGCGTAGGCGAATTCTCCGTCGAGCAGTTGCAGGGCGGTCCCCAGCGAGGCCAGCTCGCGGTCGGTGAAGCCGATCGGAGGGAGATGAAAGTTCTCCGGCGGCAGCGAGTAGTTCTCCTGCTCGACGAGACCATCGACCGGCTTCTCCACGGAAAGCACGATGCCGAGCGCCTCGAGCTCGGAGCGGTCCGCGTAGAACCGGCGCGCGAACGCGTCCTCGTTCATCACGCTGTACCCCTCGACGTCCCGTCTGATCTCGGGGGCGGTGACGGGCCGCCGCTCGGCCATCAGGTACGAGATGAGGGACAGCTGACGAATCAGCTTTTCCGTGTCCTTCGCCATCGACCCGCAACTCTAGATGGGGCGGCTCGCGGGCCGTCGTTCGCGGCCCTACAAGACACGCTATTTGCGCAATTTTGGGGCGGGCGCTACGGACCCGTGACAGATACGGCCACGCGGTCAGGCGGCTTTGGCCAGACGGTTAGGCGGCTTGGCGCCGGGGCGGTTAGGCGGCTTGGCGCCGGGCGGCGACCGGAGAGCCGAAGTAGGCACCGCCGCCGATGCCCTTGTCATAGAGCGACCACTGCTCGCCGTCGGCCAGCTGCTTCTCGAGCCGATCGAAGCTCCCGAGTCGGCCGCCGAGGTTGTCGATCATGTGCACCAGCGTCGCCTCGCGCGTACAGGGCACCACCGGGCTGCCGTGCTCCAGCGAGCCGTGGTGGCTGAGGATGATGTGGAGCAGCGCCTGCTCGAGCTCGGGCGGGAACCCTTCGATGCGCTCGATCGCTCGCCGCACGCGGTAGTAGCCGAGTGGGATCTCGCCCTGCAGGCGGCCGTGATCGGACATCGTGATCGCCCCGTCGGCCTGCTCGTATGCCTCGAGCTTGCCGATGTCGTGCAGCAGCGCTCCGGCCACGGCGACGTCTCGGTCGATCCCCGGGAAGGTGGCGGAGATCGCCCCGACCGCCTGCGCCACCGAGAGCGAATGTTCGAGCAGGCCATGACGGTAAGCCTGGTGATAGTGCTTGGCCGCCGGCGCGTCGCGGTATTCCGTCCAGGTCGGGGAGTCCTCGCCGAACGTCGCGCCGAGCAGGCGGCGCAGATGCGGGTTCTGGACCGTGGAGATCAGCTCGCGCAGGTCGGACTCCATCTGCTCGGCGGACCGGACCGGACCTGGCTCGGCGCTGCGGACCGGACCTGGCTCGCGGAGCTGGCCGGGCTCAGGATCCGCGTGCGAGCAACGCTCGGCAGACATCACTTCCCTCCGCGACTTGCCGGACTTTCATAGCCGGCGAAGATAGAGTGGCGAGCGGACGGAGAATCATGAATCGCACGGCAATCGTCACCGGTGGAACGGGCGGACTCGGCTCCGCGGTCGTCGCTCGCCTGCGCGACGACGGCTGGCGAGTGGTGGTCCCTTGGATCTTCGAGCGGGAGCTCGAGCGCGTCGAGGCCCACGACTCCGTGGAGTTGATCCAGGCCGATCTGTTCAGTCCGGACGCGGTCTCCGAGGTGATCGGCGTGGCGTCGGGCCAGGACGATGCGCCCCTTCGCGGCGTGGTCAACCTCGTCGGCGGCTTCTCCTCCGGGAACCGGGTCCACGAGACGCCGATCGAGCAGTTTGAGGCGCAGTTCCGACTCAACCTCCGTCCCACCTATCTGGTCACTCAGGCGGCGCTGGCGCACCTGGTCGACGGGGGTGGCGGGTCGATCGTCTGCGTCGGCACGCGCGCTGCGCTGCGCCCGTTCCCCGGTGCGGCCGGCTACATCGCCTCCAAGGCGGCGGTGATCGCCTTCGCCGGGGCGGTCGCGGCCGAGTACAAGGACGACGGCGTGCGCTGCAACGCCGTGCTGCCGAGCGTGATCGACACCCACGCCAACCGCGAGTCGATGCCGAAAGCCGATCACGACAAGTGGGTCAAACCGGCGGAGATCGCCGGCGTGATCGCCTTTCTTCTCTCCGACGACTCGACGCCGACGAGCGGCGCGGCGATCCCGGTCTACGGTCGGGCCTGAGTTCCGACGAAGGCGGTCGCTCCAAGCTGGCGGGCCAGCCAGTTCTGTGTGGGGGTTAGGATCATGGTCGCCGGCGATCCGGGGCAGACCAGGCTGAACCGGCCCGACACGATTGGAATGGACTTTGATCGAGCCTCTCTTCGAACACCGGCAGAGCTTCGCGGGCTACGACACGCGAGTGCTCGAGCTGGAGGGCGACGGGCCGCCGATCCTGATGTTCCACGGCTACGCCGACAGCGCCGACACCTGGCGCCAGGCGCTTGCGCTGCTCTCCCGCCGCGGGCAGCGCGCGGTCGCCGTCGACCTCCCCGGGTTCGGGGCGGCCGACCCGCTGAGCGACGATGCGATCCTGCCCCAGCTGGATGAGTTCGCCGCGGGTGCGGTCCGCTACGCCGCCGGGCGCCCGCGGCGGCCCGTGGTGTTGGTCGGCAACTCGCTCGGCGGCTGCGTCGCACTGCGGGTGGCGGAGCGGCACGGGCAGCGGCTGGCCGGCGTGTTCGCCGTGGCGCCGGCCGGGCTGGTGATGAATCGGCTGCTTCACCTGGTCCAGCGGGACCCCGTCCTCCACTCGCTGCTGGCGCTGCCCACCCCGGTTCCCGGCATCGTGCTGCGCGCCGCCGTGGCCCGGCTTTATCTCCAGCTCGCGTTTGCCGCGCCGCGGTCGGTCGACCCCCGGATCGTGTCCGCCTTCACCTATCACCATCGCCATCGTGCGAAGGTGGCGAGCTATCTGGACATAGCCCACCGTCTGATCCCCGAGTTGCGCGATCCGTTCGAGCTCGAGCGGATCTCCTCGCCGGTGATGCTCGTGTGGGGCGACCGCGATCGGCTCGTCTACCACCGCGGCGCCGAGAAGGTGCTCGGCGCGGTATCCGGATCCCGGCTCGAGCTGCTGCCCGGGATCGGGCACTGCCCGCAGGTCGAGGCGGCGGAGCGGTTCACCGAGCTGCTGCTCGGGTTCTGCGAAGAGCTCGATCCAGCGCTGGTCTGAGCCGGCCTGAGAGTCGCACCCGCGGCGGGGTGATGCCGGGCGGCGCTACAGCCCGGCCGGATGCCGGGCGACGAACCGGTTCAGGTCCGGCTCGTTGGCGGCGCGGTTCGACCACCGCGAGCCGGTCTGGGCGAGCGCGACGGTGTCGAAACGCAGGCCGGCGACGTACATGAAGGTGTGGCCCGGCGCGGCGAACACGGTGATCCACTTGCCCGGCCCACCCTTGCCCCAGCTCATCAGCTGCCCCGAGGTCATCGTCGTGTTGAGCAGCCCGGCCGCCGCGAAGGCGAAGCTCAGCGAGCCGGAGCAGTCGTAGGCGTTGTCCTCGAAGGTGCCATGCCCGCCACCGAAGCGGTAGGGCAGGTGGGCGATCTGGTTGCCGGCGTCGATGACGGCCTGCACGACGGCCGGCGCGCCGACCGGCGCGACCGCCAGCCCGGTGGTGGTCAGGATCGCCTGGCCCGCGTTGGCGGTCAGACCGCTGGCCTTGAGCTCCGCCCGGATCTGGGCGTCGGAAACCGGTTGCGCCACCGCCGTGTTGCCCTGATCGACGCTGACCGACGAGGGACCGGCGGGCGCGGCGGCCGTCCCGGCCCCCGCGGCACCGGCCACCGGCTCGATGACCTGGGGATGCCCGTGCAGTACCGGCGTCTGGGACGCGTTCTGCCCGCGTCCCAGTTTCGCGTTGGGGCTGGTGGCCTGACCGCAACCGGCCAGCGCGAGGACCGCCAGCACCGTCAAGCCTGCTCTCGGCACGTCCACAAGTCTGTCAGGTCGCGCAGGCTCTCACGCCACGACGCCGGCCGTCATTCCTCGAACTGTCCCGCGAACAGCGCGAACACCGCGCCATGGGGATCCTGAATCACGGCGATCTTGCCAACCCCGATGTCCATCGTCTCCACCAGGATCGTGCCGCCGAGCTCCGCGGCCTTCGCCTGTGCCGCGTCGATGTCGGCGGTGCCGAAGTACACCAGCCAGTGCGGTGGCGATCCCTCGGGCATCGCCGGCCGGATACCGCCGTTGGCATTTCCGGCAGCGGTCTTGATCGCCGAGTAGGGCATTTCCATTCCCTCAAAGGGTTCGACGGTCCACTCGAACAGATCGCTGTAGAACTTCGAGGACGCCGCGATGTCCGGAGAGGCCAGCTCGTTCCACGACAGCGCACCGGGAGCGTTCACCAGCCCGGCGCCGATGTTGTCCTTCGGCTCCCAGAGCATGAAGCGGGCGCCTTGCGGATCCTGGATCACCGCCATCCGTCCCGCGTCCATGACGTCGAATGGAGGGGCGTGCACGATCGCACCCAGCTGGGTGGCCCGCTCCGCGGCGTCATCGACGCTCTGCACCGTCACATACGAGTTCCACGTGGGCGGAACCCCGGCCTCGGCCAGCTCCTGGTTCTGCGGCGAGATCGCCGCCACGTTCTTGCCGTCGATGGACATCATCGAGTAGACGACGCCGTCCCCGACCGGCATGTCGGTCGCCTTCCAGCCGAACAGCTCCGAATAGAACTGCTTGGCCGCCGGCTGATCGGTGGTGGTCAGGTCGGTCCAGCTGAAAGTCCCGGGTGTGTACTTCGTTCGTTCGCCCATACGGCGACCCTACCACCGGTCCACGGCCGCATAGACTCGTTTGCATGTCCAACTTCAAGATCAAGAACCTGATGGATATCGACGATCTCGCCGCTGACCGCGGCCCGGAAATCCAAGCCCGGTTCGCGCGTTCGCACATCGACTCGGAGCACCTCGGCGTCAGCTACTTCCGCTACGGCCCGAATTTCCGCGCGCCGTACGGTCACCGTCACCGTGAGCAGGAGGAGGCCTACGTCGTTGTGAACGGCTCGGGCCGCATCCGGCTCGACGACGACATCCAGGAGTTGCGCCAGTGGGACGTGGTCCGCGTCGCCCCGGGCGTCGTGCGCGCCTTCGAAGGCGGGCCCGACGGGCTCGAGCTGATCGCGATCGGCAACGACCGGCCGGAGGGCGGCGACGGCGAGATGGTCGAGGGCTTCTGGGCGGCGGACTAGCGCGTTCCGGCGCGTTTCCCGGGCGTCAACTTCGCGCGATTGACGCGGGGTCGGCGCGATCGAGCCGGGTCATCGTCACGCTGGCATCGAGCTTCGCCTCGGCCATACCGCGGTACACGCCCTTGATGGGCGGGACGTCCGGGTAGTGCCGGCCGTGGCCGATCTTGACGTGATCCTCTCCGGTGAGTCCGCGATTGGTCGGATCTGCGCCGACCCATTGCGGCTCGCCGCCGTCGAGCACGGGCAGCAGCGCCTCGAGCCAGGCGTGCGTGTCGACCTCGACCGACTCCTCGCTCTCGTCGGACCCGGTGGCGAACAGATAGCCCGAGGCGTAGCGGGCAGCGATCCCGTGATGGCGCAGCAGGCACAAGCCCAGGTGGACGAAGTCCTGGCAGACACCGGCGCCCCCGTCGAGCAGGTCGGCGATCGTCGAGTCGACGTAGGTCGCGCCGCGCCGGTACTCGAAGCGCTCCGCGAAGAGTTCGGACAGGAGCGTCAGCACCGCGAGCGGGCTGGGGGCGGCCCGGGTCGTCTCGAGCAGTTCCTGCAGCACCGGGTGCGCGGCGGCGTCGTCGGTCGGCAGCAGGAATTCACCCCCGGCCTCTCGATAGGAGGGCTCGAGGAGCGCTTCCCAAGTGGCCGCGGGGGGCTCGGGGCCGCTCCTGGTGCTGACCCGCGCGCGGACGTCGATGGTCAGCTGACGGTGGGGCCGCGAGATCTCGAACTCGACCACCTCGGTGCCGAAGTAGTCGCTGTGGCGGTGCAGCCGACCCTCGGGACTGAGGCGGACGCTGAACTCGTCGACGCGCTGGCGGCCGTTCGCCGCCGGCTTGACGCGGAGCGCGTTGAGGTTGTCGACGACGTCGGCGTCGTACTCGTAGTTCGTCAGGAAGCGGATCGCGAAGTTCATCTCGGCACTGGGGATCATGGCGCTGCTCACAGATGTACCGCCGCGAGCGCGGCCATGGCAAAGTAGCGCTCATCGACGTCTCGATCGATCAGTTCGAGTTCGTCCTGCACCCGGGCCAGCATTTCGCTCAGGGCTCCGCTGGTCGTCGGTGTCCGCCGCTGGAGCTCCAGGTCGGCGATCAGGCGCCCCAGGCGGAGCACGGGCGGCGAGGATCTGGGCTGGGCATCGGCGGTCGAGAGCGCCTCGCGCAGCGCCTCGAGCGATGACGCGACCGAGCCCGGATACGCGCCCTCGTAGAGCAGGAAGTGCGCCACCGAGCGCAGGCCCGGGGTCTGGCGGACCGCCCGCCGATACGCCTGGAAGCCACCCACGGCCTGCAGCAGGGCGAGCGCCTCGGCCTCATGCCCGACCTCGTCGTTGCCCGTGGCGTCGAGTGGCTGGACCGGGATCGCCACGCGCAGCATCCGCAGCACCATGTCCGCCTCTTCGATTCGGCCACCCGCCTCCAGAAACGACCTGGCCTCGTCGCGGAGCATCGTCCGGTCGACGAGACCCCAGAACAGGGCGCAGCGCTCCTTGACCTCCTGGTAGACCGAATACGGGCCGGTCAGTAGAGCGGCTTGCAGGTCGTAGCGCCCGAGGGAGAGGAAGAAGGAGTTCAGCGCCTCCCACATCTCGGTGGAGATCACGTCGCGCAGCGTCCGCGCGCGCTCGCGCCCGCGCGCCACGCAGGAGACGATCGAGGCTGGGCTGTCCGTGTCGAGCGTCAGCAGCGGAGCGACGTCGCCGCGGCCATGCGGCCCGTTGCCCCAGGCACTCGCGGCGGCTGCCTCGGCGGCGGCGTCAGGCTGGCGATTCTTGCCGCCCCGGGCATCGGTACCGATTGCCTCCTCGCCGGGGGCGGGTGGCTTGGCCCCGATGATCGCCAACACGCCGGCCCAGCTGAGCGCGATCCCGCGCTGCTCGGTGGGCGCGCCGGCCACGTCGGCGTGAAACGCGCCGTCGAGCATGCGCGCGGTGTGCTCGGCCCGCGTCAGGTCGCGTCCGAGCCAGAACAGCTCCTGGGCGATGCGCGCCAACATCAGCGGTCGGAGGTCTGTTGCTGCTGCTGGGCCTGGCCGTGCCAGCCGCCGTAGCGGACGTCGGGCAGCCGCGGAGGCCGATGAGCGGGCAGCGTGCCGGGGGCGAGGTCACCGGCCTCCCCGTCGTCGAGCACCCATGTGTCCTTCGAGCCGCCACCCTGGGAGGAGTTGACGATCATCGAGCCCTCCTGCAACGCCACCCGGGTCAGCCCGCCGGGCACGATTCGAATCTCGTCGCCAAATACGGCAAACGGCCGCAGGTCGACGTGGCGCGGCGCGAGCCGCCCGTCCCCCGTCTCGGTCGGCGCCGTCGAGAGGTGAACCAGCTCCTGGGCGATGAAACGATCGGGTTGAGCCTCGATCAGCCTTGCCTGCGAGGTGAGCTCCGCCTTGGTCGCCTGGGGCCCGATGAACACCCCCTTCCCGCCGGACTCCGACGTCGGTTTGACCACCAGTTCGGCGAGCCGACCGAGCACGTGCTTGCGCGCCTTTTCGTCGGTCAGCAGATAGGTCTGGACGTTGTCGAGGATCGGTTCCTCGCCCAGGTAGAAGGTGATCATCTCCGGCACGTAGTGATAGATGGCCTTGTCGTCGGCGACGCCGGTGCCGATCGCGTTGGCGATCGCGACGGTGCCGGCCCGATAGGCGCGGACCAGGCCGGGCACGCCGAGAACCGAGTCCTGGCGGAACTCGAGCGGATCGATGAAGTCGTCGTCGAGCCGGCGGTAGATCGCGTGCACTCGCTGAAGGCCGGCGGTCGTCCGGATGTAACAGACCGCATCGCGCACCACGAGGTCGGAGGCCTCGACCAACTCGATCCCCATCTGCCGGGCGAGGAACGCGTGCTCGAAGTAGGCCGAGTTCAGGGGCCCGGGGGTCCACAACACGACGTTCGGGTTTCCATCGGCGGCGGGCGCGACGGCCCGTAGCGAGTCGAGCAGCAGGGACGGGTAGTGGTCGACGGCGCGGATCCGGTGCCCGGCGAACAGCTCGGGCATGAGCCGCGTCATGGCCAGCCGGTTCTCGAGCACGTAGGAGATGCCCGATGGGGTGCGGACGTTGTCCTCGAGTACCCGCCACCGCTGGTCGCCTCCGCGGACCAGGTCGCAGCCCGACACGTGGCAGTAGACGCCTCCGGGCGCGCGCACGCCGTGGACCGGCCGTGCGAAGCTGGGGCGGCTGACCACCAGCGACCACGGCACGATCCCCGCCCGGACGATCTCATGGGCGTGATAGACGTCGTCGACGAACGCGTTCAGCGCCCGGATCCGCTGCGCGAGTCCGCGTTTGATCACCGTCCACTCGGTCGCGGTCAGCACTCGGGGAACCAGATCGAGCGGCCACGCGCGGTCTCGGCGCTGGCCGTCGCTCCCCGAGACCTCGAACGTGATCCCCTGCTGCATGAAGATCGCGTCGCGGCGCTGGCCGGCCGCGTGGAGGGCCTCCGGGCCGAGTCGCTGGAGCGTCGCGATCAGCGAAGCCACGTGGGCTCGGGGCGCGCCGTCTGGCTCGAGCAGCTCGTCACAGCAGCCGGCTGGAACCTGATAATCGGCGATGGTCAACGTTTCGTCCACGTGCTAGGTGTATCCGTTTACGATCGACGATGCCAGCGGCACTCGGCCAACCGGCGCCGTCGTCGGTTGGCCATGTGGAGCAATCAGCTCATCGGCTGAGTCATGCCCGGCAGGCGATCAGGTCATCCGCAGAGCCCGGCAGACGATCGGGCTCATCCGCCGAGTCATGCCCGGCAGCGCCGGCTGACCGGAACCGTCCCGGTCGGACTCGGCGGATCGTGCCTGCAGTACGTCACCTGCTTGGCACGCCCGTCCACGACGCCCAGGAACGGGTAGGTCACGCTGGCTGCTATCGCGTCGCAGGCAAAGGCCTGGCGGGACTGGCGAGGGGGACCGGCGGCGTGGCAACGGGTCCGGGTCAGCGGGCCTTCGAAGGTGCCTGCGTCGATCATCCGTCGCATGAAGGCGGCGACGACGGCCTCGATCGCGCGGGCCGGCGCTGCACCGGGCCTCAGCGCGCTCACCCGGGGCGCCTGCTCCTCCGCCACCAACGCCGCCGCCTCGCGATTGGACTCGGCCGTCACCTGGGCGTTGTCGGCGACCGGCCGATCGGTGTCGTGCGAGTTGACGAACAGAATCAGCGCGATCAGCAGCACGACGGCAACGGACAGCGAGACCACCCAGCGTGCCCACAGCGGAAGCTGCCGCCGCTCGAGCTTCGGCTCCTCCGAAGGGTCCGCGCTGCCGTCCAACTCGAGCGACGGCGGGTGACTGGAATGTGGGTCTTCGCTCACCATCGATGAGCGTACGCCGGTGAACCTTGCGAGCGAACGGTTGCCGTGCGGCCGTCGGCCGCCGCGGCCGATATCCGGCTACCCTTGGCCGGCTATGCGGATCCTGACCACAGGCGCTGCGGGCATGCTGGGCATTGACGTCGGCAATTCGGCAGGGACGCGTGGATACGAGGTGATCTCGCTGGCCCGCGCCGAGCTCGACATCACCGATGCCGCGGCGGTTCAGGCGAAACTGGGCGACGTGAGACCGGACGCGGTGATCAACTGCGCCGCGTACACCAACGTGGACGGCGCCGAGAGCGACGAGGCGAGCGCGCTGTCGGTCAACGGCGATGGCGCCGGGATTCTGGCGGCTGCGGCCGCCGGGCTCGGAGCGTGGACGATCCACGTGTCCAGCGACTACGTGTTCGACGGCACCAAGACCGAGCCGTACGTCGAGTCCGACCCGACCGGACCCGCCTCCGCCTACGGACGTTCCAAACTGGCCGGCGAGCTGGCGGTCGCCCGGGCCGCCCCGGACGCGCACACGATCGTCCGGTCCTCGTGGCTGTTCGGCGCGGGCGGCCCGTGCTTCCCGAAGACCATCCTGCGGCTGGCCGGCGAGCGCGACGAGCTCAGCGTGGTCGACGATCAGGTCGGCTGCCCTACGTTCACCGGGCATCTGGCCGAGGCGCTCGTCTCGCTCGCCGTGGGCGACCGGATCGCCGGCGTGGTGCACGTTGCCGGCGGGGGGCGGTGCTCCTGGTATGAGTTCGCGTCGCAGATCGTCGCCCTGTCCGGGATCGATTGCCAGGTGAACCCGTGCACCTCGGCCGAGTTCGCTCGGCCGGCGCCACGACCGGCCTATAGCGTCCTGGTCACGGAGCGCGCGTCGGTCCCCCGTCTACCCGAATGGCGTCGCGGTCTCGAGGAGTTCATCGGCGCCCAGGTCAGCGCGCGATGAAGCTGCTCGTCTGCGGCGGGGCCGGCTTCATCGGGTCGACCTTCGTGCGCCTGCGCCTGCGCGAGTTCGGCGACGAGGTGACCGTACTCGACAAGCTGACCTACGCCGGACGCCGCGAGAACCTGCACGACGTGATCGACGACGTTCGCTTCGTGCACGGGGCGATTGAGGATCCCGACGCGGTGGCGGACGCGATCCCGGGCTGCGAGGCGATCGTCAACTTCGCCGCCGAGACCCATGTCGACCGTTCGATCGCGGGTCCGGAGGCCTTCACGATCACGAACATGCTGGGCACCCATGTGCTGCTGGAGGCGGCCCGGAAGCACGGACAGCGTTATGTCCAGGTCTCGACCGACGAGGTCTACGGCTCGATCGACAGCGGCTCCTTCACCGAAACCTCGCCGCTGGCCCCCTCGAGTCCTTACAGCGCGACCAAGACCGGCGCCGACCTGTTGGTGTCAACGTACTTCCACACCTACGGGCTGGAAACGGTGATCTGTCGCGGCTCCAACAACTACGGTCCCTACCAGTACCCCGAGAAGCTGATCCCGCTGATGATCCTCAACGCGTTCGCCGGCGATCAACTGCCGGTCTATGGGGACGGACAGCAGGTACGCAACTGGCTCTACGTGGAGGACTTCGGCCGCGGCATCTCGCAGGCACTGACCCACGGAGAGCCGGGCGAGGCCTACAACTGCGGCGGACCCGACGAGTGCGAGAACCTTACCGTCGTGCAACGGATCATCGACCGGACGGGGGCGAGCTCGGACCAGATGGAATTCGTCACCGACCGCCCCGGGCACGATCGCCGCTACTCCCTCTCCTCGGAGAAGCTGCAGGGGCTGGGATGGCGGGCTCGGATGCGATTCGACGAGGGGCTGGAGCGGACGGTCGAGTGGTATCGGGAGAACCCGTGGTGGTGGGAGCCGATTCGTTCGGGCGCCTACCGCGAGTACTACGAGCTCCATTACGGCCGCGCGCTGAAGTCGTAGACATGACGGCGGACACGCCCGCGGCAAGAGGACGGCACGCGCCGCCGCCCGAGGTAAGGCTTCCCCTCCAGCGCGAGCGGCTGTTCAACGCGGCGGCCGAGGAGTTCGCGCAACGCGGCTACGCGGGGGCGAGCTCGGAGTCGATCAGCCGGCGCGCCGGCATGTCGAAGGCGACCTTCTACGAGCACTTCGCCAACAAGGAGGAGTGCATCATCGAGCTGTTCGAACGCGCGGCCGAGGTGATCGCCGACGGCATGGCCCAGGCGGCGCGCGCCGCGGGACGCGGCGATGCGGCCGAGCGCATGCGCGCGGGTACCCGAGCGTTCCTGGCGGCGCTCGGCGAGCACCCCGAGTTCGCCCAGACGCTGCTGGTGGAGATCATCGGGGCGGGACCCCGAGCCGCGCAGCGTCGCGACCAGGTGATGCAGGGGTTCGCCGACACCCTTGACGCCGAGAACGAGGCAGCGGCGCGGCGCGGTCTGATCGGCCGGTTCGCCTCGCCGCACGACTCCTACGCGATCGTCGGCGCGATTACCGAGCTGGTCTCGCGCCAGGTTCGGCTGGGCCAGCCGGTCGACCCACTCGACCTGGCCCCGGTGATCGACCGCCTGATCAGCGGCGTGCTCGCCGGTGCCGACGCGTGAGTGAGGCCGACCTCGTCTTCGTCGGCCCTGGCGAACCTCGGCCTGGCGGTCGACCTCGTGGCGAGGCGCTGGAGGCGCTGACTGCAGAGGTCGTTTCCTGCCGGCGCTGCCCGCGGCTGGTGGCCTGGCGGGAGGAGGTGGCCCGCGTCAAGCGTGCGTCGTTTGCCTCAGAGGAGTACTGGGGCCGGCCCGTGCCATCGTTTGGCGACCCGGCGGCGCGGGTGCTGGTGCTCGGGCTGGCGCCGGCCGCCCACGGCGGCAACCGCACCGGGCGGATCTTCACCGGAGACCGTTCGGGCGACTGGCTGTTCGCCGCGCTGTGGCGGGCCGGGCTGGCCAACCAGCCCGAGTCCACCTCGCGCGATGATGGACTGGAGCTGCGCTCCTGCTGGGTCACCGCGGCGGTGCGGTGCGCGCCGCCCACCAACCGACCGACTCCCGTGGAACGCGACAACTGTCTGCCTTATCTGCGGCGCGAGCTCGAGTTGCTGTCGGACGTGCGCGTGATCGTGTGTCTCGGCGGATTCGCCTGGGACGCGGCGCTGCGGGTGCTCGACGCTCCCCGGCCGAGACCGAAGTTTGCCCATGGCGCCTCGACTCTGGTGGGGGCGTACACGCTGCTCGGCTGCTACCACGTCAGCCAGCAGAACACGTTTACCGGGCGGCTGACCGAGCCGATGCTCGACGCGGTGTTTGCTCGGGCGAGAGAGCTGGCGGGGCTTCGGTGATGCCTGGGGCGGCCCGCCCGGAACTGGCGGCGCTGCGGATCGCGGACCCGGCCCAGCGATGGGAGGCGCTTGGGTTCACGGTTGACTCGTCGACCGGGCTCGTCCTCGGCGGCGTGGGGATCGAGTTCGGCGATGAGGGGGTGGGGATCACGGGTTGGTCGGTTCGGGGTGTCCCCGAGGTTGGGGAGATCGACGGGCTTGCGACTGAGCCCGCTTCTCACGGTCCGCGTATGGGCTCCGGCTACTCACGCCAATGGGGCCATCGGACTCGACCACGTTGTCGTGGTGACGCCCGACTTCGACCGCACCGCGGTAGCGCTCGATCGGGCCGGGATGCCGCTGCGCCGGATCCGCCAGGTCGGAGGCGACGGGGTCGATGACCGGGCCGCGTTCCGCCAGGGTTTTCGGCGGCTGGGACCGGCGATCCTGGAGCTCGTGGAGGCTCGCGGCGCACCCGACGGGCCGGCCGCTTTCTGGGGTCTGGTCGTGATCGTCTCGGACCTGGACGGCTTGGCCGCTCGGCTGGGTGATCGCCTCTCGCCACCGAAGCCCGCCGTCCAGCCGGGGCGGCGGATCGCCACCCTGCGCGCCTCCGCGGGACTCTCGCCGCGGGTCGCGTTCATGGACCGGGAGCCCGGCTCCGACGGGTAGCCGTCACCCCGAGCATCGTCGAGATCAACGCGACGAGACGGTCGGCTTCCTCCTGGATCTGTTTGTAGGTGATCCTGATCACCTGGTAGCCCGCGGCGATGAGTCGCTGATCGTTGCGGCGGTCGTTCTGGAACGCCCACCACGTGCGATGTGACTTCCAGCCGTCGGTCTGAACGATGACTCCGTGCGCGGGCCAATAGAAGTCTGGACGGATTGCGGGCTCCCCGTCGCCCGGAAGCACGAACTGGTTCACCAGAGGGATGGGGAGTCCCGCCGCCGCGATCATCGCCTTGAAGTCCCGCTCCAGCTTGCTCCACGGCACGCCCACGCCCACCGTGCGGTTCTCCATCATCGCCCGGATCCGGTTGGCGCCGGCGCGCGTTGGGTTCCGGTCGATCTGTTCCTGGAGGGCGTCGAAGTTCAGCACCTCCTCCTGCTCGGCCTGGTCGAACACGCGCTCGAGCTGACGCTGCCGGATCACCTCGGCGATGTCGAGGATGGTGCGGGCGATGGTGGTGCACGGGATGCCCTGGACGATCGTGACGTCCTGGGCGGTGAGGGTGGTGGAGCGATGGACGTCGACGCCCTCGTGTTTGCGGCTGCTGCGGTGCGGGATGGTGACGTCGATCCCGGATCGGTCGGTGGGTCGCAGGCCGTGCAGCGCAGCCGCGCTGCGGTGGGAGAGCACCGCCCCGGGGCCGCACGCGAGGACGGCCGCGAGCCAGCGTCCCTCGCGGGAGAGCAGTGCGGGCGGGGACAGCGAATACACCCGTGCGTGTACGCGGTAAAGCCGCCCGCTTTGCGTCCGGTTCCACGTTCCGGAGGGCGACAGCCCGCAATCCGCGATCTGCTCGACCGTGAACACCCCCTCCTGGGTGGCGGCCAGCCGTCCGAGCGCCTCATCCACCCGTCCGCGAGCCTCATCCACCGGAGGCTGGTCTGATTTCCTCCTGTATCGGGAGGAATTTCGACCAGGCTCGGGCATCGGCCGATGGTCGCTCGAAAAACGTGACACGTGGGTGTCGGCGTGTGCCAATTCTGCGGCGCTACGCTGATATCGATGCCGCTTTCCGCGTTCAGTCAGACCACCCGCGACTGGTTCCTTGGGGCGTTCGCTGAACCGACGGCGGCGCAGGCTCAGGCCTGGCCGGCGATCGCGTCCGGCGAACATGTTCTGATCTCAGCGCCGACCGGCTCGGGCAAGACGCTGGCCGCCTTTCTGTGGGCGATCGACCGGCTGGCCAGCGAGCGGGCCGCGGCGGGTGCGGCGGGCGCGGCGAGCGCGGCTGGGGCGTTGAGCGCGGCGGGCACGGCGGGCACGGCGGGCACCGCGGGTGCCGACGAGCGCGGGATCAGCTTGGTCTATGTCTCGCCGCTGAAGGCGCTGTCCTACGACATCGACCGCAACCTGCGGGCGCCGCTGCGCGGGATCGGTGCCGATCTGAGGATTGCGGTCCGGACGGGGGACACGCCGCAACGTGAACGCCAGGCGATGCTCAAGCAGCCGCCGGACATCCTCATCACCACGCCGGAGTCGCTCTACCTGATGCTGACCGGGCGCGCCCAGGAGCTGTTCGCGGGCGCGCGCTGGTGCATCGTCGACGAGATCCACGCGGTCGCGGCGACCAAGCGGGGCTCGCATCTCGCCGTCACGCTCGAACGGCTCGAGCAGGCGGCCGGGAACGACGTGCAGCGGATCGGACTGAGCGCCACCCAGAACCCGCTCGAGGAGGTCGGTCGGTTCATGGTCGGGCCGAAGCGCAGCTGCCGGATCGTCGACACCGGTGTACGCAAACAGCTCGACCTGAAGATCCACGTGCCGGTCGAGTCGATGGTCGAGCCGGATGACACACCTTCGCCCGACATCGATCCGCTGGCCGGCGGCGAGGCCACGCGGCGGTCGATCTGGCCGGCGATCTACCCGGAGCTGCTCGACCTGATCCAGCAGCACAACTCGACGATCCTGTTCGTCAACAACCGCCGCGGCGCCGAGCGCCTGGCGCTGAGGCTGAACGACCTGGCCGAAAAGGAGATCGCCCGCGCGCACCACGGCAGCCTCGCCCGCGAGGAGCGCACGGTCGTGGAGGAGATGCTGAAGGCGGGTGAGCTGCCGTGCCTGGTGGCCACCTCGAGCCTCGAGCTGGGGATCGACATGGGCGCCGTCGACTTGGTGATCCAGGTCGAGTCGCCGAAGTCGGTGGCGCGGGGGCTGCAGCGGATCGGCCGGGCCGGGCACTCGGTCGGTGACGTCAGCCGCGGCCGGATCTTCCCCAAGTTCCGCGGCGACCTGCTCGAGTGCGCGGTGGTGGCCAAGCGCATGCGCGAAGCGAAGATCGAGACGACGGTGGTCCCGCGCAACGCGCTCGATGTGCTGGCCCAGCAAATCGTGGCCATCGCCGCCGCGACGGGCGAGGAGCAGCCCATGCCCGTCGACGAGCTGTTCGCGCTCGTCACCCGCACGCACTCGTACGCCGAGCTGACCCGGAAGGCCTTCGAGAACGTGCTCGACATGCTCGACGGGCGCTACCCCTCCTCCGAGTTCTCAGAGCTGCGGCCGCGGATCATCTGGGATCGCGTGGGCGGGACCATCAGGCCGCGCCCGGGAGCCCGACAGCTCGCCGTGACCAACGCGGGCACGATCCCCGACCGCGGCCTCTACTCGGTCACCCTCCCGGACGGGCGGCGAGTGGGCGAGCTCGACGAGGAGATGGTCTACGAGGCACGCCCGGGCCAGACGTTCCTGCTCGGCGCCTCGACCTGGCGGATAGAGGAGATCGGCCGCGATCGGGTGATCGTCACCCCGGCGCCCGGTCTGCCCGGCGCCGTCCCGTTCTGGAAGGGCGACAGCATGGGCCGCCCGCGCGAGCTCGGCGAGGCGATCGGCGCGTTCAGCCGCTGGGCCGTCGACCAGACGACGGAAACGCTGGAGGACGAATACGACCTCGATCGGCGCGCCGCCAAGAACCTGCTCGAGTTCCTTCAGGAGCAGCAGGCGGCGACGCGCGTGCTCCCGTCCGATCAGGCGATCGTGATCGAGCGCTTCCGCGACGAGATCGGCGATTGGCGGCTGTGCATTCTCAGTCCGTTCGGAGGTCGCGTCCACGCCGCGTGGGGACTGGCGCTGAGCGCGCGGATCCGCGACGAGCTCGGGCTCGAGTCCGACGCGATCTGGTCCGACGACGGGATCATCGTCCACCTCCCAGACGCCGAGGAACCGCCGGGCGCCGATCTCGTGATGATCGACCCCGACGAGCTCGAGGACCGCGTCGTGGCTGAGCTCGGCGCCAGCGCCATGTTCGGCGCCCGCTTCCGGGAGAACGCCGCTCGGGCGCTGCTGATCCCGCGAGCCCGTCCGGGTAAGCGCACTCCGCTCTGGCAGCAGCGACTGAAGTCCCAAACGCTGTTGGAGGTGGCCAAGAAGTACGGGGAGTTCCCGATCATCCTCGAGACCTACCGCGAGTGCCTGCGGGACGTGCTCGACCTTCCGGGTCTGACCGACCTCCTGACCAAGCTGCACCGCCGCGAGCTTTCGCTGATCGAGGTCGAGACGTCGACCGCATCGCCATTCGCGTCGAGCCTGCTGTTCGACTACGTGGCCACCTACATGTACGAGGGCGACACGCCCAACGCGGAGCGGCGCGCGGCGGCGCTGTCGCTGGATCGCGACCTGCTGCGCGAGCTGCTCGGGCAGGAGGAGCTGCGCGACCTGATCGATCCCGCGGCGCTGGCCCAGGTGGAGGACGACCTGCAGTTCATCTCCGCGCATCGGCAAGCGACGTCGAAGGACTCCCTCCACGACGTGCTGCGATCGCTCGGCGACCTCACGCGTCCCGAGGCCGCCGCGCGCGTTCTGAAGGACCTCGACGCCAGGCCGATGCTGGACGAGTTGCGGGACGAGCGCCGGGCGATTCGCGTCCGCCTGGCCGGCGAGGAGCGGTGGATCGACGCGGTCGACGCCGGGCTCTACCGCGACGCCCTGGGCATCGTCCCGCCGGGCGGTCTGCCGGCGGCGTTCATCGAGGACGTGCCTGACGCGCTGATGAAGATCGTCCGGCGTTACGCGGCGACCCACGGTCCGTTCACGACCGCCGACCTGCGCGCCCGTTACGGCGTCGACTGCAGCGCGGTGCTGGCGGAGCTGGAGCGCGCCGGCGAGCTGGTCCGCGGCGAGCTGCGGCCGGGAGGCTCCGAGCGCGAGTGGTGTCATCCCGAAGTCTTGCGCCGGCTGCGTCGGGCGTCGCTGGCGGTGCTGCGTAAGGAGATCGAGCCGGTCGACCACCGCGCTTTGGCTCGCTTTCTGCCGGGCTGGCAGAACGTCGACCGCCATCCTCCGGGCGGGGCCGGCGTCGACCGACTTCGCGAGGCACTAGTGCCGCTCCAGGGGCTGGCCCTGCCGGCCGATGTCTGGGAGCGCGACGTGCTGCCCCGACGGATCGGCGCCTACTCGCCGGCCTGGATCGACCAGCTGTGCGCCAGCGGCGAGGTGGTGTGGGTCGGCGCCGGGGCGCTGGGGCGGAATTCCGGCCGGGTCGCCCTGTACTTCAGGGAGGACGTGGCGATACTCGGCCCGCCGCCCAACCGCGCCCAGGCCGGCGCACCGGCCGATGGCGATGCGCACCAGCTGGTCCGGGAGCGTCTGGCCGCCGGCGCCTGCTTCTTCAGCGACCTGTTGGTCGACGTCGCGCTCCCCGCCGAGGAGCTGCAGGAGGCCCTGTGGGATCTCGTCTGGTCAGGCCAGGCCAGCAACGACGCGTTCGCGCCACTGCGCGCGCCGCGGCTGACGCTGGCCCGAGCCCAGCGCGACCGGGCCGCCCGCTCGCGGGCCGGCCGGTTCGCCGCGCGCAGCCGCCGGGGAGGGGCCGCGCCGCAGGTCCAGGGCCGCTGGTCGCTGACCGACTCGCTGTTCCGCGACGCCGTCGACCCGAGCAGTCGCCGGCGGGCGCTGGCAGAGCTGCTGCTCGAGCGCTATGGGGTGCTGACCCGGGAGCAGGTGCTGGCCGAGGGCATCGCCGGCGGCTTCTCGGCGATCTACTCCGAGCTCACCCAGCTCGAGACGCTGGGAATCGCGCGCCGGGGCTACTTCATCGAGGGACTGGGCGGCGCCCAATTCGCGCTGCCCGGCGCGGTCGAACGACTGCGCGCCCAGCCGCCCCGCGAGGAGGCGGCCGTGCTGCTCGCCGCCGTGGATCCGGCTCAGCCCTACGGGGCGGTGTTACCGTGGCCGACTCGCGGCGAGGACCGGGAGGGCCGCCGTCCGACGCGGGTCGCCGGGGCCTACGTGGTGATGATGGGCGGCGACCCGGTTCTCTATCTGGAGCGCGGCGGCAAGGCGCTGCAGACTCTGATCGGGGAGGATGACCCGCGGCTGCAGCCGGCCCTCCAGGTGCTGGCGGAGGGAGTCGGCGCCGGCCGGATCAAGCGGATCGCGTTGGAGAGGATCGACGGGCAGCCGGCGATGGGCTCGGGCCTCGGTCCGCTACTGACCGCCGCGGGCTTCCAAGAGGGACCGCGGCGGCTGACGTTGAGCGCCTGAGCGGCGCCCGGGACGGCGCGGGCGAGGAGCTTCACCGATGCCCGAGGGCGACACGATCCTGTGGGCGGCGACGCGCATCCGCCCGGTGCTGGAGGGACACGTGCCCGACGAGATCCGGATGCCGGCCCCTCGAGCCGGGGCACTACGTGGTTCGCCGAGCCGGGACCGGTGGCCTGAGCGACTGGAGGGCCGAAGGATCACCCGAGTCGACACGCACGGCAAGAACCTGTTCATTCGGTTTGGCCCAGCCGCCATCCCGGCTCGCCAAGACCGGGCCGACCGAATGCCATCTGGCCACTTCGAGGGCGACCTGGTGCTGCACTCACATCTGAGGATGACCGGCGCATGGGGCGTGTATGGCCCAGGACAACGCTGGGGACGCTCCCCGGCCAGGGCCTGGATCGTGCTGAGCCGGGGCGGGCACGACGTCGTCGAGTTCGACGGACCGGTGCTCGAGCTGATGACCGAGGGGCGCGCTCGGTTCGACCAGCGGCTCTCCGCGCTCGGCCCGGATCTGCTCGCCGATGATTTCGACGCGGACCGGTTCCTGGCCCGGCTGCGTCAAGATGACCCCGGCCGGCCGATTGGCGATGCGTTATTGGACCAGCGCACGGTCGCCGGGATCGGCAACATGTGGAAGTCGGAGGGCTGCTGGGACGCCCAGATCGACCCCTGGCGACCGGTTCGAGAGGTGAGCGACGGTGAGGCGCTGTCGATCATCGCGGTGACGCGGCCCCGGATGCTGCGCTCGGGGCTCGAGGGCCCTCGAGAGATCGGCGAGCGGATCTACCGCAAGGTCGGGCAGCCGTGTCCGCGCTGCGGAACCCCGATCCGCTCGCGCGGTCAGGGCGAGAGCAACCGAATGACCTACTGGTGCCCTGGCTGCCAGCTCTGAGGCGTCCCCTACGCTGTCGGAGATGACCGAACGACGGCTGCTCCGGGTCGGGCACAAGGGAGCGGACCTGATCGCGCCGGGGAATACGCGGGCGAGCTTCGACGCCGCGCTGGCCGCGGGCGTGGACATGATCGAGTTCGACGTGCTGATCGAGCCGCCGGCGAATTGGCGGGCGATCTCCGTGCGAAAGGCCGAGCGCCGTCGCGGAGCGGGCGGCCGGCTGCTGCTCGCCCACGACTGGAACGACGCGAGCAGGCGCTCGCCGCATACGCTCGAGGAGGGTCTCGAGCACCTCGCGTCGGAGTCCTTTGCCGGAATCGAGCTCGACGTCGACCTGAAGCTGCCCGGCTACGAGCTCCGGGTGCTGGAGGCGCTGCGTGCGCACGGCCTGTTGTCGCGGGCCCTGATCTCGAGCCAGTACGGCGCAAGCCTAGAACTGATCCGCCGGGCCGATCCGCTCGTCCGGCTCGGCTGGTCGGTACCCAAGCTGCGCAACGACCCATTCCGGTACCGCCCGCTGATCCCGGCCACGTTGGCCGGCCTCTACGCGCTCAAAGCGGCGATGCCGACGCTGGCCGGACGGGCGATCCGGGACGGGCGCTGCGATGCGCTGATGGCGCAGTGGCGGCTGGTGACCCCGGCCCTGGTGCGCTCCGTCCGCAACGCCGGCGGCGAGCTGTACGTCTGGACGGTCGACGAGCTGCCGCAGATCCGCGCGCTGGAGTCGCTCGGCGTGACCGGCGTGATCACCAACGATCCCCGGCTGTTCGGCGCGCTGGCCTGATGGCGCGAGGCGATCGCGCCGTGACGCTGACCTCACCGAAGAGGAACATCTTCTTGTGACGGATCTTTGCTCGGAGATCCGTGGGTGACCTGGAAGGAATTCGTCGTGCATGACCAGGGAAGGAGAATTCGTTTTGCGTTGTGACGGATGCTCGTCAGTCCCGTAGTGAGGTCGTGATCGAAACGCCTACTTCCACCGCCGGTGACAGTGCAGAGGCCTCTTGGGCGCGCTTCGAGGAGCTGTATCGCTCCAGTCGCGACGATCTGTTCGCCTACGTCTGCACGCTGCTGCGTGACCGCGCCGCCGCGGAGGACGTGACGGCGCTGGCGTTTGAGCGGGCCTACCGCAAGCGCCGGACCTTCGATCGGCGCCGGGGGGAGGAGCGGGCGTGGCTGTTCGGCATCGCCAGAAACGCGGCGCTCGACGAGCTCCGGCGGCGGAGCCGGCTGGCCAGCCTGGTGGGCGAGCCCGAGGACGAGGCGATCGGACCCGAGGACGGCGCCGAGGTAGCGTTGCGGCGGACCGTCGTACGCAGCGCGCTGGCCGGGCTGTCGGCACGCGATCGCGAGCTGATCGCCCTGAAGTTCCACGCCGGGTTTACAAACGCCGAGCTCGCCCGCGTGCTCGGGGTCAGCGAGTCCAACGCCGGAACGATGCTGCACCGGACGATCGAGCGGCTCAGAAAGGCCTGCAATGCGACAGCTTGACGAATTCCCGCTTGACCCCGAGATCGCCGCACAGCTCGAGGCGATCGACGCCACCCTGGCCGGCGAGCCGGTCGACCCCGAGTACGCCGAGCTGGCCGAGCTCGCGCTGCTGGTCACCGTGGCACGGCCGCAGGTGGCGCCGGAGTTTGCGGCCAGGCTGGACGAGCGCGTGAATCGCCGGTTCGCCCCCGCCCCAGCCTCCGGGTCGGGGGCGCCGCCGCGGTCTAGGCGGCGGTCGATCCGGCTGTGGCCCGCCGCGGGAGCGGTCGCGACCGCGGTCGCGGGCGTGATCGCCGCGGTCGTCGTGGTCTCCGGCAGCAGCGGTTCGCCTCAGCCTGTGCGCTTGAGCCCGGCCGGCCCCATCCAGCCGAGCGTGACGGCCGCCGCGCCCTCCGCTGCGGGTTCGAGCAATGGAACGGCCGCGGGTTCGAGCAATGGAACGGCCGCGGGTTCGAGCAACGGATCGGCCGCGGGTTCGAGCAATGGAACGGCCGCGGGTTCGAGCAATGGATCGGCCGCGGCGGCGTCGAGCGTGGCGTCGCCGGACCAGAACACGAACCTGGCCGCGGTCAGCCCCGCCCGGAAGACGGCGTCCGTGCAGCCGCCGGCCAACGGTCGCAAGATCGTCCAGTCGGCGCAGCTCCAGCTGACCGCCGCGCCGACCCGGATCGACCAGGTCGCCCAGGAGGCCTTCAACGTGGTCGGCGTCGAGAAGGGCGTGGTCAATCACTCAACGGTCACCTCCACCGGGGGCAGCGACGGGTACGCCGAGTTCCAGCTCAGCGTGCCGAGTGCGAACCTGGCCGACACGATGACCCGGCTGTCGAGCCTGCGCTACGCCAACATCGCCTCGCGCACCGACGCAAGCCAGGACGTCAACAACGAATTCGTCTCGGATACCCGGCGCCTGGCCGACGCGCGGGCGCTGCGGACCTCGCTGCTGAAACAGCTCGCCGGCGCGGTCACGCAGATCCAGATCGACAGCCTGAAGGCACAGATCCGCGACGCCGAAGCCGCGATCTCCCGCGCCGAGGCGACGCTTGGCTCCCTCCAGCACCGGATCGGATTCAGCCAGGTCGCGCTGACGATCAATGCCGGGACCGTGCCGGTGGCGCACAAGTCCCACAGCGGTGGGTTCACGATCGGCAAGGCCGCCCACGACGCCGGACGGGTGCTCACCGTCGCCGCAGGAGTAGCCCTGATCGCCCTGGCGGCGCTGATTCCGGTCGGACTGGTGGTGGCGCTCGCGCTGTGGATCGGCCTGACGCTGCGCCGCCGCCGCCGCGAGCAGGCGCTCGACGCCGCGTAGCTCCGGGCACGGCAGAGCGCGGGCTGGCTTAACCCGAGCGCGGGTCGGACTTAGTAGGCCGCTGCCTCTTCGATCGCCGGGTCGGCCTCAACGTCCCCCGCGGCCTCAACGTCCCCCGCACCCTCGGCGTCCCCCGTGGCCTCGGCGTCCCCCGCGCCCTCGGCGTCCCCCGTGGCCTCGGCGTCCTCGCCGGCCTCGGCGTCCCCCGCGGCGTCGGCGCTACAGGCCGCGATGGCCCGGGGCGCGAAGCGCCCGAATACGGCGGCCAGGGTGGCCAGCTCCTCCGGGGCGAGCCGGTCGAAAAACGTCTCGTTGACCGCGGCGAAGTGTGTCGCCTGGGCCTCCCGGGCGAGGGCCAGCCCGGCATCGGTGAGGTGCGCCTCCACGGCGCGCGCGTCGCTGGCGCAGGTCTGGCGTTGGACCAGCCCGCGGCGCTCCAGCGCGTCGACGATCCGTGAGATGCGGCTCAGGCTGAGGCTGCACTCGAGCGCCAGCACCGAGAGTCGCAGGCAGCGGCTATCGGCGGCGGCGAGTCGGCCGAGGACCTCGAGCCCGCTCAGGCTGAGACCGTGACGCGCCTCTAGCTCGGCGTCCATCGAGCGAGTCAGCTGCTTGTGCGTCTCCAGCAGCCCGATCCAGGCGTCCGCGTGCAGATCGGACCAGCGTGCGAGGCCGTCGTCGCCGACGACGTAGGCGCAACCATTTGGATCTGGCGCACTGTTCATGCTTGCTCTAACAAGTATATACTCCGGCGGGGTCGAAGTGAAGCTCGAAGGACTGCACCACATCTCATGACCGATCTCGTCTTCCGCGAGCGGCCCGCCGCCGGCGGCGAGCCCGAGGGCCTGCTCGTCCTGCATCACGGACGCGGCGCCGACGAGTTCGACCTGCTGGGTCTGGCCGAGGTGCTCGACCCGGAGCGGCGGTTGCACGTCGCGACGCCACGGGGCCCGCTGGAGGTGCCCGGCTGGCCCGGCCACCACTGGTACGTCGTCCCGCGGGTCGGCTACCCCGACCCGGACACGTTCCACGCCGGCTACGGGCAGTTGGCGGCGTTCCACGACGAGCTGTGGAAACGCACCGGCATCGAGCCCGAGCGCACGGTCCTGGGCGGCTTCTCGATGGGCTCGGTGATGAGCTACGCGCTCGGCCTCGGCGCGGACCGGCCGGCGCCGGCCGGAATCCTCGCCTTCTCCGGTTTCGTCCCCAGCGTGGAAGGGTGGCAGCCCGATCTGGCTGGCCGTCCGGATCTGCGCATGTTCATCGCCCACGGCCGGCGCGATCACGTCATCGACGTTCAATTCGCGCGCGCGGCACACGATCTGCTGCGACGAGGCGGGGTCGAGGTCGAGTACCACGAATCCGATGTGGGGCACCAGATCGATCCCGCTCACCTGCCTGACGCCGTCTCCTGGCTGGCCGGTGTGGTATCTCTGGACGGTGGCCGGCACCAGTGAGGAGACGACCCAGCTGCTGCGCCGGGTCCCGGTCTTCGAGACGCTGGGGGATGACGACCTGGCTCGGGTCGCCCAGGTGGCCGTGCCGCGCCGCTTCGGCGCGGGCCAGGTCGTGTTCCGTGAGGGCGATGAGAGCAACACCTGCTACGTCGTCCGCTCGGGCCGTGCCCGCGCGGTGACCGAACACTCCGACGGGCGCTCGATCACGTTGGCCAACTTCGGCCCCGGCGACATCTTCGGCGAACTGGCCATGTTCGACAACGAGCGCCGTTCGGCCACGGTCGAGACGCTCGAGGACACGGAGGTGATCGCGATTCTCGGAGGCGACATGCGGCGGTTGCTGCGCGAGCACCCCGATATCTCGGTCAAGCTCGTGGCCGCGCTCGGGCGCCGGTTGCGCGAGACCAACGATCGGCTGGCGCGGCAGTCGTTCCAGACGGTCCAGAGCCGCGTCGCGTCGGTGCTGGGCCAGCTCGTGGAGACGGCGCGCTCGGACGGTCAGCGCGAGGGCGACGTGCTGATCACCTCCACCCAGGCCGACCTCGCGCAGCTGGCCGGCTCCTCGCGGGAATCGGCCAGCCGCTTCCTGGCCGTGCTGGAGCGGGCCGGCATCATCACCCAGGGGCGCGGGCGGCTGACCGTGCACGACGCGGCCGCGCTGGAGCGCTACGTCTATTAGCGGTTCTCGTCAGCCGGAGTTCTCCGCGGGCGGAGTCGTCGTGCGCGGCGATGACGTCGCGGTGATCGTGCCGGTCAAGCGCGACGCCGGCGGCAACCGGGTGCTCGGCCTGCCGAAGGGCCACCCGGATGGGAACGAGAGCGCGGCGGCGGCGGCGACCCGGGAGGTCAGGGAGGAAACCGGGCTGACCGCGGAGCTGATCGAGCCGCTCGGCTCGGTCACCTACACCTACGAGCGGGGCGGCCGGCCGGTAGAGAAGATCGTCGCGTTCTTCCGCTTCGAGTATCGGGCGGGCGACCTCGCCGATCACGACCATGAGATCGAGTCGGCGTACTGGATGCCGCTGCAGGAAGCTGCGGGTGCGCTGACCTACGACGGCGAACGGGAGATGGTCCGCAAGACCCTGTCGCGAATCGGACAGGATCTGTAGGCTGGCAAACCGTGCGCGTCCTGAATTTCTACTCGTCGGTGTTCGCCGATCAGCTGCGCCGCGGGCGTAAGACCGCGACGATCCGACTGGGCGACAAGTCCCATAAGTACCGGAAGAACGACTGCGTGCTGGTGACGATCGGATACCAGCACTCCCCTCGCGAGAAGATCTTTCACGCGGTGATCGATCAGGTCGAGGTCAAGCGCGTTCAGGACCTGTCGCCGCGGGACATCGAGCACGACAACCCGGAGTTCCGGCGGGTCGACGAGATGGTCCATTTCCTCGAGCAGATCTACGGCCGCAAGGTGGCGATGACCGACACCGTCACGGTCGTGCGGTTCTCGCAGATCATCGAGAAGCCGCCCGAGCTGCGTGATCGCATTCACGGCCTCGGCGGCGCCCAAAACTAGGGGGAGGGGGAGTCGCCTGGCGGCGCCTCCCTGGCGAGAATTGGCTGGCGGGGGAGTCGCCTGGCGGCGCCTCCCTGGCGAGAATTGGCTGGCGGGGGAGTCGCCTGGCGGCGCCTCCCTGGCGAGAATTGGCTGACGCCAATTCTCGATGCGGTGCCCGGCGACGGGGGGTTTTGGCACTCTTTACCTGAGAGTGCCAAGTTTTTAACGTCTACGGAAATCGACCGGCTATAGTCTCCGGGGCTGGCACTCTCCAAACGGGAGTGCCAAGGAAGCTCTATTCCACCGGAGGTTGTTTCATGAAGCTCAAGCCCCTTGGCGATCGACTGATCGTACGGGCTATCGAGGAGGAGGAGACCACCGCGAGTGGCATCGTCCTCCCCGATACCGCGAAGGAAAAGCCCCAGAAGGGGAAAGTGCTGGCCGTCGGCGACGGCAAGGTCAACGAAGACACCGGCAAGCGCACGCCGCTCGACGTCGCCGAAGGTGACGAAGTCCTGTACAGCAAGTACGGCGGCACGGAGATCAAGGTGGATGGCGAGGAACTCCTCGTCCTCCGCGAGTCCGACGTCCTGGCAAAAGTCCAGTAGACGTCCCCAGGAGAACACATGGCTCATAAAGAACTGAAGTACGAGGCTGAGGCCCGTAAGGCGCTGGAGCAGGGCGTCGATGCGGTAGCCAACGCCGTCAAGGTAACGCTCGGCCCCAAGGGCCGTTATGTCGTGCTCGACAAGAAGTTCGGCGCGCCGACGATCACCAACGATGGTGTCACCATCGCCCGCGAGATCGAGGTCGAGGACGTCTTCCAGAACCAAGGCGCCCAGCTCGTCCGGGAAGTCGCCACGGCGACCAACGACGTGGCCGGTGACGGCACCACGACCGCGACGGTGCTCGCTCAGGCGATCGTCCGTCAGGGTCTGAAGAATGTGGCCGCCGGCGCCAACCCGCTTGCCCTCAAGCGCGGGATCGAGAAGGCCGTCGAGCAGGTCGTGAAGAACATCGCGACCCAGTCGAAGGAGATCTCAGGCAAGGATCAGATCGCCCGCGTGGCGACGATTTCGGCCGGCGATGAGGAGATCGGCGACGTGATCGCCGACGCCATCGACAAGGTCGGCAAGGACGGCGTGGTCAACGTCGAGGAGGGCCAGACGTTCGGCATGGACCTCGAGTTCACCGAGGGCATGCAGTTCGACAAGGGCTACATCTCGCCCTACATGGTCACCGACCAGGACCGGATGGAGGCGACCCTCGAGGATCCCTACATCCTGATCGCCAACCAGAAGATCGGCTCCGTGCGGGAGATCCTGCCGGTGCTGGAGCAGACGATTCAGTCGGGCAAGCCCCTGCTGATCATCGCCGAGGACGTCGAGGGCGAGTCGCTCGCGACGCTGGTGGTCAACAAGCTCCGTGGCACGTTCACGGGCGTTGCGGTCAAGGCGCCGGGCTTCGGCGACCGCCGCAAGCGCATGCTCGAGGACATCGCCGTGCTCACCGGCGGTGAAGTGATCACCGAGGAGATGGGTCTCAAGCTGGAGAACACCCAGCTTTCGCAGCTCGGCCGCGCTCGTCGCGTGGTCGTGGCCAAGGACACCACCACGATCGTGGATGGTGCCGGCGACAGCGAGGCCATCAAGGGCCGCATCAACCAGATCAAGAACGAGATCGAGAACACCGACTCGGACTTCGATCGGGAGAAGCTGCAGGAGCGGCTGGCCAAGCTCTCCGGCGGTGTTGCCGTGGTCAAGGTCGGCGCTGCGACCGAGACCGAGATGAAGGAGAAGAAGCACCGCGTCGAGGACGCGCTGCAGGCCACCCGCGCCGCCCTCGAGGAGGGCATCGTGCCGGGCGGCGGCGTAGCGCTGCTCCACGCTCAGGCGGCGATCAAGCTCGACTCGATCGAGGAGCCCGACGAGCAGACCGGCGCCAAGATCGTCGTTCGTGCGCTCGAGGAGCCGCTGCGGCAGATCGCTGAGAACGCTGGGCTCGAGGGCTCGGTCGTGGTCAACGACGTCCGTAAGGCGAAGAAGGGCCACGGGCTGAACGCGGCGACCAACGAGATCGTCGATCTCGTCGCGGCCGGCGTGATTGATCCGGCCATGGTCACGCGCTCGGCGCTGCAGAATGCCGCGTCGATCGCCAAGAACATCCTCACCACCGAGGCGATCGTCGCCGAGGTCCCGGACAAGGACTCCGGCGGCGGTATGGGTGGCGGCGGCGGTATGCCCGACATGTCGGGGATGATGTAAGCCAGCCGTTAGCGCAGTTTCACCGAGGGCTCGGCCATCGCGCCGGGCCTTCGGTCGTTAACGAGGGCTCGGCCATCGCGCCGGGCCCTCGCTCGTGTTACGCCGCCTACGACCCTAAGCGGCGGGTGCCCGGCGGCGACGGGGGCGCGCACGAGGGGCGGCGGCCAGGGAGTCGTAGATCTCGCGCGTGCGCCGGGCCACCTCGGCCCAGTCGAAGCGCAGCACGTGCTCGCGGGCCTCGGCCACCAGCTGGGCGCGGGCGGCGTCGTCGGTCAGCACCTGCTCGAGGATCTCCTCGAGCGCGTCCGAGTCACGCGACGGAAACCGCAGCCCGACAGTCCCGTCCTCGGGCACGACCTCGCGTAGGCCGCCGGTGTCGGCGACGATGCAGAGGCAGCCCGACGCCATCGCCTCGAGCGCCACCAGGCCGAACGGCTCGTAGATCGAAGGCACGATGCAGAGGTCGGCCACGCGATAGAGCGAGTGCAGCATGTCGTCGCCGACCCAGCCCAGGAACGTGCCGTGCTTGCCGAGCCCGAGGCGTTTGGACTGGCGCTTGAGCTCGGCCTCGGCGGTCCCGGTCCCGGCCACCACGAAGCGAACGCCGCGGCGCCGACGGATCACCGGGGCCAGGGCATCGAGGGCCAGATGGAAGCCCTTCTCGTAGACCAGGCGGCCGACCAACAGCACCAGCAGCTGATCGGACTCCGCGTAGCGGGCCCGCAGGCCCGGGAGGTCGTCCACCACCGGCTCGAGGTCGCGCGGGTCGATCCCGTTGGGAATCGTGGTGATCCCGGCCGCGGGCACGCCGAAGACCCGGGCGACGTGGCCGCGCATGTACTCCGAGCAGGTGATCAGATGATCGGCGCGGCGGGCCATCGCGCGCTCGACCGAGTGGATGTAGGACTGCGGGTGCTTCTGGACCCAGCCCTGGTGGCGGCCGAACTCGGTGGCGTGGACCGTGGTCAGCCAGGGACGGCCCGCGCGCCGGGCCAACCGCTCGGCCGCCCCGGAGACGAGCCAGTCATGAGAGTGCACGAGGTCGAAATCGAACCGCCGGCAGAGCTGCTCGCCGAGTTGCACCATGTGCCCATTCATGTCCGTGACCCAGCGGACGAACGCGTCCACGTCCTTTGGGAATGGCGGCTCGCGGACTCGGTGCACGATCACCCCGTGGCGCTCCTCCTCACGCGGGAGCCGGCCGCCGCCACGGGTCAGGACGTGAACCTCGACGCCATCGGCGACCAGGTGCTCGGAGAGCTTGCGCACGTGTCGCCCGAGCCCGCCTTCGATCACCGGCGGGTACTCCCATGAGATCAGCAGCACGCGCATCCGGTCGCTGCACCCTATCGGTCACTCGGCCCGCTTGAGCACGAGCAGCGAGTGCGCGGGGAGGGTGATCTGCTCCTGAGCGGCGTGGCGGGAGCTGCCCGGAGCCGCCGCGGGGGCGAAGGTCGAGAGCTCGAGCTCCCAGCAAGCGCCCAGTCGCGGACGCGGCAGGGTGAACTCGCGCTCCTCGGAATGTGCGTTGAAGAGCAGCAGAAAGGAGGCGTCCTCCACCTCCTCGCCGTGCGGTCCGGGCGTGGGGATGGCATCGCCATTGAGGAACAGTCCAAGCACCGGCTCGCCCTCGTTCCAATCCCGCGAGGTCATCTTGCGCCCGTCGGGCCGAAACCACCAGGCGTCCGGGAGTCCCGCGCCGTCGGCCGGGCCTCCCTCTAGGAAGCTCTCGCGCCGGAACACGGGGTGCTCGCGCCGCAGCCGGATCAGGCGCCGGGTGAAGTCCCGCAGCGCGACGGCGTCCTCGTCGAGGTCCCAGTCATACCAGGAGATCTCGTTGTCCTGGCACCAGGCGTTGTTGTTGCCGCCCTGCGAGCGGGCGATCTCGTCGCCGCCGAGCAGCATCGGGGTGCCCTGGGAGAGCATCAGCGTGACCAGGAAGTTGCGCTGCTGCCGAGCCCTCAGCGCGTTGATCTCGGGATCGTCGGTGGGCCCTTCCGCCCCGCAGTTCCAGGAGCGGTTGTCGTCGGTGCCGTCGCGGTTGTCCTCGCGGTTGGCCTCGTTGTGCTTCTCGTTGTAGGAGACGAGGTCGGCCAGGGTGAAGCCGTCGTGGGCGGTGATGAAGTTGATCGAGGCGAACGGCTCGCGTCCGTCGGCCTGGTAGAGGTCGGCGGAGCCCGACAGCCGGGAGGCGAAGTCCCCGCAGTTGGCCTGACCGCGCCAGAAGTCCCGCATCGTGTCTCGGTAGATGCCGTTCCACTCCGACCACAGGACGGGGAAGTTGCCGACCTGATAGCCGCCGGGGCCGACGTCCCACGGCTCGGCGATCAGCTTGACCTGGGAGAGCAACGGATCCTGGTGAATGATGTCGAAGAACGACGACAGCCGGTCGACGTCGAAGAACTCCCGGGCCAGCGCCGAGGCCAGGTCGAAGCGGAAGCCGTCGACGTGACACTCGGCGACCCAATAGCGCAGCGAGTCCATGATCAGCCTCAGCACGCTCGGGTGCACCGGGTTGAGCGAGTTGCCGGTCCCGGTGAAGTCCATGTAATGACGAGGATCGTCGGGCATCAACCGGTAGTAGGAGGAGTTGTCGACCCCCTTGAACGACAACATCGGGCCGAGGTGGTTGCCCTCAGCGGTGTGGTTGTAGACGACGTCGAGGATCACCTCGATCCCGGCCCGGTGCAGTGCCTTGACCATCCCCTTGAACTCGCGCACCTGCTCGCCGCGGCGGCCGGTGGCGGCGTACTCCGAGTGGGGGGCGAGGTAGCCGATCGTGCTGTAGCCCCAGTAGTTGGTGAGGCCGCGTTCGGCCAGGAACGCCTCGTCGGAGATGTGGTGGACGGGCAGCACCTCCACGGCGGTCACGCCGAGGTCCACGAGATAGGCGATCGCCGCCTCGGAGGCGAGGCCGGCGTAGGTTCCGCGCAGATCCTCGCGGACGCCGGGATGGCGCATGGTGAAGCCCTTGACGTGGGTCTCGTAGATGACTGTGTCGGCGAACGGGACGCGCGGCAGGCGATCGCCCTCCCAGAAGAACGCGTCGTCGATCACGACCGCCTTGGGGATCGCCGCCGAATCGTCCTCGTCGTCGGGCTCGAGATCGCTGTCCTCGGTGTCGTTGGGGACATAGGGCAGGACGTTGGCATCGTGTCGCCAGTCGACGACCCCCTCGATCGCCTTGGCGTAGGGGTCGATCAGCAGCTTGGCCGGGTTGAAGCGGTGGCCCTGGTTGGGCTCGTACGGGCCGTAGACGCGGAACCCGTACCGCTGGCCGGGGTTGACGCCGGGGACATAGCAGTGCCAGTTGAGTGCGCGCCGGGCGGTCATCTCGATCCGGGTCTCGACGCCCTCCTCATCGAACAGGCTCAGCTCGACCCGCTCGGCATGCTCGGAGAACAACGCGAAATTGGTGCCGCCGCCATCCCAGTGGGCACCCATCGGGAACGGTTGTCCGGGCCAGACCTCCATCAGCTCGGCCTCGACGACTGACCCGCGCCGTCGCTCAAGTAAGCAGCGCTCCGGAGAGCGGGGCGAGCTCGATCCGCCCGTCGGGCATCTGCGTGCGTTCGTCGGTGGCCAGCACCAGCCGGGTTCGCGAGCTGGGCTGGGTGAGGGTGTCGCCCCCGAAGTTGCACAGCAGCTCGAACGGGCCCCGGGTGACCCGCAGCCACTTCTGCTCCTCGTCGAAGTCGATGGCCTGGGGATTGCCGGGCGGGAGCTCGCGGCGGACCCTCAGCAGCCTCGCGTAGAGGTCTGCCAGCCCCGGATCGCGTCGGCGAGTCAGCTTGGAGTGCGCGAAGGTCTCCGGCGACTGCGGGTCGGGGATCTCCTCGCCGAAGGAGGCGAACGCCGCGAACTCGGCCCGCCGGCCCTCGCGGGTCGCCTCGGCGATCTCTTTGTCGATGTGGTCGCAGAAAAATTGAAACGGCGCTGTCTCGCCGTACTCCTCGCCCATGAACAGCATCGGGGTGAACGGCGAGAGTAGCGTGCAGAACGCCGCCAGCGGCCGAGCCTCCGCGGGCAGCCGGTCCCCGAACGCGCGGTTGCCGACCTGGTCGTGGTCCTGCGAGAACACCACGAACGCTTCCGGCGGCACGTCGTCGGCCGGGGCGCCGAAGCGGCGCCTCCGGAACTCCGAATAGCCGCCGTCATGGACGTGCGGGCGGTGAAACGCCTTGGCCAGATCGGCGATGCGGCCGAACTCCGCGTAGTAGCCGTCGCGCTCGTCGGTGACCAGCGTCCGCAGAGCGTGGTGGAAATCGTCGGCCCAGGCGGCGTCGCAGTGATACCCGCCGCGCACGACCGGTCGCATCACCTTGGGGTCGTTGAGGCCGCTCTCCGCGATCACCAGCGCATGCTCGTTCACTGCATGGACGCGGCGGGCCACCGCCTGCACGATGTGCTCGGCGCTGGAGTCGAAGATCGCGTGGATCGCGTCCAGGCGCAGGCCGTCGAGCCCGAAGTCGCGGACCCACCCCTCGGCCGATTGGAGGACCCACTCGCGGACCGGATCGCAGCCGGCGTCGTCGAAGTTGATCGCCTTGCCCCACGGCGTCTCGTACTTGCCGGTGAAGTACGGCCCGTAGGCGGTCAGCGCGGTCACGCCGGAGGCGCCGACGTGGTTGTAGACGACGTCCAAAATCACGGCCAGGTCGTGCTCGTGGGCGGCGGCGACCAGCTTCTGCAAGCCGGCCGGCCCGCCGTAGGAGGACTGCGCGGAAGACAAGTAGACGCCGTCATAGCCCCAACCCCGCTGGCCCGGGAACTCGGCCACCGGCATGATCTCGATCGCGGTGACGCCGAGGGAGGCCAATTCCGTCAGGTATGGGATCGCGCCCTCGAAGGTGCCCTCGGGCGAGAAAGTCCCGATGTGCAGCTCGTAGACCACCTGCTGGTCGAGTGGCGCCGGCGTGAACGGGGACACGGGGGCCGGCGCGTAGACCCGCGAGCTGCCGCGCAGCCCATCCGGTTGCCAGCGGCTGCAGGGGTCGGGAAGCCCGCTGCCGTCGACCACGAATCGATAGTCGGTGCCGGCCGGGGCCGACGTGGTGATTTGGTAGACGCCGTAGCCGGCCGGCTCCAGGGGGATTGGAGGCCCGTCGCCCAGGGCCAGGTTCACCGACTCGGCCTCGGGCGCCCAGACCCGGAACTCCGTCTGGCCGTCGCCGCCCGGACGCGCGCCCAGCGGGAGCTCCCACGGGTACGGCGAGATTTCCTGCGCCATGGGGGAGGCCTCCCCGCGATTGATGCTCATTCGTCAGGGACCAGCCAGATCGCTGCCAGCGGCGGCAGCGTGACCTGCGCGGAGAACGGCTGGTCGTGCCATGGGACGGGCTCGGCGTCGACGCCGCCGAAGTTGCCGGTATCGGTGCCGCCGTAGTACTGCGAGTCGGTGTTGATCGCCTCGCGCCAGTGGCCTGACCGCGGGAGCCCGACTCGGTACCCGGGCCGCGCCACCGGAGACAGATTGGCCACGAAGACGATCACCCGAGAATCGCCGTCCAGCTCGTCGGGTCTCGAGGCCCGCGCGAAGGCGATCACGTTGGCGTCGGCGTCGTTGGCCTCCAGCCACCAGAAGCCCTCGGCGTCGGAATCGCGCTCCCACAGGGCGGGCTCGTCGCGGTAGGCCCGGTTGAGGTCGCGCACCAGCGACTGGATCCCCGCATGGTCGGCGCTCTCGAGCAGGTGCCAGTCGAGCGAGCGCTCGTGGCTCCATTCGTCGCGCTGCGCGAACTCCTGACCCATGAACAGCAGCTTCTTGCCCGGGTGGGCCCACATGTAGGCATAGAGCGCGCGAAGGTTGGCCAGCTTCTGCCAGTGGTCTCCGGCCATCTTCGTGTAAAGCGAGCCCTTTCCGTGGACGACCTCGTCGTGCGAGAGCGGGAGGATGAAGTTCTCGCTGAAGGCGTACATCAGGCTGAAGGTCAGCTCGTGGTGGTGGTAGCGGCGGTAGATCGGGTCCTGCTCGAAGTAGCGCAGCGTGTCGTGCATCCAGCCCATGTTCCACTTGAAGCCGAAGCCCAGGCCGCCCAGGTATGTGGGCCGAGAGACGCCGGGCCAAGCCGTCGACTCCTCCGCGGCGGAGATGACCCCCGGCTCACGGCCGTGGACCAGTTCGTTGAGCTCCTTCAGGAACGAGACGGCATCGAGGTCCTCCCGGCCCCCGAACTCGTTGGGCACCCACTCGCCGGCGCGCCGCGAGTAGTCGAGATAGAGCATTGAGGCGACGGCGTCGACTCGGATGCCGTCGACGTGGTACTCCCGCAGCCAGAACAGCGCATTGGAGATGAGGAAGTTGCGGACCTCGTGGCGGCCGAAGTTGAACACCAGGGTGCCCCAGTCCGGGTGAGCGCCGCGGCGCGGATCCGCGTGCTCGTAGAGGGCGGTACCGTCGAAGCGAGCCAGGGCGAACTCGTCACGGGGGAAGTGGGCGGGGACCCAGTCGAGGATCACGCCGACGCCGTTCTCGTGCAGGCGCTCGACGAACGTGCGCAGCTCGTCGGGCGAGCCGTGGCGCGGCGTGGGCGCGTAGTAGCCGGTCACCTGATAGCCCCAAGACCCGCTGAACGGGTGCGCCATCACCGGCAGCAGCTCGATGTGGGTGAAGCCCATGTCGCTGACGTAGGCGGAGAGCTCGTCGGCCAGCTCGACGTAGGTCAGCGAACGGTTGTCCTCGTTGGGGTTCAGTCGCCAGGACCCGATGTGCACCTCGTAGATCGAGACGGGCCGGTCGAACGGGAGCTGCTCTCGCCGGGTGTGCTGCCACTCGGCTTCGGCCGGGCTCCAGCGGTGGTGCGAGGCGCTGACCACACTCGCCGTCTTCGGCGGGACCTCGGTCTCGAACGCATACGGATCGGCCTTCAGGATCACGTCGCCATCGGCGGTGAGGATCTCGTACTTGTAACAGGCGCCGGGCTGGAGATCGGGGACGAAGAGCTCCCAGATTCCGCTCGCCCCGAGCGCGCGCATCGGGTGTAGGCGCCCGTCCCACGAGTTGAAGTTGCCCACCACGCTGAGGGCCCGCGCCGACGGAGCCCACACGGCGAAGGCGGTGCCCGTCGCCCCCTCGTGCTCGCGGAAGTGCGACCCGAGCAGCTCATAGACCCGCTCGTGGCGGCCCTCGCCCATCAGGTGCAGATCGAGCTCGCCGAGTGTCGGCGTGAACCGGTAGGGGTCGTTGATGCTGAAGCTGCCCGACTCGCCGTACTCCACCTCCAGCTGGTAGGTCACGGGCAGGTGGGCACCGGCCAGCTCTCCCTCAAAGATCCCGGCCGGATGGATCTGCTCCAGCTCCTGCACAGTGCCGTCGGCAAGGACGGCGCTGATGGCCTGGGCGGCCGGGCGCAGGGCGCGGATGGTCACGCCGCCGCTGCTCGGGTGAGCACCCAGAACCGAATGGGGGTCCGGGTGCTCGCGACGCGCCAGCGCCTCGAGATCTCGTGTGGCGACGGTCATGCCGACTCCAGGATGCGCACGATTCCCGCCACGGGAATCGAGACCCAGTCCGGGCGATTGTCGAGCTCGTAGCGCAGCTCGTAGATCGCTTTCTCGAGCTCGAAGATCGCCAGCATGTTCGCGATCGCCGCCTGCCCCGAGGGCAGCAGCGCGGAGTCGATCGCTGCGAAGTAGCCCTCCAGGAAACGGTCGCGGGCGTGGCGTTCGAAGTCATCCGGAGCCCGTTCGCCGCGCTGCAGCTCGACCGCCGAGGTCGTATAGGCGAACGAGCGGAGCATGCTGGCCACGTCGCGCAGCGGCGAGCGCTTCTGGCGCCGCTCGGGGAGGGGGCGGGCCGGCTCTCCCTCGAAGTCAAGGATCACCCAGCCGCGGGCGGTCTGGAGGGTCTGACCGAGGTGATAATCGCCGTGGATCCGAATGTGCTTGCCGCCGATTCCGATGTGCGCCCGGGCGGCCAGACGCTCGCGAACCTCCTGGCCGCGCCCGCTGATCGGCGCCAGCCGCTCGTCGTCGGGCAGCCGCAGAAAGATCCGCTCGATGTCCTCGTCGATCGTCGCGGTCAGGAGCGAGATCGACTCGTTGCTGGGCTCCTCCGGCGAGAACGCGGGATCGCCTGGATCGGAGGCCAGCGCGGTGTGCATCTGCGCGGTCGCGGCGCCCAGCTCGGCGATCCGATCCAGGAACTTATCGGGGTCGGTGACGATCTCATCCAGGGCGAGCTCCCAGCCATCGGTGGCATCGGGAAGGAACTCCTGCACCACGCCGAGGGTGGCGGCGAGTGAATGCCCGTCGTACTCGTACCAGCCGTGCAGGGGGGCGATGTTGGGGTAGTCCCGCGCGGTCAGGAACCGCAGCAGCTCGAGCTCGGGGTTGATGCCCGGCTCGAGCTTGCGAAAGACCTTGAGCACGAGGCGGTTGTCGAACACGACCGACGAGTTCGACTGCTCCACGCCGATCGGGCGAACATCGGCGCGTTCGTCGAGGTCGGCGGCGGTCTCGACCCGCCGGAACAAGAACCGTCCCTCGGGGGTCTCGAGATCGTCGCAGGAGTCGATCCGGCGCAGCAGCTCGAGGGCGAGCCGGGGATCCTGGAGGGCGTCGAACACCGTCCAGCCGTCGGACTCGAGGATCGCCGGCGGACTCGACCGCTCGCCCTCGGCACCGATCCCCAGCGGGAGCTGGTAGAGCTCGTGCGTGCCGGTGGCGAACCGGGCCTGCGCGAGCACGACCACCAGGGCCGGATCGTCGTGCAGGGCGATGCTCTCGGCGAGTTCGATCGCACTCACCGCGCGGGTCTTGGACGCGTACCAGCGCTGCTGCTGCAGCCAGTCACGCAGCGGCTCGCCGTCGAGCAGCCGCTGGAGCTCGTCGGCCGGGCTCTTCACGTGCTCAGGCATCGATGGGGTCATCCCCCTCGGCCAGGGCGAACCAATAGAAACCGCGGCGGGCCAAGGTCAGCAGGTAAGGCAGCTGGCCGATCCGGGGAAAGCGCGCGCGCCCGAACAGCTCTACGGGATGCCGACCCTCGAATGCCCCGAGGTCGAGCTCTACGGCCTGGGCAGATCGAGCCAGATTGTGGACGCACAGAACCAGATCATCCTCGAAACGACGGATCAGGGCGAAGATGTGCGGGTTCGACGTCTGGATCGGCTCGTAGGTGCCGAGACCGAAGACGGGATGCTCCTTGCGCAGCGCGATGAAGCGGTGGATCCAGCGCAGCAGCGACGTGGGGATCCTCAACTCCGCCTCGACATTGACCGCTTGGAACCCGAACACCGGGTCCATCAGCGGGGGCGCGTAGAGCTGGGCGAAGTCGGCGCGGGAGAATCCGCCGTTGCGATCGCCCGTCCACTGCATCGGGGTGCGCACGCCATCGCGATCGCCGAGGAACACGTTGTCACCCATCGCGATCTCGTCTCCGTAGTAGAGGACCGGCGAGCCCGGAAGCGAGAACAGGATCGCCGTCATAAGCTCGATCTCGTCCCGGCCGTTGTCCAGCAGCGTGGCCAGACGGCGGCGGATTCCGAGATTTAGCTTCATCCGCGGATCCTTCGCGTACTCCGAGTACATGTAGTCGCGTTCCTCGTCGGTGACCATTTCGAGCGTGAGCTCGTCGTGGTTGCGCAGGAACAGCCCCCACTGGCAGCTCTCCGGGATCGCGGGAGTCTGCTCGAGGATCTCGTAGATCGGGGTGGCCTCCTCGCGGCGCAGCGCCATGAACATCCGCGGCATCACCGGGAAGTGGAACGCCATCTGGCACTCGTCACCGTCGGCGCCGAAATATTCGACCACGTCGGCCGGCCACTGATTCGCCTCGGCCAGCAACACCCGGTCCGGGTAGTTCTCCTCGACCTCCTTGCGAACCCGTTTGAGGTACTCGTGCGTCTCGGGAAGGTTCTCGCAGATCGTCCCCTCCCGCTCGAACAGGTAGGGCACGGCGTCCAGGCGGAAGCCGTCGAGTCCGAGGTCGAGCCAGAAGCGCAGCACGTCGAGCATCGCCGCCTGGACCTCGGGATTGTCGTAGTTGAGGTCCGGCTGGTGGGAGAAGAAGCGATGCCAGTAATACTGGCCCGCGATCGGGTCCCAGGTCCAGTTCGAGGATTCGGTGTCGACGAAGATGATCCGGGCGTCCGGATAGCGGTCGGGAGTTTCGGACCACACGTACCAGTCGCGCTTGGGGCTATCCGGGCTGGAGCGCGACTCCTGGAACCACGGGTGGTCGCTCGAGGTGTGATTCATGACCAGGTCGGCGATCACGCGGATCCGCCGCGCGTGGGCAGCCTCGATCAGCTGGCGCACGTCCTCGACCGTCCCGTAATCAGGATGCACCTTGTAGAAGTCCGAGATGTCGTATCCACCGTCGCGCAGCGGGGACTCGTAGAACGGCAGCAGCCAGATGCAGTCGATGCCCAGCCACTGCAGATAGTCGAGCTTCTCGGTCAGGCCGCGAAAATCGCCGGAGCCGTCGCCGTTGGCGTCGTAGAAGCCGCGGATGTGGATCTCGTAGAAGATCGCCCGTTTGAACCACAGCGGCTCGGCCTCGAACCACTGCCGAGTCTGGGCCGGGGAAGGAGTCGCGTTGACGACGCCGTTTGCCCCCTCGTGGATGGCGGCGGTACCGGCTTGCATGGCCAGGGCAATCTCTTCCTCACGGGTCTGCGGCGGCACGGCCATGGCTAGAACTCCACCCGGTTGATGTGCGCCTGGCGGATTCCGGGCTCCAGGCGGACGTAGTTGCGCCCGATTCCCCAGGTGAACCGCTCGCCGGTCAGGAGGTCGTGCACGCTGAAGACAGGCGGCAGCCCGAGATACGCGGGCACCACGGCCAGACCCTCCTGAGCGTTGTAGGGATCGAGATTCACGACGGTTATCACGGTGTTGGCATCGGTCTGCTTGGCGTAGGCGATCAGGGCCTCGTTCTCGGTCTCCAGGAAGGTGACGTTGTCGAGTCGCTGGAGCGCCTGATTGTCCCGGCGGGCGCGGTTGATCAGCTCGATCATCGGCAGCAGCTCGCCGTCCAGCGAACGCTCCCTGATCTCGTACTTCTCCGAGTGTAGGTACTCCTCGGAGCCAACCCGCACGGGCACGTTCTCGATGTTCTCGTACCCCGAATACACGCCGTAGGAGGGGCTGAGAGTGGCGGCCAGGACCAGTCGGGCCTCGAACGCGGCCCGGCCGCCGTGCTGCAGATAGGCGTGCAGGATGTCGGGCGTATTGACGAAGAAGTTGGGCCTGAAGTACTCCTGCTCGCCGGAATAGGCGAGTTCGGAGACGTACTCCGTCAGGTCGTGTCGCGAGTTCTTCCAGGTGAAGTACGTATAGGACTGGCTGAAGCCCACCTTGGCCAGGTGGCGCATCACCGCGCGGCGGGTGAATGCCTCGGCCAGGAACACCACGTCGCGGTCGCGGGCGTGGACCTCCTCGATCAGCCACGCCCAGAAAGCCGCCGGCTTGGTGTGAGGGTTGTCGACCCGGAACACCTTGACCCCGAGGTCGACCCACCGGAGCACGACGCCCAGGAGCGCGGCCCAGAGTCCCCGCCAGTCAGGCGAGTCCCAGTTGACGTTGTAGATGTCCTGGTAGCGCTTGGGCGGGTTCTCGGCGTATTTGAGCGTGCCGTCGGGACGGTGGTGGAACCACTCGGGGTGCTCGGTCAGCCAGGGGTGGTCGGCCGAGCACTGGATCGCGAAGTCCAGGGCGATGTCGATCCCCAGCTCGCTCGCGGCTTCGGTCAGGGCACGCAGGTCGTCGATCGTGCCGAGCTCCTGATGGACGGCGTCGTGGCCGCCGGTCTCGTCGCCGATCGACCACGGCGAGCCGGGATCGCCGGGCGCCGCGGTGAGCGCGTTGTCGCGACCCTTGCGATTGGTCAGCCCGATCGGGTGGATCGGCGGCAGGTAGACGACGTCGAAGCCGAGCCCGGCCAGCCGGGGAAGCTGCGCCTGCACGCCTCGGAGCCCGCCCCAGGACCGGGGGAACAACTCATACCAAGCGCCGAACCGGGCCCTGACGCGATCGACCTCGATCGGCAGCGGCTCGGGCAGCATCGTCGCCTCGTGGCGGTCCTGCTCGCTCTGCACGGCGTCGTAGAGGGCCGGATCGAGGGCGATCTCGTGCCTGGCCCGCTCGCTGAGGTTCTCATCCTCCAAGGCAACCAACGCGCGCTCGATCAGCGTCTTCAGGCGCTTGCTCCGCGCGCTGTTTGCGGTCTCCCGCAACAACAGGATGCCCTCAGAGAGCTCGCCCTCGAGCCAGCCGCCCGCTCGGCGACCACGGGCTCTGCCCGCGGTGCCCGCCTCGCCTGAACGGGCGGCGCTCGAGTCATCCGGCTGATCGTGCTGCCCAGCGGACACCTTGCGTCCGAGCTCCTCGCGCCAGGTGCCGAAGCGATCGGTCCAGGCCTCGACCGTGTACTGCCAGCGACCGGGGGCGTCGAGGACGAACTCGCCCGCCCAGCGCACGCCTTCCAGCTGCGCGTCGATCCGCCTGAGCTCGCTCTCGCTCCAGCGCCGGGCCCCGGGAGCGCGGTACTTGACCACCGCCCGGAGGAGCTCATGGCCGTCTCGGAAGATGTCGGCCGAGACCGTGACCTTGTCGCGGACGCAGCGTTTGGCGGCGTAACGTCCGGCGTCGACCGCCGGCTGCGGGTACTGGATCACGATCCGGGGCGGGGGCCGGTCGCCGGCGGGCAGGGTGGAGGTTGGAGCGACGTCGACGTCGACCCTGGTCGCGCGGGGGGTCACCCCTCGAAAATAACCCTCCGGCGGCATCGGGTAAACAACCTCGTGTGAAGGAGCTCCCCCGGTCCAGCGGCATCCAGCTGCACATCACCTCGCTCCCGGGCGGGCGCTTGGGCCCCGAGGCCTACCGATTCGTCGACTGGCTGGCGGATGCGGGCCAGTCGTGGTGGCAGGTCCTGCCACTCTCCCCGCCCGATCGCCACGGGTCGCCGTACAAGGCGCGCTCGGCCTTCGCGGCCTGGCCGGGGCTGCTGGGCGACCCCCGCGCGCCGGTCAGCGCGGCCGAGCTGACCGCCATGCGCGAGCGAGAGTCGTTCTGGGTCGAGGACTGGGCCGCCTTTTCCGGGCGGGGCGCCATCGCCGACCAGGTTCGCTTCCAGCGCGAGTGGGACGCGCTGCGTCGTTACGCAGCCGAGCGGGGGGTGCGGCTGCTGGGCGACGTGGCGATCTACGTCTCCCCGGGCAGCGCCGACCACCGGGCGCACCCGTCGCTGTTCCAGGACGGGGTGCAGGCGGGCGCGCCGCCGGACTCGTTCTCGGCCACCGGTCAGCTGTGGGGCAACCCGCTCTATGACTGGCCGGCGCTGCAGCGAACGGGCTACCGCTGGTGGGTGCAGCGGCTGCGCCGAACGCTGGCTCTGTTCGACGTCGCCCGGATCGACCACTTCCGGGGCTTCGTCGCCTACTGGGCGGTTCCCGATGGGGCCCGCAACGCCGCTTCCGGGCGCTGGAAGCGGGGCCCCGGCCGGGCGGTGTTCGATGCCGTCGAGCGGCAGCTTGGAGCCGGGTTGCCGCTGGTCGCCGAGGACCTAGGGGTGATCACACCGCCGGTGCAGCGACTGCGGGACTCGCTCGGACTGCCCGGGATGCTGGTGATCCAGTTCGGGTTCGATCCGTCGGACCCTGATGGCCCGCACCGCTTCGAGAACCACGTGGAGCATCGCTTCGTCTACACCGGGACCCACGACCACGACACCGCGCGGGGCTGGTACGACTCACTCGAGCCGGCCCGGCGCGCGGCGGTCGACGCCGAGCTCTCGCGCCGCGGCGTTCGCGAACCGGAGTCGTGGTGGGGCCTGATCCGGCTGGCTCTGGCCTCCCCCGCCCGCGTGGCGATGATGCAGGCACAGGACGTCCTCGGCCTGGGCAGCGAGGCGCGGATGAACGATCCCGGCCGGGCCGGCGGCAGCTGGCGCTGGCGGATGGAGCCCGGCGCCCTGACCCCGGCGTTGGCCCGGCGGCTGCGGGAGGCCACCGAGTCCGCCGGGCGGCTGGTGCGCAGTTAGGTGCATCTCCTGCAGTTACTCCCGCTATTCGGGAGTTTCTGCACGATGCCCGCGACCGCGCCGGGTGGCCAGCCAGGTCTGGCGGCGCGCCTCGATCAGCGCACCGGCGGACCGCCGGGCGTAGGTCAAGTCGCCGCGCAGACGGCTGAGACGGGTGGTCTGGTAGCTGATCAGCGAGCTCGGGCGGACCACGGCGGGCAGGCCGGCGCGGCCGAGCAGGTCGAGGGCGCGCTCGGCGATGGCGATCTGGCCAAACGCGGTGGGGTGCACGCGGTCGGCCATCAGCAGGTTCCGGGCGCGAAAGGCGCTCAGGTCGAGGACCAGGGCCCCTGTGGCCGCGGCGGCGCGTTCGATGATCGCGTTGCACTCCGGGACCTTGGCGCCGGCACGGGGGCGGCCGAGATCGAGCGGCACGGTCAAGGTCAGCACCCGGTCGCAGCGCTGGGCCAGGTAGCGCATTGCGTTGAGGAGATCTCGCTCGTAGACGGCCGGGTCCCAGTCCAGTCCGCGCACGTCGTTCACGCCGATGTAGAGACAGCCGAGGTCGTAACGCGCGCCCGGACCTGGGCCGAAATCCGTGTGCGCGGGAATCTGGATCCCGACCACGTCGTCGGCGCGGGCTCCATCGATCGCGTAGCCCGAATAGGGCAGGCCGAGCCCGCGGGCGACCCATAGCGCCCACGACTGCAGCGCGACTCCCCACTGCAGCTCCCCGCCCCCGTTGGTGATCGAGTCGCCGAACGCGAGCACCCCGAGGCGGCAGTCGTGTTCAATACTGCCCACGATGGAGGAAGGTACCGCCACGCTTCGTAGCGGAAGCGACGACCTCGAACGCGCTGCCGCCGATCTGGCCGAGCGGCTCCCGGACGCCCTCGCCCCGCTGGCCCGGATCGCCTACAACTACCGCTGGTCGTGGCTGCCCGGCGGGACCGAGCTGTTCTCGGCGGTCGATCCCGAGCGGTTTGCACTGTGCGCTCAGAACCCGGTGCACCTGCTCCAGGAGGCGACGAGCCGGTCGCTCAAGCGCGCCGCCGGCGACCACGAGCTCCGGGCTCAGATGGAGTCCGTCGAGGCCCGGATCCGGGCCGACCTCGAGCGGCCACCGCGCGTCGTCGAGGACGGCGCGATCGATCCCGGGCACCCGATCTCCTTCCTCTGCGCCGAGTACGGCGTGCACGTGTCGCTCCCGGTCTACTCGGGCGGGCTCGGGGCGCTCGCCGGTGATCTGCTGAAGGAGGCCTCCGACCAGGCGCTGCCGCTTGTCGCGGTCGGCCTGATGTACCGCAAGGGCTACTTCCGCCAGCGGATCGACGCCGGGGGCTGGCAGCACGAGTACTGGGTCGACACCGATCCGCAGCGGCTGCCGGCGGCACTGGTCAGCGGTGAGGACGGCGCGCCGCTGAAGATCTCCGTGCCGATCTACGACGGCGATGTGGCGGCGCAGATCTGGCGGGTCGACATCGGCCGCGTGCCGCTGTTCCTGTTGGACACCGACCTCGCGGAGAACGGCCCGCTACAGCGTTGGATCACCGGACGGCTGTACGACGCCGACGGGGACACGCGCCTGTCGCAGTACATCCTGCTCGGCGTCGGCGGTGTCCGTGCGCTGCGCGCGCTTGGGTTCGAACCCGGTGTGCTTCACCTCAACGAGGGCCACGCCGCGCTGGCCCCGCTCGAGCTCGCCCAACCCGAGCTGCTGGCCGGGGAACCGCTCGACCAAGCGCTTGCCCGCTCGCGCCGGCGCACCGTGTTCACCACCCACACGCCGGTCCCGGCGGGCAACGACTCCTACTCGACCGAGCAGGCCTCGAAGGCCCTCAAGCGCCTGACGGATGAGCTCGGCGTGTCCGAGTGCGAGCTGATCGCGCTCGGCCGAACAGATCCCGAGGACACGCGGGAGCCCTTCGGCGTGACGCAGGCCGCGCTGCGGATGAGCCGCAGCGCGAATGCGGTCAGCGCCCGTCATGGAGAGGTCGCCCGAGAGATGTGGAGCGCTCTGTGGCCGGACCGTGGGGTGGACGAGGTCCCGATCCGACACGTGACCAACGGCGTGCACGTGCCGACGTGGATCGGCGGCCCGATGCGGGAGCTGTTCGAGCGCCGGCTCGCCCCCGACTGGATGGAGCGCAGCGCCGACCCGCACCTGTGGGGCGCCATCGACAGCGCCGAGGACCACGAGTTGTGGGATGCCCGGGGCCGCCAGCGCGCCGAGCTGATCTCGTTCCTCGCCGACCGCAGCGCGATCGACCGGCTGGGCCGCAACGACGTACGCGAGTACGTGCAGGCGGCGGCCCGATGTCTGGATCCGCAGGTGCTGACGATCGGCTTCGCTCGCCGGGTCGCGACCTACAAGCGGCTCGACCTGCTGACCCGGGACCCCGAGTGGACTCTGAAGATGCTGGGCGGGGAGCAGCCGGTGCAGGTGGTGCTGGCCGGCAAGGCGCATCCGCGTGACGATGAGGCAAAGCGCGCGCTGCAGCGCCTGTTCGGTCTGAAGTACGCCCGGATCGTCGCCGAGCGCGTCGTCTTCCTCGACGATTACGACCTGGCCACGGGCGCCGCGCTGGTGCGCGGCTGCGACGTCTGGCTGAACCTTCCGCGTCCGCCGCTGGAGGCGAGCGGGACCAGCGGGATGAAGTCGGTGATGAACGGCGGGCTGCAGTTGAGCGTGCTGGACGGCTGGTGGGCCGAAGCCTACGACGGGGAGAACGGATGGGCGATCCCGGGCGAAGTCGACCCCGATCCGGCGGCGCAGGACGAGCGTGACGCTGAGACGCTCCACCGGCTGATCTGCGACAGCGTCCTGTCGGCGTTCTACGAGCGCGACGAGCGGGGCCTGCCAGCCGCCTGGCTGACCATGATGCGGGCATCGCTACGCTCCCTGGCCCCGCGCTTCTCCGCCACCCGGATGCTTGCCGAATACCTCGAGGGCCCGTACCGTTCCTGACCGGCTCTGGCCATCGCGCTCGGGAAGGTTTCGGCGTTTCCGGGCGTCGTTAAGCTGGATGGGACAAGGAACCTGAACCATGGCCGCCTCAGCCGACAGCTCAGATCTCAGACCGCGTGAACTCGCGGAGCTCTCCGCGCTGGCCGACGGATCGCTGGATCCGGCCCGTCGCGAGCAGGTCGAGGCCCGGATCCGTGCCTCCGCCGAGCTCTCCGCGCTGTACGAGCGCGAGCGCCGGGTCGTCGCGGTACTGCACAGTTCGCGCGCCAGCGAACGTGCGCCCGAGCGGTTGCGGGCCCGGATCGAGGCGGACCGGCCGAGCCGCCCGGTGCGGGCTCGACGTCGCACCACTTATGTCGCCGGATTGGCCGGTGCGCTTGCGGCGATCGTGTTGGCGCTGGTGCTCGCGCTGCCGTCCGGCACCCCGGGCGCTCCGTCGGTCAGCCAGGCGGCCGCGCTGGCCGGGCTGGCGGCGTCCTCCCCGGCCCCCTCCCCCGATCCCGGCGCGCCCGGAGTCAAGCTCGGCGCGAACGTCGACGAGGTCTACTTCCCCAACTGGTCCAAGCGGTTTGGCTGGAAGGCGGTCGGCCTGCGCACCGACACGATCTCGCACCGCTCCGCCACGACCGTCTATTACGCGTGGAAAGGGCACCGGATCGCCTACACGATCGTCAGCGCCCCGGCGCTGGCGACGCCCTCCGCCACGGTGATCAGGGTCCAGGGCACGGTGCTCCGCACTCTGAGGCTGCACGGGCGGCTCGTGGTGACCTGGCGCCGCTCGGGACACACCTGCGTGCTCTCCGCCCGGGGAGTACCCGCGGCGATGCTCCGCGAGCTCGCGGCCTGGCGGGTTCCCGAGTCGGCTTAGGGCGCTCGCGGCCTGGCGGGTTCCGGAGTCGGCTTAGAGCGCTACCTCCTCCGTCGCGGACCCTCAGTCGCGGTGCCGGCGGCCCGACTGCGCCTGCCACCGCGGCGGCTCCTCCGGCGGCTCGGAGTCGGCCCGCATCGACTTGGCCACCCGCTGGCGGGCGCGGTGAAGCCGAGTGGTGACCGTCGCCTCCCGGACGTGCAGGGCTCGCGCCGCCTCCCGGTATGAGAGCCCGACCACGTCGACGGCGATCAGCGCGTCGCGGAAGTCGTCCGGCAGCGCGGAGATCGTCGCGTACAACTCGGCCGCCTCGAGCCTGGCCTCAGGCCGGACGGCTCCGCGGTCCTCGACCAGATCGAGATCGTCAGGCAGGGCGGTGGTCTGCGGTCGCCGGGCGGCGGCCCGCCGCTGGCTGAAGTAGGTGTTGCGGAGCACGCGCAGGAGGTAGCCGACGTCATCATCGGAATGCAGTAGCCGGGGCTTGCGGAGCACCCGTGCGAAGGTCTCCTGGACGAGGTCCTCGGCCTCGTCGCGCGAGCCGCACAGGCTCCACGCGGCCCGGAACAGGCGATCGACATGATCGCCTAGCTCCGCTGGATCGAGATACCGGTCTGGGCTCATGCGTTGGCGCCCGAGCATACGCCCGGCGCATGGGCTCAGTCCTGCAAATCCGACAACGGCCTCGGGGCTGGGCCGATGTACTTGGCGGTCGGGCGGATCAGCCTCCCCTCGCGCTTCTGCTCCATGATGTGGGCCGACCAGCCGGCCGTTCGCGCGCAGGTGAACATCGGCGTGAACAGCTCCGGCGGGACCTCCGCGAAGTCGAGCACGACAGCCGACCAGAACTCGACGTTGGTGGCCAGGATCCGGTCGGGCTTGCGCGCCTGCAGCTCGGCCAGCGCGGCCTTCTCCAGCGCCTCGGCCACTTCAGCCCGGCGAGCGCCGATCTCGTGGGCGGTGCGCCTGAGCACCCGGGCGCGAGGGTCCTCCGCCCGATAGACGCGGTGCCCGAAGCCCATCAGCCGCTCGCCGCGATCCAGCAGGTCCTTGACGTACTGCTCGGCGTCGCCGGCCTGCTCCACCTCATCGAGCATCCTCAGCACGCGCGAGGGCGCGCCGCCGTGCAGCGGGCCGGAGAGGGCGCCGACGGCCGCCGATAGCGCGGCGGCGACGTCAGCGCCGGTGGAGGCGACGACCCGCGCGGTGAACGTGGAGGCATTCATCCCGTGCTCGGCGGCGGAGTTCCAGTAGGCGTCGATCGCCTTGACGTGCGCCGGGTTGGCCTCACCGCGCCAGCGCAGCAGGAACCGCTCGGGGATCGACGTCGCCTTGTCGATTTCACGCTGGGGGACCGGCGGCTTACCGGCACCGCGCGCCGATTGCGCGACGAACGACAGCGCCATCACCGACGCGCGGGCAAGGTTGTCGCGCGCCTCGTCGTCGGTGATGTCGATCAGCTCGCCGAATCCCCATTGCGGGCCGAGCATCGCCAGCGCGGCCTGGACGTCGGCGCGCGGATTGCCGGAGTGCACGCTGAGGGGGTGCGGCTCGGCCGGCGGCAACCCCGGCAGCAGCTCGCCATCGACCAGCAGTCCCCAAACCTGCTCGAACGGCACTTTGCCGACCAGGTCCTCGAGGTCGACGCCGCGGTAGCGCAACGCGCCGCCGGCCCGATCGGGCTCGGCGATCTCTGTGGCGAAGGCGACTACTCCCTCGAGGCCCGACTGAACTTCGGCGGTGACGCTCATCTGTGCTCCTGGCGCGCGTTAGCGATTTCTGTATCGCTTTAAGGCTAGTGGCGAAGACGTTGGGGGGCGCGGCCACCGGTAGGCTGCCCTCGGTGGACGAGCTGCTTTTCCGATCAGCGGGTGAACTGGCCGGGCTCGTGCGGTCCGGCGAGCTCGCTGCGATCGAGCTCGTCCGAGCCTCCCTGCGCCGGATCGAGGAGCTCGAGCCCACGATCAACGCATTCACGCACGTCGCCGCCGACTCCGCGCTGGCCGTCGCCGGAGATGTCAAGGCCGGCGATCCGCGCCCGTTCGCCGGCGTGCCGATCGCGATCAAGGACAATCGCGCGGTCGCCGGGATGCCGCTGACGATGTGCAGCGATCTGTTCGGCGGCCTGGTGGCGCGCCGAGATGCCTTTGTCGTGCGCCGGCTGCGCGACGCCGGTTTCGTGATCGTCGGCAAGACCGCCCTCCCGGAGATGGGAATCCTCCCTACCACGGAGTCTCGGCGCTTTGGGCCCACCAGCAACCCATGGGATGTCTCCCGCACGCCGGGCGGCTCGAGCGGCGGTTCGGCGGCAGCGGTCGCGGCCGGGATGGTGCCGATCGCCCACGGCAACGACGGCGGGGGCTCGACCCGGATACCGGCGGCGTGCTGTGGCCTGGTGGGGCTGAAGGGGTCGCGGGGGCGGATCTCGGTCGGCCCGGACAGCGGCGCGAGCTTCCTCGTCTCCGACGGTGTGCTCACCCACACGGTCGCCGAGACCGCCGAGCTGCTCGACGTGATGGCCGGCTACGAGCTCGGCGACGCCAGCTGGGCCCCGCCGCCGGAAGCGTCGTTCGCCTCGCTGGCGACTAGGGACCCGGGCCGGCTCCGGGTCGGGCTGGCCCTGAACATGCCGCTCGATGCCCAGCCGCTGCACCCGATCTGCGAGGCGGCGGCGCGAGACGCGGCGACGCTGCTCGAGTCCCTGGGACACGAGGTGCAGGAGATCGTCCCGCCCTGGTCGGGGCTCGAGCTGCTGTCGGACTTCACCCGGCTGTTCGGGCCGATGGTGTCGATGAGCACCCTGCTCGGCGGACGCCTGGCCGGCCGCGAGCCGACCGAGGACGACGTCGAGCCGCTGACCTGGGCGCTGTGGGAGCGAGCATGTCAACAGGACACGCTCAGCTTCCTGCTCGCCCAGACCGAGCTCGAGGCGGTCGCGCGCTCCCTCGTCACCTTCTTCGCCCCGTACGACGTCGTGCTCACCCCGGCGCTGGCGCAGCGCCCGCTGCTCACCGGGGAGGTCCACGGCCGCGGGCCGGATCCCTGGGATCACTTTCGGCGCTCGGGGGCGTTCACGCCGTATACGGCGATCGTCAACGTCACCGGTCAGCCGGCGATCTCGCTGCCGCTCTACCAGGGCGAGGATGGCCTGCCCGCCGCGGTTCAGCTGATCGGGCGGCCGGCCGGGGAGGACGTGCTGCTGGCGCTGGGGGGCCAGCTCGAGCAGGCGCTGCCATGGGCCTCCCGTCGCCCGCAGCCGGCCGGGTTGGGCACCGCGCCCTGACCGTCCGCGGCGGTTGCCCTCGGCTACCCGACGCCGAGGACGGCGCGCATCGGCTGGGGCTGGACTCCCAGACGCTCGGCGTCCACCGTCCCGTGGCGCGAGGTCATCGGGATGTCGAGCAGCTCGGCCTCGTCCCAGGTGGCGAAAGCCGTTGGCCCGAGCAGCAGCTCCAGCAGCTTGAGCGAGCGGCGAACCGCCCGGGTGGGGATCTTCAGGATCGGCCGGTGGCGGTTGAACGAGCGGGTGGCGACCTCGACGATCTGGCGATGAGTGAGCGTCTCAGGCCCCGCCAGCTCGTAACGGGCGTTCTCCGCCTCCGCGGCGTGGGCGCCGCCCGGGATCGCCGCCAGCACGCAGTCGGCGACGTCCTCGGCCCAGATCGGCTGGAAGCTGGCGCGACCGGGGCCCGGAAGGGGCATCACCGGCAGATACGACATCCGTTCGAGCAGCCGTAGATAGGGATCGCGCGGCGCGTAGACGATCGAGGGCGCGAACACGGTGTGCGCGATCGAGGACTCCACCACGGCCCGCTCGGCGATCGCCTTGGCCCGCATCAGCCGGGCGTGAGAGCGAGTCGAGGCACCGAGCGCGGAGAAGAAGACGAAGCGCTGCACGCCGGCGCGCTCGGCCGCGCGCACCAGCCGCCAGGTCGCGACGCCGGCCAGCTCCTCGATCGAACCACCCGGCTGGTCGCGGATCACCGACGCGAGATGCACGACCGTGTCCACGCCCCGTAGCGCGTGGCGGAACGAGAGGTGGTCGGAGAGGTCGCCGAGCGCGATCTGGACGCGTACGCGCTCATCGCCGAGGCCGCGCGGGTCGCGGACCAGGCAGCGGACGGGGGCGCCGGTCGCGGTCAGCCGCCGGAGCAGCGGGCGGCCGATGGTGCCGGTGGCGCCGGTCAGGAGCAGCACGCGCGGGAGGCTACCGACGCTCCCGTTCTCGGGCTCACGGGGTCGCTAGGCTGCGGCCCCTGGCGCGCGAGGATGCGCCTGCCTAAAATAACCGCCTCTCAAACCAGACTCTCGAGACAGGAAGAACTAAAGACATATGGCCTACGTCATCGCCGAGCCCTGCATCGGCACGAAGGACAACTCGTGCGTTGAGGTCTGCCCCGTCGACTGTATTCATCCGACGCCCGACGAGCCCGATTACGACAAGGTCGAGATGCTCTACATCGATCCGGAAGAGTGCATCGACTGCGACGCGTGCGTCGAGGCCTGTCCTGTCGACGCCTGCTTCGCCGAGGACCAGCTTCCGGAGGAGTGGCAGAAGTACACGCAGCTCAACGTGGACTATTACGCCAACAAGTAAGACCTAGCTTCGTCGAAGCCGCGGCGTCGGCTGGCGCTGGTCGGTGGTTCGCGGTCGAACTACGTCGGTGAAGGGTCGGGCCGCCGGCTGGCGATGAGCGCACGGCGACGATGGCGAATCACTCCCGGTATGCGGGAGCTAGACGCCAGCGACCGAAGTTTGGCGCGAACTGCACGCCACGCGTGCACTGGGCGCCAAGGTTTGCGTAATCCCGGAGCCGGCGGTCAAGCCATAGGCAGCGACATGCCGACCGGCGTGGGGGCGGCGGCCGGGGCGGGCTCCTGCATGACCGGGAGCTCGATCGGCGAGAGGGCGATCAGACCGCGGGCCGCCTGGCGCAGCGCCTGGGCGGCCGGGTCGTCGGGATCGGAGAAGACGACCGGCAGGCCGCTGTCGGACTGCTCGCGCAGGGCCATGGTCAGCGGGATCTTGCCCAGTAGCGGCACGTCGAGCTCTTCCGCCAGCAGCTGACCGCCGCCCTCGCCGAAGATCGGGAAGCGCTGGCCGTCGGGCGTGACGAACCCGGACATGTTCTCGACGACGCCGGCGATCTCGAGCTTCAGCTTGCCCGCCATCTCGGCTGAGCGGCGGGCCACCCGCTGGGCCACCGCCTGCGGAGTGGTGACGATCAGGAACTTCGCCTGCGGCAGGAGCTGGGCGAGGGTCATCGAGACGTCGCCGGTGCCGGGCGGGAGGTCGATCAGCAGGTAGTCCAAGACGCCCCAGTCGACGTCCTCCAGGAACTGCTGAAGCGCCTTGTGGAGCATCGGGCCGCGCCAGACCACGGCGGCGTCGTGCTCGACGAAGAAGCCGATCGACATCACCTTGATGCCATCCTGAGCCTGGAGCGGGATCAGCTTGCGCTCGGCATTGACCCGCGGGCGCTCGGCACCGAGGCCCAGCATGCGCGGCTGGGAGTAGCCCCACACGTCGGCGTCGAGGACGCCGACCTGCTTGCCGTCGGCCGCGAGGGCCGCCGCGAGATTGGCGGTCACGCTGGACTTGCCGACGCCCCCCTTGCCCGACCCGACACAGATCACGTTCTTGACCTGGGCCAGCGCGCCCTCGGGAAGCGTGCCGCGGCCGAGCTTGCGGCCGAGGGCCTGCTTCTCGTTGTCGGACAGGACATCGAAGCTGACGTTGACGCCGGTCACGCCCTGCACCCCGCGGACCGCGTTGCTCACGCCGGTCTGGAAGGTGTTGCGGATCGGGCAGCCGGCGGTGGTGAGCGAGACCTTCACGTCGACCACGCCGTTGTCGTGGATGTCGATCGATCGCACCATCTCGAGCTCGACGATGTCCCGGCGGAGCTCGGGATCGATGACGGCACGGAGGGAATCGATGATCTGGTCTCTGGTAGGCATAAGTCCATTCTGGCAGAGCGGATGTTGCAGTCCGTATACCCGGGACTTCGGGCGGTCGCACCGGCCCGCGGCCGGGCGGTCGCACCGGCCCGCGGCCGGCTTAAAGACCGACGGGACGCCACTTGCGTGACGCCCCGACGGTTGAGGGAGGAGAGGGTGCTGCATCCGCCGGCGAGTTATGAGGCCGGCGAACCTGTCCCGCTGAACGGCGCTCTCCTGGGCGCCGGCGGGGGAAGTTGGTGGGGCTAGCCGAGCAGCCCCTGGACTGACTTCTCGAGCCGGCTGCGACGCTGGCGAAGCTCGCGCTCGAACTTCGTGCGGCTCTTGCGCACCTGGCGCTCGAAGCGGTTACGCGCGGTCGCGCCGCGGCGCTCGTAGCGCCTCAGCTCACGCTGCAGGCTGGTCCGTGTGCGGTACTTGGTCGCGAACCCCTTGACGGTCGAGACCAGATTGTCGCGGGCCAGCAGGCTTGCGCCAACCGGAACCAGCACGGCGCGCTCTGCCAGCACCTGCGCCTGGCCGACGGCGGTCCTGGGCTGGGTCGAGGTGGACGAAGATGCCGTCGACTTGCGCGTCGCGGCAGTCTTCCGCGTGGTAGCGGACGGTTTCTTGGCGCCGGTAGACGTTCTCCTGGTGCCCGATGTGCTGCTGCTGCTGGTTGCCATTGCTTCGCTCCCGTAGGAAATCAATACTACTTCCAAGTCCGTTCGATCAAGAGGATAATCATCGAACATGTGTTTGTAAACCGGTCCTCCCGGTTCGTTACAGACTCGAGCGGTTCACCATGAATCCACGCCAAACCCGGTACGCACACAGCGGCGACGCGAGCATCGCCTACCAGGTCGTCGGCCATGGCCCGATCGATCTCGTCGTGGTCAATGGTCCGGCTTCGCACGTCGAGGTGGCGTGGGAGGAGCCGGGCACCGCGCACAGCTTCGAGCGGCTCGCCGCGTTCTCGCGCCTGGTGCTGTTCGATCGCCGGGGCACGGGCCTGTCCGACTCGATCTCACGCCCGCCGACGCTCGAGCAGCAGATGGACGACCTCGCGGCTGTGCTGGATGCGGTGGGGATCGAGCGCACGGCGCTGTTCGGGGCCAGCGACCTCGGTCTCTCCGCGCTGTTCGCGGCCACCTACCCCGACCGCGTCACCGCGCTCGTGCTCGCGGGTGTGGCGCCGGCGGGGAAGCTCACGGTCACCCCCGAGATCCGCGCGATCTACCTCGACGCGATCGAGAACCACTGGGGAGACGGGACGCTGCTGTCCCTGTACTGCCCGAGCAAGGTTGGCAACCGTGCGTTCGAGGAGTGGTGGGGCCGGATGCAGCGCTCGGCCGCCAGCCCGGGAATGGCCCGGATGATCATGGAGATGCTCAGCCAGACCGATCTGCGCGCAGTGCTGCCGAGCATTCGTGTGCCCACGCTGGTGACGCACGTGGCCGGCGATCGGCTCGTGCCGATCGAACTGGGGCGAGAAGTCGCCGCGCTGATCGAGGGGGCGCAGTTCGTCGAGTATTCCGGGGAGGACGCCTACGCGTGGGGCCATCCGGAGGAGCTCGACGACATCGAGGAGTTCCTGACCGGCCGCCGCGCAGAGCACGAGCCCGATCGCGTGCTGGCCACCGTCCTGTTTACCGATATCGTCGGGTCGACCGAGCACGCCGCCCGGCTCGGCGACGGCCGCTGGCGCGAGCTGCTGGGTGAGCACCACACGGTCGTCCGCGGCGAGCTCGCGCGCTGGCGCGGCACCGAGGTCAAGACGATCGGCGACAGCTTCCTGGCCACCTTCGACGGGCCGGCGCGGGCGGTCAGGTGCGCCCAGGGGATCCTCGACGCGGTCGCGGCCCTGGGCCTGCGCCTACGGGCCGGTCTGCACACCGGCGAGTGCGAGCTGGTCGGGGATGACGTGGCCGGGATCGCCGTCCACATCGGGGCTCGGGTGATGGCCTGCGCCGAGCCGGGTGAGGTGCTCGCCTCCAGCACGGTCAAGGACCTCGTCGTCGGCTCGGGTCTCCAGTTCGCCGACCGGGGGCTGCACTCGCTGCGAGGGATTCCCGACGAGTGGCGGCTCTACGCGGTGCAGTCCTAGGCGCTGGAACTCAGCGCTGGGGCTAGGCGCTGGAACTCAGCGCTGGGGCTAAGCGCTTGGGCTGGGCGCCGCGGCGGGGATCCCGGTGCGGGCCAGCCAGGCTGGGGGATCTTCGATCTCGGCCATCGTGGGCAGCGCCTCGGCACTCGAGAACACGTGCCGCAGCGCTTGCTGGCCGCCGTGCTTGACGATCGCGTCGCAGAAGAACTTGCCGCGGTCGTACTGCTTGAGCTTCATCTCGAGTCCGAGCAGGCGGGCGATGAAGCGGGAGACGAACGACTGGGTCTGCCGCCGGCGGTCCAGCGACGTCCGCAGCTGGGGCAGCGAGGGGAGCAGGTCGGGCGCGACTGCGTCCATCACGTGCTCGGCGTGCCCCTCGATCACCGCCATCGTCGCCTGCACGCGGTCGAGGGTGTCCCGTTCGGCCTGGTTGGTGAAGATCGTGATCAGATCGCCCCGGCGCAGGGCGGTGCCGACCCGCTTGATCTCCGCCGCGCTGGGCAGCTTGAACTTACGCGGCGTGTCGATACGCAGCTCGGCGCTGCGGAGCAGCTCGCGCACCAGTCCGGAGAGATGGTTGTGGAGCCACGGCACCCCGGCGAACTGAACGGCATGCGTGACCTCGTGCAGCGCGACCCAGGTCATGAACTCGCGCTCGTTGGCCCCGAAGGCCTTCACCGCCTGCCCGAGGTTGGGGAGCACGAACAGCAGTCGTGGCGGCTTTTCGCTCGCCGGTTCCTCGAGCAGGACCAGCTCGTATTGACCGAGCACGCGCTGGGCGAGGTACCCGACCACCACGCCGACCTCGGTGGTGAGCACGACGCCGATCCCGATCTGCATCGCGGGTCGCAGCGGGCCGAGGCCCTTGCCGGCGCGTTCGAGTACGGGGTCGAGCAGCTGGCGCATCGCGCCGAGGTTGCTGGAGACCCATTCCTTTCGGCTGATGCCCTCCGGCGGGGGCAGCGGGCGGTCCGGCTTCAGGCCGGTGTAGGCGACCACTCGCAGCTCGGACTCGGTGGCCAGCGCGGCCAGGTCCGAAGTCGGCACGCGCGCGTCGCCGCTGCCGGCAACGTAGCCGGCGATCTTCTCGGCCAGGATCCAGTCGATCACGTCGGGATCCGCTCTAGTTCGTGCAGCGTCTGCTCGCTCCGGGCGGCGATCACCGGCGAGGTCGGTCTGGCGTCGAGCGGAGCTCCCAGCGGATTGGCATGGCGCGGGAAGCTGACAAAGCCGCCCGCCTCGCGGACGATCAGCTGGCCGGCGGCCGAATCGACGCCGCGTCCGCTACGCAGTGAGACCATCCCGTCGAAGCGGCCGGCGGCGACCTGGCAGAGCGAGGAGGCGATCGTGCCCAGGGCGCGGAGGCGGTAGGCCGAATCGACCAGCGAGTCGATCGAGGCGGCCACCCAGCGCGGGTCGGCGGACTCGATCCCGAGCACCTCGAGGCGGCCGTCACGCCCGCGGCGCTCCGCGACCGAAGGATCCAGGCGCGCACCGCCCAGCCAGGCACCCTCGCCCCGCCGCGCCCACCACTCCTCCGACGGACCGAAGTCGTACACGAACGCGAACGCGACGTCGGCCATCGTCTCGCCGTCGGCCACGGCGATCGACAGCGCATGATGCGGAATTCCGCGTTTGGCGTTGAGCGAGCCGTCGATCGGATCGATGATCACTCGGACGCCGGTATCTCCGTAATCGATGTCGCCACGCTCCTCGGACAGGGCTACGAACCGATGCCCCTGTTCGCGCAGCGCCTCGAGCTCGCCGAGCACGACCGATTCGGCCGACTCGTCGAGGACCAAGGTGCGGTCGCCACCGCTCCCGCGCGTGCCGGTTTCCAACGAGCGTTCCTCGATGCCATGGGCGCCCGCCAGCACGCCTTCCAAGCCGCGCACGGCGCGACGGCATAGGCCAAGCCAATCCGCGTCGAGAGCCGAGTGAGTCGAGGTCATTGTCGACCTATGCTGTCAGACGTGGCGTTGGCTGAAGACCGAGTGAGCCTCGGGTGGGATGAGACGGTCGCCTATGGCGGCAGCCAGCTGCTGATCATCGGAGCGGCCGGGACGGGAAAGACGACTCTCCTGGCGTCGCGCTTCCTTCGCCTGGCCGAACACGGAACCGGACCGGAGCGCATCGTCCTGCTCGCGCCCACGCCGGGCCGCGCGCAGGCGCTGCGAGTCCGGCTCGAGCGCCAGCTGGATCGTGGCTACGAGGAGCTCCTGGTCATGACGCCGCGCGAGCTGGCCCGAGTCGTCCTGCGCGGAGAGGGCGGGTCGCTGCAGCCCACCCTGGCCGCGGGAGACCGGCTCGCGATGCTGGTCGAGCGGATCGACGAGCTGTCCCTGCAGCACCACGACATCGGCGGGAGCGCCGGGGCTCTGCTGGGAGGCTTCATCCGCAAGATCGATCGACTGAAGGCCGAGCTGATCGGCGTTGAGGAATACGTGGAATGGGCGGCGGCGCTGGGGGAGAGCGAAATCGACGCGGCCGAGGTGGCGATCGAGCGCGAGTTCGCGGAGGTCTACCGAGCCCACGAGCGGATGCTGGCCGACTCGGGCTCGCGCGATGACGGGGATCTGATCCGGCTGGCCCTCCGGGTGGCCGGCGAGCGTCCGGCCGCGCGCCGCAGCTTCGAGCACCTCCTGGTCGACGACGCCCACGAGCTCGACCTGGCTTCGGCCAGCCTGGCCCGAGCCGTGGCCGGCCGCGGCCTGACCGTGGCCGGGGACCCCAATGCCGGGCTCCGGCGCTTCCGCGGCGCCGGAGCCGAGCGAATGCGGAGCTTCCAGACCGCCGAGACGCGGGTGGTGGAGCTGGGCCGCTCGTGGCGCTGTCCGGCCAACATGATCCGGACGGCGGGGTCGCTGATGCCTGGCCTCGAGTCGCTGGCCGGCGCGGCCGGGGATCGGGCCGGCGCGGGCGGGGATGGGACCGGCGCGGGCGGGGATGGGGCCGGCGCGGCCGGCGAGGTCGTGTTCTGGCGTTGCGCCAACGACCGCGCCCAGGCCCAAGCGGTGGCCGCCGACGTCGAGCGTCTGATCTCGCGCGAGGGGGTGGCGCCCGGGGGTATTGCCGTGCTGGTGCCCGGCATCTTCCGCGAGGGCCAGGCGGTGGCGGTGGCACTCGAGGAGCGAGCCGTTCCCCACCGCCTGATCGGCGAGGCCGCCTTCTTTCAGCGGGCGGAGATCCGCGACGTGCTCGCCTGGCTGCGACTGCTGGCCGACCCATCCGACGCCGGCGCAGTCGTCCGAGCCCTGGCCCGGCCGCCGATCGACCTGCGCTCGGTCGACATCGCCCGCTGCACCCAGATCGCGCGGCGACGCAAGCTCGACATGGTCGCCGCCCTCGCCGCGGCCACCGAATCGCCCCAGGTGCCCCCCGAGGCCCGGGAGCGCATCAGGGTGTTCCTGAAGCTCTACCGCTCGGGGGTCGCCGCGATCGACACCACCCGCCCCGATCTCTACGTCCACCGGCTGATCGAGCGCCTCGGGCTGCGGCGCCAGCAGCTGTTCGCCGCTCACGCCGATGTGGTGCAGCGGCTGCGCGCCCTGGCCCACTTCGGCGAGCTGGCCTCGGCCTACGTGGGGCGGGCCCCGCAGGCCACCCCCCGGGAGTTCGCGCGCTCGATCGCGGCCGTGGCCGACTACGGCCTGCGCGAACAGGAGGAGCCGGCGCTGAGCGGCGCCGGCGCCGTACAGGTGCTGACCCTGGCCGCGGCCGGTGGACTGGAGGCCGAGCACGTGTTCGCGCTCGGCTTGCACGCCGGGCTGGCCGGTCCGGTGGCCGAGCCGATCCCCGACGCGCTGCTGCACGAGCCGATCCGCCCAGACGGCGAGGAGTGCCGGAGGGCGGCCCTGCGCCAGCAGCTCTACGTGGCGCTCACCCGGGCCAGCAAGCGCGTCGTCCTGTGCTACCCGGCGGCCAGCGAGCGCGGCGCCGCGGCGCCGTCCCTGTTGATCGAGGGGGCCGCCGCCGCGCCTTCGGCGCTGATCGAGGGGGCCCGGATCACGTTGGGTGCGCACTGGGAGGATAAGGAGGAGGAGCTGTTCGGGCCCGCCGAGACACTCCACTCGACCTACCGCCTGCTCCGCGACGAGCTGCTCGAGGGGACCATGCGCGCGGGCGGTCGCCTGGGTGAGTTGCGCTTCGACACCGACCTCGACGTCTCCCACGCGGTGGTGCGCTACCTCGAGCTGCTGAAGCTCGCGGCACTGATCGCGCGCCCGGACGGGCAAGGCATCGCCGAAGCCCTGCGCGACGTCAACTCGAGGATCCTGCAGGCGGTCACCTCCGAGCAGCGTGAGATCTTCACCTCCTCGGCACTGGACGACTATCTCCTGGACGCCGAACGCGACGCTCGGCGCCGCGCGCAGGTGATCGTGGCGCGCGACGAGCCCTCGCTCGAGCCGTTCTTGCCCAAGCGGGGGGACGGCGTGGTCCTGTCCGCCTCGGACATCTACACCTACCGGACCTGCCCCCTGAAGTACAAGTTCGCCCGCGTCTTCAGGATCCCCCAGGAGCCGACGATTCACCAGCGCTTCGGGATCCTCGTGCACCAGGTGCTCGAACGGTTCCATGCCGGCGCCGAGTCGCCGGGGACCCTGGCCGAGCTGCTTGGCCTGCTCGACTTCGGCTGGCGGCGCGGTGGCTTCGGCGACTCCGAGGAGGAGCGCCAGCTGCGGGGCAAGGCCGCCGCCGCCCTGACCCGCTATCACGAGCGCTTCCAGTCCGAGGAGTCCGAGCCGGTGTGGTTCGAACGTCAGTTCACCTTCAAGCTGGGGCCCCACCTGCTGCGCGGCCGGGTCGACCGCGTCGACCGTCTGCCCGGCGGGGAGTACGAGCTGATCGACTACAAGACCGGGCGGCCGCGGACGCCGGCGCAGCTCGCCGATGATGTGCAGCTGTCTCTCTACGCGGTCGGAGCGCGCGAGGCCTGGGGCCTCGAGTCATCACGGCAGGCGTATTACTACCTGCTGGACGACCAGAAGGTGACAGTCCCGGCCGACGATGGAGACCGCTCGGAATGGATCCGGGCGGTGGCCACCGAGGTCGCCGAGGGCATCCTTTCGCAGGGCTTCGAGCCGACCCCGTCGTTTGAGGCGTGCTCGATCTGCGACTACCGGTTAGTGTGTCCCGCGGCGGAACGGTGAGGCACAGCGACGAGGAGGTGGGCGATGAACGGTGAGAACGGGCTGACACGCCGTCAGCTGCTGGCGAGCGGTGCCGGCGCCGGCGCGGCCGCGCTTGGCGCCTCGAGCCTGCTCGAGACGCTCGCGCAGGCCAAGCCGAAGGGTCAAGGACTCGGCGCGATCGAGCACATCGTCGTGTTCATGCAGGAGAACCGGTCATTCGACACGTACTTCGGCACGCTGAACGGCGTGCGCGGTTTCAGTGATCCGCACGCTCGGAAGATCTCGACCGGACGGAGCGTGTTCCACCAGCCGGATCCGCTCAATCCGGATGGGTATGAGCTGCCGTTCCACCTCGACACGAGCAAGACCAACTCGCAGTGTGTGGCGGACCTCTCGCACGCCTGGGACGTCCAGCATTCGGCTTGGAACCACGGTCGGATGAACAACTGGGTGCCCGCGCACCGCGCGGCGGACGGAAACACCGCCGGCCCGCTGACCATGGGCTATTACACCCGAGCCGACATCCCCTTCCACTACGCGCTGGCCGACAAATTCACCATCTGCGACGGATACCACTGCTCGGTGATGGGTCCCACCGACCCCAACCGCCTGTACCTGTGGAGCGGCATGGTCGATCCGGGTGGCAAGCACGGCGGCCCGGTGATCGACAACTCCGAGACGCCGCCGTACACATGGACCACCTATCCCGAGCGCCTGCAAAGGGCCGGTGTCAGCTGGCGGGTCTATCAAGAGGTCGACCACTTCGACGACAACGCGCTCGCCTGGTTCAAGCAGTTCCAGCAGGCGCCCAAGAGCTCGCCGCTCTACATCAACGGGATGACCAACCGCGGTGCCAGCGCCTTCGCCGACGACGTCGCCTCAGGCCACCTCCCGCAGGTGTCCTGGATCATCGCGCCGACTCTGCAATCCGAGCATCCACCGTTCACGCCGGCGGCCGGCGCCGAGCTCACCCACGGCTACCTGCACGCGCTGGCTCAGCACCCGAAGGTGTGGAGCAAGACGGTGTTTCTGCTCACCTGGGACGAGAACGACGGGTTCTTCGACCACGTGACTCCGCCGACTGCGCCGAAGGGCACGCCGGGCGAGTACATCGGCGGCTTGCCGATCGGGCTCGGCTTCCGCGTGCCGATGATCGTGATCTCGCCGTGGAGCGTGGGCGGTTTCGTCTGCAGTCAGACGTTCGACCACACTTCGGTGATACGGCTGATCGAGAAGCGCTTCGGCGTACACGAGCCGAACATCAGCAAGTGGCGGCGCCGGACCTGCGGTGACCTGACCGCGACGCTCGGCCTCGGCGCGGGCCAGCACGCCCATCGCTTCCCGCGGCTCCCGAACCCGACGGGCTCGGCCAAGCACGCGACTCATCAGTGCGCGACGCAACCGGCCGCGACCGTCCCGCGTCACCAGAAGCTCCCCCACCAGGAGCCCGGAACCCGCCCACGCCGGGGCTAGCGTCGCGGCCGAGGGCGGGGCGGTTTAGCGGGGGCCACCCCCGGCGACGTCTTCGTCGCCGCGCTGACGCAGAAAACGCTGGAGATCCCGGGCGATCGAGTCGCCGGAGGGCAGCGGCCCCTCATCCTCGCCCGGCTCGCTGCCGGCCGCCTGCTCGAGCCGCTCGACGAAGGCCTGCACCTCCGGGTCGCTCTGTACCGCGACATTGACCTGACGGTCGTAGTCGGCGGCGGCTGTCTCGAGCTCGGTCGCGTCGACGGCGACGCCGACCAGGCCTTCGAGCTTGCGTACCAGGGCGAGCGCCGCCTTTGGGTTGGGCGCCGCGGCGATGTAGTGGGGCACGGCAGCCCACAGGCTGGCCGACGGCAGGCCGGCGTCCTGGCAGGCGCCATGGAGCACCCCGACTATCCCGGTCGGTCCCTCATAGGCGGACTGGCTCAGGTTCAGGCGTGCGACCAGGCCGGCGTCTGAGGCCAGCCCGGTGACGGATACCGGCCGGGTGTGCGGCACGTCGGCCAGCAGCGCCCCGAGCGTCACCACCAACTGCACACCGATCGCCTCGGCGAGCTCGGCGATCAGCAGACTGAACGTGCGCCAGCGGAATGATGGCTCGCTGCCGGACAGGAGGATCAGGTCCCGGGGCGCGCGCGGGATCCGCGCCTCGAAGATCTCGACCTCGGGCCAGAGGATCTCGCGGGTCTGGCCGCCGACCATCTTGACGCGCGGCCGGGTGGCCTGGAAGTCGTAGAACTCCTCGGGGTCGATCGTGGCGAACCGGCGCGCGCCGAGCGCCCCGCCGACAAAGCTGATCGCCGAGGAGGCGGCGTCGGCGGCGTCGTTCCAACCCTTGAACGCGCACACCAGCGCTGGGGCGCGCAGGCCATCCGGCCGGTATTCCCATTGCAACGGCTGCATCCGATTCACCGTACATCATGGACCGATGCCCGAGACCCAGAAAGTCAGTGCGCTTCGACCCGGCGACGACGTCCGCGGAGTGTTCGCATGCACCCGCAAGGACCGGCTGACCACACGCTCCGGCGCGGCGTATCTCGCGCTCGAGCTGCGCGATCGCACCGGCACGATTCCCGCGCGGGCGTTCAGGGATGCCGATGCGCTGGCGGGGCAGTTCGAGCGCGGGGATCTGGTCCGCGTGGCCGGCAAGGTCGAGCGATTCCGCGACGAACTGGTGGTGGAGGTCGCTGAGATCCGCCGCGTTTCCGCGGAGACGCTCGCCGGGATCTCGCCGTCGGAATTCCTACCGACCGCCTACCGGGACCTCGACGAGCTCGACGGCTTTCTCGAGCACCTGGCCGGCGAGGTCTACGACCGCGGCTACCGGTCATTGCTCGACGGGCTGCTGGGAGACGCCGAGCTTCGCCAGGCGTGGCGTAGGGCCCCGTGCACGCGGGCCGGTCATCACGCCTACCTCGGTGGCCTGCTCGAGCACACCGTCGCGGTGGCGACGCTCGCCCACGAGGTCTGCCAGCTGCACCCGCGCCTGAACTCCGATCTGCTGCTCACCGCGGCAATCGTGCACGACCTCGGCCGGACCCGCGAGTTCAGCTATGGAGCCGAGATCGGATTGACCGACGAGGGACGGCTTCTCGGGCACGTGAGCCTCGGAGTCGAGATCATCGCGCGACGCGCCGGAGCGCTCGACGAGCCGCGCCGTCTGGCGCTGCTGCACTGCGTTCTCTCGCACCACGGGCCTCAAGCGGCGCCGGGCGGGCGGTTCGGTTCCGCCGAGGCCCTCGCGCTGTACCGACTGAACGCGCTCGACGCGAGCGTCAAGGGATCGCTCGAGCACGGCCTGCCGGATTGACGCCGGGCGCGGTCACGCGATGCATGTTCGGATCCCAGGCAGATCGGGCCGATGCTGCGCCATAGTTGTGGGGAATGACCGAGACCGCCTCCGGCCCGAGCGACATCGAAACCCGCGCCGACTGCGAGCGGCTGGTGCGCGCCTTCTACGGCCGGGCGCTGGACGACCCGATCATCGGCTGGATATTCGTCGACGTAGCCAAGCTCGACGTCGAGGCGCACGTCCCACAGATCGCCTCGTTCTGGGAGACGATCCTGCTCGGCGCCCAGTCCTACGCCGGCGGGGCGTTCGCACCGCACGCCGCGCTGCACATGAAGGTCAGGCTCCGGGGCGGGCACTTCGAACGCTGGCTGGCGCTGTGGCGCGACACCGTCGACGAGCTCTTCGCCGGCGAGCGGGCCGAGCTGGCCAAATCCCACGCGCTGCGCGTGGCCCAGGCTTTTCACCGCCGGCTGCAAGCCCTCCCGGCGGCGGGGGGCGACGCGCCGGCGGGTGGGCCGCTACTGGTCACGCAGCACGGGCCGCGCGAGACCGAAGGCGATTAGCGGTCGAACGTCCCGGCGAGCGCTAACGGTGGTCGGCGAGCGCTACGGTGGTCGAGTCCTCAGCCAGACGGACCTGCGCGCGGAGCCAGAGCATCCGAGACCAACGCATGGGCGGCTCCGTTCGAGTCACTCGGGGTCCAGGTGACGATCACGGTCCCGATCCTCGTGGTGAGCTCCAGGATCTCGTCCCCGAGCGCGACGAGCCTCGGGTTGGTGGGTTTGTGTTCGCCAGAGAGATGCGACACGACGAGCCGGCAGTCGCTCCGGGCGTCGACTCGGTCGAGCCCGAGCTCGTAGGCACGCTGCAGGCCGGCAAGCACCGCTCGGTACTCAGCGACGGTGGCACTGGCGGCGCCGATGACCTCGGCGTGCGAAGCGAGGATCGACCCGTCGGCGGCTCGGAGCACATAGCCGATCGCTGCTGCGGGAGGCCTCTCACGCGCGCCTCCGTCTGCCGCCAGCGCGGCAAAGCCTGAACGAACCGGGGCGGCGGACCAGCTCGACGGCCGGGCATGAGCTTTCGCCAAAGCCCGCCGTTCGGCGTCGCTGTTGGCGCGACCCGCGCGGCGCGGCCGACGCCGGCGCGGCTCCCCAGCAGCATCCTCACCCGATTTCACTGCGGCGAGCCTAGTCCTCGGGGTCGCTGGTCTTGTGGCTCTCGCCGGAGAATGGCGGGGGCATGTCCTCGAGGTCCATCCGCTTGCGACGCGTGCCCCAGCCGAACAGCATGTCGTAATACCTGTTCCACCATCTGACCAACTGTCTCATCGAGCTCCCTCGGACGGAACGGTGAAGCCCGAGTGTATGCCGCCGTCCATAGGGAAGATCGTGCTCGAGGCTGAGACTGAGATAACACTAATTTGTGTTATCTGCGTGATGTGTGTTATGGTCGGCGCATGCCGCGCGATGAAGAGATCACATTCGCCGACCACCTGGGCCGCTTCTACGCCCGTCGCTACGCGTATCCGCCGATGGTCGGACGCGTGCTCGGCTACCTGCTGGTATGCGAACCGCGCGACCAGACGATCGCCGAGCTGAGCGAGGCGCTACTGGCCAGCCGTAGCGCGATCACCGGCGCGCTGAACGTGCTGGAGCGGATCGACGCGATCCGGCGTTCCCGCGCCGCCGGGGAGCGGATGGACCGCGTCCGGATCGACCTCTCCTCGGCGGAAGCACGAGGGTTTGACATCTCGGAGTACCAGGAGCTCGGTGATCTGGCCGGGGAGGGCCTCGAGGTGCTGCGCGATGCTTCGCCAGAACGCCGGGCGGAGCTGCTCGAGCTGGCGGCATTCGCGGAGTTCCTGGTCGAGAGCACCCAAGCTCTTCGACAGGAGTGGGAGGCACGTCGTGAAGCCCTTCGTGCCTCGGGCGAGTTGCCCGCCTGAGCTTCGTGCACCCAATCGCGTCAATCAGGAATTTCGATCGGAAAGAAAGCCATGACTGGTCCTTTTTCACCGGCAATCAGCGCCGTCGACGTGCGCAAGTCCTTCGGCGACAACGTCGTCCTCGACGGACTCGACCTCTCCGTCGAGCCGGGCAGCGTGTTCGCCCTGTTGGGACCCAACGGGGCGGGCAAGACGACGATGGTGCGGATCCTCGCCACCCTGCTCGAGGCGGATCACGGCACGATTCACGTTGCCGGGCACGACGTGACGCGCGAGGCGGATGCCGTGCGGGACGTGATCGGCGTGACCGGGCAGTTCTCGGCCGTCGACGAGCTGCTCACCGGTGCAGAGAACCTGACACTGATGGCCGACCTGCACCACCTCGCTCGCGTCGACGCACGCCGACGCATCGCGGAGCTGCTGGAGCACTTCGAGCTCGCCGAGGCCGCCGACCGGATCGCCATGACCTACTCGGGTGGGATGCGTCGCCGTCTTGACCTGGCGATGACCTTGATCGGCGCCCCGCAGGTCATCTTCCTCGACGAGCCGACCACCGGCCTCGATCCGCGCAGCCGTCGCACCGTGTGGGAGATCGTGAAGCGCACGGTCGACGACGGCACCACCGTGTTCCTCACCACGCAGTACCTCGACGAGGCCGACAAGCTCGCCGACCGGGTGGCGATCCTCGACCGCGGAAGGGTGGTCGCCGAGGGCAGCGCGCAGGAGCTCAAGCAGCGAATTCCCGGTGGGCGCATCGATCTCCAGTTCGCCGACGCCGAGGCGCGACTCGTGGCCGGCGGCGCGTTGGGGATGCCGGTCCCCGACCACGACTCGCCGAGCTTGCAGCTCCCCACCGATGGCAACGTCGCCACCCTCCGTCGTGTTCTCCGCGACCTGGATGAGGCCGGTGTCGACGTCGTCGATCTCGCGATTCACACCCCCGATCTCGACGACGTGTTCTTCGCGCTCACAGGCCGAGATGCTGACGCAGCGGAATCGAGACCAGAAGAGGAGCTCTACCGATGACCAGCACATACGCACTACGCGATTCGACCACCATGCTGAGGCGCGACCTGCGCCACCTGCAGCGCTACCCCGGGCTGTCCCTGTTCCCGATCCTGATGCCGGTCGTCTTCCTGCTGCTGTTCGTGTACGTCTTCGGCGGCACGCTCGGCAACGGGATCACAGCCGGTGGCGGCCGCGGCGCCTACATCAACTTCCTCACCCCCGGAATGCTGCTGTTCACCGTCGCGGGCGCCGCTCAGATCACCGCCATCTCCGTGGCCAAGGACATGACCGAGGGCATCATCGCCCGCTTCAAGACGATGCGAATCTGGCGACCCGCCGTGCTCGCCGGTCATGTCCTCAGCAGCCTGGTCCTGACGGTGATCAGCCTCGCCGTCACCATCGCGGTGGCACTGCTGATCGGCTATCACTCCGCCGCCGGCCCGCTGCGCTGGCTGGCCGCCCTCGGGGTCCTCGGGCTGCTGGCCGTCGCGCTGATCTGGCTATCGGTCGCGCTCGGCCTGCTCGCGAAGAGCGTCGAGACCGCGAGCAACATCCCGATGTTCCTCACCTTCCTGCCGTTCCTCGGCAGCAGCTTCGTGCCAGTCGCCTCGATGCCCTCCGGCCTACGCTGGTTCGCCGAGAACCAGCCCTTCACCCCGATCACCAACACCGTGCGCGGGCTGCTCGCCAACCAGCACGTCGGCAGCGCCGGCGTCAAGGCGATCGTGTGGTGCCTCGCGATCACCGCCGCCAGCTATCTATGGGCGAGGCATCTCTACAACCGCCGACCCGTCTGATTGGAGGCAGGCGCTGGCGCCGTGCCCATGCGGCTGGCGCGACGGATGCGGTTACGTTCGAGGGGAGGGCGGGAAAGACTGAACAGAGAGAGAGTAGGTGTCGTGGCGCTACCGAAAGGATGCCGATGAAGATTTCATGCGCGTCTCCGACCACGCTGGATTCCCCTGAGCACGTCGCGCTGGCCGAGGAGCTCGGATACGAGCGGGCCTGGCTGTATGACACGCCGCAGCAGAGCCCGGACGTGTGGATGATGCTCGCGCTGGCTGCGGAGCGCACCGAGCGGATCGGCCTGGGGCCCGGTGTCCTGGTGCCGAGCCTGCGCCACCCGATGGTGAACGCTGCCGCGACTGCCGCTTTGGTTGCGTTGGCGCCTGACCGCGTCGCGGTCGCTTTCGGCACCGGGTTCTCAGGGCGCCGGGCGATGGGCTATGGCGCGATCCCGTGGGCCTACATGGACGCGTACATCCGCGCGTACCGCGGGCTGCTACGCGGCGAGACGGTCGAATGGGAGGGCGCGCGCATGCGCATGCTGCATCCGCCCGGTCACGGCGCGCCGCGGCCGGTCGAGGTCCCGGTTCTGATCGGCGCGCTCGGACCCAAGGGAGCTGCCGTGGCGCGCGTGCTCGCGGATGGCCTGTTCGCGACCCTCACGCTGCCCGAGTTCGCCAAGGAGTTTTCTGAGGTGTCCTATCTCCTCTGGGGCACGGTGCTCGACGACGGCGAAGATCCCCGCTCAGAGCGGGTGCAGGCAGCAGGAGGGCCTGGAGTTGCGCTGGCCTACCACGGCGCCTACGAGTTCAACTCGCCGCTGTCCGAGCTTCCGGGCGGGACGGAATGGCAGGCGGTGGTCGAGCGCACGCCGCCCAGCGAGCGCCACCTCGCCGTCCACAACCAACATTGCGTAGGTCTCAGCGAGGCGGACCATGCTGCCTGGGACGCAGGCGGACACCGTCTGCTCGAGCAGGCGACGGTCAGCGGGACGGCCGATCAGGTCGCTGCCCGCCTCTCCGAGCTCGAGGCGGGGGGCGTGACCGAATTGGTGTTCCAGCCCTGCGGTACGGACATCCGCCGCGAGCTTGTGGCGTTTATGGAAGCCGCTCGGACCGCCGTCGCGGCGTGAGGGAGAAGACATGAGCACGACCGACAAGCGAAAGCTGACCCCGCTCGTCGAAGGTGGTAACTACTTCGAATGTCCGCGCTGGCGTGATGGCCGCTGGTGGGTTTCGGATTTCTACCGGCACGCCGTCTACAGCTACGACCCCGGAGGAGGCGAACGGCTCGAGGTCGAGGTCGAAGCCCAGCCCTCGGGTCTGGGCTGGCTGCCGGGCGGCTCCCTGCTTGTCGTGTCGATGAAGGACCGCCGGGTTCTCCGGCGTGCCGCAGACGGCAGCGTGAGCACCCATGCGCAGCTGTCCGAGCTGGCCACCGGTCACCTGAACGACATGATCGTCGACAGGGAGGGCCGAGCGTTCGTGGGTAATTTCGGCTTTGACCTGATGGGCGGCGGTACCCCTGCGCCGGCGAGCCTCGTGCGCATCGACCCCGACGGCAGCGCGGCCGTGGCCGCGGAGGATCTCTGGTTCCCCAACGGCATGGTCATCATCGAAGACGGGACGCTGGTCGTGGCCGAGACCTTGGCTGCACGGCTCACGGCGTTCGACATCCAGCCCGACGGGTCGCTCGACCACCGCCGCGCGTGGGCCGAGGTCGAACCGGCGCCCGAACCGGCAGACACGGAAACGATGCTCTCGGCGGTCAGCTTCGCTCCAGATGGCTGCGCGCTGGACGCTGAGGGGCACGTGTGGGCGGCCAACGCACTGGGCGGCCCGGTTGCCCGCGTCGCGCCTGGCGGCCGGATCGTCGATGAAGTCGCGCTGCCGGAGGGGCTCGGCGGGTTCGCCTGTGGACTCGGAGGCGAGGACGGATGCACGCTGATCGTCTGCGCGGCGCCGGACTTCCACGAGGAGGCGCGCGCGGCGGCACGCGAGGCGGTGCTGCTGACCACGACCGTGGAAGTCCCACACGCGGGGCGGCCCTGAGAGAAGGCGCCGCCGAGGCCTGGGCAAACCTCGGCCACACAGCGATGGCAGGACTCAATCGCGGGCGACCCTACACCGATCAGGCGCCGTAGACAAGCCCAGCCGCCTCGTTCAAGCGGGCTCCCCCGTAGCAGCTTCCTCGACACGCCTCACTCGGAAGGCAACCAACGGGCTGTGCCAAACACCTTGGCCATCGGAGAAAGTGAGTTTCCCACGCACGCGCGACACTGCGTCCGGCCCGATCGCGTAGACGCCGAGCTGAACGCCCGGCCGGTGGAACGGGCGCGCGCGAAACACATGCGTGTTCTGATCGGTAACGAGGACGATCCGGTGCAGGCTGAACGTCAAGAATGTGAGCGCCAACCCGATGTAGGGGAGCTCTTCGAGAAAACCAATGGTCATGGCAGCCAGCAGAGAGCTGAAGCCGAACGAGACAGTGACACCTTTCTCGTCGGCGATGCCTGCGCGCTTGACCATGCGCTGCGCCATCCGTTGCAGTTGCTTCTTCCCCATGCGCATCCTTTCGCTGTGAGTTAGGCGGCAAATTCACCACCTCGATAACGACTGTACTCGGCCTGCCGCTTGGTTACCAGCGAGGCGAGAATTGTTGAGTGCCCGGATTAACTCTTTCGGGCGTCAGAGCGGGCTGAGCGATAGGAACAGCGCTTGGGCCAGGGCGCCGTCGGCCGGCCCCCACGTGATTCCGATGTATATGTTGCCATTCGGTGCGGTCCCGACCCCGGTCACGATCACCCCATGCTGATATGTCCACTGCTGGAGCTGACCGTTGCTCGAGCTCATGAAGAAGGGCGTTGTCTCCGGCTTGCCGGCCGACTTTGTGCCGGGAAGCAACGCGCCCGTGCCGGTGAAGCCTTCCAGGACGGACTTCATGAGCGAGGCGAGACCTGGCTGGTAGCTGGCGAGTGGGCCTCCGGCCGCCTTGGGAATGCTCAGGATGAATGCCCCCGCGCTTTGGTCCTTGGCGATATACCCGTCTGAGCCCGCCTGGGTGCCCGGGAACGACCCCCAACCGTCAGGGACGCACATCGCCCCTTGTACGCCGCTGAACCGGACGGCATGGAGTACGGGCCAGGTACCGTTTTCGGTCGCCTTCCCTGCGGGCTTTCCGTTGACGTAGAGCTCGACCTGGTAGTGCCCGGGCGGCAGGCAGGTTGCCGGGCTCGAGCTCGAAACGTACGAAGCGTTGTTGGAGGCCAGGCCGGAGCCGTTGGCTTGCAGGCCGCCGCGCCCGGCCGGACCCGAGAGCTCGGGGAGCACGGCCCACTCGCCGTGCAGCGGGTCCTTGTACTCCCACAGCACAGATAGCGCATCGCGCCCGGGTTTGAAGGCGCCCGGTTTGTCGACCGTGTACAGCGCGTGGCCGGGATCCGGCTGGGCCGAGACGCCGCCGAAGACCACTGCCGGGGAGGACGCGGCAGGCGCGCCACCGGCGGGTACGGGGGCACCGGCGATGACGATCTGGCGCTTGACCGCGTCCACGCTCGTAGCCAGCCGCGGACGGACGGTCTCGATCAGGTCCAGGTCGGTCAAGGCGCCGGCGACGGCCCCCGCGCGGGAAGCGTCCGTAGCCTGAAGCGCGGCTTCGGCCTTTCGGTAGGTCTGATCGGCTGCAGCGTCCCCACTCGCCAGCTCGCCTGCGGCCAGCTTCAGGTAGGCGCCGGCGAGAAGCTCGGCCGAGTCGTCCTGGGTCTTCAGCTTGGTCACGCTCTCGGTGAGGGCATCGCGGCTGGCCAGGAGGTCGGCGGCGCTACCCCGCAACAGCCCGCGGTAGAGCAGACCCCGGCCGAGATCCGACAGCAACGTCGCCGAGTCCGAGCCTGCATCGCGGGCGCGCTCATCATCGGCGACTGCCCCGTCGAGCGCGGCTTCGCTCGGGATCGTGGCCGGGCCGGCCGTCGTCGGCAGTGCCGCCGCGCCGGTCCCGGTGTGGGGGCTCCCGGCCGCGTACTTGGCCTGGGCCCGGTCGGCGTAGGCATCGACGAACCTCGGACGCAGTCTCAGCGTCCGGTTGAAGTCGGCCACCGCGGCCGGGTAGTTGCCGACATTCAGCGCGACCTCTCCGTTGGCGAAGGCGGTGGCGGCGGCGTCCGGCGGGGTGGACACGGGTGAGAGCGCCTGGAACAGCGCCCAGACGCTCGCGACGGCGACGAACGACGAGGCCACCTTGGCGTAGAGACCGCGACGGGCGCGACCCTGTGGGGTCAGCGAGTAGCCGAACAGGAAGACGGCCACGGCGAGCATCGTCAACGCAGCCGCATAGTGGACGAACTGTGCCTCGGCGTCGTCCGCCTGCTGGTTGGCGGCGTCGCGAAGGGCGGTCAGCCGGTATCCCGCAAACTCGCTCCGTTGGATGTAGCGCGACGGAAAGCGTGGATCCTGCTCGGGGCTGTAGGACGCGTTGACTGCCGGGCAGTGTGGCTGGATCGACGGTGAGCAGATGTAGGGGACACCCTGCGTGTTGGCGATCGTGACCGTGTCGGCCTCTGTTTGCAATGCGATCGCGTTCCACCTTGCTGCGGTTAGCCGGGTCGCGGTCGAGGCGGTGCCGAATTGCTGGAAGAGCGAGGCGTTGTCTGCCGTGCGCACCTGCGCGCTGAGGAGGTCGAGTCGATCGATCTGGACCTGCGCCCTGCCCCGATCGGCCGAGGCCGCCTCGAGGGCGAGTGCCCCGTACCTTTCGGCTCGGGCATCAACCCGATCGTGGGTACGTAGCGCGCTGGCCTGCGCGAAGGCGACAACCGTGGCTATCAGGGTTGCCACGACCGTCGCGATCGCGACGAGCCGTCCGTAGCCGTCGTGATGGCTGTGCTCGTCCTCGCCGACGAGCTCTTCCACCCGCGGTATCTCTGGTCCGAGCTCGGCCATCTATGAGGACTGGACGAGGCCGAAAAGGACCAGGGCCACCACCGCCAGCGCGCCTCCGGATCCGGCCAGGAGGACCTTCGGCGGCCCCTTGACGATCGCGGCGAACGTCAGCAACACCATCACGGCGACGAACAACGCCGCGATTCCGGTGAGGTTGACCCCTCTGGTGTGCGCCGCCTCGGCCGTCTCGTGGAGCGCCTCCGGGGCGAGGCCATGGAGCGACGTGTCGGCGTTCTCGGCACTGCCCAGCGCCAGCGCCGCGGCGTACGCATGGCCCGGCAGGTACGTGCCGTCGTTACGCAGCGCCGGATTGGCCGAGGGATTGCTCGGATCGAACGCATAGTTCCGGAAGACGATCTGCGAGCCAATTTGACGCGCGAGCCCCAGATCCGCCTGCCCCTCGCCCAGCAGCTGATCGCTGACCGGGCCGCTGATCTTCCCGGCGTCGCGCAGGAGGGAGTGGGCGAGTGCGGAGTACTGGGCGAATTGACCGAACGTGCGGATGTCGGTATCGATGGAACCGTTGTCCTGGATCAGAAGTTGCTGCTGGTGGACGAGGTCCTGCCTGGCCAACTCGTCGCTGTGAGCCGAGGTCTCGTCGGCCAGAGACGCCCGCCAGCCCATCAGCGCCGCCAGCACGGAGACGACCGCGATCGCCAGCGGAATCCAAGCGTGTACGACCTCATGCAGCGCGCGCCTGGCCCTCTCAGGCTCCGGGGAGGCAATGTGCTGCTGAGAGGCGCTGTCCTCCGGCCCCTCCGTGGGCGTTAGTGATGCGGTCATTCCGTGTTCTCACGGCTTGACCGCTTGACATCGACACTGTCAGTCGATCGGGCCGCTGTCAAGCGCGGGTTTCAATTGGCCCCTGGCGGCACGCTCCTGCGGCGGGGCCTCCCGGGCTAACCGCCGTGCGCCCTGGCGTAACTGACAACGTCGCGCGCAAGGTTGTAAACGTCAGGCGAGCCCAGCCCGGTGGCCGGATCCCAGCCGGCTCGAGCTTGGTAATACCGGTTACCGCCCTGCGTCACGTCGTGAAACGGCGGAACCGGCTGGCTCGACGCGGCCAGCGCGTAGAGCATCGGCGCCACGAACCCGAGCCGCTTGGCTCCATGGGCCGCCGCGTACTGCTCGACGAGCAGCATCGACGCCGCCCAGAACGGTGTGGCCGCACTGGTTCCTCCTGATTGCCCGAGGTGACCGTGCGAGTAGAGCGCCCATGCCGTCCCGGGATCGGCGTCGGCGGAAACGTCGGGCAGCTGGCGATGTCCGCCCGACCCGGCGCCGATCACGCCTGGACCTGTCTGCCAGTTCGGCCTGGCGTCGAGGGTGGTCACTCCCCCGCCCCCGCCGGCGGCGGACAGTGGCTGGTTCCATCCCGTCTCGCGGATGTAAGTGTCGTCCTGCGCCAGGTATAGGCGCGTCCCACCGACGGCGATCGCGTTGGCGCTGGCCGCCGGCCAGTCGACGCTGAGGCCGTGGTCGGCGAGGTTGTTGGCCTGGCAATCGTATGCGCCGGAATCCCCGCTGGCGACGAACATCGACACGCCTTTCGCTACGGCGGTGGTCAGCGCCTGCGTGTCCGCCTGTTCTTCGCCTGTGCCGAGGGCGAGCTCGCACTGCCCCCAGCTCGACGAAATGATGTCGATGTTGGTGTGGGCGACGATCTCGTTGATGGCGTCGGCATAGGCCGAGGAGGACTGCGGCACCTCGTACACGACGATCTGCGCGTCGGGAGCGACGGACCTGATCACGTCGATATCGAGGTTGGCCTCGTCCTGCCCCGATGTGTCGGTCGTCCCGCCGTCTACCGGCACGACGCGCGGTGCGGGCCCGGTGATCCCGAACCGGTGGGCGTAGGCGGCCGGGTCGGCCGGGTCGAACGCCGAGAACGAGATCACTGCGATCTGCTCTGCCTGGCCGGACACGTTGGCGCCGTGCAATGCGGCGATGTCGTAGGCCGTGGCCGTCACGGGAGGCGTCAGTCCGGACATCGGAATGTCGTGGGGCTGCCATCGCGGACGCGTGTCGAGCCCGGTGACCGCCGCGACGGACGCAGCGAACGATGGTGGCAGCGTCGGCGCCCGGTCGGCCGCGTGGAACCGGCGCCCGGCGGGATCAACGTAAGCGAGCAGACGGATCCGCAACAGTCGTTCGACGGTGCTCGCAGTGCCCCCCACCCTGAGCTCGGTGCGCTGCGGATATCCGGAGATGATCCGCAGACCGCTCGCGCGGATCCTGCGCTCGAGTCCGCGCAGGCGGGCGCTCGAGATGCCGAACCGCGACCCGAACGCCCGCGGGGCGACGAAGTGCCTGAAACTCGCCGCGTGGGGATCCTCGATCGCGTGGAGCGTCGACTGCAGGTGGGCGCTGCCCGGCAGCCTCAGCACGAGCACCAGGCCGATCTGCTCCGAGGGGGGCGTCGGCCCGACCACGCGCAGCCCCCCGGCGGCCGCGCTGGAATCCGAGCCCCGGGAGATGACGGCCACTACACCCGCCAGCGCCAACCCGGCACATATCGTCCCCTTCACCAGGGTCGGACGTCTCATGCCGCGGGCCACTGGATCGACTCGATGATGTCGTCGGCGCTCTGGTACACGGCCGAGCGCTGGCCGGCGTCGTCGCCGGGCGCCACCACCGTCACCGCGACGGTGATCCCGCTGGCGGCGGCCGCCATCACCGCGACCGTCACCGGCGACTGCGGGCTCTGCGGCGACGAGATCGAGGCTGAGTAGACGCGGCCGGGGCCGGGGCTCTGCCCGATCGCCGTGCCGAGCAGCTGATCCGCCTGCCGAGTGTCCGGTGTGAGCCCCAGGAGCTCTGCTTGAAGCGAGCCGACCTGCGTTTGGAGCAGCCCGGCCGCAGTGGCCTGCGAGGACCTGATCCCGGACACGATCATCAGGCCCGACCCATTGCCCGTCTGGAGCACGACGTCACTGCCGTCCTGATGTGAGATCGACCAGTCGCCGCTCGGATAGCGCAGCTCGTAGCCGAGATCGCTGCTGCGCCACGCGGTGTAACCGGGGAACGCGATCACGGCCCGGGAGACGATCGGCGGGCGCCCGCACGGTCGACTCGCCTCGCAGCGAGGCTTCGGCGAGGACGGAGCAGCCAGTTCGGCGATCGCGACTGCGACACCCGCGATCACGGTCATCACCGCGCCATGGGCCAGGAAGCGACGGTGCCCCCTGGTGCGTCCCGGCGCCGCGACGCCGAGCCGGCCTCCGAACCCGCCACGGGCATCGGATCCCGGGGCGTCCGGCGAGCGGCCTCGCCTGACCTTAGGAGATGCCTTCAGCGCGACGCCGCAGTTCGAGCAGAACGTGTGAGTGGCGGTCTCCGCACCGCAACCGGTGCAGCTCACGGGTGGCCCGATCTCGATCTCGGATGCCTCCTCCAGCAGTCCGAGATGCAGTGAACGACGAAGCAGCACGAGGCCCACGAGATCGAGCGCCGCCAGCCAGATCAGCCAGGCGCCGGCGGGCAGGAACGTCTCGCCGATCGCCCCGGCCACGATCAGGACCGCGGCCAGGGCGACCGCGACCGGCGCCCGGCCGGGCACCCCGAGCGCGCCCCGATCCTCGAGCGGCGCTCGATATCGCAGCCAGATCGCGGCGGTCGCCGCTCCGATTGCGCTCATCGAGAGAACGGGCGTGGCGATCGCGACCGCGAGCAGTCTCGCCACCCAGGGTTCCACTGCCGCCTGCGGGCGAATTCCGCCGTTCACCACGCCGCTGCCAACCACGATCACCTGAGCCGCCGCAAACGACGCCGCGGTCGCGGCGCCGAAGGTCGCGCCGTCGAGCAGTTCATTGAAGCGCTGGAAGCGAAGCAGCAGCAACGGTCCGGCGAGCGTCACGACAACTCCGACCAGCGGGATCACCAGGCCGCCGGTCAGCACGTGGGCGGTGCTGCCGCGGTCGATCGACGCCGCGCCCGTCGGCGCCAGCCCGTTCGCGAGCAGGCCGACGACGACGCCGCCGGCCGCACCCCAGACGATCGTCAAGGCCCACGCCCATCGCGGCTCGCCCTCGTAGATGTCGACGTCGTAGAAGTACAGAACGACGAGCACCGGGAGCAGTAGGGCAGCGGTGATCAATGCGACCGGGAACAGCCGCAGGGCGCCGAGGATCGCAACCACGGCGGCGCCGGCCGCCAGCGCAGCGTGGAAGTCACGCTCGGAGTGCTTCGGCAGGTGCGGGAACAGCGTGGAGACGAGCCACGGCGCGTACCGGTGCTCGCCCGAGCCCGCGGCGTATTCGGATCGATGGCGAGCGTGCGCGAGGCTTCGCTGCAGCGGAGCGCCGCAGCGGACGCAAAAGTTGCCGTCGGTGCTGGTCCGTCCGCAGGTCGGGCAGTCCGTCACCGACGTTGATCGTACATGCCCGCTGGATCGGCCCTGCGGCCGTGGCCGACGATCGAACTCACGGTCAGGGTTCCACTCGCTTCGTGGCTGATCCAAGTGGCAACGTCACACGACCAACGGCGCCTCGTTTTTCTGCGCGGAAAGCGAAACTATCGGCCAGTCCCGGAAAGGATCGCGGCATCGCGCCTGAACCCCCAGAACGTGCAGTAGATCCCGAGGAATAGCTCCCATAGAAACTCCGGGGCGGTCGCTACCGATTGCAGTGAGTGCAGCGTGCTACTCGGATGATCACCGGTGAACATCACGGCCGTCCCGGACACGATGATCAGCGGTCCGCCGACCAGCCCGAGCCACGCCGCGCGTCGCGGCACCAGGCCCGAGCGGTACATCAGGTAGCCGAGGATCAGCCCGTTCCCCCAGCCGACGACCCAGCCCGGGCCGAGGAGGAACGTCCAGTCCTTGATCGCCGCGAGCGTGTACGCGACCGTCCCCTCAGACGGACCCGCAACCTGGTTTCGCAACGTGATGACGCCGAGAATGGCAACGATGCCGACGAGGATGAACGTGCACTCGAACAGCCGCGCCGTCACGTAGCCGAGTGCCAGTTCCTCGTTCAGTCGTCTGATGATCGGGAAGATCACAACGGCGGTGCCGATGTTCGCCAGGATCAGCAGCAGCTCGAGCAGAGCCCCAAGCAAGACCTGCTTATCGTGCCCAGCACCCGCGATGTAGCTCACCGGATGTCGGAGCACGGTCTCGTAAAGCGCCAGCGCTGTGATCGACGTGACAAACGTGATGAGGTAGAGCACGCCGAACCAGCGCGCTCTCTTTTGATCTAGAGACACTCCTCGGTACACCTTTCCCCAGTGTGATGGCGATCAGGCGAATTCCCACACCGCCACCTCGACCGGCAGGGTAAACCTAACGGCAAAGGACCGATCGTTCAATCCAGATCCAGGGCGAGTAACTCTTTGAACTAAGCCTTGGCCGTCGGTCGCATCACCGGTCGCAGCGCACTGCACCTGACCCTTCCGTTGGATGCGTTCGTCGATCTCGAGGTCGCGCGCGACGCGATCCACCGCGCCGAAGCTGCCCTTGCCCAGCAGCAGTGGCATCGGGCAGACGCAGCCAGGTGCGGCGCTGCGTACGGTCGTAAAGAAAAACTGCCTTTCGCGCGGAGGAGGGAGTAGGGTGGGTAGTGGTCGCTCAGCGACGTGTCGAGGCGATTCGGCCGTGCGGTGGTGTCCCACACGGATCAACGCTCCGGGTGTGGCGCCCCGGGCTTAGCGAAAGGATGCATGGGCACCGCAAACGCGGTCCCCGACGATCGGGCTGCCACGACCGACTGCGGCACAGCCCTGACGCAGCGCAACGCCGGAGCCGACGGCTCCTAGGAGAGCGGCACTGCTCGCGCGCGTCGCAAGCACACCGACACCTCTCAACAACGGAGGAAGGATGATTTTGGCAACGACGACGGTCGAGGATTTCGACCGCTTCGAGAAGATCTTCTCAACCAAGGGGGCGGAGAAGCGACAGCAACACGGCTCCAAGGGTTCGACCGTCTTTCGCGATCCCAACCAAACCGACCGGGTGTGGGTGCTCTTCGACTGGGACGAGGCCGGCTGGCAAAACTTTGTCTCCGACCCCGAGGTCCCGGCGATCATGAAAGAAGGCGGGCACAAAGGCAGGCCCCAGGCGGCGGAGGTCGGCGGCCAATACAACGCCTAAGTCGAGTTCTGACCCACGGGCTGGGTAACCGTGCTACCTGTACTGACGACAGCGAGAAGGAAGTGAATATGGGACCAGATGAAAACGTAGCGATCATGCAGCGTGCTTACGACGCGTTCAACTCGGGCGACATGAACACGCTGACCGAGCTCATGGACGAGACTGCATGGCATTTGCCAGGCCGGAGCTCGATGGCGAAGGACTATCACGGGCGCGGCGCGACCTTGGCGTACTTCAGCCAGCTGGCGCAGGAGACTGGAGGGACGTTCCGCGCAGAGTTGCAGCACTTGGCTGCAGACGGCGACACCCGCGTGGTCGGTATCCAGCGCAGCACGGCGGACCGCAATGGCAAGCACCTGGACGTTGGGGACTGCATCGTCTTCACGCTCAAGGACGGCCGGGTGATCGACGGTCGGGAGCACTTTGAGGACCTGTACGCGTGGGACGAGTTCTGGAACTAGCTCCGTCGCGCACGTCCGGCAGCTCACGCAGCACCTCGCGGCTTGACATCCATTGAGCTGCAAGGCGCCGCAAACTCCGAGCGCCTGGTCGCCGAATATCGGCGAGGGTGAACCGCGGTCAACACGCCGTTCGCCCTCGCCCCGCCTGTGGCAGGCTCAGCATTCAAGTGATCAGGCCCCTGATCTTCTAAATTCGGCTCGCCGGCCTACGGCTGATCCGACGATGGCGGGACGCGGTACAGGTCCCACTCCCTCCGCCATCGAATTGCGACAATCCGTGGAGTGTTGGAGCGTGTGCTGTGTCCACGGCTGGTGGGGCGAGATGAGGAGCTATTCGCCCTGGAGGACGCGCTGCTTGCTGCCCATCGCGGCGAGAGCCGGCTGGTCGCGCTTGGGGGCGAGGCCGGGATGGGCAAGACAAGGCTCGCGAGCGAGCTTGTAGCGCGGGCGCAGCGCTTGGGCTGGACCGTGCTGTGGGGGGCGTGCAGCGAGGCCGAGCTGCCGGTTCCGTATCTCGCTGTGGTCGAGGCGCTGGGCAACTACATCTCAATGCAGGACATGGCGCGGATCGGCGAATCACTCGGGGGGGCCCGGCGCGAGCTCGCGCAGCTGTTCCCGCAGCTCGGCATGGACGAGCCAGCGATCCCGGTGGGCGATCCGGTGCAGGCGAAGTTGCGCCTGTTCGAGGCGGTTGTGGGGCTGCTGGGAGCGGTCGCCCGCGACCAGGGTCTGCTGCTGATCCTCGAGGACGTGCACTGGGCCGACTCCGCTACCCGTGAGCTGCTCGATCATCTGAGCCGCCGCCTCACAAACATGCGCTCGCTGCTGCTGCTCACGTACCGCAGCGACGAGCTCGATCGCCGCCACCCCTTGGCACCGCTGCTGCAGAGCTGGCGTCGCTCCGGCACCGCCGAGCTGGTCACGCTCGCGCCACTGGGTGAACGCCAGATCGCGGAGATGATCTCGGCCATCCTCGATGGCGAGGAGGTCGAGGCGGGGTTTCGCGAGCTTATGTATGCGCGCACCGAGGGCAACCCTTTCGTGCTCGAGGAAATGCTCAAGGAGGTGATCGATCGTGCGGAAGAGCGGCAGCCAGGGGGCGGCTGGCAGCGGCGTTCGCTTGAGCAGCTGCGGATTCCCGACACTGTCCGCGACACAATCCTCCTGCGGTTTGCCCGTCTCGATCCAGCCGAAGCGGAGGTGCTGCAGGCAGGCGCTGTGCTCGGCAGAACGTTCGATTACCCCACGCTGCTCGCGACGTCGGGCGCGTCTGAGGCCACCGTGCACCGTGCGCTTGAGGTCGGGGTGGTGCAGCAACTACTGGACGAGCTCGCCGACGGTGGCGCGAGCTACCGTTGGCGGCACGCGCTGACGCAGGAGGCGATCAGCACGGAAATCGTGTTGCCTCGGCGCCAAGCTCTGCACGGTCGCGCGGCCGACGCGCTCATCGCCGCCGGGACGGGTCCGCTGGTGGTCGCGGGGCACCTGCTCGGCGCGGCCCGTTTCGAGGAGGCGGTGCCAGCGTGCTTAGGTGCCGCCGAGGAAGCGGAAGCGTCGCTGGCGTTCGCCGACGCGCTCGAGCTGCTCGAGCGGGCGCTGCCGCACGTGCACGAGCCGCTGGACCGCTTTCGCGTGCTTTGCCGCGTCGGCAGGCTGCTGTGGATGAACGACAAAAGCATGCACGCCGCTGAGGTGCTTGCTGAGGGGCTCCCGGGGCTCGAGGAACAGGACGAGGTCGAGGCCGCGGGCTACCGGCTCGTGCTGGGCCGCTGCCACTGGGAGCAGAGCAGGCCCGATCTCGCACACGAAGAGTACGAGCGAGCACGTTTCATCCTTGAGCGGCACGCTCCTTCGGCAGTCCTCGCAATGGCCTACATGAGGCTCGCCGGCCTCTACCAGTTTGACAAAGACCGGCGCGCGCTCGAGACCGCGAAAAATGCGGTCGAGGTCGCGCGCTTGGCCGGCGCCGATTTCGAGCGCGTGTGGGCACAATCGTTTCTCGCGCTCGCCCTCTTGGACGCCGGAGAGACCGCCGAGGCAAGGTCGATGCTCGATGAATGTTTCTCAGAAGCGCGGCGCCGCGGCTTCTCGATGATCACCCAAAACATCGCCTACAACGACACGTGGACACGACTGCACACGATGAGTGCCGGCGTCGCGGAGCGCCTCGACATGCTCGCCTCGGAGCCCGGACCGGCGGTGATAATCAACATGATGGGGATCGCGAGGAGTTGGGTACTGCGTGCTCAAGGAGAGCTGGCTGCCGCGCTGGCCGCAATTGAACGGCAGGCGGCGCTACGCAGCACGAGTGACAAGGTTCGCTGGCGCACGCAAGTCGAGCGCGCCGAGGTTCTGCTCGAACTCGGGCGGTGGGAGGAAGCCCAAGCAGCCCTTCCCGCTACGTCGGAGCGCGCGGAGCTCCAGGACATCATTTACGACGCGGCTCCCCAGGTTCGGCTCCGACTGCAAACCGGCCGCGTCGATGAAGCGGTCGATCTCGCGCGCGAGATCGTCTCGCACGCTGCCCGACTCGCGCCATACCATGACGCGCTGGCAGTTGCCGTCGAGGCGCTCGTCAAAGTCGGCCTGCTCGATGAAGCTCAGGCTGGCGTGGACGCCGCGCGGGCGCTCGGGCTTGACCTGGGGGAACCATTCCTCGACGAAGCGCAGGCCCGCATCCTGCTTGCGCGCGGCGAGGCCGGCACGGCCGCGCGGATCCTGGAGGCGGTCGCCCGCACCGCCGCGGCGCACGGCTTTCGCATTGTCGAGTGGCGCGCCCAAATCCTGGCGGCGGAGGCGCTCGCCCAGCTCGGCCGACCCCAGGATGCACAGGACAAGTTGAGAACCGCCGTCGCCGAGGCAGAAGCCGCGGGCGCGATCACGATCGCGAACACCGCGCGGACAGTCGCCGAGAGCCACGGCCTCGCGCTGCCGCAAAGCTCGACCGCCACCCCCGCCGAATCAGAAATCGTGCTCACCGGCGAGCGCCTGGTTACCTCGATGTTCGCCGATGTCCGCGGTTACACAGCGCTCACGGCTGCGACCCCACCGGCCGAGATGGCTGACCGCATCACCACGCTCTACCGCTGGGCCGCAGCCGAGGTGAGCCGCCACCACGGGTTCGTCAATAAATTCGCGGGCGACGCCGTGATGGCCACATTCAACGCAACCGGCACGCGAGTCGAGCACGCACGCGAGGCGCTCGAAGCCGCGCTCGCGCTGAGCGGCAAGGCTGCACTACTCGAGCTTGGGGTGGGCATTGGCATTTCGGTCGGTCCAGCGATGATCGGACCGCCGACAGCCGATGGGGATGTCTTAGTGCTGGGCACGGCGACGAACCTCGCTGCGCGTCTGCAAACCGCGGCCTCCGCGGGCGAGATCATGTTGAGCGACGAGGCCCACCGGCGAGTGGCGGATTGGCTAAAGGAACACGGGCTCGAAGCGATGCCGGAAGCGCTCGAACTCAAAGGGTTCACCGGTCCTCAGCCTGCGTGGCGCCTGCCTGCGGGCGTGACAGCACCCGCACGCGCCTAGCCTGCTGTGCGTCTGTGGGTGCATAGCTGGGGCAGCGGTCCAAGGGTCATGCTTGTTCACGGTGTTGTGTTGGGCGGCCGCGACTCGTGGCGAGCGCAGCGTCCATTGACGGAGCGCTGGACCCTGGTCGCGCCTGACCGTCCCGGCCATGGACGCTCGCCAGAGGCCCGCCAGGACTTTGAGGCCGATGCGCAGCTGATCGCCGATCAGCTGCTGGACGAGCCGGCGCATCTGGTCGGTCACTCATATGGCGCGATCGTCGCGTTGCTCGCAGCGGCCAAACGTGCCGACGCCGTCAGGTCCCTGACCCTGATCGAACCGCCCGCCACCCGCGTAGCCGCTGGCAATCCGGTGGTTGACGCGTGGGCCACCGACCTACGTGCGCTGTTTGCTGATCCCGGCGACGACCTGCGGGCGCTGCTCGGTCGCTTCTTCGCGCTGGCAGGCGTTCCGCTCCCGGTGCCGGATCCGCTGCCCGAGCCCTTGGAACGCGGCGCGCGGGCGCTCGTCGGCGCTCGTTCCCCAACCGAAGCCGATCTGCCGATGAGCGCAATCGCCGAGGCGGGGATTCGCTGCCTAGTCATCACGGGCGGCCACCACGACGCCTATGAGCACGTCTGCGATGTGATCGCGGAGCAGACAAACGCCCAGAGGACAGTCATCCCGGGTGCCGCCCACCTGGTCCAGGACACGGGAGAGCCGTTCAACCGTCGCCTTGAGAAATTCCTGCTCGATTCCGAGCGGCGTCAGGCTCGCGGGTCGTTCAACTAGGGTCGACCATGATGCCGCCCCACTCCTCCGGTGCGACGTCACGCAGCGTCTGGGTGAGCGTCCAGCGATGTCCGGCGGGGTCGCGAATGGTGCACTGACGCTCTCCGTACGAGAAATCGCATGGCTCGCGGACGATCTCGCCGCCATGCTCGCGGACGCTGTCGCACAGGGCGGCGACATCGTCAACCCGAAGCATCACCGACTGTGACGACTCCTCGCCTGTAGGGGCTGATCGGCCGTGACCAACGTCGGCCACGATCAGGGAGCCTTCGCCGAAACTCAGCTGGGCCCGGTGCCCCGGGCCGATACGGACGCGCTCGACGAACCCCAGCACACCGACCAGCCAGTCGACTGCCGCGCCGACATCTGGATAGGCGAGTTCGGGAATCACCGGACCCAGGGGCGCTGACCGATTCGTCCGCATCAACTGAAGCGTACGCCGGTGCAAGTCGTGCCGCTCGGACCGCTGCCCGTGGGATTGCCGGGGGTCATCGGGGTGGGCGCAGGCCGTCGAGAAATACGAGAATCAGGTCCTCGACGCTGGCTCTGACGGCGGGTGGGTCGGCGGCGGCGATGACCAGCAGTGCGCCTTCGATCAGTGTGGCGAGAAGCAGCTGGCCCGTGATCTCGGGGTCGCGAGGCTGCAGCTCGCCGCTGTGCATCGCGGCTTGGAATAGCGCAATGACGAGACCGAGGCCGTGTCGCATTGCTGCGTGCCGCCAGCGTTCCCAGCCAAGCACCGTGCGCGCCTGGCCGAGACCGATGCGACGCAGGTATGGCGACGTCTCGCAGAGTGTGAGATATGCGCTTGTCGCACGCACCAACGCCTCGTACGGGCTGGTCGCGGGGCCCAGCACCTCGGCGAAGTGGGCGACGAGTTCGGACTCGCCGTGCTCGTAGACCGCCTCGAACAGATCGAGCTTGGCGCCGAAGTGGTGATACATCGCGCCTCGGCTGACGCCGGCTCGTCGCAGAATGTCGTCGGTCGCCACCGAGTCGTAGTCGCGCTCGATGAACAAGTTCGTGGCCGCCTGAACGAGCTTCTCGCGGGCGCCTTCATCGGGTCGTCCACGACGACGCTGCGGCGGCGTGTCGTCGGCTGGGGACTTGACAGGGGGCATAGTCGCACCTAGTCTATATACCGACAGGCAGTCGGTAAATAGTTCAGAGACAGAAATTGGGTCCCGCGGGCGCGGAGCGCAGGCCGCCGCGGCACATGCGGCGGTGGGTCGAAAGCGACCCTCATGGGTCGAAACAAGGGAGGAAGCAATGGAGCGGGTCATTGAATCCGTGGCGAACTCAGCGGCGCTCAGCCGCGGAACCGGTGGCGGTCGCGCTGGGACAGCCGTTGTGAACGCCACCGTGGGCCCCGCGGTGGTGCGTTTCCGCATGAACGAGGATGCGCGCGTGTCAATCTTTCATCTCCTTCACCCTCACCCGGCGTGCGCGAGCCGCACCGGAGGCCCCGCTGCCTACGACGGACATGCAGAGGACGCGCGGACCGTCGCCGCGCGAACTGCGCCAACCTTGAGGCGCGGCCCGCGCGCGACGACGAGACAGAACCCAGCCGGCTTGACAAGACGCGAAGTGGAGGTGCTGCAACTCGTCGCCGCCGGGCTACGCAACTCCGAGATCGCCTCCAATCTGGTCGTGTCCCCCAAGACCGTCGACCATCATGTCTCCTCGATTCTCAGCAAGCTCCGCGTTCGCAACCGCGGCGAGGCCAGCGCCGCCGCCCACAGCCTTGGACTCGCCCGGCAAACCGATGCCATCACCCGCGAGATCGTCTCACCGACGGGCCACCGATGACCGGCTCGCCCTTGGTGCGCACCGCGGATCGAGCGAATCCGCTCGGCCTTTCAGCGGCCCGCGATCGGCTCGAACTGGCCCGTGCGTGCGGGGGCGGTCGCTCATCGCCTCGGCACCAGGATCTGCGCGAGGGCTCCGCTGCGAAACCGCTGCTCTTCGACGACGTCGAGCTTCAGGTGCTGATCTAGCTTGGCGAACGGGCTGCGGCCCGCTCCGATCGCGATCGGGACCGTCGACAGGTGGTACTCGTCGACGAGACCCAGGCGGGTCAGAGATGCCGCGAAGTCAGGACCGCCGTGGACCAGCACCGTCCCTCCGTCGTCTCGGGCCTTCAGGTCGGCGATCTCCGCGCTCAGATCACGGCCGAAGATCTCGACTGGTCCCCATTCCGCGTTCTTCAGCGTGTGGGAGAAGACAGCCTTCGGCTTCTCGTTCATCGCGGTAGCGATCGGCCCCTCGGAGGCCGCCCAGTGCGGACCCATGATCTCGTAGCTACGGCGGCCCATCGCGTGAACACCGGCGTCCTCCAGCGCACGGAGGTTCCGCTCCATCGAGTCCTCGCCGAACCACTCGAACATCCATTCATGGGTCCCGTCCGGGCTGGTGGCAAAACCATCGAGAGACAACACCATCTTGAGAATCACTTTTCTATCGCTCATGAAGGTAGAGACCTACCCGCTCGCGCAAACTAATCGTCCATCGGTGGATTTCGCCGGAACCAGGGCGCACGCGGAGCAGTGCAGGATCGTGAGGGGTGCCTGCGCAGAGTCACATCTGCCGGCGGCAGCGCAGCAGCTCTATGCGCAGGGCGGCGACCACCAGGCGGATGACCGCCTGGTCGCCAGCTCAACTCGAGTGCGGTTGCATCGTGCGCGCACGGAGTGATCGCAGCTGGAGGACGCCGATCGCGATCTTCCAGGCGATCCCGACCGAGACGACGAGGACCCCAGCGAACGCGAACCCGCGCGACGCGATCAGCCAGGCGAGTCCGGCGATCGCCATCCCGGCGTTGCCGATCGCGAGTTCGTACAGCACACGGCGGGGAGCGCGGAAGAAGTAGACGAGCTGGCTCGCTCCCGCGACGAGGAAGCTGACGGCCACCGCGACCAAGACGGTGGTGGAAACGGTGAGATCGCGTCCGGCGATAACGCCGGTGACGACGAGGACGATCACGACGGCGCCGTAACCGAGCTCGAAGCTCCCGTCGGCCTTAACGAGAGTGCGTGCGCTGGAGATGGAAGTCATACCGTGATCGTGCCCCCACCAGATCACGATGTCGATTACCTCGGGGTAATCGAACGGCGACGCGTCCGCCGATACAGTCGCGTCCGCGATGTCGCTGGCCGACCTTCACCCTCCCGTCGGGATCGAGCTGCGCCGCTGGCGCGAGCGCCGCCTCCGAACCCAGCTCGATCTGGCCCTCGACGCCGGCATCTCACCCCGCCATCTCAGCTTCGTGGAGACCGGCCGCTCGAAGCCCGGAGCCGCGGTGATCATGGCGTTGGCCGAACAGCTCGAGATCCCCTTCCGTGAGCGCAATAGCCTGCTCCTCGCGGCTGGGCACGCGCCGGCGTTCCCTGATCATCCGCTCACCGACCCGCTCGCTCCCGCGCAGCGACTCATCGACGCCGTGCTCGCTCAACACGAGCCGTACCCCGCGATCGTCGTCGACAGGCACTGGAACCTTGTCGCCTCGAACGCCGCGTCGACCGCGCTGGCGCGGTTGATCGATCCGTCGCTGCTCGTCCCGCCGATCAACGTGATGCGCGCCGGCCTTCACCCCCTCGGCTTATCGCGCTGGCTCGTGGACCCCGCGCGCGTGCACCACCACTTCGCCTCGCGTCTGCGCGCGCAGGTCGCCCGTACGGCCGATCCGCGGCTCGCGCTGCTGCTCGAGGAGATCGACGCCTACGCGCCGGCATCGCCCGACAACCGGTCCCCGGACGCTGATGCGATGCCTTCGGCGCTGGATGGCGGGCCGATAGCCGTCCGCCTGCCAGACGGGCGGGAGGCTCATTTCTTCGGCATGTTCGCCACGGTCGACGCGCCGTTCGACATCACCAGCGCCGAGCTTGCGCTTGAGCTCGTCTACCCCGCAGACCCAGCGAGCGCGACCCTCCTCGAGTCACTCGCGCGAACGAGCGCCATCGACGCTCGGCGCTGACCGGTGCGTCGGCCGTACAACCGTAGGGCGCGGCGCTCGCAGCGCGGCATCAGCGCAGGAGCTCCGACCAACCTTCGCCATTGTTGGTCACGAATACGTGTCCAGCAGGTGGGCAAGGTCCGCGGGACGGGAGAGGAACGGCGAGTGGCTGCCCGGAAGCTCGACCGGCTCGACACCGAGCCGGTCTGAGGCTGCGCGGCGAGCCCACTCGGGATTGACGAGGCGGTCTCCCGAGCACATGATGTAAGCGCGTTCCACTTGCGGTATCTCATCGAGGGGACACGGCTCGACGTACGGAGTCAGCGCCTGCGGCCGTAGGCGCTCCAGTGCCGCGTTCGCTATCTGCTCACCGCAGTCTCCGTACAGGATCTCGCGCGCCAGTTCGAGGTCGATCCATTGGCGTAGGCTGTTGTCGGCCTCGCTGAGCCCAGCTTGATAGTCCGGAAACAGCATTTCGGGATTCTCCTCGAACTGATCCACGAAGCTGTGCCGCGGCGAGGCGATCAGGGCACAGAGGAACACGATCCGGCGCACGGGCATACTCGCCGCAGCGATGGGAATCGTGAGCCCTGCCAAGGAGTGGCCGACCAAGACAATGTCTTCCTGACCCTCCAGCGCGGCCACGACCACGTTTGCATACGTGGAGAAAGTTGCGCTCGGGTCGTCGCATGGAAGGTCAACGGCGATCACCCGGTGGCCGCGTTGCTCAAGCTCTGGGACCAGACGATCCCAGCAGGACGCGTCATGCCACGCGCCATGAACGAGCCCGTAGGTTGCCACATGGGGAACATACCGGGCGTGATCGGGTGCGAACATCGGTACCGCGAAGGGGGCCATCGCACGTCTGTACCGCCCCCGGGCTGGATGGGGGACCAGTAACGGATCTGTGTGGGGCCGGTGAGGACCCCGCTCTCCGACTTCGCCAGCCACCGCTGCAGTTATCGGGTCCACTAGCCCCGGGGTGTCGTCGTCGTCGGGTTTTGGGTCCAGCCCCCGAGCGGTTGCTGTCGTTGTCAGCTGACTTTTGTGGTGATCGTCGCGTGGTTGTTGGCCGGATTGGGATCCGTGGTCGTCGCGCTCACCGTCGCGGTGTCGCGCAGCGACCCGCCTCGGTGCTCGAGGTTCACGACCGCGAAATGGAACGTCGCCGAGGCGCCGGAGGCGAGACTCGCGGTCCTGCAGGTGATCGTCCCGCTGCTCAGCACCGGTGGTGTCGTGCACGACCAGCCGGCCGGACGGAGGATCAGTAGCGAGCGCACCCCGGCCGGCAACGTGTCCTTTAGCTGCACGCCGCTGGCGGCGGCCGGCCCGTGGTTGGTGAGCGTCGCCGTGTAGATCACCGGGCTGAGGTAATGAACCTGGCCGGGGGCCACGCTCAAGGCCACCGCGAGATCCGCGCCCGGGGGGCTGACCGGGGTGACCATGATGCTCACCGTCTGGGCCGTCGCGTTCCCGTTGCTCGAGCTCGCTTTGTAGGTGAAGCTGTCCGGGCCGCTGAAGCCGCTATTGGGTGTGTAGACGACCTGCCCGGTGGTCGGGTTGATCATCCCCAGGGTCCCGTTCGACGGGCCGGACACGATCGTATAGTTGACCGTCGCGCCCGTGCTGTCGGTGCAGTTCAGCTGCACCGTCACCGCTTGACCGGCGGGGGTGGTGGTGTTCACCGGCTGACACGTCGGCGGTGGCGGCGTCACCGTTGTCGAGGTCATGCCGACGCCGCAGCCGCTGTTCGACGGCAAGTTCGCGCTGTCGCCGCTGTAGCTGGCATACCACCAGTAGCTGCCGGCAGCCGACGGCGTGAACCCGGCCGGCGGGTTGTAGCTGCCGTTGCCCGTGACGGTCGCGGTCCCGACCGCGGTGCCGCCGGTGCTGCAGGTGCTCGGCGCGCTGGCCTGCGGACCGAACACCGTGAACGTGATCGTCCCCGTCGCGCCGCTCGTCGCGCCCGACAGCGTCGAACTGATCGAGCCGGCCGCGATCGCCGTCCCGGTCGTGCCATTCGCCGGCGCCGACACCGTCGTAGTCGTCACGTTGACCGGGTAGGTGATCGTCACGAGCCCATCGCCGGACCGCACGGCGTTGGTGAACGAGGCGCCGAGCGGACCGGTGCTCGACCCGCCGCCACCACCACCCCCGATCCCGCACGAACCGGCACCACCGCCGCCGCCCCAGTAGCCGCCGCCACCACCACCGCCACCATTGCCGCCGCTGGTGTTGGAGCTGCCGCTTCCGCCCGCCCCGCCCGCATCCTGGCTCACCGCGCCGCCAGCGGCACCGGCGCCGGCGCCGGCACCCTGGCACGAAGTGTCCGGGGCACCAGCGCTTCCGCCCCCTGTCTGGCCGCCGCCGCCGCCGCCACCACCCCCGGCGCAGGCCACTGTGCCCGCGCCGCCGCTCGGATTGCCACCGCCGCCACCCGACGGGAAGCAGGAGCCTCCACCTGACGCGGCGCCGCCGCCGCCGCCCGCGACCAGCACCCGCGCCGACAAGCCACAGCTCAAGGTACCCGCGCACACACCCGTGCGCACATCCGACGCGCCGCCGCCACCACCACCGGAAGGGCCGTTTGAAAACTGCCCGATACCGCCAGGCCCGCCGGCCCCGCCGGCGTTGAAGCCCCCCGCTCCCCCATTAGGAACGCCGAAAGTGTCACCTTGACCGCCGACAAGCACCTCAATCGGGTCACCCGGCAAGACGGCCAACGTCGCAGTCGCCTCGCCCCCAGGCCCACCAAGAGCCCCGTTCGCGTCCGCGCCCTGAGCACCGAACGCATCCACCGTGATCGACTGCACCCCCGCGGGCACCGTGAAGCCCTGAGCCGCGCCCGTCTCAGCAAACGGGCACACCACCGAGGCCCCGCTATACGAACAGTTCGACGGCAACGCCGCACGCGCCCCAGACGCCACCGCCAAGAACACCACCACCGCGAAACCCAACAGCCCGACGCGACGCGCCCCGCTCCCGAAACCCATGCACAGCCCCAGCATTAGCCACTCCCGACGATGGACACGATCGAATCCCCCGCACAAACCAGAACATCCGAACCCTCGCCCACCGAACCCTACGCCCCGTCAACCATGCTGTCCAGGCACAGCGGCCCAATCGAGCCTGACCCCCACTCGCATCAGGGCCAGACCGCCGCCCCCGTCAAGCGCCTCGACAAGCTCGAGCATCGGTGCTTGGCGCTGGCCGCACCGGGCCAGTCCTCAGGAGGCGCGCTCGCTCGCGGGATCGAGGCGAGCGGCACGCAGCGCGGGGCGGCGTACCTTTCCTGCGTCATCGCGGAGCGCATGGTCGACCCGCTCGATCGTGCGCGGCACCTTGGCCGGAGCTAGCCGCTGCCGCAGGTGGGCGAGGAGTTCGTCGTCGCCGACCGGCTGCGCGAGTTCGATGATCGCGTGCGGCGCGTTGCCCAGATCCTCGTGAGGGAGCCCGATGACGCAGCAGGAGCGGACCGCGGGATGCTCGTCGAGAGCTGCCTCGACCTCGGCGGGGTAGACGTTCTCACCGCCGACAAGGATCATGTCGGTCTCGCGGTCGGTTAGGTAGAGGTAACCATCGTCGTCGATGTATCCCATGTCACCGAGCGACTCCCAGCCGTCCGCTGCCGAGCGCGCGGTCGCCCCGATGTAGCGATACGGGGGAGGCTCGCCGGCGCCTCTCCGCAGCCACAGCTCGCCGATCTCTCCCGGGGCCAGGATCACCCCCTCCGGATCGCGGACTTCGAACTCTCCGATCACTGGACGACCCACCGTGCCCCGATGCGCGAGCCACTCGCTGCCCGTTACGACCGTGAGCGCCTGCAACTCCGTGCCGGCATAGAGCTCGAGCACCTTGTCTGGGCCGAGCCACTCGATCCACGCCTGCTTGAGCCATTGCGGGCAGGGCGCCGCCATGTGGTAGGCGATCTCAAGCGACGAAATATCCCGAGCGAGCCGGTTGCGCTCGGGAAGCCGCCAGATGCGCAGCATCATCGTCGGTACCAGATAGAGCCACTGAGTGCGATGGAGCTCGACGAGCCTGAGCGTCTCAGACGCGTCGAACCTCGGCATCACGACGACGTGATTGCCTAGCAGGAGGCCCACGATCGTGACGACGAACGGGGCGTTGTGCGACAACGGCCCCGTGACGAGTACCGACCCATTACTCGGAAAATGCAACAGCGCGGCGAACGGGGCAGCCGCTACCTCCACCAGCGCCGGGCTCTCCGCCACGATCAGCTTCGGTCGCCCAGTGCTTCCACCGCTCCCCAGCACCTTCCATGCCGGCGCCAGGAGAGGCTTCAATTCACGCGCGTCTGCGGTTACCCGCTCGGTGACCGCTGAGACCTCCTCTGCGCTGATCGCCGGCCGGCCGCGTGCCTCGTTGGCGGGCACGCCGACCACCAGTGCCGGCCTGGCGAGATCGATGATCGCGCTCCGCTCGGCCGCAGGGGCGCGCGGCGAGATCGGCTGCGGAGTCGCCCCGAGCCACCACGCCGCAAGCATCGTCTCGACGAACTCCACCGAGTTTGGCAGCACGATCGTGACGAACGACCCTCGCTCGACCCCCAACTCGGCAAAGCGTCGCGCCAGCCGCTGCGCCCTCGCGACGAGCTCGGCGCGCGAGAAGGACACATCCCCGCACGTAAGCGCGGGCCGCTCAGGATCCTCGCGCGCACGAAGAAGCAACTGCTGGCCGAAGGTCGTCCCATCCTCGTTGTCCATCGCTACTGCAGCCCGCCCACTGCCGCCCTCCAGTTGCATCGCGCCTTCGGCCGGCACCGGCCACCCGCCGCGGAGCGTATCGCCCCGACGCGCGCAGACTGGTCGGGAAGCAGGTGGCCCGTCTGGCGATCGGTCAGCGAGTCACCGATGAGTCTGCGGTCGGCCGGTGGTCTCTAAGTCATCTCCCCTCCGATCTACCGAAGGAGGCTGCATGTCACGCGTCCGCGTCTCATCCTTCTCTGTCTCGCTCGATGGCTTCGGCACCGGCGAGGGCCAGAGCGCCGGTGCGCCGTTCGGTCACGCCGGCGAACGGCTCCACGAGTGGATGTTCGCGACCCGCTGGGGCCGCGAGATGCTCGCCGAGCGCGGCGGGTCGGGCGGCATCGACGATGCGGTCGCGCGCCAATTCGCTCCCGGAATCGGCGCCGAGATCATGGGCGCCGGGAAGTTCGGTCACCCCGGCTGGCACGAGGACCCGGAGTGGAAGGGTCCGTGGGGCGCCAACCCGCCGTTTCATACCCCGGTCTTCGTCCTCACTCGTCACACGCGCGCGTCGATCGAGATGGAGGGCGGCACGACCTTCCACTTCCTCGACGCGTCGCCTGCCGAGGCGCTGGAGACGGCCCGCGATGCGGCGGACGGCCAGGACGTGCGTATCGGCGGAGGTCCCACGATGCTCCGCGACTTCCTTGCTGCCGGGCTAGTCGACCACATGCACGTCGTGGTGGTCCCGATCATGCTCGGCCGCGGCGTGCGGCTCTGGGACGGGCTGGAAGGCCTCGAGAAGAAATACGAGATCGAGGCCACCTCCTCGCCCAGCGGAGTCACGCACGTAACGTTCACCCGTCCGGGTATCTGACCCACCTCACCTCCCGGGCATCGTGCGGTACGGCAGGGGCGATATATGTTCGGGCGGCGTGGGCCGCCGAGCTCTGGTCATCTCGCGTGCGCCGCGTGCCCTGCCGGTCCGACGGTTTGCCGATCAGAACGTCCGCGGACGAGCGTTGCGGGAACGATCAGGAACGTCGCGACGATCGCGGTGATCCACCTGGGAGCTCGGGTGCTCCTTGCCGGTTTCTGCAAGGCACCGTGACGGGGCTAGTGCGCGGTGCACTTGCGCACGTAGCGGCAGGCCACGACGGTCGGCTGCTCGACGGGACGCCCGGCCACGATCGACCAGGCCAGGCGGATGAACTGCGCGTGGCTCCAGGCCAGGGGCGTGGCCGAGAACGTCGGAGTGCCCGGCGCGAATCCAGGCTGGCCCGAGGGTGGGTTCTGGTCCCACACCTGCTCGGGGATCAAGCCACTCGAGTTGGCGGCGGCGGCCATCGCGTGCAGTGACGAACCCGCCCGCTCTCCGGCGGCGAGCTCGTACTCGGCGCGCTCGCCGGCGAAGATGGGCCAGACTCGGCCGATAGTGGCCTGACTAGCAGGCGGGAAACCGACGTTCCACGGTGCCCCGTTGCGCTGCTCTCCGTAGCCGTCTCCGGTGTAGCGGTGCCAGAAGCGGCCGTTGGGGGTGAGGGTCGAGAGCTGAGCGTCGACCACGCGGATCGTGCTGAGGATGTTCGAGTCGTCGGGCGCGATAACGCCGAGACGGACCAGCTCAAGGAAGCTCGGATCGACCACGGCGCGCTGGTCAAGGGTCGGGCCGCTGTCCCCGACGCTGTAGGTGGTGGGGACGTTCGGGTTGCCGTCCTTGGTCAGCCGCAGGTAGTAGGCCGGCGTCGACGGGCTGACGTATGGGCCGGTGGTGGTCAGCGTCCACGAGTCGAGCATGGCGCGCCACCTGTCAGCGGTCTGCAGATACTTGCCCGCGTCCGCCGGATCGCCGTTGTGTTGGGCGAGGCTACCGGCACAGACCAGGCCGGCGATCTCCGTGGCGATCGTGGCCGGTGAGTAGCCCGCCTGATTTTCCCAGCGCTCCTGCGGTGTGTACGGCGCGGTGTGAGCCTGGGCGTCGTGCCAGCCTACGATGAAGTCGGCGGCCCGCTTGACGTGCACCCAGGTGGCCGGGTCGTGGGCGCCGAGCTGCCAGGCGAGGATGATCGGGTCCGCCACCTCGTCGAGCTGAAGGTTGGTGAGTGCCGGCTTGCCAGTGACGTCCGAGTTCTGGGGGAACGACCCGTCAGGCCGCTGCTGGCGGAAGAGCAAGAAGCGAAGCGCGCGGCGGGCGGCGGCCACGTCGCCGTCGGCGATCAGTGCGGTGGCGATCTCATACAGGTCCCGCGACCACACCAGGTGGTAGGGACCCGAAGGCGTCTGGAGCCCAGTGCCCCACGCCCACGGCATTGTCGGCGAGGCTACGAACGCTCCGCGGGATATCTTGTCCTCGCTAGCCGCGAGCACCATCGCCGAAAGGGTGTATTCCTGACGCTCCGCAACGGTGGCGAGGCTCCGGGGCGGCCGGCGCAGCCTGGTCAGGTAGGCGTGCCAGCCGGCGACATACCGGCGAGCGACCGCGTTCCACCCCGCACGAAGCGACGCGTGAGCGGTAGCGAGCGCGCCCCGGCGATCGCCGGCGAAAGCAAGCGCCAGCGTCAACTGCTGGTGGCGCGACTTCCCGGTCACGTCGGTCAAAGCCGTGCTCGCCACGATTCCATCGCTGCCAGCGCTGCACGCAAGATGCTTTAGCGCGGGCCGGGCCGCCACCGCGATCGCCATGTGCGCATCGCTGGCCAGCACGCCTGAGGGCAAGCAGGATCCAGGATTGGCGTCCGTCTCGTTGGACGGAGCAGCGTCGGCGAGCATGGATAGGCGGTGTCGCCGGCCATCGAGCGACTGCAACGCGACGTCGATCAGGACGACGGACCGGCTCGTGTCGGCGACATACGTCTTGATCAGCCGCCAGTGCCCGCGTTTATCCGTATTGATCTGGCGGAAGGTCAGGCTGTCGGGGCCGAGCCGCATAGCCCGGTGCACGGCGCCGTCGCGCTCGGTCACGCCGTCCACCGAGAACTGAAGGTCGCGGAAGCTCGGCGTGTCGAGCCTAGGGTAGTAGACCTCGCTCAGCTCGCCACCCTCGAGCGTAAACCACACCTTGCTGGTGACAGTACGCGAGGTCCCGAAGCCCTGCTTGTCGGCCGGCAGCCAGTTCGGCTTCGGGGACGCGGGGCCCGGCGCAGCCGCCTGGACCGATCCCGGCATCAGGACGGTTGCGAGAAGGCCGAACAACAACGGCACAACGACACGGGCGCGCATCGTACGGCGCGACTACCCTCGATCGGCACCGGCTAACCGCTCCGCGCGCTGGGCCCGCCATCGGGATCCCTCGGCCCGCGCACTTCCGCAAGCCAGCCAACGCTCAAGCTGGGCGTCAAGCGGTGATGCTGGAACGTGGAGGAACGGGGCCGGCACGGCGAGCGACACCCTCCATGGCGGACCGCTCGTTCCGCCGGCAGCCAGGCGAGCGCAGGGTCGCCAATCCGCCCGTAGGGGTCAGGTGCTCCTCGACGCGTTGCCGGACGCCATGCCCAGGGCGGCGAGGAGCCCGTCCGCAGGCTCGCGGAGGCCGTAGCGCTCGATGAACGTGTCGAGCGCAGCCGGATCAGCCGGATAGGCCTCACGCCGGCCGGCCGGCAGTTGAATCGGGAGGTCCCCCACAGGCGGCACGATGCGGGCTGCCCGTTCGAGGTACTCCCGGTCCGCCGGCCGCAGCTCGCGCTCCCGCAGAACCCGTCCGATGTCCCCGTGGCGCCGGATCATCGCAGCGGCGCTGACCGCGCCGACGCCGCGCAGCCCGGGCAGCCCGTCAGACGGGTCTCCCCGCAGGATGGCGAAGTCGGCGTACCGCCGGCCTGGTATCTCGTAGCGGCGGGTGATCTCGGCCTCGTCGATCACAGTCAGACCCGACTTCTCGGGATACAGCACGCGGACGCGAGGATCCTCGACGAGCGCGAACAGATCCCGGTCACCGCTGACGATCTCGACCGTCCCGCTGATCTGCCCAGCCAGCGTGGCGATCACGTCCTCGGCCTCGTAGCCTGGCACCCCGATCAGATCGATGCCGACGGCACGCAGGACCCCGTCGATCACCGGAATCTGCGGCACGAGACCTGGCGGAACCGGTTCGGCGGTGCGATGCTCCTTGTAGCTGGCAAGCTGCTCCACGCGCCACTGCGGCCGCCAATCGGCATCGTCCGCCACCGCGATGCGTACGGGACTGCGCTCGACGATCAGCCGAGCCAAGCGGGAGAGGAACCCGCCGATCGCGGCTGTCCTCAGGGCGTCCGCATCCTTGACGCGCCGCTGAGCCCCATAGAACGCCCTGAAGATCAGGCTTGATCCATCGACGAGCATCCAGTCGCACGGCATCCCCGGGATTGTCACGAACCGCATCCCAATCCGGCCCATGACCATCCGGCGCACGACGACGTTCCCCCTCAAATATGGGCGCGACCCTGAGGCTCGGCCACCATGCGAAGGTCGCCGGAGCGATCGCCGCGCTCTGTGCCTGGGAAGACACGGATGCGAACGTGTCTCCGGCGGCGCGAGAGCTATTTGGTCGGTAGTGCGGTCGGGTGGTTTGGCTGGTGGAGTGTTGATCGCCCTGCCACGGCGAGCGCCGTCGCGGCTGCCGCCGCACCTGCCGCGACCACGAACGCGGGCCGTGCGTTGCCGCCGTGCTGAGTAACTGCGCCCGCGATCGCGTTTGCTGCGCCGGTGCCGCCCGCGAGGCCGGTCGACAGCCACCCGAACGCCTCGGCCGCGGCGCCCCCCGCGGTGTGCCGATCGAGGAGCAGCGAGATCGTTGTCAGCGACGGATTGATCGTCAAACCGGTCGCCAGGAGCAGTGCGCCGACCATGATCAGGAGTGTCGGGATGCCCGCAAGCACCACAGTGAGGGTCAGACACGCGAGTAACACGGTCAGGCGCGCGGCCGCGTCCGAGCGCCAACGCCGGGTGGCATACACAGCTGCACCGGCGATCCCGCCGACAGACAACGCTGCGATCAGGAGCCCGCCAACTGCGGGCTGTCGGTGGGCGATCGCGAGCGTCGCTGCGGCGACCTCGAGCGCGCCGATCGTCCCGCCGATCAGCACCGAGATCGCGATCACGAGCTGCACACCGCGCGATCGTAGGACTGGCATCGAACTCACCTCCGTTGCCGAACGACTATCAGCAGGCGAGACCGCAATCGACGCGAACCACAGCCCGCCGACGGCCGTGATCAACGCGACCGCCACGACGGCTGCGGCGACGTCGGCTGCCGCAATCACCCCGGCCAGAATCAACGGGCCGGTGAGGATCGCCGCCTCCTGTACGAGGTACACGAGGCTGTAGGCCGCCGTGCGCTCATCGCCTTGGACCCGCGCGCCCCAGCCGACTCGCATCGCGCTCGATATCGGCGGTAGCGACACGCCAGCCGCTGCCCCAACCGCGAGCAGAACGACGCCCGGGGCGCGATCCGTGACCGACACGACGATCGCAATCAAGGCCGCCGCATGCCCGATGGCCGTCACCGCGACGACCCCGGGTGCGCCGCGGCGGTCGATCAGACGCCCCTGGAGCGGTCGTGCAACGCCAGCCGCCACCGACAGCGCGCCAACGACGCCGCCTGCGAGCGCCAGCGACCCGGTGTGCTGCCTGACTAAAAGGACAATTCCGACCCCCGAAGCTCCCTGAGTAACCTGCGCGAGCAGGCCGCTAACCGCCTGCCGGCGAACCTGTCGCTGGCGAAGCAGCATCCGGTAAGGCCGGTCCGCCGATGGGGCGCGACTCACCGGCCCGCGCCCGGCCTGATCAGATCCCTGTGAGTCTCCACCGGACCGATTCTCCCCGGACCCCCAGGCCAACGCCGATCCGCGCCGAGTCCCCCGCATCGACTGACCGAAACGGACGTCACCGTGGTGGCAACGCTGACGCAGACCAACACTTCTCCTGCTCGGGTTCTCGCGACTGCGAGCGTGAACGTCACGATTCCGTCGGCCCCCTTCAGCGGCGGCTGATTTGCTATGGCTGCGAGGCGGCGTCGCCGCCTCGCAGCTGCCCGCCTCGAGCTCACGGGCTCCCGCAACTCGGCGCTTTGCGGGTAATTCGATGGATGGGCGGTGACGGGCTCGAACCGCAGACTTCCTGCTTGTAAGGCAGGCGCTCTACCAGCTGAGCTAACCGCCCGCGGCGAGCGATGGTAATGCCTGCGGCGCGACCGGCGCGGCACGCCGAACATGCTTGAACAGATCCAGAGCTTCATCGCCGAGGAGACAACGGAGCCGTGGCCAGCAAGATCCGGACCCGGCTATTCGGGGTTCCCGGAGCCTGGCGCCAGGATCACTGGATCGTCAATCGTCGGCTGGTACGGCGACCGAGACGCCCCGATTCTCGAAATCGGGCCATTCGATCTAACCGACGTTCTCCTTGATGACGACCAGGCTTGACGCGACTCGTCCGGACTACACGAGAGCCGCTATCGCGTTGATCATCGAGCGAAACTCTCGGGCCGAAGCTCGACTGGCCTCGACAACGAGAGGAACGCCCGCTTGCTCTCGTTTGTGGTCGGGCGAGGGCGCCCACTTGGTGCGCGGCGTGGTGACCGGATCGAACGCGCCGCGCCCCTTGTGGTGGTAGCACTGCGGCATCTCGCACCTCAGGGCGAGGAGCTGGCCGCGCTCGGCCATCTTCACGAGACACCCCTCACACCGAGCGCACGGAGCTGGTCCGCGATCGAGCTATCCGCGCCGCCGCCACCAGCTGCTGTCTTCGCCATCGAGTCACCCTTCCTCGTGTTGGACTCACCGTAAAGAGCGAAGCGCCCGGGTCGCCTCCATCGCCTCTTCGGACGGTGGGATGTCGGTATCCAGGTTCCCCCAATGCTGGCAGTGCGACTTGAGGCGCACGTGGCGCTGCTCCCTTTGCCTCCTGCCGCTAACCTCAGGCCTCAGGGTCCGACGGTGTCAGGATCGCGTCGAGGCGCCTGAGGCTGTCGGCGGGCCAAACCGTGTCCTTGTCGTAGTAGACCGGGAACGCCGGCGCCGTGTCGGGGAGCCTGATCCAGCTCAGCTTCGATCTCGTGAAGATGTGGATGTCGGGCGTGACGCCCGCAGACCGATCGAGGGTGCCCGCGCGGACGAAGCGCAGCTCAGGGCGTCCGTACTCGCTGAAGACCGCCACCTGGCAGGTCGGGCATCGAAAGATCCGCTGGTTGCTGCCGTCGTCGCGCGGCACGTCGACCCCGCGCGGATCGCCGGCGAGCAGCTCCACGCGGTTGGCCTCGATCAGCAGGTTGATCACGAAGGCGCTGCCGGTCTGCCGCTGGCAGTTCAGGCAGTGACAACAGTGCGTGACCATCGGATCGGACGTCAGCCGGTAGCGAACCGATCTGCACGCACAACCACCTTCGCGAACGCTCGTCATTCCTGCGTGTGATACCAGCTCCGTGCGTTTCCCGCGACTCTTGAGGCGGGTGGAGCCGTGCCCGCATCCTGTCAGCGCGGCTCGGCATCAGGCGACTCCAGGGCCGCTGTCGCTTTTCCACGTATCTGAGCGACACCATGACGCCCGCCGAGCCGCCCGCCGCGCTCCTGCTTTCGCCTTGAAGGAGCAGCCGTGCGAGCGTCAGCGCGTCAGGCGTGGAGCAGCAACGCGCGTGACCAGTCGGCAAGCTGATCGGCCAGCCCTGCATCCGTGGTCGCACGAGCATCCTGGAGCTGGCGCTGAGAGTCTCGGAATGCGCGGAGAGCGCGCTCATTCTCGCGGCGAGCAGAGTTCCGCTTCAATCATCGAGCAGTAGTGGCTCGCGGTGAGCCCCCCGGGGCAGGGGCGCGTGCTCTAGTGATCTGAGCCTGGTCGCAGTCCTCGGCAAGTTCACCTGGTTCCGTGCGTATCGACGCGGGTTTCTTCGACGTCGCCGTCGGCAGTCGAGATGTGACTCTTTCCCTCCGAGCCGGGCGAGCCATCCGAGCCATCGTGCGGACGCTGGCTGATATCAGTGCCGTGTCGCGAGTAGTAACCCCAAACCACTGCGAAGAAAAGCGCAACGCAGAACACGGCGATCACCCAAGCCACGGGGGCTCCTGATGACTGGAGAGGCACCAAGACGCGCGAGAGCTTCTTGGCGCAGCACGCGCGTCAAACCGGCGTGGTTTCCTGTTCGGAAACAGCCGGCCATCAAACGGCAGAGAATGGCCGCAGATGTGGATCACATCAGTCTTGCCGAGCTCATCGCCCTCGGAGTCGGTCACCGCGCGCGGCTTCATCCCCCTCTTATCCAATAGGTAGAACGCTGCTGGGCGTACGGTACCCCTGCTCCGACGGATCAAACCACTGCGGTGGCGCGGAGGTGAGACAGAATGAGCGGGGGAACGAGCGGGACAACGACACAGACCGATACGAGCTCTCAACATGCCGCGGAACGCGCCCTCGGATCGAGCAGAGTTCCGCTTCGATCATTACGCGGAACTCACGCGCGGACCGACGACGGCATCTAGTTTCGGGCACGCGAGAAAGGGGCCTCGCTTATGGCGAAAACCAGGGAAGCTCCGGCCGTCTTATGAGGTCGGTGTCTTCCCTCAGATGAGCGCAAAGCCAGGTAGAGGCGAGCGCGCCCTGCTTCGCGAAAAGCAGGGAGCCCGGCGCGTCCTGGCCACTTGCCGCCCAAGATGCTCGCCTTGAGCGCCCAGCAGGCCGGACCGCAGGGGGGTGGGCCCACCCCTGCAAACTAAGAGCGCGCGTCTGCAGCTTGACCCGACCGCATCGTCGACCGAGCAGGGGGTGGACGACAGGGTGAGTGCGCCAAGTCGTGGTCGTAGCGGGCGTGGGCGCCAACGGGGTCGGCAGGGGTCACCGTCCCTCGCTCCCTGTTGCACGGTCTGCTTCGGCGGCGTACTCGGTGCGGCGCTGTACAACCCGGCACCGATGGGGCTTTCGTGAGCCAGCTGCTGCTCGACGATCGCGAGGAGCTTCTGGATCTGCGCCGGGTCGCGGAAGCGGCATCGGACCTCGTGCCGCTTGCTCCAGAACTTGCCAGTGATTCCCTCGAGCTCGGGGCTTGTCGCGGCCCACAGCGCCGTGTCCGCGCCGTCAAGAAGTACGGCGGCCACCGTGCATCTCGCGATCGGGGCACCAGCGCTCCGATCCGTCGGCGGAGGGATCATCCCGACGGCCCTGCTTTCCCGCAAGCAGGGCGGCGTCAACCGCCGATCGGCCCCGTTGCGTGCCCTGCTCCGCCGGCTTACCGCGCCAACTCGCCAGCGGTGTCCTGCGTGGAGGTCCGCCGTCGGGCCAGAGCTAAGGTGAGCTCCGCATGATTCGATTGATTACCTGGAACGTCGCGCGACGCTCCTCCCGGCTAGTGGACCAGGCCACCGCGGTAGCTGAGCGCGCCCCCGACGTCGTCGCGCTACAGGAGCTCACTCGCAAAACGTTGCCCCTGTGGCGTCATGCGTTTGAGCTGATGGGGCTGAGACATGTCAGCGCTTCCGCTGTGGGCGGCGACGCGACCGGCGAGGCTTCGGGTCGACGTACGCTGGTGGTGATCGCGTCGCGGATCGCGCTCGGGGACGTGGACCGGACGCTGTCGGTTCCGCGGAGTGAGAGCGTGGTCAGCGTGCTTGTCCACGCCTCTTCCGGGCCGCTGGAGATCCACTGCGTCCATGTACCGAACGCGGCGAACGGATGGATCAAGGTCGAGACCCTCCAGGCATTGCGGAGCGGGCTCGGGACACCATCTCGCGTGCCGCGCGTGTTGTGCGGCGATCTGAACACCCCGCGGCGCGAGCTGCCGGACGGCACGACTATCTCGTTCGCGCGTGACTCGCGCGGGCGTCTGCGTCCAAACCGTGGCCCCGAGTGGGATGCCGCCGAGCTCGGCGTGGTGCCGGGTCTCCGTGACCTGGGATACCGCGACGCGTACCGGACCCTGCACGGCTACGAGTCACGAGCGCCGAGCTGGACCTGGAAGGCGATCGCCGGCCACGGCGGCGGCTGGCGCCTTGATCACACCTTCCTCTCCGCCGCCCTGCTCCCTCGCGCCTGCCAGTACCACCACGAATGGCGAGAGCAAGGTCTGAGTGATCACTCCGCGCTCGAGACCGACCTGGAGCAGGAGGGCAGTTAGGCGCACTCGACCCACGGGTGCCGGTCGCGACGAGCATCTCGCCGTCTTCGGCGTCTCCCCTCGTAAGCGCGGAAAGCACGACGGATCTTCGTGTCGACCCGAATGCCGGAGCGGATGTCGGTGACCGACACCGTGTCGAGGACGACCTCCGTCGAGCGCCTCGGCGTGTGCCCTTCAGATTCCAGCGACGCCTGCCGCGGCCGGTACTGGGCCCGGTTCGCCACATGTGATTCACCGAGAACGCCTGCACATTCCTCGAGCAGGGACGCCCGCATCTGAATAGGATGTCGAGTCGTGACCGGGGCGCGTCGTTCAATTGTGTGCGGGCTCGCGGCAGCGCTCGCTGCTGGCGTCCTCGCCGCCTCGGCGCAAGCGAGCGCGCCGATCCGGACGGTGCCTCCGATCCATCACGTGTGGTTGATCATGCTCGAGAACCACAGTTTCGCGGAGAACTTCGGCGGGCCGGCAAAGGGGTTCAAGGCGAAGGCTGGCTCGAGCGCATCGATGGCGTACATGTCGAGCGCCCTGCCCGCGAAGGGGGCGCTGCTGACGAACTACTTCGGGGTCGCGCATCCAAGCAACGCCAACTACACGGCGTTGCTCAGCGGTCAGCCGCCCAGCCTCGGCTTCTTCAGCTCCAGCGCATGCCCGAAAACCGGGCTGCCCAAGCTCGGTTTGACCTTCTGCACCGGCAACCTATTGGACTGCCTGTACTACTCGCCGTTCGCGGTGAAGCGAACGACGAGCCTCGGCGTTGCAGTCGGGCAGGGGTGCGTGTACCCCCGCTCGGTGCTGGACGTCGGCACGCAGCTGCGCCGGGCGTCGCTGACGGTCAAGGCCTACCAGGAGGACATGCCCGCCCCGTGCACGCATCCGGCGCTGGGGGCGTACGACCCGGACGATGCCGGCGGCAGCGCCGGCTACGAGACTGGCAACAACCCGTTCGTCTTCTTCCGCAACTGGATCGACCATCCGGCGACCTGCCAGGCGGACGATGTGCCGCTGGATCGCAGCACGTTCGCGCCGCTCACCACCGACCTGCAGAGCGTGGCGACGACGCCGAACCTCAGCTGGATCGGGATGAACCTCTGCGATCAGGGCCACGACAACTGCCCGAACTTCTACTCCGGCCGCGGGAACGGCGCGTTCTTCGATCGGGCGACCGTCTGTGACGGCCGTCAGCCGGCATCGGAGTACTGCAATGCGCAGGCGTCCTGGTTTCTCAGGAAGCTGATCCCAATGATCACCGCATCACCCGCCTACAAGCAGGATGGGCTGATCGCGGTCATGTGGGATGAGGCGAACTTCTACAACGACAGCCCCTACGTCGACAACCGCGCGTGTTGCAACGAGACGCACCAGATCGGCGCGAGCGGACGAGCCGGCATCACCGGGCGGATCCACATTCCGCTGCTCGGCACGATCAACGTTACGCCCGGCACCAACCGCCTGCTCCTCGGCGGGCCGGACACCGCGGCCAACATCCTCGCCGCGCTCAAGCTGCTTGTCGCCCATCCGCACCGAGCGCTGCAGATGCAGCCGGGCGGTGGGGACTCGGGGGCTGTGCTGCTCTCGCCGTTCATCACGCCGGGCACCGTCTCGCGGGTCCAGTACAACCACTTCAGCCTGCTGCGCACGATTCAGAACATCTTCGGGCTGGCCAAGACGGGCAACGCCGCCGACCCCCGCCTGCGCGCCATCGGTCGCGACGTGTTCAACCACTTCTAGGGAAGGAATCCCATGCAGCTCGTCAGGCGCCGGGCGATTCTCGCGATCGCGGCCACCACTCTCATCCTGCTTGCGCCGTCCGGCGCCGAGGCGGCCTCGACGCGGTTCCTAGGCCCGTCCGGGACGCTGATCACCGGCGCCAACGCGCGGTTCACCGTGCAGACCCCCAGGTCGTTGCGGTCGCTGACTGTGCGGCTCAGCGGCCACGACGTCTCGGCGCGGTTCCGCCGCGTCGCTCCGGGACGGTACCTCGGCCTGCTCCGCTGGCGAGGGATCGTCGCGCCGGGCCTCCACAGCCTCGAGGTCATGGCCGTCCCGAAGCAGGGAGCGTCGAGCTCCGCGGTCCGCGGCTACCTGTTCGGCGGGCGTTCGCACGGCTACGGCTCGGTCACCGGGCTCGGGCGACGTTTCTTCCCTCCCGGCGGTCAGATCACCGTGCGCCTGCATAGCACGCCGACGCTGTTCTCCGTGCGCCTGAACGGCCGCGAGATCTCCCGCGGCTTTGAGCCGATCAGCGTCAAGGGCGGCACCGAACGGGCCGGGCGCCTAGCCGCCGATGACGGTCTGCGCTTCGGCCGCAACCGGCTGCAGATCATTGCCGCCAACAACGGCGGAGCCTACGTGGCGATCTCACGCGTGCTCCGGGTCCAGTCGTTCCTGCCCCTGCTCAGCGCCGGGCGCGATGTGCGGACCGTCGCCGGACTGCGGGTGACGCTCGCCGGGTCCGCCCGGCGGGGTGTCGCCGGACCGCGCCTGCGCTACCGCTGGGCTCTCGTGCACCGCCCGCGGCACTCGCATGCGCGGCTCCTGCGGGCAAAGGGCGCAAAGGCCGTCCTGCACACCGATCTCCCCGGTCACTACGCCGTCCGCCTCACGGTGGCCGCTCCGGGCCGCCGCGGTGCCGCGGCAAGCGATGTGGCCATGGTGGCGGCGACGCCGTCGGTCCCGCCGCTCGGCGTCCCCGTTTCGGTCGGCGCGAGCGGCATCAGGGTCGGCGGCACGCTCTACCCGTTCGGTTCCAACGCGGTGATCATCCTGTCGCTGGACCGGGCGACGCTCGAGCCGACGCCCGGGCTCACGGGCTACGGCACCGGTGTGCTCACTCCGTTGGGGGCGGCCCCGTACATCCTCGACCAGGGTTCCTCGCATCTGGTCATCATCGCGGCGAAGCCGGGTGCGCCGCTCAACGCCTTCTGGGGCCGTGCCGTGAACGCACTCGGCGCGACGGTGGACGGCTACGGTGGCGGTCCCAACGCCGGCGATGACCGGCTGGTCAGCGGCGGCTGGTCGGCGGTTGGCGTCGGCGGCGCCACGAGCGGTGGCTACCTCTATGTCCCGACCGGTGGCGCGCAGTTCAACACCGGCGCGGGTTTGAGCGGGCACTTTCAATTCGCCGCCTCGACCGCGCCCCAGGGATACGCCTTCGTCAAGGGGGACTACACGAACTTCAACACGTCGACGGCGTCGACCGCGACGACGAACACGATGCAGCTTGGAGCTGCCGCCTACACCTCGAGCCCGCTGCCGGCGGGCTGCTCCGGCGGGCTGCAGCTCGTGATCCTCGCCGCGCGCGACCTCCAGGGCACCTACCAGCAGACCGTCCCCACCAATTGCAGCGACCCGACCCTCTCCCAGCAGGGCTTCCAGAATCTGGACAGCTATCTGCACAACCAGCCGCCGGAGTACACCAACCAGGGTCGGCATCTCGTCTTCCTGCAGACCATCGGGTCCCCCTGGAGCAGCGACGATGCGACGCTTCAAGCGCGCTACCAGGTCGGCCTCGACCTCTCCGGCTTCACCATCACGACCAACAGTCAGACGATGCAGGGGCTCGACTTCGGCGGCACCGCGGGAGTCTTCAACGCGGCGACGGGCGGCTACGCGCTCGCGGGGAGTGACGGCCTCGGTGAGCCGGGATCCCTGACCGGTATGGGCGTTGAGGCCTCGTCCTCGCTGACCAACCTCGGCGGCGCAGTCTCGGGGTTGTTGCGCCGCAACGACCAATCCGACTACGAGCCCGTGATGGGCGGGATCCCGTCGAGCACTAACCCGGCCGGCCTCGGCATCGGAACTCGGTTGCCCGTGATCGCCAACCAGCCGGCCACGCCGTGGCCGACCGATTCGCTGAGCGACGCACCCGCGATCCTGAAGTACATCGCCACGAACGTGCTCGGTGGCGCGTTCGCCAATCCGCCGTCCGACGCTTCCTGCTACGTGCCGCCGGTGCCGGACGTCCGTTCTGAGTACTGCAATGTCGGGCTGATCCAGACCTCGAACTGGTCCACGGCCGTCACGACGTTGCTAAACGACGAGGGGAAGGCCCCCGCGGGGTTCAACGCCACCGATTGGACGACCGTGACGACCGAGTTGGTCAAGGAGATGAACATCGTCTCCTCGGTCTACAACTACGTGACGACGACGCAGTCGTGGCTGTCGGGCAACGGCAGCACGGCGGCGATCGGGCAGGTGGTCAGCCAGATCGACACGGCGCTGAAGCCGCCCCCCACTCCGGCCGGCTCACCCGCCGGGTGGTGGACGGACCTGTCGGCGGCGGCGTTCGGGGTGGCCCAGGTCGGCTCCGAGGTGCTCGGTGGAGAGGGCGTGACGACCGTGCTGTCGGCCTTCAGCGGGCTCGGCTGGCTGGTGGCGGATCTGATCAATGGGCCGGGGGGCGAGCCACAGCTGGCGACGAGGATCTCCCAAAGCGACGTGGCCGACCTCGCCTCGCAGCTGACGACACGCTACGCGGCGATGCAGGCCGCGCTCGGGCATTTTGGCGACCTGATCGTCACCGACTACGGGAAGCTCCAGGCCTTCAATCAGTCCGGCCTCGCGAACTTCGACGAGAACGATAAGGACTCGTTCCGACTCGGGGTCAGCCTCAGCACCGCGAAGTTCGCCTGGACGCAGCTGCTGCCCACCGTCTACAACCTCGATTTGACTTTCAACGGAGCCGGACCGAACCCCAACACCCCGCCCGGCGCCGATCAGTTCGTCTGCTACGCCGGCACGCTGACGCCCATTACCTATCGGCCGTTCGGCCCGAGGGCGAGGAACGGCCCAGCGACCGGCGCGATGCAATACGTCGTCCCGATCCCGCGCCGCACGATCGGGGGCGCCTTCCCCGACACCGCGCAGACGTATGTCATCGCCGGACCGGGGGACCCGACCAACCCCGCTCACCAGGTCTTCGTGCCGCTGCCGCCGCAGAGCATGATCGCGAACCTCTTCGCCTCGCCGAAGGGCTCCGTCGGCAACATCACGCAGGTCGGCCTGTTCGCCCCGTGGTTCTATGAGCGCGCGTTCCGGCAGCCACGCATCGTCAACTGCTCGCCGTAGCCGCAGCGCTGATCGGCGCGCGTACGCCCGCGTCCGCTGCCAGCTCTCGCGGCACCGCGGCCGCCGGCAGCTGAACGCGCCTTCGAAGCGTGAGGCTCACGCCGACGAGCTAGCGCTCCGATCCTTGCGGAGGGCGGGGGCTGAGAGACCGCGGTGCGCGCCCCGCGACGTGGAGACGAGCCGACTAAATCTCTCGCTGATTGTTCGCTGCGTCGACGGACGTCCGATCAAGCTCCTGGGCGTCCCAGCCGATGCCCTCGAGGAATGCCCACGCACCGCGACATGCCAGACGGCTGGCACGATGCCGCGGTACGTCGCCGCGCCGAGATCGATGCTGCTGAGAATCGCGAGCGAGAGAGACGACGTCATGCGAGCGACCAGCCGGCTCGGCCTCAACGAGCCAGCGACCGACATGCGCTGTCGCCGGCTGAATTCGCCGCTCGGGATCGCCGCCGGAGGACTACGTCTGTACCGCCCCCGGGCTGGATGGGGGACCAGTGACGGATCTGTGTGGGGCCGGTGAGGGCCCTGCTCTCCGACTTCGCCAGCCACCGCTGCAGACACCGCGAAGCGATCGTGCTGACCCCTCTGGCCCCGCCGGTTAGCTGACCTGCCTATAAACGTTGTGAACGTCTGAGAAGACGTCCGGGCCTCTCCAGAGGCTGTGGGTCTGCTCAAGGACTCACGGCTCAAAGGAGGGCCCGGATGATCGTGCACGGTAATGTCAAGCTCGGACCGGCGGGGCGGCTGGCGCTGACGCAGGCGATCTCTGATGGGATGACGCAGAAGGCGGCCGCGGCCGCCTTCTGCGTCGCGCCCGCAACAGCGCACCGGTGGTGGCATCGGCGGTTGAACGCCAGCGCGGAGGAGCTCGTCTCGGGTGTGTGGTTGCTGGATCGCTCGAGCCGTCCGCATCGCAGCCCGCGGCTGTTGGACGCCGACGCGCAGCAGCGGATCTGCGAGGCCCGTCAGAGGACGGGCTGGGGGCCGAGGCTGGTCGAACGTGTCACATCGCGGGTTGATGCTGCGTCTAAGAGGGAGTATCGATTCCTCGATGAAAGGACCGACGATGAGGGTGTTCGTGGCAGGAGCAACAGGAGCGATCGGCCGCCAGCTGGTGCCGCCGCTGGTCGAGGCGGGACATGAGGTTCATGGCATGACGCGCAGTGAGTCCAAGCAAGAGATGCTGTTCGAGCTCGGCGCGGTGCCGGTGGTCGCGGACGCGCTTGATCCCGACCAGGTCGCTGAGGCCGTGGCCCGAGCGAAGCCGGACGTCATCGTCCATGAGCTGACCGCGATCGGGCCCATCGACATGCGTCACATGGACCGCGATTTCGCGATGACGAACCGGCTGCGGACGGAGGGAACCGATCACCTCCTCTCAGCCGGCCAGGCGGTCGGTGTGAAGCGGTTCGTGGCGCAGAGCGTCGCGAGTTATGGAGCCTACGCACGTACGGGCGGCGGGGTCAAGACCGAAGACGACCCGCTCGATCCGGGCCCGGTGCGCGAGACACGCCGAATCCACGAGGCGATCCGCCACCTGGAGGACGCGGTTCTCACAGCGAAGTGGACAGAGGGGATTGTGCTTCGCTACGGCGTGTTCTACGGTCCGGGTACGTCGATGTCTCCGGGCGCCGACCAGCTCGAGATGATCCGCAAGCGCAAGTTCCCGCTGGTCGGCGACGGCGCCGGCGTGTGGTCGTTCATCCACGTCGCCGATGCCGCGCAAGCGACGGTGGCAGCAGTCGAGCACGGCACCCGCGGCGTCTACAACGTGGTCGATGACGATCCTGCCCCTGTCGCCGAGTGGCTGCCGGCGGTCGCGCAGGCGCTTGGTGCGAAGAAGCCGATGCGCGTGCCGCGCTTCCTCGGGAGACTGGGGGCTGGTGAGGCGGCTGTGATGATGATGACCGAGGTTCGAGGCGCGTCGAATGCGAAGGCCAGGCAGGAGCTGAACTGGCGTCCAGCGCACTCGAGCTGGCGGGATGGGCTCGCGGCATGACCGACCGTGAGCGGCTGCTGGAGGGCCTGCGGCCCGTCGCATTTGCAATCGCCTATCGGATGCTCGGCAGCGTCTCCGAGGCGGAGGATGTGGTCCAGGAGGCGCTGTTGCGCGTCCATCGATCGTTGGACGGCGGCGAGGAGATCGCATCGCCGCGGGCGTTCGTAGCTACCGTGACCACGCGGCTGGCGATCAGCGAGTTGCGCTCGGCGCGAGCTCGCCGCGAGCAGTACGTCGGCGACTGGCTGCCCGAGCCGATCATCACCGATGGTCATGATGACCCGGCCCAGCACGCGGAGACGGCGGATTCGCTGTCGGTGGCGATGCTGGTGCTGCTCGAGAGCCTCAGCCCAGAGCAGCGCGCGGTACTGCTGCTTCACGACGTATTCGACTATGGATATCGGGAGATCGCGGCGATCCTTGGCAAGAGCGAGGACAATGCCCGCCAGCTCGCCGCGCGGGCCAGACGCCAGGTCGAGCAGCGCCGACCACGCTTCCAGACCACGCGCCAGCAGCAGGACGAGTTGGCAGGGCGGTTCCTGGCCGCCGCGCAGCAAGGCGATCTCAAAGGGCTGGAGGCGCTGCTGGCTCACGACGTCGAGCTGACTGGCGATGGCGGCGGAAAGGTGCCGGCGCTCGCCCGCTCGCTCCGCGGACGCAACCGCGTCGCGCGCACGCTGATCAACTGGTTCCACCTCGCCGACCGACTTCCGGACGTATCTGTGCGACCGGTCGAGGTCAACGGCGGCCCCGGCGCGCTCTACCTCGACGGACACGGACGGATCATCGGCGTGCTGGCACTGGAACTCGGCGAAGGGCAGATCACCAGCATCAGCTCGATCGTGAACCCCGACAAGCTTGCGCACCTCGGACCGGTGGCGGACGTCGCGTCGCTGCTGCGGTCGGCAAGGGGACGATGAGCGCCGGATCGACCGCGTCTGCCGGGCACGAATGATCGGAGACCGGTGGGGTGTGACCCAGGCGGAGACCGAGCGCCCGTGAAGCCCGCTCGAAGGATGCCTGTGCGGTCGCGGATGCGGGGCTGGCCGCCCGACGGGTTATGTGGCGCTTGACGCTGGGGGGGCAGCCCGCAAGAGTTCTGTGGCGCTCACCGTCGATCCAGTGTGCTAACAGGCGAGAACTCGACGCCGGGAGGTGCCGGATGAAGGCGATTGTGGTGACGGACGAAGCTGCGGGAACGGCCGGGATGACGCTGGTGGAGCGGCCCGAGCCGCCAGCGGCGATTAACGACGTCATCGTTCAGATTCATGCGTCGGGATTCGTCCCGACTGAGATGGAGTGGCCCTCGACCTGGACCGATCGGGCCAACCGTGACCGAACACCGTCGATCCCTGGGCACGAGCTGGCCGGAGTGGTCACCGCCCTGGGCTATGGCACGACGGGGGTGTCGGTGGGACAGCGGGTGTTCGGCCTCGCGGACTGGCATCGCGACGGCACCCTGGCGGAGTATGTGGCGATCGAGGCGCGCAACCTCGCGCCGCTGCCGGGTGACATCGACTTCACCGTGGGCGCGAGCCTGCCGATCTCGGGTCTGACCGCGTGGCAGGGACTGTTCGACCACGGCCACCTTCAGGCGGGGCAGAGCGTCCTCGCGCATGGCGCGGCCGGCGCAGTCGGGACGATGGTGACACAACTCGCTCGTGAGGCCGGCGCCTACGTGATCGGCACCGGGCGCGCCGCCGACCGCCAGAAGGCGCTCGACTTCGGCGCCCAGGAGTTCGTCGCCCTCGAGGACGACGCCCTGGAAGATGTCGGCGCCGTTGACCTGGTGTTCGACGTCATCGGCGGAGACATCCAGAAACGGTCCGTAAGCCTGATCCGCGCCGGAGGAACCCTGGTGACGATCGTAGGGCCGCCCGAGGCGCGGCCCGCCGACGGCCTGGCAGTCGACTTCGTCGTGGAGTCCGATCGTGCCCAACTGAGTGAGATCGTCCAGCGGGTGCGGGACGGACGGCTGCGGACCAACATCGGCAACGTCGCGACCCTCGACGATGCGGTCGCCGCCCTCAACCCGACCGAGCGACTCAACGGGAAGACGATCATCCGCATTCGTCCATAAGGACTCCGAGTAAGCGGCCCCGTTCCGCGCAACGCAGCGCGCTAACTGGGCCCCGGGCAGCCGGCGCGAGGAAAGCGGGTCTCGGGGCCACCGGCCGGCGCTGTCGCAAGTAGCCCAACCCGTCGCTCTCGACTGGGCAGATCACATGTCCGCTATTTGGCGGAGCTGAAGCCCGCCTCGCGGTTCACGTCAGCATCTCGCGCAACTTCTGGGCGAATGCGCCGGGGTCGTTGTTTGGCGACCACTGGCTGGCGGCGAAGCCTCCGTGGTTGCCAGGGAAGACCACGGGTGCGACGCCCAGGAGCGCGGCGAGCGCCTCGCCACCTCGACGGGCAAGACTGCCCTCCCCCGCCTCGCCGATCGCGGGCACGATGCGCACGGACGAGCCGCGCAGTGCCTCGGCGTCGGGCTCAAAGGGGGGCATGGCCAGGTTCCCGCTGAGCAGCAGGTCGTCGCGTGACCCGTCGTCCTCGGTCGGCAGCCCGAACTGCGCCGGGTTGGGTGCGGGTTGGTCCAGGTAGTCGCTGGGTAGCGGGCTCTGGAGCATCACCAGCTGCATGAACTTCGCCATCGCCGGCCCGAAACCGGCGCGCTGGTAGGTGTCGACGATGTCGGCATTGACCTTGATCGCGATTTCGCGATCCTCGAGCAGGGTCACCAACGGGGGCTCGTGGGAGACGAGCGTTTTGACGTCCTCCGGGTGAGCGACGACCCAGTGCAGCGCACACATCCCGCCCCCGCTCGATCCGAACGCGTCGACCGGGCCGAGACCGGCCGCCTCGATGACGCGGTGGTAGTCCTCGGCGTGGGTCTTCGCGGTGAGCTCTTCCCCGGGCGCGCGGGTGCTCCGCTCCATGCCCCGCGGGTCATAGGTGATCACGGTGCGGTCACCGATGTGGCTCACCAGCTGCTCGAAGCCGGAGGCCCCCATCGGCGAGCCGAAGATGAACAGGGGCCGGTGATCGCCGGACTCCTCCGGTTGGCGCACGTCGTAAGTCAGCACGGCGCCCGGAACCTCGAGGGTGTGGGTGGTCGGCTCGGTCATCGCTGCTCCTCTCGCTGGGTGTCTCCTCATACGGACCTGCCCACGCCGGCAAACTCATCGTTGACATCTTTGCGACGGGTGGACACTCGTGCCCGGTCGAGATGTAGATTTCGACGGGACTCAGACGCCACGCGGCCGTCATCGGCGGGCAGGTCGGAAATGTCGATCGGCGGTGTGAGCCGATCGAGCTCCGCGCGGAGCTCGACGGGGAGCGCGCGAGCTGCTCGAGGCAACCGACGTCGACATCGTGCTGGTGCGTGGCGAAGTCAACACGCTCGGGATCGGCGCGAGCATCGTCGCCACCGAACCCGTCGGGGTCGCGATACCCGACTCCCACCCCCTCGCATCCAGGGCAGTCATCACGGCCGCCGAGCTCAACGACATCCCACTGATCGCGTTCGCGCGCGCAAGTGACCCCACCCAATACGACCGCATCTTCAACACCCTCACGGTAGCCGGGCTCGCCAACCCGCGCATCGTCCACGAATCACATCCAGGCGCGGTCGAAGCCTCGCTTCGACTCGTCGAAACTGGCGTCGGTCTATCACTCAAACTGCAGAGTGAAGTCGACACATTCGCCAGCCCTCGCATCGTCTGGAGACCACTCGCCGGTGTAGCCCTGGACGTCCTCGTCACCGCCGCCTGGCGCCGCGATCGCAGCACATCCGCCGTTGCACAACTACTGCCACACCTCGCGCCCACAGATCACGATCACGCAGTCGAACCGGGTCAGGGCCAGCGGCCAGCTCGCCCATACGGACCCGCTTCCGCGCCACGGGAGGCATCTCGAAGCTAGCGCTGATCGCCCTCCGTTGCGCGGAAAGCGCGCTCATCCTCGCGTCGAGCAGAGTTCCGCTTCGATCATTGTGAGGATCCATTCCGGTGCTGTCCTGGCTGTGGTTCAGGCTGGCGCCGAGTGGTTGCGGTTCTGACCCGTTTGATCATTGACCCCGAGTTATCGGGTGTCCTTGCTTCGAGATGTCGAGCCGTTAGCTGCTGGCGTCGGCCTGGCTCCCACACCGCTGGCCTCATTAGAAGCATGTCCGCCTCGTAATGGGGCGTGACCCATCACAGTCGCGCCGCGTGGTTCCAGGCCGAGCACCAACAGGGTCAACCTCGGCTAGGAGGTATCGATGGGAATGCTCGCAGAGACGGTGGACCATGTCATCGGCGTGGACACGCATCGCGATAGGCACGCCGCGGCGGTCGTCGCGGCCGGCACCGGCGCGGCTGGGCTGGCGCGAGAGTTCGGGGCGGACGCGTCGGGGTATCGGCAGTTGCTGCGGTTCGCCGAGCATCACGCCGGGGGGCGGCGGGCGTGGGCGATTGAGTCCAGCGGCAGCTACGGTGCCGGGCTCGCCGCGTTCTTGCTGGGGCATGGCGAGTGGGTGCTGGAGGTCGAGCGGCCGGTCCGCGCGGCTAGGCGCAACGGCGCGAAGTCAGACGCCCTGGACGCTGTGCGGGCGGCCCGGGAAGCGCTCTCGCGTCAGCATCTCGCGCAGCCGCGTCAGCGCGGGGATCGCGAGGCGTTGCGGGTGTTGTTGCTCACTCGCCGCAAGACGATCCGCGCTCGCACCCGCGAGATCAACCAGCTCAAGGCGCTGGTGGTCTGCTCCCGCGAAGAGCTCCGCCACCAGCTGCGCAACCTCTCGACCCCCAAGCTGGTTGAGCGCTGCGCCACGATGCGGACCTCTGCCCGCCAACCGGCGGAGCAGCGCGCGACCGTGATCGCGCTGCGGATGACCGCTCGGCGGATCCTCAGCCTCACCGCTGAGGCCGACGAGCTGCGCGAAGAGATCGCCGCGCTGGTCAAGACCAACGTCCCCGAGCTGCTTCAGGAGACCGGAGTTGGGCCGATCAGCGCCGCGCAACTGTTCTGCTCCTGGTCGCACCCCAAGCGGGTCCGGTCAGAAAGCGCGTTCGCGATGCTCGCCGGCTCAGCGCCGATCCCCGCCTCCTCCGGGCAGACCATCCGCCATCGGCTAAACCAAAGCGGCGACCGAAACCTCAACTGCGCGTTGCACACCGTCGTGCTCTCACGGCTCCACACCGACCCGGAAACCCGCGCCTACGCTGAGCGCCGCCTCGCCGAAGGCAAAACCATGCGCGAGATCAAACGCTGCCTCAAACGCTACCTCGCCCGCCGCCTCTACCGCATCCTCGAGACCACCGGACCCGGCCTCACCATCCAACGACCACCCCGAACCAGGACCCTCGGAATCTGCCATTGACAAACATAGAAGCCTCGACGCGAAACTCTGGCCCGGGCACGAGGGGAGCGGCCTCTCGCTTGTGGCGAGGACCGGGGCCTGCCCGGTCACGTCTTGTTGGCTCCCGCTCAGTGCTGGCGGGGGTCTCGGGACGCGGGCTTGGTCCGGCTTCGCTCCATACACCCGCCTTCTATCTGGTCTGCGTCGTGTGTCGCGTCGGCGTCTCAGAAGCGATGTCGGGTGTGGCTGAAGCCGCCCTTGGTAAAGGCAAGAACTTTCGCTGGGCGGACAGCGAACACGAGGGCGGTCCCGACGTCGTGCCGAAAGCCATCCCGACTGACCTCGTATTGCCATCGCCCGTCCCACTTTTGGGCCCAGGCTGCGGCGAGCCGGCCGAGCTGCTGTGCGTCGGTGACGCGGGCCGCATCGCCCTCGACAACCACGTCGAGGCCGCTCTGCCAGCCGTTGGCGCCTGTGGTCAGCGCGACGCGCGGGTTGCTGGCAAGGTTGCGCGCCTTCTGCTCGTCCGGGCCTGTGGAGAAGTGCAGTGCATCGCCGAGCCAGACGGCGACGAGCGGAGTGACGTGCGGCCGGCCGTCTGTGCGGACGGTCGAGATCCAGAAGATCTCGGCCTGCTTGATCGCCTCAAGCGTGTCCTCCCAACTGGTGGGCTGTGCTGCTGGATCGCTGAATCGGGTGTCGAGCTCTGTCCGGGGGGTCGTCATCACGGGTTTCTGTCCTCAGGGTTGGCGGGTGGCGGGTAGGCCTTGGCGACGATGTCGTCCAGGCGGGCGATCGCCGTGAAGTCCGGGGAGAATCGGTTGCGCATCAGCGCGATCGTGACCCCGGTGTCGATGTCGGCGTAGGCCGCCGATCCGTTGGTGCCGACCATCCCGAAGGTCGAGCCCGAACGCGAGCGGGCGCCGCCGGGGCGGTAGGGGCTGTAGCCGAGCGACCAACTGATTTCCATCTCCATTACTTGATCTCTCCCGGTGTAGGCGACGGCGGCAGCGGCCGCGACCTGCTCGGCCGAGAGGAGACGCGTCCCGGCTATGTGTCCGAGGAGCGCGGCGTAGACGCGGGCCGCCGCTCGGGCGCTCATCGTCCCCAACGAGGGGATCTGCGCGGTGAGCACGTCGCGGCGGTTAGCGAACGCGGCATCGGGAGCGGCGCCGGGAGGCATCGCGCGGGCTAGCGGGCTGCCCGGGGCAGGGCCCGGCGGAGGAGGTCCGGACGGTGCGACCTGGCGGGCGACCCGATCCAGGAGGAGCGGCGGGACCGCGAAGTGGAGCTCGTCGATGACGGCTAGCGGCTCGGTGAGTGTTTCTCTGAGCAGCGTGATGAGGCGTGCACCGGTAGTTCGCTGCAGCATTTCACCGAGCAGGAAGCCGAAAGTCTGGGCGTGGTAGCCGAACGCGGTCCCCGGCGGCCACCACGGCGCCGCCTCAGCCACGAGTGCACACATGTGATCCCAGTCGCACAGCTCTTCGGTCGTCAGGTCAGGCGGCAGTCCGGGCACGCCTGCCTGGTGCATGAGGACATGTCGCACGGTCACGCTCCCCTTGCCGTGTGCAGCGAACTCGGGCCACACCTCCGCCAGACGCAGGTCGTACTCGAGCCTGCCGGCAGCGACGAGGGCATGCACGAGCGAGCTCAGGACGCCCTTGGCGGTCGAACCAGCGAAGAACAACGTGCCGGCGGACACGGGCTCGCCATTGACCGGATCGGCGACGCCGCTCTGTGCGTCGGCGACGAGTGCGCCGTCCTTGATCACGGCGGCCTGGAGGCCGACCTCATCACCGCCCGCGACGAGCTCGTCGAGGACCGCCTGCACGGCATGCTGGAGCGCGATGTCCGCCATCGCGGGAGCGTCACAGGATCTGTCGGTGCGCATACTCGCTGGGTGTCTTCTTCGTCGGTCCTCAGGACATAGACAGCCGGGCACCGAGCAACTCATCGGTTCGGGTTCGGCCCGATCTCCTGCTCGCGACCCGTCTGCTCGATAACACTAGGCAAATATCCGAGCCCGCCGGACCACACGCCGATCGTCCCCAATTTGCCCCCGCCGCAACACTACGGGCGGCGTCGCCCGGGTTTCGAGTTGCGCGGAAGCCCGCTCATCCTCGCGTCGAGCAGAGTTCCGCTTTGATCATAAAGCAGCAGATCTTCAGCGCGTGACCGCTTCAGGCGTGAAGCACCGACACGCACGGCGACCCGCGGACTTCCGCTATGGACGACAGCAGCAGTGACCGTATCATCGGACGCTCATCTGGCGTTCAAGCGAGGAGGTGAGGTCTTGAAGCCGCGATTATTGATGCTGATCGTCACGTTGGCGTGTTCGACCCTGATGCCCGGGGCGTCCTGGGCGTCACGGGCCCCGACACGGTCGGAGCGGCAAGCACTACTCTGGTTGGTTGGCAACCCTTATCCCCACGGATGGGCGCATCGCATCGTGAGGATCTCGACGGTCGATCGACGTTGGGGAGCGGTATTTATCGGCGCGAATCGGGGGCACCACTCGCAGGTGCAGCCGGACGTCGCCTCGGCCTATAGGCTCAAGAGCGGCCGGTGGGTCATACACCAGACCGGTAACGGCGGCGGGTGCCGGATGCCAAAGCCCGTCGTGCGCGATCTCACGCTCGCCTGTTATTAAAGGGCAAGCCGGTGGCGCGGAGGTGGTCTCAGGTTTGCGCTCGTTGTACCCATTCGCTGTAGTTGCTCTTGGCTGTGCACGGGACTCCGAGACGAGTGTGTCGATCCGTGGGTGCGCGTGCTTTGGTTTAGTCAGCACGGGGCGCGGGGGCTCTACCGAACCGTCTTCGGTACGCCCGTGACTCGGAGCGGCGGATGCTTCTCCTCCAAAGCAGAAGGCACGCTAGCGCTAGCTAGCTGTCGAGTCGAGGATCTCGGCGTGCTCGTCCTCGGGTGGATATCCGTAGACATAGACCAGTAGGTCCTCGGTTCCGTCGTTGGCAGTCTGGAGTGCCGTCTCGGCGTCGACATGGATCAGACCGCCGCGCTGTACCTCTACCCGTTCGGGAGGCTCGCCCAGGTACATCGTCAGCGTCCCCTCTAGCACCACGAACGTTTCCTCTTGATGCGGATGCCGATGGCGCCGTCCGCGGGCCCCGGGCTCGTAGCGCCACACGTTCGCCCTTGTGTGTGCAAACCCGGCGAGGTCGCTCAGCTCGGCGACATGGCGTGCCGGCTCTCCCTTCTCGTGGGGGCGAGTTATCCACTCAAGCCGGTCCGGCGAAATCACCCGAAACGCCATCCGCGGACAGTATCGCCCCAGCGCTGTGATGGATGCCGCTGCCGGCAAGCTCGCGACGACCAGATCCGTGGAGAACCCGTAGTTCGACCGGTCCACCGCGACGGGGCCAAGCATCAGGCTCCCCGTGGACGACGTCGCGTCGCGGATCCCCATTCGTCGGCCCAGCGGGAGAGCGGTTCCAGCGCCTGGAGCAGCGCGCGGCCGTGGGACGAGAGGCCGTAGCGTCCGGCGCGGTCGGTTTCGAGCAGACCGGCGCCGGTCAGCTCTGCCAGCCGGTCGCGCAGAACGCTCGAGGACATGCCCTCGCAGCGTTGCTGTAGGGCGCGGAAGCCGACGCTGTCCTGGCGCAGCTCCCACAGCACCCGCAGTGCCCAACGCCGCCCCAGCAGATCGAAGGCGACGAGCAGCGGCCTCCCCGTCCGGGTGCCCCGCGCGGGCAGGCCCGGACGCGGCCCTTGCGCTTCGGTTCTCGAAGCACTATCGTTCTGCTTCGACATTCGAAGCATGCTATCGAGAGGAGCGGCCATGCCGAGCATCGCCCGCCACCTAGTGGATGCCTTCCTCAGCGGCGACGCACCATCAGCCGCTGCCCTGCTCGCCCCCAACGCCAGATTTCACAGTCCGATCCGCGACTACGCCGGCGCCGAAGAGATTGGCGCAGTCTGGCGCGCCGTGGCCGGTGTGGTCAGCGACGCGCGGCCGACATCGGTCCATGAACACGACGGCGAGACGATCGCATTCTTCGTCGGCGCGATCAAGAGCCAGCCCGTCGATGGCGTGCTGCGCACGCTCACGGACGACGACGGCCGTGTCAACGACATCACGCTGATGCTGCGTCCGTGGGCCGCGCTCAAGGCCGGCCTCGTAGACATCAAGAGCTGAGTCTGACCACCTGGACCGTTCCAGGCTCAGCCGAGGTCCTGCCGGGAAGCGCGCATCCCGCGGACGATCGCATCGTCCTCGCGTGTGTCGCGGCGGGCAGAAACCGCTCATTTACTGCCACGACGCGGCGAAGGAATCGAACCTTCCAAGCGGGGGGCTGCCCCGCCCTGCCGGTTTTGAAGACCGGATGAGCCACCAGGCCCCTGCCGCGCCGCAGGGGATCCTAGGACGTGGCGGCCCGCGTTCAGGTGAAGGAGCGAAGATAGGTGGTATTCCCGATGTCGCCGCAGTCGGCGCGGGGTATCGTGACTCCTTCAATCACTTCACGAAGGGACCAACATGGAGCTGTACGCAATTCTTCGACGCTCAGGCTGGCGCTCGGGCGCGGAGCTCGAGCAGGCCGCCGCGCGCTCGACGAAGGTGGGCGACGAGGACATGCCTGACGACATCCGCTGGATTCGCAGCTACGTTCTCGATGAGGGCGAGGGCACGGTGGGCACGGTCTGCATCTACGAGGCGAGCAGTCCGGAGGCGATCCGCAAGCATGCCGAAGGCGCGGACCTACCCGTGGACGAGATCATTCGGATCGCGGACACGGTGATCGTGCGTCCCGATCCGGAGCCGGCGACCGCGTAGCCAGCACCAAGGACTGCGCGACGCTAGGCGGCGTCGCGCAGATGCTCGGAGGGTGCAGTGCCGGCGTCGTTCAGCGTGCCGATGAACGCATCGACTACGCGGGGGTCGAACTGGGCACCGGCGCAGCGCAGCAGTTCCCGGCGTGCCGCCTCCGGGGCCATTCCGGCTCGATACGGGCGGTCGGTGACCATGGCTTCATAGGCGTCCGCCACCGCGAGGATGCGCGCCTCCAGAGCGATCGTGTCGCTGTTGAGTTGATTGGGATAGCCATCGCCGTCGATCCGCTCGTGGTGGGCCCTGACCCAGGTGGCGATCTCCCGTAGGCCGGCGTTTTCGAGGATCCGCGCGCCGATCTCGGGATGGCGCTTGATCTCGCGCAGCTCGACAGCGTCCAGCGGCCCCGGCTTGTAGAGGATGGCGTCGGCGATCCCGAGCTTTCCGAGATCGTGCAGAACCCCGGCGGCGTGGATCTGCTCGACGCGATCGGGTTCGAGGCCGAGCGCGATCGCCGTCTGCCGCGCGTAGGAACCGACCGTGCGGGAGTGCAGGGCGGTGCCGGGGTCGCGCAGGTCGAGGGTTTCTGCCAGCAGCATCGCGGCCGCCAGTCTGAGCTCGGCGGATTGGGCTTGGACCGCGGCGGAACGAGCGGTCTCCTGCTGACTCTGGTGCAAAGCCAGGCCGGTGTAGTCGGCGACCGCCATCAGAAAAGCGACCTGGCCGTCGTCAGGGCGGCGGCCGGAGACCGGTTGATCGACCGACACGACCCCCAGGACTTGTCCGTCCTGGCCGCGGAGGGGCAGGAGAAGCATGTCGTCGCGCTGCCATCCGTCGGCGCCTGGAGCCGGCGCCGTGGCGGGTGTCCACAGCTTGCTCTCGTCTGCCCAGGGCGCGGACGAGCCGGCCGGCAGCCACACGGCTTCGCAGCGCTGCTGGCCTGATTCCATCACCGCCTCCCACTCGCTCCACGGGCTGACCGTACCCAGCAGCTTCTGGCGGGCGTCATCATCGCCGAGGACGATCATGCAGGTGAGATCTTGCCGCGCGGCGTCGAGCAGGTTGACCGCCACCACGTGGAACGAGAGCTCGGAGCGGATCGTCTCGGCCAGCGCCTGCAACACGGGAACCGGGCCATGGCCCGACGCCGCCGCCCGGGAGACCGCCAGCATGCTCCGGAGATGGCGCGGGACCGGTTCCTCGACGACGCCGTGGCGGCGACCGGCGGCCACCGACGGGTCGTTGTCCGCAGCGGCGAGAACGCAATTTCGACCGGCATGCTTGGCGTCGTAGAGCGCGGCGTCCGCGCGGGCAAGCAGCGTGCTGGAATCCTCGCCGCCGGAGGCCACGCCGATCGAGACCGAGAGGATGCCGTCGATGCCGTCTGGATGTGGCACTGCAGCTTGCGATACGGCGAGCCGTACCCGCTCGGCCGCGGCCAGGGCCGCCTCGGCACCGACGTCGCGCAGGATCAACAGCAGCTCCTCGCCCCCGAAGCGGTAGGCGACGTCGCCGGTGCGCATCGCACCTCTGACCGTGGCGGCGATGATTCGCAGCGCCTGATCACCGGCGAGATGGCCGAGCCGATCGTTGTAGGCCTTGAAGTGGTCGATGTCGCACAGCGCCAGCGCGAACGTGCGCCCTGGCCCCGTCTGGCGAACCTCCAGCTGCGGCAGGTCGTCCGACAGGGCTCGACGGTTGCGCATGCCCGTCAGCGGGTCCCGACGGGAGTCCTCCACCAGCTGAGTGTTGAGCCGCGCCAACTCGGCTTCCCGGTCGCCCAGGACCGACAACGCGCCGCGCTCCCGCCCGAGCAACTCGAGCAGACGGCGCTCCAGCAGCGCGCCGCGCAGGATCAGCGCCGCTCCGGAGAACAGCAGCCCGGCGCCCAGGGTGATGGCCACCCCAGTCGGCGCGTGGTTGAAATGAGAGCTTACGAGTGCGGCGATCAGCAGTACGAACATCGTGGCCGGCAGAACGCCGCCGTGCCGCGCCGGCTCGTGGATCTCGACTGCCTGGTCCGGGCGGCGCGCGGCCAGCGTTCCGCCCGCTGCGATCGCCAGCAGTCCCGCCAGCCACAGCGGATCGAGGCTAGTCGCGCCCGGAGAGTACGTGCCCGCGAGCAACTGGGTGCTCCAGAGATAGAAGGCCACGGCCTGGGCGGCCATCCCGCCCATTACGAGCCGGAGCGCCGCCGAGCGCGAGCCCCGCAGCGATCCTCCGATCATCGCCTGGAGCATCAGGATCGCGGCGGCTATGTAGACCGCCGGGTAGACGAGCGCCGACAGCTTCGGCGCGAGGTGCAGCGGCGACACCGATGCGTCGTGCCAGAGCTCGGCGAAGGTAAGCGCGATTGCCGCCGCGATCATGGGCACGGTTTCGACCAGGGTGACGATCCGCAATGACCGTGAGCGTGAGCGGCTCCGGACCAGGCTGACGATCACGATCCCGGCGAACCCCCACCACCCGAAATCGGCCAAGTTCGGCGACGAAGGGAACCCGATCAGGCCATATACGTCCCAGGCCAGCTGGCCGGCGACCCAACAGGCAGTGGCGCCCGCCCAGAGGCCCCAGCGCGCGCGGCTGTCCGCGTGCGCGGCTCGGCGCGCCAGAAGCATGCCGGCGAGGGCGGCCAGGGAGCCTGAGGTCCAAGCCACGTCCCAGCTGCCCAGCGACCACCCGCTCACCAACTTGCTGAGCAAGATCGCCGCCACCGAGACCACGGCGAGAAGACCGACCAGCCGGCCGGACAGGACTGAGGCCCCAGAGATCCTCGCCTTTATGCGCATCACCTGTGTGATCGGCAAATCCGCGCCCTTGGTTGAGCTGCCCCGGGCATGGCGATATGCCGGTCAGACAAAGGCGGTCAGACAAACGGTTACCCGGAAATACGACAACTCGGCGCGCCAGGCGCGGAAGCGAGGGAGCGTATCGCGGCCTGGTACGCCGAGCTACGGGGTGTTGACCTGCGCCCCGTGGCGGGTGATCAGAACGTGCAGCTGCGAGCCGCCGAAGTTGTGATTATGACCCGTGCAATGGGGGCCGAAGTGCAGCGCCACGCTGTCGCGGTGGATGCTGAAGTAACTGGCGAACAGCGTGGCCGTGCCGCGGCTGCCGACCGGGCACGCGCTGTCGTCGCTGGCCGAGACCCGCAGGGGCAGCACCAGACGGACGCCGAGCAGGCCGAACTGCTTGACCCGTCCCGTCAGCTTCGATTTACCCGTCACGGCGAGCACCAGATTGCGCTGCGCGCCGGCGGTCAGCTTGTCCTGGCCACACGCCTTGCCCGTGGCTCGCCCGCTGGTCCAATTTCCGCGCCCGTGGGTGTAGGAGGTGCTGATCCCGTGGCGCTTACCGGTGGGAGGGCCGCTTTCGGTAAACGCCCATTGCACGTCACCGCCCGTCGGCGCGACCCCGGGTTTGAGCGGACACGATGCCGGGCCGGCGGGCTTCGCGCCGGCCGCTGCAGCGATCACCGCAGTCGCGACGAGAATGCTGCAGACCCATGCCGCCAGTGCCCTCACGGCACAGAGCATAGCCTTCGCTCCCTCACGGGTCCAGAGGCTTAGCGCGATAGGACAGCGCCCGGGTTCAGAAGGTTGCCGGGATCAATCGCGCGCTTGATCGCCCGCATGGCCGCGACCTCGTCGGCGCCGCGGGCACGCTCCAACCAGTCGACCTTGGCCACGCCGACGCCGTGCTCCGCGCTGATGGTCCCTCCGCAGTCGAGCACCAGCTCGAGCACGGCATCGTCGACTCGCGGGTCGTCAGGGTCGGGCCCGAGCACGTTGACGTGGACGTTGCCGTCGCCGAGGTGGCCGAACAGGATCACCCGCTCTGCGCCGGCCGCGGCGGCGGCCTCCGGGACATCCTCCAGGAAGCGGCCCAGCTGCTGCAGCGGGACCCCGACGTCGAGCTTGTGGGGAATGCCGGCCGCGTTGATGGCGTCCGTGTGTCCTTCCCGCAGTGCCCACAAGCTCTCTCGGCTGGCGGTGTCGTCGGCGACGAGGGCGTCATCGATGCCCGCCTGCTCCAGTGCCTCGGCGAGTTCCTCGGTCGGATCCGTGCGGGCGGCGCATTCGGCCAGGACGTACATCGCCGCGCGGGTGCGCGCCGGCGATTCGCGGTGCTGGTGCTCGAGCACCAGCTGGAGCCCATCGTCGAGAAAGAAGTCGCAGCTTTCCAGCGATGGCGCGGCGGTCCGCAGCGCGGCCAGCAGGTTCGCCGCTTCACCCGCCGAGGCGAGCGGCACCAACGCGGCGACGCGTGCCCTCAGCAATGGGGTGAGCTGCCAGCGTACGCGCGTGATGACCCCCAGCGTTCCCTCCGAGCCGACGAGCAGCGCGGGCAGGTCGTAGCCGGCGTTGTCCTTGCTGAGACCGGCCAGCCGCGAGAGGATGGAGCCGTCGGCCAGCACCGCCTCGAGCCCGGCGACGTGGGCTCGGGCCGTGCCGTGTCGCAGCGCGCGAGCACCGCCGGCGTCACAGGCGACCACGCCGCCGACGGTGCACGAGTCACGGGCGCCGAAGTCGAGGCCCGCATCTTCGCCGGCGCCGCGGGCGGCGTCCTGGAGCGCCGCCAGCGTGGCTCCGGCGCCGGCGGTCACCTGCCCGACGGCACCATCCACCTCGCCGATCCGGTCAAGGCGCCGCAGCGAGATCACCACCTCGCCGGAACGCGGGACGCCGCCACCGACCAGGCCGGTGTTGCCCCCCTGGGGGATAACGGCAGCCTCGTGTCGAGCGCACGCCGCCATCACGCCGGCCACCTGGTCGCTATCCGCGGGACGGACGACGAAACGTGCGCTGCCTCCGTACCGGCCCGTGTAGTCGCGCTCGTAGGGCGACTTGAGGTCCGGATCGTCGAGCACGTGCCGTGAGCCGACGACCGCCTCGAGGGCGTGCTGGAGGGACATCGCGGGTAAGCAGTTACCCGGACCGGGACTCAGGCGAACAGAGGAGAGAGCGATGGCTTCCGATCACGAGACGATCTTCACGATGGAGGCCACCCCGGTCAAGTTCGGGGCCGGAGCATCCGAGGACGCCGGTTGGGAGCTGAAGCGCCTTGGTGTGAAGCGCGCGATGCTGGTCACCGATCCCGGGGTGGCCGCGCTCGGGCATCCGGAGCGGATCAAGGAACTGATCGAGGCCGAGGGCATCGACGTCGTGGTCTACGACCGAGCGCGCGTGGAACCGACGATCGAGTCATTCCAGGACGCCGCGGATTTCGCGCTCGAGCACGAGGTCGACGGCTTCGTATCGGTGGGAGGCGGCTCGAGCATGGACACCGCCAAGGTGGCGAACCTCGTCTGCACCCATCCCGCCCCGGTGATGGACTACGTGAATCCGCCGATCGGGGAGGGCAAGAAGCCGCCCTCGCCGCTGAAGCCCCACCTGGCGATCCCGACCACCTCTGGCACCGGCTCCGAAGCGACCACGGTGGCCGTGCTCGATATCCCCGACCAGAAGGTCAAGACCGGCATCTCGCATCGCTACCTCCGCGCCACCCAGGCGATCGTCGACCCGGATCTCGTTCGCACGCTGGGGGCGGAGGTGACCTCGTCAACCGGGCTCGACGTGGTCTGTCACGCCGCCGAGTCGTTTCTATCCAAGCCGTTCGACACCCGGCCGCGTCCGGACTCGCCTGATGACCGGCCGCCGTATCAAGGATCGAATCCAGTCGCCGATGTGTGGTCGGCCAAGGCGCTCGAGTTCGGGGGCCGCTATCTCCGCCGCGCGGTAGCCGACGGCGACGACGTCGAGGCCCGGGGGTTCATGATGCTCGCCGCGACGATGGCCGGTGTGGGCTTTGGCTCAGCCGGCGTGCACATCCCGCACTCTTGTGCCTATCCGATCGCCTCGGTCAAGCACGAGTATCAGCCCCCCGGGTATCCCGACGACCATCCGTTCGTTCCCCATGGCCACTCGGTGATCGTCACCGCGCCGGCCGCGTTTCGCTTCACCTATGACGCGATGCCCGAGCGCCACCACCAGGTCGCGGAGTTACTGGCCGGCGAGCCGATCAGCGATCCCGGACCCGACACGCTGCCGGAAATTCTCCGCCAGCTGATGCGAGACGTCGACGCGCCCCGCGGCGTGGCGGAGCTTGGCTACACGGAGGACGACATTCCCGTGCTGGTCGACGGCGCGATGAAGCAGGAGCGCCTGCTGGCGGTTGCGCCGAAGGAAGTCGGCGAGGGGGACCTGCGCCACATCATCACGGCGTCAATGACCAACTGGTAGTACGAGCAGTCCCGAAAGGAGAGCACACGCGATGGCCACCACCACTGACAAGCGCACAAATTCAGACGCCTCGACCGTTCCGGCGGGCGTCAAGCTGCACATGTTCGAGTGCGGCACGTTGAAGTGCCATGTCGAGAACATCAAGATGAACCAGGGGTTAGGGGAGGAGTACGAGATCCCGGTGCCATGGTTCCTGATCGAGCATCCGCGTGGATTGGTGGTGATCGATGGCGGGAACGCGGCGGAGTGCGCGAACGATGCGCGCAGCCATTGGGGCGATGTCTGCGACGTGTACTGGCCGACGATGACCCCCGAGCAGGCCTGCGTGCCGGCAATGAAGGCGGCGGGCTTCGATCCGAGCGATGTGCGCTACGTGCTGCAATCCCACCTGCATCTCGATCACACCGGCGCGCTGGCCGCGGTGAACGAGTTCCCGGGCGCTCAGGTGATCGCGACGCGGACCGAGTACGAGTACGCCTTCGCCCCGGATTGGTTTGCCGCCGGCGGATACATCCAGCAGGACTACAACAAGCCGGGCGTGCCTTGGGCGCTGCTCGAGGACACCGACGACGGCTATGACGTCTTCGGGGACGGCACGATCCGGTGCTGGCGCACGCCGGGGCATGCGCCCGGGCATCAGTCCTTCGAAGTCACGCTGCCCAACTCGGGTGCGATGCTGCTGACCGTCGATGCCGCCTACACCACCGACCACTGGGAGGAGAAGGCGCTGCCGGGCTTCCTGGCCTCGGCGGTCGACGCCGTCCGCTCGGTCAGGAAGCTGCATCGGATCGCTGCCCGCAGCGACGCCACCGTGGTGACCGGACACGATCCAGACGCGTGGCCGAAGTTCAAACACAGCCCGGAGGCCTACGACTGAGGTGCAGCGGGCTCGGGCCTTCGTCCTGGCGATCCTGATCTCGGGTGGCGCCGCCGCTCTGCTGCTCGCCGCCTCGCCGGCGGCCGGTCACCGCCCGCGCCCTGCCGGTCGCCTGTCGGTCTTCTGGCTGGCCAACCGGTGCTTCGCGCTCCGGTCGGTCGCCAACGGGCGGTTGCTTGCCGTCGCCGCCGGAGGAACCTCCTACGTGGCCGATGCCTCGAGCCTGCACGGGGCGGCCGCGTTCTTCCTGAAGCCGACGGGGCTGGGCACCTACCTACTGTTCGACCGCCAGGCCAAGCTGGTCAGCACCGCGGGGGCCACGAGCGTGGCACGTGTGGCCGGCGCGGGGGCGAGGACGGAGTTCGCTTTGCGGCCGAGTGCCTCCGGTCCGGGCGTGTTCTCGATCCGCTCCACGGCCGACCATCGCCGCCTGGCGGTGCGAACAGGGACCGGCGGCCTCGGCTTGACCAGCGCCACCACTCCGGGCACGTTGTTCGCGTTCGTACCGCGATCCGGGTGCACGCCATTCCCGGAGGCGCAGGTTGACGCGACCGTTCACGGGGCCGGGACGAGGACGAAACACGGGAGGATCTTCGGCTTCGTCGATGCGCATGTCCACGTGACCGGCAATATGCGCGCCGGCGGCGACGTGATCTCCGGTGAGCCCTATGACCGCTTCGGGATAACGACCGCGCTCGGCCGGGACGCGACGGTCCACGGGCCGAACGGCAGCCTCGACCTGACGGGCAACCTGCTCCGCAGCGGTGTTCCCGTGGGGACGCACGACACGCATGGATGGCCGACCTTCAAGGGCTGGCCGACGTTCAACTCGATGACCCACCAGCAGGCCTACTACGTCTGGCTCGAGCGCGCCTGGCGGGCCGGCATGCGGATGATGGTCGCCCAGACCGCCGACGACGCGCCGATCTGCGGCCTCGAGCCGCGGCGGGCCGTCAAGACGTGCTCGGAGACGAGCTCGGTCACGGCCCAGATCGCCACCCTCAAGGGCCTTCAGGATTACGTCGACGCGCAGAGCGGCGGCCGGGGGCGGGGCTGGTTTCGTCTCGTCTACAGCCCGAGCCAGGCCCGCCAAGTGATGTCGGCCGGGAAGCTCGCGGTGATGATCGGCATCGAGTCATCCGACCTGTTCGGCTGCGGCGAGGCGGGCGGCCGGGCCCAATGCAGCCGTCGGACTATCGACCGGGGACTGGCTCGGTACAAGCGGCTCGGGGTCCGGGGCATGTTCGTAGCCCACTGGGTCAACAACGCCTTCTCCGGGACCGCGCTCGAAGGCGGGACGAAGGGCGTCTTCATCAACATCCTCAACCGCTTTCAAACCGGAAGCTATTTCCGGACCGGCCGCTGTCCAGGCGCGGGTCAGGGCGTCGCGGTCCAAACGCTCAGCCCCGGGCTGTTGCGGGCCCTGGCCGCGTTCTTCCCGGCGGCGAAATCGATCGCCAACCGACCGATGCCGTCCTACCCCAGCGGCGCGCAGTGCAATTCCCGCGCGCTGACGTCGCTCGGGCGCTACCTGATCCGGCGGATGATGGCCAACCACATGCTGATCGAGGTAGATCATCTGAGCGAGTCGGCCCGGGACGAGGTGTTGGCGATCGCCGCCAAGTCCCACTACCCGTTGATCTCGAGCCACAACGGCACCGGTGGCGAGTGGACGCCCCAGGAGCTGAGGCGCCTCTTCCGGCTCGGTGGCTTTGCCGCCGTCACTCCGGACATCGCCCCGACGCTGGCCGCCAAGATCCATACGATGGCCAGCCGCGGGTTCGTCGGGGTCGGGTTGGGCACAGACACAAACGGCTTCAGCTCGCTGCCAGGCCCGCGTCCCGACGCCGCGCAACATCCGCTGCGCTATCCGTTCAAGTCCTACGACGGCAGCGTCAGGTTCACGCGTGAGCGCACCGGTGCGCGCACCTTCGACCTCAACCGGGACGGCGTCGCCCACTACGGCCTGATCGCGGACCTGATCGCCGACATGGGACGCACCCGTGCCGGACGCCGCGCACTGCCCGTGCTGTTCAACTCGGCCCAGGCCTACGTGGACACCTGGCAGCGGGCGTTCGCTCACCGCTGAGCGGGCGACCGTTAGGCTGGCGGGCGTGCTCGTCGCGCGTGGCGTAGAGGTGAGCGTCGCGGACGACGTTCGGATCTTGGGGCCGATCTCGCTCGAGGTCGCCCAAGGCTCGCTGGTCGCGCTGATGGGGGCGAGCGGGTCGGGGAAGTCCACGCTGCTGCGCGTTCTCGCCGGTATCGCCGAGCCGTCCGCGGGCTCGGCCGCTTGGAGCGAGCAGCCGACCGCGACGGCCGTCCAGGCGCTCGGCTATGTGCCCCAACGGGAGAGCGTCCACGATCGCCTGACCACGCGGGAGGCGCTCCGCTATGCCGCCCGCCTGCGGCTGAATCCGGACGCGGATATCGAGGGACGGGTGCAGACGGTGCTTGACGAGCTCGATCTGATCGGGCAAGCCGACACGATGATTCGGAGCCTCTCCGGCGGCGAGCGGCGCCGGGCCGCCTGCGGGCTCGAGCTCGTCGGCGATCCCCCCGTGTTGCTGCTGGACGAGCCGACCAGCGGGCTGGACGCGGTGCTCGAGCGGCGATTGACGGCGCTGTTCCGGCGGCTGGCCGACCAGGGCCGCGCCGTGCTCGTCGCCACCCATGCCACGGCCAGCCTGGATTTCTGCAGCGAGGTCGTCGTGCTCGAGAAGGGACTGATCGCCTACCGCGGCGGCCCCGCCGGGGCGCGGAGCCATCTGGCGGCAGTGGCGCAGGATCCCGATACGGCCTCGGAGGCCGCGCCGGTCGGTCCCGGCACGCCGGTCAGCGCCCCGGCGACGGCCGGTCACTCACCGCTGACGGCGAGCCGGCCGTTCGGCCTCGAGCTCCGGGTGCTGGTGGGCCGTTACGCGCGCACGTTGACCCGAGACCGGCGGACGCTCGCCCTGCTCCTGGGCCAGGCGCCGGTGATCGGCCTGCTCATCGCGATCGTGTTTCACCCCGGGGCGCTCCAATCGTCGAGCGCCCCGCCGACCAACGCGATCGAGCTGGTCTTCATGCTGATGACGGGATCGATCTGGCTTGGCGTGGCGTCGGCGTGCCGAGAGGTGGTCAAGGAGCGCGGCCTCGTCGAGCGCGAGTTCGACGTCGGCGTAGGTCTCGACGCCTACGTGATGTCGAAAGCTCTCGTCCTGTTCGCGCTCACCCTCGTTCAGGTCCTGCTGCTCGCAGCCGTGGTTCTGATCCTGCAACCGCTCGGCATCGGCCCCCGCGATGTCGTCGAGCTGGTCGTGCTCGCGGTGCTCACCGCGTGGGCCAGCGCGGCGATGGGACTCGCGGTGTCCTGCGCCGCACGCAGCGTCGACCAGGCGGCGGGCGCCGTCCCCCTGCTGCTGATGCCGCAGTTGTTGTTCGCCGGGGCGCTGATCCCGCTCGCGCAGATGCCGCCGGCAGTCGCCGCGCTGGCCAATTTCACCTACGCGCGCTGGTCCTACGCCGGTCTCGGTTCGGCCGCCCGGATCGGGCAACGCCTGTCCGCGGATGGCAATGCCGTCGCCCTCGGATTCAGCAACGGGTTCTTCTCGCTCGTACCCGGAACCGCTGCCCTGATCCTGATCTTCTTCACAGTCGTGGAGTTGCTGGCGGCCGTGCTCTTCCTGATGAGCCGGCCGGCGGTCAATCCCTAGAAGTTGAGGTGAACGGTTCCGGATTGCGTGGCGGTCGTGGTCACCACGGCGTTGCCGGCGATGTCGGTGACCGGGGGATAGGCAAACCAGGTCATAGCGGCCGGCGTGGTGCTGGTCAACGTCGTGCTGTTCGGCGTACCCAGCGTGAACGTGATGCTCGAGCCGTTGCGCGTCATCGTGGTGTGAGTGGCGGCTCCCATGCCGCCGTAGGTGACGTACGAACCGGCCCCGGTTCTCAGGTACCCGGTGCTGTTCAGGCTGACCGGGCCCAGGGGAAGTCCGACGGGTGAGGCGCCGCCGGTGTATACGTAGACCTCGTCGGTCGTGGTCCCGCCGCCGTCGGCGAGCGCCAGCTGGACGTTCGTGTAAGCGCTGCCGTCCCAGCCGGCCACCACGGAATAGGGATCGACCGGCTGGGCGAAGGTCAGGGTCAGCGTGTCGCCCTGGTCCAGATGCCCCACGGTCCCGCCGGAGACGTTGGTGGTCTGCACGTCGGTGGCGGCGGGCCCGGTGTTGTCGACCGTGGTGTTGAAGCTCTGGGTCCCGGAGTTGGTCGCCGCGTCGGTCGAGGTGATCGCGAAGGCGTAGGTTCCGGCGGACAGAATGCTCGCGGCCGTCTCCGAAGGGCTGCGAAAGCCGTACCCCACGCCGCCCGCGCTGTAGCTTCCGGCAGTCAACGCGACGGCGGTCTTGCCCGGCGAGATCGAATTCAGGTTGGCCGCCACGCTGGACGTGCCGCTGGCCGGATTACCGGTGTCGCCGACGTTGGCATAGACGTAATAGGTCGCGCCGTGGGCGATGGATCCCGTGTCGTAAGCGGTGGTGCGCCCGATCACGGCGGTGCTGGCCGTGGGGGCAAGCCAATCCGCGGCCGCGGCGAACGACCCGGACGAAGTGCCGGTGGAGGCCGTGTAGGCCGACAGGGTTCCGCCCAGCATCAGCGACCATGCCGCGGCCAGCGCGAGCAGCCCCAGCGCCATACACGTGGCGGGCCGGCGCATCATGCTTTCCAGATACGTCGCAGCAGCGCGGTGCTGAGGACCAGCCCGGCCAGGCTCAGGAGAACAGTTCGCGGCCACGGTTCGGCCATCCAGGCCATGCTTCGGCCCACGGCCGGGACGCGGAGCACCAGCTTGCCGATCGAGGCGCGCCGGTCGACGGACCAGCTCTCGGAGGTCGGATTGGCGTCGCCGCGGGTGAGGAAGTCGATCCGCGTGCCCGACGCGCGGCGCAAGAGGACGCGATGAGTCACGAGCTTTCCCCGCAGGGCTCGATCGCTGAACGTCACGATGTCCCCGGGGTGGATCGACGTCGCCGCCGCGGTCCGCGTGATCAGGAGATCCCCCGCCCGCACCGCCGGACGCATGCTGTCGGAGTGGTCGATCAGAGGGCGGTAGCCGATGACCGTGCCGAGCAGCAGCATCACGAGCGTCCCGATCGCCAGACCACAGACGAAGGTCGACGCGTGGTCGGCCAGGAATCCGGCGCCGCGGATGCCGGTGCGCAGTGCCCGCGGGCTGGACAGAGCAGTCGCGCGTTGGTTCATCAGGTGTTGTCGGCCTCGAAGGTGAATGACTGGCTCCCAGTCAGCCCCTCAGCCGCGGTGTTGGTTCCCAGGGTGACCTGGAACTGATAGCCGTGGGCCGCGCTCGTGTTCCAGGTAGCCGGGCTACCGGCGGTAGGATCGAGTAGGCCTGAAGTCGAGGTAGACGGCCAGCTGGACAGCGTGCCGTTATAGATGACTCCCGCGCCCTGGCTTATGTAGTTGGTGCTGTCGGCGGTGAAGCCGGTGCACGACCCGGCCGCGGGGGTGCCGCCGAAGGTCCCGCGGGTTACCACCAGTGTGAGGTACTGATTCAGGCCGGTGCCGCCGCCGGTCCCGTAGAGCTTGACATTCGACGGCAGCGTGCCGGTGTAAGTGACCTGGATGCAACCAGTGGAGATCGAGCCAGGCTTCGCGTTGGTCAACGACAGCAGCGCGGTGGAGCTCGAGTTCGATCCGATCAGGACCGTGCCGGCGGTGAACGAGCTGGAAGGATTCGTCGCCGTCGCGTTGAGGTTTGACCACGTGGCGGCTCCGGCGAGCACCACACAGGCCGCGATCACCACGAACGTGGCAGCGAGCTTTACGGCGATCCGATCCATGCGGGCTGCGGCGGCAGAGCGCGGGACGCCCTTGCCTCCGCGGCCGGACGAGGTTCCGGACGCGCGCGCGTCCGGAACCCCCCGGGCTGTAGTTCCCTTGTCCGACATGGGGGATCCCATGTTGTCGTTGTGACGGCTAGCTCGTCGAGGACCAGTCGTATTCGACCGTGGTCGCCGCGCTCTGGTAGGCGTTGTCGGCGCCGTTCAGACCCGTGTCCGGAAAGGTCACATTGAACGTGTAACGATGGGTCGCCGCCGGGGCGAACGTCCCCAACGTGGTCGTGGCCGGCATCGCGTTGATGGTGCCGCTGTAGACCTGTACCGCCGCCGGGCAGGAGGTGACGCAGGTGGGGTCGCCGTTGTCGGTGATGACCTCCGTCAGCTTCTTCGAGAGGCCGGGGGTGACGGGGTTGTCCGTCGTGGTTCCGTGCGTCAGCGTGAATGTGCCTGCCGCGGATCCTGTGTTCTTGATGTCGACGGTTCCGGACTGACTATTGCCCGGGACCATGTTGCTCGCGGTCAGGATGGCCGCGCCCGTCTTGGAGTTCGAGTGGGTTATCGTCCCCGCGGTGAACACGTTGCTCGGGTTCGCGCTGGTCGAGTTGAAGTTCGCCCCCGATCCAACCGCAACGGCGGCCGCGATCATCAGTCCACCTAGGGCGAGTAGCACTTTCCGCGGTGAGGCCTTCCACAGCGTGGTAAATCTGGTCATGGCATTCCTTTGCCCAATCATGGACCGTCTCATGGCCCCCTGACCGGTTTGGTTGTACGAGTGGTATCGGCAACGCCTTGATTTGCAGTAATCGGTAGTAAGCCGCAGTAGTCACAGGGAAGCCCGCGTGCCCTCGCGGACATGCGTGTCTGACGGTTTCAGACGGCGATCCCGTTGCCTCAGCAAATCGCGGGCACCTGCCGATGGAGGTTGTGCAGGACCGATCACCCAGAACCATGCGCAAACGCAAACGAGCTCATCTTGACCGCAGCGATCTGTCCGGATTGCGCATGCGCCTGCACCCGGGCTTCCTGCTCAGTTTCAGCGTCGGGGCGCTGGTGGCCATCGGATTGGTGGTCTTCGGCGTCTCCAAGGTCGTCGGCAACGACATTCGGACGCAACAGGTCGGCAGCGCGACCCAGGCGGCCGAGCTGCTGGCGGCCTCGAGCTTTGGGCCACGGCTGTCCGGCAAGCTCGTCGGAGCCAGACTCCAGGCGCTCGATGTGGCGGCGCTCGCCGCGAGGCGAACCGCAGGCCTGGAGGGGGTTGCCGTGTGGAACACCCGGTCGCGCGTGCTCTACGCCACCGACCATCGGCTGATCGGGTCGATCCTCCTGCCGTCGCCGAGTCTGCGGCAAGCGCTGGGCGGACAGACTGTCACGCTGGTGCGGTCGGCCGCGCAGTCGCCGCTTGGACACTTTTCCGGCCAGCAGATCGAGGTGGCCGTGCCGATCTACCTAGGCAAGCGAACCACGCCGGTCGCCGCCGTAGACGTCCTGCTTCCGTACGCGCCGGTGGCGCAGCAGATTTCAGACCGCACGCGCCGGATCGACCTGATTCTGATCGGCGCCGGCCTGCTCTTCTATGCGCTGCTCTGGCCACGCCTGCTGCAAGCCTCTCGGGCCGAGCGCCTGCAGAAGGACCCGGCCAGACAGGCGCTGCTGCACGAGCTCGAGGTGGGGATGAAGCGCGATGAGCTTCACCTGCATTACCAGCCGATGATCGATCTCTCCGACGGGCATGTGGTCGGGGTCGAGGCGCTGCTGCGCTGGCGGCACCCGAAGCGCGGGTTGCTGGCTCCGAGCGAGTTTCTGCCGACCGTCGCCGAGGGCAAGCTGATCGGCGAGCTGGCAGTCCGCGTGGTCGAGATCGCGCTGCGCGATTGCGGGGCCTGGCGTGACCGCGGCATCGATGCCGGCGTCAACGTCAACCTATCCACGGCGAATGCGCTCGATGAGGGCCTTCCTGAGCAGATCGGGAAGCTCCTGGCGACCCGGGGCATCCCGGCCGGGGCATTGGGGCTCGAGGTGACCGAGAGCGCGATCGCCTCCGATCCGGAGAAGGCCACCGCGATGCTCACGGCGCTCGACCGGATGGGCGTTCGCATCGCCATCGACGACTTCGGCACCGGTTACTCTTCGCTGTCCGGGCTGCGCGACCTTCCGGTCAGCGAGCTCAAGGTGGATCGGGAGTTCGTCTCGGGCTTGATCGGCCATCCCCGCGATGCCGCGATCGTCCGATCGACCATCCGGCTGGCCCATGAGCTCGGGGTCAAGGTCGTTGCTGAGGGCGTGGAGGACGAGCAGACGGTTCAGGAGCTTGCCGCGCTGGGCTGCGATATGGGGCAGGGCTATTACTTCAGCCGGCCGATGCCCGTCGACGCGCTGGTGACGTGGTTCGAGGCTCCAGTCGTCGCCGGCCTCGATGCCGATCGGGAACCTGCGCCGGCGGCGACCTAGATGCGCCGCCGGATAGCGCGCGCGCTCAGCTGGGTGTTTCCCGTCACTCCCCGGCGATTCGTGATCACGCTGGCCGGGCTGGTCGTGGCCGCCGCCATCGCGGTCGGAACGGGCGCGAACTTCAACGCGAGCTCGGCCAACCCGAACAGCCTGATCTCAGCCGGTGCGGTAGCGGTCACGGACTCGCTGCCCGGCACCTCGATCCTCACCGTCAGCCCGATGAAGCCGGGAGCCACCAGTTCGGCAACGGTCAACATCACCAACAGCGGCAACGTCCCGGCGACGCTGGCGCTGGCCAAGCTCAACGTCGTCGATACGCCGGCCGCGCCGCCACTCTCGGCCAAGCTCACGCTACTGCTGCAGGATCTGGGCGATCCGCTCTGCACCACCTCCTGTCCGGCGCCGGTGACGATGTATTCGGGCACGGTCGGCTCGATGGGGACAGTGGCGCTGGGCGTGTTCTCGGCGGCGGTAACCCACCAGTACAAATTCAGCGTGACCTTCCCGGACGGGGGCTCTGGCGGCGCTGACAATGCCTATGGCGGGGCCGCGACGAGAATGGACTACCGGTGGACGGCCACGCAATAGTCGTCCGGCGCCTCCCAGGCGCCCCGGCGGATCAGGAGCGTGAGCACGATGGAACAGTTTCGGCACCCGGCCTGCTGCGACGCGTGCTGCGAAAGGCCGGAAAGATCGGGCTGAACATCCTGTTTGCCGCCATGATCGGCACGGTGGGGATCATGCTGGTCCCCGCCGCACTGGGTTTCCACCGATACGTGATCCTGACCGGGTCGATGACCGGCACCTACGACCGCGGCTCGATCGTCTACGACCGACCGGTCCCGGTGTCAGAGTTGAAGGTGGGCGATCCGATCACCTACAACCCGCCCTCGGGATTCACCACCGGCGTGTACGCGCGGGTCACTCATCGCATCATCTGGATCGGCCGGGGGGCGAACGGAGATCGTGCCTTCCGGACCAAGGGAGACGCTAACCCGGCTCCCGATGCGTGGAAATTCATGCTCGGCCACGGCACCCAGGATCGCGTCGTCTTTCACATTCCGGAGATGGGCTACCTGTTCGTGCTGCTCAACCTACGCGACTTCCGCATGGTCCTGGTCGGCGTCCCCGCGGTGATCATGGGCCTGCTGATGCTCCGGGGACTCTGGCGAGACGCCGGCGTGGAGGCAAAGCGCCAGAAGCTCGCCGAGGCGGGGTGGCAGCAGGTCCAGGACCCGGGGCCGGAGGTCGTGCTGCCCCCGGTCGAGTTCCCCGCCGAGGTTCGTCTGCCCGCACGGCTTGACTTCGTCGGGCTGATGGTCGCTCGCCGGAAGTGGGACGACGCCGAGCAGGCCTCATCCGCCCAGCGGCCCTGCCTAGCGGCCGGTGCCCGGCTGTCAGTCCGTCCGCTGAGCGCCCAGGCACCGGAGCCGGATAGCAGGGGCGCCGGCGATGGGGCGCTCGTGCCCGCGACGCCGATGCCGAACGACGGCGCGGCGGCGTGCCGATTGCGAGTCGTCGCGCTTTCGCTCAGGGCGGACCCGCTCAGCGTGTAGTTCGGCAGGTCGGTCTATCCGCTGCTCAGAACCGCTCCTGGCAGTAACGGCTACTTTCGCGCGCTCCGCCTGGCAGGATCCATAGATGACCACCGTGATGACAGCGACCGCAGACCCGACGTGGGAGACCGGCTGGGTCAGCGTGTCCGGCACGCGGCTGCGCGTCGCGCAGTGCGGTCATGGGCCGCCCCTGCTGCTGTTGATGGGCATCGGCGGCAATCTCAATATGTGGAGGCCGTTCGCTTCGCTGCTCGCGGGCCGACGGCTGATCGCCTTCGATGCCCCCGGAACCGGGGGCTCACAGATCGGACGCCCGCGTCGCATGCCCGGATTGGCCGATCTGACCGCGCACCTGCTCGACGAACTCGGTTACACGACGGTCGACGTGCTGGGCTACTCATTCGGCGGCGCCCTCGCACAGGAGCTGGCTCATCGTCATCCTTTGCGGGTCCGGCGGCTGGTCCTCGGCGCGACGATGTGCGGCCTCGGGGGCATTCCGGCCCGGCCCGACGTCTACTGGCACATGGCCCATCCACTCCGTTACCACTCCGAGCGTTACCTGCGCTGGGTCAGCCCGCGGATCTACGGCGGCGGGTCCCGTGCGGTCCCCGCCGGGGGAGAGGACCGGATGCGCGACCGTCTCGGCGCCCCGCCAGGTTGGCTCGGGTACCTCTCTCAGCTCACGGCCGTCTCCGGCTGGAGCAGCCTGCCGTGGCTGCATCGCCTTCAGGCGCCGACGCTTGTTCTGGCCGGCGACGACGATCCGCTGATCCCTTTGCTGAACGCACGCCTGCTGCGGCGGCGGATACCCAACGCGCGACTGCACGTGGTTCACGGGGGCGGCCACCTGTTCCTGCTCGACCAACCGGAGGACGTGCTGGACGAGATCGAGGCGTTCTTGAGCGAGGCTCCGTCGTGAGCGAGGGTCGTCGATCCGGCCGCGCTCCTGAACCGGTCTTCGTCGAAGGCCTGGCCGGCCCCGATCCGGCGTGGACGGGGACGCTTCCACCCGAGCTGCCCGACACCGAGCGGCGGTGGTGGGGCAACCACCTGGGCGAGACCCGCTGGTGCCTGGAGCTGGCACGGTTGCTGGTCGACCCGGTCTTCCTGCCCACTGGGGTCCCGCGCGGCGACGGCCGGCCGATTGTCCTGCTCCCGGGATTCGGAGCGGGCGACAACACCTTGACGGTGCTGGCAGCGTGGCTCTGGCGGTTGGGTTACAAGCCCTACACGTGCGGGTTCGTGGCCAACCTGGATTGCTCAGACCGCGCGCTGCTCAGGGTCGAGCGCAAGGTCGACGCACTGCACGCTCGCACCGGCCGGCGCGTTGCCGTGATCGGTCACAGCCGCGGCGGTCATTTCGCCCGCGCGATCGCGGCGCGTCGTCCCAAGGCCGTCTCCCACGTCATCTCCGCTGGTGCGGATCTCCGCGGCGTTCTGGGAGTCAGCATTCCCACCCTGCATGCGGTCGCCGCCGGTCGCCTCGCGCTGCGGGCGACGCGCCGGGCCGGCGGCGAGGCCTGTCTGACGACGGACTGTGATTGCTCGTTCGCCCGCGATTACCGGCGCGAGTTCCCGCAGGACATGGTTCGCCTGACCAGCATCTACTCCAAGGGCGATGGCGTCGTCTGGTGGGAGGGGTGCTGCGTGCCCTACGGCGAGTGCGTCGAGGTGACCGGCAGCCACGTCGGTCTGATCTGCAACCGGAAGTCCTACCGCGTGATCGCCAAAGCGCTCGCTGCCCCGGAGCTCTGACCTGATTGTCCGCCCCCGAAGCCGCGAGCTCCGCCGATCGTGAAGTCGGTTATGGCGCCGCCGGCAGCGCCGCGCTGGATGTTCTGCTGACCGACGCGGCGGTGGGCAATCCGGCCAGCCGGATGCTGCGCGAACCGGGCACGGCGCTGACCGTGGCGGCGCGGCTGGCCCGGCCGGACCGTGTGGCCCGGCGCGGTCTCGGGCTGACGCGGGAACTGGCCAGGATCGCCCGTGGTCGCTCGAGCCTGGCCCCCAAGAAGGGCGACCGCCGCTTCGGCGATCCGGCCTGGGAGCACAACTGGTTGTTCAGGCGGATGTTGCAGGCCTATCTCGCCGCCGGCGCGGCCGCCGACGGGCTGATCGACGACGCCGAGCTCGAATGGCGCGCTGACCGTACGGCGCGGTTCGCGGCCGGCAACCTGCACAACCTGCTCGCGCCGACCAACTTCGCGTGGTCGAACCCGGCCGTGCTGAAGGAGACCGTGGACCAGGGTGGAGCCAATTTCGTGCGAGGCACGCGCCGGGCGGTGCGCGACCTGCGAGCGCGCCGACTGCCGGCGATGGTCGACACATCGAAGTTCGAAGTCGGCGAGAACATCGCGGTGACCGAGGGCTCGGTCGTCCTGAGGACCGACGTGTTCGAGCTGATCCAGTACAAGCCGAGGGCCAAGAAGGTGCACTCGGTGCCCCTGCTGTTCGTTCCGCCGACGATCAACAAGTACTACATCCTCGATCTGGCTCCCGATCGAAGCCTCGTCCAGCACATGCTCGAGCAGGGCCAGCAGGTTTTCATGATGTCCTGGCGCAATCCCGGCGCCGAGCAGGCGCACTTCGACCTCGACGCCTACGCCGCCGCTGTGCTTCAGGCGCGCGACGCGGCGAGCGAGATCTGCGACGCCGAGAAGGTCAATCTCAACGCGGCCTGCTCTGGGGGGCTGATTTCGGCCGCCGCTCTGGCCCATCTCGCCGACACCGGCGAGCTGGGAAAGATCGAGTCGCTGACGCTGATGGTGTGCGCGCTGGACAGCGCCCGCGCCGGAGACGCTGCGGCGCTGACCAACCGCGAGGCCGCCGCCGTCGCGGTGGCGGAGTCGGCCCGGGTGGGGTACCTGGACGGTGAGGCATTGGCCAATGTGTTCGCGTGGCTGCGACCGAACGACCTGATCTGGGGCTACGTGATCAACAACTACATGATGGGCAAGCCGCCGCCGGCGTTCGACATCCTCTACTGGAACCAGGACGCGGTTCGCCTATCCGCCGGGTTGCACCGGGACTTCGTGCGGATGGCGCTGGACAACACGATCACCAAGCCCGGCGAGATGCAGACGCTTGGCTCCCCGGTCGATCTCGGCTCGGTGGACGTGCCCGCCTATGTCGTCGCGGGCATCAACGATCACATCGTGCCCTGGGAGAACGCGTTGCGCGGCGCCTGCCTGCTCGGCGGGCCGATCCGCTTCGTGCTGTCCACGAGCGGGCACATCCAGGCGCTGATCAACCCGCCGGGGCCAAATAGCCGCTCGAGCTATCGCGTCGTCGACGACCCGGCGCCCGACCCGGAAGCGCTGGTCAGGGACGTGCCGACGACGTCGGGGAGCTGGTGGTCCGATTACGTGCAATGGCTCGAGCCTCGCTCCGGGCCGATGCGGCCGGCCACCCGACGCCTGGGCTCCACTGAGCACCCTCCGAGCGCGAAAGCGCCCGGGAGCTACGTCCACGCGACCTGACGCCGGGGGAGCGCGGACTCAGGAGCGCCGAACGCGACGGTGTAGGCGTTCGGCGTTATGGGGAAGACTGTGACCATGGCGCCAAACAATCCCTCATATGAAGAGTCCAAGCAGGTCGCCGAAGCCAGTCGCGAGGCGGACTGGAAGCAGCCGAGCTTCGGCCGCGAGATGTACCTCGGGAATTTCCAGCTCGACCTGATCCACCCCCAGCCGAAGGCTGACCCTGAGCAAGTCCGCGAGGGAGAGGAGTTCCTCGGGCGCCTGCGCGCGTTCCTGACCGAGCGGGTCGACCCGCAGGAGATCGAGGAGACCAGCAGGCTCGGCGATGACGTGATCCAGGGTCTGAAGGACCTTGGCGCCCTGGGCATGAAGATCCCCAAGGAATATGGGGGCCTCGGTCTCACGCAGGTCTACTACAACCGCGCCCTGGCGCTGTCCGGAACTTGGCACGCGGCGATCTCGACGCTGCTCTCCGCCCACCAGTCGATCGGTCTGCCCGAGCCGCTGAAGACCTACGGCTCGGAGGAGCAGAAGCGGGAATGGCTGCCCAAGGTGGCCAAGGACCACATCTCCGCCTTTCTGCTGACCGAGCCCGACGTCGGCTCGGATCCGGCCCGCATGTCCGCCACGGCGATTCCGACCCAGGATGGGACCGGCTACAAGATCAACGGGACGAAGCTGTGGGCGACCAACGGCGTGATCGCCGACGTCGTCGTGGTGATGGCCGTCGTCCCCAAGACCGACGCCGGCAAGGGCGGGATCACCGCCTTCATCTGCCCGATGGATACCGAGGGCGTGACGGTTAAGCACCGCAACGAGTTCATGGGCCTGCGGGGACTGGAGAACTCGGTCACGGAGTTCAAGGACGTGATCGTGCCGAAGGAGAACGTGATCGCCGGCGAGGGCAAGGGGCTGAAGATCGCGCTAGGCACGCTCAACACCGGGCGGCTCTCGCTGCCCGCGATCTGCGTCGGGGCCAGCAAGTACTCCCTGAAGATCGTCCGTCAGTGGGCCAATGAGCGCAAGCAGTGGGGACAGGCACTGGGCAAGCACGATCCCGTCGCGCAGAAGATCGCCTTCATCGCCGGTACGGCGTTCGGCCTCGAGGCGTTGGTCGATGTGTCCTCGCGGCTGGCCGACGACAAGCAGCGGGATTTCCGGATCGAGGCGGCGATCGCCAAGCTCTATGGATCCGAGCGCGCGTGGGAGGCCGTCGACACGATGGTCCAGATCCGCGGCGGTCGCGGATATGAGACGGCCAAGTCGCTGGCCGCTCGCGGCGAGAAGCCGGTCCCGGCCGAGCAGATGCTGCGCGACATGCGCATCAACCGGATCTTCGAGGGCTCCACGGAGATCATGCACTTGATGATCGCCCGCGAGGCCGTCGACCAGCACCTGCAGATTGCCGGCGACATCCTGTTGGGAGACGGCGGGGTGGGCGAGAAGGCGAAGCTCGCGGCCAAGGCAGGAGCGTTCTACGCCAAGTGGTTCCCCTCGTTGACGGTCGGCAAGGGCCAGAGCCCGAGGTCCTTTGAGGAGTTCGGCTCGCTGGCCAAGCACTTGCGTTACGCCGAGCGCTCCTCGCGCAAGCTGGCCCGCTCGACCTTCTACGCGATGGGCCGCTACCAGGCCAAGCTCGAACAGAAGGGTGCCCTGCTCGGTCGCATCGTCGACATCGGTGCCGAGCTCTACGCGATCGCCAGCGCCTGCGTGTATGCGTCGACGCTCGGCCAGGATGACGAGGCCAATCAGGAGGCGATCTACGAGCTGGCCGACCTCTTCTGCACCCAGGCTCGGCGGCGGGCCGACGTGCTCTTCCACGAGCTTTGGAGCAACGACGACGACGCGCAGTACAAGCTCGCCCAATCCGTGCTGGAAGGCCGCTATCAGTTCTTCGAGCACGACGTGGTCGATCCCGCCGGCGACGGCCCGATGATCCCCGAGCACGAGCCGGCCGCGGCCGAGAAGCTCGAGGACGAACTCCAGGCAGAAACCGCCCAGTAGCTCGCCGCCGGATCCTCAGCCGTCGTCGACCAGGCCGGTCAGCGGCCCGAGGAGTCGTCCGCTGCGCTTCGACACGCCGGGAAGGGCGATCAGGCGATGCGTGGACGGGCGGTCCTCGCGCTCGCGCTCGAGCTGATCGAAGGCGATCGGGATCCACCGCTCGTCGACCAGCTCGCGCACGGTCCGTTCACGGACAGCTGCGAGGTCCAGCTCCAAGTGCTCGGCCCACAGCCGCTCCCGGGTGCCGCGGGCCAGCTCGGCGTCATCGGTCACGACGTTCATCTCGGTGTCGTTCATCAACGAGTGGGCGTTGAGATTCGCGCTGCCGACGGTGAGCCAGCGGTCATCGACGATCCCGACCTTGGCGTGGACGTAGAGCTTGTCCGTCCTGTGCCCGCTGCGCGAGCGGAGCGTCGCTGCCAACAGCCGGTTGTTCCCGTGATCGGCGGCGACCAGACGACCGAGCTGCCCGCGAGTGTCGTCCTGGCCGTTGTTGGCTCGACGGGGCAGGACGATGACGATGCGGAAATCCGGGCTGGGCGGGTCCTCCAGCTTCCCGGCCAGGACGTCGACGATCTCCGGAGCCCACAGGAACTGGTTCTCCAGGTAGATGAAGCGCTGGGCGCCGCGCAGGGCGCGGCGGTAGCTCTCGAGGATCCGGAACTCCCCGTGCGGCACGCTCTTGTACATGCCCTCGGCCACCGTCCGTACGACCTGAACCGTGCTGGAGCCGGCCTCCGGCGGCGGTTCGGGACTGGCTAACTGCTCGCCGGTGATCTCGCGCCAGCGCATGGCGAAATGGCCGGCCACGTCGGCCACCGCCGGGCCTTCCAGCCGCGTGCCGACGTCGTGCCAGCCCAACCGGCGGCGAGCCGGGTGATCGCTGTGGTCGAACCGATCACCCCCGAAGTCGGTCATATCGATCCCACCGACGAAGGCGAGCTTGTCGTCGATCACGATCGTCTTCTCGTGATGGCAGTGGAAGGGGTGCTCGCGGGGGTCGCGCTCGCAGCGAATGCGCGTGTCACGGACCAGAAGCTCGACGCCCGTCTCGACCTCCTTGCGGGTCGGATGAAAGGCCGGCACGGGAGCACCCGCCCAGACCAGGATCCGCACGTCGACGCGCTCGGCCAGCTCCGCCAGCAGGGCACCGAGAACGACGGGCGGCTCGTCGCGGACGAGCTCGAAGTGCGGGCTGATGTGCCAGCCGGTGATGTGGACGTGAGACTCGGCCGCCTTCAGCGCCTCGGCGATCGCCGGTAGCGCCTGCGCGCCGTCGATCAGCACCTGCAGGCGGTTACCGGAACGCGGCGGCGGCTCGTCCGCGGCCCACAGGCCCTGGCCGGCCGGGTCCAAGCTCTCGCCGCGCCCGAGGCGCCGCAGCCGGCGACGATGATGAGCCTGAACGCTCAGCTCGACGGTTCGCCCCACGACGCGGTCGACACGAGCGATTGGGTCGAACGTCATCTTCCGGACATACCCCGCCCGAACGATGTCTATCCGCGCCAGAACGCTTGCCAGGGCTGGTGCCCCGGCGCTATGTTTCGCCCCTCGGGGTGAGATGTGAAGCGGATTCTGGGCAGAATCTCGGGCTGGCTCGGCGTCGTAATCGCGCTTAGCATGATCGGCGGGCCGAGCGCCTATGCCGACACCCTTCTCTACGAGAAGGGAGACACGATCTGGCTGGCCAACCCGAACGGCACGCAGGCCCGGGCGATCACCCCGGCCGGGGCGGCCTACGGTTGGCCTTCGGAATCCGACGCCGGGACGGTCGTGGCCCAGGGTCCGGGCACGAGCACGCTGGGCAAGCCGGTGCTGTTCGGGAATCTCTATGTGATGGACGCGTCCGGGAAAGTCTCGCACCAGATCACCACCCCCGCCGATGTGGAGACCTGCTCCTCGCTTCCCGCGCTGAACGTCCGCATCTCGCCCGACGCGCAGCGCATCGCCTACTACGAGCACACCTGCGCCACCGACGCCACCTGGTGGACGCCGACCAACTCGACCAACATCAATTATCCCGGCCAGATCCTGGGTCAGCAGCAGCTCGACGATCCGGCGTGGATGGACAACAGCCACCTGCTGCTGAGCGATGTGGCCGAGCCGTTCCTCCCGGGCCAGCAGGAGTTCAACGTCTACACGGTCGGCGGCGGGGACGACTCCTACACCCCGTGGTTCAGCGACACCGACGGCGGGATCATGAGCAGTGGGTGGGCCTATGGATTCAACGCGAGCATCTCCCGCCAGGGAACCAAGATCGCGGTCGTCGAGACGGACGGCAACCTGACCCCCCAGAGGGTCGAGTTGCACCTCTTCACAACCACCGGATCGGTGCCCGCGGCGCCCACGTTCAACTGCGCGATCACGCTGGCGCCGGCATCTGATTTCGGGACCTACATCTTGTCCTCGCCGAGCTTCTCGCCGGACGGCAGCCAGCTGGCCTTCGCCGAGACGGACGGCGTCCACGTCGCCAACGTCGGCAATCTCTCCAACTGCGCGAGCGTCACCGCTCCACTGGTGATACCCGGCGGGGCGGAGCCATTCTGGAGCCCGGCCGCCCTCCCCAAGGTCCAGCCCCCGCCCCCGCCTCCGCCCCCGGCCCCGGTCCCGGCACTCAGCAAGCTGCACGTGCACGTCGTCACCCCGCACAAGGGGCACACCAGCGCGACGGCCTCGTACACGGATTCGGTGCCCGCCAAAACCACGCTCACGCTCGATGTGCTCCTGTCAGGAATCAAACATGGCTCGCGCTGCGCGGCGCCCAAGGGCAAACCCAAGCACGGCGCCAAGCACTGCACGCTTCACGTCAAGAAGGCGAGCTTCACCCACACCGATGTGGCCGGTCCCAACACCGTCACCTTCCCTACCGCTGCCCGGCACGCGCTGAAGCCCGGTCACCGCTACCAGCTGGTTCTCGTCGGCCGCCTCGCGGGCAAGACGAGTAAGACCGCGACGGCGTCGTTCAAGGTCGGCTAGACCCGGTGAACCCGAGGATCAGCTGAGCGGTCTCGAGCGGGACGTCGAGTTGTGGACAGTGGCCGATGCCGTCGAGCTCTACCCAGTCGGCGTGGGGCAGCCACTCGTGGCGATAGCGCGCCGCCGCGTTCGGCCAGGGCAGGAGCTGGTCGTCGGTGCCCCAGATGACTCGGACCGGACAGGTGATCTTCTCCGCCTCCAGGTGGTAGCCCTCGCGGGAGGCGAATTCGACCAGCGGGATGACCGCTGGGCAGTTAGCGGCAGCGCGGATCTGATGGGCGATCAGCTCGGCCGGGATGTGCTCGAAGTTGGTGGCGAGCAGCCGGGTCGCCCGCCGGCGCCCGTTGAGCGACGACACGGTCTCGTCCGCGTAGGGCGCGACCTGCTGGAGCAGCCCCTGCATCTCCACGAAGAAGCCCAGGGTCTCCTTGAACGTCTCATCGCCCTTGGCCCAGCCCCCCGCCGGGGCCAGTGCCACGACCGACTCCGCTCGGCCGCGGGCGGCAAGTTGTAGCGAGACGAAGCCTCCCAGCGAGTTGCCGACGATGTGCGCCGTGGCCAGACCGGCGTCATCCATCGCGCGCTCGATCGCGTCGGGCAGGAGGGCCGCATTGACCTCACCCGCCAGCGGCGGCCCGCCGGCATGTCCGGGCAGCGTCGGGGCGAATACGTCGTGGTGAGCCTCGAGTGCGGGCAGCACCAACTCCCAGGTGCGCCAGGTGTCGGTGAAGCCGTGCAGGCAGACCAGCGGCGGTCCGGAGCCTCCGCGGTGCGAGGGGGAGAACATCGAATCCACCGGCCGGGAGGCTAGCCTGTGCCCGTGACGAGCATCGGGGTGATGCGCGAAGGACAGCTGCACGCCGCGCTGAAGGCCGCACTGGCCGAGCCGGGGGACCGCTTCGAGGTTCCGGTCGGCCGCTTCGTGATCGATCTGGTCCGGGCCGACGGAGAACTGGTGGAGGTGCAGACGGGCGGATTCGCCGGCTTGCGCGGCAAGCTCGACGCGCTGCTCGACGAGCACCGCATGCGCATCGTCCATCCGGTGGCGGCCGAGCGGCGGATCGTCCGGGTCGACGACCACGGCGAGGTCATCTCGGCCCGGCGCTCTCCTCGGCGGGCCACCGCGGCTGACGTGTTCGACAAGCTGGTGGCCTTCCCTTCGCTGCTCTCCCACCCGAACCTGACGCTCGAGGTTCTGCTTGCGCGGGAGGATCACATCCGTGCCGCCGCGCCGGTCGCGACCTGGCGACGGACCCGCGACCCAGGCCAGCGGCGGTTGGTCGACGTGCTCGAACGTGTTGAGATCAAGCGCCCCAGCGATGCACTAGACCTACTCCCGAGCCTCCCCGCCGAGCCGTTCAGCACGCGCGAGCTCGCCTCGCTGGTCGGCTGTGGCATGCTGCTGGCGCAGCGAACGGCCTACTGCCTGCGGGTCATCGGCCTGATCGAGCCTGCGGGCAAGCGGGGACCAACGCCACTGCACCGGTGCTGCGGGGTCGCCCGGGGTGGCTAGCCGGGAGCTTCCGCGCCGGTGCCGCGTTCCGGCGACTGGGCCTACGACTGCGCTTCGTCTCGAATGAGCGAGGAGGACTCTTCGCTCTGGCCGTCGCCCGCCTGATCCGGGAGGCCGTCGCCGGGCTGCTCCGGGAAGGTGTCACCGGGCATGTCCGCGTAGATGTCGCCGGGCTGACCGGGGTACTCAGCTGAGGCCCGCTTGCGCGCGTCCTTGCGCGCCGCCTTGTCCAGCCGGCGCTCGCGCAGGCGGCTTTCACGGGTGAGCTTCGCCATCGTGGTCTTCTTCTTGCCGCGTGAGGCCATGCTGGTCCGTCCCTTGCTGTGGAGTTCCGCGCGCGTGAAGCGTGCGCCAATGGGTGAAGCCGGGAGCGGGTCGAGTACGCCGGGCTTGCGGATCGCTGCAGGTCCTGCTGCCGCGTGTAGACGCCGTCGCCCCAGGGACTCCGAAGGCCAGACAATAGCCCTTCAGAGCCGCCGTAGGTCCATGACACTGACCGGCGTCAGACGACGGAGGGCCCGGGTGGGCCCTCCGTCGGTAACCAGGTGCTTAGAGCTTCTGAACGTTCGCGGCAGCCGGGCCCTTGGGACCCTGCTCGGCGTCAAAGCTCACCTTCGCACCTTCGGCCAACGACTTGAAGCCGCTGCCCTGGATCGCGTTGTGGTGAACGAACAGATCCTTGCCCGGATCATCAGGTGTGATGAATCCGAAGCCCTTGTCGTCGTTGAACCACTTCACGGTTCCTGTAGGCATGTATACCCTCCGGAAATATGTGCACTGCGAAACGCGGAGGGTGCTGCGAGGCAACAACTGCGGAAACGCGGGGCACTGCTTTTGGCCAATCGATTGATCGGCCTCGCACGAAGTCTAGCGCGCGCCGCCAACCGGGGTCGGCTCACGGGTCCCCGGCGGCCAATTGGCCACAATGAGCCGGTGGCCGAGCTTCCCGGATTCGCCGAGCTGGCTGGCGCGCCCGATGCGACCCTCGACGTGATCGCGCTCGGGCTCGCCGCCGAGTTCCGCGAGGTCGACGCGGCGGCAGCGATCGCCGAGCTCGACGCCCTGGGCGAAGAGCTTGCCGGGACCCCCGGGGTAGCCGGGGGTGACCCGAGCGCGCAAGCGTTCGCCTGCGCCCGGCTGCTCGGCACCGAGCGCGGGTTCGCCGGAGATCGGGAGGACTATGACCACCCCGACAACTCGATGCTCGACACGGTGCTGGTCAGGCGCCGGGGCCTGCCGATCCTCCTGTCCGCGATCTACGTAGAGGTCGCTCGGCGGGCGGGGATCGCGCTGGCCGGCGTCGGCTTGCCAGGGCACTTCGTGGTGGGTCACTTCGGCGTGGAACCGCCGCTGCTGGTCGATCCGTTCGCCGGCGGAGCGGCGGTGCAGGAGCCGGTCCCGCGCGCCCTCGTGCGGCCGTGGGGAGCCCATGAGACCGCGATGCGCATGCTCAACAACCTGGTGGGGAGCTACCAGCGCCGCGGAGACCTCGGGTCGGCGATCCGCGCCGCCAGAATGCGTATGGCGCTCCCGTCCGGCGGACCCGAGCGAGAAGTCCTGCGGGCCGAGTTGCGGGCGATCCAGGCGCGCTTGAACTGACGATCGGGAAGGGGGCTCATCCGGCCGTCGCCGGCGTGGCGATCTTCCCCTTGATCAGGTCGGCTGCGCGCTCGGCGACCATGATCGTCGGCGCGTTGGTGTTGCCGCCGGGGATCACCGGGAACACGCTGGCGTCGATCACGCGGATTCCCCCCAGGCCCCGGACGCGCAGGTCGGGATCAACGACAGCATCCTCGCCGGTGCCCATCCGGCAGGTGCCGACCGGGTGGTAGATCAGCTCGACCCGTTCGCGGGCGCTCTGCTCGAGGTCCTCGTCGGTCTCGACCCCGGGGCCGGGCAGCATCTCCCGCACGATCTTCTCCCGTAGCGGCGACTGGCGGGCGATTTCCCGCGCCAGTTTCATCCCGGCCACCATCGAGGCCACGTCCTCCGGGTCGGTGAGCGAATTGGTCAGGATCTTGGCCTTATCGCCCGGGTCGGCGCTGCGCAGCGTGACCTCGCCGCGCGCCTTGGGGCTGACCAGCACGGGCGCGATCACGCCGGCGTGGCCGTCGTATTCGACCTGGCCATGGTCCTCGTAGAACGCCGCCCCCATATGGAACTGGATGTCGGCGGCCGGCAGACCCGCCCGCGTGCGCACGAAGGCGCACACCTCGGCGACGGTCGAGGTGAGCTTGCCCGACCGGCGCAGCACCCATTCGGCCATGTTCTTCGGCTTGTCGGCGCCGTAGAGCGTGTCGGTGTCGGTGACCTCGTAGTTCATCGTGATGAACGGATGGTCCTGGAGGTTCTTGCCGACTCCCGGCAGCTCGTGTCGAACCGCTATCCCGAGCGCCGAGAGCTCGTCAGCCGGGCCGATCCCGGAGAGCAGCAGCAGTTGCGGCGAGCCGATGGCCCCCGCGCTTAGCAGCACCTCGCGCTCCGGACGGGCCACCTTCTCGCCTCCGCGGCCGGCCTTGTAGCGCACGCCCGTGACCGCGTCGCCGGCGAGTTCGAAGCCCAGCACGTGCGCGCCGGTGACCACCTCGACGTTCCCGCGCTTTATCGCCGGGCGCAGGTAGGCGTCGGCCGCGCTCCAGCGCCGGCCGTTCTTCTGGGTGACCTGGAACATCGCCACCCCGTCCTGCTCGGGTCCGTTGTAGTCGGAGACGTAGGGGATCCCCGCGGCCTCCGAGGCGGCCAGGAGGTCGCGCGCCAGCGGCCGCGGCGAGCGCTGATCGGCGACGTTGAGGGGACCTCCGGTCGCGTGGAACTCCGAGGCGCCGCGCTCGTTGTTCTCCGCGCGCAGGAAGTACGGCAGCACGTCGTCGTAGCCCCAGCCCGCCGCGCCCGCCTTGACCCACAAGTCGTAGTCGAGCGGGCGCCCGCGCACGTAGAGCATCGCGTTCATCGAGCTCGAGCCGCCCAGGCTCTTGCCCCTGGGTATGTACAGGCGGCGGTTGGCGCAGCCCGGCTCGGGTTCGGTCCGGTAGTCCCAGTCGAGCTTGCCGTCGTGGAACTGATTGCCGAAGGCCGCAGGGATCTTGATGTTCGGGCTGCGGTCCTTGCCTCCGGCCTCCAGCAGCAGCACGCGGACGTCGTGATCCTCGCTCAGGCGTCCGGCCAGCACGCAGCCGGCCGAGCCGGCACCGACAATGACGTAATCAAAATTTGGCATGCGCCTCATCCTGACAGCCGTACGGCGCAGGCGCGTCGACCGGGCCCGGGCGCGAACGCCCCCGGGCCGGGGGCGAACTGCCCGGCCCGGGTGCGAACTGCCGGGCCCGGCGGCGAAGAGCCGGGCCCGGGTGCGCTTAGCGGCTCAGTGGCCGGAGAGCGCGCTGACGAAACCGCTTCCCGGCGAACCGAGTCCGGTCATGCTGTCGAAGCCCGGCGCGGTCGAGATCGCGACCTTCCGAGTCGAGCAACTGCTGCTGGCATCCGTGGCGCAGAACGTCTCGTCGCCCTCGTAGTCGATGATCCTGGTCGAGAAGATCAGCCCATCGGCCGGACCGAGGCCGTTGGCGTAATCGGCTCGCGACTGGATCTGCTTACCCGCGGGGAGGACATCGTTCAGCGCGCTGGACTGGCCGTAGAGCGAGTAGAGCGCTGGGTTCAGGAACCCGAGCGGATGTCCGGCGCCCTGAACGGCGCGGGCCACGACGCCGGCCAGCAGCGGCGAGGACAGGCTGGTTCCGCCGATCCGGTACTGGTCGTAGTAGGTGCCGTTCGGGAACACCTGGGTCTCACCGACGAGGAAGCCCGTCGCCGGATCGCCGTCCATCGAGACGTCGGGCTCGACGCGCATCGGCTCCGAGGAGTCGCGCTTGGACAGCGAGGCCGGGACGACGCCGCGCTGGTAGAACGGCTGCGGGTAGACCCGGCTGGTGCCGCCGCCGCCGGCGCCGGCCAGGAAGGTCTGATCGATCGGGCCCCAGGTCCCGACCTGCGACTTCTCGCAGCCGCCGAGGGCGGCGTAGGTGTCGGTGCAGAGGACGCTCTTCGCCGAGGACCAGCCGAATTCGCCGAGCCGCTGTCCGTCCGCGCCGATCTGCAGCGAGGTCCCGCCCACCGCCGTCGCCCATGGACTCGAGGCGGGGTAGTCGGCCGCCACCGCGCCGATTGCCGCGAACTCGTCGCCGTTGTCGCCGCTGGAGAACATCACGGTGATCCCGGTGGCGGCGGCCATCTGGAGGATGTGATCGGTGGACTCGCGGTCGGCCGGGCTGTCTAGCACGTCGCCGCCGTTGTCGCCGTAGGAGTTACTGATCACGTTGGCGCTGTGGTTGTCCACGATCTGCTGCACCGCGGCGTTGAGTGAGTCGGTGAAGCAATTCTTGGCTCCGGCGAAGAGGATCTTCGCCCCCGGGGCGGTGGCGTGAACCGCCTCGACGTCCAGCGTCTCCTCGCCGTACCAGCCGCCGGCAGTGCCGCATACGTCGCTGTCGCTGAACGTGCTCGACAGCTGCTGACTGAACTGGGAGCTGTTGAGAGGATGGCTGGGGTCGTTCAACGACGCGTACTTCTTGGCGTCGGAGAAGATGGTCGGTGAGGCGAAAGCGTCGACGACGGCAACCGTCACGCCGGAACCGTCGTTGGCGCCGGTCAGGTTGTACGCGCTGCGGAGCTGCGGCGGCTTGTAGCCACAGACCGCCCAAGGTGGGTTCGTCGGGTAGCCGTGCCCGAACGGAGGCAGGATGGTGTCGATCTTCTGGTTGTAGTAGTCGCCGCACGGTTGAGCCGCACGGAAGCCCGCCGGCGGCGGGAACGGCGACCCCTCAGAGGAAGGCGCTGCCGCGGGGGCGGGCTCGCCGGTGGTGTGGTTCGGATGGGCCACCGACTGGCTGACTCCGAGGAACCCAAGCACGCTACCGGCCAGCGCCGAGGGCACCGACAGGTTTCTGTCGGCCAGCCGCACGCGCGCTCCGTGCACGCGGTGGTACGAGAGAGAGGTGGCGAAGACGTGCTCGACCTGCGATGCGGTGCCGGAGGCCGAGACGGTCATCCGGTCGGCCGAGGCGCCATGGACCTTGAAGCCGCTCTGCCGCAAGAAGGTGCTCACCCGAGCGACCTCGGCCGCGGACGGGGAGAAACGCTGCTCCCATTGCGCCGCGGTCAGGTACTTGCCGTACTGGGCGCTGCCGGGGGTTGAGACGGCCCTGGCAAAGGCGGCCGCGCCCTTTTCATCGCGGAGGTGCAGCGCGACCCTGAAGTCGACCGTGCTGCGGCCGGGCACCGAGCCGACCGCTGGGCTCTTGGCGGCCGCAGGCGGCGCCGAGCCGCGAATCTGGACCGCTGCGGGCGAGGCGGATGCCGCCCCGGGCGCCGCGAAGGCGACGATCGCGCCCAGCGCCGCGATGGATGATCCGAGCCCAGCTGCCTGACGATGCCTCAAGATGTGCTCCCTTTTGTGGAGGTCCCCGGCCGCACAGTAGCGCAGGGGTTGACCCGGCAATGCAGGTCACCCGTTTGGGGTCGCGGCGTCACCCGTTCGGCTCGCTCGCCGCCACCGTTCCGTTCTGAATCGCGGTTTCACGGGCGCGCGTGGCGCTGGCCAGCAGCAGCCCGAGGAAGCGATCGAGGCCCTCGGCGGTGAGCGCCTCGAGCGGTAGTTCGCCGCAGACGAAGACCTCGCCGGCCCGGTTCTCCGCGAAGCAGACGAGGGGCGCCTGGCGATTCCAATACAGGAGCTGGTGGGGGTCGATCACTCCTGCGGGAAGCACCGCCGCCTGTGCGCGCACCAGGGCGCCACGGACCGCCACCCCGACGTCGAGGGGGAATCCGGCGCAGTCGAGCACCAGCCCCCATTCACCCGGCGCCAGCCTGCGCGCATTCGTGTCCAGCGAGGACATGAAGTTGTCAAGGCAGGCGAGCGATTCGTCCATGGCGACGTTCCCGCGGGGCGGCCGGTAGGCGAGCGTACTGCACCCCTAGGGGCCGCTAACCGGATGCTAAACGCGGGCGTCCGCGGATTCAGGGACACTCCGTGGGTATGGTTCTGAGGGGGAACCGCCGTCCGTCCGAGCCGGCACCGAGTCCGAGTCACCTGACGCGTGCCTACTCCGCGGATGAGCTCGAGCAACTGGCCGCGATCATCACCCGGGCTCGGCGGGCCGGACTCGACCCGGCGCGCGTGCTGGCGGCGCTCGCCGTCCCCCCCGCCGTGGTCTCGACTGTCGTGCAGCGCGTCGAGCCCTGAAAGTCCGGATCGCCTCCTCGGATGTCCCGGTGCGAGACGGGCGAGTGATCCGACCGCGGCGCGCGTACGCATACAGGCAAAGCGCCAGGATCGAACGGAGAAGCATCTTCGAGCGAACCTGGTGGTAAGCCAACCGAAAGGACACACTCCGTGCCCTACATCAATCTGGAAGAAGTCGACACCGACGGGGCGATCCGCGAAGCAGCGGACGAAGTCTCCGGTGACACGCGGCTGAGCTTCCTGCGCAAGGCCGGCGTCGCCGGCGGTGCCGCAGTCAGCGGCGGCGCGATTCTCGGTGCCCTCGCCCCGGCCGCACTGGCCAAGGGTGCCCCGCCGAAGGCGTTCGGCAAAGGTGACATCGGCATCCTCAACTTCGCGTTGACGCTCGAGTACCTCGAGGCCGCGTTCTACAACGGGGCCGCCGCCGCGAATCTGGGACTCACCGGTCAGTCGGCCACGTTCCTGAAGACCGTGGTGAGGGACGAGAACGCTCACGTGAAGTTCCTCAGGACCGCCCTCGGCAGCAAAGCCGCCAAGAAGCCGAAGTTCAACTTCAAGGGCACAAACACGGATCCGAAGATGTTCCTCGCCACCGCTCAGGTGCTGGAGAACACGGGCGTTCACGCCTATCTCGGGCAGGCCGCCAACATCAAGACCCCGGCGTACCTGACCGCGGCCGGCTCGATCCTCACGATCGAAGCCCGTCACGCCAGCGTGATCGGCCTGATCAACCAGGCGAGTGAGAAGGGGATCTCCCCGGATGGTCCGTTCGACAAGCCGTGGACGGCAAAGCACGTCCTGAAGAACGTTGGAGCCACCGGCTTCATCGTCGGCTAAACGGTGTTCCCGGTCACGGTGGCCGGGGCTTGCAGGTAGGGATCGGGGCGGGGCCGACATCGGCCCCGCCCCGTTTGTTAGAACTCCGCGCATGAGAGCGTGCGCGCGGTGAGAACTCCGCCAGTGAAGGCGTGCGCGCGGTGAGAACTCCGCCAATGAAGGCGTGCGCGCGGTGAGCGACCAGTCCGAACGGGCCGCGCGCTTTCTGGCGCTGCACCACGGCGAGGCGCCGCTGCTGATCCCCAACCCCTGGGACCAGGGCTCGGCCAGGCTGCTGGCGTCGCTCGGTTTTCAAGCCCTGGCCACCACGAGCAGCGGCTTCGCCGCCACGCTCGGGCGGCTCGACGGCTCGGTGTCCCGCGAGGAGGCGGTTGACCACGCGGCCGAGATCGTGGCGGCGACCGAGCTGCCGGTCTCCGCGGACCTGGAGAACGCGTTCGCCGATGATGCAGCCGGGGTGGCCAGGACGTTCGAGCTGGTCCGCGACGCGGGCGTCGCGGGGGCGTCGATCGAGGACTCCAGCGGGAGCGTCGAGGCGCCGATCTACGAGCTCGAGCGCGCGGTCGAGCGCGTCGCAGCGGCCGCTGAGGTAGCTCATGCCGGTCCGGCCCGCCTGGTGCTCACCGCCCGCAGCGAGAACTACCTGCACGGCCGGGAGGACCTGAGCGACACGATCGCGCGGCTGCAGGCGTATCAGGCCGCCGGGGCGGACGTCCTCTATGCCCCGGGCGTCTCCAGCCTGGATGACATTCGCCATCTGGTGCAAGCGGTGGATCGCCCGGTGAACGTGCTGGCGCGTCCCGGTGTGCCGACGGTGGCCGAACTGGCGGCCGTCGGCGTGGCGCGCGTCTCGGTGGGTGGCGCGTTCGCGTTCGCCGCCATCGCCGCCCTCGTCGACGCCGCGGTGGAGCTCCGGGACGGGGGCACGTATTCGTTCCTGACGGCTGCGCGGGCCGGCGTGCGGAGCGCGCGCGGGGCGTTCGGCCGCTGACTTCCATCTCGCGTCGTGAGCGTCGTCAGCTGAACTCCGGCGCGCTCCAGCCCGGGAAGATCTCAGGTAGCCCGTCGCTGACGCGATCGGGGAAGCTCGGTTGCCGCTTCTGAAGAAACGAGGTGATGCCCTCGACGGCGTCGGCCGACTGGCCGCGGTAGAACATCCCACGCGAGTCGGCACGGTGGGCGATCATCGGGTGCTCGGCTCCGAGCATCCGCCACAGCATGCGTCTGGCCAGCGCGACCGAGACGGGCGCCGTGTTCTCGGCGATCTCCCGAGCCAGCGTGCGCGCGGCCTCGAGCAGCTCGTCGGCCGGATGAACGCTGCGAATCAGGCCGCCCTCGAGTCCCTCCTGGGCCGTGAACACGCGTCCGGTGGCCACCCATTCCATCGCCCGGCTGATGCCGACCACGCGCGGCAGGAACCAACTCGAGCACGCCTCCGGGACGATGCCCCGCCGGGCGAAGACGAACCCGATCCGGGCGGTGTCGGCCGCGAGCCGGATGTCCATTGGCAGCGTCATCGTCGCCCCGACCCCGACCGCGGGGCCGTTGATGGCGGCGATCACCGGCTTGGTCGACTCGAACACGCGCAGCGTGAACTGGCCGCCGCCATCACGGTGGACCCCGACCTCGGTCTCCTGACCCCGCCGGTCGAAGGTCTCCCCGCCGCCCCCGAGGTCTGCACCCGCGCAGAAGCCGCGGCCGGCTCCGGTGACGATGATCACCCGCACCCCGTCATCGCCGTCGGCTCGGTCGAACGCCTCGATCAACTCCCGGCCCATCGTCGGCGTCCATGCATTCAGCCGGTCCGGGCGATTGAGGGTGATGGTGAGGATGCCCTCGGCGGTGTCGGTGGTGATCTGGGTTGGCGGCATGGCAGCTCCTGTCTAGGGCAGGCGGAAGTGGCCGTTCGAGCGGATCGTCAGGTGATCGGCGGGGAAGTCCTGACCGGAGAGGCGGCCGACCAGGTGCGCGCTGGCGTTACTGCGCTCCGGGCTGGGAAGGCCGTTGGTCAGGTGGACCGAGAACCAGCGGCCGGCCAGCGGTCGCCCGCGGCGGCCGAGCGTGACCCGCAGGATCCCGCTTTCGGACAGCACACCGCCGCCGCCGAGGGTGTGGTAACCGACGAAATTCCCCAGCGAATAGGCGATCAGGTGTCGGTGGTAGTACTCGATCCCCCGGACCACGTGCGGGCCGGAACCGAGCACGATCGAGGCGCCGGCATTGATCACCGCGTGCGTGAAGGCGCGGGGGTCGCCGCGATCCTCGCCGAGGAAGAACTCCGATCCGAACGGCACGTGCAGCGCTCCGGCCCCCTCGGCACCGGCATGGATGATCACCACGACGAGCGACGCCTGCTTACGAGCACGCCGCACGAGCGCCTGCGCGGCGGGGATATCGAGCAGGTTGGCGGTCGACGAGTACGGGGCGAACCCGACGAACGCGACCCGCGTGCCCCTCGACCTCAGCACGGTGATCTCGCCGGGGAAACCGGTGTGGGCCACGCCCGCGCGATCGAGCGCCGCGACGGTTTGGCTACGACCGGAGACGCCGTAGTCCAGCGAGTGGTTGTTGGCCTGGTTCACCAGATCGAAGCCGGTGCTGTGCAGCTGGCCCGCGGTCGACGGGGGCGCCTGGAAGGCGAAGCAGTTGCCCCCGCCGATCCCGCCACATTTCGACGCCCCGCCGACCGACAGCGTCCCCTCGAGGTTCCCGATTGTCAGATCGGCGGATCGCAGCTCCGCGCGGACGGGCGAGAGCGCTCCGCCGAGGCCGCCCGGCGGCAGCCCGCGCTGGGTGCTGAGCGCGATGTCGCCCACCCACTCGAGCGTGATCCCTTTCGCCGGGGGTCGAGGTTGTGATCCCGACGCGGCCAGAACCGTGCCGGGGCTGCCCAGCGCGATCAGCGCCGTCAGCGCGATCAGGGCGATGCCCGACTCGATCAGCCGCGTTCGGGTGACGTTGGCCGACATCAGTCCACCCGCCGGGCGACGAGGGTGGTGTGCAGGGCGTCGCCGTGCTGTTCGACGACGGCGAAGCCGGTCGCCGCCAGCATCGCCCTGAGCGCACTGGCACTCAGCCCCCACCACCATGCTCCATAGGACTGCCGGCGGTGAAACGGCTCGGTGAGCCCGAGCGCGGGCCGACCGGGGCGGGCCGACGCGTGGGCGTGACGATCACCCGCCGGAAGCTCGGGCAAGAACACGCACGCCTGGCTGACTCCGGGGACCTCGGGGATCGTCTCGCTGGCCAGGATCAACGTCTCGTCGGTGATCTCGTGCAGTCGTTCGAGCGTGAGCACGGGATGGGGAGCGTGGTAGATGACGCCGGAGCACCATACAACCTGGTGGGGCCCAACCTCGGCCATCGCGGCGGGGTCGTGAAGATCGCCTTGCAGGAAGCGCACGGTGGACGAACGGGCGGCGTGCTCGGAGGCGAATCTGGCGCTGGCCGGCATCACGTCCAAGCCGGTGATTGCGGTGGCGCCGCACCGCTCGGCGAGGAACGCGATCTCGCCGTCGACGCCCCACATGCAGCCGATATCAGCGAACGAGCGTCCGGGCGCGAACCGGGCCACGAGATCCTGGCGAGCCTGCGGGCTTCTGAGCATCCGGCGCCGGACGCGAGCGGCGGTCAGCCAAGTCCGTGCCAGTAGCGGCATCTCGAACGCTCCGCGTCAGTGCGCGCCGGTCAGGACCACCGGTCCGCCCGGCGAGACCATGATGGTGTGCTCCTCGTGGGTGCTGAGCGAGCGGTCGGCGGTGCGGACGGTCCATCCGTCGCGGTCGAGGACCAGGCGCGGTCCGCCGGCGCCGAGCATCGGCTCGATCGTGAACACCAACCCGGGTTTCAGTCGCTGCTCGGCCACCGGCGACGGCCAGTTGAAAACTGTCGGTTCCTCGTGCATCGCACGGCCGATGCCGTGGCCGGTGAGCTCCCGGAACACCCTGACGCCGCGGGCTCGAGCGGTCCGCTCGATCGCGGCGCCGATGTCGCGCAGGGTCGCACCCGGTTGCGCGGCGCGGATTCCGGCGGCCAGCGCCGCGCGCCCGGCGGCCAGCAGGGCCAGTCGGCGTTGGTCGGCCGTCTCGACCGCGACCGTCACCGCCGCGTCGGCGTGATAGCCATCGAGCTCGGCGGCCACATCGAGCGTGACCAGCTGACCGGCCCGGAGTAGCCGTGGGCCGGGGATTCCATGCACAACCTCGTCCTCCACGCTGACGCAGATCGAGCCGGGATACCCGTAAGTGAGAATCGGCCCGGACCGCGCCCCCTGCTCGGCCAGAAAGTCGGCCGCGATCGCGTCGAGCTCGGCGGTACTCGCGCCGGGAACCACCGAATGCCTGACCAGCCTCAGCGTGGCGGCGACCAAGCGTCCGACCCGGCGAAGCCCTTCGAGCTGATCCGGCGTATCGACCGACACCGTCAGAGCGTACCCTGACCGTCCGACCTACCTACACCCTGCCCGTCCGACCTACCTACACCCTGCCCGTCCGACCTACCTACACCCTGCCCGTCCGACCTACCTACATGGGCTGGACCTACGCCGCCTCGAGCTCGGGCACGCGTGCCGGGCCGCACTGCGAGACGTCGTCGAAGAGCCGCAGCGCTGTGACCTGCTCCCAGCGTCCGCTCTGCACAAGGTCGTGGCAAAGCCTCCCGATGTCCTCGAGCGCCTCCTGAGCGGCGGGATCCTCGGCCAGATCGTGGCTGAAGATCAGGCTGTCGACCCCCTGCCGGAGGCGATCCTGCTCCTCGGCCTGGAGCTTGCTGGGCCCTAATTCGTCCACCGTGTGCAGCACGCGGCGGTAGGCATGGGAGCGTCCAGGAGTCATGGAAAGTCTCTGAGATTGCTGTTGACCATACGCTCATGATGTCGACACACGCGCCCGGTGGCTTTAGCCCACCGGCCGACGTTTGGTGTCGTCGCTTGTACTTGTGGTGGGTGCGGCGGGTAATAATCCCGCCATGCCCGACCACGCGGTCCCGCTCCGCGAACAGGACGTCGATCCCGATCCGTTGCGCCAGTTCACGGCGTGGTTGGGCGATGCCGCCGAGGCAGGCGTGCGGATACCCGAGGCGATGGCGCTGGCGACCGCGTCGGCCGCGGGCGTTCCGACGGTCAGAATGGTGCTGATGAAGGGGTATGACGAGCGCGGGTTCGTCTTCTTCACGCACTACGAGAGTGTGAAGGCCTGCGAGCTGGAGGCCAATCCCCACGCCGCGTTGCTGTTCTACTGGGATCCGCTCGGCCGCCAGGTCAGGCTGGAGGGACCCGTCGAGCGGACGTCGAGGGACGAGACGGCGACCTATGTCCGCAGCCGACCGCCCGCAAGTCAGCTCAGCGCGCTCGCTTCGCCCCAGAGTCAGGTGCTGGCGAGCCGTGAGCAGCTCGAACGCCGCGTAGCCGAGCTGGAGGCTCGATATCGCGGCTCCGATCCGCCGCTGCCGGAGGATTGGGGCGGATTTCGGGTCAGGCCCCGCACGCTCGAGTTCTGGCAGAACCGAGAGGATCGACTGCACGACCGGCTGCGCTACACGCACCAGCCGGACCACAGCTGGCGCATCGACCGACTCGCGCCGTAGGGGACTCGCGCCCTGGGCGACTCTCGCTGTAGGGAGCCGCTCCGGGCGACTAGGCTGTCGCCGGTGCGGCCCGTGTACTACCTCGGCGTGTTCATGCCGGCGGCGGTGGTGCTCAAACTCGCGGGGGCCTCCGCGCCGATCGTCTTCTTCGCCTCAGCGCTGGCGGTGATTCCCGCCGCGGCGTTGATGAGCGACGCCACCGAACAGCTCTCGGCTCGCTCGGGCCCCGGCATCGCCGGTCTCCTTAACGTCACATTCGGTAATGCCCCTGAACTGATCATCGCGTTCTTCGCGTTACTTGACGGACTGCAGGAAGTGGTGAAGGCGTCGTTGGTGGGCTCGGTGATCGGCAACTCGCTGCTGGTGCTTGGCGCCTCAATGCTGGTCGGAGGGCGCAACCGTGTACGCCAGCGCTTCGACCGCACGGCGGCACAGACGAATTCCGGTTTGTTGTTGGTAACTGTCACGGCGCTTGTACTTCCCGCGGTCACTGTCCTGGCCCGCGGTGGCAGCCTTGGTCACGTCGGCGAGAAACGTCAGTCATTCGGCCACCAGATCGAACATCTGTCGCTTGGGATCAGCGCCGTGATGATCGCCGTGTACATCGCCGCATTGCTGTTCTCGCTTCGCACCCACCGCGACCTGTTCAGTCCGGAGGACGACGAGCAGTCGGATGAACCGTCGTGGTCGCTGCGCAAGTCGGTCCTGCTGTTGGCTGGTGCCGGCGTCCTGGTCGGAGTGATGAGCGAACTGCTCGTCGGCTCGATCGAGCACGCATCCCACGACATCGGTCTCTCGCAATTCTTCGTCGGCGCGTTCATCGTGGCAATCGTCGGAAACGCCGCCGAGCACTATGTCGCTGTCGTCGCCGCGGCCCGGGACAAGATGGACCTGGCGGTCAACATCGCGATCGGCTCGAGCGCCCAGATCGGTTTGTTCGTCGCGCCCGTCCTGGTGATCCTGTCGTTCGCTTTCGGGCCGGCGCCGATGGCGCTGGTCTTCAACGGCTACGAACTGGCCGCGCTGGTCTTCGCCGTCCTGATCTCGACCACCCTGATCGCCGACGGTGAGTCGACGTGGTTCGAGGGCATCCAGCTGCTCGGCGTGTACGCCCTGATCGGACTCGTGTTCTATTTCGCATGAGGATGGTCTGACCTGGGCGTGAGGTCAGTACGAGATTGCACAGGCAAATCAGCCACGGGTAAATGACTTACTTCAGGTGAGTGACTTACTGGTATGAGGTTTGTTCGCGGACGATCGCCGCGCCGGCCTCATGTGCGTGGCCTTCAGGATTCCTTATGTGTATCGAGCCTCCGCAGGGGTATGCTTGGTAGGTACGCAATTCTTGGAGCGGGTCTTCTGATCGGCTTCTACCGCCAAGGGGAAGATCCGTGAACGAAGAAACGGTTTTCGCAGACGCACGAATGCGCTCCGAACCGGTAGCCGCCCGCTCCGAACCGGTAGCCGCCCCAGATCCGCCCGCGCGCGCGCCTGAGCCCCGGCAGCAGCCGGCCTACTGGCGTGAGGCGCTGGCTCCTTACGCCCAGTCGCGCCCGCTGCGGAGCACCGCCGAGGTGATCACATCCGTCGGCGCCTATCTGGCCATGTCCGTCGGGATCTACTTCATCCTGGGCGTCTCCGCATGGCTGGCGTTGGCGCTGGCCCCCGTGAGCGCGGCGTTCCTGCTGCGGACCTACATCGTGTTCCACGACTGCTCCCACGGCTCATTCCTGGGATCGCGACGCGGTAACGCCTGGCTCGGGGCCCTCTGCGGGTTTCTCGTCCTCTCGCCGTTCGTTCGCTGGCGCCATGACCATGCCGTTCATCATGCGACGTCGGGTGATCTCGACCGGCGCGGCGTCGGCGACCTCCCGACACTGACGGTCGCGGAGTACTACGCACGATCCAAGCGCGGTCGCCTCGGCTATCGAGTCTTCCGGAGCCCGTTGGTGATGTTCGGGTTCGGTCCGGTCTTCGCGATGATCATCGGGCCGCGCATCGTCGCGCGTAACGCACGCCCGCGGATGCGCAAGAGCGTGCTCTGGACCGACGTGTCGCTGGTGGCCGCCGTTGGCGGGCTCTGCTGGCTGCTCGGCACCGGGAACTTCCTGATCATCTGGGCGCCCGGCGCGTTGATCGCCGGCGCCGTGGGGATCTGGCTGTTCTACGTACAGCACCAGTTCGAGGACGCCTACTGGCAGCACTCGGATAGCTGGAGCTACGCCGACGCGGCGCTCCGCGGCAGCTCCTTCCTGAGGCTGGTAAAGCCGCTGCAGTTCGTCACCGGCAACATCGGCTTCCACCACATCCATCACCTCAGTACCAAGATCCCGAACTACAACCTGCAGCGGGCGCACGAAGAGAACGCCGTCTTCCACAGCGTGCCCACGCTTTCGCTGTGGGACGGGTTGCGAGCCGTCCGGCTCAAGCTGTGGGACGAGCGCAGCGGCCGCTTGGTCACGTTCTCCCAGGCGCAAGCCTGTCGGGTCTGAGCCTGGGTGATCTCTCCAGCCGCGCCGGACGGCGGCCGCGGCTGTGATGCCTAGCCGCGGCTCTAGCCGCGGCTGGAGGCCGGCCGGCGACCGCGGCTGTTGCGGCGGCGGGCCGACTTGGGGTGTTCGCCGGCGTGGGCGCCGGGGCGCGGCGCCGAGCTGCGAGCCGGGTTACGGGAGGGGCCGCGATCCGGGTTGCGCGAGGGGCCGCGATCCGAATTGGCGGACGGTCCCCGATCAGGGCCGCCGAGTCCGTGCTCGATCCCGAGCGTGCGGGTCATCAGGGCGATCTCCTTGCGCTCGTCGCCGCTGACCAAGGTGATCCCGACACCGGTCTGCCCGGCCCGGGCGGTCCGGCCGATGCGGTGCACGTAGCTGTCGTGGTCGCCCGGCGGATCGAAGTTGATCACGTGTGAGATGCCGGAAACGTCGATCCCGCGGGCGGCGACATCGGTAGCGACGAGCGTGTCGATGGCCCCCGACTCAAACCTCGCGAGCGCCTGCTCACGCTGACGCTGGGACTTGTTTCCGTGCATCGCCATCGCCTCGAAGCCGTGCGCCTTCAGGCGCTTGACCAGCCGGTCGGCGCCGCGCTTGGTTCGCACGAACACGAGTGTGAGCTCGCGGTCTCGGCGGAGCTCCACCATCAGCGCATCTAGCCGGGTGGCGTGCTCGACGGCGACGAACCGGTGCTCGACGCCCGCCGCGGCCCGGCGAGCGGAGGGGCCGTGCTCGTGCAGGACCGCCTCGGTCGTGTAGTAGCGGGCGACCTGACCCGCCTCGCCATCCAAGGTGGCCGAGAAGAACAGCGTCTGGCGCTTGGCCGGACAGGCGCCCACGATCCGGTCGACGGCGGGGCGGAAGCCCATGTCGAGCATGCGGTCGGCCTCGTCGAGGACGAGCATCCGGATCGAGCTGAGCTTGAAGGCGCCGCGGGCCAGCAGGTCCTCAAGTCTGCCGGGTGTGGCGACGAGGATGTGCGAGGCGGCGGCATCGGTCTGCTGCTTGACCAGGCCGGCTCCGCCGTAGACGGCGGTGACCCGGAGTGCCCGGGCGTGAGCGATCGGGCGAATATCGGCGGCGATCTGGGTAGCGAGCTCGCGCGTCGGCGCGAGGATCAGCGCGGCCGGGCGAGGCCCGTCGGACTGGATCCGATCAACCATCGGGATGCCGAAGGCGAGCGTCTTGCCCGATCCGGTCGGCGAGCGCGCGAGCACGTCGCGGCCGGCGAGGACATCGTTGATAACCAGGCGTTGGACGGCAAACGGCTCGTCAATGCCCTGGCTTTTCAGCGCATTGACAACTGCCCTCGACACGCCGAGGTCGGCGAAAGACTGAACTGACATGCATAACTCCTTGGGCGGCACTGCCGGCCGCGTGCGATTCGGGGAGGCTATGGCTGACCCGAACCGCTGACTGCGGGACCCAAGCGAGCTGCCTCGCGGCCGACGGCGTCGACCGCGGCATTGACGGTAGCAGACACCCCCCGCGCCGCTGCACGCCCGCGGCCGGCGACGACGCCTGCGGCGGATCGCTCATCATCAACAACGGCCCGCTAATCGGGGAGCATCGGAACCGTCAGCCCCGGATCGCGACCGACGAGCACGCCCCGCGTCAGGATGCCGGCGCCGAACCGCTCGCGGACGCGGTCGAGGGTCGCGTCGAGGTTGCGGCCGCGATCGAGCGGTAGCTCAAGCTGGATCGCCCCTTCGTCGGCCAGGTTGGCGAGCGCTATCCCGATCAGCGTCAGCCCCCGCCGCTCGATCAGCGGCATCGACGCGGTCAGCAGGCCGTTGGCGATCGTCAGGATCGCGTGCGTGTGGGCGGTGGGCTCCGGCACCGTGTGTGACCGAGTCGCGCGGGTGTAGTCGTCGAAGCGGAGCCGCAACATGACAGTCCGGCAGACCCGCCGCGCGGCCCGTAGTCGCCGCGCCGTGCGGTCGACCAGCGCGATCATCGCCGCGGCGATCTCATCCGGCGGTCTGTGCCGTTTCCCCAGCGCCCGCTGGGCTCCGATCGAGCGCCGGCGCCGCCGTACGCGCACCGGTCGCGGGTCGTGGTTGTGGGAGAGCGCATGCAGGTGCCTCCCGGCCGCTCGTCCGAGGATCGCGACGAGTGCGGCCTCCTCGAGCTCGGCGATCTCGCCCACCGTCCTGATCCCGCGCGCGTGGAGCTTTGACGCGGTCACCCGGCCGACACCCCACACCCGCTCGACCGGCAGGGGATGCAGAAACGCCAGCTCGCCGTCGGCGGGCACGACCAACAGGCCGTCCGGCTTGGCCACGCCACTCGCCACCTTGGCCAGGAATTTCGTGCGCGCCACCCCGACCGTGATCGGCAGCCCCACCTGCTCTCGGACCTCGCGCCGCAAGCGCGCCGCGATCTCGCCTGGCGTCCCCGAGATTCGCTGCAACCCGCGCACGTCGAGGAACGCCTCGTCGATCGAGATGCCCTCGACGACGGGCGCCGCGCGCTCGAACACCGCGAACACCGCCTTGCTCGCCTCCGAGTACGCCGACATCCTCGGCGGGACGACCACCGCGTTGGGACACAGGCGCAGCGCCTGACGCCCACCCATGGCGCCCCGCACGCCGCGCGCCCTGGCCTCGTAGCTCGCCGCCAGGACGACCCCGCCGCCGACGATCACCGGTCTTCCCCGCAACAGCGGGGCGTCGCGCTGCTCGACCGACGCGTAGAAGGCGTCCAGGTCAGCATGGAGAATCGAGGGCTCGATTGGCACGAACATACGTTCGCATACGAGGCGGACGGATCGATTGGCATCGGCTGAGCAACCTCCCGTCTCGGGAAGGAATCGCGCGGCCAGGCATCTTTCAGGAGAAGTGCCAATCAGACCCGGCCAGCGAGGATTCGCCGAGCCGCAACCGAATCACGGCTCGAGGCATCTCTTCGGACCGCTCGATCAAGGAGACCAACAGTGCGCAGAGCATCGATGTTCGTAGTCGCCGGACTGGCCGTCGTCGTCGCCGGCTGCGGCAGCTCCAGCAACAGCAGCAGCTCGAGCTCCTCAGCGGCGACCCCGTCGCCGTCCTCGTCCTCGTCCTCGAGCTCGGCTGCGCCGGCGCCGGCCACCGGGGGCGCGGGCAGCAGCGTCCACCTGTCCGCCGACCCCTCCAAGCTCGCGTTCGACACGCAGAAGCTCACCGCCAAGGCCGGCAAGGTGACGCTCGTCATGGCCAATCCCGCGAGCTTCAGCCACGGCATCGGGGTCAAGGGGAACGGCGTGGACAAGGACGGGAACATCGTCGGCCACGGCGGGACCTCGACCGTGTCGGTCACCCTGAAGCCGGGGACCTACGAGTTCTACTGCCCGGTGCCCGGCCACGAGGCGGCGGGAATGAAGGGCACGCTGACCGTCACCTGATTCGCTCCACAAAGTCGACGCTGAGCCCGCCGGGGATCCGGCGGGCTCCAGCCGGTCGGGGTTATCTTTCCGCGCCACCGGGGATGCTGACCGCGACCCTCTCAAATTCCGAGCGCAGGAGCTTGCGATGACCACGAAGCCGCCGATGCCAGACGAGTTCCTTCCCGAGGTTCCATCGTTCACCGTCACCAGCGCGGACGTCACCGACGGAGAGAAGATGTCGAAGCCGCAGGTGTCCGGCGTGTTCGGAGCCGGGGGCGAGGACGTCTCGCCGCAGCTGTCGTGGTCTGATTTTCCGGAGGAGACCAAGAGCTTCGTGGTCACGTGTTTCGACCCTGACGCGCCGACCGGCAGCGGCTTCTGGCATTGGGCCGTGGCCAACATCCCGGCCGGCGTGAACGAGTTGCCCACAGGCGCGGGCGACCCCGACGGCTCAGGACTGCCCGAAGGCGCGGTGCAGCTGGCCGGTGACGCCGGCTCCAACCGGTACATCGGTGCGGCGCCCCCGTCCGGGCACGGCACGCACCGTTACGTGTTCACCGTTCACGCGCTCTCCGCGGACTCGCTCGACGTCGACGCCGACACGAGGCCCGGTCTGCTCGGCTTCTTCATGCTCGACAAGACCCTCGCGCGGGCTTCGATCACCCCGACCTACGAGACATGAGCCGGGGCCGGCCGGACCGGAGCAGGCGGTGCGGAAGGGTCCCCTGTGCTGCCGGCGACCTCGGCGAGCACCGCGGCGATCTGTGCCGCGGCGCCGGTCCAGGAGAACCGCTCACGCGCGACGACCTGGGCCCGAGCCCCTCGCCGCCGGCGCTCCTCCCCGTGCTCTACCACGTCGACTAAGGCCGCGGTCAGGGCCTCGTCGTCGCTGGATCCCACGAGCCAGCCCGTTTCGCCGTCCTCGATGATCGCCGCCGGGCCCAGCGAGCGAGTGGCCACGGCGGGCAGACGGCAGGCCATGCCCTCGATGATGACCTGGCCGAACTGTTCGCGCTCGGAGGTCAGGACAACCGCCTCGGCGGCCGAGAAGAACTGCGGCAGTTCCTCGTGGGTGTGCCAGCCGGCGAGAAACACGTGGGGAACGCCGAGGCGGGCGACGATCTCGGCCGGATGCTCGCCCTCCCATTCGCCGGGGTGGCCTCCGACCAGAACCAGGCCGGCCGGAGTTTGCAGGCGCTCCTGCGCGCGTCCGAAGGCGCCGATCAGCAGATCGAGGCGCTTCACCGCGGTGAACCGGCCGACGTAGAGCAACACGGTGCCGGCGGCCAGCGCGTCGGCCTCCGCGCCGGAGTAGCGAGCGCTTCCCTCGGGCTTGCCGGGAAGCGAGCCGCGCGGTTGCTCGACCAGCACGCGCCGCCAGAAGGCCTCCCGATCGAGCGTCATGGGCCGGAACAGGTCGAGGTCGACGCCGTTCGGGATTGGTATGACTCGCTCGTGCGGCACCTCGAGCAGGGTCAGGGCGCGCTGCGCGGCGGCCGGAGCGACGATCAGGCGCTCGCAGCGGCACGCCCACCCTCGCATTCGTGCCGCCCAGCGGTCGGCGTAGGCCCAGCCGGGCGGTGCGCCGCCGGCGATCTGCTCGAGCATCAACAGCTCGGTGCCGTGGAGCTGGCCGACGATCGGTACGTGCGGCGCGACGCGAGCGGCGGCCTCGTTCAGCGGAGTGAGGTGGTGCAGGTGCAGCACGTCGGCCTCGGCCGCACCGGCGTGCTCGAGCTCGCGGGACCAGGCGGCGACCTGGCGCTCGAACTCGGCGTCGTCCAGCGAGGCGAAGACCCGGTCGTGCGCGCCGGGCCGATCCTCAAAGGAAGGGTGCATGGGCGCGGTGCCGAGCGGGCCCTCGTAGCCCATCGGCGACCCGGTGGCCAAGGCGGCGTCGAAGTCGACCGCGCGCACATCGCCGTAGAACGCCCCGGCGTCGCCGTGTGCGCCATGGTCGCCCCGCGAGCCGGCCAGCAACGTCACAGACCAGCCCTGCTTTCGGAGCCCCCGCGCCAGCGCACGCGCTGCGTGCGCGGAACCCCCGCGCGGCGAGAACAGGATGGCTGACAGGACCCGAGGCGGCATCGTGATCGCCTCCGAGTATGACTATCGTGTGAACAAGCGGCGTCCGCCTCGCTTCTCGCCTGAGCGCCAGTGTGGTTAGGGGGCGCTCAGCGCGGTTCGAACACGATCGCGGTGACGATCGAGCGGCCCTCGAGCAGATCGACGCCGTGCTCCTCGCGGGGGCGGTTGCGTAGACGCCCGGCATGCACCAGCGACGCCGAGCCGCCGCCGTCGAGGTTGATCGCGTCCGTCGCGCCGAGCTGCGCGCAGGCATCGGCGAGCTCCGTGAGGGTCATCCCGGCGTCGTCCGGCGTGCGTCCGTCACAGGCGAGCGCGAGCAGTCGTCCCCCGGCGAGCGCCAGCGCCGCACGGGGATAGCGTCCCTGCGTGATGTCGGAGTCGAACTGATGTGCTGCCGCCGAGAATCCCTCCGGATCCTCTCCGTCGCGCAGCGCGATCTCTCCGCCGGCGAGGAGCATCGGCCCCGCCTGCAGGAGATCGCCTTCAGGATTCTCGCCCAGGCGTTCGCGCCCGGCGATCCGCACCAGGTCATCGGTGACATGCACGCAGGCACGGACCTCGCCCCACGGCGCGGCGAACGGCACCGACGGCTGCGCCTCCCCGCCGATCCGCAATTGCCCGAGCGGCGTGCAATTCGGCCGCAGGAAGAACCCGCCGACGATGGCGTGGCGGATCCCCTCCTCCCGGCACCAGCGCACCAGTGGAGCCGGTCTCGGCAACACCGCCACACGCGCGGTGACCGCCTGCCGGTCGTAGCTGGCGACGTGGACCGTCGTCCCGGCACCGTCGGGCAGGAGCACGCGGATCCGAGATAGACGCGAGCGGCGCCGCGGCAACAGGTCGACCGGGCGCAGCCGGCGAGCGGGAAGTGAGTTCGGGCTCATGAGATCGATCGCCGGCTTGGGCCGAGAACCCGCACCGTGAACGGATTACACCAGTGCCCTCGGCTGGTTGCGGGCCACGGCGACATGATCTTTTCCGCCCGCGGCGCGCTCGCGCAGCATCAGATACAGCTGAGCCGGCAGTGTCAACGCCACCCCGGAGATGATGTAGGCCACCCCGGTCGCGTTCTCGCCCTTGGCCAGCTCGATCACCCCGAGCAGCGCAAACGCCGGTAGGCCGAGGGCGATCATCGCCTGCTTGACCTGCGGCCGGGGTCGATAGCGCGTCGGGTCCAGGCCGGCGATCGGCAGCCAGAAGAGCAGCCCGCAGAGGAGGAAGTAGCCGTGCACCGCAACGTGGGCACCCGCGTGTCGTTCGGCGAAGGACCGCAGCGGGGTGAGCTGGTAGACGTACATCGTCAGGTAGTAGTCGACGCACAGCCAGACCCCCGCCCAGCGCCCGCGCCACAGTCGCATGGCCGGGTCGTCGAGCACGTCGACGACGGTGCGCCGGCCAGTGGGGGAGAGGGTGCGCAGCAGCAACGTGAGCGGCGCGCCGAACACCAGCAGCGGCGGCACGGCCATCATCACGAGCATGTGCTGGATCACGTGGATGGTCGGGTTGTCCTCGTAGACCTCGAGTCCCGAGGCGAAGCAGAACAGCAGCAGCGCGAGGCCCGCCATGAACCACGCGGTCCGGGCCCGCGGCCAGCGACGCCCGCGCGGCGACGGACGCGCGGCGGCCAGGGCATACATCACCCCCCACAAGCCGAGACCCGAGTACGACAAGATTGCTCCGCCGCTCGTGTCCCAGGTCCCCAGGACGGTGCGCAGGTCGACGGTCTTCATCGAGCGGAGTTCGGCATCGCGTCGAAGGCGCAACACGCCATCGCCGAAGGGTATCTACCGCGGTGGGTGCGGCTCAGCGTCCCGCGGCAGGTGCGGCTCAGCGGCCGGCCGAGCTGACCCAGTGCAGCTGCGGCGGCGGCCCGGGCCGCGAAACGCAAGCCGGCGCGCTTCCGCCGGATGAGGGCCGAGGGGCGACGCGGGGGAGCACCGCGAGGCCCAGACCCGATGCCGGCGCGGTGTAGCTGGTCTGGACTGCGCCGACGTACTGGGCGCACGGCACGATCGAGCAGCCTCCCGGCCTGGACCCGGTGGCGACTGGACACGACATGCCCTGAGTGGGCAGGATCAACGAGGGAGCGTGGATCGCGCGCTGGCCGGATTTCAGCTGCCGGACGGACGGGAACAGCGGGTGGGTGGCCCGGAACTCAGCCAGCGCACGCATGACGCCCGATCTCCCGAGGGCGAGCCGCGACGGGGCGCGCCCGGTCAGCCGGCTTGTCGGGGCCGCTGCCAGGTGCGCCGTCCTGAGCCCCGCCGGCTGACCGGGGCTCGAACTGGCGCTGTGCAGCAGGACAACCGTTCCGCCGATCAGCGCAACGCCCGCGAGCACGCTCAGCGAGATCCGACGCACGAACGTCAGTATCCGCCTCGGTGCTCGCGGGCGCAACCGCGAACTACTCAGACGTTGGCGAGCTCCTTGACCTGGGTCAGCCGGATCGCGTTACCGGAGGGGTCGCGGAAGCCCGAGTCGATCCCGTAGGGCCGGTCCTCGGGCGTCTCGGTGAACTCGACGCCGCGCGCCTTGAGCTCCTCGTAGGAGGCTCGGCAGTCCTCAGTGGTCAGGAAGATCGTGCCGGCTACCCCCTTGGCCACGAGCGTCTCGATCTGGGCAACGGTGTCCGAGTCGAACATCGGTGGGCTGGGAATGGCCATCAGTACGATCGCCACCTCGGGCTGGCCCGCGGGCCCGACCGTGAGCCAGCGGAAGTTCCCCATCTCGGGCAAAGTGACGTCCTGGCGGACCTCCATGCCCACCTTCTTGGTCCAGAACTCGAGTGCCTCGTCCTGGTCGTGAACCCACAGCTGTGCGTTGGCCAGCTTGATCATGTTTTGCCTCCTGTACTCGAAGTGTGCGCTGGGCAACGCTAGCCCGCGGCGGCGCGGCTGTCTTCTCGAAACGTGCGGTGTTGCGGGCGCAGGTTGGCGCGCAGAACGCAGGCCGGAATCAGGGCGTAGTTCGCCGCCGGGGGGAACGAGGCACGGTAGGCGGTCGGCGAGCACCGATAGGTGCGGCTGAACGAGGTGGTGAAGGAGCCGATGCTCTGGAGCCCGACGGCCAGGCAGATCTCGGCCACCGAGTTGTCGGTGTTGCGCAACAGCGCTGCCGCGCGCTCGAGCCGGCGGGTCAGCAGATATGCGTGCGGCGACTCGCCGAACGTGCGACGGAACTCGCGACTGAAATGCGCGCGGGAAAGGCCGGCCGCCCGCGCGAGATCCTCGACGCCGAGCGGCTCGGCGTAGCGCGCGTCGGCCAGGTCCTTGGCCCGGAGGAGATGTCGGGCGGGCGGTGGAAAAGCCATCGTCCTGAGTATGCCGCCCAGGTGCACCCGGTCAGAGCAGTCCCGCCGCTCGCAGAACCTCGGCGGCCGGGGAATCGAGATCGGCCAGTGCGCCCCTCAGGCGCTCGCCGGCCAGGTCGGACACCTTCGCGGCCAGTTCGGCGGAGGACACCGGACGCCCGGGGGCGCCGCGCGGGCAGGGGACGGAGGCGAGCTCGGACCGGCCCGCCGACAGCACGGCGCCGAACTCGGGCACCGACTGATCGACCGCGACGGTGACCTGCCCGGCGAGGCGGGTAGCGCTGGGATCGAGGCCGTCGAAGTCCGCCGCCCGGGGCGGCCCGTGCAGGACCGTGAACGCCACGCAGTACGGAATCGAGAACTTGGCCGAGAGTCCGTCGCCCACGGAATCGAGATGCGCGGCCTGCCGTGAAACCGGGTGCACGCGGACGTCGAGCCGCTCGTCGGTCGGCTGGTATCCGCCGGCGCGCGCCTGCAGCGCGGCGTCGATCGAGGCGTGGGTCCCCAGGCAGCTCGGATGCAGCTTTATCCAGTTGTCGATGATCGCCGGATTCCCCGGATCGGACGGCCAACTGGCGCCGAGCACCCGCTCGAAGCCGAGCGGCCCATGGACCGCGCGCGAGTCGACCCGGGCGCCGCCGCGGGCGAGCAGCACCGCCTGGACTCCGGCCGCGCAGGCCAGCCCGACCTGGATCGACTTTCCGTCCGATCCGAATGCGCCGCGCGTGCCACCGGCGCGCAGCAGGGCGATGGCCAGGGCATGCTCGCGCTCGGCCGCGGAGCATCCGAGCAGCTGCGCGGCGGCCACCGCCGCCCCGATCGGGCCGCACACCGCGGTGGGATGCCAGCCCGCGTCATACAGACCGGGATGACTGGCCGCCGCCAGCGCAGCCATCGCCTCGAATCCCTCGGCGTAGGCCGCGAGCGCTCGACTCAGCGATAGCCCGCGGTGAGCGGCGAGGACAAGCGCCGCGGGAGCGGTCGGCGCGCTGCAGTGAGCGAGACCCGGGGCATAGGTGTCGTCGTAGTCGAGTACGTGCCCGGCGGTGGCGGCGAAGGCGACGTCGGACAGGAGGTCCTCGCCGGCGCCGCGCATTGCCCTGGCCGCGCGCTGGCCTGCGCCGCCGGCGGCGCAGGCCAGCCAATCGGTCATCGCCGTCAGGTAGGTCGCGAGATCCGCTGGGGCGGACGCGGGGGCGGTCACCGGGTCAGGCCGAGACCGGTGCGCGATCGGGGAGCGCCAGGAAGCTGTACTCGCTCGGATCCAGCCGGGCCAGGCGCGCTTCGTACTCCCGCATATACCCCGGCCAGTTGGTGATGATACGTCCGGATTCGTCGCGATACCAGGAGTCGCACCGGGTCCAGGCGGTGCCGGCGAAGCGCGCCTGAAGCTCGCGGTCGCTGCGCGCCTCGACGTCAGCGCGGACTTCGATGGCGGCGACTCGGCGCGCGCGGACCTCTTCCAGGGCTTGACGGATGTAGGCGGCCTGGGTCTCCTCGTAGAGGATGATCGAGCCACCCGAGGTGTTGGTGTTGGGCCCATAGATCATGAACATCGAAGGAAAGCCCGGCACGGTGATCCCGAGATGCGCGTGGGCTCCGTCCGCCCAGGCCTCCTGCAGGCTGATGCCGCCAGCGCCGGTGACCTCCATCGGGAACATGAAGTGATCGGTGTGGAATCCCGTGCCCCAGATCAAGCAGTCGAACTCACGCTCGACCCCATCGTCGGTGACGATCCCGGTCGGCGTGATGTGCGTGATCCCATCCGTCACGAGCTCCACGTTCGGGCGCTGGAGCGCCGGCAGGTAGGCCGAACTGAACAGGACGCGCTTACAGCCGAAGGTGTAGTCCGGCCACGCCTTGCGCCGGATCTCCGGATCGGTGAGCTGCCCTCGCATGAAACGCGTCGAGACGAACCGCCCGAGCCGGCCGACGGTGTCCGGGTGGCGGATCGCCAAGGTGAGCGTTTCGCCGTAGTTGTAGATGAACCGCCGGCGATAGGCCTGGACACCCGGCACGTGTTGGATGATCGCCTTGACCATGGCGGGGTAGGGACGGTTGCGCCGGGGCAGGAACCAGTTCCCCGTGCGCTGGAAGACGACGAGGTGTCCAGCGGCCTGCGCGAGCTCGGGCACGAACTGGACGGCGCTCGCGCCCGTGCCGACCACCGCGACGCGCCGGCCCGTCAAGTCGTAGTCGTGGTCCCAGTCGGAGGAGTGAAAGCTGCGCCCGGCGAATTGGTCGGCGCCCTCGATCCGCGGGATCGAGGGCTGATGGAGCTGGCCGGTGGCGATCACGACCGCGTCGGCTGACCAGGAGCGGCCGTCGCGGCTGGACACCGTCCAGCGTCGCTCGCCCTCGTCCCAGGCGCACGAGCTGACCTCGGTGTCGGTGCTGACCAGCTGATCGATCCCGTGCTCGCGGGCGATCTGGCCCAGGTATTCCAGGATCTCCGCCTGCGGCGAGCACAACCGCGACCAGTCGCGGCGCTGAGCGAACGAAAACGAATACAGGTGACTGGGCACGTCGCAGGCCGCGCCGGGATAGCTGTTGTAGAACCATGTCCCGCCCAGGGCCGGCGCCCGCTCGAGGATCACGATGTCCTCGAAGCCGTGCTTGCGCAGCTCGATCGCCGTCGCGATCCCGCCGAACCCGGCCCCCACGATCACCACTGACAGGCGGTGCGCTGACACGCCGTCAAGATTATCCATCACACATGTGCGTGAACCTCGCGGGAAGGCTCGCGCACGAGCTCCTTGGCCAGGCGGGTGAGGAGTCCGGCCAGGTCTGGATGCTGGTCGGGGGCCCACCCCTCGCACAATCGGGCGAGGCTGGCCCGTCGCTCAGCCACCAGTTTCTCGACGGCCTCCTCGCCGGCAGGCGTCACCTCGCGTGCCGGAGCAGTCCCGTGGCTCGGGCCGAGGCGGACGAGCTTGCGCTCGACGAGCTCGTCAAGCGCACTGAACCCGACCGGCACGGGGATAGCGAAGCTCTGGCAGAGGGCGGCGATGTCGGCCTGGGGCTTCTCGTGCAGTCGCACGATCAGCCAGCAGGCGGCCGGAGACAGGTCGACCCCGGCGCGCTCGGCCAGGCGCTGCACCATCTGCCGCCGGCCCTCGCGCCCGATCAGCACGCTGAGCGCACGCGAGGCCTCGGCCAAGGAGTCGGTGCCCTTCGGCACGGCGAACGTCTCGCCGATGCCGCTGGTGGCGTTGACGCTGTCGCGCAGCGGCAGCTGCTCGAGCGCCCAGCTCAACAGGAAGCCGACCGCGGCGACGACGGCGGCGACCACGAACACCGTTCCCAGGGCGTTGGTGAACGCGGTGACATACGCGTGGTGGATCGGGGCCGGCAGCCTGTCCAGCGCCGCCGGGTTGGTCGTGCCGGCACCGCTCAGCCGCGAGGAAGCTCCTCGCGGGAGGGACTTCGCCAGTTCGGAGCCGAGCCGGTTGCTGAAGATCGAGCCGAGGATCGCCGTGCCGATCGAGCCGCCGATCGAGCGGAACAGGGTGGCGCCGGATGTGGCCACACCGAGGTCCTTGTAGTCCACGGCGTTCTGGACCGCGAGCACCAGCACCTGCATCACCATTCCGAGCCCGAGTCCGAGGACGAACATGTCCAGCGACGCGACGAGGCGGCTGGTCTGGGCGCTCATCCCCGAGAGCAGCAAGAGCCCGACCACCATCACCGCCGTGCCGATGATCGGGAACGGCTTGTAGACGCCGGTGCGGCTGATCAGCTGGCCAGAGCCGATCGAGGTCACGAGCAGGCCGGCCATCAGGGGGAGGATCTGCAGGCCGGACCCGGTGGGCGACGCGCCGTTGACCACCTGCAGGAAGAGCGGCAGGTATGTGACCGAGCCGAACAGCGCGAATCCGACCACGAACCCGATCGCGCTGGTGACCGAGAACACCCGGTTGGCGAACAGGTGCGGGGGCAGCACCGGCTCGGCGGCGCGACGCTCGACCAACACGAATGCCGCGAGCAGGACGAGCGACACCAACGCCAGCAGGATGATCGTCGGCGAGGTCCACTTGTACGAGGTGCCGCCCAGCGTGCAGGTCAGCACGATCCCGCTGAGCGCGGCGGCCAGCAGCGCCGCGCCGCGGTAGTCGATCTTGTGGTGGACCTCCTGCTCGGTCCGCCGCGGGAGCACGGCGGCCAGCACAGAAAAGGCGATCACCCCGATCGGGACGTTGACGTAGAAGATCCAGCGCCAGGACAGGCTGGTGGTGAAGAAGCCGCCGAGCAGCGGGCCGATCACGCTGGCCAGCCCGAACACGGCTCCGAAGATGCCCTGGTAGCGGCCGCGCTCGCGTGGCGGGACGACATCGCCGACGGCGGCCATCGTGCTGACGATCAAGCCGCCCCCGCCCAGGCCCTGAATCGCTCGGAAGATGATCAGCTCGGTCAGGCTCTGGGCCGCCCCGCATAGCGCCGAGCCGACCAGGAAGACGACCAGCGCGACCTGGAGGACGATCTTGCGGCCGTAGAGATCGCCGAGCTTCCCGTAGATCGGGGTGACCGCGGTCTGGGCCAGCAGGTAAGCGGTCACCACCCAAGAGATGTGGCTGAGGCCGCCGAGGTCACCGACGATCGTGGGCAGCGCGGTGGAGACGATCGTCGAGTCGAGCGCCGCCATCAGCATCACCAGCACCAGCCCCGAGAAGACGATCAGGATTCCGTGGCGGTCGTTCTCCGCGGGCGCGGGCCCGGGGGCTGCGGCGACGGCGCTCACGGCGGGAGCGTATCGAGCAGTACCCAGCTGCCCGTCAACAGCCGCTCGGCGGAGAACTCCGGATCGTCGAGCAGGAGCCGCCCCTCCTCCTCGCAGACGCTCAGGAGCATTCGCGCCAGCACCTCGACGTCCAACTTCGCCGGGTCCGGGTGCACGCGCGCGATCCCCCAGCGCACCAACGGCTCGAGTCGGCTCGCGAGCGCCGCGCGCCGCCGGGTGACCACCTTCTGGAGGGCCACCGGAGCGCTCTCAGGTCGCAGCAGCGCGACCCGCCAGGTCTGCGGCTGCGCCATCACCTCGCTGAGGAAGCGCGCCAGGGATTGCCCCAGCAGCTGAGAAGGCTGCTGGCCGGCCGGGTCGCGGGGGAGCAGGTCGTCGAGCGCCTGACGGACTCGCCGGTCCTCGCGGTGCAGCAAGGCGGCCAGGAGCACGTGGAGATTGGCGAAGCTCCGGTAGACGACGGCGCGATTGACCTGCGCCCGCCGGGCGATCGCCTCCATGCTGAGCGCTCCGAAGCCCTCGTCGGCCAGGAGCGCGAGCGTGACGTCGAGTAGCTGCTCGCGGCGCTCGACCTGGGGCACGCGCCGGCGCCGGGGCGCTGCCCCGTCCTGGGTGAGGACCGGATCGGGCGCCTTCGTGAGCGCGGGCGGGGGATGGCCCCGGGGCGCCGCGTCGCTGGGGATCAGCGCGATCAGGTCGCGGGTGAGAGCGGTCAGCCGCTCGGGAGTGAATCGCCGCGGATGGGCGAGCATCAGCCGGGCGGCGTCCTCGCCGGCGGCCACGATCACCCGGGCGGCGAGCGGATGGTCGAGTCCGAGCGGACCGCCGCGCCGTGGGACCCCCCAGTCGAGCAAGGTGGTGACGCGATCGGCGATCAGCCGGCGACTGCGCCGGATCCGCTCGCGCAGCTCACTGGAACTGCCGCGGGGCGGCATCAGCACCAGCCGCCACGTGCGCGGATCGGCCTTAACCGCCTCCAGGAAGGCGAGCACGCTGTCGTACAGGAAGCGCTCCGGGTCGACGTCATCTCCCGGGTTGCTGCCGACGATCTCCAGCAGCGGAGTGAGCGCGGTCCGTTCGGCCGACTCGATCAGCGCCAGCATCAGCCCCTGGAGGTCTCCGAAGTTGTCGTAGAGCACCGGGCGGGTGACCCCGGCGCGCCGCGCCACCGCCTCGATCGTCACCCCGCCGAAGCCCTTCTCGCTCAGCACGTCGAGCGCCGCATCGAGCAGCTGCGCCCGGCGCGCCTCGGGAGCCATGCGCGGCGTGCGCCGGGAGCCGGTGGCCATCGGGGCAATGTTGCAGGTGCAGCGGACTCGTGCACGCCGAACCGGTGGCCAGGAAATTCCGGGTTGCCATGTAACGCTCGCGTAGGTAACGTTTATGTAGCTACGTTCCTGTTACAAAGCCTCATGGCGGAGGAAAGGATGGCGGTGCACCACGTGTTATCAGCAGTCAGCGCGCCGCCGGCCGGGGGTGCCCCGCTCGGCCAGGTGATCGGCGCGACCGCCGCCGGCATGCTGCTGACTCTCGCCCTGCTGGTGATCGGCGTGCGCTACCGCGCGGGGAAGCTCGATGCGCTCGACGCGATCGCCCGACCGTTCTCGTGGCTCCTGAAGGTGCCGGCCTGGGCCTCGCTGCCCGTCGCACTGGCCACCGGCTCGCTGATCCTGGCAGGCACCGGCTTCTACTGGGACGTCGCGGTCCACATCGACCGCGGCCGCGATCCGGGCCCGTTCGGCACTCCGGCGCACTACCCGATCCTGATCGGCCTGTTCGGGATCTTCGCGGCGGGCTGGCTGGCGATCGTGATGGCCCGCGGCGATGACGCCCGCCGCACCGGGCTGCGACTCAGCCCCTCCTGGACCGTCCCGACCAGCGGGCTGGTGATGATGGCCTGCGGTGGATTCGCGCTGATCGGCTTTCCGCTCGACGATGTCTGGCACGCGACCTTCGGTCAGGACGTCACGCTCTGGGGCCCGACCCACCTGATCATGCTCACCGGCGGGCAGCTGATGATCCCAACCATCCTGGGGCTGCTGTGCGAGGGGCGGATGGCGGTTGGCGGCTCGGGCGAGCTGACGCTGGCGGCCGAGCGCGGCGTCGGCGCGCGGGCCGGGCGGTGGGTCCTCGCGGTGATCGGCGCCGGCGGGATCCTGGCCGGACTGACCATCTACCAGGCCGAGTTCGGCTTCGGGGTGCCGCAGTACAACCTGCTGTTCCAGCCGGCGCTGTTGGCCTTCGCGGGCGGTCTCGCGCTGGTGCTCGGGCGAGCGCTGGCGGGGCCGGGAGGAGCGATCTCCGCGGCGGTGGTCAACCTGGCGATGAGCGGCTTCTTCGCCCTGTTCGTCGGGCCGGTGATGGGCCAGGCGACGCCGCACTTCTCGACCTACATCCCGGCTGCGCTATGCGTCGAGGTGGCGGCGCTGATCGTCTCGCCCCGGCGCCTGGCCGCGTTCGCGGCGCTCGCCGCCGTCTTGATCGGCACGCTGGGCACGCTGGGCGAGTGGGTCTGGACCCACGTGTGGATGCCGATCTCCTGGCCGTCGCACTTCGTCCCGTCCGCGATCTCGATCGGCATCCCGGCGGCGCTGGCCGGCGCGCTCGTCGGTGCCTTCGTGGCCGGCTCGCTGGCGCCGCGGCGGGTCGGCGTGATCGGCTTGATCGGCGGCCGCCGCTGGGTACCGGGCGCCATCGGCCTGGTCGGCCTGGCGGCGATCCTCGCGTTCTGTCTGCCCACCCACCCGCCGGCCGGGGCTCGCGCCACGATCACGCTCGACCACGTTGCCGGGAGTGGGGCGCTCAGAACGGCGCGGGCCACCGTGCGGATCTCTCCGGCGTCCGCGGTGAGCCGGCCTGACTACGTCGAACAGCTCTCCTGGCAGGGGCATGCCAAGAGCATCGTGGCCGTGCTGCACCCGATCGCCCCGGGCGTCTACCGGACAGCTCAGCCGCTGCCGATCTCCGGGTCGTGGAAATCGCTGATCCGGATGCAGCAGGGGCGCGTGCGCGGCGACGTACCTGTGTTCATGCCGGCGGACCCGGCGATCCCGGCGATCGGGATTCCGGCCCGCGCGCAGGTCACCCGGGCCTTCGTGAGCGACACGGCGCTGATGCAGCGCGAGCGAAAGAAGGACGTCGCCGGGTGGCTCTGGAGCGCTGCCACCAGCGCGGTGCTGGTGATCATCGCGGTGCTGCTGGTGATCATCGGCTGGGGCCTGAACCGCGTGGCCCGGCTGATCGGGTCGCCGCCGGGCGCCTCCCGGAGTGAACGCCGGCGGTGGGTCTCACGCGGGACTCCGGCGGCGGCGGGGGCGGGACGATGATCGCCCTCGCCTGCGCCAGCCATGTGCTGATCGATTTGCCGCTGTTCGGCGCGCCGGTGCTGCTGCTGAGCGGCGGGGTGTGGTGGACGACCAGGTCGGAGCGCCGGCGCGCCTCGAGCCGCCAGGCGGCGAGTCTGGTCGAGAAACGGGCCATATCGGCCAGTAATCCGACCAGCCTCCCGCGTGTGGGGGGTTAGCGGGGGAGGGTAGCCGCTCGCGCTCGCGGCGATCAGCTCGGCGACGCGCTCGGGGTGCTGGAGCGGTAGCAGGTGGCTGGCGTTGTCGATCTCGACCAACTCGGCGCCGGCGATCTGGCCGGCCAACTTGCGCGCCGAGCTGACGGGAACGACCCGGTCCGCGGTGCCGATCACGATCGTCGTCGGCGCCTCGATCCGGGGCAGCATCTCCTCCAGGGCCGGCAGCTCGCGGACCAACGCTCGCTGCTCGATCGCGAAAGCTCGCCACGCCGCCGGGCTGCGCAGCGCCCGGCCGGCATCGCGGAGGAAGCGCTCGTCGAGGGCCAGCTGGCCGGCGATCCAGCGGCGGGCCTGGCCTGAGGCCAGCGTGAGGCCGGCGCTGGCGAGCAACGACGCACTCGCGAGATCACCGGCGACGGGGAGCGCGAGCCAGCGGTCGACGGGAAACAAGGAGGCAACGTTTGCGGCCGGCGCGACGAGGACCAGCGCCGCGACGCGATCGGAATGGTGCGCGGCGACCCAGCCGGCCACCGCGGCGCCGAAGCTGTGCCCGACCAGCGTCGCCCGCTGCAGGCCGAGCGCATCGAGCGCCTCGAGCGCCGCGCAGGCGTTGTCCTCGAGTCCGGCCGCGGCGGTGGCGCCGTCCCAGCCGGGGCGATCGATGGCCACCGTGCGCGTGCGCTCTCCCAGGGCGGCGCGGACCGCGTCCCAGTCGCGCGCGCTCCCCGGCTGACCGTGCAGCAGCACAACCGGATCGGAGCCGGCGCTCACCCTGGCCCCGGGCGCCGGGGAGCTATCGGGCGCCGGGGGGACCGTCACCCGACGATCCGTCGACGGACTGTCCGTCCCGGCCGACATACCCATCCTTGCCTCCGATCACGATCACCACCGCGTCGCTCTGGCCTACGTTGCGCATCCCGCGGTGGGTGCTCGGGTCGACCCGGACGACGCCGCCAGGACCCAGCCGGTGCGCGGCGCCATCGCCGAAGCGGAATTCGACCTCGCCCTCGTGGACGAAGTACGTCTCTTCCTGGTCCTCGTGGTAGTGGATGCCGGTGGCGTAGTCCGGCGGGAGCACGACGGCGTTGATCCCAAAAGCGGTAACCCCGACCGCGTGGCGGATCTTGCGAAAGCCGTAGCCGTCGCCCATTTCCGACAGGCTGGAGATCCCGTATCCATCGGCTCGCTCGGTCACGGTCGCCAATCCTAATAGGCCCGCGTTTCCCAGCGTCTGGTCAGAGGCCGCCCACGGCACGTTGGAGCGGCACATGAGCGGGCATACTAGGGGTGTGACGTCAGCGCTCCTTTCCGAGGCGCTAGAACCTCTGCGCTCGAACCCAAGCCGTTCCGCCGTGCTACTCGACATCGATGGCACGCTCGCGCCGATCGTTCAGCATGCGGCCGACGCCAGCGTGCCGGAGGCGACGCGTCAGCTGCTGATCGCGGTGGTCAAACGCTACGGTCTCGTCGCGTGCGTCAGCGGCCGCCGCGCCTCCGAGGCGCGCGCGATGGTGTCGATCGGAGCGATCTCCTACCTAGGCTCGCACGGGGCCGAACTGCTGCGGGCGGGCTGGACCGAGGCCAAGCTCGATCCGGGCCTCGAGGACTGGGCCCGGCGGATCCACGAGTTCGGGCACGAGGTCGACACGCCGGAGTTGCGCCGCCGCCGTGTTCGGATGGAGGACAAGGGCGCGATCATCGCGTTCCATTGGCGCGGGGCGCCCGACGAGCAGGCGGCCGAGGCAGCGATCGACACGATCGCGGAGCGCGCCAAGGCGGCCGGGCTCCGGACCCATGCCGGCCGGAAGGTGCTGGAGGTCAGGCCACCGGTGCGGATCGACAAGGGCGCCGGGGTCACCGCCCTGCTCGAGAACGCGGACATCGACGTAGCGATGTACGTGGGCGACGACGCCACCGACCTGGATGCATTCCGTGCCCTCGAGGCGCTGGCCGAGAGCGGGCGTCTGCAGCGGGCGATCCGGGTCGGCGTCAGCTCGGAAGATGGTCCCGCGGCAATCCAGAGCGAGGCGGACGTCGTGGTCGAGGGCACCGAAGGCGTGCAGGAGCTGCTGTCCATGCTGGCCGCGGACTAGATGAGATGACCATGCCGGCCGCCGTCTAGCCGATGCGCTTCACCGAATTCCTCCGGATCACGGTCCTGATCAGCGCCGCCGCTGCCACGCTGCTGGCGGTGCTGACGCTGGCCGGCGCCAACGGCACCAGCGACGATCTGGTCGTCCCGCTCGGAGCCGCCTGGTGGGTGGCGGCCGGACTGATCGGGGTCTGGCTGGGACGTCGCCCGGAGACCTCACAGCCGATCGCCTCGCTGCTGGCCAGCGCCAGGATGCAGGCCACGCTGCCCCAGGTCCAACCGGGGCGGACCGTGCTGAACCGGCTCTGGCCGCTCCTGGTTTCCACGATCGGCGCGGGGGCGCTCGCCTTCGTGCTGCCCCAGGTCCCGGCGGTCGCCACCGGCTTCGCGATCATCTGGGCCCTGGCCTGGCGCCGGCAGTCCTCCGCGGTTACGGCGATCGAGGAACGTGACGGTGCGCGCTTCTACATCGAGCGGACCTCTCCGCTGCAGCCCATCAAGCTGGTGCGGACACCCGGGTTCCGCTCGAATCTCTTCGAGCTGAACGGGGGCGCGGTTCGCCCCCGCGAGACCCGGGCCTAGTGGCCCCGGCGGCGGACGTCCTCGTCGTCTCCGTCGACAGCACCGGCGGATGGACGGCGGCTGCACGTGACCTCGCCGCCGCGCTCTCGCGCGCGGGGGCCGAGGTGAGGACGGTCAGCACCGGCCCCGTGCCGCACGTCCGCACGTTCGCCCTCACCGACTTCGTCCAGGCCGGTCTGGCCCGGCGCGCCTGCCAGCGTGGCATCGCCGAGCATCGTCCGGCCGCGGTCGTCTACTGCTCGATCACCGCCGCGTTGCTGTGGCCGGTCCCCGGCGCGATCTGGCTCGACGCGATCGCCGCCGAGAACCGGCCCGGGCGCCACGGCGTGTGGCAGCGGGTCGTCGAGCGCCGGCGGCTCGCGCAGGCGCCGCTTGTGCTGACCATGAGCCCCCGTTCGCTGCAGCCATTGAGAGGGCCACAACCAGAGGCCGTGGTCGTGCCCTCGCCGGTGAAGCCGTCCGCCGACGCGCTCACCCCCGCTCAGTCGCGGGACATTACGGCACTCACGTATGCCGGCAATCCGGCGAAGAAGCGCCTGGACTTCACGCTGTCCTCGTGGTCGCGCGTGCGCCGCGGCGGGGAGGAGCTGGTGGTGGCGGGGATCGACCGCAGCGAATCGGTCGACGGGGTGCGGATGGCGGGGCGACTTGATCCCGCTGCATATCGCGCGCTGCTGCGTCGCGCCCGCGTGTTCGTCGCGGCGCCTACGCGTGAGGACTACGGGATCGCGCCGCTCGAGGCGCTGGCCGACGGCTGTCTGCTCGTGAGCACGCCGGCGCCGGGGCCGTATCCCGCGCTCGATCTGGCCCGTCAGCTCGATCCACGACTGGTGGATGAGGACATCGGCCGCGCGCTGCGCATCGCCCTCGATGATCCGCTGCCCGGGTACGCCGAGCGGGCCCGGGAGCTGCTGGAGCCGTTCGGCCCGGCGGCGGTCGACCGTACGCTGGCCGAGCGCGTACTTCCGCGATTGGTGCCACGATTGAGGGCGGCGTGAGCATCGGCGCGTTCATTCCCAGCCCGTCGTCCAACGGCGTTCACCTCGGCCCGTTGTTCTTCCACGCCTACGGGATCGCGTACGTGTTCGCGGTGCTCGCCGCGGTGCTGATCGCCCGGAGGCGGTGGGCGCGCGCCGGAGGCAACCCGGACCTGGTCGCAGAGGTCGCGCTGTGGGGATTCCCGGCGGGACTGATCGGCGGGCGCGTCTACTTCATCATCACCACCCCGAGTCAGGTTCCACCGCACTGGTGGGGTGTGTTCGCGGTGTGGCAGGGCGGCCTCGGAATCTGGGGCGGGATCGCGGCGGGGGTGGCCGGCGGTCTGTGGGTGCTCCGTCGCCGGCTGTCGCGGGCGGACATCCCGCGCTTCATGGACGCGGCGGCTCCCGGGCTGCTCGTCGCCCAGGCGATCGGACGGATCGGCAACTACTTCAACCAGGAGCTGTTCGGGGGGCCGACGACGCTGCCGTGGGGGCTGAAGATCGACCCCGCGCATCGGCCGCCCGGCTATGAGCGCTACGCCACCTTCCAGCCCACGTTCCTCTACGAGATCGTTTTCAACCTGAGTCTCGCCGGATTCCTGATCTGGTTGGGCGCGCGGCGAAAGATCAAGCCGCCCGGCCTCTTCGCGCTGTATGTGGCCGGATACTCGGGGTTCCGGATGTTCGAGGAGACGCTGCGCATCGACTACTCCGCGCACATCCTCGGCCTGCGTCTGAACTTCTTCGTCGCGTCGGTGCTGTGCCTGGCCGGCCTGGTCTGGTTCGCCGCGATTCAGTTGAGCTGGCGCGGGCTCTCGCGCCACTTCCGCCGAGGGGCCGGCGCCGCCGGTATCGCCTGGATTGTGGCCTGCGCGGCGGGCTGCGGGGGTACGTCGAACCGGGCCCAGGCCGCCATGGCGCCCCGCCGGGCCGAGGCCGCCATGGCGCCCCGTCCGGGCTCAGGCCGCCACGGCGCCGCGCCGGGCCCAGGCCGCCACGGCGCCGCGTCGGCTCAGGCCGCCGAGCGGCTCCGCCCGCGCATGGCGGAGACCTCTGACCACGGCTTCGTGTTGGCCACGTCGGCCGCGGTCAGCCAGGCCCGGCGCGCCGTGGCGATCCCGTAGCGGGCGACCTCGAACCCGCCGACGCGGTGAGCGTCGCAATTGATCACGATCGGAACGCCGGCCGCGGCGGCGGCTCTTGCGTGGACCTCGTTCAGGTCGCGCCGGTTGGGACTGGCGTTGATCTCAAGCATCGTTCCCGTCCGCACGGCGCCGTCCAGCACCGCCTCGAGGTCGAATTCATAGGGCGACCGGTGCTCGATCTTGCGCCCCGAGAGATGACCGATCGCATCGACCAGGGGATGCTCGATCGCGGCCAGGATCCGCTCGGTCATAGCGGCTCGGCCCATCCTGAACGATGAGTGGACCGAGGCGATCACCCAGTCGAGCTGAGCCAGCAGCTCGTCCGGGTAGTCAAGCGACCCGTCGGGGAGGATGTTGACCTCGCTGCCGATGAGCAACTCGATCCCCTCCACCTGCATTCCGCGGATCCGCTCGATCTGCGCCTTCAGCTCGTCCGGCGAGACGTCGGCGCCGAAGCCCATGCTCGACGAGTGATCGGTGATCGCCAGGTATTCATAGCCGGCGTCCCGGGCGGCACTGGCCATCTGCTCGACCGAGGCGGTGCCGTCGGAGGCGGTGGTGTGCGAGTGGAGGTCGCCCCGCAGGTCCGCTTCCGTGATCAGGTCCGGGAGCGTGCCGTTGGCCGCCGCCTCGAGCTCGCCCCGGTTCTCGCGCAGCTCCGGCTCGATGTACTGCAACCCGAGCAGTCCGTAGACCTCCTGCTCGGTCTCGCACCGGTGCGTCTCACCGCTGGCGTCGTCGAGCACGCCGTACTCGGAGACGTGCAGCCCCTTGCGCACGGCCGCCGTGCGCAGGGCTTCGTTGTGCTGCTTGGAGCCGGTGAAGTGCTGCAGCAGATTGCCGAACTGGTCGGGTGCGACGATCCGCAGGTCGACCTGCAGGCCGGTGTGGGTCCGCATCCGCACTCCGGCGCTGCCGGGTGTCCCGGCGGTCTCGATCAGGTCGAGCGCGGCGGCCGCCCGGGCCAGTTCGAGCGGATCGCTCGCGGTGGCGATCACGTCGAGGTCCTTGACGCTGTCGGTCATCCGGCGGGCCGAGCCGGCGAGCTCGACGCGCTGGGCGGCGGGATGCTCGCGCAGTGCCGCCACCAGCTCCTCGCCGATCACCAGGGCGCGGTCGAGCACCGTGCGGCGGCCCGGGCCGTCCGCCTCGTGGGCGTCCAGCGCGGCCAGCAGCGCCTCCTCCGCTTTCGGACCGAAGCCCTTCAGGGTGCGGATGCGCCGTCCCTCGGCCGCCGCCCGCAGCGCGTCCGGGGAATCGATGCCGAGCTCCTCGTAGAGCCGACGGGCGCGCTTTGGGCCGAGTCCCGGGAGACGGGTGATCTCCACCAGCCCCGGGGGGAACTTGGCCCGCAGCTTGACCGCGGCGGGGATCTCGCCGGTGTCGGCGAGGGCGAGCACCTTCTCCTGGATGATCGCGCCGATCCCGGGAAGCTCGGTGGCACGCCCTTGGCGCGCCAGCGCGATCAGCGAGACGGACGCATCGCGGACCGCCTTGGCGGCATTGCGGTAGGCCACGACCCGATGAACGATCGCGCCATCGAGCTCGTACAGGTCGCCGAGTTCGTCGAGCGCCAGGGCGATCTCGCTGTTGGTGGGATCCGCCACTATGCGTAGGCTAGTGTGAGCAGACTCGCTATACTTTATGAAGTAAGCAGGCCCAAGCACCGACGAAGTCCAAGGAGCCAGAATGGCAGGCACCGTTACAGAAGTCACCGACAACAACTTTCAGGCCGAGGTGATCGAGTCCGAGGTCCCCGTGCTGGTGGACTTCTGGGCGCCTTGGTGCGGGCCGTGCCGGATGGTCGCACCGGTGGTCGAGGAGATCGCCAAGGAGCGCGGTGAAGAGCTGAAGGTCGTCAAGATGAACATCGACGAGAACCAGCAGACCGCGGTCACATTCAACGTGATGTCGATCCCCACGCTGATGCTCTTCCGCCATGGTCAGCAGGTCAAGACGGTGATCGGCGCCTATCCCAAGAAGAAGCTCGAGGCCGAACTCGAGCCCGCGCTGGCCTAGCGCGGCCTTCATCAGGCGGCCTGGTCGAATTTCCTCCCGATACGGCAGGTTTCTCGACCAGGCTCCCGCCGTGGGACTCGTTTGCACCCGGCCTACGAGGATGAAGAGACCGCGACGCCGACCTTGAGCTCGCGGCCGTCGATCAGGACCGGGGCGGCACCGTCCAACGATTCGTAGCTGACGGCCACGGCCAGTGTCTCGCCGGTTACGTAGTCCTGGTGGGCCTGGGCGGCGGCGAGCAGCCTGGGGTCGCCGTCGAGGGTCAGGGCGATGCGGTCGGTGACGTCGAGGCCGGCCGACCGGCGCGCGGCCTGGATCGCGTGGACGATCTCGCGCGCCCAGCCCTCGACCCGGAGTTCCTCATCGATCTCGAGCTCGAGGGCGACCGCGTGGGAGCCCTCGCGCTCGACCTGATAGCCCTCGAGCGGCTTCATCGAGACGAGCAGGTCCTCCGCGGTGAGCTCGTGATCGTGTCCGGCCACCGAGATCGCCACGCTCGAGCCGGCTCGCAGCGCGGCCGCGACCCGGGTGTCATCGAGCCCGGCGACGGCCGCGGCGACCAGCGGCATCTGGCTGCCGAAGCGGGGTCCCAGCGTGCGGTAGTTCGGCTTGATCTCGACCTGCCCGAGCTCGTCGGCGTCCGAGACGAACCGCAGCTCGTGGACGTTGAGCTCCTCGCGGACGATCTCGGCGAGCCGTTCGATCGCCTCGCGCTCGCCGCCGGTGGCGACCACCACGGCCGCTCGCAGCGGTTGGCGGACCTTCAGCTTCGCCTGGCCGCGCGCCCCGAGCCCGAGCCGAACCGTCTCCCGCGCGATCGCCATCGCCACCTCGAGCGCCTGATCTCGGGAGGCCGCCTCGCCCGCCGTCGGGAAGTCGCAGAGGTGGACGCTGGGCTCGGAGCCGTCCAAGTTGTCGTAGATCTCGTCGGCGACGAACGGACAGAACGGGGCCAACAGCCGGCAGACGGTGAGCAGGCACTCGCGGAGGGTGGCGAACGCCGCCTCGTCGCCGTCCCAGAAGCGCCGGCGCGAGCGCCGCACGTACCAGTTCGAGAGCTCCTCGACGAACGCGGCGATCGCGCGTCCGCCGCCGGTCGCGTCGAAGTCGTCCATCCGCTCACGGACGGTTTCGATCGTCGCCTGCAGCCTTGACAGCGCCCACCGGTCCAGATCGGAGATCCCCCGGGGGAAATCTCGGGCGTCAATCTGATTTGCGTTGGCGTAGAGGACGTAGAAGCTGTAGATGTTCCACAGCGGCAGCAGGAACTGGCGGGTCGACTCGCCGATCGTCTCGACCGAGAACCGGTAGCCGTCCCAGGGGTACTTCGAGGTGAAGAAGTACCAGCGGAACGCGTCGGCGCCGAACTTGTCGATCACCTCCCAGGGGGCCACGACGTTGCCGAGCGACTTCGACATCTTGCGTCCCTGCTCGTCGAGGATCAGCCCGAGGCAGACGACGTTGCGGTAGGAGGATCGGTCGAACAGCAGCGTTGAGACGGCCAGCAGCGAGTAGAACCATCCGCGGGTCTGATCGAGCGCCTCGCAGACGAAGTCGGCCGGGAAGCGCTGCTCAAAATGCTCGGTGCCGGCGTGCGGGGAGTGATATTGGGCGAACGGCATCGAGCCCGAGTCGAACCAGACGTCGATCACCTCGGGCACGCGCCGCATCGGCTCGTTGCAGTCCTCGCACGGGAATGAGATGTCGTCGACGAACGGACGGTGAGGGTCGGTCACCCGGACGCCTGAGAGCTCGGCCAGCTCGTCGAACGAGCCGATCACGTGCACGTGCTCGTTGGGGCAGCGCCAGACCGGCAGCGGCGTGCCCCAGTAGCGCTCGCGGGAAAGCGCCCAGTCGACGTTGCCCTCGAGCCACTTGCCGAAGCGACCGTGCTTGACGTGCTCGGGATGCCAGTTGACCGCCTCGTTGGAAGCGAGCAGCCGGTCCTTGATCTGCGAGGTGGCGATGTACCAGGACGGCTTGGCGTAGTAGAGGAGCGGCGTCCCGCAGCGCCAGCAGTGCGGGTATGAGTGCTCGTAGGACTCGGCGCGCAGCACTCGCCCACGCGAGCGCAGATCCTCGATCAGGTCGTTGTCCGCGTCCTTGACCCACCGGCCGGCGTACGGGCCGATCCGCTGGCCATAGGTGCCGTCAGGTCGGACCGGGTTGATCACGTTCAGGCCGTACTGCTCGCCGAGGCGGAAGTCCTCCTCGCCGAAGGCGATCGCGGTGTGGACCAGGCCGGTCCCGTCATCGGCGGTGACGAAGTCGGCCAGCAGCACCGTGTGGCCGGCCTCGCCGTACTCGGCGGACGGGATGAACGTGAACGGCGGTTCGTAGCCCACGCCCTCGAGCGCGCGACCGGGAAACGTGGAAAGAACCTCGGCCTCGGGGCCGAGCACGCGCTCGCGCAGCGCGGCGGCGACGATCTGCACCCGGCCGTCCTCGGTGCGGACCCGTTCGTAGCTGAGATCGGGGTGGACCGCCACGGCGGCGTTGGAGACCAGCGTCCACGGTGTCGTCGTCCACACCAGCAGCTCGTCCCCAACCGCGGCGCCTTCGCTGGTGATAGTTCCCTGGGGGAAATCTCGGGGCGGTACCGAGACCACCGGCAAGCGGACGTACACCGACGGGTCGATCACGTCCTGGTAGACGTCGGGCTGACCGAGCTCGTGACTGGACAGGGCGGTGCCGCAGCGCGGGCAGTACGGCACCACCTTCAGCTTCTCGTAGAGCAGGCCCTTCTGATGAATTGTCTGAAGCGCCCACCAGACCGACTCGATGTAGTCGGGGTCGAGGGTCCGGTAGGCGTTGTCGAGATCGATCCAGAACCCGATCCGCTCGGTCAGGCGGTTCCAGTCCTCGACGTGGCTGAGCACCTTCTCCCGGCAGCGTTCGTTGAACTCGGCGATGCCGAAGCGCTCGATGTCCTCCTTGGAGGTCATGCCCAGCTCCGCCTCGACGGCCAGCTCCACCGGGAGGCCGTGACAGTCCCAGCCGCCCTTGCGCTCGACGTAGAACCCGCACATGGTCCGGTAGCGGGGGAAGATGTCCTTGAAGGCCCGCGCCAGGACGTGGTGGGAGCCGGGTGGGCCGTTGGCGGTCGGCGGGCCCTCGTAGAAGCCCCACGCGGGAGCGCCGTCGCGGCGGCGGACGGACTCCGCGAACACGTCGCGGTCGCGCCAGCGCTGGAGCACTTGCTCCTCGAGCGCCGGGAACGACGGCGGCGCCTGCACTATCCGGTGGGGGAACGCCATGAGGCGCAGGATTCTAGGAGGCGCTCAGCGCCGGGCCTCGACCGCGCCGGGTCGGGCGTGGGGTCAGGCGTCGATCGCGTCGCGCCGGGTCGGGCGTGAGCTCAGGCGTCGATCGCGTCGCGCCGGGTCGGGCGTGAGCTCAGGCGTCGATCGCGTCGCCGAGGCTGGGGCGCTCTTCCATCTGCCCGAGCTCGGCCAGCAGGTGGGTGCAGGCGGCGACCGGGAGCTCGCCCAGCCTGGTCACCGTGCTCGCGCCGGTGTTGGGGATCGCCCCTCGGAAGTCGAACACGACGACGTCGGGGATCACGCCGCGCACGGCGTACACGAGCCGGCCGATCACATCGAGCGTGACCCGACGCCCGGTCAGCACGACCGCGCTCGGACTCAGAGCCCTCAACGCTCGACCCAGCCGACCAAGCTCAACCGCCGGCGTCAGCGTCAGCGTGCGCAGTCCCGAGCGTCGCAGCATCACCTCGAGCGCCTGGGCATGGAGCGCGTCCATCTCGCACGGTACCGAGGCATCGAAGATCAGCACCCCGTCGGGCCGGAATGCCGGGGGCGCGAGGCGCTTGCACGCGGACTGCCAGCCGGTCGCGTGGCGCCACGCGAACTCATACTCGGCGGTGCGGGCATCGCCCTCGCGCTGAGCGGCCACGGCCCCCAGCAGCACCTCTTCGATCGTGCGCTCCATGGAGCGCAGGGCGAGGCTCTCCTCCAGCAGCCGGTTCGCCTTGTCCTCGTCGAACGCGGCGTAGGCGATCGCGAGCCGCGCCGAGGAGGACGGACCCTCGCCGCGCTCTCGGGCCAGCGAGATCGCCGATGAGACGTTGTGCGTCTCGGCCAGGGTGAAGCGCAGCGACTCGATCTCGGCCAGCTCGTACAGGCGGTGTCCGCCCGGGGACCTCATAGGACGCGGGTAGCTGTAGCGACGCTCCCAGCTGCGCAGGGTGTTAGGGCTGACGCCCAGCATTACGGCAGCCGCGTTTGTTCGGATTCCTCGCATCCGCAGCGATTTATCGGCCACCGCGGCGGAGATTGCAAGCAGCGCAACGAGGGATGCACCCGGCGAGCAGACTCAGTTCAGGGCGAGGGATGCACGCGGCGAGCAGACTCAGTTCAGGACGATCATCGCCGAGGTCTTCGGCCCGCAGGTGCCGATTCGCGCGTGCAGCCGGACGCCGAACAGATTCGCAGGACGCACGGTCACGGTGCGGTACCCCTCATCTCCGCGCGAGGCCCAGGTGACCGCGACGGCCAGGTTGTGTGCGCCACGGGTCTCGGCGTCGGCCGGCACGAGCAGCTCGGTGAGATGGCGGTTTACCGCATCCGTCTCGCTGGTGGCGAGCAACTGCTCGGCGGTGCGCGAGACCGCACAGACCGAGAGGGAGCCGTCGAGCACGATGAACGCCTGCTCGCGGGAGGGCGCGAGACCGCGCTCGGCCTCGAGTATCAGCCCGAGGCCGCAGTCATCACAGACGCGAGTGCTCGCCGGCCGTGGAGACGGCCGCGCTGCACAGTGGCTGCAGAAGGACACGTAAGCCGGCGGCCCGAGCACGGGGCGCGGAACCAGCGCCAGCGTCGCCCGCCGGCCGGAGTGTTCGGGGGTCATCTAAGCCGTTTCTGCTTCAGTCACCGGGTGGCGGCAGTCGGTGGCTGCAGCCCCTCGGTGTATTCGTCGATCTGGGTAGGTCCCGACTGGCGGTCGCTCACCGGAAACGGGGAGGCCGCCGCGGTTTCGTTCTCCATCAGCACGAGCAGCTGGCGAAGGGCTTCGCCGGCGCTCTGCGGCAGCACGCTGGTGCCGGTGCTCCGCATCCGTACGCGTTGATCTCCGCGGCGATAGAGCGCCACCGGCATCGCGCCGGAGGCCAGTCTCACCGCGTAGGCCCAGCGCGCCACCGCGTCGTCGTCAAGGTGGTCGCCCGCCAACACCACCATGTTCGGACAATGCACGGCGAGCGCGTCGCCGATACCGGCTACACCACGCGCCGACAGGCTGAGAACGCGCACCCCGGCGCGGACGCAGAACAGCTCGAATGCCCGGATGTGAGGCACGTCCTGATCAAGCTCGTCCCGCGACGCGTCGCCGACCACGATCGCCACACCGCGCACCGGCGAAGGCGCCAGGCGCTGGGCACGGCGCAGCCAGTTGGCCGCCCAGTGCGCGGCAAACGCCCACGCGGCCGATTCGGTGCCGTGCCGGCCGGCGATCTCATCCAACGATGGCAACAGCACCTCCTCCACCGAACGCTCGACCGAGCGCAGCGCGAGGGCGGACTCGATCGCGCCGTCGGCGCGCTCGCCGTCGTAGGAGAGCAGCGCGCCGAGAAGGGAGTTGGTGTCGGTGGCGAGACCCTCGCGCGCACGTGAAACCGCGGAGGAGATCGATAGCCCTTCCTGCAGCGCGTCGCTCAGCGCCGCCACCTCACCGTGCGTGAAGAGTCGGTGCTTGCCCTGCGATCGCGCGGGCTTGGGGAAGCCGAAGCGCCGCTCCCAAGCGCGCAAGGTGTTGGGGCTCACATTGAGCAGCGTCGCGGCCTCGCTGGTCTTCAGATAGCGCATCCCACTTGAAAGGTCGGTGCCAGCGTTGCTATCTGAAGCTCCCGAGCCTAAGATTGCACAAATTACCTAGGGCAAAGTTGTGCAGAATCTGTCGTTTAGAGGCCCAAACCGCCCCGACAGGACAGCAAACAACAAGCCACGAGGAGGCTCCCGTGGCGGACGAAAATGCACGTTTGCCCGGGCGGATCTCATGGGGAAGGAGGCCAGATGTCCTACCGCACCGGCTGAATAGTCCGTGAAAGTTGTCTTTAGCAGGTTGTTCGCGCTACCTTCAGGACATGGTCGGTCCTGAGGCCGGTCGCCGCGTACGAGATCGCTGGCGCAACACTGCTGCAGCACTCGACATTGTGGGGACGCTAACCGTCGTCGCGGTGGTCGTGGTCTCCGCGCGTCCCGACCATGTCAATACACTCAGCATCGTCCTCGGAATCACCGCGGTGGTGGCCGGTTGGATGGTGGCCGGGGAGCCGGAGGGGCTCTCCCTCTCGGGCTCGTTCATCGTGTACGTGCTCGCGGCCGCGTTCCTCGGTGCGCGCTCCGCGGTCATCGCCGCAATGCTGTCCGAGCTGACCGCCGCGATGCGTCTGCATACGCGCCCGCGAACGGTCCTCTTGGGCAACCTGCCGCCCGCGGTGATCCCGGCCGCGGTTGCGGCCGTGCTGACGAACGCCATCAGCGGCGGATCGACGCACCACTTCAGCCTGTATGTGGCAGTGGGCGTCTCGTCATTCGTGGCGATCTCGCTCAGCTTCGTGATCTTCTCTGCGTTCCGTCGCGCGTTCCTGCCGTCGCTGGACCAGTTCGGGATCCGGACGTTCGTCGACGATCTGCCCAGCATCGCCCTGAACGTGCTGCTGGTGGTCGCGGGCGCGTCGGTCACGGTCGAGCTGGGCGACGCCGGAATCGCGTTCGCGATCTCCGCGGTGCTGACCTTCTCCTACATGACGCATCTGCTCCATCGCGCCCGGCGCCGATCGCAGCAGTACGTGTCGCTGTCATGGGGCGTGCTGGCCGGCCTGATCCGCTCACTGGACGTGCGCGACGAGCGCGCCGCGCGGCACGCCGCCGCGGTGGCCGGGTTCTCCCGGGACATGGCCAAGGCGGTGCGGATGAACGAAGAAGAGGTCGAGCTCGCACATACCGCCGGGCTGCTGCACGACATCGGTCATTTCGCGCTATCGGATCGCGTCGCCGAACGAGGCCGGACGCTGACCGAGGACGACTGGACGGCGATCCATCGTCATCCCGAGATTGGCGCCGACCTGCTGAGGGATCTCGGGATGTACGGACCGGTCGCCGAGATCGTGATCGCGCACCACGAGCGGATCGACGGGCGGGGGTACCCCCATGGACTGGCGGCCGACCGAATCCCCGAGATCGCCAAGATCATCGCCGTTGCCGAGGTCTACGACACGCTCACGGCGAGCGATACCTACCGCACGCGCATGAGCTCATTCGAGGCGATCCGCGAGCTTCGCCGCGTCGCCGGGACGCAGCTTGACGGGCACTACGTCGAGGTGCTGACGGAGCTGCTGCGCGGCGAGGGCGTCGGCTACCGCCACGCCGATGCCGCCGACTTCGACATCGAGCTCGACATGCAGCGCCGGATCAAAGAGGCAAGCGGCGCGGCTTAGAGCCGGCGGCGTCTGAGCCGGTGCGCTTAGCGCACCGCGCTTCGCTGCTGGGTTGCGCCGGGACGGGCGCCGTGCTCCAGGGATCCGACGAAGCGCTCGATGTGGTCGTGGCTGAAGCGGCGCTGGCCGCCCGGGGTGCGGTAGGACTCGAGGTATCCCATGTCCGACCAGCGTCGGATCGTGCCGAGTGAGACACCAAGTTCGGTGGCAGCTTGTGAGATGGACAAGCCGAGGGGGGTGGTTTTTAGAGGTTCCATCTGACAACCATCGTCATTTGTGGAGCTTTCACCAGTCCAACGGAGCATTTGCACAACATTCGTCCAGGAACGCGCGATCGCTCCGGGGTGCGACCATCCCCCGAGGCACCCTGATGCGACTACGGCTCTACCACCACAACGACGGCGCCCGCGTCGCCTATCGCGAGACGGGAACCGGTCCCGCGCTGACGCTGCTGCATTCACTGGGCCTCTCGCATCGGGAGTGGGAGCCGATCGTTGCGCCGTTGTCGGAGCGCTTCCGGGTCGTCTTGCCGGATCTCCCGTTGCACGGAGATTCCGAGGACCGCCCGCGTCACCCGTACTCCCCGGATTGGCTGGCCGACGTGATCTCCGGGTTCTGCCGAGAGGTCGCCGGGCCCCGAGCGCTGCTGGCCGGCCACGACATCGGCGCCGAGTTGGCCCTGCAAGCCGTCAGCACGGGCCGCCTCGAGCCACCACGCCTAGTCCTGATGTCCAACCGCCTGCATCGTCGCGACGAGTTCGCCGGAAAGCGCGCGGCCTGGCGTGCGGCCTGTCGTCTGGCGGCGCTTCCCGGGCTCGACCGCGTCCTCTCGCAGGGCGCCACGCTGGTGTTCCGTCCAGCGTTTGGGGAGCGGCTCTCGGTCCAGCGCAATCCGCAGGCCCGCGACTTGCTGCGGCATGCGTTCTCGGATGTCGGCGGCAACGGAAATCGCGCTCGGTCCTGGTCGAAGTTCGTGCGCCGCTGGCCGGCCGAGCCGCAGCGTCACCTGCTCGACGCCTATCCGGGCATCAACGCATCCGTGCTGCTGCTGTGGGCCGAGGACGATCCGGCGTATCCGCTGCTCGGCGCGCAGGAAGCGCTCGATCTGCTTCCGAACGCGCAGCTGCGCACGCTCGCGGGCGCCGGCTTCCTGATGGCCTACGACGATCCGGTCAACACCGCACGCGAGCTGATCTCCTTCCTGGGCTGATCGCCCGGGGGGCGACCAGCCTAGGGAGATCGCCCGGGGGGCGATCTCCGGTGGTAGCCGATCTTCCGTCGGGTAGCTTTAACCAATGACATTGAGCAGCGAAAGGAACGGCATGGGAGTCCAGGAGAAGCAGCAGCTTTGGGGCGGCGAGACGACCAAGGCGGTGGCGAACTTCCCGGTCTCCGGCGAGACCGTGCCCGTGCCCGTGGTCCGGTGGCTCGGTCGGATCAAGGGAGCGGCTGCGCGGGTCAACGCCGAGCTCGGCCTGCTCGACTCCGATCTGGCGGGAAAGATCTGCGCCGCGGCGGACCGGGTGGCTGAAGGCGAGTTCGACGATCAATTCCCCGTCGACGTGTTCCAGACCGGCTCCGGCACCTCGACGAACATGAACGCCAACGAGGTGATCGCCACCCTGGCCGGGGAGGGTGTGCACCCCAACGACCAGGTCAACATGGGTCAGTCCTCCAACGACGTGTTCCCGTCGGCGGTGCACCTGGCCGCCCTTGACCAGGCCACCAACGATCTGCTGCCCGCTCTGGCCGGGCTCGAGAAGTCCTTCGCCGCGAAGGCGAGCGAGTTCCATGACATCGTCAAGTCCGGCCGCACGCACTTGATGGACGCTGTCCCGGTCACACTCGGACAGGAGTTCTCCGGCTACGCGGCTCAGATCCGCCTGGGCATCCGGCGAATCGAAAACGCGCTGCCCCAGGTTTCGCAGATCCCACTCGGCGGCACCGCGACCGGCACCGGCCTGAACACTCACCGGGAGTTCGCGGGACGCGTGCGCGCGCATCTGACCGACTCCAGCGGCTTGGAGATCCGTGAGCCGGAGGATCCGTTCGAGGCGCAGGGGAACCGCGACGCGCTGGTCGAGCTATCAGGCGCGCTGAAGGTCGTGGCCGTCTCGCTGACGAAGATCGCAAACGACCTCGCGCTGATGGGGTCCGGCCCCCGGGCCGGAATCGGCGAGCTGCTGCTGCCTGAGCTGCAGAAAGGCTCCTCGATCATGCCGGGCAAGGTCAACCCGGTGATCCCGGAGGTCGTGCTCCAGGTCAGCGCCCAGGTGATCGGCAACGACGCGGCGATCACCATCGGCGGCATGCAGGGCAACTTCGAGCTGAACGTGCGCGTCCCGCTGATCGCCCGGAACCTGCTCGAGTCGATTCGCCTGCTCGCCAACACGGCGCGGATCTTCGCCGAGAAATGCGTGAATGGAATCCAGGCCAACGAGGAGGGCTGCCATCACTCGGCCGAGGCGACGTTGGCCGCCGCCACGGCGCTGAACCCTTTCATCGGCTACGACAAGGCAGCCGAGATCGTGAAGGAGGCGGCGAACTCCGGCCGGATGCTGCGCGAGGTCGCCTACGAGAAGGGCGTCGACGAGGACACCTACAACCAGGCGATGGACCTGCGCAAGATGGCGCAGGGGAATCTGTAGCTCGGCGCCCCCGCTGCCGATAGCCGTACGATGGCCGCCATCGCACCGCACTCGCTCCGCGCGCCCGCTCGGCGGGTCATGACACTGACCGTGACGCTGATCGTGATCGCACTTTTGTGCGGCGCCGGCACCGCATCGGCGGCCACGATCTTCGCGATCCGCGGCGGCGGCAACGGCCACGGGATTGGGATGAGCCAGTACGGCGCGGATGGCTACGCCCAGCACGGCAAGAGCTACAGGTTCATCCTGGCGCACTTCTACCACGGGACGAGTCTGGGCCAGACCGATCCTCACCGGACGGTGCGCGTGCTGCTGTCGAGCAACGGGGAGCCGTCCTTCAGTGGCGCCGATACCAAGTTCGGCAAGCAACGGCTGCGCCCGGCGGTCACCTACACCGTACGTCCGAACGCCGACGGCACGCTGACCCTGCTCTGGACCAAGGCGACCGCCAAAGGCGCCAAGCTGAAGAAGCTGGGGCCGTTCCCGGCGCCGCTGACCGTCTCCGGTCGTGCCCCCCTGCTGCTGAAGGGGATCGGCTCCTATCACGGCTCGTTCGTATTCCGGCCCGCGGGCGCGGGCAACGTGCAGACGGTCGAGTCGGTCGCGCTCGAGGACTACGTTCGCGGCGTGATCTCGGCCGAGGTCCCGGCCACCTGGCCGGCGGAGGCGCTGAAGGCGCAGGCGGTGGCGGCCCGGACCTACGCGATCACAACCGACGTCGCCGGCGCCGACTACGACCTGTATCCGGATACCCGGTCGCAGATGTACGGCGGTGTCGGGGCGGAGATGCCGGCGACCGACGCGGCGGTGGCGGCGACAACTGATCAGGTCGTGACCTACGGCGGCGTCCCCGTCGTGACCTACTTCTTCAGCAGCTCCGGCGGACACACCGAGAGCATCCAGGACGAGTGGCTGAGATCGAGCCCGAAGCCGTGGCTGGTCGGCGTGAGCGATCCGTACGACGGCGCCGACCACGATCCCTACCACCGTTGGAGCTACAACCTGACCGCGCGCTCCGCGGCGGCCAAGCTGGCCGGACTGCTCAAGGGCAAGGGCTCGTTCGTCGGAATCCGGGTTCTCAGGCACGGCGTCTCCCCGCGCGTGATCACCGCCGCCGTGGTCGGGACCAAGGGCAGCACCACCGTCTCGGGCACCGAGCTGCAGCACATCTTCGGCCTGCTCACCAACTACGAGATCTTCGAGACGATCACCACGCTCTCGGGACCCGGCACCGCGACGGCGGCGCGACAGGCGGCCATGAGCAACGGCGGGGCGCAGACCAAGGCGGTCCTCGCGCTGGTCCCGCTGGTCGATTCGATGCTCGCCGGAGCGCTGCCCGGCCTCCACGGCACGGTCTTCCCAGCGCGGGCGGGCGCGCCGCTGACGGTGCAGGCGCTGGAGGGGCACACCTGGCGGACCGTCACGCACGGCCAGGTCGGCGAAGGCAACGCGTACAACGTCGCCCTGCCGGGGCGCGGCACCTATCGCATCGTCTACGAAGGCATCGACGGACCCGTCGTAACCGTGTCCTGACCGGATCTCTACCCTGATGGTCCGATGTCTGCCCCGCTGCTCGTCGTCGATGCCCCATGTCTGCTGTACCGGTCATTCTTCGCGCTGCCCGCTTCGATCCGTGGCGCGGATGATCACGCGGTCAATGCGCTCCTGGGGTCGGCCAACGCGATGCTGCGGATCGCCGCCGACCGCGAACCTCGGGCGATCGTCATGTGCTTCGGCGCCGACGCGGCGGAATACCGCGTCGAGCTATATCCCGGCTACCACGCCGCCCGCCCGCCCGTCCCGGACGACCTCGCCTGGCAGTTCGAGCAGGCCCCCGATTTCTTCGCCGCCTTCGGCTGGAGCTCGCTGAGCCGCGACACGCTCGAGGCGGACGACCTGCTCGGCTCGCTGGCTGCGGTCGAGACGGAGGCCGGCGGACGGACCCTGATCGCCACCGGCGATCGCGACATGTATCAGTGCGCGACCGACCAGGTCAGCATCCTCTACCTGAAATCGGGGACGACGGGCTTCGAGACCGTCGGTCCCGCCGAGGTACGAAAGCGTTACGGGATCTCGCCCGAGCTGGTGCCGGACTTCATCGCGCTGCGAGGCGATCCGTCGGACGGTCTGCCCGGAGCGCCCGGGATCGGCGCGAAGACAGCCGCGGATCTGTTGAGCCGCCACGGCTCGCTGGAAGGAGCCATTGCCAAGGCCATCGGCGAGCGTCCGCGCGTCACCGCGGCGCTGCGCGAACATGCGGCGCAGCTGCGGGCGTTTCGGGAGATCGCCCTGCTGCGCACCGTCGAGGTGGAGCGACCGGACGATGCGCCGACGGACATCGACGGCGGTGCCGCGGCCGCCCGAGGTCTCGGGCTGGGTCGGCTCGCGGAGCGACTCGGACAGGCCAACTCGCTGACCGACCTGTAACCGGCACCGTGCGATCCAGGATGCTGATACTGCTGGTGGCGTGCGGTCTCGTGGTCGGGATCGTGCTCGCAAGCTCGGCGGGCACCACGCATGGCGGGACCGACGCGCCCTCCGTCCTGGCGGGGAAGCCGCGACAGGACCCTCCCCGCGTCGGCCCGGTGGAGATGCGTCCACCCGCCGCGATGCCGCTGACCAGCGGCTGGAGCTATCACGCCGATCCCCGCGACGTCGGGCTCTCCCAGGGCTGGGGCGCGGGCGGCGCCCCGGGAGCCGGGTGGAGTTCGGTGAGCATCCCCAACGACTTCAACCCCACGCCCACGGGCCGCGGGGACGCGGCCCGAGTGGGCTGGTACAAGGTGAGCTTCAGGGGCCCGGCGATCACCTCGGGCCGCGCGTGGGCCGTGGCCTTCGAGAGCGTGCGCCGCAACGCCGAGGTGTGGCTCAACGGCGATCGGATCGGGGCGAATCACGATCCGTATGTCCCCTTCCAGCTCCCGGCGACGAGTCTCAACCCGGGACGGACCAACACCCTGATCCTCCGCGTGGACAACGCTCGCGGCGCCGGGTCCTTCCCCGAGGATTGGTGGAACTGGGGCGGGATCATGGGACCGGTTGCGCTCGAGCCGACCGGTCGGATCGAGGTGCAGGACCTCGGGGTGACCCCCGAGCTCGGTTGCGCCTACCGCTGCGGCGGCCTGCGGGTGCAGGGGACGTTCGTGAACCGGTCGGAGACGGCCCTGACCCCCAGCGTGCTCGTGCGCGTGACCTCTCCCTCCGGGGCGACCTCGACGTTCACCCACAAACTCGGAATGATGGGTTCGGGGACCGCTGCCGCGGCCTCGTTCAGGATCGGGCTGCCCGCCCCGATCGCCCTGTGGTCGCCCTCGAGCCCGTCGCTCTACCGGGTACAGGTTCAGACCTCGGCCGGCGGCCGGGTCGAGGAGCAGGAGACGATGCGCGTCGGGATGCGAAGCGTCCGCGTCTCGGGCGGGATCCTCTACCTCAACGGCCGTCGCCTTTGGCTGCACGGCGCGGCGATCCACGAGGACGTCCAAGGACGCGGAGCCGCGCTCGACGAAGGGGACATCAACACGATCGTCTCCGGGCTGCGGTCGGTCCGCGCCAACATCACCCGCGCCCACTACCTGCTCAGCCCGCGGTTGCTCGACGCGCTCGACACCGCGGGGATCATGGTCTGGGCCCAGCCGCCCGTCGATCACGCCGACGCGATGCTGCGGACCGCCGGCGGGCGCGCCCGCGCGCTGGCCATGCTCCGCGCGACGCTGATCGCCAACCGCAACCACCCTTCGGTGATCGTCGACTCCGTCGCCAACGAACTCTCGCCGAGGCCGGACTCGATTCCGGGGACAAAGCGCTACATCGAGGACGCGATCACCACCGCGCGGGCGCTCAATCCCTCGGTTCCGGTGGCCCTCGACATCTTCTGCTATCCCGATTTCCCCCGGCAGGCGATCTACTCAAAGCTCGACGTGATCGGCATCTCCAGCTACTTCGGGTGGTACCCGGGGCCGGTGGCGCATTCGATCGCCAAGTTCACGCAGCTGGAGCCCTACCTCCAGCTCCAGCACAGCCGATATCCGAAGCAGGCCCTGGCGATCTCCGAGTTCGGCGCCGAGTCGCTGTTCGCCGGTGCGGCCGCCACCAAGGGCAGCTACGACTTCCAGAGCGACTACCTGCGCAGCACGTTCGATGTCCTCGCTCGCCTCCCCTTCATGAACGGGGCGATCTACTGGACCCTGCGCGAGTTCGCGGTCAGCCCGGGCTGGACCGGAGGCGTCACCCTGCCCGTCGGGGACGCTCCGGACAACCTCCATCACAAGGGCCTGATCGCCTACGACGGGACCGACAAGCCGGCCTTCGCGGTCGCCCAGCAGCTGTTCGCGGACCCGCCCGCGTTCGTGCGCTGACTCCGCTACGGCTGGGAGATCGCCCCCCGGGCGATCTCCCAAGGCTGGTCGCCCCCCGGGCGATCAGCCCATCGCCCCCGGGCGATCTCCCAAGGCTGGTCGCCCCCCGGGCGATCAGCCCATCGCCCCCTGGGCGATTACGGCGATTACGGCGTGAACTTGACCGTGATCACGTCGCCGTCGGCCACCACATAGTCGCGCCCCTCCAGCCGGAGGGTTCCGCGCTCGCGGGCGCCCGCGTAGCCACCGTGATGCACGAGCTCGTCCCAGGACACCACCTCGGCGCGGACGAACCCGCGCTGAATGTCGCTGTGGATCATCCCGGCCGCGTGCCAGACCGAGAGTCCACTCCGCAGGTGCCAGGACTGCGCCGGCTTGTCTTCGCCCGCGGTGAAGAAGGCCACCAGCCGCAGCAGCGCGAACGCGCCGCGGATGACCGTCTGCAAGCCGGACTCGCTCAGGCCGAGGTCGGCGCGCATGGCCGCCGCGTCCTGCGCCTCGAGCTCTGACAGCTCCGCCTGCAGCCGCGCGGAAACGGCGACGGCCTCGGCGCCCTGGGCGCGGGCATGCTCGGCGATCGCCGCGGGGACGTCGTCCTCGCCCTCGTCGACGTTGACGACGAACAGGACGGGCTTGGCGGTCAACGGCGAGAGCAGGGTCATCGCGTCGGGAGCATCGTGGGGCGCCGGAACGGTGCGGGCCGGACGCCCGGCCTGGAGAGCCTCGATCAGCTGGGCCAGCCAGGCCGCCTCGGCGATCGCCCGGCGGTCTCCTGACTTGGCCGTCTTGGCCACGCGATCCAGGCGGCGCTCGGCCGACTCGAGGTCGGCGTAGACCAGTTCGGTCTCGATCGTGTCGATGTCGGCGAGCGGGTCCACCCGCCCTTCCGGATGGATCACGTTCGGGTCGTGGTGGGCGCGGACGACGTGGAGGATCGCGTCGGTCTCCCGGATGTTGGCCAGGAACTGGTTGCCCAGACCCTCGCCCCTGTGCGCTCCGGCCACCAGTCCCGCGATGTCGTGGAAGGCGATCGTGTCGGGGACGACCTTGGAGGCGCGCACGGTCTCGGCGACCGCGTCGAGCCGCGGGTCGGTGACCGGGACGATCGCGATATTCGGCTCGATCGTGGTGAAGGGGTAATTGGCCGCCTCCGCCGCAACTCCGGTCAGCGCGGTGAACAGCGAGGACTTGCCCGCGTTCGGGAGCCCGACGATCCCGACCTTCACCGTGCGCCCCCCGCCGGCGCCGCGGCGATCGCGGTACCCAGCAGCGCCCCGGCGATGACGTCGCTGGGGTAGTGCACCCCCAGGTAGGGGCGGCTGACGGCGAAGGCGGCGGCGGCTCCGTACAGCGCCCGCCGCGGGACCAGGCCGCCAAACGCCCGCGCCGCGGCGAACGACGTGGTCGAGTGGGCACTGGGGAACGACAGCGACGAGACCACGGGACTCAACGGGGGCAGGCCGGGCAGCTCCGGACGTCGGCGGCGAACGCTGATCTTCACCGCGTAGTTGAGGCCGTAGGCCGCCGCGACCACGCGCAGACCCCGAGCCCACCGGCGCCGCCGCGCCGCGTCCTGCTCCAGCGCAAACCCACCGGCGCCGAGGGCGAACCAGCAGGCGGCGTGCTCGCCCAGCCGGGAATAGGCGACCACCGCGCGCTCCAGCCGCGGAGTGTGGCCGCGCGTGCGCAGCAGGCGGAGAACGGCTCGGTCCGCGGCCAGCAATGCGCGCCCTGAGTCCAGCGGCTCAGGTGCTGCCGAAGCCGACGCGGTGCCCCTCGTGATCGACGAGCACATAGACCACCCGGCCCAGGTCGAGCGCGATCGTCCCGTCCTCGGCGGTCAGATCGTGCCAGCCGCCCGCGGGGAGCGCGTTGCGCAGCTTGCTCAGCTCGTCAGGAGCGACGCGCGCGGAGAGGGTCTGGCCTCCGATGAAGCCGACGTTGATCTTCTGGGGCTTTTCGGCGGTGGCCATTCAATGCTCCTCGGCAGGCTGGTAGGGATGCGGCATCAGTGCGGATCCCTGGGCTGGACGATTTCGGTGAGGATGCCGCCGGTGGAGGCGGGATGCACGAACGCCACGCGCGAGCCGCGGATCCCGGTCCGCGGGCGCTCGTCGATCAGGCGCGCCCCGGCGGCCTTCAGGTCGCGCAGGGTCTGCTCGACATCCGCGACGCGATAGGCGACGTGGTGCAGGCCGGGCCCTCGCCTGGCCAGGAACTTCCCCACCGCGGTCTCCGGTCCGAGCGGCGCCACCAGCTCGACGTGGCCGTCGCCGACATCGAGCAGCGCGGCGTCGACACCCTGCTCCTGCACCGTCTCCCGGTGCACGAGCGGCATCCCCAGCACGTCGCGGTAGACGGCCAGCGCGGCATCGATCTCCTCGACGGCTACGCCAACGTGGTCAATGGCGGACAGCATCGCGCCGGGAGCATACTGACGGCTGGTCCCCGGCTACCCCGAGAGAATCGCCCCCGGGCGATTCTCTTAAGGCAATCGCCCCCTGGGCGATTGCCCCGCCTCGGGGCGGCGCGGTTACTTGCGCCGTGGGGGCTCGGCCGGGTCCATGGCCGTGGCCGCGGCGATGCCCAGCTCGCCGCCGCCGCCGATCCGCCGCGGGGCGGCTCGGGGGACGTCGGCCATGATCCGATCGATGTCGCCGCGCTCCAGCACCTCGTTGGCCAGCAGGGTGCCGGCCAATCGGTCCAGCTCCGGGCGATGATCGTTGATGATCGAGACCGCATTGCGAAACGCTTCGTCGGCCAGCTCGCGGACCTCCTCGTCGCCGGCGCGCCGGGTCGCCTCGGCCACGTCGACGATGCGGAGCGAGGTGAAGCCAGTGCCCATCGCGTAGTCGTGGACCATCGCGTGGGCGATCTCAGCCACGCGCCTGAGGTCGTCCGAGGCGCCGGTGGTGATCGAGCCGAACACGAGCTGCTCGGCGGCACGGCCGCCCAGCAGCATGGTCATGAAGTCGATCAGCTCTTCGCGCGTCTTCAGATAGCGATCCTCCTCGGGCAGGTTGAGCGTGTAGCCGAGGGCGCGGCCGTGGGGGACGATCGAGATCCGGTGGACGCGGTCGACCGAGGGTAGGAGCTCGCCGGTGAGGGCGTGACCGGCCTCGTGGTAAGCCACCACCCGCTTCTCGTGATCGGTCAGGGTGCGGCGCGACTGCATGCCCGCCACGACTCGCTCGAGCGAGGCGTCGAAGTCCTGCATCCCCACCACGGTGGCGTGGCGGCGGGCGGCGAAGATCGCGGCTTCGTTGCAGATGTTGGCGAGGTCGGCGCCGGTCAGCCCCGAGGTCTGGCGGGCCAGCAGCTTCATGTCGACGTCGTCGGCCAGCGGCTTGTTGCGCGAGTGGACCTGAAGGATCCGCTCGCGCCCGCCGACGTCGGGCGGGGAGACGTAGATCTGGCGGTCGAAGCGCCCGGGTCGGAGCAGCGCCTGATCGAGCTTTTCCAGCAGGTTGGAGGCGGCGATGACCACCACGTCGGCGTGGGTGGAGAAGCCGTCCATCTCGACCAGCAGCTGGTTCAGCGTCTGGTCGCGCTCACCGCTGATGTCCATTCCGCGGTGGCCGCCGACGGCGTCGAGCTCGTCGATGAACACGATCGCCGGCGCGTGCTTGCGGGCGATGCGGAAGAGCCGCCGGATCCGCGCGGCGCCAAGGCCGGCGAACATCTCAACGAACGAGGCGGCGGACTGCGAGTAGAAGGTGGCACCGGACTCGTGGGCGACGGCCTTGGCCAGCAGAGTCTTGCCCGTCCCCGGCGGGCCGTGCAGCAGGATGCCCTTCGGGACCTTGGCGCCGAGCTCGCGGAAGCGGCGGCGGTCGCGGAGATAGTCAACGACCTCCCGCAGCTCCTCCTTGGCCTCGTCGGAGCCGGCGATGTCGTCCCAGCCGATCGACGGCGAGGCCTCCGGCTTGATCTCGACCGGCTTGGTTTTCGGCATCAGCCGCATCAGCGCGAACACCGCGATCACCAGCAGCCCCATGAACAGGATCGGCAGCCAGTGCAGCATGAACGTCTGGAGGTCCGGTTCCCACAGGAAGTTCGCGAAGGTCATGGTCTGAGTCGCTCATCGGCACCCGGCCGGAGTTACTCAACCTTTTGCAGCCTCAGGAGTTACTCAACCTTTTGCAGCCTCGGGTTGGCGGCGTACCCCCGACCGGCCTTCGCGCATGGCCTGCCGTCGACGATCACCACGTCGGCGGTGAAGTCGTTCTGACCACGGAGCAGCGAGGATCCGACGCCGTAGGCGTCCACCGGCACCTCGTCCGCCTCGAACTCCATGATCCGCTCCGCGTCGAACCCGCCGCTGGCCACGATCCGCACGCCGGGGTAGCCGGCCTGGTCGAGCGCGCGACGGACCTTCTCGACGAGCCGGGGGTTGACCCCGGTCGGGCGGAAGCCGCCCATCTCGTCCCACAGCGAGCGGTCGACCATCTGCTCGGAGGTGTCCAGGCGGACTCCCCACAGCGTCGGCCCGAGAGCCTCCGCCACCTTCAGGGCGGTCTGCACCGAGTCGTTGTCCCAGTCGACCAGGACCGTGATGTTCATCTGGTCGCGAAAGCGGCTGGCGAACTTCTTCGCGGCCAGCACCGTGTCGCCGCCGTAGGCGGCGATCAGGCCGTGCGGGACGGTGCCGATTCCCGTGCCGCCCCACCACGAGGCCTGGGCGTCGGTGGAGACGCCGATCGCGCCGGCGACGTGGGCGGCCCAGCCATCGCCGGTCTGCACCAGCCAGTGGTCGTGGCGGGCGGGGAAGTAGAAGATCGGCTTGCCGCGCGCCGCCTGCACGACCGCGGCCACGTTGCGCATGATCAACGAGCGCCGGGCCATCGAGCCGAGGTAGACCGTCTCGAGGTGCGCGAACAGGCTGTAGTCGCCCTCGATCGTCATCACCGTCTCGCGCGGGGCGATCCGGTCGCCCTCGCGCAGCGCGTGCACGACCAGCTCGTCCCAGCCGGGAACCCAGGTTCCGTCCTCGTCTCGGCCCGAACACAGCTTCAGGATCGCGATCGCCTCGTCGATCCCGCCGAGCAGCGAATGCTCCTTCTGGAAGACCTGCATCGTCACCCGGGGATGGTGGTTCTCCTCCTCGAGCAGTCGCTTGGTGTAGACGAAATAGGCGTCGGAGTAGTAGCCCGCGCGGATCCGGTCCACCGGCAAGCGGAAGATGTCAGGGTGGAGGCGCTCCGACACGTCCGTCGCCATGCGGGGGAGTCTATGTGGGACCCCGTGGTAGGGTCGCGGCCGGATATGGCCGGCAAGGACTTCCCGCACGCATCGATCCTCGAGGGCCTGCGGTTCACCGCCCAGGTCGCCGTCCCGAACGTCATCCAAGGCCTTTTCCGCCGGCGCCAGGGCGCGGTCGCGGTGGCCACCCGGACCGGCGCCGACGGGTTGGCGGTCTCCTTCATGGCCGGGCTCAAGCGCAGCTACGGCAACGGACCGCTGTGGATCCGCGTGGCCAAGGACGAGGCGCTGCTGGTGATCGGCGAGAAGGGGATCCGCCAGGTCCTGGGCAAATCGCCGGAGCCGTTCGCGGCCGATCCCGAGCCGAAGCGGAGCGGCATGTCGCACTTCCAGCCCGACGCCCTGACGATCTCGCGCAACCCCGAGTGGGAGGACCGGCGTCGCTTCACCGAGAGTGTGCTGGACGCCGGCAAGCCGTTGCACCGGCTGGCCGACGAGTTCGCCGCCGTCTCCGTCGAGGAGGCGGAGAAGCTTCCGCGGATGCTCGACTGGGACGCGTTCAACGAGTCGGTCAGGCGGGTGACCCGGCGGGTGATCCTGGGCGAAGGGGCGGCCGAGGACTCAGAGCTCTCCGACCTGCTCGGCCAGCTGATGGACAAGAGCAACCCGCCGGGCGGCGGGTCGGACGAGCTCTACGCGCAGCTCATGGGCAAGCTCGAGGGCTACGTCGGGGCGGCCCGGCCGGGCTGCCTGGCGGGTCTGTTCGATCAGGCGCCGACCACGGAGCTGACCAACCCCACGGGCCAGGTCACCCACTGGCTGTTCGCGCTGGGCGACACGCTGGCGATCAACGCAATGCGCGGTATGGCCCTGATCGCCAGTCACGATCAGGTCCGCGCCCGGGTGCTGGAGGAGCTGGCCGACGCGGACCTGCGCACCGGCGCGGGCGTGGCGAGCCTCAGCGTGCTCGAGGCCACCCTGCAGGAGGCAATGCGCCTGTGGCCGACCACGCCGATGCTCTCGCGCGAGCTCACCAGTGACGTCGACTGGGACGGCGTCAAGGTGACCAAGGGGACCCAGGTGCTGATCGTCAACACCTTCAACCACCGCGATCGCGACGCCCATGCCTTCGCCGACCGCTTCGCCCCCGACGAGTGGCTCTCCGGTGGCGCGGCGGACGACTGGTCGTTCAACCACTTCAGCCACGGCCCCCAGGGGTGTCCCGGCACCGGGCTCGCACTGCTGGTCGGTAAGGCGATGCTCGGCACCGTTCTACGCGGTCACGATCTCAAGCCGCTCGGCTCCGCGCTCGACCCCGGCAAGCCGATGCCGCACATGCTCGATTACTTCTCGTTGCGGTTCGAGCTCGTCCCGCGGACGTAGCCAAAAGGCCACCTCCCGCGGGCGTAGCCAAAAGGCCTTGCCAGCGGTCGGTTGTCCGTGTTACATTCGGACGACGATGCTCAGCATCTCTCAAACTCAGCCATAACTGCAGTCCCCGCCGGCGCCCGCTGATCCCCGCGCCGGCCAGTTGGTTGTCCCGTCGTTCGAGTTTGTCGAGAGTGAGTGATGTTGTACCTGCGCGTCCTGCGCCACAGAGATTTTCGTTACCTGTTCCTTGGCCAAGCCGCCAGCGTGACCGGCGACCGGGTGGTCGTCGTCGCCCTCGCACTGTTCATCACGCAGCGGACGGGGTCGGCCACCGACCTCGGCCTGGTGCTCGGGGCACAGACCGTGCCGCTCGTCGCGCTGCTGCTGTTCGGTGGCGTCTGGGCCGACCGCCTTCCCCGGCACCGGATCATGATCTGGACCGACGTCACCCGGGCGGTGCTGCACGCGGTGCTGGCCGTGCTGATCCTCACCGGGGCGGTGCGGATCTGGCAGCTGGTGGTGATCGAGGCGATGTTCGGCGCGGCCCAGGCGTTCTTCCAGCCTGCCTACACCGGTCTGGTCCCGCAGACCGTGCCCGAGTCGATGATCCAGGACGCCAAGGCCCTGAGCGAGACAGTCGCCAATCTGGCCTTCCTCGTCGGTCCGGCGCTGGCCACGGCGCTCGTGCTCGGGGTCGGCGCGGCGGAGGCGTTCGCCTTGGACTCGCTGACCTTTGTCTTCAGCGCCGCGATGCTGATGCGGATGAACCCCCGATCCCGCGGAAAGGCGCCCGCGCGGGCATCCGTCGTCCTGGAGTTGCGCGCCGGCTGGCGCGAGGTCCGGTCCCGCACGTGGGTGTGGGTCCTGATCGCCGTGTTCACCGTGGCGGTGCTGTGCACCTATTCACAGTGGTACTCGCTGGCGCCGATCATCGCCCGTCAGCACTACGGCGGGGCCGGCGTGTTCGGCCTGCTCGAGGCGTGCGCCGGCGTCGGCGCGGTCCTCGGCGCGTTCACAGCGATGCGCTGGCGTCCGCGCCGGCCTCTGCGGACCGGAATGCTGCTGGTGCTGGGATGGCCGCTGCAGTCGCTGTCCTTCGCCCTCGGGGCGCCGCTCCCGCTGGTCGTCGTGTTCGCGGTGATGACGGGATTCGGCTTCTCGCTGCTGATGATCTGGTGGGAGACCGCGCTCGCGCGTCACATCCCGCCGGGCGCGCTCTCGCGGGTCAGCGCCTGGGACTGGATGGGATCCCTGGCGCTGCTGCCGGTCGGATATCTGCTGGCCGGTCCGCTGGCCTCGGTGTTCGGCGCGCGGTTGGTGCTTGGCGTCGGCAGCGTGATCGGGCTGGCTGCCTTGGCCCTGTCGCTGTGCTCGCGTTCGGTGCGCGAGCTGGGCGCCGGGCCCGTTCCACCTTCGCACGCGCCGGCACCGGCCGTCACCGGGCGTCTGGTGCACAGTTAGTTACCCCAGAGGTAATTGACGGTGCATGTCCTGCAGTTCCTTTCGCTATGCGGGAGGAACTGCAGGTCAGCCCAGCAGCTCGCGGGCGAGGTCGGCGTAGAAGCCGGCCGCGTAGCCGAGGTCGCGCACGTCGATGCGCTCGTCGGCGTTGTGGACGAGCGGGGCCGTCTCCAGCAGCGTCTGGTGGCGGTGGGGGAAGAAGCCGTAGGCGATCAGGTCCGGAAACGCGGCCCGGAACCAACTCGAGTCGGAGAATCCGGGCAGGATCACCGGGACGGTTCCGGCTTCGGGGTCACGCTCGGTCACCCAGTTCTCGATCGCGGTCATCAGGTCCGAGTCGACCGGTGAGACATTGCCGAACACCTTCTCCGTGAACTCGATCTCGAGCCCGTCGGCGCTGTCGCCGAGGACGTCGTGGAGCCGCTGCAGCGCCGCCTCCTCGCCGAGTCCCGGGGGCACGCGGCAGTCGATCTTCAGGTGGGCCCGCGACGGGATCACGTTGATCTTGTCTGAGGCGTGGGCCATCGTCGGCGTCAGGGTCACCCCGAGCATCGGCTCGAGCAGGATCGGCAGCGCCGGATCGGCGGCGGTGATTCGCTGCAATGCGCCGGCGGGGTCGTCGGGGTTCTCGCCGAGCCCGGCCAGCAGTGCTGCCGGGGCCTCGGTCATCACGAATGACGGCTCCGCGTCGGCGATTCGCTGGAGCACCGGCGCCAGCTTCAGCAGCGCGTTGTCGCCCGTCTTGGGAAGGGAGGCGTGACCCGCCGCGCCGTGCGCGGTCAGCTTGAAGCGGAAGATGCCCTTCTCGCCGCAGCAGACGCCGTAGCGACGAGCGCCTCGATACTCGAATGTGCTGCCCCCGCCCTCGTTCAGGAGCATGTCGCAGCGCACCTTGTCCGGGTGGTTCTCGGTCAGCCAGCGAGCCCCGACGTCGCCGCCGGTCTCCTCGTCGGCCACGAACACCAGCTTCAGCGCGCCCCGAGCCGGGCGCCAGCCATCGCGGGCCAGCGCCGCCCCGGCGACCGCCTCGGCGGCGACCTGGGATTTCATGTCGAGCGCTCCCCGGCCCCAGAGAAAGCCGTCGGCCACCTCTCCCGACCATGGATCGTGGGACCATTCGTCGGCGGCGGCGAGCACCGTGTCGACGTGGCCGAGGTAGACCAGCGTCGGGCCTTCGCTCTCCCCCTCCAGCGTGGCGATCAGGTTCGGGCGGTCGTCGCTCACCCCGAGCGTCTCCGTGGAGAACCCGGCCTCGGCCAGATACGCCTGCAGATACTCGATCGCCGGGCGCTCGTTCCCCGGCGGGTTGACCGTGTCGAAGCGAATCAGGTTCTGGAGGACCTCGGTGGTCTCGTCTTGAAGGCTGGCCGTGGTCATCGAGTCGCTAAGAGCCTACCCGGAGGCGATTGATCCTACGATGCGTCCGTGTCCGACGATGACCTCGCCCTCGCGCTCGAGCTGGCCGACCTCGCCGACGAGATCACGCTGGGCCGGTTCCGTGCCTTCGATCTCGCGGTGGAGACCAAACCCGACCTGACGCCGGTCAGCGAGGCCGACCACGCGGTCGAGCAGCGGCTGCGGGAGCGACTGGCGGTGGACCGTCCGGACGACGCGGTCCTCGGCGAGGAGTACGGCAGCTCAGAGGGCTCCGGCGGCACTCGTCGCTGGATCCTCGACCCGATCGACGGCACCAAGAACTACGTGCGGGGGATTCCGGTCTGGGCCACTCTGCTGGCGCTGCGGGACGGCGGGGCGCTGACGGTCGGCGTGGTCTCCGCCCCGGCGCTGAACCGCCGCTGGTGGGCTCGGCGCGGCGAGGGCGCGTTTCTCGACGACGGCCTGGCCGGCTCCCCGCGCCGGCTCCACGTCTCCGGCGTGCGGGAGCTTGGGGACGCAACGTTCCTGTTCGGCGGGCTGGAGGACTGGGGCGCCGAGGGACGGCTCGGCGCCCTGCTCGATCTGGGCAGTCGCTGCTGGCGCACCCGCGGATTCGGCGACGTCTGGTCCTACATGCTGGTAGCCGAGGGCGGCGCCGACATCGGGATCGACCCCAGCGTCTCGATGTGGGATGTCGCGGCGCCGCAGGTGATCGTCGAGGAGGCCGGCGGGCGGTTCACCGACCTGGCCGGCGTCGCTCGCGCCGACGGCGGCAGCGGGGTGGCCACGAACGGCCTCGTCCACGAAGCGGTGCTGGAGATTCTCGGCGGCGCGTGATGGAGCGCCTGTTCGGCGGAGACGACACTCCCGCGCCCGCTCGCGCGTCGGCCGGTGGCGATGTCCCGCCGGGCGCTCCGCTGGCCGCACGGATGCGTCCGCGGACGATCGACGAGTTCGTCGGACAACAGCGGCTGCTGGCGGCCGGGTCAGCGCTGCGGCGAGCGATCGAATCGGGTCGGCCGCACTCGATGATCCTGCACGGCCCGCCCGGGAGCGGCAAGACGACGCTGGCCCGGATCGTGGCCGACGCCGCCGACGCGGCATTCGAGGAGGAGAGCGCGGTCCAGGCCGGTCGTGCCGAGGTGCGGGCGGTGATCGAACGCGCGCGCCAGCGGCTGCAGACCACCGGCAAGCCGACGATCTTCTTCCTCGACGAGATCCACCGCTTCAACAAGGCCCAGCAGGATGCGCTGCTGCCGGCGGTCGAGGAGGGGCTGCTGACCCTGATCGGGGCGACCACCGAGAACCCCTACTTCGAGGTCAACTCGGCGCTGCTCTCGCGCACCCACGTCTACGAGCTCGACGTCCTGAGCGCCGGCGACGTGCGAACGCTGCTGGACCGCGCGGTCGCGGCCGGCGAGTGCGGGGAAGGCCGGGAGATCGAGGAGGCGGCGCTGGAATTCCTGGCCGAGCGCTCCGGCGGGGACGCCCGCACGGCGCTGGGCGGCCTCGAGCTGGCCTGCGAGGCGGCCGGCGAGCAACAGCCGGTCGCGCTTCACCATGCCGAGGACGCCCTGCAGCGGCGGGCGCTGCTCTACGACCGCCAGGCCGACCGGCACTACGACACGATCTCCGCCTGGATCAAGGCCACGCGCGGCTCCGACCCGGACGCGTCGCTGTACTACCTGGCGGTGATGCTCGAGGGCGGCGAGGATCCGCGCTTCATCGTGCGCCGGATGGTGGTGTTCGCCTCCGAGGACATCGGCAACGCCGACCCGCAGGCGCTGCTGGTGGCCACGTCAGCGGCCGACGCGGTCGAGCACGTCGGACTGCCAGAATGCCAGTTCGCGCTCGCGCAGGCGGCCATCTACCTGTCCCTGGCCCCCAAATCCGACGCGGCCAAGCGGGCGGTGGGAGCGGCCCGGGCCTACATCAGCGAGCGAGGCGCCGAACCGCCGCCTCCGCACCTGCGCTCCTCGACCCGCAGCGACCGGCAATACGACTACCCCCACAGCCACCCCGGTCACGTCTCGCCGCAGGAGCTGATGCCCGACCGGGCGATTGGGGCCAGCTTCTACCAGCCCGATGACGCCGAGGCTGAGCTCCGGGCCCGGCTGGAGGAGATCCGCAGGGCCCGGGGCCGCAGCTGAGCCGGTGGCGGCTCCGCTAGTCTGGCGCGGGCAGTGCAAGGCGCCACCGCAACCGGGCAGCTCGACTCGTTCAACCCGGCGACGGGAGCCAGGATTGGATCGGTGGCCACGACGCCGCCGGCCGAGGTCCAGGCGGCCGTCGACGAGGTGGCGGTGGTTCAGCGGTTCTGGGCCCAGCTGACGCTGGCCGACCGGGCGCGCTATCTCGAGCGCGCGGCCCAGGTGCTGCTCGACGAGTCCGACGACATCCGCGACCTGATCGTGCGCGAGCAGGGCAAGCCCCGCACCGAGGCGTTCTCCATGGAGTTGCTGCCGACGATCGATGCGCTCGGCTGGATCGGCCGGGCCGGGCGGGAGCTGCTGGCCGACGAGAAGATCAAGATGCCCCAGCTCTTCTTCAAGACCAAGAGCTCGGCCTTCACCTATGAGCCGCTCGGGGTGATCGGGGTGATCTCGCCCTGGAACTATCCGTGGAGCATCCCGTTCGGCGAGGTCGCGATGGCCCTGATGGCGGGCAACGGCGTGGTGCTCAAGCCGGCCTCGCTGACCCCGCTGATCGGCGAGCGGATCGCCAAGGTGTTCGAGCGCGCCGGGGTCCCGGAGGGCCTGGTGCGGGTGATCCACGGGCCTGGCACCGGGCAGGCGCTGGTCGAGTCGACGGTGGCCAAGATCTTCTTCACCGGATCGGTGGAGACCGGCCGCGGGGTCGGCGAGGAGTGCGCCCGGCGGCTGAAGGGATTCGTCCTCGAGCTCGGCGGCAAGGACCCGATGATCGTCCTGCCGGATGCCGACATCGATCACGCGGTCGCCGGTGCGCTGTGGGGCGGATTCGCCAACGCCGGGCAGACCTGCTCCGGGATCGAGAGGGTGTACGTGATGCGTGAGGTGGCCGACCGGTTCATCGCCGGGGTGATCGCCGGCGCGGAGCGACTGCGAGTGGCCGATCCACTGCAGTGGAGCACCGAGATCGGCCCGATGGTCTCCCACGAGCAGTTCGAGCTGGTCAAGGAGCTGGTCGACTCAGCGGTCGCTGCCGGAGCACAGCTGCGCTGCGGAGGCCCTGTCGATGTCTCCGGCAGCGACCGAGGCGACTTCTACGCACCCACGGTGCTGACCGGCGTGACCCACGAGATGCGGATCATGCGCGAGGAGATCTTCGGCCCGGTGATCCCGATCGTCGTGGTCGGCTCAGAGGACGAGGCGGTCTCGCTGGCCAACGACTCGGTCTTCGGGCTCGGCGCGTCGATCTGGACGTCTGACCGCAGCCGGGGCGAGCGGATCGCCCGCGAGCTCGAGTCCGGGATGGTCTGGATCAACGACCACATGTTCAGTCACGGCGCCTGTCAGTGCTCGTGGGGAGGCGTCAAGGAGTCCGGACTGGGCCGCACGCACTCGAAGTTCGGGCTGTACGAATGCGTCAACGTGAAGCTGCGGGTGTGGGAGCCCTCGAGGATCCGCAACGCCTGGTGGCACCCCTACGACGAGACCTTGGGCCATGCGCTGCGCCAGGCCGCCACAGTTCTCTACGGGCGCCCCTCGATCCGGGCCGGCGCGCTCAAGGACGGCCTTCCGTCGCTGATGAAGGTCGGCGCGCGCCTGGCCCGAGACGCGATCAAGCGATAGCTACGCTTAGTGCAGATGCCCGCCCAGGCCTACAGCGGTAAAGAGTGCGTCTGTCAGCTCCGCAAGGGGATCTGCGACCAGACCTGCGTCAAGGGGATGCTGGAAACGCCTTTCTACATCGCGTGTCTGCGGCTCAAGGGTCGCCGGTGCCTGGTGGTCGGCGGCGGCGACATCGGCCTCGAGAAGGTGGAGGGACTGCTGGCCTGCGACGCCGACGTGACGCTGGTCGCGCCCGAAGCCCATCCCGAGCTCGTCGCGCTGGCCAAGGAAGGTTCGATTCGCTGGGAGCAGCGCGAGTACCGGTCCGGCGACCTGGACGGGTGCCTGATCGCGATCGCGGCCACGGACGACACCGATATCAACATTCGCGTGTTCGACGATGCGGAGATGCGAGCGATGCTGGTCAACGTCGTCGACGTGCCGCCGCTGTGCAACTTCATCCTGCCGGCGATCGTCCGCACCGGTCCGCTGGCCGTGGCGATCTCTACGGCGGGGGCCTCGCCCGCACTGGCCAAGCGGATGAAGCGCGAGATCTCCGAGCTGTTCGGCGAGCCCTACGCGCAGCTGGCGATCCTGCTCAACGACGTCCGCGGCTGGGCCAAGGGCACGCTGCCGACTTATCAGGACCGGAAGGAGTTCTTCGAGTCGATCGTGAATGGCGAGCCGGACCCGATCTCGCTTTTGAGGGCCGGCGACGCGGCGGCGGTCCGTGATCTGATCGCGGCGGCCCAGCAGGCTCACAGCCGGATGACTCCCGCGGCTTCCGAGTAGCGAGCCCGGATGGCGAGCGGAAGCCAAGCGGGAGCGCCTGAGGCCCCGGGCGGGTTGACCCACCTCGACGCAGCCGGCCGGGCGCGGATGGTCGACGTGGGGGAGAAGGCGGTGACCCAGCGTCGCGCGCTGGCCCGGGCGATCGTGCGCGTTTCGGCGGAGACGGCGCGGCGCGTGGAGGCGGGAGATGCGCCCAAGGGCGACGTCCTCGGGGTCGCGCGGATCGCCGGGATCCAAGCGGCCAAGCGCACCTCTGAGCTGATCCCGTTGTGCCACCCGCTGGCGCTGACGTTCGTCGGGGTCGAGGCTCGGATTGACAGCGCCCGAGGGGAAATTGTCCTGACGGCCGAGGCCCGGACCAGCGGTCCGACCGGCGTGGAGATGGAGGCGCTGACCGCCGCCTCGGTCGCCGCGCTGACCGTGTACGACATGGTCAAGGGGATCGAGCGGGGAGCCGAGATCGCGTCGGTCGCCCTGCTGGAGAAGTCCGGCGGTCGCTCGGGGCTCTGGCGCCGGCCGCCGGGCTGAGCGCGCGCCGACTATGCAGTTAACCTGGCGACGCCATGAGGACCGCGATCATCACCGTCTCCACCTCGGTGGCCGCCGGCCAATCCGAGGACGTTTCCGGCGTGGCGCTGGCCGCGCACGCCGCGGCTGCGGGCGCCGAGATCGTGGCCACCGAGATCCTGTCCGATGACCGCGATGCGATCGAGACGGCGCTGCGCCGCCTGTCGGACCCGAGTGCGGGGATCTCGCTGATCTTCACCACTGGGGGCACCGGCTTCACGCCGGACGACGTCACGCCGGAGGCGACGCGGGCGGTGATCGATCGCGACGCACCGGGGTTCGCCGAGGCGATGCGCGCCGAGTCGCTCAAGTACACGCCGATGGGAATCCTCACCCGCGGCGTCTCGGGAATCGCCGGACGGACGCTGATCGTCAACTTCCCCGGTAACCCGAAGGCGATCGGCGAGCTGTTTCCAGTGGTCGCGCCGACCCTCGGTCACGTGGTCGGAACGCTCACGCGCGAGGGCGGCCGCCGGCGCGGGGGTCATGGCGCCGGCTGAGCAGCCGGCGATCGAGCTGCGCGGCCTCACCCGCCATTTCGGCGAGCGAACCGCGCTGCGCGACGTGTCGGCCGACGTGCCCGCCGGCGCGACGCTGGCCGTGCTCGGGCGCAACGGCGCCGGCAAGTCGACGTTGCTGCGGATTCTGGCCACGCTCCTGCGCCCGCACGCCGGCCAGATCTCGTTGTTCGGCGAGGAGCTGCCACGGCGGGCGTTCGCCGTCCGCGGGCGGATCGGGCTGCTGGCGCACGAGCCGCTGCTCTACCGGGACCTGAGCGGGCGCGAGAACCTGCGCTACCACGCCGGGCTGTTCGGCGTCGAGCCGGGACGGGTCGAGCAGGTGCTGGCGGACGTGCGAATGGAGCGTCGCGCCGACGATCCGGTTCGGTTGCTCTCGCGCGGGATGGTGCAGCGCCTGGCCGTCTGCCGCGCCGTGCTCCACGCCCCGAGCCTGCTGCTGCTCGACGAGCCCCGCGCCAATCTCGATCCGGCGGCCGAGGAGCTCGTCGAGCCGCTGATCGGCCGAGCCAGCGGGGCCACGCGCGTGCTGACCAGCCACGACCCACAGTCGGCGCTGGCCGAGGCCGATCTGGTGCTCGCGCTGAGGGACGGGCGGATCGCCTACTTCGGTGACCCGGGCCGATTCGCACCCGAGCAGGTCAGGGAGCTCTACGCGTGAGGACAGTGCTGGTCATCTTGCGCAAGGATCTGCGACTCGAGCTGCGGACGCTCGAGACTGTCCCTGCGATGGCGCTGTTCGCGGTGACGACCTTCGTGATCTTCCACTTCGGCTTGAACCAGCAGAAGATCTCCGGCCAGGAGGCAGCTGGGATCCTCACGGCGACGCTGCTGTTCGCCGCGATCCTGGCCATCAACCGTCTGTTCGTGGCCGAGCGGGAGCAGGGCGGATTCGACGCGTTCCTGCTCGCGCCGGTCGATCGGACGACGCTGCTGGTGGCCAAGGCGGCCGCGCTGTTCGCGTACCTGGTGGTGCTCGAGGTGGTGGCCGTGCCGGCGTTCGGCCTGCTCCTGCTGGGGCCGTCGCTGGGTCGCCCGCTGCTCGGCCTGATCGCCGTGCTGGCGCTGGCCGACTTCGGCCTCGCTGTGATCGGCACGCTCGTCTCGGCGATCGCCATCCAGACCCGCGCCCGCGACCTGATCGGCCCGATCATCGGACTGCCGCTGCTGATTCCGCTGTTGATCGGCACCGCTCGAGGCGTCGGCCCGCTGCTCGCCGTGCACGGTTCGGGATCGCCTCCGGGTAAGTGGCTGGCGATCCTGGCGCTCTATGATGTGGTGTTCGCCCTCCTCGCGTACGCGGTGTTCGATTTTCTGCTGGAGGACTGAAGAAACTTGACTTTTCGTTCTTACGGTCGTGGCCTTCCGGGCCTCTCGGTGGCAACCGTCGCGACGCTCGGCGTCGCGCTGGCGCTGGTGTTCTTCTACGCGCCGCTCGACGCCGACCAGGGCTTCGTGCAGAAGATCTTCTACATCCACGTGCCGCTGTCGATCGTCTCGCTGTGCGGCTTCGTGCTGGGCGGCATCTTCGCGGCCGGGCACCTGCGCACCGGGAACCGCGAATGGGACATGCGCTCCTACGTGGCGATCCACATGGCGCTGATCTTCTCGGTCGGCGCGCTGATCACCGGCGCGATCTGGGCCAAGGCGTCCTGGGGGCACTGGTGGGTGTGGTCCGAGCCGACCCTCGTCTCGTTCCTGATCGTCGTGCTGTTGTTCGCCACCTACCAGCCGCTGCGGTTCTCGATCGAGGATCCCGAGCGCCAGGCCCGTTACGCCAGCGTGTTCGCGGTCACCGCCGCCGCGTTCGTCCCGCTGAACTTCATCGCCGTCCGGCTGGCCCAGCAGTTCGTCCACCCGAGGGTGCTGACGCTGGGCGGCGGCCAGCTACCCGGATCGATGCGCCTGACCTTCCTCGTCGCCCTGCTGGGGGTCGCGCTGCTGTTCGCGACCTTCTGGAGGTATGAGATGGCGGCCAAGAACACGCGGATCCAGACCCGCCGCCTGCGGCGAGCTCTCCATGGCGAGGACTCGCTCAGGCCGCTGGGCAGAAGCGCGGCCCCGTCGTGAGCGCTGTACTCGCCGCCGCCCCGGCGCTGCCGCTGCACAGCGCGGGCAAGTACGTGGCCGCCGCATACATCGTGTTCATCGTGCTGATCCTGGTCTATGTGGCGATCATGGCGGTCAGGCTCTCCCACAACCAGCGCGAGCTGGCCGAGCTCAGGCGCGACCTGGAGGCCGATCGCCGAGGCAGCGATCAGCCCTTGGAGCATCGCCCAGGGGGCGATTCTCCCGAGCGCGAGACCGAGACGGAGTCGGTCGCTTGAGTGAGCTGCTCGCGCTCGGCGTATCGCACAAGACCGCGCCGGTCGAGGTCCGGGAGCGCCTTGCGCTTCCCGATGTCCGGGCCGCCGAGTTCATGCGCGACCTGCGGGGCGCCGGGGACGTGCACGAGGCCGTCGCGATCTCGACCTGCAACCGCACGGAGCTCTACCTGGTGGTCTCGGACCCGGTCGAGGCGGAGAGCACCGTGCTGGCGATGCTCGCGCGCCAGGCCGGGATCCGGCTCACCGGGCTGGCCTCGGCGATCTACTCGCACCGCAACTGCGACGCGGCGCGCCATCTGTATCGCGTGACCTCCGGGCTCGAGTCGATGATCGTCGGCGAGGCGGAGATCCAGGGCCAGATCAAACGCTCCTACGACGCGGCGCTGAGCAACGAGACGGCCGGGCCGCTGACCAAGCACCTCTTCCAGGCCGCTCTGGCCACCGGCAAGCGCGTCCGGACCGAGACGGCGATCGGCGAGCGGCAGCTCAGCCTGCCCTCGGTGGCGGTCGCCCTCGCGCGCGAGCTGCTCGGCGACCTGCGCGGGCACGAGGTGGTGATCGTCGGCACCGGCGAGACCAGCGAGCTGACTGCTCGCGCGCTGGCCGACAGTGGTGGGACAACGGTGTTCGTGGCCACCCGCCGGCGCGACCGCGCGATCAGCCTGGCCCGGCGGTACGGCGGGCGCAGCGTCAGCTTCGACGAGCTGCCCCAGGCGCTCGAGCGGGCCGACATCGTCGTGGCCGCCACCGCCTCCCCGCACCTGCTGATCGAGGCTCGCGAACTGGCCGAGGTGATGAACGCACGCGCGGATCGGCCGATGCTGCTGATCGACATCGCCGTCCCGCGTGACATCGACGCCTCCTGCGGCGAGATCGGCGGCGTCTCGCTGTATGACATCGACGACCTCCAAGCCGTGATCGCGCGCAATCGCAAGGTTCGTCAGGCCGAGGCGCGCAAAGCCGAGGGGATCATCGAGGAGGAGATCCAGCACTTCGCCGCTTGGCTGGGCTCGCTCGAGGTCCTGCCGACCCTGGCCGCGCTCCGCACGCGGTCCAACGAGATCGCCGCCACGGTCGTGGCCGAGAACCGAGGAAAGTGGGAGACCGCGTCGCCCCGGGACCTCGAGCGGATCGAGGCGCTGGCCAGGGCGGTCGTCAACCGTGTGCTGCACCATCCCACCGTGCGGATGAAGGAACTGCGCGATGACCGGGTCCACGCTCGCATGGCGTTGGTGCGCGACCTGTTCGATCTGGCCGTCGAGGAGGGTGCGCTGGCCGAGGACACCGGCGCAGCCGAGGAAGTGGTGCTGGCCGAGGTCCGGCCGCTGCCCCAGCGGCGTCGCTGATGCGGGTCGGGACTCGCGGCAGCGCGCTGGCGCTGGCGCAGGCGTCATGGGTGGCGCAGAGGCTTGGTCCCGACACGGAGCTGGTGAGGATCACCACCTCCGGGGACCGCGGCGCGCCGGCGCAGGACAAGTCGCGCTGGGTCTCCGAGCTCGAGCGCGCGCTGCTCGAGGATCGGATCGACGTCGCCGTCCACTCGGCGAAGGATGTGCCGTCCGAGCTCGCGGACGGGCTCGAGCTGGTGGCGATTCCGGAGCGCGCGGATCCCCGTGACGCGATCTGTGGCGCCGCGTCGCTGGGGGCACTCCCGTCAGGCGCGCGGGTGGGCACCAGCAGCCTCCGCCGCGCTGCGCAGATCCGGGCCGCGCGCGCGGACCTGGAGGTGGTCGGCGTGCGGGGCAACGTCGACACGCGCCTGCGGAAACTCGCGGCGGGCGAGATCGACGCTCTCGTGCTGGCGCTGGCCGGACTCGAGCGCCTGGGGCGGAGCGCGGAGGCCGCCGGAGCGATCGACGATTTCGTGCCCGCCGCCGGCCAGGGGGCGCTGGCGCTCGAGGCCCGGCCCGGGGCGCTGGCGCCGGAGGTGCTGGAGCGGGTGATCGACCACGACGCGATGGCGTGCGTCAGCGCCGAGCGCGACCTGACCCGCGCGCTGCTGGCGTCGTGCAACACGCCGGTGGGTGCCCACGCGCGGAGGGTCGGTGAGGATCGGCTCGAGCTGACCGCCTGGGTCGGGCTCCCCGACGGCTCGTCCTGGCTGCTCGATCGGGCCTCTGCCGCGGGCGAGCAGGTCGGTGACGTCGTGGCCCGGCGGATGCTGAGCGCGGGGGCCGGAGACCTGTTGGCGCGGGCCGAGCGGAGCCTGATCGGATGACGGTCTATCTCGTGGGCGCCGGGTCCGGTGACCCGGGGCTGCTCACGGCGCGCGCGCTCGAGCTGATCGCTGCGGCGGACGTGATCGTCTATGACCGTCTGATCCCGGACTCGGCGCTGGACGGAGCCCGCCCTGACTCCCAGCTGCTCTACGCGGGCAAGGAGGGCGGGGGCCCCTCGATGCCGCAGGCCGAAATCGAACGACTGCTGCTGGAGCACGGGGCCAGCGGTGCGACCGTCGTGCGGCTGAAGGGCGGGGACCCGTTCGTGTTCGGTCGCGGCGGCGAGGAGGCCGAGGCGCTGCGGGCGGCTGGGATCCCGTTCGAGGTGGTGCCCGGCGTGACCGCGGGGGTCGCGGCGGCGGCCTACGCGGGGATCCCGGTGACGCACCGCGACCTGGCCAGCGCCGTCGCGTTCCTGACCGGGCACGAGGACCCGGCCAAGCCGGAGTCGGCCCTCGACTGGAAGGCGCTGGCGGCGTTTCCGGGCACGCTCGTGGTCTACATGGGAGTGCGGCAGTTGGGCGCGATCGCGCAGCGGCTGATCGATGGCGGGCGTCCCGCCGATCAGCCGGCCGCGCTCGTGCAGCGCGGAACGTTCCCCGATCAGCGTGCCGTGGTGGCGACGCTGGCCAGCATCTCCTCGGTGGCCGAGGCCGAACGGATCAAGGCCCCGGCGATCGCCATCTTCGGTCCGGTGGCCGCGATGCGCGAGCGGCTGGCCTGGTTCGAGACGCGCCCGCTGTCAGGACGGATCGTCGCGGTCACCCGAGCCCGGGCCCAGGCCAGCGGTCTGGCCTCGCGCCTGCGCGCGCTGGGGGCGGTGGTGGTGGAGGCGCCGGCGATCAGGATCGAGGCGCTGGACGGACCCGCGCCGGATATCGAGCGCTACGACCTGGTCTGCCTGACCAGCCCGAACGGGGTTCGGCTGCTGTTCGAGCGGCTGGCGGCGGCGGGACGCGACGCCCGGGCACTGGCGGGAGCGCGCGTGGCGGCGATCGGGCCCGGGACCGCGGCGGCGCTTCGCGGTTGCGGGGTGATCGCCGACGTGGTCCCCGAGCGCTTCGTGGCCGAGGGTCTGGTGGAGGCGCTGGCCGACGTCCCGGTCAGCCGCGCGCTGGTGGCGCGGGCGGCCGAGGCCCGCGATGTCCTGCCGGACGCGCTGCGTTCGCGTGGTGCCGTGGTCGACGTGCTCGCGCTGTACGAGACGGTGGTCGAGCCCCTGGACGCCGACCAGCTCGAGGGGGTGCGCTCGTCCGACTACGTCACCTTCACCTCCTCCTCGACGGTCAAGTACTTCTTCGCCTCCGCCGGGGACGCCCTCGGGCCGGGGACGCGCCTGGTGTCGATCGGCCCGGTCACAAGCCAGACCCTGCGGGAGCACGGCCGCGATCCCGATGTCGAGGCGGGCCGCCACGACATCGACGGGCTGGTCGACGCGCTGGTGGCGGACGCCGCTGCGCGCTGACGCCGGCTCGCGCTGGTGGCGGACGCCGGTGCGCGCTGACGCGGGCTCGCGCTGAGCGGTCGGAACCTGTGCTCGCGAACTTTGGCTCGAAGTGCACGCCCCGCGTGCATTACGAGCCAAACTTCGATCCGCGGCCGGAACCTGTATTCGATCCGCGGCTACCCGAGCTGGTCGGGTCCGAGGTCCGGGGGCAGCGGGACCTCTTGCGGGCTGGCGCCGGTCTCCTGATCCCAGGCGGTGAACGCCTCGGCGTCGCGACTCTGGTGCTCGCCGGCGCCGCCCAGGGCGAGCAGGACCAGCGGCTCGTGGCCGCGGTTGACCAGCTGGCGGCGGACCTCGGGGGCGACGCGGATCAGCTGGTCCGGGCCGTGTTCGGCGGGCTCGCCTTCGATCATCAGCGTGAGGGTGCCGCTGAGCACCAGGTAGACCTCCTCCTGGTGCTGATGGCGATGGATCCGCATTCGCTGCCCGGGCCCCAGGACGATCTGGTTGATCCCGAACGAGCTGAGCCCCAGCTCGCGCCGCAGCGGCACGAACCGTTCGTCGGTGTCGCGTTGCAGCGAGGTGACCGCGCTCCCGGGCTCCATCGCACGATTCTATGCTGCCGCGGGTGACCAACGTGACGATCACCTTTCTCTCGGACTACGGATTGGATGACGAGTTCGTCGGGGTTTGTCACGGCGTGATCGCGGAGATCTGCCCGCCCGCCCGGGTGATCGATATCACGCACGGGATCGGGCGTCACGATGTCGCCGGCGGCGCGATCGTGCTCCGCCGCGCGCTGGCCTACATGCCGGTCGGCGTCCACATCGCCGTGGTCGATCCCGACGTGGGGGCGGCGCGGAGGGCGGTCGCGCTGCGGGTCGCGGACCGGCGAGTGCTGGTCGGTCCCGACAATGGCCTCCTCTGGCCGGCCGCCGTCCAGGCCGGCGGCGTCGTCGAGGCCGTCGAGATCTCGCACTCGCCGCTGCGGCTGGAGCCGGTCTCCGCCACCTTCCACGGCCGTGACCTGTTCGCTCCGGTCGCGGCGCATCTGGCCGCCGGCGTGCGGCTGGCCGAGGCCGGCGATCCGGTCGACCCCGAGGTTCTCGTCCGGCTCGAGTTGCCGCGGGCCCACCTGGAGACGGGGGCGCTGGTGGCGCGGGTGGTCTCGGTCGATCGGTTCGGCAATGCTCAGCTCGGCGCCTCGCACGCCGACCTCGATCGAACCGGTCTGAAGCTCGGACACGCCGTCGAGCTCGAGCTGGCCTCGAGGAGATCGCCCCCGCCCGATCGCCCCCCGAGCAATTTCGCCGGGCCGCTGCTCAGTGCCCGGTTCGTGCGCACGTTCGCCGACGCCGAGGTCGACGAGCTGATCGTCTACGAGGACGCCGCGCGCGAGCTGGCCGTCGCGGTCAGCTGTGGCAGCGCCGTGGAGCGGCTCGGCCTCGCCGTGGGTGACGAGCTCCGGATCCGGCCGGCGTGAGCTCGCATGCAGCAGGCCCGCCGGGCAGCGCCCACCAGCCCCGCCTCGGCTACCCGAGGCTCCACCTTCGCCGCACTGACTCCACCAACCTCCGAGCCCGCGAGCTCGCGGCGGCCGGCGCCCCGCACGGCATGCTGGTCACCGCCGCCGAGCAGTCGGCCGGCCGCGGCCGGCAGGGCCGGACCTGGTCGGCGTCCGCGGGCCGGGCGTTGCTGTGCTCGCTGGTGATCCGGGATCCGCCTCGGCTGCTCTCGCTGGCGGCCGGCGTGGCGGTGGCCGAGCTCGTCGGCGCGGACACGAAGATCAAGTGGCCCAACGATGTTCAGGTTGACGGGCGCAAGGTCGCCGGGATCCTGGTGGAAGGTCGGCCGCAGGAGGCTTGGGCGGTACTCGGAATCGGGCTGAACGTCGCCCTGCGGCCGGAGGACCTCCCGGCGGAGCTGCGCGACCTCGCCGGCACACTCGGGCTGGAGCCGGAGGCGATCGAAAGCACGCTCGCGGGCCTACTCGAGCTGCTCGATCGCTGGATCTGGTCTCGACCGGCCGACGTCCTCACGGCGGCACGAGCCCGCGACGCGCTGAACGGTCGACCGGTGCGCTGGGCCGGCGGCGAGGGGGTCGGGGCCGGCCTCGACGACGACGGCCGGCTGCTGGTCCGCACCGCCGGCGGCCAGGTTGCCATGGACGCCGGCGAGGTGCATCTGGTGCCGTGATTCAGGACGCGGCTCAGGCGGGCAAGTCAGGCGGCGGCTTCGCGGTCCTCGTCCGTCGCGGCGTCGGCTTCGTCGTCACCGGCGTCGTCTACGGCGGCGGCGATGATCCGGCCCTCCTCGTCGTCGAGGTCGTCATCGTCCTCGACGCCGTAGTCGAGATCGTCTTCGTTCGGATCGTCGTCGTCGGCGTCGGCTTCGTCATCCGGGACGGTGTCCGGATCCTCGTCATCGGTGTCATCGAGGTCCGCGTCCTGGGCGACCGCGCGGCGGGCGTTGCGACCGCGACCGCGACTCCGATTGCGTCTGCTCGAGCCGTTCCCGTCCCCGCCGGCGACCTCCTCGGTCTCCAGCTCCGGGGTGTCGTCGATATCCAACTCGTCATCGACCGCGACCGCGGTGGTGCTCGCGCCGGCCGCGGCGCCTCCAGCCGCCGCGCCATCGCCCGACTTGCGTCGTCGGCGGTTCTTCCCGCGCCTGCCCTTCGGGAAGTTGCGCAGCAGCTCGCGGGCCAGCGCCGCCGGCTTGCGGGCCATCCGGGTGCGCGCGCCGCGCAGGGCCTCCTCGGCCTCGGGGGTGTGGGCGAGGGCCGCCGCGAGCAGCGCCGCCGACAGCCTCCGGTCCTCCTTGCGCGTCGCGTGCACGAGGCGACGGGCGTTGCGGGCATGGGCGGCGCCGCTGGAGTTGACCAGCAAGCCCAGCAGTCGCTTGGTCTCTGGCCAGCGCTGGACCGCGTACTCCTCGTGAACCTCGCGGGTGTACTCCGCCATGCGCCAGATCCAGGCGTTGGCCTGATCGCGCCGGCCGATGCGGCGCTCGGCCAGGGCCTGGAGCATGATCTTGACGCCCTCGCGGCGTTCATCGCGCGGCCATCCGGCCATGATGTCGATCGCGGTGTCGAACGCCTCCGCGTCGCGACTGGCGGAGATCTCCTGGAGCGCGCGCAGGCGCAGCTGGGCGTTGCGGTTGCGCTGCACCGCCGTCAGCAGGAAGCGGCGCTTGAGCTCGCCGCCGCGGTCGAAGTGGAGCATCGCCTTGGCCCGGCGCCACCCGTTCGCAGCGACGCGCGCGCCGGCCAGCGCGGCCCAGACGTGCTGCTCTCCGTAGTCGAGGTGCTCGACCGCGATCCGCCAGAGCTCACGCTCGAAGACCTCGGCCCGCCGCTCCGGATCCGGGGTCACCGGCAGCACGCGGCGCTCCACCCGCACCCGGCGTCCGCGCCCACGGCGCACCGGCCCGACCACGATCGCGCCGCCGCGGTAGACGTCGCGATCGAGCAGCGAATGCAGAGTCACGACCGGATCGTCGTGCTTGGTCGCCGGGTGGACGAAGTCGACCACGATGCCGGCCTCCTTGCCGGGATGGCGGCGCGTGACGCGCCCGACCCGCTGCTGGTAGATCCGCTTTGACGCGGTCGGCGCCAGGTGCATGCAGATCGTCGCGCGGGGGCTGTTCCATCCCTCGGCCAGCAGCTGGGCGTTGACCAGCACGTCGACCTTGCCCGCCTCATAGTCGGCCAGGATCTTGGCCAGCTCGCGCTTGGGAGTCTCGCCGGAGACGCCCATCGCCTTGATCCCGATGTCGCGGAAGGCCTGGGCGACGTTGTAGGCGTGGCGTACGCCGGCGGCGTAGACGACGCCGGGAACGCCGTTGAACCGTGTCTTGTAGAGATCGGCAATCGCCACGTTGAACGGCGTCTGGTCGAGCAGCTCGGCCAGCATCTCCTGATCGAACTCGGTATCCACCTCGCCCCGGCGCAGCGGCACCTTGGCGATCGTGCGCACGCCCGGTCCCGGCGGGATCCGGATGCAGCGCAGCGGGGCGATCACCCCGCGCCGGGCCGCCTGGGCCAGATCGAAGCGGGAGGTCTGAGTCGGGAACAGGTCGGTGACGTGGCGGGCGATCAGCGCGCCCGTGGCGGTCATGCCGATGAAGATCGGCCCCGACCAGCCGCGGATCGACGCCGAGGTCTTCTCGCCCAACGCCGTGTGCGCCTCGTCGCAGATCACGATCGTGTAGGCGTCGGAGATCCGGCCGGCGTTGCGCACGAACCACTGATAGGTCTCGACCGTGACCGGTCCCTTGGCGTTGTCCTGATCGCCGACCAGCGGCGGACTGATCCGGTCGCGATAGCCGCGATCCCGCAGCTCCCCGATGAACTGGTCGACCAGGTTGCGGCGGTGGGTCAGAATCAGAACACCGCCGGTTCGCGAGCCCTCGACGAAACCGAGGGCAGCGACGGTCTTGCCGGCGCCGGTGGCGTGCTCGAACCAGAACCGCCGATCGGCGTTGGGGTCCTCGGGCTCCCCGATCTGGACGTCCTCGTCGAGCTCGCCGTCGTCGTCCTGCCAGTCCTGGGGCTCCTCGTCCTCGGGCTCGTCCTCGTCGAGGTCCACATCGTCCTCGTCGGAGATGGCTGCGGCCGGCGGCGGCGGGGCCACGGTGGTCAGTGGCCCGGAACCGTTCATGCCGTTTCCGTTGCGCTGGGCCTCGGCCAGCAGGGCTGTCAGGGTGCCGGAGAGCGCGTCCACCTGGTGGGCGGAGAGCACTGTGCCGTCGACCAGGCGGGGATCATCATCGGAGAGCAGACGCTCCAGGCCGAGCAGCAGCGAGAACTTGCGCCGCCATTCGATCGACGGCTGCATGTGACCGGTCTCGAGCTCCGCGATCGCGGCGTCGAGCGCGCTGCGCCGAGCCGACCCTGGCGCCAGGGCATCATCGAGGCTTTCGCCTTCATGAACGAAGCGCTCTCTCGTGAGCAGCTCCGCGCGCGCGATCGCGGCAGGACTAGGAAGAGGGGTGGGTTCACCCATGGGGTTTGAAAAAGGTTGCGTCCAGTAAGGCGAGCCGCGGCCCAATTTCTTAGCGGCTCAGGCAGTCTCAGCATCCCACTGAGAGCGGCGAGGTTTCCTCAGAAGCGTCCCCCTCGCCAATACTTCAACTAGGAGGATACCGCGTACTTAAGCAGACCGGGGCGAGCCAGTGTCCTGAGTAGGAAATTCGCGGCCGTCTCGCGGTATCCGGCGCTCGAACCGCCTGGCGCGGACGGCCGTCCGTCGTTTGGTCAGACTGCGCCAGCTCTCACGCCGCCTGTCCAATGAGCGTGGCGGAGGTGGCCATCTGGCAATCTGTCGGGGCGTGGGATTCCGCTCGCTGTCAACGGCCCTGGTAGTAGTCGCAGCGCTGGCGTCCGGCTGCGGGTCGACCCCGCACAGCGCAGCGCCCGGACCGCAGCAGGTTCGGCAGGATCTGGAGGGCTCGCCCCCACCGCTGGCCGGCCTGCACGCACAAGCTGATCGCCTGCTCGGTGGGGGCCCGTCGGCGTTCCGGGCCCGCCTCGCCAGCCTCCGCGGCTATCCGGTGGTCGTCAACAAGTGGGCGTCGTGGTGCCCGCCCTGTCGAACCGAGTTCCCGATCTTCCAGCGGGTTGCCGTCGCGTATGGCCGGCGGGTCGCCTTCTTGGGCGTGAACGGGCACCAGGACGCGGCTGCCGCGGCCGCGGCATTCCTGAGGAGCTTCCCGGTCACCTATCCGAGCTACAAGGACCCGAACGAGGACATCGCGCGGACGATCGAGGCCGCGACCTACGATCCGATGACGATATTTTTCGATCGCCGCGGCAACATCCAGTACGCAAAGGCAGGCGAATACACCAGCGCGCCAGCGCTCGAGCGCGACATCCGCCGGTACGTGCTCGGATGAGTAGCACGGTCTCCTACGACATCCGGCGCGTCGAGGGCACCGAGGAGATGGAGGCGGCGCTTGCGCTGCGCTACGAAGTCTTCTGCGTCGAGCAGGGGGTTCCCCGGCGCGAGGAACAGGACGGCCGAGACCACGAGGCGCTCCACCTCGCCGCCATCTCCGACGGACACATGCTGGGCACCTGTCGCGTGCTGATCGTCGGGACCACCGCACAGTTCAGCCGGCTCGCCGTCGTGCGCTCGGCGCGGAGGCACGGGATCGCCACCGCGCTGCTGGCCGCCGCCGACGACGAGGCCAGGGCCGCCGGCACGCGGCGGCTCGTGCTCCACGCGCAGACCTACGCCCGCTCGCTCTACGAGCTGGCCGGATACCACGCCCGCGGGCGCGAGTTCACCGAGGCGGGGATCGAGCACGTCGCGATGGAGAAACAGCTCTGAGCGGCCCGGAGCTGCGGATCGATCCGTGCACCGGCGAGCGGACGATCATCGCGCCCGGCCGCGCCGTCACCCCGGGCGCGGCCCTGAGCGTCGCCTCGCCGCCCGCCTTCGATCCGGACGAGGACCCGTTCGCCGAGGGCCACGAGGATCGGACGCCGCCGGAGCTGTACGCGATCCGCCCTGGGCAAGCGCCGGCTGACACGCCGGGCTGGTCGGTGCGCGTGGTGCCGAGCCCGTTCCCGGCCCTGAGCGAAGTGGACGATGGGCTCGAGCGCGACGGCGTGGACGGTCCGCCGCCGCGGCCCGGCGCCAACCCCAACCGAGACCTGTTCTGGTCGGCCCCGGCCCGCGGGTGGCACGAGGTCATCGTCAATTCGCCCAAGCCGGTCACGTCGCTGAGCCAGCTCACGGCCGAGGAGGTTGGCCTCGCGGTCGACGTCTGGCGCGAGCGGATGCGGTTCCACGCGGAGGCGGCGTCCGTTCAGCTGATCGTCGACGAGCGTGAGGAGGCCGGCGCCTTACTCCCGCACACCCACGCCCAGCTCTACGCGTTCCCGTTCGTCCCGGCGGCGGTGGCCCGTGAACGCGAGCGCTTCGCCGCCTACGCGACCAGGACGATGGGGGGCAACCTGCTGGCCGACCTGGTTCAGGAGGAGGTGCGCAAACGCGAGCGAATCGTCGCGATCGACGACGACGCCGTGCTGATCGCGCCCTACGCCTCGCGGGTTCCCTATCAACTGATGATGGCGCCACGCCGGCCGCGTATGCGCTTCGAGGACGAGGGACCGAGCGGATCGGCGATGCTCCATGCGGCCCTGCGCCGGCTCACGAACAGGTTGGGCTCGTGCCCGCCGCTGAACCTGTGGGTGCGCACGGCGCCGCGCGGCGCCGAGCATTTCGCCTGGCGAATCGACGTGCTGCCGCGCATGCTCCACTCGGCGGGTCTGGAGCGCGCGAGCGGGCTACCTGTCAACCCCGTCACGCCCGAGCGCGCCGCCGCCGAACTGCGCGAGGCCTGACCGGTGCGCGCGCTGATCCAGCGGGTGGCTCGGGCTTCGGTGAGCGCCGGCGGCGAGCCCGCCGCCTCGATCGGGCCGGGCCTGCTGGTCCTGCTCGGCGTGGGCCGCGACGACGCGGAGGCCGACGCCGACTGGCTGGCCGACAAGGTCACCGCGCTGCGGGTGTTCCCCGACGCCGAGGGCCGGATGAACGAGCCGCTGGGCGACCGCGAGGTGCTGTGCGTGAGCCAGTTCACGCTCTACGGCGACGCCCGCCGCGGGAACCGCCCGAGCTACACGGCGGCGGCGCGCCCGGAGCTGGCCGAGCCGCTGTACGAGCGTTTCTGCCGGCGCGTCGGAGCCCGCCGCGGGTTGTTCGGCGCGCACATGACGGTAGAGCTGGTCAACGACGGGCCGGTCACGATCATGTTGGAGAGCCCCCGAGCCGTCGACGGACCGGCCGCAGGGCCTCGATAATGGCCGAGATGGCCCGTCATGGCTACTTGTTCTCCCAGCTCGTGCGGCGCGAGCTGCGCCAGAAGTACAAGGGCTCGGCGCTCGGGGTGCTGTGGTACGTGGTCAACCCGCTCGTGCTGATGGGCGCCTACACCCTGATGTTCGGCTTCGTGTTCAAGCTCCAGTCGATCGCCGACTTCCCGATCTTCCTGATGGTCGGCCTGGTGGTGTGGACATTCTTTCAGCAGTCGCTGCTGGCCGCGGCCGACTCGCTGATCCTCCAGGGCGGGCTGATCCGCAAGGCGCGGTTTCCGCGCGAGGCGATCCCCGCGGCCACCGTCACGGTCCAGCTCGTCACGCTGGTCGCGGTTCTGGCCCTGGTTACGGTGGTGGCCGTCCCGATCCGGGACAGCTTCGGCGTGCAGCTGCTGCTGGCGCCGGTGCTGCTCCTCCTGCTGTTCGGCTTCGTGCTGGGCTGCGCCCTGGTCGTGGCGGTCCTGCATGCCTACTTCAGAGACGTGGCGCCCGTGCTCGCGGCGCTGCTGCTGCCGTGGTTCTTCCTCTCCCCGATCTTCTACGAGACCCGGAACATCCACTACGTAGCTCAGCATCCGTTCGTGGGCACGCTGCTGAACTGGGTGAACCCGCTGGCGCCGTTCATCGAGGCGATGCGGGCGATCCTCTACTCGGGGTCGGGACCGGGTTGGGGACGGATGCTCTACGCGCTGTGCGCGGCGGGGCTGTCGCTGGCCATCGGCAGCGCGCTGTTTCGCCGGATGCAGGGCGAGCTGGCGGTGGTGCTGTGAGCCGGACTCCGACGGAATCCGGACAGCTGGCGCCGGGCGAGATCCTGCTGCGGGACGCGACGCGATCGTTTGCGATCCGCGCGGATCAGGCCGGCACGCTCCGCGGGCGACTGACCGGACGGCGGATCGCGGGTCCCGCGCCGGTCCCCGCGCTCCAGGACGTGAGCCTGCACATCGCGCCAGGGGAGACCGTCGGGATGGTCGGGCGCAACGGCGCCGGCAAGACGTCGACGCTCCGCGTGCTGGCCGGGATCGTCCCGCTGCAGTCCGGCGAGGCGCGCTGCGGCGGCCGGATCGTGTCCCTGCTCGAGCTGGCAGCGGGATTCAGCCGCGACTTCTCCGGTCGGGAGAACGCCTACCTCCAAGGCGCGCTGTTCGGCTTCAGTCGCCGCCAGATCGACGAGCGGCTCGAGCAGATCCTGGCCTTCTCGGAGCTCGGCGCCTTCATCGACGTTCCGGTGAAGACCTATTCGCAGGGGATGTTCCTGAGGCTGGGGTTCTCGATCGCCGCCCACCTCGACGCCGACGTGCTGCTGATCGACGAGGTCCTGGCCGTCGGCGACGAGGCATTCCAGCGCAAGTGCCTGCGCCGGATCTCCGAGCAGATTGCCGGTGGGGCCACCTTGCTGCTGGTCTCGCACGATCTGGCCTCGATCGAGCGGGTCTGCGAACGGGTGGTGGTGATCGACCAAGGCCGCCTGGTCTTCGACGGGCCGACCACCGAGGGCCTGGCGCACTATCGGCAGCTGATCGGGACCGAGCACGGGCTCGGCGAGTCAGTCCGGCCGACCGGGACGGCGGCCGTGGAAGTAGTCGACCTCGAGCTCCGCGACGAGCGCGCCAGACGTAGCAGCGTGTTCCACAGCGGAGCGCCACTGCACGTGCACATCGCTCTGCGGGCGAGGCGGTCCAGCGCCGGCCCGCGGCTGGCGCTCGAGTTGCGCGCCGCGGAAGGGGCCATCCTCCACCGCAGCGAGGTCCCCGTCGAGCTGTCCGGCGATGGCACCGCGGCGATCGAGTTCGAGATCCCGGATCTGGCGCTGCTGGGCGGTGATTACGATCTCGCCGTTGGGGTCGGTGAGGCAGCGGAGCCGGTCGTTCTGGAGCGCAGCGTCCGCTTTGCGGTGGCGCAGGAGCCCGGCGCTGGCGGCCTGGTCGACCTCCGCGGCACCTGGCGCTCGCTGGCTCCGGCCGAAGGCGTGCGATGAGCGCGCCGGAGGATGCGGTGGCGAGGGCGCGCGCCGCGGCCGCTGAGATGCGGGCCGGCGGCGCGTACGGCGAGGCCCGGCCGGTCCGCGGCGGGCCGCCCCCGCCGGAGCTCGCCGACCGTCGGTTGTATCAGTGGGCGTTCATCGAGCCCGATATCCGCCAGGTTCGCTCGACTCGGCGCTTCGGGGGACCGATGACCGCGGTCAAACGCGGGCTGCTCCGGTTACTGGCTCAATACCACGGACAGTTGCTCGGAGAGCAGACGCGGTTCAACGCGGCGCTGGTCGGGTATGTGCGCCGACTCGAGGCGCGGATCGCCGAGCTGGAGGAGAAGCTGGGACAGGAGGGCCGGCGGCCGTGATCAACGTCCATCAGCTCCTGTCCGGCGCCGGCCCGCACGACGCCATCACCACCGAGGCCCGGGTGTTCCGCTCGTACTTCCGAGCGTGGGGGTGGGGTGGGGGCGATCACGCGTTCCGGGTCGCCCCGGGACTCGACGGATCGATCACCGACCCGAGGTCCCTCCGGGCGGGCGAACGGGATGTCCTGCTACTGCATCACTCGGCCGGGTGGCCGCAGCTGAGCGAGCTGATCGCGCTGCCGAATCCGAAGCTCCTGCTCTACCACAACGTGACGCCGCCGGCCTGGCTGTGGGAGCACGCGCCCTTGCTCGCCGCCCAGTGCGCAGCCGGGCGCGAACAACTGCGCGAGCTGGTCGGGGCCGTCGAGGTCGCCGCCGCGGATTCGGCGTTCAATGCCGGCGAGCTCACCGAGTTGGGCGCGACGCGGACGGAGGTGATTCCGTTGCTGATCGAGCTCGACCGCCTGGGCGCGCCGAGCGGCGAGCCCTCCGGTCCGCCGACCGTGATGTTCGTTGGCCGGCTGTCCCCGCACAAGCGGCAGGACGAGCTGATCCGCGCCTTTGCGCTCTACCGTCGCTACCGGGCGCCAGATGCACGCCTCGTGCTCGTCGGCGATCCGATCAGCAACGGTTATCTGGGCCTGCTCCGACGGCTGGCCGACTCGCTGGCCCCCGGCGCCGTGACGATCGCCAGCGGCCTGCCCGCGCACGAGCTGGGAGATCACTATCGAGCCGCGCATGCCTTCCTGTGCCTCTCCGAGCACGAGGGGTTCTGCATCCCGCTGTTAGAGGCATTTCACTTCGGCGTGCCGGTGATCGCCAGACCGCACGCGGCGGTGCCGGAGATCGTGGGCGACGCGGCGCTGTTGGTGGACGACGCGGATCCGGCGGTGATCGCCGAGCTGCTTGAACTGGTGATCGGCGACGGCGAGCTGAGGGCGGAGCTGCGCCGGCGCGGTCGCGCGCGGCTGGCCGAATTCGAGCCCGAGAAGGTCGCCGGACGGCTGCGTGCAGCGGTCGAGGCGACGATCCAGGCCGTCGCGGTGGCATGAGCGCGGTGTCGGCGATCCAGACCGAAGCTCGGCCGGACCTCGGGCCGCTTGTCCCGCCCGGGCGCCGCCGGCCCTCGGCCGAGATCTGGGTTGCGGCCGCGGTCGCCGTCGTCGGACTCGTGCTCGCGGGCCTGTCTCACGCTCACCACCTTCAGGGGCTGGGCGGGATCCTCCGCGGCTCGTTGGCCGGCCTGGTGTTGTTCGTGATCTGCGGCGATGCCCTGGCCCAGACGCTCGTCCCCCGGCCGTGGCGAGCCCTCACCCCGCTGTTCAGCGTCGGGCTTGGCGCCGCCGCCTCGGCTCTCGTGCTGACCGCGTTCGGTGTGGCCCACGTGCCGCTGCACGTGAGCCTGTGGCTGACGCTGGCCGTCGGCCTGGGCGCCAGCGTGGTGGTCCGGCGCCGCGGCTGGGCCGAGCGGGGCTCCGAGGATGCTGGCGAGGATCGCGCGGCGCGGCGGCGATTGTTGGGGGCCTGGGTCGCGGTGCTTCTCGTGCTGTTCTGCGTGGCGCTGATCCCGATGTGGCGGCTGGGGGCGGACACGATCTATGGCGCGAACCCCGACGCACACCAGGTGGCGGGGATCGCCGTGCTGTTCCAGCACGTCCCGCCGACGGGAACCGACAATGCGCTGCCGATCGACACGGTGCCTCAGGAATGGCGCTTTCGCTACCCGATCTTCTATCCGCTCGCCGCCGCGAGCAACCTCTCGCATTTCGATCCGATCCGCGTCTTCCCCGCGATCGCCGCGCTGCTGCTGGTGATCGCCGCCTTCGGCTTCGCCATGCTGGCCGTCGGCTATCTTGGCGTGCCGGCGGCGGCCGGACCGGCGATCGCGGCCGCGGTGGGCCTCTCCTGGACCACGGTGCACCTGGCCTGGCACCCCTACTGGAACCAGCTCTGGGGCCTGGCGATGTTTCCCTATGCGCTGATGTTCGGCTGGCGGGCTCTGGAAGCCAGAGATGCTCGTGCTGCCGTGCTGTTCGCCGTCGTGCTGGTGATGCTGTGGCTGGCCTACCCGCTTGCGCTGCCCTATCCGATCGTGATCGTCGGGGCCCTGGCAATCGCCTACTGGCGAGCGCCGCGGCGCCCGAACCTGGCCACGGCACGCGCCTGGACGCTCGCCGGCGTCGGACTGCTGCTGCTTGCGCCCGCTGTCGTCGGAGCCGCGCTGAAGCTGCGCGAGGCGCTGAGCCAGCTGCTCTCGCCCGGCAGCGCCCTGTGGGGCGGAGACATCCATCATTTCGTCCCGTTCGGCAAGTTCGTCGGAACCGGGGGCGGGATCCTGCCCGCGCTCGCCGTCGCTGCAGTGGCCGGACTTGGGCTCTGGGTTCTGCCCCGTCGGCCCCGGCTGGCGCTGGGGATCGTGCTGCTGGCCCTGTGCCTGCTCGATCTCCGCTTTCGCCTGACCAGCTCGGGCTCCTACATGGACTTCAAGCACCTGACCTTCGTGGGCACGATGATCGTCACGCTGGCCGCGAGCGCGGTGGCCCGGCTGGTCTGGTCCGGTTCGCGCGCGGTTGTCGCGCTTGCCCTGGCGCTGGCCCTGGCCTGGACCGCCGCGGCGGTGCGCCAGGACAGCCGCGACGCACTCGTGCCCCAGCAGGTGTCCTCCGCGATGTTCCAGATTCGCGACTGGGCGGCTCAGCTGCCGCGCGGGACCAGCGTGCGCGTCGACATCCCGCCCTCGGGCATCCAGCTGTGGGCGGTGTACATGCTCGGGAACCATCCCGTCGTCTCGGCCACCCCGGTCCTGCACACCACCTACGCCCACGCCAGTGGCGGTCTGCGCGCGGACTACTCACTGAGCTTGCGCTACCTCCCGAACCGCGACGCGGGGGTCAAGGTGCCGTTCCCGGCGAGACTCTTCGCCCAGGATCCGCCGCTGTTTCAGAACGGGCAGTTCGTCCTGCGCCGGATCGCCTGGCCGGCGCGTTACGCGAGCGTTCCCGATGTGGCCTCGACGGCGCTGGTCGAGCCGTGAGGTTGTCCGCGGACTAGATCACCTCGCGTCGGCGAGCCTCGGTCAGCACCCTGGAGAGGAACACCGGGTTTCCGAGCAGATACCTCCGCCACATCCGTTGCGGCTCGATCGCCAGCCTGAAGATCCACTCGAACCCGTTGTCGGACAGCCATCGCGGCGCGCGGGGAATGTGGCCGGAGACGTAGTCGAACAGCGCGCCGACGGTCCACACGACGGCGCCGTCCAAGCGATCGGCGTAGCGATCGACCCACAGCTCCTGCTTGGGCGTGCCCATCCCGACGAGCACGATCCGGGCCGGGTGCTCGTTGATGTGCTCGATCACCCGCTCGTTGTGCGGCGAGTCGAGATCGAAATACCCGTGATGGGAGCCCACCACGTCGAGCCGCGGGTACCAGTGACGCAGCCGGGCGGCGGCCTCCCGCGCGATCGGCGGCTCGGAGCCGAGCAGGTAGATCGGCTGCCCGGCGAGCTCGCAGAGGGTGGCCAGACCCCAGATCCAGTCGGCCCCGGTCATGCGGTGCGGCACCGGCATCTTCAGCGCCCGTGCGGCCAGCCGGACCCCATAGCCGTCGCAGTAGACGAGATCCGCGCGGCGCAGCGCGCCGCCGAGCCCGGGCGTCGTCCGCGATTGGTTGACCACATGGGCGTTGACGTACATCACCCGCCTGGTCCTGCGCTCTGACGCCCAGCCCGAGATCGTCTGCAGCAGTTCCGGGGGCTGGCCGAGATCGATCGGGATATCGAAGATCGAAGACGAGGGGCGAGGCACTGGGGCGAGCGGAGTCCTACCGCTGCCGCTCGCCGCACGGAGGGCGGGCGCGGACACTTGGCTCGATGGTACGCGGCTCCAGCCCTCCGCGCGAGAATCAACCGGATGTCGATAATCAGCGTGATCGTCCGTGCGCGTGACGAGGCGGCGGCCATCGGGCGCTGCCTGGAGCTGGTCCGCGCCCAGGATGTCGGCCGGCACGAGGTCGAGCTGATCGTGGTCGACAACGGCTCTCGCGACGCCACCGCCGAGATCTCCCGTGCGCTTTGGGGCGACGGTCGTGGGACTCCCAGCCGGCGAGTTCACGTTCGGCCGGGCTCTCAACCTCGGCGCCGCCCGAGCGCGGGGCGATTTGCTGTTAGCGCTGTCGGCCGACGCGTTCGCCCGTGACCGCGGCTGGCTCGCGCGGATGGCGCAGGCCGTGTCCGACCCCCGCGTGGCGTGTGCTTCGGGTTACCGGTTCGCACCCGACGGCGCCCCGTTGTCCTCGCGTGTCGAGCAGGACGCCGCCCGGCTGGCGGCGGATCCGGCGTGGGGCTTCTCCAACGGCGCCGGCGTCTTCCGGGCCGAGCTGTGGCGCCGGCGGCAGTTCCGGGAGGACCTTCCCGGGTGCGAGGACCTCGAGTGGTCGCGCCACTGGCTGGGGCGTGGATATACCTGCGTGATCGACCCGGCGCTGGTGGTCGAGCACGACCACACCCACGACCCGCTGCCCCGGATCTACCGCCGGGCTCGTCGGGAGGCGGAGGGACTGGCCGCGTTCGTCGACTACCCGCCCTTGCGCCCGCGCGAGCTGGTCGACAGGTGGTGGTCGGACCTGCGCTTCTACGACTCGGCCTGGCGGGCGCGGCTCAGCCACCGGCGGGCGGCGCGGCTGCTGGGCGACTACGCGGGCCGACGCCGCGGCGGCCAGTCACCCTGATGGCGGCTCGAGTCCGAACGGGACGCGCCGGGCGCGGCGACGGGCCTGGATCTGGCGGCGGGCGCGGCCACGGCCCTGGATCTGGCGGCGGGCGCGGAGCGCGGCGGGGAGGCGGCGCGCGGCCTCGCGATAACCGGGGAGCAGCTCGTGCTCGCGGATCAGGGCGTAGCCGAGCGCCTGCGCTTCGTAGAGCAGCAGCGGCCCGGCGTCACGGACGAGATCGGCCGGCGTCTCGTTCTTGGCGATCATCAGCAGCCGGTTGCGGAACTGGGTGCGGCGGTCGGCGGGGCTGACCTCGGCGCGGGTGCTCGGGCTGTAGGTGCGCACGTGATGGACGACGGCGCCGGGCTCGTAGCGGCTGCGCCAGCCGAACAGCTGGGCGCGCCAGGAGAGGTCGGCGTCGCAGCCCCAGCCGGGCAGGTTCTCGTCGAAGTACTGGCCGTCGATGGCGCAGTCCCGCAGCGCCTCGGTGCGCCATAGCGCGGCGGCGCCGTCGGCGCCGAACGCCTCGGCGGCCACCGAGTACCGGCCGGCGGGCGCCCCGTGGCCGACGAGGCTGTTCTTACGCCGCCGGTCGAACGACATCGCGGCGGCATCGATCAGCTCGAGGCGGTCCTGCGGATCCGGGCCGCTCGCGCGCAGCAGCTTCGGCGCGACCGAGCCCACATCGTCGGTGCCCAGTGCCTTCAGGCCGGCCGCCAGGTAGCCCGGGGCGACGAACGTGTCGGCCTGCAGGAGCGCCACGGCGTCGGCGGAGATCGCGCGCAGCCCCGCATTCATCGCCTCGGTGTAGGGAACCCGGCGTGGCAGGGCGAGCCGCGGCACTCCGAGGCGTTGGGCCAGCGCCTGTGTGGCGTCCGAGCAACCGTTGTCGATCAGCAGCGCCTCGTCGAAGCCCTCGCCGAGCGCGGCAGGGAGCGAATGCTCGAGCAGGGGAGCCTCGTCGGAGGACAGGATCACGAAGCCGGTCCGCATCACAGCAGCTCCTGGTAGACGGCCGACGTGGCCGCCGCGGTCCGCTCCCAGCTGAACTCCCGCGCGCGGGCCCGGCCCGCCGCGCGCAGTCGCTCACGCTCGCCGCGGTCCTCGATCACGCGCCGGATCGCCGCCGCCAGATCGGACGCGTCGTGCGGGTCGAAGTAGAGGGCGGCCGCCCCGCCGGTCTCAGGCAGAGCCCCCGCCCGGGCCAGCACGACCGGGCAGCCGCGCGCCATCGCGTCGAGCGCGACGAGCCCGAAGCCCTCGTACAGGCTGGGGACGATCAGTACCTCGGCGCCTCTGATGAGCGCGTCGAGTCGCGCGTCGTCGACGAAGCCAGGTAGCTCGAGCGGCTCGGCGCCGGCCATGTCGCGCAGTCGCTCGGCCACGCCCGTGTCGTCTCCGGCCAGCACCAGTCGGTGCGCCATCCCCTCGCCTCGCAGCCGCCGGTAGGCCTCCACCAACAACGCAAGATTCTTCTTGGGGCGCAGGTCGCCGGCGGCGAGCAGGTAAGGCCCGTCCGGCGGCGGGGCGGAGCCGATTGGCAGTGCCGGCGCCCCGGGAATCACGCGGATCCGCTCCGGGTCGACGCCAAAGCGATGGCTGACGTCCTCCGCGGTGAAGCGCGACGGACAGATCACCCGCTCGGCCGACCGGGCGGCGCGCGGCACGAGCGTCCGGTACTTCACGCCGGTGAGTCCGGCGATGTCCTGCGGGATCGCCGCAAATGCGAGGTCGTGGATGGTGAGCACCGCGGGGCAGGGCCGCCGCAGCGGCAGGAACGAATCGGGACAGTGAACCAGCGCGGCTCGGCGTTCGCGCAGCAATCGCGGCAGGGTTATCTGCTCCCACCAGACCTCGGGCCCGGGTCCGCCGCGCTCCAGCGCCCACAGCTCATGGCCGGCCGGAGGCTCGCGCCTCAGTGCCTCGAGCAACCGGCGCACGTAGATCCCGGAGCCGTGTGGCATCGGCGCGAAAGCGTCCCGCGCGTCGAACGCGATCAGCGCCATCGTTACTCCTCGGACTCGGACTTCTCCCCCGCCGGCGTCCGTCGCCGGCGACCGCCGTCCTGTCCGGGTGCGCGCCGGCGCCGAGCGCCGCGCCATCTGTTCGATGCGTTGGCGGCTTCCGTGTAGACGTCCCAGGTGGCCGCGGCGGCATCGTCCCAGCTCCAGCTGAGCGGCGCGGGCGCCGGACGCCGAGCGGTCTCGGCGGCGCGGATCAGCCCGTCGAGGTCGTTGACGTCGGTGAGGACGGCACGGCCGTTGAGCACCTCGCGCATCACCGGGACGTCGGAGGCGACGACCGGCGTGCCGCACGCCAGCGCCTCCACCGGCGGCAGGCCGAAGCCCTCGTCGTCGCTGGGAAAGACCAGCGCGTGCGCGCCGGTGTAGATCGCGGCGAGCTCCTCGTCGTTGACCACGCCGGTGAGCGTGACGTCCGGGAGCTCCCGGGCCCACCGGCCGGTGGCGCCGACGAGCACCAGCGGCATGCTTCGCTGCGCCCGGGCCAGCACGGCGACGCGCTTGCGGGGATCGGGCGTGCGCAGGCCGCCGACCCACAGCAGATACTGCTCGGGCAGCGCGTAGCGCTCGCGCACGGCGGCCACCTCCTCCGAGGAGCGGGGACCGAACGTCGGCGCGGCCGCCTCGCCGATCACGGCGAGCCGGTCGGCCGGAAGCTCGAGTTCCTTGATCGCGTCGTCGGCGACGGCCCGGGTCGGGACGATCACCCGCACGGCCCGCTGGACGGCCAGATAGCGCAGCCGGAACCGCAATCCCGTGCGGAGGTACTCGCCGTGGCGTTTGAGCGGGATCAGGTCGTGAAGCGTGACGACCATCGGCACCGGCGAGCGCAGCAGCGCGCCGTCGATCCAGGGGGAGTGGAAGACGTCGCAGCGTTTGGGGTCGTGGGACTCGACGATCTCCCCCCGGCTGGAGTCCTGCAGCGCCTTGAGCAGGCAGCGCGAATACCTGCCGATCCCGCGGATGTCCCTCGACGGCCGGCTATCGAATGCGACCTTCACGCCGCTATCAACCGTTCCACGTGCTCAACGTATTCATCGACATGGAACCGCCGCGCATGGACCCGCGCGGCGCTGCCCATCTCCCGGCGCCGGGACAGCACCTCGACGACCGCGCGGGCGAGGGCGGCTGGATCGCCCGGCGCCACCAGGCGCCCGGTGACGCCGTCCGCGACCACCTCGGGCAGCCCATCGACCCGGGTGGCCACAACCGGGGTTCCCACCGCCATCGCCTCGGCCAGCACGGTCCCGAACGGCTCCTCGTAGGAGGGTAGGACGAGCACGTCGAGATGACGCATCAGGCCCGGCGCGTTGGCGCTCCACGGATGGTGCTCCACCTCGCGCGAGTCGAGCACCGCGCGGGTGTACTCGGGGGCGACATCGTAGGGCTCGTCGCCGATGATCACGACGCGTGCTCCGGGCGCACCGACGCGGATCGCGGCCGCGGCGTTGACCAGGTCAAGCGCACCCTTGCGCGGCTCGAGTCTGCCGATGAAGCCGATCACCGGTCCGTTGTCGGTGGGCCACGGCGACGGCTCCGCCGGCGGGTCGGGATCGACGGGCGCGTAGACGACTCGTGGATCGAGTCCCGGCATCCGGTCCGCCACGGCCTGGGACGGCGCGAGCACACGATCGGCCCAGCGCCAGAACGGCGGAACGCGCCGCACCATGTCATGAATGTGCAGCACGATGCGCGGGCGTCCCGCGCGGTCGCGCCATCGCGTGCGGAGGCCGTCAATGCTCCGCGCCGCCGCGAAGGCCGGCAAGGCCCGTCCGCACACCGCGCCGTTCAGGTACACGACATCGACGGCGCGGCCGAGCCGGGACGCCTTCGGCCAGGAGGCGAGCGCTCGCCGCCCGGCGCCCTGAGGGAGTCCGCCGAGCGGCAGCGCGCTCCAACCGAAGCCGGCCGCGAGCGCCTGGTCGCGTAGCGGGCCTGAGCCCGGGGTGGCCAGCGTGATCGTCCAGCCGCGCGTCTGCAAGCCGCCGAGCAGCCGGACCAACGTCGTCTCCGCTCCGCCGGGATGGTCCACCGGCGCGACCGCGAGCAGCCGGCAACTCATCGTGTGTGACTGTGCGTTTGCGTAATCGGTCCCGTCAAGCCGAATATTTGCGCCTTGCATCGCCGTCCCTGAGGTGGCGTCGAATGCTCGAGCGCACTCTCAGACCCGCGGCATCGCTGATGTCGGTTGGCTCGCCAACCAACTATGGTCGCCCGCGGATGAAGGACTTCTACGAGGACCTGTGGGAGCGGCTGCCATCCGAACTCACGCCGCCCGACTTCGCCCGCCGTCGGGAGTTCATGCTCGAGGCCGTTGCCCCCGGGGACCGCGTGCTCGATCTCGGTTGCGGCACCGGTCAGTTCACGCGGGAGCTGGCCGCGGCCGGAGCGGTGCCGGTGGGCGTTGAGGTGGCAGAGGCCGCGCTCGAGCGCGCACGCGCCGCCGCGCCGGCGCTCGACTTCCGGCTCGCGCCGATCGACGCGCCGCTGCCCTTGCCGGATGACTCGTTCGACGTCGTCTGGGCGAGCGAGGTGATCGAGCACGTGTCGGATACGGCGCTCTGGTTGTCCGAGATCGCTCGGGTGCTTGTGCCCGGCGGCCGACTGCTGCTGAGCACGCCGTCACACGGGCGTCTGCGGCTGGCCCTGCGTGGGATCGAGGCGTTCTCCGAGCCGCTCGGAGATCACCTGCACCTCTATACGCGCCGGTCGCTGCGGACGGTGCTGGGAGAATTTGGCTTTGAGCGGATCGGGATCCGCGCCGTGGGCGGCCCGCCGCTGCTGCGCCGGATGCTGCTGGCGCGGGCGCGCCGCGGTGCGCCCGCGCCAGCAGCGCGGGCGCGCCGCGGGGCCAGGGCGGCCAGGACCTGATGCGCGTGCTGATCGACACGACATTCGCTCGCCGGGCTCCTTTCTCGGGCACTGGGATCTACGTCCGGCGGTTGTGCGACGAGCTCGCCGGAATCGACGGGGTCGAGACGATCGAGGTGGCGAATCCGCGGCGGCGTCCCCCGGCCGGCGGAGGAATCGGCAGCGCCCGGAACCTGGCCACCGACGTCTGGTGGTCGCTGGCGGAACTCCCCCTCCTGGCTCGCAGGCGGGGCGCCGAGGTGATCCACCACCCGCTGCCCGCCCACGCTCCGGTCGCCGGCGTTCCGCAGGTCGTCACCGTCACCGATCTCGCCTACGAGGTGCTGCCGGCCCACTTCGATCGCGGCTTCAGGCTGTACTCCCACCACCATCACCGCGCGGCGGCGCGGGGGGCGGACGCGGTGATCTGCATCAGCCACACCACCGCGACCGATGTGCGCTCGATCTGGGGCGTACGCCCCGACCGAATCGCGGTCGCACTGCTGGGCCCGGGCCAGCAGCTGGAGGCGACCGCGCCACCCGACGGCGTCGCTCCCGGCCATTTCCTGTATGTCGGGGACGACGAGCCACGCAAGAACCTGGAGACGCTGCTCCGCGCCTACGCGCTCTACCGGACGAGCGCAAGCGCGCCGCTGCCCCTGATCCTCGCCGGCTCTGCCGTGGTGCAGATGGACGGGGTCAAGCTCGAGCCGCGACCGGGCGCCGGCCGGCTGGCCGAGCTCTACCGCGACGCCGCGGCGCTCGTCCACCCCTCGCTGCACGAAGGGTTCGGTCTGACCCCCCTCGAGGCGATGCGGGTCGGCACGCCGGTGCTGGCCGCGCGCTCGCCGGGGATCATCGAGGTGTGCGCCGAAGCGGTCCGCTACGCCGATCCCCGGGACGCTTCATCGTTCGCCGCGGCGATGGCCGAGCTGGCGCTCGATCCGGGTCTGCGCGAGGACCTGCGGAAACGCGGCCGGCGCCGAGCCGCCGAGTTTTCCTGGGCGAAGTGTGCACGCGCCCATGTCGACGCCTACTCTCTAGCTCTGGGCCAATGAAGATCGCGATCCTCGGCACGCGCGGCATCCCCGCGTCATACAGCGGCTTTGAGACGGCTGTCGAGCAGCTTGCCTCGCGGCTCACCGATCGCGGGCACAAGGTCACGGTGTATTGCCGCCCGCACGTGGTCGATCCGACGCTCACCCACTACAAGGGAGCCGAGCTCGTCCACCTGCGCACGGCGCAGAACAAGTATCTGGACACGTTCGTGCACACGTTCCTGTCGGCCATTCACACGGCGCGGGTGACCAAGCCCGATGTGGCGCTGTTCTTCATCGCCGGCAACTCTCCCCTGTGCCTGATCACCCGGTGGGCGTCGATCCCCGCGGTGATCAACGTCGATGGCCTCGATTCCGATCGACGCAAGTGGCCCGCGTTCGCCAAGGCGTATCTGCGCTTCGCCGAGAGCACGGCGCCGCGCTGGGCGGACAAGGCGATCACCGACAGTCACGCGGTGGCCGACATCTTCGAGCGGCGCTACGGGCAGAGGATCGGCGTCGTCCCCTACGGCGTCGAGGACCCGGGCCACGTCGGTACCGAGACGGTCGAGCGGTTGGGCCTGGAGCCGGGCAAGTACATCCTGTTCGTCGGCCGGCTGGAGCCGGAGAACAATCCGCATCTGCTGGTGGAAGCGTTCTCCCGGATCGATTCCGGGCGGGCTCGGGGGATGAAGCTGGCGATCGTCGGCGGGGCCCCCTACGCGGACGATTACATCCGCCACGTGTGGCGTTCGGCGGACCCCCGTGTGGTCTTCCCCGGCTATGTCTTCGGTCGCGGCTACTGGGAGCTCCAGCGCCACGCCTACCTGTTCTGCGCGCCGACCGAGGTGGGCGGTACTCATCCGGTGATCCTGGAGGCGATGGCCGCCGGCAACTGCGTGCTGGTCAACGATCACCGCCCGAACGCGGAGACGGTCGGCGAGGCCGGGATCTACTTCTCGGGTCGGATCGGCGTGGACGATCTGACCGCCCAGCTCGGCCGGTTGCTCGACGACCCTGAGCTGGTGGCCGACTACCGCCGCCGCGCGCTGCAGCGGGCAGAGCTCTACTCCTGGGATGCGGTCACCGACCAATACGAGGAGATGCTCACCGCCGTCTGCGCAGCGCGCGGGCCGGGCTCGCTGCCGGAGCACCTGATCGACCGCGAGTCGATCGTGGTCGCCTGAGGCTATTTCCCGGTGACGGGCACGGTGCGGCTGTAGAGGGTCACGCCTCCTGTGGAGGTCCAGGCGATCCGGATCGCGCCGCTCCCGGGTGGGCGCACACGGGCGGTCAGGTAGCCGCGGACGTTGCTCGTGCTCACGGCGCTCAGCGTGCGGAAGCCGCCGTGCGTCGGGCGCCACTGGATCCGGGCCGACTGGCGGCCGCGGTGCGGCGCCGCGCGCAGCTCGCCCCAGACGAACACGCTCGTACCTCGGCGGAAGCTCGATGACGGGATCCAGATCGGCATCGCGTAGGCCGGAAAGGCCGGCTTGGGCTTCCCGTTGACGTAGAGCAAGCCGGTCTGGAAGGTGTCCCAGTAGGAGAAGTCCTTCGGGGCGTAGGCGGCGTCCGGCGCCGAGTCGAACAGCAGGAATTGCGCCACCGACCGCACGCGGGCATCGCGCCAGGCCATGTAATCGGCTTCGTTCAGGTACGCGGCCTGCTGCGTGGGCGAGACGTTCTGGTAAGGGTCGGGTGGCCTGGTCTGGTAGCCGTACTCGGTCAGGTAGATGGGCAGCCGGCGGCGCGATCCCCAGGCCCGCATCGACCGGTCGAGCGTGCGCTCGAGTCGGCCGAGGTTGGCCAACGGCGCGAAGTTCGGGTCGACCGCGCTGTAGCGCGGCGGATGAAAGAAGTAGTAGGGGTGGTGGGCGAAGCCGGTGGCCCGGAACAGCCCGGGGTTCGCCCCCACGAACTGCCGGCGCGACCCGCTCGCGGGGCAGCCGAGCGCGGTGGCGCCGCGGCCGCGCAGGGGTCGATAGGAGTTGCTCACGCAGTAGAGGTCGCGGAGGAACGGCAGCGGCGTGGAGGCGGTGTAGAAGCCGGGTGTCTCGTAGCCCTCGGGCGCCAGCTCGCCGATCAGGATGGTGTCCTGAGCGGACCCGTGGCCGGTGAAGTAGAGGCCCTGGTATGCGGCGCGCACGAGATCGCGGTACAGCCGGGGAGCCTGGGCCACGTACCTGCCGTTGACGCGCAGCGATTGCGGGGCCAGCCACCCGGGCTGGTCGGGTTCGTTCCAGACCGACCAGACGTTGACGCGGGGTAGGCCCTGGTAGGCGCCGTCGTAGCGGAGTCCCAGCGCGTAGACGAACTGCAAAAACTCGCTGGCGTTGGGCTCCCAGTGGTTGGCCGCCCGGCTGGTCGGAGAGTTCCTGCGCATCGCCCACAGCGGTCCCGGCGCGGTTACGTTGAACTCGACTCCCAGGCCCTCCAGCTTGGCGAACTGGACCAGGCGGTCGTAGGCGGCGAACGACCCGACCGGATATGCGGCCGGGTTGGCAGCGTCGAAGTTCGCCGGCTTGGTCCGTGACGTCGCCTTGGGGGCGATCTGGGACCACAGTACGTTGACGCGGACCCGTTGCACCCCGAGCGCCTTCAGGAGCACGAGCGTCCCCACGACGGCGCCGGTCGGGCTGTCGAGCAGGTACTGATCGTCCTGGAACACCGACTCCTGGGTGTGATCGGCGAGCGCGAGCGACGGCGCGGCTCCCAGCGCCAGCGCGGTCAGGAGCATCGCGAGCGCGGCGATCACGGCGCCGCGGGCCCGCGTGGGTGGACGCAGGATCATGGCTGTTTGGCCGCAGCCGCCGCCGTCGTTGCTTCCCCGATCGCCGCCACGGTCGGGTAGTTCGTGAGATCCAGCAGGTGCGCGCGACGCAGAGACGGCAGCGCGATCAGCGGCCGGTGGTGCTCGAGGTCGTAGAGGCCGAGCTGCCGCCAGCTCGCCGCGTTCTGGGGCTGCAGGCGGACCGCCTTGACCAGCGCGGCCCGGGCGTCGCTCAGGCGCCCGGCCGCGCTGTAGAACGCGGAGAGCTCGAACAGCGGCTCGAGGGCGAGCGGATCGCTGGAGATCGCGGTCCGCGCGTCGGCGATCGCCGCCCGCGTGTCGCCACGAGTTATCGCGGTGATCCCGGCCGAGCCGGCGTCCACCGAGCGCAGCGGCTGCCAGATCGCCCACGCGCCGAGGACGGCGAGCGCGGCGCCGCCGGTGGCGGCCAGGACGAGGGCCGGGCTCCGAGTGAGCCGGCGACGCTTGGGCGCGAGCCCGATCGGCGCCGCCAGCGGCCCACGACCGGCCAGCCAGCCGGCGCAGACCAGGGCGGGGATGGCCACGCCGGGGACGAACCAGGTCCAGTCGATGGCCGAATGCACGCCGAAGGCGATCACCACGCAGAGCAGTGTCAGCAGCCCGGCGCGCTCGGTGGTGCGGTCGGAGGCGGGCGCCTGCATCTCGGCCACGGCCGGCCCCGGCCCCGGGCTCGCCTCCACGGGCGCCGGGGAAACCGGGGTCGCCGTCGCGGGCGCCGGGCAAACCGGGGTCGCCGCCGCGGGCGCCGGGGAAACCGGGGTCGCCGCCATCTCCGCGCGCGCGGGGCCGCTGCCGGCAGTCGGTTCTGGCTCGTCCAGGCGCCTCAGCCGCCGGCGGGGAGCGTCGACGGCTCGCCCCGCGGCGATCGCCCACGCCACCAGCAGGGCGGCGTTCAGGCCGAGCCCGATCAGGCCGAAGTCGGCGAACGTCTCGATCACGTAGCTGTGGGCGTGGCGGACCAGATGGGGATCGGTGGTGTAGCGGGTGCGGGCGGTGTCGTAGCCGAGCGCGCCGACGCCCTTCAGCAGGGCGTGCGATCCGACCGTGATGCCCTCATGCCAGTACTGGGGACGGCTGTTGGCCACGTTCACCAGGCGACTCGGGGAATCCCCGACGGTCGCCTTGGTACTGGTCAGAGTGCTCCAGATATGTGAGACCTCGCCGGTCAGGCCGCGGTGCGAGGCCGCCAACCTGCCGACGCCCGCCACCGGCACAAGCGCGAGCAACGTCAGCAGCACGGCGCCCGCGCGCCGGCGCTGAGCCGGGCTCAGCTTGGTTCGGTCGAGCACGACTGTCGCGGCGTACCCCGCGACGGTCAGGACCACCAGCAGGACCAGCAGCAGCACGCCGAAGCTGTGCCCGGTGCTGGTACGGGCGGCGAGCGGCACCAGGTCATGAGTGAACGCGTCGCGCCCCAGTGCCCAGAGGGAGATCACCGCGCCTCCGGCGGCGCCCAGCGCCAGCACGAACGCGCCCCGCAGCCTGGTTGGCACCGTGGTGAACCAGACCCCGGCGCCGATGATCGCGGCGAGCACGGCGCTGCGCGAATACGACAGGACCACGACGGCCACCAGGATTGCCACCGCGGGCACCGCCAGGGCTCGGAGCGGGCGCCTGGCATCGCGCCGGGACCCGGCCCACAGGCACGGGGGGATGCCCAGGGCGGCGATCAGGCCGGTCGCGTTCCAGTACTGAAACGGCGCATTGAGCCGGCCGAGTGTGTCCTGAGCATCGAGCGAGCCGGGGAACACCTTGACCAGCAGCGCGTAGGCGCTCAGCACCGTCGCGGCGACGGCGATCGCGCCGGTGAGCGCGGGCCAGCGCGCGGGCAGCAGTCTCGCGAGGGCCACCGCGCCGCCGAACGCGGCCAGATACGAGAGCGTCCGGTTGGCCTCGAGCCAGGAAGCATCGGGCTGGACCGACCACGCGATCGAGGCGGCGGTGAACGCTGCCACCGCGGCGAACAGCGCCAGGGCGACGACGCCGAAAGCCGGGGCGCGCCGGCCGAAGACCATCACGGCGAGCGCGAGCGCCAATCCGACCACCAGGACCACGATCTCGTTCCAGGTGTTAGGGCCCAGATTGATCCCGCCGGCGTCGGTGCCGCCGGTGGTCACGAAAGCGACGGCCGCGAAGGCGGCAGCCAGACCTGCACCTAGCTTCACATCTACGGTGGCGCGCTTGGCGAATGCCCGAGCTTGCTGTGCCGACCGGGGACGCCCGGACGCGGCACGCCGAGGCGCCGTGACTAGAGACGACACCGACGCGAGGCTAGCAACGGAAACATAAGGCGAGGCTCAGCTACTCGATGGGTTCAGCGCAAGCGTCTGCGCGTACGCGGCGACTGTGTCGGCGCCGCAGCGATCCCAGGTGAAGCTGCGCTCGACGGTGACGCGGGCGTGGTCGCCCATCGCTCGGCGCGCGGCCGGGTCCTGCAGCAGCGCGCCGATCCGGTCGGCCAGGGCGGTGGGGTCGCACGAGGGGACCAGCGCGATCCCGCCGCCGGCGGCGGCGATCTCCTCGGGCCCGGCCTCACCGCGGCAGCCGATGGCCGGGACCGCGCCGGCCATCGCCTCGATGTACGCCACGCCAAAGGCCTCCTCCAGGCTCGGGAGCACGAACAGCGTCGCAGCACGCGCCACCGCGGTGGCCTGCTCGTGGGCCAGCCTGCCGCGGAACTCCACGCGGCGCCGCACCCCAACCTCGGCGGCGTGTCGCTCGAGTCGCTCGCGCTCAGGCCCGTCACCGACGATCACGTAGCGCAGGTCCGGGTGACGCTCGCGCAGCAAGGCCAGCGCCGAGATCACGTCGACGTGGCGTTTGCGGGGCACGAGATTGCCCACGCTGGCCAGCATCGGCGGTGAGGGCGAGGGGGTGAGCGCGGCCGGGAGCTCGGCCCCGAGGTGGACCACGCGGGTGGACCGGGCGCCGGCGGCGGCGCAGCGTTGCGCTGTGCCGGCGCTGTTGGCCAGCACCAGCCGGGCGTGGGCCAGCGCGGCCCGCACGTTGCGCTGGCCCGCGTGCTCGCCGTAGACGTCGTGACCGTGAACCGAGATCAGCAGCGGCACCCGGGGCGCCGCTCGCCGGACGGCGTCACCGGCGGGCACCGCGTAATGGGCGTGGATCAGATCGAACTTGAACCGGCGGCGCAGCGTGCGCAGCGTGGCCGCCAGCCACGGCGCCGCCCAGGCTCCCCACGAGTCATAGCTCCACGGGCGGGGCGGGGAGAGGTAGCGCAGATAATCGACGCGGAGCCCGTCGAGCTCGTCGGCGCCGGGCTGGCCCAGTTCGCGCACCGCGGTCCCGAGGTCCAGCCGTCTCAGCGCCGCCAGCGGAGGCACCGGACGGTGCAGCACGAGCACTCTCACCTCGGCCCCGGCTGCCCGGGCAGCGAGCGCCTGGCGATGGGCCCAGATCCCCCGGACGGGGTCGTGCCGGCGCGGGTAGTACTCGGCCAGGATCAGCGCGCGCATCACCAGCTCCGGTGCGCGACGAGGGTGCGCTGCGCCTCGGCGGCGGAGACGTAGGGCCGACCGGCGAGAAACTGCCGCGCCTCCTCGATCGCCGCGGTGCGGTCATAGGCCGACGCGATCGGGCGCAGGCCGTGCCGCACCGCGGTCGCGTCGATCACTCCGAGCCGCCACCCCCGGGCGCGGGCCACGGCCGCCCAGTGCGCGTCGAGCCCCCAACCCACGCGCAGCCGCGGGAACGGCAGCAGCGCGTCGAAGGTCTCGGCGTGGAAGGCGGACACGGGCCCGATCTCGATGAACGCCGTCTCGCGCACGACGGTGCCCGGCCGGCGTCGGCCGACCTCCCAGGCCGCATGCGAGCGCCGGCGGTGCGCGGGCTGGGCCAGCTCGAAGCTCGAACCGCTCGGCCAGGAACACGAAGGTGTCGAGAAAGCGACGGGGCAGCACGACGTCGTCGTCGACGACCAGCAGCCAGTCGTTGCCGGCGGCCGGGTGGCGCTCCAGCAGGTCGTCGAGGTTCTCCCACTTTCCCTGCGTTCCGACGGCTGTGCTCTCGAAGCGGACGTCATGCCGCGAGGCGAGCAGCTCAGTGCGCGCAGCGGCGAGCACGTTCGGCAGCTCGGGCCGCTCGACTCCCAGTACGAGCACGCGGCGGCGCGGCGAGCCCAGCGAGGCCCGGCGCAACCGGGGCGCCTGCCGGCGGGCGAGCGCGACCGCGTCGGCGACCGAGTCCTCGACAATGGCCCGGGCCGTGGCCCGGATCCCGGAGACGCCCCCACTGGTGCCGGAGAGAAAGTCGTCGGCCGTGGCCCCGCTCATGGGCCGATCCCCGCGAGCGCCTCACGCAACCGCCCGGCGGTGTGGGCGAACATCACGATCCCGATCGCGCAGCGGCGCCGGACGATATGCCAGACGCAGCCGGCCAGCACGCGCACCTCCGCACGCAACGTCGGGGCGGCCCGCTTGCGAACGTCGTTGCGACGGGCGGTGCGCCCGAGCTCGTAGGCGGCGCCGGAGAGTGCCCGGAGCGTCGCGTCGGCGGCGGTCCGCCGGTGCTCGAGCCCGGCCGCCGCGAGGTAGCGGACCCGCCCACCGGCCGCAAGGTAGCGACGCTCCCATTCCTCCTCGTCGCCGCGCCCGGAGAGCGTCTCGTCGAACCCGCCCAGGCGCTCCAGCGTCCGGGCACGGATCGCCATGTTCGCCCCCCAGACGAACTCGCAGTCACGGTCCGCAGCCCCGAGGTCGAGCGTGGTGATCGGGGCCGGCTCGCGTCCGCAGGCGCGCGGGCCACCGCCCTCCAGTCGGGCGCGGATCGGCCCGCCGAACACATCGTGATCGGGGGCCGCGGCAGCTCCGGCCAGGATCGCGTGCAACCAACCGGGGGCGGCGGCGATGTCGTCGTCGACGAACACGATCAGCTCGCCGCGCGCGGCCGCGACCCCGGCGTTGCGGGCGGCGTTGAGGCAGCGCGGCGCTGCGAGCGAGACGAGACGAGCGCCGTGCCGGGCGGCCACGGTGGCGGTGTCGGGATCGGGGCCGTCGCTGACCACGATCACCTCGGCTCCCTCGGTGGCGGCCTGGGGGGTGACCGACGCCAGCGTCACATCGAGATAGTCGGCGCGCCCCCGGGTGGGGATCACGACAGAAGCGGTCGGCGTCAGAGCGCTGTGTTGCGACGGTGAGAAACGAGCTGGCGCGCGAAGGCCGCGATGAAGCGCGGGTTGTAGCGGAAGTAGCGCCGCCACAGGCGCCGCGGCTCGTGGGCCAGGCGGTAGGCCCATTCGAGCCCGGACTCCTGGAGCCAGTTGGGAGCCTGGGGGACGAGCCCGGCGTGGAAGTCGAAAGCCGCCCCGACGCCGACCAGCAGCGGCGCATCGAGCCGCTCGCGCATCTTGGCCATCCACTTCTCCTGCTTGGGCACGCCGATCCCGACCCAGACGATGTCGGCCCGCGAGCGGTTGATCTCCTCGACCACGGCCTCCTGCTCCTCCTCGGTCAAGGGACGGTGCGGCGGCGCGTAGCCGCCGACGATGCGCACGCCGGGGAAGCGTTGCCGGAGGTTGAGCGCGAGCTGGACCAGGGCGCCCTGATTGCGCCCGCCGTAGAGGTAGTAGCGGTGTCCGGTCTCGGCGGCGTGCGCGCAGGCGCGCGACATCAGCTCGGGGCCGTAGACGCGGCCGGCGAGCGAGTGGCCGAGTGCGTTGATGGCCCAGACGAGCGGCTGTCCGTCGGGAACGTTCAGCGACGAGCCGAGCAACGCGGAGCGGAGCTCGTGGTCCTCGGTGCAAGCCATCACCGTGTGGACGTTGCAGACGCAGACGTAGCCGTGCCAGCGCTGCTCGATGGCCGCGTCCATCCACTCGATCGTGCGCCTGTAGTCGGTCAGGGCAAGCGGCGTCCGGAGGATGTCCACTGTGCGTGGCTCCTCGATCGGCTCTTGAGATGGCTGGAGCGAGCTTTCAGGCCGCATATCGACAATCGCTTCCACAAATCCGGAGGACGGAAACCTCAGGTGTAGCAACGAACGCGCGACCCGCGGGTTTCGGTGTTTGTCCACCGATCAGCTTGTGTTGCTGCCGATCAGCTTGTGTTGCTCGTAACAAGCGCCCAGCAGGTTAGCTTTGGTGAGGGGTTGGGCGCTATGCTTGTCTACGACACGGAAGTCAAACCCGACCCGCGAGCATCGCCCCCTTCCTCGCGGGTCTCGGACGGCCCCCAGCCCTACCAGGGTCGTCCTTCGGCCGGGCCCGTGCCGCGTTTGCGGCGCGGGCCCGCCACTCTCACGGACGGACCGCCCTCCCGCCGCGCCCGGACCGCCCCCGCGTCGCGGACCGGACCGCCCCCGCGTCGCGCGGCCGACCCGCGGTTTCCCCCACTATGGTTGGCCCCGTAATGGACTGCCTCGTCACCGGCGGAGCCGGCTTCATCGGATCCAACCTCGTCGACGCGCTGATCGCGCGCGGGGACACCGTGACGGTGATCGACAACCTGTCGAGCGGGAAGCGCGCCAATCTCGAGGCGGCCCTCGATTCAGGCGCGATCCTGTGCGAGGCGGACATTCGAGACGCGGACAGCGTGGCCGAGATCATCGGGGAGGCGAGGCCCAAGGTGGTCTTCCACCTGGCCGCGCAGATCGACGTGCGCCACTCGGTGGCTCAGCCCGCCGAGGACGCGAGGTCGAACCTGCTCGGGACGATCGCCGTGCTGCAGGCCGCCCAGGCGTCCGGCTGCCGGCGGCTGGTCAACACCTCGACGGGCGGCGGCCTGTACGGCGAGGCGAAGCTGATCCCGACCCCGGAGGACCATCCGATCGCCCCGCTGGCTCCGTACGGGCAGAGCAAGTACGCGGCGGAGGGCTACTGCGGGCTGTACACGCGGCTCCACGGCCTCTCCACCGTTTCGCTCCGCTACGGCAACGTCTACGGGCCGCGCCAGGACGTTCACGGAGAGGCCGGCGTCGTGGCCATCTTCTGCGGGCACCTGGTCACCGGCCAGACCCCGAAGATCTTCGGCGACGGCGAGCAGACGCGGGACTGGGTCGATGTCAGCGATGTCGTCGCCGCCAACCTGCTCGCCGCCGACAGCGACCTGACCGGCCCGATCAACATCGGAACCGGTCACGAGACCTCGGTGCTGGCGCTGCTCCGCGCTCTCCGCGAGATCAGCGACCGCGGGCCGCTGCGCGATCCGGAGTTCCTCCCCGCGCGCCCGGGCGAGGTCAGCCGCAGCTGTCTCGACGTCTCACGGGCCAGACGCGAGCTCGGCTGGGAGGCGCGGATGCCCCTGGCCGAGGGGCTGCGCACGATCCTGGCCGGGCTCTGAGGGCCCTCTACAGGTTCTCCGCGACCCGCGGGGCCTCGCGGGTGAAGAACCACCAGCCGAGCCCGAAGACGATCGGGATCACCGCAAGCGAGGCCAGCGTGTGCAGCGCGCCGCCCGAGGCGGCGTATGCCGAGCGCATCGTCTGCGTGCCGTGGTACAGGCCGGGGTGAACGAACGCGTGGCCCATCTGGGTGAGCATCAGCGCGATCGGGCTGAGCAGGGCCACATGCTCGAGGCCCTTGTAGTTCGTGGCGAGGTACATGATCGGCGAGCTGTAGAAGAGGATCTGGGTCAGCACCTCCCAGATCGGCGCAACGTCGCGGTAGCGGACGTAGAGCGCAGACAGGAGCATTCCGACGCCGGTCGCCAGCACGATGAATCCGAGGACGATCGGCACCAGCCACAGCCAGCTCCAGCTCGGCGAGACGCCGTTGGCGAGCGCGAACACGAACACCGCGATGAAGTTCATGGCCAGGTTGAACGTCGCGGTCAGAGATACTGAGAGCGGGACCGCCAGGCGCGGAAACCGCACTTTGCGCAGTAGCCCCTCACGGGCGACCAGGCAAGTGACCGCACCGCCCGTGGCCTCGCCAAAGTAGTTCCACAGCACGATTCCGGTGAGCAGATAGACACCGTAATGAGGGATGCCGTGGCCGATGTTGAGGATCTGGGTGAAGAAGACGTAGATCACGCCGAAGAACAGCAGGGGCCGAACGAGCGACCAGAAATAGCCCAGGACCGATCCGAAGTAGCGCAGCTTGAACTCGGTCCGGGCGAGCGTCAGGGTCAGCTCCACGAAGCGTTTGGTACTACCCCCAAGGGCGGACGGGCCGTAGGCGTCAGCCGTCCGGGTGGTCACGCGCTGCGCTCGATCTCGAATCGATGGGGCAGGTCTACCGAGCCGCCGCCAAACTTGCTCGAGTGGACAATGATCGAGCTGATGTCCTCTCGCGTGTCATAGGTATCCAGCCCGGGTCCGCTGCGGTTGACCGAAGCCATCAGCGCGTAGCGTCCGGGCGCCAACCAATTCTCAAAGCAGACGCGGACGACGGCGAGCTCGCCGGGTCGGAAGGCGCCGGTTGGCCCGTACTCGAGATGCGTGCCCACGGCGAACGCGGTGTGTCCGAGTTCGTTGCGCAGCGAGATCGAAAACAGGGGATCCTGCACTTCGGCGTGGAAGCGAGTCTCGATTCGCACGCAACACTTCTGTCCTTGAGGCGCAGACACGATCTTCTCGCCGTCGATCGCCTCGAAGCTGGCCGACAGGATCTCGGCGATCGGAGGGCGCCGGAAGACGGCCGGGCCGCCATGTTCGAGCGCCTCTCGGCGGACCCGCTGGAAGTTGAGCTCGTTGTAGCGCCTGGCGACCGACCCGGGCGGCCCGACCTCGACGACCTTTCCTCGCTCGAGCAGCATCGCACGATCGCAGAAGCGCTCGACGGAACCCATGTCATGGGTGACGAACACGATCGTGCGTCCAGCGGTCTTCAGTCGGGTGAATTCGTCAAAGCACTTCTGTTGAAAGGACGCGTCGCCGACCGCCAGCACCTCGTCGATCAAGAGGATCTCAGCATCGACCTGGATCGCAACGGCGAACGCCAGTCGGACCTGCATCCCGGACGAGTAGTTCTTCAACTTGAGGTCCATGTAATCCTCGAGTTCGGCGAACTCGACGATGGCGTCGAATCGGGCGAACGCCTCTCTACGCGAGAGCCCGAGCATGATCGCGTTGACGATCACGTTGTCGCGAGCTGTGAGGTCGGGATTGAAGCCGACGCCCAGTTCGATGAATGGCGATAGCCGGCCTCGGATCGCCACCGCCCCACCGTCGACCTCGTAGATGCCGGCGAGGCACTTGAGCAGAGTGCTCTTCCCGCTCCCGTTGCGTCCAACGATTCCGAAAAACTCGCCTTCGGCGATTTCCACGCTGACGTCGTCTACGGCTTTGAGGACATCGAACGTCCGGGTGCGAAACGGATGGAGCGCACGCTCCTTGAGCGTGTGATACTGCTCGTGCGGCAGGCGGAACGACTTGCTCATCCGGGAGACCGAGACCGCCGGAATGCCCATGGGCCGCGCGCCTGCCGCCGCTGTCGGACTGGGATCGTCCACGGTCGCGCTCACGGCAGCGGACGGTAGCAACGGCTGTCTGGCAGCATGGCCCGGGTGCAGCCCGGACGACCACAAGTCCCGCAGCGTCGGCCTGATGCTGAGCGACTGATCGAATGGACGGGGGAGCGTTGCGTTCCCTGGGCGCCGGACGTGCAGGTCGTGTACGAGCACCTGCACCGGTATCTCTGGGCCGCGCAGATCGTCTCCGGTCGGCGCGTGCTCGACCTGGCCAGCGGCGAAGGCTTTGGGAGCGCGACGCTCGCAACCACGGCAGAGAGCGTGCTCGGCGTGGATCTCGACGAGCGCTCCGTCGACCACGCCAGTCTCGGGTACGACGCCGCGAACTTGAGCTTCATGGTTGGCGACGCGCGCGCGTTGAGCACGCTGGACGACGACTCCTTCGACGCCGTCGTGGCGTTCGAGATGATCGAGCACGTCGGCGAACAAGAGCTCGTGCTGGCCGAGATCGAACGGGTACTCGAACCCGGCGGCCTGCTGATCATCTCCACGCCCGACCGTGAGCAATACAGCACGGGAACCTTGGACAATCCCTATCACGTCCGCGAGCTGGGAGCCATGGAATTTCATGAGCTCCTCAGGTCGAGATTCGCGAACGTCGCGACGTTCGGTCAGCGGACGATCACCGGCTCGTCGCTGACGGCGCTCAGCGAGCACGCGCGGGGCGGTGCCTCGGAGGGACGTACATTCTTCGTCGAACGTGCCGGAGATGGGTGGGAGCTCGCTCCGAGCATTGCGCCGCTCTACATCGTCGGACTCGCTTCGAACGCGGATCTGCCCGAGGTCTCGCCGGATTCAACGCTCGGCGATCCCGGGATCGAGCTCGTGCGCCGGGCTGAGTCCGCTGCGTCCCAGCGCGCTGCCGTCGCGACTCGTGCTGAGCTCGAGCTGGCTCGCAGGACGCTGTCCGAGCGTGCGACCGAGCTCGAGCAGCAACAACAGCTGGCCACTGCACTGCAAGCGCGGGCCACCGCGCTGCAAGCGCGGGCCGCGCACGATGCACACACGATCGCTTCGCTGGACCTGGCGCTGAATGAGGCCAACCGCCGACATCGCCGGGTCGAGGGCTCGGTCACCTGGCAGTTCTTCCAGCGCGTTCGCGGGAGCCTCTTCACAGCTCTCGGCGGCGAAGACTCGCGACCGGTGGCAGTGCTGCAGAGCTGCCTCCGCTTCATTGGGCGCACGCTGAGATTGACCGGAGCGACGGTCCGTCCCCCCGACCGCCTCCACTCGGTGGCGTCGAGTGAGCGCCCGGGAACTGGGCCGATCGTCTTCCCCGAACACGATCGGCCCGAGGTCTCGATCGTGATCCCGCTCCACGCGCACGCCGAGCTGACACGGGCCGCGCTCGAGTCCATTCGCGATCACACCGCCTACCTGCGCTACGAAGTGATCCTGATCGACGATTCGGAAGATCGGCGGACCAAGGCCCTGCTGCGGCAGGTCCGCGGAGCCCAGATCCTCGTCAACGACAAGAACCTCGGCTATCTGCGCAGCGTGGAACGCGGTGCGGCCGCGGCGCAGGGGCGCTGGCTCGTGCTCTGCAACAACGACATTGAGGTACGCCCCGGGTGGCTCGGTGCCATGCTCGACTGCGCGGAGTCACGATCGGATGTCGCGATCGTGGCTCCGAAGTTCATCTATCCCGATGGGAGGCTGGCCGAGGCCGGAGCGATCATCTGGCGGGATGGCACGGGTGCGAACTACGGGCGCGGCGACGACCCCACGTCGTGCCACTACGAATACCGGCGGGAGATCGACTACGGCTCGGCGGCCGCGTTGATGGTCGGAGCGGATTTCTGGCGTGCCGTTGGCGGCTTCGACGAACGTTTCCTGCCCATGTACTACGAAGACACCGATCTGTGCTTCGCCGCGCGAGCGCGTGGACTCCGGGTGCTCTACGAGCCTCGGGCCGAGGTGATTCACGTGGAGGGCGCCACCGCCGGCGTGGACGAGACAGCGGGGCACAAGCGCCACCAAGAACGCAACCGGCCGAAGTTCGTCGAAAAGTGGGGTGAACGACTCGAGCGCGACCACCTCCCGAACGACCGCGCGCACCTCTGGAAAGCCGCGAACATGCGCCGTCAGCCCAACGTGCTGGTGATCGATCATCGGGTGCCGGCCTGGGATCGCGACTCCGGTTCGCTCCGAATGCGCGGGATCATCCAGTCCCTGCTCGACCTCGGCTGCCACGTCGTCTTTTGGCCGGACAACATGGCTCCGGTACAGCCGTACACGCGTGAGCTTCAGCGGCTCGGCGTGGAAGTGCTCTACGGCGTCGACTTACGCGAGGAGATGGAGCGGATCGGTCCGAGCCTCGCGCTGGCGATCCTCAGCCGTCCCCAGACCGCTGGGCGCTGGTTGGATCTGGTCCGGGAACAGGCGCCCGACGCGGCGGTCGTCTACGACACCGTCGACCTGCACTGGCTGCGCGAAGCGCGGCAAGCGGCGCTGCGTGCCGGCACCGAGGAGATCTTGCTCTCGCCGAAAGCCGTCGCGATGCGCGAGCTCGAGCTTGCGCTGATCCGGGCGACCGATGCGACCGTGGTGGTGACCGAGAGCGAGCGCGAGAAGGTACAAGAGGACGTTCCCGGCGCGGCCGTCCACGTGCTCCCGAACGTCAACCAGATCCGGGAGAGCGTGCCGTCCGTGGAGCGGCGCGGCGGAATCCTGTTCGTCGGCGGGTTTGAGCATACGCCCAACGTCGATGGTGCCCTGGTACTCGCCCTGGAGGTGATGCCACTGGTGTGGCGCGAGGTTCCCGACGTGAAGGTGACGATCGTCGGCGCCGATCCACCACCGGAGGTCCAGGCGCTGGCATCGCCATTGGTAGACGTGGCCGGGTGGGTGCAGGACCTCGATCCCCTCCTGAACTCGGCCCGGGCGCTGGTGGCGCCGCTGCACTACGGCGCCGGCTTGAAGGGCAAGGTGACGCAGGCGCTCGCCGACGGGCTGCCGGTGGTGACGACGCCGATCGGCGCCGAAGGGCTTGACGCGAGCGACGGCGAGGACATGCTGATCGGCCTGACCGTGGCCGAGCTGGCCGAACGCACGGTCCGCGTGTTGAGCGATGATGTCCTCTGGGAGCAGCTGTCGCGCCTGGGCCAGCAGCTGGTCGCAGACACCTGCTCGCCGGCCGTCATGGCCGACCGGCTAGCAGCGTTGATCCGCCGCAGCGCGGCGGCCAAGCAGGCAGCCGAACCGGTCTCCGTTCACGTTCGCTGAATCCACAGCGACCCCCCGCCGTGGGCGTACTTCTCCGGGTAGCCGGGCACCGCGGAGGCCAGCGCGTCCCGGCGGAAATGGCTCATCCAGCCGACTCCGAGCAAGATTCGGAACGCGGAGTTGAAACTGAGAAAGGCTCGTACGAGGTACTGCTCGTTCCAGGCGCGTCCGGAGAACACCCAGTCCTGGGGATAGTCGAACGGGAGGAACATGTCGTGGATGTGCACGAGCACTCCCGGCGCGAGGCGCGGCACAACCTCCTGAAACAGGTACACGACGTCTCCTCCGGTCTTGGCGACGTGGGAGCTGTCGATGAACAGGATGTCGCGGTCGCCGAGCTCCAGGAACGGGTCGACCGGCAGCTCCTCCACTCGCGCGGGGATCAGACGCGCGATCCCATCGATCCCGCCGGCCAGGAAATCCGGCGGGTACGGTTCGATGCAGGTGAGGTGCAGCGCGCCGTCGAGGTGCTCGCGGTTGACCCGTGCGGTCACCAGCGAGGACCAGCCACAGCCGACCTCGATCATTCGGCGGGGTCGGAAGTGACGCAGCATCCCCTGCAGCACCCACGCGTCGAGCCGTGAGAACATGTCATTGGCAGCGTGGTAGTCGCGCGGATCTCCAGTCGGCTCGTCGGCGAACTCGAGCGCGGGCTGTCGGCCCATGTGGTCGCGAAGCAGCTCGACCTGCCCCTCTTCTCGCCAGTCGATTCCCGGGGTCGCCCGCGGGATCGGCGGCCACACCCGAGACCGCGCCGGCTCTCGGGCCAGCGCGCGGTTGTCTGGGACCGGGCTGTAGTAGTGGTCGAGCGGCCAGCAGAGCAGCGGCGGCTCGTCGCTCGCTGGTTCGGACACCGGGGGCAGGCTACGCCCTAGGCGCGCAGCGGCGCGTTCCCTGTAGTTCATTGCGCCCAGCCGATCGGCTGGGCGCTGAGGCGCACCCTCCGATCCACGGCGAGGGCCAGTGGCTTCGCGGGGAGCAGATCGGTCAGGGCATTGCGGCGCCGGATCCGGAGGTTCTTGAGGACCTTGAACTTGAGAATCTCCTCGAAGCCGCTGTCCCTGGGAGTAGGTCCAGGCCGAAACCCGGCTACGCCCAGCGCGTACCGGAGTGTCGTCGGCTCGAAGAAGGAGACATGAATCTCCGGAACCACGTAGGACCACTGAGCAAGGCGCTTCGCAAAGGGAGCCGCGTTTCCGGTCGTGAGCAGCAGTAGACCGCCCGGGCGCAGCAGTTTTCTGATCCTTCTCAGCTCGGCCACCGGGTCCAGTGTGTGCTCCAGGACCTCGATCGCGGTCACCACGTCGAACTGCAGATCGCCTCGAGCGAGTTCCTCCGGCGAGAGGACCGGAATCCCGAGCGCTCGCGCGCTGTCCGCGATCGAGCCCTCTTCGAATCCCACTGCCGAGGCGGCGCTGTGCTCGCGCACATATCGCACAAGCCCGCCGTTGCCGCTGCCGAAATCCAGCCACCGCACGCCGTCGAGGCCACCCAGCAACTTCGAGACGAGTTGCGTGATGCCGCGCCACTCGTAGACTCGCACGGTCCGCTCCGGCTCGGCGAGCTCGAATCGATAGTCGACCATCGGATCTGCCCCGGCGCCGGCGTAGTACCGATCATCGTAGATCCGGGCAAAGTCGGTCCACGGGTCGGCGACGAAGGCATACCTGCAGCCGCCACATCGCCTGAGCTCGTAGTCGCGTCCGGAATAGGCACCGCGGATGGCGGCAACGTGCTCGGTCGAGCCGCCGCAAATCCGGCAGGGGCTGCTGCTGGTGGTGGTGGGTCGTGCCGGCAAGGTCGCGATCCTAGCTGCTGAACTACGCTGTTTCGGTGTCGCCCCAGCAGCAGCAAGAGGCCGCCGACGGGACATGGGTCCGTCGACGCGAAACGCTCAGCATCGTGATTCCCGCCTACAACGAGGAGGCGAACATCGCGTTGGTTCACGAGCGGCTGTGCGGCGTGCTCGACCAAGTCGACATCGACTGGGAGCTGATCTTCTGCGTGGATCCGAGCACCGACCGCACGGAGGAGCTGATCCTGGAGCTGCGCGAGTGCGACCCCCGGGTGAAGATGCTGCGCTTCTCCCGCCGCTTTGGCCAGCCGATGGCCACGCTGGCCGGGCTGGAGTCGGCGAGCGGCGACGCGACAGTGGTGATCGACTGCGACCTCCAGGACCCGCCTGAGCTGATCCCGGAGCTGGTCGGCCGCTGGCGCGAAGGCTTCGACGTGGTCTACGCGCAGCGCCGGACGCGGGCGGGCGAGACGTTGCCGAAGCGGATCATCGCCTGGCTCGGCTACCGGGTGATCAAACGGATTGCCGAAGTGGATATTCCGCCGAATACCGGGGACTTCCGGCTGATGAGCCGCAGGGTCGTCGAAAACGTCGTAGCGCTGAAGGAGGGCCACGGCTTTCTCCGAGGGCTGGTTGGATTGGTCGGATTCCGTCAGACGAGCGTCCCCTACGATCGCGATCCCCGCGCGGCTGGGAAGAGCAAGTACAACCAGCTGTTCGGCTCGATGGTGATCGGTCTGAACGGGATCGTCGGCTTCTCGCGCTATCCGCTTCATCTGATCTCTCTGCTCGGGTTGGTGTTCTCGTTGCTCTCGTTCCTGCTTGGCTTGGCCTACCTCGGCCTGAAGCTCGGAGGATTTCCATTTCCGATCGGCAACCCGACGATCGTCATAGTGGTGACGTTCTTCAGCGGCATCCAGCTGCTGTCCCTGGGCGTGATGGGCGAGTACGTCGGGCGCATCTACGACGAGACGCGGGAGCGCCCGAAGTTCATCATCGAATCGAAATATGGCTTTGACGAGACCGACTGACCGCGAACGATGGCTGGGCGGCGTCCACGCGGCCGCGCAGGGCCTGAGGTTCGTGCTCTCAGGTGGGTTGGTCGCGCTTGTCTACATCGCGACGACCTCGGTGCTGGCTCAGGTGATCGGCATTCCGTTCCAGATCGCGCTGACGATCGGCTTCACGGTCGCGATCGCGACCCACTTCCTGCTCCAGCGCGTGTTCGTGTGGACGCACGTCGCTGGGTTCGCCCTACCGCTCCGCCACCAAGTGATCCGCTACCTGTCGCTGGCCTGCGTTCAATATGGGCTCACCGTGGCGTCAACCGCCACGTTGCCTAAGGCGCTCGGCGTCTCCACCGAGATCGTGTATCTCGCCACCGCCGCAACCCTCTCCGCGGCTAGCTTCCTCGTCTTCCGCTCGCGCGTGTTCCATCCACCCAACGCACCGCAGACCTTTTAGGACGATGCCGGAGACCACTCAGAAATGGCCCAAAGTTCTGGCGCCGCTGACGCCGGAACAGCAACTCGTCTACGACGATTTCATGAGGCGCTGGCACGAGATCCTGCCGCAACGCTACGGGATCGTGGAGCGCTTCAACCACACGTTCCCGGCGAAGCACTCACGTCCGGGATTCCGCCGGACGATCGAGATCGGCGCCGGCCTGGGCGAGCACCTGCGTCACGAGCGGCTGACGCCCGAACAGCAGCGGGAGTACTACGCCGTCGAGCTGCGGGAGAACATGGCGGCGCGCCTATCGGAGCTCCACCCCGGGGTCCGAACGATCGTCGGGGACTGCCAGTCCCGACTCGATTTTCCCGACGGATACTTCGATCGGTACATCGCCGTCCACGTGCTGGAGCACCTGCCGGATCTTCCATCGTGCGTGGGAGAGGCGTGGCGGCTGCTCGACCGACAGCGAGGCCAGTTTCTCGTGGTGATTCCGTGTGAGGGCGGGCTGGCGTACTCCCTGGCGCGTCGGATCTCGGCTCAACGGATCTTCGAGCGCACCTACGGCCAGCCTTACGCCCCGTTCATCGCGCGCGAACACATCAACCGGCCCACGGAGATCGTCCGCGAGCTCGAGCGGTACTTCGAGATCGAAATGCGGCGCCTGTTCCCGCTTCCATTTCTCCCGCTGATCACGGCAAATCTCTGTATCGGCCTGGTGCTGCGCCCGCGGGCAGTCCCAGGGTAGCCGCAGCTTCAGAGCGAGCAATGTCCGCTGACCGCACGCATCTCGGTCAGCTTCAGTCCCTCGAGCGGCGTGGCCGGCGGAAACAGCAAGTGCGGCGCTACGCCCGGGTGGAGGATGGCGTCGATCCTGATCGTGGCCTTCCGGGCCGGCTCGACGCCATCGGCGCGGATGCAGGCGACAACGACGTGGCCGTCGGACCGCGTCCGGACACCGCGCTGGGCCGGAACCGAGACGGCTTGGGCTGCCCAGAACGTCAACCTCGCCCATGCGGGTTGGCCGGCGTTGTAGCCCGCGACATAGAGCTCGAGCGGGTATTGGGTCTGGACCCAGGCGGTCCCTGTGCGATCGATCCGCTCGAGCGAGGCGCCCAGTCCGGCTGACGGGGTGACGTCGAGTCTCGCCACGCGCTCCTCCAGGGCGATCCCGCCGCTGCGCGCGATCACGCGGCGATCCGTGGCCACGGATCCGAGGCGAGTCAGCACGTAGCGATAGTCAGGATGGAACTCCGGCCCAGGTGGCAGCACACTGCCGAAGTTCAAGTACTGCAGGGCGTTGCCTACGTCAGATCCGAGCAGCACGGATACGCGGCCGGGCGCCCGTTCGTTGATCAGGTGATAGACCAATGGCTGCTCGGCCTGCCCGTACTCGCTCGCGCCGTAGCCCTCCTCCTCCACCCAACGGGAGGACCGGGGCAGGTGCGAGAGCAGCGTGCGGTTGGCCGTGTCAAGGAAGTAGGAGCCGTTGGCGAAGCGAATCAGCTCGATTCGGGTTCGCAGGCCGACCGCGGCGATCACCAGCAACGCCCCGAGCAAGGCGGCAATCCGCGCCCGCCGACCCGAAATCGCCAGCAGCGCAGCCAGTCCAAGCCCGATCAACACGGCGACGATCGGTCCCAGCGGTAGCAGGTTGCGCTCGGCGCAGTAGGTACACATCTGACGGCTCGAGTACGCGTACTCGGCAGCCGCGGCGCAGACGAGGCCGAGTCCGGCGAGGATGAGCGCGGCGCGGTAGCGCAGCAACCCGACGACCGCGAAGCCGATGAAAACGATGGGGAGCAGACCACCGAGCAGGAGCTGCTTGAAGTCGGCATGACCGAGCGGCGGCATGTTCCAGAATTCGCGTGTCTGGCCGATCCATCCGGGAAGCACGGACAGTCGAAGGTGGTAGGAGACACGCGGAAACGCGAGCGTGCCGTCGAGAACGTGCTTGTAATACCGCAGGTCCCGCGCAAACGCGACTGGATCAAAGACCACACTCATCACCGCGACTGCCAACGCGGAGACGACCACCGGCCGCAGCAGCGCTCGCCACGATTGTCCGGCTCGCCTGGCCGAGAGGGCGTGCCAGCCTATTCGGAGCACCGCTGCGCCCAGCATCAGCGTCACGTACAGGGGATACACCGTGAGCATCGTCGCCAGCAACAGCGAAATCAGAGCCAGATCGGCTCGCCTGCGGGCCTCGATAGCGCAGTCGAGCAGCATTAGAAACGGCAAGAGCAGGCTGAGTGCAACGATCGCCGCTTGGTAGCTGTCAAACCAGAGTTCGAGGAACATCGGCCCGCCGAACAGGCAGCCCGCGACCGCCGCCATCGACGTGCGTGACCGGGAGTAGAAGCGCACGGCCGCAAAAGCGGTCAGGGCGCCGGCCAGTAGCAGGACCGTAAGAAACGGCGCGAACGTGTCGGTGGCGCCGAGACCTAGCAGCGCGTTGACGTTCGAGTCCAGTGGCGTGGCATCCAGGTTGGAGCCAAAGTCGGCGATGAACGACCAGATGAACTGCGTAAAGTCGCCGTACCGCGCCCCGGTGCGCACGGCGTGTTGCCAGCTTGCCCTGGCGGTGGGCAATGACACCGTCCGGGCAGCGTCCTGCACGCCAACGTAGTTGTCGACGTCGGTGTAGGTGTAGACGGCGGGGCCGGCGGTGTGGCGCTCGTGCAGGACATAGGTGACCGGTGCGGTCACGGCCAACGTCACCAGCAGCAGGGCACCCAGGTCGCGGAGCGGCAGCCGCTGGCGCCAGGCCGGTGCCGTTGTCCGGCGGTAGCTGCGCCCGACGGCGATGGCCAAGGAGCCGAGCGCCAGCGGCAGCAGGATCCAATACGTGTCGTTCGTGGGCGCGAACTGGAGCAGCGTGGTGGTTACGCAGGTCCCCAAACAGAAGCCGAGGACTGGCGTCATCGCGATCCGGCCGGCCGCGTCGAAGCGCTCGGACAGGTAGCTGGCCGGAGCCGCGCCGAGCATCAGAAGGATCGCCACGAACGCAAGTTCGCGCAGGATGAGCTCTGACCAGATGTGCATGAGAGCGCTTGCGCGAGGGCAGCGCAGCGCGGGAGGATAGGCGCAGACCGATGCGGAATGCGGACCGAGCCGGGGCTACTGGTGCGGGTCCCGAGCCGTAGACGGCTTGGTATGGTCGCCGCCATCGACGGATACGCAGCCAGAGTCAGCGCCGAGCTCCGGGCCTACGACGAGGTCGAGGAAGTCCATGATCTTCCCGTGGCCCATTCGTTCTGGGCGGAGAGGTTCGTGCTGCCGCTCTTCCCGGAGATCGGGGTGGGTGGGATCGAGGATCTCTGGGAGCGGCACATCTCAGAGCAGTGCGCTCGGCGGGCGCCGGAGCGCGCCCGTCTCGTCAGCCTCGGTGCCGGCAACGCCGAGGTCGAGGTGCCGCTGGCGGCGCGCCTGGCCGAGCGCGGGATCACCAATCTCGAGTTGGTGCTGCTCGAGCTCAACCCGGTGATGATCGATCGAGCGTTGGCGCTCGCCGGCGAGCTGGGACTAGGTGACCGGGTCCGCGCCGAGAGAGCGGATCTCAACACCTGGACGACCCAAGACTCGGCGGACGTCTATCTGGCGGTCCACAGTCTGCACCACGTCGTCGAGCTCGAGCACCTCTACGACGAGGTCGCGCGCTCTCTGCGCCCGGACGGGGTACTGCTGGTCAACGACATGATTGGCCGCAATGGTCATGTCCGCTGGCCGGAAGCCGGCGCGATCGTGAGGTCGATCTGGAGCCGGATCCCCGAGCGTTACCGCTTCAACCACTCGCTCGGGCGGGTCGATGAAACCTACCCCGACCTGGACTGCTCCGGTGAAGGGTTCGAGGGGATCCGGGCCCAGGATGTGCTGCCACTGCTGCTCGAGCGCTTCCACCCGGATGCGTACGTGACCTTCGGGAACGTGATCGATCCGTTCGTCGACCGGGTGTACGGGCCCAACTTCGACATCGGAGCGCGGGAGGATGCGGAGTTCCTCGAAACCGTCGCTCGGCTCGACGATGCCGCGCTGGATCTCGCCGTGCTGACGCCGACTCACCTGGTCGGGTCGTTTCGTAACCGGCCGGTGGACTGCCGCTACCCCCGGCAGCGCTCGCCTGAGCGCACGGTGCGACGGCCCGGGATCCGGGCGGGGCGGGAGGTCGATCCCGAGTTCGCCGCCCTCGAGGAGCAGGCCCGCAACGTCTGGGATCGCTACCAGGCCCTGCGCTACCGCAAGGCAGTGCGCGCCGCGCTCGCGGTGGCTGATCTCCGACATCGCCCTCGTCAGGTGCTCGGGCGCCGCCGCGCCTGACGCTGAGACGCGAGGGCCTCTACATTCCCCTGCCCGATGCGCCGCCTGCCCACGAAAATCGATGGCCCGATCTTGATCGAGCCCGCCGTCTACGGAGACGAGCGGGGCTTCTTCCTCGAGACCTACCGCCGCAGCTGGTACGCCGACCTCGGCGTCGACGACGATTTCGTCCAGGACAACCACTCCCGCTCCCGGCACGGGATCGTGCGCGGCATGCATTATCAGCCGGGGATGGCCAAGCTGATCCGCTGTGTGCGCGGCGAGATCCTCGACGTCCTGGTCGACCTGAGGCCGAAGTCGCCCGCGTTCGGCGCCTGGGAAGGCTACGAGCTGAGTGATAGCAACCACCGGCAGCTCTACTGCCCGGACGGGTTCGCTCACGGTTTCTGCGTGCTGAGCGAGGTTGCCGATGTTGCGTACAAGACGTCGACCTACTACGACCCCGAGCGGGAGGCTGGTTTCACCTTCAACGATCCAGAGGTCGCGATCGGCTGGCCGGATGGCCTGGAGCTATCCCCCTCGGCCCGTGACGCCGCGGCCCCGCGCCTGGCGGAGATCGCTGACAGGCTGCCGTTCTGAGCAGCGGCAGGAGCACCGTCCCGGGAGTCGGAGCCCGTGGCATCGGCGTCTGGCGCCGGGCCTCGAAGGAGCGCTCGCGCTGGCCGCGTCGCTCCGGGCCAGTCGCTGAGTCCTGCTGGCGATGCTGCTCGTCGGCAGCCCGGCGCTGTTCACCCAGGACGGCTTCGGGATCGATTTCACGAACCACCTGTGGCTCGTGTGGGTGCAGCAGCAGGCGATCAGCCACCACCTCCTGCCGACGTACTTAGTGAACGCGCCGAGGGTGGGCGCCTTCTACCCGTTCTTCATGTTCTACGGTGGGACGCTGTACGCAGCCTCCGGTCCAACCGGCAGCATGCGTTTGTGACCCCACACCAGACGCCCAACACGTGGTACGACGTCGGGAGCTACGCGGACGCCAGCCAACCGGTCGTCGCGGTGAGCCCGAGCCGGGTGTTGATCGTGGACCCTGCGCGGATCCGTGGCAATCAGGCGAAGCTCTCTGTGAACCCTCCAGCCGGACCCGCCCCGTTCATTACGAACATCACCGCAGGGCCCTACGCCGCGAAGCTGGGCGGTGGGCTAACCCGTGTCGGCCGGATTAGCTCGGGGCTGACCGTGGCTCGACGGGTGGGTTCCGCTGAGGGTCCGGTGAACCTGCCGCTCTCACCGGCCGGCGGGGCCGCGGCAGGTGGGAGGGTCATCAGCCTTGCCGCAGTCGTGCTGCTGGCGGCGCTGCTCGCAATCCAGCTTGCCGGCCGAAGATCGAGACGTCCGCCAGGTTGACCGGCGCGTGCGCCGCGGGTGATCGCCGGTCCCCGGCCCCTTGCCGGCGCGCTCGGGGGCGGCACGCGCGGACCTCGTCTTGGCTACATTCCGCAGCGACCACAACCGCCTTCCGATGCGCCAGCGTCTCACCGTCAACCCCGACCAGTACCGCCGCCTCGCCTACCTCACGCTCGCCGCATTGGCGCTGATCGTGCTGACCGGCGCCGCGGTCAGGTTGACGGGGTCTGGCCTGGGCTGTCCGGACTGGCCGAAGTGCTACGGGAAGGCGCTCCCGCCGATCAGCACGCACGCGCTGATCGAGTTCGGCAACCGGGCGCTGTCTGGACTGGTGGGGGTGATCACCGTGGTCACGGCGGTGCTCGCCTTCACTCGCCGGCCCTTCCGCCGGGACCTGGCCTGGCTGGCCTGCTCCCTGCCGCTGGGCGTTGTGGCGCAGGCCGTGCTCGGGGGCTTCACCGTTCGCGAGCACCTCGCGCCCGGGTTCGTCATGGCCCACTTCGCCCTCTCGATGCTGATCGTGATCGCCGCGGTCGCGCTGGCCTGGCGCAGCGGCCACGAGCCGGGCTCGCGGCCGCGCTCGACCGATCGCCTCTCGGTCTGGTCCGTCCGCGCGCTCGCCCCGCTGGCGGCCGTGACCATCTTCGCCGGCACCGCCGCGACGGCGGCCGGGCCGCACGCCGGGGGCTCGCCCGGCCAGCGGATCCACCGCCTGCATTTCAAGGGCGCCGACACGTTGATGTGGCTGATTCACCGGCACGCGACGATCGCCGCGATCTTCGGCCTGGCGGTGATCGGCGCGTGGCTGCTCCGGCGTCGGCGCGGCGCATCTCAGGACGCGCTCGAGCCGCTGACGTTGCTGGGGGTCCTGCTCGCCGCGCAGGGCCTGGTGGGGACCGTCCAGTACGAGCTGAAACTCCCCAGCGACATGGTCTGGGTGCACGTCACGCTCGCCACGTTGACCTGGGTCACCGTGTTGTGGGCGGTCGCCGTCGAGGGCCGGCTGGTACCTCGCTCGGCGCCGGCTCCCGCAGTCCAGTCCGAGCCCATCGCCGCCGAGCTGGACCTGACCCGCCGCGCTACTCGAACAGGGTGACGCCGCGCTTCAGCGCGCCCTGATGGGTGCTGAAGGTTGCCTTCAGCTGGGCGGAGACCGAGCGCTTCGACGACGCCGTAAGCAGGGCGGCGCACCCGTTCCCTACCTTTACGCGGACGGTGTGAGTATGACCGCCGGACAGGGAGAACTTGGCGCTCCCGCAGCCGACCTTGTGCTTCGACTTGCCCACCCGCTTCGTCGCCGAGAGCGAGACCTTGCCCTTGCACTTCGCGCTGCTCGCGCCGACGCACCGAAGCGCGATAGAGGCGGCTCCTCCCTTGACCTTCAGGCGGCGGTGGACGAGCTTGGTCTTTCCGAACTTGCTGTTGTGCTGGGAACCGGGGCCTGACCCCGGGTTGTTTCCGCCGGGCGTCTTGGAGGAGAGCGTCTTGAACGAGACATCGTTGCCCGGGTGGAACATGGGACCGAGCGTCGTGTCCACCTGCTGGACCCCGACCAGCCGGAAGTGGTAGGTGGTCCCTGGGCTCAGGCCGGAGATGTTCGCCGAGACAACCGTCACGCCGGGCCCGGCGTCGACCACGCCGGTGTTCTGCACCGACGGGACCGACCTGCCGTACTGGAACGTCCAGGCCACATCTGCGTTGCCGGCGTTGATCGTTCCGTTGAGAGTGGCCGAGGTCGAGGTGATCGATGTCGCCTGGGCCGTGACGGCCACCGAATCCGCATAACTCGTGCCCGCGCCGAAGACGGCAAGCGCGCTCACGCACAGGCACAGGGTTGTGGCGACTCGTCTAAGCATGGGACAGTGATCGGCAGAATAATCCTTCGACCTAAACGCTGCCGGGCGAAGCCGCCCAATGTGGCTTGCCCGCTCGCTACGATCGCAGGTCGCGGATGAGTTCACAGAACCCGACATCGGCTCCGCCGCCGCCGCCCGCGCGGGGATCTGACGCGTCGCTCAGCATTCTTGTCGTGGATGACGAGTCGGACCTTCGCGAGATGCTCACGCGGTCGTTCTCGCGTGAGGGACACCGGGTGATGGCCGTCGCGGATGGCCGCGGCGCGATCGACCGAGCCAGCACCGACCACTTCGACATCGTCCTGCTCGACGTCGCGCTCGGCCCCGGCCCGGACGGGTACGAGGTCTGCCGCACGCTTCGCGGCCGCCGAAACGTCGTGCCGATCATCATGCTCACGGCGCTCGATTCCGAGGCCGACGCCGTGCTTGGTCTCGAGGCCGGAGCCGATGACTATGTCACCAAGCCGTTCGGGCTGGCCGAGCTCCGCAGCCGGATCCGCGCCGTGCTGCGGCGGGCCGGCACCCGAGCGATGGGGGACGAGGTGCTCGTCGTCGGCCCGATCACGCTCGACCGGGCCCAGCGCGAGGTGGCCATCGAAGGCCGCGCCGTTCGTCTGACCTTTTCCGAGTTCGAGTTGCTCGACGCGCTGATGGCGGACCCGGGCCGGCTGCTCAACCGGCAGGAGTTGCTGCGCGCGATCTGGGGGGACAGCGCCTACCGAGACCCGCGAGCGATCGACGTCCACATCCGCCACCTGCGCGAGAAGCTCGAGCCCGAACCGGAGCAGCCCCGGTACATCCTCACCGTCCGGGGAGCCGGCTACCGCCTGCGAGGCCCGTAGTGGTCCCTCACCGGAGGAACCAGTAGATGTTCTCGAGGCCGCGGCGAGGGGCGCTGGGCCTGCGCGGTCGGATCGTGGCCACGGTGCTGATCACGACCGTCGCGACACTTGGCGTGGCCGCGGTTGCCCTGCTCGGACCGCTCGAGCATTCCCTGCGCAAGGCCGCGCAGAGCACGCTCACGAAGGATCTGGGCAGGAATCCGACCCAGAAGTTCGCCAATCTCGATCTCAGCGACATCGCCTTCGCCGGCTTCGACCCGTCGGCCAAAGGCGCCCCACGCACGCTCCATTCGCTGGATCCCGCCACCTGGCGTTCGCTGCGCCAGGTGGCCTCGGATGGAGCGGAGGCGAAGCGGCAGTTGGAGCAGCGGATCGCTTCGCTGGCCACCCAGATCGGGGGGACCGTCTACGTCCTCGGGTACCCGAGCGTGAACGGCACCCCCAGCCTGATCGCCGCCAGTGGCGCTCCGGCGCCGTTCGACGCACCGTTCGACGACGCGACCAAGGCGTTTCCCGCCCGCCACTCGATCACCAGCTTCGGCACGATCGACGGGAAGGAGTACGCGCGCTTCGCGCGATCGTTCACCGACAGCCGCCACATCGCCTACGTGCTCGCCGTCCGCAAGCCGATCGACGAGATCCCCGGCGCGGTCCGCACCGTTCGGACGGCATTCATCTACGCGGCCTTGGCCGGACTCGCGCTCACCCTGCTGCTGGCGATTCCGCTGGCGGCGACCCTCGTGCGACGGCTGCGGCGCTTGCGCGAATCGGCGCTGGAGATCGCCCGGGAAGGGCTGCCGGTCGAGGTCCCCGAGGACCGGGCCCGCGATGAGGTCGGTGACCTGGCCCGGACGTTCGTGATCATGCAGCAGCGGCTGCGCCAGCAGGAAGAGGCGCGACGCGCCTTCGTGGCCACCGCCTCACACGAGCTGCGCACGCCCCTGACGTCGCTGGAGGGAATGCTCGAGCTCCTCGACGATGACCTGCAGAGCGGAGATCCGGACCTCGACGATGCCCGGCTGCTGCTCGAGCGGGCCCGCGCGCAGTCGCGCCGGCTCGGTCGGCTCGCCGCCGACCTGCTTGACCTCTCGAGGATCGACGCCGAGATCAAGCTCCGCTCGGAGCCGGTCGAGCTGGGCGAGCTCTGCCGGGCGGTCCTGGCCGAGTTCGAGCACGCCTCGGGGGGGCGGGGGCGCGGTATCGGCTCGGCACTGGAGGACCCCGCCGGGCCGACCTGGGCCCTGGGCGACCCCGGCAGCGTGGCCCGGATCCTGCGCATCCTGCTCGACAACGCGGTCCGGGTGAGCTCACCGGGATCCGAGGTGACCGTAGAGCTCCGCAATCAGCCTCAGCCCTCGTTGAGTGTTCGCGACCATGGTCCAGGAGTCGAGCTTTCCGAGCGCGAGCTGATCTTCGAGCGATTCCACCGCGGCCGCGATACCGCGGGGGACGCCGGCTTCGGTCTCGGGCTCGCGATCGGACGCGAGCTGGCCGAGCGGATGGGCGGGGAGCTCGTACTCGAGCCGCCGAACGGGGGCGGTGCGACGTTCACGCTCAGTCTGCCCGCCGCCCGGGCGCCCGAGCAGGACCTCGCGATATCCGTGTAGAGCGACCGCGCCTACGCAGACGGCTCGTAGCTGGCAGCATCACGGCGCATGGACGACCGTCTGATGAAGGCGATGCTCGACGTCGACGAGCACCACTGGTGGTACCGGGGGCGGCGGCGGATCATCGCCGTCGAGCTCGATCGGCTGCCCCTGCCGGGCGACGCCCGCGTGCTCGACGCCGGGTGCGGCTCCGGCCGGACGCTGCAGGAGCTCGAACGCTACGGCGAGGTCTCGGGGATCGAGCTGAACCCCGATGCCGCCGCGGTGGCCCGCAGCCGTGGGGCATTCGACGTGCGCATAGGACGGCTCGAGCAGCTGCCGTGGGCGGAGAACAGCTTCGACCTGATCACCTGCCTCGACGTGATCGAGCACACGCCGGATGACCGGGCCACGCTGACCGAGCTGCTGCGCGTCTCCGCGCCCGGCGGGTGGCTGCTGGTCACGGTCCCGGCCTACCAGGCCCTGTGGTCCCAGCACGACGAAGCCAACCATCACTATCGGCGCTACGTGCGCGGCACATTGGAGGCCGCCGCGGTGCAGGCGGGCTGGCGGGTGCAGCGGATGACCTCGTTCAACAGCCTGCTGCTCGCCCCGGCGGCCGCGGTGCGCCTGGCCGCACGCCGCCGCCGAACCAACGGGCGGGAGAACAAGACCGACCTGGACCTGGGACCGGCGTGGCTCAACGGCCTGCTCGAGCGGCCGCTCATGAGCGAGGCCAGGTGGCTGGCCCGCGGGCGGACGCTGCCGGTCGGGCTGTCGCTGCTGGCGGTCCTGCAGAAGCCGCCGCGCGACGGTCGCGCGGACCAGGCACGGTCCTGATGCTCACGCTCGCGGCGATCTTCAGCGTCTCGAGTGGGCTCGGATATCTGCTGCCGGCGGTGATCGGACTCGAGTCGATGGGAATCCCGTCGCCGGGCGAGACCGCGCTGGTGCTCGCGGCGGTGCTGGCCAGCCAGGGCAAACTGCAGATCTGGCTGGTGCTGCTGATCGGGATCAGCTCGGCGATCGTCGGGGACAACATCGGCTACTGGCTCGGGCGCAAGCTGGGCCGGGAGGTGCTCGAGGCGGACGGGCCGTTCGTGGTGCGTCGCCGCCGGTTGATTGCGGCGGGGGACGCCTACTTCAAGAAGCATGGCTCAAAGACGGTGTTCTTCGGGCGCTGGATCGCCCTGATCCGGGTGGCCACGGCATGGCTCGCCGGAATCAACGAGATGAAGTTCAGCCACTTCTTCGCCTGGAATGCCTTCGGGGGCATCACCTGGGGCCTGACCTTCGGGCTGGTCGGCTATTTCGGCGGCGACAGCGCCGCCAACGTGCTCAGCCAGATCGGCATCTACGGCGCGATCGTGCTCGGCGTGGCCGTGGTGGGCGGCCTGATCTACCTGAAGGTGCGCGAGCGCCGGCACGCCCGGAGCTTCGATCCGGTCGATCCGGACAAAGCCGCTCCGGACTGAGCCGCCACGGAACGCGGGATTTCGGTCTCGTTCTGCCACACGGACCAGCGAGAGCCGGGCCGGGGGAGCCTGGTCGAGAAACCTTCCATATCGGGAGGTTTCTCGACCAGGCTCGCGATCCGGGCGCCTACGGTGGCACCCGCGACGTCGAGCTAGGCCTTCTGGTCGAAGTCCAGCGCGCAGGAGTTGATGCAGTAACGCAGACCGGTCGGCTTGGGGCCGTCGTCGAACACGTGGCCAAGGTGACCGCCGCAGCGCTTGCACACCACCTCGGTCCGGACCATCCCGAAGCTGCGGTCCTTGCGGACGTCGACGTTCTGGGCCACGGCGGGCTCGTAGAAGCTGGGCCAGCCGGTGCCCGAGTCGAACTTGGTGTCGGAGCCGAAGAGCTCGGCGCCGCAGCCGGCGCAGCGGTACGTGCCGTCGGCCTTCATGTCGACGTACTCGCCGGTGAAGGCACGCTCGGTGCCGTGGCGGCGAAGGACCTCGTATTGCTCGGGGGTCAGGCGCTCGCGCCACTGCTCGTCGGTCAGCTCGCCTGCTTGAGTCGTATCGGTACTGCTGTCTGTATCCATGCGATCAAGGTAGCGCGCGCGGTGTGAAGTACGGTGAACGAAGATGAAATTCGGAGTCGCGATCTTCCCCACCGAGCACGCCCAGCTGCCGCGATGAGGTCGAGCGGGCGATGGATCGCTACGCCCTGGCCGCGTCAGGCTTGCAGGTAGCTCGAGGGCGCGCGGGGATCGGGGTCGGTCAGCTCGAGCACCAGCGAGGACCAGCCGAAGTCGACGGCGCCCATCCCCTCCCCGGTGAACGGGTTGTAGTACTCGCGCAACCCGCTCGCTCGCACCGCAGCCGTGATCCGGGAGACGAGCTCGTCGGCCGCTTCCTCGTACCCGAGGCGCCGCAGCCCGAGCCAGATCAGCCATGCGGAGTTGATCCACGTCGGGCCGCGCCAATAGCGCCGCGGACGCAGAAAGCCGCGGTCGTCGGTCGAGAACTTCGGATCGGTCGCCGAGACCGAAGGTGGGGGGACCGGCAGCCAGAAGCGGGAGGAGTCGAGCAGGTGCTGTTCGACCATGCGGCGGCCGATCTCCTCCGGCAGATCGGGCAGGGCAAGCGGCGATAGGGCGGCCCAGGTCAGCGCCGGAGCGCGCACGGGCGCGGGCCGGGCCAGCGGCCAGAACAGCCCGGTGCGCTCGTCGTAGCACCGCTCGACGATGGCCCCAGTCAGCGACGGACGACCGAGCGCGACGCGCGAGAGCGAGTACAGGACGTTCGTCATCACCTCGCAGCAGACCGGTCCTCCCGCCGCGACGATCCGTCTCAGGTCGTAGCCGAGGTGGCGGTTGTGCCGCACCAGCAGCACGAACCCGGGCAGGCCGTGGGCGCGGTCGCCCCAGATCGCGTCGAACTGGGGCGAGGCGTCGAGCCCCGACTCATCCGGTTGGACGATCCAGATCAGACCGTCGCCGTCAAGGTCACGGTTGGCCTGAAGCCAATCGTGGTGGGCGCCGATGCCCGGTACCTCCGCCGGGTCGCCGACCGCGATCCGCCATGCCCAGGCTAACGCCGGGGGTTGGATGCTCGCCGTCATCGGGGCATCGGGCGAGGTCACGTTGTAGGTGTGCCTCCGGGCGCCGGTGAGCGGCGTGTTCCAGAAGATCGTGTGGCCGATGAAGCCGTCCTCGCGCTGGGCGGCCAGCAGCGATTCGAGCTCGCGGCGGGAGCGCTCGGGGTGAAAGCGCCGCCAGACGATCGCCGTGAAGCACGAGTCCCAGTACCACTGCCATGGGTAGTGCCCCGGGCTCGGGCAGGTGTAGGCGAATGGCGTTCCGTCCCTGCTGCGCACGCCCTCGCGCCAGCCTGCCGCGAGCGTTCGCTCGCACATCGCGCGGATCTCGTCGCGTTGTTCGTCTGGCAACATGCGGCGGCCATCGTGGCAGCTACCGGCCCGAGTCACCCCTCCGCGGGGCATCTTCCGTGAACCTCCGCGCCTCCGCGGGGTGTCTTCCGTGAACCTCCGCGGGGCATCTTCCGTGAACCGGCGTGCGCTTGCCCCGCGCCCGGCCCTCGGCTGGGCGATTCGTCGTCTGCGTGAACTGGCCGACCCGATCGTCGTGCGCCGGGCCGGATCAGACGGTCGCTCGGACGCCGAACCGCTTCCGCCGCGCCGGCTCCGGGCGCGCACCGGGGCGCCGGGATTCCGGGAGTTTGCGCGGAGCGGGCGGCAGGCCGCGGAGGAGCTCGGGGCGGTGCTGGCCGAGGCGGGAGCGGCGCCCTTCGACGGCTACCGAGCCGTGCTCGACTTCGGCTGCGGCTCGGCTCGTGTGCTCCCGCACGTGAGCATGCGAGCCCCCGGAGCCCGCTGCGCCGGTTGCGATGTCGATCCCGTCGCGATCGACTGGGCCAGGCGCCGTCACCCCGGGCTCGAGTTCGCGCTGAGCTCGTTCGCGCCGCCGCTGCCCTATCCCGATGCCAGCTTCGGCCTCGTGTACTCGATCTCCGTGTTCAGTCATCTCGATGAGCCGGCGCAGGACCACTGGCTGCGCGAGCTGGATCGGGTCCTCGGCGTCGGCGGCGTCGCGCTGCTGTCGATCCACGGCGCATACGCGTTCGAGCGGTTCAGGACCGGCGCGGTGAAGACCGGGTGGTGCGCGCCTGGTGCGTTCGCCCGGGGGGCGCTCGGACCGGGGGAGTTCGCGTTCGCGGGCTACCGGCGATCGATCTGGAACCGGGGCGAGCTGCCCCGCGTCGGCGTCGACTACGGACTGTCCTTCCACGGCGATCAGTACGTCAGGACCCGGTGGGCCGACGTGTTCGAGATCGCCCACATCGCACCGCGCGCGCTCGCCGGCTGGCAGGACGTCGTGGTGTGTCGGAAAAGGTGAACCCGCAGCTGCAGGCGGACCACTAGGGCCCGAGGCCGCCGAACGTCGAGCGCAGCGTGCGCAGGCGGACCACTAGGGCCCGAGGCCGCCGAACGTCGAGCGCAGCGTGCGCACGTAGCGCCGGGCCTTATCGGTCCCGCGGCGGCCGGCCCACGGATGCGGTCCCATCGCCCAGGGGTGCCACCCCAGCGTCCCGTAGTCCTCTCGGATCATCGCCTTCAGCTCGCCGCGATGCTCTCCGCAGGCGTACCGCTGCGGCCCGTACATGCCGCGTCCGTGCCAGGTCAGCCAGCGCCCCGGATCGGCGTCGACATACTCGCCGTGGCGGAGATCGAGCAACTGGCGCTCGAGCGCGATCTGGGTCTCGGCATCAGGTCGTCGACCGCAGAACTGACACGTGAAGACGACCACAACCGGCATTGCGCAAACGGTACCCGAGATCCGGCGGCGCGAAGCTACCGCAGGGCTCATCGACGGCGCATCGACCGTGCATCGACGGTCCCTCGACGGCTCATGCCTCCGCGCGAGGGCCCGACCGTTCTCGATACCCGCTGGTGAGTTCTCCGCCGCGGCGCCGCCAGGCCGGCTCGACGTCGTACTTACGCCGGATCGCGCGATCACGCATCCGCCGGACGATCGGCCCCGGGGCCAGCCGGGCGCTCACCGCGTACAAACGCGCGGCCATGTCCGGCTCCACGAACGGCAGGTACTTGTCGGGGAACCCGGGCATGGTGCAGGCCATGCAGATGCCGCCGACGTTGGGACAACCGCCGAGGCCGCCCACCCAGCCGCGGATCGGCACGTTGCACTTGACCACGGGTCCCTTGCAGCCGAGCTTGACCAGGCAGCCGGCCTCGCCGTGGCTCTCGGCAAACTGCCCGCCCCCGGCCAGACCCGCTCGGTCGCAGCTTTCGTGCACGGTCCGCGCGAACAGGCGCAGCGGCCGGCCCTGCTCGTCGAGCTCCAGCGGCGGCGCCATCCCCGCGACGTCGAGCACCAGGCACAAGAGTGTCTCGGTGATGTTGTCCGGCTGGACCGGGCAGCCCGGCAGGTTCACCAGCGGAAGCTCGCGCCGCGAGCGCCAGCCGTAGCCGAGGTAGTCACGCAGACCCATCGCCCCTGTCGGGTTGTTGCGCATGGCCGGCACCCCGCCATAGGCGGCGCAGGTGCCGAGCGCGAGGACGGCCGCCGCCTTCGGGGCGAGTCGATCGATCCAGGTGTTGACCAGGATCGGCTGGCCGGTCTCCGCGTCGACGCCCATCCCGGCCCAATGTCCGTCGCCGTTGATCTCCTCGTTCGGCACCGATCCCTCCAGCACCAGGATGAACGGGTCAAGCCGGCCGTCGGCGGCGCGGTGAAACGACTCCATGAACTCCGCGCCGGACTCGTAGGCCAGCATCGCGTTGTGGATGATCACCGGCGGCATCCCGGGCAGACAGCCGCGGAGCAGATCCTCGAGGCTGGGGTTGGTCGCCGCGGTCATCGCGACCGAGTCGCCGTCGCAACCGAGGCCGCTGGTCAGCCAGAGGACGTTGACGGGATGAACCGGCCGCACTGGGGTGACCGGCCTAGGCGATGCGTTGGCGACCTTGGCGAGTCGCGTCGTCGCCGGGGTCCAGCCGCACCGTTCGCTCGATCAGCGACTCCAGATGCGCGTCGAGCTGACCGTGCAGATGCCAATCCCCGGCGGTCCCGGTGACCAGCCCGGCCGAGGCCAGCCTTCCCAGGGCGTGGGAAATCGACGGCCGCTCGGCGGCGACGAGCTGCCCCAGCAGCCGGTGGGTCAGCGGCAGCGTGAGCCTGATCCCGGCGGGTTCGACTCGTCCCCAGCGCGCGGCGAGGTGCCAGAACAGCAGATCGAGGCGGACCTCCAGACGCGGATGGCAGGCGATCGCGCGCATCGCGTCGATGTCAGCGGTGCGGTGACTGGCGCGTCGTAGCAAAGCCTGGACGATCTGCGGCCAGGGCCGCACCCGTTCGGCGAATTCCGCGTCCAGCATCGCGAACCGTGTCGGCCAGAGGATCCGCCAGGCATCGGTTCGCTCCAGCAGCGTGTCCGTACGCCTGATGCAGGGTTGCACCAGATCGCCGGTCCCGATCAGCTCGCTGGCGATCCGGTCCCCGACATGGGTCTCGAAGGCGATCAGGCCATCGAGGATCAGCAGGCCGAAACCACGGTCGACCGAGTTGAACGACGCCGCCATGTCGCACTCTCCGACCTCGGCTTCGAGCACCCGGACGGTCGTGCCCTGGCGAACCGCGAGGCGCGTGCGCACGTCGAACTCCCCCGCCAGGTCATCGTCGGCGTCGAGCAGATACGTATGCATCGCCGTCGTGCCCGGCCGCCGCTGGGCGGCCCGCGGACGGTCGCTCGGCCAGTGCGGTGCGTCGCCTGGCATCTCGCTCAGCCCGGGATCCTGCGACCGATGGTGGTCATGCTATGGCGCCTCTCCGGTCCCCATTGGGGAACTCTTCCGACGGCGAGTCTACGACTGTGAGAGCCGACGTGCCAGTTTTTGCGCTGCGGTAATCCTGGTTACACGTTTGGCCCGATCTGGGGCGATCCGGGCGTAACCGGCGTTACAAAATCGTGCAGCGCCGGTTCCACAGTGGTAGAACGGCGGCTGTGTGCTTGGCGATCCCCGGGCAAGTCGTCGAAATCGTCGATGAGACGAACCGACTGGCCAAAGTCGAGGTCGCCGGCGTTCGGCGCAACGTGAACATCGGCCTGCTCGACGATGAGGGCGGTGGCGTCGGCCCCGGCGATTGGGTGCTGATCCACGTTGGCTTTGCCATGTCGAAGGTAGACGAGGAGGAAGCCCGGGCCACACACGATTCGCTCGTCCGGATGGGTGCGGACTACGAGCAGGAGCTGGAGGAGCTGAAGGCGAGCGTGATCGAATGAGCGCCCCCTCGCCGTCGGATGTCGTCTGCGGATCCCAGCACTGCATCACCTGTGGCGATGACGGCGAGCCGATGACCGTGGTCAGGCTCGACGCCGACCGTGGCCTGGCCCTCTGTGCCGCCGAGGACGGTGAGCGCTCGACCGTCGAGACCGCGCTGGTGGAACCGGTGCAGCCCGGCGATCGCCTGCTCGTGCACGCCGGCACCGCGATCGCTCGGCTCGAGCGCGAGGCAGACGTGGTGGCATGAAGTTCGTCGACGAGTATCGAGACGCCGACCTCGGACGCGCCCTCTCCGGGGAGATCCTCTCACTCGTGGAGCCGGGCCGTCACTACAAGCTGATGGAGGTCTGTGGCGGTCATACGCACTCGATCTACAAGTACGGCGTGGACGATCTGCTGCCCAGCAACGTCGAGCTGGTCCACGGACCGGGCTGTCCCGTCTGCGTGATCCCGATGGGACGGGTGGACGACGGGATCGCGGTGGCCCACGAGGAGGGCGTGATCTTCACGTGCTTCGGCGACATGATGCGGGTGCCGGGATCGAACGGGAGCCTGCTCGAGGCCAAGGCGGCCGGCGCCGACATCCGGATGGTCTACTCGCCACTCGACGCGCTCCGGATCGCCAAGCAGAATCCCGACCGCGAGGTGGTGTTCTTCGCCATCGGGTTCGAGACGACGGCACCGTCGACCGCGTTGACGCTCAAGCGAGCCCGCGCCGAGGGAGTGGGGAACTTCTCCTGCATGTGCAGCCACGTGACGATCGTGCCGCCCCTGCGGGCGTTGCTCGAATCCCCGGATCTGCGCCTCGATGGTTTCATCGGTCCCGGCCACGTCTCGACGGTGGTCGGCGCGCGGCCGTTCGAGTTCATCCCCGCCGACTACGAGAAGCCGGTCGTGGTGGCCGGCTTTGAGCCGCTGGACATCCTGCAGGCGGTGGCGATGATCCTGCGCCAACTGAACGACGGACGCTGCGAGGTCGAGAACCAGTACAAGCGGGTCGTCCCCTACGAGGGCAACCTCCGCGCGCTCGAGGTGATGGCCGAGGTGTTCGAATTGCGGCCACACTTCGAATGGCGCGGACTCGGGTTCATCTCGCACAGCGGGCTGAAGCTCTCGGAGGCCTACGCCGATCTCGACGCTGAGCGGCGCTTCCACGTGCCCGGAGTCAGGGTGGCCGACCCCAAGGCCTGCCAGTGCGGCGAGGTGCTCAAGGGCGTCATCAAGCCCTTCGAGTGCAAGGTGTTCGGCAGCGCCTGCACGCCGGAGCGACCGATCGGCACCTGCATGGTCTCCTCGGAGGGCGCCTGCGCGGCCTACTACAACTACGGTCGATTCGCGCGAGAACGAGAAGTGGTCTGAGTGAGCGATCAGACGGCGGTCTCGGAGCGCGAGCGGAAGGTCCTGGGGATCATCGAGACTGCTCGCGGGAAGCGCGCCAAGTTCCGGGACGAGAAGATCACCATGGCCCACGGCGCGGGTGGCAAGGCCACCCAGACGCTGATCGAGGGGCTGCTCGTGCCGGCCTTTGGCGGGCAGGCGCTGGAGGAGATGGGCGATGCCGGAATCGTCGGCATCGGCGGCTTGGAGCTGGCGATGACCACCGACTCCTACGTGGTCAAGCCGCTGCGCTTCCCCGGCGGCTCGATCGGCGAGTTGGCCGTCAACGGCACGGCCAACGACCTCGCCGTCGCGGGCGCCAGGCCGTTGGCTCTGAGCTTGTCGCTGATCCTCGAGGAGGGGCTCCCGGCTGATGATCTGCGCGCCGAGGTGGAGGCGATCGCGCGCGCCGCGCGGGCCGCCGGCGTGCAGATCGTCGCCGGGGATACCAAGGTCGTCGAGCGCGGACACGCCGACGGCATGTACATCACGACAGCCGGGATCGGCCAGCGCGATCCGCGGGCCACGCTGTCGCCCGCCGCCCTGCGTCCCGGCGATCGGATTCTGCTCTCCGGGAGCATCGGCGAGCACGGCACCGCGATCATGCTGGCGCGCAACGAATTCGAGTTGGACGCGCTGATCGAGTCCGACACCCGCCCGCTGTGGCCGGCCGTCGACGCTCTGCTCGAGGCCGTCGGTCCCGAGCTGCGGTGTCTGCGAGACGCGACTCGAGGCGGCGTCGCCTCGGTACTGAACGAACTGGCGCGCGCCTCGACTGTCGCCATGATCGTGCGAGAGGGAGAGATCCCGGTTGCCCCGGCGGTAGCGGGGGCGGCTGAGATCCTCGGCATCGATCCGATGTATGTGGCGAACGAGGGCAAATTCGTGGCGTTTGTCGCCCCGGAGGCGGCCGAGCGCGGGCTGGAGGCATTGCGGTGCGTGCCGGGGTGCGAGCAGGCAGCGGAGATCGGTGAAGTGCGGACGGAACCGCCGGGAATGGTGTTGGTCCAAACGAGCTTCGGCGGCAGAAGGGTCATGGACCAGTTGGTCGGAGACCCTCTGCCGCGGATCTGTTGAGAAGAGAGAGGAGACGGGATGGCGACGATGGCTAGCCCATACGCAGAGCAGAAGAAGACAGAGGCGGTGACCGCGCACGTTCTCTGGATGACGACGGGCCTGAGCTGCGAGGGCGACTCGGTGGCGATGACCTCGGCCACCAACCCGAGCCTCGAGGACATCATCCTGCAGGCCATCCCCGGGATGCCGAAGGTCGTGGTCCACAACCAGGTCGTCGACTATGCCGTCGGCCAGGAATACGCCCAGGCCTGGTTCGACGCCGAGCAGGGCAAGCTCGATCCGTTCGTGCTGGTGATCGAGGGATCGCTGGGCAACGAGGAGATCAACGGCGAGGGCTTCTGGACCGGCTTTGCGGTCAACCCGGAGAACGGCCAGCCGATCACCATGAACGAGTGGCTCGACCGGCTCGCGCCGAAGGCGGCGGCGGTCGTCGCCGTCGGGACCTGTGCCACCTACGGCGGGATCCCGGCGATGAAGAACAATCCCACCGGCGCGATGGGCGTGCCGGACTATCTCGGCTGGAACTGGAAGTCGAAGGCCAACCTGCCGGTCGTCTGCATCCCCGGTTGCCCGGCGCAGCCGGACAACATGACCGAGACGCTGCTCTATCTGGCGCTGCACCTGGCCGGACTGGCGCCCGTGCCCGAGCTCGACGAGGCGCTGCGTCCGAAGTGGCTGTTCGGCCGCACTGTCCGGGAGAGCTGCAACCGGGCCGGCTTCGCCGAACAGGGCGAATTCGCGACCGAGTACGGCTCGGATCACCGCTGCCTGGTCAAGCTCGGATGCAAGGGTCCGGTGGTCAAGTGCAATGTGCCGGTCCGCGGATGGGTCAACGGGATCGGCGGCTGCCCGAACGTGGGCGGTATCTGCATGGCCTGCACGATGCCCGGATTCCCCGACAAGTTCATGCCATTCATGGACGAGGATACGGCGGGCGGTATCGCGGCGAACATCATGGCTTTCAGCTACGGGCCGATCGTCCGCTGGGCGCGCAAGCGCAACATCAAGAACAAGTACGACGTCGAGCCCGAGTGGCGACGCAAGGGCAAGGCGCTCACCACCGGCTACGCCAAGCGCTGGTAAGGGCACCCAAACACTTGAAACGTTCGCACCTTAGGAGATAACAGAATGGCGACTGAAACGCCTGCGCAGCAAAAAGTGATGGTCAAGGAGATGTCGTGGGATCCGATCACCCGGATCGTCGGCAGCCTGGGCATCCACACGGAGATCGACTTCTCCAACCAGAAGGTCAACAAGTGCTACAGCACGTCGATGATCTTCCGCGGATTCGACATCTTCATGAAGGGGATCGACCCTCGGGACGCGCACTTCATCACGAGCCGGATCTGCGGCATCTGCGGCGATAACCACGCCACGTGCTCGTGTCTGAACCAGAACATGGCCTACGGCGTCAAGCCTCCGCCGCTGGGCGACCTGGCCTTCAACCTCGCCGAAACCGCCGACTACATCTTCGACCACGCGATCTTCAACGACTGCATGGCGAACGTCGACTTCTGCGAGCAGATGGTCAAGGAGACGAACCCGTCGCTGCTGGCCAAGGCCGAGTCGACGCCGGCCCCCGGCCGGGACATCCACGGATTCAAGACGATCGCCGACATCATGCGGTCGCTGAACCCGTTCACCGGGGAGTTCTATCTCGAGACGCTGCACGTGGCCCGCTACACACGCGAGATGTACTGCCTGTTCGGCGGTCGCCACACGCATCCCTCGACGATCATGCCGGGCGGCTGCAGCGCCGACATCACGCACCAGACCTGCACGGACTACTACGTGCGCCTGATGCGGTACTTCGACTACGTCAAGCGCAGCGTGCCGATGCACGACGACCTGTACGACTTCTTCCTCACGGAGTTGCCGGGTTACGACATGGTCGGCTTCCGCGAGACGAACCTGGTCAACTGGGGCAGCTTCGACGATCCCGACTACGTCGACTACGACTACCGCAACATGACCGAGTGGGGACGTAAGCGCTACATCACGCCGGGCGTCGCCATCAACGGAGAGCTGATCTCCACCGACCTCGTCGAGATCAACCTGATGATCCGGATCCTGCTCGGCTCGTCCTACTTCGACAGCTGGGAGAACGAGCCGACGTACGTGACGCAGGACCCGCTCGGCAACCCCGTGGACAAGAATCACCCGTGGAACAAGGTCACGCTGCCGCGGCCGCAGAAGCGCGACTTCACGGACAAGTACACGTGGGTCGTCTCGCCACGGATCTACGACAAGCGCACGGACACGCATGTGTGCTGCGACACCGGCGGCGGCCCGTTCGCGCGCCAATGGTGCACGGCGAAGGCCGGGCTGGTCGACTTCGGCTATGCCAAGGCGACCGGGCATTCGATCCAGATGGTGCTGCCGCGCTCGCCCAACATGCCCGAGATGGAGCTCGAGTGGAAGGTGCCGGAGAAGTCCAACGCGATCGAGCGTGACCGCGCCCGCACCTATCACCAGGCCTACAGCGCGCTGATCGCGCTGCACTGCCTCGAGCGCGCGATGAAGGAGGTTCAGGCTGGCCGGACCAAGAGTTGGAACAACTTCAAGGTTCCGGAGAACGCGGTCAGCTGCGGCTTCCACGAGGCGGCCCGCGGTGTCCTCTCCCATCACATGGTGATCCGTGAGGGCAAGATCGCCAACTACCAGCCCTATCCCCCGACGCCGTGGAACGCGAGCCCGCGGGACATCTACGGGACACCCGGACCCTACGAGGACGCGGTGCAGAACACGCCGATCTTCGAGGAGAACGGCCCGGAGAACTTCAAGGGCATCGACATCATGCGGGCGGTGCGGTCGTTCGATCCGTGCCTGCCGTGCGGCGTGCACATGTACACCGGCGGTGGCAGGGTGACCAAGGTGCAGCACACGCCCACGGCATTGGCGTAGCGGACCGATATGGCCGCTGCCCCGACTGACGCTCCTGAACGCCTCGTCGAGCGCGTTCAGGAGCTGCAGGACCTGCTCGACAGCCAGGGCGATCCGGCCACGCGCGACCTCGCGGATGAGCTCGTGTCGTCGATCGTGCAGATGTACGGTGCGGGGTTGGGGCGGATCCTCGAACGACTGTTCGCGGCCGGCATGGACGGCGAACGGATCGCCGCCGGGCTGACCGAGGATCCGCTCGTGGCCACGCTGCTGCTGATCCACGACCTGCATCCGATCCCGCTCGAGGAACGGGTGCAGAGCGCGCTCGAATCCGTGCGCCCCTACATGGAATCGCATGGGGGCAACGTCGAGCTGCTGTCGCTGGAGGACGGCGTCGCGCGGATCCATTTGCGTGGCAGCTGCTCGGACTGCTCAGCATCCTCGGTCACACTCGAGTTGGCGATCAAACAGGCGCTGGAGGAGGCGGCTCCAGACCTGGCCGGACTCGAGGTCGAGGGCGTCGCGCCGCAGATGACCGGACTGCTGCCGATGAGCGACGGCGCTCCCACGGGACTCGAGCTGCCGATCGTCATGTCGGGTCCCGGCTCGGATCTGCCGATGGCCGGCGAAGCCCCCGCGGGGTCGATGCCGCCGGCCTGGTTCGAGCTCGAGTCGGTCGCCGAGCTGCCCGAGGGGGCGATGCTCGCCATCACGGTCGCCGATAGCGACCTGGTCATCGCCAACGTCGAGGGGACCCTGCTCGCCTATCGCGATGTGTGCGCGTCATGTGGCGGCGCGCTGCACGACGGCGAGCTCACGGCCGGCGCCCTGGCCTGCCCCAGCTGCCGGCGCTCGTTCTTCCTGCCCCGGGCCGGCCGATCGGTCGACGCTGAACGGATCCAGCTCGAGCCGGTGCCGCTGCTGCGCGAACAGGGCCGGGTCAAGGTAGCTTTAGCGGCGTGAGTGAGAATGGGAGGGGTGCCGAGAACGGTGATCGGCCCGACCGGGCCGGGCGGCAGCTGATCACCGACGCGGTGGCCGCGCGTAAGCGCGCCCAAATGGTCACCGGCTTGCGCGGTTTGGCCAAGCCGGGCCGGGTCCGGAGGGTGTCCGCTCCGGCCGGCGCCAGTGGGGCCGGCGCGGCCGTCGCCGCCTCCAACGGCACCGCTTTGCCCGGGGGAAGCGCAGGGGCAGCCTCGGGCTACCCGCCGGGCACCGAATTCTGCGATCTGTGTGGATTGGTGATCCCGGAGGAGCACCGTCACCTGCTGCATCTCGTCGAGCGCCGGATCATCTGCTCGTGCGAGGCCTGCTGGGCGATGCGGGCGGGCGAGGGCGACTACCGGCCGGTCGGCAACCGCACGGTGTGGCTGCCCGACCTGCAGATCCCCGACGACGTCTGGGCGAGCTTCCAGATCCCGATCGGGCTGGCGTTCTTCATGCAGTCCACGGTGACCAGCTGCGTGGTGGCAATGTACCCGAGCCCGGCCGGAGCGACCGAGTCCGAGCTCCACTTCGATTCATGGGCACGGATGTGCGAGATCAACCCGGTGCTGAGCAACCTCGAGTCCGACATCGAGGGGCTGATCGTCAACCGCCTGACCGACCCACCGATGTACGCGATCGCCCCGATCGACCAGTGCTACGCGCTGACCGGCGCGATCAAGGCGACCTGGGAGGGCATCTCCGGTGGCACTGGCGTCGATCATGCGGTGACGCGCTTCTTCGAGACCCTGCAGATCAAGGCTGGGGTTTTATGAGCGTCGAGTTGCCCACGGCGCTTGCCGACTCTCCGTGGTCCGGGCCCAATCCCGAATTCAGCGTGCTCAGCGTGCGCCAGGTGCGCCACGCCGCCGCGCCGATGCTGAGCCTCGATCTGCAGGTGACCGAGCCGAGTGGACGGCAGGTCTACATGATCGCGCTCTCGATCCAGCTGATGCTCGAGCCGGCGCGCCGCACCTATGACGACGAGACCCGCGAGAAGCTGTTCGAACTGTTCGGCGAGCCCGAGCGGTGGTCGGTCACCACGCGCAGCCTGGTCTGGTCCCAGCTCGATGTCGTCGTCCCGGCGTTCACCGGTTCGACGACCGTGGCCGTGCCGATCTCCTGCCATTACGACCTGGAGCTGGCCGCCGCCAAGTACCTGCATTCCCTGCCCGACGGCGAGGCGCCGCTGGCGCTGCATTTCAACGGGATGGTCTACTACCGGGCCGAGGACGGCCGGCTGCAGATGGTGCTCGTGCCGTGGTCGAAGTCGATCGAGTTCCGGATGCCGGTGTCGGTCTGGCGGGAAACGATCGAGCACTACTACCCCAACACCGGCTGGGTGGCGATGCGCACCGAGACGCTCGAGGCGCTGCAGCGCGAGAAGCGAGCCCGAGGCGCCGCGACGATCGACGCGTGCCTGGTCGAGATGCTCGAAGAGGAGCGGGCTCATGAGTGAGGCTCTAGAACAGCTCGTCGACTCGCTGCTCTACGAGGGCTACGCCCTGTACCCCTACACGCCGGGGGCCACCAAGAACGCCACCCCCACCCCGTTCGGGATCGTGTACCCCCCGGTCTACGCGGCGACGCTGGCCAGCACCTACGATCACCTCGAGCTCCGCTGCGTCCTGCAAGGGCCGGCGGATTCGGTGCTCAGCGCCGAGGTCCGCTTCCTCGCCGCCGCCGGCGATCAACATCAGGCGCAGCCGCGCGAGCTGAAGGTCTCCGGCGCGATGACCGGCGCGCTCGTCCACGAGCCCGCCGAGAAGCAGATCACCGTGACCTGCGACGACGGCCCGCCGATGACCGTCGTGGCCAGGCTGGGGGCCGAGGATCTCGGCGGGGGCGAGTACGAGGTGGTCTTCCGCGTCGAGAACCGCACGCTCGTCTTGAGCGGTCTGGATCGCGCGGGCGCTCTCGCCCGGTCGCTGCTCTCGACGCACCCGATCGTCCGGGTCATCGGCGGTACCTTCATCTCCGCCCTGGAGCGCCCGTGCCGTTCGGTCAACACGTTCCCCGTGCTCGCGACTCAGGCTGACGACGCGATCGTGGGCGCCGCGATCGTCCTCCCGGATCACCCTGAGATCGCCCCCGAGAGCCGCGGTGGGCTGTTCGACTCCACGGAGATCGAGGAGGCGCTGCTGCTTCACGTCCACGTGATGACCGACCAGGAGAGGGCGGAGATCGAGGATCCGGCGGTCAAGGAGATGATCGCCCGCGCCGCCGCGGCTACCCCGCAGGACATCATCGCGCTGCACGGCCGCGTCACCATTCGCGACCCTCAGACGAACGAGCCGCCGACCGAGCCACCGGGGCTGATCGACCCCCGCAGCGGCGAGGAGGTCGCCGACGTGGATGGGAAGAGGTTCACCCGCGGAGGCAAGGTGATCATCCGCCCCGCTCCAGACGCGGATCTGCACGCCCGAATGCTCGATGGGCGTATGGCCACGGTCGAACGGATTTTCACCGATTACGACGGGAAGATTCATTTCGGGGTCACGATCGACGACGATCCCGGCCAGGACCTGATGCGGGACACCGGCCGGTACCTGTATTTCTTCGCCCAGGAAGTCGAGGTGGTCGAGGCATGAGCACTGAACCAACGCCCGGTGCAGAGCCCCTGCTCGGGATCCTGATCGCCGGCGTGGGTAACTCGTGGCTGCGCGACGACGGCTTCGGCGGTGAGGTCGCCCGGCGCCTACAGCAGCGCGAGCTGCCGGCCGGCTGCAACGTGATGGACGCGGGGACCGGCGGCCTCGACCTCGCCTACGAGGTGATGCGGGGTTACGACGCACTTGTGCTGCTCGACGTCTCCAAGCAGGGCGGCGAGCCCGGCACGCTGTATGTGATGGAGCCCGACGAGAACTCGGTCCCCGGCGCGATCGACGACGGCGACGTGATCAACCCCCACGGGATGGATCCGCAGACGATGCTGCGGTTCGTCAAGTCGGCCGGCGCGTGGCCGGGCAAGGTGGTGGTGATCGCCTGCGAGCCGGGCGATGTCGAGGAGATGGGCTGGGGCCTCACCGATCAGGTCAAGCAAGCCGTCGACCGGGCGATCGACCTGGTGGTGGAGACGATCAAAGATCTGCAAGCCGGCGTGCTCGCCCAGCCGGCGGAATAGGCGGAGCATCGGTTGCACGAGCTCTCGCTCAGCAGCGCGATCGTCAACACGGTCGCCAAGCACGCCGAAGGCCGGAAGGTCAGCCTGGTCAGCCTGCGGGTGGGCAGGCTTCGGCAGGTGGTGCCCGACACGCTCGAGTTCTATTTCGAGTTCCAGGCCCGGAACACGGTCTGCGAGGGCGCGCGGTTGGAGCTGGAGATCACCGATGCGCGCCTGCGCTGCCGGCCCTGCGCGCGAGAATGGGAGATCGAGATCCCCGCATTCCGCTGCCCGACCTGCGGCGGCAGCGACGTGGAGATCGCCAGCGGCGACGAATTCGAAGTGGAATCAATCGAAGTGGAGGGGCCGACTTCGTCGGCCTTGCGAGATCGCCCAGAGGGCGATCTCGGAAAGGAGACAGCGTGCATCGGACAAAAGTGACGGTGGTGGAGGAGGCGCTGGACGCCAACAACACGATCGCGACAGCCAACCGGGCCGACTTCGATCGTCACGGCGTGAAGGTGGTCAACTTCATGAGCGCTCCCGGCGCGGGCAAGACGACGCTGCTCGAGCGCGTGGCCCGTGACGTTCCCGGGGTCAGGATCGGGGTGCTGGAGGGCGACGTGCAGGGCTCGATGGACGCCGATCGGCTGGCCCACCTGCACATCCCCGTGGTCCAGCTCAACACCGACAAGGGGTTCGGCGGCGAGTGCCACCTCGACGCGAACATGGTCCGCTCCGCGCTGCCGGCGCTGCCGCTGCACGACATCGACCTGCTCGTGGTGGAGAACGTCGGCAATCTGGTCTGTCCCGCCGAGTTCAAGATCGGCGAGGACGCCCGAGTGATGGTGTGCTCGGTGACCGAGGGCGAGGACAAGCCGCTCAAGTACCCGCTGATGTTCCGAGCCTGCGAGCTGGTGATCGTCAACAAGGTCGACCTGCTGCCGCACCTCGACTTCGACCTCGAGCTCCTGCTCTACAACATCGATCAGGTGCACCCGGACGTCGAGCGGATCGTGCTCAGCGCGCGCACCGGCGAGGGCATCGAGGCCTGGCGCGAGTGGCTGCTGCGGGTCGCCGCCAGGGAGCAGGTCACGGCGTGAATGCCGGATGACTCACGCGGCCTCCCTTGGATCCTGAGCGCGAGCGTGCGAGCGGCGAGCGGAGGCCTGGCGTGAGGGCGGCGATCGCCGCCGACCGTCTCCAGGCGCTCCTGGAGGCGCGGACCGAGGGCAACGAGCGGTTCTTCGCCCAGCACGCCGAGGGGCTCGCCCGGCTCTGTCACCTGATGGCCGAGCGGTTCGCGCGGGGTGGGCGGCTGATCGCCTTCGGAAGCACCCCGGCGGCGCGCTCCGATGTCCGGCACGTGGCCGTCGAGTTCGTCCACCCGGTGATCGTGGGCAAGCGGGCCCTGCCGGCGATCGGGCTGGTCGGAGACGGGAGCGAGCTCGAGCGAGGTGCCGAGCTGCTGGCCGCGCCCGAAGACATCGCGATCGGCTTCGGGACCGAAGAGGACCGCGGCGCGGCGGCCGCGGCGCTGGCGGTCGCCCGAGCCCGCGGGTGCTTGACGATGGCGTTCTCGGAGGGCGCCGGCGCCGAGTACGAGTTCGAGCCACCGAGTCCCGATCCGTTCATACGGCAGGAGCTGGTGGAGACGCTCTACCACGTGCTGTGGGAGCTGGTGCACGTGTTCTTCGATCACCGCGGTCTGCTCAGCGGGCGCGACCAGCGCCGCGTCCACGACGCCGGTGCGTCGAGTTTCCTCTATCCGTTCCTCGATGAACGTGAGAACAAGCTCGAGCCGGTGATCGACGACGTGCGCCGGTCGGTCCTGATGAAGGCCGAGGAGATCGGCGAGCTCCGGGCGCAGACGCTGAACGACAATCGCGCCGTGCTGGCGGCCGCGGCCGCCACGCTGCGCGCGAGCTTCGAGCACGGCGGAAAGCTGCTCGCGCTGGGCAACGGCGGTTCCGCGACCGACGCGATGGACGCCGTGGCCGACTTCCGCTCGCCTCCGAGCGGGTACTCGCCTCGCCCGGCCATCGACCTGACCGAGGACTCCTCGATCATCACCGCGATTGCCAACGACATCGGGACCGAGGCGATCTTCCTGCGCCAGGTGATCGCCTACGGGATCGCCGGCGACACCCTGCTCGCGCTGTCGACCTCCGGCAACTCGCGCAACGTGATCGCCGCGCTGGCGGAGGCCCGCGGGCGTGGATTGCGGACGATCGCCATGGTCGGTTACGACGGCGGCGCGATCGCCGGCGACGCGCTGGCCGACCATGTGGTCGTCTCGCGCTCGGAGCACATCCCGCGGATCCAGGAGGCTCAGGCCAGCGCGTATCACGCCCTCCGAGAGCTCGTGAAGTGAGCGGCCCGGAGTTCGTCCGGGCTGGCGAGTATCGGCCCGGCGGCCGAACTCGAGTGCGCGCGCCTTCGCGGACGCCGAGGCGGACGCGGGTGAGAGTGCAGGGGACCGTCCAGGGGGTCGGCTTCCGGCCCTACGTCTACCGGCTGGCCGGAGCGCTCGGACTGACCGGGTTCGTGCTCAACGACTCCCATGGCGTGCTGCTGGAGATCGAGGGACCGGACACCGCCGTGGCGGACTTCCTGTCCCGGCTGGCGGCCGACGCGCCGCCGTTGGCTGTGCTGGACCGGGTCGTCACCGAGGAACGTGAGCCGATCGGCGGCGCCGGCTTCGCCATCCTCGAGAGCCCGCAAGGAGGAACCCCCGACGCACCCGTGACCCCGGACAGTGCTACCTGCGAGGACTGCCTGCGCGAGCTGTTCGATCCCTCCGACCGGCGCTTTCGCTACCCCTTCACCAACTGCACCAATTGCGGGCCCAGATTCACCATCGTCCGCGGGGTGCCCTACGACCGGCCGCTGACCACGATGGCCGGCTTCGTCATGTGCCCGCTCTGCCGAGCCGAGTACGAGAACCCGGCCGATCGCCGCTTTCACGCGCAGCCGAACGCCTGTGCGGTCTGCGGTCCGTCGGTGACCCTGATCGACCGCGTCGGCGCATCGGTCGGGTCCGAAGGCATCACGCACGCGGCCGACCCGATCGCCGCGGCCGCCGCGGCTCTGCGCGATTGCCGGATCGTGGCGATCAAGGGAATCGGCGGGTATCACCTCGCCTGTCGCGCCGACGACGAGGCGGTCGTCGCGCTCTTGCGCGCCCGCAAGCACCGGGAGGACAAGCCCTTCGCGCTGATGGTGGCCTCGGTGCCGGCGGCGGGCGCGTTGGTGGAGCTGGGGGCGCTGGAGCGCGAGCAGCTGCTGGCCCCGGCCCGGCCGATCGTGCTGGCGCCGCGCGTGCCCGACGCGCCGGTCGCGGGGTCGGTCGCGCCCGGGGCACGCGAGCTCGGGCTGATGCTGCCCTACTCGCCGCTGCACCATCTGCTGCTGGCCGATCTGGCGACGCTCGGGGTGGATGCGCTGGTGCTGACCAGCGGCAACGTCTCCGAGGAGCCGATCGCCTACGCCGATGCCGACGCCCGCGTGCGGCTGGAGGCGATCGCCGACCTGTTCCTGGTTCACGACCGGCCGATCGAGACGCGCACCGACGACTCGGTGCTGCGGGTGGTGAGCACGGGGCGGCCACGGTCCGTGATGCTCCGCCGCTCGCGCGGCTACGTGCCCGCCAGCCTGCCGCTTCCCGGCAGAGGCACGACGGCACACCTGTTGGCCTGTGGGGCCGAGCTCAAGAACACCTTCTGCGTGGCCAAGGGGGAGCGGGCCTGGGTCTCGCATCACATCGGGGACCTGGAGAACTACGAGACGCTGCGCTCATTCGAGGAGGGGATCGAGCACTTCAAGACCCTGTTCGCGGTGCAGCCCGAGGTGGTCGTCCACGATCTGCATCCCGAGTACCTCTCGACCAAGTATGCGCTCGAGCGGGAAGGCGTCGCCCTGGTGGGGGTGCAGCACCACCACGCCCACCTGGCGGCCTGTCTGGCCGAGCACGGTGAGACCGACCCCGCCCGCCGGGCGATCGGTGCGATCTTCGATGGCACCGGCTACGGAACCGACGGCACGGTCTGGGGCGGAGAGTTCCTGGTCGGGGGGCTGGCGGGCTTCGAGCGCGCCGGGAAGCTGCTGCCGGCCCGGCTGCCCGGCGGCGCCCAGGCGATCCGGGAGCCCTGGCGGATGGCCTGCGCGTGGCTCTCGGTGGCGCTCGGGGAGGAGCCCTTGCTCCCCTCCGTGCTGATGGGTCGCGTCGACGCGCGATCGTGGTCGCAGGTTGCCGGGATGGTGCAGAGCGGCTTCAGCGCTCCGCTCACCACCTCGATGGGCCGCCTGTTCGACGGGATCGCGGCGCTGTGCGGGCTGCGGACCGTGGTCAATTACGAAGGGCAGGCGGCGATCGAGCTGGAGGCGGCCTGCGATCCGTCCGAGCGGGGGGCGTATCCTGTGGCGTTGGCGCTCGGCGTCGACGGCTTCGTGCTCGATCCCCGTGAGACCGTGCGGGCCGTGCTCGCGGACGTGGAGGCGGGGACGCCGGTGGGCGTCATCGCGGCGCGCTTTCACGCCGCGATCGCCGACGGGACGGTGCAGTCGTGCATGCTCGCCGCCACCGCGCACGCGACCGACCTCGTCGTCCTGTCCGGCGGGGTGTTTCAGAACCGCCGGCTGCTCGAGGCGGTTTCCGCCGGACTGCACAAGGAGGGATTGCAAGTACTGATGCCGGAGCGCCTGCCGGTCGGCGACGGCGGGATCTCATACGGCCAGGTGGCCATAGCCGCATCCACCGTGGGAGGATGAACGAATGACCGAGCCGGAAAGCAAGATGTCCGACGCCAAGGTGAAGGAGATCCTGGCGCAGACCCTGTATGTCGAGGGCGCCTACATGGCCTTCGGCGAGATGACGATCGAGCACGCACGGGGCCGGGCCGATGAGCTGCGTGCGGCCGTCGGCTTCGGCCCCACGGCGCGGGTCGCGCCGGTGGCGAGGGCCTGGCGCGAGCTCACCATGGAGCTCGAGCGCGAGGGCGTCGGCACGGTCGGCGAGCTCGACCCGGACGCGGTCCGGGACCTGGCGCCGAAGCTGTGGATCGTGCCGCCCGGCGGCAGCCTGCTGTAGCCGCGAGCCTGCTCTGGCCGCCAGCCTGCTCTAGCCGTGAGCCTGTTCTGGCCGCGAGCCCGCTCTAGCCGCGAGCCAGCTCCGCGTCGTACACGTCGGCCGCCGCCGCGGCCATCACCGTATCGGCCGTGTGCTGCTTGACCGCCACGAACCGGGCCGCCTGGTCGGCATCGCGGTGATCGAGGCGCGCCAGCTCGATCAGCTCATCGGGGACGAAGCCCTCGCGCACGGTCAGGGTCACTGCGCGCCTCCGGTAACGGATGCGGAAGACGAAGCGCTCGAGCGTCCGGCCGCGCTCCGGTCGCGCCAGCGCGGGGTCGAGGTGATACCGCTCGCCGGTGACCGCGCGGGTGACCAGCTCGATGCCGTCCCGCGCGCCCGGGCCGCCGAACGCGGTCTCGATCACCAGCTCGCGGCGCTCGGGCGGTGCGTGCGGGTCCAACAGCGGGAAGGCGCGCTGCAGCACCTTGAACGCGTGGGCCACGCCGCCCGGCGACCCGGGACCGTGATAGGCCAGCATCGCCTCGAAGCTGAAGTCCAGCCGCCGGCCGGCGTCGAGCACGCTGATCGTCTCGCCGTCCATCGCGAGCGACGGTATCCGACGCGGGCGATGCAGGAGGTTTGCCTGGCGTCCGGTCGGACCGGCAGCATGCCCGCTCCGTGCCCCAACCTCGCTCCGCCTCGAATTCTCGCTCCCTGCGCGTGTGGCAGCAGCGCGCGCTGGCCCAGATGGAGGGCTGGCGGACCGGGCCGTTCCTGATCTCCGCCGCCCCGGGGGCGGGCAAGACGCGCCCGGCGCTGGAGTTCTCGCGCAGGCAGCTGGCCGACGGCGCTGCGAGCGCGGTGGTGATCGTCTGCCCGACCGCGCCCCTCACGCGGCAGTGGGCACGGGCGGCTCACGAGCTCGGCATCGAGCTCGCTCCCGATGCCGACTCCCCCCGGCCCCCGCAGGGCTTCGCCGGTGTGGCAGTGACCTATGCCCGGATCGGCAAGTCGCCCAAGCGCTGGGCCCAGGCGACGCGGAGCCGCACGCTGGTGGTCGCCGATGAGGCTCACCACCTCGGCGAGGATCTCGCCTGGGGCGAGACGTTCTCGGCCGCGTTCGGGGCCGCCGACCGCTGGCTGCTGCTGTCCGGAACGCCGTTCCGGTCCGACGCGACCCCGATCCCCGGCGTCAGCTACGACGGCGAGGGGATGGCCGAGCCCGACGTCTCCTACACCTACGCCGAGTCGGTGCTGGACGGGATCTGCCGGCCGGTGGCCTTTGTCGCCTACGACGGGATGCTGTCGTGGCGCAGCGGCGACGATGTGATCGAGTCGAGCTTTGAGACGGTGCTGTCCACCCGGGAAGCCAGCCGGCGCTACCGGACCGCGATCTCCACCGAGCTCCCCGACGGACTGCCGCGGATCCTGCGCGAGGCCGACGAGAAGCTGCGCTCCATCCGCAAGGACGGGCACGGCGACGCGGGCGGGCTGGTGATCGCCGCCGACTCCAGCCACGCCCGCCGGATCGCCCAGCTCCTGCGCGAGGCCACCGGTCGGGTGCCGGTCGTGGTGCTTCACGCCGAGCCGCGCGCGGCGGCGAAGCTGGCCGCCTTCACGCATTCGCGGGACCCGTGGATCGTCGCGGTGAACATGGTCTCCGAGGGGGTCGACATCCCACGGCTGCGCGTCGGCGTGTATGCCACGGCGGCCAAGACCCCGCTGGTCTTCCGGCAGATCGTCGGCCGGTTCGTGCGGACGCTTCCCGGCCGCACCGCCGAGCCGAGCTGGCTCTACATCCCGGCCGACCCGATCCTCCGGGACCACGCGGCCTCGGTCGAAACCGAGCTGCGCCGGGCATTGCGCACCCGCGAGGACATCGAGGCGGCGGAGTTCGACGAGCCCGAGCGGCTCCGGACGGAGGTGACGGAACCGATTCCGTTCGTGCCACTGAGCGCCGACGTCGCGCCGCAGATGACCCTGTTCGGTTCCGCGGCCCCCGGACCCGCGCCGGTAATGATCAGCTCGGCGGCGCCGGCCGGGGACGACGAGGAAGCCGACCAGGACCTCACGCCAGCCTTCGAGCGGCGGGCGATGTTGCGCAGCGAGCGCCACCGGCTGGTCTCCGAGGTGAGACGTCGTGACGGCACCAGCCACAGGGAGATCAACGCCTGGCTCAACCGCCGGCTCGGGATCACCAGCGTGCACGACGCGACGCTGGAGCAACTCGAGCGCTCGGTTGAGTTGCTGGTGAAAAGGCTTACGAGCAAGCGGTGAGCCGGACCCGGTTAGAGATAGTTGTGCCAGCAACTATCTGGTATCGTTTGCAGAATGGAACTTGGACTCGCCACCTTCGCCGATCTCAGCTCCGGCGTCTCGCCGCAGCAGAGGATGCACGACCTGCTCGAGGAGGCCGTGCTGGCCGACGAACTCGGTCTCGACCTGTTCGCGGTCGGCGAGCACCACCGGCCTGACTTCCTGGTATCGGCGCCGGCGGTGGTGCTGGCGGCGATCGCCGCGAGGACGAAGCGGATCCGGCTGTCCAGCGCGGTCACCGTGCTCAGCTCGGATGACCCCGTCAGGGTCTTTCAGGAATTCGCCGAGGTCGACCTGATCTCGGAAGGCCGGGCCGAGATCATGGCCGGGCGCGGCTCATTCATCGAATCCTTCCCGCTGTTCGGCTATGACCTCGACGACTACGACGACCTGTACGCGGAGAAGCTCGAGCTGCTGCTCGCGATCCGCGACTCGACCGACGTCACCTGGTCAGGCCGGCTTCGAGCGCCGCTCGAACACGCGGCGGTCTGGCCGCGTCCGGTCCAGGATCAGATCCCCGTGTGGGTGGCGGTCGGCGGCTCGCCGCAGTCAGTGGTGCGTGCCGGAACCCTTGGCCTGCCCCTGACGCTGGCCATCATCGGCGGTGAGCCAGAGCGGTTCGTGCCACTGGTCGATCTCTACCGCGAGGCGGCCGCGGCCGCCGGTCACGATCCCGCCGCGACCAAGGTGGCGATCAACACGCACGCGTTCGTGGCCGACACCTCCGAGCAGGCCGACCGGGCGTTCGCGCCGTCGTACCTGGCGATGATGAACAAGATCGGCCGCGAGCGAGGCTGGCCGCCGTCCGGGCGCCGCGAGTACGAGGCGCTGCGCTCTCCGCGGGGAGCGCTGGCCGTCGGCTCGCCCGAGCAGGTGGCCGAGAAGATCCTGTTCGAGCACGATCTGTTCCACCATCAGCGGTACGTCGGGCAGATGAGTGTTGGCGCCGTCGCCCATCGTGACGTGATGCGCTCGATCGAGCTGTTCGGGACCGTGGTGGCGCCGCTCGTGCGGAGCGAGATCGAGCGGCGCGCGTCAGCGGGGGCCCCAGAAGTGATCCTGAAATCGACATGAAGGGTGGTGTGAGGTGAAGAACATCGGACGCCTGCTGCTGCGGCTCTCCGTCGGCGGCTTTTTCGTAGGACACGGAAGCCACAAGCTGGGCTTCTTCGGCGGGCGCGGCATCGACGCCACCGCGGGGCTGTTCGAGCAGCTCGGGCTGCGTCCGGGTAAACGTAATGCGATCGCCGCTGGGCTGGCCGAGGCCGGGGGCGGTGCGGGGATCGTGCTCGGCGTGGCCACGCCGCTCTCGGCGGCCGTGCTGATCTCGACCATGCTGACCGCGATCAACCGCGTCCACCTCAGCAAGGGGCCATGGGCCACAGAGGGCGGCTACGAGTACAACGTGGTGCTGATCGCAGCACTGCTGACCCTGGTCGAGACCGGCCCGGGCAAGCCATCGGTCGACGCCGCGCGGGGCAAGGAGCTGAGCGGTGCCGGATGGGCGCTCGCGACCCTGGCGCTCGGCGCGGCCGGAGCCGCCGGCGCGCACTTCGCCGCCGAGGCAACCCCCGCCCCGCCGCCCGAGCCAGTCCCGGCGGAGACCGCGCCCGCGAACGAGAACGAGCCCGCCGTAGCCTGAGCTCTCAGCGCTTGGTCGCCGCGTCGATCTCGTCGGCGACCGAGCGCCACAGGCTGACGTGGACCCGCGGGCGAGCGGCGCGTGGACGCGATGCCCGTACGGCCGGTCGAGATCGCCTGGGTCGCGTCCGAGGTGTGGACCCACGAAACTAGGTCAGAAGCTGTGAATCGGCAGATACGCGACCTCGGCGCCGGCCGGCAGCTCGCCGCTTCCGGCCGGGATCCGGGCCAGCGCGTCGGCGCCGGCGGTGACGGCGATCTGGTGGGACTGCTGGCCGGGGACCGGGGTGAGCACAGGCAGTCCGCCGTTCCGGGCGACCCGAACGCGGATCAGATCGTCGCGCGCGGGGTTCAGCCGCACGGCGGCGCCGAGTCGGCCGTCCGCGAACGCCGGTTTGCAGTCGCGGGCGCCCTGGGCGGCCAGCAGCGCCGGGCGCACGAATAGCTCGAAGCAGACCAGCGTGGAGACCGGGTTTCCGGGGAGCCCGAACACCAGCGTGTCCCCACGCACCCCAAACGACAGCGGCTTTCCGGGCCGCAGTGCCACCCGCCAGAACAACTCGCGCACCCCGAGCTCCCGACCGACTTTGCGGACGAGGTCATGTTCGCCGACCGAGACACCACCGGATGTGATCACCACGTCGTGCTCGAGCGCTTGCCCGAGCGCGGCGCGGTGGGCCTCCGCCGTGTCGGCGGCGGCGGGGATCTGCACCACCAGTGCGCCGGCGGTGCGCAGCGCGGCCCGCAGCATCGGACCGTTGGAGTCGAAGATCTCGCCCTCGCCGAGCTGCTCGCCCGGCGGGCGGAGTTCGCTTCCGGTGGTGAGGACGGCCACCCGGGGCCGGCGGTGACAGGGCAGCGAGCGGAGGCCGACGGCCGCCGCCGCGCCGATCTGGGCTGGGCCGATCCGGGTGCCGGCGGCCAGCAGCGGCTCGCCCTTACGGACATCGCTGCCGGTGCCGCGTACATGGTCACCTTCCGGCACCGGCGCCGGAACCCGCAGTCGTCCGTCCGCGACGGTGACGGCCTCGACCGGGACCACCGCGTCCGCGTCGCCCGGCATCACCGCCCCGGTGGAGATCGCGATCGCCTCGCCCGTCTCCAGCGCGCCGCGGTAGGGGCTGCCCGCCGCCGATTCGCCCACGATCCTCAGCGAGCCGGGCGTGTCACCTGCGCGCAGGGCGTAGCCGTCCATGGCCGAGTTGGGGAATGGCGGCAGGTCGATCTCGGCACGCATGGCCTCGGCGAGAAAACGTCCATAGGCGTCGTCGAGCTCCACCTGCTCCGCGGGCAGGACGCTCACGTGTGCGGCGAGAACCGACAGCGCCTCGTCGATCGGCAGGAGCCTGCGCGGTGAGCCCGGTGCTGACGCCATCGCGCGGGATTCAACTAAACCGGATGATCGCGTCGATCGCCACCTCGACCTCGTCGGCGACCTTGAGGGTGCCGAACGGGAGCGAATGTGTACGGGGCCGTGTAGACATAGATAAAGCCTATACGAAGCCGAATATTTATAAATGTATTTATATGCATAACCCTCAACCGACTGAAGGTGCTGAACATAGTTGAGCTGGACCATCCTTTTCCACGACGAAACCGATCGATGAGACCCGGCTGGCGAGCACGGACCTCGAGCGTTGACCCCTGCGTGGGGCGCGCGGAGGATTTGGCGTGCATGCCTTGACAGTTATATGCTCTACTGATTATATAGTCGCATGGCAACGGCCTTTGACGTCCTCGCCGAACCGCATCGCCGGCAGATTCTCGACCTGCTGCTGGCCGCCGAGCGACCCGTGGGCGAGTTGGTCGATGCCCTGGCGGTGAGCCAGCCGGCCGTCTCCAAGCACCTGCGAATCCTCCGCGACGCGGGGTTGGTCGAGGCTCGAACCGATGCCCAGCGCCGGATCTACCGGGTGTGCGGCGAACCGCTGCGGGATGTGGACCAATGGCTGACCCCCTACCGGCGGCTGTGGGCCGCCAGTCTGGGTGCGCTCGAGCGCCATCTGGACGAGACCGACGAACCATCCAATCGAGGAGCGAGGACATGACCTCCAACGCAGTCCAGACCAGCGACTTCGGCACCCTCGACCGCAGCGGCGAGGTGCCGCGGCTGCGCTACGAGCGGCGCCTACGCCACTCGCCGGAGAAGGTGTGGCGGGCGCTGACCGAGCCTCAGCAACTGGCCGCATGGTTTCCGACCACGATCGAAGGCGACCGCGCCACCGGAGCACGACTGCAGTTCTCGTTCGAGAACATGCCGATCGAGCCGATGCACGGCGAGATGCTGCGCTTCGAGCCGCCGTCGCTGCTCGAGTTCAGCTGGGGTGAGGACAGGCTCCGCTTCGAGCTGAGCCAGGACGGCGAGGACACCGTGCTGGTCCTCACGGTCGGACTCCAGGAGCTCGGCAAGGCGGCCCGTGACGGCGCGGGCTGGCACACATCGCTGGATCACCTGGCACAAGCGCTCGGCGGGGGAGCGGACCAGGAGGACATGTCGAATCGCTGGCGCGAGGTGCACCCCACCTACGTCTCGACCTTCGGCCCCGAAGCCGCCACTGTCGGCGTGCCGAAGGAGTGGGAAGACGCGCACGGCGAGGCCTGATCCGCTATCGAGACGCAGGCGCACCTGGCCGCGCGGTCGAGTGCGCCCGCCGCGCGCTCTCGACGACAGTGTGGGTTTCGGATTCGGTAATGGCAATGTCAGCCGGAGTCGGTGACCCTCTGAGACGTGGATGTCCGCGCTCGCCTTCGCCGGCTCGATCCGAATTCGCATCCGGCTCCGCCCGGGCCGTTCCGCCCCGGGTTCTGGCGCAGTCCTCTGCGCGGGCCGTGGCTGACATCGCTGCTCGGGAGCATCCTGCTGCCGTTGATCGTGATCGTCGCGCTGACCGGGCTGATATCGCACGACGCCTATCAGCCGCAGCTCGGCCACAATGCGACGGTCGACCCCGCCCACGACATCGGCGTCCTGATCACCTTTCCGTCGTGGGCGCCGACCTGGCTCTACGGACTCTCGCAGGGGCTTCACATCACCATCGGTCTCGTCGCCGTGCCGGTTCTGCTGGCCAAGCTGTGGTCGGTGATCCCGCGGCTCTTCACCTGGCCCCCGGTGCGGAGCGCGGCGATGGCACTGGAGCGTCTGGCGTTGCTGCTGCTGGTCGGCGGCGCGCTGTTTGAGTTCGCCACCGGAATCCTCAACATCCAGGACTATTACCCCTGGCACTTCGGCTTCGTCACCGCGCACTACTACGGCGCGTGGGTGTTCATGTCGGCGTTTGTGCTGCACGTGGCGCTGAAGATGCCCGTGGTGCTGAGGTCCTACCGGGCCCGCGGGGTGCTGGCGCCGCTGCGCGAGAACCTGGCCCACACGGTCGCGGAGTCGGCGCTGCCCCGCGGGCTGGCCCCGGAGTCGGCCAATCCTGACGGTCTCGCCCCCCTGGCGCCGGCAGAGCCGACGATCAGCCGCCGCGGCCTGCTGGCGCTGGTCGGTGGCGCGTCGCTGACGCTGTTCGTGCTCAACATCGGGGAGAGCATCGGCGGGCCATTCCGGCGGCTGGCGCTGCTCGCGCCCCGCGGTCGCGTGTTCGGCACCGGGCCGAACGACTTCCAGGTCAACAAGACCGCGGCCGCCGTGGGAGTCACCGAAAAGCTGACGGGGCCCTCATGGCGCCTGACCGTCAAGGGGGCGCGGACGGTCGCACTGAGTCGCCAGCAGCTGCTGACGATGCCGCAGCACACCCATGACCTGACCATCGCCTGCGTCGAGGGCTGGTCGACGACCCAGCGCTGGACGGGAGTCCGCCTAGCCGACCTGGGTCGGCTGGTCGACGCTCCCAGCGGCGCCGTGCTGCTCGTCGAGTCCTTCCAGCCCCACGGTCCGTTTCACCAGGCCACGCTCGGTCACGCGCAGCTGAGCGACGATCGGGCCCTGCTGGCGCTACGAGTCAACGGTGTCGACCTGTCGCTCGACCACGGCTATCCCGCCCGGGTGATCGTCCCGGCGCTGCCGGGAGTTCACAACACCAAGTGGGTCGGACGCATGACCTTCACCCCGGCATGATCGAGTCGTTCAGACGGCACTACGGGGCCAACCCGCTGCACCTGCTCGCACACGTGGCGGCGTTCGCGATCGCCGGGTTCGCGCTGGACCAGATCCTGTCGGCCGGAAACACCGAGGTCAACTTCATAGTCTGGTTCGTCGGCGCCGCCATCCTCCACGACGTCGTGTTCGTGCCGATCTACTCGCTGCTTGATCGTGTTGCCCGCCGCGGCGCGAGCGCGGCGCCGGCGGTCGGTCGGCGGGTGCCGGTGATCAACCACGTACGGGCTCCGGCGCTGATCTCCGGGGTCCTCCTGCTGGTGTACTTCCCGGTGATCTTTCGGCCGGGGGACAGCACCTATTTCGCGGCCACCGGTCACCATCTCCGCGGCTACGGGCGTAACTGGCTGCTGATCACCGCAGTCCTGTTCCTGGGCTCGGCGCTCGTTTACGCGGTTCGCCTGCGGGGCGCCCGCGGCGGCGGACATGCGACCGGCCAGGCCCGGCGTCGCCCACCGGACGATCCGCCGGCTTCCTCGTGAGCGGACTGCCGGTTCGCCGGGCGCCGGCGCTCGCCGGGATGATCGGATCGCGTGCTCGGTCGATTCCGGTGATCGGCTGCGCCGCGGCCGCGGCTGTGGTGATCGTGGGGCTGGCGCTGCGGACTGTTCACGGCGGGCTCGGTACCGCCACGCCGCCGTTCGTGATGGTCTGGCGGCCGGACTGGGACCTGCTCGCGCTCGTGTCGGCCGGCGTGCTGGCGGGGGCGGCGACGTTGGCGCCGCGAGCCCTCGATCGCGCCTGGCCGACGCCCATCTTCGCGGGCGGGCTGTATCTGCTCGCGCTCGCCCTGGGCCTGTCGCTGAACATTGCCCGCGCCGGCTTTCACGATTGGTCGGCCGTGTTCGACCTGGGTCACGGCGGCTCTTACGAGGCGCACTTCGAGTATCTCGGCGGCCTCGGCGCCCTGGCCCAGGGAGCCGATTACTTCATCCGGCACTTCGGCTCGCTGTTCTACTACCTGCCCACCCACGCGCGGGGCAACCCTCCGGGTCCGCTCGTCGCGCTGCGCCTGCTCGGGATCGACTCGAGCACGGGGCTGGCGGCGCTGTGCATCGGGATCGGGGCGTTGAGTGCGCCGCTGGCCTACGACCTCGGCCGGGTGATCGGCGGAGAGACGAGGGGACGCCTGGCCGGCGTGCTCACCGCGTTCGCGCCGTCGATGCTGCTGTTCGGCGTGACCTCCGCCGACTATGCGTTCGCGGCGCTCGGGCTGTGCGTGGCCTGCCTGCTGGTGCGCCGCCATCCGGCGGCATTGACCGCCGGCGCGGTGATGGTCGGGGTCGTCTCGTTCTTCTCCTGGCTATTGCTGGCCATCCCCGCCTGGGCGGCGGTGCTGGCGCTGCGGCGAGACGGAGCGCGACGGGCCGTCTGGATCATCGTCGCGTCCGCCATGGGGTTGCTGGCCGTCGACGGCCTGTTGGCGCTCACCCTCGGCTACGACCCGTTCAGTGCGCTGCGCGCGACCAGCCACGCCTACCACCTGGGCATCGCCGTGACACGCCCCTATGAGTTCTGGATATTCGGGTCCCCGACGGCGTGGGCGGTGATGCTGGGCTTACCGGTGCTGTGGTTCCTGCTTCGATCCCTGGCCACGGGCGAAAGCGCAGCGGTGGCGCTCGCGGCGCTGATCGTCGCGGCTTCGCTGCTCGGGCTGACCAAGGCCGAGACCGAGCGAATCTGGCTGCCGTTCGTCCCGCTGGCCTGCGTGGCGGCCGCCGCGACCCTGCCGCGGTCCCGGCTCGGCCTGGTGCTCTGGCTGCTGGTGGCCCAGGCTCTGGCGATCGAGTTGCTCTTCTTCACCATCTGGTGAGCGCGCCCGGAGGACCTGCCCCCCGGTTGCGGTGTTCGACATGGTGCCCTCCCGGGTAGTCGTTGTCGGCGGGCACGCTGCCACCCAAGTGGAGGTGTGTCGATTACCCGCGAGATAACCTGACCAGCGAAGCCGTCTAGGCAAAAAGGAGCGCCGTGAGTCTGCTCGTGTACCTAATCTTGTTGGCATTCTCCGGGTTGTTCGTCGGCGCGCTCGCGCGTCTGGCCCTGCCGGGCCGGGACCCGATGACGATCCCGCAGACGATCATGCTGGGCCTGGCCGGCAACCTGATCGCCGGCGTGGTCGTGCTGATCTTCTGGGGTCACGGGGTACCCGGGATCGTGATTTCGGTGCTGTGCTCGTCGGTGATCCTGTATTTCATCCGCCGGCGTCGGGGTGGCGGCCTGGCCAGCCCGGGCGCCACAACGCTCCGCTGATCGTAGGGTCAGCGGGCCATGTCCGAGCTGCGGCCGGGAATCGAGGCGTCCCACGAGTTCGAGGTGGACGGGCTGCTGCTGACCGATGTCGGGGGCACTATCGGCTTCTCGGTGCTCTCGACGCCCGGGATGATCGGGATGATGGAACGTACGGCGGCGATGCTCGTCCATCCCCTGCTGGAAGAGGGCAACGCGACGGTCGGCTTCGAGGTCTGCGTCAAGCACGTCCGCGGCGCCTCGAGGGGCGCGACCTGCACCGCACACGCGAAGCTGACCGAGGTGGATGGTCGCAAGCTTCGCTTCGCCGTCGAGGTCAAAGCGCAGGACGGCACCACGGTGGGCGTGGGCACGCACGAGCGGCGCGTGATCAGCGCCGCCGGCTAGCGTCCCCGCCGGCCTCAGACTTCAGACCGAGCAGCCCCGGCAGCTCGAGCATTGAGTCAAACGGCTCCGCCCCGGCCTCGGCCAGCGCCAGCGCGTCGCCGTCGGCCGCGTAGCCCAGCACGCGCATCTTGGCCGCGACCCCGGCGCGAACGCCGATCGAGGTGTCCTCGACGACGACGCATCGCTCGGGGGGCGTTCCCATCGTGCTCGCGGCGTGCAGGAACAGGTCTGGGTGCGGCTTCCCCCGGGGAACGGAGTACGCGGTGAACAGAGCGCGCTCTTCGAACAGCGGCCGCAGCCCGGTGATGCCCAGTGTCAGCTCGGTCTTCTCGAGCTTGCCCTGGGTGGCGACGCACACTCCCAGGCCGGCTTCCTGGAGTCGGCGCACGACGGCGGCCGCGCCGGCAATCGGTTTCAGGCCCTGTCGGAACTCGGCTTCGCGCTCCGACTCGAATCGCTCGATGAAATCCTCGGGCAGCGGTCGCCCGAGTCGGGCTTCCGCCAGCGACAGGACGTCCCGGAGAATCAGGCCCTTGTAGGAGCTCAAAGCCTCCTCGGTCGAGGTCGGCAGCCCGCATTCACTGAGCACGCGAGCCAGCACCCGGTTGGAGATCGGCTCGCTATCGACGAGCACGCCGTCGCAGTCGAAGATCACGAGGTCGGGAACGGTCATCGGTCGCCAGCCTACGGTGATAGGGCCGTTGTCGCTCCGCCACCTCGAGTGCGATTTCGGACCGCGCCGAGGGCGCGATCTGTGCTGAACTGACCAGCGGCGCATGATCGAAGCATCGAATTCGTCCGACCGTGGCAGCCGGGGGAGCGCCGGAGCGTCGCGGCTCCGCCTGAGCGGCCTCGCCGCTGGTGCGGTGCTGTTCGCCCTGGTCCTGTGGGGCGGTTACTCCCGGCACTGGTCCTGGACCGGAATCAACGGCCGCACCGCGACCCTGTGGGATTGGCTTCATCTGCTGATGTTGCCGATCGCCTTTGCGATTCTGCCGATCTGGCTGAGCCGCCGGGCGATGCTGACCACGCGTCACAAGCGCACCGGTTTCGGGTTCCTGACCACATTTGGGGTGCTGGTGCTCGTCGGCTACCTGGTGCCGTGGGCGTGGACCGGCTTCTCCGGCAACACGCTGTGGGACTGGCTCGAGCTGCTGGCGCTGCCACTGGCCGTCGCTCTGACGCCCCTGCTCCGAGAGTTGCGGGCGCACTGGGGCCGGCGGCACTCGCTGATCGCCTTCACCGGGATCTCCATCTTTGCCGTAGTCGTGCTCTGCGGCTATCTGGCCAAGTGGGCCTGGACGGGATTCCGAGGCAACACGCTGTGGGATTGGCTGCAGCTTCTGCTGCTGCCACTGCTGATCCCGGCGGTCGTCGAGCCTGCGCTGACCTCGATCGCCACCGCCGGCCTGCTCGAGTCCGAAGCCCGCGAGCGCGAGGAGTCGGCGGAGGCCGATGTCCGGGCGTCGGCGGAGGCCGATGCCCGCGAGTCAGCGGAGGCCGATGTCCGGGCCGCTGACGGCGATCGGACCTCGGGGCAGGCCCAGGAGCGGTCCGCTGACCCCGATCTGAAGGAGGCCGGGGGCGACGATCGTGACCGGGAGGAGCCGGCGGGTTCGTATCCTTCTAGTTAACCCCCTATTCCCGATCTAGAATGACTCGATCCCGTAGCGCGGGCGTCGAAGCCAAAGAGGAGATGACATGGCCCTGCAAATTGGATCAACCGCCCCCGATTTTGAAGCCGAAACCAGCGAAGGCAAGCTGAACTTCCATGAGTGGCTCGGCGACTCATGGGGAGTGCTGTTCTCGCATCCCAAGAACTTCACTCCGGTGTGCACGACCGAGCTGGGGTACATGGCGAGCATCAAGCCTGAGTTCGACCGTCGCAACGTGAAGATCATCGGGCTCTCAGTCGACCCGGTAGAGGACCACGAACAGTGGGCCAAGGACATCGCCGAGACCCAGGGCACCGCGCCCAACTACCCGATCATCGGCGACAAGGACTTCAAGATCGCCAAGGCCTACGGGATGCTCCAGGAGGATGTCGAGGGCGACCCGCACTCGCGGACCCCGGCCGATAATCAGACGGTCCGCAACGTCTTCGTGATCGGCCCGGACAAGAAGATCAAGCTGATCCTCATCTACCCGATGACCACCGGGCGCAACTTCGACGAGGTGCTGCGGGTGGTCGACTCGCTCCAGTTGACCGCCAAGCACAAGGTGGCCACGCCGGCCCAATGGCAGCAGGGCGACGACGTGATCATCGCCGGCTCGGTCTCCGATGAGCAGGCCAAGGACATCTACCCGGACGGCTGGGAGTCGCCGCGCCCGTACATCCGGATCGTGCCGCAGCCGAGCTAGACCCCAGTTCCGCCGCCGTCCGGCCGGCCCGATGACGGCCGGACGGCGGTGAACAGGTAGCGGTTGAGACTGAAGAAGTAGTCCTGGCCGAGGCTTCTCAGATCGTCCGCCCACGCCCGGGCGTCGGCCTCGTCGATGTCGCCATGCCGCGATACGAACGAGGCGACCATCTCGATCAGATTCGCGCTGAACGTGTTCTTCGCGTAGCCCTGGTTGAGGAGCGGGATGACCGCGCACTCCTCGAGCCCGAAGCCGGCCTCTCGGAGCAGGCGTGGGAGCTTGCGGGGCAGGTACGGGTCGGCCAGGTGCTCATCCCAAGCCGTGAGGATCCGCGCCTTCAATTGCTCGTCCGTGGCGTGCCACACGAGCGAGTCCCAGTCGGTGTCAAGGATCAGCAGCCGCCCGCCGTTGCGCAGCACCCGGCGTGCCTCGGCCAGCGCTCGCGGCATGTCCGACACGTACTCGTAGACCTGGGTGCTGAGCACCGCGTCGAAGCTCGACTCAGGGAAGGGAAGCTCGCACGCGTCGGCTAGCGAGAAACTGACGGGGGCGGTTTCCTGGCCCGATTCGGGCACGGCGGATTGGAGCTCGCGGGCCATCGCGAGCATGTTCTCGCTGAGGTCGATTCCGGCGACCTCCCCTTCCGGGCCGACCGCCCGGGCCAGCTCGCCGGCCAGCAGGCCGGGACCGCAGCCGATATCCAGTACGCGCTCGCCTGGCTGTGGGTCAAGCGCCCCGAGCACGAGCTGCCGCTGCCGGACGATGTCCGGCGTCCGGTAGCTGACCAGCAGGCGGCGCGAGGCCAATTCGTCGAATCTCATCGTGGCCGGTGCCGAGAAGCCATCGATCGTGACTCTAGGGCCCCCGGTGCCCGTCCAGAGGGAACAGCGAGTGGAGCCGATCCGCGATCATGTGAGGATCCGCCACGCTCGTGAGCTGACTCCACCGTCTCATGCCTTACGCCCCTGACCTTTCCGGCTGTGCCTTGGACGGCCGCTATGAGCTGCACGCCGTGATCGGCGAGGGCGCGTTCGGCCGCGTGTATCGGGGTCTGGACCGGCGGTTGGCGCGACCAGTCGCGGTCAAGGTGATCAAGCCGTGGTGGGCCGAGGATCCGGACTGGGTGGGCAGCTTCGAGCGGGAGGCCCAGCTGCTCGCGCGGGTCAGTGATCCCGGGATCGTGCAGATCTTCGACGTGGGGCAGGCCCCCGAGGGGCTCTACTACGTCTCGGAGCTGGTGGAGGGGGAGAGCCTGGCCAGCCGGCTGCGGCGCGGGGCGCTGGCGCCCTGGGATGCGTGCGCGATCGCCGAACAGCTCTGCCGCGCCCTGGCCCGCGCGCACGCGGAGCGGATCATCCATCGCGACGTCAAGCCCGCCAACATCCTGATCTCGGAGCGCGATCAGGTGAAGGTGGGCGACTTCGGGGTCGCTCGATTGGCTGAAGGGAGTTCCGACGGCGCGGTGGCCACCGTCGTGGGCACCCCGAGGTACATGGCTCCCGAGCAGGCCCGCGGGCTCCCGACCACTCCCGCGACGGACGTCTACAGCGTCGGCATCGTGCTGTACGAGATGCTCGCCGGTCAGCCGCCGTTCACCGGAACCTCGGCGGTGGAGCTGGCACTGTGCCATTTGCAGGACTCGCCCCCGCCGCTCCCCCCGGACACGCCCCGAGTGCTGGCCGAAGTGATCGACCGCGCGCTGGCCAAGAAAGCCGAGAAGCGGTTCCCGGAGGGCGGGGCGATGGCCGATGCGCTGGCGCGGGCACGCCGGTCGCAGGGCTCCAGACGCAGCCGCGGCGTTGGGCGAGGCGGGCCGCGCTCCCGCTCTCGCGCGAACGCGAACGCCAACGCGAGCGCGAACGCGGACCCGGGTCCGGGTCCGGCGGCCGCCCGCGGGGTCGTGCCGGCGCTGGCGAGCGAGATCGCGGAGCCGCGCTCTCCGGTGGCGAACGGCACGCGCCCAGGCGGCAATCGCACCGCCGCCGTCAGTCGCGCGCAAACCGGGAGCCACGCCGCCTCCGGCAAGGTCGGGCCGCCCCATGCCAGCAACGGAGCCGGAGAGCCGGCGCAGGGCGACCCCGATCCACCGACGAGCCCGACCGGTCTGCTCGACCGACCCCGGGCTCCGGCCGAGCGGACCGAGGTCGCGCCGAAGCGCTCGCCCCGCCGGAACGTGAACCCAGCCGGCCGCCGCCGCCGCGCGGCGCTCCTCGCGCTGGTCCTCGTCCTGATCGCCGGGATGGCGCTCGCCGGGATCCTCCTTTCCGGCCGGCGCCGGGTCAGCGTCCCTGACCTCCACGGGCTCAGCCGGTCGGCCGTCGCGGCGGCGGCCAAGCGATCCGACCTCGTCCCCGCCTATCGCTCGCAGTACTCCAGCCACGCCAGTGGAACGGCGATCGGGCAGACGCCGGCCCCCGGCCGCCGAGTCGCCGCGGGGGCCACAGTCCGGGTCGTACTGAGTCGGGGGCCGAAACCGGTGGAGGTCCCGTTGGTGGTGGGGGAGGACGCCGTCGCCGCCAGATCGGGATTGAGCCGCGGCCACCTGCGCTCGCGGGTGGTCTCGGTGCCTGCCCCCGGCGTACGCCCGGGCACCGTGACCCGTCAATCGCCGGCCGCCGGCAGCGTCGCGCCTCCGAACACCGATGTCACCCTCTCGGTTGCCGAGACGCCCCGCTGGCGGCCGCTCACCTCGTTCGGCGGGACCGGCAGCCGGCATTCGGTGCCATTCCAGATCCTCGGATCCCGGTGGCGCGTGGTGTACACCATGCACTACCAGGGCAGCTGCAGCTTCTTCGTCTTCTGCTCCGGCCCGCCACACGGGGAAGTGGTCGACCCGCACACCGGAGCGACGCTGAACACCTTTGACCTCGGCAACGGCAGCCAGCAGACCCAGACGATCCACGCCGGCCCCGGCATGTTCGAGGTCAAGGTCTCGCCCGGCTCCGACAAGGCGCAGTACTCGATTCACATCGAGGACTACTACTGATGGCTTGCACTAGGCCGGCGGCCTGGTGCTCGATTGCGTAGTGTTCCCAGCCGTGCCGCTGCCGCCGCCTCCCGCCGGGCCGCCGCCGATCCCCGGGGTGCGCCGGTCGTTTGTCGAGGCTCGAGGGGTCCGCTTCCACGTAACCGAGGCAGGCTCCGGCACGCCGGTAGTCGTCCTGCATGGCTGGCCCCAGCACCACTACTGCTTCCGGGATCTGCTCGCCGATCCGCCTCCCGGCCTGCGGATCATCGCCCCTGACCTGCCCGGGTACGGCTGGTCAGGGCCGCCTCCTCATCGCTGGGAGAAGGAGGAGGTGGCAAGCGATGTGCTGGCGCTGCTCGACGTACTCGGTCTGCAGCGGGTGATGCTGGTCGGTCACGACTGGGGCGGCTGGATCAGCTATCTGCTCGTGCTCCGAGCCCCGGAGCGCTTCAGCGCGCTGCTCGCCCTCTCGATCGCGCATCCGTGGAACACCCCCGGGAGCCTGGTCAAGCACGTCTGGCGACTCGGGCACATGCCGCTGATGGCCACCGCCGGCCGGCAGCTCGTGCAGCGCACTCGAGTCCTCGAGCGGATGATCTTCCGGCTCGGCGTGGGAGACCACTCGGCCTTTCCGGACTCGGAGATCCACTGGTTCGCCGATCGTTTCCGCGACCCGGTCTGCGCCCAGGTGACGACCGACACCTATCGGACGTTCGTCATGCGGGAGCTGCCGGCCGCGGCCCGCAAACCCGAGATGCGCCGCGCAACCACCCCGATTCGGGCGCTGCTCGGCACCCGTGACTTCGCGATCCATCCATCGCTGGCGTCGGCCGCCAGCGCCAACGCCGAGGACTACGGCGTCGAGCTGGTCCCCGGCGCCGGGCACTTCATGGCCGACGAACGAGCAGAGCTGGTCCGCTCACGGCTGGTCTCCCTCGCCGCCGAGCACCCCAACTGAACAAGGGAGCACTGAACAGCGTGGCGGACGATGAAGGACCAGAGCTGACCCGAGAAGGCTTGCTGGGCAAAGTCGCCGGGAAGGCGAAGGAGGTCGCCGGCGAACTCGTGGGCAATGATGATCTGGCCCGCGAAGGTCGCCGTCAGCAGGCTGAGATCGACAGCGAGGCGGAAGCCGTGCGCGAGGCGGAGGCCGGTCAGAACCCTCCGCCGCCGTCGCCTCCGCCGCCGAAGTCCCCGCCACCGCCGAAGTCCCCCCGCCACCGCCGAAGTCCCCGCCGCCACCGAAATCCCCGCCTCCGAAGTCGCCGCCGCCGCCGAAGTCCCCGCCGCCGCCGAAGTCGCCGTCGCCCGAACCCCCACCGCGATCGCCGTAGTCGTCTCCCCAGCCGCCTCCCCAGCCCCCGAAGCCTCCTCCGAGCATGTCGCCGATCAGCAACCCGCTGAGAAATCCTCCGCCCCCGAAGCCGCCGAAGTACCCGCCTGCCCACGGTGCGTAATAGCCGGGGGCGTTCCAATAAGGCATCGGGTGCCCGGCGATGACGACTTGACGCGCGTTCGGCTCCAGTCCCTGCTCGACCCTCAGCGCGCACGCCGCGCATGCCGGCACGAGCCGCGGACTCCCGCCGGGTGGGCTCCAGTCGACGTCTCTCACCGACGGGCCGTGACGAGGATCGAAGAAGCAGGGCGGCCGCCGCTCGGGAGCCGGTCGGCCGGCGAGCTGCTCCTTCGCCGAGGCCATGGCGAACCGTCCCTCCTCCAGCGCGGAGGTCACCGCCGCCAGGTCCTGCGGTCTCCGCGCCCGTTCGAACGCCTGATTGGCTCTGTCGTACAGCTCGACCGCCCGGTTGTAGCTCTGCTTGCCGGCCGGGTTCGCTCCGGGCATCTCGACATCGAGATCGAGTGCGCGTATGTCTTCACCGAGGCCGAGCAGATCCTCGCGGGCAGCCTGCTTGACCTCCTCGAGCTGCTCTGACTCGCGCCGGCGACGCCGCCTGCGGCTCCGCAGCTGCAGCAGCAGGATCAGTCCCGCCACGACGGCGATCGCGGCGAACAGCCCAACCCCGCTCCAGCCCGAGCCATTGCTATGCGTGGAGCCTCCACCGCCGTCCTGGCTCCTGGCTCCGGCGACGCGGTCGATGAGATCGGTCAGGATCGCGTCGAGGCCCTGGCTCCGGCGGGCGTCGACCGCGGCTGTGGCCAGTGCGGCTCCGCTGAAGCCTTCGCTGCCCGTGCTGGCCGCCCGCAGGTGGTGGCCGACCACCACGACGTAGGTGCCATCTCGCTGGAGATCGTCTCGGAGGTCGCGCAGCAGCTGATCGGCTGAGCCACCCGCCTGGTTGAGAGCCTGCGGGGCCAGCACCGCGATGTACAGCGGGCCGGCGTTCTCGCTCTCGATCCGCTGGCGCAGCGCCGCGGCCTGCGCCGGCGAGAGCGTGGGATTGGATCCAGGCTCCACGCAGACGGGATCGCCGCGAAGGCAGGAGGCGGCCTCCTGCACCAACGCCGGAGCCTGCCCTACGGCCGTTGCTGCGCCGGCCCAGCTCACAGCAACGACCGTGGCTACGAGGACGAACAATCGCCGAAGCGGCATCAGGACCTCGGCGAATGAGACGACACCGAGAGAACCTTACGCCCCGCGACACTGCTCTTGTTGGATGGCACCGAGGAGGCGTTAGACTTGCTCGGCGCTCGCGGGTTCGGTGAGGGTCCGGGAGAGCATCATTTCGCTGGCGCGGCCGGGATCGTTCGGGGGCGGTCAGGGTTGATCCATCGCACTTTCGTAACTATGAAAGGCGATGCGATGTCGAACGTGGACCCCACGAGGTGCGGCTTTGTCGTCGAGCGCCAGCATGAGCGCGATGCCGTGATCCTCACGCTCTCGGGCGAGCTCGACCTCTTGTCCTCCTCGCTCTTGGAGGACGAGATCGAAGCGGCGGAGGCAGCCGGCAGGCAGCGAATCGTGATCGACCTCAGGACGCTCGGGTTCATCGACAGCGTCGGCCTGACGGTGCTCCTCCGCACGCAGCGCCGCTCACTCGAGACTGGTCACGACATCTCGCTGCTGCGGGGACCGCCGGCCGTACACCGCATCTTCGAGCTGACCGATACCGCTGCCCTGTTTGCTTTCGGAGACACGGGCTTGTCGTAGGCGCGCCGCTCAAAGCGCGCCGCGCAGGCTGCTCGAGGCTCTCGGGATGTCCTAACGCCAGACTACGTCGGCTTTAGTGCGGGACGGCATCGGTCGATGGTTGATCAGAGCACATGCCTGCCCGGACAATACGATCGCTTGTCTTAGCGACGGCTGCTTGTGCTCTCCTGGGAGGCTGTGGCGCCGGACACGCGGCGCACGGCCCGGTTAGCGGAGCCTTGCGCGTTGACGAGCGCGATTTCCACATCGCAGCGTCGGCCAAGGCGATACCAGCCGGCGTCGTCGATCTGTCGGTTCACAACAAAGGACCCGACGACCATGAGCTGATCGTCGTCCGGGACCAAGCGAATGCCGCGTTACCGATGCGTCGCGATGGCGTGACGGTCGACGAGGATCGGCTGCTTCCGGTCACTGTCGAGCCAACGCTTGATACCAGTCCGCCCGGCGTTCGGGTCCTGCGCGTACGCTTCACTCCTGGCCGCTACGTCCTGTTCTGCAATATGGCGGGTCATTACCTCGGGGGGATGCGTACCGAGCTACTGGTGAGTCAATGAGGCATCGCCCTTCGTTCGGGCCCCTCGCGGCCCGGGGCCGCCGGATGATCGTTGCCATCCTGCTCACCTTCATCCTGTTCTCCGCGGGAATCGTCGCCACGTCGGTGTCGGTGACCGAGCGCTCTCAGCACGTCGGGCTCGTCATACAGGTCGCCGGACGGCAGCGGACCCTGGCTCAACGCTATCTCAGTGACGTGCTCCTCGTCCGCTCCGGCGTGCAGGCCGATCCGGCGACTACGGCAGCGCTCTTGAAGGCCAGCGCCAGCGTGCTCTTGAACGGGGGCAAGGCGCCGAAAGCAAACGGAGACGACGATGATGCGCAGCTGCCCGCCGCGAGTGGCTCGGTCGTGCGGAGTCAGCTCGTGCAGGGAAGCCGGTTGATCGACGACCTCACCGCGACCGGGGCAAAGCTGCTCGACCCCGGCGGCGCGCCTGAGGTGCGCCTGGTCGGCAAGGAGTCCTTCACGATCACCGATCCGCTGCTGCGGCTCCGCGCGCTCACGGCGATGAGCGCGAACGTCTCCCTCAACGCCGCCCGCACGATCGCCTCGGCATCTGACGCCAACGTGAATCGCGTGATCCTGATGCAGGTTCTGTTCGGCGCCGCTGGTGTGGTGATCGCGGTGCTACTCGGTTGGGCCCTGATCACGACGACCAGGCGCCAGACGGCGCACTTCCGGAGCCTGATCACATCGTCGACCGATCTGGTCATGGTCTTCGGCGGCGACGGCTGCCGATACGTCAGCCGGTCGGTGACGTCGATGCTCGGGCGCCCGTACACCGATTTGCTCGGAGACAAGCTCGGCGAGCTCATCGAGGCGGACCATCGTCCCGTCGTCGCCAGCGCCTGTCAGCAGGGAAAGCCGGCGCAGATCACGTTCAGCGTGAAAGACAAGTTCGGCGAAAGGCGCCATCTGGAGGCCAATGTCACCGATCTGCGCGGCGACAAGAGAATCGGCGGTGTGGTGCTCAACGCGCGGGACGTAACCGAGCGCGTGGCGCTGGAGGAGCAGCTCACCCGGCAAGCCTTCCACGATGCGCTGACGGGCCTGCCGAACCGCGCATTGTTCCGAGACCGCCTCGAGCAATCGCTGGCCCGCTGCACGCGGACGCTCGACGTGTTCTCGCTGCTGCTGGTCGATCTAGACGGGTTCAAGCAGATCAACGACAGCCTGGGCCACCACGTCGGCGACCAACTCCTGAAGGCGGTGGCGGAACGCTACGCGGAGCTCGCCAGACCGATGGACACGCTGGCCCGACTCGGCGGGGATGAATTCGCGCTGCTGCTCTCTAACGCAAACGAGCCTGCCGCACTTGCGGCGGCGGTTCGGCTGCGCGAATGCCTGTCGGATCCGATCTCGATCGGGGGGCGCGACCTCGCGGTCGGGGCGAGCATCGGCATCACCGTTCACCGTGGGGGCGTCGGCAATGGCGATGAGCTCGTCCGCCACGCCGACCTGGCGATGTACGCGGCCAAGGAGGCGGGCCGGGGTCGCACCAAGGTGTTTCACGACGACATGGACCGAGAGCTCGGCCAACTGCTCGGCTTTGAACACGAGCTGCGGCGCGGCCTGCACCGCGAGGAATTCAGCGTCCACTACCAGCCCGAGGTCGCACTCGACGGCATATCGGTGGTGGGGATGGAGGCGCTCCTGCGCTGGGACTCCCCGACCCGAGGATCGGTTCTCCCCTCCACATTCGTCCCCATCGCGGAGGCGACCGAGCTGATCATGCCCTTGGGCGAATTCGTGATGCGCGAGGCGTGCCGGCAGACCGCGCAGTGGCACCGCGATGGGTTGATCCACCGGCCGTTCAACACCTGGGTCAACCTCTCGGGCAAGCAACTGAGCGCCGGGGGCATCGACGAGCTGGTCCTGAGCTCGCTCGCGCAGGCGGGCCTGCCGGCCCATTTTCTCGGCCTCGAGATAACCGAGAGCGCGATCGTCAGCGAGGGCAGCAGCGGCGTGCGGGCACAAGCCGAGCTGCGGCGCTTACACGAGCACGGCGTCAGAATCGCGATCGACGACTTCGGCACTGGATTCTCTGCCCTCGGGCAGCTGAGACGCTTCCCGATCGACGTGATCAAGGTGGACCGCTCCTTTGTCCAAGGCATCGAGACCGACCCGCGCGACGCGGCCATAACCGCCAGTGTGGTCAACCTCGCCCACTCGCTCGGCATCGTCGCGATCGCGGAGGGAATCGAGACGGCCGGGCAGCTGGCCTCCGTGCGCGAGTACGGCTGCGACCATGCTCAGGGCTACCTGTTCGGCCGTCCCCGTCCGGCGCACGAGCTGGATTCGGTGCTCGTCGCCACGCGCGACGGCACGCCGCTGCTGCTCGCCCACGAGGTCGAGGTCGACCTCGTCCTGTCACCGACGGGACCCCACAGAAACCGCTGAGCAGGCCGAGCCGGGCTCGCGCGCGCCGGGTCCGCCCGGGCCCGGTCCGACTGGGCTGGGTCCCCGGCGGCCGGGTCCGCGCGGGCCGGGTCCGCCCGAGCTCACCAGCCGAGTGCGCCGACCCCCGCCTCGCAGCAGGCGCGATCCTCCTCAGGCTGGCCGCCGCTCACGCCGACCGCGCCGATCACGTTCCCCTCGCGGTCGCGGATCACGATTGAGCCCGCGCCCGCGATCAGCGGCAGCCGCGTCATCTGGCTCACCGTGGCGACGAACGCCGGCCGATCCTTTGCCACGTCCGCCAGGGCGTGCCCGTCGCGGTGCCACACCGCCGCGCCTTGGGCCTTGGCCTCGGCGATCTGCGCGCTGAGCGGCGGAGCGCCATCCATGCGGTCGAGCAGCTTCAGCAGGCCGCCGTGGTCGACCACGGCCACTGTGACCGTGATCCCGAGTCCGGCCGCATGCGCCTGAGCCGCGGCGCCGATCGTCTGGGCGTGCTCGCGGGTGATCATGAGCAGGCCGGATCCTACTCGGGTCCAACGTCGCTCGCATGACCCGCATAAGCTGTCCGGCAGTGTCGATGCATGCCTTCACGCTGATCCTCGACCGGGACGCCGAGCCGTTCCTCCAGCAGCTGCACGAAGCGGGCTGTAGAGACGTGATCTTCCGCGTCGAGAACGGTGTTCCGCTGGCGCACTTCTTCCGCGAAGCGCCGACACTGCAGCGGGCGATTGCCACCGCGGCACAGGCGATCTGCTCCACCGAGCTCGACGTCGTGGGCATCGCCAACGTGGCGAACCCGACGAACCGCGGCCGGTAGCTCGAGCAGGGCCCGACCAGCTCTGCCCGCCGCCAGGGTTCGCCGAAACCTCGCTTGAAGGCGAGAACCTATGCAGTTTGTGCGTGGCCCGTTTGAGTCCTCCTACATCCGTCGATCAATCACCTTGACCGCTCAAGTCCCAGATTCCCTTGCCGAAAGGCCGTCATGACCCAGACTGAAGCCCAGTCCACCGACCTCTCACCCTCACGACAGGGCAACCGCCGGACGCCGCTGTCGATCCTGGTCGTGGAGGACAACGAATGCGACGCCGGGCTCGCGGTGGCAGGGCTCGAGGACGCGGCGGCCGGGGTCAGCGTCACCATCGTCCGCGACGGTCCAGCTGCTCTGAACTATCTCCGAGCCGGCAACCGCGGAGGCGACGATCAGATTCCCGGGCTGGTGCTGCTCGGCGTGAATACGCCGGGGACAGCGGGCCTTGCGACGCTGTCTGCGCTCAAGGCCGACCAGCAGCTGCGGCGGATTCCAGTGATCGTGCTCACCGCGTCGTCGGCCGAGCGCGAGATCGACCTCGGCTACGAGCTCGGCGCCGTTGCGATCCTGGCCAAGCCGATGGCGCTGACCGCACACCGCGATTTGCTACGGGCCATCAACGGCTTTTGGATACACCACGTTTTGCCGCGGGCGACGCCTGGTGCGATCCCCGCGCAAAATCGCAGATCACCGGTAGCGCAGGGGACGGCCCATCAGCTGGTGGTGGCTGCCTGACGGCCTCCAGGTTGGGTCCGTCTAGAGTTGGTGGGGATGTTGATCGCGACCCACGATGGATCCTTTCACGCGGACGAGGTGTTCGCGATCGCCGCGCTGAGCCTCCTGGGCGATCCCCTCGAGGTTGTGCGCACGCGTGACCCTGACGCCGTCGCCCGGGCCGACGTACGCGTCGATGTCGGCTTTCGCGACGACGCCTCCACCGGGGACTTCGATCACCACCAGCGAGGCTTCGATAGCGCCCGCGAGAACGGCGTGCGCTACGCGTCCTTCGGCCTGGTCTGGCGGGAGTTCGGCGCCCGGATCTGCGACGGCGACCAAGCCGTCGCCGATGCTGTCGACGAGACGCTCGTTCAGCCTGTGGACGCCAACGACACCGGCCAGCAGCTGACACAGGGGCTGATCGCGGGGGTGCGCCCGATGACCGTCAACGCCATCATCGGCGGCTTCAACGCACGCTGGGATGAGACTCTGTCAGCCGACGAGGAACGCGAGCGCTTTGACGCGGCCGTCGCCCTCGCCGAGGGCATTCTGGCCCGCGAGGTCGCCTCGGCCGCCTCGGCCCGCCGCTCCCAGCGCATCGTGCTCGAGGCGATATCCGCTGCGCCCGACCCGCGCGTCGTCGAGCTGCCGATCAACGCGCCCTGGAAGCAAGTGCTCGTGCCCGAGGCGGCTGACGCCCTGTTCGTCATCTATCCCAAGCGCCAGGGCTTCGGCCTCGAGGCGGTCCCGCGCGAACTTGGCTCGTTCGAGAACCGGCGCGACCTGCCGGCTACCTGGGGCGGCCTCGAGGGCGGCGATCTCGTTGCGGCCACGGGCGTCGAGGAAGCGCTCTTCTGCCACGCCAAGCGGTTCCTCGCAGTCGCCCGGTCCCGGGACGGCATCAAGCGGCTCGCCGAGCTCGCTCTCGACGAGGGCTGACCCGAGACGGAAGTCGGTCGGGCCGGCCGAGTTGCCTCGTCCTCCTCACGCGGACGGCGGGCCGCCGAACAACTGCTCGGCAATCGTCGCCTCGTCGAAGTAGACGCGCTCGCAGATGATCCCTTCGCCTCCGTCGGCGAACAGGAAGAAGGCGACCATGCGGCAGCGGAAGCTTCGACCGGTCGCGGGAATTCCGCGTAACGGTCCATCGTGAGTGCCCAGTAGATCGAACTCGACGATGACCGCGTTGTCGGCATGGTGGAAGACGGCGTTCTCGTTGCGCTGGTCCGGAAACGCCGCACGAGTCGTGCGGAAGTACTCGGCGACCGCCTCCGGGCCGTCGTAGACGTCCCCGGTCGGAACGATCTCGTATCGGGGATGGTCGAACGTGCCCATCGTGGCGTCGAATTCGTGGCGGTTCTCGGAGTCCATGTGCTCGCGCACGACGCTCTCCCGCCGCTCACGCAGGGTCTCGTTCGTGTGGTCCATCGCTAGCTCATCTCTCTCACTGATAACTGATGTACTCCGGATGCGGGCGCAGCGCCATGATCCGCCTCGGGTTCATCAGCACCGGGTCGTCTACGGGACGGAGAAACACCTTGAAGCCGGGGTGAAACGGTCGGGCCCGGGACTGGACCTGGTGGTAGGCGGCGAGCTTGGTCGCCACGGTCCCCAGTCCATCCATCTGCAACACCGTGGCCAGGCCGGGTCGGAACTGGATGTCCTGGCGATCCGGAAGCTCCGTCGGCCGGAATTGGTGGACTACGAAGAGCTTCTGCGGCAGCCGGTGCGTGGCGACGAGGCGGGAGAGATAGTCCGAGACCGCGTTGATGCTCGCGGCCGAGGACGCCCCGATGACCTGGTCGGGTACCTGCCCGGCGGTCAGCTTCCATTCGGGATCGAGCGCCACGCCGACCGCGGGATCGAGCAGAAATCGCGCGTAGCGTTGTACCTGGGGAAGAAATTCTCCGCGGCCGGGCTGAAAGTCCAGGACCAGCAGAAGCTTGTGGCGATGTGCGGTATTCAGATACCGCTGCAGGAGTGCTGGGTCAATCGGCGAGCTGTAGGTGCCGTCCGGCCCCGGACTCGGAGAGGCGATCGTCGTGACCAACTCGAACGCCGGCTGCACCGGCAGGCCGAAGTGAGCGTAGGTTCTGGCCTCCCGCTCCACGCCCTTGGCGTCGGCCTCGGGATTGCGCGTGCGCCCCAGGACGTTCGAGGTGCCGACGATGCCGTAGTACGCCACGATCAGGTGCCCGGGCAGCAGAGTCCGGCCGCCCCGCGGCAACAGGATCGCCGGCGCGACTCTCCGCTGGGCCGTGACCCGCTGCTTGGACTGGCCACCGGAGCCGGACAACAAGGCGATGCTGCCCGCCGCCAGAGTCAGGAGACCGGCGCCTAGCAGTGCCAGCCGGCGGAGCCCGCGGCGACGACGTATGCGGTTGCGTCGGCGTGCCCTCTGTTCCCACGTCAGGTCGATGGTCCTGGCCCGCCGTCCCATGTCTTGCCGCTTCGTCGACACCAGGCAACCTTAGTCAGAAAAAGCGACCGACGGACTGGCGGCGGGCCGCGCGAACATCGGGCTAGCCACCCTTGCCACGCGCCAGCAGGGCCAGCGCGACCGCCGACAGCATCGCCACCAACGCGGCAAAGACCACTCCCGCCGTCTTCAGGCTCGTGGACTGGGCGAGCACGCCCACGCCCACCACCGGGAGTGAGATCGCGACGTAGGCGACCGTGAAGAAGCTCGAGGCAACCGCGGCCCGGTGTTCGGCCGGCGACTGTGCGTTCAGCGTGGCAAGCCCGGCGCGGAAGCTGAGCCCCTGGCCGACGCCCGCGATCACGCCGCCACTCACCAGCAGCGCGAGTGAGGAGTCAAGCAGTCCCAGCGCGAGCAGGCCCATCCCGGCGATCAAGGCGCCGCAACCGGCCGGTAGGGCCACCTCCTCCGACACGCGCTCGAGCAGCAGTTGGCCGGCGGTTGAGGCAGCGAACACCGCGAACACGACGAGACCGACGATCGCGTGGCTCGTGACCCCGAGCGACTGGCCGAGGAACGCCGGCGAGACGGCGGTGAAGAGCCCGAGCACCGCGAACCCGGCGAACCCGGCCAGCGACGCCCTGATGAACGTGGAGCGCACCTCGGGCGGCACGCTCAGACCCTGTAGTTGGAACCGCACGGGGCCGGTTCGCTCGACGGGCTCCGGCATCAACCAAACGCCGATCGCCGCCGGCGCCAGCAGCACGAGATAGACCCAGAAGGTCAGCCGCAGCGGGGAACCCGCCCACTGCGAGAGCAATCCCGCGAGCAGCGGGCCACACCCGAGGCCGCCCATATTCGCCATCGTCGCCACCAGCGTCGCCCGGCCGCGGTGCTCAGGAGGCGCCAGATCCACCAGCGTGGCGGTCGCCGTGCCGGTGAAGATCCCGGCCGACAAGCCCGAGATCACCCGGCCGATGAGCAACAGCCCAAGGCCCTGAGCCGCCAGGAACGCGACCGCGCTGAGCGCCGCCAGCGCCAGCCCGGGGAGCAGGACGCGCCGCCGTCCGATCTGGTCGGAGAGCCGGCCGAACAGCAGCAGGGCCGTGATCACGCCGCCGGCGTAGGTCGCGAAGATCACGGTGATCATCAGCTCCGAGAAGCCGAAGCGCTCCCGGTAGAGCACGTACAGCGGCGTCGGCAGCGTCGTGCCGAGCATCGTCACCGCGAACGCGTATGCCGCGATCGCGAACCCCGCCCGCCGGCTCAGGCGTGATCCACGCAGGTTGCCACGGACGCGCTCGGTGCTGGACACGCACCGATCCTTGCCGATTGCGGCCCGCCGTAATCCGCCCGCTCGGTTCAGACCTCCGAGATTTGCCCGTTCGCTGGTCATGATGTGCTTGGTGCGCCTGCATGTCCTGAGCGATCTTCATCTGGAGCGGGGAATCGAGGAGGTGCCCGTCGTCGAGGCCGATGTCGTCGTGCTGGCGGGCGATATCGCGACGGGCGTGAACGGGGTGGAGTGGGCGCGCGATTGGGCCGGACAGCGCCCGGTCATCTATGTCGCGGGGAACCACGAGTTCTACGGCCACTCGTTGCCCGGCCTGATCGGTGATTTGCACCGCGCCGCCGCGGGATCACCCGTGCATGTGCTCGAGAACCGCGAAGTGGCCCTGGGCGGCGTTCGCTTCCTCGGCTGCACTCTGTGGAGCGACTTCGACTTCGACGGACGGGAGCGTCGCGAGTCGGCTATGCGCCTGTGCGAACGTACGGTCAGCGACTACTACGTGATCCGTCGCGATCATCAACTCCCGGTGAGCGCGGAGGACACCCGGGCGCTGCATCTGGCCAGTCGCGCCTGGTTGACAGACCGCCTGGCACACGAGCACGACGGTCCCACCGTCGTGGTCACCCATCACGCGCCGTACATCTCGTGGCGGCCGCCGGAGCAGGCGCTCCGCCTGCTCGCGGGGGCATTCGTCAGCGATCTCAGCGAGGTCATGGCAAGTCACCACGTCGACCTCTGGATCTACGGCCACACGCACCGGCAAGCGGATCTCAACTTTGCCGGCACCCGCATCCTCAGCAATCCCCGCGGATACCCGAACGAACCGGTGGCCGACTTCAATCCCAGGCTCGTCGTTCACGTCGGGGACACCGCGACCGAGCGCGCGCCGACGCAGGCGAGCGGTAAGTAGGGTTCTGGGCCATGGCTACGTTCGTATTCAGGCTCCAGGCTCCCCGACCCACCTTCGCGCTCGACATGACTGAGGAGGAGCGGACGATCATGGGCCGCCACGCGTCCTATTGGCAACCGTTCATCGACTCGGGCCAGATGGTCATCTTCGGCCCGGTGCTGGACGGCACCGGGTCATGGGGGCTGGGCGTTCTCGAAGCCGAGGACGAGGACGAGGTGCGCAGGTTCGCCGCCGGCGATCCCGTCGTTACCACGGGGACCGCCACAATCGAGGTCGGGAAGATGCTCGCCGGCTTCATTCGCCCTCGCTGACGTCGCCAGATCGCGACCGAGCCGCCGCTGATCGTCCTGGTGGTCCTCACGGCCCTTCCTCTGGATTTTGCCGGTATTTGCGGACTCAGCATCGCCCGATGGCCTTGTCGCCCGGCCCTGACCCGGCTAGGGTTTTATGTGGGCGTGAGTGACTGACGTAGCGAAGCGCAGACGTCAGGAGCTTCGAGTCTGCCGCGCTGCTTGTCCTCTCTGAGTGACTTATTTATGCGCGCTCCGGTGTCACACTCACGCCCACTTTTCTCTTTGGCAGTGTCAGGGGTTGCCCGCCCGTAAGGGCTCGGCCGAAGTTGCCAAGTAGGGCTCGGCGGATCTAGCCGCAGCCCGTGTTGAACCCGCAGCTCGAGCACGTGTAGCAACTACCCGTGCGCTGCATCATCCCGCCGCATTGCTGGCAGGCAGGACCGAGGTCCAGTCCTTTGCGGACAGCGGGCCGGACGGGCGGACTGTCGGTCAGCGCGGACGTAGCCGGCCGCGGCGCCGTGGTCGTGCCGCCGTTCCCGTTGCCCTCGCCGGAGGATGGCCCGGTCGTCGTCGCGGACGGCGTGGCCGTGTCGCTCGAGTGCGAGCTGGCCGCGTCCTGGGCGGCCTGCCTGGCGCGAACGGCCGGCGTGAGGATGCCCAGTTCCTCCTGCAGGTCGGCGTCGAGGAAGCGTGAGGCCAGCCAGCGCATGATGTAGTCCGGCATCGACTTGGCGAACGGGATCTCCGGGTTGGAGGTCATCCCCTCGGGCTCGAAGCGCATGTAGCTGAACTTGCGCACCAGCGTCTCGAGCGGGACTCCGTACTGGAGGGCGATCGAGATCGCGGTCGCGAACGAGTTCATCATCCCGCGCAGGGTCGAGCCTTCCTTGCCGATGTCGGTGAGGAAGATCTCCCCGATCGACCCGTCCTCGTACTTCCCTGCGGTGATGTAACCCTCGTGGCCGCCGATCGAGAACTTGTGCGTGATCGACTCGCGCTCCCGCGGCATCCGCCGCCGCTTGGGGGGTGCCTTGGCCAGCGCCTCGGCCACGGCCTTGTCGATGTCGGCTTCGCTGGTCGGCGGCGCGGGCGCGTCCTTCTGCGCGTCGGTCCGCAGCGCCTGCGCCGTCTTGGAGCCGTCACGATAGATGGCCAGCGCCTTGATCCCGAGCCGCCACGCCTGGAGGTACGCGTCGGCGATGTCGTCGACCGTTGCGGTCTCCGGCAGGTTGACCGTCTTGGAGATCGCGCCGCTGAGGAACGGCTGGACCGCGCCCATCATCTTGATGTGACCCATGTGCGAGATCGCCCGCTCACCGACCGCGACGTCGAACACCGGCATGTGCTCCTCGGCCAGCCCGGGTGCGCCCACGATCGTGCTGTGTTCGTTGACGTAGGCGAGGATCTGCTCGGTCTGCTGCTCGTTGTAGCCAAGCGTCTGCAGCGCCAGCGGAACCGTCTGGTTCACGATCGTCATCTGACCACCGCCGACCAGCTCCTTGAACTTAACCAGTGAGAAGTCTGGCTCCACGCCCGTGGTATCGCAGTCCATCAGGAAGCTGATCGTGCCGGTCGGCGCAAGCACCGTGGCCTGCGCGTTGCGGTAGCCGTGCTCTTCGCCCGCGATCACAGCCTCGTCCCACGTCGTCCGGGCAGCCTTCAGCAACTCCGCGTCGATGCATGTGGAGTCGGGGATCGCCCGCGACGCGTCGCGATGCATCCGCATCACCGCGTTGTGGGCCTCACGATTCTCGGGATACCGCTCGTACGGGCCCATCGCGGCGGCGACCCGTGCCGACCCGAGGTATCCCCGCGCGGTCATCAGCGCGGTGATCGCGGCGGCGGTCCCGCGTCCGGCGTCTGAGTCGTACGGCACGCCATCGGCCATCAGGTAGGCGCCGAGGTTGGCGTAGCCGAGCCCGAGCTGACGGAACGCCCGGGCGTTGGTGGCGATCTGCCGGGTCGGATAGCTGGACGGCGAGACGATGATCTCCTGCGCGAGGAAGACGATGTCGACCGCGCGCTTGAACGACTCGACGTCGAAGGTCCCGTCCGCCTGGCGGAACTTCATCAGGTTCAGGGAGGCGAGGTTGCAGGCCGAATCGTCGACGTGCATGTACTCCGAGCACGGGTTCGACGCGTTGATCCGGCCCGAGTTGGGGCTCGTGTGCCACTGATTGATCGTGGTGTCGTATTGGACGCCAGGATCCGCGCAGCGCCACGCTGCCTCGGCGATCTCCTTCATCAGCTCGCGCGCGGGAATCGGCTCGCCGGTCGGCTCCCCAGTGGTGCGAGCAATCAGATACCAGTCCTCGTCGTTCTCGACGGCGCGCATGAACTCGTCGGTGACCCGCACCGAGTTGTTCGCGTTCTGGTATTGGATCGAGTGGAATCCGTCGCCATCGATCGACATGTCGAAGCCCGCGTCACGCAGCGCGGCGGCCTTGTCCTCCTCCTTGGCCTTGCACCAGATGAACTCGCGGATATCGGGATGGTCGACGTCCAACACGACCATCTTCGCCGCCCGGCGTGTGCCACCACCCGACTTGATCGAGCCGGCCCACGCGTCGGCGCCGCGCATGAACGAGACCGGCCCGGAAGCGGTCCCGCCACGGCTGAGCGGCTCCATCGACCCGCGGATCTGCGAGAGGTTGATGCCGGAGCCCGAGCCGCCGCGGAAGATGATCCCTTCCTTGGTGTTCCACTCGAGGATCGACTCCATGTCGTCCTTCACCGAGAGGATGAAGCAGGCGCTGGCCTGCATCTTCGGGCTGCCGACGGGATGCCAGCCGACGTTGAACCAGACCGGCGAGTTGAACGCCGCGATCTGGTGCAGCAGGATGAAGGTGAGCTCGTCCTCGAAGGTCTGCGCGTCCTCGTCGGTGGCGAAATAGCCGCGCTCGCGTCCCCAGGTCGCGATCGTGCCGGCCACGCGGGTCAGCATCTGCTTGACCGAGCGCTCGCGCTCGGGGGAGCCCGGCTGGCCGCGGAAGTACTTCTGGGCGACGATGTTGGTGGCGTTCTGTGACCACGTCTTCGGGAATTCGACGTCGCGCTGTTCGAACGAGACCCGGTCGCCATGGCCGATCCGCGCGTCCCGCACTTCCCACTCGACCCCTTCGAACGGATGCTCGCCGGCGGCGGTGAAAAAACGGCTGATCGACAGGCCGTCTTTCGACTCCGAGTCGTGAGTGAGTTGGGTTTGCGGGGTCTGCTCCATACCGTCGTTCTCCTCTTGTTTCCGCTAATTCCGGGCGTCTCGCTCGGCGCTGAGCTGGCCGAGGGGGTAACAGCGGATCCTCGCGGATGGTCCGGACGGAAAACACGTTCCGAGGGTCTCGCTCGGCTCGTGATTGAGTCTGGATCGGTCCTCTAATTCTATCGAGGTGGGTCCCTCGGCCCGCTACCCCGCGTGCTAGCTTCGCGCCCGATGTCGACGTTCGAGCTGAGGCAGCCGGGTCCGCCGAATCGCACTGCGCGAGCCGCTCGCCGAGCGCTCGCCGCGGTGCGATCCCCGACGGCGCCCGGCGCGCTCACGGGTGCCCTGCTTCTGCTGATCCTCTACGCCGCCTTCTCGCACGGCGCCGTGCAGTCGGCCGCCGAGGCTCGGCTTCAGGTCGCGGTCGCGGCGGTCGCCGCGATCGCCGGAGGAGGCTGGCTATGGAGCGGCGCGCTGCGGGTCTCCGCCCCCAGGATGGCCTGGGTGGGCGTCGCGCTCCTCACCGGATTCACGCTGTGGAGCGGCCTCAGCGTCGCCTGGAGCGTCGCCCCCGATCAGACCTGGATCGAGCTGAACCGCTGGCTGACCTACCTGGTCGTGCTCGGTCTGTCGATCGCTGTCGGCGCCTCCTCGCCCCGCGCGAGCGAATGGGTGGCCACCGGGTTCCTCGGCGTCTCGCTCGTGGTCACCGCGTATGCGCTCGCTCAGAAGCTGATCCCCGGCTTGCACGTCGCCGGCGTGTTCGACTTCAACCAGACCGGCCAGTTCGCCCGTTTGCAGGAACCGTTCGGCTACTGGAACGCGCTGTCGCTATTCCTATCGATGGGGGTGCCGATCGCGTTGGCGCTGACCGTCGACCGGGAGCGAGGCGGCCGATCGCGTCTAGGCGCCCTGGTGGCGATGCAGTTGATGTTCCTGGCCATCGGGCTCACCTACTCACGTGGCGGCCTCGTCGCGCTGGGGCTTGCCCTCACGGCGGGTGTGGCGCTCAGCGGCGTCCGGCTGCGATCGTTGATGTGGCTCGCTGCCGCGTTGCTCTGCACCGTGCCCCCGCTCGTCCTCGGGCTGGTCAGTCATTCGCTGACGACCTCGAACATCGGTCTGGCCGACCGCGAATCCGCCGGCGCGGTGCTGTTGGCGGTGACGATCCTCAGTGTGCTCGTGCTGATCGTGGCCGGGAGGTGGCTGATGGCGCGCGAGCAACGCGTCGCGCTCACTCCGGAGCGGGCTCACTCGGTGGCCCGTGCGCTGCTCGTCGGCCTCGGCGTCGCAGCGGTGATCGCGCTCCTGGCGGTGACATTCTCCTCACGCGGTCTCGGCGGCACCGTCTCGCATGCGTGGAGCAACTTCACGGCCACGCGAGGCGAGAGCGTCAGCGACCCGAGCCGGCTCCTCTCGGCCGACTCAGGAAACCGCTGGGTCTGGTGGAAGGAAGCGGCTGGCGCCTTCAGCGATCGTCCGCTCGCCGGCTGGGGAGCGGGCTCGTTCCCGGTCGTGCATCTGCTTTACCGGCACGACAGCCTGGCGGTCAAGCAGCCGCACAGCGTGCCCTTACAGCTGCTGGCCGAGACCGGACTGATCGGAACCGTGTTGGCACTCGCAGGCTTCGCGACACTGCTGGCCCTCGGGGTCTCGGCGGTCCGCCGGCGGCCGGCGGGGACGGAGCGGATCGTGGCGGCGGCGCTGCTCGCGGGAGCCGTCGCCTACGCGGTGCATGCCTGTTATGACTGGGACTCGGACATCCCCGGGGTGACGCTCCCGATGCTGCTGTTCCTGGGCGTGCTTGCCGGCTCTGTGCGCGTTGGCAGAGCCAGACCCGAGCCGTCGCCGCCCTCGCCCGGCGGCCCCGGGCCGCTGCTCAGGATCCTCTCGCTCGCCGCGCTCACCTTCTGGTTGTGCTGCTTCGCGGCGTCGGCAGCACTACCGAGCATCGCGGCCGACAAGGCCAGCGGCGCCGAGGTCGCCGCCGGAGGCTCGAGCGCTGCGCTCGACCGGGCCCAGTCCTCCGCGGCGCTGGCCAGCCGACTGGATCCGCTCTCGGATGCCGGCCTGCGTGCCGAATCGGCGATCGCGCTGAATCGAGGGGAATCGCAGCAGGCGCGCGCGTACCTGCTCGAGGCGGTCCGCCGTCAGCCCACCGACGAGCAGGCCTGGGCGTCGCTCGGGTACGTCAACATATTGCTCGGGGATCTCCGCGACGCCACCGCGGCGGCCCAGCGGGTACTCGCGCTCGATCCGGAAGGCGCGCTCACCGGCGGGTTCGCCGCCAACGTCGCCCAGCGCGCGAACGTGCTCGAGGCACCGCCGCAACAGTCAGCGACGGCCACACCGACACCTGGCCGGGCCGCCACGGCGGTGCCCTAGCGGGGCCTATTCCGGCTCTTCGCGTTGGGGAACGGTCTGCTCGGATTCCAGCGCCAGTGAGCGGACCACGGAATCGATCTCCGCCTGCGCGAGTTCTCGCGCCCGTGCTTCGGCGGCGGCTGTGATGCGTTCCAGCTCGATTTGGTCATCGCGCTGGGCGCGGGTGACGCGCTCGAGCTCCAGCCGAGTTTCCTCGACAGCCCGCTTTGCTTGCGCGAGTTCAGCCTTGACCTCCTCCATCTGCGATTCCGCGCGCTGCCGGGCAATCGTCTCCAGCGCGTAACGGTCGGCCGTGTCCCGCGCCCGCGTCTCGGCCCGATCGCGCTGCGTGACCGTGGCCTCGAGCGCTTTCTGCGTCTCGACCCGCAATCGCCTGGTCTCGTCTTCGGCCTGGCCCTGCGCGGCGCGCGAAGTGGCGACCTCCGCGAGTATCTGCTCGAAGCGTGTCGAGATCGAGTCGCGCTCAGCCACCACCGCGTCGAGCCGGTCGCTGAGCTCGGTGGCCAGCCGTTCGTGTTCCTCCGCCCGCCCGGCCAGTTCCTCGATCCTGGCCTGGGCCTGCTCGAGCTCGAATCTCGCATGATGAAGCTCGGCGCCGCTGGTCCACGCGCTTGCCTGAATCTGATCGTGTTCGGCCCGCAATCGCTGCACCGCCTCCTCGCTTTCCACGCGCGCGGCACCAGTGATGGCGAGTTCGGCTGCCAGTACCTGTTCGCGTTCGGAGAGCGAATCGCGCTCGGCGGCGAGAGACTCGATCTGTCCGGCCAGCTCGGCCGCGCGTTGCCGATGCTGCTCGGCGGCCTCCAACGCTTCCGTTTCGACGCGAGCGCGTTCATTGCGCGCGTCCTGCAGTTCGGCCTCGATCGCGGTTAGTCGTGATTGGGCCTCCTCGCGGTACTCCTGAGCGACTTCGAGCCCAGCCTCCAGCGCCTGCAGGCGTGACCGTTCCTGCTCGCGGTTGTTGCGCTCGGTCTCGAGCTCGGCCCGCGTGGCCTGCAGCTCAACCTCGATCGCTTCCAAGCTCCTGCGCTCGGTGGAGAGAGCCTCCACCCGTTCAGCCAGCTCCGCGGCATGTCGTTGTTGCTGCTCGGCGGCCTGTCGTTGTTGCTGCTCGGCGGCCTGCTGCGCCTCGCTCTCGGCGCGCGCGCGGTCGTTGCGGGCGGCTTCCAGCTCGGCCTGGGTCGCCGTTAGTCGCGATTCGGCCTCCTCACGGTAGTCCTGGGCAACTTCGAGCCCAGCCTCCAGCGCTTCGAGACGTGACTGTTCCTGCTGACGATTCCGTCGCTCAGTGTCGAGCTGCGACTGCGCGTTCTCATGCTCGATTCCGAGGTGCCGCATCGCGTTCTCGGTCTCCGCGCGCGCGGCGGCTGCCATTGCCAGCTCGGTTACAAGTTCCTGCACCCGCTCCGACATCGAGGCACGCTCGGTGGAGAGTGCCTCGACCCGCTCGGCCAGCTCCGCGGTACGTCGTTGTTGCTGCTCGGCGGCCTGCGCCGCCTCGTTCTCAACGAGCGCGCGCTGATCCCGCGCAGCCTGCAACTCGGCCTCGATCGTCTTCAGTCGCGATTGGGCCTCCTGGCGGTACTCCTGAGCGACTTCGAGCGCGGCCTCCAGCGCCTGCAGACGCGACTGCTCCTGCTCGCGGTCGCTCCGCTCGCTCTGCAGCTCGGACTGGGCAAGCGTCAGCGCTGCGAGTGCCTGATCGTGCTCGGAGCGCAGCCGCTCGATCATCTCCTCCGTTTCCGCTCGCGCCGAGCCGACGCTGGCGAGCTCGGCCACGAGATTCGCCGCTTCGGACTCGGCCTCGCCCAAGGTGTCGGTCAGTCGCTGCACCTCGCTCGCGGCCTGAGCGAGATCCGACTGCGAATGCTGCAACTCGGCTTGCGTGTGTCGCAGCGTCGCCACGTTGTCGTCATGCTCGGCCCGCAGGCGCGCCGTCACGGCTTCGGCATCGGCGTGCGCAGCCTCGGCCGCCTCCAGCTCAAACTCGACCTTCCGAGCGGCATCCTCCGCCTCCTGCCGGGAGGCGCTGGCGACGCTGACTTCGCCGATCAGATCGGTGAGCCGGGCCTCGAGGGCGGCTCTCTCGCCACGGGCGGCGGATAGCCTCGACTGGGCATCGGCCAGCTGCGCCTCAGCATCGACGAGCTGCCGTTCGAGCTGTCGGGCGGCATCATCGTGCGCGGCGGCCTGGTTGACGATCTGGGCTTCCAGTTCCCGGGCGCGCACGAGGGACTGGTCGTGCTCGACAGAGAGCGAGGCACTCGTCTGGTTGGCTTCGAGCGCCATCGCCTCCAGCTCGATGACCCTGTCCCGGAACTCGCCGGCGCGCCGCTCCGCCTCGGCACGCGCCCGCTGCGATTCCGACCGGGTCTGCTCGGCGTCCGCGCGGACCTGTTCCAGCTCGCCCTGTGCCTGCTCCGCTGCAGCGCGGGCCTGCTGAGCACCGACGCGTAGCTGCTCCGCCTCGGCTTCGGCCTGCGTTAGCGCTATCTGATGCTGCTCGGTGAGCTCGGCGGTGAGCGTCTCGGCTGCCGCGGCAGCATTCCGTTCGGCCGCGGCGGCGGCCGCTTCGGCTTCGGCCGCGCGAAGCTCGGCTTCGTCGGCGCGGCGTTCGGCGCTGGCGGTGACTTGTTCCACTCCGGCCGTCCGGACCGCGGCTTCGGCTACGGCCTGCTCGAGCTCCCGCGCCTGCGCGGCGGCGTGTTCGGCTTGTCGGGCGAGTTCTGTCTCGAGTTCGCGCGCCCGGGCGACAGCCTGCTCGTGTTCGGCGTGAATCGAGGCGCTCGCCCGGGTGGCCTCGAGCGCCGCTGCCTCGAGCTCGATCATGCGCGCCCGGGCGTCGCCGTTTCGTTGCTCGGCCTCGGTGCGAGCCTGCTCGGCGTCCGACCGCGCCTGCTCGGCGGCGTCCCGGGCCTGCTGGGCTTCCGACCGTGCCTCCTCGGCCTCCGCCCGTGCGTGCTCGGCCTGCGACCGCGCCAGATCGGCGTCCGCCTCGGCTCGTTGCAGCGCGATTCGATGTTCGACCGCGAGACTCTCGGCGGCCTCGGCGGCGTTCAGTTCGGCCGCGGCGGCGGCCTGCTCGGCTTCGGCGGCCCGGCGCTCGGCTTCCGTTACGGCCTGTTCCAGCTCGCGCGCGCCGTCGGCGGCCTGTTCGGTCTGTCGCGCGAGCTCCGTCTCCAGTTCGCGCCCACGGGCGAGGGCCTGATCGAGTTCGGCGTGAATCGATGCGGTGGACTGGCCGGCCTCCAAGGCGTTCGCCTCGAGCTCGATCATGCGAGCTCGGGCATCGGCGCCTCGTTGCTCGGCCTCGGCGCGGGCCTGCTCGGCTTCCGCACGGGCCTGCTCGGCTTGTGACCGCGCTTGCTCGGCTTCCGTTTGGGCTTGTTGCAGCGCGGCTTGATGCTCGGCGGTGAGCTCTGCGGTGAGCGTCTCGGCGGCCCCGGCGGCGTTCAGTTCGGCTGCGGCGGCGGCCTGCTGGGCCTCGGTCGCCCGGCGCTCGGCCTCGGCGACGGCCTGCTCGGCCTCGGCTACGGCCTGCTCGAGCTCCAGCGCTCGCCCGGCCGCGAGGTCATTCTGTTGCGCGAGTTCGGTCTCCAGTTCCCGTGCGCGGGCGAGAGCCTGGTTGTGCTCGCCGTGAAGCGCTGCCGTGGCCTGGTTGGCCTCCATGGCCGCTGCCTCCAGCTCGATCATCCGCGCCCGGGCGTCGCCGTCTCGTTGCTCGGCCTCGGCGCGGGCCCGCTCGGCGTCCGCCAGGGCCCGCTCCGCTTCGGACCGCGCCTGCTCGGCCTCGGTTCGGGCTTGTTGCAGCGCGGCTTGATGCTCGGCGGTGAGCTCTGCGGTTAGCCTCTCGGCTGTAGCGGCGGCTTTCAGTTCGGCTGTAGCGGCGGCCTGGTCGGCTTCGGTGGCCCGGCGCTCGGCCTCAGCCACTGTCCGCTCGAGCTCGGCTACGGTCTGCTCGAGCTCGTTCACTCGTTCGGTCGCGTGTTCGGCCTGGCGGGCGAGTTCGGTCTCCAGTTCACGCCCGCGGGCGAGGACGCGCTCGTGTTCGACGTGAATCGATGCCGTGGCCTGGTTGGCCTCCAACGCCGCTGCCTCGAGCTCGATCACGCGCGACTGGGCGTCACGCGTTCCCTGCTCCGCACCGGCGATGGCCTGCTCCGCTTCAGCCCGCGCCTGCTCCGCTTCTGACCGGGCGCTGCTCCGCTTCAGCGCGCGCCTGCTCCGCTTCTGACCGTGCCTGATCCCCTTCTGACCGCGCCTGCTCGGCCTCGGTTCGGGCTTGTTGCAGAGCGGTCTGATGTTCCTCGGTGAGCGTCTCGGCGGCCTCGGCGGCGTTCATTTCGGCCGCGGCGGCAGCCCGCTCGGCGTCGACGGCCCGGCGCTCGGCTTCGGCCACGGCCTGCTCGAGCTCCAGAGCCCGCCCGGCCGCGAGGTCGGCCTGGTGCGCGAGTTCGGTCTCCAGTTCCCGTGCGCGGGCCAGGGCCTGGTTGTGCTCGGCGTGAATCGACGCGCTTGCTTGGTTGGCCTCCAACGCCGCTGCCTCCAGCCCGACCATCCGCGCTCGGGCGTCGCCGTCTCGTTGCTCCGCCTCGGCGCGGGCCCGCTCGGCTTCCGCACGGGCCTGCTCGGCTTGTGACCGTGCCTGCTCGGCTTCCGTTTGGGCTTGTTGCAGCGCGGCTTGATGCTCGGCGGTGAGCTCTGCGGTGAGCGTCTCGGCAGCCTCGGCGGCATTCAGCTCCGCTGCGGCGGCGGCCCGCTCAGCTTCGGCCGCCCGGCGCTCGGCTTCGGCGACGGCCTGCTCGGCCTCGGCCACGGCCTGCTCGAGCTCGTTGCGCTCGCCCGGACGCCTGCTCGGCTCTGCTGCGCGAGTTCGGTCTCCAGTTCGCGCGCGCGGACGACGACGCGCCCGTGCTCGGCCTGGATCGATGCCGTGGCCTGGTTGGCCTCCAGGACCATCGCCTCGAGCTCGATCACGCGCGACTGGGCGTCACGCGCTCCCTGCTCGGCCTCGGCGCGGGCCTGCTCGGCCTCAGACCGTGCCAGATCGGCTTCGGACCGCGCCGACTCGGCTTCCGTTTGGGCTTGTTGCAGCGCGATTTGATGCTCGGCGGTGAGTGTCTCGGCAGCCTCGGCGGCTTTCAGCTCGGCCGCGGCGGCGGTCTGCTGGGCATCGGCGGCCCGGCGCCCGGCATCGGCGGCTCGGCGCTCGGCTTCGGCCACGGTCTGCTCGAGCTCGGCTACGGCCTGCTCGAGCTCGTTCACTCGGCCGGCCGCGTGTTCGGCTTGGCGGGCGAGTTCGGTCTCCAGTTCGCCCGCGCGGACGACGACGCGCTCATGCTCGACGTGGATCGATGCCGTGGCCTGGTTGGCCTCCAACGCCGCTGCCTCGAGCTCGATCATGCGCGCTCGGGCGTCGAGGACTCGCTGCTCGGCCTCGGCGCGAGACTGCTCCGCTTCAAGCCGCGCCTGCTCCGCGTCTGACCGCGCCTGCCCCTTCAACCCGCGCTTGCTCCGCTTCAACCTGCGCTTGCTCCGCTTCAAGCCGCGTCTGCTCCGCTTCAGCCGCGCCTGCTCGCTTGACCGCGCCTGATCGGCCTCCGCCTCGGCTTGTTGCAGCGCGGTTTGATGCTCGGCGGCGACCATCTCGGCGGTCTCCGTGGCGTTCAGTTCGGCCGCTGCGGCCGCCTGCTGGGTCTCGGTCGCCCGGCGCTCGGCTTCAGCAACGGCCTGCTCGAGCTCCCGAGCCCGCCCGGCCGCGAGGTCATTCTGTTGCGCGAGCTCCGTCTCCAGTTCGCGCCCACGAGCCAGGGCCTGATCGAGTTCGGCGTGAATCGCTGCGGTGGACTGGCCGGCCTCCAAGGCCATCGCCTCGAGCTCGATCATGCGCGCTCGGGCATCGGCGCTTCGTTGTTCGGCCTCGGCGCGGGCCTGCTCGGCTTCCGCCCGTGCCCGCTCCACTTCGGACCGCGCCTGCTCGGCCTCCGCCTCGGCTTGTTGCAGCGCGGCTTGATGCTCGGCGGTGAGCTCTGCGGTGAGCGTCTCGGCGGCCTCGGCGGCGTTCAGCTCGGCCGTGGCGGCGGCCTGCTCGGACTCGGCGGCCCGGCGCTCGGCTTCGGCGACGGCCTGGTCGGCCGCGGCTACGGCCTGCTCGAGCTCGTTCACTCGGCCGGCCGCGTGTTCGGCCTGCCGGGCGAGTTCGGTCTCCAGTTCCCGCGCGCGGGCGAGAGCCTGTTCGTGCTCGGCATGAATCGACGCGCTTGCTTGGTTGGCCTCCAAGGCCATCGCCTCGAGCTCGATCATGCGCGCCCGGGCGTCGCCGTCTCGTTGCTCGGCCTCGGCACGCGCCTGCTCGGCTTCCGCACGGGCCTGCTCGGCTTGTGACCGTGCCTGCTCGGCTTGTGACCGTGCCTGCTCGGCTTCCGTTTGGGCTTGTTGCAGCGCGGCTTGATGCTCGGCGGTGAGCTCTGCGGTGAGCGTCTCGGCAGCCTCGGCGGCGGTCAGCTCGGTCGTGGCGGCGGCCTGCTCGGCTTCGGCCGCCCGGCGCTCGGCTTCGGCGGCTCGACGCTCGGCTTCGGCGACGGTCTGCTCGAGCTCCCGCGCCCGCCCTGCGGCGTGCTCGGCCTGCTGCGCAAGTTCGGTCTCCAGTTCGCGCGCGCGGGCAAGAGCCTGCTCGTGCGCGGCGTGAATCAACGCGCTCGCCGCGTTTGCCTCCGCTGCCGCTGCCTCCAGCTCGATCATCCGCGCTCGGGCATCGAGTGCTGCCTGCTCGGCCTCGGCGCGGGTCCGCTCGGCCTCAGACTGCGCCTGCTCCGCTTCGGACCGTGCCTGCACGGCCTCCGCCTCGGCTTGTTGCAGCGCGGCTTGATGCTCTGCGGTGAGTGTCTCGGCGGCTTCTGCGGCATTCAGCTCGGTCGTGGCGGCGACCTGCTCGGCTTTGGCGGCCCGGCGCTCGGCTTCGACGGCCCGGCCCTCGGCTTCGGCCACGGCCTGCTCGAGCTCCCGAGCCCGCCCGGCCGCGAGGTCATTCTGTTGCGCGAGTTCGGTCTCCACTTCGCGCGCGCGGGCGAGAGCCAGATCGTGCTCGGCATGAATCGATGCCGTGGCCTGGTTGGCCTCCAAGGCCATCGCCTCGAGCTCGATCATCCGCGCTCGGGCGTCACCGTCTCGTTGCTCGGCCTCGGCGCGCGCCTGCTCGGCCTCAGCCCGCGCCTGCTCCGCTTCTGACCGCGCCTGATCGGCTTCCGACCGTGCCTCCTCGGCCTCGGTTCGGGCTTGTTGCAGTGCGGTTTGATGTTCGGCGGTGAGCTCTGCGGTGAGCGTCTCGGCGGCTTCGGCGGCATTCAACTCGGTCGTGACGGCGGCCCGCTCGGCTTCGGCGGCTCGGCGCTCGGCTTCGGCCACGGCCTGTTCGAGCTCCCGCGCCTGCCCTGCGGCGTGCTCGGCCTGTTGCGCGAGTTCGGTCTCCAGTTCGCGCGCACGGGCGAGCGCCCGATCGTGCTCGGTGTGAATCAACGCGCTCGACGCGCTGGCCTCCACCGCCGCTGCCTCCAGCTCGATCATCCGCGCTCGGGCGTCGAGGACTCGTTGCTCGGCCTCGGCGCGGGTCAGCTCGGCCTCCGACCGCGCCTGCTCCGCTTCGGATCGCGCCTGCTCCGCCTCGGCTCGTGCGTGCTCGGCCTCGGCTCGGGCGTGTAGCAGCGCGGTTTGATGCTCGGCGGTGAGCTCTGCGGTGAGCGTCTCGGCGGTCTCGGCGGCGTTCAGTTCGGCCGTGGCGGCGGCCTGCTCGGCCTCGGCGGCCCGGCGCTCGGCTTCGGCGACGGCCTGGTCGGCCTCGGCTACGGCCTGCTCGAGCTCGTTCACTCGGCCGGCCGCGTGCTCGGCCTGCTGAGAGAGTTCGGTCTCCAGTTCGCGCGCCCGGGCGAGGGCCTGGTTGTGCTCGGCGTGGATCGAAGCGCTTGCCTGGTTGGCTGCCAGTGCCGCTGCCTCCAGCTCGACCATCCGCGCTCGGGCGTCGCCGTCTCGTTGCTCGGCCTCGGCGCGAGCCCGCTCCGCTTCGGTCCGTGCCTGCTCGGCTTCCGACCGCGCATGCTGCGGCCTCCGCCTCGGCTTGTTGCAGGCGGTGATGCTCTGCGGTGAGCGTCTCGGCGGTCTCGGCAGCGTTCAGTTCGGCCGCCGCGGCAGCCTGCTCGGCTTCGGCCGCTCGGCGCTCGGCTTCGGATACGGCCTGCTCGAGCTCCCGCGCCCGCCCGGCCGCGTGCTCGGCCTGCTGAGAGAGTTCGGTCTCCAGTTCGCGCGCCCGGGCGAGGGCCTGGTTGTGCTCGGCGTGGATCGAAGCGCTTGCCTGGTTGGCTGCCAGTGCCGCTGCCTCCAGCTCGACCATGCCGCGCCCGGGCGTCGCCGTCTCGTTGCTCGGCCTCCGCGCGCGCCTGCTCGGCTTCCGACCGCGCCTGCTCGGCCTCGGTTCGGGCCTGCTCGGCTTCCGACCGTGCCTGCTCGGCCTCCGCCGCGGCTTGTTGCAAAGCGGCTTCATGCTCTGCGGTGAGCTCTGCGGTGAGCGTCTCGGCGGCTTCGGTGGCGTTCAGCTCGGTCGTGGCGGCGGCCTGCTCGGCTTCGGCCGCTCGGCGCTCGGCCTCGGCGGCCGCCCTCTCGGCTTCGGCTGCCCGGCGCTCGGCTTCGGCCAGGGCCTGCTCGAGTTCCCGCGCCTGCCCGGTGGCGTGCTCGGACTGCTGAGAGAGTTCGGTCTCCAGTTCGCGCGCCCGGGCGAGGGCCTGGTTGTGCTCGGCGTGAATCGACGCGCTTGCCTGGTTGGCTGCCAGTGCCGCTGCCTCCAGCTCGACCATCCGCGCCCGGGCGTCGCCGTCTCGTTGCTCGGCCTCGGCGCGCGCCTGCTCGGCTTCGGACCGTGCCTGTTCGGCCTCGGTTCGGGCCTGTTGCAGCGCGGCTTGATGCTCGGCGGTGAGCGTCTCGGCGGTCTCGGCGGCGTTCAGCTCCGCCGCGGCGGCGGCCTGCTCCGCCTCAGCGGCCTGGCTCTCGGCTTCGGTTACGGCCTGCTCGAGCTCCCGCGCCCGCCCGGCTGCTTGCTCGGCCTGTTGCGCGAGTTCCGTCTCGAGTTCGCGCGCACGGGCGAGGGCCTCGTCGTGCTCGGCCTGGATCGAAGCGCTCGCCCGGTTGGCCTCCAGCGCGGCCGCCTCGAGCTCGATTCGTAGCTGCTCGGCCTCGGTCAGTTGTGTCCTTGCATCGACGAGGGTCCGTTCAAGCTCGTGCGCGCGTGCGACTGCCTCGTCGTGGGCTGCGTGGACCGCTGCGGCTGCCTGATTGGCCTCGAGCGCAGCCGCCTCGAGCTCGACCTGATGTTGTGCGGACAGCTCGGAGATGCGAGCCTCGGCCGCCTCCACTGCCTCGGCCGCGGCGCGCTCAGCCTCGCGCAGGGCGGCGTCCGCGAGTTCCAACTGCCGGGCGGTCTCTGTCTGGTGCTGCTCGTACTCGGCAGCGAGTTCCAGGGCGCGGCTGACTGCCCGCGCGTGCTCCGCCTGGATCGAGGAACTGGCGCGATTGGCTTCGAGCGCCGCTGCCTCCGCCTCAGCCAGCTTCGCCTCGACGTCCGCCGTGCGCGCGTGGGCGGTGGTGACATCCTGCTCGAACCGTTCGGCCCGGCGTTGCTGGGCGAGCGCCTCCGCCCGTCCCTGCTCGAGCTCATCCGCGTGTCGTCTGCCCAGCTCTGCCGCGAGTGTCTCCGCCGCCGACGCGGCCTTTTGGGCGTCCTGGGCGCGCTCGTTCGCCTCGGCCAGCTCGACCTGCAGAACTTGCAGGTGGAGTCGGCTCTCACTCTCGGCCTGCCTGAGCTTCGCCAGTAGCGCGGCGGCGCGGTCCTCGGCGCGGCGCGCGTTCTGCTCGGACGTGGTGGCTCGGCCCACCGCATCGGCTAGCTCGGCTTGAATCGTTTCGAGCGCTGCCTGAGTCTGCTCGAGGCGGCGCTCGCTCGCTGCTCGAAGCAACTCGAGCTCGGCCACCTGCCTCGCTTCGTCTCGCGCCGTAGCCAGCTCCTGCTCGAGCTCTGCGGCGCGGCTCGTCGCCTGCTCGATCGCCGCCGTCCGCACCGCGGCGTCGGCTTGCAACCGGACGCGTTCCTGATCTGCGTCCGCTGCAGTGGCTCGGGCCTGCTCCAGCATTGCCGCTGCCCAACCGCGCTCCTCGACGAATGCCGCGTTTGCCTCGAGCATCCGCTCCCGCTCCATCCGAATCGCTTCGTCACGCCGGGAGAGTTCGGCGTTTCGCGCCGCGATCGTCGCGTCGCGATCGACGAGGGCCCGTTCCAGCTCGGCCATGCCTTGCTGCTCACGCGCGAGCTGCTCGGCAAGGGCTTCGTGCGCCGAGGACAGGCTGGCGGCCTGCTCCTCGGCGGCGGCGCGCCGGTCGCGCTCGGCCTGCAGCCGCCGCTCGAGCTCGATCACGGCAAACCGGCGGGCCTCCGCGCGGCGCTCGGCCTCGTCGCGCAGCCGGCGATCCTCGGCCGCCGGCGCCGGGCGCGAAACCCGCCTGCGCGCGTGTGTAGGGGGCGGCAGGTCGATGACCGAACCATCCGGAAGCTCGAGCGCGAACGCGATCCGCCCGGCGAGCATCTCCAGCGGCGCCGTATAGGCGGCGCGGAGCAGCCCGGATCGATCCGGAGGCTGTCGGATCGGCACCAGTCGGTGTTGGCGCCGGCCGTCGTCGACGACCAGGTTCGACATCCGCGCCGCGTCCGGGTCAGATGCCCTGGCCGCGAGCCGGAGCAGCGCGGTGCCAGGCGTTGCCTCTACCTGCTCGAACTGTTCAAGCTCAATTGAGGATGAGGCGTCGATCACGACCCGGGCGATTGTAGGTCTGTTATACCTGTCGCGCTGATGGAGTGGACCCGGGATTCAGGGAGCTGGCGCCGATGAAGCTGCTGGTCACCGGGGGGGCGGGCTACATCGGTTCGATCGTGTCTCAGCAGCTCATCGCCGAGGGGCACGAGGTAGTCGTGCTCGACAATCTCGAGCGCGGGCATCGGGCGGCGGTTCCTGAGGCGCGCTTGGTAGTCGCCGATCTGCTCGACGGGGAGCGGGTCGAGGCATTGCTGCAAGAGGGATTCGACGGCGTTCTGCATTTCGCCGCGCTGGCGCTGGTGGGCGAATCGGTCAGTCATCCAGAACGCTATTACCGCACGAACGTCGGCGGAACTTTGAATCTGTTGGAGGCGATGCGCAAGGCAGACGTCGGCAAACTGGTCTTCTCCTCCACCTGCGCCGTGTACGGCCAGCCCGACGAGGTGCCGATTTCCGAGACAGCGACTCCTCGTCCCGCCAACGCCTATGGCTCCTCGAAGCTGACCGTGGACCGGATGATTGGTGACTTCTGCCTCGCGCACGGGCTGGGGGCGGTCAGCCTGCGGTACTTCAACGTTGCCGGAGCCAGCGGCGGCGTCGGCGAGGACCACGACCCCGAGACACATTTGATTCCCAACATCCTCCGCGCCGTGCTGGGCAAGCTGCCAAGGGTCGAGATCTACGGAACCGACTATCCCACGCCCGATGGGACGGCGATCCGCGACTACATACACGTCGAGGATCTCTCCCAGGCTCACCTGTTGGCCCTGGAGGGCACGCGGGATGGCGAGCACCGGATCTTCAACCTGGGCAACGGCAGCGGCTTCTCGGTGCGAGAGGTGATCGCGGCGGCCGAGCGGGTCACCGACACCCAGATCCCGGTCGCTGAATGTCCGCGGCGGCCGGGCGACCCGCCGATGCTGGTGGCCGCGAGCGAAAAGATCCGCTCCGAGTTGGGCTGGAGCGCAGCCAAACCGGAGCTGGCCGACATGCTCGGCGACGCCTGGGGGTTCGCCAAGGCCAACCCCGACGGATACCCGGACTGAGGCCGGGCTCAGATCAGGTCCGCGAGCGCGTCCAGAGCGGCGGCCAGCACGCGGTCCGGCGAGGCGGAGGCGTCGATCGAGCGGATCCGCGCCGGCTCGGCCTCGGCCAGCGCCGCGTAGCCGTCGCCGATCCGGGCGAAGAACTCGTCCTGCTCGCGCTCGAGCCGGTCAAGCGGGCCGGTCCGTGCGTGCGAGCGCGCCTTCCCTACGGATGGGTCGATCCGCAACAGCAGAGTCCGGTCGGGGGTCAGGCCCCCCGTGGCGAATTGATTGATCGCCCGGATCGCCTCGATCCCCAACCCGCGCCCTGCGCCCTGGTAGGCGAGTGAGGAGTCGACGAAGCGGTCGAGCAGGATCCACGTGCCGGAGTCCAGAAGCGGCTCGAGCGCCTGCTCCACCAGCTGGGCCCGAGCGGCCGCGTAGAGCAGCGCCTCGGCGCGGGCGCCGATCGCCGACTCCGGATCCTTGACAAGTTCGCGAATCCGCTCGGAGACCTCGACCCCGCCGGGTTCGCGCATCGACCTCACGTCGAGTCCGCGCTCGACGAGCGCGGGCAGAAGCGACGCCGCGAGCGTGGACTTGCCGGCTCCGTCGAGCCCCTCGATCGTGATCAGTGCTCCGCGTGGCATCGCTGCTCAGGTCCGACGTTATAGGTGGCTAGCATCGGGATGCGTGCTCGTCGAGCTCGAACCACATCCACACGCGCGCGCCGTGCTCGCCCCGGCGCTGTCCGAAGACGGACAGCCGTCGCACGCCTATCTGTTCCACGGCCCCGGCGGCGCCGGCAAACGTGCAGTGGCGCGCGCCCTGGCGTCCGAGTTGCTCGCGGCAGGTTCGGAGCAGCCGGAAAGTGCACGTGCGCGAGTCCTCTCGGGCGCCCACCCCGATCTGACCTGGGTCTCGCCCAGCGGTGCGCACGAGATTCTGGTCAGCGACATCGACGAGCCGGTAGTAGCCGCCTCCAGCCGAACGCCGTTCGAGTCGCTGCGCCGGGTGTTCGTGATCGAACGGGTCGACGAGCTCGGCGACGAGGCGGCGAACCGGATGTTGAAGACCCTCGAGGAGCCGGCGAGCTTCGTCCACCTGATCCTCCTCACCGATCGGCTGACCGAGGTACTCCCGACGATCCGCTCTCGGTGCCAGCTCGTGCGCTTCGACGCTCCGCGGACCGATCAGGTGGCAGCGTCGCTCCACGAACTCGGCGTCGGCGCCGAAACGGCACTGGCCTGCGCACGGCTGTCGCTGGGGGATGCCGGTCGTGCCCAGGAACTTGCCTCGGCGGAGGGGGTGGCGCTCAGACATGGGGGTGAGCAGCTGGCCCGCGCGGCGATCGCGGGACGGGTGGCCGAGCAGAAGCCGTGGGCGCCGCTGTTGGCCGCCGTCAGGGCGCGCGGTGAGATCACTCGAGCCGAACTCGAGGGGCGCGCCGCCGCTGAGGTCGAGCTGTATCCGCGCAAGGAGCGCAAGCGGATCGAGACGGAGTGGACCGATCGCCTTCGTCGCGTCCGACGCCGGGTCGAGACCTCCGCGCTCGATCTCGCGCTGCAGATGACCAGCCTGTGGTTCGCGGACCTGGCCTGTCTCGCGTGGGGCGCCGACGATCTTGTCCGCCACGCCGACCGGAAGGCCGAGCTGGCCGCGGACTCCGGTCCGGGCCCCCAGCAGCTGCGGGCAGCGATCGAGCTCGTGGAGGACGCTCGCCAGCGCTTTCAGTTCAACGTGACCGAGGAGCTGGCCTGTGAGGCGTTGGCCTACCGATTGGAGCGTGTCCTATCGCAGTGACCACGCATAAACGGGTGTACCTTCGCGCTCCCGACGAACAGGACGAGCGGGAGTTCACGACGCTGATGCGTGCGAGTCGTGCGTTTCACCGCCCCTGGGCGAGCGCGCCCACCGATCAGGAGCGGTTCGCCGCCTATGTCGCGGACGGCCGCCGCAGCGACTTTGAGGCGATGCTGGTCTGTCGCCTGCAGGACGACGCGATCGTCGGCTTCTTCAACCTCTCGCAGATCGCCCAGGGAAAGGTGCAGAGCGCCTACCTCGGCTACGCGGTCGGCCGCGACTTCGCTGGCCAGGGCTACATGCGCGAGGCAATCAACCTCGTGTTGCACAACGCGTTTGTGACCCTCGGTCTCGACTGCGTCGAGGCGAACATCCAGCCCGGCAACAAAGCCTCGATCGCGCTGGCCCGCGGCGCCGGCTTCCGCCGCGACGGCCGGGCCCCGAGATACCTCAAGATCGGCGGCCTCTGGCGCGACCACGAGCGCTGGGCGATCCTCGCCGAAGATTGGCGCGCCCGAAACGAGCGCTCCTGAAGGGCTCCGGGCCAATCCGCAGGCCGCCGATAAACTCCGCGACCCAGTCCGCCGACGTAGCTCAGCTGGTAGAGCACTTCACTCGTAATGAAGGGGTCCCCGGTTCGAGTCCGGGCGTCGGCTTTTGCCGCATTTGCAGGGATTTTGTGCGGAGCATCCTCCCGATAATTGGTCTCCGACGTCCACGGGGCGTCCACATTTCCGTGTGCGTTCGTGAACGCGTGAAGCGGCCCGTGCCCGCACGACTGTGGGCGTGGTCACGACACGGGGCGCAGGAACACGCGACCCGGGGGACGCTGGCAGAACGCAATCAAGGAACACGCACGGCCCCCACCCGACGCCCGGTACGGGCGTCGCCTGCGGGCGCTCGCCGACGCGGCGGCTCAGGAGCAGGCCGCGTACCGGTATGCCGAGGAGCTGGGCTTCGGGTGGCGACCCGGACCTGCGTGGTTACCTCCCCAGCAGCTGCGCGACGCGCTTCGCGGAAACCGTGGAGCACAGTCAGCGTCGACGGACCACTCGGGCCGGCTGACCGCTCGCGTGAGTGCTCGGCGTCAGAAGCACACACCTCGCGCCCGGCCGCGGCGTGGCTGCTCTCGGCTCGGACGGGCCATCACTCGAGGACCCGGCCCCTATCGACGGAGTGCTTGCTCCCCCGCGGTGTCGCGGCTAACGCGACCGGCGCCGTTCGCCCCGGTGGGGGCATCGCTATCCGCGCGCGTTCGGGGTCTAGACCGATTCATCGCTGAGGCGCGTGGGGAGACCCAATGATGTGATGTCCGGGTTGGTGATGGGATTGGATCAGCATCGGGCGGGATCACCGCGCAGTGGATCGATAGGTCGCGCGGCGAGACGTCTCGTCCGGACCACGCCTTGGGGACACGCCCTCAGCGCACCCCGTCCGGGTACTTCTGGTAGACGGTGGCGTCGTGCATCGGGAGCACGTAGTCGGCGTCTCGCTTGACCCGCGCCAGCGCGGCGAGGGCATCGGGCAGGCTTACGAAGTAGCCCGGGGGTACACCCTGGGTCACCCCGGGATCCTCGAGGTAGGCCACGTCGCCGCAGATAACCGCCTGGCCTGACGGCACGTCGACGTACACCATCTGATGGCCGGGGGAGTGACCGCCGGTCACGACGGTCCTCACGCCGGGCGCTACCTCGGTGTCGCCCATCAGAATTTCGACCTGGCCCCACAGGGGATCGACGAGCTTGCCGATGTCCACGCGCTCGTAGAAGACCGCGGGAAACATCGGAGCCGCCGCGTACTGCAGCTCGTCGCGCTGCACGAGGAGTCGCGCGTTCGGGAACTTGTCGACCAGACCGGAGTGATCGAAGTGGAGATGAGTGAGCACGAGCAATCCGACGTCTTCGGGCTCGAGGCCGTGGCGGGCCAGGTTCGCGGTGAGGGCATGGTCGGGCTCGGTCCGAAACGGCATGCCGCTGTTGGCCTGCAGCTCCGCCGCGTCGCGAATACCGGCATCAACGACGATCGGCGTCCCTCCGCCCAGGATCAGGTACGAGGTGACCGGCACCCAGACCGTCGTCCCCGGAGTCATCCCCCAACAGAGGAAGCTGGTATCCGCCTGTCCCTCGGCCAGCGCCATCGGATAGATCTCGAGCGGCACGATGCTCCCTCCAGTAGAAATATACCGTTCGGTCAGTATATTATAGGTTCCGGGGTGCAGGTCAATGCGAGAGTTCACCCCCGAGAACCGAGCTCATGACGCGATTCCACCAGACGATGCGCAGCGCCGCGACGACCCGCTACTACTCGAGCGAACCGGTCGCCCCGGCCACGCTCTACCGGGTGCTGGATTCCGCGCGGTTTGCGCCCAGCGGTGGCAACCGGCAGGGTTGGCGCGTCATCGTCGTGCGCGATGCGGACCGACGCCGGACCATCTCGGAGCACTACCGCAGCGTCTGGGATCCCTATCGCGCGCAGATCGGCCGAGGAGCGACGGCGAGCACGCAGACGAAGCTGGCCACCCGCAGCCTCCAGGCGGCCGACCACTTCGCCGCGCACCTGGCCGAAGTCCCGATCCATCTACTCGTGTGGGTGGACCTGGACAGCCTCCAGGTCACAGACCACGAGCTTGACCGGGTCAGCATCGTGGGCGGTGCGTCCGTCTATCCGTTTGTGCAAAACATGCTGCTCGCGGCGCACGCCGAAGGTCTCGGGGCCGCGATCACGACGCTGCTCTGTGCCCGCGAGGACGCGATCGGCGATCTGTGCCGAGCCCCGGAGGGCTTCGCCCTGGCGGCTTTGATGACGCTGGGTCATCCAGTCCCCGAGAAGGTCCCCCGCCGGCTCAGACGCCGTTCGGTGTCGGAGTTTGCCTTCATCGAAGAGTTCGGGGGCCCACCATTGTCCGAGATCAGGCCGTGACTCTCGCCCGCGTCCTTGACCGGTCAGCGCAGAGTCACTACCGCGACCAGCCCGCAGTGACCTTCGAAGACGAGGCTCGGACGTTCGCCGTCCTCCAGCAGCGGTCCCGCAGCCTGGCGGCGGGACTGCGGCGCGCGGGGCTCCGAGCGGGGGACCGCGTCGCGGTGATGCTCGCCAACGGGCACGAGTGGCCGGAGGTGCTGTTCGCCCTGGCCTCGTTCGGCGCGATCTGCGTACCGGTCAATGTGCTCCTGACGAGCCCGGAGATCGCCCACGTGTGCGCCGACAGTGAGGCGCGCTGCCTGATCGTGGACAGCATGGGCGAAGCGGCGATGGCAGAGCTGGATGCGCTTCCGGAGATCGTGGTCTCGGTAGGACGGATCGACGCCCCAGAAGGTGCTCGCACGGTCGAGTACGCGGACCTCATGGCCGGGTCGACCGGCCCGCCCGCTCCCGGCGGCCCCGCGCTGGGCGACGATCTGATCCTCTATTACTCGTCCGGTACCACCGGGCTGCCCAAGGCCGCCGTTCACACCCACAACGGAGTGTTGTGGAACTCCTTCGCGCAGGTGACCGATCTGCGCCTCGGTCGCGACGTCGTCTACGTGGTCGTCGCTTCACTCTCGTGGGCAGCGGGCTTTCACAACCTGATGCTGGCCCTGGCCTGGATCGGGGGGCGGAGCGTGCTCATGCCCACCGGCGGAATGACCCCGGATCGGTTGATGTCCACGATCGAGGCGCAGAGCGGAACCCACACGATGCTTGTGCCGAGCCTTCTCCGGCAGTTCGTCGACGATCCCGCGATCCTCGAGCGGATGCGCCGCAGCACCCTCCGCTGGGTCGTGACCGGTGCCGAGCCGGTTCCGCGCGCGCTTATCGAGCTCATAAACCAGGAGCTACCGAACTGCACTGTGTGCCAGGGCTACGGGCTGTCCGAGTTCCCGACGATCGCCACGCTGCTCGCGCCGGAGGAGGCGCTCGAGCATCATGGTTCGGCTGGTCGGCCGCTGAGCCATACTCAGGTGGCGGTCCAAGCGGACGCCGGGGAGTGCCTGGCCTCGGGCCGCGGCGAGCTGCTAATCCGGTCCCCGGCCACGATGCGCGGGTACCACAACCGACCCGAGCAGACACTCGAGGCGTTGGCGGACGGGTGGCTGCA